>NZ_CP150147.1:4800000-8241058 GCF_037963255.1 Paenibacillus sp. FSL H8-0259
TAGGACGCGCGGAAGCTTCCGTCCTCCAGCAAAGGCCGGGTCAATACTTCTCCCAGAAAAGCAAAAGATTCTCCAAGCAGGCTCTCCTTGCTCTGTACGAAGGAGTCATTGATCGTGTCCATCCGGAACTGCACGATCTGATAATCGCCGCGTTTGTAGATGTCGAAGCCGAAACCTGCACCATAAAGCTCCTCCAGACGTTCGCGGAACTGGGTGGTTTCAGGGTAGGAGGCTGTGCCCCGGCGGAGCACAAAAGGAACCAGAGCTGTAGGGGTGACGGTACTTTCGTCAAGCGGAACGCCGGCATAAAGTGAGATGGCGAACGTCTTGAACGCCTTGGTCGGCAGAACGTGTATGCGCATGCCTGCGGCGCTGCCATGTTGAAATCCATTATTTGTCAAGTCCAAAACTCCTTTGCGGCGTGGGTAGATGCTATACAACAAGTTTATGAAGTATTATCCATTCTAAACCATTCCAAAGTAAGGAAGCAACCGGAAGACAGCGTACCGGTTGCTCTCAGAAAGGATTTATACGGACGCTGTCATGCTGCCATTAATGCCTTGCTGTGCAAAAACATTCCTTCAGCTACATACAGAAAATATGCTCACCGATCGTCTTCACCTGCGGTCGGCTCCAGATCCATTTGGAAGTAGCTGTCTTGGGATTGAAATAATAGAGGCAGCCGCCGGAAGGGTCCCAGCCGTTAAGCGCCTGCTGCACTGCCTTGCGTGCCTGTTCATTAGGCTCCAGATAAATTTGTCCGTCAGCTACAGCCGTAAAGGCTCCGGGTTGAAAAATCACCCCCGAAGGCGTGTTGGGAAAGCTCGGCGATTTAACCCGGTTTAGAATAACCGCCGCCACCGCTACCTGTCCTTCAAACGGCTCCCCGCGTGATTCACCGTAAACGGCATTAGCCATGATTTTCAGGTCATTTTCGGACAGCCCCATCGTATTGCCGGAAGACAGCTCAGCTGTATTCGTTTTGGCTGTATCATTCTTTTTTGCCGCCGTTCCGGATGATGTATCCTTATTGGCGGTCGATGTCTTGGGGGCTGTAGGTTTCCAGGCTGTTGTTGCATTGTACAGTTTGAGCTTTGTTTTGGCACCAACAACTCCGTCGGATTTCAAGCCGAATTTCCACTGGAACCAGGTGACGGCATTTTTGGTTTTGGCTCCGAACTGGCTGTCAATGGGACCGGCATAATAGCCAAGATGCTTAAGTCTCCCCTGCAGCTCATACACATCCTGTCCGGAAGATCCAAGCTTCAGCGGCGTTGTGCCAAAAGCGGGTAATGCTTCTTCCCCTTCGTCAGGAATTTCAGTTATAACCGGCTCTGCTGCATACGATTGGGCGTACGTCACGCCGCGTTCTTCAAAGAATACGCCGGCAAATGGTGCGGCGGCCAAGGCAAGGGTTAGTGCGGCAAAGATCCACTGCTTATGTTTTGTCATGGGGGTTCGCTCTACCTTTCTCTTGTAAGTTCTGCATGAATGGCTAAAGTTATTATGACGACTCACAAGACATCCTATGCATTACCGTAAGACTGGCAAGAGCAAATCCATTGCAACTGAGAACGATTATCAACTATACTTGGGTTATGAACCAACAGGAGTTGAGAAGAATCATGAATCTGAAGGACCATATCATACTGTGGAACCACGCTTTAATAGAAGTTATTGATATCCGCAAGGCCTCTTTCACTTCGGGAGAACCTCCGCTGCTGTACCGCCTTCCAGCCAGTACATATATGTATGTCGTACGCGGCAGTGCAACTGTGCTTATAGATGAGATTTCATTTGAAATCAGCGGCTCCAGTGTCATTCATGGCGGCAAAGGCATGATGATCAAAGTGCTCAAGACACAGGAAATCCTGGATTATTACTTAATTTTATACAGATCCACACTTACGCTCCCCGGACGGCGGAATCTTACAGCACTTATGGAGCGCAGCCGGCCTTTTAGCAAAATTTACAATTTCACTCCAGGCAATCCGCTTCCGCTGTACGAGATCCTGATCCAGATGTATGGCGAATGGCAGCAAGGCGGCGTACTCGAGCATCTGCATGCCAAAGCCTTGTTCTATCAATGGGTCCATGAGCTGCTCCGTCAGCTCCATGCGCAGGATATTCAGCCCCTCAAAGCGGATTCGCTGGACCAGGCAGTACGCTACATGCACGACAGTTACAGCAAACCATTCACGCTGGATGCACTCGCCGGCACACTCGGGATGAGCCCGAGAACCTTGTCGAGGCTTTTCCGGATGAGGCTTCAGACCAGCCCTGCCCAGTATATGATACAGATCCGTATGGACAAAGCCCGGGAGCTGCTACTGAATACAGAGTCCACGCTGCATGATATTGCGCTTGCCGTCGGCTACCCGGATGCATATCATTTCGGCAAAATGTTCAAAAAGCATTTCGGCACCTCGCCGGTAAGGTACAAAAATTCCCTGCTAACCGTGTCAAACTGGCCGGAAATACCATCCGCTGTGTCCGCTTATGACATTGCCTGGGAAGACACTCTCCGATATATTGATGATGATAATCATTATCAATATAACCCAAAAGGAGCGTCACCCATGTTCAGAACGGCTAAACCATCCCTAATGCTCACCTTGTTGTTATGCTTCACCATAGTGTTAAGCGCGTGTTCCGCAGGAGGTGCCAACAACACTACAGCGGGCAATGCCAGCAACTCAGGAGCCGCTTCGCCTGCTGCGACTGCAGCCGCTACAACATCCCCTGATAACACTGCAGCCGAGGCCCAGACCCGGACCATCTCCACCGTCAAAGGAGACGTAGAGGTTCCAGCCGATCCCCAGCGTGTGGTAGTACTGTATCTGCTGGGCGATGTCCTCGCACTTGGTATCAAACCCATAGGTGTATCTGATGTATCCGAAGGCGCAGCCTTTGAGAATGAATTGAAGGATGTACAGAAACTGGGCACCTGGTTTGAGGCTAGTCCTGAGGCTGTACTCTCGCTGGATCCCGATCTGATCATTGTTCCTTCTGAGGAGACCTATGCAGCACTGCATGACATCGCACCGACAGTGCTGGTCCCTTATGAGAAGATGACGACCGATGAGCGGGTAAGGTTCATTGGACATATTTTCGGCAAGGAAGAACAGGCTACCGGCCTTTTGAACAGCTTCAATGCCAAAGTGGAGGACAGTAAGCAGAAGCTGCAGGAAGCGGGAATTCTCGGTTCAACGGTCTCCATCATGGAAGGCGGCGCAGACCGCAGCATGGTAGTGGTCATGAGCAAACAATATGGCCGGGGTTCACAGGTCATTTATGAATATCTCGGAATGAAGGCGCCTGAGATTCTCCAGCAAAAAATTGATTCCAAGAGCGATATGGGCGGTGATTCCGTATCCTTTGAAGTTCTGGCCGATTACAGTGGAGATTATATCTTCCGTTCTTCCTACGATGGGATGGCTGATCTGACTGCCGATCCGCTCTGGAACAGCATTCCGGCAGTCAAAGAAGGCCGCCTGATGGAGATTGACTTCGGATTATCCTATTACAGCGATATCTATTCGCTGAACGCACAGCTTGATTTCATTGTGGACAAACTGCTTGCAGCACCCCGGGTGAAATAATTTTAGATTGACCACAAATTGCCTAACTTAAAAAAGATGACCCGTATCTACTTCTACGGGTCATCTTTTTTGGGTTATGAACTGATTCTGTTATGCTGATACTGTTCAAGGGACATCAGCACCTCACGGGGCTTGCTGCCCTCGTAAGGCCCGATCACGCTTCTTGCCTCCATGGCATCAATTAACCGTGCAGCACGGGTGTAACCGACCCGCATGCGCCGCTGAAGCAGAGACACCGAGGCTTGCTTGGCTTCCAGCACAATCTGGACGGCTTGTTCATATAATTCATCCTGCGGATCCTGATCCTCCGATAGGGTATCATCCACTTCAGGAACAAGGGATTCATCATAATTCGCTTCACCCTGGCTGCTTACATACTGTACAATGGTTTCGACCTCCTGATCGCTCATGAAGGCCCCCTGGACACGAATCGGCTTGGAAGCTCCCATTGGCAGGAACAGCATATCCCCCCGTCCCAGCAGCTTCTCTGCACCCGGCATATCCAGAATGGTCCGTGAATCCACATTCGAAGATACTCCAAATGCAATCCGCGAAGGAATATTCGCCTTAATCAGTCCGGTAATGACGTCCACGGAAGGACGCTGTGTGGCGATGATCAGATGAATTCCCGCCGCCCGCGCCATCTGGGCAAGCCGGCAGATCGCATCTTCGACATCATTCGCCGCCACCATCATCAGATCGGCAAGCTCGTCCACAATTACTACAATGTAGGGCAATACCGCTGCCGGATTATCTTTCATTAATGTATTATAGCCTTCCATATTACGCGTGCCTGACTTGGAGAACAGCTCATACCGCTTCTCCATCTCCACCACTATCTTCTTCAAGGCAAGACTGGCCCGCTTGGGATCGGTAACCACCGGCGCAAGCAGATGCGGAATGCCGTTATATACATTCAGTTCAACCATCTTAGGGTCAACCATGAGGAACTTTACTTCATTAGGCTTCGCCTTATACAGGATACTGGTAATAATGCCGTTAATACAGACGGATTTACCGGAACCGGTAGCCCCCGCTACCAGCAGATGGGGCATCTTGGCCAGATTGCCTATAATCGTCTGACCGGAGATATCCCGTCCGAACGCAATCGACAACCGTGACTCTGCCTCCTGAAAAATCTGCGTCTCCATTACTTCACGCATGGTTACAATTGAGACCTCGGAGTTCGGCACTTCAATACCGATGGCTGACTTGCCCGGAATCGGCGCTTCCATCCGGATATCCTTGGCTGCCAGCGCCAGCGCGATATCATCGGTAAGATTGACAATCCGGCTGACCTTCACGCCGATATCCGGTTGAATCTCATACCGGGTAACAGCCGGTCCCCGGACAACCTCAAGCACCTTCGCCCGGACACCGAAGCTCTCAAGTGTAGCTTCCAGCTTACGGGCCGTCTGCATGTAGTCATTCTGGTCTCCGGCCTTGGCTCCGTTATTAGGCTTGGCCAGCAGCCGGAAGGATGGAAGCTTGTACGGCTTGGGCGGAGGAGGTGGCGGAGCTGCCGGAACCACTTCACCATTCTCTGCCGTTCCCAGCAGCCCTTCCAGCTCTACAGGAAGTCCGTCCTCTGCAGCTTCATCCGCAAGTGCAGGATGTCCGGCAGCAGCAGGGAGAGCCTCATCGCCCGCTCCTGTAACACCGCCGCCGCGTGCAGCCGGCGAGAACTCGCTCCACTCCTCCCGGTCCTCCGCATTCAGACCTTCCGAGCGGATGTGCTCGAAGAAGTCGCGGATGATCGGGGTAACCGGCTCCAGATCTTCTTCGGGGAATTCATCCTCGCCGAAATCTTCCGGCGGCATTCCCCTGCCGGCCGCAAGCCCGGATATTATCGGACCGTTCCGCGGTTCTGTCAGGATTACATCCGGCAGTTCCCCGTCATCATATTCTTCCGTCCCGGGCTGCTGCTGATTACGGGCGGAGCCGCTGAACCAGCCGGCCACTCTTCCCAGCAGGTTCGGCTGTGCACGTCTAGGCAGCTGATTATTGTTCTCTTCTTCATCGTCTTCGTAGTAGTCATCATCATCTGCCGGCTGCGGTGCAGCAGGTGTGCTGTTTCTTGCAGCTCTGGGCACTACTGGAACCGCTGCAGGGCGGTTGGCTGATCTGAGCTTTATTCCTTCCACCAGCTTAACCGCTCTTACCCGGAGCAGCGTAAACAGCTCCACATACGACAGATTGGTAATCAGCATGAAGCTGATCGCCAGCAGAACAATCATAAGCAGCTTGGCGCCCAGATTGCCGAACAGCCACAGTAGAGCTGCATACTCCAGCGCTCCGATGTACCCTCCGCTGATGTCCTTGCCGAGCATGTACACGCTGCTCTCACCAGCGCCCGGAGACAGTGAACCCGAGAGGTCATTATGTATTTGGGCCAGCACATTGCCCGGATGCAGCATTCCGATCGGTCCCAGCTTCTGCTGCATAGCCGAAATCGTACTCATCAGGCACATGGACAGCAGCAGCAACAGCCCGCCGGTATACCGGCTGTTCCAGGTGGACGGCCATTTACGGTGAATCATGACCATCAGTCCATAGAAAATGCCGGCCAGCGGCAGCACAAAATAGAATCTGCCGAGTAAGTATCCCGCCATACTTGAAAGAGAGCGCCCTACAGCCGCTTCACCTGACAAAGCAATGACGGAGATCGTAATAAGCAGAATTCCATAGATTTCATATTTTAAAACGCTGCCCAGCAGCGCTTTTTTCTTTTTCTTTTTTCTTTTTTTAGCCACGCCAGCCACCCCCACAACATTATACCATATAATGGCGTGGCGTACCTATGTTCTCTTTTGTCAGAAAATGCATCTATAGGCAGTATGTTCGCATTTATTTGTCTATTTGAATGACCGATCCGGGGGACAGGGCTGCGTCCAGATACCTGTGCAGCGGACACTGAATCAGCCTGACAATCCGCGCCTGACCGCCTTCAAGCGGTTCGACCTGCATCAGCATCCCTTGATAGCTGACCTCCTGCACCGGCAGCGCATAATTAAGTGCACCCTCAAACACCTGCTCCATCGGCAGAATCGTATAAAAGGTCATTGAGTCAGTCCTCCCGGCGGCAGATGATCAGGCGAAAGCGAAACGTTTCCCGCAATCATTTGGTTCAGATGGGCCAGAGCAGCTCCTATACCGCCCACCTCATCCATAAGACCATATTTCACGGCATCCTGTCCGCCGACAGCGGTACCGATGTCACGGTTCAGCTCTCCGGTTTTGAACATCAGGTCTTTAAATTGCGTCTCTGTAATGCGGGAATGCGAAGTTACAAATTTAACCATCCGCTCCTGCATCCGCTCCATATATTCGAAGGTTTGCGGCACTCCAATCACGAGGCCATTCATGCGGATCGGATGAATCGTCATCGTTGCACTCTCGGCAATAATGGAATAGCTGGAGGATACCGCGATCGGGACGCCAATGCTATGGCCGCCGCCGATTACCACAGTCACAGTTGGCTTGGACAAGGAGGCAATCATCTCGGCAATAGCCAGCCCGGCCTCCACATCCCCACCGACGGTGTTCAGGATAATCAGCAGCCCTTTAATATTCTTATTCTGCTCGGCGGCAACCAGCTGGGGAATGATGTGTTCATATTTCGTAGTTTTATTATGCGGCGGCAATACGAAATGTCCTTCGATCTGGCCAATAATCGTCATGCAGAAAATATCCGGCTCCCCTGTAGGAACCGCCGTTTGCCCCAGCTCCTTCAGCACCCCCACCGGTCCGGGCAGCACAGGTTCACTGACTCCGGGTTTGATCTCTCCAGGCATAATCTCTTCGTTCTTGCCGCTGTTCATGCTTGCTTCTGTGAAGTCCATTGTGCGCAGCTCTCCCTTTCTGCTTACAGCACCCATCCGCTGCAGCCATACTATCTCCTGGTAGTATGACATTCCGGGGGACTCCCTTATGCAAATCCGGTTATAAAATATCAGGCTGTGTTTGTTCAAGTTAATTGGGATCTGCTACGGCACCAAGCACTGCCCCCCGGATATAGGGTTGTCCATTCAAGCTCTTCAGACCTGCTGCAGAGCCGGTGACAACAACTCCCAGAATCCGGACATCTGCGGCGTCAGGCTCAGCCTTATCCTTTTTGAGGTACCGGCTGATCCGGCTGTATTCGCTATAATAATTGTCTTTATGCTCCAGCCCGGATTGAAGCAATCCCAGAAAATCCACCGGCGATACCTCACCGCCATTATCATTAGGTCCGGTGCCGAACCCATAAATGCCTGAGGAAGATGACACAGGCTGCGGACTTATCATTACGCCATCCCAACCCTCGTGGGATTTCAGATAGAACCCGGAACTTTCGTCATACGTATCCACCCAATACCATACAGGTCTGGCCTCTTTAGGAAGCATTCTTTTCACCTCCTCGAAGGAATAGGGTTGATCAAAAGACAGTGCCATCTCAGCCAATTCATCCGGTCCCATCGCGGTAAGCAGGTTAAGGTCATTGAGGATTGAACTGTCGTATTCCACACCTGGAATGTAGTAAGCCATCTCCTTCTGACCGTTATGCGGGTTATACTGCCGTCTGAACACCTGGCTGTCCGGATTTCCCGGGGGCGCTGACTCCTGCAGATTGGTTGTGCCGCCATAAGCACCAGTGGCAAAAGGAAACCACCACTCGTTATAATTGAACCATTTCTCATTCCACGGAACAGGTACGCCTTCAATGATCTTATAAGTGTTCATTTCCAGCACTCCAGATAAGAATCCGCGGTTGTCTCTATAGCTGGACATATATTCATTGGGACTGCTAATCATCAGATATTTCCATTCACTCATCTTTGTCTCAGCGGAGCGGTGGGCCACCAGCTGTGCCGCACCGAAAAATATCGCGGTCAATGTAATAAGGGTAACGAGCAGTGAAATAACAATACTGCGGATTATGCTTTTACGTTTAGCTTTTTTTAGTGTCAGGGCCAAATTCTGATCCTCTTGTCCTTCCCATGGGGCTGTCATTCAGCCTCACCTCCGTAAATGTGTTGAAACTGCTGCCTGGCACGGTACAGAGAAGCCTTCACTGTACCTTCTGAGACTCCCAAGAGCGCAGCAATTTGCTTATAGGAGAACTCCATTTCATACTTCAGCAGAATCAGCTGGCGGTTCGCCGGGTTCATCCTGCCGAGGATCTTCTCAATAAGTATTTTTTGCTCCTGCTGCAGCAGCATGGACTCCGGCAGTTCGCTCTCCGGCGCTTCATAATCGTGAATTTCTTCGGAATACCGGAACCGGGCCTGCCTCCGGCACAGATCATAATAGCTGTTAATCGCTACCTTATAGAGCCAGGCACTGAACTTATGGCCGTCAATCCCGTCAACATACAGTAAGGCTTTGTATATTGTATCCTGTACGATGTCTTCCGCATCTGCACTTCCGGCACCCAGCCGGATTAAATATCTGCGTATTTCTGCCATTTTGGATTGGAGCAGCTGCTCTTTGTTTCCAGCCCCCACTTTCACACCCCCTTGGCAGTATAACGATTGAGCTCCTTAAATGTTGTGTCCGCCGGCAAAAAAAATCTTATAGCTGCACAAAAAGCCCCTCCTCCCCAGGAAACCGTCCAATATTTCCGGGGAGAAGGGGCTATTGCCCTGCATATATTCTAAATGAAGCTTTGAATTATACTTCCATGATGATCGGAAGGATCATCGGTCTGCGGCGTGTCTGCTCGTAGAGGAAACGGCCAAGCGAGTCTTTGACACTGGTCTTCAGAGAAGCCCACTCATTGACCTTCTCGCTCATCAGACGCTGCAGCGTACCGGATACAATCCGGTTAGCTTCGTCCAGGAGACCTTCAGACTCCCGCACGTAGACAAAACCGCGGGAAATGATATCCGGTCCGGAGACAATAGCTCCATTCTGCTTGCTGAGTGTTACCACTACAACCAGAATTCCGTCCTGGGACAAGAGCTTACGGTCACGCAGTACGATATTGCCGACATCGCCGACACCAAGTCCATCAATGAGCACGTTGCCTGCAGTAACCTTGCCGGCTCTGCGTGCTGCTCCTCCGGAAATCTCAATCACTTCGCCAAGCTCCGTGATGAAGATGTTGCTTGGTTCTACACCGACGGACTCTGCAAGAATTGCATGTCTGCGCTGCATACGGAACTCACCGTGAATCGGAATGAAGAATTTCGGCTTCATCAGGTTGAGCATCAGCTTCAGCTCTTCCTGGCTGCCGTGACCGGATACGTGAACACCGGAGTTGGAGCCGCTGTAAATTACATTGGCGCCAAGACGGAAGAGTTCATCAATGGTACGGCCTACATACTTCTCATTACCCGGTACTGGTGTAGCTGCAATAATAACAGTATCGCCCGGCATAATGTCTACCTTGCGGTGACTGGAGCGCGCCATACGGGTCAGCGCGGACATTGGTTCGCCCTGGCTGCCTGTGCAAAGCACAACTACACGGTTGCCGGCCATTCTGTTCATTTCTTCCGGTTCAATCAGCATACCGTCAGGAATGTACAGGTAACCGAGCTCGGAAGCAATGGAAACAACGTTTACCATACTGCGCCCGATGACAGTAATCTTGCGGCCTGTCGATTCTGCAGCATTCACCACCTGCTGGATACGGTGCACGTTGGAAGCAAAGGTTGCTACAACTACACGCTGTTCAGCTTTACGGAAAATATCTTCCAGAACAATACCGACATTCTTCTCCGAAGGTGTAAAGCCCGGCTTCTCGGCATTGGTACTGTCAGACAGCAGTGCAAGCACACCCTTCGATCCGATTTCGGCCATCCGGTGCAGGTTCGCAAATTGACCGTTAACTGGCGTGTGGTCGAATTTGAAGTCACCTGTGTGGACAACATTGCCTTCCGGCGTCTCGATGCATACACCGACGGAATCAGGAATACTGTGGTTGGTTCTGAAGAATGTTACCTTAAGCGAGGTTCCCAGCTCAATTTCCGAATCTTCGTTGATCAGAATCCGTTTGGTTTCACCCAGCAGGTTCGCTTCCTTGAGCTTGTTATCCACAAGGCCAAGTGTAAGTCTTGTTCCATAGACTGGAACATTAAGGTTCTTGAGCACATAAGACAATCCGCCAATGTGATCTTCATGTCCGTGGGTAAGCACAATCCCTCTTACTTTGTCACGGTTCTCAGTCAGGTACGAGATGTCAGGTATTACAATATCAATACCGAGCATATCTTCTTCCGGGAATTTCAGACCGGCATCCACGACTACAATGTCGTTGCCGTACTGAATAACGTACATGTTTTTTCCGATCTCGCCGACTCCGCCTAATGCGAATATCGACAATTTATCGTTGTTGTTTTTTTTCGACAAATGAATCTAACCCTCCTATGATGTTGGACGTCATACTTTTATTTGTAAACAATGAGCTTCAATTATTTCAGCGGCGCTGTAGACTTTCTTCAAATTGCTGTTAACTTCCCTTATTCGACAAAGAAATTCCGATAAGTCTATATAATTGCGCAAGGCGAAACTCCCGAACCGGGCAGTAACATCGTCTTGAAGCGGGCAAACGCCGTCAAAATTTCATCACCGCGCCCCTCGCGCGAAAATCCGGCATGTTTAGCACAGACTTATCCAAGGACCTATCCTGTCTCACAATGTAAAATTACATTGACGGAAGATTACCGCATATTTTATTTTAACCGCACCGAATCACTTAAGGACATTATACATGATTTTTTTGGCAAAAGACAAGTCATCCTGATCCTAGTCCTATTCTTTCCTTAACAAACAGCCATTATTTGAGGAAAAGACAAGCAAAAAAGCGGTTTATGGCTTGCGTTTTTTTACATAGTCTTTATACGGATCTGACAAAATAAAAAACCGCCCGCTCTTTAGAGCGGACGGTTAGCGATATAAATCTGCTTAAGAAGACTGGGTTGATACCTACTTAAGCAAAGCTGCAATAAAGGCCGCTTCCTCATCTGTCGGAGAAACCAGCGGCAGCCTGACTGAACCTACGTCGATCCCGCGCAGACCCAGCGCATATTTCACCGCCGAAGGATTCGGCAGCGGCTGCGGGCATTCGAACAACCCCTTGAACACAGGAAACAGCGTCCGGTGGAGCTCACCGGCACGGCGGACATTCCCGGAAGTGAAGGCTTCGATCATCTCCAGCATCTGCGCCCCGACAATGTGGCTGGCTACGCTGATAATACCGTGGCCGCCCACAGCAAGCGTGGCCAGACCCGCAGAATCATCCCCTGAGTAGACATGGAAATCATCCGGGCAGGCCGAGGCAATCAGGGTGATCTGATCCACCGAGACGCATTCCTTCGTAGCGACAATGTTCGGAATCTCGGCCAGACGCAGTGTGGTTGTGACACTTAGGCTCACCGTAGTGCGGCTTGGTACATTGTATAAGATGCAAGGCAGCGAAGTCTCGGCGGCAATGGACGAGAAATGCCGGTAGAGCCCTTCCTGATTAGGTTTGTTGTAATAAGGGACGACCAGAAGCACACCGTCCACGCCGATTTTCTCGGCTTCCTTCGTGAGCTCGATGGAATGTCTGGTACTGTTGCTGCCGGTTCCGGCGATGATTTTGCAGCGTCCGCCTGCCTGCTTTTTGACAAAAGAAAACAGCTTCAGCTTCTCATCATCGGTTAAGGTAGGCGATTCACCCGTTGTTCCGCAGACTACCAGCGCAGCGGACTTCTGTTCTTCTATCAGGTAATCAACAAGCCTTGAAGTTGCTTCCCAGTTGATTTCTCCGTCCCCGTCAAACGGGGTTACCATTGCGGTTATTAGTCTTCCGAAATCCACTTTGAATTCCTCCTTGTCAGCGGTGCAATTCAAACTTGGCATGCAGGGCGCGAACCGACTGCACCATATCTTCCTTCTTCACCAGAACCCAAATCGTTGTATTGGAGTCTGCGGATTGCAGAATCTGAATATTTTGCGAGCTGAGCGCTTCAACAATACGGGCCATGATTCCCGGCACCCCATTGATGCCTCCGCCGATAACGGATACTTTCGCACAGCCGGACAAGCTCCTAGGACGCAGCCCCAGCTCCTGCAGCACAGAGATTGCTTTCTCCGATTTGTCATCAAACACAGTGTACAGAGCCTCGGATGGAGTCACATTAATGAAGTCTACGCTGATCCCGTTATCCGCCATGCTTTTGAAAATCTGCAGCTGTACGCCTGTTCCGTTGCCGTCAGGACATTCCACGGAGATCTGTGTAATGTTACTGACATACGCAACGCCCGTGACAAAACGGTCAACGACTCCGTGCGAAACATCGCTGAAGCCTTCAGGATGGGTAACAAGCGTCCCTTCCGCTTCGGAGAACGTTGACCGTACACGTACCGGAATCTGAGCCTGCATAGCGATTTCTACAGCCCGGGGATGAATTACCTTGGCTCCCTGATAGGCCATATTACAGATTTCCGTATAACTGACATAAGTTAGTTGCTTGGCATCTTCGACAATCCGCGGATCAGCGGTCAGAATGCCGTCAACATCGGTATAAATATCCACCATATCCGCACGCAGTGCAGCACCGAGCGCTGTAGCCGAAGTATCGCTTCCTCCGCGGCCAAGGGTTGTGAAATCACCGGCTTCGGTTTGACCCTGGAACCCGGTTACTATTACTACTTTATGCTCACGCAGTTCGCGTAGAATGCGTTCTGTCCGCACATCCAGAATTCTTGCGTTGCCGTAGCTGCTGTCTGTTACAAATCCCGCCTGCGCCCCCGTAAGCACGGTAGAACGGATTCCTTCCTGCTCCAGCAGTCCGCAGAGGTTGGCCGCCGAGATAATCTCCCCGCAGCACATCAGCAGATCACGTTCGCGGTCGGGCAGCGAGTTCCCGCTTTGAGCCGCCAGATCCAGCAGTGTATCTGTAGCATAAGGCTCACCTTTGCGGCCCATTGCCGAGACTACAACCACCAGGCTGAACCCGCTGGCCAGCTCCCGTTTGACATGACGGATTACATGTTCTCTGGCCACCGGTGTGGAGAGCGAGGTTCCGCCGAATTTTTGCACCAAAATACCCATTTATAATTCCTCCATTACTTCTCTAAGCAAGCGCTGATAAATACGCAGAATAGCTGTTACCTTCATAGAGAACGGCTCTTGCTGCGCTGGGTGCATACCTTGAAATACTGAATACAAGTGTTAATCTCTAACGGTTCATTCATTGCCTAGCGTATGCAGAACCTCGTCCGAAATCGACTGCAGCAATGCGCCAGCCATAATCTTCCCTGCACTTGCCGGTGCGACAATTCCTGGAAGGCCCGGAGCCAGGATTGCCTTAATCCCGCGCTTCTCCGCGTACCGGAAATCACAGCCGCCCGGAGCCGAAGCCAGATCAATAATTACACACTGCCTGGGCACACGCGAAAGAACCTCTGCCGTAAGAATCATGCCGGGAACGGTATTGAAGATAAGGTCAATATCATCCACATGAAGCTGCAGTGTCCCGGTCATAAAAGGCTTCCAGCCCATTTCTTCAGCACGGGCGTAATGCTCCGGCTTCCTGACCCCCACGGATACTCTGGCTCCAAGGCCTTGCAGGGTTCTAGCCATCGTGAAACCGGTTCTGCCCATGCCCAGCACCAATGAATTGGAGCCATGTATGGTGAAATCGGTATTCTGAATAGCTATTACCAGCGCGCCTTCCGCTGTAGGGATAGAATTGTATATCGCCACATCATCCCTGTCCAGCAGCTCCACTAGCTTCAGTGAATGCCTGGAACACAAGGCGCGCAAATAACTTTTGGCCATACCAGTATATACTATACAATCTGCCCGCAGCGCCGCGATATGTTCATCCAGCAGCTGCAGCGGACCGGAGGAATACAGCGCGTTAAGCTTTCCTTCCTCATCGCATCCTGCCACGGGCAGCACCAGTACATCGGCTGTGCCGAGCAGTTCTGCCGACATCGGTTCCAGACTCACCCCCGGAACCGGAGTCTCCCACTGGTCGAACCCCGCGGCACTTACCGCCGCATTCATCTCTACGCATCTGCGGATCACTTCGAGCTGTCTTGCGTCCCCGCCCAGGAATACGATCCTGATGCCAGTAAGCATAAGGAAGATGCCCCTTTCCTCAACCCTGATCAATGCTCCAGCCTTAACCTGCTGAATAAAGTGTTGAACCGCCCTCAAGATGAGGACGGCAGATATGTTACGTATGTGCTTGGCTGCTGTGAAGAGCCGTAATGCTATGCTGAATGAAACCGTTCGATAATCATAGGCTGCAGCTGGCTGCCTTGCAGGGCTGCATAACAAGCCTCAGGAATAAGGTCCATCCGGGCGACAAGCGAGTTAGGCTTTGCAACCGGATTATCCTGGCCGAATGGCACAAAATAAATATTCTTAGTTACCAGCAGCTTAGCTATATTCGCCGCATTCAGGCCCAGCCCATCGTTGGTGGAGATCGCCAGCACCAGCGGACGCCCGTTGCGCATCTGCGATTTGGCAGCCATCAGCACCGGACTGTCCGTCATGGCATTCGCCAGTTTGCTTGTTGTGTTCCCTGTGCAGGGAGCAATCGTAAGTACATCCAGCAGCTTCGAAGGACCCAGCGGTTCCGCTTCAACAATTGTAGAAATGATATCATTCCCCGTTATATCTTTCAACTGTTTTAACCAATTTTCCGATGTGCCAAAGCGCGTATCCGTGTTCAGCACAGATGCCGATACAATCGGCACCACGTTGGCGCCGCCATCCATGAACCGCTGAATCTGCGGCATTACCTCGGCAAAGGTGCAGTGAGAGCCGGTAATTGCATAACCAACTGTTTTTCCATGCCAATCCATTTATTCGTCCCCCCTGATTGAAGTCTCGCCTGATAACGACTGTACCAGTGCATTAGCCATAATGATTCCGGCGCTCTTGGGGGCCACAATACCGGGAAGTCCCGGTGCCAGCATCGCCTTGATCCCGCGCTTCTCGGCATAGCGGAAATCGCACCCGCCCGGTGCGGAAGCCAGATCGATGATCACGCAGTGCCGCTGAAGACGCGATAGAACCTGTGCGTTAATAATCATGCTCGGAATGGTATTGAAGATCAGATCCGCTTCCGGTACGTGAAGCAGCAGATCTCCGGTCATAAACGGCTTCCAGCCCATTTCCTCTGCCCTTGCGTAATGCTCCTGTTTCCTTACACCTACTTTTACACTTGCACCCATGCCTTGCAGTGCCCTGGCCATGGTGAATCCCGTCCTGCCCATTCCGAGCACCATGGAGGTAGAACCATGGATGGTGAAATCGGTATTCTGTATGGCCATAACCAGTGCACCCTCAGCTGTGGGGATTGAATTGTAAATAGCCACATCGTCCCGGTTCAGCAGCTCCACCAGCTTGAGTGAATGTCTGGCACACAGGCCGCGCAAATAGCTTTTGGCCATGCCGGTATACACGATAGCCCGGGACGGCAGCGCAGCAATATGCTCTTCCAGCAGCTGCAGGCGTTCTGAAGCGAATACCGCATTAATATAACCCTCATCATCGCAGCCGACAGCCGGCAGCACCAGCACATCTGCGCTGCTGAGTAATTCTGCCGACATTTGTTCCAGGTTAACCCCCGGGCTTGGGGCATCCCACTTATCGAATCCGGCAGCGCTTACCGACCCATCCATTTCCACACATTTCCGAATCACTTCAATTTGTCTCGCGTCCCCGCCCAGGAACACGATCCTGATGCCAGTAAGCATAGGGATGACGCTCCTTTCCACATACACATTCGACTATAGAGCATCTTATGCCGTGTGGTGCGGATGGGTGAAGAGCGGAGATGAATTCCAGCCAGCGCCGAAATAAATCACTGGGTTTCTGCAATATTCAATCTGTAATCAACTAAAAATTTAAAATCCACCCTCCCCGACCCCAGCCGCGATCCGGCTAATGCAATTCCCCCTGATATCGAAGCCTATACAACGGTTCAGGATATTATCGATCACCGGGATAACCCGCGGGAGAAGCAGTATGAGATACCTGTGCAAGACAGACTAACGGCTCAGCCAAATAGAAGCTAAATCATCTATGCATATGACAAAATATAAAAAAAGCTTGCGGTTACGCACCAGGAAAGTGCAGTTCCGCAAGCTTTTTAAATTAATCATAAATATTGATCCCGCTAATTATTTACCCGTATGTCCAAAGCCGCCGGCGCCGCGCTCCGTTTCAGAGAGCTCACTGACTTCCACCAGCGTTACAGATGGCACAGCCTGGAATACCATTTGGGCAATCCGCTCATTGCGGGCAATCGCAAACGGCTCCTGACCCAGGTTGATCAGCAGCACCTTAATCTCACCACGGTAATCCGCATCGATGGTACCCGGGGTATTCAGGCAGGTAATGCCGTGCTTCAGGGCCAGGCCGCTGCGGGGACGGATCTGCGCCTCCAGCCCGTCCGGCATGGCCAGGGAGATTCCAGTGGGGATTAATGCACGCTCGCCCGGAGCAAGCACCACAGCCTCTGCTACAGCGGCATACAGGTCATACCCTGAGGCCTGTTCGGACATTTTGCAGGGCAGCTGCACATCCTCATTCCCGGGAAGCTTGTTAATTTGAACGTAATAAGACAAGATCATCTCTCCTAACATTGGCTATCGCTTTATCTGTTGAGCCTACCATAGCCAGAGACAACGGCTGTGCGAACATAAAGTCCAGCAGCGCATTGATATCCTCCATGGTCACGGCCCCTATTTTGGCAATCATCTCATCGAGGGTATCCTGCCGTCCAAGCATCAGCTCGTTTTTGCCCATCCGGTTCATCCGGCTGCTGGTGCTTTCCAGACTCAGAATCAGACTGCCTTTCAGCTGCTCCTTGCCTTTGCGGAGTTCATCCTCACTCAGGCCGTTCACAGCAAGATCGTGCAGCATTTCTTTGATCAGCTCGGTAACCTCTTTGGTCTGCTTCGGCGCTGTGCCGGCATATACGGTGAACAAGCCGCTGTCGGCCTGGGCACTATGATACGAAAATACTGAGTACGCCAGACCGCGCTTCTCACGGATTTCCTGGAACAGCCGCGAGCTCATGCCGCCGCCGAAGGCATTGTTCAGCAGAGCCATGGGATACTGCAGAGGGCCGCCGCTCTTCACACCGGGCAAGGAGATGCAGATGTGATTCTGCTCTGTTTTCTTCTTGTGGAAGACCAGCTCCCCCTGATAATCCGGTTCAGTCAGCGAAGGCGATTCACCGTGGTTCGCGAATGAGCCAAAATGCTGCTCCAGCAACTCAATCAGCCCGTCATTAATATTTCCGGCTACGCTGATTACTGTATTCTCGATCGTATACTGCTCTTTCATGTATGCACGCAGGTCATCCGGCGTCATTTCCAGCAGACGTTCCTTGAGTCCGAGTATCGTGTAAGCCAGCGGGTGTTCGCCGTATGCAGCGGCACACATCAGCTCATGGACCAGATCATCCGGCGTGTCCTCGCACATGGAGATTTCCTCCAGAATGACATTCTTCTCCTTGGCCAGCTCTTCGGCATCCATCCGTGAACGGAAAAACATATCCGCAAGCACATCCACAGCAATCGGCAGATGCTCATCCAGCACTTTGGCATAATAGCATGTATATTCCTTCGAGGTAAACGCGTTAACGTTGCCGCCAATCGCATCAAACTGTTCGGCGATCTCCTTCGCGCTGTACCGGTCAGTTCCCTTGAAGAGCATATGCTCGATAAAATGGGAAATCCCGTTGTTCAGCGGGTTCTCATTGCGTGAGCCTGTCTTGACCCAGATTCCGAAGGATACGGATCTTCCGGTAGGGATTTTCTCGGTAACCACCCGAAGTCCGTTCGATAATAATATTTTGTCCAATGTAAAATCCTCCTGGCACAGCCCCTGTATCTGTCTGTATTTATTATTCGCGCCTCTTATCCTATCAGAAATAATCCGTTCACTCAACTTCCCGAGGTGTAATACGCTCTGTTGAGAGTGTCTGACTGACGGTTCCCAGCTGCAGACCCTTGGCTCTAATCCCCCGGATCATTCCCCTCAGCGCCTGGGAAGAGGAGTCTGTAGGGTGCATCAGTACCAGGGTTCCGGGCTCCGCTTTGCTGCTGATCTTGGCAATAACCGAATCCGGAGAAGGATGTCGCCAATCGACCGTATCAAGCGTCCATAAGACCGTTTTTAGTCCCAGCGAAGCTGCAATCTCCACCGTCTGCTGATTAAAATCACCTGAAGGCGGAGCAAACCATTTGTTGGTTACCCCCAGGCTATCCTTCAGCAGCTTCTGTGTCTTCTCAATCTCGGCCGTTGCCCGCGCGCGGCTGAGTGTACTCATGTTGGGATGGGTGTAGGCATGGTTCTCCACTTCATGTCCGCGCTTCAGCATTTCGGCTGCAAGCTCCTTGTTATGACTAAGCCAGCTTCCATCCAGAAAAAAGGTTACCTTGACCTTCTCCGCATCCAGAATATCCAGCATCGGCACAATATACTCGTTCCCCCACGCTACATTAATCATCAGCGACACCATCGGTTTGGCCGGATTGCCCCGGTAGATCGGCTGCGCTCCCAGATCACTCAGCGATACCTTCGGCTCTGTCTGGCGGTACACCAGTTTAAGGCTGTCCGCCGGCCCCCGCAAAAGCGCGTTCCGGTAGGTTGCCTCCACATCCACCTCAAGTCCGTTGTACCCCGGTATGGCTTTCCACACCCGGTCAACGACAGCATCAACAGGCTGCGCATTCAGCTCCGCTGCCTTTCCGGCAATCTGCGCGCGCAATTCATCGTTCGTTTCCTTTGGCGCATAGCTCAGCACAGCCTTATCGGCCTGCGGCTTAAGCCCGGCAATCATCTCTTTGACCGGTCCATTCGTGCTGCCGATCCCGATTACTACTGCAATGCAGGCCAGCACAAGCGCTGCTTTGTCCGTCTTCATTGACGTCTTTCCTCCCCGGCAGAAACGGTCTGATCCGTCCCGGCACAAGGGTAAAAGTGCAAGGACGCTTTGTCCCAGCCTATGTATGAAAAGCGCCGAATATGCATAAACGCATAGAGGCAGCCCACTGCCATATACAATCCGCACCTGAGTACTGCCGGTTAATTGCTAGAAAAAAAGAGCCAGAACGGTAATGCTTCTGTCTCTTCTTCATACATTTAATTAGATTACCGGAAAACCGCAGGCGATGCTATTTCTTACGCCTTCGCTCCACTTTCCGAAGTCAGCACAGCTTTGCGCGACAGATTGACGCGGCCCTGCTGGTCGATTTCGGTTACCTTAACGGTAATGGTATCGCCGATGGCAACAACATCTTCCACTTTAGCCACACGTTCTGTGGACAGCTGGGAAATATGCACGAGGCCGTCTTTACCAGGAATCAGTTCAACGAATGCGCCGAACTTCTCGATACGTCTAACAGTACCGACATAAATTTCGCCGACCTGTACTTCACGCACAATGCCTTCGATAATGCCGCGGGCCTTCTGGATCATCTCTTCGTTGGAGGAGCCGATGAAGACACGGCCATCCTGCTCGATGTCGATCTTTACGCCGGTTTCTTCAATGATTTTGTTAATGATCTTACCGCCAGCACCGATAACATCGCGGATTTTGTCCGGATTGATGTTGATGATAATGATTTTTGGAGCATATTTGGACAGGCTTGTTCTAGGCGCAGAGATTGCTTCATTCATTTTACCCAAGATGAACATACGTCCTTCTTTGGCCTGCTGAAGCGCATCCTGCAGAATTTTACGGTCGATGCCGTCGATTTTGATATCCATCTGAATCGCCGTTACGCCTTCCGCTGTTCCCGCTACCTTAAAGTCCATATCGCCGAGGTGATCTTCCATACCCTGAATATCTGTCAGGATGGAGACATGCTCTCCGTCTTTGATCAGACCCATCGCAACACCGGCTACCGGCGCCTTGATTGGCACCCCTGCATCCATCATCGCCAGGATACTGGCACAGATACTCGCCTGGGAAGTCGAACCATTGGATTCGATGGCTTCCGATACGAGACGGATGGTGTACGGGAATTCAGTTTCACTTGGGATCACTTTGGACAATGCGCGTTCACCCAGTGCGCCGTGGCCGATTTCGCGGCGTCCCGGTGCTCTCAGCGGACGGGCTTCCCCTACGCTGAACGGAGGGAAGTTGTAATGATGCATAAAACGCTTGGTTTCAGCCGGATCGATTCCGTCAAGAATCTGTACATCCCCCAGCGCGCCCAGAGTACAAACGCTAAGGATCTGTGTTTGTCCGCGTGTGAACAGACCGGAACCGTGTGTGCGCGGCAGCAGCGCTGTATCGCATTCAATCGGACGAATCTCATCCAGCTTACGGCCATCCGGACGTACCTTATCATGGGTGATCAGACGTCTTACTTCGTCCTTCACGATATCATGCAGCACTTCCTTAACATCTTTAAGAAGTTCTGGTGTCTCTATGTATTTCTCTGCGAAATACTCCACCGTTTCATTATTAACCAGATCGATAGCATCCTGACGGGCATGCTTCTCGGCAATCTTCACGGCGTCAACCAGACGGCTCTCCGCGTAAGCGCGAACCTGTGCGTTTACATCAGCGTTAACCGCATGCAGCTTCACAGCCATCTTTTCTTTGCCGGCAACGGCGACGAGCTGCTCGATTACAGCTACGATCTTGCGGACTTCATCATGTCCGAACATGATCGCTTCAAGCATAACATCTTCAGTGACTTCATTGGCTTCAGCTTCCACCATCATGATAGCGTCCTTAGTACCGGCTACAACGACATAGATATCGCTGATTGCCTGCTGGGCTACATCAGGGTTGATGATGAATTCACCATTAATACGTCCTACAGCTACGCCCCCGATTGGACCGTTGAAAGGCACATCGGAAATACTCAGAGCAGCAGAAGTACCGATCATAGCTGCAATATCAGGCGCACAGTCCTGATCCACGCTCATAACCAGGTTCAATACTTGCACGTCATTGCGGAATCCTTCCGGGAACAATGGACGAATCGGACGGTCGGTCAGACGGCTCGACAGGATCGCCTTTTCACTTGGACGTCCTTCACGCTTGATGAATCCGCCCGGGATTTTACCCACCGCGTACAATCTTTCTTCATAGTTCACCGTAAGCGGGAAGAAATCCAGATCTTTAGGCTCACTGGATGCTGTAACCGTACACAATACTGAAGTATCTCCGTACCGCACCATAACGGCTGCGTTCGCTTGTTTGGCCAGACGGCCTGTTTCCAGCACAAGGCGTCTTCCGCCCAGCTGCATTTCCACACGTTGTTCCATAAAACCCCTCCTTGAATGATAGTAATTTGTTCTGTATGTTCTACAAGCAAAAACGGCTTGTCCTCCATGAGGTGATCTAGCCGTTTTTGCGAATAATATCCACTTATCTACTGTAAAAGTTTACCCTAAATTTTCAAAAAGCAACCCGGCTGTCCCGCTGTCGCTCGTAAGAAGGACATACGGTATACAACCAGGCTGCTTTAGGGCTCTACTTATGGAAAATTAACGACGCAATCCCAGTTTTTCAATCAGGGCGCTGTAACGTCTGATGTCTTTGTTCTTCAAATACGCCAGCAGTTTACGACGTTGTCCAACCATCTTCAGCAGTCCGCGACGGGAATGATGATCCTTCTTGTGCGTACGCAAGTGGTCAGTCAAATTAACGATGTTCTCCGTAAGGATAGCAACTTGCACCTCAGGGGATCCAGTATCGGATTCGTGAGTTTTGTGCTCGTCGATCAATTGGTGTTTACGTTCTTGAGTCAATGCCATCCTGTTCACCTCCTTCATTATAATCGCCAGTAGCCTCGTCACCGTCGGTGAGAACAAGCAACCAAGCTAAGGTTATGCTGCTGTCATTCCAGCAACGTTAATCAGTATAGCACCTTCAAAGACAAAAGTAAACGGCATGTCCGGGAAAGATTAGGAATGATATCCCAGAAGCCCTTTGGCTGTCTCGGCATCTGCGCCGATCTGGGCGATTAAGGCCTGGATGGACTCAAACTTGCGTTCAGAACGGATAAAGGATACCAGCTCTACCTTAAGCTCCTGCCCGTAAATATCTCCCGCAAAATCAAACAGATGCACTTCGAAGCTTGGAGCAATCATCCCGTCATGAAACGTAGGCTTCACGCCGACATTCATCACACCGTACAATACATCTTCCTTGTAAAATACCTTGACGGCATACACGCCTTTGGCCGGAATGACATAGCGGTCTTCGAGCTGCAGGTTCGCCGTTGGAAACCCGATGGTCCGGCCCCGCTTCTCTCCATGTCCTACAATTCCGCGCAGGTGATAACAACGTCCAAACCAGGCATTGGCTTTATCCAGTTCCCCGGTCAGCAGGCACTTGCGGATGCCGGAGCTGCTGACCTTCTCCCCTTCGAGAAGAAACGGGGAGACCGTTTCTACATTCATAACACCCTGCCCCAGCTCCCGAAGCGTATCCGCATCACCTTCGCCCTTGTAGCCGAACCGGAAGTCGAAACCGACAACGGCGGTTACAATCTGCAGCGGCAGCAGCATTACAGAGACAAAGTCCACCGGGCTAACCCGGGAGAGTTCTTCATTAAATGCAATAATATATAAAATATCAACGCCCATCCCGGCAAGCAGCTCCTGCTTGTCCCTGGAAGGTGTCAAATATCCTTCATAGTCACCCTTACCCATAACATCCTTAGGATGGGGATAAAAGGTCATGACAGCTGCAGGTACACCTGCCTGGCGGGCAAGAGCTACAGCAGATGTTATTACGCTGGCATGTCCGCGGTGCAGTCCGTCGAACTGCCCCAGGGCAACTACTTGAGGCTGCGCCCACTCTGCTGCCGTCTCCGGCAACATAGGATAGCTTAAGGTTACGGTTCTCACGCTGTTTCTCACCTACATTCACAAATAAATTAAAGTTTAAGCCTGTGCAAACACTTTAACAGGAGCAATCGCACCGGTAGCTTCTAAAGCATAGATGCCCAGAAACTCCCCTTGCAGATCATAGAGCCGGAAATCTCCGCTGCCCTTCACTTCAGGTGCCACAAAGCGGAGTGACAGACGCTGCCCTTGCAGGGCGGCTTTCTTCTTCTCCTCGGCTACTGTATGTCTGGGCAAATGCGAAATCGCCTCATCGGCGGCAATTAAATGCTCTTCCAGCGTACCAGCTTCCTTATGTTCGGCAATTTGCTCCAGGGTCAGGCAATGACTGGCAGATATCCCAGCCGACATGGTCCGTTCCAGCTTCACCATCACACCCGGCACTCCAAGCGCACGCCCGATATCCACGCATAGGGTACGGATGTACGTTCCTTTGGAGCATAGTACCCGGAACGTAATATCGGGATAATTGCCGCTCCAGACCATATCCTGCATTTCAATCTCATAAATTTCCACTTCACGGCTTTTACGTTCCACCGTCTTGCCTTCTCTGGCCAGCTCGTACAGGCGCTTACCATCCACCTTCACTGCGGAATACATCGGAGGAACCTGTGAAATCACGCCTTTGAAGGAATTCAGCACAGCCAGCACTTCAGCTTCCGTAACCTGAACCTCTTCAACTGATTCCGTAATCGTCCCTGTTAAATCCTCAGTATCACTGGCAAGACCCAGCCGCAGTGTAGCAACATACTCCTTGGGAAGCTCCTGGATGTACTCAACCACCCGCGTGGCCCGTCCCAGGCACAGGGGCAGCACTCCGGTCACCTGGGGATCAAGTGTACCGGTATGTCCTATCCGCTTCATGCCTAGAATCCGACGCGCCTTGGCCACAACATCATGTGAAGTGAACCCTGCCGGCTTATATACGGCCAGAACACCTGTAAGTTCACTCATAGATGACGTTTAACCTCCTCAAGCACCTGCACTACCGCCTCTTCAAGACTTCCGTTAATGCGGGCTCCCGCAGCACGTGTATGCCCGCCGCCGCCAAAGACCTGCGCCAGCGCTGCGACATCGACCTTACCTGCTGAACGCAGGCTGGCCTTCACCGCATGCTCATCGATTACCTTGAACAGAATGCCTACTTCAACACCGCGGATATTACGCGGATAATTGACAATCCCTTCAAGATCCTCGTTGGCCGCATTACAATCCAGCATATCCTGCGGTGTGACGTACACCCAGGCAATATCCCCTTCAGGACTGAGCTGCAGTGTACTAAGTGCCCGGTTGAGCACCTTTACCTGCGGGAGAGTCATCTCTTCAAGCAGAGTCTCAGCCAGTTCAGGTCCATTCACGCCTAATGCCAGCAGTTCGGATACAGCTGCCATCACTTTAGGAGAAGTGTTGTTATAACGGAAACCGCCGGTATCTGTTAAGAGTCCGGTATAAATGGCCGTGGCAATATCGATATTCCATTCCACCTCAAACGTCTTCAGCAGGTCGAACAGAATCTCTGCTGTCGCAGCCGCATCCGGCTTGATAAGCGTTACGGCACCGTACCCATTATTGGTGGGATGATGATCTATATTTACGATAAGTGCATCACTGGTGAAATGACGCTGGGTAAGTCCTACACGCTGAAAATCCGCACAGTCGACACAAATGACATTGCTGTACTGGCGCGGCAGTTCGCCCGCAGCAGACAGATTGACAATTTGATCGGCATGCCATAAATATTCCATACGCTGCGGAATCTGGCCCTCGTTCAGCATACAATATTTTTTGCCCAGACATGAGAGAAGCCAGCCCACCGCGAGGGTGGAGCTGACTGCATCTCCGTCCGGCTGAACATGCGACACTACAAGATAATCGTCGTGTTCCAGCAGAAACTTACGGGTCTGCTGGAGACTTTGTTCATAGCTCTGCATTCGCCGTCTCCTTTATGTTCCGTAGCTCTATTCGGTTTTGCCGATTTCTCCGAGCAGCTTCTCAATATGACTTCCGTAAGCAACGGATTCGTCAATCTTGAAGATAAGCTCTGGAGTATGGCGCAGGCGGATTGCTTTGCCAAGCTCCGAGCGGAGAAAGCCGTTAGCTTTCTCAATCGCCTTGAGCGAGTCTGACTTCTGCTCCTCGTCCCCGAATACGCTCAGGTATACCTTGGCCTGTGACAAATCATTTGTCACATCTACGCCAGTTACAGTTACGAACCCGACGCGCGGGTCCTTCAGTCCGCTTTGGATGAGCTGGCTCAGTTCTTTCTTAATCTGTTCGCCAACCCGTCCGGCTCTGATTTTAGACATCTATATTCACCTCTTCGCTTAGCGCTCTACCGTTTCCATAATGAACGCTTCGATAATGTCGCCTTCAACGACATCATTATAGCGTTCCAAAGTTATGCCGCATTCATAACCCTGCGCCACTTCTTTAGCATCATCTTTGAAACGTTTCAAGGTGTCGATCTTGCCTGTGAAGACAACGATACCGCTGCGGATCAGGCGCATTTCAGCGTTGCGGGCAATTTTGCCGGAAGTAACCATACAACCTGCGATGGTACCCACTTTGCTGATTTTGAACACATTGCGCACTTCAGCATGGCCGATAACATTCTCTTTGTAGATGGGATCAAGCATCCCCTTCATGGCACTTTCAATTTCTTCGATTACATTGTAGATGATGTTATGCAGACGCACATCCACTTTCTCCTGCTCTGCTGCAGCTTTCGTCTGGGTATCCGGACGAACATTGAAGCCGATAACAATAGCGTTGGATGCTGCTGCCAAGGTAATGTCGGATTCCGTAATCGCTCCGGCACCGCTGTGAAGGATCTTCACGCGAACACCTTCAACTTCGATCTTGGCCAGGGAGCCTTTCAGCGCCTCTACCGAACCTTGTACGTCACCCTTGATAATCACGTTGAGATCTTTGATCTCTCCGTCCTTGATGTGCTTGAACAGATCATCCAATGTTACACGGGTGTTCGTGTTCAGCTCAGACTGGCGCTGCGTAGTCGAACGTCTGTCCGCAATCGCACGGGCCTTGCGCTCATCTTCAAAGGCCATAAACGGATCGCCCGCCTGCGGCACTTCAGTCAAACCGGTAATTTCCACTGGTGTGGAAGGTCCCGCTTCTTTGATCTTGCGTCCCTTGTCATTGACCATGGCACGTACGCGTCCGAAGCAGTTACCTGCTACAAAGGCGTCGCCGACTTTCAGCGTACCGTTCTGTACGAGAATACGGGCAACCGGTCCACGGTTTTTGTCAAGCTCAGCTTCTATAACAGTACCGCGTGCCCGTTTGTCCGGGTTCGCTTTGTACTCATTTACTTCAGCAACGAGCAGAATCATTTCCAGCAGCTCTTCCAGGTTGATGCGCTGTTTGGCCGACAGGTTGACGAAGATCGTATCGCCGCCCCACTCTTCCGGAACCAGCTCATAGCTTGTAAGCTCCTGCTTCACCTTATCAGGGTCCGCACCTGGCTTGTCGATCTTGTTAACTGCAACAATGATCGGAAGTCCGGCCGCCTTGGCATGGTTGATTGCTTCTACCGTCTGCGGCATAACACCGTCATCGGCAGCTACAACGATAATCGTCATATCCGTAACCTGGGCACCACGGGCACGCATAGCGGTGAACGCTTCATGGCCCGGTGTATCAAGGAACGTGATTTTCTTGTGGTTGATTTCGACTTGGTAAGCACCGATGTGCTGCGTAATTCCGCCTGCTTCTCCGCCAGTTACGTTCGTGGAACGGATGGCATCGAGCAAGGTTGTTTTACCATGGTCAACGTGACCCATGATCGTTACAACCGGAGGACGGGACTGCAGATCATCGTCGGAATCGTTCTCTTCCACGGTTTCGAAGCTGTCTTCATCTACCGGGATCTTCACTTCTACTTCTACACCGAACTCGCCGGCCAGAAGAAGGATCGTGTCGATGTCAAGCTCCTGATTGATCGTGGCCATAACGCCCATCGAGATCAGCTTCTTAATCACTTCCGAAGCATCCTTGTGAAGCAGCTTCGCGGTCTCACCAACCGTCATGCTGCCGCGGACAATAATCTTCTTCGGTGTGTTGTCAATCTTCTCACGGTGTACCATCGGCTGGTTTCTGCCGCGGTTGTTCTTGCCGCCACGGCCGCGGAAGTTGCCGCCTTTGCCGTCATCAAAACGTTTCTGGCCGCTGTTATTGTTCGGTCTGCCGCCAGTAGCATTCTTCTTCGGACCTCTGTCACCGCCGCGGGAGAAATCTCCGCCTGCGTTGCCTTGACCCTGCGGGCGGTCGCCCGTGCGTGGTGCAGTACCTTGACCTTGTGGACGGTCACCTGTACGGGGTGCGCCGCCTTGACCTTGCGGACGGCTGCCAGTGGTGGAGCTGCCCTGCGGACGGCTGCCGCCGGTGGAGCTGCCCTGCGGACGGCTGCCAGTGGTGGAACTGCCCTGCGGACGGCTGCCGCCGGTGGAGCTGCCTTGTGGACGGCTACCGCCAGTCGAGCTGCCTTGCGGACGGCTGCCGCCGGTGGAGCTGCCTTGCGGGCGGCTGCCAGTGGTGGAGCTGCCTTGCGGGCGGCTGCCAGTGGAACTGCCTTGCGGGCGGCTACCAGTGGAACTGCCTTGCGGGCGTGAATTCTGAGCTGTACCTGTTGTTTGTGTTCTGCGGGAATCTTGTCCGCTTTGGGGCCTTGGGGACGTCGTCGATTGGTTGTTGTTTTGGTTACTGTTCATACCTACCTGCTTTTCCGGTTGATTTTTGTTGGCATTCTGAGCACTTTGGGGTTCGGCTGTTACCGCGCCGGTGGTTACCGGACGGCTGCTGGTGCCGGTGTCCCGCTTGGCTGCAGCGTTTGACTTGATGTCCTTGAAGAACTGTTCAACTTTGTTCACGGAGCCATTCTCCATGACACTCATATGATTATTCACAGGGACATTCAAACGCTTCAGAATTGTAATGATTTCTTTACTGCTCATGTTCAGTGACTTCGCGTATTCATACACGCGCAGTTTATCCTTATTGTCTTCTTTAGTCAATAACTCCACCTCCGACAGTATCTCCAAGCGTTCTGGAGATCATTTCCGCGAATCCTTTATCCGTAACGGCCAGCACTACGCGCTGGTCTTTACCAATACTTGCACCGAGTTCATCCCGGTGAAATGCGATTACTAGTGGAATATCGTAGGTCCCGCACTTATCGCGGAACTTCTTTTGGGTATTATCTGAAGCGTCACCTGCCAGGACGACCAGCCTCGCCTCTGAAGACCGCACTGCCTTAAGCACAGCCTCGTCGCCGGTGACAATCTTGCCTGCTCTCATCGCAAGCCCTAAATAAGAAAGAGTCTTACTCATTGTCCTCACTATCCTTCGCTGCCAAAAATTGCTCCTCCACGGATGCAAAATCCCGGGCAAGCTGGGCGTAGATTTCAGGACTCACTTGACATTTCAATGCTCGGTCAAGTGCTTTGGTCTTTTGTGCCAGCTTAAAGTATTCCAGTTTACCGCAGATATAAGCACCACGGCCCGACTTCTTGCCCGTCAGGTCAATGAGCACTTCACCCTCAGGCGTTCTCACCACGCGAATCAGCTCTTTTTTGGGCATCATCTCTTGGCTGGCAACGCATTTGCGCAGCGGCACCTTTCTTTGCTTCATAGTAGCGCCTCCCGTCAGTCAGCAGATTCATTAATCGATGGAGACGGAATCCTGATGCATTTCATCATTAGAAGTTCTGGGTCTGCCGTATTCCTGCTCTGCCTGAGTCTCACTCTTGATATCAATTTTCCAGCCGGTCAGCTTAGCAGCAAGACGGGCATTCTGCCCTTTGATGCCGATCGCCAGCGACAATTGATAATCAGGAACGATGACACGCGCCATTTTCTCAGCTTCAAAGACCTGAACTTCAAGCACTTTGGACGGGCTGAGCGCATTGGCCACATACTCCTGCACAAGCTCGGAATACCGTACGATATCAATCTTCTCGCCGCGAAGTTCGGTTACGATGGTCTGAACACGTGTACCTCTAGGGCCTACGCAGGAACCAACGGGATCGACTTCAGGGTTACGCGAGAACACGGCGATTTTGGAACGGAAGCCGGCTTCGCGGGCAACGGAACGAATCTCCACCACTCCGTCAAAAATCTCCGGCACTTCCAGCTCGAACAGACGCTTCAGCAGACCCGGATGACTGCGGGACAGCATGATCTGCGGTCCTTTGGTCGTATTCTCCACCTTGGTGATATAAGCCTTGATACGCTCGCTCTGCTTGAATTTCTCGCCCGGCATAAGCTCGCCCAGCGGCAGAACCGCCTCGATTTTACCAAGATCCACATAAATGTTGCGCATATCCTGACGCTGGACAAGGCCGGTAACAATATCATCTTCCTTGTCAATAAAAGCGTTATAGATAAGTCCGCGTTCCGCTTCGCGGATACGCTGTGTAACAACCTGCTTGGCAGTCTGGGCAGCTATGCGCCCGAAATCACGCGGTGTAACTTCGAGTTCGGCAATATCCTCCAGCTGGAAATGCGGGTTGATCTCCCGGGCTCCCGGCAGAGAAATCTCTGTCCGTGAGTCCAGAACCTCCTCCACAATCAGCTTGCGGGCAAAAACCTTGATTACACCTGTGTTGCGGTTCATATCCACACGCACATTCTGCGCCGCATTGAAATTGCGTTTATAGCTGGAGATCAGCGCAGCTTCGATGGCTTCAAACAGCACATCCTTGCTGATGCCTTTCTCCCTTTCCAGTTCATTCATAGCTTCGATAAACTCCATACTCATGAAATTCCGGTCCCCCTTTCAAGACGTTAAAAAATAATGGCCAATCTCGCACTGGCGACCTTGGCGTACGGTACTACATGTTCTTTTTTGCCCGCGGAGATGAGCAGTTCCTCGTTCTCGAACGAGAGCAAACGACCTTCGAATTCTTTGAGTCCTTGAATCGGCTCATACACCGTTACATATACATCCTTGCCAACCGCTTTGGCAACATCCGCAGCTTTCTTGAGCGGACGTTCAGCTCCGGGCGAGGAAACCTCAAGGAAATAAGCTTCGGGAAACGGATCATTCTCATCCAGCTTCTGGCTGATATATTCGCTGATGGTGCCGCAGTCATCGATATCGATGCCGCCTTCTTTATCTACGAATACGCGCAGGAACCAATTGGAGCCTTCTTTCACGTATTCAACGTCCACCAGTTCGAAACCATTGTCCTCGAGATAGGACCCAAGCAGCTGCTCTACCGTCTGTTTAATTTTGGATTTGGGTGTGCTCAAAAGAAGATTACCTCCACGAACTTGTCTTTTGCTATATACCAAAGATAAAGAGTGGGTTTCCCCACTCTTTACACAACGGACTTATCTCATTATTACCAAAAAAATTATACCATAGTGAGTCTGCACTGACAAGTACCAGCCCTTGACTCCCTTATTTCAAAGCATGATTTGCAGCGAAATTTAGAATAATGACAGCTGGTTGCTCTCCGGCAGACCGCGGAAGCAGCCCATTCCGTTCAGCAGCTCAATCACCGTTTTACTGGCTTTGGATTTCTGCTGGAAGTCCTCAATGGAGAGGAATTCGCCGGCATCCTTGGCTGCCGCAATATTGATCGCGGCATTGTCACCAATACCCGCAAGCGAAGAGAACGGCGGAATCAGGCTGGTGCCGTCAACCGTAAATTTGGTGGCATCGGAACGGTACAGATCGATATTTTTGAAGGTGAAGCCGCGGGCAGTCATCTCCAGTGCCATTTCCAGAACCGGAAGCATCGCTTTTTCCTTCGGCAGGGCCTGGAAGCCTTTTTGCTCGATCTCTACAATCTGGCGACCAATGGCCTCATATCCCTTGCAGCAGAGTTCAATATCGAAATCAGCGGCACGGACAGAGAAGTAAGTTGCATAATATTCAATCGGATAATACAGCTTGAAGAAGGCGGTCCGCACTGCAGAGATGACGTACGCTGCGGCATGCGCCTTCGGGAACATGTATTGGATTTTGAGACAGGAATCAATGTACCACTGCGGCACCTTGCATTTCTTCATCTCTTCGATCCACTCGGGCGGAAGCCCCTTCCCTTTACGCACACTTTCCGTAATTTTGAAGGCCAGGCTGGCATCCATATCGGCCTTATAAATCAGGTAGAGCATGATATCATCACGGCAGCCGATAACCGTCTTGATGTTGCAGGTATTGTTCTTGATGAGCTCCTGGGCATTCCCCAGCCACACGCCGGTCCCGTGGGACAAGCCTGAAATCTGCAGCAAGTCGGCAAAGCTGGAAGGCTTGGCTTCCACGAGCATCTGGCGGACGAATTTCGTCCCCATTTCCGGTACTCCGTAGGTAGCTACAGGGGTCCGGATCTGATCCGGTCTTACCCCGAGCGCATCTGTGGAGTTGAACATGCTCATCACCTTCGGATCATTCATCGGAATGGTGGTCGGGTCCACGCCGGTCAGATCCTGCAGCATACGCATCATGGTCGGATCATCATGGCCCAGGATATCGAGCTTCAGCAGGTTGGCATCGAAGGCATGATAGTCAAAATGGGTTGTTTTCCACTCAGCCGTAACATCATCCGCCGGGAACTGCACAGGGGTAATATCTTCAATCTCCATATAATCCGGCAAAACAACGATACCGCCGGGATGCTGCCCCGTACTGCGCTTCACACCCGTGCAGCCTGCCGCCAGACGGCCTATCTCGGCTCCGCGCCAGCGTTTCTGGTGATGCTCTTCATATTTCTTTGTGAACCCGAAGGCGGTCTTCTCAGCTACGGTACCGATGGTGCCTGCCCGGAATACATTGTCAGGTCCAAACATTGTTTTGGTAAAATTGTGGGCATTCGGCTGATACTCCCCGGAGAAGTTAAGGTCGATATCGGGAACCTTATCCCCCTTGAAGCCCAGGAACGTCTCAAACGGGATATCCTGGCCTTCACCCTTCAGATTCCCGCCGCAGTCCGGACAGGCCTTGTCCGGCAGGTCGAAACCGCTCGGCACGCTGCCGTCAAGGAACCATTCACTATGCCTGCACTCCGAATTCGTGCAGATATAGTGGGCCGGCAGCGGATTAACCTCAGAAATACCAAGGAACGTTGCAACAACGGACGACCCTACCGATCCACGCGAGCCGACGAGATATCCATCCTGGTTCGACTTTTTAACGAGCCGTTCCGAGATCAGATAGTTGGCAGAGAAACCGTATTTAATAATCGGGGCGAGTTCCTTCTCCAGACGGGCTACTACAACCTCCGGCAAATCCTCGCCGTAAATTGATTTGGCTGTCTCATAGCAGGTATTGCGGATCTCATCATCCGCTCCTTCAATAATCGGGGTGAACAGCTCGCTCGGGAACAGATCATATTCCTCGAAACGTTCGGCCAGCTCCACGGTATTGGTGACCACGACCTCCATCGCTTTTTCCGGGCCCAGGAACTCAAATTCCGCAAGCATTTCCTCGGTGGTCCTGAAATGGGCATCTGGTTTACGCTGGTCCTTCAGCGGACTGAAGCCGGTAATCCCGTGAATTGTAATATCACGGAACAGCTTGTCACGCGGCTCCAGGTAATGCACGTTGCCGGTGGCAATGACCGGCTTGTTCATCTGGTCGCCGATTTCACATATCTTGCGCACAACACCGCGTAAATCCTCGGCGCTGGCCACGAAGCCTTTATCCACCAGATGCATGTACATGGTCAGCGGCTGAATCTCCAGAACGTCATAGAACTGGGCGACCTCAATGGCCTCCTCCACCGTCTTGTTCAGCACCGCTTCAAAGAACTCACCGCGCTCACAGCCGGAGATGACAATCAGCCCGTCCCGGTGTTCCTCAAGCTTCGATTTGGGGATACAGGGTACCCGTTTATAATACTCCGTGTGCGACATGGAGATCAGCTTGTAGAGATTCTTTTTGCCGGTCGGATTCAATGCATAAATGCCGCAGTGAAACGGCCGTACATTCGAGAGGTCATTGCCTACATAATCATTCAGCCGGTCAAGCCGGGTTAACCCTTTCATCTTTTCCGCATCCGCGAGTAATCCATTGAGGATACCGCCCAGGGCAATCGTATCGTCCACCGCCCGGTGATGGCTCTCCAGCAGCACTTTGTACTTGTCAGCGAGTGTATTGAGCCGGTGGTTCTTCATCGTCGGGAAGAGCAAACGCGCAAGCTCCAGCGTATCCAGCGAAGGATTCGGCAGCTGCGGCTGTCCCAGCTTCTTCAGGGAAGCCTGAATGAACCCCATATCAAACCGTGCATTGTGGGCTACCAGAATGCTGTCGCCGATAAACTCAACGAACTCTTTGAGTACAGGTTCCAGATCAGGAGCGTCTTTGACCATTTCATCGGTAATGTTGGTCAGCTGCTGGATATGGTAAGGAATCTTTTCATGCGGATTAACGAAGGTTGTATAACGGTCCAGCTCTTTGCCTTCGCACATTTTAATTGCTGCAAGCTCTGTAATATTGTTGCGCGTGATCGACAGACCGGTGGTTTCGATGTCAAATACGACATAGGTTGCTGTTTTGAGCTCCAGGGGCTGTGCATTCTCCACGATGTTTACAGCATCATTTACGACGTTGGCTTCCACACCATAGAGCATTTTGAGCTTATGCTTATGTGCAGCATGGTTCGCATCCGGGAAGCTCTGGACATTACCGTGATCCGTAACAGCCAGTGCCGGGTGTCCCCATTTCGCAGCGGTTTTGACATAATCGGTGATGGTTGCCACTGCATCCATCGTACTCATTGTGGTATGCAGATGGAATTCCACCCGCTTCTGCTTGGCATTGTCCTTACGCGCTGGCGGTGCAGAGACTTCCGACAAATCCGACGGGATCATCACCAGTTCCGGAATTTGCATGAAGCGGTCGTATTCAACTTTGCCGCGTGCCCGCACCCACTTACCGTTGGCCAGCTGCCCCATCACTTTAAGGTCTTCCTTGGTCTTCGCAAACATCTTCATCTGCAGTGAGTCGGTGAAGTCGGTTATGCAGAAGGTATAGAGCGTGTTGCCGTTACGCAGCTCTTTGGTGTCGAGTCCAAAAATCGTACCTTGAATCGTGATCTTCTTCTCTTCATCCTGGATGTCCAGAATCGATACGGCCTGCTCTTTGATCTCATATCCGATCTGAAGCTTAATTACCTCATTCGGATCACCGGGTTCCTCAGGCTCGTCCGGTTCACTGGCCATCATCATCATCTCTACCAGTTCACGCTGCTCCTGCTGGAGCTTCTGCTGGAATTCCTCGTAGGCATCCGCTTTGCTCTCATTCTCGGCAATCTGCAGCTTCACCTTAAGGGTAAGCCCGAAATATTTATCATAATATTTAATAATGGCTGCTTCGATGCCCTTTTTACGGGCCAGTTCAAGAGACATGGAATCGCTCAGGCTAAGCAAAAGCGTGCCGTCCTGCAGGTCCTGACTGGAGCGCGTCAGCCATCCGTTAACGGATGGAATCTCACGCTGGACCCACTCGAGGAACATTCCCCAGTACTCCTGTACAATATCCGCTCTGTTGATTGTGTCATCATATAGGAACAAGAAGCTGACTTTGGCAATATGCTGCAGCTTCTCACGCATTCTAAGGACAAAGGTCCGGTAGGTCTGGGCCGGAACCAGGCTGTCTTTCGCAATTACAATATGCCAGTCACGGTTACCGCGGCTGATTTCCACACGCTCGATCTGCCCGTCCAAAAAGTAGGGATCAATAATGGCCGGTGGAATTTCCCCCTGCTTCATTAACAGCTCGAACCTTTTTCTTCTCTCCACGTTTAGCTCCATGGTTTCCCCACCTAACTCGGCAATAATTAGCTATACCCATAACATAATTCTAATATAGTAAGAAAAGCTTCCAGTTCAAAAAGCATTGGGTAATTGCGGCCCGCCGACTCCTCTCGCCAGAAGCTAATATAAAGGATCAAATAAAAATTGAAGTTGCCGCTTAATACGCTTTGGCGAATACAACTGTATGCAGGGCCGGCTCACCGCAGCAAATACAAGTCTCTTTCGTTTCGGACGGATTGAACGGAATATTACGGCTGCCTGCGCCTGTTTCTTCCTTCACCTTGGATTCACATTCCTCCGAGCCGCACCAGCCTGCAAGTGCAAAGCCGCGCTTCTCTTCCATGGATTCCTTCATTTGCTCTAAGGTATCTACAGAATAGAAATGATCCTCACGGAACTTCAGAGCCCGCTCGAACATTTCCTGGTGAACCTGCTCCAGCATAGCCTTCACTTCTTCAACCAGATTCTCCTGCTGGATAATCTTCTTCTCTCCGCTGATCCGGGATACGATTACGCAGACTCCGTTCTCCATATCACGCGGTCCAAGCTCCAGACGTACCGGTACACCGCGCATTTCGTATTCATTGAACTTCCAGCCCGGTGTAACATCAGCGCGGTCATCTACACGTACGCGGATTCCGGCACTCTTCAGCTCTTTGAACAGCTCATCTGTGCGCCCGATCACTGCTTCACGGGTCTTAGGCGGCCCGATCGGAATCATAATGACCTGAGTAGGCGCTACCTTCGGCGGCAAAGCCAGTCCGCGGTCATCCCCATGCACCATGATCAGTGAGCCGATTAGACGTGTTGTAGAGCCCCATGAGGTTGTATGTGCATATTCCAGTACATTATCACGGCTTAAGTATTGGATATCAAAGGCAACTGCGAACTTGGTACCCAGATAATGCGAGGTAGCCGCCTGCACAGCCCGTCCATCTTTCATCATTGCTTCAATGGAATACGTATCTACCGCACCAGCGAACCGCTCGGATGGTGTCTTCTGTCCGGTAACCACCGGAATCGCCAGAAAAGTCTCTACGAAATCACGGTAGTTATCCAGCATCTTCATCGTTTCTTCACGCGCTTCCGTCTCATTCTCATGAGCGGTATGGCCTTCCTGCCAGAGGAATTCCGTAGTACGGATGAACGGCAATGTACGCTTTTCCCAGCGGACTACGTTAGCCCATTGGTTAATCAGCACCGGAAGGTCACGGTAGGACTGAATCCATTTGGAATACATATGGCCGAACATGGTCTCGGAAGTTGGGCGGATTGCCAGACGTTCTTCCAGCACATCGCCACCAGCTTCAGTCACCCAAGGCAGCTCCGGATTGAAGCCCTCAACATGTTCTTTCTCCTTCTGGAAAAAGCTCTCCGGAATAAACAGCGGGAAGTAGGCATTGCGGTGTCCGGTTTCCTTGAGGCGGCGGTTCATCTCCTCCTGGATATGTTCCCAGATCTCGTAGCCGTCCGGTTTGAACACAATACAGCCGCGGACTGGAGAATAATCCATCAGGTCCGCTTTTTTGATCACATCAATATACCAGCGTGAGAAATCTTCGCCCTGCGGCGTGATTTCCGTAACGAACTGCTTGTCTTTTGCCATGTAAAGAGATCCTCCTAAATTCGCCCCGCAAAGCGCCGGTTAACAAGTGAAGCTGTCAAGCACTTTGCGGGGACCCCAAAAGAATGTAATGTGAACAAATCAGCCACTTATGAGGCGTAATATATCATTATAAGTCACAGCAATCATCACCAGGAACAGCAGCGCAAAGCCTACGAAATGGACCATGCCTTCGCGGTTCGGGTCCACCGGCTTACCGCGCAGCGCCTCCACGCCGAGAAACACGAGCCGGCTTCCGTCAAGTGCAGGAATCGGCAGAAGGTTGAAGATCCCGAGATACAGGCTGAGAATAGCCGCCCAATAAGTCAAATACTGAATCCCCTGCTGGGCAATCTGTCCGGTCAGCTGGAAGGTTCCCACGGGTCCGGAGATATCATCCATATTGAACTTGTTGATCAGCTGCTTGAAGCCGATGAAGATCAGCTTCGTGGTATCCACCATGGCAGTTCCTGACTTGGTGATAGTCTCACCAACCCCGGCCTTGCGAGTAGGAAGCTCCGGAGTGATCCCGACTTTGCCGCCTTCCTCCCCTTCCATACTGCGGGGAATCATAGCTACATTAAGAGTTTCATCGCCGCGCTGCAGTGTCCACTTCATCTCTTTGCCCTTGGACGCGGAGGTTAGCGAGATCATCTTCTGGTAATCTCCACCGATAGTTTCGCCGTTAACGGCTACGACAATGTCGCCTTTCTGCAGACCGGCTTCCTGGGCCGGCATCCCTTCGCTTACATCGCCGATCTTCACATAGGTCGGATTCTCCACCTGTATACCGGCCATTTGCAGATGAAGTGCGAACAGCACAAAAGCCAGAATGAAGTTCATCACCGGACCGGCCAAAATTGCCACCGCGCGCTGACCTACGCTTTTACTGCCGAACTGGCGGTCTTTGGGCGCGATCTGCGTCTGCTGGCTTCCCTTAATCATCATCGCCTGTGGATGTACGTCGTATGTGGTAACTTCACCATCCACATCCAGGCGGATTTTCAGCTCATTCTCAAGGTCCGTGAATTGCGCTTCACCGCGGATAACATTTCGGCGTGTATCCAGCGAATCCAGGTAAATATTCTTCACCTTATTATCCTGGCCCAGTCTGACCGCAATGGTCTGTCCGGGACCGATCTCAATCATTTCCGGATCCTCTCCGGCCATCCGGGCATATCCCCCAAACGGCAGCAGGCGAAGCGTGAACTGGGTTTCATTGCGTTTATAAGAAAACAGTTTCGGACCGAAACCGATAGCAAATTCCCTCACAAGAATTCCGGCGCGTTTGGCAAAATAATAATGTCCCCATTCATGGACGGTCACCAGAACAAAGAACATAAATACCGTCAAAAAAACGACTCTTACCATCTCCATTGCGAAACATTCCCCCCTTTAGGTGTAAGACCGAAGTATGTCCTCTTAATTTATCATTATTCCAAGGTAAGGCACAAGAGAATCAACAGTCCACCCCTATTTTTCAGGGCATAACAAATATTTCCGGAATACAAAATGCGCCTTGTCCTCTTACAGCACAGCCGCAAGTTCCCGGGTCACCGTATCACAGTGCTGAATCTGCTCCAGATTCGGATGAGCCGCATTCTCATGGCGCTGAAGGACTTCATCAATAATCTCGTCAATCCGCAGGAACGGAATCTCGCCGCGCAGGAAACGGGCAACGGCAATCTCATTCGCTGCATTGAAGGCGGTTGTAGCCGTACCTCCCATGGTGCCGCAGTCGATAGCCAGCTTCAGGGCGGGGAAGCGCTCATAGTCCATCTCACGGAAAGTGAGACTGGCTACTTTGGCCAGCGACAGCCGCTCAGCAGGCGACTGCCAGCGGTCCGGATAGGTGAGTGCATATTGAATCGGAACCCGCATATCCGGCGTTCCCAGCTGCGCTATGATACTGCTGTCACGGAATTCCACATAGGAGTGAATAATGCTCTCCGGATGCAGCAGCACATTAATCTGTTCATACGGGAGGGCAAACAGATGATGCGCTTCGATTACTTCCAGCCCTTTGTTAACCATGGTTGCCGAATCAATCGTAATCTTGGCCCCCATGCTCCAGTTCGGGTGGCGCAGCGCATCCTCTACAGTAACATTCTTAAGCTGTGCTCGCGTATAATCACGGAAAGATCCTCCGGATGCTGTGATGGTAATCGAGGCAACATCTTCGCGGTTCTCGCCGTTTAAGCATTGAAAAATGGCTGAATGCTCGCTGTCAACCGGCAGCAGCTTGACGCCTTTGCGGCCCGCCAGCTCCGTAACCAGGTGTCCGGCGGTAACCAGCGTTTCCTTGTTGGCCAGTCCAATATGTCTGCCGGCTTCAATAGCCGCCATTGTAGACTGCAGACCCACACTGCCCACGAGGGCAGTCACAACCGTCTCAGCGTCACCGCCGGCGGCAATCTCCACCAGACCTTCACGTCCGCTGTAGAGCTCTACGCCGGCAGGCAGACTGGATCTGATCTCCGCTGCAAGCTCCGGTGTAGACACAGAAACGCGGCGCGGATGGAAGCGGCGGACCTGCTCCAGCAGCAGCCGGGTATTCGTTCCCGCTGCCAGCCCGTCCACTACAAAGGCTTCCGGATGCATGGCTACGACATCGAGTGTCTGGGTGCCGACTGAACCCGTAGAGCCGAGAATACTGATTCTTTTCACAGTTGAAACCTTCTTCCTGTCGTTAATAGTAAGGCATCAGCATTACGATATGTACGAAAGGAAATACGATAATCCAGCTGTCACAGCGGTCCAGGATGCCTCCATGACCAGGCAGCAACGAGCCTGAATCCTTAATACCGTACACCCGTTTATAAGCAGACTGTACAAGATCTCCGAGCTGACCCAGAACGGCGCAGGAACCCCCGATAAGCAGTGCGCGTCCGATTGTCAGCAGATCAGGAACCAATAGGGCAAAAACAATTGAAATCACGGCAGAGATTAATACTCCGCCAAGGGCACCTTCGACAGTTTTGTTAGGACTAATCGCCGGCCAGAGCTTATTGCGTCCGAAGCTTCGGCCGACAAAATACGCTCCGGCATCACTTCCCCAGATGCAGCACAGCAGCAGAAACGTCCAGAGAAGCCCATGTCCATCTCCCGCACCGCGGGCGATAGCCATATAAGAGAAGCCCATCCCTATGTATACAATGCCAGTGAACATCAAAGCGGTGATCTTAATATCCAGCTTGTTCTTGCTGAAGACCGTAACCAGCAGGAATAACAGCATAAGCAGCCAGATTCCCTGCTCCCACGATAATAACTCGGAAGTCCCCAGCAGGTTCCAGGGGATCATGAAGCATACTACGGACGCATAACCAAGTACAGCAGTCCCTCCGAAGGTTGCTGTACCTGTCATTTTTACAAATTCATAATAGCCAATGAGGGCCATGGCAGTCAGCAACAGCTGATACGGCCAGCCTCCCAAAAGGCACAAGCCCAAAAACAAGGCCCCGGCAACAATTCCGGTAATCAATCGCTGCTTCAAAGATTCCCATCTCCCATCAGGCTACTTCAATCCACCATAACGGCGTGTGCGGCGTTGATATTCTGCCACAGCCTGCATCAGATGCGTCTTGTCAAACTCCGGCCAGTACACATCTGTAAACCATAATTCACTGTAGGCAATCTGCCAGAGCATAAAGTTACTGAGGCGCATTTCGCCGCTCGTACGGATCAGCAGATCAGGGTCAGGCAGTCCGCCGGATAAGAGTCTGCTGTCAATCAGTGCTGAAGTAATCTCATCAGGTGTCAGAATACCTGCCTGGATATCCTTGCCCAAGCCGCGCATACAGTCTTCAATCTCTTTACGGCCACCGTAGTTCAGTGCAAAATTAAGTATAAGTCCGGTATTCCCTTCGGTCCGGGCAACCGCTTCTTCCATCGCCCTGCGGGTATGGGAAGGCAAAGCCTCGGTATCCCCCATTACACGTACCTGTACATTCTTCTCAATCAGTTCATCCAGTTCAATGGCCAGAAATTCCACAGGCAAGCGCATCAGGAAATCAACCTCATCCTTCGGCCGCTTCCAGTTCTCCGTGGAGAAAGCGTACATGGTCAAGAACTCTACTCCCAGGTCATTCGCCGCGATTGTCGCACGTTTGACCGCCTTCATCCCGTTCTGATGACCCACAATACGGGGCAAGCCGCGCCGTTTCGCCCAGCGTCCGTTGCCATCCATAATTACAGCTACATGCCGGGGAATATTATCCGGTGAAATCTCGACTGGCTCCTGCCTGTCTTTACGGCTCAGCCATTCTTGAATCCGTTTGATCATTTCCGTTTCCTCCAAGCTCTTATCAGAAAGAGACAAACCCCACCATAGACGGAGGGGCCTGAAGTCTCTTGAATTTCATTATACTTCCATAATCTCTTTTTCTTTGGACAAGAGCACTTTATCGACTTCAGCTATGAACTTATCCGTTGATTTCTGGATATCTTCCTGATGTCCATGTGATTCGTCTTCCGAAATGCCGTTCTTCTCCATCTTCTTGATGTCATCGTTCGCATCGCGGCGGATGTTACGGATAGCTACCTTCGCTTCTTCTCCGAACTTCTTGGTGAACTTTACAAGCTCGCCGCGGCGTTCTTCAGTAAGCGGTGGAATGGACAAACGGATGATTGTACCGTCATTGGCTGGCGTAATCCCGATATCAGACTTCATAATCGCCCGCTCGATGTCAGACATCGATGTTTTGTCCCACGGCTGGATCAGCAGTGTCCGGGAATCCGGTGTGCTGATGTTAGCCAGCTGATTAAGAGGAGTCGGAGCACCGTAGTACTCCACTTGAATGCGATCCAGCAGTGACGTCGAAGCACGTCCTGCCCGCAGTGTAGCCAAATCGCGTTTTAGCGACAAAATCGCTTTTTCCATACGCTCTTCGGCATTTTTCTTCACCGATTGTGGCATTAATTTACACTCCCTTTAACAATCGTCCCGATCTTTTCGCCGAGAACGACACGTTTAATATTGCCTTGCTCTGTAATAGCAAACACAATGAGCGGTATATTATTATCCATGCAGAGAGAGGAAGCGGTGGAATCCATAACACCCAGGTTCTTGTTCAGAATATCCATGTAAGTAAGCTGCTCGTATTTCACGGCAGTGCTGTCCTTGAACGGATCCGCGGAATAGACACCATCCACCTTGTTCTTCGCCATCAGAATCACTTCGGCTTCAATCTCGGCCGCTCTGAGCGCTGCCGTTGTATCCGTCGAGAAGAACGGATTCCCTGTTCCTGCGGCAAAAATAACTACACGGCCCTTTTCCAGATGCCGGATTGCCCGGCGGCGGATATAAGGCTCAGCAATTTGCTGCATGGCAATGGAGGTCTGAACCCGTGTAGGGACATCAATCTGCTCCAGGGCATCCTGCAGTGCCAGCGAGTTCATGACGGTTGCCAGCATTCCCATATAATCCGCTGTCGCCCGGTCAATGCCGCTTGCACTTCCCGCGATTCCGCGCCAGATGTTACCTCCGCCGCACACAATGGCAACCTGAACTCCAAGCTCAACGACTTCCTTGACCTGCTCCGCGATGGAGATGATCGTTTCGGCATCGATGCCATAGCCATTCTGTCCGGCAAGTGATTCACCGCTAACCTTAAGGACTACTCTCTTAAATACCGGCTGTTCCAATTGTATACCCTCACTTTCTTACAAAAGACGGAACACTACGTGATATGTGTTCCGCTCTTTTGATGCTTGCCTTTATTCAGTTCTTATTACAAAATGCTTCTCAGCTATTATTGGTTCACTTGTGCCATTACTTCTTCAACAAAGTTATCGACTTTCTTCTCAAGACCTTCACCCAGCTCGTAACGAACGAAACGGCGGATGGAGATGTTTTCGCCAATAGTGCTGATTTTTTCGTTCAGCAATTGGGAAATAGTCTTGTCCGGGTCTTTAACGAAAGGCTGTTCAAGCAGGCAATATTCTTCATAGAACTTGCTGATGCGGCCTTCAACCATTTTTTCAACGATTTTTTCAGGCTTGCCTTCGTTCAGCGCCTGGTTCTTAAGAATTTCTTTTTCTTTCTCAACATCTGCAGCCGGCACTTCTTCACGGCGAACATACAGCGGGTTCGCTGCTGCGATTTGCATTGCGATATCGCGGGCGAAATCTTTGAAGGAATCTGTTTTACCAACGAAGTCAGTTTCGCAGTTGATTTCTACCAGAACGCCGATACGGCCGCCAGCGTGGATGTAAGATTCTACTGTACCTTCAGTAGCGATACGACCAGCTTTGTTAGCTGCTGCGGACAAACCTTTTTCACGAAGCAATTCAGCCGCTTTTGTGATATCGTTGTTTGCTTCTTCAAGGGCCTTTTTACAATCGAGCATTCCTGCTCCTGTTCTTTCACGAAGTTCCTTTACTGCCTTTGCATCTACTGCCATTGTTATTCCCTCCAGATAATTGTCGTTGTCATACGCGGGCTCAAGGCCCATTATCCTAAAAAAAGGGCAGTGAGAGGTTATCCACCTGCCAACCACCCTTTTCATTTAAGTTCTTGTTTATGTCCCCCGGATACTACTTAAGCAGTAGTTGTGTCTTCGCCCTGATGAGCTTCAACAACAGCGTCAGCCATTTTACCAGTCAAGAGCTTCACGGCGCGGATAGCGTCGTCATTGCCTGGAATTACGTAGTCGATTTCGTCCGGATCGCAGTTAGTATCAACGATAGCTACGATAGGAATACCCAATTTGCGAGCTTCTGCTACAGCAATACGCTCTTTACGCGGGTCAATGATGAACAGCGCGCTTGGAAGACCTTTCATGTTCTTGATACCGCCCAGGAATTTCTCAAGACGATCTTTCTCTTTGCGGAGAAGGATAACTTCTTTCTTAGGCAATACTGCGAAGGTACCGTCTTCTTCCCAAGCTTCCAATTTCTTCAGGCGGTCAATACGCTTCTGAATAGTCTGGAAGTTAGTCAGGGTACCACCGAGCCAACGTTGGTTAATGAAGAACATACCCGAACGTTCAGCTTCTTCTTTTACGGAATCCTGTGCTTGTTTCTTTGTTCCTACGAATAGGATTGTGCCGTTGTCGCCAGCGACGCTCTTTACAAAGTTGTAAGCTTCCTCTACCTTTTTGACTGTTTTCTGCAAGTCAATAATGTAAATTCCGTTTCTTTCAGTGAAGATATAACGATCCATCTTTGGATTCCAACGACGAGTCTGATGACCGAAGTGTACCCCAGCTTCGAGAAGCTGCTTCATGGAAATTACTGCCATCTTCACACACCTCCTAATTTTGGTTTATTGTGTGTCTCCTCCGCCGCGTGTCATCTTTCTACAAGACTTTCTTCAGAAGAAAGCACCTCTTGTCGAAATCAACCGGCGTGTGTTTTAACACCGTCAATTACTATACCATATTAAAACATTCTATGCAACGATTACTGTGAATTTATAAATTTCTTATCGTAAAACACTTATTTCTTCACAGTAATCAGCTTATCAATAATAGAGTCCACGCTCTCTCCCTTAGCAAAACTGTAGCTGCCGTATTGGATAATCTTGTTCACTTTACGGCTGTTCGCCTTCTTAAGAAACTCCGCTTTATCTTGAATAACTCCGGCACCGGCCAGCACATCCGCAGTTTGGGCGAGTGTAATTCCTGTAGGAATCCGCACAGAAATATCGCCGTTCACTGCAACCGCAGGCGCTTCCGGACTGGCTGGAGCTACAATGCCCGTGTCTGCAGCACTGCTCTCCGGCTGTACTGGCGCTGACGGCTTGCCGGGAGTCACAGCTGCACTCGGCTCCACTGCGGCTTTAGGTGTGGCCGCAGGAGCCGGAGAAGCAGTTGCCGCCTCCTCTGCTGGGACCTGGGAAGACTCGGGCGTTCCCGCAGAATTGCCTTCCTGTGCTTCCTCTTCCCCGCTGGCCGCCCCTTCATCTGGGGACTGCACATGATCCACCACGGTCAAATTCAGTCGCTCCGCTTCCTTGATCAGCTGTTCTTTGGTGAGCGGAGCAGCCTTCCCGGCAATCATCAGCTGCAGCAGCAGTGCGCCGGCAATCAGACCGATGCCTAACCCGAGCATGAAGAACCGGTTCTTGATCATACCGATTCCTCCTGATGGGCCAACTGCAGAATCAGCTGGACCTCGCCCCGCTGGAGACCTGCAGTCTTGGCGATAGAATCTATCGATTTTCCTTGTTCATGCAGTTCGAACAATCGCGGATATCTCAGCTTTATGGAGCTGACCGGCTTTTGCCTGGCAGGCTGAATTTCAGCTTCAGCAGTTGGGGCTGCAGAAGCATTCTCCGCAGACTGGGCAGCCGAAGGCTCCCTTGAGAAGGTTGCGGCAAGCTGAAGCAGGCCTTTCTCTTCAGCGGTCAGCCGGGCATCCAGAAGCAGCAGGCTCTTACTAAGCTCAGCCACCTGCTCACGCAGTGTGCCAATCTCTTCCTGCAGGGCTGTTTTGTTACTCTGCGACTGCGCTTTGATGCTGCCGACCAGCTGAAGCAGTTCTGTATTCTCATGTTCGATATCTGCCATATATAACTCCAGCGCGGCCTCCGTCTCCTTGAGGCTCTTCTTCTCATCCGAGTCTTCCTTGCTGGCCTTTGCCGGCAGTCTCAGGGCATAAACGATAGCGACAGCGCCTACCAGCACGATATATACCCATGGGTCCAAGTGTCTAATCTCCTTTTACATTCAATTCATAGAAGCTTACTCATTCAATAGTTTAACTGGACTCAAAGACTGAAATCTATCCGGTGTCCCTTATAAGGATGCTCGGCATCGTGGACGGTCTCCGGCTTCCTTGACTGACGCGGATCAGCGTGGCTGTCCGGCTGCTTCTCCTTACCCCCGTCCCGCAGTGCTGATTCCGAAGATTCGTCCACCTCACTGCTGCGCATGGCGATTTCCTGGCTATGCTTGACGTTCTGGCCTGCCAATTGCTGCTGGTCAAGCGCCGGACGCTGCTGCTGGCTGTTCTGAACTTTAGCTGCATCATGTGTCCGGGGCAGGGCGATTTGTAGTTCCACCGGTTTCAGACTCATCAGATCTCATCTCCCATAGTCCATATAGAATCAAGGAATAGCAGGCCGCTCCCGCTGCCTGCCTGCTTAAATGTACGGTATTATCGATATATCCCCTTCACTGTAAACAAAGGATACCCGTTCTGTAGGATCTTTAACGAATCTGGTATACCTGCCAATAACAATCTTTGATCCTCCATAGATTGTTTTGATCACATCCACCCGTGCCCTGCCTGTATCCTCAAGCATCCGCTCAATCTCGAGTACGCGTTCCTTAATTCTCTTTTCATCACGCATATGGGATTGCTTGGTCGCATTGAGCTTCACGCGGAGCGCCACCTTATCCGGGGAAAGCTGACCGTTGTTCGCCAACTGATTGAGAAGGTATAATGCCTTATTGGTCTTGTCTTCATTCTCAAGAAGGTGACGCAATTCCTGGCGCAGCTCATTAATCTCATTTCTCAGCTCGGGAACAACGCCCACCTCAACCGCTGTAGCCGTCGACATTGTATTGCCGATGGTTCGTGCGACAACTTTATCGCCTGCCTGTACTATCCCGCCTACAATCAAACCTTTGGCACCGTTACAGAGCACATCACGGCCTGCGCGAATGTTGGAATGCATAATGCTTTGCGAGACAATTACATCTTCTCCGGCCACCACATTGCCATCCTGGATAAATGAGACTTTGACATTTTTCCCGGCGCTTACGAGGCCTTTGTTATAGCCGATAATTCCGCCGGTAATTTCGATGGAGCCGCCGGATATCAGCTCGGCACCTTCCACCCCGCCAACCACTCGGATATCTCCGGCGGATTTGACGGTGAAGCCGGTAAGCACATTGCCGCGAATGACAACCGTCCCGACAAAATCAATATTCCCTGTACTGTAATCCACATCACCATTGACCTCATATACAGGAAATACATTGATCTTGCCCTTGTCTGTCAGCGTAACCAATCCATCTATCGCCGAATACATAGAGGTCTCTTCCTGATCCACCAGTACATTCTTGCCAACCTTGAAATGGGCTTGCTTCCCTGCTCTATACGGAAGCTCCTCCCCGGTCACTGTCTTTCCGCTTACACCATTCTCTGCCGGTATGATTCTGGCTATAAGCTGGCCCTTCCTCACATTGTGAAGCCGGACCAGATCCTTATAGTCAACCTTGCCATCTTCTTTCTCCAGCGGCTTACGGTCTTCCTCCAGATCCACGGTCAGTACCATCCGTCCATCCTTGCCGTTGACAGCAGGCTGGCCGATTGCGATCGGCACCCTGTTCCAGAAATATTCTTCCGGGTTGCTGCAGATCCGCTGAACAATATCCCGCTGGATGCCAAATCGAATGTTGTGACTGACCAGGAAGCTTTCAAGATCTTCTATTGTACAGGAGAAATTCTCATCCTTCTTGATGAACTGGAGGTAAGCAATCCCTTTATCATCCGAAAACGTAATACTCAGGTATTGGCCCAAAACATATTGACCGATCAAATTCTGCTCCCCCTTGTCACCGGCGCCCGGTTAATCATTTTGCATAAGAAGATCACGGTTCTTCTCAAGTGTTCCTCTTAGCCGCAAAATAGCCTTCGAATGAAGCTGTGAGATCCGCGAAGGAGAGAGTGACATCACTTCAGCGATCTCGCTCAAAGATAAATCCTCATAATATAAAAGGGACACGACGGTCCGTTCTTTCACTGTTAATTTCTCGATGCCTTTAGTCAGCGTATCACGCAGATAGAACTCATTTACTTTACGGTCCGGATTCTTAGCCTTATCATCCACCAGAATAGACATACGTGTCTCTGATTCTTCTTCACGAATAGGATCTTCTAATGAGCAGAGCGACATGACTGCAACATCCTGCAGCATAGTCTGAAACTCCGTTTCAGTAATGTTCAGATACTGGCTCATTTCATCGTCACTAACGGATCTCAAATACTTCTGTTCCAGCTGCTGGTAGGCATCCTCGATTTTTTTCGCTTTTTCTCGCACGGATCTGGGAACCCAGTCACTTTGCCGCAGAGAGTCAAGGATCGCTCCTCTTACCCGCCAGGAAGCATAGGTCTGAAATTGCAGTCCCCGCTTGTAGTCGAATTTCTCGATGGCATCAATCAGTCCCATCACACCATTGCTGGCCAAGTCATCTTTGGATACATTTTTGGGCAGTCCCACTGCCAGACGGCTGGATACGTAATCTACAATATGGAGATAACTCTCAATCAGCTTTTTTTTGGCCTCAGGATCACCTTGCTCTTTCCATTGTTCCCATAGTCCATCTGTTTCTGACTGAGCAGCTTTATGCTCGTTCAACGGCTTTCACCCTTCCCAAAGTTTAGTCAGCGGGTACCATGCGGCGCAAGATTACGGACTTTCGCCGCAGCACTCGCTTATTCTTCTTTCAGGTGACGAACGGCCTTGGCCAATTCTTCAGGATCTTTCATAGAGACCAGTTTTGGAGGCTGCAGAGGTGTGAAACCACTCAAGTCCACACTTCCCGCTTCCGGCTTCGGTGTCAGCAGGTCCTTCAATTCCTGATCCTCTTCCGGCGTCTGAATATCAAGCTTGGCACCAAGTGCCTCACCGTTATCTTCAAATCCGGCTTCAAGGTCTGAAGATTCAGAGGATTTCCCAATAATAACACCCAATACCCATCTTAGAAGGAAAGCAAGCACAAACCAGATAATAAATCCATATATTCCCCGGATCAGGCTGGTTCCAACTAAATTATGTCCGTAGTTTGTAAGAAACGTAAATAGAAATCCAATCAACCCGAGACCTGTGCTTAATAATATTTTCTTGCTCATGGCTATATTTCCTTCGGGCCTTTTTGAACGCTGCGGATAAAGAGCACCCCGGTATTGCAGGCGATTTCTATCGTACGTCCATAATTGCCACCCGTGTCCTCCGCGATCAGCGGAATGTTCAATGCGTCCAATGCTAGTTTGCAGGATTCCACATTACGAGGCCCGATCCTCATGGTGTCACTCCCCCCGGCAAATGCGAACATCTGCGAGCCTCCGGCCATCTTGGCCACAATCCGGCTCCGGACCGCCCCTAGCGCCAGCAGGCGGGATAAAAGCTCAGGCACAGCGGTATCGGCAAACTTGGCAATATTCAGCTGTCCTTCCCGGGCAATATCTGACGAGGGCAGCATGACATGTGCCATGCCTGCAAGTCTTTTGCCGGGATCAAACAGTGTCAGGCCAACACAGGAACCAAGACCGGTCGTACGGATAAGACTGTCCTGGCTGCCTATGTTAAGATCCGCCATGCCTACTTTAATAATGCTCTGTTCTTCAATCATTATCAAACGGTACTCCTAATGCCTTGAATATTTTGGGGAATGATTCGGGATCGGGAATAAGGAAAAATTGCCCTTCAATCTCATTTTGGCCTTCCAGGAACGTCGTATCGATCAGCAGCGCATCATCACCCATCTGACCGAACTGCAGCAGCCCGTATCCAAGAATTGCCCCGGCCATATCCATAGCAAGCGCCGGTACTGTCGGATACATGGAGAGTGAGGTAAAGTCAGCCAGTGATGAAAGGTAGGAGCCGGCAAGGATATTGCCGATTTCGCTCAGTGCGGATAACTCCATTTCACTGAGCTCTTCACCGCCTGAAATCTCAATTCCGGCAATCCGGCTGAGCAGGTTGGTCGCAGCTTCCGGAGAAAGAATGAAGAACAGGTTGCCCGGAGCTTCACCTTCTACACGGAGGAATACAGCATACACCAATTCTTCAGCTCCGCCGACCTTATCGGTAATCTCCTCAAAACTGAGAAGCTGCACCTTGGGTACAGCCATATCAATCGGCTTATTAAGCAGCTGAGACAACGCGGTGGCGGCGTTACCGGCTCCAATATTCCCGACTTCTTTCAGCACATCCATTTTGAAATCCTTGAAGTTTTTGAATAGCTCCACTGGCTAGCCCTCCAGGCTTTCCAGTTGCACGATTTCGCCCTTGTTCAGCACTTCGGACAAGTTAAGCATAATCAGCAGACGGTCTTCTCCAATTTTGGCCACCCCGTCCAGATACTTCGCTTTGATTCCGCCTACGACATCCGGTGGTGTATCAATAATGTCACGGTTCAAATCAATAACATCATTCGCAGAATCGACGATGAAGCCTACTTCCATCTCATTCACATTCACAATAATGATCCGGGTCTGGTCTGTATGCTCTGCTTCCTCAATACTGAAACGGCCGCGCAGATCAATAACGGGGATGACTACACCGCGCAGATTGATTACACCTTTGATAAAAGAATAGGTCTTGGGCACGCGGGTAATGGGCATCATACGCTCAATGGTCTGGACCTTCTCCACTTCAATGCCGTATTCTTCAGTGCCAAGCTTAAATACTATGACTTTGATATCTTCAGCCATGGAATGAACCTCCCTGTTCTATCCTGATTATTTAATAAAAGCATTCGGATCGATAATAAGTGCAACTTGTCCATCACCAAGAATAGTGGCTCCGGAAATGCCTTGAACATCCGGCAGATACTTGCCCAGATTCTTGATGACAATCTCATTCTGCCCGATAAAGTCTTGAACCGCCAAGGCAACAAGACGCTCTCCCTTGCGTACAACCACAATCTCTGTTTCCTCTTCGGTGCTTTCATCATAGTCCGGAATAGAGAAGATCTTGCTCAGTGAAACGAGCGGAATATGGCTGCCCCGGAATTCCAGCATTCTGTTACCGTGAATGGTACGGATCTGAGACTGTTTGACAATCCCTGTCTCTACTATGGAAGAGAGCGGAATTGCATATTTCTCTGAACCCAGACGAACCAGCATGGCTGCGATAATCGACAGGGTCAGCGGGAGCTGAACGGAGAAGTTCGTCCCTTTACCCGGTGTAGAGTAAATGGTGACGTTGCCGCCCAGGGAGGAGATCTTTGCTTTGACTACATCCAGACCGACGCCGCGGCCCGATACGTCAGAGATTACCTCTGCCGTACTGAAGCCCGGTGCAAACAGAAGCTGATACGCTTCATCATCAGACATCGCATTGGCCTGCTCCTGGGTAATGGCGCCTTTCTTAACTGCAGACCCCAGAATCTTCTTCGGATAGATGCCTCTGCCGTCCTCTTCAATCTCGATGAAGACATGGTTGCCGCTATGGAAAGCCCGGAGGTGGACGGTCCCTGTCTCCGGCTTGCCGGCAGCGACACGGTCTGCTATGGACTCAACACCGTGGTCTACTGCATTACGCAGCAAATGCACAAGCGGATCACCAATCTCATCAATTACGGTACGGTCCAGCTCTGTTTCAGCACCGGTAACGATCAGATCAACTTTCTTGTCAAGCGATTTGGCGAGATCGCGCACCATCCGCGGGAACCGGTTAAATACGGTATCCACCGGCACCATGCGCAGCTTCATCACTATGTTCTGCAGATCCCCGCTGACCCGGCCCATATGTTCAACCGTTTCGGTAAGATCCCCGTTCTGCACTTCGGAAGCCAGCTGTTCCAGCCGAACGCGGTCAATGAGCAGCTCACTGAACAGATTCATGAGTACATCCAGACGCTCGATGTCCACACGGATCGTGCGGGAAGGAGAAGGCGCTCCGCCTGCTCTGGCCGGTGCTGTCTTATTCTCTTCCTTGCCATGTGCGGAAGCAGCCGGTGAAGCATTAGAGGCAGCCTGAGCAGCCTCCTGCACCGGAGCAGGGGCAGGCGCTTCTGCGGTAGCTGCAACACTTTCCTGTCCCATCTGGCGCAGGGATTCCTGATCAAGTGCTACGGCTGTAACCGTATCGATCTCCGACAAATTCAGGATCATCTTCTGAATTTCACTGGCATCCTTTTGGGTTATGTAGTAGAGGGAGAATCCGTAATCGAATTTCTCCTGCTCTATGTCCTGAACCGAAGGGAAAGACTTAACAACTTCTCCTGAACGCTCCAGAAGGTCGAAGACCATATATGCACGCACTGCCTTGAGCTGACAGTCCTTGCGGATGGCAACATCAACATACAGCACCTGATGGCCTTCCTGCAGAGACTGCTCCAGCACAGAGTACTGGAATTCATCCAGAAACACCTGGGCATCCGTGGCATTGCCGGCAGCAGCCGCAGTGACTTCAGCAGCAGCTCCGCCGGCAGCGGGAACTTCTCCCCGGACGATAGCCTGGAGAGAGGATACAATTGCCGATACATCAGCCTTCCCCTCTCCTCCGCCTGTGATGTCCTCCACCATGGATTCCAGAGCATCAATACTCTTGAACAGGGTGTCAAAAATGAAATCCTGCATCCGCAGTTTATTGTTACGCACCAGATCAAGCACATTCTCCATTTGGTGCGTAAGCGAAGCCAAATCCTCAAAACCCATCGTAGCCGCCATACCTTTCAAGGTATGGGCAGAGCGGAAAATCACCTGGACAATACTCAGATCTTCAGGATTTGCTTCCAGCCCCATCATGCTTTCGTTCAATGACTGCAGATGATCATTTGACTCATCAATAAACATGGATAAATATTGGTTCATGTCCACTAACGAGCACCTCCCCTTCGAGTTCGCTTTTCCTTTATTTAACGGCTTGCACCAGCCTTGGAGCAATTTCTTGCAAAGGCAGGATATGTTTCACGCACTGTAGCTCCACTGCAGACCGCGGCATTCCGTAAACGACACAGGTCTCTTCACTCTCGGCAAAGGTTGACGTCACACCCGAGTCATAGAGTGCCTTCATCATACGGGCCCCGTCGCTGCCCATCCCGGTCATAATGACCGCATGACGTTCAAGCGAGGTAAGCCGCAGTACCGATTCGAACAGCGTATCTACAGAAGGCCGATGTCCGTTGCGCGCTTCTTCCTTGGTAAGCTCAATCACATATTGGCCGCCGGCTGCCGGAGCAACCTTCAGATGATAACCGCCGGGAGCAATATACGCAGCTCCCTGCCGCAGAATCATGCCATGCTCCGCTTCAGCAACCTCCAGTGCGCTGAAGGTATTCAGCCGCTGGGCCAGCGATTTGGTGAAATTAGGCGGCATATGCTGAACAATGACAATCGGTGCCGGAAAATCACCGGGAATGTTCTCCAGGAACGCCTTCAGCGCCCGGGGACCGCCGGTAGAGCATCCTACAGCAACCAGCTTGCGCAGACCCCTGTTTCCGTTCACAGGGCCTGCATGCGCTACAGGAGGATCAATGAAGCCTCCTGCGGCCGTCTCAGCGGCAGCAGACCGCAGATCAGGCAATACTGCTCCCGCATCCCCTCGGGTCCGGCTTCTGAAGCGTTCGGAGGCAGGTGGTGGCACTGCCGGAGCCGGCTTGCCCAGCCGCTTCGTAACTTCACTGCCAGGGCCTTTCACTGGCGGATTCTTGTCTGCCGCCAGCTCCAGAGGTGCTTTCCCTTTTGGCTTCAGTGTACTCTGGACCGGCTTGCGCAGGGATTCCGTTTCTTTCTTCAGCGGCTCTGCCTTCCGTTTCACTGGTTCTATGACCGTTCGCGGAGCAGGAGGCGGCGCTGGCAGAACCGTCTGATCAGCAGGCGGCAGTTCAGGAGCCTTGTGAGCAGAAGCGCGTGCTTCACGCTGTTCGCGCGCCAGCATGGCTTCCTTCATCTGCTCACGGAGTGACTCCCCGACTGCGATAATATCCTGGGAGTTTGAAATGGACGGCTTTCGGATGAAATCGAAAGCCCCCCATTCCAGCGCCAGAATTGTTTCCTTCATCCCCTCTTCATTAATGCCTGACAGCATAATGACTGGAAGCGGCCGCTGGGCCATTATTATTTTCAGCGCCTCCAGACCATTCATTTCCGGCATTTCCACATCCATGGTTACCAGATCCGGCCGGAGCTCATTCACTTTCTCGATAGCTTCACGGCCGTTGGACGCCGTTGCTGTTACCTGAAAGTCAGGATCATTTTCAATTAAATCGGAAATGATTTTACGCATAAAAGCGGAATCATCAACGACCAAAACCTTGTATGGCCTCATAGCATTTCCACCTCTGTCCCTCAAATTCAGAACAATTATTTGTTTCGTTTCAACCACTTGCTGATAAATCCCTTGATGCCCTGTACTTTAGCGGTTTCTACTGAATCAACAGCCAGATAGCTCAGCGCAAGCCGGTGCACATCTTTAGCTGCTATACTGTTCGGAAAAGCCACTGAGAATGGAATTTGTTTCTTCACTGCCTGAACTACATGGGGATCACTGCTTATATAGCCCAAAAACGGGAGTTCGAGCTGCAGAAACCGGCTGGCGGCCATGCGGATTTTATCACTGGTCACTCTTGCTTCCCGTTCATCCCCCGCCTGATTGACAATCAGCCGGAATGAAACCTCAGGATGCGAATTATGAACAACTTTCATCAGCGCGTATGCATCCGTAATGGCGGTTGGCTCAGGCGTCGTGACAACCAGGCAGTCATCTGCAGAAGTGATAAACTTCATCGTTTCCTTCGACAATCCAGCCCCTGTGTCAAAGAGTATAAAGTCCATCGTGTCGGCAATTTGCGCAATCTGAGCGGTAAAGTAGTCCAGATCAGCTTCTGAGAGTGAGAACAGCTCATCCATACCGGAACCGCCTGCGATAAAAGGTAAAGAATCCGGACCCAACTGAATGATCTGTCCGATATCGGCTTCCCGCTTAAGCAGATGGTACAGATTGTATTTCGCTGACACGCCCATTAGCACGTCAATGTTAGCCATGCCGATATCGGCATCGAACAACAGAACTCTCCGCCCCAGGGATTTCAGTGCAAGTGCAAAGTTAAGGGTGAAATTCGACTTTCCGACTCCCCCCTTTCCGCTGCATACGGTAATGATCCGGGCAGAGACTCCGCTGCCGGTGAGCTGCCTGGAATCCTGGCTGGATACTAACCGTCTTAAAGCTTGCGCCTGATCCATCACTCGCCCCCTGTTCCCAGCAGCATTCCGGTAATCTGCTCTCTGGTAGCCATCAGAAGATCATCAGGAACATTCTGGCCATTCGTAATATAAGAGAGCTTTAGCGGAAAATCATTCAGAACATTGAAGAGCGGGCCATAGCTGCCTGTTTCATCCAGCTTCGTGAAAATAACCTTATCCAGCGGGTATCTGCCAAAGTGCTCAGCGATCTTTTTCATGTCGCGGCTTTTGGAGGTCAGGCTGAGCACCAGGAAGGTTTCGCTTTTGAGCTCCTTGGCAAGCAGACTCTGCAGTTCGGCCACCAGCATTTCATTGCGGTAGTTCCGGCCTGCAGTATCCATAAGTACCAGATCACAGCCCTCCAGGCGGAACATGGCTCTTTGCAGATCCCCGGGCGACTGGACAACCTCCAGCGGCATATTCAGAATGGATGCGTATGTTCTAAGCTGCTCGACTGCTGAAATCCGGTAGGTGTCCGAGGTAATCAGGCCCACTTTTCGGCCCTGCTTAAACAGCTGCTCCGCCGCCAGTTTGGCAATGGTCGTTGTCTTGCCTACACCTGTAGGTCCGGCAATGTATACGATCTTTGTATCCGGAGCAATTCCTTTGCCGATGCGTCCGGCCAGGAATTCACCGATCTGCTCTTCCAGCGCCTCGCCAAAGCGATCAGCACTCCAGCCGCTGCCTTCTCCCCGGTAGCGCTCCAGAACATTTCCAATCCATTCATCCACAAGTACAGCATCTGTTTCCTGATCAATCAGACGGCCTTTGAGCACTTCCAGCGCATCCGGCAATTCAGCTGCCCCGGAGGAATAACGCGCGATACGTTCCATCCAGTGCTTCATATCCCTGATTTCACGAAGGACATCGCTCTCTTGTGCAGGAACACCGCCAGGGGCAGGCTCTTCAGCGGCAAGTGAATCATAGATTGCCGAGAGAGCTCTACGGCTCTCCTCCGGAGTTGAAACCGGCTGCGGCACGTTGGCGGGTTCGACTGCCGTAATGTCCGGCTCATATGTCTTCGACAGTGCCGGGAGCACAGCAACCCCTCCGCCGCCCTGATCACCATGATCAGAAAGTGCAGCGGCAATCTCGGCAAATGATCGGGCTGATGTTGTTTCTTTCACCGGCCCAGCCTGAGGAGCAGATGCTGAAGCCGCCTTTTGGTAAGCTTGCGGAACAGCGCTTCGTGGTATATTCATCGGTTGAGCAGGTGCTTTCTCCGGCACGGCCGGCTTCTGCGTATTCTCAACGGCTGCCACGACTTCAATTTTCTTTTTGGTGAACATGCCCATAAATCCGCCGACTTTAACCTCTTTGGTGCTTAAAATGACGGCGTCGCTTCCAAGTTCGCTGCGGATGGAATGCATGGCGTCAGGCATCGTATCGACCACATAACGCTTCACTCTCATAAATTCACCACCCCAACGCTTTGAATTTCAATATTTGGCTCGAGCTCGCTGTAAGACAATACCGGGATATCCTGCATCGTCCGTTCAATCACCTGCCGCAAGTACATTCTAATGGTAGGAGATGTTAAGACGATCGGCTGCTGTCCGGATTGCAGGAGACGGTTGATCTGCTCCGTAAGCCGCTGATAGACGGTTTGAGTGGAAACAGGATCAAGTGCCAAATAGCTGCCTTGCTCTGTCTGCTGAACACTTTCGGTAATCTTCTTTTCAAGTGTGGGACCTACCGTAATTACACGCAATGTTTCACCCGATTGTGAGAATTGCTGTGTAATCTGCCTGGACAGGGACTGCCGGACATATTCCGTCAGAATATCAGGATCCTTGGTGTATGTGCCATAATCCGCCAGAGTCTCGAAGATCGTTACCAGATCCCGGATGGAAATCTTCTCACGGAGCAGCTTGCCAAGGACTTTCTGAATATCACCAACCGCCAGTATGGAAGGAATGAGTTCGTCCACCAGAACGGGATAGTTCTCTCTGAGATTATCGACCAGCTGTTTGGTCTCCTGGCGTCCCAGCAGCTCATGACCGTGACGTTTGATTAGCTCTGTCAAATGCGTGGCTACAACAGAAGGCGGATCCACTACGGTATAACCGGATAATTCCGCACGTTCTTTAACAGATTCATCAATCCATAATGCAGGTAATCCAAACGATGGTTCGATAGTCTCAATCCCGCTAATCGACTCGTCATCATAACCGGGACTCATGGCAAGATAGTGATTAAGTAATAATTCACCGCCGCCAACGTTATTTCCTTTAATTTTGATGACATATTCATTCGGTTTTAGTTGAATATTGTCGCGAATACGAATAACCGGCACGACTAGACCCATCTCAAGCGCACATTGCCGTCGAATCATGATGATACGGTCTAGCAGATCGCCGCCCTGTCCCGTATCCGCCAAAGGGATCAGGCCATAGCCAAATTCGAACTCGATCGGGTCAACCGTCAGCAGATTAATGACACTTTCGGGACTGCGCACTTCTTCAATCTGCTTCTCCTCTACCAGCTGTTCATCGGCAATCTGCTGCCTGCTGGCCTTCTGCCCCATGCTGTAGGCCGCATAAGCCATCAGACCCGCCAGAGGCAATGTAGACATCACCGTGATCGGGGTGAAGAAACCCAGAAAAGCAATGGTCACTGCTACAATATATAGAAGCTTCGGATAAGACAGCAATTGTCCAGTCAGATCCTCAGCCAGATTGCCTTCCGAAGCCGCCCGGGTTACGATCAGACCGGAAGCGGTGGAAATAAGCAGTGCCGGAATCTGGCTGACCAGGCCATCCCCGATCGTTAGTATGGAGTAGGTTGAAAGTGCATCCTGGAAGGACATTCCGTGAATTGTCATCCCGATAATAAAGCCGCCGATCAGATTGATCAGCAGGATGATAATACTGGCAATGGCGTCACCTTTAACGAATTTACTCGCACCATCCATGGCTCCGAAGAAATCCGCTTCGCGCTCAACATTACGCCGGCGTTCACGCGCCTGCTGCTCATTGATCATCCCTGCATTCAAATCCGCATCGATACTCATCTGTTTACCAGGCATCGCATCCAGTGTAAAGCGTGCCCCCACCTCTGCAACGCGCTCAGAGCCTTTGGTGATAACAATGAACTGCACAACAACCAGAATCAGGAAGACGATGAAACCTATAGCGATTTGTCCCCCTGCAATCCAGCTTCCGAATGTAGCTACCACCTCACCTGCATGACCATCACCAAGAATCAGTTTGGTGGTGGAGATATTCAAGGCTAACCGGAACAGTGTAGTGATCAAGAGTAATGAAGGGAAAATCGAGAACTGCAGCGGATCCTTCGTATTCATTGCGACCAATATAATGGTCAGGGCTATTGAGATATTGACAATTAACAGTACATCCAGAAGCCAGACAGGGATGGGCAGAATCATCATAAGCACAATGCCGATAACGCCCAGTAGAACTGTTAGATCTCTAGCTTTCAATGTCCTTAACCTCCCCCGGCTTATCTCCTCTTACCTTTAAGCTTGTATACATAGGCCAGCACTTCGGCAACAGCCTGGAACAAATCGGCCGGAACCACATCACCGATTTCCGCTCTCTGGAATAGCGCCCGTGCCAGCGGCTTATTCTCCATAGTCACAACACCATGCTCCTTGGCCAGCTCCCTGATACGGAGCGCCACATAATCCTGGCCCTTGGCTATAATCTGCGGAGCCTCCATTTTGGAACCGTCATACTTCAGGGCAACCGCAAAGTGGGTCGGGTTTGTGATGATAACATCGGCCTTAGGGACCTCCTGCATCATCCGCTGCATCGCCATTCTGCGCTGGCGTTCCCTGATTTTACCTTTAATGATGGGGTCGCCCTCCATCTTTTTGTACTCGTCCTTAATATCCTGCTTGGACATTTTCAGACTTTTCTCATGCTCGTATTTCTGATAGATATAGTCCAGAACGGCCATGATAAAAAGAGCCGCCGCAATCTTGATGCCCAGGCTCATGGTCAGCTTCGCAGCGAAGCCGAACACACTTTCAGCACTAACACGTGCGAGGGAAGCGAAGCTCTCCTTCTCCCCCCAGAGCGTGCTGTAGACCAGATAGGCTATCAGCACCAGCTTGAAGATCGACTTGAGGAACTCAACAAACGAACGCATGGAGAAAATATTCTTGAAGCCTTTGATCGGATTGATCTTCTCGAACTTAGGTGTAATCCCTGCACCGCTAGCCATAAAACCCACCTGCGCGAAGTTGGCCACAAGCGCCAGAAGGAAGGTGATGCCCAGCAGGGGAGCCAGCAGAATCAGAATCTGCAGCCCGTACTGGTTGAACAGCTTGGAGATATTCTCCGCTGTTACTTCCATCATCATCCGGTTCTGAAACACATCTGTGAACAGCTTGACAAAGCGTTCTTTCATGAAACCGCCGAAAATGCTCAGCGACAACAATGCCGAGAACAGCACCACTGCGCCAGACATCTCCGCGCTCTTGGCAACCTGCCCTTTCTTGCGGGCGTCCTGCCGTTTCTTCGGGGTGGCCTTCTCAGTCTTATCTCCCCCGAACAGCTGAAGATTTAATTTATATCGTTTTGGCTTAGCCATGACACTCTCTCCTTACCGTTACCTAAGGACTCTTCCCCACGAGGCCAAGTAAGTTATGCATGGACTCAAACATAATGTCGAAGAGATTCTGGAACAGCACAGCCAGCCCCGGCATCAGTATAAGAAGCAGCGCCAGACCTACAATGATTTTGAGCGGAACCCCGATGACGAACACATTATATTGCGGAGCGGTTCTCGCCAGAAAGGCCAGACCCACATCCGTTAAGAATAATGCGGTAACCAGCGGCGCCGACATTTGAAAGGCCAGCATGAAGGATTGTGCGAAGGTGCGTATCAGGAATTCCGACAAGCTTCCGTCGATCATTTTGAGGAACAGGTCATTGTCGATCGGCACCCATTTATAACTGTAAACAATGGCATCCAGCAAATAGTGATGTCCGTTCATCGCCAGAAACAGCAGCAGCGCAATCATATACTTGAAGTTACCGATGATAGGAGCAGATGCACCAGTCATCGGGTCAATTACATTGGCGATACCAAACCCGATCTGAATATCGATAAAAGAACCCGCCGTCTGAATCGTCATAAACATCAGATACGCGACAAATCCAAGCAGCAGTCCGATTAAAGCTTCTCTGACGATCAGCAGAATAAAATTGAGATCCTGCGGAACGGTGACGTTCATCCCGCCTGAACTGAAGATAACCATGGAAACAAAAAAAGACAAACCAATTTTGAATGTTGTCGGCACACTTTGCGAAGAAAAGACAGGGACGACAACAAAAAAGGCTGTAATTCGACAAAAAATCAGCAGAAAGACAGGAAAACTTTGCAGCAGGGTCTCTATATTCATAATCTCAACCGATATACATATAGAGGCTGCCCAAAATTTGACTGGTGAAATCCACCAGCTTCGTTATAATCCACGGACCGAATAGCAGTAATGCGAGCAGTACGGCAACGATTTTGGGAACAAACGCCAGGGTTTGCTCCTGAATCTGGGTTGTGGCTTGAAATATACTGACGATCAGTCCTACCACCAGACCAAGAATCAGCATGGGTGCGCTGGTTTCCAGCACCAAATATACGGCTTGGCCGGCTAGACCGATAATAAACTCCGCATTCATCCCTTACGCCTCCTCTTAAGGGTCAGGTGTTAAAACTTAGCAGCAGTGATTTGACTACTAGGTACCAGCCGTCCACTAGCACAAAGAGCATAATTTTGAAAGGCAAGGATATCATGACCGGCGGCAGCATCATCATCCCCATGGCCATTAGCGTGCTGGATACTACGATATCAATAATGAGAAAGGGTATAAAAATCATAAAGCCCATCATAAATGCTTTTTTCATCTCACCAATCGCAAACGCCGGTACCATAACTGTCAAAGGGATATCATTGTAGCTGGCCGGTTTGACCGTTGCATTGTTGCCGGTATAGTTCATGAACAGCAGCAGGTCCTTGGTATTGGTCTGCTTGAACATAAATTCCTTCAGCGGTTCCTGCGCTTTATTGAGCGCCTCGCTCTGGGTCAGCGTGCCTTTCATATACGGCTGTAAGGCCGTTTCATTCACTGTTGCCAGTGTCGGTGACATAATGAACAGGGTCAGGAACAAAGCCAGTCCCACAAGCACCTGGTTTGGGGGCATTTGCTGCGTACCGAGCGAAGTTCTTACGAACCCCAGTACGATCACTATCCGGGTAAAGCTCGTCATTAACACCAGAAATGAAGGAGCTATGCTCAGAACCGTTACCAGCAGCAGTATGGAAATTGAACTCGTGCCACCGCTTGCAGTATCGTTATCACCGACCTGAATACTAATGTTGGGAATAGGATCCGCGTGAACCGGATGCAGAAGAACAATACTGAATATACCTAGAAGCAGTAACGAAAGAATCAGCTTTTTTTTCATAAATCCCTCGACTCATTCTTAAGGTCTTCATCCCGCAGCAGCTCTTCGAGCTTCTCTTTACGCTCAGGCGCAAGCGCAAGCTTGGACTGCAGCGTCTCATAGAAAGACGAAGTCTCATTAAGTTCAATTTCCTGGGACGGGACTTCACCGCGCAGCTTGGATTTGATTTTGGCGATAAGCGGTGTAATAAAATTGTCAGTTCCTGACGTTTGATCTTCGAATGCGGAAATGATTAAAGCAACTTCTGCCGGATCGGTGATTTTATCCATCATGGATATATTCTCACCCACTCCGATCAGATAGAGGCTGCCGCCGAGTTCGATGATCTGAATCGACTTATTCGGACCGAGCCCCATCGCACCAAGTGTACGGATGGAACGGCCGCTCATCATTGTCTGATTGCGGCGTCCCAGAAAACGGATCAGCAGCACGATAAGAATGACAATTACTGCAAGAACAAATACAACTTTGAGCAAATTCAGCAGGGCATTACTACCGTCTCCGAGCGTTCCGGAATTGGCTAACATACCTGATTCCTACACACCCAACGTTTTGTTGATAGCTTCAATTACACGGTCAGCCTGGAAAGGCTTAACGATAAAGTCCTTCGCTCCGGCTTGAATTGCATCAATGACCATAGCCTGCTGACCCATGGCTGAACACATGATGACTTTGGCATTGGCATCTACTTTTTTGATTTCTTTTAGGGCGGCGATTCCGTCCATTTCAGGCATGGTGATATCCATCGTGATCAGATCCGGACGCAGTTCCTTAAATTTCTCTATAGCCTGTGAACCGTCCTGGGCTTCACCCACTACCTCAAATCCGTTCTTCGACAAAATGTCCCGGATCATCATTCTCATAAATGCTGCATCGTCCACGATTAGAATTCGGTTAGCCATTTTTACAAAATCCTCCCTAAGTATGCTTATTGTAATTTTTGTATACGGTCCCACTGGCTGACGATATCCGTAACGCGGACACCGAAGTTTTCGTCTATAACTACGACTTCCCCTTTGGCAATGAGCTTGTTGTTAACCAGAATGTCAACAGGCTCGCCCGCCAGTTTGTCCAGTTCGATTATCGAACCTTGCGACATTTCCAGAATATCTTTGATCTGCTTCTGGGTCCTTCCTAATTCTACGGTCACTCTCAGTGGTATGTCCATCAATAAATTTAAATTATTTTCGTCAATATTGCCAAAAGCCCCTGCACTGAGGTTGGCAAATTGTACCGGCTGCACATTCACATTGCGATTAGGTGCAGAATTCTGCGGCGGCGCCTGCGGATATGGCATTCCTTGAGGCGGCATTCCGTAAGGCGGCATACCCGGCATTCCATAGGCTGGCATACCGGCCGGAGGATAATAATAGCCACCTTCAGGCATTCCCGGATATGGCGGCATCCCCTGCGGCGGATATTGAGGAGGGATCCCTCCAGGGTCAGGTGCCGGCATCTGCTGCTGTACCGGAGGTGCTGCCGGAGCAGGTTCTGGTACGGCGGCGGGTTTGGGAGGTGTTGCGGTCGACGTAACGGCCGCTTCCTGGTCAGCCTGGCTGACATCGCCCAATAGCATGGTCACCATGTCTTTGGCGAAAGGCACAGGCAGCAGCTGCATAATCGTGGAATCGATCAAATCGCCGATCTTCAGCCGGAACGAAATCTGGATTAATGTTTCATCATCCGGCAGGCTTCCAACCCCTTCTCCACTGGACATATTTAGAATATCGATGCCCGGAGGAGAAATATTGACGAATCTGTTAAATATAGTCGACATGGAAGTAGCGGATGAGCCCATCATCTGATTCATGGCTTCCTGCACGGCGCTGATATGAATTTCATTCAATTCCTCGTCTTTGGGTTCTCCTTCACCGCCAAGCATTAAATCGGCAATGACCTGTGCATCCCTGATCTTGATGACCAGTGAATTGATCCCCTGGAAACCGTCCACATACTGTACATGAACTGCGACATGAGGTTTAGGGAATGCTTCCTCGAACTCACTGCGGGTAATAATCGATACCTTAGGAGTCGTGATATCAACCTTTTTGCCGAGCAGAGTGGACAGCGCAGTCGCTGCACTGCCGAATGTGATATTACCGATCTCTCCCAGCGCATCCTGTTCAAAAGGTGTTAAATAATCATCCACTGTCTTCGGCGAGGGAGCCAGGTTACCTTCCGCAGACTGTCTAAGAAGAGCATCTATCTCTTCTTGGGACAAATAATCTTTACTCGTCAAACTCTTCAACCCCTTCGCTGACAATCTCGTCTATTTGCACAGCCACACGTTCTTTGATTATCCCAGGACTTCCGATGAATTTCAGCTTGTCCCCTACCTTGATTGACAGTCCGGAATCCACAGTCTTGTTAAGAGAAATCACGTCGCCGACACTGAGCCCGAGAAATTCAGCAATAGATAACCTCGATTCACCCAGCTCTGCTACTATCGGAAGCTGAGCCCGGTGAACTCTTGCCCGGATGGCTTCAAGCTCTATCTCATCCCGCACCTTCTTCTCGGATACAAACCACTGGTGAACAGACAGCCTCGACATAATCGGCTCAAGAACAACGTGAGGGATACAGAGGTTGATCATCCCGGTGGTATCTCCAATTTTGGTGCTGAGGGAGATAAGGGCAATCGTTTCATTTGGCGATACAATTTGCATAAACTGCGGATTCGTTTCCAGTGCTTCCATCCGTGGATGGATGTCCAGAACTGTCTTCCAGGCTTCCTGCAGACTTTCGAAACATCTGCTGAAAATTCTCTCCATAATTGTCGTTTCGATTTCAGTCAGGGCGTTAATCTTCGAAGGTGCTGTACCAAATCCGCCAAGCAGTCTGTCCAGCATGGCAAAGGCAATATTCGGATGCACCTCCATAACCATTCGGCCCTCTAAAGGTTCGGCTTCAAAAATATTCAGTATCGTCATTTTGGGTATAGAGCGGATAAACTCATCATAAGGGAGCTGCTCTACTTGAACGACACTGATTTGTACAAAAGTGCGCAATTGGGCCGAAAAGTACGTTGTAAGGTAGCGGGCAAAGTTATCATGGATCCGGGTAAGACTGCGGATATGATCTTTGGAGAAGCGTACGGCCCGTTTGAAATCGTAAGAGCGGATTTTTTTCTGGGTTTCTTCTTTTTTTAGTTCATCGGCATCCATTTCACCGGATGAGAGTGCAGCGAGCAGAGCATCAATTTCATTTTGTGATAGTACATCAACCAATTTCAATCACCCCCCCATCAAAGAATTATCCCGCCAGCAGTTACATTGGTGCCAAGATGAATTTGGTGAATTCGATCTGGGTAATCGTGCCTTCAGTCAAATTCTTATTGATTATGTTCACCAGTTTGCTGCTGAATTGATCTTTGCCGCTGGCCCCGTTTAAATCCTCAGGCCGGGCATCGGCAATCGCTTTGATAATAAGCGGTGCAATTTTAATAGCTTTTATCTTTTCGAATTCTTCCTTGGACTTCGCTGAATCTAGCTGAAACGCGATGTCAACTGAAAGGATATAATCGGGATCGGCAAGATTAGTTTTGATATCAGTGATCTCCGCCGTCAAGGCGACGATTTCATCCGCGCTTAGTCTCTTGGCTTCCACGTTCTGGACAGCCTGATTTACATCATTCGCATCACTGGGGAAAAACCTGTCCATTAGTAAAAATGCGGCTACTACAATGAGCGTAATCGCCAGTAAAATCGTAATGAGCCATGGCATCATCTTCTTCATGAAAGCTCCTCCATCGATTGGACTTTAATGGTGGCAGCATGTGTGCCTATGTCCCTGTTGTATTCCTTGATCTTCTCAATGACTTCATCAGCCTTTTCAAGCACAATCAGCCTTTTGCCGGTTACGAGCGTGATATACGTATCCGGGGATTCTTCAACCATTTCAACCAGCAGGGCATTTAACCACATCGCCGCCCCATTCAATCTTGTTACCGAAATCATAACAGGCCTCCTAACAAAATAGGGGGAGGAGTCCCCCCCACGACTATAATAACAATACCGCCTCAGGCGGAAAGTTACTATTATACAGCAAGTTTATGACTAACCCTCATATTCTCAAAAACTTAACGCTTGAGGTTAACAACTTCCTGGAGTACTTCATCTGAAGTTGTAATAATACGTGAGTTCGCCTGGAAACCACGTTGTGACACGATCATCTCCGTGAACTCGTTCGTCAGATCGACGTTAGACATTTCCAGCTGGCCGGCAACAATTGAGCCTGTTCCTACTTCAGCATTGTTGGCAGTAGTCGGTTCCAGCGCTCCCTCTGCGTTGGCATTCAACGTCATCCGGTACAGATTGCCGCCGATTTTCTCAAGACCTTGCGGGTTGCTAACTTTGGCAACGGCGATTTGAACCCCTTGTTCAGTCGTCCCGTCAGCCATCGTCTGAACAATGGTACCGTCACTGGAAATAGAGAATGCGGTAGCCTCTTCAGGCAATTGAATGGATTCCCCATCAACACTCACGACATGAAGGCCATCGGAAGTAATGAGATTACGGTTAGAATCCACATGAAAATCTCCTGCGCGCGTAAGGAAAGGCGTCTCCTGATCATCCGTGAGTTTTACCAGGAAGAATCCGTCTCCGTCAATCCGCAGATCCGTAGGGTTATTAGTAGTCATGGCACTGCCCGCCAAATGCATCGTGTCCACAGAACCAATGCTTACCCCTAGCCCGATCTGTTTGGCATTAACCCCGCCTTGTCCGCCTTCAACAGGTGCCGTAACACCGGATACCGTCTGGCTCATGATGTCCTTGAACATTACGCGGCCTGATTTGAAGCCGATGGTGTTGACGTTGGCAATATTGTTACCGATAACGTCCAGCTTAGTCTGGAACCCGCGCATACCTGATACTCCTGAATACATAGATCTTAACATTATTTGTCGTCCTCCCGGATTTAGAGTCTTTGCAGACTCTTAAAATTAGAATGATGGAAATTGGAGTGATGCCCGCGTCAGTCGGTCGGCGGACATTCCGGCTCTCCAGTTAGGACCAGCCGGTTCATGAAATAATTACTGCACTGTCAATCTGAGTAAATACATTATCTTTCATAGACTTCCCATCCATAGCTGTAACTACGGTACGGTTCGCAACACTTACGATTAACGCCATATCTTTCATCAGGATCAGCGATTCTTTGCTGCCCTTGGCTGCTGCCTTGTCTACCGCAGACGAGATTTGGTCCAATTGGCGGCTGCCAAGCTCAATCCCCCGCTGTTCAAGCCGCTTTGCCGCATGATTGCTGAACTTCAGCATATTCTTCTGCAGCACGCTCTCAAATGAAGCTTCAGAGCTTACAGAGCTCTTGGCTGACTGCTGACGTTGCAGCGTTGAAGGGTGTACACTCGCCGGATACAGCTGGCCTATTGTCAGTCTGTCGCTCATGTGGTCGCCCCGCTCTCCCCGCCGCCCGTTGAAGTATCACTGCCCGCTGCCGGTTCAGCAGAGGGATTCTGAATTTGTGTGATATCTGATAAGGCGATCCGCTCACTGCCTACAACCGCGTACTGTACACCGCTGCTCACAACAATGGATGCTACATTGCCTGATTTCGGTAATTTGGTTTGGGCATCCATCCAAGTGACATCTTTGCCGATCAGACCGGATACAGAACCTAGTGACTGATTCAGTGCCGTAAGCTGGGTGGAAATGTTCATTAGCTGTTCAACAGATGAGAACTGGGCCATCTGGGCGATAAATTCCTTATCCTCCATCGGCTGCATCGGGTCCTGATTCTGCAGCTGGGTAATCAATATTTTAAGAAATTGATCCTTGCCCAGTGTCGAGCTGCCTGTTGTCTTGGTAGTTGAATTATCCGAAACGTAATTCCATGAGTTACTGCCGGAAACGGGATTCGTTGTTGCCATTTCATTTCACCTCGCTTGTCCAGTTATTATACTTTGGCCGAAAAACTGCCGTTCTGATTATTATCTTGCTGCGTTGCCGAGACCCAATCTTTCCATTCCCCATTAAGCTCTGCGGCAAGCACCGCATCTGCTGATTCTTCCTGGCGCTCTCTAGAGCGTCTGCCCTGCTGTTGTCCGCCAGCTCCCGTCTGTTGACCCTGCTGTCCGGTCCATTGTGACTGAGCCGATGGGTTGTTCTGGGTTACCTCAAGCCTTTCTACCTGAAGGCCTTGGGACTGTAAAGCTAAACGAAGCTGGTTCATCTGCTGCTCAAGAATATCCTTCGTCCCGCTATGCTGGGTCAGGAATTGGGCAACCAGATTACCATTTTGCATCGATATTTTCACATCGACTTGTCCAAGATTCTCCGGGAATAAGGTGATTGTAGCCTCAGCAACTCCGCCCTTTTTGACGATCTCCAATTTACCGCTGATAAAAGTGTTCATTTCCTGAGCGAATTGCTGAACCGGCACTGGAGAGGATGGTGCTTTCAGTGGTGCGGAAATTCCGTTACTGATTGACAACTGGCCTGCTGTAACGATTTCAGGTTCGCCAGCTGATGTTTTGACGGCAGGCAAAGCTTCCTCGGCAGTTGCCGTCTCCTTCACTGGAGCTATACCAGTGGCAGGAACCTGAGGGCTCTCTTCTGCAGTTACGGTTGTACCGTTTACTGCTGCTGGTACTGGAGCAGATTCCGTCTTAACTGCGGCATCTAAAAATGTACGGATGTTTGAAACTACTCTTCTACTATCATCAACATTCTGTTTGGTTTCTGTTCCGGATGCCTGCTTAAGCGATGATGACGAAACCTCTGTTGTACTTACTGTCTTAAGCTTGGGTTTGTTATCGGCAGGCACGCTTTCAGCCAGAATAGCCGAGAATTGATTCAACAGTGCAGCACCTTTGGCTGCTGTTTCTTCACTTCCGCTTACAGCTGCATCCTGAACCAGTTGGACCAGGCTGTTCAGCTCATCCTGGACTGCAAAGCGCAGGGTTTCCGGGTTCTGGGCAAGAGGCGACAGACCTGTTGATGCTACTACTCCAGTGTCTGATGCATCTGTCTGTTCAGCCGGAGTATTACCGGATAAGAGCGCCGACACTTGAAGAATCCACCCTTGAAGAGCAGCAAGCAGTGCGGGATCAGCCTCCAGACTTGCATCCAGATTCTCCATGTCCTGAGTTAGACCTTCCAGAAGTTCTGATTTCTTGGCGTCCGTACTGGCGGACTCTTCACCCTTGGTCTGTACCGCGTTCAGAAGACCCTGCAGCAAGGAAGCCAGATTGCCTAATACAGGTGCTTCCGTCCCTTTAGCAGTAGTGCCTCCCATGCTTTGTACAAGCGTCTGGGCAAAAGGTGTAGCCGTACTGGCAGTTCCACTGGTACCCGTTGACGTTCCACCGGCAGCAGCCAGGTTACCTGCACTTAATGATTGTACGATTAAACTCATCTTTTTCACCTCCCTTCAAGTGTTATTTACCGCCCATCAGCCGGTTTACAATTTTGGCTGTCTGTGCGCTGTCATTCTTGGTCATCTCCCCCAGGATAGAGGAGCGGACAGTATCACTGACTGTATTCAGTATGGTGATGACCTTATCCGGGCTAATGCTGTACATTGAACCCAGCAGTGTAGCCGCGTCAGCAGCAGGCATTGAGGTAAAAGTCTGGCTGAGCTTCTCCTGATCAAGATTGGCCGAGGCTGCAGCCTTGGTTGTACCGGCTTCATCCTGTTTCAGTCTCGATTGAAGGGCTGCAATAGCCATATCGGTTGAATTCGTTGTTTCTTTTAGCTTTATAGATACATCCGCAGCTTTTTTCGGGTCCATTTTTTCCAGGATGGCCGTTTTGCTGGCATTGCTCATCACACTGAAGATTTGGACCATTTCATCTGTGGTCAAGTTCTCCATAATCGGTGCAGCTTTGGAGGCCTTCATTCCCGCATACAGCTTGGCCAGATCCGTAACCTGCTTGAGATATGGATCTTCCTCTTCCTCCGTTGCTGCAACTGCCGCCGCTTCTTCCTTCATCCCGTCAATCTGCTTCTGAAGCGCCTCAGCTTTGTTAGCCTCGGACGCCTTGTCTTCTTCTGCCTGTTTCAGCTGCGCTGCCTGCGCGTTAAGCTGAGACTTCAGCTCTTTAATTGTGCTCTCCGAACTCGCAGCCTGCTCTTTACTTTCAGCTTGCGGATCATCTGCGGTTTCTCCGGCGGTATCTGAATCCGGATCCGGGGCAGGTTCTGGCACCCATTTCTCCACCACAGGAATCTTGTTCGCAATCTCAAGGACATTATTCCGGATGTCCATATTAAATAGGGTCAACAGTACTCCAAGCAGTACAAGCGTGAAGATGATCGGAATCATCAAGAATAAAAAACGCTCGAATTTACCTGCCGACCCTTCATCTTCAAGTTCCATTTGATTATTTGCCACTAGCGGAAACCTCCCGGGTTAGAGGGATTTCATCGCGAAGCGGACGGTAGCCATCTCATCCAGTTCGTTTTGTTCCCGTAAACTCATATTCTGCAGAAATGCTGTTTGTGCTTTGTCTTTGGCCTTGAGCCATACCTTCTCATCCAGAACCTTGGTACTGAGATGATCCTGCTTGCTCTGAACCTCTATATGCGCCCGGCTGATATCGGAATGCTTGCGGGCAATGCACTTATCCAGATAATCCACATAATCCTGCATTTCGCGAAGCTTAGCCATAGGTGTCTTTTGCTCAACTGCACTCTGTAAAGACGACATTACCGCATTGCGCTGTATAATTAATTCATCAAGGCTTTTTTCCTGTGCCTGCAGTTCTCCGAGCGCGCTTGAGAGCATCCACTCTGCCTGTGTTTTTTCGTTACCCTTCAAGTCCACCACTTTTTGAAAAGTATAATGGAATCTCATGATCAATCAACTCCTCGAGAACTGTGAAATTAAAGACTGCTGCACATCGCTAAGGGTTACCTTCTCATTCACTTTTTGCTTGGTGAAATCCCAGATGCTGTCGATGTAATGCATCGATTCATCAATTTGGGCGTTCGAGCCTCTTTGGTAAGCTCCGATATTGATGAGATCCTCGGAATCCTTATAGACCGCCATAAGACGCTTTACATTCTCGGCTGCAGCAATCTGCTCTTCCGGTGCTATATCCTTCATCACACGGCTGATACTGGAGAGAACATCGATTGCCGGGAAATGTCCTTTATTCGCGATATTCCGGTTCAGGACAATATGTCCATCCAGGATACCGCGCACAGCATCGGCGATCGGCTCGTTCATATCGTCACCGTCAACCAGCACTGTATAAAATGCGGTGATTGACCCAGTAGGGCCAGTTCCGGCCCGCTCCAGCAGTTTAGGAAGACTGGCAAACACCGACGGGGTGTACCCTCTCATTGCAGGAGGTTCACCTACCGCCAGCCCAACCTCGCGCTGAGCCATGGCATAACGGGTAACCGAGTCCATCATCAGCATGACATTCAGTCCGCGGTCTCGGAAATATTCGGCGATTGTAGTGGCAATCAAGGCACCTTTGATCCGGATCAGCGCCGGCTGATCCGAAGTAGCCACGATAACCACCGAACGCTGCAGCCCTTCCGGCCCCAGGTCGCGCTCAATGAAATCAAGCACTTCTCTGCCCCGCTCACCGATAAGGGCAATAACATTCACATCTGCCGAAGTGTTACGGGCGATCATTCCCATCAGTGTACTTTTGCCGACACCAGAGCCTGCAAAAATGCCGACCCGCTGTCCTTTACCGATGGTGAGAAGTCCGTCAATCGCTCTGACCCCGATGCTGATAGGTTCAGCTACTCGCGGACGGTTAAGCGGGTTGGAAGGAATGTTGAAGGTCGAGCTGTGCGGCATTCGGGCAGGAATGAGTGAGCCGTCAAGCGGCTGGCCCAAACCGTCAAGCACCTTGCCCAGCAGCTCCGAGCCAACCTGTACACTCAGCGGCTTGCCTGTGCCGACAACATCACAGCCAGGCCCGATGGCCTGCAGTTCTCCAAGCGGCATCAGCAGCACCTTGTTGTCACGAAATCCGACGACCTCTGCCTGAAGCGGCTTAGTTCCTTTGGCGGGATAAATAAAGCACACATCACCGATGCTGGCATCCGGGCCTTCCGACTCCACCATCAGTCCGATGACCTGGGTAACCTTGCCGTTAATCCGGACCGGGTCAAAATTACGCAGCTGTTCTTTGTACCTTCCGCTGTCAAGCATCGTCTTCCCCATTTCTGTGTTCACCTACGTCCAGGGCGATTCGCAGCAGTTCTTTTTTGATCTCAGCCAACTGGGTATCCACACGTGCGTCGATGCTGCCAAAGGAGGAGCGGATGACACAGCCCTGATCCTTAACCGTTGAATCCGGAAGAATCTGCAGCTCAGCCTGTGAGTCCACGGCGAGTGAAAGCTCTTCTCGCGCTGCGTTGACAAACGCGAACTGTGCCGGAGAGACACATAAGGAAATCAACCCCTGCTCGCGCTTGCGGGCCAGATTCTTGCGGATCAGCTCCATTGCAAATTGCGGTTCCACGGTCAGCTGCTTGTCCACTATTTTCTCGGCAATATCGCAGCTCAGCTCTACCAGAAAAGGTTCAGCTTCCTGAACAATCACATCTCTTGCCCGGTACGCTTCCTGAAGTACAGTTCTTGCTTCCTCCATCATCTCGGCAAGCCGCTGGGACATCTCCTGCTCCGCATGGGCGAGACCTTCCTGGTAGCCTTGCTGAAACCCTTCGGACTTGACGGCTTCCACAAGATGCTCGTCCTGCTCCCTGCGCTGCCGCCACCATTCTTCAGCTTCATTCCGTGCTGATTCCATAATATTCTCAGCTTCCTGAGATGCACTGCGGACCTGCCCTTCAGCAAACTCCTGGGCATCTTTCAGCATTTGCTTGCGTGCCTGCTCTGCCGCTTCCCTGGCGGGATCCTGATAGTGGACTTCGCCAGGAGCCTCCTCGGCAACAGGATCTTCGGTAAGTCCTGCATGATGTCTGGCCTGCTCCAGCCGCTTCAGCACATCTACCGGAACATATTGAGAATGTTTGATCAGCTTAGACAATAATGTCATCTCCTCCGCCACGGGCGATGATAATTTCACCAGACTCTTCGAGTCTGCGGATCGTGCCTACGATGCGGGTCTGTGCTTCTTCCACATCACGCAGCCGCACAGGACCCATGTATTCCATTTCTTCGCGGAAGGTTTCGGCCATACGCTTGGACATATTGCGGAAAATAACATCCCGCACTTCCTCGCTGGCCACCTTGAGCGCGAGCTGCAAATCCGCATTGTCGATATCTTTGATGATGCGCTGGATTGAACGGTTGTCCACATTGACGATATCCTCGAAGACGAACATCCGCTTCTTGATTTCTTCCGCCAACTCCGGATCCTGTATTTCCAGCGAGTCGAGAATGGTACGTTCCGTACCACGGTCAACACCGTTCAGAATCTGTACAATCGATTCAATACCGCCCGCATTTGTGTAATCCTGGGTAACTGTAGCCGACAGCTTCTGTTCCAGAACCCGTTCAATCTGGGTGACCACCTCAGGAGAAGTGCTGTCCATAATGGCTATTCTCCGGGCAACCTCGGCCTGCTTCTCCTGAGGCAGGGAAGACAGGATAGAGGCAGCTTGTTCAAACTGCAAATAAGAGAGTACCAGTGCAATAGTCTGGACATTTTCGTTCTGGATAAAGTTGAGAATCTGGTTCGGGTCTGCTTTGCGCGCAAAATCGAACGGTCTTACCTGCAGCGTCGCCGTCAGTCGGTTAATAACTTCAAGCGCTTTGGCTGAACCCAGTGCTTTCTCGAGTATCTCCTTGGCATAGTTAATACCGCCTTGAGAGATATATTCTTGAGCAAGACAGATTTGATGGAATTCTGACATGATCGACTCTTTCTCCACGCTGTCCACCTTGCGGACATTCGCAATTTCCAGAGTCAGCTGCTCGATTTCCTCATCTCTTAAATGTTTAAAAATTTGTGCCGATACTTCAGGCCCTAGTGTGATAAGCAGGATCGCCGCCTTTTGACGGCCGCTAAGTCCCTGCTGGCTAGCTTTTGCCATTCCTTCACCTCTGTTCTTCAGCAAGCCATGTACGCAGCAGGTTTACGAATTCATCCGGCTTTTTCTTCGCCAGACTTTCCAGCTGCTTGCGGACCTGACTTTCATTCGTCACGCTCTCCATATTAATAGAAGGAAACTCGGTAGGAACCTGCAGCGGAATATCATCTTCCGCTTCTTCCTCCTGCTTATTCTTGCGGCTGCGGTAGATGAGGTAACCGCCGCCCGCACCGACCAGCAATGCGGCTCCGCCAATTGCCCAGATCATCCAGTTAGCCAGTCCGCCGGATGCTGCATCCGCCGCCGTACTGCCAAATTGTTGCGAGAACACCGAAACTTTTTTGGTTAAATCGGCGTCTGTATAAGTAATACCTGAATCTGCCAACGAAGCACGGACAATATTGACCAGAATATTCTGGATCGCCGCTGAAGTTGTATCATCCAAAGTTGTTTGCCCATTAGGTGGTTCAACTGCTACATTAATGGTTAAATCTTTAACAGTATATGGGCTTGCAATAATATCTTTGGTGATTCGATTCACTTCATAGTTCCTGGTCTCCGACGATTCCTCAGAAGAAGAAGTACCCGAGTCAGTCCCCGAAGGATATCCAGAGACATCTTCCGACCCTGTACCAGCAACCCCACCGGATGTATTCCCTTGACCCGAATAAGTATTGCTGATAATTTGCGAACTGATCTCAATCCCTTTCATATTCTCCGCATCTACCGGCAGTACGATTTCTTCCTGACGGTTTTCCTTATCGAAATTGAGCTTGGAGAACACCAGAACATCCACTTTATCGGGACCCGTGAGCGTACTCAGGAATTGCTTGACATCTTTCTTGACATCATCTTCGAATTTCTTCTGCAAAGCGAAGTTCTCTTCAACCTGGCTGGACACGCCAGCTTGTCCGCCTTTGGATGTCGGCATCAATTCGACTTCATTATTAGTAATCGTAATGTTGTCAACCGGCAAATTCGGCACAGCGGTCTTTACGAGATTGAAGTACCCGTCGATATTATCCTGTGTAGGCCTAAATCCGGGATTGAAGCTAAGCACCACGGAAGCCAACGCTTTCTCCTGATCCTCCTGAGAGGCAAACACAGTTTCCTTCGGCAGGGTAATCAGAACCTTGACATCTTTAATCCCCTGCATTCTTCTCATCAGCTGCTCAACTTCGCCGTTAAGGGCATTATTATACTTCACGTTGAATTCACTGTCTGTAGTCCCAATCATCGAAGAAGATTCATCAAATACTTTGTACCCGATCGAACCTTCCTGTACGATCCCCTGCGAGCCAATGGCTATCTTGATGCGCGCGGCGTCAGTACTGGGTACTGATATACTCTTTCCATCCGGACTTAAACGGTAAGGAATCCCCGAAGTATCCAAATAAGTCATAACTCCCGCGGAATCGGTACTGTCCAGATCCTGAAAAGCAACTTCATATTCTGTCTTTGATAATTGCATGGTCAAAACTACGATTATTATTATGATGATAAACAGAGTGGAGAAAAACAATATTTTCTGTTTACCGCTGAATCTGTTCCAATACAGGGTGATCTTCTCCCGGTACTGGGCCAATCTTTCATTCACAGTGTCACCCCATCCGAAACGTAGCTAGGATCATTTAGATTTGAGTTCTCATAATTTCCTGATAGGCTTCAATTACTTTGTTCCGGACTTGTGTAGTCAACTGCAAACTCAGCAATGCCTGTTGGGACGAAATCATAGCTTCATCAATGTTGACTTCTCCCAAAACAAATTTGTTACTCATGTCTTTAGCCTGCTGCTCCTGGTCCGCCACCTGATTAAGGGCATTCTCCAGGTATGAACCAAAGCTTTGTCCCGTTTCGGAGACGGCTGAAGCCTCTGATGCTACGGGTTTCATAGCCAGCGGCTGTACAGCCTGAGTTCCAATCAATAAGTTCTGTATCAATTATTCTCCTCCTAATCAATTCAATTAACGGCCGATTTCGAGCGCCTTACCCACCATCGCTTTGGACGCATTAAGCATCGTTACATTCGCTTCATAAGAACGTGAGGCAGACAGCATGTCCACCATTTCCTTCGTAAGATCCACATTCGGCATGTACACATATCCGTCAACATCAGCATCCGGATGACTTGGATTGTATACGGGCTTCAGCGGTGAAGTATCCTCAATAATCGACTTCACTTTAACACCTTCGCTGCCGCCGCTCATTTTTGAATCTAGTATGTTAGAGAAGCTATCAGCCTGGGCAGTTTCCAGCACTACAAGCTTACGGCGGTAAGGTACGGCTTTGCCGTCAACCACGGAAGCCCTGGTTGTCTCGGCATTTGCGATATTGGAGGAGATCACATCCATCCGCAGGCGCTGGGCAGTCAATGCCGAGGCGCTTATTCCAAAGCTGCTACCAAAGTTCATTATTTATTACCCTCCCTGCACAACTGTACGCATCATAGTAATCTGACTGTTCAACTGTTCAACGTAAGAGTTATACCTCAGCTGGTTCTCGGCGCTCAGTGCCTGTTCGCGGTCCATATCCACATTATTGCCGTTGTTGTTCATAGAAGTAGTCTCATCTGTGCTGACAACAGCAGTTGGCACGCCGGTTACTGTTCCAAATTGGAAATGCCGGGAGTCTGATACTTTCGCACTCAGCGTAGGTTTCACACCGCTCTCCTGTTGTCTCAGGAAACTTTCAAAACTGACATCAGAGCGTTTGAAATTCGGCGTATCAACATTTGCAACGTTATTAGCCAGAACACTTTGTCGTTTGGTGGCGGCATCTAGGCCTCCCTGTAATCTTTGAAAACTGACACTGTTCAGCAAACCCATGGTAATCCCCCTTCCAAACCTATCATAATGAAAAGAATTCCACAACTTCCCCCGAATTCCTGCTTACTTTCGACAAAAAAAGCTAAAATTTTCATTAATTTGTCGAGTGCAGGTCGAACGCTGTCGATGGATGATTCTTATGTCAATCTCACATACATTGATTCTCTTAGAATTTGTATATTATTACAATAAGAAATAAGCCCTATCTTTTCTGAAAAGAGAGGGCTTAAAGCATGTTTTTACAATTTTCTACCTTTTTTATTCCAAATAATTCTTTTAATTACTATTATTTAACTCTTCATGCACGTTTTTCGAATTAAATTTGCATAGCTATAATTCTTAATACCTAATTTAGCGGGATATCGCACTGTCGCTTTAAAGGATATATTGGCTTAAATCGCGATCCTGGGCGATTCCTGCCAGTTTTTCGCGAACATACTCCGGAGTAATGACCATTGTCTCCAGTGTCAGCTCCGGCGCTTCGAAGGATAGGTCCTCCAGCAGCTTCTCCAGAATCGTATGCAGGCGACGGGCCCCGATATTCTCCATATTCTGATTCACGGAAGCGGCGATTTTGGCAATTTCCTGAATCGCTTCCTTCTGGAACTGAATTTCGATGTTCTCGGTCTGCAGCAGATGAACATATTGCTTCGTCAGCGCGTTCTCCGGTTCGGTCAGAATAGAGACAAAATCCTCAAGAGTAAGACTACTCAGCTCCACACGGATCGGGAAACGTCCCTGAAGCTCAGGAATTAGGTCCGAAGGCTTGGCAATATGAAAAGCTCCGGCAGCGATGAATAATACGTAATCCGTCTTCACAGGCCCGTATTTGGTCATCACAGTGGAACCTTCAACGATAGGCAGGATATCGCGCTGCACCCCTTCACGGGATACATCCGGACCGGAGCCTTTACCCTGGCTGGCCACCTTATCAATCTCATCGATAAAAATAATACCGGACTGCTCTGCGCGGGCTACCGACTCCTGAATCATATCATCCGTATCAATCAGCTTGGCAGCCTCATCCTGAATCAGCACCTTACGGGCTTCACGGATCGGCAGCTTGCGCTTCTTCGTACGCTTAGGCAGCAGGCTGCCGAACATTTCCTGCATGTTCATGCCCATCTGGTCATTTCCTTGGCCGGCAAACATATCCATCATCGAAGGAGTGGTGTCTTCCACATCGATTTCAATGATATCGTCCTCAAGCTGACCCGCCAGCAGCTTGAACTTAATGCCTCTGCGCCGCTCGCTCAGACTACCGTCCTCCGGCTCTTCTTTGGCTTCCTCCCCACCGCCGTTATTGCCGCCAAAAATCATCTCGAACGGATTGCGCTGCGTTTTGCCCTTCGAGATCGAAGGAACCAGTATTGCTACAATGCGGTCGTTCGCCAGTTCTTCAGCACGGTCCTTGACCTTCTCGGTGCGTTCCAGCTTCACCATACGGATTGAGGTCTCTACCAGGTCACGGACCATCGATTCCACATCACGGCCTACGTAGCCGACTTCGGTAAATTTAGTGGCTTCCACTTTGATGAACGGTGCATTGACCAGCTTGGCCAGACGCCGTGCGATCTCCGTTTTGCCGACACCTGTAGGACCAATCATGAGAATATTCTTAGGAACAACCTCATCCCGGAGCTCTTCGGATAAAAGGCTGCGCCGATACCGGTTGCGGAGAGCAACGGCCACCGATTTCTTAGCCTGTTTCTGACCTACGATATATTTATCCAGCTCTGCTACGATCTGGCGGGGTGTAAGCGATTGATTCACCATTGTGACTTCCTCCCTCTTTCTATGGCACCATGCCTATAATTGTTCGACAATAATATTGGAGTTGGTATACACACAGATCTCGGAAGCGATCTGCAGAGCTTCTCTGGCAATATCCGCTGCGCCCAGGTGCGATGCATGACGTTTGAGCGCGCGACCGGAAGCCAGCGCAAAGTTACCGCCGGAGCCAATTGCCAACACGTCATCATCGGGTTCAATAATTTCGCCGTTACCGGAAATAAGCAGCATGCCTTCCTTGTCCATCACGATCATGAGCGCTTCCAGCTTGCGCAGGATACGATCCTGGCGCCAGTCCTTGGCCAGTTCTACTGCAGCCCGCTGCAGATTGCCGTGATGCTCTTCCAGCTTACCCTCAAACTTCTCAAACAAAGTAATCGCATCCGCTACGGAGCCCGCAAAACCGGCAATTACTTGTCCTCTGTACAGGCGGCGGACCTTCTTGGCCGTCGTCTTCATAATGACACTCTCTCCGAATGTAACCTGACCATCGCCGGCAATCGCGGCATGGCCGTCATGTCTTACCGCACAAATCGTAGTCGCATGAAAGCTGGGTAACATAATGGGCACCCTCCTAAAGTTTTGTGAGCGTTAGCATCCCGAAACAGCTTGGAAGAAACCTGATCCGGAAGCATACACTTAGTGTTATGGCAAAAGCTTCCGGACCAGCTTCGGACAAACCGTCCCGGAAGCTTGCGTTTAAGTTTTATTGTGCCGGACTTTCCGCTTCGGTAAGCTGAGGTTCTACGACCTCCGGCTCAGTATAGGCCAGGCCTTTGTCTGCAGCATAGGCAGCAAGACTGTCCAGCGCACGGTAAGCCAGGCGTTCGTTTTTCTCTTTTTTACTGCGGAATCTCGTTTCAAGCTTTGGCAGCAAGCCAAAGTTGGCGTTCATCGGCTGGAAATGCTCGGGATCTGCGGAAGTAATGTAGGCCGGCATGCTGCCCAGCACAGTATCCTGCGGGAAGACCAGACCGTCCTCACCGAGTGCCGCTCTGGCAGCATTCATACCGGCGATCATACCTGAAGCCGCAGACTCCACATAACCTTCAACCCCTGTCATCTGGCCGGCAAAGAACAGTCTTTCCCGTCCCTTCATTTGATAGGTAGGATGCAGAAGCTTGGGAGAATTGATAAATGTATTGCGGTGCATGACACCATAACGGACATACTCTGCGTTCTCAAGCCCGGGGATAAGTGAAAACACGCGTTTTTGTTCGCCCCACTTCAAATGGGTCTGGAAGCCAACCAGGTTATAAAGCGTTCCCGCTGCATTATCCTGACGAAGTTGCACAACCGCGTAAGGAAGCTTCCCTGTATGAGGATTCATCAGACCTACGGGCTTCATCGGCCCGAAGAGCGCTGTCTGCTTGCCGCGCTTCATCATAATCTCGATCGGCATACAGCCTTCGAAGTAAATCTCTTTCTCAAAATCTTTGAGTGCGGCAGTCTCAGCCGAGATCAGTGCATCATAAAAAACATCGAATTCCTCTTCCGTCATCGGACAGTTCAGGTATGCAGCTTCACCTTTGTCGTATCGGGAGGCCAAATACACCTTGCTCATATCAATGGTGTCCTTCTCGACAATCGGGGCAGCCGCATCATAGAAGTAGAAATACTCCTCGCCAAGCAGCCCTTTAATCTCAGCGGAGAGTGCCGGAGAGGTCAGCGGGCCTGTCGCAATGACAACAATCCCTTCCTCCGGTATATGCGCAAGTTCTTCATTTATGACTTCTACCAGAGGGTGATTATGCAGCATTGATGTAATCTCACCGGAGAATCCATCGCGGTCTACGGCAAGTGCGCCTCCGGCCGGAACCGCATGCCGGTCGGCTGCCCCTAGTACCAGCGAGTCCAAACGGCGCATTTCCTCCTTGAGCACACCTACCGCATTGCCAAGGCCGTTGGCCCGCAGAGAGTTACTGCAGACCAGTTCGGCGAACTGGTCCGTATGATGCGCCGGTGTCTTCACAACCGGACGCATCTCATATAATCTGACCGGAACCCCGCGCGAGGCAATCTGCCAGGCGGCTTCACTGCCGGCAAGTCCGGCTCCAATCACAGTTACTTTAGCTATATCAGTCAATTTCCTTTCCTCCTGTAACACAATTATTCTGCCAGCTCTTCGTTGTCCAGCACTGCCTCGGTATGATCACAAGAAGTGCATTGCAGCTTAGTTCCCTGTTTGTTGCGCTTCTCTACCATCCAGGAGCCGCAGACAGGACATGGTTTAACCGACGGTCTATCCCAGGATACAAAGTCACAGCCCGGATACTGATCGCAGCCGTAGAAGACACGGCCTTTCTTGCTGCGGCGCTCAACAACCTTACCCTCATGACATTTCGGACAGCTTACTCCGATATCCTTGATGATCGGCTTCGTATTACGGCAGTCCGGGAATCCGGAGCAGGCCAGGAATTTACCGAAACGGCCCAGCTTGTAGACCATCGGCTTCCCGCATTTCTCGCATAGCTCATCGGAAACTTCATCTTCAATCTCAATTTCCTTCATTTCTTCTTCGGCGTAGAGGAGACGTTTCTCAAAAGATTCATAGAACTGGGCCAGCACTTTCACCCAGTCCTCAGCACCTTCCTCCACATGGTCAAGATCCCCTTCCATATGGGCTGTGAATTCCACATCCAGAATTTCCGGGAAGAACTCTTCCATTTGCTCTATGATCAGCTCACCGAGTTCGGTCGGCATGAACTTCTTCTCTTCAATCGCTACATATCCGCGCTTCTGGATCGTCTCCAGTGTTGGCGCATACGTACTCGGACGGCCGATCCCCAGTTCTTCCAGCGTTTTGACCAGACGCGCTTCCGTATATCTTGGAGGCGGCTGAGTGAAATGCTGCTTCGGCTCGATATCATGCTTGGTTAAGTCATCGCCGGCCTTAAGCGGCGGCAGATACTTCTCCTCATCCGTTGTGCCGTCATCATTGCCTTCTACGTATACCTTCATGAAGCCCGGGAAAGAAACCTTGGACCCGACGGCTCTGAAAATCGCAGTGCCTGCTGTAATATCCACAGACAGCGTATCAAGCAGGGCTGAAGACATTTGACTGGAAACAAAACGCTCCCAAACCAGTTTATACAGGCGGAACTGGTCACGGCTCAGGAATTCTTTGACCATGTCAGGCTCACGGAGCGCCGAGGTAGGACGGATCGCTTCATGCGCATCCTGGGCTCCCGCAGCTTTCTTGGAATACTGGCGCGGTGTCTCGGGAACGAACTTCTCACCGTATTTGGAGAGGATCAGCTCCTTAGCTTCTTCCTGGGCCGTAGCAGACAGACGGGTGGAATCCGTACGCATATAGGTAATTAAACCGACAGTGCCTTCCTTGCCCAGCTCAACCCCCTCATAGAGCTGCTGAGCAACAGACATGGTCTTGGATGCGCGGAAGCCCAGCTTACGCGCAGCTTCCTGCTGCAGTGAGCTTGTTGTAAACGGAGCGGAAGGATGCCGTTGTCTTTCTTTCTCTTTTACCTCTTTAACCTGGAAGGCGGAATTCTTAATAGCATCCAATACTTCCTGTACATCGCTCTCCTGGCCCAGCTCTTTTTTGTCGCCATTGAGCTTGTGGAACTTGGCTTCGAACAGGGAATCGCGGATGCCCAGCTTCGCAGTAATACTCCAGTATTCTGTGGGAACAAAAGCAGAGATTTCGTTCTCGCGGTCCATAATAATCTTCACAGCTACCGATTGTACCCGTCCTGCGGACAGGCCTTTTTTGACTTTCTTCCATAATAGGGGGCTAATCTTGTATCCGACGAGCCGGTCCAGAATACGGCGGGCCTGCTGGGCATTCACAAGATCCATGTTAATTTTGCGCGGAGTCTTGAAAGCATCCTTCACTGCCTGCTTCGTAATCTCATTAAAGACAACCCGGCATTCCTGTGTGTTGTCCAAATCCAGCGCATGCGCCAAATGCCAGGCAATAGCTTCACCTTCGCGGTCCGGGTCAGCTGCGAGATAGACTTTTTTCACTTTTTTGCTGGCATCCTTGAGTTCCTTCAAGATAGAGCCTTTGCCGCGGATCGTTATATATTTGGGGTTGAAATCATTCTCCACTTCCACACCAATCTGACTTTTCGGCAAATCTCTGATATGTCCCATTGATGCCTTTACAATATATTTACTGCCCAGATATTTACCAATCGTTTTTGCTTTTGCCGGTGACTCTACAATAACCAACGCATCTGCCATAGGTTTTCCTCCCAAAAGTTTGTAAGCATATATCCTCCTGAACCTGCCCTCAGGCCCGGCGGAAATCAAGAGTCTATGCTTAACACGGTTACTTCTATATTAAATTACCTTATAAATTGCACCCGGCAATTGTGTTACCGCTTTTTTTATGATTAAAGATAACAGAACTGAATGCAAATGTCCAAAATCCCACCTCGTGGACGCCAGGAGCTCATCGAGTGTAAAGGGGCCTTGATGCAGTATATGGTAAAGGTGTAACTCCTCACTTGTCAATTTCTTTTCGATTAACCCGTCTCCGGCGGAAGGCCCGGAACCGCTTGCCGGAGTCCCTGAAGTACCCTTTCCAGGCAGATAAGCTAAGTATTCTTCCACGATATCCGCGGAGCTTGTTACCACCTTCGCACCTTGTTTAATCAGCTCTAATGCGCCTCTGCTCTTGAGCGAGGTGAGCGGACCCGGGACAGCAAACACATCCCTTCCTGCTTCTAGCGCAGCGTCGGCGGTAATCAGGGAACCGCTTCGGCTGTCTGCTTCGACCACCACCGTGCCGAGCGACAGTCCGGCGATAATCCGGTTGCGCTGCGGAAATAACCCGGGATGGCTCGGGGTGCCCAGCGGATATTCGCTAAGCACAAGCCCGACACGTGAAATCTGCTGCTCCAGCTCACGGTTCTCAGGCGGATAGACCTTATCCAGCCCCGTTGCGACCACCGCAATGGTACTTCCGGCTCCCGTCAATGCAGCTTCGTGACAGACACTGTCAATCCCTCTCGCCAGGCCGCTTATAACCGTGAGACCGGCCGCACTGAGCTGTTCAGCCAGCATTTCACCAATCTTGCGTCCATAGGCAGTAGGCACACGGGTACCAACCATAGCTACAGAAGGACGGGAAGCCAGCTCCAGACGGCCGCGATAATACAAAACCCAAGGCGGCTGAGGGGTTTCCTTTAACTGGACAGGGTACCCTTCATCCAGCAAAGTCACCATCGAAACCCCGCTTGCTTCCATTAAAGAGCGGCGCTGCAGAATCCATTCTTCATTAAAGACAGCGTTAAGTCTGGCCGAAATTTTGCCGCTGATTCCGGCCCGCTCCCAATCTGTAACGGAACAGGACAAAGCTTCATTCGTTAAAAGGCCCGCCTGGCGTATTCTGTCCATACTTTTCCATCCAATGCCTTCTACTTCATTCAAACCGAACAGCAGATCCCGCGTTTCCATATGCACTCTCTCCTATACGGAAGGGCCAGCCTTCCTTAATGATTACATAAACTGCCGAAAAAAGACAAAAAAAGCAACCCTTCACCCCGGTACTCCGGGACAAAAGGTTGCTTACCTTTAAAATGATTATACATGAATCAGAGGTAAAAGCAGTGATCTTTCTGTGATTCTGCAGACTGAGCTCTAGTGGGTGGTGAAAGCATTCAGAATGCCGCGTTCCTCAAGCACACTGACGAGCGTAGAGCCCATCTCCGCAGGCGTTGGCGCGACCTTGATCCCGCAGGACTCCAGCACAGCGATCTTCTCGCTGGCCGTTCCTTTGCCGCCTGAAATAATCGCCCCGGCATGGCCCATCCGTTTGCCGGGAGGCGCAGTAACGCCCCCGATAAAGCCGACTACAGGCTTTGTCATATTCTCTTTAATCCACTGAGCCGCTTCTTCCTCTGCCGTCCCGCCGATCTCTCCGATCATGATGACTGCTTTGGTGCCCGGGTCATCATTAAACAGCTTCAGAATATCAATGAACTCCGATCCCTTGACCGGATCCCCGCCGATACCTACAGCCGAAGACTGGCCGATACCACGCTCCGTCAGCTGATGTACAGCTTCATAGGTTAATGTTCCGCTCCGCGAGACAACCCCTACATAACCAGGCATATGAATATAACCCGGCATAATCCCGATTTTACATTCTCCTGGCGTGATAACCCCCGGACAGTTGGGACCAATCAATACAGTAGAACGGCCCTCCATATATCTTGATACTTTAACCATATCCAACACAGGAATGCCTTCTGTGATACAAATGACAAGTTCCATTTCAGCATCCACAGCTTCCATTATGGAATCAGCCGCGAAGGCAGGCGGTACATAGATCACACTGGCGGTTGCACCTGTAGCTGCTTTGGCGGCAACGACCGTATCAAATACCGGGAGACTGGCTTCCGTGCCATTGTCAAGCGTGATCTGAACAAAGGTTCCTCCCTTGCCCGGGGTTACCCCGCCTACCATCTGGGTGCCGTAATCCAGTGCCCCTTTAGTATGAAATAAGCCCGTAGCGCCCGTAATTCCCTGTGTGATGACTTTCGTATGTTTATCTACAAGAATGCTCATGCGTCAGGTCACATCCTCACTTTTATTGTCGAATATTACACCAGAGCAACAATTTTACGGGCACCGTCAGCCATGGAATCGGCAGCAACTATATTCAGTCCCGACCCGGCGAGAATTTCTTTGCCCAGTGCTACATTCGTGCCTTCAAGACGTACAACCAGCGGCTTCGTTAACCCGAGCTGTCTTGCTGCCTCAACTACACCGGTAGCAATGACATCACAGCGCATGATTCCGCCGAAAATATTAACGAAAATCCCGCTTACCTTATCATCCGAGAGGATGATCTTGAAAGCTTCGGTTACCTTCTCTGTGGTTGCGCCGCCCCCTACATCCAGGAAGTTGGCCGGTTCTCCGCCGTAATATTTAATAATATCCATGGTAGCCATCGCGAGCCCCGCACCATTCACCATACAGCCGATGTTGCCGTCAAGCGCAATATAGCTAAGATCGTATCTGGAAGCTTCAATCTCTTTGGCATCCTCTTCGTCCAGGTCACGGAGCTCCAGAATATCCTTATGCCGGAACAGCGCGTTGGAATCGAAATTCAGCTTAGCATCGAGCGCCATCACATTTCCGTCAGCCGTTACAACCAGCGGATTAATCTCCGCGATGGAGCAATCTTTATCCACAAAAGCCAGATATAGCGCTTGCATGAACTTGACAGCTTTATTTACCAGCTCTGAAGGTATGGCTATGCTGTAAGCCAGTTTACGCGCCTGGAAGGTCTGTAGTCCCACTGCAGGATCAATGATTTCCTTGAAAATCTTCTCCGGATGTGTGGCCGCCACCTCTTCGATCTCTGTACCGCCTTCCTCGGAAGCCATCATGACTACCCGCCCGGAACCACGGTCTACAACCAGTCCGATATAATACTCTTTAACAATCTGGCAGCCCTCTTCAATCAGCAGCCGCTTCACTACCTTGCCTTCGGGTCCCGTCTGGTGGGTGACCAGCGTCTTGCCGAGGATTTCAGCCGCATAGGCACGAACCTCATCACTGTTCTTCGCCACCTTGACGCCGCCGGCTTTACCGCGTCCGCCTGCATGAATCTGGGCTTTGACTACAACTACCGGTGTACTCAGCGCTGCGGCAGCTTCCACTGCTTCCTCCACTGTATAAGCTACTTTTCCGTTCGGTACGGCTACACCGTACTTCTTAAGTACTTCTTTTCCCTGATACTCGTGGATATTCATACCGGAAGCCTCCTAAAGTTTTGCGGTGGCCGTGTAGCAGGCAGCCTGCAGCCATTCCGCATTCCGTTTTGATTGTCCAAAGCCGGGTCCAGACCGGTGAAAACTGGCAATATCCCGGCACATGCAGAAAACCGCCGCCTGAATACTAAATCCGTTAACGGTACAGTTTTCTGCTAGTGGCATATAGAACATATTACAGAGTGATATCTATAATTACCTATATGCCAGAATGTGAAACCCAGAATATTGTAACATGTTTTATAAGCGCTTTCCTTAAAAACTTTCACTATTTATACATACATTTTCGCTCAATTTCATGCCGGAATGCGAACGATTGCATTGACTTTGTGCTGATAGACTATTTCGAATTGCTAATATTGCTCTCATGAACACGGGCGAGCAGGTCTTTGAACTGGCCAAGCAGTCCAACAAACTCCTCGGGGGAGAGCATGGTGCCTTCGGCCATTTTACCGGGAATGCACATCGCATCCTGCTGTAGTGCCAAACCTTGTGCGGTTAATGAAATTAACACCTTCCGCTCGTCCTGCAAGGAACGTTCGCGCAGAATCAGGCCTGCAGCCTGCAGTCTCTTGAGCAGAGGAGTCAGCGTACCGGAGTCCAGGAACAGAGCTTCACCAAGCTCCTTGACCGTACATTGCCGTCTCTCCCAGAGGACAAGCATAACCAGGTACTGCGAATACGTTAATCCGATCTTGTCCAGGTGAGGCTGGTACAGCTTCGTAAATTCACGCGAACAGGCATAAATCGTAAAGCAGAGCTGATTCTCAAGCATTAGCTCCGGAGGGGTCATAGTTTCTTCTTGCATATCTTCTTCACCTGCCTTTGTGACATTAGTTTATCACAATTCATTCATAATATCATGTTAATAGCGGAAAATAGATTGACTTTTATTTTAATTGTGTTAAATTAAGTTGTGTACAATACATTATGAAAACGAACGGGAGCGATTTATAATGATGACTATTCAACAGAAAATGTATGAAACTACAGTAAAAGCGGTTGGCGGAAGACAAGGATATATTGAATCTGAAAGTCCTAAGCTGAACCTTACCATCAGCACACCACGCGAAATGGGCGGCGCCGGCGGTGAAGGCACTAACCCTGAGCAGCTGTTCGCAGCAGGCTATTCCGCATGTTTCGACAGTGCACTGAATATGGTTGCCCGTATGGGTAAAATAAAGATTGAGGGCAGTGAAGTAACAGCAACCGTAAGCTTCGGTAAAGTTGAAGACGGCGGATTCGGCATTGCCGTGAAGATGGATGTTCTGGTCAAAGGCGTAGATCACGACACTGCAGTACAGCTGGTAGAAGCAGCTCACGGCGCATGCCCTTACTCCCGCGCTACCCGCGGCAATATAGAAGTTGAACTGAATGTGCTGTAAGACATACTGCTCAGTATAATTACAAGACCGGGTATACATGTTCTATCCCCAGCCTGCCCTTTATATAGCCATACTTTCTTTAAAGTAAACGCCCTGTCCGGCGGCCCCGGGCAGGGTGTTTGCCGTTGATCGGCAAACTTTATGCTTTGGGTCCCGTGTTAATCTATCCATTTGTCTTCGAGTATTCTATCTAACCCGCACTACAATTAACTTTCAAAAGAGTTAATGATGTGCGTTTCCCGGCGGAAACTCAGCACGACTCTTGGGTGACTACCAGCTGATGGAGTGAAATTCCTTTATATATGCAGATACGGCAGATTTGTATGTCAAACAGACTCAGAATCCTTTAGATGACCAGTTCCCGATCATTTCAGGCTTGAATGAACAAGATAACGCTCACTTAGTATTCCTCCTCTGCCGTCACCTGGCGGTCCAGATTACGGTACTGGACAGCTTCGGCAAGATGCGCAGAACCAATCTCCTCTGCCCCTTCCAGATCGGCGATGGTGCGGGCCAGCTTAATGATCCGGTCATGCGCCCGCATGCTGAGGCCTAGACTCTCCAGAATATGGTTCAGCAGCATACTCTCTTCATGCCTTAGATCTGCGTAACGGCGTAACGCCGCTCCGGAAAGCTCACTGTTCCAGGAGATCGGCAGGTGCCGGTAACGCTTAGCTTGAATAGCCTGAGCCCGCAGAACGTCCTCACGCATCCGCGCTGTAGACAACGCCGGCACATTCCGGTCCCATTCTTTCGGGCGGGGGACATCAACCTGCATGTCCATCCGGTCCAGCAGCGGTCCTGAGATTTTGGCCCGGTACTGGGCGATTCGGGCCGGACTGCAGGTACACCGCTGCTGTGAGTTGCCGTTCCCGAGAAACCCGCACATGCAGGGGTTCATGGAGCAGGCGAGCAGAAACTGGGCGGGAAATGTGAACGACGCTCTGGCCCGGCTGATGGTCACTACCCCGTCCTCCAGCGGCTGGCGGAGCACCTCAAGCACCGTACGGGAGAATTCAGGCAGCTCGTCCAGAAACAGAATTCCGCGGTGTGCCAGACTGACTTCTCCCGGCTTCGGTATTCCCCCTCCGCCAATCAGTCCGGCAGCCGAAATCGTGTGATGCGGGGAACGAAAGGGGCGGAGGCGCATCAGGCCCCATTTGCTGTCCCTCAGCTTACCGGCGGCACTGAATATCTTCATCACCTCCAGCGATTCATCATCGCTCAGGTCAGGGAGAATGCCGGGAAGGCGTTTAATCAGCATCGTTTTGCCTGTCCCCGGAGGGCCGATCAAGATAATATTATGCATTCCGGCAGCGGCAATAGTGAGCGCGCGCTTCACGTGATTCTGTCCAATGACATCGCTGTAATCCTCCTTCATCAGATGATCCTCCCGGCTCGGCGCAAGAACCTTGTTCCCTACCGGCTGATATCTCAGATGGTCCAGCGTCAGCACCTGAACTGGCGGGCGGTTCCTCGGGGACGGCTCATTGCTAACCGATACCGGAAACGGCAGCTCTGTCTGCGGCATGGGTAGTTCCTGAACTTCCGAATCCGGCACTTCTGTAGGTAATCGCGGCTCCAGTCCTGGAGCTGGCTCTACCGTAGACGGAGAAGCCTGAACACCGGCAGCTGACGGTGACAACTCGCGCAAATGTCCGGCAGTATATACACGGATTCCCGTAATCAGCGCCGCTTCGGCCGCATTTCCCGGTGGTACGAGGACTGCCTGAAACCCTGCCCGGCGCGCTGCCTCTACCATAGATAACACCCCATTCACCGGACGCAGACTGCCGTCCAGCGCCAATTCTCCGATGAGCAGCATTTTCCCGGCATCCGGCATAATAAGCTGGCCGCTTGTTGTCAGAATCCCCAGGGCGATGGCCAGATCGAACGCCGATCCCTCCTTGCGCAGATCTGCAGGTGCCAGATTGATCGTAACGCGCTGCTGAGGATAGCTGTAGCCGCAGTTTTTAACCGCAGCCCGGACTCTCTCTACCGCTTCCCTCACAGCAGAATCCGGCAATCCGATGATTATCGTCTGCGGCAGCCCGTTCGCCAGATCAATTTCCACGCCGATCATTACGCCTTCAATACCGTACAAACATGCACTATGCATCTTTCCGTACACAAAAAAAACACCTCTCCTCCTGAAATACGCCCGGAACGGGCGTTTATTTCCAAGAAAAAGGGTGCTTCCTCTTTTTTCCGTTAGCTTTATTATGTTGAGTATACCTATTGCCCCTTCTATCATGCAAGGACTATTTCGCACAAGCCGCTGCACAAATCCCAATTCCCATCCGTCTTGCATAATTGTGCATCTATGACTAGAGAATCAATTTGTTCAGCCTTCCTCACTGGCCACAACGGCATCCCTGATCTGTTCAAAGGACAGCGGCGCATAATTCCAGTGCTCTACACAAATGTTAAAATGGCTGTTGCCTTCATATTTCTGTCCATGAATATGGCCATGCACATTTACGTAAGGCATATGCTTGTTCATATACATAGGTTCATGGGAGAGCATAAAAAACTCTTTATAAATGATCGGGTATTCACTGACCTCGTCAAATCCGGCTTCCAGCCACCAATTACGCCCGCGTCCGCGGTCATGATTACCGAGAATCAGGATTTTGTAGCCGTTCAGCGCAGAAACGATATTCCGGGTAGCCTCCTGATTCAAGAAGGAGAAATCCCCCAGATGAAATACCTTATCCCCTTTGCCCACCACAGCGTTCCAGCTAGCAATCATCGACTGGTCCATCTCCGCGGCACTGCCAAAGGGACGGGATTCGAAATCTATGATCAGCTTATGGCCAAAATGATGATCCGAGGTGAAAAAGACATTAGTCAAAACAGCTCCCCCATTTCAAGTACTTCAGGAATGGCTCATTTATTCCAGTTTCTCTTGGACGAACGCCGATTCACGTCAACCTGAATTAACTCGGCCAAAGGAGGGGTTTCCTCATGCTCGATCAGCCATTGACGCATTTCCTTAATGGCCTCTACCTGACCGTTCCCCTTATCCTTCCAGGTAAGCAGCTCGATGACATTGATGACAAGTGACAACAGGCTGCTGTTGCTGCTTTCCGTTTTTTCCGCACGCATTTTATGGAATAAAGCCTCATGCTCCCAGTCAATTAATATCTCTTCCGCTATTGCAGGCCGCATAACGGTAAATGTCTTATTACAATTGCTGCAGCAGACAACGGACAGAGGCTCTCCGCCCAATTCCGCTACGACTCTGTGCTCGCAATGCTGGCAAGTAAAACTTACCTGTATATCAATCGGTTGATTTCTCACTCGGACAGCCCTCCTCATGGTGACATTAAAAGTTACACTAATGTTTACCCATTTCTTTCAAGAAATGACCCATGGAGCCCATGATATGTCAAGGATAAATAAGCAAAATCGTTGAACACAGGCAAAAAAAGAGCTAAAATGCCTCACGGATATGCCGTAATGAAGCAATACTTAAATCTCTATTTAGCTGTACGGCGATTACATCAAACGAAATCACCGGGTTATTCAGACCCCGCATATGTAAATACACCTGGGCTGTATTTCTCACCTGGCGGATTTTGCGTTCATCCACTGACTCCTCCGGGGTTCCCTGCACACCAGCCCCGCTCCGGCTGCGCACTTCAATGAAGACAATCCCCTCTTCATATTCTGCAATAATATCAAGCTCTCCGCTGCGGCAGCGCCAGTTGCACTCCCTGATTATGTATCCCCGGGAGGACAGATACAGACTTGCCGCCTGCTCGGCAGCAGCCCCTTTTTGCCTGCGGGTGTAATTCGTCCTGTCCGCCCCGTGACTCACTTCGGTCTCCGTTCCCCGGCAGAACGGTCACTCTGATATACATAACTCAGAATCTCCGCGACCAGCTGGTATAGCTGAGGCGGAATCTGCTGATCCAGATCCAGCTTAGAGAGGACCTCCACCAGCGCGGCATCCTCCTGCACAGCAACCCCGTTTTCCTTGGCTTTTTGCAGAATGATATCGGCTACCGAGCCTTGTCCTTTGGCAACAACAACCGGGGCTTCGCTTTGGCCGGGGATATATTTAAGGGCAACCGCCTTTTTGAGGTTCTGTGAAACCTTATGTTCCGACTCACTCATATGCGGTAATCGACTCCTTTGTAGGAATCGGGAACATAATCGGACTGTTTGGCAGGAGCTGCAGCCGTACTCAGCTCAGGCAACGGCTCCGTGCGCAGGCTGGACAGCTGATACCCTATAGACTCAACCGCTGTCTTAATGTCCTCACGGCGCCCTTCCAGCAGCTCCAGCACCCAGGGTTCATTATTATGCAGCTTAAGGCTGACAATCCGGTCAACGACCTGTACGTCTACCATAGTCTGGCCGAGCTGCTTCATATCCAGATCAAACCACAGGCGGCAGTTCGCCGCATCCAGCTCGCCTTTGCGGCCGCGCCGGGACTGGATATGGACGGAAGCCGTCTCCTGGCCGTCCTGCCCCCGCAGCGGCAGGAACATCGTCACCTGCGCGAACGGCGCGGTGCGGTCTGTATTCAGCAGCAGCTGCTGGCCAGTCAGCTGCTGCACCAGCTGGCCCGCGGCTTCCTTGACCGCGGGCGGGACCTCGCTGCTGCCGAGAACCTGCAGCAGCACGCCCTTGAGCGTACCGGCCGCATCCTCCGCGCCGCCGGACGCCCCTTGCAGCGCTGCAGCCGGCAGCGCTGCCTCACGCCCGTGCGCAGCTGCGGCAACGCCGCCGCGCACGGCCTGCTGCTCGTGCTCCGCACCGAGCAGCTTCAGCACCCGCCCCACCCACGACTCCGTGTCGGGGGCGGGCGCCGTGCCCTGCTGCGGCTGCGCAGCCGCAGCAGAAGCGTCCCCGCGCGGCGCAGCGGGGACTTGCCCTTGCCCCGCCGGTGCTGGCGGGGCGGCATTGCCCTGCGGCGGCTGCGCGGCCGCAGGGCCTTCGCCCGCCGCGCCGGAGGCGAGCGGGGCTGTAGCGAGCTGCGGCAGCGTGACGCGCAGCTCGGTGAGCACGCCCTGCAGCTTCGCGAGCAGGGCAGTGCCCGATGATGTGCTCTGCGGCTGCGGAGCACTGCTTACCTGCGCAGCGGCTCCAGAGCCTTCCCGCACTCCTGCAGCTTCGTTCCGGCCAGCCACAGCCGCCCCCGCGCCTTCCCGCGGTCCTGCTGCTTCGTTCCGGCCAGCCGCAGCCGCCCCCGCACCTTCCCGCACTCCTGTGGCTTCGTTCCGCCCAGCCGCAGCAGCACCTGAGCCTGCCGAGTCAGTGCTGCCGTTTCCTTTGGCCGCTGCTGCTCCCGCAGGCTCTGCATCTCCTGCGGATACAGCCTTATTGGCGGACGCCGCCTCGGACAACGGCAGTTTCTGCGCCAGGCCTCCAGGCACTTCCCCCTCTGCTGCAGCATCTGCATTCAAAGCTGCAGCAGCCTGTCCAGCACTTCCTATTGCTTGAGTATTGCCAGCATTGACGTTACCATTATTACTCCCAGTGTTACTTACCATTCCTGATCCAGACTGGGTCTCTACAGAACCGGCTGCCCCCGAAGGAGCACTATTACCTGTTGCGCCAGCTTTCGATGCCGGAAGGTCAGCATCTGCATTGACTCCCGGCAGCACACCAGCCGTTACCGTATTTCCGGTAACAGGAGCTGTGGTCCCGCCTGTGAGCACTCCTGCCGCAGGTTTATTCCCTCCTGCCGTTTCTGCACTCTTACCAGCATCACCCTGCTGGGCCCACACGTTCAGCTCCGATTCCAGCGTGGCCAGCAGCTGATGCAGCCTCGGACCGAATACCGCCTGCTGCAGCCCCTTCACCGTCTCAGCCGTAACCGGCAACCCGCGCTTCACGGAGATAACGGCCGCTTCCAGCCATTCCGAGGCTGGCACACCAGGCGGCTTGGCATTCATGACCGCATCCAGCTTCGCCGCCGTCTCTTTGGTCAATGCCAATCCGCCGGACTGCATCGCCTGAACAATCTCCCGCCCTGCCTTCGAATTCGTAAGGCCAAGCGATTCAATAGCTTCCCCCATACTCTGCGGTGAGGCCTGGGCCGCTTCACCCAGTGAGACAGGCTTCAGCACCGGCAATCCGTTCTCACCAGGTGTACCCACTTGCAGGTTCAGTGTCTGTCCAGGCGTAAGTGGTGTTTCCAGTTCAGCACGGACAGGCGTCCCCTGAATCTGCACCACGGCTTCCTTGCCTGAATCAGACACGCTGAGTACAACGCCGCGAACAACCTGACCTTCCTTGAGCTCTACAGATTTAGGCTCTCCCGCCTTACTGTCCCCGAGCAAGCCGCGAATGAGTGATCCGATATTCATGTTGTCCGCCTCCTGTCTCTTCTATTTAATATCGGAATTATCTGTCCTTTTGATAACTGCATATATCCTTAGAACAATGTCTGCTGCTCGGCAAGAATATTACCGATGAAGCTGCGCCGGTGCATAGGCGTTACACCCAGCGTCTTGATCTGTTCCCGGTGCAGCTTGGTTGCGTATCCTTTATGTAATTTGATCCCGTAATCCGGGTATAATTCCTCCCACAAGCCTTCACAAAGCCGGTCGCGTGTAACCTTAGCTACAATCGAGGCGGCAGCAATCGACTGGCTGCTCGCATCCCCCTTGATGATCGAACGCTGGGGCAAAGGCAAGTCCACTTTCTCTGCATCAATCAGCATATAATCGGGCTGCTGGATTAATCCTTCAACCGCCTTGCGCATAGCCAGACGCGAAGCCTGCTTAATATTTATTTCATCGATCACCGTCGATTCTACATGCCCTACACTTACTGCCAGCGCCTGATCCATAATAATTTCATACAAGGCGTCACGCTTCTTGGCCGTCAGCTTCTTGGAATCATCCACACCCTCAATAATCAGCCCGGCCGGCAAAATTACCGCAGCAGCCACCACATCCCCGAACAAGCAGCCCCGGCCCACTTCATCTACACCGGCAATGTGCTGATAAGACAGCTCCCAGCCTTCTTTTTCATACAACAGCATATCTATTGTGCTCACTTCTATCCACCTGCCAATCAGCAATTTATCCAGTTCCTTTACTAGCCAGCTTAACATACGCGGCCATTATGGTCATCCGTCATTATAATGATTTTTTGACTTGAAGCTCAGCTCTCCCTGCGTTGAATATTTCGATTTCCGGCCGCTTGGTAACACAGGATTACTTGATCTAATCCTCTATCCGCAGTTGAAACTGATTAACACAATTGCTCGCTTTCGCTCCTTCAAGTCCAAAACACTTCTTTTCGCTTTCGTTATTCTTTTGCGTTTCTATCTAGCCTTGCTTGCCATTAAAAAGCCGGGTTAGCCGCTGCATCGTAACAGTCCCCCAATTAACATTCCTGCAGCAAATACAACTTTTCCTTCATTAGTTCCGCTCCAATCCCATAAATGTTGTATAGATTGCAGCATCCCCCTCCTCCAAGCGGCTTAACGGGATTATTATTGTATTTCATACAACAATCCAGCGGAACACCCAGTTATCCATAACCCATAGTTGCATTACCCGTCCCCATCGCCAACTCCCCGTCCTGCCACGCAAAAAAAGAGCCAGTCCACAAACACGGATGGCTCTTCCATTCCACAATTCATTCTTAAGTTAAGGCGTCTCCAGCGTAAAACGCCCAAGCTTGCCGGCACGCAGCTCATGCAGGAGTGCGCGTGAAGCCTTCTCCAGATCTACGCGTCCGCCGCTGAGCAGACAGCCCCGTTTACGTCCTACCGCTTCCATCACGGCAACGATTTCGTCCGGGTTCTCCAGATCCTCAGGCAGCTTGTCGATACCGAAGCGCTCCTGGAACCGGCTGCCGTAATCCTTCACCAGATATTTTACTGCATAGAAAGCGATATCCTCAATGTTCAGGATTTCTTCCTTGATCGCTCCGGTTACCGCCAGCTTATAGCCTACCACCTGGTCCTCGAACTTCGGCCAGAGGATACCCGGGGTATCCAGAAGCTCCAGATTCCCGCCTGTCTTAATCCATTGCTGGCCCTTGGTGACTCCTGGACGGTCTCCGGTAATCGCGATACTTCTGCCCGCCATCCGGTTAATGAGTGTCGATTTGCCTACGTTGGGAATACCGACGATCAATGCGCGCATTGCCCGCGGGTTAATTCCCCTGGAAATCTGCCGGTCAATCTTTTCCTTCAGCAGCAGCTTGACCTGCTCAGGAATCTCCTTAATGCCTGTCCCGGTAGAAGCATCCACAGGATAGGCGACATGGCCCTGTTCCTTGAAGTAAGCAAGCCACTTGCGCGTTGCTTCCGGATCGGCCAGATCCGCTTTATTCAGAATAATCAGCCTTGGCTTATCCCGCAAAATATCGTCAATCATCGGATTGCGGCTGGAAAGCGGCAGACGGGAATCAAGCAGTTCTATTGCAATATCAATCAGCTTCAGCTTATCCTCAATTTGCCGTCTAGCCTTCGTCATATGACCAGGAAACCATTGAATGGCCATTGCCGTCACCTCCTTTGACTTCTGTCAGCTTAATGGTTAATTACTGTAATATCTTTGACCGGCCAGAAAATAAGGTCCGCACGGCCGACAATATCACCCAGCGGCACATAACCGATCATCCGGCTGTCTGTACTGTCTGAGCGGTTGTCCCCCATCACAAACACATGTCCTTCCGGCACTGTGCCATCCGTAAAGTCTTCATTCGGGAAGTTCTTATTGTTGTACAAAGAGTTGTTATTATGCGCATCATCAATTGCGCCCTGGATATACGTTTCATTTACCGGTTCGCCGTTCACAGTTACGACATCCCCTTCAACTTTTACCGTATCGCCCGCTACACCGATGACACGCTTAATGAAGTCTCTGCCTTCAGACGGCACATGGAATACGATGACTTCACCACGCTGAGGTGTACGAATATCATAGAGAATTTCATTAACAATAACCCGTTCGCCAGTATGGAAGTTAGGCTGCATGGAAGGTCCGTCCACGATAAACGGTTTGAACAAAAGCCAGCGTATTAGAATAACCAGAACCAATGCAATTGCTATCGCTTTAATCCATTCCAGGACTTCATTTTTTGGCTTCCGGGGGCTTTGGCCGTCAGATTCTATGATCTCACCTTGCCCGGGCTGCAAATCCTGCTGCATAGTTCACCGTCCTCTCCATATGTTGTTATCTCCACTATACAATACAAAAAAACTCCTGCCAAAAACTCCCCCGCGATTACTCCTTCAGGAGGCCTTTTCGGAGAAGCTGTTCCTAAGGCACATATTTCTTAAATCAATGTTTTCATTACATAGTAAGAATAAACGAAAGGGGCTTGAACTCAAGCCCCTTTCACTTGCCGCTATTCTAGCGACGGATTTCTTTAATTCTTGCAGCTTTACCGCGAAGTTCACGAAGATAGTACAGCTTCGCACGACGAACTTTACCACGGCGAGCCACTTCAATTTTCTCGAGCTTAGGGGAGTTGATTGGGAATGTTCTTTCCACACCAACACCATAAGAGATTTTACGAACTGTAAAAGTCTCACCGATACCACCGCCGCGACGTTTGATTACAACGCCTTCGAACAACTGGATCCGTTCACGAGTTCCTTCGATAACTTTTACATGCACCTTCAAAGTGTCACCCGGGCGAAAACTCGGGATATCTTTGCGAAGTTGCTCTTGCGTAATTGCTTGTAGGATATTCATTTAGGACTTCCTCCTTCCGTACAGGTGTTCTTGCCTCTTCCGGAGAGCCATTGCTCTCCCTCATTATCCGCAGAGGACCACCGTATTCCACACAACAGAAATAATATTACCACACGGCAGAAATAAAGACAAGTATAAAATTCAATATAGAAGAATATATATGCTTCGCACTATAAATTCCCCTTCTATTTCTCGCTGAAACGGTACCGTCCTGTTAAGGACGGCATAGCGTTGCTACTTGTTTAGAGTGGCAGCATATCCCGTTTCTTCGCTTTGACCTTGCAATCCTTGCAGAGTCCGACCACACTTCCGTTATCCTGGGCATAAAAAACCAGCTTGCCGTTTCTCTTCTTACAGGAAGAGCAAAGCTGATCTGCAGCGTTCTGCTTAGCCTTGCGGTGCCCTTCCATAGATATTACGTTGCTGGCTTTAACCGTTATTGGTGCTTGAGGCTGCTCCCTGTTCATCCGGTTGCGGGAAATTACATAAACAACTGCACCAACCAACAAAATAATGAAGACCGCCGCATATTGCATTTGGCTCATCCGCTCCTCTGACTTCATCAGTCAAAATAGTAAACAGACCTGGTTCCGCCTTACCTTCTGTGCCGGTCTGTTCCAGCTGCCAGGAATGATTATTCCGGTCTTTAGATCTAACGCTAGTTTAACATATTGCATCATCAAAATGTAGTCAACAGGCTTACTGGACTATGGTCCAGTACAGCAACCCGCCGCCAGCCCGTTATCCATATATTTTCCATAATATATAATAATAAATATACATAAGCAAATTACTAACCTTCAGGAGGGTATATATATTGAAGAAAAATCACAACACCGCAATTGTTGCAGCAGTAGCCGTCTTTTCCATCGCTTTACTGGCCGGATGCAGGGAGCTTCCCGGTAAAGAGGCAGCAGATCATCAGCTGGAGCAGCGTCTGTCCGGAAACTTCCAGCAGGAAGCCGCAGAGGCGGTTAAGCAGAGCATCGGAAAGGCAACCGTCTCGCTAGGAGATGCAGTCCAGACGACAACAGACAGGATTGAACAAAAGATTAATGATGAGGGTATCAGCAGAGAATTCTCCACCTCCCTGCCGGCGGGTTCAGCCTCTGAATTTAAGCTTGATAATGTTCTGGGTGAAATCAGCTTAGTTCCCGCTTCCGGGGACGAGATTGTTGTCAAAGCCACCGTTGTTGTCCATGATCGTTCGTCTAACGACGACGCTTCCGAGGTACTTGACCACGCTGAAGTATCGATTGAACATAAAAGTGGCGTGCTGACCGTTTCCACTCACGGAGAGGATAGCCCGAAGAAGAATCTTTGGGACTGGTCACAGAAGGAATACGGGCATTCAGACTTCAGTATTAATTATGTAGTTGAGCTTCCGGATACAGTGAACTATGTTGAGATCAATAATAATGTAGGCTCCACACAGCTCCGCGGTCTGCAGGGTACCTTTGATATCGTCAGCAATGTCGGAAGCATCATTTTTCAGGATACTGTTTTCACAGGCAAATCTTCAATTAAGTCTAATACAGGAAGTATCGAGCTTGGTATTTCCAGTATGGATAGCGGCAGTAGTCTTAAAGCTGAAAGCGATATAGGTAAAATATCCGCCGATCTTGCCAGTTCAGTACAATGTACTGTGGAAGCTGAGAGTGAGCTGGGCCATATAGCCGGCGCTGCAGGCGGCAAGCAGGATTATAACGGCGGCGGTCCGCTGGTAACGCTAACTACCCAGATTGGAGCAATATCCGTTAATAATTAGAAAAGTGGGCGTTCCTGTTTTCCAGGAGCCCACTTTTTAATTTGTGCTCTTATCAGATCAGCGCAATGGCCAGCAAAGTAAACAGGCTGAGTGTAAGGATTTCGCTGCCATAGCCGAAGTACCCCCCATAATAATTCCCTGCGCCCCCCGGATAGAATGCCGAGATTTTCATTTTGCCGTTGCCTTTTGTTTTCAGATACACATTGTTCTGGTCCACATCCACAATAACCCCTTCATGACGTTTGCCGTCAGTGGTCATAATGCGCACCCGCTTATTTTTACAATGGAGACAATTATAATAAGCTTCCATCTGCTGATTCCTCCTCAATCGTGTTTCTGTATCTTATGAGGGGAGGGATAAGCCGGTAACGGCAATAGCCATGAGGCAAATGTCTATAATTATTGCAGCTGTGAATTCAAGAACTTGTGAACATTGTGTATCATTTTTCGAAGAAAAGGGGTATTATTAAGATAATAATACGAATTGAAGCGCTTACGATTGTGAACAATAATCTACAATTCATAAGGAGGCAGGAATCATGAGCACAGCAGGCAGACGTTTCATTAATGAAGGAGTACTTCGTATCGCCTGGTTCATCATATTCACATCGCTCACCTACACGGTGCGCAATTATACTTGGGCTATTGTACTGCTTATGGTTGTTGCTGTATATTCACTGGTCACCGGGATCATCATGCTTACCCGCCAGGATAGGGACAGGGGCAGAGCTTAACCGGCGTTATTCGCATAAAAGTTAAAAACACTTCCACAGAGCTAACGGCCCTGACGGAAGTGTTTTTTGGATCGGAGTAACAGGATTCGAACCTGCGGCCTCATCCACCCCAAGGATGCGCGCTACCTGGCTGCGCTATACCCCGACATCTATGTATGCTTGCCTACAAAATAAGATACGCGCCCTCTTTTAACAATATGCCCGAAAACGGTTACTTCCTGTTTATATTTTATATATACCGCAGAATTATTTTACTTTCAAGTACATTTTATATTTATTTTTTTAAAACTATTATTCAAATTTTATGGATTTTTCATATAAGCTATGCTATACTCTTGGCACAAGGAAAGGAGGTGCGTTCACATCAAGCATGACATGCTGAACGTATCCCTTACCCGGACCAACGGCTGAATCACTGGCCCTGGTGGCGCGGGATACGGATCAAAGGTACAAACTAGCGCCTCGGGTAGAAAGACCGTCTACGGACGGTCTTTTTTTATGGGATCAGAATGTAGACGGGTTGTTTTGTGTCTATAGATCTGTTTCTCTACACTCCATCACGAAATAAATAACCGCTAAAGCCAGCGAACTTAGGGTCCGTCTGTCTTTAGCGGTTATTTGTGTGCTCTGCTACAGTATCACCGAGCCTATGGAACCTGCTTCCAGGGTCTTGTTCATTCCTTGAGTTAGAGGGTTACGATTTACGATTCTTATAGAAATCAATAATATCGCTTACTGTGCGGAGCGGCTCCGCCTCCTTGTGGACAGTGTCCACGGCTGGCTTGAAGGGTTCATGCGTATTCGTAGTCACTTTCAGTCATTCCTTTCGATAATTAAGCTAGCTGCGTCTAAAGCTGCATGTATGATCGCGGCACCTCTATTCATTACCCTAAAAAAAGGGCATTAACGCACATCCGCTCTTATTTTTTGTGTGAATCTTCTGTGTCTGCTAATTTGTTCTATGGATTTGATCAGTCTCCACTTCTCAGCACATAGCAAAAAACGCCTCCCTAACGTAATATACGTTAAAAAGACGCTATCTATGACTCTTCTCCGGGCCCAATTTTCATTTATTTGTTATTCAGGCTTGCCTGCTCCTGCAGCCGCTTCAGTGTCAGCTTGTCTTTCGCCGAAAGCTCTGCTGTCTCCAGCAGGTCCGGTCTGCGCTCAAGTGTGCGCTGCAGCGCCTGCTCGCGCCGCCATACCTCAATGTTGGCATGATGTCCGCTCAGAAGCATATCAGGCACCTTCCAGCCGCGGAATTCTGCAGGACGGGTATAATGCGGATATTCCAGCAGCCCCGTGCTGAAGGAGTCGGTTACTGCAGAGGTCTCGTTACCCAGCGCCCCCGGCTGCAGCCGCACTACCGAGTCAATGACAGTCAGGGCAGGCAATTCACCGCCGGTCAGTACATAGTCGCCAATCGATAGCTCGTCCGTCACCAGATGCTCGCGGATCCGCTCATCATAGCCTTCATAATGGCCGCAGATGAAGATCAGATGCTGCTCCTGCGCCAGCTCCTCTGCGATCTGCTGATTATACGTCTGGCCCTGCGGACACATGAGAATTATCCGCGGCTTCGCCGCCGGTTCTATAGCGGATTCAGCCGCACCTGCTTCAGTGCTGGTCTCAGCCAGCACATGCTCTACCGCCGCAAAGATCGGGTCTGGCTTAAGCACCATCCCCCCGCCTCCGCCATACGGCGTATCATCCACGCTGTTATGCTTGTTTCCTGAGAAATCACGGAAGTTCACCGCATTCAGCGATACGATGCCTTTGTCACGGGCTTTGCCGAGTATGCTTGTGCCGAATACACCTTCACACATCTCCGGAAAGAGTGTCAGCACATCAATCCGGATCATGGAAGCAACCCTTCCATAATGTGCACCGTAATTTTTTTGGCCTCGATATCCACGTCAAGCACTACATCATTGATGACCGGAATCAGAATATCCTGGCCTTTGGCCGGCTTCACCACCCAGACATCATTGGCACCAGGCTGCAGAATCTCAGTGATTGTACCCAGCGGCTGGCTGGCGTCTTCATCGGTGTACACTTCACAGCCAACGATTTGGTGGAAATAATATTCGTTCTCCGGCAGTTCCACCAGGTCATCGCTAGGCACTTTAAGCATACTGCCTTTATATTTCTCCACCTCATTAATATTGGTATAGCCCTTCAGCTTGGCTATAAACATACCTTTGTGTTCTTTCGCGGATTCTACCGTCACCTCGAATTTCGGGCTTCCGTCCGCCGGAATCAGCAGCAGCTTTTTGCCGGGTGCAAAGCGCACTTCCGGGAAATCGGTATGCGACAGGATTTTGACCTCTCCGCGGATACCGTGGGTATTCACCAGTCTGCCTACTGTTAACTCTTCCGTCATGTGATCCTCTCCTTTGACAAGTTTCGACTATCTATATATTTCAACAAAAAGGAGCCGGGATATACTATCCCTAGCCCCTCATTGTACGCACACTTAAGATAAAATATCTACGGTAACGCGTTTATCGCTCTTGACTGCTGCAGATGTAACTACGGTACGAAGCGCTTTGGCGATCCGCCCCTGCTTGCCGATGACCTTACCGACATCATCAGGATGTACGGAGAGCTCATAGACAATCAGGTGATCCTTCTCCACGGTCCGTACGGTCACATCCTCTGGATGATCCACTAAAGCCTTAGCAATAACACCAACTAATTCTTCCATAGAGGACCCTCGCAATCAGTCATTATTTCTGTTGCTTCAGCTCATGGAACTTCTTCATCACGCCAGCCTTAGAAAGCAGGTTGCGGACGGTATCAGATGCTTGTGCACCTGTTTGAAGCCATTTAAGAGCTTTTTCCTCATCAATCTTAACGATTGCCGGTACTTCAATCGGATTATAATAACCGATTTCCTCGATAAAACGACCGTCACGAGGGGACCGGGAATCGGAAACCACTACACGGTAGAAAGGCGCTTTATGTGCTCCCATTCTTTTCAAACGAATACGTACTGCCACGAAATTCACCTCCTTATAAGAATATCGGAATTATTATTAACCTTTGGGACAAACCTTTTTCGATCCCTCCCAAACCCTCCCTTCCAAGGGAGGGCCCCAAGGGCTCTGCCCTCTGGACACCCGGCTAAGTGCAACTAGCGTAGGCGTTCAGACTGGCGGGACCTGGAGTTGTTCGGGGTAAGATCGCTTTTCCTCCCTGCGGGATACGCTTGACTGCGGCGTTACCTTAATACAGGGTAGAGATTAAAAGATTAAAAGATCAAGAGACTGAGATCAAGAGACTAGGATCAAAACCACTCTCGATCATCTGATGTTGTACTATGTCTGATCTATAAAGATCAAAACTCTTGCAATCATCTGATGTTGTACTATATCTGATCTATGGTAAACCTTATAGAGATCAACGGAAAGGGAACTTCATACCGCCCTTGCCGCCAAGGCCTTTAAGCTGCTTCATGGCGTTCTTCTTGCCGCCCTTGCCTCCGCCGCCCATCATGCCGGAGAACTGCTTCATCATCTTGCGCATTTCATCGAACTGCTTGATGAGCCGGTTAACCTCGGCGACGTTGGTACCGCTGCCGGCAGCAATACGCTTGCGGCGGTTGTGGTTGATGATCTCAGGCTGGGCCTTCTCGGCCTTGGTCATGGAATGAACAATGGCTTCGACGCGTCCCATCTGCTTATCGTCAACTTTCAGATCCTTCATGCCTTTGGCTTTGTTCATGCCAGGCAGCATATCAAGAATCTGGTCGATCGGGCCAAGCTTCTTGACCTGATCCATCTGCTCCAGGAAATCGTCGAACGTAAATTCCGCATTACGCATCTTACGTTCCATTTCCTTCGCTTTCTCGGTATCGATATTGGCCTGAGCCTTCTCGATCAGCGACAGCATGTCGCCCATGCCGAGTATCCGTGATGCCATACGTTCCGGATGGAACGGCTCCAGCGCATCGATCTTCTCGCCAAGAGCAGCGAACTTAATCGGGCAGCCGGTTACGGCCTTGACGGACAACGCAGCACCACCACGGGTATCACCATCAAGCTTCGTCAGTACTACGCCGGTAAGCTCCAGCTGTTTGTTGAAGCTGTCCGCCACATTCACGGCATCCTGACCGGTCATGGCATCGACTACAAGCAGCACTTCGTCCGGAGTTACGACGTTATGGATCTGCTTCAGCTCTTCCATCAGCTCTTCATCAATATGCAGGCGGCCTGCAGTATCGATAATGACATAATCTAGGTTATTGTCCTTCGCATGCTGAACACCTTGTCTGGCGATTTCCACCGGACTTGTCTGATCACCCAGCGAGAAGACCGGAACCTTGATTTGCTCTCCCAGCACCTGCAGCTGCTTGATCGCCGCAGGACGGTAGATGTCAGCCGCTACGAGCAACGGGCGGTGATTGCCCTTCTGCAGCAGCTTCGCCAGCTTGCCCGAAGTGGTTGTCTTACCCGCACCTTGCAGACCCGTCATCATAATGACAGTCGGCGGCTTGTTCGACTTCGCCAGCTTCGCCTGGCTTCCGCCCATCAGCTCAGTCAGTTCCTTGTTAACGATGTCGATAATGACCATGCCTGGCGTGAAGCTGTCCATCACTTCCTTGCCGACGGACTTCTCTTTCACCTTGGACACGAAGTCCTTGACGACTTTGAAGTTAACATCGGCTTCCAGAAGGGCCAGCCGCACTTCGCGCATGGCTTCGTTAACGTCTTCTTCGGATACTTTCCCTTTGCCGCGCAGTTTGCTGAACACATTCTGCAATCTTCCGGTTAAACCTTCAAATGCCATATGCGGCTTGCTCCCTTCATGCTACTCTAACCTCTGCAAACGATCCACGATGTCCGTGAACCGCAGTTTATATTGCTCAGGCAGCATCCCATTGTCCGGCAGTCTGCGCAGTTCTTCTAAATATCTGTTGCGGTCTTCATGTTTGGACAGCAGTCCAAGCTTCTCTTCATAATTCTCAAGAACTTGCTCCGCCCGCTTAATATGCTCATACACAGCTTGACGGCTGATTTCAAATTCCGCAGCAATCTCTCCCAGGGAGAAATCATCGTGGAAATAATATTTGAGAAACGTTTGCTGCTTGTCAGTAAGCAGCCGTTCATAGAAAGCAAATAGCAGGTTGATCCGGTTGGTTTTCTCGAGCCTATTCTCCTGACTCATTAAGGGCACTCCCTTCGTCAAGGAAAAACACTTTACAGCTTCACAACGTCCCTTATGATACCGAAAACAAAGAAAGATGTCAAGCCTTTTTGCTTGTCATCTTTTTCTTTGCCTGAAACCGGCATTTCGGAGGTAAATTCCGGCCTGCTTAGTGAATCGGCAGGATGTATAAGAATACAACGAAGAAGTGAAGAATCGTCCCTGCAAGCACGAACAAATGCCAGATGGCATGATGGTACGGGAAGCCGCGCCACACATAAAAAACTGTGCCAAGCGTGTACAGCAGACCGCCTACCATCAACAGAGTCATGCCGCCGCTGGCCACAACCTCAGACAGAGGGCTCCAGGCGATCACGATCATCCAGCCCATGGCGATGTAGAATATGGTCGACATGAACAGGAACTTTTTGACGAAAAACGCTTTGAAAAAGACGCCGAATACCGCTACTCCCCAGGCGATTCCGAATAAAGTCCAGCCCAGCGGCCCCCGGATCGCCACCAGCATAAAGGGTGTATACGTTCCAGCGATAAATAAATAAATTGAAGAGTGGTCGAGGAATTCAAAGAAGTCCTTCGCCTTGCCGTCCCTGAGACTATGCACCATTGTTGAATTAAAATACAGCAGCAGCATAGTTACCCCATATATGGAGAAACTGACAACATGCCAGGCCGTACCATTCTGGACAGCATATACGACCAGCAGAACCAGCGCAGCAATACTTAATACTGCACCAATCCCGTGTGTAATCGCGTTCGCAACCTCTTCCTTGCGGCTGTAAGTGTGAGTATTAGCCATCCCACTATTCCTTCCATTTGCGGTTTCCTTCTATTATAGCTCTTTCCCTGAGGTCCTTCCAGCTTACGGCAGCCGCAGGGAATACTTCTCCGTTTACAGCTTGTACAGGTCAGTGTACTTTGCTTCCAGATAATCCGCCAGATAATCCGGGTTCAGCGGTTCCCCTGTTACCTGCTCGATAATCTGCGAGGGTGTCAGGCTCTGACCGTAGTGGTAGATTTTGTCGGTGAGCCATTCTTTGATCGGCAGCAGGTTTCCGGCAGCAATCAGCTCCTCGAACTCCGGAAGCTCCTTGCGCAGCGTATTGAGCATTTGGGCTGCGTACATGTTGCCCAGTGAATAAGAAGCGAAATATCCGAAGTCTCCTCCCGACCAGTGAACATCCTGCAGCACGCCAAGCACATCCGTAGGAGGGGTTATACCGAGATATTCCTGATACTTCGCGTTCCAGGTCTTCGGCAGATCCTTCACTTCAAGCCCTTCATTGAAAATAAGCTTCTCGATTTCGTAGCGTACAATAATATGCAGGTTGTAAGTCAGCTCATCGGCTTCGATGCGGATGAAGGAATTGCCTACACTGTTGATGGCGCGGTAGAAATCCTCCATTTCCACATTTGCAAGCTGTTCCGGGAAATGCTGCTGCAGATCGCCGTAGTAACGCTGCCAGAAGGCCCGGCTGCGGCCGATCATATTCTCCCATAGTCTGGACTGGGACTCGTGAATCCCCATGGATGCGCCTTGAGCCAGCGGTGTACCAATAATCTCTTCACCGAAATTCTGCTCGTACAGGGCATGTCCGCCTTCATGCAATGAGCTGAAGATCGAACTGGTCACATTATCCAGCAGATAGTTTGTTGTGATGCGCACATCGCCGGGATTCAGGCCCGTAGCGAACGGATGCACACTTTCATCCAGACGTCCTGCCTCAAAGTCGTAGCCCATCTGCTCAAGCAGGAAGAGGCCGAACTTCTCCTGCTGCTCTTTGGGGAAAATTTGACTCAGGAATTCCGTATCCGGCTTGTTCGGCGACGCGCTGATCGCTTCGGCAAGAGGAACAAGACGGCTGCGCAGACGGCTGAAGATGTCGTCCACTTTGGCCACCGTCAGATCCGGTTCATACATATCCAGCAGCGTATCATAACGGGATCCTTCTACTCCCCAATAATCGATAAACTCCTGTTTGAACTCAACAATCTTGGTCAGGTAAGGCTCGAAGGAGGCAAAATCATTGTTATCCTTGGCTTCTTCCCAGATGGTCTGGGCATGGGCGGTCAGGACAGAGTACTCCTCGAATTTTTTGGAAGGAATGCTCTTGCTGCGGCTGTACTCTTTGCGGGTATCCTTCACGATCTTGTTCTCATTATCGCTTAACTGGCTCATCACTTCCGGACGGCTGAAGAATTCGGTAAAAGCACCGATCTCCTCCGATACCTGCAGTTTGAATGCTTCTGCACTCAGCATGCCAAGCGTGGCTGATCGCATCTCCACACCTTTACGCGGCGCACCTGTACGCAAATCCCAGCCCAGGAGCCCAATAGCTTCATAATAGCCTCTGATTTTGGATAATAGCTCTTTAAATTTATCCCACTCTTCTTTGACCAATTGTTCCATTGGTTGAGCACCTGCCCTTGTCTAATTTATCCACTCCTCTTGATGATACTTTTATTAATGGCTATAATCAAATTCAGAATAGACATCTTCAATTTGAAATACTTATATTCTAATGAATACCGTGAACCCGGGGAATTCTGATTACTGACTTTAAGTTCGCGGCAAGAAGATGTAGAATGAATAACAACTTATTGCGTAAGCTTCCCAAGGGGGGGCTGTACGAAGGGATTTCAGAAGAAGTCTATTATCATTTAACTTTGAGGAGGCAGCATGCTCATGAGTCAGGTCACAGAAATTATGAAATTTAACAAGCATTTTGTTGAGGAAAAAGAATACGAAGCCTATCTGACCAGCCGCTTTCCGGATAAAAAAATGCTGATCATCACCTGCATGGATACCCGGTTAGTTGAGCTTCTGCCCAAAGCGATGAATTTCAAGAACGGCGATGTCAAAATCATCAAAAATGCCGGAGCCGTCATCTCCCAGCCGTTCGGAAGCGTAATGCGCAGCGTAATGGTTGCGCTGTATGAGCTGGATGCGGATGAAGTTATCGTCGTCGGGCATTATGAATGCGGCATGGCCTCCCTGAATGCGGACCGGATGATCAATTCTATTAAGGAACGCGGTGTTTCGGAGCAGGTGCTCGATACTTTGGAGAATTCGGGAATTAAGCTGACCAAATGGCTGCGCGGGTTTGACAATGTGGAGGAAGGGGTAATTCAGACTGTGGAGCTGATCAAGCGCCATCCCTTACTCCCCCCAAACGTACCTATTCACGGCATGATCATCGATCCGGCAACCGGAGCGCTTGAGCTTGTCTCGGATGGATACGCGGAGCATAAGGCAACTCTCTGAAACTGCTGTTTGCGTGGATCCTGGATCCACGCACTTTTTTTGGCCTGCCGGAACCTTGAAGCCAGTTAACATTTCTATTTGTGATTATTAAAAATTGAAACCTCCTGAGGGTAACCTGCGTATTACCGGGCAGACACACAGAAACTAATGTGAACAAGACGGATGCTAATCGTTAAAAGAATGGTTTTGTCCGCTGCAGATTCTGGAATGTCTGTATTTACCACACTTCTGGGAGGTTCTCGTACTAAATGAAATCAATGAAACGTGTAATGATGATCGTCATGGCCTTCACTCTATTCTTTGCCGTAACTGCTCCTGACTTTGCAGATGCCCGCCGTGGCGGCGGCTTCAAATCGGGAAGCCGGGGATTCACCACTACCCCGAAGAAATCAACAACAAATAATGTGAAACAAAGTGATAGCACCAAAGGCACCACAGCCGGAAGCACAACGAATGCAAACCGCGGATTCTTCAGCGGCGGCAGTCTGATGAAAGGCCTGATGATCGGCGGGATCGCCGGCTTCCTCTTCGGCGGAATGTTCTCCGGCATGGGCGCTTTCGGCAATATCATCGGCCTCTTCATTAACATGCTGGCCATTTATCTGGTCGTTATGATGATCATGTCCTTCTTCCGGCGCAGACAGGAACGGCGCAGAATGCAGGAAAGAGACGGGCGCTACTAATGAGTGTTACCGTACTCAGTATGGACGAGATTATCAATGCAATCTGCCTGCATATGGCTGAACGCAAAGCTGTACGGGTGGAGGAAGTCCGGGTGGAGCTTAGCTGGGACGAAGACACCGGCTATACCGCAGAGGTCTGGGTCCAGGGCCGCAGCCAGTTCCTGGTCGAATCCAATCTGATTGAATCGATTCTGCGTTATCTGCACAGCGAATACGGCATCCGCGCTTACCGTGAAAATGTACGCCTGGAGCTGGACGAAGAAATCACCGCTGTTGTCACTTTGTAAAACTCATACGCCGTCCGCTGATGCATTAAGCGGGCGGTTTTTTTTGGGTTGGGGTTGGGGTTGGGGTTGGGGTTGGGGTTGGGGTTGGGGTTGGGGTTGGGGTTGGGGTTGGGGTTGGGGTTGGGGTTGGGGTTGGGGTTGGGGTTGGGGTTGGGGTTGGGGTTGGGGTTGGGGTTGGGGTTGGGGTTCGCGCTGAAGCTTGAGCTGGGGCTAAGTGGAAAAACAGCATCTATTACTGGAGAAGTCTTTATTATCGCCGGAATAGTTGGAGAAACAACACTTAATGATATGCAAAATCGTAATTATCGGAATATGTGTTGAATTAAGTGCCTTATTTCCATCTACAGTCTGCAAAAAGCATAAGACGTGAGTAATAAGTGCCTTATTTCCAACTATCATTGCTCTGGAGAGAAATCCCGAGACCTCTGTTATCAGCGAATCAACGAGCATGCACCTTTCATTTTTCTTTCAGGAACAGCTGGTATATTATCTCAGAACATTTGCTTGCCGGGGAAGTCACAGCTGATGATACGGGGTATGAGCGAAGCTTGACGGCACTGCAGAAGCTCACAAACTGAGAGTCTATAGCCCTGATGCAACTTTGTACGAATACATATGTTCAGGCTTGGGCTCACATTATGTCTAGGAGGACCAGAGATCATGTCGAGATTAACAAAATGCCTGTGCACAGGCACGCTGCTGTCTGCACTGCTCTTGTCAGGCTGCGGCAACAAGGCACAGGAAGAGACTATTCCGGTAGCCAGTCCAGATAGCACAGAAGCCACTGCTGCCCAGAGCTTCACCGGAAAAATCATCAGCATCAGCGGAAACGAAATTACGCTCTATAAGGCTCAATCAGGCGGTATCCAAGAGCCCTGAGTTGCTGAATTTGATCTGGCCGGGGATGATGCAGCGGGTACTTCTGGTATTGCAGCGGGCGATGGCGCGACAGGAAGCAACGCCAGTGGCGCCCCCTCCACATCCGCTCTTCAGTTTACAGACGAGACAGTAGTCATTACCGTTGATGAGAATACGAAGTTTGTAATTCCATCCGTCACCACAGAAACCGGCTCCTCTTCTGATGGAGCCGCCGGTGCTTTGACTCTGGCAGATCTGCAGACAGGCGATATCCTTACAGTTACGCTGACCGAAGGTACGCTAACTGCGTCAAGGATTGAGCTGAAGAGCGGACTTGTTGCAGGTGGGGGCGGGCTGACGGCGGCACCGGAGGCCAGCGCCAGCCCTCTCCCGCTGCCCGGCCCGGGAGAGGACGTGAAGCCGCAGCAGACTCCGGGTGCCCAGCCGGACGGTCAGGCTGCCCCGCCGCAGGACGGCAAGGCGGGCGAACGGCCCGCCGGAAGCCAAGACGGCGGGCCTGCAGGCGGAGCACCCGGGGGCGACGCGCCTGCGGGTGCCGGAGGCGGAGCAGCGGGCGGCGCTGCTCCGGGCAGTACTGGCGGCGCTCCCTCAGGCGCGCCGGACAAGCCAGGGGCTGCCGCTGGCGCGAAGCCGGCAGCAACCCCGGCCGCGGGCGCGAAGCCAGCTGCCGCAGATGGTGGCGGCAGCGGCGGGAAGACTCCCGGCGCCGCCATGAGCTTCGGCAAGATCAAGAGTATCAGCGGCAGCAAGATTACTCTGTATACAGCCGAAGCGCCATCCGCTGCTCCGCAGGATGGAGCAGCACCAGCGGGAGCCCCGCAAGGCGCGGAGCCTTCGGGCAGCCAGGGCAGTGAGCGGTGAGCCGGGAGCCGGAGGCGGCGGCCAGGGCAGTGGCCAGTACGGTGGCGGCCAAGGCGGCAGACCGCAGGGACAGGGCGGTGCGCAGATGAGCTTCTCTGAAGAGACCACCGTTGTTACGGTGACATCGGATACGAAGCTTATCTCTATTACTTTTACCGATGGCAAGCGTACAGAGGCTACGATCGCCTTGTCCACACTAAAGGCAGGCGACATCATCCAGTACACACTGAAATCAGGCACAGCTCAAGCCGATAGCATCAGCCTCAGCAGCGGTGATTCAGGCGGCAAATAAGAAGCACAGTCACTGGAACTTGACCGCATTTCATCCTGCGGGTTCTAGTACACCCTCACATCAGATTCTGCACAGAAGCCGATCAGCATCAATTCAACTGCCAGATGATTCATCCGGCAGCTTGTTACATGCAGAAACCGCATCACAATAACCGGATCGGCAAGATGCTGATCCGGTTATTTTTGCATGAGCAGGTTATCCCCTCTACTCACTGTACTTATTACAATAGCCGCAGCGGTCAAGCGCGCATCCGGGCAACTCGCCGGCCCGTACCCGCTTCAGATTAGCGAAATAGCCAGCAGTTCGAATAATACCAGCGGCAGGATGACGTTATTATTCACCGGCCCCGGATACGGATAACCTGGCCCTGGATAAGGCTTGTAATACGGGTTGTAGTATCCGCGTCCCGTTTCTGTAGTTATAGTCACCGTGAGGTACAGATGTTTGCTGTCCATGCCGGCAATGGTGCCTTCATGCATCTGTCCATCGATGGTCTGTACCTTCACATTATGGTTCAAATAAGGCTTGCAGGACTGGTGCAGAGAATCGCGGACACCGTGCAGATGCTGGACCACCGCAGGGTCAGCCTGATAGATAACCGCTGTTTGCGGGCCACTATGATATGTCGACATGAATGTTTAACCTCCGTATAAATGGATTTGCTACATTCTATGCACATGCCCAGCCCAGGGTGCCTAGCCCGCTGCCGTCCCTCCCCCCGCTTGCTGTAATTCCTCCGCCTCTATACCAAAGCAAACTAAAAAGCCGTACACCAGAAAGTCCTTGTATACGGCTTAGCTATTCACTTATTCTCCATTAAATCTGCAGCAGCCTAAAAAGCAACGCCGATTCCGCCCTGTCCTGCATATGTACCCATCACAGGTCCCATGGTGGACAGCAAAATTTCTTTGAAGGGATGCTTCTCCAGAATACGCTCCTTGATTTCCAGCGCCAGCATCTCGCAATTGCTATGGACTATGGCGATTACCGCCTGTTCATAATCATGCTGCTTCTGATCAAGCTTGGCCAGCAGATGACTCAGCGCCTTAGGAAGTCCACGGGTCTTCTCGACCACTTCAACGGTTCCCTCTTCGCTGATCTTCAGCAGCAGCTTAATGTTCAGTACAGAAGCCACGGCACCGGAGATCCGGCTCAGCCGCCCGCCTTTGATCACATTCTCCAGAGTATCCAGTGTGAAATAAGCGGTGGTCTCTTCAACCTTGTGCATCACTTTATCTTTCAATTCAGCCAGACTTGCTGCCGTCAGCGACCATTTCGCTGCCATAGCCACAATCAGTGTCAGTCCGCCTGAAAAAAGTTTGGAATCTATAATTTCAATCGCATTCGGATGTCCTTCTTCCTCGTACATCTCCTTGGCGATCATTGCGGTCTGATAAGTACTGCTGATATTGGAGGACATGCAGATGACCATAATATCAGTGCCTGCTTCCACTTGTTTGAAATTGTCCAGGAATACCTGTGGACTTGGGCTCGCCGTAGTCGGCAATTCCTTCGCTTCATGCATCTTCGCATAAAAAGTCTTCGCGTCCGTATCATAAGGCATGAGTTCATGTCCGAAATGAACCGGCAAATGGACAATAGAAATGTCGTACTGCTCTACGTAATCTGGGGGTAAATCGGAACCGCTATCCGTTATAATCTTGATGGGCATCAGGGTGCTCTCCTTTCAATTCTATACTAGTATAGTCACCTTTTATGTAAACCAATAGTACAATTTATAACTTGTCAAAAGCGTTTTTTTGTGCTTAGTGCTATTTTTCACAGCTCAGCAGACTATTCTGCCTGAAGGATTGTTACTCTCTGCGACTATTATTAGCTGCATCAGGTTCTTTCTTAACTTCCCGTCTTATGATATGGTTTATGCATAAGTGAATAGAAATGGAGTGTAACGATGAGCAAGAACAAAGTGTGGAACAGAGGCAAACATAATGGTGCCGGCCTGTCCAAAAAGACCCCCGCTAACGTAGAATCCGAAGGTACAGCAGAGACGGCTGCGGCAGAGAACATCAGCGCTGAGGAAACTCCGAATCCGCGGATTGATACAGTGAAGCCGATGAACCGCAGCAATTGGGTATCCAGACCCGCCCGCGTGAAGCCGCAGAACCCTGAACGGAATAAGTAGCTTGCCCTTTATAGGGAGCAGCTGAACATTACCGCATCCAAAAAAGAGGAGCCGCATACCTTACGCGGCTCCTCTTTTATCATACAACGCACACTCTTAGCTGGTTCCCTAAGTGCAGCTGCTACAGATTCAAGCTTCGCATACTCTGCTCCGGATAACGCATGCCGGAGGCAGCCCCTTGAGGCGCAGCCTCATCAATCTGCTGCAGCTCCTCAGCGGTCAGCTCTATGTCCAGTGCACCTACGTTCTCTTCCAGATACTTCGTCCGTTTCGTTCCCGGGATCGGCACGATGTCCTCCCCTTGCTTCAGCAGCCAGGCCAGCGCAAGCTGAGAGGGCTCGCAGCCCTTCCCGGCAGCAATCTGCTTGATGCGTTCCACCAGATCCAGATTCTTCTTGAAATTATCCCCCTGGAAACGGGGGGAGTTGCGGCGGTAATCATCCTCGGCCAGATCCTCGAAGCTCTGAATCTGCCCGGTCAGGAAACCGCGCCCCAGCGGACTGTACGGAACGAAGCCAATAGCCAGCTCGCGGACAAGCGGCAGAATTTCGTCCTCCACCTCACGGCTCCACAGGGAATATTCGGTCTGCAGCGCCGTTACCGGATGAATGGCATGAGCGCGGCGGATGGTAGCCGTCCCTGCCTCAGACAGCCCTATGTAGCGGATTTTGCCTGCTGCAACGAGATCGGCCATCGCACCAACGGTTTCTTCAATTGGCGTGTTCGGATCTACCCTGTGCTGATAGTATAGATCAATATGATCTACGCCAAGCCGCAGGAGACTGGCATCGCAAGCTGACTTCACATAGTCCGGACGGCCATTTATGCCGAGCATCTGCCCTTCCGGACTGCGCACATTGCCGAATTTGGTCGCCAGCACAACATCGTTCCGTTTGCCTTTAACGGCTTTGCCGACCAGATCCTCATTCCTTCCCACACCATACATATCTGCCGTATCCAGAAAAGTAACTCCCAGATCAATGGCCCGGTGAATCGTGCGGATGGACTCCGCTTCATCCCGGCCGCTGTAGAAATCGGACATCCCCATGCAGCCGAGTCCAAGTGCAGACACCTGCAGCTTACCGCCTAGCATTCTAGTATTCATTCCCTGCTTCCGCCTCCCGATTTGAAATTGATACCTTGTCTGCCCTGATCATACCACAGTCAAATTCCAATATCATTTACGGCACCTTAGAGCAGACCTTCCGGCAAATACCCGTTGCGCTCCAGAATAGCCTGCATCATCGCAAGCGTATCCGGCTGCAGCGGAATACCTGTAGTTCTATATAGCTGGAGCCAGCGCAGACAAGCCAGCGCCTCGAATAGTTCAAGCTCTGCTGCAGTGTAACTGCTCTTTGCAAGAAATGCTGAACGGTAGACTTCAGCGTATTGCTCCCCGGCATAGACCCGGATAATTAGAATAGACCACGCTATATCATATCTCGGATCGCCCAGCTGGACATTCGTCCAGTCTATAATGGTGTAGGCTTCGGCTGCCTCCAGGATATTGCCCGCATGATAGTCTCCATGGATCAGATGATGCGAGGTTATTCCCGCCTTGTCCGCCAGCCCCAGCGCCAGCATTCTGATCTCCGGCTGACCTCCCCACTCCGGGAAGAAGTAATCTGCGAAATCATATGCGGGTACTTCTATACCGCTTAAGGAATCGAGTGGAAGCCTATGTATATCCAGCAGATTTTCTGCTATTGCTGTAAGAACGGTGGTATTCGCTTCCGTGAGAGGCACACCGTCAAAGCTGGTTAACAGCACCTGATTGTCCCCGGGGTCCAAACCCCAGGCATACGGCTGTGACACCGCACGGCCCTGCCGGTACATCTGCTCCAGCACTTTATATTGGATAGAGATATCCGGCCGTGAATCCCGGTTCCATATTTTGAACACAAGCTCTGTATCCGGCAGTGTAACTCTGTATACCTCGGCTTCCAGCCCGCCCTCTAGCGGGGTTATGACCGCCTCATCTGCCCTTTGCAGAATCGCCTCATATTCCGCACTTTGCTCTTTCCAGCGGATATTGCTTAGAACATTATTCATGGTTATGAATCTTCCTTTCCGTTGACTGATTCTTGTTCGCTTGTCATTATGCAGCTGCTGTCAATCCAATTGCTTGTATTCTAGGCACTTTCCTCAGATACCTGAATAATATAAACCAATTAAACCATACAACGGATAAATGAGGGAAGCTATATGGAACATTGGATCAGAGTCGAACCGAACGTGAAGATTTATGTTAATGATATCAACCCGCTGGGCAGCAGAACGATTCTCTTCGTCCATGGCTGGCCTGCTAACCACCAGATGTTCGAATATCAGTACAACCAGCTGGTGCCTATGGGCTACCGTTGCATCGGGATGGACATGCGGGGATTCGGCAATTCGGATAAACCGCTGGGCCGGTACGATTATAACCGCTTAGCTGATGATATCCGCTGCGTGATCGGGGCACTCGGACTGCAGGATATTACACTCGGCGGACATTCAACCGGCGGAGCCGTAGCCATCCGGTATATGGCCCGGCACCAGGGATATGGTGTCTCCAAGCTTGCGCTATTCGCTTCGGCAGCCCCCAGTCTGATTCAGCGGCCGGGCTTCCCTTACGGAACGACCAGAGAAGCTATCGAGCAGATCATTCAGTCTACCTACGATGACCGGCCCAAGATGCTGTATGATTTCGGCGAAATCTTCTTCTATCAAAAAGTATCCCAGCCGTTCTCAGACTGGTTCTTCCAGTTAGGGCTTGAGGCCGCAAGCTGGTCGACCATCGCTGTCTCCAAGGCTTGGCTGGAGGAAGAGTTGTTTAATGACTTCCCCCGGATACAGGTGCCTACGCTGATTCTGCACGGTGTTCATGATCAGGTGTGCTTCTTCCCGCTGGCCGAGGCACAGCATCAAGGAATCCGTAATTCGGTACTGATCCCCTTCGAGAATAGCGGACACGGATTATTCTATGACGAACGCGACAAATTCAACCTGGAGCTGTCCCGGTTCGCCAAGTAAATCATCCGCCATATAACCACAGCCGTTTCTTTGCGGAAGCAAAAAAACGGCTGTTTAGTCATTTTACATTTTAAATCACGTATCAGTTAGTTCATCCTTAATCCTTCTGTATACAAACTTACAGCTCCAGCGTCTCACCATAGGCAAGCGCCGAGCCTCTGATTCCCGCTTCTTCCAGCGCCTGAACGAATGCACCCGCATCCTGACGGATCGGCGGGAAGGTATTGTAGTGTACCGGAAGTACATGTCTCGCTCCCAGCCACTTAGCGGCGATGAGTGCATGCTCAGGCCCCATCGTGAAATGTCCGCCGATCGGCAGAATGGCCAGATCAATCTCGTACAGCTCCCCGAACATCTTCAGGTCTCCGAACAGCCCGGTGTCCCCTGCATGCAGAATGGTGCGGCCCTCAGCTTCAATAATGAAGCCCGCAGGCGTCCCCCCGTAGATCCTCTGTCCATCTTCGAGTGTAATGCTGGAGGTGTGGAAGGCATGGATCATCGTCGCTTTGGCAAAACCAAGATCCACCGTCCCCCCGATGTTCATGCCAATCGTCTGGGCGCCCTTCCCCTCCAGGTAAGAGGCTAACTCCACATTAGCTACAATCGGAACATTATTACTTTTGGCAATCGGCGCGGCATCCAGAATGTGATCCATATGGGCATGAGTCAGCAGCACCGCATCCGTCTTAATATCTTCAACCTTTGTCACTGCTGCAGCATTGCCGCTAATGAAAGGATCGATAATCAGCGATTTGCCGTTTACCTCGATTTGAACACAGGAATGGCCATGGTAGATAATTTTCATTGATTTTCTCTCCTCTTCGCTGTTAATTTCAATGGGTCTTCAGGGATTGAATCGTGCAAAAACCCAAAGTTTACGTTACAATGACACCAAGCTGCTCTGAAGCCAGACATGCTACTGAATTTTTACAATATAACAAATTATAATACGTTCGTTAGTTTTTATGATATATTCATTTCTGCCAGCTGTCAAGAGAGGTGTGAAGAACATTGCTGTCCGTTGAGAAAACCATGCTGTTCCTGTTGTCCAAGGTGGAGCAGATGGGCGCCCAGCAGTTTGTTGAGATTTACGAGCAAAGGGGGTACACCTCCACCTATATCCGCAATGCCCTGTCCCGTCTGAAAAAAGAGGGCTATATCGCTTCCCCGTCACGCTCCTGGTACAGCGTCACCGCCGAGGGCCTCGCCTACATTAAGGCGATTAACAGCAAGCCCGCCCGGTATCAGGAAAAGTGGGATCACACCTGGGATGTGGTCATGCTGGAGGTTCCTGAGTCTGAACGCAAGAAGCGCGACCAGTTCCGTACGGCGCTCGGCCAGCTGGGCTATGGTCTTCTATATAACAGTGTGTACATTTCACCATGGAACTATCGCGATGAAGTCGCAGCATATATCCAAAAGCTGGAGCTGGAAGGCAAGGTGTCCATCCTGCAAGGCCAATTCCAGGAAGGCTCCATTACGCCACAGAAAGCACAAGCGATCTGGCAGCTGGATGAAATCGAAGCCTTATATCAGAAGAAATCGGACTGGCTGCAGGAAGAATTCGTTCCATCTTTGCACGAGGCACTTCAGGCGGGGCAGCCTCTACAGCTATTCCTGCTATATTTGCAGATGGGTGAGGAATTAAGCGGGCTGTTTATGGCCGACCCGTATCTCCCGGATGAGCTGCTGCCGGACCATTGGCCGGGTAAAGTGATTATCGCCGCAATGAACAAGCATATGCGTAGAGCCGCACAGGCAATTCCTGCGGATTCTTTCTATGCCCCTTTCGTCAGATAAGATGATCTTGGAAGGATACTTAACACAAAGAGCAGCCCAAACCGCAGGCTGCTCTTTGTGTTATATACTAACCCTCGCGATTGCCGGAGGCCAAAAGCTCCCGGACCGCCTCCATATTCGTAACCGGCGCACGGCAGGCAAAATTCCGGCACACATAGGCCGTCGCATCGCCGCGGACCGCCGGTTTGTCCGCCAGATGCGGCAGGAGGCGGAGAATGCCTTCGCTATCCCCTTCCCAGTTGACGATCAGCGCAGCGTCAGGCAGATAGGCCTGCTGAACCTGAGCCAGCATGCCGTGCAGCGCCGGGTCCTCTTTTTTGCCGGAGAGCACCCATTCCCTGCCGCCCGAGGTCATCGCCAGATGGGCCTGCAAATACATCGCATAACCCGGCGGATACTCCGCTGCTGCAGAGGAGAGCACCGCAGCGGTACGCTCGGCGATGCCTTTGAGCTCCACGTCCTGGGCAATCACCGACAGCTTCCAGAGCAGCTTCGCCGCTACCGAATTCCCGGATGGAATAGCCCCGTCATACAATTCCTTCGAGCGGATAGGCAGTTCTTCCCCGTCATGGCCGGTGAAGAAGAAGCCGCCGCCTTCGGAATCGTAGAACAGCTCCAGCAGTCCATCCTTAAGAATCAGAGCGCGTTCCAGATAGACCGCCTGACCCGTAGCTTCATATAGTTCGCTGAGTCCCCAGATCAGGAAGGCATAATCATCCACATAAGCGGGAATCGCTGACTCCCCGTCACGGTAACGTGCCAGCAGCCTGCCATCCTCGCGCCGCAGCTTGTCCCAGATGAAGTTTGCTGCCGCTTCGGCGGCCTTGGCATATTCAGGCTTTTGCAGCGCTTTGGCTCCTTGAGCCAGCGCCGCGATCATCAGCCCGTTCCACGAAGTAAGCACCTTGTCATCCTTGAGCGGATGAATGCGCTGCTCCCGGTACTCATACAGCTTCCCGCGCCATTCCTCCATCCGGGTCCGCAGGCCCAGCGGGTTCATGCCCAGGCGTTCCGCCATTTCTTCCGGCAGTCCCTGAAGCAGATTCGGAATATTGGCACCCTCGAAGTTGCCTTCCGGGGTAATCCCGTAGACATGGCAATATGAATGCATGTCTTCCAGTCCCAGGGCTTCCTCGATCTCATCACGGGAGAAGACGTAGAACTTCCCCTCCACGCCTTCCGAATCCGCATCCTCCGCAGAGTAGAAAGCGCCTTCGGGAGAAGTCATATCGCGCAGGACATAGGTGAATATCTGCTCGGCAATCTCCGCATACAGCGGTTTCCCGGTAATCTGGAAGGCCTCCAGATAGACGTTCGCCAGAAGTGCGTTATCATAGAGCATTTTCTCAAAATGCGGAACCAGCCATTCCCGGTCCGTAGAATACCGCGAGAACCCGAAGCCCACATGGTCGTACATGCCGCCCCGGTACATCGACTCCAGCGTCTTCTCCACCATGCGGAGCGCTTCCGGCTGATTGTGCAGCTGGCTGTACGCCAGCAGGAAGGACAAATTATGCGGCGAAGGGAACTTCGGCGCATTGCCGAACCCGCCATATTCCTCGTCGAACTGGCGCCGGTACAGCTCATACGCCTCATGCAGCAGCTCATCGCCCGGGATACCGCCGTCTACATCAGCCGAGTTATATGCATTCTTACGGTCAAGTGTATGCAGCTCTTCAAGCAGGTCATCGCCCAGCTTATTGAGCGCCTCCCCGTCCTGCTCCCACTTCGTGTGGATCTGCTCCAGCACATCCATCAATCCGATCCGGCCAAACATCTGCCGCTTCGGGAAATACGTCCCGGCATAGAACGGCTTCTTTTCCGGCGTCAGCAGCACCGTCAGCGGCCATCCCCCGCTCCCCGTCAGCGCCTGACACACCGACATATACAGCGCATCAATATCCGGCCGCTCCTCGCGGTCGACTTTGATGGCTACGTAGTTATCGTTAAGGAGCTGCGCGACTTCTGAATCCTCGAAGGATTCGCGTTCCATTACGTGACACCAATGACAGGTCGAATAGCCGACTGAAAGGAAAATCGGCTTGTTCTCGGCTTGCGCTTTGGCGAAAGCCTCCTCTCCCCATGGATACCAGTCCACGGGGTTGTGGGCGTGTTGGAGTAGATATGGGGATTTTTCATTGGCTAATCTATTGGGTACTTTATGAGTAGTCATGGGACATCACCTCGTTTCGTTGTAGGATTGTTTGTAAAATAAAGCTTAGGGGTATTTTACCCAAATGGGTGGGGAAAGTCGCAAGGGAGAGAAAAAATGTAACTTCTTAAGAAGAGGGTTCTTTAAATTGGTTTGAACAGAAGGCGTTGTTCTCAAGTGGTGATTGATTAATTCAGCGACTTAACACTCTTTATGATTTTTCAACTTATTCCATAGTATCCTTTGTAAAAATTTATTAGGTTATCTCTACTGAATTCAACAAAATCCCTTGTTAGTTCTGCCTTTTTCAAATATGCAATTTCATCCAGGGCATCAATAGTTATTGTATTTTCCAGAAAGATTTTGGTTTGCTCTAGTCCTGCCCCACAAAGCAATTGAACATCAATATAAATAAATGAATCGAAGTTTTTCTTTTTCGCCTTCCAAATTAACAAACTATCCTCTACTTGACCAAGAATAAACAATTGAATACATAACGTCTTTATATACTCATTGTCTTCGGACTCCTGATTGTCCAGTTCAATAAGCAACAACTTGCGAATATCATCTATATCACTTTGCTTTGGGATTAATCCGTGTATACGCAATAATTCATCAGTTCTATCTACGGTCATTGTTCATGCTCCATTTTTCAATCGGTGAATGAAATTGCTCTCTTATCTGTTCTTTGGCTTAGTCCCACCAAGCATATAAATCCCCTTCCATTTCACACTCATCAGTTTTAGTACAGAACGCAACAAAATCGTGTTTCAATGTCCTTGTTACATGTTCTTTGGGTACAAAAAGCGTATCTAATGTCACTCTATAATCTTTACGCAATGGGCTGGTGGCATAGCCTTTAGTCAATACATTGGGGTATGTAGCCATGAAGTTAAACATTTTTTCTACACTAGGAGAACTATTATGGGCTTCAAGTGGGTCAATATAGTTGTTTTCAATTAGTTGCTTTAAGACTCTTACGTCAATAAACTCAAAGCGTCGGACACTTCCTGTGCCCCTTTTTGCAATCCACTCTCCAGTGATTCCTAGTAACCTGTCCCTCCTTTCATAATCCATATTGAAAATGAAGTCGCCATTCATTATATGTCCTCCATTCAATGAGATCTTGCTTTCATTTATGTAATAATGTTTAGTAAAGTTTTACGATTTCATGAATGATAACTGTTATCCCTTGATTCAAGACTAAAAATTGGGCATACCCAAATATCATCTTTAATAAGTACCAACAAGTAGTTCTCTTCGATTCTACACTCTTGATACCATCCCAAGTCTACAGAAGTTCTACCCATATGAAGTTGCAATAAGTCCCTCTGTGAAGTTCTAACGAAATGGTGTATCTTCTTCGACAAATTGAACAGGGTCGGTTTCATCAAACTAAATAATACCATATACTGGGACAAACTTCTTTATTCGTATCGCTTCAAATTTCACTTTATCGAGCGATATAAGTGCTATAGGAGTTTCACCATTCAAACAACTGAAATACGAATTCAGCAAGTCAACTTGATAGACTGAGAGATAATTTATAGTGGTGCATATCTAGTTTAAAACTATATGAATTCAAGTACAGCAAGAGATTAGTGAAAACAGACCTAATCAGAACAAAACAGGAAGCAACTTCGGGGTGGGACGAAAACGTAGAGATTAAACTAGTGGAATTCACCGACATGACACCAATGACATGTGCTGTATCCAACTGAAAGGAAAATCGGCTTGTTCTCGGCTTGCGCCTTAGCAAAAGCCTCTTCTCCCCAAGAGAACCAGTCCACGGGGTTGTGGGCGTGTTGCAGTAGATAGGGTGATTTTTCGTTTATTAGTCGATTTGGCTTTTGGCCTTCTTTTATCTCTATTCATGTAGCCTCCTTGAGCACGTATGTTGCCATTTTCATTATTACCCATTGGTGAACAAAAAGACACTAACCTCGTTAGTGTCTTTTTTATAAAGTATTGCTTGACTCAACTACCGAAACTTAATCAGGACCTATGACAACCCTTGCTCTTTGAATAGACTTTAAAATACATAATCTTTCAGTGAGGTTAATTCGTTAGCTGTAATTCTAGCATTAAGAGATAGGTTTACTCCACCTCGATCAGGTTCCGTTACAGAAATTAACGTGCTCCCTACTTTGGGACAGCCTCTTTAAAACCATAACATTTTCGGAATGGATTGTTGCGTTTAAGCAATAGAAAAAGGAGCCCTTTTACAGGCTCCCTTCGACGGTGTTTGATCGTTCGAGTATCTTTAAAAGGCACACTTCACATCATTAGAAATACTTGGGCACCGCTTGTTCACTTTCCGTTTTAAAGGAATGCTACTAGGCGTGTGTGTTCAGAGATGCTCTGCGACACAACCCCTCGCTTTCAGTTGACTTAGTGATTAGTTAAATTCCTCTTGTAGCCCTAGCACCGAATGGTCCAACGGAACCACACCTCTCTTCACACCGTCAAAAATATCTTGCACAGACTTCAAGCTTCTTATACATCGTACACTCAAACAATTTTAAATCGGGATCGAACCGACGGCCTCATGCATGCCATGCAAACGTTCTACCAGCCGAGCAAGTGTGTTCTCATCATCCCGATATGTAAATAAACATCATCTTCAAATACTCCATATCTATGGAATTTATCATATTTTGAAGTATATTAAAGCCCCATTTGCCACTATGAAAATATATCCTTCATCGTTTTGTTATACGCTTTCCTATCAAAAACGCTTAGAAAACCTATAGCATAGTTTATCAACAAATGAAATGCGAATTCAGCAAGTTAATTCGATAGACTTGGAATTTAACAGGAATCTGACTCAGGGGTGTGACAAAAACGTTGAGATTAAACAAGTGGAATTCACCGACCTGACACCAATGACAGGTCGAATAGCCGACAGATAAGAAGATCGGCTTTTTCTCGCCCTGCGCCTTGGCAAAGGCCTCGTCTCCCCATGGATACCAGTCCACGGGATTGTGGGCGTGCTGTAGGAGATAGGGTGATTTTTCGTTGGCTAATCTATTGGAAGATTTGTGAGTTGTCACGGGGCGTCCCTCATTTCGGATAATTTGGGTAAAGTGTTGTCTACGGTTAGTTTACCCAAAAAAGTGAGGGAAGGCGCAGGTAAAGGAAAAAAGGTACTTCGTAATAAATACCTAATTTATATCTACACACATGCTCAGGAAGACTTGTCCCATCAAATGACCAAACCATATCGAATGTATCTTTAGTTAGAGCAATTAAACGGTTCTTATCCTTTATCTTTTCGGAATTTCTATTTGTAGATTTTTTCATTTCTATTGCAATAAATCTCTAATCTCATCAAACCACTTTGCCAAATCATAATTGCGAAAAACATTTATCTGTCCCAACTGAACTGTTAAATGGTATCTTGAACGTATGGCTCTAAGCATATCGACTATGCTGTCCATTTATTCTCTGCAGTAAACGGCTTCAACTGCTCGAACTTCGTTAATCGTGCGGACGAATCCCAGCTCCAATTCATAGCTTTAAGAATTAATTGAAACCTCAAACAGCAAGTCCCTATTTCACTTCACTTAGGAGACTTGCTGTTTTTTGTGTTAGTTGGTCTATTTGAACTGGAACCAAGTTAAATTTGCAACTGTGGTTGAATCTGACTTCACAAAAGTAACATATACCGTATGAGTTCCTACCGCTGTCCCGGCATTAAGCGGGATATTCTTGAGGGACCATGTCTGCCATCCGCCTGTGCTTTCGGCCGTCCAAGATCCCAGCATAGTGCCTGTAGGGCTATCCAAGTGGAATTCGATCCTTCCGCCGGAATTAGCGGATGCAACCTTCATATCAATACTTGTTTTAGCTGTACTGCCAAAGTCTACATTTTTAAATGCTATATAGTCGCCATTACTGCCTCCACCCACATCCAGCCCGCCGTCCGTGCTTGACTCATAGGACATAACACCTGAACTAAGGTTATAGCCTTCCGCTTCAAATTTCAATGTGTTGAATTTGGGCTCTGCAGCATAGCTGTTCGTATCTGTTATTTTCAAATCTGCCAAATTATTTACCGCAACTCCACCGACGCGAACATTGTTTAATGTCACTCCGGAGACCGTAGATGTGTCACTCCAACCCTTCATTATTGAAACTTCACCCAAAGCGCGTAAATTGATATTATTATAAACCACATTTTTGATCGGACCGGTTTTTGCAGAAAGATCAAACCATCTGGAGTGAACACCGGATCTTGGCCAGAAGCCTTCTACGTCTATATTATCAAATATGATGTTTTGTGCTGCTGGAGTCCCATAAAGATGACCTACCGCTAAAGCGCGCCAGCACCGGTATACATAAGAGTTTTTAACAACGATGCCATCCTGAAGCTGTTTCACTCCATCTCCGACCTTGAATGCTCCACATCTGCTCCAGGCCAAAGCATCATCCACCACTACATTTGACTGGTTTTCAGGAGTTCCAGGCCAGTTTGCAGCGATATCCGTAGTGGCTACATCCCAGGTCTTAAATGAGTAGGTGTCATCCTCCGATACTGCTACAGTGTGCTTAATGAGTACATTCTGGCTCTCTTGAATGTCTATTGCATCATTCTCATAATCAAGTTCATTGTTGTTGAAGTGCTTGGTATTCTGGAAGGTTACGTTATTAGATCTTGTAACGATTGTAGCCCAGCCACCACTGTCTCTGATGGTTATGCCGTCAACCGTGAAGTTGCTGCACTGCAAGGGCACAAGAATATTGTTCAAAAAATTGTTTGTATTTCTCATATAATGGCCATTGCCGTCAATCGTCCCCCTGCCGTATATCTTAATATTGTTTGCATTGGTTTCGGTATAAATAAACCAGGTTCCATCCTTATTCAGAGAATTCTTATGGAAATGGGTAGTGTAATCGCTTGGATTTCCTGAACCCCTTATCACAGAACCACCCTCCAGATAAACCGAAACGTTGCTTTTTAGAACAATGTTACCACTCTTGTACACGCCGGCTGGAACGTATACTATACCGCCGCCTGCTGCGTTAGCCGCATTAATGGCGTTTTGTATGGCAGTTGTAGCCAAAGTGGCACCGGTACTGTCGGCACCGTACCCGGTTTTAACATTGTATATCCCTGTACCGGATGAAGCCGGAACATTGGTTTCAAGAGCATCTGCCGCAATCACCAGATCTTTCAGGTTATTGATTTTAACGATAAGATAGGTTGGTGATGAAAGTGTAAAGGTAAGTGTATTTCCGCTCTTGGCTGCAGTGATTCCCAAAGCTTTGGGAGAAATATTATAGGTATTGATTGGCTCGCTTGCTGTAATTGTGATTGTAGTCGTACCTGAAAAAGAGAAATTACAATAATTATAGTTTACAAATACCTCCGAAGTGTCGATTACCGGTATATTGGTAGAGTTTGCTGTTACCGTGTATTGATTGGTCGTGGTATAGATCGACGGTAACGGATAACTTACAATTGTACCCGCTGCACTTGCTGTCAAAGGAACGACAGCTAAAAGACTGGCGAGCATACAAACAATTAAACTTAATAAGTTTAACTTTTTTAGCATAAATAAACACCCCTTTCATATTTTTTAGAAAACACTCTTATCTATGCTCCGGCTCCAGACAGAGCCGGAGCAGATCGTCCACATGGGCCGTTGCCAGACATTCCACCGTATCCGCAGAGCCGTAGTAGATCTTGACCTCGCCGTCTTCCTCCAGAATCATTCCTCCCGGAAAAATCACATGATTTCGGAAGCCCCCGCCAATCTCATAGTCTGTCTCCGGTGCCAGCAGCGGCTGCTTGCTCATGCCGATCACCTTGCGGGGGTCCTCCAGATCCAGCAGCATAATTCCGGCGGTATAGCGCTTCTTCCATGTGTCCTCCCAACCTTGCTTGCCTCTGGCCGGGTCCACATCCACCGCATGGAAGGTGGTCAGCCAGCCCTTATCCGTCCGGACCGGAGGTGCGGCCGGGCCAACCTTGTCATTGGCAAACGGCACCTGCTCTACGGCGAGCAGCAGGCTGGAGTTGCCCCAATGCTTCAGGTCCGGCGACTCGGAGATCCAGGCATCGAAGCGGTCCCGGCCGCCGCGGCTGTATACCGTGAAGGGACGCTCCAGCCGGACATACTTGCCGCCGATCAACTCGGGAAACAGTACCATATTGCGCAGGTCCGGTGTAGACAGGCTGAGCACCTCGAAGTGTTCCAGATCATCGGTAACGGCAATTCCGCCGCGAATGCCATGGTGCGTATCCACGGCAAAACACATATAACAACGGCCGCCGATCACGGTCAGGCGCGGGTCGTAGGCGCGGATAATTTCCTCGTCATGCATTTTGAACACTGGCTTCGGGCCGGCGGTCCAGCTCAGTCCGTCGTCACTGTAAGCAATGCCGAGATCCGTGGTGTGGTGCGGCTCAAGCGTCTGATCGACCAGTGAGCCGTAATCATTACGGAAGATCATCACATACTTACCGTTAAATTTCGTTACACCGGCATTGAATACCAGTGCGGTGGGGTAAGGAACCTTCGTTGCATCCAGCACAGGATTGCCCGGATACCGCCGGATGAACGGGGCAGATTGCAGAATTGCCGGAGCGTGTTGAGTCATGGGGTGTACCTCCTTGAATGTTAAATATGGAATATGGGTTGCGCAGGGCCGGACCGTTACCCTTTGAGTGAACCGGCCGTCATCTGCATGAAGGATTTGTTGGCGAACAGATAGGCCACGAGAATCGGCAGAATGGACAAGCAGGCGCCCGCCATCATATAGTGGGTCTGGGAAGCGGCCGAAATCCCGTATTTCAGGTTCGCCAGCCCGACAGTCAGCGTCTGCAGCTCCGGCTTCGTCATCGTGAACACGAGCGGCAGCAGATATTCATTCCACGCACCGCGGAAGGTGAACAGCGCACCTACGCCGAGTCCGGGTCCGAGCAGCGGCAGAATAATCCGCCAGAAGGTCCGGCCGAGCGAACTGCCGTCGATCAGCGCCGCCTCGTCCAGCTCCCGGGGAATTCCCTTCATGAAGCTGAACAGAATGAAGAATATCGACGCGTGTGCGGAGATCAGGATCAGAATTACGCCCCAGAGGCTGCTGTGCAGATGAAGCTTAACCATCAGATCGAATTGCGGACGCAGCACCACCGCCCCCACGGCCACGAACATGGTGAAGGATTGCAGGCCGATATATATTTTTTTGCCGAAAAAGTCCATCCGGTCCACCACATAAGCTGCCATGGAAGAAACCAGTAAAGTGCCTACTACCGCTGACAGTGAAATAATCAGGCTGTTCAGCGTATATTTGGAGAAATTCGCCTGTGTCCAGGCTTCAGCATAGTTAGAGAAGTGCCAGCTGCTTGGCAGGAAGGTCGCTCCGGTGGTCAGCTCGGCATTCGTTTTGAAGGAGCCCAGCACGGTGATGACGACCGGAATCAGGGTGATAAAAGCAAAGGCCAGCAGAAAAATCCACAGTACAGTGTTGCCCAGTATGGTTCTTATTCTCATCTCGCGTCTCTCCTCAATCGGTCTGATTCATCCGCCGGGAGGCGTAGAAATAAATGAGTGATATGATCCCGACGATTATCGCGGACACAAAGGCGACCGCACTTCCATATCCGAACTCCTGTACCTGAACTCCGGCACTCCCCCCGCCTACAGGAAAGAATAATTTGTATAAATACAGGAACATTACTTCCGTCTTGCCTACCGGACCGCCTTCGGTCAGAACCATAATGCTCTCGTAGCCCTTCAGGGCTGTAATGATCGCCAGCATAATAACCATCTGCATGACAGGTCCGAGCATCGGCAGCGTCACGTAGCGGAACTGCTGGATTTTGCTTGCCCCGTCCAGGGCAGAGGCTTCATACACATCCTCAGGAATATTCTGCAGACCGGCGAGGAAGAGCAGCATATAGTTCCCGACCGCGCCCCAGGCCGCAACCAGAATGACGGTGAGCATGGCATACTTCGGACCCAGCCAGTCAATCCCGGAATTGCTTAGACCGAGTTTGATCAGGAACTGATTGAGAATCCCGTTATACGAGTTGAAAATGGTAAAAAAAACGACAGCCATAACGGCTGTACTGATGACGGTCGGCATGAAAAAAATCCCCCGCAGCAGCTGTCTGCCCCGCAGCCCCCGGTTCAGGATTGCGGCCAGCAGCAGAGCCAGCGGAATCGTGATCAACAGCTTGCCGCCTGCATAGACAAAGGTATTCACCACCGAATCCCAGAATTGGGTATCCTTCAGAATGCGGCTGAAATTGTCCAGACCGGTAAACCGGGCCGTTCCATAACCCTTATAGTCATAGAACATGTAGCGGAACGCCCAGGCAATCGGGTAGATTCCGAGCACAATGGTCAGAAGGGCACTTGGAAAGATAAAGCTGTATGAGAATAAGGAATTTTTTGTTTTATTCATCTGATTTCTTCCGGCTCCTTTCCCTTACGGTCAGAGCAGAGGGGTGGAGAACGCAGCTTCCCCATCCCCGTCATCTGACCTGTTTCTCTATGTTTCGCCTTCCGGTTACTTGGCGAACTTGCCGCCCAGGCCGGCCGGATCAAAGCCTGCATCCGGCTCAGCCTTGATTCCGTCATTGGCAATAGCGCTGTCCAGCGCAGCATTATAACGCTTGTTCAAATCCGCGATGACCGCCTTCAGATCGCCGCCATTGAGCATATATTTGAAGAAGGCGTCATCCGACTTCATGCCCTCCGGTGCAACCGCCGGATAGATCGGCCATACCCCGTCATTTTTATTGGGAAGGAAGCCTTCGATGCCGTTGACATCCGGTGTTGCGGCAACCGCACTGATGGATGGAACCATGGAGATGCCGAAGCCTTTCTCCTGATAATCCGTCAGCACCTGATCCCCGTACATGAACTGCATGAACTTCCAGGCCGCTTCCTTATTCTCCGATTTCGAGCTGAGACTCAGCCATTGGCCGCCGAGGAAGCCGGAAGCGCCCTTCACCATGCCGTCAATTGTAGGTGCCGGAGCCGCAGCCCAGTCGATCTTGGCCGGGAACTGGTTCTTATACACACCAGGCTCAGAGGAGTAGGAGATATACATTCCGATCTTGCCTTCGGCAAATTGGGCCCGCAGCGGATCGATATCCAACGATTCCACACCCGGAAGCATGCTGCCGTCATCCTTGATCTGCTTGAAGGCATTAATAATCGGCTCGAGGCCGCTGAAATCGTAGCGGGCAGTCTTGAAGTCATACCCGAAGCCGCCATAACCGCTCATTTCCGCAATGACCCGTGCCGAACGTGCGAATGCACTGGAGGGACTCTTGAAATTCAGTGCAAAGCCGTAAGCGCCGTCAGCTTTACCCGCTTCGGTCAGCTTTTTGGCTGTATCCACCAGCTCCTGCAACGTGGTTGGCGGATTCTCGACGCCCGCTTTGGCGAACAGGTCCTTGTTGTACACCAGGCGCATCGTCGTTCCGTAGTTCGGCAGGCTGTAACGTTTGCCGTCAAATTCATTCAGATCCGGCATGGCCGGGAACTTCGCCTTCAGCTCATCGGTGAGGAATTCATCAATGGGCGCGAGAAAGCCCTTCTTGTAGAACGTCTGGATGGTGTTCTCCTTCACCCGGATCACATCCGGGGCATCCGAGGTCTGGAAGGACAGATCCAGTGCGGTATCGAAGTCATCGCCCTTGACGACCAGCTCCACCTCAATACCGTCCGTATTGGCCCTGTTGAACTCGGCCACCTTCTCTTTCACGAAATCGGCGTCATGGCGGTCGCCCGTCCAGTAGCTGATTTTGGTTTTTTCCCCTGAACCGCCTGTCGCTGCATCTCCTGAGCCTTCTGCTGCATTGCCGCCGCCACTGTTACCGTTGCCGCAGGCTGCCAGGCCAAGTGCCAGAACCAGGCTCATTGATGTCATTAGCGTACGCTTCATCATTGGTAGTGCCCCCTTATTTATCGCTGCTGAATTTAACTTACAACCTGATTATAGAATGGGTAACGCTTTCACATAAGGCGGGTAAGCCCACATTGAGGGCAGGTTTCTGCGGGAGTTGCCGGCACACTGCCGGGCGGAAGCTGCCCATCATACAAAAGGGAGTGACTCTCCGCTTGGCGGAAGCCCCTCCCTTGTCCTTCTTTATTCTTTTCCAAGGTAATGCAGCTTAAACTCCGACGGGGTCATTCCTGTATACTTCTTGAACACCTCGCTGAAATAGCGCCTGTGCTCGTAGCCGAGATCCTGGGCAATCTCCTGTACCTGCAGGCCGCCGATCAGCATCGCCTTGGCCTTCTCCATCTTCTCATGCATCACGTATTGCTGAAAGGAACCCCCTTGCACCTTCTTAAACAGGTTGGAGAAATATCCTGGGCTGAGGTTAATCTGCTTCGCGACCTGCTCCAGTGACAGCCCCGTATCCAGATGACTCCGGATATAAGCGATCGCCTGATGGATAATCCGCGTGGATTCCAGGGAACGGGCTTCCTCCACCAGCGCGCAGGCCTCCCGGCACAGCCCGGACAGCAGGCTCCGGATATCCAGAAGGGAAGGATGCACCCGGTTCTTCATTGCCTCAATTCCGCGCTCCAGCGGCTCCACCTGCTCATAGGGAAACTGCTCAAGCAGAACCCGGCAGATCTTGGAGCTCAGCTCATAGCCGACGCTTTCGACATACCTTGGCTCAGGCAAAAGCTCGCTGTCCAGCAGCTCCGAGAACAGCTGGTCCAGCACCTGCAGGCTTTTGCCGGAATTGCCGGAACGCAGGGCAAACAGCAGCTCCTGCTCGGCGGCGGCGGAATAGCTGTGAAGCGAGAGCGGCTTATTCTCGATATTGCCGTAATGATATACACCGTTGCCTCCGGTATAGAAATGATAACCCAGAGCGCTCAGCGCCTGCCTGTAGGCGGTAGCCAGCTCATGAATCGCTGATACACCAGGCCCCACGCCAATAGAGAGTGTATTACGGGAGAATTGGCTTACATTCGTGCAGCAGGCTTCCGTAATCAGCGCAGCGGTATCCGGGGCCGAGCCGTTCATGATGCAGACATACCGGTCTGTAGCCTCACGGATAATCACACCGCGGGTCCAGGCGGAAATCGTCTCTTCGAGAATATTGTGCAGGCTGAACCGCAGCAGCTCCACCTCCTGCACAGGCTGGCCCTGAAGCTTCTCGGCGAAATGATCGATCTCTGCGACAAACACGAAGAAGTCATGTTGCGCAAGCGGGATATCGAGATATGCCCACCTGGACCGGGCATCCGCCTCTGTCGTCTGGTGATGCAGCAGGAAGGTCAGATACTCCTGGCGGAGGATGGGCAGGCTCTCCCTGATTTTGGACTCCATCACCGCCAGTCTGGCAGTCTCCTGCCGTTCTTCCCGGCACAGCTCCTTGGCCTTCAGCACCACATTCACAATCTCATCCAGCGAAAAAGGCTTCTTCACGAAATCGAGCGCCCCCAGCCGGATGGCTTCCTGAGCGTAAGCGAATTCCGAGTAAGCGCTAAGGATAATAATCTTGCAGTCCGGCAGATCTTCCAGTATCGCCCGGGTCATCTTCAGCCCGTCCATTCTCGGCATCCGGATATCGGTCAGCACAATATCGGGCCGGGTCTCGCGGATGATCCGCAGCCCCTCTTCACCGTCGAGCGCCGTGCCGGCGACCTCAATACCGTGCTCCTGCCACGCCGGCTTGCGAGAGATCATCTCCACCACACTTTTAATATCGTCGATGATACATAACTTGAACCTTCCCGGCTCCAGCTTCTGGTCCATCATCTATCGCTCCTCTCTTAACGGAATCCACAGCTCCGTCTGCGACCCCTTGCCCGGTTCTCCGTCCACTTCCATGAGGGCTTCCTCTCCGTAGTAGAGCGCCAGGCGATGTCTGATGTTGAACAGGGCGTAGCCCTTCTTGGACTGCGGGGCGCTGCTCATTCCCTGCCTAACCTTCCCGGCATCGAGCCCCCGCCCGTTGTCGGTAATAGTAATATGCAGCATCTCCAGCTCCCGGCTGACCGTGATGTCAATCCGGCCTCCCCCGGACCGGTCACTGAACCCGTGCTGGATGCTGTTCTCCACAACCGGCTGCAGGATGATTTTGGGAAGCGGGCAGGACAGCAGCTCTTCATCCTCAACCGTAATGCTGTATTCAAACAGTCCTTCATAGCATTTCTGCTGAATGGAGAAATACTGCCGCACATGGGACAGCTCATCCTCGAGGGTAATCAGATCCTTCCCTCCGCTAAGCCCGATCTGGAACATCTGCGATAATGACAGGATCATCTCATTCACATCCTCATTCACGCCCAATACCGATTTGCAATAAATCGTATTCAGCGTATTGTACAGGAAGTGCGGCTCCATCTGCGCGGTAAGGGCCCGGATCTCCGCATGCCGCTTGTCCTCCTCCTTCGACTTCACATCCTCAATCAGTGCCTTAATCTCCGACATCATCCGGTTGAACTGAAAGCCGACCTGGGCGACCTCATCCTCATAGCGGCTCTCATAAACTACACTAAGCTGGTTCTCTTCGACCCTGCGCATCAGCCGCCGCAGCTTGAACAGCGGCCTCAGCAGCACAGACGTCAGCTGATTGGAGATCAGCCAGGTAGTCAGCAGAAAGACACCGATTACATACAGGGTGATGCGCTGCACCCTCTCCAGCTTGCCCAGCAGCTGGTCGCGCGACTGCATGCCGGAGATGATCCAGTCAGGAGATGCTGCAGAGCTTTTATAATTGACCAGATACTCCTTGCCGCCATAGCTGTAGGTATGCTCCTGCGGTTCGGCTGCTACGCCGCCTTCCGCAAGCACCGGCTTCCAGGGAAATCTGCCGCGGAACGGCCAGCGCGACTCCACCACTGCATCCCCCTCCCCGCTCATCAGGTAATAATTCCGGCCGGGCTGCTGCCCGCCCTGATTCAGCAGTTCGTCAATCCGGCTCTCCCGGATATTGACGACGATAAACACATTGCTGACCGGAGTATACGGGTATTCATAGATTCCCCGGACCACGAAGGAGACGACCCGCTGGCTGCCCGTGAACAGCCGGTCATAATGCCCCTTGGCCCAGTAGCCGCCCGGCTGCTCCTTGCTGAGATCATATAATTCCGAGCCGTAAAACGAGTTATCCTGCGCGCGGATTTGCGTGGTGGAGTAGAAGTCGCCTATCGGCGTGACGATCAGCACATTCTCGATAATTGGTTGATTAAACGTCGCCTGTGAGAGCACATATTGCAGATCCGACAGATGCACATAATAATTCGACACATCATGGCTGAGCACATCCATCATCATCTTCCGGTACGCATCGCTCAGCATCAGGGACTGCACGGACAGTGCCACATCATTCAGGCGGGAATCCAGCAGCTGGGTAGTTTTGCTGACCGTTTCCTGGCTGCTGGCGTAAGCATTATCCTCAATCTCCTGCGCGGCGATCCAATACGAGAAGCTGCCCATCGCACTGATGGACAGCGTGATCAGCATGATGAACGAGAACAGAATCCGCTGCTTGATGGATATCCGGTAATACCTGCTGGCGATCTGCCGCCGGATCTGCCTTGCATAGGCTGTGAATGTATTCATAGTTCCCCCTTCTTGAGCATGTACCTCCCTATGTTTGTATGTTCTTGTCACTTGTACCATACGGCTGCTCCAGCCCGGCGTCAAGACAGGGCATGATTATTTAGCGGATTCCGTCCCTTATTATCAATAGGCAGGGGGCCCTCCGCATAACATGGTGATGACGATATTCCCACCGCGATTCTGATTAAACTGGCAGATTTTCATATGACGAGTACTGACTATTTACTTAACCGAACGAACCAAAAGAAACCTTACTCCAAAAGTTAAATTAGAATAATGATCATTGCATACAAAAATCCGCAGTTTAGACGGAGACAAAGATCTTAAGCAGCACAAAAACAAGCCCGGTGACGAACCACATGAGCTTGTTTTACGCTAGTCCCATCACTTAAAGCTTTCTTACCGCACCACAACTAACACTACAATAACTCCGAGCAAAATCAGCCAGACAACCGGGTGACCGAAATTTAATCCCCAGCCGACTCCAAACCTTTTCTCGACAATTAGGTTTGGATCTTTGCGATTGAAATAAATCATACCTAATTTCCATTTATCTTCATCATGGACAGGTCTGACATTGGCGCTATCGGCAGATCGCTCCAAGCGGCTTTCGACCTGACCCGCCCAGAACGATAAGGCGAGAGCGTATAGGATGATAAACGCTATTATGATTAGGATAAGGGGGATAGCGAAATTCATGTTAAGCAGAGATATCATATTGAGCTGCCCGACGGCTAACAGGATCACTATTAGGAAGCTGGCTGTAATCATAAAACACGACCAAGCCCGGCGGTAAGTTACGTCTTCTCTAACCTGCTGTTTCTCTCTGCGAATACTCCAATTCTCAAATAGGAACAACAGTATTACGAGCCCTTGAATTAGCGTAGTCATAAACACAGAGGTATACGATTTAGCTGCATAGCGGTCTATGCTCAAACTGCTGTTATAATGAATTGGAAGCTGATCAGGAATCAGATCGTAGTTGCAGAGCACAAATACAATATTAACAACCATAATGACAACATGAATGAAGAACCAATAATTAGATAAGCCCCTGTTTCTGTTTGGCAATTCAGTGTCCACGGTCATGATCGATGGTTCAGGAGCAATAGTCAGCGTGGGCAGTACACTTTTCATTTTTAAATGATAGCTAATATTAATGACAAGGGAGATTACGAGCATGGCGAGTGCATAGGTAATAATAATCCAACTGACTTGCTTCGAATGTTCATCACTGTAGATTAGGCATAGGATGCCAACAATGAATAGGATGGTATATAGAATAGCACTAATCCTGGCATATGACCTCCGCATCTGGCGCAGCGGCTCACTGAGGAATTGTACAGCGCTGACGGTGACTCCGAAACTAATCGTCTCTTTTGTTAAATACGGCATACTCACGATGAGTACAATGGAAGGTACAAATACTAGGATAAATATTATAACAGGCAGTATCGTCATACCATTCACCTCATTCTACATGGATATTATTTCACATAATCCTCGAAAGCGATCTTATACTCTGCATATTTTTCAGGATTACTTTTTTCAAATATTTTCAAAGAAGCAGGTTCCCGAAAATCTATATCATTGACTGAAAAATTGACACTCTTCATATCTCCATTCGCATTATTTTCAGTCTTGTATGGTTGTATTATTCTACCTTCCTGTATCATTTCAATGGCTAACATCTTAGCCCATCCACGCATCACATAAGCAGAGAATGAAATATGATCATAGCTGATAAATTTCCACACTTCTTCTATAGATGACGTCCTATCATATTTTGCGTATTGATTACTTGAATGTATTGCCACAAATCTGTAAGGTGTATTAATAAATACGTCCCTGTATTCAAATGTACTATCGTTGCTGGTCGATGATAATAAAGGTAATTTGAAGTCTTCACCAAAATATGCACCATCTTTTTTTCCTTCATTGATCGCTTTCATGATTTGATCATCCGTTAAACTATAGATATATCCGTAACCAGATTTTACTTTTTCTTCTATGTCAACTTTATTTTCTGTTAATTTCAATGAATCTGCTGCCATACTTGTTTTAGGTAATTGAGTACTTCCTTTCTCAACTAAATCATATTTAGTTAATCCATAAAATATCACAGCATTTATTGCTAATGAAATTGTCAATAATACAAATAGAATCTTAACCTTCATTATATAAGCCACCTTCAACTTTCTTATCATTATAAAGCATCTATAGCTTCTTTAATTTGCGGGATAGATAAACCGTTCGCTTTCAGCTCTTTTATCCAAATAATGCGTGCGACGGTTTCCTCTCTTTTATACCTGCGTGTTAAATTCTCTTCAGCCTGTTCAAAGGGCAGCATACCTTCTTCGGTGTAATGTTTCAGCGTGCTATAACGGGAACCTGTGATTCTTACCAATTCACCTATTGACACATGCTCTGAGGCCAGAATCGCCTCCATGGAACGTTGCCTAGACATGGATACAACTCCTTTACAGTGGGCGCTTCGGAACAAGACGCACACCTTGAATCGGTACTCTCATCATCACATAATGCGGCATCGCATCGTATAACAAATTATCTATTTTGACAGTCGCAAATGAACCTCTCTCAATCACCTTAACCTCATGTCCATAGGATTTTAGCCTTGTAAGGACGGAGTTTAGCCTTTTATTAGAATTATCGAACCAAGCCTCTGTCTCTACAAAGACAGCTTGTGACCGCTCAAGGAAAGGGAAGAAAAAATTGATACTGCTGCCCGCATCTGTCTTCATAAACGACGACTTCATTTGCAGGAACTGTTTACCCCTAACTCCATTCCATGGCGATCAGTGCAAAACTTTGTGCTAATTTCAAATCCATCATAGCCATCCACCCCTACCCATAATTTAGATAAGCCGGTTCGTGATTCGTGTGTATGAAGAACCTTTTGAAATCGTTTTACTTACTACTTACTACTTATCACTTACCGCATACAGTACGCCATTTGCAAAATATTGTCAAGGGTGTTATTCCACGCTTCGTTCAATCGAAAAAGTATTTAAACACAACAAATGGCTGAGCTTTTACATAACAAGCCACCTACTCCCGCTATGAGAGCGGTAATTTGGATGTTCCGATTGCCAGCGCAAAAAAGCTCGTGTGATAATCACAGGAGCTTGTTCTCATTTCGCTTACCAGGTTCAACATTAGCTTTTTTACTCCTTCATTTCTGTTTTTACTGATTGCTGTGAAATACTTTGATAAGAAAGTCACGTTCTGGAACCTGCAATAATTCATATGACTCTAAAAATTTTGTGTTATCATAGGAGACTTCCTCTAAACTGACTGTAATTTTGTCCTTTGCTATATCTACTACTGAATATCGGGCAGTTGGTTGTGAATTGCATCCTAAAGAACCGGGATTTAAAAAGATAGTATCTTTACCCTCAAAAAAATGAATTGGATGATGATGCCCAAAACATATTAATTTGTCTTCGCTTCCTTTGAATAGAGAGAGTAAATTATCTAAACTCGGCTCAACAATTTCACTAAAAGGATCTTTGCTTATATGTTCATTTAATTGGGTCTGCTCAATATGATAATGGATAAACAATATAGACTTGCCTTCGATTGTTAAAGTGATTGTCCGAGGCAACTGTTCTAATCTGGTGATGAAGCCTTTGTCCATAAGATCTGCTATCCATTGGTGATGCTCTTTAGCGTGAGAGTGGCTTAATGGATAATCTTCCCCTTTTTGAAGTGCTAAAACTGCTTCATCGTGATTCCCGGTAATCATTGAGACATCACTTCTGGCAAATAAGATTGTCAGAACTTCATTTGTATCTGGTCCAATCCCTATCATATCTCCTAAGCAATAAATATGTTCAATGTCCCGCCTCAGGTCAAACTCATTAAGAACTGCCTTTAAGGCAGGAGCATTACCGTGGATATCAGCAATTACTCCAATCTTCATAATCTATCGACACTTCCTTTGTCTATTTTATAATGATTCAAAGAGCGGACAGCCAATAAAATGGATAACAACGCAGTTAATAGCAGTAAGCCCCATCCACAACAATACCGAATAGGACATCCATACGGTAAGCATAGGGTAACTATAGTTCAACAGATAAGGCCAGATCAGTGTCAAAACTAACAGCAGCATTCTAAAGAGTAGAGTAATACGAACCCTGGTCTTTTTCCTGCGTCTATCTTGCTCATCTATTATGTGTCGGGGTGTCCCTACGGCTAGTATCATTACCTTAAGAATGATGCCAATAGCGGCTAACAGAACTAACAACGATGATACCAGATCAGTTATGATGTAGATATCGTCATATTTATAGGTGTTCATAGGGCTCTAATTCATTTGCCCATACCTGTTCTGCGCAATCAACGAGGGTGCCGTTGAGGAAGGAATAGTTGGTTTACAGACTCATATCCGGCTGCCCGGATGTCAACCTCATGTGTTTGATAAATTGCGTTCTTCAGATTATCCGGTAGATCGCCTATTTCCATCTGGGCAGTGATCTAGTGCTCCAAATCCTTGAAATTCGTTACCAGATATCCCGCTGCAATATCTCCATAATATCTGGGGGCGTTGTATGCTAAGCTTTTCCCGAAAAACGCGCGATAACCTTGAGTAAGCTGCTCCAGCTTCTTTTCCTGTCCTGTTGAAAAATAACTGTCAGTCATCCCCAGCGGAATCAGTATGTGCCCAGTTACATAATCCTGATAATTCATACCTGTAACTTGTTCGATAATCATTGCTAAAATATCATAATTAACAGTTGCATACTGATATTCAGTCCCCGGATTTGTATCTAGCGCAATATTAGAAATCTTATGTATGGTTGTTCCAAGCATTTCTTCCGTTGTACCTTCAGGAATTAACCTGATGCTCCATGACGGTATACCGCTTGTATGAGCCAATAGTTGTCTAATAGAAATCTCAGTTTTCTCCCCCTTGTAATCTGGAGCAAACCAGAGAAGATAATCTGAAATATAATCGGAATAAGCTAAGCTCCCTCTTCTTGTAGCAAAATAACAGCTAGAGCCGTAAACGCTTTGGTGGTCGAGCCCAATTCGAAAAGTGTTTCCTCAGTGACCGGCTTTTCTTGTTCCACATCGGCGTAGCCGTACACCCTAAATTCTGTCTCGCCCTGTTTGGATGATACGATGGCAACGCCTGGAGTCGCTGTTTTGCTCATAATGGTTTTCACCATGTTTTGCTCAATAGCATAATTTCCCGATCCAAATAAATTTCCAATCGAATGCCAACATGCAGTAGTAGCGATGAGCACGATCAGCAGGACTGCACTTACTGTTACAATAGTTTCCTTTCTCCTAGTACTCTTCTGCATTGTCGTTCTCCTTTGAATTCGTATATCAAATTCAAAATCCCTAAGTCACTATGCTGTTCTTAATTTAGACGTTCATTCCATCCCGTTCCCTGCGAATATATACCTTGCTTCCAAATAAAAAACTCCTGCCAAATTATTAGCAGAAGTTTCATTAAAAGATTGATTCACACGGACATCTCATCAATGGCTAGAAGTTACTGCCTTTTTATCTTCCTTCTCGACAAAGTTTCCATGTTAATCTTGCACTTAATAGCCCATTATCAGGTAGCTGTTTAATTATCATCGTGTCTTGCACATTTAAAGAAACAACAAAAGTATATGTCTTTGAAGGTGCAAAAACTACAATGAAACTCTGGGGATGATTATTCATATGACTCGACGGATAATTCTTAGATAAAGACTCTCCAGTCGATAAGGGAATAGCACTATTAAAGGATATTCTAGAGAAAGATGATCACGACTGTAGCGGATTGCGGAGTTTTGTTAAAGATGTTCATTTATAAACGTTAATTAAGTCTGAGTTCTTAATGAAATATATTTTTATCAAAATATGATAAACAAGCGGCAGAAATGACAACCACCGCTTGTTTGTGTGTTAGATATTAGTGAACCTTGGCAGCAATATAAACCGTAGAACTGTTATAAAAATTATAGTAGATACCATTGCTCCAGATAAAATTACTTGGATCAGTAATTCCAGTATTTTGTGATGGATTTGGACCGTGTTTTTCAGACCAGGTTCCTGTGCTATTTTGAAGCATAAAATGATAATCAACATTATCTCCACCAAAACCATACTGGTCAGGAAGTCAACTTTACCATTACCATTGGTATCAATCCAACCAATTCTTAAAGCTATTCGATGTTCATCGGCGTTAACGGCCGCAGTTCTGCTACTTAGTATTCGCCAGCCAGGTATAAAATATAATGAATTTGTATTTCCATCTTGGACTACCAGGTTAGCAACATAATTCACATTCGTAAAATATTGTGAATCTGCTTTGAAACGCCATCTCCATCGCCAGGATTCATTTTCCATGGGGCTTTGGTAGCATAACCATAGCAGTTAACTGCAGAACTATTAACAGCCGAATAGGGCCATGCATGACCATAATCGGATGCCAAGGTGGCAAAAGATTCGTTTGGGAGTTCAAAAGTGGGAGTTAGTAAGTCCGGTTGAATTAATACGTCTCGGATAGTTGTGGATTCTGTTGGAAATACTAAACTTGATGTTTTTTTGAGTTCACCAGAGGTAGTAACATTGCCAAGGGAGTCAACGATAATTGTATCCTCTCCCTGCCATTCACCGACCCAAGTCTTATCTGCCCCAGATGTTTGCACCTGTCTCAATGTACTATTATCAATTGGAGCTGCCAAAACTACCGAAGAGAGAGAAAGACTCACAATTAATGCAAATGAAAATGCATACAAGGATAATTTTTTTATTAATACCAATCCCTTCATTTTTGATATAAGAACTTTACCATAAATTACTAATATAATTCATGAAAAATGTCACTATATAAGCTGAACTTAACAATGATGGCGAGCTCGTGAGCGAACCTCTTACGGAGCTTCACTGATGCAGTAAGTAAGATTTAAAGCCGCTTTGAAACTAAGTTAGACCAAACTAAACCAGTAAGCGTAATTGAAAATTAAATCAACTATTAAAATATTTTTAGGTTGATTAATATAAAATGTGCAATTGCACATAAATCTGCCCCAGTTATCATTAATGGTGATACGGTGTTATTGATCTGGGATTATATTAAATGAAGAAATTACGGAGGTAAGGAGAATGAGTAACATGAAAAGGTATGTACTATTATTATTTATGATATGTCTAGTTTGATCCGACGCCTATCTTTGCATCCACGTCCAGTCCAAAGTTTGTGAAAGTATCGTTTCTATCGAATCATGGTCTTATATTAAAGGATGACGAAAGCTTCGGACCCTTGGGGGATGAATGACATAGGACAACTAGGCGACGACGTTTCGCTCTTCGCCTGTACAAGTGCAAGGGCTTTCGAGAAGTAAATGAATTTTAACAGGATATGATTTTTCTGCAGTACTTGCCGAAGACGGGGATGTGTATACATGTGCAACGAACGATCAGGGCCAATTGGGGACATCCAGAAATACTAAGTTTGAAAAAACTGCTCTCGCCATCTGAGGCCACTGAAAAATGTATCAAAAAAAACGACGCCTATTCGGTCCCTCCGAATGGTCGTCGTTTTTTCTCACCTAATTCTTCGACTTTTATCTACCCCATAAGTTTCAATATTCGTTTTAAACTAACAGTGAATATCGCCATAGCTCCCTGAATTCCCATGCCAACTGAACCCGAGGAGATGCAACATCGTACCCGTGTCTGTGATTGATTCGCTATTTTCGGCTCCAATTTTGTAGCATTCTTTAATTTTGGCTTTAAAGGCTTCTCTTTCCTGAAACGCAGCTTGCTTTACATGTTCGTTGCTCTTTCACCCTTTGCCTTACATCTAAAATAATACCCGATGGAATCGACCGGACCTTTAACCGTATGATAGGCTGCGAATGGTTGAAGGCATTCCACATCAAATTCTGGATTAATCCCTAGGGTATCAATTCTTGTCTCATTTCCTTCTATTTCGTATACATCTAATCCAGTCTCTTCTTTAACCTCTCTGATCAGGGCTTGGATCAACGACTCAAAGGGTTCAATTCTCCCCCCGGGAAGTTCGAACTTAAAGGAGGTATCTGTTTTCATTCTTCTTTGTATGACGATCTCAGGTTCTCCATCATTGAATCGTTCAATGAATGCTCTTGAATTAACGTAGAACATCGAACCCACCCTTTCTTAGATATGTGACACCCACGGCATAACGAATCTTTGCGATTCTTAATATTTCATTAGCTGCCAAACTTTGCTTCCCATTGCTCTAACCAAGCTTTATAACTCATAGAATGCACTTCTTCTAATGTTCTTCCATCTAATGACCATACGCCGCCATCCATGGCCTGATCGATTACTGGATAAGAATGTCCGCCTACTGCCTGGTTATCCACGACATAGATCCAAATTGCGGTTTTCCCTTTAGATTTAACAATATTCTCCGGTTTGGCGCTTGTGGATTTCCAGTTATCCAATGGATGGTTTGTTACTATGAACTTCTGTACGTTAACCTCTTTGTCCAGATAAACACTGGGATCTTCGGTTTGCAGCCCCCAGTAATTGGAATATGGTAAATTCATTAACTTTTCTTTTGTTAAGGTGTAGACTTCACTGGAGCCTTCATACGAAGAGACCTTGTAACCCTTAGATTCCAAATAATCTTTTGCCGCAGTAGCATTGTGGTCTAATGTTGTGGCATTATGCGAAGCGGAACAGCCCGTTAAACTGAATAGAAGCGTCATTAATGTTAAGACAATTCTGACCAAACCGTCCCCTCCTCCATTGTTTTCTCGCTCTTATTGGGAACCATTACTCATTGACTATAACGAAATGAATTCAGCTTTTGTTACACGTACGCAGATATATATGGAGTAGTTGTTCATGGTTTGGGAGGATTATCGTATGTAAGAGGAAATACCGATTGGAATTCACTGGCGCATTGTTCTATAATATCTGCGGTTATAATCACAGCTGTGTAATTTTGTATGTCGGGACACCCAATTATAACCGCCGATTTTAATCTGCCTTACCCGGCGATCTTACTCTTATACCTTCTCCTTAATCGGAAACAATAAATCAAGCTGTAAATCGTCCATTTTACCGCCATTTTGTACGTAATTATAAAAATTCAATGTTTCCTCAAATCCTTGCCCTGCAACCGTTTCAAGCGATGCCCAGCGCGGAGAATCCCAATCATTATCATATTTATTGCTTGCGTTAACCCATTCTTTTAATAAACGCCAGTCCTCGAAGTCCCATGCCCTGAGCACATGTGCGGCATATAACCCGCCGTCAAACGTACGTTTGACTAAAGGCGCGGGAACCTCTGTGTCGCCCGGAATGGATACCCACACCTCATATACATGGGAGGGTTCTCCGATTCCTGCTGCCCCTTTAGAGCAGTCAAAACCAAAACTCCGGGCATCGGGTTTAATTGTTAGCAATCCGCTTTCTGTTACAAATTGCGTGATCATATCCAGCGCTTTGCCTTCGCAGCCTTCTCCCGTTGCATAAGCAGCAGCCACAGTCATGGGCGGCAGATAGACAATCCGCACATCTTTGTCCGCCAGCTTGTTTAAATTTTCATTTGCCTTGTTTAATTCTTCCATTGACTTTTCCTCCTTGAAGTTGATTTTCGAGACAGTCAAGGAATCCACAACCTCCAGTAAACTTGCGTCGTCAGGCAGTGCGAATTTCGCACCTCTGAGATTCAGATATTCGACAAAGGCTTTGATAACACTGCGAATGGTGGAGAGCGCGGTGATCTCGTCCTCAATATCCGCAAGGTTACGCTCAAAAGCTTCGATTGCAACACGCGCTTCCGCGCTTTGCAGAATTTCGGCAATCTGTCTGAGCGGAATCCGCAGTTTACGCAGAACGATAATCTGACGCAGACGTGTGATGGCTTCGGCATCATAAGCGCGGTAAGCGGAATCTTCCTTTTTCGCAGGCGTAATCAACCCGATTTGCTCGTAATACCTAAGGGTACGGGTGGAGACTGAAAAGTGCTTTGACACCTGACTGATGGTTTGCAGTTCGATGACTATCCCTCCTTCTGAGAGTAAATATACAGGTTTACGCGACGTTAGAGTCAAGAGACCTGGTACCGGAAGCTTATGTAATTATCCTTAAGTATTACGATGTTACTCTACCTTCATCCATAGAGCATTCTGCCGGTCATCTGGACTTGATAAAACCATCATCCCAGATGGATGACCTTCAGGAATTAAGGTTTTTCAAAACATCCTTTCCCGTATTCGCTTCTTCAATAGAGACTGAACCAATGAATTTATCAAAATTTTCATTCATTTCGAAATATGCTTTTGAACCAAAAATTAATGGATTGGACTCATTGTATTCGACTCAGGCATGACATGATATGACCCTCCCATCCCTTCAATAACTGTACGCAAAGGTACATAGGTCACTCCATCAATGACTTTAGCTTCCCCTTTAATGGCAGCCCCGTTTACCCTTAAAGAGTATGCTGCAGTGGCTGCATAGACCGTAATGGATAGACATACCACTGAAAACATGATAAGAAAACTAGACACAATAAACTTTTTGTTCACTATTGGCACACTCCCTGACCGACTTGCTTCTCATAATCTTTTTAATATTCGACAATATCCCCTTCTGCCCTTCCAAAAGAACTTCCCTCATGTGATTTTTTTCCAATAAAAGAACCGAAGCTTTATTTTCACCCCGGTTTCCATTACTAACGTATTATATTCCTTCGTAAACAGAATCTTTGTCACTAAAGACATCGATCATCATTAAAGCTCCTATTTTATAGCCTTGGATAAAAGATAACGCTGAATGCAACGAGCTTGAGTCACTCTGTAAATCATATAGCATTTCGACTAGGTCAAAATCTTCTTCGGATAACCTCGCTTTTAGCATTTGTAATATCTTCATGACATTTTAGTTGAGGTAAAAAAGATTTATCGCCTCATAATACAGTAATATTATTTTTTTACTTTTATTCCTTTATTTTCTATGTAATTTATTGTAAGATATTAAGAGGATGCGCATCCAAAAAAATTTTGGAGCTGATAACTTGAAATACTTAATGAAATCTTTATCTATTTTTCTACTAGTATTTACTCTAATGAATACTTCAATAGTTTTTGGTTCTGATAGCACTAATCACGAAATCAATCTTAATGCCAAATCCTATACTGCTGATGTTCTGGGGGAAAATCCAAGCCACGATACCTTAAAAAATTCGGAAGTCGTCTTAAGCAATATTCAACTTTCTCAAACCAACGTTTCAGTAGTAGGTGATGTTTATTCAAACGGTGTTACTAAGTCGTCTTTTAACTTAACCGGAAAATTAACAAGATCGGAATACCCAGGGAAATTGGTCGGAGATTTAATTGATACAGATAATAACTATGAAGTTATTTATTTGGGAATAGAAAAAAGACCTGAGGAAAATATTGGATTTTTTGATGATAGTAACGGGAAAACAACATTAAAAATATACCTCCTTGAAAAAGGCACAAAAAACTTAACAGTATATGAAGATTCGGACATAACACAAAGAATAGATGTAGAGGCTTTATTCAACGATAGCAAGAATTATGAACTTGCTAAACATGAAAATGAATTTTGGTATGGTAAGGTTTTTAAACCTGCTTCTGCAAAAACCTCTACAGGTTTCTCAACTCTTGCCTTAGCAAGTGGTCATTCAGATGTCACTCATACACTTTCCTATAATATTGGTGGTTTAATTATATATGAAGACATCACTTTAAGAGCATATATTGAGGGTCCAACTGCACTTGATAATTCTGGTGGAACTTTCACTACAAAATTTTATGTTTTATCAGAAAGTACACATTCAACAGACTATCCTAGTGCGAACTCAAGTCAAACAAATTTCACAATAGGATCTGCTACACCCACCAAAATCGAAGCATATACAGAACCGGGAGATTACTTTAGATATGTTCAATGGGATGGAAGTTACTATCAAAGTGGTAGTTTGAATTTCACAGTGAAAGTTTCTTATAAGATTCCTGGAACATGGGTTTCATTTAGTACAGGTTATACAAATGCAGAAACTTTTCCAAGCAAATCCTTAAAAACCTTTGATAACAGTGGTACCAATAAAGCAAGAATAGCAGATGTAGAATACGCGACTGGTATGCAATTAAAAGATGTTGGAAACACCTTTGATACAATTTTTGCAGTAGGACATTATAATACTAATACAACAAAGAATCTAAACATAAGATGGTCATATGATGTATTTAATTCACAAAATTATTTAGCGTTTGGAGCACAAACTAAAAGCATGTACTTTTCATATACTTCCAAGTAAGATATTTACAAATAGAAACAGAGTGGAGCTTTTCTTTTTCACTCTGTTTCATTACAGTGATTACTCATTTTTCCAAAGACTTTCAAAATCAATATCCTGAAGAGGTGGTTTAATGTTTTTCTTATTCATCTTGATTTTTCTTTTATTTTCGATAATTTTCATTATCAAGGATGAACGGAAGGAAATAATTAAAAATATTTCTTTGTTAACTACTATTTTACCTTTGATATTAGCAATTTTGTTATTAATCTCAGCTACCTATGACTCCGGTGTAGTAGGTTTTTTATACTTGGGAATATTCGATGTTAAAATATCGAGTGTTTCAGTGATAATTAAAACTTTTGCAAGTGTCTCATTGATATCACTACTGCTTTATTTTTACTCGCTCATTAAGCAAAAATAAATTCCGTCAACGTCCCGCCAAAGTAAGAGTGAATTAACATCTGAAAACTATATACAAATTGTTAAGAAAACAGGCTGTTATCGCGCTTGGCGATTTACCATCAAGAACAAAAACAATATGCTTAATGTCTGCAAAAGCCGGCATCTATTTGAATCCTTCAGCTTGCTATCAAAGATCTGCGAGCCGGCAACAGCTCCCGCTTTACGGAAAACTTGCAGCATTTGGTTTTTCAAGGCTACATTCACAATTGTAATATCCAGCTTGGCACAAATACGGCTAAACTAACTGTGACTATCACCCACCATTTTCTAATTGATTGTTCCAAAATAAAAATCCCCTTCGTGTTCTTGTGCACACAAATGCACATATATAATAAAATGAAAAGCACCCTGCTATAGCAAATTCATGAGTGCTTTCATATTATTCGCTGTCTCTTCGAAGGTATCGACTTCCTTCTCCGCACAATTTTGAACCTGTTCTTGAAATCCAGATGACAGGAATTCACTGAACGGTTCTGAGGAAAATACTCTGCAATCTCCCCAATCTTCATTTCGCCGTTACCCGCAAGGAAGATCTGTAGTTCACTTCGGACGGGGTCGAAAATAGCTCTCAAAAATTCAATATCAATATTGTCTTCAATCAGTATCTTGCATTTATCCGGTTCATGCTTGAGTCTCATAACTTCACCGCCTGATTATATTATATGCATCCGTGTGCACAAAAAGGGCCAGACCAGGGTATCCCCCAATCCAGCCCTTTATCCTACCCTGTGTTAAGGCTCAATCCCCCACACCAGTTGGCCATTCATATATCCGGTGACCTGCTCATTGTTAACAAATTGACTGGCGGAGGCCTTGAACGAATAATCGTTAGCCTGGTTGTAATTGGACCAGTCGGTTTTGGAGAAGCGGGTCTGGATCTCCGCGCTCTGGCCGGGGTTTAGCGTTCCAGCCGAACTGGTGAAGCCAATTTCCAGCGCATAATCGGCACCGGTAACCGGGGTTGCCAGCTTCACGAACTTGCTGGTTACGTTCGCGCTTCCGGCACTGGACCAGTCGATCCAGAAGCTCTGATCTTTCTCGCCGTCGATCGTGTAGTAATACCGGAGCTTTACATCACTGAGCTGAACTGCCGAATTGCCGGTATTGACGACTTTGAGTTTGGCCGAAATTCCGTTAGTAGAGGCACTGGTGTTGCCATTAAAAGCCTGGATCGTCAAGCCGCCCGTTGGTAGCGGAACACTGCTATCCGCTACATTTACCGTAAGTACCGCGTTATTTCCTCCGTTAAAATGGAAGGTGATCGCATTCTGGCCGAGCGGCAGCGTGGAGAGATAGGATTTCTTCAGGACGACTGTTGCGCCTGATGCCGTATAATCCTGGCCCGATACAAGCGTGTTGCTTCCATTCGTCAGGTTTGCAAGCTGATGTCCGTTTAAGGTAAGGGCTACGGAAATATCCTGCGCTTGGGCCGTTGCTTTATCAAAGGCCGCGCTCACAGGTGCAATAGATGCACTCGGTGTGGTATCGACAATTGTAACTTTCAATACGGGATCTTGTCCCTGATTGAAATCAAAGACAATCGAATGCTCGCCAACCGGGAGCGTTGCCAGGAATGACTTTTTCAGCAGCAGCGTATTTCCGCTTACAGTATAATCCTGCGTCGCGGTCAAGGCATTGCCCCCAGTCCGGAGGGCAGTTAACGTATTACCGTTAGCATTCACGGTTACGGCTTTGTCGCTTTGACCCGTTGCATACTTGTCAAATTCGATACTTGCAGGTGTAATGGACGCGCTTGGAGTTGGATCATCAATTGTTAAATCGGGCAGCTCATCCAGCGTAATCACATAATTGCTCTGATATAGCGTGGTCAGTGTAGCCGGATAATTAAAGGCAGAACTCATGAGATGCTCGCCATACCACGGCAGGAAATAGAGCCAGCCCGACTTCTCCTCGGTCAGATTCTGTACGCTTGGGACAGTATCGTTCTCGGTCATGGCTACCATTTTCTTGCCGCCGGTTAGATCCACCAGCTGATAGAAAATCGAGGTAATCGCATCCTCATTGGGCACGCCGGACAAACCGTCATAGCGGTTGTAGACGGTATTGTATTTATCGTAGCCTACAATATCCACCTGATCGTCACCGGGATACCAGGCGGGAGAAGTACTGTAAACATAGCTGTTATACGTCCAGATCAGGTTGTGCAGGTCATAGGTTTCTGTAAGTTCGGTATATAGCTGATCCCACAGCTGCTTATATACCTCTGCGCCTGCTGATGCCCACCAGAACCACGCGCCTTGCCCGTTCAACCCGCCGTTACCTTCGGCCTCGTGATAGGGTCTGAAAATAACCGGCACGTTGTTATCCTGCAGAATCTGCAGCTGCTCCGCCAAATCGGCTATGGCCAGCTGTACGTATTGGTACTCTTTCGTCCCGGGAATGACTGCATTGGTTGTATTAAAATTAGTTTCCGTCGGCTTGTAGGTAGCTTCCTTCCAATCCACAAATTCCCCCAGCTGATAGGCGGTGAAATCCCGGGGAACAGTGAGATGCCAGCTGTTAGTCGCAATCCCGCCCCGGTTGTTCACCCAGTCGATCATCCGCGCGGTTGTACCGTCCTCCCAGCCGTATAGCGGATTATAGTTCATCAGATCGAACCCGCGGATGGCCGGATACTTGCCGGTTAAATTGTGAATCCAGTCGAACTCCAGCTCGGAATTCCCGTCATTGCCTCCCCCGTAAATCTCCTGCTGGCCGGAGATCATATGGTTGCCGTAGACCTCTGTCAGATAATTCATCAGCAGCTGAGTTTCCGGTGTAGCTTGAGCATCACTGAGAACAGGCTGCACATCCAGGGGATCCAGATCGGCAACATCCACACTGAAGCTGTCAAAATAAGCGAAGCCCCAGCCCGCCTTCAGCTGGATGGTGTTACTGCCCTGATTCAGCTTGTGATAGCCAAAATCGAAATCCGACCATGTGGTCGTGTAAGGCAGCATATACGAACCTTTCGTAACGCCGTTAACGTTCAACGATTGAAGCCGGCCGTCTGCGCTAAGCTCCTGCATATAACGGGTGGAGATCGTGTACATGCCTGTTTCCGGGACCGTCACATTGAAGGTAATGGTGCCTGAATTCTGCATCCAGACAAAACCGCTCCCGGTGTAGCCGGGCTTAGGTTGTCCGTAAATTTGGGTCGTCACTTGAAGATCGGAGGTGAGCTGAGCATTTTCGCTTTCAATTGTGAAAAGTGCGTTGTCTGCATGAACGGGCGGCGCTGTCATCACTCCAAGCATCAGAGTAAATGCCAGGATCATTGTGCTTGCCTTCTTGAGCAAATTTTTCATTTCCACCTTTCCTCCCCATGATAAAATGGTAAATACTTGATCAATCTATCAAGTCTTGGATGCGCTTTCATAGCAAAGATAACATACATTCCATATTTTGTAAATCGTTGAATATTGAAAATAATGTACCCTGCTGCAGGCGCACTAAAAAACTCCCGCTAATAGATTAGCAGGAGTTTCTATAGAGAGGTTCAACATTAATCATACAAGACTTCAATCATCTGCCTTGTCTTCGCCAGCTGCTCCACCGTTAAATCATGCTGGGCAGAGGCATATACGCTAAAGACAATATCGAGTACAAATAACTGGGCGAATCTCGAGCTAGTTGCCGCACTGCGGAGCTTAGCTTCCGGCGCGCGTGATGTAAATAAAGAGACATCCGCGAGCTGGGCAAGCTTGTTATTTCCGGGGCGGGTGAGACTGATCGTTTTGATCCCCTGCTCCTTGGCCCGTTTCGTTAATTGAATGACCTCTCTCGTCTCACCGCTATACGAAATCCCCCAGAAGACGGCGTTTTCTGATTTCGTAGCCATGGCTGCTGCCAATAAATGACGGTCTGAAATCGCATATACATTTTTGCCGAGCCTAAGCCATTTCTGTGCTGCATCCTCTGCAATGATAAAAGAGGCGCCAATCCCATACACATAAATAACCTCTGCCTGTTGTAACAGGCGCACAGCCTGCTCAATGGATTGCGCGTCCAGCTGGCTGGCCGTATTCTGAAAGGTCAATATGGTATTTGACAGCATTTTATCAATGATAGAATGCACGGTTTCATTCGATTCAACATCAAAGTAGCCCACATAATTCGTGTTCTCTACTTCAGCGGATAAACGGATCTTCAGAGCGGGGAAACCCTCGATACCCACTGACCGGCAAAAACGGACAACCGCCGCACTGCTTGCCTCCGCTTTGGCTGCTAACTCATGTATGGTCATATGCATCACTTCTTTTGCATTGGCAAGAATGAACTCAGCTACTTTTTTTTCTGATTCCGGCAGTTCATTCAATACCAGTTCAATTTGGGAAATCATGCTTCCTGCTGCCAAGTTCTAAACTCCTCTCCTCAGGCTATTCTCCTTATTGTAACAAAATAGAGGGGATTAATCATTAAGTAGCAGCTGTGAAGCTAAAGCGCCTTCCACCTTGTCTGACGTAATCTAGTAGAGGAAGATCCTCTTCTATCACATGACCAATCACATTCACGCCTTCATGTGCCGGCAGGTCCGTTAATGTAATCTGCAGCTCATGTTCATAGCGGCCATACAAATAATTATCGACGGTAACCGTTCCTCTAGGCCGCTTGTTCGTATGCATAGGCGCAATACTGCGGGTCATTACAAAACGTTCCTGATCTGTCCGTGCAGTTTCTGAGCGAACTACATCACGGGCAGCGTCAAGGCGGTTCCGGTGAACCGTATCCCATAGGGCATAAGGCAATTCTTTGATTACCCGCAAAGGAATAATCCCTTCTTCATACCGCTGAAATTGAACCTGAGACCCTTCTGAAAGGGTTAAATCGCCAACGAAAATTTTGTCCACCGCACAATCCTTCTCTAATTCCAGATAAGCTAGAAAAGAAGATTGATTCCTGTGCTTCTCTAAGGTAGGCAAGCTTTGAAATAACGGTTTTCGCTTCAGCCCGTCTCCCGGAATAAAGGCCATTGTCGTAATGCCTTCCGCCTGCAGCCATCTGTTCTTCGCTATAAATGCTTCTTTATCCAGACCTGTCTCCGGGCGGGGATAATAATTATGCCAGGCCTGGGTATTCTCAAGACAAATACGATGCTCTTGTAAGGCAGTTAAAAATTCTGGTGTTAAGGTGCTGGCGTTTAAGGCGATTTTCAGATGTTGTGAGTAGGCTGCAATTTCATCGGCGCTAAAACCAAAATCCATCCGCAAACCTGTAACACCAGCTTCTAATAGAAAGGGAAATGAAAATTTCTCCAATGCTTTTCCGGAAATATCCGCCATCAGGTCCATTCCTAACCGCCGGGCAGCGTTGGCGATCTCCAGCAATTTCTCCTTCAATTGTCCGATGTCATCCTCCGGCATATGAAGGGATGTGAATATTTCCGTACAGCCTGCAGCCTTCATTTGTTCCATATACTTGACATTATCTTCTAACGTGCGGTCCGCCACAAAAATTGAAATTCCGAGCACTGGAATCACCTCATTATTTCAGTTCAAGTTAATCCTGTTCTGCCATAGCCTCTTTGGGTGTGCCGAAGAGATAAGTGGCAATAAATCCGCCAGCGTAAGCTGCAATTAAGCCTATGACGTATTTCAGCCATAATCCATTGGCAATCAAGGGAATTAACGCAACCCCGGAAGGCCCAATGGCAATCGCTCCAACGTTGCCGAATAAGCCAATGACCGCACCGCCAATCCCTCCGCCAATACAAGCTGTAATAAACGGCCGGCCCAGTGGTAAGGTAACCCCGTAAATTAAGGGCTCGCCGATTCCCAGAATACCTACCGGAAGTGCGCCTTTAATCATGTTCGTTAATGATTTATTCTTCTTGCAGCGAATCCATAATGCAATGGAAGCCCCAACCTGACCCGCACCAGCCATAGCCAGCATCGGAAGCAACAGCGTCATCCCTGAATCATTGATCATCTCAATGTGAATCGGCGTCAATACCTGATGCAGTCCTAACATAACAAGCGGAAGGAACGCTGCTCCTAATACGAAGCCTGAGAATGCACCGCCAACCTCTAGCGTCCAGTTGATAGCTCCGATTAAATTGGTGGAAATAAATCCGGCGAATGGCATAATGAAAAATATCGTAATCAGACCCACGACTAGTAAAGCTATTGTAGGCGTAACAATAATATCAACGGCATCCGGAATCACTTTACGCAAATATTTCTCCACGATGGATAGAATCCATACGGCGATTAGAACGCCGATAACCCCACCTTGCCCTGCCGTTAAGGGTGCACCCGTAAATATATTAAAAATGGGCAGGTCAGCTGTAACCCCTGTTAAGAGCGTCACCCCGCCGATCACGCCACCAAGCGCAGGAGTAGCTCCAAATTCTTTAGCTGCATTAATACCGACATAAATCACCAGGTAACTGAAAATTGCGTTTTTGATAACATTTAAGATCGTTACATACTGCTGCCAGGTTGCAGTGTCTAAGTTGCCCGCTGTAATATTGTTAGCTAGAATTGAGCCAATACCCGCAATTAATCCGGCTCCAACGAACGCAGGGATAAGCGGAATGAAAATATTCCCGATCTTCCGTAAAAAGTTTTTGAATGGAGTATCATTCTTCTTTTTAAGCTGCGCCTTCATTTGTGCGCCTTTGGCCTGTAATTGTTCAGCCGAAATTGTACTTTCGCCCGCTGAAGCACTTTCTTCAAGCACGATACCGAACTCTTCTGCTACCTTGGTCACGACCCCAGGTCCGAGAATGACTTGATACGTATCATCATCCACTACACCCAGAACCCCGTCGATTTGCTTCAACTCTGCTTCAGCGATCCGGCTGCGGTCCACAACAGTTACACGAAGACGGGTCATGCAATGGGTATATGAGGATACATTGGAACGGCCACCGATCGCCCCTAGTATTTTGACCGCTAAATCATGATATTTACTCATGTTTGTGCCCCTTTCTTCTTATCGTATTATTGAATCGCCTGACGGACGAAGCCTTGTGATTCTTCGAGCCGTTGCACAGCTTCCTCTTTAGTTAGCCCCGCAAGAATCATCACAATAGCAATTTTCGGTTTCTGATCTGCCTGCTTCAAATAACTCTCTGCTGTTTCAGCATCACAATCTGTCGCATCCATAACAATCCGTTTAGCACGTTCTACAAGCTTTTCATTGGTTAGCTGTACATCCACCATAAGATTTCCATACACTTTGCCCGTACCGATCATCGAAGCTGTAGACAGCATATTGCAGATTAATTTCTGCGAACTACCGGCCTTTAAACGTGTTGACCCGGTCAAAACTTCCGGCCCGTTTACGACTTCTATCGCAATCCTGGCTATTTTACCAATCGCTGAATCCTTGTTGCAGCTTACGGCTACAGTTGGTGTACCTATAGAATTGGCATATTCTAATCCGCCGATAACATATGGAGTGCGTCCGCTGGCGGCAATTCCGACGACAACATCTTTGGCTGTCAGCTTAATATCCTGTAAATCCTGCACCCCTAATTGTTCGTTGTCCTCTGCACCTTCGACCGCCTTGATAAACGCCCTCTCTCCCCCGGCAATTAGCCCGATGACCTCCTCTGGCGTTGTTCCAAAGGTTGGCGGACATTCAACAGCATCCAGTAAGCCGATACGTCCGCTTGTTCCAGCCCCCATATAAATTAAGCGTCCGCCTTGTTTGATCGCCATGGTAATCACTTCTACTGCTTTGGCAATTTGCGGAATCTCTTGTTTAACCGCTTGTGCGACCTTGTGATCTTCTTCATTCATCACTTCCAGAAGTTCAAGAGGAGTTAATTCATCCAGGTTCATTGTTTTCTTATTGCGGGTCTCTGTTGTCAAATGCTCTAACATGATTTCCTCATCATCCTTTTCTGTTTATGAAATCGCTCTCTAAGTGAAGAATAGCATTACTGAAATATTATTTCAACATTAATTTTGTTTAATTGAAATTAAATATCAAAAAGAGATTGGGTACGCAAAAAAGAGCCTGCCCCAAAAGCTACTATTGGCATCAGGGAGGCCTTCATTTTTTGAGTAAGATCAACGTGTGCACTTGAGTGGACGCTCCGCGAACGGACTGTTTAAGCGGAAAGCGAATCTTCAATCTTTTAAAAGCACAAAAAAAGAAACCGCTCCTGTGTAAAATGGAGGCACTACCCAACCATTTCAAATCAAAGGAGAAGTTTCTTACTTTTATACATTCAACAAACCATGGACCAACCCAATTACAAACCACCCAACCGGTACGTATAAGTCTTGCTGTCTTTCTTGCTGCTCGTAAATTCAAATCGCAATTCTGATTTATCATCGCCACTGTCAATGAATTTAATCCCATCATATTTGAATCCCGGCATATCCATAGGGTTAATTCCGAACTCTTTGTAGAGAAGGATCGCCCGGTTAGCTCCGGTATCAATTAACGTCAGCAGGCCTTCTTGTGAAGAGCGGGCAACCAGATAATTCTCGCCTATGGCTTCAATGGCGTAGGTTTGATCCGGGGTACCTGCCAGCTTCGAAACGTTCCAGGTTTGCAGGACCGTTGCATCCGGGGCAATTAACCGGACAATATGACCGTCATTCATAACGGCGTTCCCGGCATACGTCTTCAAGTCCTCAGGAGAGAACTGCCAATAATGCGCTGTAGACTGGCGCAGGATGGCCCCTTTTTTGACAAACAGATTGTATACCGTCAGGTTGACCGAAGGTTCACCGCTGGAATTCTGAATGGTCACCAAATCCGCATCTTCTGAAATCTTCACCGATGTCAGCTGTGTTCCCGCAATATAATAAGGTTCAAGCTTGGCTGTAGAGGCGCCCATAGAGTGAACCACTCCGGCTGCATCCCGCTTATATAAAGTGCCGTCCACCCCGTTTAAGAAATACGCGTCTTTACTGGCCTGGCCGTCGCCGACAAATTCAGGATAGCTAATGAGCGCTTCACGGCTGTCCGCATTCCATTTCAGCGAGCCGCCAATAGCATCATTCACGAACCGCAGAGGGATGTAGAGCTGCTTATTCACCTGCTGGAAGGCTGCGGAATACGTGTTTTGCTTCCCGTTCACCGTTGCAATACGGCTCCCGATCTTCATACTGCCCTTCGTGAACAGATTCCCGATGGTGATCATTTTGGAATGTTCATCATAACTGACCGTTGCCCCCCTGACATAGAGCATGTCCAGCGAGAGCATTACCGTTCCATTCATTAGGGTGGCTCCTCCTGCTGAAGAGGTGATCTGCGAGTTGTTCAAATAGATACGGATAGCCGGTAATTTCGCGGTCTGTGCTGTACTAGTAGCTGCTGCTTCCATAACGGGGGGATGAACAACACCTGTTACAAGAACACTAAGACCAATGATCTGCAGAATTTTTTTGAAAGTAATCATAAAGAGCCCGCCCCTTCCTTTCTCAGAAAATACCATATCTCAAATCATAGCATATAGCGGATAGAATACAAAAATTAAATGGTGAATTGAGAAAAGTCAGGAAAGCGGGACGGGCAGTAAGTATTAGTTATCTCACTTCTTGACGGACACCCGAAGCGCTTGCCTTACGGATCGCATCCATCAGACGATGCACGCGGACCGCCTGGGTGAAATCGGGCAATTCCACCTCTTCCCCGTCAAGCCGCTGCGCCAGTCGGGCATAGAGATGAGCCACATTGTACCCGGGACCGGGAGGCAGATGCCGTACCAGTGAGGTATACATTTCTGGTGTTTCCAGTATCTCTGTCTCACCGGAAGTTCGGACGAGCTGAAGCTTCAGCCGGTCCATCTGAAACATCAGCTGATCCCGTGGGGTGATGACCAGTTCACCCCCGGTTCCGATGATCCGCAGCGTAAATCCGGGGGCACCGCCATTAACGACTTGGGCCGAAATTAGTGCATTCTGTGCCAGCTTGCCGTTAACAAGCACGTGATCCGGTGCAGTTGCGGCCACTGATGCACCAGTCTCCACTACGTGAACTTCAGGGTATTGCGTATCCAGCCTACCGGACACCTCTACAAACGGTGCGACCATATATTCAATCGCATCAAGCACATGCGCTGCCCCGATCGTCAGTTGATCTGCCCCGTTAGCTTCATCCAGCAGATAGACATGCGCCTGGTCCACTGTTCCGTTCGAGGTTGGAAATACAGGCAGGGTAACTATTGTATTCACAGCCAATATTCGGCCAACAGCACCTTCAGCGAGCAAGTCCCTGATATAGCAGACAGTTGGATTGGCCCGGGCCTGTAGGCCCGTCACATGCTTCACTCCCCGTTCTTCCGCAAGTTCCAGCAGCGCTTCCGCCTCCGCAGTAGTCCGGGCCAGCGGCCACTCACTGTATACATGCTTACCGGCATCCAAGGCTTCGCGGAGCAGCAAATCATGTTCGGGCACTTTCACAGCTACCACTACAACATCAATTCCAGGCTGCCCTGCCATCTCTGATGTACTTGTATAATAAGAGCCAATGCCGTGGAGCTCAGCTGCCGCCTGTGCGCTTTCTGCACGCGTGCCGGTCACTGCCTTCACCTCATAATTCTCAAGCGCTGCAAGTGCGGGAATGTGAGCCAATCCACCCCATCCGCCTGCTCCGACGATTCCTGCTCCCCATGATTCTCTTGTCCCCATAGCCATATATTGTTACCTCCACATTTAGCGTTGTACTGACACGATTGAATATAACCGTTATAATCAAAACAAAAAAGTACGCACTTATTCGTAATATAGTTACCAATCGGGTACGTTGAAGGAGATCGATGATTATGACATATGAGCCGAACGAGGGGAATGCTAACGCTATACCCGGCAATACAAAGTACCAGAACCCTACCGAAGCCACCCTGGAGCGGATCGGCGGCAAGTGGAAGACAGCGATTCTCTGCCTGCTGGCCGAGCAAGGAAGCATGCGCAATGGAGAGATGCTTCGCACGCTGTCACCCGTCACCCAAAAAATGCTTACCCAGCAGTTAAAGGAGCTTGAAGCAGACGGGCTTATTCTCCGGACCGTATTCTCGGAAGTGCCTCCTAAAGTGGTGTATGAGCTGACGGATAGCGGACGGTCAATTAGGATGGTTCTTGATCCGCTTTGTGAATGGGGCAAACGGTTTGTTAATACAGTAAACCGGGACACCCGCACGGGGATTGAATAAATCAAAAAAAGCCTCTGTCATCTAAAATGACAGAAGCTCCTTCATCCGGCAGACCGCACTGCTCCAGTACAAATAACTTTATGTATCTCAAGCCTTAAATAAGATAACAATTTCGGTAATCAGAATTAGCCCGGCAGCAGACACGCCCAGTGAATTAATGATTGTCAGTGCGTCCGGGTAGTTCTCTTTCCGGAACTGAGAACAGAGCGAAACGGTCCATAACACGCTGAAAAAAAGTCCGGCAGACCCGCAGCCATGCTCGTTCAGCACCTGTCTTCTGCGTTGAAAGAACCGGCCCAGCCCGGCAAAAGTGAACACCATATAAATAATAAGCTCAGCCGATGATATCGCAATGACCTCGCCTGCAGAAAAAAGATGCATTAATGCGTACTGAATGCTAAAACCCATAATTACAAGCATGTTAAAGGAAACCTTGTGCAAACTCAAGTCTTCTTCCTCCCTTTGCGTAATAATGTAAACAGCATTTAGATAACGCTTACATTATAATTGTAATCGTTTTCCTTTTCTGTGATTAATGACGCTTCCGGCCTATTGGATACTATGCATTGTGGGTCTTATCAGCCAAAAATACATACAAAAAAACCGGAGCTGCGACGGTAACAGCCCGGTTTTTCTATAAATCCGTAAATTGATCATGATTATTTTACCGCTCACTTCACATAGCTTCCAGAAAATCAATCACCGCCTGCGTTTTCTTATCGCCGTTCTTCTCAAGTAGCAACAGGAAATCACCAAGCTGTGTCAGCAGCCTGCTGCCATCGGTCTGCTCTGGACCGGCTTCGGAAAGTGTATTCTCATAAGCGATAACTGCTTCTTCCTTGATGACCTGTGTCTTCTGGTCGAACAACGGGGTATTGGGGGTTCCGTAGAACACATACCTTTTGGATACTTCAAAAGCTTTTTTCATCGCCGCATTACGGTTAGAGTTCTTGTAAGTCTGTACAAAGGCTTCATATTGCACTGCCCGTTCCACGACTTGGTACCAGTCCACCTGTAAAGTCCCGTTAATCACAGACGGCTGCTCCGACTCTGCTGCCATCAGATCAATGTAAGCCTGCAGATCTTTGCTGATGTACGGCTTGAATACTTTGAAGCTCTTGTACTGAATGAGCGGAATAAACCGGCCGCCGTCCGTTCCCAGCTTATAGTCCATGGCCGTCAAGTCCTGCAGTACCACGCGGGAATCGTACTGCTTCACCTTGGAGCGCGCCAGCACCATGGTCATGCCGTAGGTGTATATGCTTTTGATATCTTTTTGAATGGCAGGTGTATTCATGCGTTTGGTGGCTGTGGGCAGATAAGCTTTCAAAGCATTTTCCAGATACAAAACGGCCAGATTGGCCTCTGCCTGCGTCATTTGACTAATACGGTTAACTAAGGTCGCCTGGGCCAGACTGAGCGTGGAAGGATTCTTCACTCTTTGCTCAAATAAGCTGAAGGCTTCCGTAGGCTTCACCGCCGCTGCCTCTGTATATTGAGGGAAGGCACCAAAGACGGTAATACCGGCACCCGTCAATAGCATTGCTGAGCCGAGTGCGGCTGCTATGCTTTTCGTAAATATAGTTTGTCTCATGAACACACACCTTTCAGAGATCCTGAGATATAACTATCATTTTACCACACATTAACAATAGGTTCGTTATGCTCAAGCCTCTCTCTGCTTTCGCTGATCCAGTCCTTGAACCATTCATTATCTGATGAACTGAATGTTTCGTCACCGTCGAAATTCCGGTATGCCCCGATGTAAACAATCAGCTCTCTAAGCTTGAGGAATACAGGGATTTGCTCCAGCCAATACTGCTCCAAGGTGTTCTCCCGGCTGTACCCCTTCATGAAATGATCCATAAACCGAAGTGCCTGTTCCTCACGGTTGTCCCGGCCCTCTTCTCCGCCGTATACATAGACCAGATAATATAGCTGAATGGCGATATCCTCTACAAACCAGCTGTACTGCGCCTCATCGAAATCGAATAACGTGATCTTGCCTTGATCACTCACATGGAAATTCCCGAAACCCATATCCCCATGGATAAGTCCGTAAACCTCTCTGTCCTTGGGTAACTCTTGGAGAGTATCGATGATGCTGTAATACGTCTCTCTTACGCGATGGTGCGAGGGGGGCAGGATATCTATATTTTGCAGATAATAATTAAGATTCCAGTCATGCCGCCGCACAGTAGCATCCTGATTGTCATACCGCTTGGCAAGCGCATGCATCTTCCCTGTAATCCGGCCCAGCTCCTCATAGGTTGCGTTATCGTTCAGGCATTCGGGATAACCGATCCTGTTGCCATTGGCTTTGTCAAAGCAGACAGCTGTAAAACACATCTCCACCGTCTCAATAGCTTCAGTCAAGTTACCATTAGTAGAAAGAATCGGGCCCGATGCCGAAATTCCGTTGCGGGTCAAATACATAATCCAGTCCAGCTCTGCCCTAACCTGCTCTGCAGTACGATGGATTCCTGGAGTAATTCTTAGAATATACATTCCACCGCTCCGCTGGTATTCGTACACGAAGTTCTGAAACCCGCCTATGTAAGTTAACTCATCAGGGTTGATTCCATAGCGGTTTGCGGCAATACGCATAATATCTTTCTGTTCAAATATGTCCTTAATAGCATTTTCCATTTGTGTAACCCTCCGGTGACTTAGTTAGACTGCAGTAGCAACTATTAAACTAGTAATAAGCATCATCACACTGACCGGTGCCCAAATTCTTCTCTCCCACATACTCCGTGTAATGATATTCAGGATCGAAGCAAGCACTGAAAAACCAACAACAAACCAAATGGCCGCAGCTGCAAATCCAAGCCACCCAGGAAGTATAATCTCCGACTTGCTCAGCACAATCAGCGCCAGGAATGCCAAAACCGTAATCTGGACCAGGCAAGCGGCACGCATTGGCGCTGGAAGCTTCCCTGGGAACTTTCCACCCATCGCGAATTCTCCCCACGGCATACCAAGAGCCAACGCAGCCTGAAAAAGAATGATGATACAAATCAACGCGGAAAATACTATTGCTGAGCTGAATAAGAGCATGCCTCTTTCCTCGCTTCCGATGAGTAATGTCCGGTCCATATAATAGCCAAGATTATCATAGACAACTTTAATGCCACAAAACATAATAATAAATGTATGTATATAGTTATTTTTGAAGAGGGGCGAAAATTCTGAAATTATCAGAACCTTTTAATACAAAACGTTTGCACTTCCGCTTGCTGAAGGTAGAGGACATTGAGGTAGTGTATAGACAATTCTCAGACCCGGAGATGTGCAAACTTTTCAGCGAACCGCCCTGTAGCTATGAAGAAGCCTTAGAAATCATTGAACATTATGCCAACCCAGAGGGAAAAGGCCATCACCGTTACGGCATGTTCGATATTGAAACGGATGCATTCATCGGGACCTGCGGCTATCATTACTGGGATCGTGAGCTTCAACAAGTCGAGATCGGCTATGATATCTGGAAAGAGTATTGGAGACAGGGGTATATGTCCGAAGCCTTGCCTGTACTCATCAAGCTCTGCTTCGAGCATCTTAACGTGGATTGCATTTATATCCTGACCCATCCACACAATGCTGCATCAATAGCCAGTGTGCACAAGTTTGGATTTGAGGTGTGTGAACCCTGCAGAAGCGTTGATGAGGAATCCCAGGTGTGTATGAGTTTGATGCGGGGGAAGTGGAGTGATTAATGAGGAGCGGATATCTTCTAAATCTCTCCCGGCAATCCGCAAGCTATGAGCATGAGTTGCACTATTATTCCACCCGCCCCAGCACCGCCTCCACCTCAGCCAGATTCACCAGAACCCCTTCCCGCTGCCTGCCCAGCTCCGTAATACTGCTGTCAATGGCATGCACACGTTCCTGCAGCATGTCACGGGCGAAGCGGAGCACCTCTGCTGTCCCGCAGCCGGATTGCGCCTTATGTCCGAACAGACATTGAATCTCCTTCACCGCAAAGCCCCACTGCTTCAGCTGTGCGATGGCCTGGAAATCCCGGACTTCCTTCTCTCCAAAAGAATAACGCTTCCCCTTCAGCTCCGGTGCCAGCAAAGACAGCTCCATGTAGTAGCGCACGGTATCTGCCGTTGTCCCCATCTCTCTGACAAACGCTCCAATCTGCATTTTCCTCCGCCCCCTTGCCATGGGGTTAACCCCATGTGATTAACTCGTATTATATCCCACTGCAAGGAGGAACAAGAATGATCTATCTCCTAATTGTATTGTACGCACTACTCATGGGTGCCGCCGCTATCATCAACCGCCGGAACCTTCAACTATCACTGACAGCGGCTAACCTTCTTGGTTCATTAGCGCTGCTCTGTACACCGTTTCTTTCGCTTTTTCTACCGTTTGGGCTAATCGTGTTACTTTGCTGCGCACTTCGCAACGGATACGTGCTTCAGGGGCATATCCATCTGCTTCATGTGCTTGTCCGCTGTGTACTCTCGCTATGTTTATATTTCAGTTATACCCTCCTATAAAAAAGCAAGCGCCGGTACCTGCGGATACTCCCGCTTCCCGGCGCTTGCTATGTTACACTCCTCTTACTCTTCACGCTCTTTTCGCTTCCGTATTTGCTGTGACCAGAAATCCGGCTGTGCGTAGCCGATGTATGAATAATCCAATTCATCACCTTGCCGAGTGGATAACTGAATGAGCAATGCCTTCTTGAGATCAGAGGGATGCAGATCACCTGTTTTGATAGTTGCGACTTGAACGCCACCATGTTTGGGGGTACCTGTGACAACTACCTGATTGCCTTTGGTATACACAGCTGTAATCTCCGTTTGAAAAGCAATGATATACAGATCCAGATCCGTTTTGTTCTGGAACAGCGGGAATTGAATGCCTACATTTTGCTGGAAATCGTATTGGCTGGATAGACCAATGTCGTAGGTTGTAAATAACCGGTGGAGTGCGTATTGTATCCGCGTAGGCATGTAACTCCATCTTCCTCCACTATAGGTGCTATGCCAGTGCTTTTCGTACACAGGTCTCTGATAGAGAGGGTCATTCTTTATAATAAAGAAAGGAATCCTCGTGCCTTCATGTATTACTCTGGAAATGGATATTGTATCTGTAGGCTGGTGAGCCGCAGCCGCTGCTTCCTCTGGCGAGTTCATAATGGTAACGGGTTCGCGCGGCTCCAGCTGCTTCAGGCGAAATTTCAGCTGTTCCATTTGTTTAGCGGTCTCTTCGGGATTACCGACCCCAGACGTTGGTAAATTTTGAGCATTAATAGTTATGGGGGATGTAGCAAGCGCGAGTAACAGGGATAAGATTATTGCTGAGCCTTTGCTTAATAATGGCATATGGACCACCTCATCCATAGCTTGTTCATCATCCCATGGATTTATGTAGGCTGAACGTAAGATCACCTATTGAAATCCTGCACATAATACAACATTATCCTGATTTAATCGGCCCAAAATCAAAATTGTTGTACAAAAGGCAGGATTTCTCTTCTTCCAAGCAGCTTAGCAGAATTATTGTTGTATTTCATACAACAATCTTCCCTAGTACCCGGGTATCTAAGCATCAAAGTTGCAAAACGTACAACAATTTTGTTTATAGCGCTTAATTTGTCTATAGTGCTTAATAAAATGTATCCTACTGCCGATGTGTTTTCGCCCAGCCTATACTATTCATCAAACAACCCCAATAACCCATCCAGACGATCAATCACATAATCATAGCTGCTCACTTCGCCAAATCCGTAACTTGCGTACACAAAAGGAATCCCGGTAATCCCCGCCGCCCTCCTATCTCCCTCCGTATCGCCCACATAGACAGGAATGCTTAAGTGATTCCGCTCCATCACCAGCTTAATGTTCTCACCCTTGGATAGCCCCGTTCTGCCCGGATTCTCGTAGTCTATGAAATACTTCTGCAGCTGATGGTATTCATAAAAAGCTTCACTATACCCCGCCTGGCAGTTGCTCACGATGAACAGCTTATATTTTGCCGATAACGCCCTGAGTACTTCTTCCAGCCCTTCATACAGCCTTCCGCCTTGCTTCGCCAGACTAAGACACTCTACTTCACAGCATTCTCTGAGAATTCTCTGCCGGGTGTCCTCATCGATATTCGGGAACAGCTTCCGGCCAGCCTCATCTACCTGCAGACCCATGATTCCCTGTAAATCTTCCTTGGTTACTCCGTTCACAACGCCTTGGTAATTGCTGAGCACACTATTCCATCCCACCACTACTACATCCGAAGAATCCCACAACGTGCCATCCAGATCAAAAATAATGCTGTCCATTCCACTTCTCCTAACGTTCAGTTCGTAGTTGCGGCTGCGGCCGGGCCCAGATCAGATGAATCATATTCAGCGAGTAGCTCTCAACCCTGCTGATCTGCATCCCGGACTCCCGGACCAGTCCAATAATATCCCGGGTGTGATGGCATCCATAGACCCGGTACAGCAGCGGATTCAGTGCCCGTTGCAGCGTTGACACCACGAAGTTAGAACTGATCCCATGCTCCATCAGCAGGATGGTTCCGTCCGGCTTACACCAGCGGTTCATCTTCTTCAGCATCTCCAGGGGATTCTGATAGCTGCAACAGGATAACGTAGAAACAATAGTATCGAAGGATTGCCCGGGGAAGCTCATTTCTTCCATATCTGCACATACAAAATTGGCGTTCACGTGGTAATGCTGTGCTGCCTGCCGTGCTTTCTCAAGCATTGCACTACTGAAATCCGCTGCAGTAATCTTGACCTCCCGGGAATAGTAAGGGAAGTTAGCCCCCGCCCCCACTGCCAGCTCAAGCACATCCCCCTCGGCATGACCTATAAGATTCCGGCGCCAGCGTTGCTGTTTGGGATCTTCTCTTTTGCGGGCATAGTCTGTGGCCTGTTTATCAAAAATACGGATCAGCTTCTGCTTATCCATCTGCGCCGGTCACCCCATTCATTAATAGAGTCGTTTCTCGTAGCTCTCCTGTATGCCTTGCCGGACTACTTCCACAGTAAACTCGGCAGAATTCACATGATCCGCGATAATCGCCGGAGCAGACGGAAGCGAGTTTTCGGCAGGCCAGGATCCGCTGTCCCATAGCTGCGATCTTTTAAAAGCCTTGGCACAATGCATATAGCACTCCTCCACCTTCACACCAATTCCCAGGGTTGGCCGTTTATCCCGGGCCTTCATCCTATCCAGAATATGCTCATCTCTGATCACGTAAGCTTGCCCGTTAATCCGCAGGGTCTCTTCAAGCCCCGGGATGATAAAGATTAGTCCTACATTGGGATTAGCGATGATATTTAGCAAGGAATCAAATCTGCGGTTGCCCGGCCGCTCCGGAATCACCAAATGACCGTCATCCAGCACCACTACCGATCCGGGTGCATCCCCGCGTGGAGAGACATCGCAAGAGCCGTGTTCATCTGCGGTGGACAGGAATAAGAGCGGTGACATAGCGATTAAATTGCGGCAATTATGATCCAGATGATGGATCGATTTACGCTTCACCACCTCACTGGGATAGCCCAGGAGTTCTCTAAGCTCAGCTTCTGAAGTCAGAATTTCTGTAAAAGGATTATTCATCTAGCGTCCTCGATTCTGGTTTGGCTTCTATAAATATATTCTATAATCATATACCCGAAACGTTTCTCAGCGCCAGATCTTCATCCGCTCATCGAGGGTAGAAGTATGCAGTTCTAGCTGGATTCCATCCGGATCCAAGAAATTAACGGACCAGCCTACTCCACGCTGTATCGGGCCTCTTACAATGGTTACATTACTTTGCTTCAGGATGCCCACAGCTTCATTGAAATCGTTCTCTGCGATATAAAAAGCCACATGATCCATCCCGGCAAATCCTTCTGCGTGGTCCTCAGTACCCGCACGTTCAACAAGGCAGACCCAGGCACTTCCCCACTCCAGATAAGCATCCGTTCTGCCTCGGTGTCTTAAGGTCATACCGAGAATGCCATGATAGAAATCAAGGGACGTCTGCAGGTCGCGAACATTGAGTGTCATATGGCTAAATCCGGTTACTTTCATTGCGGTGCCTCCTTTATGTTTTAAAGAGTTACCTCTTCAGATGATTTTAGCACTTGTATACCATGCTCATAAACTCGTAAGTGCTTCCGTTTGTATTCTGCATGTAGGTATCTGCTGCGGTAAATCCGGCTTTTAAATACACTTTGATAGCCCTCGCATTAAAGGTTGCTACAGCCAGCGTTATCCGTTCAGGATGGAAATTCACAGTAACATAATGCAGCACTGACTTCAGGAAAGCTTGCCCTGCGCCACGCCCGGTTAGATCGGGTCTCATGCCTAAACCTATATCACAAATGTTACCCTCAACCGGCTGAACAGTAAAATACCCTATAAACTCATCGTCTTGCGATACAGCGTATGTATGATCCCCACGTCCGGCCGGGTCCAGGAATTCGATTAAATCATCCTCGTCTGCATCCATATCATAAAAAGAATATTCACCTGCATAATGCCAATGGTATGCAATATCTTCAGCTTGAAGCTGTGTTAATGGTCTAATAACTACAGCCATCGCGTAAACCGTTTGTGAAACACTTCAATCTGATGCTGTTCTGCCCATTCCTTCAGGTCCTTTATCCCCTGATCTTCCTTGTCAGAGAAACAGAAACAGTACTTGTACGGCACCAGCAAATTAGCTTTGGGCTTAACCGCGATTACGGGCTTAAAGTATCCTTTGATAAAAATCTTCTTAACCTTGCCCGCTTCTATCTCAATATTCTTGATCTGAAGGGCTTCAGGTTTAATCTCAATGACGAACACTCTGCGACATGTCAACAAGCGATAAATTAATATCCCCATGATAATTCCACCTGATATTACGATGAGTAAATAGAACAAGAAAAGATCAAATCGGTTAGTTCTATTATATATTATTAATAAGTATAGCCAGGATAATATCAGTAAAGTAAAGCTTATCGTCACCCCAATTTCAGCAGGACGTTTGCCTTGATGTGTGATCATCATTTCAATTCACTTCCCCCACTACGTTCATAATAAAAATCTATTGGATTCTTATTATAATACAGGTAAAAGATGGTATGCAGCACTCTGTCGTAACATTCTTTGACGGAATAGGCGAATCCCTTAATTTGTGTATTCATTTTTTTGACTAACCGGGTATGAAACTATAAGATAGATGGCATGAGAGTGATTACAGATCAGGAGGGACAGCCGTGGAAGAGTTTGCAGAGTATTTAGCTAAAATTGATAATCCGGTACACCGCGCTGCGACGGAAGAGGTACTGGCTTGGGTGATCCAGGAATTTCCCCAATTAACGCCGAAAATCGCCTGGAATCAGCCGATGTTCACCGATCACGGAACCTATATTATCGGCTTCAGTGTATCCAAAGCGCATATAGCGGTTGCCCCCGAGAAGGCGGGAATGGATCATTTTGCCGATGCCATTAAGCAGGCTGGCTTAGATCATACCAAGCTGCTGGTGCGTATGAAATGGACGAGCCCGGTTGATTACACCATACTCAGACAAATGATCGAGTACAACATTGCGGATAAGGCTGACTGTACAACTTTTTGGCGGGCATAGAAGCCAGGGATGAAACACCGGGATCAGCCAAGAAAAAAGGACGTGCAGGATAGCACGTCCATCGTATGACATATCATTTTTTACAGGATAACCCCAGTGACAATCTTGCGGTGATCCGATACATAAGCTCTGAATTTATTCTCTTGTGCTGTATCCTCGAACGATTGCTTAGCAATGAACCAGTATTCCTGCTGACCATGGAACAATAAGTAATAGCCTTTATTCTCCCACACCCGGGTGAAGGAGCCCCATTTCATGATGGACTGATCTACTTCCGGGCTGAAGTTGATCCCTTCTGCATCGAACAAATATTCGAATTCCTTGTTGTACCTTGTATCTGCCGACAGGATCTTTGGCAGCAGCAAGGTACGCATAACCATCGACATAGCGATCGTAAGCACAAGTGTTATCGATATCCCGAGGAGTATGATCGATTCGTTCTTAACATATAGAATCATACAAACGGCTACAAACACCGCTTGAACCCCAATGGAGAGAATAGATTTCCACGAATGGAAATATAGTGCCCGCGCAACCTTTTGAATATGTTTTCCGTAATGAAAGCTGATTTTCTCCATCTTGTCACCCTTTATCTGTTCACTTAATAACCTCTAGTAGTATAGCATTCATTACACGAAACCCATAGCGGATAAAATAGCTTGGTGCCTTCTGCAATCTACTTGGAGCTAGGCTCCACCGCCGGCACCGGTCCCAGCTTCACGAACAGCGTAGCAGCCAGCGCGATCAGAAATCCAGTCATGCAGGCGAGCAGGAAGCCGACGAATCCGTCCCCCAGATAAGCGGGTAAAGTCGCCAAGCCCGGAAAAGCGAAAGAAATCGCCGACGAGCCGGATAGGCCGACCATTCCGCCCCCGATCGCTCCCGCGCAGCAGACAATGACCATCGGCTTGCGCAAGGGCAGGTTCACACCGAACATCGCGGGCTCGGTCACTCCGAACAAGGCCGAAATGGACGCGGACAAGCATAAGGTTTTGAACTTCTTGTCCTTGGCTTTGATGAACACGGCGAGCGCCGCTCCTGCCTGCGCGAAGGCGGCTGGTCCCATCAGCGCGAGGATGGTATCCGAGCCATGTACGCTGATATTGTTGATTGCCAGCGGTACCAGACTCCAGTGCAATCCGAAGATAACCATCGGTTGAATAATCGCGCCAAGCACCATTCCCGCCCCTACCGAACTGAGGTTGTATACAGAGCGGTATCCTTCAGCAAGCATGTCTCCGGCAAGTGAGCCAATTGGACCGAACACCAGCAGTGTCACGGCGGACACCGTCACAATCGAGATCAACGGTGTGAAAAACTCCCGGATGACCTCAGGCAATATTTTAACGCAAAATCGTTCTACATACACTAAGAGGCCTACCGCAAGGATGATCGGAATGGCGCTCGAAGGATAGTTAACGGGAGTAATACTCATCCCGAGAAAATGTATGATTTCCTGGTTGTCAAACAGCGTGGTCAGGCTCGGGTACAACAGCACCCCGGCAATCACAACGGCAGTAAAGGGGTTAGCCCCGAATTTGCGGGCGGCTGTAAAGGCAAGCAGCAGCGGAAGGTAGTAGAACAGACTGTCCGCCATCGCATTGAGCACCGTATACGTGCCTTCTGTCTTGCTGATGATCTCCAGTGCAGCGGCGCCGGCGAGTAAACCCTTCATAATGCCTGCCGCACTCAGAATATTAACGATTGGAAGAAAGATTCCGGAAATGCCGTCAATGATGATATTGACTATACTTCCCCTGACTTGCTTCACAGGTATTTCCTCATGTTTCTCTTCCATATGTTCCTCCTGAACCTATACTAACATCTTGACATAAATGACCCGTAAGAAGGGGCACTTTGTTCAAAGCTGTCCTCTTACGGGTCACCGTTAAACCGGAATTATTGCCGGCTTTTTAGAATACTTTTGTCGTCCACGATTCGCAGTTCCAGATATCCGTTACGATATCGCGGTAAAATTCAGGTTCATGGGAAATCAGCAGGATGCTGCCTTTATAAGCTTTGAGCGCACGCTGCAGCTCTTCCTTGGCATCTACATCGAGATGATTGGTCGGCTCGTCCAGTACAAGCAGGTTGCTATCACGGTTGATCAGCTTGCACAAACGTACTTTGGCTTTCTCGCCGCCGCTTAAGACCGCAATCTTGCTCTCGATATGCTTGGTCGTCAGGCCGCATTTGGCCAGTGCCGCCCGGATTTCAAATTGGGAGTAGGACGGGAACTCGTTCCAGATCTCTTCAATACAGGTGTTGTAATTCGATTCCTTCATTTCCTGTTCGAAATAACCGATCTCCAGCAGATCCCCGAGTCTCACCGAGCCTGAAATGGCTTGAATCTGGCCGAGAATGCTGCGCAGCAGCGTCGTTTTACCGATCCCGTTCGCACCTACAAGGGCAATCTTCTGTCCCCGCTCCATGCTCAGATCAAGAGGTCTGGACAATGGGGAATCGTAGCCGATCACCAGATCCTTCGCTTCAAAAATCACCTTGCCGGAGGTCCGGCCCTGCTTGAAGTTAAATTGCGGCTTCGGCTTCTCCTTGGCAATCTCGATGACATCCATCTTATCCAGCTTCTTCTGCCGGGACATTGCCATATTCCGGGTAGCTACGCTGGCCTTATTGCGCGCAACGAAGTCCTTCAGATCGGCGATTTCCTGCTGCTGGCGTTTGAAGGCCGATTCCAGCTGCGATTTCTTCGCTTCATACACCTGCTGGAAATACTCATAATCGCCCACATAACGTGACAGCGACTGATTCTCCATATGATAGATCAGGTTAATTACGCTGTTCAGGAACGGAATGTCATGCGATATCAGAATGAAGGCATTCTCGTAATCCAGCAAATAACGCTTCAGCCAGTTGATATGCTGTTCATCCAGATAGTTCGTAGGCTCATCGAGCAGCAGGATGTCCGGCTTCTCCAGCAGCAGCTTAGCCAGCAGAACCTTGGTCCGTTGACCGCCGCTGAGATCGTTAACGTCTTTATCCAGACCGATGTCGGTAAGACCCAACCCGCGGGCCGTTTCATCGATTTTGGCATCGATCATATAGAAATCCTGGCTGGTCAGCATGTCCTGAATCGTTCCGACATCCTCCAGCAGCTGCTCCAGCTCCTCCGGAGTAACCTCGCCCATCTTGCCGTACATATCGTTCATCTCTTGTTCCATATCGAACAGATATTGGAAGGCTCCGCGCAGAACATCACGGATGGATTGTCCCTGCTGAAGTACAGCATGCTGATCCAGATAACCGGCGCGCATGCGTTTCGCCCATTCCACCTTGCCTTCGTCCGGCTGCAGCTTGCCGGTAATGATATTCATGAAGGTCGATTTACCTTCACCATTGGCACCAATCAGACCGATATGCTCGCCCTTCAGCAGGCGGAAGGATACATCGGTGAATATGGCCCGGTCTCCGAACCCGTGACTCAGCTTTTCTACATTTAATATGCTCATGAAATTAACACCTTTTCCTTTATTCTATATTCTCGTCATATTATAAAGGCTAAAGCGCCACAACTCCAGACGGTTTGCAAAAAAAGGCGAAAAAACACTAACATGAGGTTAGTGTCTGCTTACGCTTTGACTTCACTTGGAACATAAGTATAGTTCTTGGCTCAATCCAGGCATTTGGCGAAAAGCTCTGTTAACTGGATACCTCTGTGCCAATCTGTCCCTCCGCCTTCAATCGTCCAGCATGCCTCAAGCACGCCTCGTACCACGCCCCACATCGCGATTCGGCGGGGGTCCAGGCCAAGGCGTTCGGCCATAATGGCAATCCGGCCCCGTAGTACCTGCTCGCAATCACCACCCCGATCCATATAGTTAAGCAGATACTGGACAGTATCAAAATGAATGTCACCGATGATGCCCTTAGGATCAATAACAACCCATTGCTCTTCTCCTTGGCGGAGGATGTTGTCATGATGCAGATCACCGTGCAGCAGAAAATTCTCTTCCGTGGTGTTAATGAGATACACCAGACATTCTTCGGCATTCTCCACCCAGCTCTCAGGCAGCGGCGCTGCAGTTTCTCCATCGCCGAACCGCTCACGGTATCGCTCTATGGCCGCGAAGTGCTGCTTCATAGACGGGTACCGGCTGCCGGCTGGTGCAGGAAGCTGAAGGCGCTGAAATACCTCACAAAAGATATTCGTCGCCTTCGCATCATCCTCAATGGCCGACAACGGTGTGCCGGGGTCGGCTCCTTCCAGCAGGGCCACACCCCAGTCCTCATCTGCATCCAGTACATGAATCGCCCCCCTGCCCTCATAGGCTCGAAGCACACTAACTTCCTTAGAAAGCTCCTCCTTCATGAAGGATAATTTTAGGACTGCCGGCTTCCCGTTACTGAGCTTTGCCCGGAGTACAAAGTTATAGGATAAATTGGAAAAGGGAGCTTCCGGACTAAAGCCGAAGCGGTCTGCACAGTCGGTAATCAGATCAGGCAGCGCCTCCGCCCATGCTACGCCCTGCTTACCATAGAGTTCGTGCATTCTTTTGGTAAAAGGTTCAGGTATTACAATCATGCCGCAACGGCTCCTTTCAGTCATGTAGCCAGTCTGCTCTCCATTCCGCTTGGGTCAACTCATAATCGATAAAACTCTGCCATTCTCCAAGCTGATCTGTCCACGCATCCGTTCGCACCGCAATTTTCCGGAAGCCGAGTTTCTCATATACATGCTGTGCTCTGGTGTTCTTAAGATTGGTATCGAGGATGATTGTGTGATATAACACCGCTGATCTCCAGGATCAATCGGCCTTGCCGTTCCGGGTCCGCCCCGCTCTGCAGTTTGCTTCGCACCTCTTGTTCAGTAGTGCCTATTCCATGGGGAAAACCGGCATGCGCCATAATCTCCCCGTCGTTCCACCAGCTGCATAACAGCTTTGCATCGCCTATAGTTGCATCCCGGATGACCAGGTTCCCTTTGTGCAGAGACATTTCTTCCCCCTCTGTTCCTTCGGTCTGAATAATCGCAAGCTCATTATATCATGCAACCATTTCCAGATTAAGGGAGGGTTTCGTTATACATAAACTATACGGAATTGAAGTTAATTAAGCTCTAATCAAGCTCTATGGTCATGCTACAGGCACAGAAGCAGCAGCACGTAAGCAAGCGTGACTCCCCCGGCGGTATAATCGATTCGCGATAATCTTAGCTCTCTATAAGAAGTACGGCCCTTCCCGTTCCCATAGGCTCTTGCATCGATCGTCATTGCCAGCTGCTCTGCCCGTTGAACCGTTGTTATTAGCAGGGGAACCACCAATGACAAATATGCAAACACCCGCTTATGGCCTTTGAACGCTATAATGTCATACCCTCTGGCTCTTTGCGCCAGCATAATGCGGTCCAGCTCTTGAATAATTGTCGGGATAAAGCGGACTGCAATCACGAGCATCAATGCAGTAGCCTCAACCGGAACGCCCCGGCGGGATAGCGGCTTGCACAGTTGCTCCAGGCCTTTTGCCAGATCCAGCGGCTTGGTCGTCAAGGTCAGCAGCGAAGCAAGCGACACGAGCAAGAGAATACGCCAGACAACAAAGAGGCCCTTCTCTATTCCTTCTTCTGTCACTTGAACGGCCGAACCCGGCCAGAGCGGTACCCCGCTGGTATTGAAGAGATGGTAGGCAAAAGTAAAGGACAAGAGGAGCGCAACCGGCTTTAATCCTCTAAGAAACATCCGTACCGGAACCCGGGACAACAGCATCTGGCTTCCCGCAAAGACAGTTGCTATAGCAAATCCGCCATAATTATTGAGTAAAAGAGAGCAAATTGTAAAGGTTAGCATGCTTAACAGCTTGGTACGGGGGTCTAGCCGGTGGAGTACTGAATCTGAAGGGATATACTGGCCCAGCAGGATGTTATCCTTCATGATGAAGACCTCTTGACTTCCAGACGTTCCTCACCAGCTGCATAATATCTTCTTCCCTGCAACTCTCCGGTTTAAGAGTCCGTCCGGAAATCCCCTCAATGAATCTTAAGAGCTGTATAGGCTCCGGCAGAGGCAACCCGGCATGCTCCAACAAAGCTGCACGCTTCAGAAATAACTCATCCGCCTCCAAATGGGCTAATAAACGTCCCTTCTGGAAGACCATCACCTCGTCCGAATAGTCGGCAACCTCCTCAAGCTGATGAGAGATGAGCAGTACTGTCCGGTTCTTCTCCCTCTGCCATGCCTTGAGCTGTCTCAGCAGCGCTGTCCTGTGCACGGAATCAAGTCCGGCGGTGGGCTCATCCAGAATAAGGAGCTCCGGCTCCGTAATCAGCACGGAAGCGACAGCGACAAGCCGCTTAAGCCCCCCGCTAAGCTGGAACGGCTTCTCCTGGAGAAGATCCGCCGGGAGTCCCAGCTGCTCCATAACCGTCTTGACTGCTGCTTCCACTTTCCCTGGTGATTCCCCCTTCACAGTAAGAGCAAAGGCCAGCTCCCTATAAACCGTCGTTGCGAAAAGCTGCTGCTCCGGATATTGAAATACATAACCGATCTGTGGGACGGCCTTCGTATTCCCTTTACTGTCCCTGGGCAGAGGTTGGCGGTCATGCGTATATTCGCCTCTGTAGAAAGGAACCAGCCCCTTTATTACTTTGGCAAAGGTGGATTTCCCTGCTCCGGTATGGCCAGTCACCGAAATCCATTTCCCCTCCTGAAGCGTGCAGCTTACGGGTTGAAGGATCTCTTCCCCGTTCAACTTTACACTTACGTCATTTAACTCGTAGCCCATAAGGCAGACACCGTCTCCTTCCAGTCCGCACGCAGTGGGACATTCAACCCGAGCGCTTGATGCAGTCTTACCGCAAAAGGGGGAGAGAGCTGATGCTCTGTAATGGATACGCTGCTAAACAAGGCGGAGGGTGATCCGTCAAAAGCAATTTCTCCTCTGCTCAGAAGCAGAACACGGTCAGAGGAAAGAATCTCATCCATATGATGCGTGATCTGAATGATGGTCTTACCCTGCCGGTGAAGGAAGTTCATCAGCTCGAGGATGTCTCTTCTTCCCTGCGGATCGAGCATGGAGGTCGCTTCATCAAAGATGATTATCGAAGGTTCCATCGCCACAACGGCCGCAACCGCTACCCGCTGTTTCTGTCCGCCTGACAGTTGATGCGGCATGGCATCCGCATAATCTTCCATATGAACCGCTTGCAGAGCCTGATTCACCCGTCCGGCCATATCAGCTCTCGGTACGCGCAGATTCTCCAGTCCGAATATCACTTCATCCAGAACGGAGGTTGTGATGAACTGATCGTCGGGATTTTGAAATACCAGTCCGGCCTGCTCCCGAATCTTCCCAAGGTCATCAGGAGTCCGTGTATTCAAACGGTCCAGCATTACTTGTCCTTCTCTTGGCTGCAGTAGCCCGTTCATTAACTTGGCGAGCGTGGACTTTCCGCTTCCGTTCCCTCCAATGATGGAGAGAAATTCACCTTGGCGGATTCCAAAGCTTAGCTGGCGAAGAACCGGATTCCCGCTCCGGTAATAATAATCGACCTGATCAAATACAAGCATCTGCCCCGCGCTCCCTCCGCTGTTTCCTTAATTCAAAAAAATCTTCCGGCGCAGAAGTAACTGTAGCAAGCGACCGTGGCTTCTCCCAAGGTGTAATCTGCTGTCCGTTGATGCCGAACACCTGCCCCGTCAGGCCTGGGTCTTTGTGAGCCAGAAGCGCACGCACGAACCGGGCCACATCGTCTGCTTCACCTAAGTTCCATGCCTCAGGAAGTGGCTCATTACGCCGGGCATATTTTTCTGTCAAATGTTGAATCACCGGCCGGGTCATATCGGTTAAGGCAGCAGGAGCAATGCCGTTAACCCTGATCCGCTTGGCCTTCAGTTCATCGGCAAGCGTCCACAGCATCCCGAGAAGTCCGGCCTTGGCCGCACTGTAATTGACCTGTCCCGGCGAACCGGTGAGTCCCGCAGTTGAGGTCATCAGCAGAATATCGCCTCCGTGCCGGCTCAGATGAGCTAATGCCTGCCGGATGCAGTAGAATGCCCCATTCAAATGAACGCCGAGGACAGCCTGCCACTCCAGATCCGTCATGAACTCACATCTGCGGTCATGAAGAATGCCGGCGTTATGAATTAAAATATCCAGGGAACCCATCTTCCCGGCCACTTCGTCCATCATTGCCGTAACGGCAGCGGGATCGGCAACATTGGCACAGAATCCCTCCGCGAAGCCGCCTGTCCCCCGGATGTCCTCGACTACTTGCTTAACACTCTTGCCATTTAAACCATTAACGGCGATCTGATATCCGCAGCGCCCCAGTTCTATAGCTGTACTGCGCCCAATCCCCCGGGTTGCCCCGGTTATTAATGCCGTCTTCATATATCCATGATCCCCTTTACAACGCCAAAAGAGCCTTTAGCGATGATTTCCCCGTGATCTGTCACTACCGTTACCTGGATCTGATCATGCTTCAAATCGTTATACCGGAAGCATACGGCTGAGCCTTGAACACACGGCTTCTCAAACCGCATAGTAATGGACTGAATCCAATGGGAGAGGTGTTCTTTCATATATAAAGACTGCGCCAGCCCCATGATGTACATTCCATGGGCAATGGGAGCTTCGTAACCCGCTTCTCTTGCGGCTGCGGCATTCAGATGAATCGCTGCCTCATCCTTGGTGACAGCAGCATATTGCCGGATATCCGCCTCAGAAATCCTGATTCTCATATCATTCACCTCTCCCGATCAAGACGGTTTCTGCTACAGCGATGGGGCTGCCCCGGTGACAGCAGAATAGAGAATGGGTATAGAAAGTCAGCACGCCGCTCCGGCCGTTTTTGTGCTCTACAGCAAGTAAGGTTAGTTCGCACTCCAAATTCATACCCGCCATCAGCGGAGCATGATAAGTAAACTGCTGCGTTCCGTGAATCATTGCCGCTTTCAGGGGAAGCCAGGGGACATCTGCTGTCTTCCAGAATGTGACCGGCATAGTCGAAGGAGCAACGGCTGCTCCTCCTATTCTCTGTAGGGGCGAAGCTATGCTGTGTGCATACTGCACGATATTTCCCGTCGTGAGCTGAACCTGAAAGCGGATCTTGTTCATATAACCGCCTCCATCAGAACGGCCAGCCCCATCCCGCCGCCAATGCCAAGTGTAGCTATCCCCCGTTTGTAGGGGGTCTGCAGCATCTCCGAATATAGACGCGTCATAAGGATCGCACCGGATGCGCCGTAAGGATGACCCAGAGCTAACGCGCCTCCACCGGGATTAACCTTATCCGCTGGAAGCTGAAGCTCCTGCAGTGATGCTAATACCTGAGCGGCAAAAGCTTCATTAAATTCACCGATATCCACATCTCCGATGGTCAGACCCTGGCGGCATAACAGTTTCCGGACCGCCGGAACCGGTCCGATCCCCGGATAACGGGGGTCCACTCCGGCAGCCTGAGAGTCAACAAAACGGAGGATGGGCGTCAGGTTAAGCTGTTCACACTTGTCACGCGACATGATGAGCACCAGAGCGGCACCGTCATTAATAGGACAGGCATTCCCGGCAGTCACAGTGCCATTCTCCGCAAATACAGGCGGCAGGCTGCGCAGCTTCCCCAGGCTTGTATCCGGTCTCGGACATTCATCCTCTGCAATCCGTAATCCGTTGACTTGCAGCGGTACAAGCTCCGGTACATATCTGCCTGTACTTTGAGCCCGGACTGCTTTCAGGTGGCTCTCCAGCGCATACAGATCCTGCGCTTCACGGGTAATCCCGTATTTGGCCGCCACATTCTCTGCAGCAAGCCCCATGTCAGGATCTCCATAAGCAATGGGTGTGAACGGTGCGCGTGTATATAGGGTTGGCGTCCCCGCCAGCGTACCGGGCCTGAACATTCGCCAAGGCGCCCGGCTTACACTTTCGGCTCCGCCTGCCAGGAATATCTCTCCTGCACCGCTTTGAATGAGGCGGGCCGCCATGATGATGGCTTCAAGCCCTGAACCGCATTGACGGTCGACTGTGACTCCCGGAACCGTAACCGGCAATCCGGCTTCAAGCACAGACTTACGGGCAATATTCCCGCCAGGTCCCACTACATTGCCGATGATAACATCATCAATCCATTCCGGCGGCAGCTGTGCTTCAGTAACGAGGAGGCGAATCAGCGGGGCAAGCAGCTGCTCCGGTTCAAGCGTGCTTAGCTGTCCACCGATTTTGCCGACAGGTGTACGCCTGGCCATAACCAGCACGGCCTCTTTGATTTCACTCATCTCAACCCTTCTCTCACATTGTCCATCATCCGCTGGCGTGCGATTTTTCCGCTGCTGGTATAGATGAACTGTTCCACAGTAACGAGCTGCCTGGGCAACTTATGGCCTGCAAGATATGGATGGCAACAATCCCTAATCTGCTCCAGACTGAGCTGCTGTTCTCCGTTCCACTCAATCAATGCCGTTACCTGCTCTCCCCACCGCTCATCCGGCTTGCCGAATACCATAACCTCGCGGACCGCCGGAATACGTCGCAGCACAGTCTCCACTTCTTCGGGAAACACTTTGAGTCCCCCGCTCTTGATCATATTGCTGGCACGGCCAGCCAAGTGCAGATGCCCGTTCTGATCAAGGAGCATGTAGTCGCCCGTACGCAGCCAGCCCCCGCGAAACACGCCTGCCGTCTCTTCCGGCAGCAGGTGATACCCGGTGAACATCATTTCACTCCGGATATACAGCTCACCAACCGCACCCGGAGGCAGCTCACGAAACTGCGCATCGCGGATGGAAATCTGCACCCCGTCGAACGGTTTGCCTAAGGAATCTGCCCCCTCCTCCCCGGTTATTTCAAGATAGCTGATGTAACTGGCCTCCGAGGAGCCGTAATACTCATAGAGCTTCGTCTCCTTGAACAGCTCACGACATCTTTGTTTCAACGTCACTGGCCACTTGCCCCCAGAGCTGATTATTGCCTGTATCGATACCGGGGCCGTAGTTGCAGCGGCCTGCCGGACCAATGCGTCAATCATCGCAGGCACAACGAACAGGACCATATCAGGTTCATGGGAGCAGAGATTCAATACGCTCACAGCATCGAATACGGGCAGCAGATGAAAAGTCGCCAGACTATACAGGGCTTGCATCATGGCAAACAGCGACAGGGAATGCACGAACGGCCCGGGTGCAAGTACGTGCTTCATACTATTCAGCCTGAATGCTTTCTCCGTCGCCTCAAAGCTTGTTAACCAGGACCCGTGAGTCCGCATGTACCCTTTGGGGAGACCGGTTGTGCCTGATGTATACCCGATGAACAGCAGCCCGGGGTTCTCCTCTGCAACAGCATCAGGCCCGAAGGCAGACAGCCAGGAGCTATAGCTGCCGGTGCTCTGCTCCCCGCCAAAGTATAGCTGCGGAATTTCTTTATAACGTTCTGTGAAATCAGCCGCAAAACGCGCTTCACCAACAATCAGTCCGGGCTCACACTGCCGGATAACCTTATCCATCTCCTCCGGATGCCATTTGGGGTCCAGCAGCACGGGGACGCATCCCGCATAGATGGCGCCGAGAACAAACTCGGCGAACTCCATACGGTTACCGGATACAACAGCAATATTCCGCTTTATGTGTCCGCCATGTCGCAAACCGTTTGCAACCTGTTGTACCAGCCTCATCAGCCGGGCGTAGGAGCGTTCTTCCCGGCCGTCCGAGATCGCAATGCGGGAAGGGGCAGCCTGGCCACGTTCTAAAATGCGCTGTACAAGGTTCATGGGTATGCTCACACCCCCGCTTGATCTTCAATGGGGCTGATTTCTTTCAGCTGCATCGTTATGACAGCCGCAATAACCGCTTTGATCATGTCTCCGGGAAGAAAGGCCAAAGCCCCAATCAGTCCGGTCCAGACCGGCGTATCTGTAATTAAGGCCATGACAGGTGCGCCAATCAGATTCACCAGCAATACGCCAAAGATCAGGTTGACGGCTATCAGTTTCCAGATGCGGACCCTGCGCCAGATTTTCTCGGAACACCAGCCGATGAAGCCTGCCGCGACCAGCCAGCTGAATATGTATCCGGCAGACGGTCCAACGAGCAACGCCAGTCCGCCGCGCCCGCCGGTCAGTACCGGCAATCCGAGGGCTATGAGAATGATAAAAACAACCAGACTGAGGATCCCCATCCGTCTGCCCAGAAAACAGCCGGCCAGCATGACCCCAAGCGTCTGGGCAGTGACCGGAACAGGAATGAAGCCAAGGGGAAATGGCGGAATCATGCCGAGCACCGCGATGAGTGCAGCGAATAATGCGGCATACACAAGTTCTTTTGTCTTCAAGATATTGACCTCCATTGGATAAAATAAAGGTTGTGCTCTGGTTAAAGAATACAGCCAGTACGCTGAATTATAATGGAGACCCCCTCTATTGTAAACCTATTTAATTTATTTGGTTCACAATAGATCGAAAATAACACCTTCATTTTCCTATTGTTATCTAAGCATGTTAATATAATCGGAGAGGATTGATCGGAACGTAATATTTCTGGAGGGTTATTTCCATGACAGTTAAAGAACAAATTCTATCCTTGCTGGGTAGCAACAAAGGCGGGTATATATCCGGCGAGGAGATCGCAGGGCAGTTATCCGTAACACGCAGCGCAGTCTGGAAAGCCATCAAGTCGCTGCAGACAGACGGTTACTCCATACAGGCTGTAACCAATAAAGGGTATTCCTTATCCCCACTAACGGATATTTTATCTGCCGGTGCCATTTCGAAACACCTGAATCTCCAGGGTCAACAGCTGCGCCTTGAGGTTTACAAGACTATACCTTCAACGAACGAAGCTGTAAAAATCCTGGCCGCAAATGGAGAGGCTGAAGGGAAAGTGATCCTCTCGGAAGAGCAGACTGCCGGCCGCGGAAGAAATGGCCGGCCCTTCTTTTCCCCGCGGGGAACGGGCATCTACATGAGCATCCTGCTGCGCCCCAAGCTATCTGCGGCAGAATCCATTCTTCTGACGACCTCCGCTGCAGCCGCCGTTGCCCTGGCCATCGAGAGCGTATCCGGTAAAGACACGCAGATTAAGTGGGTCAATGATGTATTCATGGATGGCAAAAAGGTATGCGGAATTCTCACCGAGGCTTCCTTATCATTGGAGAATGGCTTGCTGGATTATGCCGTTCTCGGCATTGGCATCAATGTAACTCTACCGGCGGGCGGCTTTCCTGACGGGCTTGGCGGGATTGCAACGTCTGTATTTTCCGAAAGCAATCATTATGACGATCTCCGCTGCCGGCTCGCGGCAGAAGTGCTGAATCATTTCATGGAATACTATGCGCATTTAACGGACAGACCGTTTCTCTCCGAATATAGACAACGAATCCTTTCCCTTGGTAAGCCTGTAACGGTGATGAAGGATAATAAACAACGCGGGGCGACAGCCATTGACATTGATAACGACTGCCGTCTGAAGGTCAGATATGAGAATGGTGACGAGGAGTATCTTTCAAGCGGAGAAGTCAGCATTACCATCTAGGTCACGGCTGTAATCACACGTTATAGTGAACCTTCAACCTTCAACCTGTTCATTCTCTCCATTCCGCTTCTATTAGCTCATAATCGATGAAAGTTTGCCATTCTCCTAGCGGATCTGTCCAAGCATCCTTACGCACCGCAATTTTCCGGAAGCCGAGTTTCTCATAGACATGCTGTGCCCGGGTATTCTTAAGATTAGTATCGAGTATGATCTTGTGATATCCCAGCTCCTCAAATAAATAATTAATCAGCATCACCAAAAATTGCGTGCCTGTCCCTCTATTCTGCTGGTTGAAGTCACAGATTTTGATACCAATCTCTGCTACAGCATCTGCAACTGCACTGTAACTCATTTCCCCTGCAGGAATAGCATCGATCTCCAGAATCAAACGCCCTTTCCGCTCAGGGGTTGCCGTGGCCTGCAGCATGTTTCGTACCTCTTGTTCAGTAGTGCCTACGCCTTCAGGAAAGCCGGCATGTGCCATAATTGCCCCATCGTTCCACCAGCTGCATAGCAGCTGTGCATCGGCCGCAGCCGCATCCCGGATAACCAGGTTCTCTTTTTGCAGAAACATTCCGTTAACCTCCACATCTATCCTGGGTAAGATAATCGCAACTTCATCTTAGCATGCAATGATTTCCAGATTAATGGAGAGTTTCATTATATACAAACTGTACGTCTTGCCATTCACATCCCAAGTTAAACTTTAAGCCTCCGCCTTCCATATTTTCTCCACAATTGACCCGATCTCAACGAGAGCGCGACTGCTCTTCTTCACTTCGGGAACTCCAAAATGCAAATCAATCTGAAGCTCAATCTCATCCCAAATCTGTAGCCTGCCCGCTTCTGCAAACCGCCTGGCAATGGGTTCTGCCAGTAATGAACATCCGGCTTCGCCTTGAACCAGATTCCCGATTAGAGATTCGTCATCGGCATATATGATGGTCTGCGGGACGATACCCTTCTTCAGGAAGTAATCTATGGATTGTTTATAGAAAGGACAGCCTTGTGTAGTCCAGATCCATGGCTTCGCGGCAAAATACTCCAGTGTAAGTCCGTTCTCAGGCACAGCCCAGCTGCCGGGATAGACCACAACCATTCTGACGGAATCGAGTCTGATGGAGTGCACGGACTGATGCGGAACTTCCCCGTAGTAGAACCCCGCATGTATCTTTGAGCTGTTCAGTTCCTGGATGAAATCCTCACTTCTTATGTCGATAAAATGCAGTTCTATCTGCGGCAAGCCCTCCGAAATCCCCTGGATCAATTGCTCTATACGAAGAAGCTGTCCGTCAGTGTTCAATCCGATGCGGATATTCTCCGTAGGATTTGCCTGCAGTTCAAGCACTTTATTATGAAAATCTGCTGCGGAGGCGAGTATTTTCTGTGCTTCCACAAGCAGCTCCACTCCTTTGTCCGTAAGGGTCATTCCTCTGGATGTCCGGTGGAAGAGAAGAAATCCGACCTCTGTCTCCAGGGCTTTGAGATGAGCGCTTGCTGATGGTTGACTCGTGTTAAGCAGCCCTGCCGCCTCCGTTAAATTGCCTGTCCGGGCAATTTGGACAAAGGTGGTCAATTGATACAGTTCCAATGTTTCTCCCCTCCTTAATATGTCTCCTGATTTGTCTTCAGAGTAATCATCCGTTTTTCAGATGGAGCCGATCAGAACTTCAAATTGGACCGGTTAATGTTCCATAAATTATGATAACGGCAGAACGAAGCTATAGGGAGTGTTGTATTTATGTCTATTTTTATTGCCATGTTCTTCTTTTCGTTATCTATGTCGATTTCACCCGGACCCGTGAACCTGACGATTCTCTCTGCTGGAGTCAACTATGGTTTTAAACGCTCATTTTCTTTGGTATCCGGTGCAACGGCCGGGTTTACGATTCTACTGATTGCCGTTGGACTAGGGCTATCCAATCTCGTAGCGCAGATGCCGCTATTTTACGACATACTCAGGTATGCAGGGACAGGATATATGTGTTATATCGGTTACAAAATTATTGTCTCACGCCCGGAGATCACCTTCAAGGAGGAGCAGCTGCCGCGTTATCGTCACGGGTTTCTAATGCAATGGCTTAATCCGAAGGCTTGGATTGCCTGTCTCTCCGGTGTTTCCGCCTTTAGTCTGAATAATTCTCCTAATTTGCTGCTTAGCTTTGTGTGTATTTATTTTCTTATTTGCTATCTTTCATTGGCTGCTTGGGCTCTGTTAGGCTCGAAACTGCAATTCCTCACGCAAAGAAGGAAAGGGATTAAGGCTTTTAACATTGCGATGGGAGGGACGTTAATGATTGTTGCTGTCTACCTCTTATGCTCACACTAATAGAGCCAGCTAACCCATTCCTTGAATACAAGGAAATGCAGTACTAACACGGACAGATTAAGCAGCAGTCCAAGTATAGCCCATTTATTTCTCGAAATAATTCCCAGCACACTAATGCAAATGGCGAAAAACAGGAAGAAGTATACCAGATAGATTAGAAAGTCTGCGTTAAGCGCCAAGACTTCCGAACCTGAATTATTTAGCCAGATTTCGTCGTACAGGCTCTTGTTCTTGCTGATTGTATATATCAAGAGACCACTGATACAAACCGAAGACAACAACACAGGGATAGCAGTCAAGCCTCTGATGCTCTTCTTGTGTCTTCCCGAAGTGACCGACCATATACCATATACAACGAACACTACAACAAGACAGACCAAGTACAGCCGATAGAAATATAACCCTTCTTCCCGGTCCCCGGTTCCGCCGCCATCCGGACCTGAAGCATATAAGAGCAGATTAGTAATGAATAGAATGAAATTCAGGATTGCGTATTTGATTGTGCTGCTTCCGATGCCTTCATACTTTTTCATGATTACGTCCTTTCTTAAGTACGTAATTTTCATTTCACCAATAGAACTCTCGGATTTCCTAAAACAATCCAATAATTCACTTCATCATACCCTATAATATTAGCTGTTACATTTAGACCTTTATGTATGTTACGGTTCTTATAGTTTGCAGCACATTCTTCATAATCAGCTATAGCCAAAGCATCATATACAGCAATACTGACAATTACTCCTTGAGGATAGAGGACCTCTATAGGGCCAGTAATTTTGGACCCCAATGGAAGTTTGCTTTTCAATTCAACCCAACGCTCCGTTTGATCTCTATTTATCCTGCTCCATACTTCTTCAAATTCTACTTGAGTAATTCTTAATAATGTCCCGTCATCTAAGGGTAATTCTGTCTCAGATAAGAAAAAATCATATTTCTTTTGATTAGATATCTTACTCTCTTTACCTTCCTCCAACAAAATCTGTCTGAACGCCCAGCCGTCCTCATCTACTTCGAAATACCATATTTCCCTTCCGTTATCATTAAGCAAATATATCATTAGAACTCCTTCTCCTTATATAGATTGAACTAAAAATGTACGTGGCCTGCAGCAGATAAGACGCTTGCGCAGCATTAATCTTTAGGAGCAGCGTGGAGCGAGTAGCGGATAATAATTGTATTTCGTACAATTAAAAGGCGGCGAAAAACCGCATGTCTAGGAATAACTGCATTCTGTACAATTAAAAATAGGGAATTTGTTCTTTTACAGCAAAGAAGCCATTTATAAGTGTACAAAGTGCAATTAAAACTGTTCCTGCGCTGAAATGTAGCGTTATAGTTGTACAAATTACAGTTATAATATGAGCGGTAGTCTCATAGCAGACCACCCGTAACTTGCAATTCGGGCAAGACGTGCTGCGAATCAGAAAGTTCTCCAGTTCAAGCTAAATAGTTAAATAGTTAAATATAGAATAAACTTCAACATTTGATCTAGGATTTCCTGCCAAAAGCAAAAAGACGCTAACCCGATGTATTGCTACATCCGTTAGCGTCTTTCAGTAAAGTGGATTACGTACGGCGCATATACGCACGCACCGTGATTGGAGCGAAGATGGCGACAATGACTGCGGCACCGATAAGCGAGTAGACCAGATCGCTGCCTACCGTTCCGTTGTTGACCAGATTGCGGACGGCGGTGACCAGATGTGAGATCGGATTGATATTTACAAACCACTGCAGCCATTTCGGCATTGTATCAACCGGCACGAACGCATTCGAGAGGAAGGTTAACGGGAACAGTACGATCATCGATATCCCTTGCACGCTGGAAGCTGTCCGGGCGATTACACCAAAGAAAGCGAAGATCCAGCTGATCGCCCATGAGCATCCGATTACAAGTACAGCTGCAAGCGCAACATTTCCGATGCCGCCTTCTGGACGCAAGCCCATGATGTAACCCATAACAAAGGTGAGCACAGTAGCAATGGTATAACGGATAGTATCTGCGAGCAGCGCGCCCGCCAGAGGGGCAATCCGCGCAATCGGCAGGGACTTGAAGCGGTCAAACACGCCCTTCTCCATATCCTCCCGCAGTTGGACTCCCGTGACGACAGACGTCGTAATTACGGTCTGCACTAAGATACCGGGGATAATCACCGGCAAATAGCTTGCTACATCACCGGCAATTGCCCCTCCAAAGATATAGGTGAACATCAGCGTGAAAATGATCGGCTGGAACGTGACGTCAAACAATTGCTCCGGTGTCCGCCGGATCTTGAGCAGCCCTCTATAGGCCATCGTTAATGAATTGCGCACCGCCTGGCCGAAGCTGGTATGATTCTTCAGACGGCGTTCTGTACCCGGCTTGATTACAGTACTCATGCCAATACCCCCTCTTTATTCTTGGCTGATCCGGATGCATATCCGGCCTCTTCCTTCACGCCATCACCGGTTAAGGTCAGGAACACTTCATCCAGTGTCGGCTTCTGCACACTCATCTCCAGCAGCGGAATTCCCGCCCCGCGAAGCGCGATCAGCAGGTCGGTTACCCGGTCAACATCGCCCATCGGCGCCATGATTTTTGCGGATTCTGACGATACATTGGACCGCACCTGAAGCACCCGCTCGACGATTAGACGGGCATTCCCCATATCCTGCGGGTTCAAGACCTTCAGATGCAGCGAGGAGTTGCCGACGGAAGCCTTCAATTCATCTACGGTGCCCTCTGCAACCACCTTTCCGGTGTCGATCACGGCAATCCGGTCAGCCAGCTGATCCGCTTCTTCCAGATACTGCGTGGTTAACAATACGGTTGACCCGGTCGATACAAGCCGCCGGATGGTGTCCCACATTTGATTGCGCGTCCGCGGATCAAGTCCGGTCGTTGGTTCATCCAGGAAAATGAGCGGCGGCTGCGCAATCAGACTGGCAGCCAGATCCAGCCGCCGGCGCATCCCGCCGGAGAAATTCTTCAGCGGACGCTTGGCCGCTTCCGTCAGGCCGAACTCTTCCAGCAGCTCTCCAGCCTTATTTCTCGATTCGGCGCGTCCCAGTCCGAGCAGTCTGGAGAAGATAATCAGATTCTCTGTTGCACTGAGTGACTCATCCACTGATGCATATTGACCCGTTACTCCGATTAACTGACGCACGATCTGCGGTTCTTTAACCACATCATGTCCGAAGATACGCGCCGAACCTGCGTCAGGCCGCAGTAAGGTGGCCAGCATGCGGATTACGGTTGTCTTGCCGGCCCCGTTCGGACCCAGCACACCGTAGATCATGCCCGTGCCCACTTTGAGGTCCACACCATCGACCGCGCGGTTGCTGCCGTACGTTTTGACAAGCCCCTGCGCTTCGATGGCATAGCTGCCAGTCTCCTGCGCTCTTCCTGATTGTTGTACTTGTTTCATCCCTTATTCCTCCTAGACGACTGAATGTATTAGGATGGTACCCGACTTTTTTAAACTGAATATAAACTTGCCTCTCATCCGCCAGGTTGCTTTTCCCACGTCTTATTAAAACAAAAATCCGATCCCTTGGGATCGGACTGAAGAAGTACGCTTGCAGACGTACACCTTAAATACAATACTCTTAATCATAACCGCCCTCGGCTTCCGGCAATGCCTGGTACGCATCCTTACCGGCTACGATGTCCGCGATGAAGGTCCGCAGCTCCAGCAGCTGCCCGGCATCTTCTGTAAGCTCACAAGTCTCACCGGACCAGCTCAAATTACGGGTAACTCCGTCTACAGTAATCTGCCAGCTGTCTTCCTGATAGGGGGTGACGGCACAACTCTGCCTGGCGGGCACAAGCTCCATCGTCCCTATAATGTTGATTTCCTTCATCTGGTCATAGATGCTGCGCATTTCATCCCCGGTCAGAGTAACATTTGCCGTCGCTGTCCCATTCATGATCAGATCCTTTACCACTATATCCTGATACGTATTGATCTCATTCTTGGTAGCTTCTCCATAGCCGTACCGGACCAGAAAGTCGAAATCTCCGGGCATTTCTTGCGGCATAACGTTCTGCCCAGCAGCGCGCTCTGCCTCCTTATCCGTACTACAGCCATTTAGGAGCAGTACTGCGAGCAGCAATAAGCATAATTTATTCACTGTATCCGCCTCCAGCATGTTCTTAGGTATTATTACACAATATACAGCCGTGGCAAGACAAGTAAATATCATGAATACCGCATTTCGGGTACCCGATAGGGATCGTAGGATTATTATCATCTTCTTCAATTTTTGACCATTCTAAATAACTTTCCATCTTAATGCTGTCTTTATCAAAAGCAAAAATCATCCGCTGAAACTTTAATAAGCATTCTATGATCCAATCTTCCCGGGGTTCATACTTCAGCCGCTCCCAACCATGACGTTCCATTGCTCCTGAAATCGTGTGTAAGATAAAATTCCTTTCCCGTTCAAACGATTCTATAGTCCACGGCATATCATCGATATCAAAACCGACAGTTCCTATACCTACCACTGACTGGTCCTGCTGAGCTAACCAGATCACCATTTCTTTCTCGCGGTTGTTTTCTGCAAACATAGACCCGCTGAGCGCCAGCACCTCAATAAAAAAGGAGGTCAGACTATTCGACATTTTTAACGACTCAATGCTTTCGCCAAAGTGCTCTGGCATAGATATCCGGTTGCCCATATGTATGTCCCCTTTCCGCTTCCCTAAACTTCCGGTACAGAATTATATCGGACTCAAAGCATCCCAGAGCTGCGTAGCGAATTCGTTATCGATTTGGAAATACATTCTGGCAAATCCGTAATCAATGTAGCCGCCTTTGATTATTATCAAAGTAACCTCAGTGCCATCTTTTAAATGAATTGTAATTCGTCTGTACCGTTCATCATTGTCATAGTCGCCCAATTGTCCATCCATGCCCTCATGTACAGATAATCTGGCATCATACAGCTGATCAACCAGGGTATTGATCAGTTCCAAATCAGGAACCGGGTGTAACTGATCTATACCTGTTCTCCACTCTGAGTAGCTTTGATATTGGGCACTAACCACATTTCCGGCCATTTTAAAGGGTTTGAAAAAATCTCTGCCCTCACTTAACGGCAACCCGCCCGTACACTCATAAAATGCAGTTTGAACATACGAATGCTCTTCAGAATATGTCATTATTCGGAAATTCTTATTATAGCCTTTCACAGCATAGACATCTGCCTTATCAACTGTTGAAGCTAGATTAGTGTCCTTCTTCCCCTGCTGCTTCCAACCGTTAAGATTGCCTTTAGCCGTTCCGAGCTTCTTCCCTCTCAAATTTATTGCTTGTTCGGGCGGGATTTCCGTATACGTTTGAGTGTACACTTTGCCGTTATAATATATCATTCCTAACATCGTTGCATTGAGAATCCCCTCCGTCTGTGACGGCAAGTTAAAGACTGGCGATATTATTCCTCCCTTTGGGGCTACGGGTTCCTGATCTTTAACAGGGCGCAGAAAGAGTGCACCGCCAATAAGGATCACCAGCACTGCTGCTGCGATCCCGGCTTTTAACCAGCCGTGTCTGGAGCGGAGAAAGGATACTATCATGGTTTGGAATCTCATCAAAATATTGCACTCCCTCATTTTACATTATTTAACTAAACAGCAACAAAGGCGCGGTAGAGAACTGTTGTCCCCTCCGCACCTTTGCCCATGCTTATGCACTGCCTATACCTGATTCCAGCATCTGCCGGTTACAGATTTCTGTGAACCGCCAGCCCCGCATATTTTGCTTACCGCCAATTCTTCACTTCTACCCATGCTGCATCCGGGCCGCTCCGTTCAAATGCCGTACCTACAGCTCCTCTAAAAGGCTCCAGTAAGCCCGGGTCGCGGTCAATCAGATCGTACACATTCATGATCGCGGTATTCTTGGGATCACTCAGGTATGCTCCATCCTCATCCCCGGTGAATAGCCTCCATCCGCTGTCCTGCTCCCGTGTGGCTGCTTCACGGTACATCCAGCGAACCCCGCTGCCGGACAGCATGCATTTCTTGGTTACCAGCGCCGCCTTCTCGCCTGCCTCGACCCACGCCGGGTCTCCTTCTCGCAGAATTGTCCGGGCAATATGTCTGGGCTCGAATTCCACGGTATCTCCAGGTTGCAGTGTCTGTATCACTCCGGGCACATTGGTCAGCAGCCCCGTATAACGTCCGGTAACCGGATCTTGCCTGGTAATCTCCACCCACATCCGTTCAGCGCGGGGTTCTCCTTCTTTCGGGTTCGTCAGGATGAAATGCAGCCTAACCATTCTTCCTGGGTTCTGGGTCATCCGTTCTTGCCGGGAGGGAATAAAGAAAGAATTAGGATGCTGCCGGCTCACTTCTTCCACATCTTCCAAAGTCCATTCCATAACGTGTGCCTCCTAGTCTGTAGTGCTAGACTACCATTACCCCATTGCGGGAGACACGATTCATTTGGATGGGAAAATCCACCCATCTTAAGCTCAGGCACAGGGACAATTAAAGGAGTTTCGATTCCTGTACAGGTATCCATATTTCACTTCTGTACGCTGGCGAAGTTGTATCCTTGCTCTCATTCCAGAGGATCTCCGGCCCTTCGACCTGCTCGTAATTGGAGGAGGGGAACCATTCGGAATAAATCCGGCCCCAGATATTCTGGAGCGTATCCGGAAACGGCCCCACCGCTTCAAATACAGCCCATGTAGACGCAGGGACTTCAAGCTTGGCATAGGAGGGAGGACAGTCCAGTGTGGTAGCTACACCAATATAATGATCGAGCTCCCCCCGTTCCTCCATCCGCCCTTCGGAGAAATTCACCGATGCGCTGATCATCCCTGCAGGAACGATGTTGGACAGCTGCTTCAGTTCAGTAATGATCTCCATATTGAGACTCTGCCACATCGCTGCGATTTCCGGATTCACTCCGTTGAACTGGATAGGCACCCTTTTCTTCAGTCCGACGATGCTAAAAGCCGCTTTCTCTTCCATACGGTAATTCATTTCACTGCCTCCTCTGATCGTTAATTGAAAAGTCATCCGGGGAAAGGCCTTCAGCGGTGTCCCTGCACTTCTTGCTTCCGACGGCGTCACGCCGTGAACCAGCTGGAAGGCCTTGGTGAAGGCATCCGGTGAACTATAACCAAATTCCAGGGCCAGATCAATAATCCGCTGCTGGCTGCCCTGCAGCTTGAATGCGGCCAATGTGAGACGTCTGCGGCGGATATATTCCGACAGCGGAATACCTGCCAGAAAGGAGAACATCCGCGTGAAATGATACTCCGAGCATAACGCCCGCCTCGCTGCCTCCCTGACATCCACCTCACCCTCCAGCTGCTCTTCAATATAGGAGAGTGCCGCGTTCATATTTTCGAGCAGGTTCATCGTTTATCACCCTTTCCTCACCATCAGATTAACAGCTATCCCAAGACCGGGTCCGACAGTTCCTGCACCAGATTGACGGGTACTGCCCCTGACGCAGCAATAATTCTGCCATAATATAGTTGATATATATGAAGACAATCGGCTCTATTTTAATGATAATGAAGCATAGATACTATATAAAAAGCAATTTCCCCCGGCGGGAAGACGGAGGCTTGAAATGAAGCTTATACCCAACTGCATAACGCTCAGCCGGACCTTGCTGGCACTCCTGCTGTTAGGGCTTGAGCCGCTGGGCGCGGGCTTCACCGCTGTCTATATCCTCTGCGGAATCACAGATATGCTGGACGGGCCGATTGCCAGAAAAACCGGAACAACCAGCAGTCTCGGCGCCAAGCTTGACTCCCTGGCCGACATGACGCTGGTAGGCGCCGCATTATATACATTGTATCCGTTCCTTGGACTTACACCCGGGGTTCTCCTCTGGATCATGCTGATCGCCTTAATCCGGGGTGCCTCCATGCTGACCGCACTGCGCAGATTCCGGACCTACGGCAGCATTCATACTTATGGCAACAAGCTCGCCGGACTCCTGTTATTTATCACACCTCTGCTCCTTCCTTATATTCATCAAGGTGTCTGGACTGCTGTTGTATGCACCGTAGCTACTATATCCGCTGTGGAGGAATTCATCATCCTTCTGAGCTCAAGCCAGCTGCAGCTGGACCGGAAGGGGCTGCATCGGCGGCGCTAATCTTCTGTTCATATACCCCAAAGAACCCATAACACACACAACGGGTTCTCCGGTAATACTGCCTATTCTTCTATAATCCCGCACACCACGAATACTTAGCCAACAGGTCCGGCATCCGCAAAGCTTCTGATTAACGCCTTGACCTGTCGTCTGGAGGTAACGGTGATGACTTGCTGATGAGCGCCGGCCTGCCGGAGTCTTGCAATGGTGTTGTCGCGGCTTCGTGTCTTGTAGCTCCAGACCCATTTCACGAACGCCCAGTCGAGCTTCTCCGGACAGCCTTCGTTCATATCGGGTCTGGTTTGGTTATGGTACATTAGACGCCGCTTCACAATCCGGTACATACATAAGAGCCTCGGCAGATCCAGAAAAATGATGACATCCGCCCGCTTGATCCTGATATCCATCGTCCTTGAGTAGTTGCCATCCATAATCCACTGCTCTTGATCCGTATATTGCCGGACCAGCCCGTCCCATTCCTCATCCGGCTTGGGAATCCAGCCCGGGCTCCAGAAATGGGAATCCAGATGCACAACCGGAAGATGGAGCAGACCGCCGAGCTGCTGTGCCAAGGTGGATTTGCCCGAGCCTCCTGATCCGAGAATTAGAATCCGGTTCATAAGTTCTCCCTGTCCAATATGACGTAACTACTATCCCTTCAATCCAGCTGCAAGTATTCCTTGATTCCATCCGCGATGGATGAGGCAACTGCTTCCTGAAACTCATTGGTCCACATCTTCGCCTCATCGCCCGGGTTCGTCAAATACCCCAGTTCCAGCAGCACGGACGGCATCTCCGTCTCCCGCAGCACAAAGAAGTTCGCAACCTTAACTCCGCGGTCTTTAAGCCCGGTAGCTTGAATGACATGCTTATGTATAGTCTCGGCAAAAGCCAGTGATTCGTCATGATAATAAAAGGACTCCGTGCCCGATGCAGACGAATCCTCATAGGTATTACCATGGATGGAGATAAATAAATCTGCCGGGAGGTTATTCGCGAACTCCGGCCGGTACAGCTCATGCGTGGAAATGAAAGCATCCCCGGTCCGGGTAAGCTCAATCTGAAGCTGCGGATCATCCGCCAGCTCCGCAGCTACCGCCTGTGACACGCTGAGGTTGAACTCCTTCTCAAACCGTCCGCTCACAGAAGTCGCGCCCGGGTCTTCACCGCCATGCCCCGGATCGATTACGACCTTGTATACAGGTCCGGAATACACCGGATCACTGCTTCCAGGCCCGCTTGTACGATCTGGTTCATGAATTGCCCGATTACCCGCCGCCGGAGCCGCAGCCAGACTTGAATCTGCGCTGTTCCCGCCTGAACCGTTACTGACGCCATCACTGCATGCCGCAAGCAGTAGCAGACTGAGCCATGCGGCAGCTATAATGTACATCTTCCTCATTCCGGTCTCTCCTTATCGCTACTTCATTTCGTATCCCCTTACATTTCAGCATACTGGAGGCTGGATAGGCAAGACCTAATTCTGTAACGATACACGGACACCTATAGATTCTTATCCTTGCAAAAAAACTGATGGAGGCCTTTGTCATGGCTCCAATCAGTCTTTTATTATTTCCATGCTATTTGGCGGGTGTATGCTCTGCTGCCTGCCCGGCATGACTAGAGGAATTCAGCAAGACAAGCCCCCCGATAATGATAAGCAGACTGATACCGGTAAGCAGGTTGAAGGGATCATTCCAGATCAGGATGCCGATGAGTGCAGTCAGCGCCGTCCCTGCCCCGGACCAGATGGCATAAGCCAGGCTTAACGGTATGGTTCTGAGACTAATGGACAAGCTGTAAAAAGCCACACCCATTCCAATCACTACCCCGATAGACGGCAGCACACTGCTGAATCCGTCGGAGAGCTTGAGCATCGTCGTGCCAAAAATTTCCGAGATGATGGCAATACTTAGTGCAAGATAACTTTTCACAGTTCAACCCTCCGTTGAAAGCTTCAGGAGCACCACACCGCCAATGATGAGGAGCAGTCCTGCTACTTTTTTGACATTCAGACTTTCTTTATAGACCAGTACGCCAACCAATGCGGTTAACGCCGTTCCCACACCTGACCAGATGGCATAAGCCGTCCCGAGGGGGATCTCTTTCAGCGCGAGTGACAGATTAAAGAATGCCAGTCCCATGCCGGCGACCACCGCAATGGATGGAAGCAGTCTTTTGAACCCGTTCGACGCCTTAAGCATGGAGCTGCCGAAGACCTCACTCACAATAGCTAACGACAATAATACATAAGAATTCACTTGGGTTGCCTCCTAATTAATCATCTCCAGCAATTTGCTGACGACCTTGTCCCGCATTTCACCGCTGATTTCACCGATTCCAAATACCTCCGATAACCACAGGCCGTCTACAGCCAGCCGGACAATTGAGGAGATCACCGGATCAAGTCCATCGTTCTCAATGTTCTCCTGCCAGACGGAGTACTGTTTCCGAAGGTCCTCCAGCAGATCCCCGTTGCTAAAAAGCGCTGCGTTAAGCGCTACGTTCATGCCCTGCGCTTCCTTATCTGCTTCGACGGTGGACTCCAAATAGGCCCGGCTCCATTTCCCTTGATCCCGTGTATCCCGGGCCGCCCTATTCTGAACATCTGTTATGAATTCATTGGTTATTCCTGACACCATGCTTTGAATTAAGGCGTCCTTATTCGGAAAATGATGCAGCAGACCGCCTTTGCTCACCCCTGCTTCGGCGGCCACCGCCTCAAGTGTCAGCTTCTCGATTCCTTGATGCTTCACGACGTTTGAAGCGGCTGCCAAAATCAAATTGCGTTTGGAATTGCTGTTCATGTGAATCACCTCTGTATTTACTATACCGTCTGGACGGTTCGTATGTCAAATGAAGAACAGGAACAAAGTCGCCCTGCAGAAAAATCCAACAGGAGTTTATGCATTATGCGGCTTATCCGGCCTTTAGCAACTTTGGAGATTGTAGGCCACCACATTGCTCCCTTCAGACTTCTTCTGGGGCAGCTCCCTCTGTACAGTTTCCCGGGGAAATCAAGCGCAATACTGATCCTAATCTATGCCTCCCGCCCACTTTCAGCGCATTCAGGGGCACTTTTTCCCCTCATTCGCATTCAGCTCATTTCCCCATCGCTGGCATATTGTATTCGGTTTTTCGCATACAATCGGCTCATTTACCTTATCGTTGGCACATTGTACTCGGTTTTTCGCATACATTCGCCTCATCTACCCTATCATGGGCACATTGTATTCGGTTTTCCGCATACATTCGGCTCATTTACCTTATCATTGGCACATTGTATTCGGTTTTTCGCATACATTCGATCAGTCTCTCTCGTTCTCTAAAGTCCTTAATCAAGACATACGAATCAACAGATTGCATCCAGGGCCGGCGGCTCAGATACGCTTCTAAACATGGGATCATTTGACCTAACACAAAATCAAATTCATCCTTCAGACGGAGAAGGATCTGCTCCAAATTCCACTGAAACTTATCCCCAACAGACGAATATAATAATTACAGGTACGCCCTACACAGCAAAAAACGCCCATCCGCTGATGAGCGTCCCGCAACCCTTTTGAATATGGAATTAGTCTATTTGACGTTCTTATGATCCTGATAACAATCCCTTAATATAGCCGCTTAACTCTTGAGCAGTCTGCTGGTGGGCCGGTAAGCCCGGATGGGTTCTTGCTCCCGCCGTTTCGTCCGTCATATCCGGCAATTGAAACACTGACACTTTCTTGTCGCCAGTGGACTGGATATAAGCATCCACAGCACGATAAATCGCCGGCATCAGCGGAATGCCCAGCATGCCATACGCCCAGAGAATATGGGCAGTGTTGTTATACCGTCTCAGCTTGCCCAGGAATTTCACCACTGCCGTCTCAAACGCTGACAGATCGTCTTCATGATAACTGCCGTCTTCCTTCAGCCGCTGCTTATATCTCTGCCCGGTACCTTCATCCACCCATTCCGGGGAATGAAATGCACCGTTATCATTGGTGCCAAGATTAACGACCACGACATCCGGCTGCCAGGATTCGAAGTCGTTCACCTTATGCGCTCCGAGCGCTTCATTAAGCTCTCCGGTGAGCAGGCCGCAGACTTGCTCATAGATATCTGGAATATTACCATTTGGATTGTTATCCCAGCTGGTGAGCACGCCCCAGCCGCTCTGCGAAATCACCCGGTAGTCTGCATTTACGGCTTCTGCGGTCAGGGCCGTGTAATTATGTACACCGCTAAACCAGGCCGGTATCCAGTCCAGCTCCTCCCGGGCTCCGATAACGCCTTCACCTGAAGTGATGCTGTCGCCGATGAACTCAAGCCGGTAGGGCTTCGCTTCAACCGGCAGGAACGCTCCGTCTGTCCGGACCGCATGGAACTGCAGATGGCAGCCCGGGTCGCCGCTCATGGCCTGGACCTCTTTTACAATCCGGATATTCTTCACGGTGTCAGGGTTCATTCCGCGGAATACACAAATCCAGTACCTTCCGGCATTCAGCATCTGTCTGCTGACCGGAACGGAGTTAATCAAGATACTGATCCAGGATTCGTATTGGTCATAACCGGATTCCACCTCAATCCATAGCCCGGAAGCCTGAACATTCAGCTCGATGGCACTGCCCGTCCAGAATAACGTAACCGGGTCCAAGCCGCCGGTCGTTCTGCCATGAATCTTCAAATGCTCGATTTCAGCCAGCCGCTGTACCTGTAAATGGGCATTCCCGCTCATTCTGTTCCCTCCCGCCCTGTGGCAATCGTGAAGCTGCGGACCTTCATCCATTTACCGCCGACCCACTCGTCGATCGTTCCCTTCTTCGTCCGGACACAGAATTTATGCGCCGTCCCGCGGTCAAAGCCCGTTGCTTCATACAGCAGATCGTCGCCTTGCTGCCCTTTGAAGTACACCTGCTTCAGTCCGAGTCTGTTCAATAATTCCAGCTTCACACTTTCGGTATATTGCCGTGAGAATTCTTTTGACATCTATGTTCCTCCTGCGCTAATTAAGTTCTTTAGTGTTTTTTCGGATCGCTTATATGAGGATAACGTAAAAGCTGCGGATTTACATCTTTATTTTAAATCCCGCTGCCTTAAATCTAGTTGATTTTGAACTCTCCCATGTAATAAAATGAAAAGATTAAATAGAAAAGGATGCGCATACGCAATGCCGTTTAAGGAATCACGCTCGCTCAGTAAAAGATCGATTCTATTCTTCTCCCTAATTATGCTAGTTAAAAGCTATTTCGCCTGGTATTACCTGTTCGAGGACGGTCCAACCTGGACCACATGGCTGAAAGAGATTCCTTTTGTGCTGCTGCTGTTCTGCCTCATCGAATGGTTCGCCACGAAGCGGAAAATTGCCATCTATATGCTCGTCAATCTGCTTATTACCGTTTTATTCTTCTCTCTGATTGTCTATCATAATCATTTTGGCATTATTGCTACTTCTCAGGTCTTCGGCCAGGTCAAGCAGGTGGGAGCCGTCAAGAAAAGTATATTCGCCGTCGTTCACCCTCAATATATGCTTATATTCGTAGACATTATTATTATCAGCCTGGTTATGCTCAGACGCAAGAAGGCGCTGGCTTGGAAGCACTCGATGTCCCGCCCCAGTAACCGCAAGGCGGTCGCTGCCCTGTTCTGTGTCTCACTCGTCATGTGTATGATGAATATTTTTCCGAATAAGGCCAGTATGAACGAGAATGTCAAAGCCGAACAAATGGGGATCCTCAATTATGAAGCTTATGCCCTGCTGGGTGAGCCGGAGGAAGAGCCGATTAATCAAGCGGAAATCTCACAGGCAGGCATTGATAAGACCAAAGGCATTCAGACCCTAGCCAATCCGGTCATGTACGGGGCCGCCAAGGGTAAGAATCTGATCATCCTGCAAATGGAGTCTTTCCAGAACTTCCTGATCAATCTGTCGGTTGACGGAACAGAAATTACACCTAACCTGAATAAGCTTGCCGCCGAGAGTTATTACTTCCCCCGGTTCTTTCAGCAGGTGGGTCAAGGTAACACATCGGATGCCGAGTTTATCGTAAATACTTCCTTCTATGTTCCGCCGGATGGTCCGGCTACAGAAATGTATGCACCGAAAGATCTGCCCAGCTTGCCGAAGCTGCTGCAGGCCCAAGGTTACGATACCGCAACCTTCCATACGAATGAAGTCGATTTCTGGAACCGCGGCGAGCTGTACGATGCGCTTGGCTTTAACCGTTATTATGACAAAGCCTACTTCGGTGAAGAGGATACTGTCTTCTATGGTTCATCGGATGAGGTCCTGTACAACAAAACATCGGCAGAGCTGGCCCGGATGGACCAGAACGAACAGCCCTTCTATTCACATGTGATCTCGATGTCATCGCATAACCCGTTCACCATTCCAGAGAGCAAATACAAGATGACCTTGCCGGAACGTTATGAAGGTACACTCGTTGGAAACTATATCCGGGCCGAGAACTATGCGGATTATGCACTGGGTCAATTTATGGATGAACTCAAAAGCAGCGGGGTATGGGATAACAGTGTGGTTGTGCTTTATGGCGATCACCGGGGACTTCCTATTTTCTCGCTCAAGGATGATGATAAGGTCTTAATGGAGGAAATTCTGGGGCATGAATATAATGAACGCGATCTGATTAATATCCCGCTCATCATATCAGCTACCGGCATTACGTCTCCAAGCGTGAAGGAGCAGCTAGGCGGACAGGTTGACATTCTTCCTACCGTAGCGAATCTGCTCGGTGTGCCGCTGGACTATCATATTCATTTTGGACAGGATTTATTGAATCAGACCCATTATAACCTGCTGCCGCAGCGCTATTATCTGCCTACGGGCTCCTTCGTTAATAACGAAGAGCTCTTCTTATCCGGCAGCGGGTTCGAAGACGGACAGCATTATACGTTATCCGGTGACGGGGCGGAGCTCCTGCAATCGACAGAGGATGAGTTCACCCGCGCACTTGAGCTTCTGCGGATGTCGGACAGTTATGTTACACAGCTGCCGGACAGGATAGTAGTTGAGGAAGAATAGGTCAGAACCAGAATAGGCAAGAATATTAGAGCCCGGCCCAGGAGAATCCTCCAGGACCGGGCTCTTTATCTGTGATCACAGCTGCTTGTTCAGGAAGTCCTTCACAGCCTGGCCTGCCGGAAGCGGCAGCTGCATCCAGACATAAGCATGGAGAGAGTCAGGAATCCGCGTAATTTCATGGCTGTCCAGCAGCCCTGCGAAGGCCTCCAGACTGCGGCGGATGGACTCGTCAGCCCACTCTTCTTCGCTGGGGAGGAATAGTACCGGACACTCTATTTTCTGATAATACTGCTCAAATGACAGATCCCAGAACTTCACGATATATTCGGTCCTTACACGGTTCAGATAACAGTAGGTGTACTTGCCGTCCGGCAGCTGCTGCAGACTATGCTCATAGAAGGCCGAGAAATATTCATTCCACAGCCCCTCCGCTGTCAGCTCCGCCCGTTGTTCGGCAACATACTCCTCTATACTGCTAAAGATTCGTTCTTCCCGTTCACCCAATTCTGCACGCAGCTGTTCTTTTCTCTGCACAATTTCTTCTGCTGTACCTTGGAATATTCCGTATTTGCCGAATTCATTATTAAGTGCGCCTTCGCAGACCAGGGATAACACTTTCTCCGGATGCGCCGCCGCCAGACTCAGGCCAACCTCTGCTCCCATCGAGCTGCCGACGATATGGCACTTGTCTACCTGCAAATGCTGCAGCAGCCGATACATATCCTCTGCCATCTCATCGATATGATAGCCGGTTTCCGGTTTGTCCGATTGACCATGTCCCCGGATATCGGGAGCAATGATGCTGTAGTCCTGTGCAAACTGCGGGAGAACCCCCTCCCACATGTTGAGGTTCCCGCCGCTGAAATGAAGAAACAGAATAGCAGGCTTGACGTTTAATGAATGCCTCACGTTTATCGCTAACTGCCCCAATGAAATACGTTCCTCGATCAAAATTCAAACCTCCATGTTATGTATGATCGAACTGTTAGCGGCTGAATCTTCTTATGTTCATCTTATTTATGTATTTTTTTGGTTATAACCACTTAGAGATGACTCTAACTAGTAAGGGGTTAAAGCTCACGAAGCAGGTCCATATTATTGGTTTCGTATAAGGCAACCTTCAAATCAATAATGTTCAGATTTTTCTTCAATTCATCCATCTGCCGCACCACTTCCTTACGGTGCTCGATCATAATGCTGCGCCGTGTTTCCTTGGTCGAATCACCTTCCATAATCAATTCGATATATTTTTTGATATCTTTAATCGGCATTCCGGTGTTTTTCAGGCAGCAAATCACTTTGACTAGTGATAAATCACCATCAGAGAAAATGCGGTTTCCCGCTCCATTGCGTCCCACAAAGGGCAATAATCCCTCCTTATCGTAAAAGCGGAGTGTATGCGCCGTCACCTCGCAAATCGCAGCTACTTCATTGATACTGTACATCCTCTTTCACCTCGAAATGGTATTTTAAAGACTGCTTGACTTCGATAAGCCTCTAAGTATTAGCATTAAGTATATCGAACGGCTGGTCAACTTACAATTCAGGCGCCGGAGGTTAAGTATTTCGGTATGGGCCATAGATACAGTCAAACAGGGCAAAGGAGAGAAAGAAAAGATGGACAATTTCCCTAAATGGACAGCTTCAAATATTCCTTCACAGCGGGGCCGCTCAGCCATCGTTACCGGTACAGGAGGCATCGGCTACGAAACGGCGCTGGAGCTGGCGAAACATGGAGCAGAAGTCATACTCGCTGGCCGCAATGCCGCAAAGGGAGCAGAGTCGGTGAAAAAAATCCGCAGCAGTGTTACCTCAGCCAATATCCGTTTTGAAGAGCTGGATCTTGCCAGCCTAGAGTCGGTACAGGCGTTCGGCGCAAGGATGAATAAGGAGCGACACAGTCTTGATCTGCTAATCAATAATGCAGGGGTAATGACACCGCCTACCCGCAAACTCACGAAAGATGGCTTTGAGCTTCAATTCGGTACGAATTACCTTGGACATTTCGCGTTGACTGCACATCTGATGCCTTTACTGCGCAAAGAAAATAAACCGCGTGTGATAAGCCTGGGCAGTGTTGCCCACCGGAGCGGCTCAATACATTTTGACGACCTGCAATTTGAACGCCGTTATCATGCCATGGAATCTTATGCGCAATCGAAAATTGCCATGATCATGTTCGCACTGGAGCTGCAGCGGCGCAGTGACGCATCGGGCTGGGGCCTATTGAGCCTTCCGGTTCATCCGGGCGTTTCACGCACGGACCTGCTTCTTAATGGGGCCGGGCCGAACAGCACAGCGGGGATTCTACGCAGGTTCCTGGGGCCGATCTTGTTCCAGCCGGCCGCGCAAGGCGCGCTTCCGACTCTGTTCGCCGCGACATCGCCGGACGCGAAGTCCGGAACTTATTACGGACCCGGCAGACTCTCAGAAACGAGAGGCTTGCCAAAGCCCGGCAAGATCGCTCCGCAGGGGCTGGATGCCGCTGTGGCAGCCAGACTGTGGGAAGTATCCAAACAATTGGCACAAGTGGATTTCGACGCAATCGCAAATTCATAAAGGTTCCATAGGCACCAATCCTGCCTGCTGATCATACACAGATAGAAAGAAGGGCGGGATGCGGGATGGGTAACATGCGGAATGAACAGGACTGGGCCATCTTTCTGGCTGCCGTCTGCGGGCAGACCTATGTACAATTTGAACATGCGGACGGTTCGTTCGTGGTTCCGGCGGACTTCTCGGTCGTGCATAATTTCCGGGCGAAATCCATGGGCGGTATCTCCGAGCCGTTTGGTTTCATTCTGGAATCACCACAGGAGATCATTATTGCCTGGCGCGGAAGCAGCTCAACCACCAATTGGCTCTCCAACATGAATGCTGCGCAAAAAAAGTTCAAATATATCAAGGAAGATTGCCTGACGCACAGAGGCTTCACAGACATTTATTCGTCAGCAAGAGAGGAAATCCTCTCCATACTCAGCACCTTGTCACCGGAGAAAACGCTATACGTTACAGGCCACAGCCTCGGCGGGGCACTAGCAACCTTATGTGCTATAGATCTTGCCGCTAATTCAGCCTACAGGTCTCCCCGCCTGTATACGTACGGATCTCCGCGTGCGGGTGATCCTGCATTTGCCAAAGCATTCAGCAGCTATGTCCGCAGCAGCTTCCGTTATGCCAATCTCTTTGATGTCGCCACCTACGTTCCGCCTACCATCTACAAGCTGCCCCGGCATGAGAAAAAATATTATTACACCCATGTGCAGACGCTGTACTCATTATCCTTCCAGAACGGGACGGTTGAGCTCAATCATGTGCTTAGAAGCTACTTCGCAGTACTGTCGAAGCAACGGCCAGAATTCACAGCAATGTTATGTTCCACGAATCCCGGCTTCTGTCCGGTGCTTGAATTGATTACCTGATCACCGGGGGAGCCCCTGCATATTGTTAATTAATTCGCCAAAATTTGATTCAGGCTCTTCTCCAGCACTTTCAATCCTGCTTCCGGCTGAATCCGGTTACGGATAATATTCTGCAGCTCCTCCGACATTGCAGTGAATAGTGCCGCATATTTATCGGTTTGCGGGGCGAACTTCACCTGATCCCTCGACTGGATAAACAGCTCGCGGTAAGGCAGCTCCCGGTAAGCCCGGCTCTCTGCGATATCAAGATTGGCCGGGACATGACCCGCCTCCCCCCAGATATGTCCGCCCACCTCTGAGAAATACTTCATGAAGTCCATCGCTCCCTCCTGCTCCTCCAAGCTTACGTAAGCCGGAATAACCAGCGTATGTGAGCTTCCCCAGTGGGCGGCGCTGCCGAAGATCGGCGGGAGAGGCATAATACCGATTTCGGTATCCTCATTGCCCAGATGATGCCCCGCTTCCCATACTCCGCCGAACCACAGTCCAGCCTGGCCGTTATAGAAGGAGTCCCAAGGTGTATTATCATTCAGATCACTTAATCCCTCTTCGAACAGCTGCTGGTAGAAGGTCAGGACCTTCACCGACTTCTCATTATCGACCGCTGCATGCTTCATATCGGGACTGAACAGCTCTCCGCCTGCCTCATAATACAGATCCAGGAACGATTCCTGAAAATAAGGGGTGTTGACCGCCATCGGCTGTACCCCCGGAACCTGCTCAGCGATTTGGCGCAGCATACGGATGAACCCTGCGGGAGTATTCTCTTCGAGCTTCGGTGTTCCATCTGGAGTAAGCAATCCGGCCTTGGCCAATATTTCCTTGTTGTAATAGAGCATGTGAAAATGGGTATCGAGCGGGACTGCATAATATTGTCCGCTGTAGCTGACGCTCTGCAGGTTCTGTTCACCGATTTGACTCCACTGGAATCCGTCCTGCTCAGCCAGAGCATTCAGCGGAACAATTTGCCCCGCTTTAATGAACGGCGACAACCGGTCCGCATGGACAACGGCTACATCAGGCCCTTTGCCGAAGGACAGAGCAGTGCTCAGCCTGGCGTAATATTCGTTAGATTCAAGTCTGAGCTGCTTCACAAACACTTCACTCTGGGAAGCATTATAATCTTTGATAATTCTCTCTACGAATTCGCCTTCGCCGCCTCCGAACGGATTCCAGAAGGATACCTCGACAGGCACTGTACTCTCCTGGGGACTCTGATTCCCGGAAGAGAGCTCTGCACAGCCCGGCAGCAGGAACAGATACAGCAGCAGAACGGGCAGCATACGGCCCATGGTTTTCATCTCACTCCCCCTTTCCGGAACAGGTTCACTCCAGTCATATTTTGTAAGCGTTTGCACAAAATCCCACCCTCACAGCCCTCATTGTCCGCTCTTACGAACCAGCCCGCGATATTCCGAAGGAGACACGCCAGTGATTTTCTTGAACACCTTGGAGAAATATTTCGGGTCCTGAATCCCGACCAGGGTACCGACATCTCCAGCCTTCAGTTCTCCGGTTAGCAGGGTCTTGGCCTTCTCAATTCTGATCCGGGTCAGATACTCCAGGAAGCTCTCACCTACTTCCTTCCTGAACAGGTTGGCGAAATAATTCTTGCTTAAATGTACAAGCCGGCTAATCGACTGCAGTGTGATTTCCTGATCATAGTACTGCTGAATATACTGGGTTGCCTTGATAATGCTGTTCCGGTCGCTGTTATACATCTCTATCATATGCTCTACCAGCGCTTCGAAGGCCTGCATGAACCATAGCCGGCTCTGTTCAAGCGTTTCCAGCATCGACAGCTCGTCGAAGTACTGCTTCTTGAGCTCCAGAACCTGTTCAGCATCCCTGGATACATCGGGCCACAAGGTTGTTAGGATCATCAGCAGCTCAAGTGAGATAATCTGCACGAGATCCGCATCCCGGCGTACAGCCAGCTGCCCGAACAGCTGATTCAGATACTCCTCCAGCTCTCTGGACTGGAAGGCGTACACCATAGACTGGATCTGGCGGCTGCTGATCTGAAGTGCCTCAAGCGGAGGTACTTGCGCCTTCAATTCTTCGCTGCTGTGAACCAGAACACGACCGCTCCCCATAAATAGCTTCTGCCTGGCAGCTTCCACGGCCTGGACATAAGCATTCTTCAGCTCTGTCCACTGCCCGTTCACTCCGCTAAGACCAATCGTTGCAGTCCAGCCATATTGGGTAGATAAGCGGCAGATAAGCTCTTCACTACAGCTGCGCACGAAGTCTAACCAGGCAAATCCTGCAGGCTCTGTGTTAAGCTCTGTGGTTACTATAATATTAAGCTCCCCCTGTCTGTCCGGGAACATTTCATACCCGAGGGCACGTTCAATCCAAATCTGCTCCAGCAGCCTGCGGATCACGCTCTGTCCTTGCCCATACCCCGGCTCAGCACTGCTGCCCAGGCTAATATGCAGCAAATACAGCGGCCGTGAATCCGCAAGTCCCGCCTGAGCGAGTCTACTTCTGTCTATCTGCCCCTGAGCCGCCCCCCGCTCCATGAGCTCCAGCAGGAAATTCTCCTTATGCACCGGCTCCGGGGGAGCAGCCTGGGAAGAGACGGGCATATTCTTCTGCACCGCCTCCAGGCTTTCCTTCAATTTAAGCAGCACCAGCTCAAAGTCACGCGGCATCATATCCGATTTGATCATATACTCGGATACACTATGTCTGATCGCCTCCTTGGCATACTGGAAATCTTCGAGGTTGCTGAGGATAATAATCCTGATATCCGGTGAGAGCTTCCGTACCTCGGCAATGAGCTCGATGCCGTCCATCACGGGCATTTTGATATCGGTAATCAGGATATCAGGCAGCCCGGATTCCATCACCTCCAATGCCTCCCTGCCGTTCGACGCTTCGCCTATGACCTCCATCCCGATGGACTCCCAATTAATCATCGACCGGATTCCATATCTTACGATAAATTCATCTTCTACGATAATGACCCGGTGCATCTCAGCGGTTCCCCCTTATATCCTCTGTCATGAGTGGCAGCTTGATTCGTATGGACGTTCCTGTACCCGGCTCACTGTGAATCTCGATGCCGTACATTTTCCCGCAAATCAGCTTAATCCGTTCATCCACATTGGCCAGTCCAATGCCTCCCGGCTTCTCCTCCTCCGCCGCTTGCCCGGCCAGCAGACTGCGCGCAAGCGCCGGGTCTATCCCCTTCCCGTTGTCCGCCACTTCGAACCATACCAGATTGCCCGGCGCTTTGCTGCACGATATGCGGATGCAGCCGCCGGACTCCATATCTCCAAAAGCATGGATAACCGCGTTCTCCACAATCGGCTGCAGAATCAGCTTGGGCGTCCGCAGGTGACGGACTTCATCGTCCATCTCAACAACGGTCTCAATATTGAAGTTGAAACGGAACTTCTGAATGCCCAGATAACACTGCACATGCTCGATTTCCTCCTCCACCGTAACGGTCTCTTCCCCTTTGCCCAGACTGATCCGCAGCAGCCGCGACAATAAGCTGACCATCTCTGCCGCGTTGTTGGCTTTCTGAATCAAGGCCGTCCATTTAATAATATCCAGGGTGTTGTAGAGAAAATGCGGGTTGATCTGCGCCTGCAGCGCCTTGAGCTCCGCCATCCGTTTCTGATCCTGCTCCAGATATACCGCTTTCAAAAGCTCGTCGATCTGCACAACCATGTAGTTGAAATTATCGCCGAGAATATCGATTTCGTCATGCCGGCTTTTGGCTTTGTAGCGGACGCTGAGCTCGCCGGACATCACCTGCCGCATCAGACGGATCATCTTCAGAATCGGATTCGTAATAGAATTCGCCAGCACCAGTGCAGCAATGACCGAGAAGACAATGCAGAGCAGCCCGACGAAGATGAAAATCTGCAGCAGACGGTTCGAATCCTGGTACAGCGCCGCCTTGGAAATGACATTCACCACCACCCAGTCATTGGTGTGCAGCTTCTTGGCATTCACAATCAGGCTGTCGCCCTTGTACGTGAGCGGAAATCTCGTCTCCTCCGGGCCGGAGCCTATGAGCTTCTCGTAACCCGCCTCACCCAGCACCTCAGTCACACTTCTGCCAATCAGACCACTGTCCGGGTAGGAGACCAGCATGCCACGTCCGTCCATCACGAAGCTTTGCAGATCCCGGTTGTTGCTCACCGCCTTCGAGACCAGCTCCTTAATGACATCCTCCCGGATATCCAGAACTGCCACAATCCCCAGCGGACTGTCATCGGATATTTTGTACAATTGCTTGGCTACCGAGAAGACGTGGGTGCTCTGCGAATTCAGACTGTCTACATAGGTCCCGTAGCGGGTCGGATACCAGCGGAAGTTGCTGCCGCCCTCAAGCGTCTGCAGGAATGGCTCTACCTCGGCTGGCGTGCGCTTGTTCCAGCGGTAGATTCCTTTGATATAATGCCTATCCGATACAAAAGAAATCGACTGCACATCCTGATTGATCGCCACAATCGTGGACAGCTTCGTCGTTAGCGACAGACTATCCACATCATAGCTGGCCGTGTCTGTCCGATCAAGGGTCCGCAGCATGCCCACGATCTCGTTATTGTTCAGCACCTGCATCATCATGTCCTTGTACACACCCAGCCGCGTATCCAGATTATCAGCGGTCTGGTACAGCAGATGCTCGGAATATTCGGTTACTTTGTGGTTAATCGTTGATTTGGAGATCGAAAATGAAATAATCCCCATGACCACCAGCGGTGTCAAGGAGAAGAGAACAAGAAGCAGCATCCACTTATAGCGCATGCTGCTCTTCATAATTTTGATCCAGGATATCAGGCGGAGCCGCATGGGCCTGGCAGAACTCTCAGGAGATGTAAGCATGCCCACTATCCTTTCGCGTTTAAGAATTAACCTTTGACACCGGACATCGCCACACCCTGGACAATATGCCGCTGAAGAAGAATGAACACCAGAATCGTCGGTATCGCCGCAATGGCACTTGCCGTCATAATCAGATTGAGCGACATGTTATTATTCGACAAAAAGGTGGGCAGCCCTGCCGAAAGAATCATATTCTCTTCTGAGGTAATCGCCAGATAAGGCCACAGGAAGTTATTCCAGGAGAGGATAAAGAAGAAGATTCCCACAGAGACCATGGCTGAGCGCGTAAGCGGCAGACAGATACTCCACCATAACCGGAAGCTGCGGCTGCCGTCAATCTGCGCGGCTTCAATATAATCCCTGGGTACCCCGTCCATGAATTGCTTCAGCAGCAGAATGCCGATCGGGTTGGTCAGCCCGGGCAGGATAATCGCCCAGATGTTATCAATCAGCTGCAGATGCAGCGCAGTTTCATAGAGCGGAATCAGTATAGCTTCTGTCGGAATCAGCAGACCTGAAACGATCAGCACATAGAATATCCCCCGCGTCCGGAAAGGCAGCTTGGAGAAGGAGAATGCCGCCAGCGAGCTGAGCAGAATGGATATGACGGTGGTGAGGACACCTATGACCAGACTGTTCCACGTCCAATGCAGAATTTGCGAGTCCCGGATGACTTTGACATAGTTATCGGTATTCAGATCTGACCAATTCACCCAATCAGCCAGCGTATATACGTTCACACCGTCAGGCTTCAGGGAGGTGAGGAACATCCAGATCAGCGGAAAAACAAACAGCAGCGCAAGCAGAACAGCAGCAATATTTAAAGCAAGCTTCTTCATGAACGTCTCCCTCCTATCCGTCTTTGCGGTCTGTGATTTTGAATTGAACCACGGCGATCAGCAGCATGATGAAGCAGAAGATCATTGATTGCGCTGCGGCCAGGCCGAACATATCCTTCTTGAACCCCGTGACATAGATATAGCGGATCATGGTATTGGTGGAATCTCCCGGCCCGCCGCCGGTCATAATCTGTACCTGTCCGAACAGCTTGAGGCAATTGATAATCTGATAAAAGATCTGGATCTTCATCACACTGGACAGCCCCGGCAGGGTGATGCTCCAGAAGCGCTGCCAGGCATTCGCGCCGTCGATCTTCGCCGCTTCATAATGATCCGTAGGGATTTCCTGCAGTCCGGCCAGAAACAGCACCATCACAAACCCTACGCTCCACCAGTCTGTCGCTATCGTAATCGCCCACCACACGAACCTGTGATCCGTGAGCCAGTTGATATCCGCATTCATGCCAAGCGCATGCAGTACAGCGTTCACCGGACCGTTCTTTGCGTCGAACAGCTTCAGCCAGATGAAGCTGACCACTGAGACGGACAGGACATACGGCAGGAAGAACACGGAGCGGATCAGGGTCCGTACCCAAATTCTCTGATTGATGATCAGCGCGAGTACAAGTCCAAGCACCAGTACGGTTGGCGCGCACAGCAGCACAAAATAGAATGAGTTCCACAAATACGAAAAGAAATCCGGATTCTCTAAGATTTTCTTATAGTTGGCCAATGCAACATACTTCTGCATCCCCTGAATGCCCCAGACATGCAGGCTCATCCAAGCTCCGTTGATTACTGGCCACAAGTAGAACACTGTAAACGGTACCAGGAAGGGGACCAGATAAAAAATAGCTTTCAGTTCCTTCAGTAGGTGTATGGGCTCTCTCCTGCGAAGAGGCGTTGCCGCTTTATTCTCTATTACACTCCGCTCCATCGGTCATTCTCTCCTTCAATTAAGTTTGCACATGGGCTGGAAGGACAGGCCCCCCGCCCTTAGCGGAGGCGGGGGGCCGTACCTTTCCTGCAGAGGGAGCTAGTTCTCCAGCACTTCGTTAATCTGTTTCTCCAGCTTCGCCAGCCCGTCTTCCGGACTCTCACTGCCGAAGATGATGTTCTGCAGCTCTTCGGAGATCGTTGTAATGATGGTTGTATACTTATCTGTCGGCGGAGCAAATTTCACGGTCTTCTGGGCCTCGATGAATTCGCTGCGATAAGGCAGACTCTTGTAGGCATCGCTGGTGGTTACTTTGCTGTTCGCAGGCACATGACCCGCCTGTCCCCAGGTTTCTCCGCCTATTTCAGAGAAATACTTCATGAACTTGGCTGCCGCCTCCTGCTTCTCAGGAGTGACGTAGGACGGAATTACAAGCGTATGGGAGCTGGCCCAGTGCGTCTGGCTGCCAAAGATCGGAGGAAGCGGCATCGCGCCGATATGCAGGGATTCATCTCCGAGGAGCAGCCCCGCTTCCCATACACCGCCGAACCAGAAAGCAGCTTTGCCGTTATGGAAGTTATCCCAAGGTGTTTTATCATTGAGATCGGCATACTTATTTTTGAAGACGTCCAGATAGAATTTCAGGACATCCAGCGCCTGCGGATTGTTGATACTGGCTTTGGTCATATCGGAATTCAGGATATCCCCGCCGGCTTCATAATAGAGATTAAGGAACGGCTCCTGGAAGTAGGGGGTGTTCACAGCCATCGCCTGCACATCCGGCACTTTGGCCTGAATATCCGCCAGTGTCTGCTCGAAGCCCGCCGGTGTCAGGTCTCCAAGCTTAGGGGTGCCGTCTTCATTCAGCAGACCAGCCTTCTGTAGGATGTCCTTGTTGTAGTAGAACATATGGAAGTGGGTATCCAGCGGAACAGCGTAAGGCTTACCCTCGTAGGACACGCTCTGCATGTTGGAATCAGAGATTTCCTTAAGGTCAAATCCGACCTTGGAGGCCAGCTCATCTACAGGTACAATCTGCTGCGCCTTCACGAACGGGGAGATCCGGTCCACATGGGCAATGGCAATATCCGGTCCTTTGGAGGAAGACAGCGCCGTACTGAGCTTCGCGTAATATTCATTGGATTCGAGGCGGAGCTGCTTCACAGTTACCTCTTTCTGCGAGTCATTGAAGTCCTTGATAATCTGGTCTACGAATTCCCCTTCCCCGCCGCCGAACATGTTCCAGAACGAGATCTCTACCGGACTGCCGCCTGCACTCTCTGTCTTTGCCGGTTCATCCGATGCCTTGACGGCTTCTCCGTTCTCTTGGTTTCCGGATGAGCATCCCGGCAGAATCAGGGCTAACGCCAGCCCGGCCGATACCAAACCTGTGTACTTCTTATTCATCCTCATTTGAACAACCCTCTCGTCAAAAAAGTTTGTGTGCGAGAGCCCTCTCAACCATTCATGTAAGGGCTTTCTTATCACATACTCTACAGGGGATGCGGCAACTGTTGAACCGACAAACCGCCGCTCCTTGGTGAACAAATGACAGGTGTTAATGGCGCGGAGCCGCCGTGAGGGTAGACGATCTTAAGGAGGGTGGAGAATCGAAAGGTGCGGAAACGGGGCTTCCAGTTCCCCATTAAAATTAGCTACTGCTCGAATGGCGGTCATTCTCGCATCTGCCGCATCTCTCTGGCTCTGGCTCTGGTTCTAGCTCTAGCTCTGGCTCTGGTTCTAGCTCTAGCTCTGGCTCTGGTTCTAGCTCAGCAAATATTAGTTGGATAAATGTATCTTAATTTGGAGGTTCTGGAGGTTTTGAGGTGATTAGATGGATAAACGTCATTTAATTACATGAATACACCCTACTTTGGACTAATACCGCCATATTAAGTGCTGTTTTTCCAACTGTTGCCCGGCAAGGGCGCCTCCGTTCATAAGCAAGTGGAGAAAATCCAACTGCTATATAGATTGGTACTTGTACCAATAAAAAAGAAGCCCCGAAGGGCTCCAGAAAGGAATTGCAGATTAGTTCACTGTTATATTATCGAAGCTTACGCTGTTATTGAAGCCGCCGCGTACCCCGATGGTGCCCGAGGTAAACACCGCATCATTCAGGTTAATCTTAGGCACAGCCATATCACCAGCATATACCTTGATGTTACCGCTGTTCACGACAATCTTCATATGATACCAGGTATTTACCGCAATGGGTGTGGCCACGGTCTGGAGCGGGGTCCAGTTATTGTTGAAACGTCCGAGCCATACCTGACCGGCAGAGTCAATGCCTGCGGCGTAGCCCTTCTGAGAATCGGCTCCGGTACCCGGACCCGTCAGATTGAAGACCAGACTGCCCTGGCCGGCATTATTCAGCCTGATGTCTCCTTCGAGCGTATAGTTCATTTTAGATGGGTACGGGGTAAGCACGGATTTGTCCGCATTGACCGAACTGAGGTTATAGGTTCCGCCGCTCACGGCCCAGGTTCCCCCATAACGGGCCCATCCGTTGTCATTCGCCGCAAAATCGTTGCTATACGAGCCGCTGAGCGTGCCGAACCGGGCCTGGACATTATGCCCGCCAACACTCCGCTCGACCGAATCCACAAAAGCAATCTCATTCGCCCCGGTCTGGTACATCGCTGTCCACCACGAATTCCCGAACGCCGGAACATCATTATCCACCCATGTGGTCCCGTAATCATTACTTAACGAGAGCACATTGGAGTTGGAGCTGAGCAGCAGACGCCCGTCGGTTAAGGAGAGGAGATATGGCCCGCCCTGCTGATTGGTCGATACCTGGGTGCCGATGCCGCTGGACCATGTCTTGCCATCCGTACTTTTTTTGGTGAAAATCCGGCAGTTCTGCGTTCCGCACACCTCAAAGGCGACAATATACTGTCCGTTCGCCATCTTGCTCCAGACCGGCATGCCTGGACGAGCCCCGGCGTTAGACGGGTCCCAGGCCACATAAATCTCATTTCCCCAGCTGGCTCCGCCATTGGTAGAAATTTTTTCGGAGATGATCTGGCTGTAGGAAGGGTTCTCGGTCACATGCTTCTCACTCGCATACATGACAGCTACCGAGCCGTCATTCAGCAGCTGCATATGCGGCTCATATACCCCTTTATCCGGGTTCCCCAGGGAACCGGCGGTGCCGTTGTTCTCATCGATTGTGCTCAGGAAGCTCCAATTCGCGCCGCCATTCACACTCTTATACACTCTCAGCTTGTACGACTCCTGCCAGCGGACCGAGCGCATGGCCAGCAGAATATCGCCATTGGCCAGCTGCACGAACTGCCCGTTGTCCAGGTCACGCCCGTCTTCCCACAGGGTGGACACCAGCGACCAGGTGCGGCAGTTGTCGGTGCTGCGGAAGACCTGCAGCCGGGTGCCGCCCCAGGAGACCTTGGTATAGCCGTTGTTGTCGTAAATAGCAGTGACGGCCAGCCAGTCCCCGTTCGCCAGCTTGATCATCCGGGCATATTCCGCCCCGAACGTTCCGGGTCTGAGCCCGCGGGCATCAGTCCCCGCATCTGTGAAGGTGTTAATATCGGTAATCGTGGATGAGGTACCCCACACCACCGGGCCATTCGCGGCAAATGCCGGAATGGCGGTCAGGACCAGAAGCAGACACAGGGAAGCCGACAGCGAGGTGAATAGTTTTTTTAACAAATAAGCCCCTCCTCTTCATCTTCAATTATGAAACCTGTTGACCGCACCTACATGTAAGTGCTTTCACTGAAGATTCTAAAGGGCTTCTTCTTGTCATTGAACCGATAATTCACCGCTTTTTGGGTACCAATGTTACGATTATTCCTTCAGCTGCAAATTGGCCTTCCGGATCACTTCCAGCGGAATCTTCGGCGTCCGGTCCGCAGTGAGCAGCCCGTTCACTTCCTGCTGGACATCCGTAATCTGCGTATAGCAGTAGCCGCAAATATAAGGGGTGTCCTTGATAGCCTGCGTAATCTTGCGGAACCGTTCAATGAAGGCATCGGTGCTGCTTACCTGCTCTCCATACCCCCAGCCGTCACCGGAATCAAAGGCAATGCCGCCGAACTCACTGACGATCACCGGCTGGCCGCGGTATTCATAGCCCTGAGCCATGGCATATTTCCAGTTGTTGAATGAGGCTGCCCTGCCAAGTACGCTGCCGGAGTCTGCATAACGTTCAAGCAAGACATCTCCGCTCTCTTCATAATCATGCAGGGTGATGATATCGCTGATGGTATGCTCCCAGCCGTCATTCACAATGACCGGACGGTGCGGATCGATGGATTTGGTCAGATGATAGATCCCCTCGGTGAATTTCTGCTGCAGCTTGCTCGTGTAGACCTGCGGAATCCCCCACGATTCGTTAAAAGGCACCCAGGTGATAATCGAAGGATGATTATACTGCTGCCGGACAATCTCCGTCCATTCGTTCGTGAAGTTCTCCACAGCCTCATCATTGAACTCAAAGGTCGCCGCCATCTCCGACCAGACCAGCAGGCCCTTTACATCGCACCAGTACAGGAACCTGGCATCCTCAATCTTCATATGCTTGCGCACGCCGTTGTAGCCCATCGCCAGAATTGCGTCGATATCGGCAATCAGTGCTTCTTCGGACGGCGGGGTCAGATGGCTCTCCGGCCAGTAGCCCTGATCCAGAATGAGGCGCTGATACACCGGTGTATTGTTAAGCAGCACTTTGCCTTGTTCGACCGAAATTTTGCGCAGTCCGAAATAGGAATATACCCGGTCAATGACCTGATTATCTTTATAGAGAACAAACTCTACTTCGTACAATGTCGGCGCAGCAGGTGACCATGACTGCAGCTTCCACGGGCCGTTTGCTTCGTGAGTCAGCTCCACATCCAGCTGCAGCCAGGCCCGGTCTACATGGAGCGAGACCTGCTTGAACGTCTTCTGCCCCGTGCTGATCTTAGTCTCCAGGCGGAGATTGTCGTCCGCTGCCTGTGTCTGATATTCGAAACGGACAGAGCGGTTATCGAGATCCGGAGTGATTTTGACAGCTTTGAGATAGGAGGGCGACACATACTCTACCCACACACTTTGCCAGATTCCCGTTGTCTGCACATAGAAGCATTCGAAATTCTCATCCACCCAGCGCTGCTTGCCCCGCGGCTGAGTACAGCTCTGGCTGTCTTCCACCTTAACCACCAGACGGTTGGCCGCTCCCGCATCCGTGTTCACATAATCTGTGATGTCCAGCGAAAAGGCCGCATAACCTCCTTGATGCCCTCCTGCATAGCTGCCGTTAACCCACACCTTGGCTGTATAATCCACCGCCTGGAAGTTCAGCATCACCCGCTTACCGTTCAAGTCCGCAGGTAGCTGCAGTTCCCGCTCATACCATACATAAGGATGGAAGGTCGTCTCACCGATCCCGCTGGCCTCCGTCTCATAAGTAAAGGGAACCTGTATCTTCAGATCCCCGTGCAACTGCTCATTCCACCGCTCCCGTTCACCAACGTTGCCATCGTCAAACCGGAAACTCCATTCCCCGTTTAAGCTCTGCCATTCCTTACGGACGAACTGCGGACGCGGATAATCCTTAATATAATGCTCGGTTGCCATAGTATTGCACACGCTCCTTAAGAACAATATTTTTGTTTTATTACATTAAATATGTATTAATTATTGCAGAATCTGCTGAAATGTCAATCACCGATTGTACAGCATGAAGAACCTGCGCCTAAGGCGTCAGGTTCTCTGCATAAATATCGTAGGTTCATCGCAAATGCTACTCCGTCTATCGCTTGTCGTTGAAATTCCGTGACTCAGGTTTCTTATATTGTATAGAAGATCTTCATCACCAGATCCTGCTCATAATCGCCGAACTTCCGCCCGAACAGATTCATTCCGCCCTTGAAGACCGCATTCTCCTTCACACCCAGCCGCAGATCCACATGGTTCTGCTCTGTAAGCTTCAGCTGGCTCAGATTGACGGCGGATATCTCTTTGTGGTCGATCGTGCTGCGGGTATTGTCTACGCTCCAGGTCTTGAGCGAGCCGAACTGGGTACCCGTATCGATCCACCAGGAAGGATTCAGCTTCCCGCGTCTGCCGCCGAAGTCGCCGGGCGAGGTCCAGGTGCCAACCTCCACATTGTTGATCCACAAGGTAATATCCGAAGGCCAGTCGTTCTCATAATTCGGCGCCTCGGAGCAGATCTCCATCGAGAACTGGATCAGGCGGACCGCTGCCCCCTGCGGGATTTCCAGCGGATAGCGGTATTCGAGATACCCCTTTCGCAGCCAGAGCAGCTGGGCATGAACACGGTCCGGATGGAAAAAACCCGCCGGTGAGTCCTCCACAATAATCGGCCCAGCCTCACTGACCATGCCGCAGGTGGGCGCCACTTCACAGGCCGTGAAATTGCCGATCGGCATTGCAATCTCGTAGCAATAGTCCCCTTGCTCCGCCTTCGCGCGGCGTTCCGGCACATTAATGATGATCTTGATATCATCATAGATGCGGCTGCAGACCTTCATGGAGCCGCGCGAAGCCGGCAGCAGCTCGGTCTCAATCAGCCCCGCCTGCTCCAGTACCTTCACATTCGAGGCGGAGGTGGATACCGGTATCTCCAGCGCCTCCGCCAGCTCCACTACATTCATTCTCCGGCTGTTGAGCAGCTCCAGCATTCTTAGTCTAAGCTCCGTAGACAACGCATGCGTCACTTTCACCAGTTCCTCAGGATGTTCCATGGATAATTCCAGAATATCGATCACCGCTTTGCTGTCTATTTAAGATCTATTCCTATTCCTGCACAAAATACAACATTCTCCTCATTAAATCAGCCCAAATTGAAAATTGTTGTATAAAAGGCAGCATTCCCCCGCCTTCAAGCGGCTTAGCGGGAAAATTCCTGTATATCGTACAACAATCCTCCCGAATGCCCGGGTATTCAACAGTCAGTGTTGTATTATCTACAACATTCATGCCTAGTCAGCGTCAACTTAAGAAACTCACTCCGCTACGGACCCTTCCGGCAGCAGAACCACCTGATCCCCCAGCCGGACCTCCCCGGTCCGGATCACAGAAGCATATACGCCAAAGTTCAGATTGAACTCCTTATTCACTTGTTTGAGCAGCGAGCTGTCCCGCTCCAGGGTATCCGGATTCATCGTAATCATAACGCAGCGGTCACAATAGCTGTCCACCTGCAGCTCTGCACCGCCTATCGATAAACGCCGGCCGAGCCATTCCTCTTCCCCAAGGGAATCCTCACTCACTTCCACGACAAAGTTCCCCCTGAAGCGGCGCTGATCAACAGGCTTGCCCCATAACGCCTTCAGCTTCTTCAGGCTCTTATCGGTCACAAGCAGAATACTGGCCCCGTCCACAGATAACAGCTGCGGGTGTTTCGCTTCCGGGTGAGGCGCTTTGAACTCTGACATCGTAATTTGCGTAGAGGTCAGACTCTGGATTTCATTAAGCAGCTCCGCATCCCAGCCGAAGACTCTGCCGTCTGCCGCCGTTACCCGGATATCCCCCTCGATATATTCTGCTTGATAACTAAGCATATTGGGGATCTTTCTGGCCGTAACATACTGCCACCAATCCTTCTTGGTCATATCATAGAAAGAGCAGTACCGGTCCCCCTGCACCCCGTAAGATTCTATCTTACACGCTTCCAGCTCTTCTCCCGCAAAGGATTTCACCGGATAGCGGTTAATCGCCGTAATTTCACCAACTGTAATGGACACTAATTCCGCACCTCTTCTGTCTATAATGTAATGTTCCATCCTTTCTCCGAATCTTCAATTATCCTTCTGCTCTTATCCGATAATGCCTTCTGCAGTAAGGTTTCATTGTAGCCCTGATCCTTAAACACACGGAGTATGGCTTCTGCCCGGTCCATCCTGTTTCTCCGGATATTCGACTCCAGCTGAATCTCCAGCGGGACTACAGGAACGGTATATCCGGCAAAAGGCAGCAGCTTAGCATAGCTCCAGATCGCCTGCCCGCCTTCCCAGATTCCCTCACCGTCTTCGGAATCAGGAATGCCCGCTGAATCAGAAATATGTACCACTTCCACAACAAAATCCTCAATGATCCATTTTCCTTTGGTCCAGGTGAACCCTGAAGCAAACGACTGCGTGAACAACGGTTCCTCGATTGACGATAACCAGCCCGGTTGTTCCCAGGACAAGAGAGGTTTAACCTTTAAGCTAAAGGGTTCAAGGACAGAAGCGATAACCGCCGCATCCCCTGCGTTCTGTGCATACAAATCGAGATCCCCCGGGGTCATCTCCGCTCCTTGCAGTACCGAAGCGACTGAGCCTACGATGATCCATTTACAGTCTGCGCCTGATTTGGCGTAACGCTCACATACTGCTGTTAATGCTTCACTATAACTCATAGATGCCTCCTGCAATATAAACAGTATAGACCATACACTTTACCGTTTCGGCAAACACCTGTCCAGTTCCTTCCACTACAAAAAGTTTCGCAAAATAGCCCCACAAAGTGGGGCCTTGGCTTCGGGTGATGACTTATAGTGATTCCCGGATCACACGCTTGTAATACAGTACGGACAGCAGGCCGAAGATCGAATACAGCACAGTGTAAACCGCCATTACCACGAACATCGGAGTAAGCATTTCGGTGCCGAAGAAGAACCAGCCGGACTTCACCGCGAAGTAGCTGTGGCACAGGCCGATGACCAGCGGAATGCCGAAATTGAACAGCTGCTTGAACTGGATACCGCGCAGCAGGTCTCCCTGAGTGAAGCCCAGCTTGCGCAGAATCGTGTATCCGTCCTTCTCCTCCTCGCCTTCATCCATCTGCTTGAAGTAGAGAATGCAGCCGGAGGTGATGAGGAAGGTCAAACCCAGGAAACCGACGATGAACATAATGAGGCCCATATTCGTACGCTGGTTCAATTCATATTCATATTGGGCGAAGCTTGGTGCTTCCGGCTGCTGGTCCACATAGATTTGATATGCTTTCTCTTTCTGCGAGCGGTCAAGCAGTTCAATGCCGTAATAGTTGTCCGCTTCTTTCTTCATCTGCAGCTTCGGGTCCAGCGACTTAGCCAATTCCTGATACACGGACTCATCGACTACAAACACACCGGCGCCGCCGCTATAATAAAAGGGAAGGATCGCATCCGCAGATAAGCTGATTAACTGCTGCTTAATGCTGCCGTTAGCAGTTATTAGCCCGACTTCTCCGGGATCAAGGCCCATGAATTTGTCCAGCGTGCTGTCATAACCCATAATCCGGACTTCCCCGGGTAATACATCGATACCTTCCACACTGCTGTCGCTGACAACAGAGGTGCTGAGGATGCGGTCATCGGGATTGTCGAAATTATTTTTGCTCATGATATGCTGTGCGTCCACTTCGATCTGAAGCGGATGCATTTCAATCTCTGTGTACTTAATGTGCTGCTCATCCAGGGCCTGGACAAACCGCTCCTTCACGGCCGCTCTGGCGAAGCCAAAATCATCCGGGGAGCTCTGCTTGGCTGTGGCCTCCGCCGAATAGTACGAAATATAGCTGAGGGACAGCAAACCGATGGCAAGCGCAGAGACCGTTGTGATGATTGTCAGCAGCAGCGAATTCGACTTCATCCGGAACATAATGGACGAGAGCGACAAGACCTCGTTGATGGATAAGTAGCCTTTTTCGCTATTGCGGATCGTATTAAATATGAAGCTGACTGAGCCCTTATAGAACAGATAAGTGCCGGCAATCACCAGAGCGAGGATGACAATCATGGCGGCCATCAGACCAGTCATAGTGACAAATTTGCCGCTGAACAGCTGTGTGGATACATAATAACCGCCAGTAATGAATCCGATGCCGAGCAGTCCGAGAATAATCTCCCACACCGGCATTTTACGGATACGCTGCTGGGTGGTGGATGTCGCCTTGAAGAGGGACAGGATGCTTTGCGCTTTAATGAAGGTGTAGTTCATGATCATAATCAGCACGTACACGGCAGCAAAGACCAGAATCGTCCGCACAAGCGCCTCCGGAGAGAAGCGGAGCTTCGCCTGGGCTTCTACGGCAAGAATTTTGTACAGGATCATCAGAATCAGCCGTGACATCACAAAGCCCGCACCCATGCCTAGAATCATAGACCCGAAATACAGAATCAGGTTCTCCGCACTCAGCAGCCGGAAGATCTTCCCCTTCGTCAGCCCGATCAGCTGGAACAGCCCGATCTCCTTGCTGCGCCGCTTGATGAAGATCGTATTGGCATACAGCAGGAAGATCGCGACAATGGCAATCAGCAGTATGGAGGAAGCGCCAATGGCTGCACCGCCTTTGATTGAACCGCTGACGGCATCCATAGCCGGATCGAATTGCAGCGTCACGAACGAGAAATACAGGGCAACACTGAACACAAGTGCGAAGACATACAGATAATAGTTTTTGATATTCTTCTTCAAATTACGGAAGATAATATAGTTCAGACTCATTGCGCAGCACCGCCAAGCACGCCCTGGGTATTGATAATATCGTTGAAGAAGGACTGCCGCGATTCATCGCCTTTGTTCAGCTGCGTGTAGATTTGCCCGTCGCGGATGAATACTACCCGGCTGCAATAGCTCGCGGCAACGGCATCATGGGTGACCATGACAATAGTAGCCTGGCGTTTCAGGTTCATATCGGCGAGCTTGTTCAGCAGATCGGAAGCCGACTTGGAATCCAGAGCCCCTGTAGGCTCATCGGCAAAAATAATACTCGGATCATGCACAAACGCCCGCGCCGCCGAGGTACGCTGCTTCTGCCCGCCCGAGATTTCGGCCGGATATTTGTCCTTCAGCTCATATATTCCCAGTTCGCCCGCCACCTGCTCGAACTTCTGGTGAGCCTCCTTCTTCGGGATCCCGGTGATTGAGAGCGGCAGCAGCACATTTTCTTTAACAGTCAGCGTATCCAGCAGATTATAATCCTGAAAAATAAATCCGAGATGTTGCTTGCGGAACTCCGCCAGCTGCTTCTCCTTCATCCCTGTGAATTCCTTGCCCTCTATTTCAATGGTCCCCTGGCTCACCCGGTCGATGGAGGACAGGACATTCAGCAGAGTCGTTTTGCCGGAACCGGAAGGACCCATGATTCCTACGAACTCCCCTTTATTCACCTGAAGATCGATCCCCTTCAAGACCTCCTGCTTGTTAAATTTATTGCCATAGGTTTTATAGATTTTGTTAGCCTGCATAATAACCATTATTCACCCACTCCTTTTCTATAGATCTATCATAAGCGGGCTGATATACATTATCCTGCGCTTCGCCGAACAAAGTGAAGAAGCATGTGACATTATTGTCACACGCCTGTAATTCTCTGAAAGTCGTTCTCCCGGGGAAAAGTAAGCGTAAATATACTCCCTTCTCCGGGTACAGATGCCGCATGAATGCTGATCAGCAACGGCTCTGCCACCTGCCGGGTCAGATAGAGTCCCATTCCGGTGGCTGCACCATCCTGGCGCCCGCGCGATGACGTGAAGCCTTTGTCATAGATCCGCGGCAGATCCCTAGGGTCAATCCCCTGCCCGCTGTCTTCTATAGTAAGCACGGTATGGCCGTCCTTTTCACCACTCCTGATGAGGATATCCGAGGCTTCGCTGTACTTCACCGCATTCGTGAGCAGCTGTCTGAGCATGAAGGCCAGCCATTTGCCGTCAGTCAGCACCTCTTCCACCTCAAGCTCCACATCAAAACCGATTCCCTTGGAGATACACCATGACTTCAGCGCCCGGATTTCCTTATTAAGAACCGGCTCCAGACTGATATTCTCTATGAACAGATCATTGCGCATAAAAGGAATCCGTTTCTGATGAAGCTGCTGGTCAAGCAGATGATGAATCCGCAGCCATTCGTACATGAGCTGTCTTTGCAGGGTTTCATCCGGCAGCCGCTCTATCATTAGCTGCATCGCAGTGAGCGGCGTCTTAACCTCATGAATCCAGGACAGCAGGTCATCCTTCTCAGACTCCAGCAGCTGGTAATTGACGGAGGATTCCCGCTTGTACCTGTCAGTCTGGGCGGTAACCGCCTCATGGACGATCCGCTCCAGCGGACTGCCGGGCTCAATTACAGCATGAAGGTCATAGATCTGATCCCAGGCTTCCAGGCTCCTGTAGAATCTGGTTTCTTTGGCATATCTCAGGAATACGAACGCGAGACATAGCAGCACATTCAGCAGCACAATGTACAATACCGGCAGCAACGGGATAGCAGCATCAACATAAGCCACGAATATAATAATGAGCTGCAGGACGGCAAGCAGCAGCAGCCAGCTCCGCTTCTCGGTTATGTATTTCCTTATCATTCTGCCGCCTCTTCGGTCGCCATATACCCCTGCCCGACCTTGGTCTCAATGAAAGAATCCAGTCCCAGCGGTTCAAGCTTTTTGCGCAGCCGGTTTACATTTACGGTCAGGGTATTGTCACTCACGAAATGCTCATTGTCCCATAAGCTCTTAATCATCTCTTCACGGTCAACGATGCTGTCCTTGCGCTCCACTAATATTTTGAGGATCAGCATCTCATTCTTCGTCAGCAGAGCTGCTCCCTGATTGTTAGTCACCGTATTCTTCACGAATTCAATTGCTGCCCCGCGCCAGGTCTTCAGCTCTGTGCGTTCGGTGCTATAATTGTAGACCCGGCGGAGCGTGGCCTGAATTTTGGCAATCAGCACTTCGAAGTGAAACGGCTTCTGGATGAAGTCATCCGCTCCCAGCTGCATGGACATCACCATATCACTCGGGTGATCGCGGGAGGAGAGGAAGATAATCGGCACGTTGGAGTGAGCCCGCAGAATCCGGCACCAGTGGAATCCGTCGAATTGCGGCAGCTGAATATCAATCACCACCAGATCCGGCTTCACCTCCGTAAATTCCTGCAGGACCTTGCCGAAATTCGTGATCCCGTATACCTCATACGACCACTGGGACAGTCTTTCCTTGATCTCCCCGAACAGGGTGATGTCGTCTTCAATAAGCATGATTTTGAACAAAATGGACTCTCCTTCTGCAGATATTTCGTTATTCAAAGATCATTCTGACAACCCGGTGTGGAGCAATACTGTTAATTACTGCGGTATCGCTCGAAATCATTGACTTCCAAATATCCTCAAACGTCAGATTGCTGTCATCCGTCAGCACAATAAACCTGCTGTCCTTCAGCGGGTTTCCCACCTGACCGGTAAGGCTCAACAAATGAGCGAAGGGCTCTTGCTTCTGAGACTCTGCGGTATTATCAAACAAATAATACTTCTTATCCTGAACGAACAGATCACAATAAAAAGGGCTCTCCGTTTCATCATCAAAAAAATTGGCAATGCGAATCCCGTTGTTACTGCCTTGAACTGCCGAATTCATAAACTTATCCCATACTTCCTGGCCTTCAGCCAGCTCACTGTTATGCAGTACTACATATCCAGCCGCAGCTGCCTCTTCCATTGTATAATCCCCGGGCAGTCCGGTGAACCCTGTATAGAAACCTCTCATGTCCAGCGTCAGGGCAACTGTATGACCGGCAGCTTCTCCCGCGGTATTATTTGTAAAATCATCTGTTGCTTTACCCGTTGTATTCCCCGCTGCAGTAACCGCAGTAATATCAGCAGTCACACCAGCAGCATTATTAACGGTATTCCCCTCATTCTTGCAGCCTGCCAGCAAACCCGCAGTACATATAACCGCCAGTACACCTGTCATCATCTTAAGCCTCTTCATCCCCATTACTCCCCGCTGGAAATTGTAATTATTGGATAATTATACTTCACATTGATGAATTGACAAAGGCTTGGGCAAGTTTTAGAATACTAAATATATCTTGATGATCAAGATAATTGAATTCGAAGATATTTTTCGGACCGGGAGGGCTCATGAATGGCATTACTAATCTTATACGCTACCAAATCTGGAGCTTCAGAGCAATGTGCGTTCCTTCTGGCAGAATATATTCCCGGTAGCACGTTATGCAATCTGGAGTCAGAGAAGCCGGACATTGAGAACTATGACCACATCATTCTGGGGGCTGGTGTACGCGACGGCAAGCTCTACAAGCCAGTCCGCGATTTCATCAAAAAAAACAAACCCGCCCTGCTGGACAAGCAGATGGGCTACTATATCTGCAATGAGAAGCCCAAGAAAACCGAAGAGATTATCACGGATAATATTCCTGAGGATCTAAGGCAGGCCTCTCTCTGTATTGAGTCTTTTGGCGGATATAAAGCCTATGCCGCTCCCGCAAAGGATGCGGATCAGCTCAAAGGAATTTTCGTGGAGAGAATCCGCACTTTTTCAGAACATTTCAAATAACCCGCTATGTCCCTCACTTATACTGTCTGCCGCTCAATCATGTTCAAATGAATCTCTTCATGGGCCCGGCCCCCGTCCACCGCCTGCAGAAAAGCCCTCCGGCCGATCTCCACCAGCGGTATCTCGAAGGTTGTGATGTGCATCATTCTGGCGATCGGCTGATTGTCGAACCCTACAATGGCAAGCTGACCCGGCACCTCTATCCCATTCTCCCGGCAAAAGGACAGAATTCCCGCAGCCACCTGATCACTGGTAACCAGCAGTGCAGTTGGAGGGTCGTCCATCTTCAGAATCCGCTGCATAATCCATTCCCCGTCTTCCAGCTGCACACAATCGTAGAACATATAGTCATGGTTATAGGCTTCATGCCGGTTCATATAGAAGTCCCGGTAGGCTGCCTCCCTTAAATTGCTGTTAGGACTGGACTGTCTAGCCAGGCAATAGCCGATCTTGTAATGGCCTTTGCTCCTCAGATAGGTAAGCGCACGGGTAAAGCTCTGATAGTGATCCATAAATATGGATGACACATGATGTCCCCTGCCATCCTCCAGCACAATAATAGGCCCGTACTGCGTATACTCGTCAACAATCTCCCAGCTGCAGGTCCGCGAACAGATAATCAGCGCATCAATCTGCTTCAGCTTCAGCATCATCAGTGCATCCAGCTCCCGCTCCACTTCATAGTTGGACTGAATCAGCACCAGCTTATAATTATCCTTGATAGCCTCATCCGCTATTCCTTCAACGACCATCCCGAAATACGGCCGCGTGATATAGGGAACGACCACCCCAATCAGATTCGTCCTTCCCCTGCTTAGATGTACTGCATTTATATTACGTTCATAATCGGCCGTCTCCATAGCCTGCAGAACGGCTTCCCTCTTTGCCTGGCTTACATAAGGATGACCGTTAAGAACTCGGGATACGGTTGTGACCGAGACTCCGGCTAGCTTCGCAATATCTTTGATATTCGCCATAAATTCCACCTTCCCATGCTTGCTGCATATAGCCTGTACTCCTCTTAATCTTACCTCAAACCGCTGGAATGCGTTACATTCAGACCACAAATAAAGCATTTGACATGGAAGGCGTTTCATAGATTACAGTGGTTCTGTAATAGGGCGGAATCAGGGCTAAGTATTGTAAAAGAGGTGAGTAGAAGATGTACAACGAGGATGCCGGGGCTGATCCAAAGAATCACCACCGGGAATTATGGGATACGTATGAGGCTCTGGCCGGATTCATGGGTGCGCAGCTGATCGAGCACCCTTTTCCGCAGACTATGGGGTCTCTTGTTTCGTTTGAGCTGATGACCAAATTCCATACGTCATTGCTGGCAGAACGCCTGCTGCTGAATTCAGGCTTCTGCCATGAGGCTTATTGTATACTGCGCCTGATGCTTGAATACACGATTACTTTGAAATTCATTCTGCTCCTGCCTGAAGAAAGGGCCATGCGCTATTTGGATGACAACTCCGCAGCTTCCCGGCCGTTTGATTTCGACATTCCGCTGATGGCAGACGAAACCCATATGCAGGAGTGGCTACGAATCATTGAACACCCTCTTTCCGGCTGCTCCAGCCCGCTTGAAGCTGGAGATCTGCTGGTGAAATCCTGTGAGCTGACATCTCTTATGCTGGAAACCTGCCGGAATAAAGAAGATGAAAAAATAGATTGTTGATGTTCACATTCCCCTTCGTATGTCCGTACAAGAAGGGTAGTCAGCTTTGAACAGTCTCTTTCATCCATCTGGCGACCAGAGCGGCCAATTTCGCCCGCTTGAGCTCCAGATCCGTATTATCCGTAATCTTCACAACGGCCCTATCCCCCGTGATCCACTCCAGCAGTCCGGAAGTATCCGTGAACAAGGGTTCCGTGGCAGCTGCTTCCTTCACTTTCACACCGGTATGGAAGATCAGCCGGAAGCAGCCTTTCCCCTGCAAGTTCATGGTTACACGGTCTTGTCGGTTGTAGCAAAAACTCGGCGCATTCCACTTTATCTGCTCCGTGATGTCATCAGCTGCACTCAGGATTATCTTCCGTACTTCTTCAATCTCATCTTTAAGCGGATGCTCCAGCTCCTTCAGAAATAGGGCTACCTGTTCCGGTCCGGTCAGTTTCACAGTCTTGCTGCGACCAGCTGCGGGTTCTTTAGAGCTTGAGGCCATGGTTAGGCTCACCCTTTCATTATGGTTATCCTCAAACCATTCGCTTCACTCGCAATAATTCCTTTATAGAACTCACCCTGCAAATATAGCAAAAAGCAGCGCCTCCCCCTAACAGGAGCTGCGCTGCTTGTCTCATTCCTTCGCTGGCCGGCTTCTACTGATGGTTCAGCACAGCCTTATGGCAGGATCGTCGGTCTAATCACAATCTCATTCACACTGGTATCCTCAGGTTCATTAATCGCATATACGATCGCTCTGGCAATACTGTAAGGAGATATTGCCATGCTGTTCATCTGGCCTGCCATCGCCCGGATCTCCGGACTGCTGATCGTGTGGGTCAGCTCTGTGTCCGTCATCCCCGGCGAGATAATGGTCGAACGGATATGGGAGGCGGCTGATTCTTCCTGGCGCAGCCCTTCAGAGATGGCCCGGACAGCATATTTGGTCGCGCTGTAGACTGCAGATGAAGGACTCACGCTATAACCTGCTACCGAGGACAGGTTGATGATATGCCCCGACTGCTGCTCCCTCATAACTGGCAGAACGGCAGCGATGCCATACAGCACGCCTTTGATATTGACATCGATCATCTGATCCCATTCATGTACCTTCAGCTCCTGCAGCATGGATGCGGGCATTACCCCGGCGTTATTCACCAGTACATCAATACGTCCGAATTGCTGCAGGGCGAATCTTGCCAGCTTCTCCATCTCCTCCGCAGAAGTTACATCGGTCTGCAGATACACGGCATCACCGCCTTCCTGCACAATTTCACTGACAATGGTCTGCAGGTGCTCTGTTCTTCTGGCTGCCAAGACGAGCTTTGCGCCTGTTTGAGCCAGCAGCCGGGCTGCAGCTTCGCCTATACCGCTTGAAGCTCCCGTAATGATAATGACTTTGGATTGTTTATTTTCCACTTGTGACCTCTCCTTTATTCAACTTGTGTTGATTATCTGACTGGTGTTGCTTATTATTATATAGAGAAGAGATGGTAATTCAATCGCTAATGTAAGCGGAAATGTCCTATATACAACAAGTGCAGGCTATGTGTTCATTAACTGAAGGAGGTTCATCATCATGGGTACCGGAATCAAGACAGACAGACGGATTCTGAGAACAAGAGAAGCGATTAACAGAGCTTTTCTGGAGCTTTTTGGGGAGAAGGAGCTGGAACAAATCACGATCAACGATATCGCGGAACGGGCGAATGTAAACCGGGGAACCGTCTATCTGCACTACACCGACAAATATGACCTGCTCAACAGATGCATTGAGGACCATCTGGGCAGAATGTTCCTATCCTGCAATATGACCCGCACTCCGGACGGAGATGTTGGACTAATCAGCGAAATGAAGCCGGTATTTCTCTATTTCGAACAGAACTTCCTGTTCTTCTCGGCTATGCTTGCCAACCAGAGAACCACAATCTTCCGTGAACGCCTGCTGGAGATTGTCTCGGCGAATGTAATTCATAAGCTGGAGATGGAGAAGTCTGTTCCTGAAGGAATGGATAAACAGCTCATTGCCCATTTCATGGCCTCGGCCTTCGTGGGCACTGTCGAGTGGTGGATTCAGAACCGGATGCCGCATGCTCCGGAAGAGATGGCGCAGCAGGTTCGGAGCTTGTTTGAGGGTAATACCATGTATAGGGGGCATCAATAATCCCGCACCTCTTCCACTTGGGAAAGATGCGGGATCCGCAGCCGGGGACCAGGGCCTCCGGGTTAATCAATATGTACGCTGAATTAGACTAACTTATTCAGTTCAGTCAATAATGCCTGTTTCAGTTCTGCCAGCCTTTCCTCACTTGGTTTGCAGCTGTCTGCGTACATCGTTTCTCTGGGTGTCCACCAGACGGGATGTGCCGGATTCGGTTCCGTTAGCTGTCTCGGGAAAATATGCCAGTGCATATGCGAATCGCCGTTTCCCAGCAGCTCATAATTTAATTTGTGCGGCTTGAATGCCTTATACACCGCTTCTGCTGCGATGCTCATTTCGAGCAGAAATTTCTGTTTGTAGCCGCTGTCCAGTTCATGCAGCTCGCGTTTATGTTCCTTACCCAAAAATAAAGTGTAGCCTTCGAAATATTGATGGTCTCCAAGCACCACATACCCTGTCTCGAGCTCGGCTACAAAGTACTTATTTGTGCCTTCTTTGATCATATTAATGCGGCTGCAAATCAAACATTCTTCCATAGTGTGAAACCTCCTATTAGATAAGTAAAACTGTCCATTATCACCACTTGTGTAAGCTGAACTTAAAAATGATGGCCAGCCGATAGACACACCTCTTCCTGAGCCGGGTTTCGTCCATGCAACAAGTCAGATTCTTAAGTTGACTCTATATAGCAATAACTATTTATGAAATGCCCCTAAATAATAACATTACAGATGTCGATAATATTAAAGCAATATAAATTCCTTAGAAAGGAAAATAAATATATTATTGAGATTTTAATACATAGGTCAAATATCATATAGTGAGTAGGAGGAATTATTTAGTATGAATATTACAAAAAAAGTATTTATCTCTTCCATTTTGGCTACCGGATTGTTATGCGGGGCTGTAGGGGTTTACGCTGCAGACGGGGTTTCGTTAGTACAAGCTTACCTTAATAGTACTATTAAGTTTACTGTGAATGGCGTTTCGTGGACTCCTAAAGATGCTAGTGGAAATAAACTCTCCCCTCTAGTATACAATGGTTCAACCTACCTTCCCGCCAAGGCAGTCGGTGAAGCAATGAATGCATCCGTTCTTTGGAATGCTGGTACTAAAACCGTTGCCATTACAACTACAGGAAGTGCCAGCGCCGGAGAACCTTATAATGATTCATCATCAGCTACGACTACACCAGTCACCAACGTACCAGTAACAACTGCTCCAGCAGCTACCGCCCCTGCCTCTCAGTCAAGCAGCCTTCCAAGTGGACTGCTCACCCTGCCTTATAATCATGATCTCACTGCAGTAGGCGAAAATAACAAATCGGTAGCATTAGCTTTTATCCAAGCTTACGGAAATGCCTTAACTTCCGGATCCAACTCAAGCTATAATGCTTTAATCGATAAATATGTGATTGACGATTTAAATGACTACGACATGGGCTACAAAAAAACATCGAAGGACAATGCAGCTAAATCGATTTCCGGGGTAGTAAAATTGAATGATAGTGGAGTTATCACGAAATATGCAGGTATTTTAAAGAGTGCCACACTTAGTGATGTGAAATTAGACACAACCTGGTCTGAAAAATATTCAACCTCTACTACATTGTGCTACAAAGTAGAATTACCCGGCTTCTTCATATCTTCATTCAGTGTCTTTTTTGAATTTGATATGGATAAAGAAACGAACACTTATTATCTTGTAGCAGTCAATATCTAAACTTCCAAATGAATAGAAGGTGTGCGGGCCCATGATGGCTTGCACACCTTTTTTGGATATACCCAAAAGAAATAGATGCTTCTCAAAAGTTTGGAAGGATGCCGCACCAAATGAATGTCTAAATAGCTCGCTCTTATTCGCTGACAACGATGAACTGGCGATTCTTCCATTCGAAATCCGGCTCCGCCTGGAACCCGGAGAGGCTGATCTGCCGGTTAAGCTCCTTGCGGGGCAGCTCCCCGAATCGTCCTGTATCATCTGCAAAGCAGGAATACAGCTCGAATTGCTCACCAGGAAGCAGGTTATCCTGCAGATAACGGAATAACTCCGCAACGCATTTCCTGCCTGTTACAGCAGCACCGGGATAGGGCTCAGCCACTTCGGAGATCATTTGGAAGCTCCCCCCTTCAGGATTCACCTGATAAACCAGAGGTTTCTTGAACAGATGCGACGAATCCTCCTGTGTCAGCGGTCCGGAAACATACAGGCCGGCAGCATCCTCCGCCGTCTCAAAGACCTCAATCATTTTCCCTTCCAGCGTACCGCTCTCCCTCATACCCTTCACTGGAAATTTGTCCAGGGCAGCAGGATCATTCTGCATCAAGTAATCCTTGAGCTTCATCATGGTCCCCCGCTGTCCGAAGGAGCCGGCAGGAAGCTCACGGTCAGCGGCGATATAATAAAACAAGGTCAACAGTGTTCTCTCCCCTCTTCCCGCAAGCAGCCAGGTTCACATTGACTAGTATACCGCAGCTCCGGACTATAATGCCTCTCAGGCGGGCACCTGCAATAATGTACTATAGCCATTTCCCTGCCGGGTGTATATTCATGTGACTACTTCACCTGGAGGTCATCATGAATATCGTTTCTTTTATCATCTATTGTATTGTGGTAACCTTCACACCCGGCCCTACCAATATAGTGATTCTATCTTCCGTACAGCATCACGGGGCCAGAAAAACAATGGGATACGTTGGCGGAGCCACTCTGGCGTTTGGACTGCTGCTTGCCGCCTCTGCCCTGCTGAACCGCATGCTTGCGGACATCATTCCGCATATTCTCGGCGTTATGCAGATCATCGGCAGCCTGTACATGCTCTACCTGGCTTACCAGGTCTACACTATGGGCCGTACCGAGGAGAATCCCCGGCAATCCTCCGGATTTGTCTCCGGGCTGCTGATGCAATTCGCCAATCCGAAGGTGCTGCTGTTCACGCTGACCGTTATCCCGGGTTACGTTATGCCTTATTATAGTTCACCCGCAGCAGCCTTCATCTTCGTTATGGTAATTACTGTAATAGGTTTTCTCGCATTCACTACCTGGGTCGTATTCGGCTCCATATTCAAGAGCTTTCTGCAGCGGCATCAGCGGGTGATGAATAGTATCATGGCACTTTTTCTAGTATACTCTGCTGTAATGGTATCCGGAATTTTATAGAGGACGGTGATTAAGGTGGAACAATTCAATTATAGAAAGTCTGCAGAGATTCTCGCCTTATCGGCCAGCATGACGGATTTCACTTACAAAAAGCATTGTCACGAAGAATATGCCCTGGGCGTAACACTGCGCGGAATCCAGCAATACCATCTGGCCGGCAGCCTGCACTCCTCCCATCCGGGCGGTGTCATGTTGTTTAACCCCGAGCAGTATCACGACGGCAATTCCTATGACAGAGAAGGTATTGATTATGTCATGCTCTATATCAAGCCGGCCATGTTTGCAGAGATTCTGGGCAAGCAGGAACTGCGGTTCACCTCGCCTATCGTCTATGACAAGGAGCTGGCGCAATCTATCTGTTCCTTGAATCAAGCGGTCCAGAATGGCGCTGACAGCGCACTTTGCAGTGAACTGCTGCTTCAGCTGGCCCATCTGGCCGCCCACACCGAAATCGAAGCCGCCATGCGGACCGATAGTGCCTTTGTTCAGCAGGCCAAGGAAATGATGTACTACAGCCTCGGCCAAGTGCTTAAGCTTGATCACATCTCACAGGAGTTAGGCCTGTCCAAATACCAGTTCATCCGCGAGTTCAAATCACATACAGGCATCTCCCCTTACCAATTCTTCCTGAACTGCAAGGTTGAGCATGCGAGACAATCGCTCGAAAAGACCAAAGATGTCTATTTCGCAGTAGCGGAATGCGGCTTCACAGACCTGACTCACCTGAACCGGCATTTCAAAAGTGTCTTCGGCCTTACAGCCTATGAATACATGTCCCAGCTGGCTTAATCCATATTCTTCGGCGCCCGCATAGCAGTATCCTTGTCCACTTCTTATGTTACGGAATCCGCACTGTTACTCTGCCGCCAGCACCTTCTCAAACTGTTCCAGCACCATCGGCCACGCCTGCTCATGCTGGTCCCTGGACTCCTCATCCGGGAAACCGGCATGCGTCAAGCAAAGCAGGGTATCAGTACCCCGAGTCTCTAATTCAACCCGTACCACGGTTTCCGCCCCCTTCGTCCCTCCTGCACCGGTAACCCAGGTCATTTCCACCAGGCGGTCCTTCTCCAGACTCAGGAATCGCCCGTAATGCGGATAACGCTGGCCTTCATGACGTGTTTCGAAGAAGAACGGAGTATTCACGCTTCCCTCCATGGACACCGTGCCCGGCGCTGCAAACCAGCGGTCAAACTGCTTCGTCCAAGCCTTGTACAGGTCTTCTGGTGAGGCTGACAACAGGCGTTCCACACTCAGGTTATACGGCCTGGATGAAAGATCAGGTGCATTTACGGCCATAGCCATTGTAATCATCCCTCCCTATTCGATGTCTAGTTCTACAAAACGGTTTGTTACAGCATTCAAATAATACAGCTTGTTATCCACGATGTGGATATATAAAGTCTTGTCATCACCCAGCTTCTCACTGGTATAATCGGTTAGATTGAGCCGGTACAGCTTCTTGCTGTACTCTGAGTAATTGCTGAAGTACAGATGGTTTCCGCTCAGATTCATCTCTTTGCCATTCAGACCGGAAATTCGGTTTAATCCGGTTCCATCCAAGTTCATAATATATAAATTCTCTTTGAAATTGAAGTACATAATATCGTCTTTCATCACTATATTAGTGATGTATCCGCCATCCAGCAGCTTCTTTTTGTGGCTGCCGTTCAGATCCATAACAAACAGCTTACTGAAGTCAATCGTGTAGTAGATCTTTCCGCCATACACCGCCAGGCTGGATACCCCGTACTGTTCAAGCACCGTTCTGGAGCTGCCGTCGGTCTTCATCCGGTAGAGCGGCTTGTTCATCGAAGAATTTCCCTGCGTGAAGTAGATCCAATTATCAGCAACCGTCACCAGGTTCTTCCCGATGGCAAAATCTCTAAGCATCGTCCGGTCCGAGCCGTCCGTATTCATGCTGAACAGCTTGTTGTTGTCGCCCGTATAATACAGCTTTCCGTCTACAAGATTAATATAAGCCGCATATTCGTCATCGCTGAGCTTCTGAAGTTCAGTACCCTCCTTCTTCTGTTTATAGAGCCTCCCCGAGTCTTTCGGATTATTGAAATATACCCATTGATTGTCTGTAGCGTACAAGCCTCCATTGTTCAGATTGCCCACCGAATTCCCGGTTATACCAGAACCGACGGGTTGTACGGCTTCTTCCTGCTTGATTGCTACCTGACCGTTGGCATAGGTGACCGTTGCATCAAAAACCTCAGAAAGCACCCGGAGCGGCACCAGCATTCTTCCATTCACCAGTCTCGGAGCCGCGGCCAGCGTGAACGGCTGCTGATTCTTATAGGCTGCGGTCGAGCCCGCCGTTAGACTCAGCGTAATGGTTCCTTTGGAGATTATGATTGCTTTATTATTCCCCGGAACAATCATCCCGCCCAGCTCATCCGCCACGAAGCGGAGGGGAACATACACCGTACCCTGATCATTCACTGGCTGCACATCAAAATTCACCAGCTTCCCATTGACTGTAACCGTAACCGCCGGCTGATCCGCCGGAGCTGCGTAGCCTGTCCCCGCCCCCGTTAAACTCAGCAGCAAAGGGGCAATAATGAACCATTTTCTCAATGAACACACCTCTTTGAACTCAATTTCTGAACAAACAACTCTTATGTATTCTACACCCTTCTTCTTCATTCTTCCATAATATCAAAGGATCACCATCCTGAAGATCAGCTTCCGCACACAATGTTCACTTTACAATTTCTTGTATATGGTTTATTTTAACATTAAGTATTCACTGAATGTTGTTGTATGTTAGTCAACATTCAGTATTCAAAATAATTAACTGGAGGACATGATGAACCATTCTTTGCAGGAGACATTACTGAAGAATATCCGCTTTGCTTACAACGAAGCAATCGAGCTTGTGATTTCCATGGGAATGCTTGCTTGTGAGGACCAGATCTCAGATTTGGCAGAGGATTATAAAATCGAAGCAGATGAGCTGCTTGGAGCCTATCTTGATGATGCGCGCAAGCGGTTATCCCCCTTCTTTACCCGTGAGCTGCTGTTTTTTTTCCGTTATGACCTGCTTCATCATGCACTTGATTTCCCGTTGTATGAATCCATCTTCACTCATCGGGAAGTGCTAACTGCAGAGGCGTTGATTAACCGGCTGGATAACAGCCCTGCGGAGCATATCGTTGCAGAGATGGTCTACGGCGTCTACAACGATAACCTGGAAGCGCTGCTCCAGGGCAACGACTGGGAGATGGTCAAGAAGGATCTGAAGAAGCTCTCTGAACTGGTGACTGCAACAAAACCGCAGCCCGAGGTTGCTGAAGCCCATGCGCCGCTGCTTGAATGTCTCGCTAATCCGCAAGAGACCAAGCTGCGCTTCCTGCAGCTATTGCGTCAGTTCAATCAGGATGTCTTCATTCACTGGAAAGACCGGATCCGTGAGCTTTCTGAGCAGGCTTCCCGCAGGTATGAGGCTCAATTCCGCAGCAACCCTGAGGTTTTCATTCGTGAAATCCACAATAATGAACCTTCGCTGTTTGACTTCCCCGTCACCTTCCATGTCAGCTTTGTTTTCCAGGTGGCAAATGGCTTTTACAATTTCCACACCGATGCCGGGCAGGTCGGCTGGGTCATCTTCGGCATTAATAATGAACGGGTGCACGGACCCGCCGCTGACCGGGAGAAAACCGAACTGTTTCTCAAAGCCTTCTCGGATAAGCGGCGGCTGGATTTCCTGCTGTTACTCAAGCAGCGCCCGCATTACGGCCAAGAAATTGCTGCTGCGCTAGGCATTACACCGGCTGCTGTGAAGTATCATTCCAACTTCCTGTTCTTTCTGGATCTGCTCGAAGTCGAACGGGTGGATCACCGGCTGTATTACGTGCTTAGAACCGATACTTTGCGCAATCTGCTGGCCTTGATGGCTAAAGTTATGCTGGACAAAGATCAATTCATGAGTTGATAACTGGAGGGGTCCACTTGAACAGGAACACGAATACCGCGGCAACGCCGCTGGATGAACCGCCCGCCGCTGCCCAGAGTACATTTATACGTTTGCTGCAGCTAGGCAAACCTTATACAGGCTGGTATATCATTCTGTGTGTTCTGGCAGCGGTCAGCTCACTCACAACTGTAGGTTTGGCTGAGTCCCTGCGGCGGATTATCAATGCGGCCACCAACCACAACACCTCCGGTCTGACAGCCGGAATGACCTTTGCTGCTGTCATCGTAGTTACGGATGCCGGAGTCCACTTTCTGAATACATATCTCTCAGGTCTGCTTGAGATCAAATCTACCTCGAAACTCCAGATGTCCATGCTGACAAGAATGCTGAATGTCCGGATGAAGGATCTGGACCGCTATCATTCCGCCGATCTAATCAGCCGGATGAATGACTCGGCTCCAGCCGCACAGCAGGGAATAAACCGGAAGACGATTGAACTGATCAGCAATCTGCTACAAATCATCTTTCTGCTCACTTATCTGCTGTCTCTGCAATTTGCTCTGACACTGGGAACAATCATCATCTGTGCGCTGGTTCCGCTGGTTATGCTCCCCTTCACCTCACGGCTCCGCACCATGAATGAGCAGCGTCAGAGCATTGAGAGCGCCCAGCAGGCATTCATCCAGGATTCGATGCAGGGCGCTGAGGTGGTGCGTGCCTTCTCCCTTGCTCCCCGTCTACTCGGGCAATTCACCAGCAGAGTCCGGCAATACAACACAGTCCACCTGCCGCTCTCTCGGGTAGAAGCTGTAGGTTACAATATGCCTCTGGCTGTTATCCTGGGCGGATTACTGTATGTACTCTCCTATGGCGGCTATCTTGTAATTGGGGGGCGGATTGATGTAGGCGCCGTTGCTGCTTTTCTCATTTGCTTTGAACAAATTTCGAATCCGGTATCGCGGCTTGCCAACCTGTGGACAGAACTGCAGGCTTCGCTGGCACAGGGGAAGCGTTTATTTGAGATCATGGATTTAACCGAAGAAGGCATCAGCCCTGCTAATTCGGGTACCGCAGGGCATCTGGCTGAAGCATGGGATACCGTTAATCTGCCCGTTGCCGGACAGCTGCCGCTCATATTCAACAATGTCAGCTTCGGGTACGGACAAACGAAAGTAATCACTGAAACTCAGCTGCGGATTGAGCCAGGTAAGGTTACCGCTTTCGCCGGAGCCAGCGGGAGCGGCAAGAGCACGATTCTTCAGCTAATGCTTGCAGCTTATGTACCTGACGGAGGAAGCATTTATCACGGCAGCACGCCCCTACATACGATTCCTCCGCGCAGCTGGCGCAGCCGTATCGCCTATGTATCCCAGGAGCCTTATCTGTTCTCCGGAACTCTATACGAGAATATTGCCTGGGGACGGCCGGAAGCCTCCCGGGAAGAGGTGATAGCCGCCGCACAGAATGCAGGTATCCACGAGTTCATTATGCGGATGCCGCAGGAATACAATACTCTCATCGGTGAGCGAGGGCTTACCTTATCTGGAGGTGAACGCCAGCGTCTATCGATTGCTCGCGCCTTCGTCCGTGAACCGGGGCTGCTGCTGCTTGATGAACCTACTGCTGCCCTTGACAGCCATAATGAAGAGATTGTCCAGCAGGCATTGAAGGCCCTGATGACGAACCGGACAACGGTCGTAGTCGCCCACCGGCTCTCAACTATTAAGTACGCTGATCATATCTACTTCATGGAGGCCGGAGCAATTGTTGAACAAGGGACCCATATGGAGCTGATGGCGCTGCAAGGTAAATATCACGCAATGGCCCAGGCGGGCATTCAGACAGAGGCTGCTGCCGGAGGAGGACTGCAAAATGAATACTAAATCATCATCATCCGGCCGAATCCGGCTCGGGGAAGCCCTCCAGCGGCTGCTTCCTTATGTCAAGCCATACCGGCTCGGCTTTCTGGCAGCAATAGTGCTGCTAATGGCCAGGCTTGCACTGGATATCGGATTTGCTACAATTCAGCAGGTTTTCATTGATACGATCAACAGCACGAACATGCAGTCACTGACACGGATAACCTTAATTTGTTCACTGGCCTGCTTCCTGATTATTCTCTGTCTTATGCTGCAGCATTACTTCCGCTTCACCGTGCACAGCCGGATGGCCTGGGATTTCCGGGCGAAGCTGTTTGACGCGAGCCACCGGCTGCCTTACCGCCAGCTGGAAGCCATGCACTCCGGGGATCTGACCTCCCGGAATACCAAGGATGCCGGAGCGGCCATGGGGATGATTAGCAGTCTGGTCTACGATCTGGGTTATAATCTTCTGCTCTGCCTGGTTGCATTTCTGTATTTGGCCAGCATGGATGTCTGGCTTGCACTACTTGCACTTGGAACGGGCCCCGTTGTCTTTCTGTCCGGCCGTTTCTTTGACCGCAGACTGCGTAAGCTGTTCACGGAAATCTATGCCCAGGAAGCCTTGCTGCGGGGAATCCTGCAGGAGACCCTCCAGGGGATGAAGGTTATCCGTTCATTTTCACTGGAGAGTACGCTGCTGGGCAGGTATGCAGCTGAACGCGAGCAGTTGAACCGGCTCCAGAAGCAAAAAACTCTGTTAAACGCACTGCTCTGGCATTCTTCAGCCTTCATCAACAATGCAGTAATGATCAGCTGTGCGGTACTAATTGCCCGGTCAGCGCTCCGTGGGGAGACTTCGGCAGGGGAAGTGCTTGCCTTCATCATCCTGATGGGACGTGTTCAGTGGCCATTCGTCCATATGTCGCAGACATGGGGCGGAGTACAGGAATCTCTCGGGGCAGCTGACCGTGTATTTGAGATTCTTGATGCTCCCCGGGAAGGGGCAGCATCTAGCGATGAACAGGATTCTGCTACCGCATCCGCTGCGGTAGCCGCCGCTGAAGCAACCGCCTTGGCGGAAGCTGCTGCACTAAGCATACAGGGGCTGCACTACAGCTTCGCGGGACCCCAGTCCAGGGAGGGAACCTGTCTGAGCGGGATCCACCTTGAGCTGAAGTATGGCGAGACGGTTGCCGTTGTCGGCCCCAGCGGCTCGGGCAAGACGACACTTGTACGGTTGTGCTGCGGACTCTATGAACCGGAGGCCGGCAGTATTACCGTGTGCGGTTATGGTGTGCATGATCACCTGGAGGCGGCGCGCCTGAGGATCTCCTATGTGCCGCAGAATCCTTACCTGTTCTCCGGCAGCATCCGGGATAATCTCGCGTTCAGCGATGAACATGCCAGCGATGAAGAAATCCGGGAAGCTGCCCGCCTGGCAGGTGCAGATGAATTTATTATGCGGCTGCCTGAAGGATACGACACGCTGATCGGTGAACACGGCTCTACTTTATCAGGCGGTCAACGGCAGCGCCTCGCCATCGCCAGAGCTTTTCTGCGTAATGCCCCGCTCCTGCTGCTGGATGAAGCTACTTCAGCACTCGACAACGAGTCCGAACGGCTGGTTCAGCAATCGCTTGATCTGTTGATGAAAGACCGGACCACCCTCGTGATTGCCCACAGGCTCTCAACGGTAAGGGAGGCTTCGCGGATCATTGTTCTGGATCATGGAAGAATTGTTGAAGAAGGCACACATGATGCGCTCATTGAACAGGATGGGCTCTATGCGGAGCTGTATCATTTACAGTTTAGAACAGCACCGGTTGAAGAATTGGAATCCGCATCCTATGCGAAATCCCTTACTTCAGTATTACCGGCATAACATCAGTTCTCCCGGGAAAACAAATCACAATTACAGACGAAGACCCCGAAGGTCCGTGTCACCACGGCGGCCGGAGTCTTCGTCTCTTTTCAGACTCAAATAGAAATGTTGTACGTTTTGCAACTTTGATACTTAGATACCCGGATACTCGGGAAGATTGTTGTATGAAATGCAGGAATTCTCCCAATTAACGGCTTGTTCACGGAGGAATGCTGCATTGTGTACAACAATTTGCGATTAGGGCTGATATTACAAGGGAATTGTTGTATTTCGTGCAACACTCCCGCCATTGAAGGTTATGCGAAGCCCCTGCACTTTTTATTTTGAACCACCTAGCGGAATCGCCCCGCTGTCTCTGGCGTCTGTTATGATTTTGGAAGCGGCCACTTCCCCGTCCTCATCAAACCCTTCAATCTCAAACGGGACACCCGCCGTAACCGGCTGAAAAGCGAACCAAATCGTCCGGTCTGATCCGACTTTAATCAGCTTTGCTTCGGATGTATCCGTTCCTGCCTCCTTCTGCTCGACTGTAATATGCTGAATGGACGGGTTCAGAACATCTCCGATCACCATGGGAAATGGAGTCGAAATATGCTCCAGTTCAGGAAAACACATATAATTTATTGCAGAGCTCTCCGGACCTCCGCCCATTCCGTAGCCGCCTCCCCATACCCACTTCCATCCGAGCCAGGTTTTGCGGACATACTCTACTTGAAGATTACTGCTGCCTTGCTGCCCCGGCCGGGTAAGAAATACCAGCTCCCCTCTGGCTGCAGGCTCCTGATGAATTACAGTCATCGTGTCAGAGGCGCGGAACAGCCGGACAGCTTCTTCCGGACTTTTGCCAAGTGGAATCTGGAGGGTCTGGTCCATTCCGAGTGAGCGGGACATCCGCTGGTCAGACCATCCGCCCGGTCTTTCATACATATACAAAAGTAAATAGAGTACGGCTACGGAAGCTAGAATCACTCCGGCAGCCATTCCCAATCTCCGGCTATTCTTCATGAATAATTGCATCCCCTGTCCCATGTGTTTGCGCTTACAATACCTTCCATAATACTATAGAATATTTCAGCGCAGAATACAAAAAAGCCCGTAGAGCAAGCCCCAAAGGGCCTGTCTACAGGCTGTTTGCAATCCATTCTAATATTGTAACTGCTATATTAGGTTTGAATTATTTAACTTCATTTGCTCCGGTTACTTTGCCTTCGATCACAGCAGTAGCCTTCACATCTTCACTTGCATAGTAGAGGTTACCGTCGATAGTAGCATCTTTGTACAGGTTGAATCCGTTAGCTTCTACATATACGTCACCTTTGATTGTACCGCCTTGAACGCGGAAGTTCTCGCTCTGTACAGTTACTTTAGGTGCTGTCAGTGTGTAGGTAGCTGTAACCTTGTGATCTGCATCTTGTGCATACAGGGCAAGCTTACGGTAGATCGCTGCAGATGCATCGCCTTTGTCATGGAATTCACCGGCTACAACAACATCTTTGTCAACGGTCAGATCGTTCAGGATTGCTACAATCCAGTTGCCGCTTTCGCTTACAGCAGCAGTGAAGGCATCTGCCTGGTTAACAATCGAAGCTGTGCTTTTTGCATCAGTCTGCTCTGTGGCTGGAGCTGTTGTTGCTGCTGCACCTGCATTATTAGCTGCGTTATTATTATTCGATCCACAACCCGACAACAATGCTGCTGATACCCCTGCTACTACTAGAACTTTGAATAATTTCATTTTTAATTCCCCCTGTTTCTTTTAATTAACTTTATTATATATTAAAATTTTTATGATAACAACGTGATAGTTTTCACAATATTGTGTCTTTTTTCACAAAGAAACATTTTAATTGTTTCATATCGTGCAAAATGCAGGTATTTCATGCTTATTTGTCTAATTTTGTTCGCGAACCCTCAGCGGCTCCAGCGGCTGATCCTTTCAATTCTAAAGCCTCCCACTCCTCTCTAAGCAGCCCCATTCGAATAGAATCGTAGAACTGCCCATCGTAGTAACGGCATTTCCGGAGTCTTGCTTCCATCGTCATGCCTAATTTCACCCCGGTCCTGATCATCCGCTCATTCCCGGACCATGTGGTATAGCCTACACGGACCAGCGGATACGCATTGAACAGATGACCGATCCACAGTCTGAGAGCTTTAGTCCCGTAACCGCTGCTCCAATAGGCAGGATCATAGATGATAATACCCATTTCCAGCCAAAGGGATGGCTCATGCTCCCAATAGTAACTGACGTCGCCAATAACCCCGCCCTCTACTTCTATTACCCAATTTTTTCCGCATCCAACAATCTCCGCTCTGTTCCCATAATACTCTTCCCACGGAATCCGCTTGTGTTCGTAGTAAGGTGCATCCCATTTCTTCCACTCCGGTGCTTCCTCTTTGTGTGAGAGCTCCCACAGTCTGAATAGATCCCCTTCAGCTATCGGCCGAATCTGCAATTCATTTTCCTGATACATAGATTTCCTCCGTTGCCGCTAATATTTTACATACTGATATTATATTAACTGAACTGCTGAAGCTGTTGCTGGTAGTGAACATTTATAATTAAGGAATACTGAATGTAACGGCTGCTGTAAACTTTTCACGGAACTTAGCGTTGTATAGGGGAAGGGGGCAGGACATGGCCAAAGAAACCATTCATCACTTTCTGCAGCAAGCCGGAACTTTGCTATACCGGTATTTGAGGAAACGCGGACTCGCCCGCGAGGATGCTGAAGATATCGTTCAGGACACCTGTTATAAATACTTAACCTATCAGGATGGTATCGGCCCGAAACAAGTCATGGGCTGGATGTTCCGTGTCGCCACCAATCAGTTCTATGATCTCAAGCGAAAAGACAAACGTCATCCGGCGGTCGATGTTGACGATATCCAGCTTCTTTCTTTAACCCATCTGCCGGAGATCCAGCTGCTGAGGCGGGAAACCGCACAGAATATCCGCGACACGCTGTCTATGCTCTCTGAGCAGCATCAGGAGCTGCTGATTCTCAAATATGAGCTGAACCTTACTTACAAGGAGCTCTCGTCCCTGTACGGTATGAATGAGAACACGCTCAAAACTCATGTTACACGCGCCAAAAACCAATTCATCAAACATTATGGGGAGGACTATTAAATGGAACAGAATCATGAACAGGACCCGTTTATTTTCGGAGGGAAAGGGGCTCAGCAGATAATCAAAAAAGCCAGACTCCGCTCCACCCTGAAGACCATTGGCATCATTGTTATCGTAACCCCGGTTATTCTCGCCGTTATCTGGTATGGCCTCTACCACTTGAGACTGAACCAGGGAGACAAGGTGCAGTCTGAGATTCTCTGGAAAAATGAGATCAGTGCACCCAATGTGCACATCAGCAACCAGTCGGTGAAATTAGACAGCTTTGGAGGCGAGACCTACAATCAGACTTACAAATGGCTGGGAAATAAACCTTATATCTGGCAGCCCATCGAGGAATCCTATAATCTGCTGGGCCACTCGACCGGCAGGTATGGCGCATTTGGAGCGATTTCTCTCCCGGAACAGCTGAGCGCAGCGTCCACACACCGTTACAACTCTGCCACCGGGGACCGGGAAATGATCTTTTATCATCCGGAGATTGATTATGATTCCTATGAGGACAGCATCAGCCAGCTGAAGCAGCTGGGAGACGATACACTTGTGGAGATGGCGTTGTCTTTTGACCAGGCCTATACGCTGGATAAGACGCAGAAGCTTCTGCCTGCCGGGATGCAGCCTGTCTGGTTATGGACGGATGCATATACTCCCTCTTATAAAAAATACCTGAAGGAAACGCGCCAGACCATCGCAGCTGATTCGATGATCATCTACGGATTTCATGGAGAGCAGTTTGCCCCCTACGGCGGTGTAAACTCCTTCATTAATAGTGTCGAACAGCTGCGGAAGCACGGCAAAAACTTCACCTGGGAAGCAGATCAGGTTCATCAGAGCCTGGCCGGGGATAATAATATTCTGGAACCGGATGATATCACAATTATTGGTGTAGTCGTAACCGGCACCGCTAAACAGCTGGAAGCTCTGCAGAAACAGGCTTATATCAAAGCCTCTACCTTCGGCGTGGTCTCTGATTCCATTACACTTCCTAATTAAGCTGTCATTCCAAGGAAGCTTCCCAGCCGGACGGTTGAATTGGACTTCTTCACTACAGCTTGAGATAATTAAGCCAATCCATCCAAAGATTACTGCAAATCCATAAAGCAAGGAAGCCAGCAGTATGGGCAGCATGATATAAGAGCTGCCCGGATGACATACCGAAAGGACACAACTATGAACCTGTCAGCACTTTCCGACTCCCTAAAGCCGCTGAATCTGCGGAGCTGTCTGATCCAGCAGCAGGGCAGTCTGATCTTTGAACATTATAGAGATCAGCGCACTTCTTCCGAGATTGCCAAGATCAACTCCTGCACCAAAAGCATACTCTCCGCGCTGGTCTGCATCGCGATGGACCAAGGCCAGCTTTCCGGTCCTTCGGCTCCTATCAGCGAATACTTCCCGCAGCTCAGCCGTGACGCTGATACACGCAAGCAGCAAATTACAATCGGACAGCTGTTAACCATGTCGGCCGGCTTTCGCTGGAACGAATTCGGCGGAGCGAATTCCTTCCCCAAGATGACCCGTTCCTCCCATTGGGTGAACTATGTACTGGAGCAGCCGCTCGCGGATGAACCGGGAACCCGGATGGAGTATAACTCAGGGATCTCGCAACTGCTGTCGTCTATTGTGGTGCAGGCTTCAGGAATGAGCACAGCAAGATTCGCCGAGCAATATCTCTTCGGACCTCTCGGAATTACGGAGTATGAGTGGGAGACAGATCCCCAAGGCATCCATACGGGCGGCTACGGGCTGAAGCTGAGGCCCGCCGACCTGCTGAAATTCGGACAGCTCTATCTGCAGCAGGGTGTATGGGAGAATTCGCAGATTATATCCGGCGAACGGGTCGCATGTTCGGCGCAGCCGGCTCTGCCGGCTGAACCTCCCCGCCATGGCGGATACGGCTGGCACTGGTGGACAGATTCAATAACGGGTGATACCAGAACCGGGGGGTCTGCTGCTGTGGATTATTATTATGCACGCGGGTACGCTGGGCAATTTGTGTATGTACTTCCGGAGCTTAAGACGGTGGTCGTGCTGACCCGGGACAACATGCGGGGCCGTAACAACCCTCCGCCTGATGCATTCGGCGAGTATATTGTACCGCAGCTTATGAATCCAAGCGGACTTTAGCAGCCTCCAAATAAGCTGCCTCTCCGGTGAAACCAAGCAGCTTCCCGCCTTCTTTCTGTACGCTGAAAAGATTCAAAAAACTCCATTTCAGCCGCACTGGCGAAATGGAGTACCTTATGTATATACGCATAAATCCCCGCTGCCTGATTACTTGAGGCACGGGGATTTATGTGTTTATTCCTGTATTCAATTCAATCATTTCCTCCTGCTAACAAAGCCATATCCCTGACATGGTGATTGTTCAAATTTCATGTTACCGTGTTGCCCGTTCGCTCCTCTTCGGAGTGTTGCTCCATGTCCTGCATATGGGGTGAATTCCCGCGTACACGATTTCACGAAAAACGTTTTCACGGACGTTTTCCCTGCTGTGAAGAATCGTTTTAGTACGCTTCGCTAACCTTTTTCAACGGAATCACGCTCTTTCTTCCGCAAGATTACTCTTGCTTGAATGAATAGCTTTGGTTCAACTTCAAAGATTTGCTCTTGGGTTCCCGCATACCCACGATCTGCCAGAAGATGTTATCATCCACCTTCCTCATCAGCAGCCGATTCCGGCACGCTTCGCTAACGCTAGTACATCGGGATTCTCTCCTTTCCTTCATTCATTGCTAAATTTAGGAATGAGGCAATCACCTGTAGTTACCACCTGTGGACTGTTGCTGTGGCTCCTTTGGTGATGTCTATATTATATCCCAGAAACAATAAAATTTAAAACTTCAAAAACCTGCATATCCCGGCATAATCCCTGAAATTCCCTGCTATTTATAAGCAGAATGCCCATGCCTAACGATTACTCTTTTTAGGGATAATTTGCTCCGGCTTGCTGGTTTCATGTTATGTATGCGTTATCATTAATCGGATTTCCGGCCGGCATTCGGGATAACTTCCTGAATGCCGGCCGGTTAATTTACATTGACAGGCTATGATTTTTATTCCGCCGGGTTAATTCAATAACTAAATAAATGCCATACAGCAGATACATGATATTCAGAATACCCACTATCAAAACCTCATGCTCCAAGTTCTCATTGCTGACCAAAGCCAGAGCATCATAAATGAAATGAAAGGCGATCAGCGGGATGATATTGTTGCCTGCCTCAATCAGCAGGGCGAGTACGCAGCCCAGCAGCAGTGCATTGGCAACCTGGAGAAGTGTGCTTATGATATCATTTCCGCCAAACGCGTTGGCCATATGTAGAGCACCAAAGATTACGGACGAGAATACAATATAAAATACAGGCCCCTTATGCTTCAGCTTATCTCTGATGATTCCTCTGAAAATGGATTCCTCAGTATACCCCACAATCATAGTCATGATCACGATACTGATCACTTCAGCCGCCGTCGTCTCCACATTGATTCCAGATATAACCGGCTGGGCTACCGCAAGAATCAACAGGGGGATGTAGAACAGCACAGGCCTGGCCTGCTTGGCCTCAAGCTTGCGGAAGCCGAAGCTTACCAGCGAGGAATCCTTTCTTTTCATATATACCGTAACGATAATAGCCATAACCAGGAAGGCGCAGGCCTGGGCATTCCTGACCCCCATATCCCCGAACTCCTGAATGCTAGCTACTGCGGATGCTACGGATACGAGCAGGGTCAGGACAACCCCAAGCATCAGCGAGAATATAACCGGATGTCCTTTTGCAGCGGTGTTCTTCATTTGTTAGCTCCTTTATGTAGTTGGTTTCATCATTGCCATTCAAGGACAATAATGGATTTATTGTAAACGATCGCTTGGAAATATACTACAGTTTTCACTGCGGTTACTACCCCTTCCATTCAGGAGCACAGAGACAGATTCATCCGCTGACTTGCCGTCCTCTACAACAGTCTGTCTTTAATCTGCAGAACAACTTCATCCAGTCCGATCTCACTTGTATCCACTGAATGTGAAGGCATTCCTGCATAAGTGCTTACCCGTTCCAGACTCCGATTGATCTGCTCCTCCGTTCTATGATCTTCCTGCATCCGCTGCCTGAGTGCTGATTCCGAACAGGTCAGTGTAATTACCTGATGTTCAAATTCCAGATCTGACAGCCTAGCGAGCAAACGGTCAATCATCTCTTTACGGTGAAGAACCCAACTGAAGATTACGTAATCGAACGACGTATTCGTTAAGAAGCTGTGCAGCAAGTAGTTAATGTTATTCTCAACCATAATGATATTCTCGTCATTCACAGTCCAAGGCTGCATCATCCAGCACCAGTCCCCATCCAACCATACGGAGCGGTCCAGCGACTTGAATAGCTGTTTACATATTGAACTCTTGCCAACGCCCATTGTACCGTTTACGATGATGAGCTTTTTCATTACAATCTCTCCCTCCTTAAAATAACCGTATTGTCATATCCTACATTGTAATAGCTACTGCAATATATCACATCACTTTACCTAATATTCCAGTGGGAAATACGGCTGACGCATGCTATAATCTCTGAGTCCTATAGTGAGAATTGAACATAAGTATGGGGGTTGCAGGAGGTTTCGCTCAACATGAACAGTCCTATTAAAATTTTTAAAGTGACCGTACAGCTGGAGAAGGATGAATACGATGTCGAGGCCAGTCATTGGAGACTGCTGACGGAAACGAACCGCTACTATGAGATCAAACCCGAAAGCGGCCCTGTGAAGCGGATTTACAAAGAGAAATTGAATACGGTAGTGGATGATACCAAATCCTATACAGATGGATATCTGGCTTGTTCGGCATTCTGTATCGAAGACCGTATTCATGATATGCATATCGAAATGCTACACAAGCTGCGGATGAAGGTCAATGCTTATATGGATGAGCTGCAGCTGAACCAGCAGGCCATCGAGCTGCAGATCAAGAGCCCCAAGGCTGTCCCGCACAAGAAGTAACCCTATTTATGCTGGCGGCACGCAAAAAACCGGAAGAATCGCAGTGTGCTGCGGATCTTCCGGTTTTTTGTGTATCTGATTCAATTACAGCAATCCGGCGTTCTTCACGGCATGTTCCCAGCTCGGAAAATAATGCAGCGCACTGCGCATTAACTCCGGATCCTGCTGCTTAACCTGCTTCTTGTTTACGGTACCTCCACCAGACTGAAGCTGCTTGATCCGACTGATTACTTCATCTGAAGCCAGTGTAATATCCAACTCTCCACCCCTTTCTGGTACGTCTTTCCATATTTTTCACAACTCCTGCGTGTTCTATACAAAACCTGCAGCAATGAAATTAATGGCTGACCAGATAGGAGGCATCCAGAATCAGTGCAACCCGCCCGTTCCCCAGAATTGTTGCCCCGGAGAGATGGTTCATCGTCCCCAAATACGCACCCAGCGACTTAATGACCACCTCCTGATTACCAATGATCTCATCAACGGCAAAGGCGGCGATCCGGTCCACAGACCGGACAATCACCAGCGGGATAGTCTTGGAGCTGCGCTCGGTCCGCGGGTAATGCAGCTTGTCTCTAAGCCAGGAGAGCGGCACAATCCGCCCGTGGTTAATAATCGCCTGTTCGCCTTGAACGATCTGAATGTCTTCGGGGGAGATCCGCACTATTTCCGCTACATTATACATAGGAAGGATCAGCACCCGGCCGGATACATTCACCAGCAGCCCCTTAATGATGGCGAGTGTAAGCGGCAGACGGATAATGAACACAGTCCCTTGGCCCGGTACCGTTTCAATATCAATGATACCGTTAAGCCGTCCAATCTGGCTGCGTACGATATCCATCCCCACCCCCCGGCCCGATACCTCACTTACTTCGGCAGCCGTTGAGAAGCCGGGCTCAAAGATCAGGTGGATGGCTTCTTGAGCGGTTAAGAACCCGGCCTGTTCTTCAGTGATGATGCCTTTGCTAAGTGCAGAAGCTTTGATTCTGGCAGCATCTATGCCCTGCCCGTCGTCCTCCAGACGGATAACCACCTGATTCTCCTCGTGGAACGAGGTAAGCGTAATCGTTCCCTTGGGAGATTTCCCCCGCTCTGCCCGGACTTCCGGGCTTTCAATCCCGTGATCGGTGCTGTTGCGGATCAAATGGATCAACGGATCACTCAGCTCTTCGATAATCATCCGGTCGAGCTCGGTCTCGCCGCCCTGGATCACGAGTTCAATCTCCTTCCCCAGCTTGTGGGCGAGATCCCGGACCAGGCGCGGAAAACGGTTGAACAATTGATCCATCGGCAGCATCCGGGTCTTCATTACACCTTCCTGGAGCTCTTTAATTATAGCCCCCATATGATCCGACACTCCGCCTATACCCGGCAATACCTTAGCCGGATCATTCCGCTGGCCGGCTGCGCTCAGATCGGCCAGGGAGGTCTGCTCGATCAGCAGCTCGCCTACCAGATTCATCAGATGATCCAGACGCTCCACGCTGACCCGGACTGTCGGCTGGGCGCTGTTCCCCCGTTGTTCCTTGTTCGGAGATGACGGAGGCCCCGCCAGTAACGGTTCAACCGCCGCTGCTGCGCCAATAACGCTAGAAGGACCAGGCACAAATGGAGTGATGACAATACCCTGGACATCTGAATCACCTGCCAGCTGTTCTGATATCTGCTGAATTTCTTTGCCGGCAGCGGCCACTACAGCAAACCGGATATAACGCGAGTCTTCGTCTGCTCCGGCGGCCTCAGCTGTCGGCAGCGCGACAGCAATGACCTTTCCGCATACATCTTCCATACGCTGCAGCAGCATATAATACCGTGCCGCCTTCATCAGGCACTCCTCTTTGAGCGTTACCGCGAGGGACAGCAGCGAGTACCCGGCAGCCACGGCTTCTTCGGCCAGGAGCATCTCCGCCGGACTTAAGACGGGCAACCGGACCGGCTGTGGTTCAGCCGGCTGATTAATCAATGCCTTGATCTCTGCAACGACGGCGCTGCAGTCGGCGTAATCCCCGCCGCTGATATATTGCGTGCGCAGCAGCTTCATGGCGTCAAGCGCCCGGAAGAGCGTATCAATCAGCTTTGCGGTAATCTCCGGTTTCTTCTCCCGGACCCATTCAAGGGCATATTCAACCTCATGCGTCAGATCGCTCATTTCACGGAAGCCCATGGTTGAGGCTGAGCCCTTGATCGTATGGGCTGCGCGGAATATCGTCTGGACCAGCTCAGGTGCCGGAGCATGCTCCAGCGTGAGCAGGGATTGGTCGATCCGCTCCAATTGCTCATTCAGCTCTTCTATGAAAATATCACGGTAGGCAGACAGTTCCATCATCATTACTTGTTCCCCTTCCTAACCGCCCAATATTTCCTCGAGCTTCAGAATGCCAATCAGCTGGTCATCCCGTTGGCCAATCCCGTGGAAGACCGCTTCGCGGCTGCGGTTATGTCCGCCCGCCGGAGGGTGGATCTCGGCATACGTAGTCACTTTATTGACCTTATCCACAATGAGGCCCACGAATTCCTCCCGGTAGTTGACCACAATAATTCTTGTATTCCGGGTGTACGGCTCATCCGCCATCCCCAGCAAATTGCGCAGGCTCATCACGCAGACCACTTTACCGCGCAGATTGACCACACCCTTCACTTCATTCCGGGTGAACGGGATGTCTGTAATGCTGAGCATTTTGATAATTTCATGAATTTCTTCGATACGGATCGCACAGGTTTCGGCTCCTACAGCAAGCTCGATATACTGTTCCTTCTGTAAGGATGACATGGCTTCACCTTCAGTCTGTAGAATTAATGAGTCTTGAACGCGGCTGCGGACTGGGCTAAATCCTCGGATAGCAGGGCCAGGGCCTGGCAGGTAGCTGCCGTTTCCTCTGAAGCCGCTGCAGATTCCTCGCTGGAGGCGGCGATGGACTGGACCGAGCTCATCACTTCGGCTGCCTGGGCGGATTCCTCTTCACAGGCGGCAGCAATTTCATTCACTTTGAGTGAAGACGTATTAACCATACTGATAATCTGTTCAAAGGCCTGGCTGGTCATCGAAGACTGCTCAACGCTTTCCGCTACTGCCCGGACGCTTTGCTTCGTATTCTCCTGCATGGCCTTGATGATCTTCGTGATTTCCTTCGTGGCATCACTGCTGCGCTCGGCAAGCTTGCGGACCTCATCCGCCACCACTGCGAAGCCGCGGCCCTGCTCTCCGGCGCGAGCAGCTTCAATCGCCGCATTCAAGGCCAGCAGATTGGTCTGCTCGGCAATATCATCAATTACTTCGATGATATCTCCGATTTTGCCGGAATCCTCTTCGAGCTGTTTCATCTGGTGATTGACAGTCTGCATTCCCTGCAGCGAGGTCTCAACCACATATCCGCCTTCCCGGGCCGTGCGCACCGTCTCATTCGACAGCTCCGCCGCTTCCTCTGCACTGGAGGCTACGGAATCAATAGCCAGCGACAGCTCCTTGAACAGTTCGGTAATGTTCGTTGCCGCCGCAGACTGGTTCGTGCTGGTCCCGGCGATTTCCTGGGTACTTGCCGAGATTTGCTCGGAAGACGCAGCCACACTCTGTGAATTCATAACAATCCCGTTGATCAGATCCTTCAGGTTATGAACCATCCGGTTCAGGGCAGCAGCCAGCTGGCCTACTTCATCCTTGGTGGAAATATCGGATTGCTGGGTCAGATCACCGTTCGCCACCTCTGAGGCCAGCCGCAGCATCTGCATAAGCGGTTTGGAGATGGATCTGGCGATCAGGTAACCAATAAGAATGCTGATGATAACAGCAGCCGAGACAACTGAGATGGTGAGCACCAGCGAGGAGGAATATGCTGATTGGGAGTGGCGGTTCGCTTCCTCGGCCAGCTCCACGTTAAATTCGATCAGACCATCCAGGTTCGCAAGCACTTTCTCTCCCTGCGCAGTCAATTGGGTGGTCAGGAATGTATTAAATTGAGCCGGATCATCCAGTTCAGCCAGAACAAGCGCTTCCTCAAACAGCTTCAGATAAAGCTCATACTCTTTGTCAAAATCGTTCAGCAGCTCTTTCTCCGTGCCGGTCGTGGCCAGCGGACGGTAATTGTCCACCTTCTGGATCAGATCCTGCCGGGTGGATGCAATCTTGTCCTGATAACCGGCAATTTGGGTTGCATCGGTGGTGTTGCTCATATCGCGCATATATACCCGGATGACCTGATAATTGATTTTGGCAGCAGACAGATCTCTGACCGAAATCAGATTGTTGTTATACATGCCTTTCATATTCTGATTACTGCTGCTCAGCGAGAAAATGGAATACACCCCGAGTCCCGCCAAAATTAAAGAGACCACCATAAAAGCTGAGATAATTTTTGTTGCTGTCTTCATGTTTCCGAACCATTTCATGTGATTTCCCCCTGTGGTTAACTTCTTAGTGTCCATCCTGCCGTAATCCTGTTGTATTCTCCCATAACACTCTCCCATCAGCCGGACACATCAGCTATATTTCGACATTTTTCGTTAAATAGTTAATATAATTATTTTGCATTAATAAATTTTTAATTTATTTTCTGTAATGCGCTTCCACATTGTCTATATGTAACGGTTATCCAGCCGGCTGCGTTAGCCATATTCAGCTTGACAGAACATCAAAAAAAGTTATAAATAAACATAATTAGCAAATGGTACAACCCTACATATACACAACGAAAAGAGGACTGCCCATTGACAACAAAAGTACCTTTGGCTGAGAAAATGGTGTTCTCCGGCGGCTTGCTGGGCCAGAATATGCTGTACAGCTTCATGTCGATGTATATTCTGTTCTTCTACACGGATCTGCTGGGCATTCCGGCGACTACCGCCAGTGTCATACTGGTAGCAGCGAGCATCTTCGATGCTTGCCTTGATCCGCTGATGGGTATGATTACCGACAAAACACGCTCCAGGTGGGGCAAATTCAGGCCTTATCTGCTGTTTGCCCCCTTCCTGATTGCACTGGCAACCATCGTCTGCTTCTGGGACTTCGGCGGCTCCTCTAGGACGACGCTGGTGATCGCCACCGTATCGTATCTGCTCTGGGGTATGCTGTATACGGTCTGTGATACGCCGCTTTGGGCCTTGTCGTCCGTTATCTCTACAGATCCGGGTGAACGGACATTGTTCGTCACTTTAGGCAAAATCGGCGGGACCCTCGGTGCGGTCGTGATCACAGTCGGCGGCATCCAGCTGCTGCTGGCCTTCGGCGGTGAACGGAGCACGCAAGCTTATCTGTATTCTGCAATTATTATAGGAATCATTGCTGCGTTATCTATTTTGCTGACCGGAATTCTTACCAGGGAAAGAGTCGCCCCTTCACCCGTGAAGATCTCCTTCCGGCAAAATCTGCAAACGGTGTATAAAAACAAACCGCTGCTCACCCTGCTTGCCTCGCTGCTGATTATCAACCTGGTCAACGGCATCCGGCAGAGCATCCAGCTGTATTATGTGGTCTATGTCTGGGGAGATGCCGGTTATGCAACCCAGGTCGGGATTAGCCTTGTTGTAGGCATGCTGCTGGGCATGACGGCTACGCCGCCGCTTTTGCGCCGCTTCTCCAAGAAGAAGGTATTCATCCTATCCTGCATTCTGGGGAGCTTGTCCTGCATCCTGCCTTACCTTCTCGGTGACCACAATGTTATGACCACACTGGTGTTCTTCGCGGTCAGCTTCTTCTTCTCGGGCATGACAACCATTGTGAGCACGTCCATGCTGCTGGATACCATTGATTATTCGGAGTGGAAGCTGGGCTTCCGGGGCGAGGGGATTGTGTTCTCCACGAACACCTTTGTCACTAAATTCAGCGGGGCATTGTCACGGCTCATTATCGGTGCAAGTCTGGGCCTGCTCAGCTATGTTGAGAATCAGCCGTCGACTCCAACGCTCCAGCATGGGCTCAGCTTCGTGATGTTTCTCCTGCCCGCCCTCTGTTTCCTGGCCGCAATCCTGCCGATTCTGTTCTACAATATAAGTGACAAGCAGCGGCTGCAGACGCTGAGTGATTTGGAGAATACCCGGTCCGTATAGAAAGGAACTCAAGCATTTATTGATATAAGGAGTGATCATGAACATGGATATATCCACAATGGCAGCACTGATGTCCCCTCCCGATCTGACAGGCTGCCGCAGAATATTATGTGTACAGCCGCATCCGGATGATAATGAGGTGGGCATCGGCGGGACAATCGCCTCTTTGGCGGAGCAGGGCTGCGAGATTCATTATTTGACTGTGACGAACGGGGATCTTGGTGCGTTGGACGAGCATTTGTCTTCTGCCGAGATTGCAGCCGTCCGCGCACGTGAGCTGGAGGCCGCAGGGCGGTCGCTGGGTGCTACGGTGTTCCATCAGCTGGCCCACGGCGACGGCACCCTGGAGCATATTCCGGCGCTGGCAGAAGAGATTGCCGGGATCATCCGCACCGTGCAGCCGGATGTTATCCTCTGTCCTGATCCGTGGCTGAGCTATGAGGCACATTATGATCATATCGTTACCGGCAGAGCCGCAGCCCAGGCCTTCCTGTCGTCCGGACTTCCGCTGTATCCCCGAGGGACAAGCACCCGCCCCTGGCAGCCGAAGGCGATTGGTTTCTATTTCACCTCGGAGCCTAATACGGTGATCGACATTACAGACCACTTCGAGCGGAAGTTCGCAGCCCTAGCCCTGCACAGCAGCCAATTCAGTGAGGAGACTCTGGCGATGTACCGGATCTATTTCCGTGAAAAAGGCCGCCAGCTCGCTGAAGGCAAAGACTTCGAGCTTGGTGAAGGCCTGAAGTTGCTGTCCCCGCTGCATCTGCACTGCTTCGTGGATGCCCGGCTGATCTAAAGTGTATTAACATATAGAAGAGCAGCACTTCTCACCTAAACGGGAGATTTGCTGCTCTTCTTTACGTGGAATCTATGAACTTTAGGCTTGTTCCAGGATCTTATTCCTTCTCCAAGGCGAATCTCAGCAGACGGCTCAGCGCCGCAGGCAGTACGCTAACATGGCTCTCACCGGCGAATTCATTAAGACTCGTCTGCAGGCCATGTTCTGCCAGAGATGCCAGCCGTCCTGGAAGCTTCCCGGCATCCTCGACCATATGCTCCAGCTCGTCGGCACCGATCGTAATCAGCAGCTTACGCTGCAGAGCCTTAGAAGGATATGCTTCCAAGAACTGCTCCAGTTCAGCCAGCAGGGCATAATCATTCCACCAGACTGAAGGACTGCCAGCCGTATAACGGGTTACCAGCTCGGGACGCGTGAACAGTGCGTGCAGTACAAGTAAACCGCCGAGGGAGTGGCCGAACAGCGCCTGACGCTTTGTGTCTACCCGGAACAGGCTGGCGATCATCGGCATAATCTCCAGCTGCAGCAGATCGAGGAATTCGTCTGCCCCGCCGCTCTCCGGCCACTGGCTGCCATCCGGCCGCTTGGGCAGCTGCTGCTCCTCAGCCGGCATGGTGAAATCATAGCAGCGGCGCTTCATATCGAAGGGCTCACCGGAAGGATAGCCGATCCCCACCACTACCACCGGATCATAACCATGCGGTTTGCGGGACTGCAGACGTGCAGATTCGGCCAGGGTATGGAATACGGCATGGCCATCCAGTGCGTAAATGACCGGATACCCCTCCGGCGGGGCTTCTCCGGTTGGATGCGAGATCAGAATCCGGTACTCCTGGCGTTTTGCCCCGGCATAAATGACATGTTCCTCGCAGCCAAGATGCGGGTAGCTCCGTTCATTCGTTATAGTCATGGCCGAGGATCTCCAGAACATCGTCAATGACATTGCTGTAGGCAACGATACCGCCGCCCAGCCAGTAACGGTCGTCCACATCATAGACCTTGCCGGCCTGGACGGCAGGGATGCTTTTCCAGAGTGCACTCTCTGTGAGCTCCTTATAAAAGGTTTCTCCGGTATTAGCTGTATCGTTAGCCAGGAAGATGTAATCGGCATCGATCTGCGGCAAAACCTCAAGCGACAGCTCTACACTGTTCTCTGTAGCGACAAGATCGCTCTTGGTAATTCCCAGCTCTTCCGCCAGTACAAACCCGCCGTAAACACCGCCCATCAGGAACATCCCCCGCGAATTGAACCGGATAATCAACGCCTTTTTGTCTTGGATATGCGGAGCCAGGGTTGTCTTGGCCTCCTCTACCTTTTTGCGGTAATCTGCAAGGCCTTTAGCCGCTTCCTCCTGCTTGCCGAGGAGATCACCCAGTATCGTTACGGAGCTGTCCAGGTCACCTGCCGCCTGCTGGAAGACATAGGTCGGGGCAATTTTGGAGTATTGCTCATAGACACCATTCTCCGCATAGTAGGAGTTATGCAGCACAATGAGATCAGGCTGCATCGCCATGACAACCTCCGGCGAAGGCAAGCCGCTGGTGAAATCAACAAGCGGAACCCCGGCAAGCTGATCCTGAAGATACTGCTGTCCCTGGCCTTTATTGGACCACTGTCCCACCGGCTTTACGCCGAGCACTACCAGAGAGTCTTCCATATATGGAGCAAATACTTTCGTTGGAGCAGTGTTTAATGTAACCTCATGTCCCAGTTCGTCCTGAACCACTAGCGGATAGCCGGTTGCCTCTGCAGCTTCAGCCACTGCCGGCTCCACTTCAGGAGACGTTGACGGTGTCGCTTCTGCGGTGTTTGTCTGAGCGGCTTCATTCCCGGCCCCGCTGTCAGCCGCCGAATTGTTGCCGCAGCCCGCCAGCAGCATAATCACGAAGATTAGCGCTAACAGGGCCGGGATTCCTGACTTCTTTCTCTTGGCTGAATTGACCTTATGATCTTGCATGTTTTATCTCCCCCTAGTGATAATCATTCTCATTACTAGGGATTATAGAGGATAAACAGAAGGGTAACCATGGACAATTTCCTGTTCCGGGCTTGGACTATTTCCTGTAAACATCAGAACGGCCTCCTCCAGCATCCGGTCCAGTGCTACCGCCGAGTACTCGAACCAGGGATCAGAGGGGAGCAGGTCCAGTTTGCCTGACTGTACTGCCGGCAGATTACGCCAGCTCTCACTGTGCTGCAGGGACAACCAATGCCGCCTCGTGGCAAAATCAGGACAGATGATCAGCATTAGCCGCTGCGGATTCAGCAATCTGACTTGCGCAAGCGAAATCGGCTCATTATACAGCGTACCGGAGCCGGTATATGCCGGCTTCAAGGCAAGTTCGCCATAGATCACATCACGGATTCCCCTGTTGCAGTAAGCATGCAATTGATCTTCGTATAGGCGGAGCACCATACAGCTCTCTTCACCCGCGGCGGCGGCCACCTGCTCTCTGGCATGGCGGGCTTTGTGTTCAAACCGCTGCAGCCACTGGCTGCACTGCTGTTCCCTGCCCAGAAAAGCAGCGATCTCCCGGAGCTGGACATCCCAGCGGTCCTGTTCGCGGGGGATGAAGAGGTTATGGCTATTGCGCTGCAGATGCTCCTCCCATGCCGAATCCCAGGCATCGTGGCCGATAATTGCCTCCGTCCGGGCATTGATCAGCTTAGCCCGCTCAAGCTCCTGGTCCATCAGGTCTACCCTAAGATGTGTTTCAATCCGGTCGTAATACTTGTTAAAATAATAGGAAGTCCATTTGGAATCCAGCGGAGCGGCCACCGGGATAATATCCAGAGCCAGCAGTTGCCCGACCGCAGCTGCAGAGCAGGCGGCAACCCTCCGTTTATGTTGCTGGATGAACGACGAAGGAGGGACTCCGGTTTCCTTTTTGAATTTGCGGCTGAAATAGAATTCATCGCTGTAGCCGACTTTATGAGCGATCTCACGGAGCAGATATTCCGATTCCTGCAAGTATTGCTTGGCCCGGCTGATTCTCAGCTCTGTCAGATAGTCCATCGTGCTCTGTCCGAACGTTTTTTTGAACAATTCGCCAAAATACTTCGGCCGCAATCCTGTCATGCCTGCCAGTTGATCAATGGACAGCGGTTCATGATAATGCTCCGCTATATATTCCCGGACGGCTGCCAGGTTAAACCGCCCGCCTTCCGGATGAAGACTGCCCTCCAGCAGCTGTTCCCGCTCCATACGTATTCCTCCGTTCTTATATTTCTTATATAGTGTTATATTGTAATGCAGACCGCAGCAGATGCGGCTGGCTGCAGAATATCAGCTCTTCAGCGATAATGATAATCATTATCTGTATAAAACTCAATAAAAAAGAACGCCACCGGGTACTCTTCTCTGGATTGATGTCAAAAATCAATAAAGTTCTAGACTGAAAAATAAAGTATTAGATTCACATTGGTTTTTCCTATAGATTTAATTACATTTATATATTAGACCAATAAGATATTACATCATACTATGTATTTATATAATACTAACGAAGGGGGAATGTTCTGATGTCTATTTATGATATTCAAGTAAACACAATCAATGGTAATACCCTTGATATGTCAATATACCTTGGAAAAGTACTCCTTATTGTCAACACTGCAAGTATGTGTAGTTATTCACGCCAATTCGCTGGTCTTCAGAAGCTTTACGAAAGTCACAGTGAGCAGGGGTTTGAAATACTCGGTTTTCCTTGCAACCAATTCAATGAGAAAGAGCCAGGGGAAAACTCGGAATTACAGGAATATTGTGAGAGGAACTTTGGAGTGACGTTTCCGTTATTGGAGAAAGTGGATGTTAGGGGTCAGACCGCTCATCCATTATTTCAATTTTTGACGAAGCAAGCGCCATTTCAAGGCTTTGATACAAGAAATCCGAACGGTGAATGGATGCAGAAATTTCTGCAAGAAAATTATCCTGACATATACACTGGGGATGGGATCAAGTGGAATTTCACTAAGTTTTTGATCGATCGGAACGGACAAGTACATGATAGATACGAAACATCGACGGAACCATTTGAAATACAGTCAGCTATTGAAGCACTGCTTTTAAAGGAAATGGATTGATTCGGTCATGACACTAACGGGAAACGTTTATTTAACAACAGCAGCGGCAGTCTAAGACTTTATTTATCAAGTCTTAGACTGCCGCTGCTTCTTTTGATTGATCGGTTAAAAACTTAAACAATTGAATATGTTATTCTGCTAAATCTGTTATTCACTCGGCCAACCGGTAATAGGGGATGTACAGCGATGACTTGAAGCCCAGCTTCTGAGCCAGTCTGTAAGAACCCTCATTCTCCCGGCGGCAGCCCCACACCGGCTCCAGCCCGTGCTCCAGGCAGTAATCAATCAGTGCGGAACATACAGAGAAGGCAAAATGCTTCCCCCGGTGGCCTGCTGCCGATTCAATCCCAATCTCCAGCTGATCCGCTGTACGGTACGCCGAGAACGCACTCGAGGCGCTCTCCCCCTCCCAGAGCAAGGTGTATCCTATGCCCGTACTTAGGAAATGCTCTGCATCTCTCCAGAAATAGCGCGGAATCACAGCACCTGATTGCCCGTCAAACAGCCCGGCAGTCATCTGAACAATTACTGCATCCCGCCGGAACCATTGCTCCTTCGCACTGTGGTAGACTTCCGGGTCAAAGGTGAAATTCACTCTGGTATGGGTGTATATCTTCCGTGTATCAGCTGTTTCAGGACCGGGCTCGACCGCATTTAACAGTGCGTTATGCTCAGTAATTATGGACTCCACCAGCGGAGACCAGCCTCCTGCCGGATCACCCTGCAGCCATTCCGGGGACTGCCTGTCCCCTGACTTGTTGGTAATATAATCATATAAGCTCCGGTTAAACGCCTCATTGCCCGAATCGCCATAGACCAGTGACATCCCGTAATCATGGGCCACATAAAAGGTACGGGGGTTCTGCACATTATCCACATAAACAGTGCCGGTAGTCTGGCCCTTGAGCACTGCTTCGGCGAACAGGGTGTTGATCTTCACTTGGCTTAACAGCGGCAGAGCCAGGGCATAGTCACGGCTATCCAGCTTCAGCATCATTTTCTCCTCTTTTCTCAGGATTGATTATATGTATTGTTGTACAGCCAGCGGAAATTCCACTCAAAGATATGGGAACCCTCCCATGTATCAAACGGTGCCGGAATTCCCTTGGCGAGCCACAAATCCGCGCTATCCCCGCTCCGGGCAGCCGCTGCGGCATACGCCTGGATCTCTTGAAGATAACTTAACATTTCAGCGATGCTCTCACGTCCGGCAACCCCTCCATGACCGGGGATCAGCCGGGTGAAGTCAATCTCGCGGCCAATCCGTTCCACGATTAAAGCCCATGCTTCAGGGAAACCGTGCAGCATAGCCGGATGGGATTGGTTCAGCACCAGATCCCCGGCGATCAGCACCTTAACGTCAGCAATATATACCATGGCATCGCTGCAGGTATGGCCGCCGCCGTATGTAAACAGCTGTATGGACCGCTCTGACCCGTGGATATCAAGCGTATCCTTGAATGTCACAGCAGCTGTTACTCTGCGGATCGCAGGCGTTGCCTCCAGCAGGGCCTGCTTTTCCGATATTTCATATCCCAGCGCTGCCTGCAGGCAGGTGTCCACAGCAGTACTGTGAGCCTCCTGAAGCGCTTCAATCTGCTTCTGCAGCCCTTCCTGCCATTCCCCAAGCTCAGGCGGACCATTCGTTGTCAGCACTTCACGGGTAAGCTCCGTGGAAATGATGACACAGTCGGCAAACTCCATATTCCCGTAATGATGATCCCCGTGATAGTGGGTATTCACTATGTATTTGACCGGCTTCCCCGTCAGCTGCTCAGCCGTTTCCCGCAGAAGCTTCGCTGCCCCGGGCAGGCTGAAGGTATCCACCACGACTGTGGTATCCCCAAGATCTATAATGGACGCATTGCCTACCGCGCCCCGGCCCGGAATAACAATCGCTGCCCACACTCCCTGTGCTACTTCCTCTACCGTGAACATACATATCCTCCCATTTATATTTTTACTTATTATACCTTAATATGGCATGCACTTATTGACTAATTATTTGCAGGGAAAAACAGGAGTAAAAACAGATCATTGTCCCCTGAAATCGTATGTTATAATACATTCAATGTAATTCCATAGCCTTCATTCTGATTCGACCTGAAAGGAAACGATCTATGATTATTCCAGCACCTGAATTGAACTTCACAGCATCCCCATTTTATAATCCCAGCCTCAAAAATGTAGTTATTCTGGCTACCGGCGGCACCATTGCCGGCAGCGGCGAAGCGCATAAAACCTTGAACTACGAACCCGGTGCCCTGCCCGTGCAGGATCTGCTGGATAGTGTGCCCCACCTGGAACGGCTTGCCAATTGTGCCGGCGTGCAGGTCAGCAATCTCTGCAGTGCAGATATCACCAGCGAACACTGGCTTACACTGGCAGCGTACATCAACACGCTCGCTCTCCGGGAGGATGTGCACGGCTTCGTAATTACCCACGGCACCGACACCCTGGATGAGACCTCCTATTTCCTGAACCTGGTGATCAAGACTGACAAACCGGTGATCATTACCGGCTCCATGCGCCCCGCAACGGCAATCAGTGCCGACGGTCCGCTCAATCTGTATCAGTCCGTTGCACTGGCAGCCAATCCGGATGCATCCGGACAGGGCGTGATGGTTGTCTTCGCCGAAGGCATCTACAGCGGAAGGGATGTGCAGAAGGTGAACACCTTCAAGGCTAATGCCTTCGATGAGCGTGATTTCGGCTGCCTGGGCTACATGCGCGACAGTCATGCCTTTTTCTATACCCGGACGCTCAAAAGACATACGACTGCTTCACAATTCGATGTATCGGCCATGACCGGACTGCCGGAAGTATCCGTAGCCTACTTCCATGTCGACGCCGATCCCGGCATCCTGGATTATCTCGCCACGATCTCCAAGGGCATTGTGATTGCCGGAGCAGGCGGAGGCATCTACAGCAAGCCGTGGATAGATAAAGTCGGCGAGCTTAAGAATAATAACATCCCTGTGGTCCGCTGCTCGCGGATCTCAAGCGGAATTACGCTCAAGGACTCCTACATTGACCTGTCCGCCAACTCCATTCCCTGCAACAGTCTGGTGCCGCAAAAAGCACGGATTCTGCTCTCCCTGGCGCTGACTCAAACAACCGGCTACGACGAAATCGCTGCAATGTTCAACGAATATTAAACATTAGACATCACTCTAAGGGGGTGTCCCGTAAGCCTTATAATGGCTTCCGGGACACCCCCTTTTTTTGAATGAGATCAACGTGCACTTGAGTGGACGCTGCGTGAACGGACCGTTGTTACAATCGCTTTGCTCTCCAGCTTAGAAAATCAGTAGACTAAGGCGAGTATTAAAACAAGCTGCAAATGACCAAAAACGCAAAGCGGCGATCTTCCAATAACAAGAGATATGCTCTGACTCTACTTATAGAATCTATTTATAGACTCTACTTATAAGACGCCACTTTTTTGTCTGCAGGCAGCTATTACCCGGCTGCGGATGGAAATTCAAACGTGAGGACGGCACCGCCTTCCGGGCAGTTCCGGGCGGTAATCTTACCGCCGCAGCGCTCCACGATGGCGCGCGAGATGGCCAGACCCAGCCCGGAATCACCATTTTTCCCTTTGACGAACCTGTGAAACAGACTGGGCAGCAGCTCCTGCGGAATGCCGGGGCCGTCATCCGAAACTGTTAATGTGATCAACCCCTTGCTTACATAGCCATGGACATCAATCTTCCTGTCTGCATAACGCGCAGCATTGGATAATACGTTCAGCAGTGCCTGCAGCAGCTTATCACGGTCAGCCCTCAGCATCAGCCCGCGGTCTCCGGAGATTACAGTCTTGAGCGACAGCTTTCTTGCAGCCAGCTGCGGATTGATCCGTTCTACCGCCTCTGAGAGCAGCTCTTCCAGATCGCATTCTACCGCCCGGAATATATCCTCTTCGCTGTCCAGCTTGGCCAGTAGCGTCATTTCGCCCACCAGGTCCCGCAGGCGTCCACTCTCGCCCAGGATAATATCCAGCCCTCTACGGACATCCTCACCTTCAAATATCCCGTCCCTGATGCCCTCCGCATAACCGGATATCGACATCAGCGGTGATTTCAGCTCATGCGAGGCATTCTGGAAGAATTGCTTCTGTACCCGGTTGAACCTGTGCAATTCTCCGGCCATTTCGTATACGGTCCGGGCCACAGAACCGATCTCCCCACCCGCCCGGAGCAGATTCACGTCGGCAAACCGGCGGTTTTTCACTTTTTTGAGTTCCTCGCGCAGGCTGATCAGCGGATCAATCAGCTTCCTTGTGATAAACAGGCTGAACAGGAACATCACGGCTGCACTGGCGGCAAAGACAAGAATCAGACGTTTGAGCAGTGCCTGCTCAATCGCTTTGATTCTGCTGACAGGGGTCAGCAGGGTCAGCTTGCCTTGGGGAAGCGCATTTACCTGCACCAGATAACGCGGGTCGTTGCCGTCCCATAAGCTCTGCAGGCTGCCTGTCTCTACTGCAGCTATGCCGGTAACTGCCTGTGCCTGTCCGGGTATCGCCGGGAGGGTGCCCGACACCACCTTCCCCTGCTGATCCGTCACAATGGCCTGTACTCCGCTGGAAAGCGTAGCATATTGAACCGGAAACAACTTATTTTCTTCAATTGGGACTGCACTTATTGCTGCGGCGGGCAGCTGCTGCATGCTGGCGGTCAGTGTTGCGCCTAGCGTCCGCAATCCCTCCTGTTCCTTACCGATGAAATGATCCATCAGTACGAAATGTATCATCACTCCCGTGATGGACAGGACAAGCAGCAGAGACAATCCGAAGGCGAAGTTGATCTGATGCACCAGCTTCAGCTTCTTCATCTGCCCGTTTAGCTTCATCCGCATATTCATCATTCCTGCCCTTCTCTCATCCGGTAGCCGTGTCCCCAGACCGATTCCAGCGGCAAGCCGTCTATTTTTTTGCGGATGCGTTTGATCAGATGGTCCACTGCGCGGTCACTGCCGAAATAATCATCCCCCCAGACATAACCAAGCAGCTCTTCCCGCGTAAACGCCCGGTTTGGATGTCCGGCAAAAACCTTCAGCATCAGGAACTCCTTACTCGTCAGCTCCACCTCTGATCCGTGCCAGAAGGACCTCCTTTCTTCCGGAAGCAGCAGCAGTCCGCCCAGCTCTATGCCTGAAGGGGAAGGCAACGCAGCTGCGGGCTGAGGCTGCTGGAGCCGTTCCCACCTTTCCAGCTGCCGTTTGATCCGGGCCACCAGCTCACGGGGACTGAACGGCTTGACCAGATAATCGTCGCTGCCCAGCTCAAGACCCAGTATTTTATCGACTTCATTATCTTTGGCAGAGATCATAATGATCGGCACCTCTGCTTCATCACGGATGCGCCTGCATAGTTCATACCCGTCCATCCCCGGAAGCATGATATCGAGCACCCACATGCCGGGAGGATCGCTTGTCCACAGGGCCCAGGCTTCTTCGGCACTTCCCAGGCCAATCGTGCGGAAATTCTCCTTATGTAAATAAGCCTCGACCAGCTTGCGTATATTCTCATCATCGTCCACAACGGCAATGACCGTTTGATTGTTCATCGTAGCCCTCCACAGTTTTGTCTGCTCCATTATAACAAGCTGCCGGAGGCGGTAGGGCCCTGCCATTGTTTTTCCACAAAGCCACCAATTTCCTGCCACAGTAGAACGCTATATTGGGAGCTGTAAGACAAACCTCACCCATAAGGAGTGTTAGTTCATGAACCGTTTAATCTTGAGAAGAATGGCCCTCTCCACCCTGCTGCTGTCCTCCATCGCAACCCCGGTGTTCGCCGATGCAGACCGCACGCCGCCACAGGCCGGGAACGCCGCCGTTACCTTAAGTGCAGCCTCAGCCCCGTTGCAGGGAAGTATCCTGATTACTGCACGTATTCCAGACTTGCTGGACCTTGCAGAACGCTACGCGCCGGAAACCGTTCAGGACTGGACCGACACGCTCAGCAGATACAATAAGGCCATCCGCCTTAATGTACAGGTGCTTACCCTGGATGCAACAGGAGAAGTTACCGCTCCAGCCGTGCAACTGGCCACACCTGTAGCCTTGACAGCAGCAGTAACACCTTCCCTTGCCGTTTCAGCGCCGTCAGCCGATCTTCAGCTTGTCGTAACAGACGGAACCCTCAGTGCCTTCGCTACAGGAACAACGGCTTCATCCACTGCAGATTTCGCCGTGTTTGCAGCACCTGACAGCCTCTCGTCCGCCGAACTCACAGGCTCTGGCTCCATAACAGCTGCTGCAGCCCCGGCTCTGCTCCAGATGACAGAAGATAACGGATTCTTCAAGGCACAGGCTGCACTGGCTGAAGCCGTAGAATCCAAAGATGCCGGTGCGGTCAAGCACGCACTGGGCGGGCTGCTGGAACAGTACAAGGACCTTACCAAAAAGCTTGAAGAAGCGAAGTAAGCACGGAATAACGCCTCTATAGCAGCAGTAGATACAAAAAGCAGGCCAAGGGCGGGTACCTTTGGCCTGCTTTTCGTTTAGACAATCTATCGTCAGGAGAGCGCGGCCACCGATTCAGGGGTAAATGCCTGAAGCTCACTCAGCCGTCCCTCACGGATTTTGACCGCCCAGGCTGGATCTCCGAGCAGCGCCCGTCCCACAGCCACCAGATCAAACTCATTGTTGTTCAGCCGCTCCACTAGTCCCTCCAGTCCCGGATGAGCCTGTCCTTCCCCTTCGGCGGGATCACTGTCCATGCCAACCGCCCCGACCGTAATGGTCGTCTTACCTGTCAGCTTCTTCACCCAGCCGGCAAAGCTTAGATCCGAGCCGGCAAATTCGGGCTCCCAGAAACGGCGTACTGAACAGTGGAAGATATCTACCCCGGCGTCCACCAGAACGCCCAGCAGGTCCTTCAGCTGTTCCGGTGTGTCCGCCAGTCTGGCAGCGTAATCGCCCATTTTCCATTGGGACAGACGCATGGCTACCGGATAATCCGGACCTACCGCAGCACGTACAGCTTCGACTATCTGAGCAGCAAACCGGGCGCGCTTCACCAGATCGCCGCCGTAACGGTCTGTCCGCTGATTGGTCTTCGCCCACAAGAACTGATCGATCAGAAAGCCATGGGCTCCGTGAAGCTCTATACCATCGAACCCGGCTTCTTTGGCATGAAGCGCTGCAGCCGCGTAAGCCTGAATTACATCCGCTATTTCGTCCTCTGACATCGGCTCGCCTGCCTTGTTCCCCTCCAGATCCAGTCCGGACGGACCGATGGACAGGGCTTCCGGATTAGGCTGGGAACCATTCGGCCGGATCATGCCCATATGCACGATTTGCGGGAAAATTTTGCCCCCTGCTTCATGCACCTGTCTGACCACTTCCGCCCAGCCGTTCAATGCTGCTTCCCCATAAAGCCTAGGCAATCTGGACTCACTGGTTGCTGAAGGATGGTCAATTAGGGCTCCTTCGGTTATCACAAGACCGACACCGTTCTCGGCACGGCGGCGGTAATAAGCGGCTACGTCGGGTCCCGGCACACCCTCAGGCGAGAAGGCACGGGCCATCGGCGACATGACAATTCGTGTCGGCAAGGTCAGTTGATGGATCGTATAAGGCTGAAACAAGGCTTGGATGGAATGATTATTGTTCTGCGGATGACTCATGAACCGCACCTCCAATATTATTTTGGCACCCGCAGTTAAGGGGTACGAATGCAATATTAGCAATGCCACCTGCCCCATTCAACCAACAATCCGCACCATCTGTTGCTTAAGCGAAATGAAAAATATATTGTTGGTTATCCAGGGATACCTTGGTTGGCGCAGCCGCAGATGTTTATAATAGATAAAGCATTAGTTACTGAAGGGAGCATGGATAGAGAATGCCCAGTATACTTTCACCGAACCCGAACGACCCGCGCGTCATCCGGACACGCCAGTTAATTCTGGACTCATTTGCCGAGCAGTTAAATACCATGGATTTCAACGCAATTACCGTACAGGATATCACGCGAAAAGCCACGATTAACCGGGCCACATTCTATGCTCATTTCCCTGATAAATACGCACTGCTTGAATCGTTCTTATCAGATGCCTTCACGGAGCTTGTCCTCCGCAAAATCGATGACCAGGCAGCCTTGACCGAGGAAACGCTCTATACACTGGTTGCCGCTCTTTGCGATTATCACGAATCCAGCCATCACTGCCTGAAGAAATATGATTCCCTGGCGCTGATTATTGAAGAGAATATTAAGCTGCAGCTGGAGCAGCTGCTGCAAAGGCTGCTGTCCGGAGTAGACAGCACAGCGGATAGCCGCACACTGCAAACGGCTGCAACCCTGCTCAGCTGGTCAATCTACGGGGTGACCTATCGCTGGAATAAGGAGGGCCGTCATGAATCCGCTGCTGCGCTGGCCGGCAGATTCGTGCCATTGATGAACAACGGAGTATCGTTGCTGACTCCCGCTGGCGGAGAGTGAGAAGCACGGTTCCGTTAAACGCGTTCGGATGATTGTCCCCCGCCCGGAAGGCAGCATATTCTTTCCAGCCCCAGGCAGTCCCGGTGAAATCAAGTGCACTAATTTTGCTCTTCATTTCCTCCTTTTGGCGGCATTTGGCGGCATTTTTGGCGGAATTAGAGGGATTTATCCCTTTGATTTCCGCGTACCGCTCACTTTCAGCGGAATTAGAGGGATTTATCCCTTTGATTTCCGGATACAGCCTACTTTCGGCGGAATTAGTGGGATTTATCCCTTTGATTTCCGCATACAGCCCACTTTCGGCGGAATTAGAGGGATTTATCCCTTTGAATTCACCATGCTGCCGACTTCTGGAGGATGCAGTGGGACCCCTGATACAAGGACAAGTTCTTCCTTCAGTAGGAAACGGATCTGCTCCAATTTCCAAAGAAAAGTATCTGGGGCATTATGCACGTTATATCCACAGCAGACGAATATCATAATTTCCTGCATAACCAAAAAGGAGCGCAGCCGTTCTGAGCTCCGTACCTCCACCGCTACTTCCGCTTCCGCTTCTTCCGCTTGCCGCCGCCTTTTGTCCCGCCCTGGCCCGAATGCCTGCCGCTCTGATCCGGGCGGTTATGACGTTCCTCCAACCGTCCCTGATGACGATCCGTCCATTCCTCCGCAGCCTCCATCTGCGCTCTGCCTCCAGGCACCTTAACCTGCAGGGAGGGCTGCCGCCTGCGCCCGGATTCTCTCCCCTTACGCAGTGCCCCCACCGCATAAATGCCTGAGAAGACCAGAACAAACATAATTCCCGCGGCCAGACCTCCCCCTTGTCCCGGAATCAGCGGCATGCTGGCGAGTATGGTGACCAGACTTCCCATTGCAATCCATGAGCTGTACGGATAGCCGCGTAACCCGCGCTGGCCCTTGAAGGGTCCTCCGTGGCGCCGGCGCAGCCGGTAGTGGCTGGCCATGATGATGAAGTAGGAGAACAGCAGCGCGAAGCCGCCGGAGCTGACCAGAAACAGGTAGACTCCCTGCGGCAAAAGCATACCCAGTCCAAGCCCGGCCAGCATTGCACCGCCGGAAATGAGGATGCCCCGGTACGGGATATCTGTACGGTCCCGCATCCAGGCCGGAGTATGCCCTTCTTCCGACAATGAGCGGAGCATCCGGCCCAGGCCGAATACGGAGGCCAGCATCGTTGACAAAATAGCGGACACCAGGACGATATTCATCACCGTCCCGGTCCAGCCGAGGCCATACAGGCTGAGGGCAGACACAAACGGACTGATCTGTTCAGAGACCAGAGCCTGGGGCAGCAGCAGAAACAATGCGATCATGGCAGCCAGATAGAGGCTGACCAGCAGCAGGATCGTCCGCCGGATCGCTCTGGGGATGGTGACTCCGGGATTGACTGTCTCCGAGGCTGCCAGTCCCAGCACTTCAAATCCCGCATAGGTAAACATCACCATGAGCATGCTGCCCGCAATACCGGCAATTCCCCCGGGGAACAGGCTCTGGCCTCGCACAACTTGAATACCAGCCGCGCCTTCGCCCCTGGTTCCAAATCCGGCTACTATAGCCACCGCGATCACGATGAATGCAACAATGGCCAGCAGCTTGAAGGCAGCCAGTCCGCTCTCCAGCTTGCCCAGCCGTTCTGCTCCGAGCAGATTGAGCAGTGTTACCAGAACAATGATCCCCGAGCCCGCCAGCGCCAGCGGAAGCGCAGGAAACCAGCCCCTCAGCAGGATGGATACTGCCGTCGCTTCACTGGACATCGCGAGTACAAGGCCTGTCCAGTATACCCAGCCGACCGTGAATCCCGCTCCCCGGCCGAACGCCTGCTCGGTGTACGTGCGGAATGAGCCGGGTGCCGGATTCGCCACCGTCATTTCCGACAGCGCGGAGAGGATGAGATAGACCAGAACCCCTCCGATTACATAAGCCAGCAGCACAGACGGGCCAGCCGCCCGGATCGCCACGGAAGACCCCAGGAAGAAAGAGCCGCCGACCACGGTCCCCAGTGCGAGCATCGTCAGCTGCCATACTGATAATCCTTTTTTGCCCGGGTTCCCGGACTTCCGCGGCTTCTCCAGCTTCTGTAGCTTATCCAGCCTCGCCAGCTTCTCCACCTTCTCACGCTTCACCTGACTACCTTGTTTTCCTTCCTCCATAATCCTGCCTCCCGGTTTGAGATAACAGAAGTATCTGCATATTCCGGGGAAATTAGCCAAACCAGCCTTTGGGTAAGATGGAGACCTGTCCGGGCTTCAGATGATAGGTCATCAGCTTCTGGGTAAACGGATCGAACAAGGAGGTAATCAGCTCGCCGCTGATGACGAACACCATCTCCGTGACGTTCGTGTGCCAATGCGGCTGTACAATAAACCCTTTGCTCATATGTGCATTGAAGAACCCGTTCCGGATCGCCGGAAGCTGCATAAGCTCAAGTTTTGTGAACCTGTAATTCAGCTGGGCAATCGCCCAGATACTTTATGCCGGGGAGGAATCTTTTGACACAGCGGCTTCTATGGCCCAGCAGCATAATCACTCTGACAGGTGAATCAAACGGGGGCATTGCCTCATTTAGCTCGTCTACTCTATCACTTGCACATTGTATTCGGTTTTTCTCATACATTTGGCTCATCTACCCTATCGTTCTCTTAAGCCCCCGAGCAAGACGTACGAATCAGATCGCACACTGGGCAGGCGGCTCAGAACCGCTTTTTAAAGAATGTAGAGCGCCCCAATTCAGTTTTTGGACATACCGGTCACCGAGTGACATCCTGCCTTTCGCGTCTAAAACATGTTCCTTGTAAGAATTGGATTATTAAATCATATTCATCCTTTGGACAGATCTGCTCCAAATTTCAATGTATCTTATCCATCACAGATGAATAATATCATTTCCCACTTTAGATAAAACAAGAAACCATGCCGAAACCCTCAATCCGAACACAACAAAGGCTGACCCAGGCAGCCATATCATAGCCTACCAGGTCAGCCCACACTTCATTGCATTACCGCTCGAACAGCGTGACGCAGTTGCGGCCTTCCGCTTTGGATTGATAGAGCGCATCATCGCCCAGCTTGTAGATATCCTCCTCGCGGAGTCCGTCGACAAGAACGGCCGCTACGCCGATGGATACGGTAATTCTTCCGTATTCCGGGCTAAGCTCATGCAGAATCCGCAGCTCCGCGATGCTTCTTCTGATTGCTTCGGCATATTCCCGCGACTGCTGAGGGGTGAACCCGGCCACCACAATGCCGAACTCTTCTCCGCCCAGGCGGAACGCAACTCCGTCCGCCCGTTCAGCCAGCTCATTCAGCAGCTGGCCGACTCTCCGCAGTACGGTATCGCCCTCGTAATGGCCGTAGGTATCATTGTATTTTTTGAAATAGTCTATGTCCAGCATCAGGTAGGTCAAATGCCGTTTGTACGCAGCTGCCTTCTCTACCTCGTCCAGGAACAGCTTATTGAAGTATCTGCGGTTGTACAGCCCGGTCAGCTCGTCGGTAATCGAGATTTGCTCGATCAGTCCGATATATTTGTTTAACTCCTCGTTGTTGAACTCCAATTCCTTGGTCCGTTCCGCCACGAGCTCCTCCAGATGCTCCTTATGCCGTAGCAGCTCCTCTTCCGCCTTCTTGCGCTCGGTAATATCCTTCACGGTCCCCTGAATGGCAGGTTCGTCCATATACATGATCCGGATGACCTTGTGGATCACGATGACTTCACGGGTCTTGTCCTTGTGAACAAGCCGGGTCTCATATTCATCAGGCACCTGCTTGCCTTCAACCCTTCTTGCATAATAGTGCGATACTTTCTCCTTCTCGGAGGGGCTGAGGAAGTTCTCGAAGGGCTGATCCAGCATCTCATCCATCTCATACCCCAGCATCTGCGCCAGGGCTTCGTTGACATATTTACACCGCTTGTCCTGGGTAATGAATACCCCGTCCTGCAGATTGTTCACCAGTTCACGGTATTTCTCTTCCGACCGCTCCAGCTCTGTATAGAGGCTGGCATTTTCCAGCGAGAATACCATTTCTCTGGATAACAGATTAATGATCTTCATCCGTTCCTTGGTGAACACGCCGGTAACCAGGTTATTCTCCAGATAGATAATCGCAATCGTCTTATTCTGGTTGATCAGCGGCATACATACCATGGATTTCGGCTGGTGCTTCACAATATACGGATCGTTCACAAACGGTGTCTCCGAAAAAGCATCATTGTAAATCAGGCTCTCCCGGCTCTCCTCCACCTGTCTAATAATCGAGACCGGCAGGTTATCCAGCCTTGACGATTCATGAACAGCCACTGAGATTCTATCAGCATCGGCTTTATATTCACCCTCCACCAGAAGATTCGCCTGGGAGGTCATCAGAATGCAGCCCCGCTGGGCACCGGCATTCTTGATGACAATCTCCATGAGCGCTTCCAGCAGATTGTTCAGCTCAATCTCCTTGGAGATTGCCTGGGAAGCGAGAATCATTGAATTCAGATCAATGCTCTCGGTGTAGTCCGTAACCGTCTGGCCATGGAGGAATTCCTTCGTATTAATTTTTTTGACAATGGAAGAGTAACGCTCGTTAATGAACCTGATCTTCTCCTTGGCGCCCCAGACCGAATAATAGTATACGGATTGTCTGAGCAAATAAGCGGCGAACTCATTGAACTCCTTATGATAATAGAACCGGGCTGCCAGCTCATTGCTGAGCGCTTTATAGCGTACAAAGCTTCCTTGCTCACTGGTCTCAATCGCCAAATCATAATAGCGGCTTGCCTGATTATCGTTCCCGCTGATTCTGGCCCATTCGGCCTTCATCAGATATTCATGCTGGCGGAAGGTTCCCGGCGCATTCCTGGCCCATTTACGGACTCGCCCGTACTCTTTGCGCATTCTGGATTTGGCTTTGCGTTTGCCGTTCACACTTAAATCCTTATAGGCGTAAGCCAGATTCAGGAAAGTATACAGGGCGAACTCCTCCATAAAAGCAGAACCGGCCAGCGTTCCGATGATCGGGTAGGCTTTATCGATATACTCCAGTGCTTCATGGTGTTTCTCATAAGTGAACAGCAGCTTCATTTTATAAATATAATAGATCGCAATTCCTGAATAATACCGCGCTTCCTCCAGCTGGATCAAATAGGCCTCTTCACTAAATGACTCACTGTTGAAGGATGTCCGGTCCGGCAGCTCGCCTGCGAGACTGCGGAAATACTGGCGGGCCAGCTGCGCTGTGGCAAGCGATTCCTTATATTTCGTATTCTCAATCATAGAAATTGTACGCGTACTCTCCTGAAGCATGGTCGCGATGTCCATCGACGGGTTCCAGAGATTCACATAGAATGCGGAATGGGCGAGATAGAGCAGATCCCCTGTCCGCAGACTGGCTTCAATCGAGGTGCCGAACCAGTCCTGCAAGGTATCCCAGGGCTCGGTCCAGGAATGGCTGAACAGCGTATATAATACATGTGCCGCGCCTTTCCACTGCAAATCATTGAACTTGTCGTTAATCCTGATCCCGAGCCGCCCGAATTCAAAGGCCCCTCTGGTATCTCCGAAGCCGGACAATAGCATGGCGTATCCGATAAAAGCAAGCGCCGACTCGGGGGAGTTGCCGTATTTCAGGGTCAGGCCGACCTTTTTGAGGACAACAAGACCAAACAGCGAAGTCTCACCTGAAATAAAAGATGGCGGGATAAAATTAATCAGCAGCCGCATGACCAGCTTCATCTCCGGATCTTTCATTTCGGGCAATGTAAAAATCCCTTCTGGTGTTCTTCCCCGCAGCGCAGCCTTGATCACCAGCAGCTCCTTCAGTACGGAGGCCATTCCCACCTTGGCGGGAATCCGGATTCCCAGCGCCTGCAACCCTTGTCTGCCTGCAGCGATCGATTCCGGCATCATACCCAGATACATATAATGATTGGCCTGCATTTCGTAAATTTCCGCGAGTGCGATTCGGTCTGTAGTATGTTTCTGCAAAAGGCTGCAGGCCTGATCCGCCTGTTCTACATGGTGGGTGAGATAACCGCATTCCGCATACAGTCTGTAGATCTCCGCAGTCTGCTCCCTGTCCGCCAGCCAAGAATTCTCCGGCAGCAGCTTTATTGCCGCCTCCAGCAGGATGAATGCAGAATCATACCCGTAGCCAGCCTTCGCTTTTTGCGCTGCACGGAGATTTAGAGCAATCACATCCTCAATTTCAGAGCGCTCGCTGATAAATTCCAGGCCTTTGTTCATGTGTGCTGCAATATCTACGATCTTGTCCTCGGCATCCCCGTTGCCATAATTCTTCAGCAGAAGACGTCCGATGCTAAGATGCAGCCTTTTCCCCCGCTCAGCGTCAAGCATCTGGTAGAAGGCCTGCTGAATCCGGTCATGGGCAAATTTCAGCCGGATTTCCGTCTGCAGCGGTGCCGTCCCTGCCTCACTCAGCGTCCCGGAGAATATGGCATAGCGGTGGTCCGCAGGAAGAATATACTCCTCGTGTACGGCCCGGCTGATGGCAGCTGCAATTACCTCCGGCGGTTCTTCACCGATCAGGGTAAGCATGCCGTAATCGAATACATTGCCGACGGCCGAGCTTAACATTAAGATCCTGCGGACATCCGCAGGCAGATTCTGCAGCTGACCCACAAGGAAATCAACGACATTCTCATTGACCGGCAGCGCCTCAATCCGCTCCAGATCCCAGTTCCATTCCCCGCTCAGCTTATCAAAAACAAAAAATCCGCGTTTATGCAGATCCTTCAGAATTTCCGTCAGGAAAAAGGAATTGCCTTTGGACCGCTTGAAGATCAGTCCGGTAAGCTTCTGCACTCTCTCCTTACTGCTGTACAATGTGTCAGCGATAAGACTCTGCACATCCTCCTCGTTCAGAGGCTTCAGGTGGATGCGTGAAACCTCACGGCTCTTCTCTATTCTGGCGATGGAGGCAAACAGAGGATGCCCTTCATGAATTTCATTCTGCCGGTAGGAGCAGATTACAAACAGCCTCTGCAGATGGTTATCCAGCACCAGCTTCTCCACCAGCTGCAGGCTGGAGTAATCCGCCCACTGGACATCGTCCAGGAACAGGACGAGCGGTTTGTCATTATGGGTGATCCCTTCCACGAACTTGGCAAAGGTCAGGAAGAAGCGGTTCGTCTCCTCGGCAGGATTCAGCGGCTCAACCTCCGGCTGAACACCGATCCAGGCAGTAAGCTCAGGGATTAGCCCGGTAATTACACTGCCATTTCCGCCCAGCGCCTTGTTCAGCGAACGGCCGATATAACTCTTGTAATCCTCATCCGGGCTCTCCAGCAGCTGGCTGATCAATCTCCGGAAGGCCTGGATAAGCGCACTGTACGGAATGTTCTTGTTATACTGGTCGAATTTCCCTTCCGCGAACAGCCCTTTCTCCTGGCTGATGGTCTGGTGCAGCTCATGGACGAGTGCCGTTTTGCCGACACCGGCATCGCCGGATACCAGCATCAGCTGCGAGCTTGTTTTGAGGCTGCTGCGGAAAGCATCCTCCAGGCGGGACAGCTCCTGCTGCCTGCCTACAATCTTTTGCGGAATGCGGAAGGTATTCAAGAGGTCCTCCGTACCTATCACGAAATCCTCATGCCCGGCCAGACATTTCTTCAAATCCGCCTTGATTCCGTGAGCGCTGCGGTACCGGTCTTCCGAGGACTTCTCCATAAGCTTCATAATTATAGCCGACAAGCCGCTGGATACACGGCCCCCGCTTGCCTTATAGGGAGGAATAGCCTCTTTGGCAATTATGGAATAGATCTGCTCAAGCATTTCCTGTGAATTAAAGGGCTTAATGCCGGTCATCATCTCATAGAGTACGACGCCCAGCGAGTAATAATCGCTCCGGTAATCAATATTGCGGTTCATCCGTCCCGTCTGTTCAGGAGAGATGTACAGCAGGCTGCCTTCAAGCACTCCGCTGTTCTGGAATTCCCGTTTCTCCTTGGACAGCTTCACCGCAAGATCGAAATCAATCACCTGCACAATATCCTGTTCCCGGTTCCAGATAATATTGGACGGCTTGATATCCTTATGGATCACATTCTGCTCATGAATGGAAGCCAGTATATCCACAACCTTGACGGCGAGCTTCAGCAGCGCCTCCTGCCCGGGTTTCTCCTCCGCCAGAACCTTCTTGAGCGAACGCCCGTGGATATCCTCCAGCACCATGACATACAAGCCGTTCCGCTCTTCCAGCTTAATGGGCCGGATGACCCCCTGTACGGTGTGGCTAAGCTCTGTAAGCAGCTTATATTCCTGCTTGAAGCGCATGACCGCCTCGGCTCCGGTAAATTCCGATTTTAATACTTTTAGAATGACTGTTGCTCCGGTTGTAGCGTCGCTGCATCTGTAAACCGCTTTTATATTATTATCTGAAATGGTTTCCAGTATCTGATAGTTGTCGTTAACAATCATTCCTACTCCACCTTTAGCTCTGTTCTCCCGTGACTTCGATATCGGCGTCGAATTTAAACACGTACGCGGCAATCAGCCAAATAATCCAGCAATTCAGCCCAAAGAATAAATAACCGAAGTATCCGAGAAGCGGCATCTCGGAGAAAATATGAAACTTGTCCAGATAAGGCACGGAATATTTCCAATAATTCGGATTGGTAGGGGCATCGTCATGGAACCACTCACTGCCAAAGTTCCAGAACTCCCAGAAGAAGCCGTTGAATACGGTAGCCAGACCAACCAGCATGACCTTGGACCAGTCCCCGTTCTTAATCGGTGTAAAAGGCGTCCAATAGCCGGCAAGCGCCATTGCTGCAGACAGCATGGGAACAAGCGCGACCCATAGCACCCAGAACAGCAGGTATGGATAATAACCCATCCCAAATGCCAGGATCAGTCCGAGGATATAATAAATGATCAGGAAGACTCCGGATACCTTCAGTTTAGGGCCGTTATTATACCGGGTACGGAAAAAGCGGAAGGTCTTCAGGAGCAGATACCATTCGAAGATGGCCGGAAGAACAGTCGTATAGGATAAGGAGAACCAGAACACATTGCCGAAATTGGAGAACACTTCATTATTGGGATAATACCAGTTCTCGAGTACGAAGAAATTGAGATATTCGAAGGCAAACCAGCTGAAGCAGGAGACCACAGCCAGCAGCTGCATTACCTTGGGCTTGCGCGAGATAATCGAGGCCCCGTTATTTCTTTTATACACCAGTCCGTCCAGAATCAGAATGAATGACCACCAAAGCGGAACAAACGTGTAATACTCCAAGGAAACATGCAGCTTAAGCCGTGCCCACATCAGAAACCAGCTGACCGCGAGGACCGGCAGACTCCACCAGAACCAGACTGGAAAAGGTGTAGCTGCTCCCTTCTGCCGTGGGGCCTCCGGGGTTTTCTTGAAGCCAAACAGCCGGGGGAATACAAAAACCAGCGTAATGATCAGCGCAACAACACAGGCCAGGGAGAAATAAAGCAGGCTGAATCCGGGGTCCGCTTCCACCTTTTGGGCAGGAAAGTCGCCGTAGCCGGGGGGCAATCCGTGCCATTTCGCCAGACTCCCGAATAACGGAAGCAAGAAGATCAATCCAAAAGTAACGATCAGAAACAATGTTTTTTTCCATGTTTTCATTGTGCAATACCCCGCTTATGTATGTAGTTGAAAAGTCGAAATTTGTTGATATTCGCTACTATTCGATAACCCTCCAGATTATTCCTGCTGACGGCACACAAAAAGATGCCCCAACGTCCACTTCCATGACGTATGGAGCATCCCGTGTGAGGTTTCTATACAATTACCCCTCCAGATCGAGCTTCATGCTTAGCGAACGTATCCCGCGCTCTTCTTCCTCTTCACCAACCGGCACAAAGCCTTGGGAAGCATAGAAACCAATTGAATTCGGGGATGAATTCACGGTAATTTGCCGGACCCCGTCTGCCTTCATCTTGTCAACCGCATGCTGCAGCAGGATTCGGCCGATCCCGGTTCCTTTGTACACATTCTTCACGAACAGCAGCGAGATGTGATTGTTGTTGCGCAGTTCTATAATTCCTGTAACTCCCTGATCGGAGGTGGTGATGAATATCTCGTGATCCTGCTGCATGCGCTTCCGGATGGCAGCAAGTTCAATATACCTGTAGAATTCAATAACCCCTTGCGCCGAATAGTTAACGGAAATATGTATATCAAACGCCTCGCGGATTAATGGAGTGATCAGCTTCTCCTCACCGGGCATCAACTGTCTGATTGCTATAGCTGTCATACGGCAAGTCTCCTTTATTCTTACTGGTTGCTGGGAAATTCGCCCAGTAATTAAGCAATAGAAAAGACAGTCCGCTTCTTCCTGCGGAAACTGCCCATCATACACCATTTCCTCCATGATCTAAGCGATAATTCAAATTGTTGTGCGGGTTAGCTGGCTTGCGGCTTAATGATCTGCTCCAGCACGGCAACGATCATCTCATGATCCTCTTCACCGGAAAGTCCGGACACAGATATGGTTCCGACTGCTCCGGCACCCCGGATCAGAAGCGGGAAGCACCCGCCTTCGGCTGCGTATTCCATCGGATCTACAAAAGCATTATCCTGAATTGTGGTATTCCATGATTTATACAGCACATTCATATAATAAGAGCTGTGTCCGAAATGATTCACTACGTTGATTTTGCGGGTGATCCAGCGGTCATTGCCGGGGCCGTTCTCATCCATTTTGGCGTGAAACAGCACGGTTCCGTTCTTCCGGATATCCACCGTAATCTGCTTGTCCATACTCTGCGCTCTTGCCAGAATTGCGCTGCCCACCTGGATGGCTGTCTGATTGCTGAACGCGCTGAACTGCAGCTCCTGTTCCTGCTTAAGTATCTGCTCCAATATTGGGGTGTAGTCTTCCATAATTAACACTTCCTTAGTCCGGTTATAGTTGTTGTAGTAGATGGATCTGCTGCAGTTAATCGGGTCATTTGAGATATTCAAGTTTGGTTAAGGGCAGACCCAGGAACAGCGCATAACGCTCAGCGGCCTGCTGCACTCCTTCTATTCCCTTGTGATCCAAGGGGGCGAAAGGGGTTATAAACAGCTCGACACCTTTTTTCTTAATCGTCCGCTTCCAGGTTCCGGCTACCCGCCCGTCAGCTACCACCGTCGCCAGGAAGATGCCGTTATTGCCCGGCACGATCAGCGGGAACGACTCCGGCTCCAGCACGGCACTCCGGTCTTTATAGCCGAGAATATATTCATCGAACCCGGCCAGCAGATGAACACCGGCAGGCTCAGCTGCCGTTACTGCCGCAGGATCAGGCCTCCAGTATTCGTTGCCGTCAATCACTTCCGGTTGCAGACTGCTCCGCACTGCCTCAAGACCTGCTCTTGCATCCGTTAACGTCAGCCCTGCCCACCAGGCAAAGTCCTGCACAGTTGCAGGCCCATGCGCTGTGAAATACAGCGAGGCCAGTTCATTCAATGATTCCTCAAAAGAAAGTTCACGCGAGTATTCCACCCATTCATCCAGCAGAACGAATGTCTGCTGCTTGCCGCTACGCGGACCAAAGCAGATCAGGCCGTTATACGCACTATGCCATAGAATGTGATAGCCGCGCTGGCCGGAGATGCTGATGCCCTGTTCCTCCAGCAGCTTCAGCAGCTCGGGACGCGGGAGCTGGCGTCCGCCCTTCAGTGCGTTATAGATGATCTTCCGGCAGCGCTCCAGGATCTTGTCGTCAAGTTCAAGCTGGGTCAGTCTGGCTGCCGCCTGACGCAGAATGCGCGGGGCACAGAGCTGAAGCATCCACTTCGCATTCTCCGGCGGCACGAAGTGAAGCGTCCCGCGCAGCGTCCAGGTCAGCAGCAGCTTCCTGTCCGCGATGGCCTGCTCAACCTCTATTAATCCTGCTGATGGTGTTCGCAGGCCTATAGCCCAGACGGCCTGCATATAATCCTGAGCCTGCATCGCACCGAACGCACGCACCACTTCTCCGGGCTGAAGGGATGGAGGCTGCTGAATCCGCTGATGCATCAGCCGCTGATCGGCAATACGCTTGCTCATCACAATCATTCTCCTCTGCTGTCCCTGGTACTTTCCTCCAGTATAGGTATCTGCCTATCTGCTGTCCATCTCCAATAAGTAAGCTGATGGTAGAGCGGCCGGCAATTTGCATCCGCAAGTATAACTCTTTTGCAGGTAAAAACTGTATTATGGCGAATTATACATTCTAAATAAACCTCACTGTAGACAACAATGTTGTACGTTTTACAACTTTGAATCACTGGTAGCCGGGTGTCGGGAAGATTGTTGTATGAAATACAAGAATAATCCTGCTAAGCCGCTTGGAGACGGTGAAATCCTGCTTTTTATACAACAATTTTGGATTTTGAACGATAGGATGAGGAAAATGTTGTACTATGTGCAGGATTCTATAAACAACCTCCTGATCTCTGCCACAGAAAGTCAATGAATCTAGGAGTTCCTGCGGCCTCAGCAGCCGCCCGGAAGTCCGGATATTTCGCTAGGTGAAGGTTAATAATCACGAAGACATACGGGGTGAATCGTTTGCAGCAATTTATGATTGGTCAATACGGAGGATTCGATTACAGCTAATTTCACAAGGATTTCAAAGCCGGATTTTATGGGATCGAGGCTTGTTCCTTCAAGTCAGAGGAAGATTGCCGGAATCTGATCGCGGAAGCGCAGCAACACCAGTTTCACACCGGTGTCCATTTCCCGCTGCGCGCCGATCATGCGCGGTTGCGGGACGCCTTGTTCCTCTCGCCGGATGGGCAGGAGCGCGCGGCTGCTTTTGAGCATATTCAAGAAGAGCTGGATTATATGGTCACCCTGCGTCCCGGATATGTATTGTTTCATTATCCGAAGCCGGTCATTCTGGATGACCGCGTGGACTGGCAGCAGTGGCGGTTCGGTGACCGCCGGGAGTACATCTATGAGAGCGAAACCTCTCTGGAAGAGCTGATCCGGCACAGTGAGTATCTGTTTGACTGGCTCAGCCGGAAAGGACGAGAGTATCATTTCCAGCCTATTTTGGAATTCGACGGACTGAACAGCTATGTCTATAATCAGGATTTTTTGGAACGTCTATTAGTGAGGTATCCTGATATTAAGCTGTGTCTGGATACAGCCCGGCTGTATCAGCAGGATAGGTTTGACCCCAATTTCGATGCCGGGACGCTCCTGAGAAGATACACCAAATACGCAGCACTAATCCATCTGTCGAGTGTTCAGGTCAAGGACACTGTCCGGCACAGCCATTACCCGGCACTGCCGGAACTGAGTCCCGCAGACGGCTGGCACCCATTGAAGACTATCTCCGCATCATCCGTGAGGAGAACAGCGGGGTGAAAATCATGTTCGAGCACCGCTCAGATCTCATCACAACAGAGCAGCTGGAGCGTTGTTATGCATGGGTGGATGGGATTCTATCCGGAGTTTGATTTTGATTTAAAAGAGTCTGACTGCTAGTCCCTCCCGCTCCCTGCTCGCCCATTCCCCTTCCGTGGCGAATGGCGGCCGGACAGGCCAGTGTTTCTCCAGATTGTATTTGTAGATACAATACGCGAGCGGTATGCAGGCCATCATAGAATCTCTGGCATGCGGATTGGCCTTCCCTGCCGCATCTAGTGTTCCAAGCGCAGCCTGCGCCGTGACCGTTATCGAGAATGTTTCATCCACCAGCGCTTTGAAGCGGAGGCCGATCTCCGCGGGCGCTGCCGGATCACTGCTTTTCAGCTGCAGGGTCTTCCAGCCATGACTCGGGTATACCTCATACAGCCGCGAAGCAAGATCCCGTACTTCATCGAAGGGGTACACAGATACGGCCTCCCGCAGATTATACAGCAGCTTCCGTCCGCCATACAGCATTCCGTGCATGGCAATCGGTGTCGAAGAGACCGGGCTTTTGGCCTGCAGCGCAATGTCAGTCACCCGCATATCCCGGCTGTTCCTGCCGCTGTGAATGACGCCAAACCGCTGCCTGAAAGACTCCCGGGTATCGTCATAGGCTCCCTCCAGGAAGCTGATCCATGACGAATGATATTGTTCCTGCAAGTAATAGTCCGGTATGGAAAATGGAAAGTCGAGGCCCCAGGGGGCCTGGCTTGAGCGGATATAATACGCCAGATCCAGCCTGTCCTCACAGCTGAACACCCGCTCTACCGTTAATCCCCCCGCCTCCAGGTTCCCTTCAGTCACGTAAATTTTGCCCTCCGGATTCTTCGCTCCGCTGAAATCACAGCCATATATTTTCACAGCATAGTCCTCCTGTAATTCTTGTCTCCACTTGTTTCCCTATCTTAGAGTCTGCCAAGTATATTTGTAAATAGACAGGCACATGATACAATATGACAGAACCGTGCCTGCCTTAATTTAACACTAGAGGAGTGACGCATGTGGCAATTGATATTTACTTGAATTTCAACGGAAATACCCGGGAAGCTGTTGAATATTATGCTGAAGTATTCGGGACCGAACCTCCGCATATTATGACTTTCGGCGAAGCTCCTCCCGATCCTTCCCACCCTCTGCCGGAAGAGGCCAAGCACCTGGTGATGCATGCCAATCTGAGAATTGCCGGCAGCACGGTAATGTTCTCGGATGTATTTCCCGGAATGCCTTTTGTGGAAGGCAATAATATTAACCTGACGCTGATGGATACGGATGAAGATAAGATCAAAGACTGGTTCCATAAGCTCAAGGAAGGAAGCAAGGTCAGCATGGAGCTGCAGGAGACGTTCTGGAGCAAATGTTACGGAAGCCTGAAGGACAAATTCGGCATCTACTGGCAGCTCAGCCACGATAACGGCCAGAACGGCTAACAATTCCAGCATTAACATATCTTTTATATACAAAAAAACCGGTAAGGATATGTTGAATCTTCCCCTTGGGAGGGCGGCATATCCTTTTATTATTTGCTCTTAGCCCTTTCCCTTACGAAGTTGTAACCCAATTGTTAATGCGCTTACATCATGTTATGTGTTTTAATTGAACTAACGTTTATGTACACATCCTACTGTAAAGGAGACTAACTTATGGAAATATCCTCTTTTTTGCTGCCCAAAGATCAGGTGGCGTATATCACTTCCTCGATCTCAATGCGGGAAGCGCTGGAGCAGCTGGAGAATCATTATTACTCAGCCATTCCGATTATTGACGAAGAAGGCAAATATGTTGGGACCTTGTCGGAGGGCGATCTGCTATGGAAACTGAAGAACACCGAGGGTCTTAGCTTTGAGAATATGACCGGGGTGACTGTAGGCACCATTCAGCGTCATGTGCATAACGAGAGTGTAGAGATTCACGCACAGATGGAGGATATGCTGACACTGGCCGCAGACCAGAATTTCGTCCCTGTGGTGGACGGCAGCGGGATCTTCCTCGGCATCATCCGCCGCAAGGATATCATCGAGTATTACACCCGGAATATTACCGATTAACCTCATAATGCCGCATTAAGTGATCCGTTTCATCCGCAGCAAAGGCAAAGGCAGGACTGTCCTCCGAAGGACGGCCCTGCCTTTGTTCAAGTCAGCAAGTCTATATAATCTCAAACACATGAGTCAGCCGGGTCAGCTCAAAAATCTTGCGGACATTGTCATTCATCCCCGTCAGCCTAATGGTGCCGCCAGTCTCTACACATTTCTTGTAGGAGCTGACAATCACGCCAAGTCCGGTGCTGTCAATGAAACGGCAGGTCCCGAAATCAAGCAGGAAGCTTGAATGGCCGCCAAGAATATAATTCCGTACTTCTTCTCTGAAATGTCCGGCTTCCTCAACCGAGAACAGCTCCGGCATCTCAATAACAATCTCGCTCAAGCTACTCACCCCTGATTATAAATTTCTCAACAAGAATCTCCAGTTCATTAGCCATGGCACTGATCTCTTGCGCGGAAGCCGCGAAATTATTGACCGTTGCCGCCTGCTCTTCCGTGGCACTGGATACATTCTCTGTATTCGCTGCCGCAAGCTCCGAGATCGTGCCCATGGAATCAATCAGCTTAATAATCTGATCGGAGGTTGCTACTTCATCTCTGGTAATATCCAGAATCTCCTGCACATTCTCTGTAATCCTCTCAACAGATTGAATGATATGCACGAACGCGCGGTCCGTCTCATTCACAATGCTTACGCCGCTCTCTACCGCCTCTGCAGCGCCTCTCATGGAATCTACAGCCTGGGTAATCCGCGTGACCATCTCACTGACCAGACCTGTAATCTCGCCGGCCTGGGTATGCGTCTCATCCGACAGCTTCCGTACTTCACCGGCCACTACACTGAAGCCGCGGCCATGCTCACCGGCACGCGCTGCTTCGATGGCAGCATTCAGGGCCAGCAGATTGGTCTGCTGGGCGATCTTGTTAATTGTTCCGATCATTGTGGATACCTTCTCTGACAACCCGCTGACCGTCAGCAATAGCTCTTCCGTCTCTTTGGTGCTGCTGTGAATCGTATCCATCGCCTGTACTGTACTGATAACTCTGGCTCTGCCTTCCTGCGCTGCCTGATTCGTGTTATCGGCATTACCGGAGGTAGCCGACGCTTTACTCTGCGCCAGCTGCACCAGACTGGATAGCTGCACAAGCACCTGGGAAGCATTGATTACCGACTGGTTGTTGTTCTCGGCTCCGGAAGCAATCTCCTGGGTACTGGAGCTGATCTCTTGAATCGATGCGCTGATCTCCTCTGAAGAGGCTGCCATTTCCTCGGACATGGAGGTTAAGGATACCGAGCCTGCTCTTACCTTCTCGATAATGGCCTCCTGCTTGTCAATCATGGTGTTGAATGATTCACTCAGCGTCTGCAGCTCATCTCCGGAGCGGATTGAGGTATGAACGGTCAGATCCCCGTCACCAGCCCGGCCCATGGCTCTCTCCAGCTTCTTGATCGGATTCACAATATTGCGGGTGGTAAAGAAATATGCGGCCAGCATGGCAACGACGATAAAGCCCAGAATAATGATTATCGTAGTATTACGGATTTCGTCCGCCGGAGCCATATAATCCTCTACATTGGCCGTTGTAGCTACTACCCAATTGCCTGCGGGCTGAAAGGAAACATATTTACGCACGCCTTCATAGGTGTAGAAGCCGTGTGCGGTTTCTCCGGCCTTCATCAGCCGGACTAGCTCATTCAGTTCAGCATTGCTGTTGCCGTCCAGATTCTCCTTCAGCACCTTGTCCTGCTCAGGATGCGAGACGATCAGGCCGGTGCGGTCAATCATATATCCGTATCCGTGCTCTCCAATCTTCACCCCGGTTACCGGGGAAGTGATATTCTCAAACAAGGCGGTACCGATTAACACGCCTGTAATCTGATCATTTACCCGCAGCGGTCTCGCGATCGCTACGATGTATTGGTTCGTCTCCCGCGACAGAATAACTTCACTGACGGCGTCTTTGCCTTGCAGCGCTTCCTGGAAGTATGCACGGTCCGACACATCAAGCCCGGGCGATTCGGAGCTGCTGGTAATCAGCGCCTTACCGTGTGTATCGGCGATGATCAGCGATTCCAATAGCTTGGCATTGTCTTTCTGCACACCGGATATGTAATTAAATGCTGTGTTTCTTAAGGATGCAGCAGAAGGATTCCCGGCGAAATCGGCCAGCGTGCTGTTCCTGCTGGCGATGCCCAGATCATTGCCTACCGCTTCCAGCTCGGCATCCACCGCTCTGGCTGTAGAATTAGTAGTCCCCCTTAATTCCTCTTCAATCGTCTTCTGCAAGGCTCCCGAAGCCAGCTGATAGGATACAGCCCCGGATATGCCCAGCGGTACGCTGATAATCAGAAATAACAGGATACTCATTTTGACTTTCAAACTTAATTTCACCGAATTCTCCCCTTTGTAATTCTATGAGGGACAGATACTCTTGCTGATGTACATCGTATTATGTATCATCTCTGCACTGTCCGAGAAACAGCGGATCAGGTATAATCCCCTTCCCCCTTCTTCCAGTAACTCATCGCTCCCGATAGCCTCCGGGAACACCAATCCGCTGTCCCCGGCCCCCGAATCCTCTATCTGCAGCTTAAGCAGCTGATCCATCAGCAGATAACGGATGGTAATCGGTTTGCTGCAATCGCTGAGGTTCCCGTGGTAATAAGCATTGGTTACCGCTTCGATCAGAATCAGGCGGATATCAAACGCATAGGCTTCTAAGTCAAGCTCCTGAATGATTCCGTCAATGATCATCTGATGACGCTCCAGACCGTGAAGCATCACTTCCTTATGAATAGCTCCCATGACTCACTCCTTATAAGTTCTGAAATCATCGTCCTGCGCATGTACACGCCATGAATCCGCCCTGCAGGCAGCACCCCGTCCGTTACTGGATGTTCAGGCCGAGCCAGGTGCAGTCATCCTGCAGCGCTGCTCCGGCAAATCTCTCGAGCAGATACCCGTACTCCCGCCCCAGCTCATCACTGTTAAACAGCAGCTCCATCCCGTCGCTATAAAAACAAAACCGGTCCCCGGATTCAAACGGGATGGTCTTCTCCTCAAATTCACTGCTCTCAAACATGCCGAGCGGTGCACCCTTAACGGTAATTCTCTGGCAGTCCCTGCCGCGGGGAACATAGAGAAACTCATTAATTCCGGCTCCGGCTGCCTTGAGCAGTCCTGTCCCGAAGTCGAGCAGGAAGCAGCAGCCCGCGATATAATCCTCACCCAGATGCTGCAGCGCTTTGTAATTCAGATCGCGCAGTACCTGTACGGGGTCCTGTGTACATGACAGGCTGTCCATGAACAGCACCCGTAGGGCCGAGATATTCAGCGCTGCAGTAATCCCCTTACCGGTCACATCACCGATAATGCCAATGACCTGTTCTTCGTTGACCTTATGGAAGATGAAGAAATCGCCGCTTAAGGTTCGGGCCGGGATGTAGAGCTTCTCCAGAACCGCCTTGCTGTCCAGCGGGAAGGACACCGCATGCCGGTGCTCCTGAAGCCGGACCGCCCGCTCCACTTCCCTTTTACTCTCGGTAATATCCCTGAACACCAGCTGCAGCGCCTTCGCTTCTTCATATATGACCGGCACCCCGGAAACTTCAAGATCAAAGCTACGGTTGTCCTGCCGCCTGATCAGCCGCTGTTCAATGCGGAAGCGTTCTTTCAGCAGACCTGTTGTCTTGAGCTTGTTATGCTCTGCACTCTGGAAGTACACCTCATTGAAGAAATCCTCAATTCTTTTGCCGGTCAGCTCCTGCTTCTTGGCGCCGAACATCCGCTCTGTCTGCTTATTGGCGAACAGGATAGTGCCGCTGCTATAGACCAGAATAGCCTCGGGGCACAGCTCGACCAGATCTCTGTACCGTTCTTCACTTTCTCGAAGCCGCTGCTCGGAACGGACCCGTTCGCTGATGTCGTGAATTACGGTGTATACACAGTTTTTGCCCAGCATCGTCATCATGCCGGTATGAACCTCCACATCAATGGGCTCCCCGCTGGCCAGAACATGCCGGTCAATGAACACACGGTTCTTCTGGTCACCGCCCTCAGGCAGCGCCTTCTCTACAAATTCCTGAACCCCTGATTTCGGGTCAGCCGCCAGATCGCAGATCAGAAGCTGCCTGAATTGCCGGATGCTGTAGCCGTAGAACTCGCATGCTGCCCGGTTGGCATCAGCAATTCCGCCGTTCTCCGGGTCCACCAGCAATGTAATGAGATGATTATTCTCATAGATGCAGCCATAATGCTCCATGCACTGCGCCGGACTGGGGGAGCGATGCAGATTCTTACACGGTTTATCTGTTGCCATTTCACAAGCCTCTATTCTATTCAGCTTTAAAGTCTCCCCATTATATTCAATAAAATGGAGATAAGCCGTGAATTCCGACACAGTTAGACAGAAAAACCCGGCCTGCGGCATGAAAACATGACCACAGTCCGGGTTCTAACCTAACATCCTTCATTAAAATAGCAGGCAGCAGCTGATTCTTACAGCTCTGTCAAAATAATGGTGCCCTGCGGAGTTACCGCCAGCGTATGCTCATATTGTGCCGACAATCCGCCGTCAAAGGTACGCGCTGTCCACCCGTCCGCATCAACCTTGGTCCGGTAGCTGCCGGTGTTCAGCATGGGTTCAATGGTGAACACCATACCTTCCTTGATGCGCGGGCCTTTGCCTGCCGGGCCATAGTGAGGCACATCAGGCTTTTCATGCATTTCAGAGCCGATGCCATGCCCGATGAAATCACGGACTACGGAGAAGCCGTTAGCTTCCGCGTATACCTGGATGGCATGGGCGACATCACCAATCCGGTTGCCGGCCACAGCCTGCTCAATGCCTTTGAACATAGCCTCTTTGGTGGTAGCCAGCAATTTGTCCGCCTGCTCGCTAATGGTGCCAATGCCATAGGACCAGGCTGAATCTGCCAGCCACCCGTTCAAGTTGACTACCATATCAATTGTTACAATATCTCCATCCTTCAGCTCCTCGTGCTTGGGGAAGCCGTGGCAGATGACATCATTCACAGATGCGCAGGTCGCATATGGATAACCATGATAGCCTTTTTGTTCAGGGGTAGCCCCCTGGGAGAGAATGAACTTCTCAGCAAACTGGTCAATCTCCCAGGTCGTAATTCCGGGCTTCAGCATCTGAGCGATTTGCCGGTGGCATTCGGCCAATATTTTGCCGGCCGCACGCATTTTTTCGATCTCTTCCATCGTTTTCATGATGATCATTAAATTCGCCTCTTCTGTACAGAAGCCACTACTCACAGCAATGGCTCTTGGTTATGATTTTGTAGTGCTACTCTATATTATGTAAGAAAACCGCCGGAAATCCAAATTCATTCTGTGAATTGTAGCAAATTCACTGCTTTCTCATAAAATAAAACAGTGCAGGGTTGTGTAGGGAGGGATTTCGGCAGCGCATGAACAAGAAAACGAAACACCGTATCAGAACCACCGGCAAAACCATTCGGCTGCATCCCAGATCCAGAAAGCTTATTGCTCATACGGTAATCCGGGCACTCAAAAATATAAATATAAATCAACAGAATGTATCCGCTAATCTTCCGCAGCCTGCCAAGGCTGTTGAGTTCAAAAAACTGCGGGTTCTACTCGTATCCGCCATGCCGGAAGAGGAGCTGTGGCAGACCGAACAGCTGATTGCCGACCAGTTCAGGCTGCTTACCAAAGAAGTTGTAGCCATTAAGGCATTCCAGAGCTTCTCTACAGCGCTGGTCCAGCTCAATCCGGATCTGCTGCTGGTCGTCGGAGGCGATACAGACTTCTCGGACAATGATCTGGAGGTGATCCGCAGAGCCACTCTCCAAAAGGCAATCTGGCTCACCGACAGCTCCGGCACGAGCGGCTCAACCGGGCGTCTGGCAGCTCTGTTTAACTATGTCTTTACGCAAAATATGTACCATATCCCATTTTATCAGCACTCCGGCAGCAGTTCTGTTATGTATCTGCCTTTTGCTGCAGACCGGAACCTGTTCAGTCCAAAATATGTGGATGAAGCCTGCCGCTGCGATGTGCTGTTGCTTGGCGACGCACTTCCAGCCGGTATAGCCTACCTTCACGAGCTCTCTCCGCTGCTCAGCGGCTGTAAGGTATATGCAGCCGGCAAAGGCTGGGAGGAATATCCCGGAATTACCCCAGTGTCTCCTGGTATAGAGCTGCAGGATTATTACAATGGCGCCGAGATTATTATCCACTGGGGGCAGCCGCCGCTTCGGGCTTTTCAAATCGCTTCCTGCGGGGCTGTCCAGCTGGCGGAGGATCATTCCAATCTGTATGCATATATGAATCCCGGTGAAGACATCATCACATTTCACACCGGCCAGGAATTGAATGAGAAGGTCAGCTACTACCGAAATCACCCGGAGTCCGCAAGGGCGTTAGCTACCCGTGCCTTATGGAGGAGCACCTACGATTACTCATTTATGCAAATGGCAGCGAAGCTGCTGCATACTGTTTTTAACAGCTAAACGGGGAGCCTGCAACAATAACCAGTGATTACCTGCAGCAGAATTGGGAGGTAGGTGGATTGAAGCTCATCGCTTTTTTATTGCCGCAATTTCATGTGATTCCCGAGAACAGCCTGTGGTGGGGGGAAGGCTTCACAGAATGGACCAACACCAGGAAAGCTGTTCCGCTCTACTCAGGACATCAGCAGCCCAAGGAACCGCTTGAACAGTATTATTATGACCTGACGGACGCTGCAGCGAGAAACTGGCAGGCAGAAGTAGCCAAATCCTACGGCATCTATGGGTTCTGCTACTACCATTACTGGTTCAGAGGCAAGCCGCTTCTGGAGCAGCCCTTGAAGCAGATTATGAAGTCCGGCGAGCCGGACTTTCCGTTCTGCCTCTCCTGGGCTAATGAATCCTGGACCCGCAAATGGGACGGCGGAGAGCATGAGGTGCTGATCCGCCAGGATTATGGAGATGAACAGGATTGGGAGAATCACTTTCATGAGCTGCTGGGCGCCTTTAGGGATAAGCGTTATATCCGCATCGGCAACAAACCGTTATTCATCATATACAGACCGGGAAATATTCCCCGCTGCGAAGAGATGCTGCATTTCTGGAATACACTCGCGTTGCAGAATGGCCTGGACGGCATTTATTTTGTCCGCACATTGGGCGGCTTCGAAATTCCGGGCCAGGGCGGCTTCGATGCCAATGTGGAATTCGAGCCGCATTACACCTTTGCCCACGGCAATACAGAACGTCTGTGGAATTACATGATTATCGACGGTCAGGAGCATCTCGTCTTCGACTATGACCAGGTCTGGCTGTCAATCCTAAGCCGGTCACCCCACCGGAACGGAGGTAAAATATTTCCGGGAGCCTACGTGAACTGGGATAACACCCCGCGGCTTGGCAAAAGGGGACAGAGCTGTATAGGGGCTTCGCCGCACAAGTTCGGATGGTATCTAGCGAAGCAGATCGAGAGAGCCAGAACCCTGTATCAGAGTGAATTCCTCTTCATTAATGCATGGAATGAATGGGCTGAAGGCGCGTTTCTGGAACCGGACCAGCAGCATCGCTTCCGTTATCTAGAAGAGGTCAAGAAAGCGCTGGAGCAGACAGGGAGCCTTCCTTCTATAAATTCCCGCAGCTAGGCAGTCTGCATTACACTACGCCAGATGAATAGCCAGGCTCGGTGTCCCGCTGCTGACATCGATAAAAACAACATAATCCAGACCATCTGTGCCCTTTAGCACCAGACCCGGCTGATTCGGCACTGGCAGGAAATAATGTCTGACCTGCTGGATTACTGCCACGCCTGCTGGTAAGGAGGGCTGGTTACTGGCTGACAGCCGGCCTACCGCCAGCACATTTCCGCCTGCATCGACATCTCCGCCGGTTGCCAGGCTGTTGACAATGGACTGGTTGCCGTTGATCTGCATATCTCCCGAAACTGTTTCATTGCCTACAATGTTTAAGGCTCCCATTATTGTTTGATTTCCATTGACCTGCAGGTCCTGCTGAATTGTCTGATTCCCTGTGACAAGTATGCTGTCGAAGGTTGGCAAGGCTATCATCCCTTTCAATTGGTGATACTATACTATATGTGATAATCAGTAGATGGGTATGGTACAACCATACATTTCATAGAAATAATAAAAGAACCTGTCCCTATGTCATTAGGGAACAGGTTCTTTTATTATATGGAAAATTAGTCGTGGAAGTTAAGTCCCGAAGTAACGGCTTTGACATATCCGCTGCGGATCACAAAGTCTCCGAAATGCTCACCGGTACTGCGTTCTTTGGCATAACGGTGAATGATCGGACCGAGAGTGTCCAGAATCTCCTTCTCGTCAATGTTCTCCTTGTACAGCTTGTTCAGCCGGTCTCCGGTAAAGCCGGCACCCAGATACAGATTGTATCTGCCCGGGCCTTTGCCGATGAACGAAATCTCGCCAAGCGCAGGACGGGCGCAGCCATTCGGGCAACCGGTCATGCGGATGATGATCTCTTCATTACGCAGGCCGGCTTCATCAATGATGACTTCCAGCTTATCGAGCAGAAGCGGCAGATATCGCTCAGCCTCCGCCATCGCAAGACCGCAGGTCGGCAGCGCCACGCAGGACATAGCGCTTCTGCGCAGCGCGGAATGATGAGCTCCGTCGGTCAGCCCGTAATGCTTGGCAAGCTCGGCTACCTTGCGTTTCTTCGCATGGCTGACTCCGGCAATGATCAGATTCTGATTCGGCGTCAGGCGGAAATCCCCGCCGTGAATCTTGGCGATCTCCCGCAGGCCTGTCATCAGCGGATACCCCGGGACATCCTGAATCCGTCCGCTCTGGATATACAGCGTCAAATTCCATTTGCCGTCGAAGCCTTTCACCCAGCCGTAGCGGTCGCCGTTGTGGTCGAAATGATATTCACGTGCCGGCTCAAGCGTCCAGCCCAGCCGCTCATGCAGCTCGCCCGTGAACCAGTCCAGACCGTGGCGGTCGATCGTGTACTTGAAGCGGGCGTTCTTGCGGACCGAACGGTTGCCGTAGTCGCGCTGAATGGTGACGGTCTTCTCCGCCAGATCAATCATCTGCTCCGGACGGCAGAAGCCGATAATCCGTCCCAGTTGCGGATATGTGCTGGTATCACCATGCGTCATCCCCATACCGCCGCCGACCGAGACATTGAAGCCGGCCAGCTTCCCGTCTTCCAGAATGGCAATGAAGCCCAGGTCCTGGGAGAATACATCTACATCGTTGGAGGGCGGCACCGCCAGGCCGATCTTGAACTTGCGGGGCAGGTACACAGGCCCGTAAATCGGTTCAACGACCTTGCTGTCCACTACCTTCTCGCCATCCAGCCAGATTTCATGGTAAGCCGCGGTGCGCGGGGCTAAGTGGTCACTGATTTTTCTGGCCCACTCGTTTACCTCGGCATGAACCTCCGACTGATACGGATTGGGGCCGCTCATGACATTGCGGTTGACGTCACCGCAGGCTGCGAGCGTAGTCATCAGCGTATCATTAATTCCCTTGATCGTCTTTTTCAGATTCCACTTGAGTACACCGTGCATTTGAAAAGCCTGTCTTGTTGTAATTCGCAGTGTGCCGTTGCCGTATTTCTGGGCCAGATCGTCCATTACGAGCCATTGCGCCGGTGTCGCCACTCCGCCTGGCGCTACAACACGCAGCATGAACTGGTAAGCAGGCTCCAGCTTGGAGCGTTCACGCTCACTGCGCAAATCCCGGTCATCCTGCATATAACTGCCGTGGAATTTCAGCAGGCGGTTGTCATCCTCCGGCAGCCCTCCGGTGATCGGGTTGCTGAGGGTTTCGACAAGCGCACCCCGCAGATAATTGCTCTCCAGCTTAATATGTTCTACATCACTCGGGGGTCCGCCAATCGGCTTCACCGCTGGTTCATTGTTTGCCACTATTGATCCTCTCCTTCCGCATTGCCTCGCGCTCTTCAAGAATTGTATCGTAAGCCCAGCGGAGATCCCTCCACTGAATATCGTTTAATAGACATCACGCTGATAACGCTGCTCCTGCTGCAGAGTCTCCAGATAAGCGGCTGCCCCTTCCGGGCTCAGTCCGCCTTCCTGCTGGATTACTGTAACCAGCGCTGCGTGTACATCATGGGCCATATGCTTCTCGTCTCCGCATACATAGACATGTGCACCCTCCTGCAGCCAGGTGTACAGCTCCCGGCTCTTCTCCAGAATGCGGTGCTGTACGTAAACTTTCTCGTCCGTATCGCGTGAGAAGGCAACGTCCAGCCTGCTAAGCACACCGTCCTTCAGCATTCTCTGCCAATCCGTCTGGTAGAGGAAGTCTGTGACGAAATGCCGGTCGCCGTAGAACAGCCATGACTTGCCCTGTGCCCCCTGCTCTTCCCGTTCCTCCAGGAAGGAGCGGAACGGGGCGACTCCAGTGCCTGGTCCGATCATGATCACTGGCGTATCCGGATTTGCCGGAAGCTTGAAGTTCGGATTGCTCTGGATGTAGACCGGCAGTGTAGCTCCCGGCTCTGCACGTTCCGCACAATGTACGGAGCAGACCCCGTAGCGTTCACGTCCATGCGACTCATAGCGCACAGCCCGTACCGTGAAGTGCACTTCATCCGGGTTGGCATTGTAGCTGCTGGCAATGGAATACAATCTTGCCGGCAGCTTGCGCAGAATCGTCACGAAGCTGCGGGCCGGAACTTCCCACGGTGCGAAATCCTGAATCAAGTCCAGCAGATCACGCCCATGGATGTAATTCTTCAGCTCCTGCTGCCGGTCCGGGGACAGCAGCTCCTGCAGGGCAGGCGCAGAGTTCAGCTTGGCTGCCTGCTCCAGCAGCGGTTTCGTCAGTACGGTAATTTCATAATGCCGCAGCAATGCTTCATGCAGCGTGCCCTCTTCCCCCTTCTTGTTCAGGGGAACGGATTCACCCGCCTCCCAGCCCATGGCAGCAATGATCTCCTGCACAAGCTGCGGGTGGTTCTCCGGATAGACTCCGAGCGAATCACCCGGCTCAAACGTAATATTCGAACCGGCCAGCGACAGCTCGAGATGGCGGGTCTCACGGTCTGAGCCGCGTCCGTTCAGATTCAGATTCTCCAGCACCTCGGCATGGAACGGATGATTCCGTGAATATGCCGATTCCAGCGATTCTGCGCTCTCGGCTGCCAGTACAGCATCATCCGCGATCGCCGCAGCCTGCTGCGAACCGGAACCGCTTAGCGAGCGGATAACATGCCCGAACCATTCGGCCACAGGCTCATCATAATCGAGATCGCAGTCCGCACGCGGCGTTAAGCGCTGTGCGCCCAGCTCTTCCAGCTTCTGATCGAAATCTTTCCCGGTCTGGCAGAAGAATTCATAGGAAGTGTCGCCGAGTGCAAGTACCGAGTAACGCAGCTGCGGAAGCTGCGGGGCTCTTTTACTGTAGAGAAATTCATGGAAGGCGCGGGCATTATCCGGCGGTTCGCCTTCACCATGGGTGCTGACCAGCAGCAGCAGATTCTCAATCTTCTTCAGTCCATTCGGCTTGAAGCTGTTCATTGCGGCAACCGTAACCTTGAAGCCCTGCTCTTCCAGCTTGCGCGAGAGGCTCGCCGCCAGCCGCTGGCAGTTGCCGGTCTGGGAGCCGAACAATACGGTCACCTCACGGGATACCTCCGGCTGTGGTATTGTGGCTGTGGACATTAACACTCCTGCTGCCGCTTCAGCAGCAAGGGGGAGCACCGCCGGGCCTGCTTGACCGGTGTCTCCCAGCAGAGACAACGCGGATAAATAACCGCTTAACCATACCTGCTGCGAATGGGTCAGCGTCGGCAGCAGCCGGTTCAGAAGCTCAGCCTGGCTCTCATTAAAGGGACTGTTCGTAACTTGTAATTGCAACAATATCGACCTCTCCTTAACGTGCAATCTTCTATCCTCTTAACATCATGAATTCAGGCTAACACATTAATAAGAAACGATCAACGAAGCAGATAACAGGCATTTTATGGTCACAAAGCATAATAAAGGTAAAAAACACACAAAACCCGCCTAAATCATAGTAAAAAGCTCTGATTTAGGCGGGTTCATTACAAATAATGATAACTTGTATTAGATAAAATGATAAACCGGAATAGCCTTAGGACCGCTTTTCTTCCCCTGACCGGGCAGCTTTGTGTCCAAAGTGGTCGACCAGCAGGTAGACTGCAATCAGAATTGCCCCGGCATTAATCGCCAGATCCGCCAGATTGAGAATCCCCCCGCGGTTACCGAATACTAGAAAGTCCGTTACCTGATGGTAGATCACACGGTCAATCGCATTGCCGAGCGCTCCGCCGACCAGAAAACCGCTGGCTGCCTCAAGCAAAGGCCCGCGAATCTTGCCCTGCCGCCGGTAATAGAACACTGCCGCTACAAAAACAACAGCGATTATGGAGAAATACTTTCCGTAGCCCTGAAAGGAGCTGAAGGCTGCCCCGCTATTCTCATAATAGACGAACTGCAGGTGCGGACTCCAGAAGGGAATCCTCTCCCCAAGCTCCATATGAGTGCGGACCAGCCATTTGGCGGCTTGGTCAACCAGCACTACCAATATGGAAATCAGATAAAAAAGCATTTGCCGCCACCTCATCCCCCTGTGATATCATCAGAATGATTTCACTTCTCACCTTCTAGTCTATCACAGGTCGGAGCCGGGAATCATCCTGCCAGCTCCAGCGGACAGGCCGCTGTCCCGGCCAGAAGTTGCTTGTTACACGATATGGTGCATTGGTTAAACACTCTTAGATTCATTCATATCTGGAGGGTGGTAGCCAATGGAGTACGGATCGATATTGGTTAAGCTGATTGCCGGTTTTATCGGACTATGGGCAATGACCCGATTGCTGGGCAAGAAAGAGATTTCCGCCCTGACGCCTTTTGACTTCATTTCTGCAGTTATTCTAGGCGATCTGGTCGGTGACACGATTTACGAGAAGGATCATTCGGTACTGAAGCTGCTGTTTGCGCTAGCCGTCTGGACGGTACTGTCCATCACCTTCGAGAAGATTACCCAACATGTCAGCAAGCTGCGCAAGCCGCTGGAGGGGGAGCCGGAGATTCTCATCCGGGATGGTGCCATTGATCTCCATAAGCTGCGCAAGAACAATCTGGACTTCGAGCAGCTCCGGATGATGCTGCGGGCGAAGGACACCTTTTCTATCAATGAGGTCGCTTATGCGATCTATGAAACGAACGGCTCGCTCAGCATTCTGAAGAAGCCGCAATATGAACCGGTAACCCGGGAAGATCTGGATATTGACGCGAAGGGAGTTTGTCTTCCGCAATGCCTCGTTGAATCCGGCAGCATTCAGCGTCCGGCGCTTGAGAGTCTCGGGAAACACGAAAGCTGGCTGCTGCAGGAGCTGCGGAAGAAGGGTTATCCTGAGCTTACGTCAGTGGCTTATGCCGAACTGAATGAAGAAGGGGAGCTGTGCGTCATCGAAGCCGCCACGCATCAGGCAAAACCCGGTGAATTCTGAACAGCTTCTTAGACCCAAACAGTGAAAAGACTTTAACAAAAAAGGGCCGGACTACCTCCCAAAGGATAGTCCGGCCCTTTTTACTTTAATAACTTGAATTTGTATTGAATTATGGCAATTACAATCTTACCAGGCATAAGCTTCCGGTGCCGGCTTGCCCGGTCCGGGGAAAATCTCGTCCAGCTTCTTCAGCACAGCTTCTTCCAGTACTATCTCCGTAACACGCAGCGAATCCTCGAACTGCTCTATCGTACGCGGCCCGATAATCGGCGCTGTTACAGCCGGATTGGCGAGTACCCAGGCCAGAGCAACCTGATCCTCATGCTCGCCAAGCTCCTTGCAGAGCGCGGAGAATTGCTCCAGCTGGCTGCGGTGCTGCTCCAGCTTGGCCGAGCGGGCGCTGCGCACACCCGTCTTGGACAAGGCGTTGCGGCCGAGCAAGCCTCCGGCCAGCGGACTCCATGGAATGACGCCCAGCCCCAGCTCCTTGGATGCCGGCAGCACTTCAAGCTCCGGTGTCCGTTCCAGCAGGTTATACAAATGCTGCTCGGACACAAGGCCGAGGAAATGGCGTTCTTTGGCCTTAGCCTGCGCAGCGGCGATATGCCAGCCGGCGAAATTGCTGGAGCCGATATAATCAGCTTTGCCCTGGGAGACAAGAATTTCAAATGCGCCCCACAGCTCTTCCCAGGATACATTCCGGTCAATATGATGCATCTGGTAAAGCTCAATATGATCCGTCTGCAGACGTTTCAATGAGCCTTCGAAATGCCGTCTGATCTTATAAGCGGACAAGCCGGAGCCGGAATTGGGTCCGTCCTGCTCGTCGAACATGTCATTGTACACCTTGGTGGCCAGCACAACCTTCTCGCGCCGTCCGTCCCCCTGCTGAAACCAGCGGCCGATAATTTCCTCGGTCCAGCCGCGGCGGTCCTGGCCGCCGTACACATTGGCCGTATCGAAGAAATTGATTCCCGCATCCAATGCGGCATCCATAATCCTGAACGCTTCCTTCTCCTCGGTTTCCGGCCCGAAATTCATCGTGCCCAGACATAATTGACTGACCTTCAAACCGGATTTACCCAAATAGCTGTACTTCATCGCATTTCCTCCCATTCATTTCGGTTAGGTTGTCTGCATCGGGTCTAATATAATCCTTAGAGTAGGCTCTAAGGCAAGCTTTTTGTTGAACAAACTTCAAAATGCAGTATGACTGGGCCGGACAAAAAATAAGCCCTCCGCGAAGAAGGACTTGTTCAATGAATATATATAATCAGCTTAAGATTGCATTCACTCTATATAACTATGTTCTCTATTATACGCCTACTGCTCAGTTCCCCCGCTGTCCGGGAAAAGAACCTCACCCGTCTTCAGCTCGATTTGCACAATATCCTGCAAGGTATTCGACAGCTCGCCCGGCGGATACGGTTTGGTCAGATATTTCTGCACTTTATCCATCATGCTCTTATCTTCCTTATCCAGCGCCGAGGAGATGACAATCGGCACATTCTCCGTGCGGGGATCATTCTTCAGCATACGGATCAGATCCCAGCCGTCCAGCTCTTCGCCGAGCATCAGATCCACGACGATAGCTACAAAAGGCGTCTTCACCGCCTGATCAAATGCCTTTTGCGGATGATAGTGGTGAGTCACTCTGAAGCCTTTGCCCTTAAGCTCCTCAGAGAGCAGCAGGGACAGGCTGTAATCGTCCTCGACGATCATCACATTCGGCTTCTGCTCCTTGTCGGCACTCCATTTATGCGGCTCCTCTTCATGACGGCTGCTCTCCGCATGGAGGACCGGCAGGCTGAACCACACCGTGGTGCCTTCCCCTTCAACCGAATCAATTCCGATCATACCCTTCTGCTTCTCAATGATCTCCTTGCAGATCGCAAGTCCGAGACCCGTTCCGCCAATCCGCTTGGATGCACTGTTATCCACCCGGCGGAATTTCTGGAACAGCTGTCCGATCTGATTCTTCGGAATCCCGAGTCCATGGTCCTGAATCCGGACCATAACCGAATCCCGCTCATTATGCAGCGTTACCTTAATCTCATTGCTGCCTGGAGAGAACTTGATGGCGTTGCTCAGCAGGTTGGTCAGCACCTGGATAATCTTGTCCTTATCCACCTCGACCTCGGCGTTCAGCGCCTCATCCTCCAGAAGGATATGGTGGGTACCGCTAAGCTTGTACTGGTCAATTACACTTAGAACGGTCTCGCTGAGATTGACCGGCTCTGCATTGTACAGCTGTGTGCCGGATTCCATGCGCTGCAGGTCAAGGAAATCATTGATCAGCTCGGTCAGACGTTTGGCTTCTTTATGAATCGTTTCCAGATATTTCAGCTGCTTCTCCGGCTTCATTGTCTTGGATAACAGCAGCTCGGTGAAGCCCAGAACACTGGACAGCGGTGTCCGCAGCTCATGGCTGACGGTACTGACCAGCTCCGACTTCATCAGATCCAGCTCGTATTCACGGGTGATATCCCGGTGTACAAACAGAGTTCCCACCCGCGCTTCGCGGCGGAACACGGGAATCGCATAGACGTCGACATGCTTCATCGCTTCCTTGCCCAGGGAATACTTCATCGTGCTGGAATCCACGGAGTGCAAGGACATCGCTTTCTGATAGAACTGCCCCATCTCTTCCGATTCATTAACGCGCTCTATGAAGTGGTCCATCCAGCGCTCTTTGGGAATCAGCATCCCCTCGGTCCATTCATCATAGTCGAACAATTGGCTGAGAGCCTTGTTGATGTGCTGGATGACGCCTTCCGTGTTGACGAACTGGATGCCTTCATTGACATTGTTGACAATATCCCGGTTCAGCTTGCGGCCATTCTCGATTTCCTCATACATGAACAAACGCTCGATGGCCAGCGCCACCCGGTTCATCATCCCTTGAATTTCGCTGATTTCCTCTTCGGTGAAGGAATGCCCGATTCGTGTACCGCAGAAGATCGCCAGGATCTCATCCTCGGCATTGACTACAGTTGTATAGAAATCATAGCAGTAAACTTCTTTGGCGGAGATCCCCTGCTCTCTCGGGACTCCGGTCCGTTTCACAATATAGGACTTCTCCGTGCTCATCCGGTATAACATATCTTTGTTGTTTGCATCAATATAGCGCTCCACATTCTCCTGCGGAACCCCTTTGACCACCGATATCTTATCTTTGACCAGCAGAAAAAGACTGCTGTCGAACGAGTACAGCCGGTTCATGAACCTGCTGAATTTCTCGGCAAATTCCTGCTTGTCCAGCGTGTAGGTAATTTCATGATTGAGCTGGTTGTTAAGCTCCAGCATGATGGTGGTCTGCTCCGTGCTTTTCAGCGTCTCGGCCAGCTCCTGCTGGACACTCTTCATGGAGGTAATGTTGTTGGCAATCAGAATGTACTGGTAAATCTGACCCTCATCATTCAGATACGGCATGACCGTCAGCTGGAGCCAGACAGCAGAACCATCTTTTGCCACAATCTGCGACTCATCGCTCCATACACCGCCAGTCGACAGCTTGCGTATAATCTGCTCCATCGAAGTATCCGAAATATTATGCAGCTCAAACAAACGGAAGGTGTATCCGACAATCTCGGCGTTCTTGTAGCCGGTGTAGACGCTAATGTTATCATTGGCATACGTGAATACGCCCTTGCTGGACAGAATGGCTACGGCGGAGGTCTGGTTCAGCGCCTTCATCATACTTTCGATTTCGCTGAGTGAACGCTCCAGCTTGAACTGCTGATCCTGCAGCTCATCCTGCTGGGCATGCAGCTCTTCATTCTGCATCATCAGCTCTTCTTCTTTATCCTGGATACTCCGGGCCATATTAAGGAAGGCCTCATAAAGGCGGCCGATCTCATCCTGCTTATGCAGCTTACCGAGCAGAACAGCCTCGCCTGCCGCCAGCGAATTCGTTGCTTCTTCCAGCTTAACAATCGGATCAAGCACCACTCTAAGCATCCGCCAGATCATCAGGGTGAAGAATAACAGCAGTACAGCGCTGAGCCCGAAGGCGATAAATGTGAAGGTATCCGCCTGCCTGATGGACTGAGAAGCCATGGCGTTCAGCTTGCTGTCCGAGCTTGTTTTGAACTCTTGGGTATAGGCCAGAAATTCATTCAGAGCCTGGGTGCTGCCGCCTTGAGAGAGATTGCGGATACCGGTATAATCATCGTTCTCCACCAGCCGGATCGCTTCAGGAAGGGTCTTGGTTTTGTACTGCTCATAGAATAACTTCAGATCATCCCGGTATTGCGCTTCTTCAGGCGACAGATTCAGAGCCGAATATTGCTCCAGAATTCCGTCAAGGCCCGTGAGTGCAGCATTCAGCAGCTTAAGCTCACCGTCGCTTTTGAGGGCAACATAACCTCTGGCCCGGAAAAAGACATCATTCAGCGTCGCCGCCAGCTCATTGATGGTCTCAGTCTTATGCTGCAATACACCGCGGTCATGCTTCAGCTTGTCCTGCTGGTTATTGATGTAGAAGAACAGGCCAATACCAGATAACATAATTGCAATAAACAGGATAAAGATAATCCGGAAATACTTGGTTTTGATGCTCACATCCGCAAGCTTATGGTTTCTCACTAAGAATGCCCTCCACGATCTGCAGCAGCTCCATCGGGCTGAACGGTTTAGGCATGAAATAACGCGCTCCGGCTTCCCTCGCCCTGTTACGGTCCATTTCCTGTGCTTTGGCTGTCAGCATCATAATAGGGGTCTTGTTCTTCAGCTCTTCATTCAGCTCACCGAGCACTTCAATTCCGGTCATTTCCGGCATCATATAGTCCAGAATCACGAGATCATAGGGGTCTGAAGTAAGCCGCGTTAGCGCCTCAACCCCATTCTCGGCGGTATGAATCTCTACGTCCTCCAGATCCTCCAGCGTATCTTCAATCAGCATGCGCAGTACATCTTCGTCGTCCACAATCAGTATTTTTTGCATAAACACTCACTCTCACTTTCAGTTCATCCACGGCTGGATACATTGCTATTAGAACAAGAATCTGTGGGCCAGGCGCTCAATCCGGGACAGCAGCTCCGGCACATGAAACGGCTTAATCACATAATCGTCCGCCCCCAGCTGCAGGGCATGGATAATATCGCGCTGATTATTGCGGCCTGTCAGCATAATCACCAGGATGTTCACTTCAGGATAGCCGCTGCGGATCTTCTCCAGAACCTCAAGCCCGTCGAGGCCGGGCATCACCCCGTCCAGCAGAATAATGTACTTCTCCTCCGGAACATACCAGTCCGATTTCAGAAAAAGCTCGCCGTCGGCATAACTGTTCACTTTCATTCCGGCGATATTCCCCGGCTCCCAGGAGGCGAAATTGCCGGTAATAATTCTGCGGATCAGCGGATCATCATCAACAATAATTACATTGAGTACCGTTTCCCTCTGGCCCGTTAACATTCCCTCGCTGTACAAGGTTGTCTGGTTTCGTCCGCTATACTTGCTGGAATACAAAGCCTGGTCTGCCTCGTCAATTAGTTTATCGGTATCCTGCTGCCGTTCGCTTATCTCTGTAATGCCGCAGGAGAAGGTAACATGGAAGTTTTCCCGTTTGGCACAGAATTCCCTGGAAGCGAATTTCTCCTGAATCCGTTCAATGACAAGCAGCGCTGAGTCCGCAGAGGTATTTGGCATGAACAGGGCGAATTCCTCTCCCCCGTAGCGGCACAGTGTATCCTCCGTACGAATTGAATCTCTGACCAGCTCCGAAAAAGTCTGCAGGACCTCGTCCCCCACAAGATGACCATACGTATCGTTGACATGCTTAAAGTAATCCAGATCCAGCAGCGCGAGCGAGAACGTCCGGCCCGTCCGTCTGAAGTCAGATGAGAGCATCTTCAGGGTCTGATTGAAATATTTCCGGTTAAAAGCACCCGTCAGCTCATCTACAATGATGGACTCCTGCCATTCTTTTTTCAGTTCAAACCGGTTCTTGATCAGCACCAGGAACAGGTCGATATCCACCGGCTTCCGGATGTAATCCATCACACCGAGCGAATAGGCATATTTCTGGACTTCCTTGGAGTGTTCACCGCTGATGATAATGATCGGAATCCGCTCTTTTTTGGCTTTGCCGATAATCTGGTTGAGCACATCAATCCCGCTGCGGTCCGGCAGCAGAATATCCAGCAGAATTAAATCCGGCTTGGTCTCATAAAAAATCTTAAGTCCGCGTTCAGCGGACAGGGCAATGCTTACATAGTATGACTGCTTCTCCAGCGACTCGCGCAAAAAAGCCACCAGCTCCACATCATCGTCAATGACCAGAATTTCGTACTGCTGGTGGGTGCTGCCATGGGACAACGCAATTCCCGGAATCTGGGGAGGCACTGCACCTGTAATTTCAGGCTCATCAAACAGCTCCAGCAGCGGATATAAATAGTCCCCCCACTCGGCTTCCGTCCAGCTTCTATGGTTATCATCCGAGAAATAGAGCAGAGAATTGCCGGAGAACGCCTCCACCGCGTCAAGGCCCACTGTCCCGGAAGTGCCTTTTAAATTATGCAGAAAGCGATAGATATCCCTTTCCTCAACTGCCGGCTGCTGCGACCACTTCTGCAAGGTTTGTCTGGTTCGCTGTTCAACCAGCTCTTTATATTTTCTCGTTGTCATAATAGCTCCTTCAGTTCGTTCCTTCATATCAATAGTTCATTCAAACCTTCAATTAATCATATTTTTAAGGCGGTGTCAATTTTAATCTGTTTTTGTCGAATTGCAAGCTCAAATCTCTGATCAGCCCTACAAAAAAGCTTTGGTTGATAACCTTCTATTCATTTGACATAATAATTGAAACCGTTCATTCCGTTAAAGCGGCAGCGGGCGGAGAAAACAGAGGAATCTATAATAGGAGGCTTTCAATTGAAGGGGATTATTACGGTACTGGGAAAAGACAAAGTAGGAATTATTGCCAAAGTATGTACATACCTCGCAGAACACAATCTGAATATTCTGGATATTTCCCAGACGATTGTGCAGGACTATTTCAATATGATGATGATTGTGGACATTTCCGCACCCTCTAAGTCCTTCGAGGAAATTGCACGGGATCTGCAGCATGTCGGTGAGGACATCGGTGTGGAAATCAAGCTTCAGCATGAAGATATCTTCAATATTATGCACCGGATCTAGCCGGGCGGCAAAGAGAGGAACAACCATACTATGATCTCAATTGGAGAAGTGCAGGAAACCAATAAAATGATCCGGGAAATGAACCTGGACGTGCGTACGATTACCATGGGCATCAGTCTGATGGACTGCGCGCATACGGATATGAAGATCTTTAACCGCAATGTGTATGACAAAATTACCCGTTCCGCCGAAAAGCTCGTGAAGACGGGTGAAGATCTGGAGCGTCAATTCGGCGTGCCGATTGTGAACAAGCGTATTTCCGTAACTCCGATCTCAATTGCTGCCGGCGCCGTACATACCGATACTTATGTTCCTGTAGCAAAGATTCTCGACAAGGCGGCCAAGGAGGTTGGCGTCAACTTTATCGGCGGTTACTCCGCACTGGTTCAGAAAGGCTGTACCAAAGGCGACCGGATTCTGATCGACAGCATCCCGGAAGCGCTGGCAGTGACGGAACGTGTCTGCTCCTCCGTGAATGTCGGCTCCTCGCGCAGCGGCATCAACATGGACGCCGTGAAGCTGATGGGCGATATTATCATCCAGACTGCACAGCGCACGAAAGACCGCGATTCCATCGGCTGCGCCAAGCTGGTCGTCTTCTGTAACGCCGTTGAGGATAACCCGTTCATGGCCGGAGCCTTCCACGGTGTCGGCGAACGGGAATGTGTCATTAATGTAGGCGTCAGCGGTCCCGGCGTAATCAAGCGGGCGCTGGAAGAGGTGAAGGGACAGGACTTCGAGACGCTGTGCGAGACCATTAAGCGTACCGCCTTCAAGGTTACCCGCGTCGGGCAGCTCGTTGCCCAGGAAGCCTCCAAACGGCTGAATGTGCCCTTCGGCATCATCGATCTGTCGCTGGCTCCTACACCTGAAATCGGCGACTCCATCGCCGAGATCTTTCAGGTCATGGGTCTTGAAGAAGCTGGAGCTCCCGGCACCACGGCTGCGCTGGCCATTCTTAACGACAATGTCAAAAAAGGCGGGGTCATGGCCTCCTCCTATGTCGGCGGCTTAAGCGGCGCGTTCATCCCGGTCAGTGAAGACCACGGCATGATCCAGGCTGTTCAGCGCGGTGCACTGACGCTGGAGAAGCTCGAAGCAATGACTTGCGTGTGCTCCGTCGGCCTCGACATGATTGCCATTCCGGGCAGCACCAGCAAGGAGACCATCTCGGGTATCATCGCCGATGAAGCGGCGATCGGCATGGTCAATAACAAGACAACCGCGGTCCGCGTCATTCCGGTTATCGGCAAGGAAGTCGGCGAAATGGTTGAGTTCGGCGGCCTGCTGGGTTATGCACCGGTCATGGCGGTCAACCCGTTCAATTGTGCAGGCTTCGTTAACCGCGGCGGACGTATTCCGGCGCCGATCCACAGCTTCAAGAACTAGTACACCCTAATAGAGACAGGACGGCTGATTGAGCACCGCCCTTAAGAACTTAAGAACATAAAGACCCGTTACCTCTCCCGGCAGGGATGGATAACGGGTCTTTATGTTCTGCCCCCGGATTAACTCCGCGGCGTCTCCGGATGAACTGTAATACGGCTCATTTTGGCCGGGTCCATCATTAGGTAGATGTTCTGGATCTGCTCGCCGCTCCGGTCCGGAATCAGACAGATCACTCCTTTGATCTCCCCCTGATGGGTGAAGATCAGGCCTGGCTCGCCATTGACTATTCCATAATGCTGTTCCCATTCCCGCAGATAATGCATCACCCTGCGTGAGGTCAGCAGCGCCAGCACGCCTTTGCGGCCGGTCATCGGCCGGAGAATCGTATGCACTTCCTGTCCGCCGCCGTCAGCAACCAGCACAGGATGTTCCCCCAGCAGCTTCAGCATGCCGCCGACATCATAAGAGGTGAATGCGGCAGTGAAGCTCCGCAGCAGATTCTCTTTGACAGCTCCGTAACCGGGAGAAGGGGAAGGCGATGTAGCCGCACGCTCCGCCTGCAGTGTGCGCTTCGCCCGGCTGAAGATCTGCCGGCAGTTGCTCTCCGTCTTGCCCACCATCCCGGCAATTTCCTCGTAGTCGTACTGGAATGCCTCACGCAGCACAAATACGGCCCGCTCCGTTGGCGCCAGACGTTCCAGCAGCACCAGAAAAGCATACGATAGGCTATCCTTCCGCTCCGCCTCCGCTTCCGGACCATCATACCCTGTGCTGACCGGCTCCGGCAGCCACTCTCCGATATAGGTCTCTCTCCGGCTCCGCGCAGAATTCAGCATATTCAGGCAGCGGTTGGTTACGCCCTTGGCCACATAGGCTTTGATATTCTGGATACCGCTCCGGTCCCGGCGCTGGAGCTCAGCAAACGTATCCTGAACAGCATCCTCCGCATCCGCAACCACACCTAACATCCGGTAGGCAATGGAGAATGCATAACCTTTATAATTCTGATACAGCTCCTCCATACCTAAACTCTCCGCAGACGGACTCTCAGCCTCTATGCCTTCTTTATCCCGGACCTCCACGCGCTGCCCCTCCTTCACCCTTACGGCTATCTTAATTCAAGCTCAGTTGAAGCATCCGGGGAACATCCCCGTGGTAATGGCAATCCGGTTCCAGCTGTTGATCGTATTGATCGCCATAATCCAGTCTACCAGTTCCTCTTCGCTGAAATGCTCCAGTACCTTGTGATACAGCTCCGGCGGAACACCTGCCTGGCTGATCTGGGTTACATGCTCGGCGAATTCCAGCAGCACCCGTTCTTTATCAGTGAATATCGGCGCTTCACGCCAGACACTCAGCAGCAGAATATGATCGGCATAGTTGCCCAGCTTCATCAGATCCTTGGCATGCATATCCAGACAGAACGCACAGCCGTTAATTTGGGAGACCCGTATTTTGACCAGTTCATACAGTACTTTATCCTTGCTGCGGCTTCCTGCATGCTGCTCCAGTATCATCATTGCCCGGAAAGCCGGCGCGTTAACCTCACGATAATTCATTCTCAGACTCATGTCCAATCGCCTCCATTAATGTTCTACATTACTGTAGACAAGACGGGGCTGTGGTTTGTGACAGATATCTAAATGTTATTTTGGATTACACCCGGTCAAGTTCAATCAAAATAGCATTAATGTTGTACATATTGCAACTTAGACACATAGAAATCTGTGTGTTTGGTAGGATTGTTGCAGAAAATACAGGAATTTTCGCACTAAGCAGCTTGGAAGAAGAAAATTGCTGCCATTTGTACAACAATTATGGATTATGGCCGAGATTATGAGGGAAATGTTGTATTTTGTGCAGGATTCTAAAGAGGAGTAGTCAGCTTCACGCGTTCAACCTCTTAGCCCTGCGGGACGAGAACAGCCGCCAGCCTGTCAGCAGCGCCGATAACAGACAGATGGAAGACGAGGTCATGAAGACAACATGCATCCCCGAGAGGAAAATATCCGGTCGTCCTTCAATCAGTCCGGTCACCCGGTAGCCTGCCCTGCTGCTCATCACGTTGAACAGGATGGACGTAGCAACAGTGATTCCCACGACCATCCCTACATTGCGGACCAGCGAATTCACACTGCCTGCGGAGCCAAGCTGGGTACGCGGCACGGTCGACATCACAAGTGAATTGTTCGGCGAGCCGAACAAACCGCTGCCGATTCCGAGCATGGCAATCCATACGCCGACCAGCAGAACCGGACTGCCTTCATGCAGCCGGGCCAGCCCGAACTGGGCAATGACCATAACAATCAGCCCGGCAAAGGTCAGCAGCTCTGAACCAATCTTATCGGACAACGCCCCGCTAAGCGGCGCAATAATGACCATGGAGATCGGGAAGAGCATCAGCAGGAAGCCTGCACTGAAGGGTGACATATTCAGCATATTCTGTGCGTAGAACGGCGCGATAATGTTGAAGCAGAAGTTGGAGACAAATACCAGAAATGCACAGAAAATACTCAGTGAGAACAGCGGATTCTTAAACAGCGACAGCTGGAGCAGCGGCTGCTTGCGGCGCAGCTCCACCATCACAAAAGCAATAAAGGTTATAGCAGCCGCGATCAGGGAGGCCAGAATCCGGTTATCCCTGTACCCAAGCTGCTGGCCAAGCAGCAGTCCGGCGAATAAAGTAACAATAAAGACAGCAAACAGCATGCTGCCGGGAAGATCGATTCTGGACTTCACCCGGACCAGATCCTTCGGCAGCACCTTCCAGCCGAGCATAATCGCAATCAGTCCAATCGGAACATTTACCCAGAAAATATATTCCCAGCCCATAGTGGAAACAATGATCCCCCCGAGACTTGGCCCGGCTATACTGCCCAGTGATACGAAGGTCCCGATCAGCCCCAATGCCTTGCCCCGTTCGGTGGACGGGAAAATATCCGTAACAATCCCCTGGCTGTTCGCCATAGTCATCGAAGCGCCGACCGCCTGAACCACGCGCGCCGCAATCAGCAGCGGCAGACTGTGGCTTAGACCGCAGAGCAGGGAGCCGGCGGTGAATATAATCATGCCTAATTTAAAAATCCTGATCTTCCCGGCAATATCGCCCAGCTTCCCGAAGAACAGGATGACAGTGCAGATGGCCATCAAATATCCGGTAGTCACCCATTCTACTTGAGCAACCGGCAGCTGCAGCTCCTTCACCAGCACCGGCAGCGCAATATTCACAATACTTCCGTCCAGTGTTGACATAAATGTAAATAAATTCAGGACGATCAGAATAATCCAGCGTTTCCTCTGAATCACTGCATCCTCCTGGTATGTAGCACCTATACTGCTCATCTGCAAACACCCTCTTGCGTCATATTTCAAAACTAGTTGCATGCGCAACAAAACAGCCAATCCCAGTGTACTGCAAATTAGTTGCGCACGCAACCATATTGTTGTAGTATTTGAGGCAGACGATATTCCAGGTTATCCGGAAGACGTCATTATCCCCTGAAGAGGTGTCCGCCTGTGACTTCAAACAAAGAACCGATCGGCAAGCTGATCTCCCATCTGCACCGCCAGAATCAAAAAATCCTGGCCAAAGAGCTGTTGCCCTATGGTATCGGCAGCGGAGGGCAGCATAGCTTTCTTAAGCTGATTCTGAGCCACCCGGGGATCACACAGGATCAGATGACCAGTGAAATAAAATGTGATAAAGCCACCACCGCCCGCTCCGTGAAACATCTGGAGGCCTCGGGATATATCGAACGCCGGACCGATCCCAGGGACCGCCGCTCCTCCCTGCTCTACCCGACGGCCAAAGCGCTCGAATTCGCCCCGGTATTCCAGTCACTGTTAAATGATTTCAACCGCAAGCTGTCTGCGGATTTAACCGGGGAAGAAATCGACACTCTGATTACTTTGCTCCATAAGGTCACGCGGAATTCAGAGCTGCTGAACGGGCAGAATTGACAGCAGCTTCTCCAGCGGCTGTGCAAGTTATCCAGCTCAGGTTAAATAGGATGTTATTATCCGTAAAACACAGCAGAGCAGCGGCTCTCCCGTCTTCCAGGGAGCCGCTGCTCTGCTGTTCGCTTATATTATAGTCTGCTTATAATCCCTACAGCAGATATATACCGTCCAGAATATAATTCCAGCTCTCCGCATCCCCCGCACGGTTCGGAATTCCCAGAGACGCAATACCGGGCAGCGGCCAGTCACGGTCGAGCACGGACTCCAGTCCATCGACACCGTTTACAATCAGAATATGGAAATCCCCGCCGGTTAAGGTGCGCAGCACTGTCTGAAGCTCACAGGCTTCCTCATACGTGCTCCCCCAGCGGATAAACAGCGCCTTCCGGCTCATCAGCAGGGTGTCCAGCAGGCGCTGGGAACGCATATTAATTTTTTGCTTGAAATCCGGGTAGACGTGGCTCCACTCCAGCCCCTCCAGCACCGGAAAGTCATGCACTGAAATTACATTATAATGAAAGTCCTTCACAAAATAGGATTTGACCGGCTGGACGACTTCATTGTCCACAAACACATCATTGCCATCGATCACACCCATATTCGGAAGCTCCATATACCCCGAGAAACGCTGGCCCAGCAGCCGGTTCACATCCGTAAGCGATAACGACACCACCCAGTCCAGCGGCGAAGAAAATACCCGGAGGCCTCTGCGGCGCAAATGGGCTGCAGGCTCGCATGAGCTTCCCAGACTGACAATGCAATCATATCCTCCCCTGATTTCCTCAAATTTCATCCGCGCTCACCTCTCACCCTTATTTCTATATTAAATGCCGCCGGTAATTGAAATGTTTGGATCATAGATGAGGAATGTTTTGCAGAGTCTGGTGAAACAGGTTAGAATGTAACCCAATATGAAAACCATGTAATTTCAGAAAGGATGCCAAGATCATGTCGATTGCCACTGTTAAAGAACATTTTCGTAAATTCTCCCGCGAGCAGGATGTACAGGAGTTTGCTGCCTCCAGCGCTACTGTAGAGATGGCAGCCGCTGTGATTGGCGTCATTCCGGCCAGAATTGCCAAAACCCTCTCCTTCCGCGGTGCACAGGAAGATGCCATACTCATCGTTGCGGCTGGAGATGCCAAGATTGACAACAGGAAATTCCGCGAGACCTTCGGGTTCAAGGCACGGATGCTAAGTCCGGATGAAGTCTTCGAACAGACCGGACATGAGATCGGCGGGGTTTGTCCCTTCGGGCTGGCCCGTCCGCTGGATGTATATCTGGATGAATCCATGAAGCGGTTCAGCACGCTTTTCCCGGCCTGCGGCAGCACCAATTCCGCCATTGAACTAACCTGCGCTGAACTTGCCGAATACTCCGGAAACCGGGCATGGGTCGATGTCTGCAAAGGCTGGAAGGAAGAACCTACACCATCTCAGATCGGAGACAACACCTGATTATGAAACACGCTGCAACTAAATCTGTACCTTCACCCGGCAAGGAACGTTTCCCGTTATCCCTGCTGGTCCTTACACTTGGCGCCTTCGCCATCGGCATGACCGAATTCATCATCATGGGGCTGCTGCCCAATGTCGCCAGTGATCTCGGCGTAACCATCTCCCAGGCCGGCCAGCTGATTACAAGCTATGCGCTAGGCGTAGCCATCGGAGCGCCTGTGCTGACTGTCTTCACCCACCGGCTGCCGCAGAAAAAGCTGCTCGTCATCCTCATGGGTATTTTCATCTTCGGCAACGCCGTATCCGTTATAGCGCCTACCTATCCGCTGCTGATTATTGCCCGGGTATTGACCGCCTTCGCCCACGGAACCTTCCTCGGGCAGCAGCTCGGCTGGAGGGCTTCCTTCGGCGCCATCACCGTGCTGGGCATTATCTCCCTCTTTGGGATTATCCGCTTCATTCCTGTTATTGTTCAGGAGCAGACAGCCAATCTTGCCGAGCAGGTGCGCGGGCTGATGAATCCCAAGGTACTGCTGATTCTGCTTACGGGAGCGCTGGGCTGCGGAAGCCTGTTCGCTTTGTTCACCTATATCACGCCAATTCTTGAAGACATCACCGGCTTCGCCGAGCATAGTGTCACCTGGATTCTGGTATTGTTCGGAGTTGGCGTTACCCTTGGCAATATCGCCGGCGGCAAGCTGGCCGACTGGAAGCTGATGCCTTCCCTGATCGTCAACTTCGCCGTGCTGGCCGGCATTATCGCATTATTCCCGCTGACGCTGCATCATCCGGTCCTTGCCGTTGCCAACGTCTTTCTCTGGGGGATCGCCGCATTCGGAATAATGCCCGGCATTCAGCTGCGGATCATGAATCTGGCACATAAAGCACCGCTGCTGGCCACCACCTCCAGCCACTCGGCGCTGAATCTGGGCAATGCCGCCGGTGCTTATCTCGGCGGGGTGACCATCAACACACTGGGAATCGCCACGATTCCGTGGCTGGCCTCGGGCCTTGCCGTTCTGGCCCTGTGCGGAGCATGGCTCAGCTATCGCTCCACCCGGGCGAATCGGGCGGAGCATGGACTCGCTGCTGAGATCGGCAAATCTGCCTGAGGAAGCCACAGGCTTATCCTTGGACAGCTATTTATTTTGGAGTAAGATCAACGTGAGCACTTGGGTGGACGCTGCGCGAACGGACCGTTGTTCCAATCGCTGTGCTCTCCAGATTTTTTTCATTCCCCTTAGCGGTGAAAATCCGGAGACCAAGGCGACCGCATTCGCTTTTCCACAATCGTTCCGTCCGCTCCGCTGTTTAAGCGGGAATTGTATTTTTAACCTTAAAAACAAACAAAGAAATTGCTCGTTTTGGTAAAATGGAGGTACCCCCAACCATTTTCAGAGGAGCGATTCCTTTGTACATTCAATAATCCCTGGGCCAACTTTGCTTGCCAATGGATCCCGATGAAGATATCCCGGAAGATCACCTCGTTCGTATTGTAAATACCTTCGTCAACCGGCTGGACAACTCTATCTTTAACGCGGTTTTCCCTGGGGGTGGCCGTGACAGACGAAAAATACGTTTCCTTTGAGTATTACTTTGTAAACGGCACCAAAATTGAGGTGAACTCCAATCGTTACACATTGTTTTGGGGAAAGCGGTCAGTACACACAAAGCCAAACTGGAGGATAAGGTACGTTCCCTGTTCGCTGAAATTGAAGCAGCCGAAAAGCAGGAATAGCAAGAGAAATTCGAGAATCTGACTCGTCAGTATAATATCTACTTTTGGGACAGCCTCTAATTTATGTTACCTGCATCTTTTGCGGATATGCTGATCCCTGTTCACCGTTTCCTCTTTACGATTCCTGTTCACTGGCTGTTGCTGTCATCCTGCTTACTCTCTGCCTCCCGGATGTTCACAATTTGCGTGACCTCCCGCGTGATTTGTCCGCCGCCCATGTTCATCCATTTCACGGTGAATTGATCAAAAGAGCTCAGCGGCGCATCGCCGACGATAATGTTAAGGAACGTCTCACTCTCCAGCTTCTGCAGCGCCGGCCACTTCGCCGCCATATGCAGCGTACTTCCGTAATACACACTGCGCACTCCCTCAACGGCTGTTGTGGACAATACGGCTACCCCGTATTTGTAGGCGTTGGCCGCCTTCCAGCCCTCCAGATTCTTCTTCGGCTGCTCTTCCTCCGCCTGCCAGCGGTCATAGATCAGCCGGGTATCGGGGTCGAGCGCATCCGGGTCGATCTTGCCGTGCAGCGCCTGCTGGATATCCGCATAATGCTTCTCGATGGCATCGCTATAATCAATCAGCAGATCGAACGGATAATAGGCCCGCGGCTGAATACCGGTCTGCGCTGCGAAATCATCCAGCTTCCCGACCTCCTCCACGTTCGGATCCCGTCTTCTTTCCAGCCGGGTGAACACATTCAGCAGCTTCACTACAGCCTCGGGATGCGCGTATCCTTTGCGGACAACCAGATAACGGTCCGTGACCGGGGCTATATGGGCTACGAATTTGCCGGACTCATCCAGCGGTGCGGCGTAGGCCCGCCATTCGGCTTTGGTATCCTGGGCAACCGCTTCCGACAACGGATAGAAGGGCATCCACCAGGGCCCGAAGAAAATTCCGGCTTTGCCGGCAATAATCGGCTCCTGGGTTTCTTTGTACAGCGCAAACTCAGGATCAATTAATCCCTGTTTGTACCATGCGGCGAGCTGGCCCAGCGCTTTGCGTGTCTCCGGGGTAACCGAACCATAGACTACGTTACCGCTGCTGTCCTTAATCCAGTTGGTCGGGAAGGAATGAAAGGCGCTGAACACGGCGTCCAGACCGTTCACATACGGCTTGGTCCCGTACACAATATTCTTGTAGGCGCTAATGCCCACGGTATCACGCTTGCCGTTGCCGTCCGGGTCCTTGTCGATAAAAGCTCTGGCGATCGCCTCAATATCCCCAAGCGTTCGCGGAGCCGGCAGCTCCAGCCGGTCCAGCCAGTCCTGGCGGACCCACAGCAGGGAGGTCGAATCTGCATGAATGGCTACATTCGGCAGTCCGTACAATCTTCCGCCCCGCTGCGCATCGGCTAGAGCTTCGCCATGAGTCGAATCGTACATATCCTTGATCAGTCCGGAGCCGTACTGCTCATACGTATCGGTAAGATCCTCAATCATATCGCTTGCGATCAGCTTGCTGAGCTGATCCCGGTCCACCACCATCGCATCCGGCAGATCATTGCTGTCTATGGCCAGCTGCGCTTTTTGAGTAAACGGCTCTTCGCCTTTCGCTTCCCAGGAATGAATGACTCTGATGTTCGTCAGGCTCTCCAGATAGCGGGAGATCGGATTATTATCATTGCTGTCGCCTGTAGTCAGCCGGGAATCCGGCACCTTGAAGCCGATCCGCATCACGACCGGCTCCTCATACCGGCCGTAAGCAGCGGCATCGGCAGCATTAGCGGCCGGCGCTGTCCGTTCCGCAGGCCCCCCTGCACCGCTGCTGCGGCAGGCGGACAGACTGAGCAGCAGCAATAGAGGCAAGGAATATCTCATGACCCGGTTCACCGCTCCCCCATCCCTTCTGCACGGTATTCACTGGGCAGCTTGCCTACATGCTCACGGAACAGCCTGCTGAAATAGCGGTCATCCTCAAAGCCGGACCGGCAGGCAATTTCGCAGACCGGCGCATGGGTATCGCGCAGCAGGGATTTGGCCAGTTCCAGCCGCATGCTCCGCAGACTGTCCCCGAAGGTCTCCCCGGCAAAGCGGGCAAAGCACTGGCTGAAATAGCCGCGGCTCATATTAATGGCGGCGGCTACATCGCCCTGATTGATTTTATCCCCGGCATGGCTCTTCATATAGTTCACAGCGCTGATCAGGCAGAACATCACTTCTTTGCTCATGCCCAGCTCAATCATCCGCTGCTGAACCTGAGCGGAGAACTGGCGCAGCCAGCTTTTCCACTGGCACCAGTTCCGGTTGCGGTGTGCCGATAGTGCAAGCTCCGCCGCCGCCTCCGGCTTCATCAGCAGCCCGCTCCAGTTGCGCAGCAGCTCCCTTCCAAACTCAGCAACCGCCTCCTGGCGCGGCTGCCGGGACAGAACGGCTGCGTTGAAGTCTTCCCAGGCTCCCCGCTCAAGCGTCCACCGGAGATTCACTGCACGCACCAGCGGCTCCGGTTCCTCTGCAGCGGTAGCGGGACGATGCCTTCCGGCAACCGTTTTGAGTTCATCATAGCTCAGCTTGGGCAACTCAGATTCACCGGTATAATAGAACAGTGCCTGCGGAACCGTCCGTTCCAGAACCTCCTCCAGCTCCTTCAGCGGCTGATCACGCACCCCTTCTACAAGTACAGCTGCCCAGCCTGCTCCAAGCACGGCCTCCAGCTCACGGCGGATTTCTTCCACGGCCACACGGCAGGGAAGCGGGGTCATCCACAGGTTCTGGAATGAGATCAGCGGATGGTTCTTGACCAGTGACAGTTCAAAGAGCTCCGCTTCCTTCCCTTCAGGCTCCAGGGGCAGATAGAGCAGAGCCTTGTCTGCAGACATAACCTTCAGTTCGCCGGATACCAGGGCGCCCCGGTTGCCGTCCTCCCACCTGATCCGCTCCACCAGCCTGCGGATGGTTTCGTCGGCATTCTCCACCTCCAGCAGCGTTTTAACAATATAATCGACCGCTCCCAGCCGCAGTGCCTCCTGCACATAATCGAATTCATGGTGGCAGGTGAGCACCACACAGCGGACAGCCGGAAAGCGCAGCCTGACCTGGCGGATCAGCTCGAACCCGGTCATGCCCGGCATTGTAAGATCCACGAACAGCAGATCCGTCTCCTGCTGGCGGAGCAGCTCCAATGCAGCATTGCCGTCCCCCGCTTCACCGGTAATCACCACCCCGAAGGACGGCCAGTCAATCAGCGAGATGAAGCCTTTGCGCACCAGCCGCTCGTCATCCACGACCACAGCTTTAATCATTGAAGTCCTCCTTGCTCATAATGGGTATGATGATGGATACCGTTGTACCGCCGCTCTCCCCGCTGAGAATCTCCAGACTCATCTGCTCCCCGTAATACATGCGCAGCATCCGCATCACATAAGCGAATCCGATACCAAGCCCCCGTCTCCGTACGGTCTCCTCCGCAAGCAGCTCCTCAATCTTCGCCTGATCCATTCCCGCACCGTTGTCCTGCACAATGAGCTGCACTTCACTCGTACCCTGCGCGGTAATGATTACATCCACCTTGCCGTTGTCACTCAGTCCGTGATAGATGGAGTTCTCGACCAGCGGCTGCAGCAGGAACCGGGGAACCGCAGCGGACAGCACCTCCGGATCGGTCTCTACATTGAACTCGAATTCATAATCGTAACGGATACGCTGCAGCTCCATGTAATTACGGATCGCTTCAATCTCCTCCCCGATGGTGACGATGATGCTCTGCTTGCCGAGGTTATAATGCAGCACCTTCACCAGCAGGGTAACCAGCTTGTCAATCTCCTTCTGTCCGTTCAGCCGGGCGAGCCACTGCACCGTATTGAGCGTATTATGCAGGAAATGCGGATTGATCTGGCTGAGCAGCTTCTCAATCTCGAACTGGCTTTTCTGCTTCTCATTGCGGGCCACAGCCAGAATCAGCTCATTCACCTGATCCTTCATCTGCTGGAAGTTGCTCAGGACAGAATCGAATTCCTCCACATTCGTGAATGCTACCGGCGTGGTGACATTCTCCGCCATGCGGATAATTTCGAGATTGACCTTGCGCAGCGGACCATAGACCCTTCTCCAGATCAGCCAGGCCAGAAATCCTGCGAACAGGAGGGTGAGCAGCGCCAGCAGAATCATTTTGTAGATCCAGGTGTAAATCTCACTGTTGAACACCGACCGTTTGACCACGGCTACAAGCTTCCAGCCCTGCGGACTCTCATAGCGGAACAAATGATAGCCATTCAGCACCTCATGCGCAGAACCGCCGCTCCGGCTGGCCTGTTGTATGATCCTTTCCGGCACTTCACCGTCAATGACATGCGTAAGGGTGCCGCTCTGATTCACCAGGAGATGATTAACCTTCATTCCGTAGGCTTCCTGATTGAAAATTTTGCGCAGCAGACTGTAATTGGTCTCCAGATAGATATACAGCTCATGCTGCCCGCTCACCCGTACGATCCGCCGCTCCGAGAAGACGACATTATCGCCGACAGCATACATCGTGCCATGCGGACCATAATAATCAGCCCCGTTATAGCGCATGAACGAAGGCAGGCTGCTGAGATCGAAGCCCCTTCGCGTACTCATGTTGGTGAACAGCACCGGATCATCACTGTCAGGCATGATATAGGCGGTCAGACCGATATAGGGATTGGTGAAGTTGACCAGGTTGATCTTCTGATTAATCGAATTCATCATTTGCGACTTGCGGTAGATCTGCTTCTCCTGCAGAAAAGAAGACATCTCCTCCACAATCTGTCCGTCCAGCGCAAACTGCTTGGAGGCGAAATCCAGATTGTCGATGGCATTCTCCAGGCTCAGCGCTTCCTGGCGCAGACTGGCACTGATGCCGCTGCCGATTTTGCCGGACAGAATGGAATAGATGGAAGTGTAGGATATGAAGCCGACAATCAGCAGCGGCAGCAGCGTACCGATCAGCAAATAAATCACCAAAGTAGTCCGCAGGGACTTCCCCTTCGGCGGATGGCCTGCTTGCTTCTTTCCAGGCATGGGGCCGGACCTCATCTCTTAATGAAAGCGTTTCAATATATAGAATCAGAATACCAGATTTTTCTTGTTCTGAAAATAAGAAGGCAGAACAGCGCGGTCGCTGCCCTGCCTATTCCCTATCCGCTTCCGCTTACTTCACACTTTTGCGGGCTTCGAACAGCTCTTCCGCTTTCTTCACGGAGAAGTCCATCACGTCCTGATAGCCGAGACCGTTAACTTTGTCATGCATTTCTTTGTTCAGCTTATCGAATTCCGCCTGATTTTTGGCGAAGACCATCTTCCAGGAGATCTGCTGGATCACAGTACCGATCTGCTTGTTCTTCTGCTCCAGCGTTTTGTCCATCGTCAGCGGCTCTTTGCCGGTGAAGCCCTGCGGCGCTACAGCGAGCAGATTATTTTTCTCAAAATATTCCTTGGCCGTAAGCACGCCCATCTTCGCTCTCCAGTCACTGTCGAGCTTCGACGGATTGCGTTCCAGTGTGGTCTGCCACAGATTGTGGTCATACGGCTCATTCGTAGCCGGATTCACCATCGCCGGAACCACGAAGGAGAAGTTCATCTGATTCGAGCCGTAATAGTAGTCGCCGCCGCCGTATTCCTCGGGAACCTGCGTGTTCTGCTGATCGGCATAAGCCTTCCAGCCGAAGTCGGTCACGACCGGCTTGCCGCTGCTGTCAATATCCCAGGCCAGTCCCTGCGGTCCATTGGAGACTGCCGTTCCGCTGCCTGCCGAGATCATTGCGCCTTCCGGTGTGTACATCCAGTTGATGAACTCCATGATACGTGCCGGCTCTTTGGCCTTGGCGCCGATGGCGATAATTCCGTTGCCGCCGTATACGTTGAAGCCTGTGGAGTACATCAGCTCATCCTTGAACGGTACAAGCGCGAACCCTTTGCCTTCTGCGGTTCTCTCCGGTGTATTGTAGTTGGCTGCGCCCAGCCACGGGAACCAGGAGAAGAGCAGGCGGCCGTCCTTGTATTTCGCCACCACATCATCGAATTTCTGGGTAAGCGAGTCCGGGTCAAGCAGGCCCATCTGATTCGCTTCGAAGTAGAGCTTGAGCGATTTCATATACCAGCTGTCCTCGGAGAGGAAGTCATAGTACTTCTCTTCATCCGCCTTGACATACAGCGCGGTATCCGCTATTTCGTCATAGCCCATCATGTTGGCGAACTGCTTCGCCAGCGTCATTTTATAGTTGCCGTCCCAGTCGGACCATAAGGAGAAAGCATAGGTTTTCTTCCCCTGCTCATTCTTCGGCTCCAGCTCCTGCATCTGCTTCAGCACCGGGAGATAATCCTCGATCTTGCTGATTTCAGGTGCACCTAGCTGCTGATACAGGTCCCAGCGCAAGTCGGGTCCCCAGGTCATGTCCTTGCCCTCGGAAGGTCCCGACGGGTTGGTTGCCACGTTATTGCCGATACCGAAGACGGAGCTTCCGCCGCCAAAGGCCACTTTAGCCTTCTCTACCGCTTTGGGGAACTGCTTCACAATATCCGCGCCGTATTTGTCCAGCAGGCCGTCCTGTGTCCAGTCCAGCAGCAGCTTGCCTTTGATCGCGTTCGGATAATGGTTCTTGTCATCCCCGAAGATGATGACATCGCCGAGATCGCCGGAGGCCATCATGGCTGAGATTTTGGTATCCCCGCCAGTCAGGTTGGAGGCGACAATATCCAGCTCAATGTTGAATTTGTCCTTGATGACTTTGGCGAACCAGCCGATTTGCGGGCCGGCGTAATTAGCCGTTGTCGAGAATACGGTCAGCTTGAGCGGCTTGGAATGGTCCAGCGCCCCGTCTGCCGGAGCCGCTGTGGCCTCTGTGCCGGCGGCTGGCGTGGCTTCGGCCGCCGGCTTATCCGTGCTGGCCGCCGTGCCCGAATTGCCTGAATTTCCGTTGCCTCCGCCGCAGGCTGCCAGAACCAGCACCATTATCGTGCTTAGCAGAAGTAGCGATACTTGTCTAAATCTGAATCTCATTGCTTCATACCCCCTGATATATTAGTTCGGTCAGCCTTTGACGGCCCCGATCATGATGCCTTTGACGAAGAAACGCTGAAAGAACGGATACACAATCAGAATCGGCATCACTACGATCATGGTGACCGTCATCCGTACCGACGTCGGAGTCTGCATATTCTGAATGCTGGCCGCCATATCCGGTGAATTGCGGATCAGCGCGGCGAGCGAGCTGGATTCGTTCAAATACCGCCAGAGCAGGAACTGCAGCGTGTAATATTTCGTGTCGGTCATCAGGAACGCCGTATCAATGAAGGAGTTCCACTGGTTAACCGCCGAGAAAATCGTAATCGTCGCCAGAATCGGCGTGGTCAGCGGCACAATGATGCTCCAGAATACCCGCAGGTATCCAGCACCGTCCATCGCTGCCGATTCCTCCAGGGAAGGCGGAATTGCCTCCACGAAGGTTTTGACCAGAATAATGTTGAACGGGGTAATAATCGTCGGCAGAATATAGGCCAGATAATTGTTGGTCAGATGCAGATTGTGCATCGTGATGTACCAGGGGATCAGCCCCGCGCTGAAATACATCGTGACCACAATGCTGCGGTACCAGATCTGCCGGCCCCACATTTCTTTCTTGGTAAACAGATAGCCGAGAAAAGCCGATGCCCCAACCGTCAGGAACGTGCCGACTACTGTTCTGTAGACCGAGACCAGTGCCGCGTGGCTTAGCCCGCTGATCTTCAGCACCTTGAAGTAGTTGTCGAAATGAATCTGCCGCGGATAGAACTTGATATACCCTCCGGCGCTCAGATCATTGGAGCTGATCGTGTTAATGAACAGATAATAGAACGGATAAATACAGCTCAGGGTGAATAATCCGAAGAGCAGATAGATGATTCCCTGAAAGAGGGCATTGCCCGGTTTAAGCTTGTTCCGCATGTGGAATCACCGCCCTTAAATAATGGATTCGTCACGCACAATCTTCGAGAGTGTATTGGCCGCGAACAGCAGGATAACACTGACCACCGACTTCAGCATGCTGACCGCCGTTGCGAACGGGAAGTTGTTGGCAAAAGCGATATTGTACACGTAGAGGTCAAGCACCTCGATCGTGTCCTTATTCATCGCATTCTGGAAGGCGAAATACTGCTCCATGCCGTTATTCACAAAGTTGCCGATGGAGAGCAGCAGCAGGACGAAGAAGGTAGGAATGATGCCGGGAACCGTGATATGCCAGATCTTGCGGAACCGGCTCGCTCCATCCACTTCCGCCGCTTCATATAGCTCCTGGTCAATTCCGGCAATGGCCGCAAGGTACAGGATCGCTCCCCAGCCCAGCGACTTCCACCAGTACCAGGCGATCATCGTAATCCAGACATGAGAGCTGGAGGCCAGGAAGTTGAAGCCTTCATCTGCGAAGCCGAACTGGACCAGCAGGTGATTCACCACGCCGCTGTCTACGGAGAACAGTGAGAAGGCCAGCGCATAGACAAGAATCCAGCTGATGAAATTCGGAATCGTGGTCAGCGTCTGCACCAGCTTGCGGTACCAGCCTGACCGGACCTCGGTCAGCAGAATGGCAAAGATTACGGGAAACACTGAGGTCACCAGCCCGAGTGAGCTCATCGCAACCGTATTCTTCAGCACCCGCAGCACCTCAGCCGTCTGAGTCGGATTAGCAACAATGGTCCTGAACCATTTCAGGCCGACAAAGGGCGTGTCCGACAGGGGAATGCCGGGAATGAAATCATAGAAGGCATAAATCCATCCGCTTATCGGCAAATAGTAGAAAATAAAAGTTACCGCCAGAAACGGAAGCGCCATGAAAAACAGCTTGTATTTGTTCTGCAGCTTCCTGCGGGGCGGCGGGGCCGGCTCCACACCATGCAGCAGTTCACCAGAGGGTACTCCCATATCGAAATCTCCTATATCCAGATTTTGTTTGCGCTTTCAGTCTAACAGAAAGCAGCCTGCTATCAGGAGAGAGGAACGGCGCCCGGCGCGTGACAGCGGTAGGAGGCTATAGGACCATTTTCACAGCGCAGCGGACCATTTTCACAGCGCAGCGGACCATTTTCACAAACCAGCAGCCAAAAAAGATGTTGTCCATCAGCAGCACTCCTGCCGATAGACAACACCTGACCTTACCTGAATTGAATAGAGATATTCATGGTATCCATATCCAACTAGCACAATATCAGAACTGGAGATGTACGTTGATGTTGATCCACTATCGCAGCATGTAATAGTTGTAAAATGTGCAATTAAAAACAGCGAAAAAGCTTGCTGGCATCCTTTAACTGTATTCTGTACAACTAAATCTCCCGAATGGGTGCTAATCGTTCAACATATGGCAGTTTAATTGCACGAAATACAACTAAACGGATAACCGGTTGTAAATCAGATGTTTTAGTTGTACAAAGTGCAGTTAAGTCTACCGGAGGAACTACCGTAATCAGGGTCACTGCAACCCCTCAGCAAGCGATTTACCTAAGTGTTCTCACAAGTTTAAACCTGATGTTATACTATCCGGCGAACCTGATCACCGGTCTGCGGCAGCTTACCGAGCCATCCTGAAGCGAATAGTCCATCGCATCGACCGTGAAGGTCAGTGTATCTATGTAATACATTGGTCAGGTAATGCTGCCCCTACTCTTTGATCAAAGTAATGGATGTCTTCCGTACCCGCAGCGGGGTCATATACCCGCAATTCCCTGCTGTCAATATCCACCCAATACAGCTTGTCTTCTACCAGATCCCAATGCGGTCCTTCACCAAGCACAGACTTGGCATCGGTAACTAATTCAATTTGTCCGGTCAACGGAAACCCTCCCAGCCCTTGCCTCCGCAGCGCTATTTGTACTACCGGCTGCCTGCCAACATGACATACACCTGTCCAGTTCAGCATGGTATTCTTCATATAGCAGAATAATAATGATGAGGTGATCCGGTTGAAAGTTGAATGGAGAAAACAAGACAAGTCTCTTTACCTGCCCGCTGCCGAACCCGCTCTGATTCAAGTGCCCGCCTATAATTATTTCATACTGCGGGGTGAAGGCAATCCGAATGCTGCGCCTTTCGCTGAAGCCGTCGGCGTATTGTACTCCCTCTCTTATGCCATTAAAATGCTGCCCAAAAAAGGGCCGGAACCGGATGGGTATTACGACTATACGGTCTTCCCGCTGGAAGGTGTGTGGGATCTCAGCGAAGCCGGCCGTAAGAAAGCAGTTCTTGATAAAGACGAATTGGTGTACACCCTGATGATCCGTCAGCCGGATTTTGTAACCCCGGAGCTTGCCGCTGAAGTGCTGGAGAAGGTCAAGCACAGCAAGCCGAATCCGCTGCTGCACAAAGCTGCCTTCGATAGCTTCGAAGACGGCCTCAGTGTACAAATGATGCATACCGGCCCCTACGATGATGAGCCGCACAGCTTCGCAAGGATGGAACAATATTGTGCGGAACAGGGGCTGCAGCGGATTTCTCATCTTCACCGGGAAATCTATATTTCGGATGCCCGCCGGGTCCAGCCGGAGAAGCTGAGAACAGTGCTGAGGTTCAAGGTATCACGCCAGAATTAACGCAGTAATTTCACCGGATTCCGTACCGTTGCGCTCTTATGAATCTCTAGCGTATCACGGTATTCCACTGTATCGATCTCGCAGCCTGTGCCGATGATAACCCTTCCGCCCCGCACAGTCTGCGCCTGCGTACTCTGCAGCTCAATCTGGTCCCCTTCAATCAGCCGGGCCTGAAAGCTCATTTTCTTGCCTTGTCCGGGCCTCAGCAAGGCTCCGGTCCGGCTGCGTTTGATAGAAATGCTGCTGCCGCCGACCGCATCCGCTCTGCAGGGGCCAAACAATCCCAGTTCGAGCTTCCCCGCATTAAGCAGTCCGCTCACCTCAATGATTCCGGTAAGCTGCAGCTCCTCTGCCTCGCAATCTCCGGTAACCATAATCCCGCCGGTTAGTTTGATTTCTTCTATCCGCAGTCCGCCGCCTGCCGTAAGCTGACCTTGTCCGCGCAGACTGGCTCCGTCGATCCGCCCCTTAACCTCACACTCTCCGGTAATCTTCATATGCTGCAGCCGCAGATTGCCGTCCACTTTGATCTCTCCGGTCTGGCTGAACTTCAGGCAATCCACATCCCCGGTAAATTTACATTCTCCGGTCACTTTGACATCCTTGAAATGCCCGCCAACAGAACTGGAGGTCCCCAATATCTTCAGATCATTGCGCGTTACGGAATCATGCACCATTCTTCTCCTCCTTCTCCACACGGGCTCCGGGATGTACAGTCAGTCCCGTTCTATATTCGACCCGGCCGATGCTGCAGCCTTCCCCGATAATGACGGTGCCGCCCCGGACCACATCCGCCGTTGTATATTCCAGATCTATATAATCGCCTTCAATGAGCTTGGCCCGCAGCTCCAGTTTGAACTTGGGAATGATCCCTCCTAACAGCCTGCCCCACGCTGCGGAGCCGGTTTTGCGGATAATCAGGCTCTCCACCCCAATTTCGCCCGCCTCTGCCAAACCATGAAGCCCGAATTCTATCCGACCAGCACTGAGCAGCCCGCCTACAGTAAATACCCCTTCACCAATCAGTTCCTCAACCTCACAATTGCCTTTCAGCTTCAGCATGCCGTCCAGCTCACAGCGCTCTCCACGCAGACTGCCGTCACCGGTCAGCACACCGTTCAGCTTCATTACACCAGCCTGGAGGTTGCCCTTCAGTCTGAAGTTACCGTTAATCTCCATCTCTTCCGCAGTAAGATCACCGTTCATCTTCATTACGCCGTCACATTTATAGGTATGCGCGCTCAGCGCTCCGTTAATCTTGCTTACGCCGTTGATATTCACCTTGTTATATTTGCCTCCGGCGGCTGTATTGACCCCATCCATCTGCAAATCCGGCAGCTCATTCTTCTCCATTGCCAGTCCTCCCATTAGCTTAATCTTACTTTCAATTGTTCTGTCAGGTCGGCAAGACTAAGCCTGCTGACTACCCGGACTCCTTCATCGAAGGCCAGCTCTGCCCCGGACAGCGCCATCAGATAGAAACTGACCCCCATCTTCCGTACAAAAAACAGCTCCCAGTTCTTTCCCGCAAATCCCGGGGTATGCACTCCAAGTGTCAGATAGAGCCGGTCTGCTTCCTCCAGATTCAGCTCCCCCTTACTCAGCAGCAGATCTACAGTGAACAGATTCAGAATCTGCTCAAAGGTTAGCTGCATCCCTTCACTGTCCGGCCTGCCGAACCGCTCCAGGCTACTGTTCGAAACAATGTTACGTTCCCTTAGCTGTGCTACTGTTAATATGAGCTGGTGCTGAGACAACGGCTCTGACAGCTTTCCGGCAAGTTCATCGAGAGAAAGGTCATCTTTCTTCTGCAAAATATGCTGCACCCGTCCCAGTATTCGTTCCCGCGGGAAAAAAGTCTCTTGTCCGGTAAACGTGGACTTGCGGATGAACCATTCCTCAGGAATCAATTGTTTCCTCTTCCAGCGGTATAACTGGCCGTATGAGATGCCGGTTTCATCCAGCAGCTCCTTCTTGGAGATTAAATCCTCTTCCATACGATCACTCCTTGCAACCATCGTAACATAACACTGTTACGTTGTAAATAAACAAGCATCGCTTTCGCTTTATATACTTTCTTGAATTCATACTGAGGTTCACAGTGGAATTCAGCAGACAAGGACTGACACCCCACTCCTCCAGTTCCATAATTCTCCACCGCTTTTCCCTGTCAGTACAAGTTGCCGGTTAGCCGCTATGGGACTGGCGGATCAATTTCAATTTCTTACACTTGATTCGTTACCGGCTGACTTGGGACTTCTTAGAGTCAGGAAGCACTGTAGACGTAAATGTTGTACGTTTTGCAACTTTGATTCCTGGAAAGCCGGTTGATCGGGAGGATTGTTGTATGGAATACAACAATCCTCCCGATCAGTCGCTTGAATCAGGTGAAATCCTGTATTTTATACAACAATGTTGGATTTGGGCCGGCATATGGAGGGAAAAGTTGTATTATGTGCAGGATTTCAGGAAAAGTCAGCTAGAAACATCCGGCTAGGAGAAGCTGCCAGCTCCCTGCCCCGGAAAGCGGATAAACGGGGAAATTCCCGCGGCAAAAGCAGCCGCCCGGAAGCGCAATTATTTGCAAGCATTAAGGATTGATATCTTATGATAACCCTTAAATATAGCCCATATAGAGAAGACGCACATAAGATTTGAGCATGAAGCTTAGTCGTCACTGCGGTGAACTTTTGGACTTCCGGCCGCTGCCCGCCCCCGGATTTCTTGATGATTACCGCTGTTCGCGGTGGAAATCCGGTGACAAAGGCATCAAAAAACCAGGCAACCCATTGGCTGCCTGGCTATTCTTGCTCACTTCATGACAATAGCTCTATTCCGCACCGCCGCTAATGCTGCTTACTGCACATAAGTGTAATGCGGCGAATCATACTGCGGGCCGGATTTCTCGTAGGTGAACCAATATTCAATGCTGCTGCCTGTGCTGAGGCCGCTTACGGTCTGGCGCCAGGTTCCCGAGGCAAGCGTCATGCGGTAATTCAGCTGTGCGCCGCCGTTCACCTTATAGTGGACATCCACATACAGCGCGGACGTTACCGGTGTGATGAAGATGCTGGCCTCAGCAGCCGACACCTTCGTTACGCCTGCCGTATAATCCGCTGTCACGTGATTCCCGCTGCCGCCGGAAGCGTTCGTGGTTACGGTCACGGCATTACTAGCAGCGGAGAGGTTGCCTGCGGCATCGGCCGCTTTTACCGTGAAGGTGTATGCCGTTGAAGCCGTCAGTCCGCTGACGGTTGCTGTAGTTCCGGTAACAGAAGCCGCCTGGGTGCCGCCGCGGTACACGTAATATCCGGTGACTCCGGTGTTATCGGTGGATGGCGACCAGCTTAGGCTGACCGTAGTGTCCGTTTTACCTGTTGAGGCCAGATTCCCTGGTACCGTAGGTGCTGTAGTATCTCCAGGAGTGCTGCCCCCGGTCAGATACTGGCCGGTGAACGGGTTGAAACGGTGCAGCGAGAGGATCAGCCACCCGGTGCTTGATACACAGTTCTGCTGGGCCATCACCCAGTAGCTGTTGCTTGTACCCTTGAGGGAATAAGGGATTCCGCCGAGCGACGGGCCGCTGGTTCCCTGTTTTTTGATAATCTCCGTGTTGATGGCATTCGCCTTCGTTGTATTTCCCTGCATGTAGTAGGCAAGCGACATAAAAGCCGTTCCCTCCAGCCACACATCCGCCCCCGTATTGCCAATCTGATTGCCGTTGTCGTCATACGCCGGGAGCACTTCATCCGTCCAGTCAAAATCATACCCGGAAAGTGTATTTCCGGCATCGTTATAGGTCAGGGTCTGCTTATAGCGCGGATTAGCCAGTGTTCCCGGTGTACCGGCCGCGTTCTCCACATAGGTCAGGCTTGCCCCGTAGTTGCGCGTTCCGTTCAGCCCGAGGGCGAGCACTCCCCAGGGATTTACATCCAGCGGGATTTTGGGATCGATCAGATTCGTATCATTCTTCCAGCCGCCCTTGAAGCGCTTAGCCGCATCATCCCAGACCACATTGTCCATGAAGCTCTTCACACCCGTTGCCGCTGCTGTATAGGATGCCGTTTTGCCGGAATCAACAGAAGCATAGTACTGCAGCACGCGGTACAGATCGATATTATGCTCCGTCGAGCTCCAGGGCTCATCCGAATTGCTCCATGCGCTCCAGCCACCGGCGATCCCGCCGTTTGCTTTGGAGTATGTCAGGCACCAGTCCAGCGCCTTGAGCGCCATCGGACGATAGCGGGTATCATTATACTGCTTCTCATAAGCCATAGCCGCCATGGCCATCCAGGATACAGGTCCGACATGCTTGCGGATTTCTTCCCCATAGCCATTGTTATACCAGTAGGAGTTCAGCCAATAGCCGGACGGGTCCTGGATGTCACGCATTTTGTTCAGCACCTTCTCCGCCCGGGTCCGTTCCCCTTTGACGATGAAAGCGATGGCTGCGACGGCCTGATCATAAGTATAGACAATTTGCTTGGGATTGTTCGGACCCCAGAAATCCTCGAAGCTGTCAACCAATCCGTCAAACGCATATCCGGCCGTTGCATCCTGCTGCACCTGCAGCCAGGTCAGTGCCCGGTTTGAAGCATCACTTACCGCATCCGCGCGGGCAATACCGGCAGCGGGCAGCGAAGCGCCCAGAATCAGCACGGCGGTCATCAGGAAGAGAATCAGCTTTCTTTTCATCCATATTCCTCCTTGGTCGATCTATTACTAAAGCGTTTTCAAAGGGCGGAAAAGCGGGTGAAGCTATGCCATACCATGGTAATTATCCTCATTCTCAGCTTTGATAGCGCTTTCGTCAATCTAAAACTGGGACATTTTTACTAAATGAGGCGAAACACCCGTTCGCCCCTTTTTTCGACAAAGCGAAAGTCCTGAATAGGTTTCTGCGGAATTCGTTAATATGCATTTTTTGACAGCAAGGCATGCAAAAAAAGCTCCGGAATGTTGATTAACGCTCCGGAGCCTTACTCTTATATCAGCTGAGCTCTATGAGCGCAGGACACCCTTCTCCCGGGCTTCACGCAGCCACTTGGGATACTCATTAAACAGGCGGTCATACAAATCCTCATCACTGACCTCATCCAGATCGTCCAGCGCAAAGAAATCGGCATTATCGACATAACGGCCCTGCAGATCATCGAGCTCACGCAGCACACCATAGTCCGCATTGCCGAGCCCGACAAACTGCCAGAAGATGTTATGCTTCGAGCTTTGGATCAGCAGCTTCGAGATCTTCGGTGTCTCATAAATTCCGCCGTCACTGAAGAACACAATGTAAGCAGGCAGAGCGCCCGGCTCTTCCTTCGTATACTTCTTGATAATATCAGCCATAACCACCGGCTCATTATTGCCGATGCCCAGCCCGCCGAACATCTTCGGCCCCGGGTATGTTCTCTTCACATAATCCTCGTACCCGTGCTCATCTACACTCGGCATCCGCTTGCTCTTGGTCGCGAAGAACCATACATCCAGCCTGCCGTCGTCATCCATGCTGGCTGCCACGGCCAGAATCCGCTCAAATGCCCGCTGAACAACGCCCCTCGAATACAAGCCGGACATGGAACCTGATGCATCGAACACAACGGCCACCCTGGCCTTCTCCTGCTCCAGATTCTTCTTGCGCAGCGAGATTCCGACCTTCTGCTTCAGCAGGTCAATCTTCGTTAAGTTCAGCGTGGGCCGGGAAGCCGTCTCCTCCGCCACACTTCCCTCGGTTCCGCTATATGTAGCAGCAGCTTCCGTGTGACCCTGCATCACTTCAGCCTCCGTCTTGCTGCTGTTCTCCGGCTCTTCGTCCTCCACCTCGACTCCGTGCGCTTCAGCCAGCGGCTTCAGACCGCCGTGAAATCCCCGGCCGACGGCTCTAAGCTTGAAGCCTTCGCCGTGACGGTATAACTCTGCCAGCACCAGCGAGGTCTCGGCATTACTCTGATTTATTTCATACACCAGCTCCGTGTTGGCCGCAGCCGCACTGATTCTGCAGCCCCTGACATCAGCAAAAGTCCCCGGCCCGTCCAGCGTGGCTGCGAAAACGCATTTGGCAACCGCAGATTGCCGCAGCGCATGCAGATCGATGGCAAACTCGCCGCTGTACTTGTCGATGGCGTTGAACTCTACGATCCGTTTGGGATCGGCGGGCTGGTTGTAGAAAATGAAATAATCATCGGACGTAACCTTGCCGTTCTCCCCGACCATGAAACAGCTGATATCCAGCTCCGCCGGCGAACTGCTGCAGGAAATCTTCACCGTCGCCTGCGGCGAGGCTTCATCCAGCTTGGCATTAGAGCCGGTGACCAGCTTAACGATATTCAGATTCATGAATGCACTCTCCCTTACTTTCACAATGTATAATAGATGATTGCAGGATTCCGCTATTTAGCAAAAAGGAGCAGACAACTCCCTGATGAGGATATGTCTGCTCCCGGTTGATCAAGCTTATGATCCGCATATCAGCCGGTCTAAACGGGCTGTGGTGCGGCTTGTCCAATGAACTGGACTATAAAATACATAATAAGTTACTCTTCTGTCTTGCCTTCGTCAGCTGCTTCTGCCGCTGCTGGTTCAGCAGCATCTGTATCAGCAGGCTCTTCAAGAACAAGCGGAGGTGAGATCCGCACGATCAGCGTATCTTCAGGGGTAAGGATCTCCCAGCCATCATGCTTCGGCAGATCGGAGACCAGCAATTGATCACCGATGTCGAGTCCGCTGATATCCACCTCGAAGGAAGCGGTCAGCTTGTCCGGCAAGGTACGGATATCCAGCTCATAGAGCTCTACCTGCTGGACGCCGCCGCTCTTGACACCGACAGGATCGCCGGTGAAGTGGAATGCAACCTTGGTGTCGAGTTCTGCCTTCATATCAATCTGCTGCAAATCTACATGGAGCAAAGAACGTGACAGCGGCTGGCGCTGTACTTCCTGAATGACCGCATTTTTGGAGCCTGAACCGGGGAATTCCACTTTCAGGATCGCCCGCGGGTTTTTGCCGAGAATCTCATTGAGTGTTTTGGCTTCTGCTGTAAAGGACTGGGTATCTGAACCTGCACCGTAGACGACGACCGGTACAAGGCCTTTGCTGCGCTGGGAAGAGGTAGAGCCGGATCTTTCTGTCAAGCGTACTGTGGTATTCATGATATTCCTCCTAAAGGTTTTTTAGCGGTGCATACTTTCAGGGGCTGCTCCTAATGCTGAACAAAGCTGGCCCTGCAAGCATCCGCCAAGTGGTGTCAGCATAGCTGCAAGTGATGGTTCTTCGTACAAAACTGGCTTATTGCTCAGGTAATAAAAAACAAGACCAATTAGATGTCTTAAGTCTAATCAGTCTCTTATTAACCATATTTGCCTGCTGTGGAATCAGTATAGCACTGGGAAGTAGGCAAGTCAAAATAGGTTGATATTCAATTTAAATCCATATTTAATATTTATTATACTAAATGACAGGCTACAAAATGTCCTGCGCCAGCGTCCCGGAACAGCGGAATCTCCGCCTTGCAGACCTCTACGGCAAAAGGGCAGCGCGTATGAAATTTGCAGCCTGAAGGCGGATTCGCCGGGCTTGGAATATCGCCTTTCAGCACGATCCGCTCCCGCTTCAGCCGGGGGACCGGCACGGGTACGGCAGACAGCAGCGCCTTCGTATAGGGATGCAGCGGATGCTGGAACAGCTCGTCCCTGGAGGCGGTCTCCACCATCGATCCCAGATACATCACGCCGATCCTGGAGCATAGATGCTCCACTACGCTAAGATCATGGGAAATGAACAGATAGGCAAGGCCTTTGCTCTGCTGCAGCTTGCTGAACAGATTGATAATCTGCGCCTGAATAGACACATCGAGCGCCGACACCGGCTCATCCGCAATAATCAGCTCCGGGTTCAGGATCAGCGCCCGGGCAATGCCGATCCGCTGGCGCTGTCCGCCGGAGAATTCATGCGGGAAGCGGTCGATATGATAAGAAGATAAGCCGCAGGCCTTCATGGCCTCCAGCACCAGATCCCGCACCTCCCCCCTCGTGCATAATCCATGGTCCAGCAGCGCTTCGCCTATCGCATCGCCAACCCTCACTCTCGGATTAAGCGCACTGTAAGGGTCCTGGAAGATCAGCTGCATCTGCGGCCGGATCAGGCGCATGTCCGCAGCGGACAGGCTGTGGATGTCCACTCCCTTGAACTTTACCTCACCGTCCGTTTTATCCGTCAGCCGCAGCACTGTCCGTCCCACCGTGCTTTTGCCGCTGCCGGATTCGCCGACAAGGCCGAAGGTCTCGCCCGGCTGAAGCGTAATGCTGATGTCGTCCACAGCCTTCACATGCCCCACTGTGCGGCCCAGCAGCCCTTGTTTTACCGGGAAGTACTTCTTCAGAGATTTAACTTCCAGCAGCGCTTCAGACATACACTTCCGCCTCCTCATACAGCCAGCAGGCTACCTTCTGCCCGCTTCCGGTTTCCTGCAGCTGCGGCTGGCGGGTGCGGCAGACGTCCATGCAATGTCCGCACCGGTCATGGAAGTAGCATGAAGGCTCAAGCGCAAGCGGACTGGGCACCTGGCCGGGAATGGAATAGAGCTCCTCCAGGCGCTGGCCCATGACGGGCTTGGACTTCAGCAGCCCCCGCGTATACGGATGCTTGGGATTCCGGAACAGCTCTACCACACCGCCCTCCTCAACGATCTGGCCGGAGTACATGACAATGACATAATCGGCCATCTCGGCCACTACGCCAAGATCATGGGTAATCAGCAGGATTGACATGCCCGAGTGCTCCTTGAACCCGCGCAGCAGATCAAGGATTTGCGCCTGAATCGTCACATCCAGTGCGGTCGTCGGCTCGTCCGCAATCAGCAGCTTGGGCCCGCAGGAGATTGCGATTGCAATCATAATCCGCTGCAGCATGCCTCCGCTCAGCTCGTGGGGATAGCTGCCCATAATCTGTTCCGGACGGGATATCCCCACCTGGGTGATCAGTTCAATGGCCAGGGCCCGGGCTTGCTTCTTGTTCATTCTGAGATGAACCAGGAGCGGCTCCATAATCTGCTCGCCAATTCTCATGACCGGATTCAGTGACGACATCGGCTCCTGAAAAATCATAGCGATCTCATTGCCGCGGATGCTGCGCAGTGTATTTTTGTCCAGCCGGAGTAAATCTTCTCCCCGGAAATCAATGCTTCCCCCGGCAATCTTACCGCCCGGCTCTTCCACCAGCCCCATAATCGACATGGCGGTGACACTTTTGCCGCAGCCGGATTCACCGACAATGCAGACCGTCTCGCCTTCCCGGATACTGAAGCTTACCTCATCAACTGCGGTCACCTTCCCGTCCTCTGTGAAGAACACGGTGCTTAGACGGTCTATATTCATTAAAGGCTTCATCGTTATGGCCACCTACCTCTTCTGTTTAGGATCAAGCACGTCTCTGAGGCCGTCACCAAAGATATTAATCGCAATAACCGTTGCAAAAATCGATAACCCCGGCGGAATCCACAGCCATGGCCGGTCCTGGAAATCGAGGATATTATTCGCCGCATCAATCATGTTCCCCCAGGTCGGCGTAGGCGGCATAACCCCCAGCCCGAAGAAGCTGAGCACCGATTCGCTGAGAATCGCACCGCCAATATTCAGCGTAGCCATAACGATCAGCAGCGGAACAATATTCGGCAGCAGATGGCCAAACAGCTTCCTGCGGTCGCGCAGACCCAGCACCACGGCGGCCTGCATGAATTCGCGTTCCCGCAGGCTGAGCATCTGTCCCCGTACCATCCGCGCCAGCCCCGGCCAGTTCACCATGCTCAGCATGAGCATGACAATGTACATCCGGTAATCCGTTGGAATCTTCCATTCCGAGAGCAGCGCACCGAAGATGAACAGCAGCGGAAGGCCGGGAATGGTCATCAGCAGATCGGCGATCCGCATAATGATCTGGTCCAGCAGACCGCCGTAATATCCGGCAACCGCACCGAGCAGCGCTCCCAGGAACACAGACAGCACCATGGAAGCCAGACCCACCGTAAGAGAGATACGCCCGGCCTGCATGACCCGGGTTAAGATATCCCGTCCCAGCGCGTCTGTCCCCAGCCAATGCTGTAAATTCGGGGCCTTGTTCATCATCGCCATATTGATTTTGTTATCCGTATACGGCGAGAAGAACGGTCCGATGAAACATAACACAAACATAAATAAGACCACCGCGAAGCCCGCCACCGCCAGCTTGTTGTGCAGAAGCCTCAGCAGGGATTGCCGGAACAGGGAAGATTTCCTCAGGTTAGCCTGTGGTCCCGTTATTTCGCTTACTCTGCTGTCAGCTGCCATAAGATCCTCCCCCTCCTATAACCGGACACGCGGATCAGCCACCCTGTACAGAATATCCGAGAGCAGTGTTCCGATTACGGTCAGAATAGCCAGAAACATCGTAAAGCCCATCAGCAGCGGGTAATCCCTCAGTCCGAAGGACTTCATATACAATTGGCCGATGCCCGGCCAGTTAAAGATTTGCTCAATAATAATGGAACCCCCGAACAGCGCGGGCAGCTCGAAGCCGACCAGGGTGATCGCAGGCAGCAGCGCATTGCGCAGTGCATGGGTGAACAGCACCTTCCGCTCCTTCAGCCCTTTGGCTCTGGCCGTACGGATATAGTCCTGCTTGAGCACATCGATCATATTGCTGCGGAAATAACGGGTTAATGAACCCAGACCCAGCAGCGTCATGACGATGACCGGCAGGGTCATATGATGCACCACTTCTTTGAAGTAGGCGAACCCGGTGGCATTGCTGCCTGTAGTCATCATTCCCCCCGGCGGCAGCCATTTCAGGTCAACGGCCAGAATCTTGATCAGGAACAGGCCGATGAAGAACGACGGGAGCGACATCGCCGCGAAGATCGCAATCATTACCAGCGTGTCGAACCAGGAGTATTGCTTATAGGCAGAAATGACACCGATGATCACAGCAATCAGCCAGGTGAGGAACGTAGAGACAGCGGCCAGCAAAAAAGAATTCCAGATATAATCACCGAACAGCTGAAGCACCGGCTTCTGCTGGGCAAGTGAATATCCGAAATCCCCGTGAAAAGCATTGTTCATCCAAGTCCCGTAACGTTCCAGCACCGGCTTGTTCAGGCCGTAAATCTCCCGCAGCTCCGCTTTGCGCTCTGCAGTCAGCTTAATATTTCCGGTAATGAAATCACCCGGGGTAAGTGCATACAGGCAGAAGATCAGCAGCGATGCGGCAAACAGGATGATCAGCATATACAGCATTCTTTTGGTCAGATAAGTGCTCATGATCGGCTCCTTAGGATTCATCCCCTGCCCATGACGCAGGCAGGGGATGAACAATTCTTTATTTCAGAGTCCAGTTTGGCAGGCTGCCGGCAAGACCGATGAACGGACTGACCGATAGATTCTGGATGCGGCCGTTATAGGCATATACTGTTTTCTTGTAATTGGTGAAAATAATCGGCAGTTCATCGTTGAACAGCTGATACAGCTCTTTATAGACTGCTTTGCGCTGTTCAATATCTGTAGTTGCCAGCGCTTTGTTGTACAGCTCCACGAATTTCGGATTCTCATAATCGGTGATTTCGCCGTCGAAGAACTGCATGAAGCCGTCCGCCGGATCCGTCAGCATGCTGGTGGAGTACGATACGAGATCATAATCCCCGCTTTCCGTCTTGGAGACCAGCGAGTTGAAGTCAGCGAAGATCTCCGGCTGGAAGTCGATGCCGAGCGCAGCGAAGTTCTCTTTGGCCACCGCGATGAAAATATCCGAGTTCTTGCTCTTGCTCGCCAGATAATGAATGCTCAGCGGCTTCCCGTCCTTCTCGCGGATACCGCCTGCCCCTACGGTCCAGCCTGCCTCATCCAGCAGCTTATTCGCTTGGTCCGGATCATATTTATAAGGATTGATCCCTTCTTCTGTATAGGACCAGGAGATCGGCGAAGCCGGAATGTTGGCCACAGCACCCGCGCCTTCAGCAGCATCTACATAGATGCTCTGCCGGTCCAGTCCATAGGCAATCGCCTGTCTGACCCGCTTATCCTTCAGCTGCTCATGCTTCAGGTTGACCTGCATGTAGCCGTAAGTGCTCGGGGTATAAGGAAGAATGTTTACATAACCCAGTTCCTTCAGCTTCCCGATATTTTCTTCCGTAGCCGGGAAGGACGCGTAGTCCACCTCACCCGTCTCAAGGAACTGCCAGGCATCGCCGGTCGTTGTTTTGTAGATAAAATGCTCTGTCTTTGGCTTGCCTTTGAAGTAGTTCTCATTGGCTACAAGACGGACCTCTTGTCCGGGAATGAATTTCTCCAGCTTATAAGGGCCGTCGCCCAGCGGCTTCTCATGCAGCTTCTTGATGTACTCCAGCTGGCCGAACTTATAGTCCTTGCCATAGTAAGCCTTCGACAGCACATTGGAGCCGAGAGTCACCAGCGCCGTAGCATTAGGCTGTTCCAGCGTAACCGATATTGTCTGCGGATCAATGACTTTAATGCCTTCTATAGTCTGGGCAGTTCCCGCTTTGTAAGCTTCGCCGCCCTTCACCTTCAGCGATGGAAGTGATGAGCCTCCGTCATAGGCTTTGTCGTACTGGATCGTCCAGGTGAACGCCACATCATCCGCAGTGAGCGGTGAGCCGTCGCTGAACTTCAGGTCTTTGTGCAGGTGGAACGTATATGTAAGCTGATCCGCCGCCACCTCCCAGCTCTCGGCAAGCTCCGGGGTTGGCACACCCTTGTCATCTACCGTCACGAGAGACGCATAGAGCAGTGAGGATACATTGCCGTCATAGCCGCTCTCCTGGAAATAAGGGGTGAACGCACCGCTCGGATCGGTAAGACCGACGATGATTGTATCGGTGCGCTTCTGGGCGACTGCGGGCAGCTTGGTAAGATCGGTTGCTGTAAAAGGCTCGCTGAGCGCACCGGCAGGTACAACCGCCGGGGATACCGCTGCTTCCGTACCGCCAGCCGCTGCACCCGGATCAGCTGTTGCTGCCGTGTTTACAGGGGTGTCCGTGGATGCTGCATCCGTGTTGCCGTTCTCCGAGCAGGCGGACAGCAGCAGTGAACCGGCGATTAACAATGAGGATAATAAAAGCGTACTTTTTCTCATGACATCATCTCTTTTCTCTCCATTTTATAAATACTAACAATTCCTACCCACTAAGTATGATTAAAGACCGATAGTTCACATTATAGAAAGTAAAAGTTGTTCTGTAAAGAGAGAACTTTAAATTAATTCTTCCCAAACAGAATAAAATTGGATGATCGCAGCAAAAAAGCCAAAATCTTCTCCATAACAGAAGTAGACTTTGGCTTTGGCGAGGCACAGGAATATTAGGCAACGCTATATTTACTTCAAATAAGCAAACAGCTGTTCATTCATCTGCTGAATCCCCTCAAGCCGCAGACTGTAAGAGGTGACGTTCTCTCCTTCGATATAAGCATTGAGCAGACCGGCGCTCCTGAGACTGGAGATATGATCATGGACAATGCCCTTGGACAGGCCGGCCTGTCTGGCAATTTCCGTGAACGATTTGCGTTCTCCGCCCAGTGACTTCAGGATCTTCAGCCGGCTCTTCTCGCCCAGACTGCGGAGCGTCCGGTGCATGGACGGCGGGATTTCCTCTTCAGCAATTTGAATTTTCCCGGCATAGTGACATATCGTCAGCGGACCAAAATTATAGATAATATTGATCGGCTGGAAGTGAAACTGCGGGATCAGCACAAGCCTGCGCAGACCGTCACCCGGCATGAAATAGAATCCGTTTGTAGTCTTATTCACAAAATCGGCTACCGGGCTGCCGGCCAGCGCCTGTCTCCGTTCCTCCGCATGCTGCTGCAGCTTCTTAATGATATCCGGACTACAGCTGCTGAAGTATTGCCGGTTCCACTCCGACAGCAGGAAGACCATGCGGCTGCGGTACTGCTCCATTTGTACCGGGAATACACTGACATAACCTGCGAGAGCCTCGTACATCTCTCCTACGGACAGGCCTTCCAGCCACTCCAGCACACGCTCCACGCTGTCTTTGTCCGGACACAGATAGATCAGCAGATTAAGCAGCTTCCAGTCATTGTCGAGATCTGTCTCTTCCAGTGCTTCCAGCAGTTCGGGGCTTAAGCCGCGTGATACTTCTGCCGCCCAGGGTGTACCCAGATCTATCTTTTTACTTCCCTTCTTGCATATAAACGTATGTATGCTGCTGATTAATTCATATACCGGCTGAAAATGAACCTCAACCTCGTAATCCATGGCTATTCCTCCTGATGCAACTTCTATTCGTTACAGCGTTAGTGCCTTAATCTTAGGGCATCGGGAAGCCAATGTGCAAGTCATTCCGCTTTTACTGACCTTGTATGGAATACGTATGTTATATTGCTGGCATTCCTGCCATGCCTTTTCTCGCTTTTTGCCGGGCAGGGTAGTAAAATATAGGCAATACACCGGAATGGAGTGAAGAAACATGGAACAGATTGCTAAGGGAGAAGGACGTTTCTATATAGCTGGTGACGGTAAGGACCTTGCCGAGATTACATACAGAACGGAAGAGACTACAGGTAACCTCGTGATTGATCATACCTATGTCTCCGAAGAGCTGCGCGGTCAGGGTGCCGGGGAGAAGCTTGTGCGGGCGGTCGTTGACCTGGCCCGGGAAGAGAAAGTTAAAATTGTGCCTGAGTGCCCGTATGCGGCCCATCAATTCGAGAAGCACACGGAGTACCGGGATCTGCTGACATAGGGGGAAGATAGATTGACTACGGCTGATACACTGAAAGAAATAGAAGAACTGCAGCAGCGCTGCGAGCAATACGAAGGCATCACACTCAAGCTGAATTGGGACATGCTGCGGCTGCCGGCCGGAACAGGCGGAGTGGAATGGCTGGTGACCTATGAAGAGGAGCTGCTGGTCGGCTTCATCGGGTTATACAATATCGGCGGGGACATGGAAGTCTGCGGCATGGTACGGCCGGGATACCGCCGCCGGGGCATCTTCAGCTCGCTCTGGCAACGGGCGCAGACCCTCATCTCACGAAGTAAGATTAAGACGCTGCTGTTGAATACGCCCGCGGCCTCAGCCTCAGGTACTGCTTATCTGAAGACACTGCCGCTGGAATTCAGCCACGCGGAATTTCAGATGAAATGGGATGGCGCAGCCAAGAATCATGGGGCCTCTGAAGCAAGTTCAGCCGCCGGTAACGTTATGCTCCGGCCTGCACGTGCCGACGAGACTCCGGTGCTAATCGCCTTCGATTGCGACGGATTCAACATGACGGAGGAAGACGCCGCCGAAACGTACACGCAGCTTGAGCTCGAAGGCTCCCAGGAGCATATCATCATCGAGATGAACGGCCAGCCTGCCGGCAAAATGCGGCTGTGGTCCGAAGACAACGAAACCTGGATCTATGGCCTTACCGTAGACAAGAATCTGCGCGGCCTCGGCATCGGCCGGAGTGCCCTGATGCAGACTATTGAACGGGAACAGCGGAATTACAACGGTGTGAACCTCGAGGTTGCCCTGGATAATCCGAATGCGCTGAAGCTCTACGAGAGCTGCGGGTTCGTCATTCTGAACCAGCAGGATTACTACCGTGCTGCGCTCTGAACCTTGAAGCATCATTGTTAGCCGGCTGAATAACTGTTCCGAATTACAGTAATCTGACTGTCAAGCATCCTTTCCTCCGGGCCGACCTGCCCTCAGGAAAGGATGCTTTTTGTTGTCCTTATGTTACCTCAAGGTACCTATATGACCTCAAAGTGCGTACTGTTCAGCACTCCTGAGGCAATACATAATGATGGCATACTTTGGCGAAGGAGAGCTGCACATGAACCCTATGGATTCAGACTTACGTAAAACAGCACTTGTAATCGGCGCGAACGGCGTCATAGGGCGCAACCTGATTGATCATCTGGCTGCGCTTCCCGATTGGGATATCATCGGCGTGTCGCGCCGCGGAGGGCTGGACACCAGCCGTGTGCGTTATATAGCTGCAGATTTACTCGACCCGTCGGAGAGCCGGCGGAAGCTTGGCGGTCTGGCGGAGGTGACGCATATTTTCTATGCCGCCTATCAGGACCGGCCTACCTGGGCAGAGCTGGTCCCTCCTAATCTGGCTATGCTTGTTCACGCGGTTGAAGCGGTCGAACCTGCGGCGCGCCGGCTGCAACACATCAGCCTCATGCAGGGCTATAAGGTATATGGCGCGCATCTCGGCCCGTTCAAAACACCGGCACGCGAAACTGATGCCAATCATATGCCGCCTGAATTCAATATTGCGCAGCAGGATTATCTGGAAGAGAAGCAGTCTGGCAAAAGCTGGACCTGGTCGGCGCTGCGGCCTTCCGTCGTCTGCGGATATGCTCTCGGCAATCCCATGAACCTGGCGATGGTAATCGCCATTTATGCCTCCATGTCGAAGGAACTGGGAATTCCGCTGCGCTTCCCCGGCAAGCCGGGCGCCTATCACAGCCTGCTTGAGATGACAGATGCCGGTCTGCTGGCCAGAGCAACGGTGTGGGCAGCAACGGAACCGCGCTGTGCCAATCAGGCCTTCAATATCACCAACGGTGATCTGTTCCGCTGGAACGAGCTGTGGCCCAAGATTGCCTCCAGCTTCGGGCTGGACACGGCCCCCCCGCTCCAGATGTCCCTGTCTGATGCCATGCAGGACAAAGAGCCGCTCTGGAACCGGATGGTCGGGAAATACGGGCTGGAGCCGAACAGCTATGCTAGTGTCTCCTCGTGGGCATTCGGTGATTTCGTATTCTCCTGGGACTATGATTTCTTTGCCGACAGCACCAAATCCCGCCGCGCAGGATTCCTTGAGTTTATGGATACGGAAGCCATGTTTATGAACATCTTCGCGGATCTCCGCCACCGCCGGATCATTCCCTGATCCGCGCAGAACAGCCGGTCTCTGAAATTCAGAGACCGGCTGTTCTATTCTTCCTTCTGCGGTTGGGAGAGCACAACTGCCGTATCCCCGTACACCCTATAGACATGGGCATCGCCCCATCTGCACATCAGATGCAGAATCTCCTTGAGGCTCCAGCCGTAGTCGGTCAGCTCATACTCCACTCTGGGAGGCACCACATTATACGAGGTTCTTGTAATCACCCCGTCCGCTTCCAGCTCCCGCAATTGCTGCGTTAGCACCTTCTGTGTAATGAACGGCATTTGGCTGATGAACTCCCCGTTGCGCTTCTTCCCAAAGGTGAGCAAGAACAAAATGACCGGCTTCCACTTGCCCCCAATCACTTCGAGTGTCGCTTCCACTCCGGTGTTGTAGGTTCTAATTCCTTCAGACATGGGCCAAGGACACCTCCTATGGCTTAACCATATCTTCTTTGAACGCCCCCTGCAAGGATTACGCCGAAGTTCCCGTTCTACATCAGCCCGTATCCGCGAAGGATAGGCTCATCCCGGTCGTTCCGGCGGTTTCCGTATTTCATGCAGCCTTCCGCATGCTCTTCCCGTTCCAGGAACACAGACAGCAGGCGCACATAGTCGAGCGACTCCTGCAGCGGGATGCCCGCTCCGTCAAAGATATGCCGGCGTCCATCCAGAAGCGAATAGATTCCGATCGTTTCTGCAGGTTTCCCGTAGGCCTGATGACAGAAGACGCTGGCCATATGCAGAAAGCCGGTGATGACATCTTCATTCCCGCTCACCATGAATTTCTGGATATTCAGACAACGCCCCTCCTGCCCCGAGCTCCAGGCGAGCTGAAAAATCATCGCCAGTTCAATTTCAAGCTCCGGCACAGGAACATGCCACTGTTCATACAGCATCACCGGAATCTCACCGGTGTGATTGCCGGCAACAATCCGCATCAGCTCATCGGCAACCGCTTGCTTGATATCCCAATAATGCATCAGGGAAGGAAAAGCATGACCCTTCGGCGGCCAGCGGCGCTCCAGCAGAAATTGCACAGGCGTCTCCCGGCGCACCTCAGGCTGCAGACTGTAGAAGTCATTAAGCGTATGTCCGACTGCGTACTGGACCTGCTGTCTCCAGCGGGGAACTCCCGTGGCCGGAGCTCCGCTTCCGTTCATCTCCGCTCCGCCCAGCATGATATGCTCCATCCTGAAATCATTCAGCCGGCTGTAGCGGACAGTCCCTGCATCCTGCATCTTTCCTGCGAAGCATCCTGCCGCGGCGCCCATCCTTAAGAAACCGCCGCGCAGGTCTCGATGAACTGGCGTCCGAAGCTGCGGCAGGCGTCTTTCTCTGCTGCGTTCGGCCCGTACTCAATCTTCAGGCTGGCCTGTACGATCTCGGCACCGCGTTCCTTCAGCTTCTCTTCAATCTGATCAACCGCTCCGCAGTAGATTTCATAACCGGTATCTCCGCTTCCGAAGGCGGCAGCCTTGCAGGAGCTGAGGTCGAGCTCATCCATCTCTTCATAGAAGTCAAGGAATTCATCCGGCAGCTCGCCGTCCCCCCATGTATACGCACCCAGCAGCACAGCTTCGTAAGCCTTTATCTCATCCGCATTGCAGTCAGTGACCGATTTCAGCACGGCCTCTCCGCCTGCCTGGCGTATCCCTTCCACAATCAGTTCAGCGATTTCCTCCGTATTGCCTGTCAGGCTGGCATATGCCACTAGCACCTTAGCCATCACTCTGTCCTCCCAAGGTAAATATGAAATGTATTCTGTATAGTCCATCTCAAAAGGCAACCATGTTTTGCTAATCTCATTCTATTTGATAATGATTATCATTGTCAATATTTTAAAAGCTGGCCGCTCCGGGAAATTAGGCATACTTGTCCCCGATAACAGAAGCAGCGGCAATGCCGGACTTGAACTGCTGTCCGGCATTGCCGCTGATCTTTATCCATATTTTCAGATGAAATGCATAGAAGAATGCCAAACCTATTCACCTTTGCCGTCCGAACAAATTTCGATAAGATTCCCCTCCGGATCAGCGATAAAACAGACAGTCCATACGGTTCAGTTGTACTCCACCGCAAATGGATTAATATCCGCCTTCCAGCAGGGTAATGCCGTTGCCGTCCGGATCACGGAAATTCATTTCTTTCCCGCCGTATTCCATCGTTACCGGAGGCTGACAATCCAGTCCTTTCCCCTTCAGCTGCTCATAAGTTTCGTCCAGGCTGCTGCAGGAGAACACCAGATTCACGGCTCCTGTCGTGAGCTTCTCCCACTTGCTCTCATCCCATATAATGATCCCCGGCTGGCTGCGGTCGAAACCAATCTTCGCCCCGTCATACTGGCCATAGCCTTCAAACGGAATAGGGACTCCCAGTACCTCGGAATAGAATGCCGCGAGCGCCGCCGGGTCCTTGCTGTACAGATTGATACCGTCAAAACTTGTAATCATAACTTAAATCTCCTTCCGCTCAATAGCTGTAGTATGATCCGGCTGTGGTTAGCCTGTCTGACCTCATTGTACTTCTGCCCTGCCGGGATTGTATTGCAAAAAAACGACATTCAGTTCCGCGCATAGCTCAGCGCATCCAGCGGTGTTCTGCCGGCAAATTTCCGGAAATTGTTGATGAAATGCGATTGGTGGCTGTAGCCGTAAGCAAATACAATATCCTGCAGCCCGCCTCTGTGCAGCGGTGTCCGGTACAGATCCAGCCAGACATTCTGGAAGCGGACAAGATCTGCCACTTTTTTGGGCGGAAGTCCGATATGCTGGCGGAACAGGCGTTCAAGCTGGCGGCTGCTGAAGCCTGAGCTAAGCTCCAGCTCCCCTGCACTCACCACCCCGCGGGACTTAAGCATCCTGTGGACAGCGTTCATCATCCCGTCACTGCTGCGGCCGGCATTCTCCAGCCTGCGCAGGAGGAACAATTCTGCCATGGCAATGCGTTCCGACATCGTTTGTGTCCCCCGCAGCTTGTCTCCCAGCTCCCTGCGGAAGGAACGGAAATATTGCTCCACCGGAACGTGGACATTCAGCACATCCTGCAGCTGCTCATCTGCAAACAGATGAACCGCCCAGAAATGAAAACGGATAGCGAAACGCTGTCTCCCCGCAGGCTGCCGGGCTTGTCCCGCCTCAAACGGGGTGTCATTAATGCCGCAAAATATTCCGTCAGCCTCCCCTGTACGCTCATCCCATTCCCATATGATATCCATACAACTGTCCGGTATGATCGTTTCCGTCCGCTTACTTATAACTGCTCCGTTATGCCCTTGTGCAATTTCAACGGATTGCGCTTCCTGCTGCTCACCCGGCGGCGGTACAGTCCCCCAGAAACAGCGGATGTACGGCTCCAGCAGCCTGCCGGGCAGATACTCGCCGCCCCCGGCCGGGTTCGCGGTGATCGGGTAATACAGCTCCGAGAGGTTGAACATAACATCCGGCCTCACCTTCGTAACGCTTAGGCAGCAGAGGACGGAATTAGCCGTTCATCTGCGCCTAAGCTCATATATTTTATAACCGCCTGTAGTAACTTCATTATTTGGTTTGATCTTGTCATGAAGCCTGATATCTTCAGAGAACTGTTTACTAATTCCGCTGGCCGTATAAGATATGTTCATATGCAGCACCGACCGTCCGGTAAGTCTCAGATCTTCAATAACGCCTCCGCCTTCTATAGGCATTACATCACTTACAATGAATGGCTTGCTTGAAGCTAAATCGATAACTTCGACCCCGTCAATGGCTCCATTAAGTATCACATTATCAACCATAGTATCACCGCCGGTCAGCTCCAGAAACCAGCCTCCAGCCAAATAGACAGCATGAGGCGCTGCGGCCAGATTTATATTTTGTACGGAGAAATCCTCTGTAACGACATCTATCCGGTATTCTTCAAGCCCGCTGTGCAGTGTAATCTGATCATACACAATCAGTGCAAGAAGTGCCAGCAGTACTACCAGCCCGATCACCCTGTACTTTACCTTCGTAATTTTCATGGTTCAGCCTGCTCTCCTATACTTTTTTTGGTAATATTATACACCGGCGAACTCTTGGCTAAAATGAGAATAGTCGCAGCTTTGCAACCATTATGTTTGTAGCAGCGTGCTTATATGTTGTACAATAAAGGCTAAATGACTTTTTGAAGGATGGATTAATAATGTATTTAGCAAGTGACTGGAAGGACTATGAAGTGATTGATACCGGAGGCGGAGAGAAGCTAGAACGCTGGGGCGATATTATGCTGCGCCGCCCGGACCCGCAGATCATCTGGCCGCTGGCCAGCGAGAGTGCCAAATGGCGTGATGTTCACGGACACTATCACCGCAGTTCCGCCGGGGGCGGACAATGGGAAATGAAGAAAAGCATTCCGGATGACTGGAAAATCGCCTACGGCAAGCTGAAGTTCCATCTCCGTCCAACGAACTTTAAGCACACGGGTCTCTTCCCTGAGCAGGCAGCCAACTGGCGCTGGATGATGGACAAGATCGCTGCGGCTAACCGCCCGATTTCCGTGCTTAACCTGTTCGCATATACCGGCGGAGCAACCGTTGCAGCGGCAAGTGCCGGAGCTTCCGTAGTTCATGTCGATGCCGCTAAGGGCATGGTTCAGTGGGCGAAGGAGAATGTAGCCTTGTCCGGGCTTGCCGACAAGCCGGTCCGCTACATTACAGATGATGTGTTCAAGTTCGTGCAGCGTGAACAGCGCCGCGGCAGCAAATATGATGCAATTATCATGGACCCGCCTTCCTATGGAAGAGGCCCGGGCGGTGAAATGTGGAAGCTCGAAGCCAGTCTCTATCCGTTCCTGGAGAGCTGCATGGAGATTATGAGCGACCGGCCTTTGTTCATGCTGATTAACTCTTACACAACGGGCATTTCGCCTACCGTACTGCGCAATATGCTGTCAATGACCATGGGCAAGCGCTACGGCGGCAAGCTTACCTCCGGTGAGATCGGACTGCCGATTACATCCTCCGGCATGAATCTGCCTTGCGGAATTCTGGGCCGCTGGGAGGCGTAAGCCATGACCGCGCAGAACAACGAAACAACCGGGAAGTCCGGCAGCGGACAGTCCCGGTTCGAGATTTTATATGAGGACAACCATCTTCTGGGCATCGTGAAGCCCGTTAACATTCCGGTGCAGGAGGATGCTACAGGCGATGCGGATCTGCTGACCCTGCTGAAGGAAGATGTTAAGGAACGTTACGCCAAGCCGGGGAATGTCTTCATGGGCCTCGTTCACCGGCTGGACCGGCCTGTAGGCGGCGCGATGATCTTCGCCAAGACCTCGAAGGCAGCCTCGCGGCTGTCTGAGAGCGTCCGCACCCACGCCTTCCACAAGGTGTACCTGACCGTCGTTCATGGCAAACCCCCTGCATCCCAGGGACGGCTGATTAATACGCTGCTGAAGGATGAGCGGAGCAACACGGTCAGTATTGTCCGCCCAGGAACACCGGGCGGCAAGGAAGCGATTCTCGATTATACGGTACTCGGCAGCGCTGAGGGCTACACCCTGCTCAAGATCGATCTGCTTACCGGACGCTCCCACCAGATCCGCGTACAGCTGAGCGGCATCGGCTGCCCGCTGTACGGAGATCAGAAGTATGGTGCCGCAGTGAACAGACCCGGACAGCAGATTGCGCTGTGGTCAGCACTGGTCGGGTTCCCGCATCCGGTGACCAAAGAGGAAGTTGAATTAATCTCCCTGCCTCCACAGACCCATCCCTGGAATCTGTGGACCCCGCAGAACCAAAAGCAGGCTATCCGGTAACGGACAGCCTGCTTTTGTGTGTATGCATATATATGAGGTCAACACTGGACATCTATTAAGGAGTCGAACCTTCCGGTGCCGGAGCGGGAGCTACCGCCATCTTCCCCATCAGATAGAGCAGCAGCTGCTGGTTATGTGATGAAATGGGATCGAGCGCTTCGGCAAAAAAATCACTGCGGATCTTCAGTCCGCGCGAGGTCTCGTTCTTGCCTGTCTCGGTGATGCTCACCCAGACGATCCGCCTGTCGGAGGCATCTCGTTCACGGATAATGAGATTATGCTTCTCCATCCGGTCAAGCAGCATAGTTACAGCCGCCGGGCTGGTGGCCAGATGCGGAGCCAAATCAGAAGGTTTCATCGCGTCACGTTCCTGCAGCAATTCCAGTACGGTAAGCTGGGCATCGGTCAGTGTAGGGGCAAGCTTGCTATCCATATGTAGCTTATAGTCCTTTAATATCTTATGCCAGATTTTACTGAATTCAGTGGAGTGCACACTTATTCCTTCCTTTCCCTGCGGATCTCTATCCGGTATACCTAAACATTTTCGCGAAAAAAATTCCATTTCCTGCAAAAGAAAAAAATAAAATCACGGCCGCTAGTGAATTTGAGGTATGTACTTACAGATTTCTTAATGAACCCGCTGTTTGTGGTGGAGATGGAGTGACTGCTGGTTGAACGAAAACTCCGCACCAATTCCTGCATGAAATACAACATTCCCCTTATGATTTCGGCCTTAAATCTAGAATTGTTGTATAAAAGGCAGCATTCCCCATCTATAAAGAACCTTAGCGGGGGTTATTCTTGTATTTCATACAACAATACCTATGCATACACTGGTATCCATGAATCAAAGTTGTAATACCTGCAACATTAGGCATTCTATACACTACTTGACGTGACTCGGAGCGAACCGTGTAATTCTCCGCTGCCTGACCATACTTGTAAATCCCGCTAATACAAATAAACGGCGTTCGGAGCTCTGTAGACCAGAGCAGCCGAACGCCGTTTGAATTATTTAATATTCTAAGCTTCTGCCCCGGCTATTTAACTGCGGGGTACAGGCTGATGATCTCATCCTTCTTCTCGACAGCAACCAGCTGCTTGCCGATGGAACGGCGCTCACCAAGCGGTGCCGATTCGGAGGAGAAGGCATGAACCGCACCGCTCTGGGTGATGGCGGTCAGCTCCAGGGGCTCCTTGCAGTAGAAGGCCCCCACAAGCCTGCTGCCATTCGGGCGAACCCGTTTGCCTTCTTTGAACTCGAATGTCGGCATCCCTTTGCCTCCGCGGCTCTGGGAAGGGTAATCCAGCAGCAGAGAGCGTTTGGCGTAGCCAATCTCGGTAACCGCAAGAATCTCCCCTTCGTCCTCACTGACCCAGAAGCTGGAGACGACCTCGTCGCCTTCTCGCAGCTGAATCCCTCTTACCCCTGTGGCCACACGGCCCATAGGGTTGACTTCACTCTCCCGGAAGCGGATGCTCATCCCTTCACGGGTCACAAGCACGATGTCCTTGTCTCCGCTGCTCAGCGCCACTGTAATGATCTCATCACCGTCAGCTACCTTACAGGCGGCCACGGCTCCGGAACGGCTTGTAGAGTACTCCTTGAGCTCTGTACGCTTCACCTGTCCCTTACGGGTGACAAAGACCAGACTTGCCAGCGGGTCCTCCAGGTTGCCGACCGGCAGCACACTGACAATGCCATCGCCCTTGGCGAGGCCGATCACGTTCACGATCGCGGTACCAGGCTCCTTCCATTTAAATTCCGGTATCTGATGAACCGGAAGCAGGAAGTATTGGCCCTTGCGGGTGAACACAAGCAGGCTGTCCCGGGTATTCAGGTCCAGCAGCCTGACGATATGGTCGCCGTCCTTGACACCCGATGAGTGGCGCTCTCCGCCTGAACGGGTGAAGGATGGCATGCCTGTCCGCTTGATATAGCCACCCTCTGAAATGGCGACCAGCACATCCTCCGCATTCACTAGAACCTCCATGCTGACCTTCAATTCCTCCACTTCACCCTGAATCAGTGAACGGCGGTCGATCCCGTATTTATCACGGATCTCCAGCAGCTCTTTGCGGATGACCGCAATCAGCTTCTTGTCACTGTCCAGAATGCCCTGCAGGACAGCAATCTTGGCATGCATCTCATCAAGCTCCTTCTGGAGCGAATGAATCTCCAGATTGGTTAACCGGTACAGCTGCAAGGTAAGGATGGAATCGGCCTGGCGTTCGCTGAAGCCGAACATCCACACCAGATTATTCTGGGCATCCTGGCGGTTCTTCGACGCCTTGATTGCGGCGATCACTTCATCCAGAATGTTCAGAGCCTTAACCAGCCCTTCCAGGACATGGGCCCGGTCCTCTGCCCGCTCCAGATCAAACAGGGTGCGGTGGGTAACCACTTCACGCTGATGGGCGATATAGGCTTCAAGGATCGACTTCAGGCCGAGCTGCTGCGGAGCCTTGTTAACGATGGCCACCATGTTGAAGTTGTAGGTGATCTGCAGATCGGTTTTTTTGAGCAGGTAGGCCAGAATACCATTCGCATCGGCTTCCTTCTTCAGCTCCACCACTATCCGCAGACCTTCACGGCCGCTCTCGTCGCGGACTTCGGCGATGCCTTCGATCTTCTTCTCCAGGCGGATATTCTCCATGGAGGTCACGAGCCGCGACTTCACAATCTGGAAGGGAACCTCGGTAATAACGATCTGCTGCTTGCCGCCGCGCAGGTTCTCAATCTCCGTCTTCGAGCGCAGATAGATGCGGCCTTTACCTGTACGGTACGCGTCCATAATGCCGTCGCCGCCCATAATCGTTCCGCCTGTAGGGAAGTCGGGACCTTTGATGAAGGTCATGATGTCCTCCAGTGCGATGTCCGGCTTCTGCATGACAGCGATACAGGCATCGATGACTTCACGCAGGTTATGCGGCGGAATTTCCGTGGCGAACCCGGCAGAGATCCCGCTTGTCCCGTTGACAAGCAGATTCGGATAACGGGATGGAACCACGACCGGCTCCTTTGCCGTATTATCGAAATTGTCCTTGAAAAGTACGGTGCGTTTCTCAATATCACGCATCATCTCCAAAGCGATTGGAGACAGGCGCGCTTCTGTATAACGCATAGCTGCTGCAGGGTCATCATCCATCGAACCCCAATTGCCGTGTCCGTCGACAAGCACATGTCCCATCTTCCAGGGCTGAGCCATCCGGACCATCCCGTCGTAGATCGAGGAGTCTCCATGAGGATGGTAGTTACCCATGACGTCACCGACTGTTTTGGCCGACTTGCGGTATGGCTTATCCGGCGTGTTGCCAGAGTCGTACATCGCATACAGAATCCGGCGCTGCACGGGCTTCAGCCCGTCGCGGACGTCCGGAATCGCCCGGTCCTGAATGATATATTTGGAATACCGGCCAAATCGGTCACCAACGACCTCTTCCAGAAAAGCCGGCAAAAATTGCTCTGATAAACTGCTCATTCACTTTTCACCTTCTGTTCCTCAATCTGTCCACGTTTGTAATGATTGATGATCTGACTGCTGCGCGCCTGGGATATTCGATTCGTATTGCCTCAAGGCTCTTAAGAATAAAACTAAACAAATCAGTGTTAAGCCGTAACTGCGGTGAGTTTTGGACTTCCGCGCTGTTATCCCCATATTTCTTGAATCATACCGCTTCTATATAGATTGAACTTGTATTTTTTCTATTATGGGATTGCCGTGACTCCAGAGAATGTTTGGCCCTCCGGCCGCTGTTGTCTGCAGATTTCTTGAATTTAACCGCTGTTCGCGGTGGAAATCCGCAGACAAAGGCGGACGCTGACGCTCCTACAGTTCCAAAATTCTCCTCCGCCACTTTTCCCTTTTTAGTATATTTTCAAGTTCAATCTAAATAGCGGTAATAATCCGGAAACAAAGGCGGACGCTGCGCTACTACAGTTCCAAACTCACACTCCGTTACTAACCACCTTATTTAGCTTCGCTTTATTCTAAAGTTCTGGCGGCAATCCGCGAATATCCCATTCGCTGCGCTTAAAGTGATCATCAAAAAATTAAAAACAGCGGAAGTAATCGTCACTGCCCGCTAACCTCTACTCTACTATTTCTGTAAAGTCGACGTTCTCGACAATCCAGCGCTTACGCGGATCAACCTTGTCGCCCATCAGTGTGGAGACGCGGCGTTCCGCCTTGGCGGCATCCTCGATCTGCACCTGCAGCAGCGTGCGCGAATCCGGATTCATCGTTGTTTCCCACAGCTGATCAGGGTTCATCTCACCGAGTCCCTTGTACCGCTGCAGCTCGAAATTCTTACCGAATTCCTTCAGGTAATTCTGCAGCTCCTCATCGCTCCAGGCGTAGCGGACTGTTTCCAGCTTACCCGATTTACGCGTCAGCTTATACAGCGGCGGCTGGGCAATGAAGACCTTGCCGGCATCGATCAGAGGCTTCATATAGCGGTAGAAGAAGGTCAGCAGCAGCACCTGAATATGCGCACCGTCCGTATCGGCATCGGTCATAATGATAATTTTGGAATAATTGCTGTCTTCCACGGCAAAATCAGGACCAATGCCCGCACCAATCGCCGATATAATCGCCTTGTATTCATCGTTCTTCAAGATATCCAGCAGCTTGGCCTTCTCCGGATTCATCGGCTTCCCCTTCAGAGGAAGAATGGCCTGAATCTTCGAATCACGGCCCTGCTTGGCTGAGCCTCCGGCGGAGTCGCCTTCTACGATGAAGATTTCGGTACGCGTAACATCCTTGGATTGTGCAGGCGACAGCTTACCGCCAAGATTCGAGCTCTCGCTGCGTTTCTTGCCGCTGCGGATTTCATCGCGGGCTTTGCGGGCCGCTTCGCGCGCCTTGGACGCCTGGATCGATTTCTTCAGCAGGCTCTGCGCGACCTGGGGATTCTCCTCGAGGAAGCGCGCCATTTTCTCCGAGACAATAAAGTCCACGGCACTGCGTGCAGAAGCACTACCCAGCTGATCCTTCGTCTGTCCGACAAATTCCACATCCGACATCTTAATGCTGATAACCGCCATCATTCCCTCACGGAGATCATTACCCTCCAGATTCTTATCCTTCTCCTTAAGCAGCTGCGTCCGCCGGGCGTAGTCATTCAGCACACGGGTATAGGCTGTCTTGAAGCCGGTCTCATGCGTCCCGCCGCTGCGCGTAGGAATCGAGTTGACGAAAGAAGCAATGGTCTCCGTGTACCCCGCATTGTATTGCAGCGCAATTTCCACTTCAATCTCATCCTTCTCGGAGCTGAAATGAACCACATCATGCAAGACATCCTTGCCCTCATTGAGGAACTGTACAAACTGGCTCGCGCCGCCCTCATAAAAGAACTCATCCTGCCGTCCGCTCCGCTCATCGCTGAGGTTGATCCGCAGGCCCGAGTTCAGGAAGGCAATCTCCTGCACCCGTTCCGCGAGTGTGTCGTAATTCAGTGAAATGCCAGTCGGGAAGACGCGAATATCCGGCTTGAAGGTGATCTTCGAACCGGTCTTATTCGTATTCCCCAGTACCTCAAGGCCAGTCACAGGCTCGCCGACATGTTCTTTCCCGCTTTTGTCGACCCAATATTCGAAGCGTTGCCGGTGGATCTTGCCTTCACGGTAAATCTCCACTTCCAGCCACTCGGACAAAGCATTGGTTACTGATGCCCCTACGCCATGCAGACCGCCCGATTTCTTGTAGCCGGAGCCTCCGAATTTACCACCCGCATGCAGAATGGTGAAAACAACCTGCGGAGTCGGCACTCCCGTCTTGTGCATTCCGGTCGGAATTCCCCGTCCGTTGTCAATTACGGTGACCGATCCGTCCTTGCGGAGTGTAATATCAATCTTCGAGCAAAACTTGGCCAAATGCTCATCTACGGCATTGTCCACTATTTCCCATACTAAATGGTGCAGTCCCGAGGAACTCGTACTGCCAATATACATGCCGGGCCGTTTGCGGACCGCAACCAGACCTTCGAGCACCTGAATGTCGTCAGCATCGTATCCAGTCCGGCCCACTTCGGCGTTCTTAGAGACTTTTGCAAACATATCGATCTGTTCGAGCATTCATGCTCCTCCTTCTTGTGTCTTACTATCTCTATAAAATGCAAACAAACGTTTTCGTTCACTTTGTACATTCTAATTCAAAATATCCCGTTTCGTAAAGACGGCGAATGAAATGATTACTGCAGCCAGTCCCCAAATCGCCAATACCGCCATCGAAAATGCCAGTGTCATGCCCTCAATCGGTGCTGGAGTACCTGCTAAATACCCGGTAAGCTCCATATTAACCATAAATAAATATTTGGCCGCAGTCCAGGCAGAAGCCATATTCGTCAGGATCGTGCCTGCAATCAGCGCCGCCATCATCACCACTATACTGGCTGCCGTACTGCGTACCAGAACCGACACCATGAAAGCCAGCAGAGCAACAACTACGCTGACGAACCAGATCAAACCGCCCTGCATCAGCAGGTATTTCCATTGCGGCACAGCGTGAACCGTGGTCATATCGACCGTATCCCCGCTCAGCTGGAAGCCTGTGAACACCGGAACATTGAATCCTTTGTATCCAAAGGCCAGCCCCGACACCAGATAGCTGATGATAAAAGCAGACAGGACGATTAAGGAGACAAACATCATGAGGGCCGTCATTTTACTGAACAGCACCTTCCAGCGTTTGACCGGACGCGTCAGCAGCATCTTGATTGTTCCTGTCGTTCTCTCCCCGGAGACCAGATCCGAGGCCACCGCCATAATCAGCAGCGGAATGAACAGGGACACGGAATTGTCCAGAAATTCACGGGTAAAGGTAACGCCGCTCGGCTCGTTCGGATTCACATCGTGATCCAGATAATACTGCAGCTGCTGGACAAAAATCCGCCGGTACGACTTCCATTCTTCCGGAATCCGGTCGCTGCCGAGGGAGTTCTGGTTATCGGTAATCTGCTGCTGGACCTCCAGCCTCCAGTCAGAGTTAAACTTATCCCGGCTGCGTTCCGCTATACGCATCTGTGCATAGGTAAACATAGGCACAAGCACAAGCAGAATGAGCAGGATGACATAAAACCGTTTCTTTTTTATGATTTTGAGGCACTCATTGCGGATGAGCGGCAGCAGGTTAGTCAATAGTTTCACCTTCCGTTAGCTTCAAGAATAGCTGTTCCAGTGTAGGGTTGATTTTATGCACAGCCCGGACCTCAACCTCTCTAGTAACCAGTACGGCGACAATTTCCGGGATTAAATCCTCCTCCATAACCGTGATCAGGGAATTCACTCCCATGCCTGCGATAATGGAGTCGTCCAGTGTTACCTCATCCAGCTCCAGCAGATGGATATCCGGCCGGCCGTTTAATAGTTCTCTAGCCCGATTCAGCGGCTCCAGCTCCCACAGGACGTATGGAGAATTGCGGGCAACCAGCTCGTCCACACCGCCTACGGCGAGTACCCGCCCTTTACTGATGATCGCCACACGGTCGCACAGCAGCTGAATCTCGCTCAGCAGATGGCTGGAGACGAACACGGCAAGCCCTTCATCCGCCAGCTTGCGGATGAATTCGCGCAGCTCCTTGATGCCCTTCGGGTCCAGGCCGTTCGTCGGCTCATCCAGAATCAGCAGCCGTGGCCGGCCCAAGAGTGCCTGGGCAATGCCCAGCCGCTGGCGCATCCCCAGTGAATACGTGCTCACCTTGTCATGAATACGCTGATCCAGCCGTACAATATCCACTACCTCGGCAATTCTCGCCTTGTCCACACCGGGCTGCATGCGGGCGAAATGCTGCAGGTTCTCCCAGCCTGTCAGATACGTATACACCTCGGGGTTTTCGACGATGGAGCCAACGTATTGCAATGCTTTTTCCGGGTCACGGTTCACATTATAGCCGCAGACGGTAATCGTGCCCTCACTTGGCCGGATCAGGTCAACCAGCATGCGGATCGTTGTGGTTTTGCCGGCCCCATTGGGACCGAGGAAGCCGAAAATCTCACCTTTCCGGACGTCAAACGTAACATCATCTATGATCCATTTACGGCCGATTTTTTTGCGGACCCCTTGTACGGACAGGACTACCTCCACGGAGGCTTCTTGCATTGGTTTAGCCATCTCTATACAACTCCTTGCTGCGGTCATTTCTGTTCAGAATGTTCCCTGCCCTGCTCCATTCCCTGTCCCAGGTTAATGTACAGCCTGTACAATCCGCTCACTCATCCGCTGATAACCGTCCCCGTTCGGGTGGAAGTGGTCATTCGAGAGATACTTGTCCAGATGCCGGTTGAACAAATCGAAGGTCGGAACGAGCGTCATATTGCTGTGGGTGTTGATGATATCCATCGCTGCATTGTTCCAGGCGGTTACAGCCTGATTACCCGGAACCAGCAGGTCCGCAATATCTCCGAAGGGATTATACAATCCCACGTAATAAATCTGTGCCTGCGGATTAATCCCGGCAATGGTGTCAAGAATACTGCCCAGCCGCCCCGATGCATCAGGCAGAGCCGAGAGCAGAGATTCGGGGGTTAATTCGTCGGTGGAGGCTGTAGGCACGGGTGCTGAACCTTCTACCGTGTTATTCGCAGCGGATTCAGTCTCCAGCGGCGCTATTCCGTCCGCAGGATTCTCCGTATCTGCTGACGATACTGCCTCTCCGCTGCTGCTGCCTGTCCCCAGAATATCCGAGCCGCGGAACAGGTCATTGCCGCCTATAGAGATCAGGATTACATTCGCCTGGCGGAGCGCGTACTGCACACCCTCCTCCTGAAGCTTGCTCTGCAGTCCGGCTGTGGTTAAGCCGTTAATGCCCATGTTGCCGAGCAGCTCCGCCTTGCCTCCGTCCGCCGATAACGCCTCCAGCGTACGCTTCACAAACCCCTGTCCGGAATTGTCGCCGGTCCCTTTGGCCAGAGAATCCCCCAGCGCCAGTATCTTCAATTCATCCGTTGCCGCGGCTGTCGGTGCAGCTGTTTCCTGCGGGAGAGAAGACAGGAGTGTCTCCCCTTTGGGATTGATAATATCGCTTACCGCATACACAAACCCTGTAATTAAAAGTAAAGTTGCCAGGATGGATACCAGGCCCACTGCCCTCCAGGTCCATTTGGAATCGTTCAATGCTATCCCTCCGTATGCCGATCTATTCTCTATTGTTCCACATTTTACAAACTTCTTAACTATGTAGATAAACATAATTCTTCTTTGCTTAATTTGCAAATAAAGCGGGGGTTTTGGTGAAAGGCGCGGCTGCGGTGATTTTGGACTTCCGGCCGCTGTTTTCCCCAGCTTTTTTTGATCTGTACCGCTCTTCGCGGTGATAATCTGGTGACAAAGGCGGTCGCTCCCCCTCCTACAGTTCCATAATCCCCTCCGCCGCTTTCACCTAAACAGTGTGGAGCAGCCAGGGCGGCACTATAGCACTGCTCTGATCATGCGAAACTGCGAAACTGCAAAGTCCAAAAAGCGAAACTACAGTGCAGAACTTCGAAACTGCAAATTGATTTATCTTCGTCTGACAAAAACCTTCATTTCCCGATCCAGAATAAAAACAACAACTATTAGTGGTGTTTCTCGTAGATTATCTTCATTTACTAAACCTCAAAAAAAGCCCCCCGGCAATGCCGGAGGACGAGTGAAGCTTAAGAGCTGCGTTATATTATTTGCCGATGAATTCCTGAACCCAGTAATTATTGTCGAAGCCTACGCCGATGTAGTTGAAATTCGTGCTCAGAATGTTAGCCTTATGGCCCGGGCTGTTCATCCAGGCAGTCATAACTTCCTGCGGCGTTTTCTGGCCCATCGCGATATTCTCTCCGGCTGCCTGATAAGTAATACCGAACGCGGACATCATATCAAAAGGCGATCCATAGGTCGGGGAAGTATGGGAGAAATAGTTGTTCGTACGCATGTCAGTAGCCTTAGCCGCTGCCACTTTGTTCAGGCTGTCCAGTGCGGAGACAGGAGCCAGTCCTGCTGCTGCGCGTTCTTTGTTCACCAGGGCTACAACCTGCTGAATGTAGCTTGAAGCGCTGTCTGCGACAGCTGGAGCCGCAGTTGCAGCTGGTGTAGCTACCGGCTTAGCGGTTGCTACTGGCGCAGTCGTCGGTGCTGGTGTAACAACAGGCTTAGCCGTTGCTACTGGCGCGGCTGTGACTACTGGTCTAGCTGTCGCTACTGGTACAGCGGTAGCCACCGGCTTAGCTGTTGCTGCCGGAACTGTTGCTACAGGATTCTTATAAATAACGGTCTTGGATACGGTGAACGTATTCCCGTCAAATACAAATGACTTCGAATTGTACTGTGTGAAATATTCCATGAATTTTGCGAAATTCGTATCTGAAGCGGTTGCCGTAGTGGCTCCAGCTGCTGCGCTTGCCTGTAATGGAAGTGAAATGCTAAGTGCCATAACAGCGGCTACACTTCCACCTATCATTGCTCTTAAAGTCTTGCTTTTCATTCTGCCATCTCCTTATTCTTGTTGTAGAATTACCTGGCTGCCGAGAGTTGCGGACATCAATTGTTACAAAGTTGTAATTTGTTCCTCAGTCATTGTAACATAAAAAATCAGGCTGTGCGCTTCTAAATTATGACATTTTTCTTGACGGCTGAGGCTTGTCCGCTTCTGTTCAAAAAGTGAAAACGGCTTTGCCGTCCTGTAATAAGGACGGTACCGTTTCAACGAGATATAGAAGGATAATTCATAACGCGAAGCATATATATTCTTATATTTAAGAAACCGTCCTCTTCAGAACGGTCACATGTTCTTACAGTTAATATCGGCATTCACCCGCCCCCCGCTTAATGAAAGGACTGCCAGAAATCCCCTTCTGTCGAGATCAGGCCCATAATTTCGGCATACGGAATCCGGAATGTAGGAAAGCCCGCAGCATACGGAGCAATTTCATAAGGGGCAAAATAGAGATACAGCGCTTCGCCATCTACATAAAAAGGCTGGTCAGCCGTAATGCCTTTGTACGTATCGGGAAAAACATAGGAATACTGCGGATCATTCGCAATCTGTTTTCCGACAATATCACTGAGTTTCTGCACATATTTGCTGCCAGGCTTAAACAGATCACTCAGCGTGTAAAATTTGCCGGTGCGCAAATTGATATGCTCATAGATCATAGTCGGCATTCCATGCGCCGCTCCAAACGGAAAGCGGTATCCGCTGAGCTCAAGTACCAGCAGGTTCTTGCGGAAGAAGGATACGGCAAAATCCCCCGTATAGCTAAAATCCTGCCCCGCTCCCCCAGTCCCCGCACCTTCTGCGAGTGAGAGACTGCGCAGCTTATCATTGACTGATTTGGATATCTCAGCGACAGCAATCCCTTCTACTACCGGATAGTAGACCAGATAATCCCTGTTCGGTTTATATTTCTTCTCCAGCACGGAGTACGGCGGTCTGAGCGGAATGACCCCATTTTGCCGCCATACCTGCTTGCCTTTGCGGTCATAGTAGGCAGTACGCTGGTCAACATCCGCACGGATCAGGTTGCCGCTGAAGGATAGAGATCCTGAGCCGGCAATGACCGGCGGCTGGGCGGCTTTTTTACCGCTTTTATCAATAAAATACGTGTCCTTGGCATCATACACCGACGCAAGCCCGTTCTGATAATTGTTCACCCCGAGCAGCGGATGGGTGCTGAGAATTCTGCCTGTAAGCGCATCGGCAATCACATAACGTGAACCCCGGTACGGCTGATCGGCATAAAGTGGGGTTCCCAGCGCAACCCGGTTCTCACCCAGCTGCTGGACTTCATAGTAAGTCGCCGGAATAATGGCTTTGCCCTGCTTGTCAATCAGACCGTATGCATTACCGTAATCCTCAGCTGTGTTGATTACCGCACGCCCTTCCGAGAAAGGCAAGGCTGCCGTAAACTGCGGCTGAATGGCAATGCTGCCGTCTGTATGGAGGTAACCGTATTTCCCGTTCTCCGTAGCTTGAAAAGCAAGCAGACCTTCCCCCGGATACCCCACGAATGGATACTTATACGTATGCAGCACCGTTCCCTGGGGATCAATCAGCGCGTACTCCCCCTCAGCGACTTTGACCAGCGCCGTTCCTTCATTGAAATCCCCGGCATCCAGATACACCGCTGGCAGCACCTCTTTGCCTTGGGCATCCAGATATCCGTAGTATGAGTTCCCCCCGGTTGTATTCTGCTTGGAGAACAGCGCGCGGCCTTCATGCAGCGAATTCAGATAGTCATACCGCGCGGACGTGACCTCTTTGCCTTTCTCATCAATAAAAGTATAGCCCTTGGCATCCGAAACCACAGCCCGCCCTTCGGCAAATGGAGCAATAAAGGAATATAGCGGTTTGACCTTCTCCCGCCCGGAGCTGTCAATCAGACCGCTGTAATTCTTGCGCTGCACTACCGCCAGGCCATTCTCCTGGAAATCCTCCGCATAGTCATATCTGGGCTCGATCACAGTCCGTCCGTCGTTATTAATGTAACCCCACAGTGTTCCGTCTTTAAGCTTAAAAGGAGCCGGATGCAGCATCTCCGCCCGCAGCCCGCTGGCATCTACCTCCGGAAGCACGATAAGCGCCTCCAGCGGCTTTTTGGAGTAGTCTACGCGGTATAATCCCGCCTCTGCCGGGATCGTCACGAACAGATCATCATCCGCACGGATGAAATCCTCCTCCTGCTGCGGAATAACCTCATTCCAGCCGATTCCGTCCCACCGCCATACCTCCGTCTGAATCAGACCATTGTCATTCTCTTTTCCCAGCTCGTTCAGCTTAATCCTCAGCATTCAGTCGCTCTCCCTTACAAAGGCATTTGCCTATAGAATATGAGAGTGAGGGGGAAAGGGTGTTTATGTGCCCAGAGCTGCCGATACGCGTGAGTATGGGCGTCAGCGTGAGCGTGGAATGCGTTGAGAGCGTGGAATGCGTTAGGAGCGTGGAATGCGTTAGGAGCGTGAGGGCTTAAAAACAAACTAGGAAAGGTGAGGCTGTAACTGCGGTGAATGTTTGGACTTCCGGCCGCTGTTGTCTCCAGATTTCTTGATTTGAACCGCTATAACGCGGTGGAAATCCGGAGACAAAGGCGGACGCTCCCGCTCCTCCAGTTCAAACTTCCCCTCCGTTACTCTCCACCTTTCTTCAGCAAAACCAAGGTCACAGGCACAAACTACATCAAAGACATAAACTGCAACCCTAAGAGCAGCACAAAAACACCCTTTCAGAGGGTGTTAGCAGGATGTTCAAGGGCTGCTTCGCCTGCCCTGTCACTGGTTATTGGGGTTCTGCAGCTACATGCGCTGGAATTGGAGAGCAATAAGAGCAACTTCACTACTTCCTCTTCAACATAAAATCCTGCACTAAATACAACATTCTCATCATTATACCGTCCCTAATCCACGATTGTTGTATAGAATGCAGCAATTCGCCATCTCCAAGGCAAAATGCAAGGAAATTCTTGCATTTCGTACAACAATCCGCCCGAACACTTATATATTTAAGCCTGCGAGTTGCACTACGTACAACATTTATACACCTGGTTACTTTGGGGTTTGCTGCGTTTGCTGCTCACTTAAGGGTTGAGATATTGGGCATGGTTTTGGAGAAAAGTTGCGACAAAATCAACAAGCCCCAAGCAAAAGACGTTTGCGAAATACCGCAAACGCTTAATTTGCACCACCCCCACCTGGGTGAGGTGATGGGAGTAACGAAGGTAAAGTTTGGAACTGGAGGAGCGGCAGCACCCGGAGGGTTCTTGCTTTCAATCGAAATGTAAGATGAACTATAAACCCCATATAAGGTGAGAGTAACGGAGGGGATTTTGGAACTGGAGGAGCGATAGCGACCGCCTAAAAGCTTTCCGTAGGAAAGCTCACTTCGTAAGCATACGCTTGTTTGGATTTCTACCGCAGACAGCGGATCAAAATCAGGAAATCCAAACCTAACAGCGGCCGGAAGTCCAAAACTCACCGCAGTTACGATCATACCTGATATCAAAGTTTCTCAGTTCATTTTACCTCTTACATCGGTACATTGAACGCAAAAACTCCGGGTGCACCAGCACCCGGAAGTCCAAACATTCGCAGTTACGGCTAATCACCGAACCACAATTATTTCTTCGAAGAATATTTACGCATATCGAACGATACAGCCGCGATGATGATGAGGCCTTTGATGATCAGCTGGTAGTAAGGGCTGATGCCGATGAAGGTCAGACCGTAGTTGATCAGGGTGAAGATGATAACACCGACCAGAACACCTGGAACTGTACCGATACCGCCGGTAGTGGATACGCCGCCGACTACGCAAGCCGCGATGGCGTCAAGCTCGTACATGTTACCATAGTTGTTGGTAGCGCCGCCTGTTCTTGCAGCTTCAAGCACACCCGCCAGACCGTAAAGGGCACCAGCGATAGCGTAGATGTAGATCAGGTTCTTGGACACGTTGATACCGGAAACCTTGGCAGCCTGCATGTTGCCGCCGATAGCGTACATGTTTTTGCCCAGCTTAGTTTTGTTAAAGAGTACCCACACGACGGCCGCGACCGCCAGGGCTATGAGAACGATGTAAGGTATTGAATATTGGCCGCTGCCGATAAAGCCGGAGCCGATTTTGGTGAAGTCAGGACGCAGACCGCCGATAGGCTGCGATTGGTTAGGGTCCATATCGAAGTACAGGGAGTTCAAACCGTACACGATGAGCATGGTGCCCAGGGTTGCGATAAATGGCGGAACATTAAGCTTGGAGACGATGACCCCGTTGATGAGACCGCAGAGCAGACCGGCAACGATGGCAATCAGGATGGGCAGCCATACCTGTACTTGCGGCAGATCAGGGAAGAAGCGGCGTGAGTAATCCGGTATCTGCAGCATCGAAGCGGAGATAACAGCTGTGAAACCAACCACGCGGCCTGCCGACAAGTCGGTACCGGCTGTGATGAGGATAAAGGCAACCCCAAGCGCGATGATAACGCGTGTAGACGACTGAATCAGTACGTCACGCAGGGTGTTGATGGACATGAAGCTTGGTTCATATATGATGATCCCCATAATCAGCAGTACCAGCACGATGTAAATTGCGTTTTGAGTCACAAAGGACTGAGCTTTTTTAACGTTCATTAGTAGTGATCCCCCTTAAAATTACGCGAGCATATTCTCCTATCCGTACTCCTTAATGCTGTGCAGCGAGACGCATAACTTCGGTTTCCGTAGCTTGCTCGCCTTCTAGTATTCCTGTAAGCCGTCCTTCCGACATGACCATTACGCGGTCAGACATCCCCAGCAGCTCAGGCATTTCCGAAGAAATCATGATAATGCTCTTCCCCTGCTTGGCCAGGTCGGCAATGATGGTATAGATTTCGAATTTGGCACCAACGTCAATTCCGCGTGTCGGCTCATCCAGCAGCAGGACTTCAGGCTCTGTAAGCAGCCATCTGGCCAGCAGCACCTTCTGCTGGTTACCGCCGGAGAGATTCATAATCTGCGTTTTGGTGGTTGGTGTCTTGGTGCGCAGCTTCTCAATCATTTTATCGACTTCAGCTTTCTTCTTTCTGCCGTTCAGCAGGAAGTAAGGCGTCTTATAATGGTCAAGGTTGGCAATTGCGCCATTCTCATGAACGGACAGTACCGGGAAGATACCGGTTACACGGCGTTCCTCGGTTAACAGCGCCAGGCCATGTTTCTTGGCATCCTGCGGCGAATTGATCTTCACCTTTTTGCCTTCAATTGAGATGGAGCCGGATTTGATTGCACGAAGGCCAAACAATGCTTCAATAACTTCCGTTCTCTGCGCACCGACCAGACCGCCGACACCGAGAATTTCACCGCGTCTCAGCTCAAAGGATACATCCTTAAAGGATCTTGGCTCCGGTGAGGTCAAGCCTTCCACCTTCATATAGACTTCGCCTGGAACATTAGTGCGCTCAGGGAAGCGGTTAGTAAGGTCACGGCCGACCATTTTGGAGATAATCAGGTCCGTGGTAAGCTCGGCCGACGGCCAGGTACCGATCTTTTTGCCGTCACGCATGATGGTTACTTCATCAGAGATTTCAAGAATTTCTTCCATCTTGTGAGATATATAGATAATAGCTACGCCTCTTTTTTGCAGATCCCGGATAATCCGGAACAAATGCTCAACTTCTACGCTGGTTAAGGAAGAGGTTGGTTCATCCATGACAATGACGCGTGAATGAAAAGAGACAGCCTTCGCGATTTCAATGGATTGGACCTTGGATACGGACAGCTTGCCCACCAAAGTTTCGGGATTCAGATCGATATCCAGATCTTTAAATAAATTTTCCGTGTCCGTGAACATTTTTTTGTGGTCAATGAACTGAATCGGCCCGATGCCCTTGGTCGGAAAACGTCCTAGCCAGATGTTCTCCATGACACTGCGGAAAGGTACCGGGTGCAGCTCCTGGTGAATCATCGAAATTCCGTGCTTAAGTGCATCGTTGGAGTTAGAGATGGTGGCCTTTTGGCCATCCAGGAAGATCTCACCGGCATCCGGTGAATAGATCCCAAAGAGACATTTCATCAGTGTCGACTTGCCTGCACCGTTCTCGCCCATAAGTGCATGAACCGAACCCGGTCTAACCTTTATGCTGACTCCGTCCAGCGCCTTAACGCCGGGAAATTCTTTAGTAATGCCGTTCATTTCCAGCAAAAACTCAGCATTTGCCATGTTGTTACGCCCCCTACGCTTTTTTTCTTTTTCCATGAGAGGCACAGCGGTTCCATCCTGTTCCCTACCCGAAAGGAATTCCGGAGAGCGGGTGACCGCCCTCCGGGATTTTTGTTTATGAAGCTTATCTGTATCTGGAGCAATCTAACTATTATTGAGCGTCAGCTACGTTGTCTTTAGTGATCTTTTTGTAGGAGATCCATACGTATTGGTTGTCAGTGATGTCGAAGCCTACGTTTTCTTTGGTAGGTGTTTCGCCTTTAGCCAGCAGGGAAGCCAGGACGATTGCCGCTTTACCCTGGTTGTTGGCATCGTTCAGCACTGTACCGAGCATAGTTCCGTCTTGCAGCGCTTGAACCGCTGGAGCAGTTGCATCAACGCCTACTACCGGCATGTATTTGTCGCCAGTGAAGTATCCTTGGGCTTTCAGAGCTTCAATTGCACCGAGAGCCATGTCATCGTTGTTGGCAAGAACGGCTTCAATCTTGTCGCCGTGGGAGCCGAGGAAGGCTGCCATTTTTTCCTGTCCTTTTACGCGATCCCACATTGCAGTATCTTCAGCCAATTTCTCAACCTTGATACCTGCATCTTCGATAGCCTGGATGGAGTAAGTGGTCCGCAGCTCAGCATCCTGGTGTCCCGGTTCGCCTTTGAGCATTACGTATTGCAGCACGCCGTCGCCGTTCTTGTCAGCTTCAGGGTGAGCCTTCCAGTAGTCAACGATCAGCTGGCCGGACATTGTGCCGGACTCTTCTGCTTTGGCGCCTACATAGTAAACTTTATCCCATTTCTTCATATCTTCTGGAAGCGGTTCGCGGTTCAGGAACACAACCGGAATGTCAGCTGTTTTTGCTTTGTCGATGATAACGCCTGCAGCTGTGCGGTCAACCGGGTTGATCAGCATGCCGTCATATTTTTTGGTGACGAACAAATCCACCTTATCATTTTGTGTAGGCTGGGAGTTCTGGCTGTCTACGATATCTACAGTAGCGATGCCTTTGGCAGCAGTATCGATGGCGTTACGGACACCCGTCATGAAAGTATCGTCGAATTTGTAGATCGCTACGCCAACCTTTGGAGTTTCAGCAGCGGAACCGGAGTTTGCAGTTGCAGCAGCGTTGCCTGTGTTAGCTTTGTTACCAGTGTCAGCAGCGTTGTTGTTGTTGCCGCCGCAGCCTGCAAGAGCAGCACCCAGCAATGCACTAGCAAGTAAAACGGAAGTGATTTTTTTCATAATCAATTGACCTCCTGAGGATATTTCTTTTTGTTATCCCGGTGTGTCCCGGGTACATCCTTATTATGCCCTACATGAAAACGGTTGCGAATATAAAATACTACTCATTTTCATGAAAATTCTAATGTTTAAAATCTGATTTTCTCCTATCTGACAAACGGGAACAGCAGCTTCTGGTTCTCGGGCCACAGCATATTCTCCAGATCGATCAGCTTGGTGCCTGTGTCCACCCGCTCCGGAATAGTCACACCTTCAAGCGCTTCTACGGCGTATTTCACGGCTAAATACCCGTTGCTGAAAGGGTTCTGGATCACGGTCGCCTGCACCGTGCCATCCTGCAGCGATTCCATCATGGAGGGGGAACTGTCAAACGCAACCATCTTTATGTTGTCCAATCTTAAGCTTTGTATGACTTTGGCTGCTCCCTGGGAAGCAATTTCATTCAACGTGGCAATCCCGCGCAGATTAGGATGCTTCTCCAGCATCTCCCGGGTCAGGGTTTCGGCCTCCACCGTGCTTGAGGAAGTGTAGGAAATCTGCACCACTTTGACATTCGGATAACGGGCTGCGTAATTGAGGAATCCTTTCTCGCGCTCATCCGCATCCCTGGCCCCGTAATCAATGCTGCCGCTGGAGTCCGGCGCAACATTCAAAGAGGAATTGGTGAAATTGATAATTCCAATCTCGCCATATCCCTGCAAAAGCTGGATCAGCCGCTCCGCGGACTTCTGTCCGGCTTCATAACCATTCGAACCTACATAGGCCTGAACTCTGGCCGATCCGACTTCCGCATCAACTGAGATCACCGGGATTTTGTAATATGCAGCCTGGTCTACGACCTGGGCCAGTCCCATATAGCTGCTGGCAGCGAGAATAATCACATCCGCTTTCTCCTTAATGGAGTCCTCCACCATCCCCACCTGCTCATCGATATCACTCTCCGAATCCGGCGCTTTGAACGTCAGCTTGACATTGAATTCCTTCGCTGCTGCTTCCGCACCCAGCTTCACTGTATTCCAGTAGTCCCCCTTGTTCATCTTGACAATCAGGTGGATATTACGTGTCTTGCTCGTATTGATATAAGCAGGCGACGAATTAAAGCAGGAGGACACGGAGATCCAGAGCACCCCGCATAGCAGCAAGGTCAGCCAAAAACGTATGCTTCTCACCGGTTTGTCTCCTCCTTCTGCTCATCCATGTCTTCTCCGGCCAGCCGGGCCGGGAACACAATGGTTACGATAGTACCTTCTTCAATTTCACTCTGAAAGGTTAGTCCATATTCGCGGCCATAATATAACCCGATCCGTTCATGAACATTCCGTACGCCGACTCCTGAGCCGCTTCCGCTTTTGACGCCTCCGCTCAGAATCACGTTCATCGTTTCTACGGACATCCCGAGGCCGTTGTCACTGACCCTGATAATAATGAGCCCATCCTGAAGCTCAGCGCTGATCGAGATCAGCCCTTCATCCGGCATCATTTCGATCCCATGGTAAAGTGCATTCTCAACGATTGGCTGCAGGATCAGCTTAACCGTCTGGTACTGCAATACTTCATCCTGTGCCGTTATTTCGTAACGGAACTTATTTTTGAAACGGAAGCTCTGAATCACCAGGTAATGGCGGATATGATCCAGCTCCTCCTGGATAGTAATAATATTCTTGCCCTTGCTCAGACTGATCCGGAAAAATTTCGAAAGGGACTGAATCATCGTGACGACCTCATCCGTTTTGCCGCGCTCTGCCAGCCGGATGACCGAATTCAGTGTATTGTATAGAAAATGAGGGTTGATCTGCGACTGCAGGACTTCAAGCTCGCCCTTGCGCTTGGTCTCCTGCTCATAGATGATCTGATCCATCAGCTGCCGGATACGCTGGAGCATCATATTGAAGCGTTTGGACAGCTGTTCCACCTCATAGGCGCCGCTGACATTGATCGGGGTGTTGAGGTCTCCCTCGCCCACCTGCTTGACCGTACGCTCCAGCTTGCGGATCGGACTGGCAATCAGCCAGGACAGGAACACAGATACGGCAATCACACACACCAGGACAACTGCGAGGAACCAGGACAGAAATTGGTTCAGGTCGCGCTTGGTCGTGACAATCTCATCGTAGTAAGCGACCCCAACGATCTTCCAGCCGGTCTGGGCCAATGTACGCACGGTAATAAACCGCTTCTCTCCGGTCGACTCATCCAGATAGCTGCGGAAGGCATATTCCAGCACCGGCTCCACATTCTCATATTTGAGGCCGGCATAGATCAGCTGCTGCTGTGGATGGTAGACGATATTCCCCAGCGGATCGAGAATGTAAGCGTATCCTCTTTTACCGAGCTTCACTTGCCGGCTTAGCTCATCAATCGTCCTGAAATTGAAATCCAGCAGCAGAACACCGGTTTTCAGCTCCCCCATCTCCCTGTACTGTATCATTTTGCTGATCGATACGACCCAGGTATACCGTCCCTTGAATAAATTCTGAATATGCGGGGCTGAGTAGGATATCTCCGAGGTCCGCTTGGCCGTGGTGAACCAGCTCTGGCTCTCCAGCTGAGTGTTAAGACGCATGCTTTGACCAGGCGTACCTACTACATATTTGCCCTGCGGTGTAAAAACAGCCATGGATACCAGGTCCTCACGGCTGCTCATTAGTGTGTCCATCCGTTCATAGAGCAGCGGAGAGTCAATGGATTGACTCGTGGTGATCTGCTTCTCCGCCGTCTCGAAGATGCTGCCCATCCCTTTAACATACAGCTCCAGATTATAATTCACCTGCTCGATAATCTGCTGCATGTTGAGATTGGCATTCTCCTCCGCCGTGTTGGCAAACTTGCCGTACAGCATAATGCTGACGATCACTGCAACGGCTACCGTCACCGCTGTGAAGGTCAGGGTAATAATGAGCTGGATGCTCCGCAGCTTGGAAGACAGGCGGATTTTGCCTCGCTTGCGGGGCTGCGGGCGAAGCGGAAAGAAAGTACCCTTCGGCTTGGTCATGAGTTATCCTCCCCGCGAGCTGTTCTTATACTCTTTGGGTGACTGTCCGTATTTCTTGCGGAAGCAGAAGCTGAAATAGTTCGGATCGGCAAAACCGATCCGCTCGGCGATTTCAAATGCCTTCAGCTCGGTCGAGCGCAGCATTTCCTTCGCCGCCTCCAGCCGGATCTGCAGCAGATAGCTGACAAAGGTCATCTTCATTTCTTTCTTGAAAATACTGCTGAAATAGCCTGTGCTGATATGCAGATGCTGGCATACCTTACCGATGGAAATATCGGACTCCTCATAATGGGCCCGGATATAATCCTTGGCCTGGTCAATCAGCTGCTTATAGCTCGACTGCCGCTCGGAGGCGATGGTATCCATCAGCCGGCTGCACACCGTGATAATCCACTGCTTGGCTTCCCCCATATTATTGAACTTATTAAGCTCGGTCAGCGAGGAAATGCCGGAGCCGATAAAGTCATTCGTTTCACTGCCGGATTCCTTGGCCACCCGCAGAATCGAAGTAATGATCTCCAACAGAAAAATCTGATAATCCTGTGTCGAGACCTGCGCCGTATCCAGCCCCCCGAACAGCTCGTCCACCACTTCCCGCAGCTCCTGGACTGTACCCAGCTTGATCGTGCGGATCAGCGACTGCTGGGTCAGCTCATCATAGGCCAGCATCTGGCTGGATCTCGATTCCACATCCTCAATCCAGATCACGCGGTTGTTGCCGAGAATCAGCCGGTAATCCAGTGCCTGCAGTGCATCTCCGAAGGAATTGAACAGCAGGGACGGCATCCGGCATACTGTTCCTGCACCGGCAGTCACTGTAAGCTTCAGGAAACGCTGTACATTCTGGCGGATTTCTTCAAGGATAGCGAAGGTTCTGCCTGTGATTTCGCTCTCATCGGTTCCCTGGCTGACGGAGAGCAGCACCACATCATCGCGGTGGATGAACACCTTGCCGAAGCTGTGCTTCTGGCAGATCTCCTCGGCAATGTTCAGCACGGCAAAGAGCTGCAGATTACGGTCACCGGTGTCCCGTAAGGATACCGGTCTCACCTCAGAAACGCCGGAGCTTCTGTCCGGGCGGATATAATCAATACTGATAACAGAGGATTGGAATAGCTCCCCGCTCAGGTTAATGCCGTATTCTGCGCTTTTCTCGGCAATTTCCGCGGAGCGCAGACGGCGTGACACCAGGGAGGACAGGAACTGCTCACGCAGCACCGGCAGGCTCTTGCGGTAATGCTCGCTGAGCACGAATACATTTTCCTTCTCGGCAATCTCGGTCTCAATCGCGGCTCTAACCTTCAGCAGGACATCAATCAGCTCCTGGGAAGAGAAGGGCTTAAGAATATATTCATCAATCTGCAGCTTAATCGCCTTCTGGGCATATTCGAATTCATCATAGCCGGTCAGAATGATTATCTTCGTGTTAGGGTGACGGCTGCGGATCCATTCCGCCAGCTGCAGTCCGTTCATGAACGGCATCTGGATATCGGTAACCACCACATCCGGCAGCAGCCGGTCTATCGCATCGGCTGCTTCACGGCCGTTCTCCGCCTGCTCCACCACTTCGAATCCGTATTTCTCCCAGTCGATCTGGGCGATAATGCCTTCTCTTACATCTTCCTCGTCTTCGGCGAGAATTAATTTATACATGCTTCATCCCTCTTCGGATATGGTTTGGAGTTTTACAGCATTATAATAGCTGATTCAGTAAGCTCAATCTATGTTTAAATAATGAAAGCTGTAGCAGCGGATCAAGTCAAATACGGGGAGCAATTCACTATATAGGCTGAATGCATTTATTGCAAGTAAATATTATGTACATACATAGGCTGAACTTAACAACTTAACATACAACCCATTCTTCACCCTGTGCATTTTTGAATTTCCGGGTGGCTGCTGTCGTTTACAGGGAAATCCTGCCCATAATACAACATTTTGCTCAAGATTTCGTCCCTAATCCAAAATTGTTGTACGAAATGCAGCATTTCTCCTCCTTCGGACGGGTTAGTACGATAATTCTTGTATTTCGTACAACAATCTGTCCAAACACCCCGGTATCCGGGAATCAATGTTGTACAACGTACAACATTGATGTCTACAGTGCTTACTAAGTAGTCTCTATTCTGGCGGAAATAAAAAAAAGCCATCCCGCTTATGCCGGGATGGGGATGTTCGGTTACGTATAGGAATTATAGCAATGCTTTGTTAAAGCGGTAGCCTGCTGTCTTTTCGAATCCGATATGGCGGTAAAAAGCATGCGCCGGTGCACGTTCGACGCGGTTGCCGCTTCGCAGGAACAGCTGGCAGCAGCCTTGATGGCGTGCCCATTCTTCCGCTGCGGATACGAGTCTTTTGCCAAGGCCCTGTCCTCTAAGTTCCTCTGATACGATCAGCGCGGTAATTTCCGTAATACAATCTGCATGTTTGTAATAGGACTTCACCTGCCGGAGTCCGATCATTCCCACAACTTCGTTATTGAGTTCTGCGACCATTGTGCAGTGGAGCGGATCATGCTCCATGCCTTCCATTCTCTCTTTCATCACGCTAAGCGTCGTCGGATAGCCGAATTCCCGCAGAAGGGCTGTAACTCTCTCCAGATCATTCATGCCACATTTGCGAATTTGCAGTACCTGCTCCTGAGTACTACTGTTCATCCTCGTATACCTCCACTTTTAGCATAGACGCCGCCTGCTTGGCCGTCGTCCGCGCGATTTCCACATCTTCCGCTGAACTGAGTGTTACTGCCATCCGCCGTCCAGGGCGGATCTCCGGTTTGCCGAATACACGGACTTGCGTTCGGGGAAAAGTAAGTGCCTTATCTATCCCGGTTACCGCAAAAGCTTGTCCAGTTCCTTCGGCCTTCAGGGTAGCTGAAGCACCCGGTGTCAACAAACGTACCGATTCCAGCGGAAATCCAAGAATGGCTCTGACATGCAGAGCAAATTCCGACAAATCCTGCGTAATCATTGTAACCATACCTGTGTCATGCGGTCTGGGTGATACTTCGCTGAACAGTACCCCGTCCGTGGTCAGAAACAGCTCCACTCCAAAAATCCCATATCCGCCAAGCTCATCCGTAACGGCCCGGGCCATCGACTGTGCTTCGGCAAGCAGCGCTTCACTCATCTGATGCGGCTGCCAGGATTCCACATAATCGCCATCCTTCTGGATGTGGCCGATCGGCGGACAAAATACGGTTCCGCTAACCGAGCGGACGGTAAGTAATGTAATCTCACTCTCGAAAGTGACAAAAGCCTCTACAATGACGCGTGTACCTTTGGCACGTGCTCCTTCCAGAGCCGTATTCCAGCATTCTGCGGCATCCTCAGGTGTCCTGCAAATACTCTGTCCCTTGCCGGAAGAGCTCATAATCGGCTTGATCACACACGGTGTTCCAAGCTCACCTACGGCCTGGCGAAGTTCGTCCAGACTGTCAGCGAACCGGTATCCGGCGGTCGGCAGACCCAGCTCTTCAGCCGCAAGGCGGCGGATGCCTTCCCGGTCCATCGTCAGTCTGGCGCTACGTGCGGTCGGGACCACGAGGAAACCTTCTTCCTCCAGTTCCACCAGCGCTCCGGTAGCAATAGCTTCGATCTCGGGGACAATCAAATCCGGTTTCTCTGAACGGATTAATTGCTTCAGTGCCTCTGCATCCAGCATATCCAGTACATAAGAGCGGTGGGCTACACCCATCGCCGGTGCAGCTTCATAACGATCCACAGCTACGGTCTCTACGCCAAGGCGCTGAGCTTCGATAATGACTTCCTTACCCAGTTCACCGCTGCCGAGCAGCAGCAGCTTCTTGCTCCGGGCTGAAAAAGGAGCTCCCCACATTGTCGACTCCAACCTCTTTTCGCAAATTTGACTGCCGACTTCTCTATTTCTGTAAATTGTCGCAGTTTCATTGTAAATTTTCAGGCTTCTTTATTTTCATCCATCAACCAGCAGATTGCAAGCGTTCTTCGACATTTTCCTACAAACTTCACAGATGACTGTCCACCATATTGACGAAAGATTGCTCCATGAGCGATAATTCGCCGGCAATTTGGCCCCAGTGCTGCGCTGAATCACCCCCTTTCAGGAGTTCCGACATGGCCGCTTCCTGCTCGGCCAGACCTTCACGCAGCTGCTCTGCGGCAAGGGAAAGTGCCGCCGCTGCCGCACCGGTATAGAAAGACAGCAGCCGTTCTTCCTGGCTTACAGCCGCAGCAGCAATAGCTTCTTTGAACCAGTGCTCGGCAGCTGTGCGGATGTCTGCCCGTCCAGGGCCTTCAAAGAAATAACGCGGTGATCTGAAGCGGCTCCACAGTGCTGCCCAATCCAGCGGGGCAAGGGAGCAATCGAGCTTTGCCGGGGCGGGCCAGCGCTCGTCTGGATTCTCCAGTAGCTGAAGCTCCTGTCCCGGGATGGAAAGTTCTGCGGCTGCAGCTGCAGCCGCCTGAGTTACCAGCCTGCGCCCTGCCGCCTCCAGCCGCAGGGTGGTCGCCCACAGCTCCTGCTCCAGTTCACGCAGGATACTGCGCTCCAGCTCCCGGCCGCAGGCAATGAAGATGTCTTTCAGATGACCGCCCTCTTCCCGCAGGATAGAGGGATGGAACGATTCCTGAAAGGAACGGCCGAAGGAGAAGGACAGGCGCTGCCGGACATGATAGAGAAGCTCCTCACCCTCGCGGCGCAGATCCCGGATGGGCCGCTCTTCCCGCTCAAGCTGTGCCAGCCGGAGGCCTGCGTCATCCCGGCGCTTCCGGAACCGCCGGAGCCCTTCTTCCCGCTGGTCCGCTGCCATAAGCGCCATATGCTGCCATTCCTCCGCGCGGAGCCGGACCGAGCTAAGGCTATCCCTCGCCGCCGCCAGTGACAGGCGCGGCAGCTCCTCACCCGCAAATTCAGACAGCGCTTCTTCGAAGCTGCTGAATCCGGAAGCCTCGTAGGACTCCCGTACCCCGCGCGACTTGCCCTCCAGCGCGAGCAGACTGGACAAGGCATAGATCCGCGGGGAGGTCAGGCCGCCGGCACGCAGATTCTGCGTCACATGCTGCTTCACATCTTCCAGCTCTGCCTCGTCTGAAGCGAGGTCGGACGCATTGATGATGAAGAACATTTTATCCAGGGCAAAGCTGTCCTTGATTCTTCCCAGCTGGGCCAGGAGACTGCGGTCGGCTTTGGAGAAGGCATGATTATAGTAGGTCACGAAGCAGATCGCATCCGCATTCTTCATGTAGCCAAAGGTTACACCGGTATGCCGGGCATGTAAGGAATCCGCTCCGGGGGTGTCAACCAATACGATGCCGCTCCGTGTCAGAGGGCTGTCATAATAGAGGTCGGTACTCTGCACGAAGCAGGCCCGTTTCTCATCGGCTACCAGGCTGCGGTATTCCTGCAGGCTGACCGTACGCTCTGTTCCGAGCAGCGGGCCGGATTCCTCCCAGCCCGCTGCCGCTGCGCGTAAGAATCCGGCATGCGGCAGCGAGGACGGATGAAGCCCGCCGGTCTGCAGGCGGGCCACCGCCGCAGTCCAGGTTGAGTGCTGCGGCGGTGCCAGCTGAAGCACACTGAAGGAATGGAGGATATCGTCCCAGAAATCCTCCGCAGACTTCATGGTCACGGCCGCAGTCGCGTGGGCGAATCCGCCCTCCGGGGCCAGAATGCGGCCGACGGCAGCCGTGGCGGGATGCGGAGACACGGGCAGCACCTCTTCACCCAGCAGGGCGTTGGCGAAGGAGGATTTGCCGGCGCTGAACGCTCCGAACAGCGCCATCGTGAAGCGGCCGCCGGCGAGGTCCTCCGCCCGCGCCGCCAGGCTGCGCGCAGCCGAGGCCATGGCCGGCTCGCGGCGCAGCAGCCCGGCCGCTGCGTGCAGCGCCGCTGCGGCCTGCGTCAGCCGGCGGCGTCCGCCCGCCGGCTGTGCCGTACCCGCCGCCCACGTTGCGGCGGCGGGGTGTGAAGCCGCTGCGCTGCGCGGCGGCTTCACGGGGCTGGCGGCGCTTGGCGCGCCAGCCGTAGGCCCTCACCTCCGGCAGGACGCCGGGGTGAGGGTACGGCGCGGCGGCAGCAGCGCCGCGAGTTCGTCCGCGCGGGCGGCAGCCGCGCGGTCCAGGGCGGCCAGCGCGGCGTGCGCGTGCGCCTGCCGCTGCAGGGCCGCTTCGCGGCGCGCGAGCTCCGCGCGCCGCTCGTCCAGCAGCGGCGGCAGCTGGGCCAGCAGCTGCTCGCCGAAGGCCAGGGCCGCGCGGCGGAATTGTGCCTTGATCTCTGCCGCAAGCGCGCGGCAGAAATTAAGCAGCGCCTCGCCTGACGACCCGGTTCCCGGCTTCACCTGATCCGCCAGCCACTGCTGGCTCACCGCCGGGAACGCCTGCTTCAGCAGCGGCTCTGCCCCTTCCTGCCACAGCCCTGCGCCTTCAGCCCAGTCACGCACAAGCTGGAGTATATGCCACTCCAGCTGGGCAGTGATCTCTCTCTGCTGAAGCCCGTGCCAGTGGAGAAGCCGCGTTGCCTGCTCCTTCTCCCGTTTCGCCGCGGTGAACAATAACCCGCGCCGGAAACCCGGGCTGCTGCTCTCGATATAGGCTCCAGCAGCATCCCTTACATCGGCTGGCATCAGATTGCTGTTGCCCAGCAGGGCATCCAGCTTACTCCGCAGCTCCAGCCGCATCTGCTCCGGCAGCTGCACGAGCAGCTCCTCAGCCTGCGAAATTGCCCGGATCTCTGCCTCCACTTCTTCCTTACCGGCACCCCCGGCCGCTTCCAGTAACTGAGAGCGCTCCTCCTGCTGCTCCTCGCGGTAAGCTGCAAGCACCGCAGCTGCCGTATGGTGCATGGAACGGGACAGACTGTAGCCGAGCAGTTCTCCGCGCTGCTCCAGCAGAGCTGCAATTACCGCGAGCAGATCATCCCATTGGTTCAGAGGATGATCCTTAACTTTGAGTGAAGTGAACAACAGACCCGCGAAATGAATTCCCCATTCACGGAAAGCGCTTTCTACTTGCTGCCGGTATTCCACTATGGAGATTTCCAGTTCTCTGTGCTTGTCGATCTGATTGATGATAAGGTACAGCGGCTTGCCCCAGTCGCTGAGACTTTTGGCAAACGCCAGATTATTCTCCGACTGCACATGGTTGTAATCCATGACGTAGAACACGGCATCAGCTAAATGCAGCGCCGAGTGGGTCGCTGCCTGATGCCCCTCATCGGTTGAATCCACCCCGGGAGTATCCATTAGAACGCCGTGCTTCCCCAGCAGCGGGACTTCCTCCCAGACCTCAATCGCTGAATATTCAGCGCCCTGGCGGCAGTACTCCTGCAGCCGGTCTGGTGTAGTCTCTATTGCCGGTGCAGAACTCCCAGGTGCCTCCGGCTCTGCATGAAGCACTACCCGCGGAGCCCCGCTGCGGATCGATACTATATTGGCGCTGGTCGGAACCGGACCTGAAGGCAGCACTGCTTTTGCGCATAGGGCATTGATCATACTAGATTTCCCCGCGGAGAAATGTCCGCAGAAGGCAAGGGTCAGCTCCCCCGCCTGCTCTTTGAGCATCAGATCTGCTGCTATCTGCGCACTATTCTGTTCGCCCCAGCTCTCCAGCTGCTGCTTCAGCAGCATAAGCGTTGATGTACCGGATATTACTTCTCTCATCCTGCTCCGTTCTGCTCCCACGACAACCCCACCTTCTGCAATCTACAACATGTGCATCCAATTTTATTTATAGATAAGAATTTATAGGCTTCGGGCTTCCACTTATGAGAAGCTATAACATTAGTATGTTTATCTGATCAGCAAGAATAGAATAATTACATTTTATCATCAGATTGTCACAAATCAACTAGCCGCTTTTACAAAATCAGCTATAATCCTTCACGAAAAACAAGACTTCGCTGGACTAATCCCCCCCTTGACAGATGATTCCAGATTTATTACTATATCCATATCGGATATATCACAAGTGGATATAACCAACTTGGATATATAACTAAGGATCTTCTATTATCGGACAGGAGGTGTGTAATGACCAAGAATAACCCATTGCAAATGGAGCAATTATCTGACTCAGCTTATTATATTCTGCTCGCGTTGCTCACTCCGAAGCACGGCTATGCAATCATGAAGTACATCGAAGAGCTAACCGAAGGCGAGGTCAGGATGGGACCCGCTACACTCTATACACTAATTAAGAAACTGCAGAAATCCGGCTACATTCTATTGAACGAGGATGAGGATGAGCGGCGCAAGACCTATCAGATTACTTCAAGCGGAACGGCTCTGGTGGAGGCTGAGATTGAACGGAGACTGCGCATGTCGAGGCACGGGAACATAGCACAGCTAAATGCTAAGGAGGCGTTGACTCATGAAAACGAATAAGCAGACACGGTACATTCCGTCTAAAGGACTGGCTTTTGCCGAGCAGAATGAAATGAATAAATTAAGCAGGTTGTCGGAGAAAGGCTGGCTGCTGGAGCGGTTCTCCCTGTTTGGTTCTGGCTTCATTGTCCGCAGAGGTCCAGCGCATAAGCAAATTTATTGTCTGGACATCCAGCATGTGCCGCAGAAGGACGAGAATGAGTACCGTGAAATGTTCGCTGACAGCGGCTGGGGTTATGTGTGTTCCGCCGGGGATATGCATATCTTCGTTGCTGAACCAGGAACCGTTCCCATTCATACAGACCGCTCAACACTCTATGAGAAATACCGCAAAATCACCCGTACCAGCAAAATTTTCGCTATTGTAGTCATGCTGCTGACGTTCATCACTTGTGTGCTGCTATATCTTTCCCGGCAGGTGTGGGACCATCAGCTGCTTCAAAACATCTCGCATGTTTCCCTGCTGCTGTGTGCCGTGTTCTTCCTGCCTTCTCTTATGGTTTACATTGCCTATTCTCTAAGGCTTAGAGCGTTCTCAGATTAGCCAAACACGCATATAACACCTCACACACTAAGGCCTAATCTTCGATGATTATTCAGGAATTTGCCAGGGCCCCAAACCTATATATTCTTATCGTTTAACGCAAAGAGCCGGCCCAAGGGCCGGCTCTTTGTACATATGAATTGCTATTAAGCTGTTTCCAGGACTGGAAGCAGGATTTCGAACACTTTACCGTGCTGCAGAATGGTAAGGCCGCGGGCTTTGTCCTTCATTACAACCACTTCAGGTTTCACGGACATACGCTCCAGGTAGAACTCAGGCACATCGCCGGAATGGCTGATTGTGATGCCCTCTACTTCCTGCTCTTCATTTTCTTCCATAGGGCTGTCCACCACACGGTCAAAAATATCGGAGAACGCTTCAAAATTATCGGTGTATACAGAAATGCACTTCATCTCTATCCCATCCTCTTCTTCATCTCTAAATCTTTGTTTGATTTCGTATGAACCTTATCTTTCCTGATTACAGCGGTTTTCATACGTTTTTTGCCTTCCCGGCATACATCCAGCAGCGGGCAGACCTGACATTGCGGATTCTGCGACTTACAGTGATATCGCCCGAAAAAGATCAGCCGGTGGTGCGTTAACGTCCATTCGTCACGCGGCACCGCCTTCATCAGCTTTTTCTCCACTTCCAGCACCGAATCTTTCCAGCCCGCAAGCGCGAGCCGTTTGGCTACCCGTTCCACATGAGTATCCACGGCAATGGCCGGTACGCCGAAAGCATTGGATATGACCACATTCGCAGTCTTGCGGCCGACACCCGGTAAGGTTACCAGCAAATCATGGGCCTGAGGCACTTCTCCGCCATACTGCTCAATCAGAATGGAGCAGAGGTTCTGAATATGCTTGGCCTTGTTGCGAAATAAGCCAATCCGCCGGATATCCCGCTCGAGCTCTTCAAGCGGCACTGAAATGTAGTCGATTGGAGCTTTGTACTTCTGAAACAGGTCCTCGGTCACCTTGTTCACCGTTGCGTCCGTACATTGGGCCGAGAGCAGCACCGCTATAGTTAGCTCAAAAGCGTTACTATGGTTCAGCTCGCAATGCGCATCAGGGAACATGCCTCCGATGGTATCCAGGATGTGGCGGACTTCTGCAACTTTCATAGCGTCCCCTCCACGGAGTACTTACACCCGAAGTTGATCACTCGGGCATAACATCTCTAAATAAAAAGAAATATAAGCAAAGAATACATTATATCGTATACTTCCTTAGCGTTCAAGTGAACACAGCGCTGTCCTTATATTTCAAAAAAAACGTCTTGATTCAGGGCAAAAGCCTGAATCAAGACGGTGTTTCACACGGAAAATCACCAAAACGATTATTGTTTCACTATTTCCACGATCTTGTCGTTGTTGAAATACATTATAATATTATCATTTTCTTTGAGAGATTGCACGGGTAAAGTCGTGTCACCTTGATGAATATATGCGTTTGGCGCAAGCACAAACTTATAATTTTCATTCAGAGTAGCGCGTTTGGTCATGACTTCATTGGTCGCAGTCTCATAACGCGAGAAGGTACGGGCAAGCTGACTGAATACCGAGATTATGATTACCCCGCTGGCATCCTTTCGCGCTAATACCCGGTCCGCTGTAGTAAGGCCGCTCAGATCAGTAGTGGTTACACCGTCCCGGGTAATTCTCACCCCTGCGCTGGCGGTGAAATTCTGAGACACTCCGGAATAATCCTTCACGGTCAAGGTTTTTGCTGCAGCGTCCACTGCTGAGATTTGTCCGGAATACTGCTTAACCGACTGCAGCGATAATGGCGTGGAGCCTTCAAAGCTTACGTTTACGTATTCCCCTGCTTTTACCTCGCTAAGCGATATCTTCTGTCCTGCCTCATTGGTGAGCGGAACTGCGGCAAGATAGAGCTCGCTGCTGCCGCCGGCCCATTTTACAGTCATCTTGTTAGTGTTGGCATTAACGGTTGCAATTTCAAGCTGGCTGGCCGAAGTCACCCGGAGAACCGAGATAATATCCTGGTTGGTGGAGAGCACCGCCGTTACCGGAACATTCAGTGCTACGTCGGTAATGGCCGCGCTATTTTTACCGAACATATCTACGGATAGCGGATAAGCCATAGTCAGCAATTGACCATTGCTCAGCTTAATCACAATTGTACGTGTAGTAGCATTGATTGAAGTCAATGTTCCTGTATATTTCGTTGACAGTTCTACAGACATCGCGCGTTCATTAATGGAAGTCACGTCGATCTTACGGTTTTCAACCAGTTTGGCTCCCATCGTAGTCAGTGAGGTCGTAATTAATCCGCCATAGGCAAGCTTTGTTTTTTCATCCAATTTGATGACATGTGCTTTGCCGTTGTTGTCTGTAAAGGTGAGAAACTGTGTTTTGGAATTATAATCTACTACTGTGGCTGCAGTATATTGTTCAATTTGCCGGCTGATCACTTCAATCTTAGTCACCTGGTCGCTGCTGTTCAGCGTAAGCTGAACATTGTCCCCGGCTGTCTTATCTGCAATCAGATCTCCAATAACCGGACTGGAGGCATTAGGAATAACAATAGCAGGTGTTGTTGCAAGCAGCTTCACTTCACGGCTGCCGTCAGTCTTTTGATAGACGATTGTAGTATCTGTCAGTTCGTAGATAAAGCCCTTGACTGTACGTTCTACGCCCGAGGTTACTTCGACTGTACGGATCACATTATCCTTAATCGTATACGAGACTGCAGCTCCGGTTTTCAGCTCCGCCGGGAGAAGAATAGAGTTCTGGGAGCTGAATAGTGAAGTACCATCCTCCCATTTGAAGCTTTCTGTAGTCCCGTCTGCATTTTTGAACGTTATGCTCTTGGAAGCCGTATCCACACTTTGGATCGTACCGGTTGCTGTTTTATTGACAACACCAGAAGTGACTTGAACTTTAACAACCCTGTGCGCACCGCTATAGGTTTCGCGCAGCAGCGATATTTTGCTTCCTGCTGTAATGGAAGAAGGTTGAATCACCGCTCCGTTAACATCATGGAAGGTAGTAGCAGCGTCATAGGCGTACTGGTCATACCCGTTAGCAGAATCAACCCAAATTATACCTGTAGACAGCTTCGCAAACGTCCCCTCCGCCTGATCAAGTTGTTGTGTAGGGTCAGTCAGTTCTACATATGCTGCGTTATAGGTTGCTCCGATAACAGTCACCTTGGTGTAGGGCTGTATCTCGTTCAGAGAGATGCGGGTCTCCGAGGTACTTGTGAAATATGCAGTGTTCGCATTCAGTGTGAAGTCCGTAGTGCTGCCGTTACTAAATAGCGTCAGCTTGCCGTCTTTCAGTGAACTTACCGTTCCTTTGAAAGTATTATCGTAGTCAAGCGTGTTGTGTGCCTCAGCACGGCTGAAGAAGGTGGCTAGCTGGGCGCGGGTAACTGCTCCCTGCGGGTCGAAGCGGTTGCCGTCCAGTCCGTTGGCCAGGCCCAAATCAACTGCGGTGTTAATATAGCCGCGCTTATTCGCAGATACCTTGGAATCGTCGGCAAAACCGGTCGGTTCACCCGCTGCCGCTGCTGCAGATGCACTCTTACCCAGTGACCGGACCAGTAATTCTGCGACCCACTCGCGGCTGGCCTTGCGCTCTCCCCAGGAGGTCTTCAGGTTATCTGCAGCCATTTCTACCGTCTTATCCAGCAGTCCCTGCTGAAAAGCCAGCACAACATAAGGCTTGTAATAGTTAGTTACAATGAAATCAGCAGGAAGAACCACATCTGTGCTTGTGTTCACGTTACCCTGCAGCTTCATAAAGCGCAGCGCCATCAGAACAGCTTCTTGCTGGGTAACGGAGTCACCCGGACGGAATAAACCGTTATTCCCCACAACGATGCCTTGGCTTGCCAGCTTGTAGATATGTTTCTCGGCCCAGAAGGCTGTTTTGACATCACTGAATATCCCTGCAGCTGTTGCTGCTGACTGGGGAGTTACGGCAGCTACCGGCGTTCCGGTTGATGTGGTTTCGGCAAAAGCCGCTCCCGTGCCGCCAAGCACCATAGTGCCGGCCAGAACGGCGGACACCGCTTTAGCAGAATAAGATTGAACCTTACGCTTTAATTTTTTGTGACCGGACAATTCGATATTCCCCTCTCTATGGCTCATCTGAATTTCTATGTTGCCTACTTCGTCAGCCATTGGCCTATTTCCTGCGCAATGCTTACAATCCGTTGTTCTCACGCGTTATTGGATGCACGAGATCCACATGCCCCATCAGGCTCTCCACTTGTTCTCCGTCTACCAGCACATCGATATTCTTCACTTCTTCAAACTGGAAGAAGGTCTGGGACAATGCGCTGATTGCCAGAGCCTCACCCCCTGCACCAAGCTGTGCCTCATCCGGCTTATGAATATCCAGGACAATCTGTCCATTCGTAAATTCCAGTGATTTCAGCTCGATTTTGCTCCACAGCGGAATCTGGTCGGCATTCTTGCTGCTCTGGAGAGCCTTAAAGGCCTCTGTATATTTGTCTTTGGCATCTGTGAAGCTGACAGAGACTTCGGCCGCCACCAGATCTGTCTGCTGCGGATCTGTATAATAGACCTTGATAGTCTGGCTCTGCTTCTCTGGCGCTGCCGGCTGTTCAGTAGCTACAGGAGCTTCCGTGGCTGCCGGCTCCGGCGTACTTGTAGCCTGAGGTGCACTAGTGCTATTAGCGCTGCTGTCGTTCCCTGCGTTTCCTTCAGCTCCGCTCGATACGGAGGATGAATCCTGTCCCGCTGCATCTGCCGGTGAGGCGGCTGGTTTGTCACCGCATCCCGAAATTACTGCGAGCAGTAATACTGCTATACCTGCATATGTCAATTTCTTGTTCATCACTAAATAACCCCCTCCATATGAATACGGGCAGGACAGGGCCGCAAAGTCCTCTGACCCCAATCTATGGCCGAAATCCGACTTTGCGGCCCTGGCTGCCGCCCGCTGTTATTGAACCCCGAGATATTCCTTAATCCCGCTGACCATTGATGCAGCAACTTTGTTCTGAAGTGATTCCGTGAACAGAAGTGCCTCATCATTCTTGTTGCTGAGGTAGCCAACTTCAAGCAGTACCGCAGGCATCGTTGTCTCGCGTATAACGTGGAAGTTGCCGTAACGTACGCCCCGGTCACTAAGTCCGGTAGCCTGTACAAGATACTTGTGCATCACCTTTGCCAGAGCCTTGCTGGCTTCGCGCTGATAGTAGGTCTCTGTTCCGCTTGCTGCGGACGAGCCGCTGCTGTTGGCATGGACAGAGATGAATAAATCGGCTTTGAGGTTGTTGGCAATTGCCGCCCTGTCCTTCAGTTCAAGGAAGGTATCATCACTGCGGGTCAGAACCACGTCAATTTTGTTCTCCTGCTTCAGCAGCTCCGCCGCCTTCAGAATAACAGCCAGATTGAAATTCTTCTCGTATTTACCGGTAACCCCAACAGCCCCGGAATCCTTGGCGCCATGCCCGGCATCGAGCACCACCAGTTTACGCCCGCTGTTGCCGGGCTGTGTAGAAGTATCTCCAGTGCTCTGCGCATTCAAATCAATGACAATCAGCTTGGAGACATCGCCCGAAACTTCAACGCTATAATTTCTCGAGGTAGTAAGGTCAATTACAAAACGTACAGTGTACGGGGCGGTACTATACAGCGAGTAACGCACACCGGTTACATCCGGATAATCCGTAACCGTAAGCATACCGTTCAGGTTGGGATCCAGCTGTTGTCCTGTACCGAATACATCCGAGAAAGTGGCATTCGGCAGGTCAATTATAATCCGGTCCGGTCCGCTCACTTTGGAAACCTTCGGCTGGGTGTTGCCCTCAAGTGCAATGCTTAGCCTGTTCTCGTTGAAGCTGATTCCGTTAATCATGCTCAGGCCGCTTGCCGCATCATCCGGCGGTACTACAACGGTTCCCCCGTCTCCGTTACTTCCACCTGTTTCCGTGTTAGTATCCGGGATTTCCGGGGTAATAAGATCTACAATCTTCTTCGTATTGTCCCATTTGACTGTAAGGCCAAACTGCTCTCCGATGAATCTGATCGGCACGAGAGTTGTACCGTTCCGCAGAAGCGGTGACGTGGTCAAGACCACGGTCTTGCCGTCTACAGAGGCTGCAGTCTGATTCACGATCAGCTGCATAGTCTTACCTTGCTGTTCAATCGTAACGGTCTTGCTTGTCTGATTCCAGTCCACCTTGTATCCAAGGTTCTCAGCGATCATTCTTAGCGGCACCATAATGGAGTTGTTTACATTTTCCACCGGAACATCCTGCCCTGCGGTCAGTTCCTGTCCATCCAGGAAAATCTTGTTGGTAGCCGCAGCAGCTTGTCCATGCCCCGGCAGAATCACAACAAAGAACAACAGCAGCAACAGCATACAAGCAAATTTCTTCATTCTTCACCTCTAAGACTCTAGTATTCCGCCCCCAAACGAGCGTTCTTGGTGCAATCCTACTGACAACCTTCGACATAGTTTAGACGCCTGATGAACTTAAAAGTTGCGAATAAATACCATTAAAAATCAGGACTGTTCACACGCAGCTCCCTTGCCGCGTTACTTAAAGCCCAAGATATTCCTTAATTCCCGCTACAATTTCCCGTGCCAGATTATTCTGCATCTGCTCGCTGTACATAGCCGCTTCATTTCCCGGATTCGTCAGATAACCTGCCTCCAGCAGAACAGCTGGCATGCTTGTTTCTCTGGTGACATGCAGACTCTTCGATCTGACGCCGTTATCTTTGAACCCTGTACCGGCTACCAGATGCTTTTGCATGATTTGGGCAAGCGGAAGACTTTCGCTGCGGCTGTAATAGGTTTCACTGCCATTGACTTTGTCACGGTTCGGATACCCTACATCCAACGAATTCCCATGCAGCGAAACAAACAGCGTAGCCTTTGCAGCTTCAGCAATTCTTACACGGTCCTGCAGACCGAGAGTAACATCCGACGTTCGTGTGTATACAACATCTGCCCAGCCCTCTTGTGTGAGAATCGCTCCAACTTTAAGGATAACTGCAAGATTGAAGTCTTTTTCCGCTTTGCCAGTGAGACTGATTGCTCCCGGCTGCGTGCCTCCATGACCTGCATCAAGCGCTACAATAGGCTTGCCGGTCAATCCTGTATTCACCGGTGTGCCAGTTCCGCTATTCACCGTGTTGAGATCTACCGTCACCAGCCCTGTGCTGTCATCCGTACTCAGCTGGTAATTCTGGCTGCCTGCGGTTTGGATTACGAACCGGACCGTAGAAGGACTGGTGCTGAACAGTGCATAGCGTATTTCAGATACCAGCGGGTAGCCGCTTACGTCCAGCCTTCCCTGCGGACTGCCGCTGGCAGATACCCCCGGAAAGCTGCCGCTGAAATCAGAGGCAAACGCTGCTCCCTGAAAATCAACTACAATCCGGTCTGGTCCGGTAATCTTGGTCACCGTAGGCTTGGCACCTCCGGCAACCGCTACAATAAGACGGTTCTCGCTGAATACAGCCCCCTTCACTGTCGGGGACGTAACTGCAGGAGTCGGAGAGGCCGTAATACTGCCCTCGACCTCTTCAGTATTCTCTGTATTGGTCTGAGGCAGCTGTGTCGGAGCAGGGGATTGCACTGCCACCACAGGGCCTGCAGAGGCTGCAGGTGCCACGGTAGCTGAAGGCAGCGGATCTGCAGATACAGGGGATTCAAGCGGAATTCCACCGCTTAAGTAGACTGTTTTGTCGGAATTATCCCAGCCGACACTGAGTCCGAACTGTTCACTCACGAAACGGATAGGAACCAGTACAGTACCGCCATTCTGCTTGGGTGCGGCATTCAGCAGCAGACTTACGCCATCGGCTTCAGCCGTCTTGCTTCCTACTGCGAGCTGTACTGTCTTGCCGTCCTGCTGGACGGTTACTTTGCGGGTGGTCTGCTCCCAGAGCACTTCAAAACCAAGGTTCTCCACCACCACCCGGATCGGAATCATAACGCTTCCATTCACGTTCTCAAGGATGACTCCTTTGGGCAGCGCAAGCTCCTTACTGTCCATCACAATCCTTCCCTGGCTGCTTGCGGCAGCGGCAGCTTCATGGCCGGCGAATGACAGTAACAAGAGCGGCAGCAGCAGTAGGAATAACATCCGTTGTCCGGCTTTCTTCATCCTTTCCTCTCCCTTTTGTCAATTGATAGAACCATAGATAAGATTAAGACGACAGAAATCCCCAAAAGTTGCCTTCACAGGCAATGAATATATCGATTATAGCAAAAAAACTTCTATTTCCGACACCCGGAAATAGAAGTTTTGTGTAAAATTTGTAAAGTTTACGAATTTCTTCGCCAGATGTTCACTCACTTCCCTGCAAACATCCCCGCATTGCTTAGCCGAAAAGCTTGGCCGCATGACGTTCTTCGTACGCGGCAATCTCATCTGCGTGCTGAAGCGTCAGACCGATATCATCCAATCCCTGCAGCAGAAACTGGCGGCGGTGCTCATCCAACTCAAACGTAATGGCAAGGCCGTATTCATCGCTCAATCTGTTGTTCTCCAGATCTACAGTCAGTGTATAGCCTTCATGCTCTGCGGTACGGCTGAACAGGTCATCCACCTGCGTTTCCGACAGCTTGATCGGCAGAATGCCGTTCTTGAAGCAGTTGTTATAGAAGATGTCGGCATAGGACGGTGCGATTACCACTCTGAAGCCGTAATCCATGATAGCCCAAGGTGCATGCTCCCGGGAGGAGCCGCAGCCGAAGTTCGCACGCGAGATCAGCACGGATGCTCCCTGATAACGCGGCTTGTTCATCTCAAACGCTGCATTATCATTTCCTGCTTCATCAAAACGCCATTCGTAAAAAAGAAATTGTCCAAACCCGGTACGCTCGATCCGTTTCAGGAATTGCTTCGGAATGATTGCATCCGTATCTACATTAACCCGGTCTACCGGGGCTACGATACCTGTTAATTTCTTAAATTCTTCCATTTGCTGTGTCCTCCTGCTCTCTCAATTATTCTATGAGTTGACGGCTTCCGTCTTGTAATTCCAGTCGCGGACATCGGTGAACCGTCCTTTAATTGCAGCCGCAGCCGCCATGGCAGGAGAGACCAGATGCGTGCGTCCGCCGCGTCCCTGGCGTCCTTCAAAGTTACGGTTGGAGGTCGATGCGCAGCGTTGTCCAGGCTGCAGAACATCCGGATTCATGGCCAGGCACATACTGCAGCCTGCTTCACGCCATTCAAAACCGGCTTCTGTGAAGACCTTGTCCAGACCTTCCTTCTCAGCCTGCAGCTTAACGCGTCCGGAGCCCGGTACAACAATTGCCGTCACCTTATCGGATACCTTATGGCCTTTGGCTACTTGAGCCGCAGCCCGCAAATCCTCAATCCGGCCGTTGGTGCAGGAGCCGATAAAGACATAATCAATACCGATTTCAGAGATAGGCGTACCTGGTGCCAGATCCATATATTCAAGCGCTTTTTCAGCGGCTTTACGTTCGTTCTCAGTGGTGAAGTCTGCAGGATTCGGCACACTTGAGTTGATGTCCGTACCCATTCCCGGGCTGGTGCCCCAGGTAACCTGCGGAATCAGCGTTTCTACATCGAATTCTACGACAGTGTCATACTGTGCGCCCTCATCGCTTACAAGACCCTTCCAGGTCTCAACAGCAGCGTCATAGGCTTCGCCTTGCGGCACATATTGACGTCCGCGCAGATAGTTGAACGTAGTCTCGTCCGGTGCGATCAGGCCGGCTCTCGCTCCGCCTTCAATCGACATATTGCAGACTGTCATGCGTTCTTCCATCGACAGCTCACGGATTGCTTCGCCCGTATATTCGATAACATAACCAGTCGCAAAATCCGTACCGTATTTGGCGATGACGCCGAGAATCATATCCTTGGCGGTCACTCCCGGATTACGGTTACCCGTGAAGCGCACTTCCATCGTCTTCGCCTTGGACTGCTGCAGACACTGGGTCGCAAGCACATGTTCAACTTCGCTGGTGCCGATCCCGAAGGCAAGCGCACCGAACGCTCCGTGAGTGGAGGTGTGGCTGTCTCCGCAGACAATTGTCTTACCGGGATGTGTCAGGCCAATTTCCGGCCCCATAACGTGTACGACACCCTGGTCAATATCATTCAGATCGAACAGTCTCACACCGAAATCACGGCAGTTCTGTGAAAGGGTATCTATCTGCTGCTTGGAGATCGGATCTGTAATATTGTAACGGTCCTTGGTAGGCACGTTATGATCCATAGTCGCGAAAGTAAGTCCCGGACGGCGGACCGGACGGCCGCTCAAGCGCAATCCTTCAAAGGCCTGCGGAGAAGTAACCTCATGAACCAGATGCAGATCGATATAGATGATACTTGGCTTGCCTTCCTCTTGATGAATAACGTGATTATCCCAAATCTTTTCAAACATTGTCTTGTTGCCCATGAATTTCACCTCATATAGTAGAATCGTTCCATTTGGATGAGAGCGTGGAGTCTCTCTTGAATGTTCTAAATATAACATCAGTACGTTTATAATTCCAAGATATGATTTCTATAGCACTTATAGGTTCATCCTATAGCGCGCGCCTGCAGTACAACCGCCGAAAGTAGTTCCTTACTCTTTAAGCTTCTGCTGTTTCCTTATTGATACGTACCCGCAATGATTCCACGCTGAATGTCCATTTCCAGCTTAATCTCATTAAAAACATCTTCCAGTGTCCTGCTCGGAAGCAGTGTGTTCTGCCTGATATGACTGAGTACGACAGCGGTGCTCCGCTCGAACTTGTGATAATGTTCGCTTTTGACATTGACGAGAACCTGGCTGCAGAGAGCGGTTAATTGCAGGTAATCCGCCAGCACATGCTTCTGCATATAGGCCTGATGAGGCTGTGGCTTAGACCAGAAGCCGGTCTCCCCGTATAGATAGTCATGATTCTCATCCAATGGCTCGATGGCCGAATTATTATGAATAAAATACCCCAGCTGTTCTTCGAGCTCGTCAAATGATTGTATTAATCTTGCCAGAACACCCATAATACACCCCCGTTTATTTCGAAGAACGTATGCCTAGAGCATGCATAAGGGCTCCTGAAGAATAATTTAAGTATATCCTTATGTTCAAAATAAAGATATTTAATATGCAGATTATGTAAGATTATCAACCTGCTGAAGCACACCACTCTTTTCGCTGTCAAACAACCACCTATACTAAATCGGATATCTATAGGTTATACTTATAGACAGATTATCCATTCTTTATATTAAAGGAGCCTGTCCGTGGAACTCAGACAATTGCAATACACACTTCAGATCGCTGCAGAAAGAAACTTCTCACGTGCAGCAGACAAGCTGCATATCGCCCAGCCCTCACTGAGCCAGCAGCTCTCCAAACTGGAAAAAGAGCTGGGTGTTCTTCTCTTCCAGCGTAATACCAGCTCCGTTGAGCTGACCCATGCCGGGGAGAAATTCGTTGAGCAGGCCCAGGCGATCATTGATGCCGTGGAGCTGCTGCGCCAGGAAATGTCCGATATCTCCCAGCTGCGGACCGGACGGGTCGTGGTTGGCAGCATGCCGATCACCGGTGCGCATCTGCTGCCGCATGTACTGCCGGTATTCAAAAGCAAATATGCCGAGGTTGAAATCACCCTTCTGGAGGACTCCTCAATGAATCTGGAGAAGCTGACCGCCAGCGGCCAGACGGATCTAAGCCTGCTCTCCCTGCCGCTGGAGATTCCGACTCTGGCCTATGAGGTGCTTGGCGAGGAACGGATTGATCTGGCAGTCCCGCCTGAGCATCCGTTGGCAGCGCGGAGTGCTCTGGGTATCCGTACCTCACTGCATGAGCTTAAGAATGAACCGTTTATCGTGCTCAAAGAAGGTCAGGGCTTCCGTAAAATGACCGTTGAACTCTGCCGTGAAGCCGGTTTTGAGCCGCAGATTGTTTTTGAAAGCAATAATATGGAGACCGTTCAGTCGCTTGTAGCCACCGGGATGGGTGTAACGCTGGTGCCCCATTTCATCGCACGTGCTCCGCGGAGTGAATTCGTACCTGTCTACCTGCCTTTGGCTGATCCGGTTCCCAGCCGTACACTGGTGGTCGCTTACCGGCGCGGACGCTACTTATCCCGGGCCGCCGAAGCTTTCATTGAAACCTTCAAAGCAACGGTTGCCGGACTGGCGGACGAATAAACAGCAGAAAAATGCAAATGCCCATCCGGCTCCTGTCTTGAAGCCGGATGGGCATTTGCTGTATTTTCCCGGAAAACAATTATTTATTTGCGCAAATTATGCTGCGTGATCAGACGGTTCTGATCATCCGGCAGACGGGCTGTACTCTCATCAACCGGTCCCTTAGTACGGGAATCTCCGGCTTTTTCCTCGACAAACTCTCTGATCGCCTTGTTTTGAATTTCGGCGGCTTCTTTGGCATTTTGATTCTGTTCCTGCTGGACATTAGTGCTCTTACTCAAATCAATCCACCTCCTGGTAACAGATTATAAATACTTTACCCGTCCCCCTGAAGGTCAAACATTAAATTTGCTTCCCTCCATCCCAAAAAATTCGCCGGACGGCTCTTTGCAAACCCTGCTTTCCCATGGTATTCTAAATGACAAATAGTGAAACGTGCAGACGGGACCAGTAAGAATTGACAATGATTCGCGTGCAGAGAGTAAATTCCGGAAGGCTGGGAGAATTTACCGCGGATGTCCATTCCGAATCCTACCCCCGAGCGGCCTGCCCTGCAGGACGGATACTCCCGTTACGAGAATGAAGTCGGATGAACCCTCATCAATGAAGGTGGTACCGCGGAAGTTAACCAAGCTTTCGTCCTTTGCTAAGTCTAAGGATGGGGGCTTTTTGTCATTTTCGGGCTGACAGCGATTGAAATTTGAGAGGAAAGTGAAAGACAATGACGACAAGAATCGTGGTCAAAATCGGCAGCAGCTCACTGAGCGGCCCTGAGGGCGGATTGAACCGGTCTGCGGTCGCCTTCTTCGCCGCCGAGATTGCCGCACTCCGCAAGCAAGGCTGTGAAGTCCTGCTGGTTACCTCAGGAGCGGTGGCGGCAGGATTCCGTGCTATCGGCTACCCGTCCCGCCCCAAGCTGCTGCACGAGAAGCAGGCCGCAGCAGCGGTAGGACAGGTTATGCTCATGCAGGCTTACCAGGAGGCCTTTGCCCGGCACGGTATTCCTACCGCACAGATCCTTCTGACCCGCACGGACTTCTGCAGCCGCCGCGCCATGAACAACGCCATGATGACTGTGGAGGAGCTGCTCCGGCTGGGCGCTGTACCCGTGTTCAACGAGAATGACACTGTATCGGTGGACGAATTGAAATTCGGTGATAATGATACCCTGTCGGCGCTGGTCGCCAATCTTCTGAAGGCCTCGCGGCTACTGGTCCTGACGGATATGGACGGCGTCTACAGCGGGGACCCGCGCAAGCATCCGGATGCGGTCCGGTATCAGCATATAGAAGAGATTACACCGGAAATCTATGCTATCGCAGGCGGCGCAGGCTCAAGCGTAGGTACTGGCGGCATGCGTTCGAAGATCGATGCTGCCAAGATTGCCACCCGGGGAGGCGTTCCTGTCTTTGTAGGCAGAGTTACGGAGCCTGGTGATCTTTCACTGGCAGCTGAAGGTACTGGCAAAGGCACATATTTTGCCACGACCCTCTCCTCCCTGCCCGTCAAGAAACAATGGCTTGGATTCATGTCCACCCCGCTGGGCTCCCTTTATGTTGACGACGGCGCGGTAGAAGCTTTGCTCCATGGAGGGCATAGCCTGCTGCCGGTCGGGGTCAGACGAATCGAGGGCAGCTTCCATTCCGGAGATGTTGTAGAAGTACTTGGCCCGGATGCCAAACTGCTTGGACGGGGCATCGTCAATTATGATGATACCCAGCTCCGCAGCATCCAGGGCCTTCCCAGCCGCGAGGTTGTCCCAAGGCTCGGTGAGGTGCACCGGCTCGAGGTTATCCACCGCGACGAATGGATTACACTGCGTTAAGCCAACAAAACTTTTAGGGGGAATCGTCATGAGTGAAGTGGTAAACAAAACGACGCTGGCCAAAGCGACCACAGGGGTACTCGCCAGCTTGACTACCGGCCAGAAGAATGAAGCTCTGCTTGTCATGGCCGCAGCCTTGCGCGCCGAAGCGGATTACCTTATTGCCGCCAATGCCGAGGACTTGGAGCGCGGGCGGCTAAACGGCACTCCGGAGTCTATGCTCGACCGGCTGGCACTGGATGCAGGCCGGATTGACAGCATAGCCGAGGGCTTGCAGCAGATTGCCGTGCTGCCTGATCCGATTGGTGACAATCTGGAAACCATCGAACGCCCGAACGGCCTGTTTATTGAGAAGGTCCGCGTTCCGCTTGGCGTTATCGGCATTATCTATGAAGCCCGTCCGAACGTAACCGTTGATGCTGCCGGCCTGTGTCTCAAAACCGGCAATGCCGTGGTCCTGCGCGGCGGCTCATCCGCCCTGTCCTCGAACCGTGCGATTGCAGAGGTTCTGCACCGCGCACTGGCGGGTACAGCAGTGCCGCCTGATGCCCTGCAGCTGATCGAAGATCCCAACCGCTCCTCCGTAGATGAAATGCTAAAGCTGAACGGCCTGCTGGATGTCATCATTCCGCGCGGCGGAAGCTCACTAATACAGAATGTGGTGCTTAATGCCACTGTACCAGTAATTGAAACAGGTGCAGGCATATGCCATACTTATCTGGATGCAAGTGCCGAACCCGGTATGGCTCAGCGGATCAGTCTGAATGCAAAAGCGCAGCGGCCTTCTGTCTGCAACTCCATGGAGACTTTGCTTGTCCACCGTGAATTCGCAGCCAGTCATCTGCCGGCTTTGGCAGAGGCCTTCCGCGGTGTCCATGTGGAATTGCGCGGCTGTCCGGCTACAATCGCTCTTGTCCCTTGGGCTCTGCCGGTTACTCCGCAGGATTTCGCCACGGAATACAATGACTATATTCTCAATGTCAAAATCGTGGACACGTTGGAAGCGGCTCTCGGGCATATCGCCGAGTTCAGTACCAAACATTCCGAGTGTATTGTTACAGAGGATGCCGATAATGCTGCCCGCTTCCTGCAGGAAGTGGATGCCGCCGCTGTATATCATAATGCGTCCACCCGGTTCACTGACGGCTTTGAATTCGGCTTTGGTGCTGAAATCGGGATCAGCACCCAGAAGCTGCACGCCCGCGGCCCGATGGGGTTGCCTGCGCTGACTTCAAGCAAGTATATTATCCATGGCTCCGGCCAAATTAGGGGATAATCAAGTATTCATGCTTCATATGTTAACATAACTTTTTAGGGGGACTACCAGCCATGTGTCAGCAACCATCCATACCACTTATTAATCATAATATCGTTTTTTATGGCGCAGGCTCGATGGCTGAGGCAATTGTGCGCGGAATGATCGCCCGGAACGTAGTGGAATCCGGCAAAATCATCATGCTAAACCGCAGCAGCAGCGAACGTCTGGCCGAGCTGCGCAGCCGTTATGGCGTTCTGGGCTACAATGATCCCGAACAAAAAACAGATGCCCTGCGTACAGCACCCGTAATTGTGCTTGCGATGAAACCCAAGGATGCCGCAGAAGCATTACGTAATCTGGGTCCGCTGCTGTCGCCGGATCAGCTCGTAATTTCAGTGATTGCCGGACTGACAATCCGTACTATGCAGGGTCTGCTGGGTACACAACAGCCTGTAGTCCGCTCGATGCCTAACACCTCCAGCTCCATCGGCCTGGGTGCAACCGGCATAGCCTTCTCCAAGGAGGTTGACGAACCGGGCCGCCGCACAGCCCTTAATATCTTCGAAGCTGTCGGGTTAACGGCCGTTATTGATGAGGAGCGGATGGAAACCTTAACAGGAATTTCCGGCAGCGGACCGGCTTATATCTACTACATGATGGAGGCCATGATTGCCGCCGGCATCCGCGGCGGACTGCCGGTTGAACAGAGCCGCGAGCTTACGGTTCAGACCGTGCTGGGAGCTGCCCGGATGGTGCAGCAGACGGGTGAAGAACCTGCCGCGCTCCGCAAGAAGGTCACCTCGCCGAACGGCTCTACCCAAGCCGCGATTGAAGTGCTGGAACGCGGAGATTTCTTCGAAACGGTCATCGCTGCAGTTAACCGCTGTGCCGAGCGTTCCCGTGAAATGGGATCGGCTTTGGAGAAAGAGCTGCAATAATTCTTTAGCATTTGTTCATGTTACATTAGCCCTCTCTCCACAAAATAGCCCGCAGACCGCTTCCCCGAAGCAGCTGCGGGCTATTTGTTGTCTGCCTTCCCCCTACCTATGCTGCTCCATCCAAACCGTTGCCCAATCTACCAATGACCTGAGTTCCATTAATCTTACCTCTGCATTCCCGGCCCGGTGAATCTGCAGATTCACCGCCTGCTCATACTCCTGCCCCAATGGGACAAAGTCACTGTCATCCACTGCCTGTGTCGGGTAAGTTAACCACTTGCGGACACCCTCCACCAGAACAGCACTGCTCTCATTAACCATCTGCTTCCCCGGATAGTCAGCACGGGTCTCGGCCAGATGCAACGATGTATTCTTGTCGTAGCCTACGCCAATCAGAAGAATATGCCCGTTCAGCTGATACAATTTGTCCAGGGGTGAACCGGCGCCAAAGATATTGCTCAGATCATGGTCTTTTACCAGATACTCCGCATGTTTGCCGAGCGCGGCAAAAGAACGGGCCGGATGATCCGACCTGGTGGCTCCCGGCCATTTCCGGAACATTTCAGCCACTACTCCCATCCCGATCGCCGGAGTAACCTCCTTGTCGTACGCAGGCCAATATTTACGGATAAGCGGCCACCACTCCGCAGGCTCTTCCCAGTGCACTCCCGTCTGGGGGTCGAGATTCTTCCAGGTCTGCGAAGGCATCATCAGGGTGCCGTCCACACCGACAAGCTCCAGCAGCGCACGAATTAACGTCTCCGCCCCGCCAATCACGAAACCCAGACGGCTGAGGGATACATGTACTATCAAGCTCTGCCCTTCCTTGATCCCGCAAGCCCTTAATTGTTCCACCAGCTCTTCCTTCGTAAGAATCTGCCTGGGTTCTTTACGTTCGGTCATACGCTCCACTCCCTTTTCTGAACTCAATATATAATACAAAAAGACAACCCCGCAGTAAGCTGCGGGGTTGTCTCCGGTGTACCCTGGAAAGCAGTGCCCTTGAATTCAATTCATTCATTCTATGACAGGCATCGTAACGTTATGATTTCATCTTCCGCCGCTGCGGAACTTCTGGGAATAGGCTTTGACATCCTGGGCATTCTTCACCCGGTTGCGGGCCCATTCCAGCAGAATGCGGTCAATATAGCGGAAATGAACTTTCCCGGCGAAGACAGATTCCTTCAGTGCAAGCAGAATCAGCTCTTCGGGATACCGGTCCTCATCGACCCAGCCGGAAATGGACTCACATTCCATCGGAGACAGCGGACGGCCGAATTCCTTCTCGAAAATACTGAACAGGCTGCGGCTCTCCTCGGCTTCCGTACCCCCCGGCGCGGCCGGCCGGCCATAACCGCCCTCCGGAGCAGGTGATCCGGAATAATGGGCGGCAGCCCGGGAACCCGGCTCACTCTCAGCACGGCTGCGCTTCTCCTGCGAATGCTCTTGCGAGACTTCGGCCAGATAAGCACCGAGCTTGCCATACAGTCCGGAGAAGTTGTAGCGCTCATAATGGATATCGCGCAGCTCGTCGTTGTCTCCGTCGATGCTGATGAATCCTTCCTTCATGAGCTTCTGCAGCTCTCCGGCAATAACCGAGATACTGCGTCCGGTTACGGCCTGCAGCTCCTCAAGCGAAGGGAAATCAATTCCCTCCACTTGCCGGAACGAGAGCAGATGAATCAGCAGCATTGCCTCACTGCCAGTCAGATTCAGCTTCCGGTAATATTTCAAGAGTGCATAAGGAATGACGGCCATTCCGTTCTCCAGGCCGAAGGCTACGCCTTCGCCCCAGGTATTCCATCCTTTTCCGTCCATACTTAAGCCCCCTTTGCCCATCCTTACGGGTAAAGACGGTACAGCGTACGAGGGAAGGCAATCGTTTCACGCACATGGTCCAGACCGCAAATCCAGGCCACGGTACGCTCCAGCCCCAGACCGAATCCGGAGTGAGGAACAGAACCGTAAGTGCGGAGATCCATGTACCATTTGTAGGTATCCATCGAAAGATTATGTTCCTTGAAACGGGCTTCCAGCAGCGCCGGATCGTCGATACGCTGTGATCCGCCGATAATCTCTCCATACCCTTCAGGAGCGATCATATCCGCGCACAGCACCACTTCCGGACGCTCAGGATGCGGCTTCATGTAGAAGGCTTTGAACGAAGCCGGATAGTGGGTAATGAAGACCGGCTTGTCGCTCATTTCGGCAATAGCCGTTTCATGAGGTGCACCGAAATCATCGCCCCAGGCGATTTCATAGCCTTTTTCATTCAGGAACTTGATTGCATCATCGTAGGAAATACGCGGGAACGGCGCTTTGATGTTCTCCAGCTTCGAGACATCGCGGCCAACCGCCTCCAGCTCGGCACGGCAGTTCGTAAGTACGGACTGCACCACAAAGCTGATGAAATCTTCCTGCACACGCAAGCTTTCTTCATGATCTGTGAACGCCATTTCCGGTTCAATCATCCAGAACTCGATTAAGTGGCGGCGGGTTTTGGATTTCTCCGCACGGAAGGTAGGTCCGAAGGAATATACGCGTCCAAGAGCCATTGCTGCAGCTTCCATGTACAGCTGTCCGCTCTGGGTCAGATACGCATCCTCTTCGAAATACTTCGTATGGAACAGGTTGGTCGTGCCTTCAGCTGACGTTGGAGTCAGAATTGGCGGGTCAACCTTCGTGAATCCACTCTCATTGAAGAATTGCTGAACCGCACGGATAATCTCTGCACGGATCACCATTACTGCCCGCTGCTTGGAAGAACGCAGCCAGAGATGGCGGTGGTCCATCAGGAAGTCAACACCATGCTCCTTGGGCGTAATCGGATAATTCTCAGTAAGATGCAATACCTCTATACCTGTAACCGTCATTTCATAACCTGACTGGCTGCGGGGCTCTTCACGGATAATTCCGGTAACATACAGCGAGCTTTCCTGGGTAAGGCTCTTGGCATCATCCCAGACCTGCTCAGGTACTTCCGATTTCACCACAACGCCCTGGATATAGCCTGTACCATCCCGAAGCTGCAGGAACTGAATTTTACCGCTGGAGCGCTTGTTGTTAACCCAACATCCGATAACAACACTCTCTCCAACATGCTCATTCACATTCTTGATTACACTCTTGTTAGCCATGCCTAAGATCTCTCCTCTAATTTAGCCGTTAATTCCTTGCACAATACTGTAAGTATCACGTGCAATGACAAGCTCTTCGTTTGTCGGAACCACAAGCACCTGAACCTTGGAACCAGGCGTAGAGATGCGGCGCGGATCGCCGGAGCGGACCTTGTTAGCTTCTGCATCCAGTTCGATTCCGAGGAACGTAAGATTGTTCAGTACTTTTTCACGCAGCAGGGAAGCATTCTCGCCCACACCGGCAGTAAACACGATTACATCTACGCCGTTCATTGCAGCTGCGTAAGAACCGATGTATTTACGCAAACGGTACTCGTACATTTCAAAAGCAAGCGTAGAATTAGCCTCGCCTTTCTCCGCACCGTCAATAATATCACGCATGTCACTGCTAACGCCAGAAATAGCCAGCAGTCCGCTGTGCTTGTTCAGCATGGAGTTCACTTCACCGACAGACAGCTCTTCCTTGTTCATCACATAAGGAACAATTGCCGGGTCAAGGTCACCGCTGCGTGTACCCATCATCAGGCCTTCCAGCGGAGTCATACCCATGGAAGTATCCACCGACACGCCGCCATCAACTGCAGTCACGCTGGCTCCGTTACCGATGTGGCAAGTGATAATCTTCAGTTCGCCCAGCGGACGGTCCAGATAATCTGCAGCAGCTTTGCTGACGAAATCATGGGAGGTACCATGCGCGCCGTAGCGGCGGACTTTGTATTTGTTGTACAGCACTCTCGGAATGGCATACATATAAGCCTTCTCAGGCATCGTCTGGTGGAAGGCAGTATCGAATACAACAACCTGAGGCACACCTGGCATATTAATTTCAGTCGCTGTAATCCCCATCATAGCAGCCGGGTTATGCAGCGGCGCAAGGTCAAACAGCTGGCGGATCTTCGTCTTCGCATCTGCATCTACAAGTGCGGAAGCCTTGAAGAATTCTCCCCCGTGTACTACGCGGTGCCCAACGGCATTGATCTCGTCGGTGGAAGCAATTACGCCATGTTCCTTGTCAGTCAGACAAGCAAGCACTTTGCGGATTGCCGTGTTGTGTTCAAGAATTTCGCTTACTTCAGTTACTTCCTGTTTGCCGGTTGGTTTGTGGTTCAGAATGGAGGAATCCATCCCGATACGTTCTACCAGACCTTTGGCCAGTACAGATTCATCTGTCATGTTGTACAGCTGGTATTTCAATGAAGAACTGCCGGAGTTAATAACTAAGATATTCATACACGGTCACCATCCTTGTCATACTTGAAGAAGCCTTCGCCCGATTTCGCACCCAGTTGTCCTGCACGTACCATCTTCTTAAGAATCGTGGAAGGACGGTACTTGAGTTCGCCGTATTCACGGAACATGTTCTCAAGTGCAGCAAGAACAGAATCCAGACCGAAACGGTCTGCCATTTCAAGCGGTCCGTTCTGGAACTGGTAGCCAATGCGCATAGCATCATCAATATCTTCAGGAGAAGCGACACCTTCCTGCAGCACATGCATAGCCTCGTTAATGAACAGGCAAATGAGGCGTGAGGTTACAAATCCCGGGGATTCATAGATCATTACGCCTTTTTTCTCAACGATCTCATCAACAAAGGTTTTGGTATCTTCAAAGGTGCTGTCGGAAGTTTTCAATCCGCGCACGATTTCAACCAGATCAACCTTCGCTACAGGATGTATGAAGTGCATGCCGATTACGCGTTCCGGATACATTGTCGAGCTTGCAAGCTCAGTCAAGCTTAAAGTTGACGTGTTGCTGGCAAGGATAATGTGGCTCGGACACACCTGATCGAGCTGATTGAATACCTTCTGCTTCGCTTCCAGATCTTCAACGATGGTCTCAATGACCATATCGCAGGAGCTCAGTTCAGCAAAATGTGTCACTTTTTGGATACGGCTAAGAATCAGTTTCTTCTCCGCTTGGGTAATGGCCCATTTCTCCAGCTGTTTGTCGAGACTGGTCTCGATCATTTCGTAGGAGTAGTTCAGTCTGTCTGCAGTTTTCTCCACCAGCATTACATCCAGGCCCTTGGCTGCCAGCATTTCAGCAATCCCTTGTCCCATTGTGCCACCGCCGATGACACCGATCTTTTTAAAATTCATTTAAAAGTCTCCATCCTTTCAGGTATCTATACTTTTGTATTGTACCTTGTCTGTCGAAAAAAATATGTAGCCCGACATATAATGATATCTTAGCATGTCTGAAAAGTAAAAAAAAATAACCGGCATAAAGAATTATGCCGGTAAAAGGACACTGTCACGAAATTGACAACGAAATTGCTCCCCGGAGAGAACTTCTTCCTTCATTAAAATGTCAAGAGAGTAATCAAATACATTTCTTTGCTTATTCAGCAGGTCATTCGTGCGGACCATTAGCTCATCCAGTATTTTACTATTCTCTTTCATCAGCTCTTCAGTGGTTACCATTTGCAGATTAGCAATCCCGAGGGAGGTAAGTCCCGATTTCATCATTGTTTCGACAATATTCAGCGCCTGGTCAAAGTCTCCGCGTGAACCGGTACTGCGTCCGCCGTAATACATCTCTTCGGCAGCTGCTCCGCCCAGGGCAATCATAATCTGATTCTCCAGATAATCCTTCGTGTACAGATACTGTTCGGTCTGCGGATTATGTCTTACATACCCGAGAGCCTGTCCGCGCGGAGTCAGAGTAACCTGGCTAACGCTTCCCGGACGCAGCAGCTCAGCCATAATAGCATGTCCCAGCTCATGAATCGCTACCCGCTGTTTCTCCTCATGATTCGTTTCCCGGTCGGTCTTCTCACCCATCATGACTTTATCAATCGCCATCGAGAGATGACGCTGCTCTACCTGGGTCAGATTCTCACGCATCATGTAAATCGCTGCTTCATTCATCACGCTTTCCAGCTGTGCACCCGAGAAGCCATAAGCTTCCTCGGCGATTTTATCCAAGCTTACCGTTTCATGCAGCGGTTTGTTCTTGGCATGCAGATCGAGAATCGACTTGCGGCCTTTCTTGTCCGGCATGTCCACCTGGATGTGGCGGTCGAACCGGCCCGGACGCAGCAGTGCGGAGTCCAGCATTTCCTTGCGGTTCGTTGCTGCTACCAGCAGAATGCGCGGGGCTTCATTGTTATAGATCCCGTCCATCTCGGTCAGCAGCTGATTAAGCGTCTGGTCGTATTCACGCTGCTGCCCGCCTTCACGCTTGCCGCCGATGACATCAATCTCATCAATAAATATAATGGCACTTTGCTTATTTTCCTTAAGCGCACGGGTACGGGCATCCTTGAACAAATCGCGGACACGTCCTGCACCGACACCGACATACATTTCCACAAACTCACTGCCTGATGCAGCCACAAATACTGAGTTGGTATAATGTGCCGCAGCCTTGGCCATCAGCGTCTTACCGGTTCCCGGAGGCCCTGTCAGCAGAATCCCCTTCAGCGGGCGAATCCCGAATTTGCTGATTTCTTCATGCCGGATCAGAAAGTCCAGTGCTTCCCGCAGCTCCTGTTTAGCGTTGTCCTGGCCGCCGATTTCCTCAAAAGTCAGCTTGGACGGCCCATTCTTCTTACGTTTCTTATCTGCACCTGCATTTACCGCCAGACCGCCGCGTGCGTGGGCAATAAACAGGAGGGCAGCGACCATGCCGAAGGCAATAATTACAGGGAAAATGTTAATCCCGACAAAAACCATAAAAATCAGCATGACCGGAACAAATCCGGCCAGGACCTCTTTCCAATACTTAGGCATTGTTCCACACTCCCATCGTAGCCGCCGCACGCGGCAGAATGATGAACTTACTCTCTTTACCGTTGCTCAGACTCACATACACATTCTTGTCATCAATTTCCGTTGTTGCTATAACCCCGCTGTACTTGCTGTCTTGCGTCTTCAGACCATCCAGCTTGGCAGGGATTAATGTATACTTCCGGCTCTCCATCGCCTCTGCAACCGAGAACATGGCTTTATCCCAATACTCATCCAGCAAAGCGCTGGAGTTCTGTTCGACATCCAATTTGAGCGTGCGGCCGTTGATAGCTGAGCTGCCCTCTTTGGATACATACTGCACGAGCTCACGTAATTTCGTGCCCGGCTGCAAATCAAGTTTCAAAGTGACCTCATTGCGTTTAATACTAATATGGGAATCCTTCACTCCCTCATAGGATGATACAAGTTTTTGCAGCGGCTCCTGCACAGCGAACTGGCGGTACGAATACCAGCCACCGAATAACAATGCAGCGGACAGCAGAGACGTTAGCAGTACAGGCATAAGACGCAGTTTCAAGAAACGTCCTCCTCTCAAAAATGACCGAACATAAATCTATAATAATGACCAATCTAGCGTGTCTAGCGCCCTTCCGAGACTGACATGCTCTTAAGCATGTCCTGATACAAGTAGTAGTATATCACAGGTGTATATACGATTTTACATAAAAGTGTGAATATATTTAAAATTTTTGATACTAATTTCTGGATGTTTCAGTAGATTATCTTTCTTATCGGCAATAAATGTGTACAGAATTAGCTTTGCCGGTAAGGATATCGAAAAAGAGCACCCTGTAGGCAAATAAATGCCTGCGGTGCTCTCTTTTGTAGGACATGGACTTAGGAGTCGCATTAATTCCTCCAGTTCCAAAGCTGAAGGGGCTTTGCCTCTTTATTAAGGTCGACCCTTCAATATAATCCGCCTTTTGCTGGTCTGCCGCTGGCGCGGACTCAGATTCCGTTAATTAACAAATACACCCCATTTCGGGCTTAAATGAACAAGATAACGGAATCTCAGTCCGCTTCACTCATTGTTAGTTTGAATTTACACCTTGGCTTGGTGCTGTCTGATTTCGCCGGCCATGTATTCTGCAAAATCAATTAATAACTCCGGGTCGTAACTGCTGTCACTCGCCACACCGCTATATTCTTCAAGGCAGTGCTTCAGCAGCCCGTGATAGCTGGACGGCAAATGCTGCAGGCCCCACTCCCCGCCTTCCTTTTTGGAAGACACAACTTCTTCCCGCACAAAATACAGCACACGGCACAAATTCAGTGTGTAGTACACTGGAGAATCTATGATTTGCTGAGCAGCATCTCCGATATCACCAAGGATAGAATCGAGGTAGTATTGGCGGTCTACCGGCAGAAACGCTTCGCGGATAGGCTCGCCGTACAGAATAAATCCCCGCTGATAGACTACGGCAAATTGAGCCGCAAGATCCCTGTCCTCAAACCCGCCACACAGATAATGCTCATCATTTCTGTACCGGTCCAGATGAAAGTCCGAGAAGTGAAACTCAAAGGGCGTCGGATGCACAAAGTTCTTCAAATATTTCTTCAATACAATAGTTAGCTCAACCCCGCGCCGGTTCGGCAGACTGTCGTGATAAGCTATCACTTTCTTGGCCAGTTTCCGGCTGACCTCTACAGGCAGCTTGTCGTGTACGACAATCAGCAGATCAATATCACTTTTATCCGGATGAAAACAGCCCATGGCCAGCGAACCGTGCAGATAAATCCCGGACAAATTTGCCCCCAGCTCCTCTTTGAACAACGTTACCGCCTGATCTAAATAGGCTAGAATTTCCAAATTTATGATCCTCCTGAATGTCAATTATGTATGAAGCAGATGCCGGGAATGAATACTTCCGATATGACAATCCGGTATGCATCATCGTATATACTGATTAATGCTATCCAGCTGTCATGCCATCGAAATGGATTCATCTATTCCTCCCCTATTATTAAGCCATAGCTCCAAGTAGGCCACAAGTCCAAGAATAGTTATTGATTGTTCTCTCCCTTGAAGAACCTTTTAAATTACGGCTTATATTAATATAAAAAGCGGGAGAACAGTTCAACTGTCCTCCCGCTCCTGCTGTAGACCATTCTTGCTGCCGCTTACCGGTTGGGCAGGCTGTACCCTTCACCGATGGCACTGCCGTCTGTGAAGCGATAGAAGCTGTAATAGAACCTGCCGTCCTTTTTGTAGAACAGCTGCCAGGCATATTCTCCGTTATACACTCCCGGCAGCAGCCGCTTAATCGTAATACCCGGAAGCTGGGCAGCTATAATATCACGGATTTGCGCCTCAGAAGTCCCTTTGCTGAGCTCCTCCGCGTATAAATCGTTGGCGCCTCCGGCTGGCTGGCCTTCCTTGGTAAAACGGACCCAAACCATCAGCTCGGTTCCTGCATCATTTTTTCCGGTAAGCACCCAGTATATCGCATTTTCATCCCAGACGGATTTCTGTGCTTTGGTTACCTCAGTTAAGCCGGCCCGCGCTCTGGCAATCTCTTTGGCTTCACTCCGCTCGTTCCACTGATCCTTCATAATGTAGGCATAAAACTGGCTTAGTCCGAACAGAAGGAGCAGAACCAGGGAAATCCCCAGCGGAAGCCATTTTCTCCTCTTCTTCAACATGCAGCTTCCTTTCCCTTTAAACCTGTATTACCGTTTAAGCAGTCCCTCGAACGTTTCCTGCGCTTTGCGGCGGATAGCTTCTTCATCTAGTGTCAGACATTGTCCGTGCTTCACAACCTGTTTGCCGTTCACCCAGACATGCTCCACATCCTTGGCACTGGCTGAATATACCGCATGGGACAAAAGATCGGTATGCGGCAGCAAGTGCGGCTGATCAATATCAATCGCAATGAAGTCGGCTTTCATCCCTGCTGCAAGCCGGCCTACCTGGTTCAGGAAAATAGACTGTGCACCATATTCGGTCGCCATCAGCAGCGCCTCTGGAGCCGGTACTGCTGTAGGATCACCGCTTACACCTTTGTGGATCAGCGCGGCCAGCCGCATTTCTTCGAACATATCCAGGTTGTTGTTGCTTGCCGCACCGTCCGTACCCAGGGAGACCTTAACTCCTGCTCTAAGAAGCTCAGGAACACGGGCTACTCCGCTGGCCAGCTTCAGATTGCTGCCGGGATTGTGGGATACACCAACATTGTGGCGGGCCAGAATCTCAATCTCTTCATCGTTCAGATGAACACCATGGGCGATCAGGGACGGCCGGGTGAACATTCCCAGCTTCTCCAGATGAGCGACCGGACGCAGGCCGTAATCGGCCACATTCTGCTCCACTTCATGACGCGTTTCGGACATATGCGTGTGCATCGGCAGATCAAGATCATGAGCCGCCTGGACAAACTTCATGAAAAACTCCGGAGGACAGGTGTAAGGCGCATGCGGCGAGAGCATTGCAGTAATTCTGCCGTCAGCCTTGCCATGCCAGTTCCGGGCAAAAGCAATCGCCTCCGCGAGCTTGTGATTCTGCACCTCTTCCGGACAAAGGCCAATAACACCGCGCATAAGTACAGCACGGATGCCTGACTGCTCGGTAACCTCAGCAACCCGGTCCATATGGTCATACATATCGAGGAAGGTCGTAGTGCCGCCCTTCAGCATCTCAAGAACGGACAAAGAGGTTCCCCAGTACACATCATCACCGGTGAATTTCTCTTCCATCGGCCACATTTTTTCCTGCAGCCAAGCCTGCAGTACCATATCATCGCCGTAGCCGCGCAGCAGTGACATCGCCGCATGGCCGTGGGTGTTGACGAGACCCGGCATGAACAGCAGCCGGCTGCCGTCAATAACCTCGGCATCCTCTTCAATTACAGGCTTATCTTCACCTATGTAAGTAATAAGATCATTTTCGATGGTCATATAACCGCTCAGCACCGGCTCTTCGCTGCCAGGCACCAGAAAACGCCCGTTTTTAATAATGGTTTTATTGCTGCTCATCTTCAGCTTCGTCCTTTCCGTCATGCAAATAATAAGCCAGACTCTGCAGATCCGTAGTGAAATCGGCGGCATGAATCCGGATATTGGCCGGAGTCTTCAGAATGACAGGCGCAAAATTCAGGATCGCCTCAATGCCCGAATCCACCAGAATGTCAGCAACGTTCTGTGCTTCACTGTCCGGAACGGTAATAATCCCGATGCGGATGCCCTGTGCACGGATGGTATCCCCCAGCTCACTCATCGGCTGAACAGTCAACGAGTTGATCTGCTGGCCTACCTTAGGCTCATAAGCATCAAATACAGCTGTAATCTTCATCGTATCCTTCAAGTAAGCATTGTAATTCGACAAGGCGTGGCCAAGATTACCTGCACCTACCAGAGCTACATTAATCTGCTGGTCCAGCTTGAGAATATGCCTGATCTTCTCAATCAGATAAGAGACATCATAACCAATGCCTTTTCTGCCGAAATCACCAAAATAAGCCAGGTCCTTGCGGATCTGGGCGGGGTTGAGATCAAGCTTCTGTCCCAGCTCCTGAGAAGAAACTGTTGAGATTTCACGTTTTTGGAGATCGTTCAGGAAACGCAGGTACACTGGGAGTCTGCGAACGACGGCCTCCGATATTTTATCCGATTTCATGTTTTCTCCTCCTAAAAGTTTTGATAGCATATGCTGCTTGATTCAACTTCGCAAAACTCGCTTCGTAAGCATTCACTTAGGTTTGATAGCATATGCTGCTTGATAAGCCGGTTATAGGAACCATGCTCCGGGTACTACTGCCCGTTTGGGCAGCAGCAGTGGAGCACGGGACTTCAGAACAATAATTACTTATACATAATATCAACCGGAGACGGATTATTAAACCCCGCCTTCTTCAAGCCATTCTGCAATCCGCGGAACGATCTGATCCGTCAGCATATGCTCCATCTTGGGACCGGGCAGCGAATACAGGAAATACTTCCCATAATAAGATTCGATTACCCTGGTATCATATACAATAACGATTCCGCGGTCCTGCGCGGTGCGGACCAGCCGCCCGAAGCCTTGCTTGAAGCGGATTACGGCCTGCGGGACGGACAGCTTCATGAACGGATTCTTCTTCTGTGCCTGGAGCAGCTCCGACTTCGCTTCAGCCAGCGGATGATTAGGCGGCTGGAACGGAAGTCTGACAATGGCCAGACAGGTCAAAGCTTCACCGGGAATGTCTACACCTTCCCAGAAGCTGCTCGTACCCAGCAAGACTGACGCTGTACTGTCCTGGAACCGCCGGATCAGCTTGCTCCGACTGCCGCCTTCTACGCCTTGTCCAAGCACCGCGATATCCTGCGAAGCCAGGGCCTCCTTCAGCGGATCATAGACCTGGCGCAGCATCTTGTAGGAGGTGAAGAGCACCAGCATCCGCCCGCGGGTAGCCACGGCAGTTTCTGCCAGAGAATGGACCAGTGTATCCACAAAGCGGGCATCCCCTATGCTTCCCTTGACACTCGGGAAATCACGGGGAATGACAAGCAGTGCCTGCTCACGGTATTTGAACGGCGACGGAAGCAGGGCTGTCATCAGACGGCCCTGCTCTGCAGCCTCACCAAGACCGAGATTATCTATCATGAACTGGAATGACTTATCCACAGACAAGGTGGCCGAGGTCAGGATGATACTCTTCTTCTTGTCGAAGAACAGCTCCCTGAGCTGGGTGCTCACATCCACCGGAACGGCATACATCTGCAGCGATTTGCCGCGGTAATTGCCGCTCCCCTCCAGCCAGTAGACGATATTCTCGTCATTCAGTCCCATAAAGAAACGGATCTGCTCCCGGATGGAGGCCAGGTCCTTGAACAACCCGCCGATATCCGTCACAAGACTGTCCGAAGAGGACTGGCTGTCCGTATCACGCATCTCACTGAGCATTTTATCACCCTTGCGGATGATATCACTCAAGCTGAGATGGAGTGTATTCTCCAGAGCAGCCAGCTCCTCCCACTCTTTGGGCTTCTTGCCCGGCTGCAGGCGTGCGACAAGCTGGCCGGCTTCACCGGCTCCGGCATCGCTGCGTTCAGGCAGCAGGCCGAAGAGCTTGTCGCTAAGTGTATCCCAGGACTCCTTGACGGTAAGCAGATCCGGATAGATCCGGTCGATAACACCGCTCCATTCCGAAGCCTGCTCACTGCCGGACGACTGCAGGGTCTGGCGCAGGGCAGGCAGCTGTCCGCTCCGGCTGTCCTTGTACAGACGGGTGAGCGTATGCGCCACGGTGAAATATTTCATCTGCATTCCGAGATGTTTGCCGGCAATGTCCTCCAGATGATGCGCCTCATCAATGATGAGATGCTCGTAAGCCGGAAGCAGCTGATGCCCGGCCTTAACATCTGCGAATAACTTGGAGTGGTTAGTCACCACCACATCGGAAATCCCGGCTTCATGCTTGGCCCGGTGATAATAACATTTCCTGAACCAAGGGCATGAGCGTCCCAGACAAGAGTCGGTATCACTGGCTACGGTCTCCCAGAAATCACCGCCGCGCCCGCTTAAGTTCAGCTCTTCATCATCGCCGGTCTCCGTCTGGGTCAGCCAGACCATCATCTGCGCGGCCGTAAGCGCTTCTTCCCTGGGACTTGTGAAGTCCCTTTTATTAATTCTATGTTCAAACTTACGGAGACACAAATAGTGTCCTCTCCCCTTAAAGATCGCTGCCTTGAACGGAAAGGGCACAACACTCGTCAAAAGAGGGATGTCGCGCTCACGCAGCTGATCCTGGAGGTTGATCGTATGCGTGCTGACCATGACCTTCTGATTACTGCGGACACTGTGATAAATGGCCGGAAGCAGATAGCCCAGCGATTTGCCGGTGCCGGTTCCTGCTTCAATCAGCAGATGCTTATCCTGATCAAGCGCCGTCATGACCTCCTGGATCATCAGTTCCTGGGCTTCACGGCTCTCATATTGCGGAAGGGTGTCCTTCAGACGTTTGGTTACCTCTTCCATATACTCCCCGAAGGTAATATTCTGCAGCGGGTTGTCAGATCCTTCCTCCCGAGGCGGAGCCAGCTCTGCCCAGTCGCCTACAGCAAGGGCCAGCTGCCGGTAGAAGGTCAGGTCTCCTTCCGGCTGGAAGGTCTCCATTTCGCGCTCACGCTGCAGACCATCGAAATACCAGGCCAGGTCACTGTCTTCATCGGCGAACAGCTCATTGAGCCGCTGGATGGTCAGGAGAGGCAGGCTGTCCAGCTCCTCCAGACATTTCAGCAGCACAAGAGCAGTTGCGAGGGCATCACTGTCCGCCTGATGGGGACGCTCATGCGTAAGGCCGAAATGGCTGCTCACGGACCCAAGCTGATAGGTAGTCAGCGAGGGAAAGCATATTTTGAGAAAATCGATAGTATCCAGAATCCGGCCCTGAAACGGCAAATAACCGCAGCGGTCCAGCGCATTCTGCAAGAAATGAAAATCAAACGCCACATTATGTCCAACCAGCACAACATCATCGAGCAGCGGCACCAGTTCCATCATCATCTCATCAAGTTCCGGCGCATCCTGCACATCACTGTCTGTAATTCCGGTCAAGCCCGTAATAAAAGGAGGAATGGGTGCTCCGGGCTTGACATAGGAACCATACACCCGGGAGATGGACCTGTCTTCCTCTATAATGGCAAGGCCAACCTGGATGATCTCTCCCACAGATTGGGTTCCCGTAGTTTCAAAATCAAGCACGGCAAATTTCATTATAAGTTCTATTCCCTTTCACTTGAGACTCTTTATCAGCATAACAGAAGTTACGAAAAAAGGCGATGCACACCCCTGGTGAAGTAGGTTGCATCGCTTAAACGGATGAAAATTAATTATAAAAGCGAGACCAGCTGTTGTCCGAACTGAAGCTTCCCGCCCCGCTTGCGGCAAACCTCCAGGTTAATGTTCGGCTCAGGAAGAGCGGGATCATGCAGCAGAGAAAGGCTGAACAGCTCACTTGCTTCATTAAAACGTTCCTGAGAAGCTCTGATGCAGCCAAGCGCATTATAAATCATCGCCTTCAGCTTCGTTTCACGGATGAGGCCGAGCATATGATTCAGATGCCCCCAAGCCGTCTCCCCTTCACCCTCCTGCAGATAAGCCATAGCCAGATACAGCCGGGCAGCCAGACTGTCCGGGTGCCGGGCAGTGACTTCCTTGAACTGTTCGATACATTTGCGGTACATAAGCAGCTTATAATAACCCTGTCCCCTGACAAAAGCATCCATAGCAAGCTCTGGCGCTTCCTCCTCAGGTATTTCCTGCTCCGGCTGCGGCTGAAAATCTGCCTGATTGCGGAACTGGCTAAGCTTCTCGGCAAAGGCCAGCCATTCATCCATTACATCATCGCTGATCCTGTGGAGCATATTATATTTGGATAAAAGGTCGTTGCGGCGGGCACCCTCCGCAGTAGGATAGTCAGCACTGATCTCCTGCAGCATCTTGTTCATCTCAGCAAATAAATGTTGAAACACCGGACATCCCACCCTTACTGATAATGAATTCAGCTTAAGCTTGCCTGACTTCATTTTTCACAAGTCGGGGTGTCTTCATCCCTGCCATTGATTACATGGCTCAAACAGTGGGTTTTAGGCAATCGTCGCGTGAATCTCATGATCCGCCAGCTTCACCGGCTGATTGTCGGCATCTACAAATACAACGGTCGGCTTATGGTCCGCCAGCTCTTCGGATGACAGCATGGCGTAAGAAATAATGATAACGGTATCCCCCGGCTGCACGAGGCGAGCGGCTGCACCGTTCAGACAGATAACGCCGCTGCCGCGCGGGCCTGGGATTACATAGGTTTCCAGCCGGGAACCATTGTTGTTATCCACGATCTGCACTTTCTCGTTCTCCAGCAAATCCGCGGCTTCCATCAGATTCTCATCTATGGTAATGCTGCCGACATAATTCAAATTGGCTTCGGTGACGGTAGCACGGTGAATTTTGGATTTCATCATATGTCTAAACAAGAGCGTGAGCCTCCTTGGGAATAAATACATTATTGTCGATCAGGCGGGTTCTGCCGAATTTCACGGCAAGTGCCATAATCACCTCTCCGCCGGCAGCACTCAGCTTACCGCCGCCTTCCAGGCTCTCCAGATCCGGGAAAGTCAGGATTTCCGCGTAATCGATGACCGCAAGCGGGGATTCAGCAATAACTGAAACCAGCAGCGCCCGGGCCTCCTCCACCGTTCTCACCTTGCCGTTCTCCAGTGCCTGGCGGACTTCGCGCAGGGAACGGGACAACACCAGTGCCTGTCTGCGCTCTTCAGCGCTCAGATAGACATTGCGTGAGCTGAGGGCCAGTCCGTCTTCTTCCCGCACGATCGGGCAGGCGATAATTTCAACATTCATATTCAGGTCCGCCACCATCCGGCGGAGAACAGCTACCTGCTGGGCATCCTTCAATCCGAAGAAGGCATAATCCGGCTGTACAATATTGAACAGCTTGCTGACCACCGTAGTCACTCCGTCGAAGTGACCCGGACGCGAAGCTCCGCAGAGCTGTGTTGTAAGGGAAGACACCGAAACTCCCGTGCGGATCGGCTGAGGGTACATTTCCTCGACACTAGGGATAAACACAATATCCGCACCCTCGCGTTCAGCAAGCGCCAGATCACGCTGCTCATCGCGGGGATAGGAAGCATAATCTTCATTAGGACCAAACTGCAGCGGATTGACAAATATACTCATCACCACTGTGCCGCTCTTCTCACCTGCTGCGCGCAGCAGGCTGGCATGGCCTTCATGCAGATAACCCATGGTAGGTACAAAACCGACCGGCCCATGGCCGCCTTGACGCATATATTCCAGCGCTTCACGCAGCTGTGCAATTGTTCTGATTACTCTCATCTTATTTCGCTCCTTTGCCGGCACCGCCGTATAGGGATTCCAGTACCGTTTCATCCGCGTTAAACACATGTTCCTCCGCCGGGAAGGAGCGGTCTTTCACTTCCCGCACATAGCTGCTGATGCCTTCACGGATCAGACTGCCGACATCGGCATAGGTTTTGACAAACCGTTTCTCCCGGTAAGGGGAGGCATAGCGCAGCACATCATGGAACACCAGCACCTGTCCGTCACAATAGCGGCCCGCACCAATGCCGATGGTCGGAATACTGATTGCCTTGGAGATGGCTGCGGCCACTTCTTCCGTCACCAGTTCAAGCACGATGCCGAAGGCTCCGGCAGCTTCAAGCGCCTTCGCTTCATCGATCAGCCGCTGTGCATCCTTGGCATCCTTGCCCTGGATCCGGTAGCCGCCGATCATATTCACCGATTGCGGAGTCAAGCCGATATGTCCGAGAACAGGCACTCCGGCGGCAACTACAGCGGATACCGCATTGCAGATTTCAAGGCCGCCTTCCATTTTAACGGCATGGGCCTGACCTTCCTGCATCAGCCTGCGCACTCCGCGCAAGGTCTCATCCACACTTCCGTGATAGGTCATAAAAGGCATATCCGCGATGATAAATGTGTTCTGCGCCCCGCGCTTCACCGAACGGGTATGGTAGACCATATCGTCTATGGTAACCGGCAGGGTGGTATCGTAACCAAGCACGACATTCCCGAGCGAGTCGCCTACCAGAATCAGGTCGACACCTGCCTCCTCGGCGAGCAGGGCTGAGGGATAGTCATACGCGGTCAGCATGCTCAGCGGCACACCTTCCGTTTTCATTTTTTTCATTTTGATAATATTCAGCGGATGTTTCTCTGCCATTAGCTCTCATTCCCCTTTTCCATAAAATACGCGTTACCGCGCAAACAAAAAAACCTTTTAGCATGGTCCGCTAAAAAGGTCCGAAGGGCAAAAAAGAGTCACTCGCGATCGTCCCTTCTGTCTCGGTCCTTACGGCTCAGAGCAGAATCCAACGTAACCGTTACATACAGTTATGAAGGTAAATCCGGTAAAACAACTCTATAAAAGTTCAGTTGCTTAAGTACAGCTCGCCATAGCGATGCCGCCTCTGAAGCTATTATAACAAAATCTGCAGACAATTACACCTAAAAATATGACATAAGGCGGCATGTCTTGACGCTCAGATCATTTCGATTTCCCCTGACAGCACGCTGGTAATCTCACCGGCGCTATTGCGCAGCCGCAGTCCTCCGTTGTCATCCAGACCTACTGCAGTGGCTTCGGTGCGGCCTAGCGGCGTGTTCACACACACCTGGCGGCCCAGCGTTACCGACATCGATTCCCAGAGCTCCCGAATAGGCCGGAAGCCCTGCTCTATGTATTGAAGATACAGATATTCGAGCTCAGCCAGCACCGCTTCCGCAAGCCCGGTACGGTCAACGGGAATGCCGCCCCCTTCAATCAGCAGGGAGGTTCCCACCTCCTGCAGTTCAGCCGGGTAATCTTCACGGGTCAGATTAACGGCAATGCCGATTCCGGCTATACAGTAATGAAGGCCGCCTTCCCTAAGGGAGGATTCAAGCAGAATGCCGCAAATTTTGCGTCCGCCGGCCAGCAGATCATTAGGCCACTTGATGCCGGCGGGAACACCGGTAACCTCACGGATCGCCGTGCAGACAGCTACACCTGCCAGCAGAGTCAGCTGCGGGGTCAGGGACAGCGGGAGATTCGGACGCAGCACCAGGCTCATCCAGATTCCCTTGCCGCGCGGGGAATGCCACTTGCGGCCCATTCTGCCCCGGCCGCCGGTCTGCTCCTCGGCCATAATCGCGGTGCCTTCAGGGGCACCGTTCTCGGCCAGCTTCTTGGCTTCCTCTTGTGTAGACGCCACCGAATCCATCCGTACGATTTCGCCAGGCCAGCTTGAAACGAAGTCCTCCCGCTTCATACGGCCGGACGGCAGCGTATCATCACTCTTCATCTTTATCCATCCTTTGTGCTTCCTGCAGCAATAATTGTTTGTCATTTGCAATGCCGCCGGCTGCGGCAGCCAGCAGCAGCTTGTTCAGCAGCACGCCAAGCCATGGCCCGGGCCGCTTCTGCAGCAATTCTGCCAGCTCGTTGCCCGTCACCGCCAGCTCCGCAAGACTGCGGAGCGGCATAGCTGCGGTCCAGGAGCGCAGGAGCCGGGCTTGGACCGTGGCGTAAACGGGCTGCTGCCCGGCGGCGGGGCTGAGGACTGGCGGCACGGCGGTGGCAGGACCGAGGGCAGGCGGCACGGTGGCGGCAGGACGGAGGGCAGGCGGCGCTGTAGCCGCGCCCGCTGAACCCTGCGCCAGATCCGGCGCAGGGACAGGCCCCGCGGCGGCATCCTCCGCCGCCGCAAGCAGAGTCAGCCACCCTTCGGCGGCTGACTGGCCGTGGGCCAGTACGGCGGCGATCCACCGCCGCCGCAGGCCCTCCGTGGCGCCCGGAGCATCCGGCCGCGCCGAAGACAGCGCCGCGTCCCAGGCTTCGCGGACGCGCAGTACGGCGACGACGCTGCTGCGCGTCGCCCCCGGGAACGTCCATGCCCGCAGGAGCTCATCCGCCGCAGCAGCGGACGATCCCAGGGCATGCAGCAGGAGCGCCCACCGCAGGCGGGCGTCCTGCAGGTTCCCCAGACCGGCTGTACGGGCGGCGGCTGCCGCCAGGTCACTGCCGGTCCAGGGGAACGGCGCCTTGCCGCGCGGCAGCAGGCCGCTGCGCAGCAAGAGTGCCAGCCCGCGCTGCGGATGCGGGCCCTCTACGATGCGCTCGACCTCCGCGCGCACCCGCTCCACAGCAATATGCGCCAGCTTATCCCGCTGGCGCATCAGGCCGCGCCACGTATTCTTGGCGATGGCGAAATCCAGCACGGAGGCGAAGCGCACACAGCGCAGCATCCGCAGCGCATCCTCGCCGAAGCGTTCCTCCGCCTGGCCCACACAGCGGATACGGCGGAGCTGAAGATCCCGCTCACCGCCAAAGGGATCAATCAGCGCACCATTAAGCCCGGAGCACATGGCGTTGATCGTGAAATCGCGGCGGCGGAGGTCCTCCTTCACATCGCTCACAAAAAAGACGTGCTCCGGACGGCGGTGATCGGCATAGCCGCTCTCCGTCCGGTACGTCGTAACTTCAAAGCTATAACCATTCTGCAGCACAGTAACCGTGCCATGAGCCAGCCCGGTAGGAACACAGCGCGGAAACAGGGCCATAACCTCCTCCGGCAGTGCAGAGGTGGTAATGTCCATGTCATGCACCGGTCTGCCCAGCAGTTCATCGCGCAGGCAGCCGCCCACGAAATAAGCTTCATGCCCACCCGCCAGCAGACCGGTAATGACGGTGCCGGCGGCTTCCGCCATGCCGGATGATGCCATTGTCCATTCCATGCCTTACTCCTTACCCCCGGATAGGATCCAGTCCGAGTACCTTGCGTCCAAGCACGCGGTAATATATATCTTCGTATTGATTCGTAATCATATCTCTGCTGAAATCATGACAGGCCCGTTCCAGACAGGCGCGTCTGAAGCTCTCTGCCATCGCGTCGTCCGAGAGCAGCTGAACCGCATAATCAGCCATAGTCTGAGTATCGCCTACCGGCGCGAGGAATCCGGTTTTGCCATGCTGAATCAGCTCTGGAATCCCGCCGGTCTGGGACCCGATGGTCGGAACGCCGCAAGCCATCGCCTCCAGGGCAACGAGCCCGAAGCTCTCCTTCTCCGAAGGGAGCAGCAGCAGATCAGCCAGTGAAATCACCTGGGCAATTTCATCCTGCTTACCCAGAAACCGCACTTTGTCCTCCAGGCCCATCTCGCTGATTTTGGCCTGAATCTTCGGCAGATCAGGCCCTTCCCCCACCAGAAGCAGACGTGAAGGCAGATGTTTATTCACCTTCGCGAATACATCCACCACATCACTTACCCTTTTAACCGGACGGAAGTTGCTGATATGCATCAGGATTTTTTCATCCGGAGCAGCGTAGTCACCGCGCAGGTCCGTTACATCGCGTGGATAATACACCCGTTTGTCCACGAAATTATAGGTCAGATCAATTTCCCGTGTAATATCAAGCGCCTTACGTGTTTCCTTGATGAGATCCTGGGAGACGGCAGTCACCGCATCACTCTCGTTAATGCCCAGGCGGATCAGATCCTTCAGGGATTCATCCTGGCCCAGTACAGTAATATCTGTGCCATGCAGGGTCGTAACCACTTTAATGTCGTTGCCAAGGATCTGCTTGGCCAGAAAAGCACAGACCGCATGCGGCACCGCATAATGGACGTGGAACAAGTCCAGCTTCTGCATCTTGGCTACCTGGGCCATCTTGGTCGCCAGTGCCAGATCATAAGGCGGATAACGGAACACATAATAATCGTTAACCTCTACCTCATGATAAAATATATTTTTTTGAAACGTTCCCAGCCGGAACGGGATGCTGTGTGTAATAAAGTGGACCTCGTGGCCCTTCTCGGCCAAAAGCTTGCCCAGTTCAGTCGCCACTACGCCCGAGCCGCCAAGAGACGGATAACAAGTGATGCCTATCTTCAGCCGGTCCATAGCTCCGCCCCTTCATTTTACATAAATCTATTACTTCAAGTAATGACATGAATTTATTATAGTTGTTTTTCGGGCTTTTTCAAATCTGAGCCTTATTTACCGGCAGCACCGAAGTAATCCACCGTATGCGGCACCTTGCCGGCGAACCCTTCTGCATAAGGAATGAGCCTCCGCTGTCCGAGCAGCATATCTCTCGAACGGACGCGCTCGATATACCCTTCTGTTAAAGGAGTCTTCACAGCATCCTCACCAGGGAGTATGCCAAATTGCGACCGGTAGCAGGATAACGCCTGCTCTTTGAGCGGATATTGTTCCGTTACATCGACAATCAGATCGGTACGGCCCAGATCGTTAATGAAATAGAAATATAATTGCGGTTCAGGGATAGAAGGCATGTCCGGCATATACTTACGCAGCTTGGCGTTAAATACGGCCTCTTCCACCAGCTTGCTGCACGCGATATGATCCGGGTGCCTGTCCTCCCAGTAAGGGGCGAACACGATGGAAGGGGCATAGCGGCGGATTTCTGCAGTTACTGCCGCCAGATGGTGCTCTGTCATATAGAGCCCCCGGTCAGGAAGTCCCAGATTCGTACGTACCGCAGCCCCCAACATGTCTGCAGCCTGCTGAGCCTCAAGTTTACGAAGCTCCACCGTTCCGTTCGAAGACATTTCCGCCTGTGTCAGATCACACATCCCCACTTTGAAGCCGGCAGCAGTGTGCTTGGCGATGGTTCCCGCCATGCCGATCTCCGCATCATCGGCATGAGCGCCGAATACCAGAATGTCGAGTTTCATTATTCATCCACACCCGGTTTGTATTTATGTACCAGCTCGCGCCAGCCGAAATCTCCGCGGTCGATTGCCTTTACCAGAATTTCAGCTGTGGCAATATTGGTAGCCACCGGGATTCCATATACATCACACAGACGGAGCAGTGCCGTGATATCCGGTTCATGCGGCTGTGCCATAAGCGGATCGCGCAGGAAAATAATCAAATCAAGCTCATCCGTTGCCACCATGGAGCCAATCTGCTGATCTCCGCCCAGCGGGCCGGACATATAGCGGTGAATGACGAGTTTGGTTGCTTCCATGATCCGTTGTCCTGTCGTTCCGGTGGAATATAATTGATGCCCTTCAAAAACATGCTCATAGGCGGTTACGAAATTCACCATCTCATCTTTTTTGCGGTCATGTGCGATAAATGCGATTTTTAACATGTTGCTCTCCCCCGTCTATTCTATAAAATGCTCAAATCCGTAAATCAAACCGGTATACCCCATCACCTTCTGGATTCCCATCTTGACTCCCGGCATATACCCGGCACGCTCGTATGAATCATGGCGGATCTTAAGCGACTGTCCAAACCCGCCGAATACCACTTCCTCCTGGGCAAAAACCCCGGGAAGACGTACGCTATGAATCCGGAACCCGTTGTAGTAACCGCCGCGCGATCCCTCAATAATCTCTTCTTCCCCCGGGTGTCCCTGGCGAAGCTCCTGCCGTGCCTCAGAGATCATCTCTGCCGTTTTAATGGCTGTTCCTGATGGCGCATCCAGCTTCTGGTCTCCATGATACTCGATTATCTCCAGGTGCGGGAAATATTTGGCAGCCTGGGCCGCAAATTTCATTAGAAGAATGGCTCCGATGGAGAAGTTCGGTGCAATGAGTCCGCCGATCTCCTGATCCTGGCATTGCTTGTCCAGCTCGGCGATCTGTTCAGGCGTAAATCCGGTAGTCCCGATCACCGGACGAACGCCATATTTGATGGCCAGGGCAGTATTGCTGTAGGCTGACTGCGGAATGGTAAAGTCCACCAGCACATCTGCAGCAGCTCCTGCAAGAGCTGCCTCCAGGTCCGAAGTAACCCGAACACCACTATCCTCAAAGCCAACCATCCGGCCGGCATCGCTGTCGCCCGCAGAGCGGTCGACAGCGGCTGCCAGCTCCAGTTCATCATCCTGCAGTACCAGCTTCACAACTTCTTTGCCCATTCTTCCTCCGGCTCCGGAGACAATAACCCTGATCTTGTCGCTCAAATTAATTCCTCCCCGCTTTCCCTGGCTCTGATATTATTGTATATATTTTTGCAGCGATTTCTGCAGATCCTTCATCAGCTGACGCAGACCGGTATCATCCGGGTGCAGCGACATCACTTCTTTCAGTACAGCTATCGCCTGCAGATGCTCGTTCATCCGGCTGTGTGCAATAGCCAGCCATACATAAGCATCCCCATATAAGGGGTCCAGCGATACCGCTTCTTTCAGCAAGGTAACCGGATGGTATGGATTCACCGGCACCGCCGCCTCATCCTCCAGCAGCCGTTTCGCTTCCTGCACGAGCTGCAGCGCCTGCAAATGCTGAAGGTGCAGATCATATTCCGGTTTGGAACCATCCAGTTTGCGTGCGGCTACAGCGTGTTCAAGCGCCTTCTCCAGCATTCCGCTGCGGGCATAGGTGATGGAGCAGCGGTACCTTACCTCAGCATCATCCGGACTTGCCGCAATGGCCGCTTCGAACAGAGTGATGGCCTCAGCGAAGTCACTGCGCAGAATAGAGCGGTATGCCGCTTTTACATAGTCGTTATGATTCATATCCTCACCATCCTCACGGCTAAATCCCGTTCGTTTGGTACAGCATATGTAGTAAAGGCCTAATCGGTGTTTTTGAGTGTCCAGCGCCCGGCATCGCGGGTATTGAACTTGTGCATAACCTTGTTATGGGCTTCAGTAAGGTCTATGCCCAGTGAATTGGCGAAACAAACGGTAATGAAGAGAATGTCGCCCAGCTCCAGCTCGATCGAGTTATCGGCTTCATCCGCTTTTTTCGGTTTCTCGCCAAACTGATGGTTTACCTCCCGCGCCAGCTCTCCGACTTCCTCGGACATCCGGGCCAGCATGGACAGCGGGCTGAAATAGCCTTCTTTAAACTGTGAGATATACTGATCAACCTCACGCTGAATGTCACTAAGACTTTTATCCATAAATTGTTGTTTCACCCCCCGTATGTTCTTGCCTTCTGTTTGCCCCTATGTTATCGTAAAGACGTTTTGAAGACAAATCTTTTTTAAAAGTCTTTGTGGATTTGCGGCTGTATCCGTGAGAATAACTACCTATAAACTGCCCATTAGAGGCATACGCGAGGGATTATATGAAATCGTCAATTAAATTCAGCACCATCAGCAAAACCATTGCCCCCATCATGCTGGGAGCTGCAATCTACGCCTTCGGACTTCTGTACTTCATTGTACCCAATCAGCTGATGGAAGGCGGAGTCACCGGGATTACCATCCTGCTCAACTACGCCTTTAGCATACCGATCTTTTTGACCACACTGCTGCTGAATCTCCCGCTCTTCCTGCTTGGCTGGAAGGTGCTGGGGGCGAATCAGATCGTCTACACAGGCGTCGGTATCGGCGCCCTGTCGTTTTTCCTCTGGCTGTTCGAACGAATGATTAATGCAGGCTGGATTGTAACGTTCAGTACGGAGCATGATTTTATTCTTGCTTCATTATATGCCGGGGTAACACTGGGGCTGGGACTGGGGATCGTCTTCCGTTTCGGCGGCACCACCGGCGGGGTAGATATTGTAGCGCGGATTCTCGGACGCAAGTTCGGCTGGAGTATGGGACAGATTATCCTGGCAGTTGATGTGATCATTATTGGCGCTTCCCTGCTCTATATCCCCCGTGAAAAAATATTGTACACCCTGGTCGCCGTCTTCATTGCTTCACGTGTCATTGATTTCATTCAAGAGGGGGCTTATGCCGCCAAAGCGTTCACCATCATCAGTGATGATGCTCCGCAGATTGCCGAGCTGATTACCGCAGAGATGGAACGCGGCGTCACATTGATCCCGGCGATCGGAGCCTATTCCAAACAGGCCAAACATATGGTGTACTGCGTTGTTTCCAGACAGGAAATCCGCCGGCTCAGCCTGCTGGTCAAGTCTGTTGACCCTAAGGCCTTCGTCATTATCAGCGACGTTCATGATGTGCACGGTGAGGGCTTCCGGGAGACCTGATTAGCTGAGGGGAAGCTGTTAACATGAAATCCTGTACATAGTACAACATTCCCCTTATAATCTTGACCATAATCCGAAATTGTTGTATAAAAGGCAACAATCCGCCTTCTCCAGGCGGATTAGCAGTGGAATTCTTGTATTCCATACAACAATCTTCCCGAATACACTGGTATATTGATATTCAAGTTGTAATATGTACAACATTTTTGTTTACACTGTGCAAACCTGAGGAATTCAGGTTCCATCAGCTACATTGTACTTACTTCGTTAGTTGCAGTTTCAAATGTACTCAAAAAGCTCCCTTCATCCGCCTCAGCGGGAAGGGAGCTTTTGTGAGTATTGAGGATTCATACACCTGAGGGGAAGAACACCAGCTTCAGCGAATGCCACCCTCCCGGCTATACAGCCTTCCAATCGCCGTTCTGGCCCCGGTACTTGCGGTAAGCGGCGTAGGCCAGCACCGTAAGGATGAACGCGCCTGCCAGCAGCCCCCAGGCCCCGTACTGCTGCGGGGCGAGCGGAAGCGACAAAGCCGGCTCATCGCGCTCTTTGCCGAACATGACCCGGGCTGCATCCTGCCCGTAAGACACGATCTCCAGCAGCCGGGCCCGTTCCACCGGCTGCGCGGAGGTGGCGATCCCCTGAGCATACGAGATCCAGGAATCAAACGTATTGACAGCCTCCGGCGGCCGGGAGATGATCACCGCCGGCCGGATATTATCGTACCGGCTCTGCAGTCTGGCCAGAGCGGCCTTCCAGCTCTTCAGATCATTAGCGGCAGCGCCTTGCTCCATATTATTCAGATCCTCGCGGACCAGCTTGTAATACTGTAGCCACATGGGCTGTCGGGGGTGATTCAGACTGTTCGCGGCGAGCCGGAGCCTGGCTGCGGCAGCTTCCCACCGCTGGGGAGAAGCCTCTACAGCAGCCACTGCAGACTTCATGTCCATAATCACTGTAGAGAGCGCATGGATTCCCTCTACCGATGTCAACCCTTCGAAGGAAGAGGAGATAAAAATCTGCGAGATTTCCTCACTCTCCTGCCTAGCCTTGACCACATCGCCTTCAAGCACATAAGCATATAGGGCTTCGGCTGCCTGCTCCAGCCGCTGCGCCCCGCTTCTGCCGGTGAGGGCAGCGGGATCACTGACGGTGAATCCTGTTGCCTCTATGTATGCTTCAGTTCCAGAATTGGCACCAGCCGCCGCCGCTTCCGCTCCGGCCAGAACCCTACCTCCATTCATGCCAGCCAGCAGCCAGCACAACACAATCCCTGACAGTATGAACCTTCTCCTGCGCGGCATGAGACATCCCTCCCACCTTAATGTATGGCGGAAGGACAAGAGTTAGAACAGCCTGTCAGTGCCTCTCAGCAGGTTTGCCCGGAAGTGCAGGACGCCTTGTCCTGCCGCCGAATAACCACGCGGCAGCTGTGCTGAACAAGGTAAGGCCCATGGTGAAATACTGTACGGCACTGACATCATCATCCAGCACTGATGGCAGCCACGGAAATACGCCTTCAGAATAATCCACCATATCATTCGCGAAAGTCCATAACAGCGCAACGGGCAGCATTCTGCGGAAGGAGAAGTAGCGGGCATAGATCAGTGCTTCAACCGCCATTCCGGTATGAGAAATCATCAGCATCCAGTCTTTCCAGTTGACCGTATCGCCCTGATAACCGCCGGCCACAATCATGCTGACCGCCCAGATGCCGTATTTCACCGATGTGACTACGGCCAGCGCCTCGATCAGCTGACGAACCAAGGTTCCCGTAAGCCCCTTCGGCGGGTAGAGCAGCAGCAATAATGCAATTGTAAAGAACAGGCTGGCCGTAGGACTGTCCGGAACAAAGGGCAAGAGCCAGACAGGATAATTCTCAGCCGTGAACGCAAGCTGATTGCCATACCACATGTATCCGTAAACCGTACCCAGAAGATTCACGATGAACAACAGCCAGATGATCCTTCTGTCCCTGAATAATCTGTCAAACCAATGAACCGGCATATAGACAACTTCCTCCCGACTGTAGCAGCTTCAATGCTAAAACAAGTAGATACGGCCCTGCTGTCCTTTATAGGACGGACTCCGTATCAGCGAGGAATATAAGGATAAAGTATACCGTAAAACATATACTTTCTTATATTCAAGCAAAAACCTGACCGCATGCACGATCAGGTTTGCGTTAATTTTATTTTACTGTTCGCTTTTTTGTTTGGCAAGCCAGCCGGCCAGATCATCAATATCCTGTTCGGACAGCCCCGCTCCCATAGCGGTCTCGTACATCGGAGGCATTTGTCCTTTGCCTTCTTTAATAATAGTAAGAATCGCTGCCTTATCATGCTTATCCCCGACCCCGCGCAGGGAAGGCGGCCCTCCGGTGCCCTTCATATCTACCGCATGGCAGGATACACAGCTGGCTTGCTTATAGAGTGCCATCGCCGGATCATCCTTGTCCACAATGGCAATGTCCTTCGTTTGAACGACAGTTGTGGTAGGCAAGCCAGCCGCCCTGTTCTCGGCCGCTTTCTCCTCACGCTGCACATCCTCCGGAATCTGTCCCGTCTCCGCCATTTCGTGCTTGTATTCCGTCCAGGCGGTATTGGTCAGGTACACAATGGCCGCCAGGGACAGGAACATAAGTGAGGAAGCAATCGGTCTGCGGTAGAACCGGCGCTCACGGCCCGTATCCAGAAAAGGGGCCAGAAGCAGAGATCCAAACGCCACACCGGTCACGCCAAGCGTTCCCAGCACGATATAATCTCCCGATGCATAGGGCAGCTTGAGATACTGATAGAGAAACAGAAAGTACCAGTCCGGGATAGGAATTACCGTCGCTGTGGCATTCGCGGGAAATCCGAGCGGAGCCGGCTCCGATATCGTCAGAACCAGAATACCCACCAGCACCACTACGCCAACCATCCATTCCTTAAGCAGAAAGTTAGGTATAAAAGCTTCAGACTTGCCCGGATAGGCCGAATAGTCAGGCGGAGTAATGAACCCGTTGCCCCTGCGGACCCGGGAATCCCCTACGAATACCACCTTCTCTTTGGAGTCGTCTTTATGCGCCATGACCGTTCCTCCTAAAAGTTTTGTGAGTCTTTGCTTCTCGAACCGCTTCTTACAAAACCCGCTTCGGAAGCATACTCTTAAGTTTTGGTGAGCCTCAATTACAATGGGCCGGAAATTCCTTGTCTGCGGATCATAATGAAGTGTCCGACAAGCAGTATAAGCAGGACCGCCGGGAGGAAGAATACATGGAGGGCGAAGAAGCGGGTCAGCGTCTCGGCGCCAACAATCGTACCGCCCTGCATCAGTTCCTTCAGCACCGGCCCCATAACCGGAACAGAGTTCGCGATCTCCAGGGTAACCTTGGTTGCGAAGTACGCCTTGTTATCCCAAGGGAGCAGGTAGCCGGTTAATCCCAGCCCCAGCATAACGAAGAAGATCAGCATCCCGACGACCCAGTTCATCTCGCGCGGAGCTTTATAGGAGCCGGTGAAGAACACACGCATCGTATGAAGGAACATCATGACAATGACCAGACTCGCTCCCCAGTGATGCATCCCGCGGACAATCTGGCCGAAGGCAACTTTGGTCTGAAGGTACTCCACGCTGGCATAGGCATTTATGATATCGGGTACATAATACATCGTCAGGAACATGCCTGACAGAATCTGAATGACGGTTATGAAAAAGGTAAGTCCGCCGAAGCAATAGACAAAGGCTGAGAAGTGATGGGCCGGATTGACATGCTCGGGAACCTCGTGGTCGGCAACATCTCTCCAGATCGGCGTAATATCCAGACGTTCGTCAATCCAGTTATAGACATTTTTAAACATTGGATTCACGCCTCCTTCTTAGCTTCAGTATTTGGAACGATGTCGCCCAGATACACCCAGCCGCCGTCAATCTTGGTGGTGTACTGGTCAAGCGGCTTCGGGGCTACCGCCAGATTCTTGCCCAGTTTCGTATAACGCGCTCCGTGGCAAGGACAGTGGTATTCATCCGGAAAAGCCTTATCATTGTTCCAGCCTACCGTACAGCCAAGGTGCTTGCAGACCGGTGAAAGCGCATAAATTTCTCCGCTCTCATCTTTACGGATCCACGCCGTCAGCATTGCTGTACTGGCATACCATCCGTCCTGCTGCGGCAGTTCAAAGGTGAACTCCTGGGGCACATCGGTAATCTTGGACGTTTCCGCTACCTTGATAAAGTCTCCTTCGCCTTTTTTATGTAATATCGGGTCTACGGCAAAACGAATCATCGGCAGAATGGCTCCGGCTCCCATAAAAGCGGTGGCACCGCCTAGTGTATAGGCCAAAAACTGTCTACGCGATATATCCTTCCGTTGGGGCTGTTCTTGCGGAAGCGGTTCCTGTTCTTCATTAAGGCTGCTCATACTGTGTGTAACCCCCTTTTCAAAATTTGAGAAGGCACCTGCAGAGTCCGTTCAAAGACAATTCTGGTAATTAATTCGTTTTCAATGAAAAAAATCACATGACATATAAGTTCACCCTAATCATAGCTTAGGCTCCAAAACCCGTCAAGAATATTGTCTAAATTGTGACAGGCATTTGTGGCTGATTTCAGAATAATTGTTGATTTTTCGTCACATTTAACTCATTTTCCATTTAACCATAATCTCTGGATTTCATCCCGTATACGGGAGCTCACCGGAGTATCGGAATTCCTCTTCATTTCAGGCTGGCAAAGGAGTAAATCGCTTTCATAAACCTCTTCTGTTAAAAGCACTTCATTCGCGGATGACACGATGACATACTGGAAACCAATGGATTTGACTTTTTGGCAAAGGGCATTAAGTAAAGCTATACTTTCTGCTCCTGCATATTGTACCGCCGGATAAGTCACCACACGCCCTTGAAAAGGCTTCTCGACTAACTCGAGAAAATCACGCTGACGCTCCAGCGCTGCAACGGTCTCGGGAGGTGTCTCCGTCCCTTGAAGTCCTGTATACGGGATTACACAGGTATCGTAGAAATGTCCATCCGCTTCCCAAGTCTCGCGGTCAAAATCACTGAATTTCATCGGTTGGCCCCCTTCTTGCCGCTCATGCAGCATTTAGAACATCATAATTGTAAAAAAAGAAATGCGCCAGGCGCATTTCCCTATGCCAAACTTTTCAGTTCTTCAGTCAGATTCCGGAAAGCCGCCTCATCTCCGGCAGCCAGCGCCGTGTCAATCTTCCGGTACAAGATGTCGGTACGACGCTTTCTTAACGCTTCATCCCAAACCATTTCTGCAGCAAGCCCCAGCATCACTTCATAAGTAGCCTTCATTTTGTCCATTCGATACACCTCCGCTGTTTAAGAGTTTCCGTATTCCAATGCCTTCTTCACATAGCTTTCACTGGTGCGTGCCATCCTCAGCAGATCCTGTTCGGTCAACTCACGGATCACTTTGGCCGGGGTGCCTAAGGAGAGCGTGTACGGCGGAATGATTTTGTTTTCGGTTACAATGGAGCCGGCTCCTATTAAAGCATATTCACCAATCTCTGCTCCGTTCAATACAATTGCTCCCATTCCGATTAATGTGCCTTTGCCTATCCGGCAGCCGTGGATAATCGCGGAATGGCCAACCGATATATCATCACCCAGAATTAGCGGTACACCCACAGCCACATGACCCACCGTACCATCTTGGATATTGCAGCGCTCTCCGATTATCACCGGAGCCAAATCTCCTCTAAGCACGGCATTGAACCAGATACTGGATTGTTTCCCCATCCTTACATCGCCAACGAGCTTAGCGCCTTCCGCCACATAGACTGATTCATCAAGCTGCGGTATGTAACTCCCATAAGCAATCCGCATCTCTCTCCCCCTTACTTGAGCAGCAGCTTCGGTACGGCCGCTTCAATTCCCCAGGGCGTCATCATGACCACCGGTCCTTCGGCACCTTCTCCGAGTCTGATCATGCCCAGATGCAGCATCATCCGCAGAATACGCTGTTCGAGTATGGCGCCGGCGTCATCATAATAGAACGGCTTAATCAGCCAGCCCAGCCCTTCGGATAGCGAAGCCACTGTAACCCATCTGCCTGCACTAAGACTGATCCAATAGACTAGCGACGGCAGGTTTGGAATTGCGCCTTTATACAGTCTTAACCAAAAGGAGAATAACTGCATCAGCTTTTCCGATTTCCCTTCCTCCAGGAATTGTTCCCCTATGGCAGTGAGCTTCAGTCGGTAGCCCTCCTCCGAGATCCAGCGGCGGTGGCGGGCATAATCATACAGCAGGGCAAATCTCGGCGGATAATGCTCACAGGCCCTGCCATAGCCGAATCTCCACCCGCCTTTGCCCAGCAGGGGCTCAGCAATTTGCAAGGCATTCATCACTCCCTGCTGATTGCGTTTATACAGCGCCCCCTCCTGGCCAAGTTCAGGCTCGTTCTCCTTCACATAGCGCAGGAAGAGCAGCAGATCACCCGCCAGCAGATCGCCCTCGCCCCGGTACATTGCCGGTTCAGGACTGGGAGTAATCCCTTCCTTCAGGTGCTCCCCCATCCTGTCGCGGAAGCGGTTCTTCAGATCCAGCGGGACCTGAAACAGATACCTGCTCTGCTGCGATGCACCGGTAAAGAGCCAGCCGCCGTTTTTGAACCTGCTGACCATATCGCGGTAGCTGCCGCTTTTACCGGAGGGTGTGTCAAAACATGCCTGCCTTGCGGCGGCAAGAAGATCTTCCAGACTGAAATGGCTGCGCTCATCAAAAAGCAAAGTGTTCAGGAACCGCAGTTCCTCCGGGGTACACCCCCGGATATGAGACTCCATAAACTCACGGCTGCCCAAGGTAATGAGAATACTCTGAATCAAATCATGTTTGGAATTCCGTTTGCACTCACATTCATAGCGTCCCGCAATGGCGGTAAGCTGACCAATGTCTGCGTAAGTGAGCATATCCGCCAGATTCATCTTTTATCGCCTCACCGTTTTACTACCATTATGGGAAATACAGCCCTTTTTATTCCTTATTACGCAAAAAAAATAACCCGAAGGGTCGGGTTAACGCTGATTCTGCAAGATATGACGGGTACAGTTGTACAATAACGGATTCCATTCCTGCTCATTTTTCTCCAAAATCGTCAGGGAGAGGTTGCCGAGCCGTTCTGAATACTTGTCTTTGTATAGCGCGGTATACAGCTGTGCAAGAAACCCTCCATGGGAGATGACCAGTACATTCTGATCCGGATAACGGGCTGAGAGATCCTCAAGAAAAGCAAGCCCGCGGACCTGAAGCGCCGCATCGCTCTCCTGCCCCAGTGTTAACTGATTCCAATCCTTGCCCCATTTAGCTTCGCGGGCTGCAGCCGTCATGCCTTCTACCTGGCCATAAGCGCGCTCGCGGATTCGATGATCCGGTTCCAGTAAAGGAATTCCAAGCTTAGCGGCAACGATCCTTCCTGTCTCAGCTGCGCGGGAAAGACTGCTCGTAATGCAATAGTCCCAGTGGTAGGGCTCCTGCAGAAGCCGGTCACCCAGCATCTCAGCCTGCCTGCGGCCTTCGTCGTTAAGCGGAATGTCACTTTGTCCCTGAATCTTACCTTCCGCGTTCCAATCCGTCAGCCCATGGCGTATTAAGCCGATCAGCATTGCCTATCACCTTTCCCTTCCATTTATGTTTGCTTAATAATGTAACACGAATGAAAACAAATGTCTTCTTTTTTAACAAAATTACAGGTCTATTCCTCACTTAAAGCTCATATCCGGATACGAAAAAGCCCTCTTCACTATTTAAGTAAAGGGGCTTTCATTGTCTGCGGTAACGGTTCAGGCGTACCAACAGGAATATAGACAACCCGACGCCAAGCGTCGACAACACCATCCAGTATTGCGGGTGGGAAGGGCCCATATTGGCTACAAGCGGTTCAATAATACCGCCCTCTGACTCGACCGGATAAGAAGATGACCAATCCAGTGTCAGTCCTGCCACACCTGTTTCTACAATCCCGCTCTGGGCCGCAGTAGTATTCGAGGGTGTTTTGAACATGGTGAAATATAAAAAGCTGGAGATGAACACAGCCAGAAAACAGGCGATCCATAGGCTCAGACGGCGGCGGAAAACAGCGGAGCTGCCCGCAGATTTACCGTCTCCGGGCATAAGCCAGGGGCTTTCCAGATAGATCCGCTCCATAACCTTGAGGTTAATCGCTTCTGCGCGTTCATCACTGACTTCAAATCTTGAGTCCTGCATAAGCTCACTTGTCTCCTGCCACAACGCCCATTCGGCACTGCAATAGGAACAAGTCGCGATATGTTTCTCCAGCCTAATCCGTCTGGGATCCGTGGGGGGAGCGTCCCACAAGAGCGGAATGGAGTCCTGCGCTTCCCTGCAATTCATTGGCCTTACACCCTCTCAGCCTGCTCATCAAATTCAGGCTCATAGAAATAGGATTCGAGCTGAAGCTTCACACTGCTCCTGGCGCGGAACAATAGTGATTTCACGGAGCTAACACTCTGATCCAGAATCACTGCAATTTCCTGATAATCCATCTGATCATATTCACGCAGAATGAGCGCAGAACGCTGCTTCTCCGGGAGATTGTTAATTGCTTCACGGACCAGATTCATCCGTTCCTTACGTAATGCCGCCTGTTCCGGGGCAACGTCAAGCGGTGCCACAGGAGTATAACCGCTCTCTTCAAGCGATACATTTCCGGCACGGTTCTTGCGCAGCTCACTAAGCACCGTATTACGGGCGATAGTGTACAGCCATGTAGAAAAAGAAGCATCCACTTCACGGAACGAATGAAGACTCCGGAAAGCCTTGTAGAAGGTCTCAGAACAGAGGTCTTCTGCAATCAGCTCCATATGGGAATTCTTAAGCATGTGATACACGAACGCCAGTATCTTGCGTTGATAACGTCGCATCAATTCCGAGTATAATTCTGTATCTCCTTGCTTAATAAGCTGGATCAACTGGGAATCCGTCATGGTGAGTTCGGCCCTCCTCGCCCTTGCACGTGTAATCCCGTCCGGTCCGTATCTATTTATACCGGTCAGGTAAGAAAAAGTTGCGGCATTGCTACAAATTTGCACGATTAAATGAAATACTTCCTATGTATATTCAACCAGCCGTTAATTAAGGCATACTGTATGTAAATACAGAAAGAAATTCGCATCTTTACAAATTTCTATTACTGTTCAGATAGGCATATGGCTCCCTATACTTGGAAGAAATCTATAAACATACTTAACCCAGTATAGCATACATTCTAACAGGATGACATTAATAGACTTTTAGATTCAGCGGGAAGTCGAATATTGAAAGCGGTATTATTTAAGTTTGATAAAGGGGTTGACAGAATGTAACCGTATACATATAATAAAAGTACAGTATGGTTTCTCTCCACTCCTATCCAAACACTGCACGGTTCCAATTCATTGTGAACTGTAACCGCTTATTATGTAAGCGGTCTTTTTTTTGTCCATTTTTACGAACAATTGGGTATTTTACAGGCTGATGGCTGCACAGTGCGTTTCAGCGAAAAATAGAAGGACTAGTAATCATGCAGAGCAAATAAATTCTTAGATTAAGAAAAAGCCGGGGCATCATGCCCCGGCTCTTCGCTATACATATACCGTATAATCATTCTGCTGCAATACAACCTTAGCCCGCTCCATATCATGCTCCTGGCGGAACGACAGGCGCATGATCCCGGGTACATCCTCCCGGCTCTCAATAATCTGCACGTTGCTAAGGTTGATGCCCTGGTCGCCAAGCTCTGTGGTGATGCGTCCGATAATCCCGGGATGATCGGGAACATCAATATGAAGGTCGAACAACGGGACAATCATTCCTTTGCGGCGTTCAGGCAGTTGGCTGCGGAATTCATTCGCCTCATGGAAGGCCGACTCGATCCCCGCACCATCGCCCTGCTCCAGCAAATGAATGAATGAAGAAACCTCGTCATTCCAGTCTTTGAGCAGACGCAGCATAACCGAGCGGTTATTCAGCAGGATATCGCGCCAGATGATCGGATCACTTGAGGCAATCCGCGTAATATCCCGGAAGCCGCCTGCCGCAAGTGTGCTGTACAAAGAGTCTGAATCATGGTAAGCATGAATCTGATTGACCAGCGCCACCGCAATAATATGCGGCAGGTGGCTGATCGCTCCGACAATCTCATCATGGCGCTCCGGGTCAAGCCGGACAATATGCGCTCTGGTATGTAGAAGCAAGGATTCCAGTGCATGATAAGCTTCCTCCGGAACTCCGGGCGGAGGCGTCAGCACGTAATAGGCATTCTCGAACAGCAAGGAGGAGGCTGCCTCTACACCCGAGCGTTCCGAGCCGGCCATGGGATGGCCGCCGATGAAATGCACACCGGGAAGGTCAAGGGAAACTGCGCAGGCGGCTATGCTGGCCTTGGTGCTGCCGACGTCGGTGATAATACAGCCCGGCTTCAGCGGCAGGCGGCTTAGCTGCTGAAGATAATCCTCTATCATGCCAACAGGCACACACAGAAAAATATAATCGGCGCCAAGCGCCGCTTCTTCAAGCGATAGGGTAGCCTCGTCGACTACACCTCTGCTGACATATTTGATTGCTGATTCAGGACGGTGGGCATGCCCTACTACGGTCAGGCCCTCCTTGCCTTTGAAGCAAAGGGCCAGTGAGCCGCCGATCAGACCGACACCGAAAATTGCTATTTTTGTCGTCATGTTCTTAGAACTACCTGCCTTCTGTGATATCGTCAATCCTGCTTCTTCTGATATAGGTTATGCGCGTACTCCCTGTTCTTCAAGCGCCTTCTCCAAAGCAGCGATGAAGGCCGTATTCTGCTCGGCAGAGCCGACAGTAACCCGGATGTAGGTAGGGTAGCGGTGGTGGCCTGCTCTCACGATAATACCTTGCCGCAGCAGGGCATCGAAGACCTCAAAGGCCGGCTTGCGCACATCCACCATGATGAAATTGCCGTGTGCCGGGAAGGACTCAAGGCCTAGGCGCTGGAATTCAGCCTGCAGTTGGACAATACCCGCACTGTTAAGCGACCGGCACTGCTGGACATATTGCTGATCAGCCAATGCAGCCAGCGCCCCTACCTGGGCTAAGCGGGTGGTATTGAACGGTTCCCGCACTTTATTGATCAAGGAGATAATCTGCGGGCTGGCCACGCCGTAACCGATGCGGAGTGCTGCAAGACCGTAGATCTTGGAGAACGTGCGGAGTACAACGAGATTGGGATAAGTATCCAGAAGTTTAATCCCGTCAGAGTAACTCAGATCGGTCACGTATTCGAAATATGCCTCATCCAGTATAACCATAACTCCAGCCGGAACTGCATCCAGGAAAGTAATCAGGGCATCCTCCGGCACAATGGTTCCGGTCGGATTGTTCGGATTGCAGATCCAGATTGCCTTGGTACGGTCCGTAATCTTCGCCAGCATGGCATCCAGATCATGGGTACCATTCTTCAAGGGCACTTCAATAGATACAGCACCTTCTATATCAGCGTTGCTCTTATAGACGGAGAAGGTCTGGTCCGCCATTATGGTCTCGTCACCGGGCAGGAAAAATGCACGCGCGATCAGAGCAATAATCTCGTCAGACCCGCAGCCGAAAATAATGTTGTCACTTGCTACTCCCAGATGCCTGGCCAATGCTGCAGTCAGCTCGGCAGCGGAGCCGTCCGGGTATAAATACAGATTATCCAGTTCCGCTACAATAGCGGCTTTTGCGCTTGGTGCTGCCCCGTAAGGGTTCTCGTTGGATGCCAGCTTAATAACATCGCTTAAGCCCAGTTCCTTCTTGACTTCTTCGATCGGTTTCCCCGGCTTGTAGACAGGGAGGTCGACGATATTAGGTTTCGGGTTCATGGCCCATCCTCGCTCTCTAGAAGTAATTGACTAGTATCAGGTCAGTATGCAGACCGTTATGGTCTTAATTGTGCCACAAATTCACGAATTTGCAACAGTCCGGCACTTCTTGTCTCCGGCTGGGCCAGCAGAGGAATAACATCCTCCACCTTGCGGACAATGGCACTGCCGACGACTACACCATCGCAAATCTTCGCAAACCGGGACACCTGTTCTCCAGTGGAAATCCCGAATCCTACAGCGATCGGCAGGTCTGTAGAGCGGCGGACGGACTGAATGAAGTCATCCACCCCGGTATGAAAGGTAGAACGTTCTCCGGTTACACCAAGCGAAGATACGCAGTAGACGAACCCGCTGGCGCCGGAAACAATCCGTGCAATCCGCTCACTGGAAGTCGGGGCTACCAGCGGAATCAGATTCACTCCGGCTGCACGGCTGCGCTCACGCATGTCCTCCGACTCTTCAACAGGCAGATCGGGAATAATCAGCCCGCTGATTTCATGGGCATCCAGCTCGGCGAAGAAGGTATCCAGTCCCATCTGCATCACCGGATTATAGTAGGTGAACAGGATGAAGGGCAGCTGGCTGCCGGCCTGACGTGCCTTAAGGGCTGTCTCCATGCAGGTGCGGAGATGAATGTTGCTGCGCAGGGCTCTGGAGGAAGCCCGCTGAATGACCGGACCGTCGGCTAACGGGTCGGAATAGGGAACTCCGAGCTCCAGAATGTCCGCACCGGCCGCCTCCAGCTCAGCGATAATATCCAGCGTAGTCTCAAGATCAGGATCGCCTACGGTAAGAAAAGGAATCAGGGCTGCCCGGCCCTCTGCCCGCAGCTTTTTGAAGGTCAGATCCATCCGGTTTGTAGTTTCGGTAGTCATTATTTCCCCGCCCCTTCCGTATACGCCATGATCGATTCCACGTCTTTGTCGCCGCGTCCGGACAGGCAGATGACTACAATATCATCCTTGGTCAGTGTCTTGCCGAGCTTCACCACATGGGCAATCGCATGGGCAGATTCGAGGGCAGGGATGATGCCTTCTGTCTGACAGAGCAGCTTCAGCGCATCCAGCGCCTCGTCATCCGTAACCGGCACATACTGTGCGCGGTGAATATCCTTGAGATAGGAGTGCTCGGGGCCGACACCTGGATAATCCAGTCCGGCCGATATGGAATGGGCTTCGGTCACCTGTCCGTGCTCATCCTGCAGCAGGTAGCTGAGCGATCCCTGGAAGACGCCATGACTCCCCTTACTCATAGTTGCTGCATGGAACGGAGTATCAATTCCCTTACCGGCAGCTTCAACACCAATCATACCAACCTGCTCATCCTCCATAAAAGGATAGAACATGCCGATGGCATTACTGCCTCCGCCTACCGCGGCAACCAGCAGATCCGGCAAGCGTCCTTCAGCCTCCAGAATCTGGCGGCGGGTCTCATCCCCGATAATCCGCTGGAAATTACGGACCATCATCGGATAGGGATGCGGGCCTACCGCAGAGCCAAGAATATAGAAGGTATCCTCAACGTTGCTCACCCAGTAGCGCAGTGCCTCATTACCGGCGTCCTTCAGGGTTCTTGACCCGGAGGTTACAGGAATCACCTCTGCACCAAGCAGCTTCATACGGAAGACGTTCAGTGCCTGGCGGCGGGTATCCTCTTCGCCCATGAATACCTTGCATTCCATACCAAGCAAGGCTGCAACTGTAGCGGTAGCCACGCCGTGCTGGCCGGCTCCTGTTTCGGCAATCACCTTGGTTTTACCCATCATTTTGGCCAGAATGCCTTGTCCGATAGCGTTGTTGATCTTGTGCGCACCTGTATGATTCAGGTCCTCACGCTTCAGATAGATCTTGGCTTCTCCCAGATGCTTGCTTAGCCGCTCCGCATAATACAGCGGGGTCTCGCGTCCGGAATACTGCTTAAGCAGGTAATCTATTTCCTCCTGAAAAGCCGGGTCTGCCGAGAATTTACGGTAGGCCTCCTCCAGCTCAATCAGTGCATTCATCAAGGTTTCAGGAACGAAGCGGCCTCCAAAAGAACCAAAACGTCCGTTCTTGTCCGGTACTTGTATCATGATTGCTTCACCCTTTCCACGAAAGCTGTCATTTTTGCGATATCCTTAAGGCCGTTACTTTCCACTCCGCTGGATACATCCACGCCATATGGAGCGTAGCCGTCCAGCAGCTCATTCACGTTGTCCGGATTCAGTCCTCCGGCTATAAATAAAGGCAGCGCATAGTCCGCAGCCGCTTGCTGGTAGAGCGGAATCTGTTCCCAGTCAAACGTACGTCCGGAGCCTCCGCTGCCCTGCGGATCATAGGTATCCAGGAGCAGCGCATCGATTGTGCCGGCGTAGCTCTCCAGGAGAGCACGAATGTCTATTCCTGCTTCAGGGGCATGGCCTGCTACAGAAAGTGCCTTCCATACTTGAATCTGCGGAAAAGCCTGCTTGACCCCGCTGCAGAACAGCGGGCTCTCTTGCCCATGCAGCTGCACGACGTCCAGCGGTACTGTTCTGAGCAGCTCTGTCAGCTCTGTAAGCTGCGGATCGACGAAGACTCCCGCAACGCGGGGTGCTGTCCCAGTCTCCCACTCCTTCAGCTCTGCAACAAGCTCGGCAGCAGCTTCAGCAGTCACTCTGCGGCGGCTCGGGGCAAATACCAATCCGATATAATCCAGAGGCAAACTCTTCATAGATTTTAGCACTTCAACGTCCTGAAGTCCACAGATTTTTACGAGTGTATCAGCCATGCAGCGCACGGTCCTTCCCTGCGGGAAGCGGTCCGAGCAGCTGATGGACAGCCTGCTCTACATCCGGCTGGCGCATCAGATATTCTCCTACCAGCACGCCGGTAGCCCGGGTCTTGCTTAAGAATGCGATGTCCTCCGGACCGGTAATCCCGCTCTCACTGATGACCGGCAGTCCCTCCGGAAGCAGTGCCGCAAGCTCGGCTGTGGCAGAAAGCGCGGTCTCAAAGGTCTTCAGATTCCGGTTGTTGATGCCAAGCAGCACGCCGGGATGAACAGCCTTGCCTGTGGCCAGCACCATTTCCAGTTCAGCACGGTCATGCACTTCAATCAGGATATCCAGGCCAAGCGCTGCAGCGGTATCGGTGAATGCGCTCAGCTGTTCAGATGTCAGAATAGCGGCAATGAGCAGAATAGCATCTGCTCCCAGCAGGCGCGCTTCGTAGATCTGCTTCTCATCAATGATGAAGTCTTTGCGCAGCAGAGGAAGCTCCACCGCTTCCCTTACCTGCTGCAGATACGATCCGCTGCCCTGAAAATATTCCCGGTCCGTAAGCACAGACAGGCAGTCCGCGCCTCCTGCTGCATAGCCTTTAGCAATCGCAACCGGATCAAAATCGGCACGGATCAGGCCTTTGGAAGGCGAAGCCTTCTTCACCTCGGCGATCAGCCCCATGTCCCGGTTCCGCCGTCCGGTCAGCGCAGCGCGGAACCCTCTCGTTGCAGGCAGAGCAGCGATAGCCCGTTCAGCCTCTTCCAATGAAAATGTCTTATTTAACGCCTCAACCTCTTTCACTTTGGTGGCAACAATCCGGTCAAGATACATAATCAAGCTCCTTCGTCATGGCTTTTAACTGTTCCAGCTTGCGCAGTGCTGCTCCTGAATCCACTACCTCTCTTGCCCGGTCTACGCCTTCCCGCAGTGTATCTGCAAGACCGGCAACATAGATGCATGCCCCTGCATTCGCTAATACGATATCACGGTATGGATTGATTTGTCCTTCCAGCACTGTAGTGATAATTGCCGCATTCTCGGCCGCATCACCTCCGAGCACATCCTCCAGCGGATGCTGGCTCAGCCCGAGCTCCTGCGGTGTAACCTCGTAGGTTGTGACCACACCATTTCTCAGCTCGGAGACCTGGGTCGGCGCCGAAATGCTGATTTCATCCAGACCGTCCAGACTGCTGACAATCATTGCCCGCTTGGAGCCCAGCTCGCCCAGTACTTTGGCCACAGTCTCCGTTTTGTTGCGGTCATAGATGCCCATGAGCTGCCGGTCAGCTCCTGCCGGATTCGTCAGCGGGCCAAGCATATTGAATACAGTACGCACACCCAGCTCACGGCGGGGAGCAGCAGCATGCTTCATTGACGGATGGTAGATTTGTGCGAACAGGAAGCAGATCCCTATGCTGTCCAGACATTGCCGGGCCTGCTCCGCATTCAGATGAATATTGACGCCGAGAGCCTCCAGTACATCGGCGCTGCCCGCTCTGCCGGAAGCCGAACGGTTGCCGTGCTTCGCAACTCTTACAGAGGCGGCTGAGGAGATGATTGCCGAGGCGGTGGAGATATTAAATTTATGGATACCGGAGCCTCCGGTGCCGCAGGTATCGAGCAGCTGGCTACGTTCCGTAAGTACCGGAGTCCCGAAACCGCGCATCGCTTCCGCGAACCCGGTGATTTCCTCTACTGTTTCACCCTTGATACGCAACGCCGTGAGCAGTGCTCCGATCTGCGCATGTGTTGCCGCCCCCTCCATAATAATCCCCATTACCTCCCGTGCCTGGGTGCGGGTAAGATCCTTTCCTTCGATTAATCCGGCAATTCCTGATTGTATTAACTGGCTTGCTTCCATATTGATTCCCTCCTAAGAGTTTTGTAGGCGGACTTCCTGAATCAGCTTCTTACAAACCGGCTCCGGAAGCATACGCCAAAAATAGTATGGAGCATTCTCTGCTCGTCTTAGCTCATCTCTGCTTATCCCCGGCTCACGGGGTATATTCGTACATATAGTCCTGATTGATAACCTGCTTCTCCTTAACCTCCGCGGGGAACATGGCTTCGGCCATCCGGATCGCCTTCAGCATGCCCTTGGCCTTGTTGAGAGTCTCTTCATATTCCTTCTCCGGAACCGAGTCCCAGACAATTCCCGCTCCAGCCTGCACATAAGCCCGGCCTTTGCGGAAAATAATTGTGCGAATGGTTATGCAGGAATCCATATTCCCGGAGAAGCCGAGATAACCGATGGCGCCGGCATAAGCACCGCGTGCTTCCTTTTCCAGTTCGGCAATGATCTCCATCGCCCGCAGCTTCGGTGCCCCCGATACAGTCCCTGCCGGGAGGCAGGAGAGGAAGGCATCGAAGAAATCTTTATCGTCGGCCAGCGTCCCGGACACGTTCGAGACGATATGCATCACATGCGAGTATTTCTCGATCTCCATGAACGAGTCGCATTTCACCGTGCCGAACTTCGACACACGGCCCAGGTCATTACGGCCCAGATCCACTAGCATCAGATGCTCTGCGCGTTCCTTCTCATCCTCCAGCAGTTCAGCGGCGAGCTGGCGGTCCTGCGCCTCGGTCTCCCCGCGCGGCCGGGTTCCGGCAATCGGGCGGGTCTCAACCCTTCCGCTGCTATCCACCTTAACCAGCGCTTCCGGTGAAGTGCCTACAATGATCTCTTCGTCCATTTTCAGATAATACATATAAGGTGAAGGGTTCAGCGTCCGCAGCATCCGGTACACATGCAGTGGAGACACCTCGGTTTCTATATGCAGCCGCTGGGACAGCACCACCTGGAAGATATCACCGGCGCGGATGTACTCTTTGGCCTGCTCCACGTTGCTGATGTATTGTTCCTTGGTCAGGTTGGAGTGAATCTCACCCAGCTCAATGTCCTGAGGGATGCTGCGGCGGTTGACGTTCTCCTTCGGTCCTTCCTTTTGCAGCTCTTCAGCCATATTCTCCAGGCGGCGGCTTAGTTCCTCGTAACCTGCGCGAATCTCGGAATCGGTATTGCCATCCTTGATGTGCAGATTGCCTACCAGCAGAATCTGCTGCTTCACATGATCGAAGACGATGATGCGGTCACAGAACATGAAGCGGATATCATCCATATTCAGATCATCTACGGCATGCGCGGACAGCTTCTCGTAATACTGCAGCAGATCATACCCGAAGAATCCGATAGCACCGCCCGTAAACGGCGGCATCCCGTCCAGCTTGGGACTGCGGTAGGAGCGCAGCAGCGCCTTAAGCTCCTCGACAGGTTTGCCGGGCAGCTGTTTTTTTTCACCGCCCACTTCAACGTGAATCAGGCCTTTTTTGCCTGAAATCATCAGGAACGGATCACTGCCGATAAAGGAATAACGTGCCCATTGACTGCCGCCCTCTACACTCTCCAGCAGGAATGCACGATCCTGCTCCGCAAAACGCTGGAACAAGCGGATGGGTGTTTCCATATCGGCCAGCAGCCTTTTCACTACCGGGATCAGATTATACTTCCGCGACAGCGACACTACTTCTTCAATGCTCGGATTCGTCACTTGGCTAACCTCCTGGGATTCTATAGGTAATGTCCGAAATACAGAAAAACCTCTACCGGAGTAGAGGTTTGTGTTAGCAAGTATGTGAATAAGCGCCTGGGACCGGCAAAAACCAAATCGAGTACAGATCATCCCCTCAGAGGATACACTTATAGCGTATGGGCAGCTGCTGCACAAACTCTATACGGTATGCCAAAAAAAGAATGCTGATAATCAATGGTCTGCTCTTCAAAAAAAGTCCTGCACTCTGCTCAACTATACTCATCTAAACTAAACTATACTCTGCTTCACTCGGCTAACTACACTATACATGATGACGGCAGTTCATGACAACCCCGCATATGTAATTTATTACTTGCCCTGTGAGAGATCCGGACGAAGCCGCTGGGCTTCATTCAGATACACATGGCGGATGTCCCGCTGTGATTTATCCGTATTCACCTGAACCATCAGGCGGATGCACTGCGGCAGGCTGCCTTTGACCGGAATCTCCACCGAACACATCAGCGGCACCATTTCCCAGCCTTCAATCTCACGGATGGCACGCGCCGGAAAAGTGGCGTCCAGGTCTGCGGTCATTGTGATCCAGACACTGCAGATATCCTCGGCGATAACATCGTTGCGCTCAACAATTTCCCTCAGCAGCACAACAGTCTCGCGTAAAATTTCGGTTTCCTCATTCTTCGTTACGGTTGTTGCACCGCGTATCCCCCGGTTCACCATGGGCTTTCCTCCTTCTTGAGCTGGGCGATAACCCCGCGCACATCACTTGCCTGCACATCGCCCACAATACTGACAGCGCCGATGTCGTCCGGCACGATAAAGGTCATTCTGCCTTCCTTGAACTTCTTGTCATGCATCATGGCTTCCATCAGCTCATCCTCACCGTAGTCCGCCGGAAGTCTGACCGGCAGAGACAACGCGGTGAGCATAGATACCGTATCTTCATAGATCGCTCTGTCCCGGCCCAGCTTCGCGGCCAGCAGTGCTGATCCGGCCATTCCAATAGCAATAGCCTCACCATGAAGAAATACGCCGTAGCCGCCTACTGCTTCAATGGCATGTCCAATGGTATGTCCCAGGTTCAGAATCGCACGCTGCCCCTGCTCCGTCTCATCATTGCAAACAACGTCAGCCTTGATCGCACAGCCGCGTTCCAGCGCGTAACCCAGAGCCTCCGGGTCCAGGGCAAGCAGCTCTCCGGCATGCTCACGGCACCAGTACGCGAACTCTTTGTCAAGGATCAGACCATGCTTCACAACCTCAGCCAGTCCCGAAGCAACCTGGCGTGGAGGAAGTGTAGCAAGGGTGTCCAGATCGTACAGCACCATGGACGGCTGGTAGAAGGCGCCAAGCATATTCTTGGCCAGCGGATGGTTGACCGCAACCTTGCCGCCTACACTGCTGTCGTGGGCGAGAATCGTGGTGGGAATCTGCATGAATCCGATTCCCCGCATATAAGAGGCGGCGACGAATCCGGCCAGATCCCCTACAACCCCCCCGCCAAGCGCCAGCACTGCAGAGCTGCGGTCCAGCCCGCCCTGAATGGCTGTCGTAATGACCTCTTCATAGACGGCCAGAGATTTGGAAGCTTCACCAGCCTGAATCACATGGCTGACCACCGTATATCCGCTGCCGCGCAGGGATGCCTCTACCTGATCCAGATAACGCGGAGCCACTTCACTGTCCGTGACAACCAGCAGCGGACTGCGCTGCGGGAAACCGGCTTCTATGCAGCGTTCACCAATATTCTGCAGCAGTCCGCTGCCGATATAAATAGGATAAGAGCGTTCACCCAGAGCTACCGTAATGCTGCGCATCTTAATAGCTCTCCAGCTGCGCCAGGTAATTATTATAGTTGGCTTGGATCTCTTCCATTGAATCGCCGCCGAATTTATCCAGGAAAGCCTTGGCAATCTCCCAGGCCACCACATTCTCCAGTACAACACAGGCTGCCGGAACCGCACAGGCATCCGAACGCTCCACCTGGGCAGTGAATGGTTCTTTCGTATCGATATCCACACTTTGCAGCGGCTTGTACAGGGTCGGAATCGGCTTCATTACTCCGCGGACCACCACCGGCATCCCGTTGGTCATACCGCCTTCAAATCCGCCCAGCCGGTTGCTCGCCCGGTAGTATCCCTGTGAGGCTTCATACATAATCTCGTCATGAACCTGAGAACCGCGCAGCTTACCGGCCTCGAAGCCGATGCCGATCTCCACGCCTTTGAAGGCATTAATCGACATAACAGCTCCGGCGATGGCTCCATCGAGCTTGCGGTCAGACTGCACATGACTGCCAAGGCCGACCGGCAGACCCTCGACAATACATTCCACAATCCCGCCGATGGAGTCGCCTTCTTCCTTGATCTTGTCTATGTAAGCCTCCATCTTCTGTTCCGTCTCTTTGTCGACGACTCTCACAGAGGACTCTTCGGTCTGCACGATCAACTCATCTACCGTGAGCTGGTTGGCAGGTGCTTCGATTTCACCGATGCGGATCACTTGTCCGGCAATCTTCACCCCGAATGCCGCCAGCAGCTGGCGGGCTACTGCGCCTACTGCAACCCGGGCAGCCGTTTCACGGGCGCTGGAGCGCTCCAGTACATTGCGCAGATCCGTAAGGTTATACTTCAAGCCGCCGTTCAGGTCGGCATGTCCGGGACGCGGACGGTTGACCCGGCGCTTCTCCTCATCACTGCCTGGAATCGGCTCGATGTTCATAATGTTCTTCCAGTGCGTCCAGTCCTTGTTCTCCACCACCAGGGCTACAGGGGCACCCGTTGTGGAACCGTGGCGCACGCCGCCTACAATCTCGGCGGTATCCTTCTCAATCTGCATCCGGCGTCCGCGGCCGTAGCCCTTCTGTCTCCGGTGCAGCTGGAAATTAAGCTCTTCGAAATCAAGTGTCAAATTGCTGGGCAATCCCTCAATAATGGCTGTAAGCTGGGGGCCGTGCGTTTCCCCCGCTGTTAAATAGCGTAAACTCATGCTGCGTTCCCCCTTCATACTTTTAGACTGTAAACCGCTAAAATGTTAAATGTCTTTGCTTATTATAGTATAGGCCATCGGCTTTGACAAGAAAGTGATCACCTTAAAGAGCCACTCTATTCCTAAACAAGAACAGCGCCGCTCCTGCTCTTTCGAGCAGAAACGGCGCTGCTGTGCATCCCCGCCCTAAGAGCCTGTCTCCAGCTGCCGGTCACCCGGTGCGGGAGGCAGGCTGCCGGTTCTGCCCTCCTCCGCTGCAAGCAGGCTCTGCAGCTGCAGCTCCTCAATCCCGAGAACCTGTCCGCATTCGCGGACTGTGAGGAAGCCGCGTCGATACGCGGCTATAACCTTGCTTTTGTCCATCTAATATAACGACCTTTCACTTGGCATACGGTTTCTACTCTTCAGTATCACTGAAAAGAAGTTAAAGTATACCTGTAGTGACAGGCCCTGCGGATAAGCAGCAGCTGCCTACTTCTTGCGGTAGAAGAAGGTTTCTGTAGATTCGAAGCCATACTGCGCAGGCGTGAAAATCTGTTCCGTGCTGCCCACGAACAGATAGCCGCCGGGACGCAGGCTGGCCGAGAATTTGTGATACAGCTTATTCTTGGCTTCTTCTGTGAAATAGATCATTACATTCCGGCAGATGATCAGGTCGAAGCCTTCATCAAACTTATCGAGCAGCAGATTCTGCTTGCGGAAATCGATACTCTTCTTCAGTCCTTCACTGACCTTGAACACGGGTCCCTCCGGAGTAAAATACCGGTCAGCCACATCTTTAGGGACATCTTTCAAGGATCGCTCCAGATATAACCCCTGCTTCGCTTTGGCCAAGGCCCCGTCATCAATATCCGTAGCCAGAATACCAGTCTGGGCCAGAATATTCTTGTCTGACAGGATCATCGCCAGTGTATACGGTTCTTCTCCGGTAGAACAGGCGGCACTCCACAGCTTCAGTCTGCGGCCGGAACGCTGAAGATCAGGCAGAATAACATCCCTTAATACTTCCCAGCGGTTCGGATTACGCCAGAATTCGGAGACATTAATGGTCATCCGGTCGAGAAATTCATAGAATAAAGCCTTGTCCTTCATCATTGCTGCATAAAAATCACTAAAAGAATTGTAACCGTTCTTCATGCGGAGCGTCGTAAGACGCCGCTTCATCTGCGCTTCCTTGTACTGGGCGAGATCAATTCCGGTGCTCTGTTTGACATTATGAATAAATCCGGTGTAATCCGGGTCTGGGGTTAATGCGGGTTCTTCACGTTCTGCCATAAATATTCTCCTGTCTTCCGCCGGACCTTACATCCAGACTGAGATGTCTTTGTTATACTGGGCCAGTTCAGACGGAGCAAAGAAATTGGCAATTTCACGTGCTGCGCTTTCCGGCGAGTCTGATCCGTGGATCAAATTAAGCGGGGTGTGGCTGGCATAGTCACCGCGGATCGTTCCCGGCAATGCCTCGCCCACTTTGGTTTTGCCGATCAGCAGACGCGACAACGTTACCACATCATCGCCTTCCCATACCATGGCAAACACAGGACCGGAGGTGATAAAGCCTACCAGTTCCGGGAAGAAATCTTTACCTTCATGCTCTGCGTAGTGCTTCTTGGCTTGTGCTTCCGTAATGGTAATCAGCTTCGCCGCAACCAGCTTGAATCCCTTATCCTCCAGGCGGGCGACAATACGCCCGATCAATCCGCGTTGTACACCGTCCGGTTTGATCATCAGATACGTTTGTTCCATAGAGTCACTCTCCATTTCCCCAATTCTTAATGAATGCTAGGTTTGTCTATACGGGATTGCATAATCAGGTTGTTCATTTTCTGATATTATCAGAAACCTCGTCATCTGTGAACGCTTAATCTGCGGAAGCTGCCAGATTAATAAGCGCGTCCTGTGACAAAAAAGGCGATGTCGCGCAGATTACGTTTGGTCCGGTTGCCCGGGAGCTGCTCCAGCGCCTCAAGCGCCTTGGCGATGTAGCGGGAAGCCAGCTCCTCCGCACGGGCAATTCCGTCCCCGGAAAGGATCAGGTCGATTGCACGGCCAACCCCGCCATTCCCCCCGCGGATCAGTTCCAGCTCTTCCATCAGTCCTTCGCGCAGCCTTGAGTCCTGCAGGCTGTAAATCACCGGCAATGTAATGTTGCCCTGGCGCATATCGCTGCCCGGCGGCTTGCCGATTTGCTTCTCCGTTCCGGAAAGATCGAGCAGATCATCACGGATCTGAAACGCCATCCCCACGTTGTATCCGTAATTATAGAGCAGCCTTGCTGTCTCCGGCTCTGATTCTGCAGCCAGGGCGCCGAGCTGACAGCTGACGGCTATCAGCAGTGCTGTCTTGCGGCGGATTCTCCGCAGGTAATGACGCACGCTCTGCCCGCTGTTGAAGAAATCACGAATCTGCTCCATCTCTCCGATCGACATCTCCACCATAGCTTTGGAGAGAATCTGATGAATCCGGGGATTCTTCAGCTCCGAAGTCATGACCAGTGCCTTGGCATAGATATAGTCGCCGGTATACATGGCGATCTTGTCGCCCCACTTCGCCTTGACGGTGGGCTCTCCACGCCGGAGTTCAGCATCGTCGATGACATCATCGTGGACAAGTGAAGCGCTATGTATCAGCTCCAGCGGAATCGCTACACGCTTCAGCTTGTCGAGGTCATACTGTCCGAATTTGCCGCCCATGAGGACAAATACCGGACGAAGGCGCTTGCCTCCCGCCTTGAGCAGGTGCAGCGAGGTTTCTGTCAGCAGGTCATCATCACCCTGGACACTGCGGTACAGTTCCTTTTCAATCTGATCCATATCTTTGTTCAGCAAGCCGAATATTTGCATTCGCTTCATTCTTTCACCCGTGTCAGCAGATTGTGGCTCCAAAGCTCCATCTTCACTTCCTGCGGCAGCAGGCCCATTTCATAGGCATAGCGGAAATAGAGGTTCAGACCTTCCTGCTGCCTTTCCCCAAAGTCGTAACATAAATTACGGAAGTAATCATTCCAATAGGATGCAGTACCTCCGATGGTGCAGCGGGCTTCATGTGTAATTGGCGCCAGCTCACGCAGGCCTCGTCTTTTGCTGACCGCAAAGGCTTCCGCTATCTCGGCAATCGCTTCCGGATTACGCAAAGCAGCCCTGCGGTTAACTGCCCAGACGGCAAAAGTCATGCTGAGTCCGGTCCATTCCTTCCATAGCTCACCCAGATCCGTTACGTAATATCCCTGATCCTGCCAGGATGCCCGGATGGCATGATCCCCGATCAGCAGACAGGCATCTGCCTGATCCATCATTTCGTTCAGATCAGGAGGGACACTGATGTATTCAGGGGTGGCACCTATAGCTTTGTCCATCAGAATTTTCAGCAGATTGACAGAAGTGGCCGATGTATTCGTTACGGCGATCCTGCCGCTGCCGATAGACTGCACCGGCATTCTTGAGAAGAGCAGGATCGATTTGACCGGCCCGTCAGCACTGACGGACAAATCCGGAAGCAGCAGAAGCCGGTCGCTGGCCGCTGCGTACGCGAAGGAGGATAATGCGCCTACATGTATGCTCCCGTCGGCCATGCCTTGATTGAGAATGGCGGGTACTTCACTCACCATCTCTGCCGGGAAGCTGAGAGAAGAAGGATGGAAATTATGAAATACCGGCCATGAGTTGGTGTAACTGATTTTACCGATAACGGTGTGCTCTGGATGTGTCATCCTTCATTCCCCCCATCTGCGAAATAAAGTATGTTCAATATTAAAGCTGTCCAGCACTTTGCCTACCATGAAATTAATCAGATCATCGATTGTTGCGGGTCCAAAATAAAACGCCGGCATCGCCGGGATAAGCTTGACTCCCATCCGGGACAGCTTCAGCATATTCTCCAGGTGAATCGCGTGCAGCGGTGTCTCCCGGGGAACAAGCACCAAGGGGCGCCCTTCCTTCAGCATGACATCTGCAGCCCGCGTCATCAGATTGTCAGAACTGCCCTGCGCTACAGCAGACAGTGTTCCCATCGAGCAAGGCATAATGATCATCCCTTCCGTCCGGAAGGAGCCGCTGGCAATCGAAGCACCAATATCTGCGATAGGGTGATACAGAAGAGAACCGGGATAGCTGCTGAACCGCCCGTCCAGAAACCCTTCCCGGTCTGAGGCCGTGAAGCCTAATTCTTCTTTGAAGACGCGCCAGCCAGCATTGCTAACCACCAGATGTACCGTGTAACCGAGCGAGAGCAGGGTTTCTGTCAGCCGGATGCCGTAGATCCCTCCGCTCGCGCCGGTAATGCCAACCACGAAATTTTTAGGCTTAAGCTCGGTCATTTGTAGAACTGCACCACCAGGTCAATCAGAGTAAAGGAAAAGACTACAATACTAAGCACCCCGTTCATTGTGAAAAACGCCGTCTGCAGTTTACTGAGGTCGCTCGGGGATACGATATAATGCTCATAAAATAAAATAATGTAGGCAATCAGCATACCTGCCACATACCACCAGCTCAATTCGGTAATAAAGAGCAGCGATACAAATCCGATTCCCGTAAGCAGATGAAACACCTTGGCAATAAGAAGCGCACGGGCAACTCCGAAGCGGACAGGAATAGAGTAAAGACCTTCCTTAAGGTCGAATTCCACATCCTGGCAGGAATAAATAATATCAAAACCCGCTGTCCAGAAGACGATAGTGAAATAGAATACCATGGAGGTCCAGTCTACAGTGCCCGTAACGGCAACCCAGCCTCCGAGCGGCGCAAGCGCGATCGTAAGACCGAGAATCAGGTGGCAAGCCCAGGTGAAGCGTTTCGTGAACGAATAGAACACCAGCAGGAAAACAGCAATCGGGAGCAGCTTCGCTGACAGCGGATTCAGCTTAAAAGCAGCCCAGAACAGCAAAAAGAACGAGAAGGCGATAAATAGCGATACTTCTCCAACCTTCAGCAGTCCTGCAGGAATCGCTCTCCCGGCTGTCCGGGGATTCTTCGCATCGCTGATCCGGTCGATCAGCCGGTTAAGCCCCATAGCCGCGCTGCGTGCACCGAACATGGCAATCACAACCCAGCCGATCTGGCTCCAGGAAGGCAGTTCACCAAACATTACGACCGATCCGAGCAAAGCGCCCATAAAAGCAAAGGGTAATGCAAAAACCGTATGTTCAAATTTAATCATTTGTAGAAAGATGCCGATTTTCTTAAACATTGCTGTTCTCCTTGAGCCCAATATGTAATGCCGCGATGCCGCCGGTCAAGGGGAAGGATTCCACTTTTTGCAAGCCGGTTTCACGGAAGATCACTGCCAGCTGCTCTCTGTCCGGGAACAGGGCGAGTGACTCGGGAAGCCACTTATATTGCTCATACCGCTTGGCAAAAAGCTTGCCGAGCAACGGAAGCACACGCTGGAAATAGAAAAAATAAATCCCCTTGAACGGCTGCTTCATCGGCTTCGAAAGCTCCAGGCATACCACCATACCGCCCGGCTTCACCACACGCTTCATTTCGTTCAGCACTTGAACGGGATCAGGCACATTGCGGAGTCCGAAGCCAATCGTCGCATAATCGAAGGAATTATCACCGAAGGGCAGATCCATCGCATTACCCTGAATCAGGGATATCCGGTCCTGGAGTCCGCGCCCCTCTACCTTGCGCTTGCCGACCTCCAGCATGCCTGCACTGAAATCCAGTCCCATGACACAGCCGGTCTCACTGGCCTCAGCCAGGGCGATGCTCCAGTCGCAGGTCCCGCAGCACAGATCCACTGCCGAATCCCCGCGCTTCATGTTCATCTTGCGCATTGTAAACTTGCGCCACGCTTTGTGGCGGCGGAAGCTTAAGATATCATTCATCAAATCGTATTTGCCGGCAATGCTCTCAAATACGGAATGTACGAATTGTTCTTTCGGCTTGATGCCTTGGTCACCCATAACGGAAGTTTTATCTACAGTCATCCTCTAACCCTCCACGGCAGCTTGTCCGGAAATTTTCATTTGCAGAAGAAGGCGGTCCAGCGCAGCACTCAGCTCACTGATCAGTTCCTCGTCCTTGATACTCTGCAGCAAGCCCTGAATGGACTCAAGCGATGCATGCAGCTTGTCTGTCAGCAGGGCATCACATTTGCTTCTTAGCTTAAGCTTCTTCCAGTCCCTGATGTCCAGCTCCTGCTCTCCCAGCAGCTGGAGCTCCTCTTCCGTCGCCGACTCCAGCACCTTCCAGTAGCAGTAGCCTTCCAGAGCACTTACTGGGTCTGCGCCGCGGCGCAGCTCCTGCGTTACGGTTTCGCACTGGCTGAACTCCACCAGCAGCTTCTCCCAGCTATCCCGGAGCGGCTCCTCAATCATCGGTGTAAAAGAAAGAAACAGCCTCATATTGAGCTGTACCGTGTGCTTCAAATATTGTTCGGCTGTGAAAAGCAGCCCTTTCATCTTGCCGTAAAGATTAGCCTTCATCACATTAAAATCAGCGATAGCCGTACTTAGAATACCCACCATCTCAATTTGTTCGTGTTTGGCGAGCAGGTGATAGAACCAGCTGCTGAAGTAATCGCCGGCCAGCACCTTAAGCTGGCGGGAACGCATCATATCACCGCCGGGCTCATCATGATAACGGTCGATGCTCTCATGTGTGTCCAGCCCGAGCTGCACAAGCCCGGTCACCAGAGTGAACAGCTCTCCACTCTGGAATCCGGCACTCCGGCCGTGACCCAGAAAAATATATAACAAATGACCCCGCCCGTCTGAGAACGGCGGCAATTCCGTATGCCGCTGAATCATGTCGTAGTCGGTGTAGGGTTTAGCCAGTTGCGGTATGCGGTACGGTTTCATTTCAGCCTCCGAAGCCATTGACGTTTGACTATATCTTTGTTCACAATCTTGTCTATTATATCACATGTTTTTTGGTCACGCACGGTCGTGCATTCTAGTTTCTTTTACCCACTTCAGGGATAAATGAACTGTTTTTTCCACAGCTCGCTTTCACTAATGCGGAAGCCGTTCTTCAGCGAATCGGGCAGCGGGGAATTGCCGGCATTCTGCAGCTCATCCTGCAGCCGGGGAGACCATTCCTCCCGGCGGATGTCACCAGCCAGCAGCAGGCGGCGGGTATCCAGCCATTTATCCTCAGCCACCACTCGGAGCAGCAGCTGATTGACATTACCGGTCTCCTGAAAGGCAAAAGCAATCGCCAGCGCCATGTTCTGATACAGCTCCTGCGGTTCGTGGTCATTGCCGGTCACCTTAAGATCCAGGGTTAACACCAGGTCCTTCCAGCCTGCCTTGTCTATAACCAGGCTAAAGGGAATCTCCCCGAGCCTATCTACCAGATTGTCATCGCCCAGAACGGTGCTATCCCGGCTTATAGTCTCCACTGTACCATAGGCGCCCTGGGGGACTGCCCCGAGACTGGCGAGCTGAGGCAGCAGCATGGTAGATGCCGCGGTCAGCAGCAAGACAGTTCCAATCAGCCAGCTACGGTTCATGACAAGCCCCCTTACTCAGAATTTCCGCTGCGCAGCAGGATTATACTGAACCGCAGACAGCCCTATATCTAGTTATATTTTGAAAAAAAGCAGGCTATGCCTGCTTCTCAGCTTTCACTCTCTAATTGTCCGTGTTTGCTCCAGATTTCAGCTTTCCCGCGGATTTTCATTGCTGATGTATGATCTGTGAATTGGGCAATGAGGACTTCGCCTTTATCAAGCTTCTCCGTATGGTGAAAGCGGGTATCCAGGCCCCTTGTCAGTCCGATGACCTGAACTCCGTTTTCTTTGGCTTTGATTACGATATAATCGCTGCCTGATGGTGCAGGATTCACTTCATTGTGCTTCTCAGTCATTTGTGATCCTCCTTAAAGTATGGTAAGCCTAAGCTTCTAAAAAACAAATGCCGCCTTGGAGGGCGGCATAGTTGTTATTCAAAGACTATGGGATAGATATGTAGAAATCTCTATTTGATTCCGTCTTTCAGCGCTTTACCGGGTTTGAATGCCGGTACCTTGCTCGAAGGAATTTCGATTTCTTCACCAGTCTGCGGGTTACGGCCTTTACGTGCGGAACGTTCGCGCACTTCAAAGTTTCCGAATCCAACCAGCTGTACTTTATCTCCGCTTTGCAGTGCACCTGTGATAGCTTCGAAAACGGCATCTACCGCTTTAGTAGCATCTTTCTTGGGAAGTTCAGTTGCTTCTGTAACTACGTTGATCAAATCTGATTTGTTCATGTTTTCTCACCTCCCTGGGCAAATTTCCGGTATCATACACTGTTTCCGTTTCAACGCAAAATATACGTGATAATCCCGTTTATTACTGGATACTGGCGCCTCTCTTCTAGAAGCGCAACAAACTTATAGTAATACAGCCCACCCATAATTTCAAGGCGTTACTCAAAAAAGGAGCAGAAAGTAGCATTTTTCCACATGTTTTCGGGGTTTCGCGCAGTCTATTACTACCAATTATTCCGTAAAATCGGAGTCTTCCCTGGGAGATTCCCCCTTTTGCCCGCCGGTAAGCTATCTTCGAAATCTTAAAAATCAGCAGCAAAAAAGAGCGGAAATTCTTCCGCTCTTATCGCTAGGCCTGCTTACATTTAGAGAATTATGGCAATCAGTCCGCCTGAACCTTCGTTAATAATCCGGCCCAGCGTTTCCTGCAGCTTATAGCGGGCATTATCCGGCATCATGGCAATCTTGCCCTGGATGCCCTCACGGACGATGGAATGCAGGGAACGGCCGAAGATATCCGATTCCCAGATCTTGATCGGGTCATTCTCAAAGTCCTGCATCAGGTAACGCACCAGCTCTTCACTCTGCTTCTCTGTGCCGATAATCGGCGAGAATTCAGATTCGACATCGACCCGGATCATATGGATCGAAGGTGCTGTAGCCTTCAACCGGACCCCGAAGCGGGAGCCCTGACGGATCAGCTCTGGCTCATCCAGAGCCATCTCAGCCAGGGATGGGGCTGCGATACCATAACCTGTAGTTTTGACCATCTCCAGAGCTTCCGAGAAGCGGTCATACTCACGTTTGGCATGGGAGAAGTCCTGCATCAGCTGGAGCAGATGGTCTTTGCCGCGGATCTCCACGCCGACCACCTCCATGAGAACCTGATCATACAGCTCTTCAGGAGCGTATAGATCGATCTCCGCTACCCCCTGGCCCATGTTCATGCCGCTGAGGCCAGCCCTGTCGATGAAATCATATTCTGTAAACTGGGAGACGAGCCGGTCCACATCCCGCAGGCGGCGGATATCCTTCACCGTATCGCGGACAGAATTCTCATAGCTGCTGCGCAGCCAGTGATTCTCGCCCAGCACCATAACCCAGCTTGGCAGATTGACATTAACTTCATGTACCGGGAATTCATACAGCACTTCACGGAGTACCCCGGTCACATCATCTTCCGTCATATTGGCGGCGCTGAGTGTCATTACCGGAATATCATATTTGAGTGCGAGCTCATTGCGCAGCTGCTGTGCTTCCTCACTGCGCGGCCGGGTGGAGTTGATTACAAGCACAAACGGCTTGCCAACCTCCTTCAGCTCAGCGATGACGCGCTCTTCAGAATCCACATATGAGTTCCGGGGAATTTCAGCAATCGTACCGTCCGTTGTCACTACCACACCGAGTGTGGAATGCTCCTGAATCACTTTGCGTGTGCCGATCTCAGCCGCTTCCTGGAACGGAATCGGTTCCTCAAACCACGGTGTTGAGATCATACGCGGACCATTCTCATCCTCATAGCCTTTGGCACCTTCTACCGCATAACCTACACAATCGACCAGCCGGACATTGACTTCCAGACCTTCTGCCACCTTGATCTGCACCGCGTTATTCGGTACAAATTTTGGCTCAGTGGTCATAATTGTTTTGCCCGCCGCACTTTGCGGCAGTTCATCCACTGCTCTTACCCGGTCCGCTTCACTTGTGATGTTCGGAAGAACAATCGTTTCCATGAACCGTTTGATGAATGTCGATTTCCCCGTGCGAACCGCGCCGACGACGCCGAGATAAATGTCTCCGCCGGTACGCTCGGCAATGTCCTTGAAAATATCCACTTTTTCCAAAAGAGATCCCCTCCTCATATTACTCCGAAGAAAAAATGCCTGAAGAGCATCGACTTCGCGTTCCGCCGGCAAACTGACCCTTGCAGGACAACCACCGGACTAAGCTTTGCCCGCCCGAAGCCTAGCTACTGCCTGAGGCGGAACATGTTGCCCCGCGCTAAACTCCGAATGCTCGGACATGCATTTGGACTAGTATCATCATATGTATCCAGAACGGATTTATGACCCTCGTCCGTGCATTTTGCAGTTGAAATTTTGTATGCCCGCTCTAGCACGCCAATGCGTCACGACGCCCGGAAGTCTTCTCATCAATCCTATGAAGCCGGGTTTTCGCCTAGAACCACTATATGGTTTGACTCAGGTATTTTGTTTTGAGTGCACGCTCTAACTGTATTTTGTGCAACTAAAGCGGTCGATTAGCATGCCACTAGAGCTTTAATTGTATTTTCTACATCTAAAAATCCCCATAACGCGATAAAAGGGCTTTCCGCTAATTTTAGTTGTACAGAATACAGTTAATCTGAAAAATCCGTTTTTTCACCGTCTTTTAACTGCACGAAATACAACTAAACATCGTGCACTCCAAACTATTTACGCCTTGATCCACCAGGTTGCCGCTGCGGACTGCCAAAATAATCAGTAAATCCGTGGACAACTGCCGGGGGAGCGAATCTAACTGCAGGGCTTACACTGAATAAATTCTGTACAAATACAAAAAAGCACCGAAATTATAATCCGGTGCTGATCTAAAGCTTCTATTCCGTCGGAGCCTGCGGAACCGGCTGGCCGTCAACCCACAAATAAGGCAATGACTTAACGGGCACGTAATACGACGCCTGCTCCAGCTCCAGACGCAAGTCGCGGTCTGCCTCAGGCGCCCCGCCATTCTTATCTATAGCTGAGCTGATATCCGCACCGTAATCGGCATATACCGTACCGTCCTTGTCCATAAGGAACTGCAGGGCCTGGCCGGAATACACACTGTTCAGCTTAATAGACGCTGTTCCCGCCTTCTTGGCATCAATTGCAGAGAGGCCCGGATACACTTCTTCTTCCGCCGGCAGTTCTCCACCATGTGCGGACTTGTAGAGGTTAACCTTGCGCTGTACATCGTTAACCTTCTGCACGGTCACCAGGTCCATCAGCTTCACCTGAGGATCACTTTCTTCGTCCAGAATCAGAAAATACGCGCTGCCGCCCTTCTCAAAAGCCGCTGCCGGTATTTCATCCAGGTACCCTGCCTGCTGCAGTTTATTCAGATCGACCACGAATTTCTCATATCTTGGCGTTGCTTCATCGCTGGTCTTAATCGGAAGCAGGCCTTCCTGCTCCTGATAGTCATCTACCGCTGCCTGCACCCGCTTCACACTCTCGCGGTACCCGCTGCCGGGCTGCCGCTGCTCAGAATCCCCGGGATACATGCAGCCGCCAAGTGACCATAGCAGCAGGGCAACCCAAGGCAGCAGGGCTGCTCTTCTCAGTGATTGCCGGCGTTTCACCTGATACATGGAGTTGATAAATACGCCCCCTTTCTCTGGTTATCTGCTAAGCCTTCCCAGTCACCATAAGTCCTCTGCTTCTCCACGGCGCGCAGCTTCCAGTCTGCGGCGTACGGCCGCCTTAAGCGGGTCCTCGGGAATGTGCACGCTCACATCCTCCCAGACAGCGGCCTGGCAGGCCAGACGGACGCCTTGATCCAGCAGGCTGCCCAGCTTGCGTCTCTCGGCATCTGAAGGAGGTCTCAGCGCTGCTGACTCTCCGGGATCTACTGACACTTTGCACATCAGGCATCCGGCTTTACCGCCGCAGCGGGTGGGCAGAACGATTCCGGCTCTGTGTACCGCCTCAAGCAGCGATACTCCATGTGGCACGGAGACACGCCGGGTGTCGGGCAGGAAAGTGACATTTATTTTTTTATGAGATGCCATGATGTTGTTCCTTCCTTGGTTCATCTTAAATCTCTATGGATGTGGATATCTCCAGCAATGCCTCCAGCTTCGCCTGCAGGTGATCTTCCAGATGGTTCTCTTGAATTAACTGATACAGCAGCGGGAGATGGGCGGCCTTATCCTGTTTGATCAGCCCCGCGATTGCCTGGCAGCGCGCGTCCCTGCCCCGCAGCAGATTAAATATCAGCTCATGAACCACCGGCATCAGACGCACAAGGCCAATCCCTTCGTAATTGCGTACCGGGGCATACTGCTGCAGCATGCCGGCATCCACTGAATATTGCCATTCGCCGCTGCCCATTCTGAACCCGCCCACCAGTTCAACCTTGGCCTCCCCCATGAAATAGAGAGCGCGCAGTGAATAACAGCTTCCGCTGAAATCCTCTTCCGGCGGACTGACTGCATACCGGAGAAGGGATTGATGAAGCTGCCAGGTATCCTTCAGGTCGCAATAGACATCAATATCACGCGGCGGGACAGCCAGTTGGGCCCCGTGCAGCAGCAGCCCGCAGCTCCCTCCCAGAAGCCAAACAGGGGGCTTGCCCAGCCCGTAGTATTCTAAATCTTCTACTATGCTGCCCAGCGCTGTCTCAAGTGCATAGGGGATTCCTGAACCGGTCATAGATCAACACACGCTCCATTCCTGTAAAATCATCAATCGATTCTGTCAGAAATACGTCTGTCTGAGTGTATTGTAAATGCTTACATAATTGAAGCGGCTCCGCCTAATATCCCGATCAGCATAATCACAAATGCAAGTACGGATAGTACGCCTCTAAGCCAGCCCTTGGTCCTGCTGCGTGCAAATGTAATCAAAAAAACGGATAAACCCATAATCAGTACCGCAATCAGAGACAGCCACATTTTCGTCATTGGATCCATAGTCCATGCGCCCCCATTTCACTATACCCGGATTGCGACTATTATAGCGTGAAACCTTAGATATTATAAGTCTTTATATTAAAAAAAGAGCAAAAACCTCGGAATCTGGCTAGATTCCCGGGTTTTTGCCCTACACAAGCAGACAAGCAATTTGCCAGCCCTGGAGGGGTGGCTCCTTTATGCATGATATGCTATTTTTTCAGCAGCATTTTCATTAAAGACTCCATCGAACCGGAACCCGCGCCGCCTTTTTTAACGGCATTGATGATTTCCTGCACGGTAGCTTCACTGACTGGCACTTTGGCCATTGCTGACACCTGCTTAATTAACTGGCGGAGCTGGGCTTCATTCTGCGTGGTGCCCGGCTTGACCGTCCCGGCCAGCTTCTTGATGGCACCTTCCGTAATGTTCTTGCCCGCCTTCTTGTTAATGGCGTTCAAAGCATCCTTGGAAAAATCTCTGCTCACTATTCATCCCTCCTCCGTCAATCCCCAATACAACATATGAGGCTCTCCGGCAAAAGGTGAACGCGATCAGGAATGCCATTGCTCCCAGGTTTCCTGTGAAATGGCTTCCATCTCTGTCTTGCGGTCACGGCCCATCAAGGCTTCCACCGCATTACGCGGTGTTCTTCCCTTGAACAGCACATGATAAATCTGGTCCGTAATCGGCATCTGCACGCCTAATTTAAGCGATATCGCATAAGCAGCTTCCGTTGTCCGGATACCTTCCACTACCATGCCCATGGACTCCAGCACCTCTGCCAGCGGCTTGCCCTGGCCCAGCATGGAACCAGCACGCCAGTTGCGGCTGTGCTGGCTGGTCGCCGTCACGACAAGGTCACCGAGTCCGGCAAGACCGGAGAAGGTCAGCGGGTTCGCCCCAAGCTCTACGCCAACACGAGAAATCTCGGCCAAGCCGCGGGTAAGAAGCGCTGCTTTGGCATTGTCCCCGAAGCCCAGCCCGTCCGATAGCCCTGCACCCAGCGCGATAATATTCTTCAGTGCGCCAGCCAGCTCTACGCCGACCTGATCGCGGTTGGTATATACCCGGAAGTCATTGTTAATGAACAGTCCTTGCGCTGCAGCGGCACGGCTATCGTCAGGTGAAGCCACCACAACGGTAGTCGGACAGAGCCGTACTACTTCCTCCGCGTGACTCGGGCCGGAGAGGACAACGACCTGACTTTCATTGCAGCCAAGCTCTTCTGAGATCACTGTCGACATACGCTTCATGCTCTCCGTCTCAAAGCCCTTCGTAGCATGAATACAGAGCATATCTTCCTTCCAGAAGGGCTTCAGGCTGTGCGCAACCTGGCGCATTCCGGAAGAAGGCGCAACAATAACTACTGCCTTCGAACCGGAAACAGCCGTCTCCATGTCCGTAGTGGCAATAATGTTCGCAGGAAGAGTGATTCCCGGCAGAAAATGATGATTCGTATGGGCTTCATTAATCTCGGCAGCTTGTTCGGGTTTTCGCGTCCACAGATAAACCTCCGAGTGGTTAGCCGCCAGCACAGTGGCCAGCGCAGTTCCCCAACTGCCCGCGACCAGCACGGTTACTTTATCAGACAACGCGATTCGCCTCCTTAACTTTGGAGCCGATTTTGTTCTCCCGGCCCTGTGAAATCTTAAGTATATTGCTGCGGTGACGCCAGAACGCAAACAGTGCGATAATCAGGCTACCCCATAGCTCAGGCGTTGTGAACCCGGTAAACAGCAGAAATACCGGTGTCAATGCCACGAAGATCAGAGAACCCAGCGACACATACCGGGTCAGAACGATTGCCAGAATAGCAATCAATCCAGCAATTAGTGCAGGCCAGAATACAAGCGTAGCCATTACGCCAATTGTCGTTGCAATGCCTTTCCCTCCGCGAAAGTGAAAATAGAGCGGCCAATTATGCCCGATGATGGCAGCGATCCCACAGCCCACTGCAATCCAGGTTCCCCAGCCGCCGGCCCATGTTCCAAGCCAGACTGCGGCAATTCCCTTCAGTACGTCCAGAAACAGCACCAGTATGGCCGGTCCCTTCCCCATTACCCGCAGTGTATTGGTTGCCCCCGCATTGCCGCTTCCATATTGGCGGATGTCGATGCCTTTAAGCAGCCGGGCGAGCAATACACTGAAGCTGATAGAGCCAAGCAAATAGCTTACAACGATAACCAGAAGTTCAAACGCCACTACTCTTCTCCCCTAACCTTCGTTTTCGGATTTGCGCCGTGTAAAGAGACGGATCGGTGTGCCTTCGAAATTGAATGCCGCGCGCAGCTTATTCTCCAGATAACGCTCATAGGAGAAGTGCATCAGCGAAGGATCGTTGACGAATACCACGATTGTCGGCGGCTTCGTAGCAACCTGGGTTACATAATTGATGCGCAGACGCCGTCCTTTGTCTGTCGGCGGAGGATTGATCGCTACTGCATCGGATACCACATCGTTCACCAGATGCGTGGTAATCCGGAGTGCATGCTGCTGTGCGACATGCTGTACGACCGGCAGCAGCTTCTGCAGCCGCTGTTTGGTAAGCGCAGACAGGAACACCACTGGCGCATAGCTCATGAACAGGAAGTGATCACGGATATTGCGTTCGAAATTCTGCATTGTCTTGTCGTCTTTCTCAATGGCATCCCATTTGTTGACGACAAAGATAGAGGCTTTGCCCGCATCATGGGCATAACCGGCAATATGCTTGTCCTGATCAATAATGCCTTCTTCACCGTTAATTACCACCAGTACAACATCAGCACGTTCAATAGCCTTCATGGCTCTCATCACGCTGTATTTTTCCGTGTTTTCATAGACCTTGCCGCGTTTACGCATGCCCGCAGTATCAATGAGCACATAACGCTGGCCATCCCGTTCAAACGGTGTATCGATCGCATCGCGTGTAGTACCCGCAACATCGCTGACAATTACGCGTTCTTCGCCAAGAATAGCATTCACCAGCGAGGATTTACCTACATTCGGACGGCCGATCAAAGCTACACGAATGACATCATCGTCATATTCCTCATCGGTTTTATCAGGCAGACGTTCAACAACCGCATCCAGCAGATCTCCGATTCCGGTTCCGTGGCTTCCTGAAATCCCGATCGGGTCGCCAATTCCAAGGCTGTAAAATTCATAAATATCCTCGGTGCGCTTCATGTTATCCACTTTATTAATAGCCAGAACGATCGGCTTGCCGGAACGGAAAAGAATCTGCGCTACTTCTTCATCCGAGCTCGTAAGTCCGCTCTTCGCCTCGCACATAAAGACGATGACATCCGCTTCTTCGATCGCCAGCTCCGCCTGAACGCGGATCGACTTCAGAATGGCGTCTTCACCGTCAATTTCAATCCCCCCGGTATCAATCACACTGAAGGATTTGCCGTTCCAATCCGAAACTCCGTATATCCGGTCACGTGTAATCCCCGGTTTATCTTCTACGATGGCCAGTCTATCGCCAATCAGCCTGTTAAAAATCGTCGATTTACCGACGTTAGGCCTGCCAACGATGGCCACAACGGGTCTTGCCATATTCATTCCTCCTGTCTTCCTTACGTTACTCATCATAGCAAAAAACAATACAATTGGCTAACAGTCTTACAACTGTTCCGCCGCTCCATACTTGCCTGTAAAACACAATCGGCGAACCCTCTTATCGAGGGCTCGCCGATTACTTTACCCGTTATGATGAAATAACAAAGGGATTAGTTGTTACCCTTGAATTTGTCCAGCTTGTCGCCGAAACGTTCAGCCAGTGTGAAGCTGAGGCCTTCATTGCTGAGCGATACGTTAGGATTGTTCAGCACTTCTTTTGGCGCTCTGTCTCTGCTGTTGCTGCGTTCAGGTCTAGCCGTAGGAGCCGGAGCTTCTTCGGTTTCCTTGATGCTGAGGCTTACGCGCTTCTCGGATGGATTGAAGTCAAGCACTTTCACTTGTACTTCCTGTCCTTCTTTGAGCACTTCATGCGGAGTGCCAATGTGCTTGTGGGAGATCTGGGAAATGTGCACAAGGCCTTCAACGCCTGGAAGCAGTTCAACGAACGCGCCGAAGTTTACAAGGCGTTTAACTTCGCCTGTAACTACATCGCCGATGTTGATCTGACCAGCTGCGGAATCCCAAGGACCCGGAGCAGCGGCTTTGATGCTGAGGCTGATTTTGCCTTTTTCAGGATCAACCTTAAGTACTTTTACGCGAACCTTATCACCTTCGGATACTACATCGGATGGCTTCTCCACGTGGTTCCAGGCGATCTCGGATACGTGAACCAGACCGTCAACGCCGCCAACATCCACAAATGCGCCGAATTGAGTCAGACGTTGTACAGTACCTTCGATGATTTGTCCTTCGGACAGCTCGGACATGATCTTCTGCTTGTTAGCTTCGAATTCTTCTTCCAGAACTTCTTTGGCGGAAAGAATAACCTTGCTGTTCTCACGGTCAAGTTCTTTCACTTTCACACGCAATGTGCGGCCTTTGTAGTCGCTGAAATCTTCAACGAAGTGACGTTCAACCATGGAAGCCGGAATGAATCCGCGCGCGCCAACGTCAGCCACGAGGCCGCCTTTGACAACGTCAGCCACAGTAACTTCGAACGATTCCTGGGAAGCGAAGTATTTCTCAAGATCTTCCCATGATTTTTCGCTGTCGATTGCACGTTTGGAAAGAACCAGGCTTTCCTTGTTGTCGTTGATGCTGACAACCTTGCATTCCACTTCTTGTCCGACTTCTACCGCTGCTGCGGCATTGTCCAGTTGTACGGAAGACAATTCGCGAATAGGAATGACGCCGTCGTATTTATATCCAATGCTTACATAAGCTTGGTTATCTTCGATTTTGACGATCGTTCCTTTCACGGTATCGCCTTTTTTCAAAGAAATGATTTCCAGGCCTTCTTGGCTTGTCACTTCTTCTTCGGTACCCGTAACAGCTTCTGCGGATTCCACAGCTTCTGTTGCTTCCACGGTTTCGTTGTTCTCAACGTTATCCGCAGCTTCTTGATTTTTGATTTCTTCAGACATGTGATTACCCTCCTCGATTCAAAACCCCATTTATTTAAACCCGCGTATAGCAGAGTTCAAAACAATCATCAATTGCACTTTGTACGTTAGTATGTTCCAAAAAATAGCGGTTATGCTATTAATCATCTGCGATTCGCAGATGCAGGGCGCCCGGGCTTAACGCGTACTGGGCTTGCCTGTTTGGATCATCTCGTGGATACGCCCCATAATAACATCGGTTACCGCTTCCAGAGATTCACTTCCTGCTCCTTCAAACGAACTGAGATCTATGGGAGCCCCGTAAACAACAGTCATCCGGCGAAAGGGCTTGTAAGATCCGATAATAGCCGCAGGTACAACGGCTGCGCCGCTGCGAAGGGCAAAACTTGCTGCGCCTTTCTTAGCTGCACCGGAGTCAGAGTTGCGCGTGCCTTCCGGAAAGATGCCCATAACATTTCCGCTGCGAAGCGTATTAAGGGCCGTTTTTATGGATTCTTTGCTTACGCCGCCACGTTTGACAGGAAAAGCTCCCAGTTGCTTAATGAGCCAGCCTAATACAGGAACAGTAAAGAGCTCCGCCTTGGCCATGTATTTCACCTGTCGTTTCAGCTTAATCCCAATCGTCATCGGATCGAGCAGGCTGATGTGATTTGCGCAGAGCAGGACTCCGCCCTCCTTTGGCACATTTTCTCTCCCCACAATCTTAAGCGGGAACAGTATGGCATAAATAAAGCGAAGCAATCCACAGCAAATTGCATAAATCATAGATGATTTCTCTCCCCGTCAACATAAGTTCTGCAGTGGGAGACGATGGCTTCCACGGCCTGACCGATATCCATATGGGTCGTATCCAGAAGAACAGCGTCTTCGGCACGGCGCAGCGGTGAAATCTCACGGCCCTCGTCAAGACGGTCCCGCGCTGCAATATCATGTTCAAGCTGCTGGAGAGTCACTGTTTCCGTATCCTTCAGTTCCTTGTAACGACGGAGAGCACGCTCCTCCACACTTGCCGTCATGAAAATCTTCACTTCGGCATCCGGCAGTACGGTTGTACCGATATCCCGGCCATCCATTACGACTCCCTTGCGGAGTGCCATCTGGCGCTGCAGCTGGCTGAGTCTGGATCTTACACCCTCGATCTTCGAATACTGCGACACTTGGCCGCTGACCTGAAGACTCCGGATATGCGGGGTCATGTCTTCCCCATTAATCAACACTTTCTGCACGTCTTTCTCCGGAAGAAGGTCAATATTCATGTCCTGGATCCTCTGATGCACCAGTTCATGCTCCTCCGCAGATATGCCTTCACGAATCATATACCAGGTGATTGCCCGGTACATCGCACCCGTGTCTACATAAATGTAAGACAGCTCCCGTGCTACCAATCGGGCTACAGTACTCTTGCCTGCCCCGGCAGGTCCGTCGATGGCGACGTTAATTCTGTCGTAAGTATGTGTCCCCTGCCTGTCCAACGGGGCATTCCTCCTCAAACACTCTTCCGCAGGAAATATGCCTATCGACATATCTCTCTAGGGACTTGCTGATATTATCAAGAAAAAAGCAGGCATTGCCTGCGACTTATAAAATTATACCACAGTTTATACCTCAGTGCAAAATGACTCGGAGGTTTTTGAGGAGAAAAAAGCTTATATTGATGCCTTTTGGGGAATCCCCGCACAGTCCTGTCACCGGTTACGGAAATCAAATTGGCGTTCAAAACAGTAACGGATTATTTTTTGGCGTTCCGAATCGGAAATGGACGAAAACTTCAGCATGACCAGATTACGTCCGGTTTCGAGCTTCTTGATCCGTACAATTTCGCCTTCGAAATTAACATGCTCCGTGCTGCCGTTACGGTACGCTACCAGCAGCCAGCAGCCTAGCTTATCTCCAACCTTCAAAGTAATTTTGGCATCGCTTAAGAATGAGGTCCCCCCGCCGCCGATATCCTCAGTCCGCACCAGAAAGCGGCTGCCCAAGGAATCTTTAACAGCAAGCTCCAGCTCGGCATTCACGCGGAAAAAGCTGCGGCGCTGGATTTTGAAGATGGATTCCACAGCAGGCTTGCGGAGGCGCACCATCCGGATGACCTCTTCCTTGAAGCCAATTACATGGGTGTTGAAATAATTTTTAATGCCGCCTTCAGTAAGAAAATAAACAGACAGCTCATCTCCGACAAACAGTTTTTTCAGACGCCCGTTACTCTCCTGCATGGGGATTTCTATCAGAAAGGTATCTTCCTCCATGTCAGCAATTCTTGCCCGGTATTCGACCTCTGACTCCGCTGCATCGCTGGAAGCAACCTGCAGGTATAAATATTCGTTGATTTTGGGATACAAACCTGTCACCGCCGCTTGAGTTAGTAATTAATGCTAACCCGATTATAGCATGGCCTTTCATGCCCGGTCAGAAATATTATTTGGGCTAAGCGGTTAAATACCGTTATACGGCCAGCAAAAAAGGCGCTTTCCTGTTTTGGAAAGCGCCTTTTCTTAAGGTTAAGCTTACTCTGCCTGAATCTCGGCTTATTTGTCCTGTGCTCCGGAAGAGGTACGGATCTGCTCTACAGATTCCTCATTCCCGTCTGCGGCATTCAGATAGATCCGGAACTGGGAGCCGTTGATTTTGCCTCCGAATTCATACGTCAGCAGTTCTTCAGCATCTTCATTCTCAATCCAGGCCAGCCTGTTATACAGCTCCTTGAACTCCGGGTTCAGCCTGGTTCTGACTTCGGCCAGGGACAGTTCCGGCTTTGGAATCACGCGCTTCTCCTTATGCTCATGCACATAATCACTGGCCTGGAATCCGGTGGCTTCCCCCGTATCCAGTCCGACCCGTACCGTCATCTTCTCCGGATAGATCAGAACACCGTCCTGGCTGGTAACAAAGGTTAAGTTGCCCAGGTTATCATACCTGTCTGCACTAACTGCGGTCATGCCGGGATAACCCTTCTTCTCCAGAAACTTGCCTGCCTTCTCCACGGCCTGCTTCATGGATACCTTGGCCGGACCCACTTCACGGTTGTCATTGTAGGAGATCAGCAGTCCGCCTTCTGCCGTGAAATCCATGGTGACCGGCTCTTTGTGGTCTGCCGATGTAATAGTTGCTGTGTAGGATGCCCATTCGGTCCCCTTACCGTTCTCCTGGATCTTCACGTTTGCATTCCCGCCCAACCCGGCAAATTTCAGCGCCTTGGCTTTGACCTGCTCTGCTGTGACGGGCTTGCCGCCCAGCTTCTTGACAGAACGCTTATCATATATACTTGCTACCGAAGGGCCATAGTCCAGCTCAGGATAGGCAGCAACCCGCTTGTCGACTGTTTTGAACCCGTCGATGATCGTGTTGTCTTCCGCTTCTTCCTCTGTAGCCAGTGCCGTTTCTACGTCCATCCAACGCAGCCTGTTACTGATGACTTTGTTCTGGACATCCTGCAGATCCTTGGAGATCTCTGCCGAATTCGCATAAAGTGTCTTCAAGTTAGCCATTTCACCTTCGGTCAGCGGTTTCTTGGTGAAATCCCGTACCGCTGCCTTATAGGAGAAATTGGAGATCTTCGAGAGGAATTCCTCTGTCTCACTGAACGGCAGCAGCGTAAGCGGCAGCTGGTTGATCTCGTTCTGCGCCTCGCTCGTAATCCGCCATACATTCACCAGACCCTTGCGGTGCATTCCATTGGAAGTGGTGTTGACCGCCAGCGTGTTACCCAGCTCTCCATGAAGCCGCTCCACATGGTAGGACAGATCATGGAACGCACGCTGATATTGGTTCTCCGCTTTGATCAGAATCGAATTCTTCTCCTGGTTCTCCTGATACCCCCAGACCAGTGCTCCAAGCAGCAAGAGTGCGGTCAGCGGGAACATTATGGCGCTTAATCTTTTGTACATAGGCCCGTCAAACTCCTTTCAGTAGCTTATTGCCGTTAGTTTGACAATAACTGAGAAGTCTTATGCACCCATGCGGAAACAGTTGCGCCGTTCTTTAAAGGACGGGGCGTTTCAGGGAGAAATAGAAATTCTTCTATTCTATTAACAGCAGTCAGGCGCGCTCTTCAATATCGAAGCCGCTGACACTGCTGCACAAGCATTGCTTGAAGCCGGTCTGAATGACTCCCTGCTCCTTGTTTCCTCTTAATATGTAGGTTTCGCCGCACTGTTTGCAGACAATCCGAACTTTTACACGCAAAAAAAGACACCCCTCTCCTCTCTGGAATTCCTTGCCTTAAGGAACTGCCCTGTAGGATTAAGTGTGTCCATCTCTATTATAGGTTAACCTCTTCCTCCCGCTTCAAAAAACGAAACGGGGAGCGGCTGTTGGCCCGCGCCACTTTGCCCATCCCTCCGTACCATAAAACAGCCATCAGGGGCACGATGAACCAGATCCAATAATTAGCCGTAGTTGTCAGTATGAAATCATAAATCCCGTGCCAGAGCCATGGCAGCAGCAGGGAAATAAGCAGAATCCCTCTGGTCTTGACTCCTTTTGAAAACTTGGCCCTCCCCATATGATATCCCATAATCACGCCAAACATGGCATGGCCGGATACCGGGAGCAGCGCCCTCATGACCATTGAACCGATTGAAGCATTGCTGTACCAGGCATACATTACATTCTCTATCGTTGCGAAGCCGAGCGAAATCGCCACGGCGTATAGTATTCCATCATAGGGCTCGTCAAATTCGGTATGATTGTAAATCATATGGTACAGCACAAACCACTTCAGACCTTCCTCCACGCCGGAGGAGATCAGAAACGAATCTACATAAGGGCCGCCGTCCAGACCAAGCACAAGACCTCTCTGGATAATCATCACCGGCAGAACTATAATCAGGCCGAGCAGGAACACCTTCAGCACCATATGGAGCGGCTCCTGATCATACTTGTCTTTCAGATAGAAAAAAGTCAGCAGCGCAAGTCCCGGTGCCACTGCTGACGAAATGACCGATAACAAAAGCACCGAATAGCCTCCCCCGCGCCTAAAAACTAGTATCTTTCTGAATTTCAATCCAGGGCTGAACTACTGCCCGTCCCTTAAATACGATCGTCTCCCGTCAGCAAAACCTCAGGGAAGGGCAGTTAAGCCGATGCTTCCTTGCCCTTCTCCGTCTTTATTCCTGGCGTTTAAAATGAGTGCATAAGGTCTCGATTGCATTCTCCGCCATCACTGTCTTGCCGTATTCAGCCAGAACAGCCTGAGTAACCGGAGATGAATCTCCAAACTCTGCAAGCACGCCTACAAGACCCGATAATGCCGCTTCTTCGAATTCCTTCGGATCAAAGTAGAGATACCATTTATCATTATAAGAATACAGCTGTCCTTGAGAAGTAATATTGCCGATGAGCACATGGGCCGCTTCAACCAGAACCTCAAAATCGCGGAATGCATACACAATGGAGTCGCTTTGTTCAAGAGTAACTTCCATCTCGTAAATCTCTTCAGGCAATTCATCTTCCCCGGGACCACCGTACGAATGGTGATCATATTTCCCCCGGGTCACAATAACGACCATGCCTTGCGCGGGCAATGCGAACACTTCCACGGCAAGCGGACCGGTAGCGTCAAAACCAAGTTCACTGTACGCCTGATCCATCATTTCCGTAAAGAGGTCGTGCACCTTGGGAACTTCCTGCCACATGTCTTCCTTCTGGATGCCCCGCTCGCTCAGGTCGTCAAAAGTGAGGAAAATCCGTATCTTATCTTGACTTAATCGCTCTATTCTCATGACAGGATCCTCCTTTTGCAAGCTCATTTAGTATTAATGTATGATGAGTCCCGAGTAATGAGCCAAAAATGGTTACTATGTATGTATGTTATCATTTTGACGCTACAAATGCACGTAAATAAATATAGAAAAGGCCCAATTAACTGCCCAATATCTGCAAAGCCCGGCTTCACCGCCTTTTCGTTGTATGCACATGCATGTATCCGAAACCTCTTCGCGGGCAGAAAAAAGAATCATTCTGGCGACTTTGGTGTCCCCAAAATGATTCTGCAGCGGCCTATTCCGGTTACAATCCCGGTATGGCTGTATGTGTATCCTTGAGAATCTGTTCTACTTCATGTTTCACATCGGGATTGCTGCGGATGAAGTCTTTGAGCATATTCAAGTTGGATTCTTTGGACTTCACCGGTGAATCCTCCTTCTTGTGTTCGCTGCTGCCGGAAGCATGAGAGCCGTTATCATGGCTGCTGCCCTCAGCGGTACTTCCGAAGCCGGTCATAGCCATTCCCATAATTTTGTCCTTGGCTTTCTCACCGGCACTTTCTGAAGAACCGCCCGTGTGAAGCAGTGAAGACATCATGGCGCTGCGTTTTTTGGACATAATCATACTGGCGGCCGCACCCATCAGCACTCCGCATAGAAATGACGAAGTATTCATATCTCTAACCTCCTTGTATGGTAAAATCATGCTTAGTGTTCGCGGAAAGATTCCGGCTCATACAGCCAAACAACAAGAAAGCGAGATGAAAAAAGTGGGTAAAGCAACAACACTGCTGCTCCTGGCTGCTTTTCTGCTGTCAGCTTGCAGCAACAACGACGTGAATACAGGCAACACCGCTGCGGGGAACGCGTCACAGCCTCCGGCTACAGTACAGCCTGCCACTGACCAGCCTGCCTCTGCTCCGGCTCAGACGGACTCTCCTGCCGGTGAATCCCCCGCTGCGCAGGCAACGCCTGCCGCAACAGCGGATGCGGCAGTTACAGCAACCGCTCAGCCAACCGGGGCAGCAGCTTCAGAGGAAATACCGCTGCTGTACCATATGAACAAAAACTACGACATCATCCCGAACGATGCCGCAACCAACAAAAAGGTCGTCCTGCTGACCTTCGATGACGGGCCCAAGGATGCGGAACTAATAAATCCGCTGATGGATACGCTGGACAAGCACAAGGCCAAAGCCATTTTCTTCGTCAACGGGTACCGGGTGAAGGAGCATCCTGATCTGCTTGAGCTGATTCATAACCGCGGCGGCATTATCGGGAATCACAGCTGGGATCACATTGTGCTGAAGGATAAATCCGAGGCGGAAGTAAAGAAACAGATTGAAGATGTGCAGAATATTGTCAAGGAGGTCACCGGTGAGACTCCCGTGTTCTTCCGCCCGCCGCACGGTGCAGGCGGTGACGTCGGCAAAAAAATCGCCGCTGACAACGGACTGCTCTATATGACCTGGTCTGTCGGCTCGCTGGACTGGGAGATGAAGGAAAAGGACACGAATAAAACGGAAAAGCTGATCACGAATGTTACCAGCCAGCTGCATTCCGGCAGCAATATTCTGATGCATGAGCTCCCGTGGACCGTGGAAGCGCTGGATAAACTGCTGACTACGCTCGAGGGCAAAGGCTACAGCTTTGTCGATCCACGCAGCATTGAACTGAAAATGCGTTAAGTCTATCTCATAAATAGATTTTCAACAAAGAAACAGCCCATATTTATTCAAAAGCCAGTAAAAAGACAGCAAGGCCGTGATTCTCTGTTATTGGGGAATCACGGCCTTGCATTTTTGATCCAACGTGGCTTGCTTTAGCATAGGATCGGCAAGCGAAAGCCAACCGACCCCAAGCGTCACTTTTTCCATGTGCGAAGCAGAACGCACCGGAAGCCCCAATTATACTTCAGTTGTCCAAATACACTACCACTCCCCCATTTCCTGCATACTTGGTGCAGCGTTTGCCCAAACAAAGGTGTAGCAATTGGCATTCGCCTCGACAGAAACCGAAGCACGGCGTTATATACCGCTTTGAGGACATTCCTCATCCATCCGCTCAGAGCGGAAGCAATTAATTAAGCGTACGAAAGTCGGGTCGCTGCCGAGCGGTTTCTTTTAATGTGTGTTTTTTAAGATTGAAGATTCGTTTTTCGCTTAAACAGTGGAGAGGACGGACTGATTGTGGAAAAGCGGTAGCGGTCGCCTTGGTCTCCGGATTTTCACCGCCAAGGGGAATGAAAAAAATCTGGAGAGCACAGCGATTGGAACAACGGTCCGTTCGCGGAGCGTCCAATCAAGTGCAAACGTTGATCTTACTCAAAAAAAAGGAGACTTCTCAGAAGACATTACATGGCTTTTGAGGCAGTCTCTTAATTGTTTATAAGTGTTAATCCTGCCTGCAGCGGAGTGTAAGTACATGTATCTCGGCCGGGCTGCCCCAGCGCAGCGGTAAGTGCGCAGTACCGAAGCCACGGCTGATCAGCAGCTTCAGCGGGTGAGCGGCAGTCCCGTACCCGGGAATTTCGTACATGCCGGCATTATAGTGACGGTAGAATTCATCCCCATGCCTGCTTCCGATAAAGGGAAGCACCACTTGTCCGCCATGTGTGTGTCCAGCCAATATCAGATCAGCGGGCACCTCCTGCTGCTGGGACAGCCACAGCGGATCATGCACCAGGATGATCCGCAGGAGCTCTGTATCTGCGGCAGCCACGGGCGGCAGTGCTGCATAAGCCTTCTTGCCGCCTTTTCTCGGGAAATCCATGCCGGTGAGTATTACCCTTGATCCGGACCGTTCAATAGTCACATTCTCATCAAGCAGCAGTCTGGCTCCGCTGCCGCGGATGATATTATCGACAAGCGAGATATTCGCCCGGTAATCATGATTGCCATGAACTGCGTAGACAGGCGCCAGAGATGCTGTAAGCGTCATATTATCCAGCAGGCGCTCCGCCGGACTGCCCTTTTCCGTCAGATCGCCGCCCAGGAAGACTGCATCCACCTTCCTGCGGAGCGGTGCCAGCATAGCAGCCGGAAGACGGCGGCGGTGAATATCGGTAATGAACAGAATACGGAAGCCGTCAAAAGCAGCCGGCAGTCTGTCCAGCACTATTTCCTCGGCAATAATGCGTTTTTTGAAGGCTGCGGCAACCATGACTATACCCGCAGTCACCGCCGCTCCAGCACATACGCTCAAGAGAATCAGCAGCCACATCATTGCCATAGCTCATGCAGCGGAGGTGCTCCTTTTATTCCCCAGAACAAAAGAAAGGCGAGCAGCATTACAAATATGACGATCAGCGAGTTAATAAACATTTTGCTGAAACGGATTCGTTCTGACGGATAACTCTGCGCCCGGGAGGGAGTTGCCTCTCCTTCCTGCTGCTCCACTTCACGCTTCGGTTTCCTGGTGGTCTGCTTCTCAGCATGTCGGACCTTTCTCGATAAAGTTCCTGGAGCAGGGACTGGAGCCTCCAGCTGTCCGGCAGCTGATTCGGAAGAACCATTTCCATTATTTTCTTTGACAGGAGACTGTCCTCCGCCCTTATACTGTTTCTGGCGGGACCTTACCCGGCTTAGTTCTTCGCTCATGATGCCCTCCTGTAACGAATCACCATTCCTGAGAACAAATCTATGAGGAAGTGGCACAGGATCGGTGCCCATAGACTGCCGGAATGGATATAGATGTAGCCGAGACCGTAGCTGCTGAGAAATACCCAGCCTGTTGGAATCCAGTGGCGCAGATAACGCACATGAATAACAGCGAAGAGAATGCTCGTCCAGTACGGCCCCAGTGAATGCTGTATGGCACCACGGAACAATAGCTCTTCGCATACTGCGACAATCGCCGCAATGACAATAATATGCCACAAAGGACGGTTGCCGAACAGCAGCTCATTAATCCCTCCGTCATCCATGCTGTCCTCAGGTACAATATGGGTCAGCAGGAAATCAACAACCAGCATAACAGCTGCAAGTCCAAGGCCCCAAAACACAAAATGTGCATTCTCCGGAAAATTTAATATGTGAATAGGATTTCTTTTCTGTAATAATATCCATATCAAACCGATAAATAGAGTAAGGCCCTGAGTAATATACAGATTAATTAACAGCAGCTTGTCCGTTAACTGCTGAGGATCGGCCTTTTTGATTTTGATTTCACCCAATTTGAATTTTTTCATCGTAACCTGCCTGTTCTTTAATATTTTTACATAAGATAATTTCCCTATACGAAGGAGCACTAATTATGAACAGCCGTACCTCCCGCACTCAAATGTTGTACACACTAGGTTTTATATTGTTTCTAATATCCGCATTCGCCTCATTTTTTACGGGAGTAAAGGTTGGAGCAGACAAAACAGAGGCCAAATATGCACAGCTGGCCGGGCATGAAGTTACGGAGGAATTCTCCGGCTCCTACCAGCAGCAGGATCTTGTTACGTTCTATCATAACGTATTTTTGCCCTATCGGGAATTCAAGCGCAACTGGAACGATCAGGTGGACAGCCTTGCACGCAGCACAGATGCACGGCAGAACGCGGCAACGTTGAAGAACCTCAGCCTTCTGGCGGACAAGCAGTATGACAAGGTCACGCAGGATTCCCTCTTCACCAATTCGCCGCTGCTGTATGAGTCACAGCTTAACGTCCTTAAGAGCCTGACTCTCTTCTCACAGGCTTCTGGGAAGGTCACTGCCGGATCTTCAGGAGCCGAAGCCGCCAAGCTGCTGAGAAGTGATAATTTTACCGCCAGCGCTGTGAAATTCGGACTGATGGCCCAGAAGAACTTCTATGATTCTATGCTGAAGTGGGGGGCCAAGGCCAACTCTGCTATACCCGATGCATCCGGGGACCTGAAGACACTGACTTTCATTCAGTGGAAAAAGATGCCTTTGCTCCTCAAGAATGCTTCTATCGCAAACATAATGCTGAACCGCGGAATTTATGCCGGCTATGACCCGCAGGATATTACAGCCAAGATCGACGATATGATCTATTCCGGAACCGCCAGTTCCCTGAAGCTTGGGGATATCCAGTCGTCGGTCAGCCTGCTCATTTCTACCGGTGCCGTGCAGGAGCAGGACTTCATTAAATGGCGGGAGCAATATTACGGCAAGGAAACGATGCCTCAGCTCCCTTTCTTCTATGAGTAGGACCAGTTATTGCATCATAACGAAAAACAGGGCTCACTTCAAGGCGGCCCGCCGCAGAAGAAGCCTATTGACACACTTGGCATCACCATGTTACATTATGAAAAATTAATCAAGCAAAACCGATGATGGAACAAAGATTACTGATGTCTTCAGAGAGCCGGTGGATGGTGCAAACCGGTGGCAGACGGAAATCTTTAGCGCTCCTGAGATATTGTATTGAACCTTGAGTAGATACAATCGGATCACCTCCGTTACCAGTGTGGCCTATTCAGGCCAATGAGGCTGCTTCTTAACCGTTGCAGTGAATTAGGGTGGTACCACGAGAACTCTCGTCCCTTACTACGGCAGTAGTATGGGGTAGGGAGTTTTTTTTGTACGCGGATTCTCTAAATCTGCCTACCCTGCCCATACGCTGCCTGAATCAGTACTTTTGCACGCCTTTTCTTTTATGCGACAACGCGTTGCCCCGTTGTTCCGACAAATTTCATTCTTTTGTATGAATCTGGTACTGCGGATTACCCCACCAGGGAATCCTTGGCATATATAATATGCTTTCCAATTTGAAGGAGGACAAGAGACCATGTTTAAAGTATTAGTATCGGATCCGATCAGTGATTTGGGCATTCAGCAATTAATGGACGCAAGAGATGTGACTGTGGACAAAAAAACTGGACTTAGTGAAGACGAGCTTATTGCAATCATCGGCGAATACGACGGCTTACTCGTTCGCAGCCAGACAACCGTGACTGAGAAAATTATCGCAGCCGGTACTAATCTTAAAGTAATTGGCCGCGCCGGTGTCGGTGTGGACAATATTAAGCTGGAGGCAGCTACACAACGCGGTGTGGTGGTCATTAATGCTCCGGACGGAAATACGATTACCACCTGTGAGCATGCCTTTGCCATGATGATGGCTCTGGCCCGTCACATTCCTCAAGCCTATGCCAAGACCATCTCCGGCGTATGGGACAAGAAGACTTTCCTCGGCGTAGAGCTGCGCGGCAAAACGCTGGGTGTGCTCGGCATGGGACGGATCGGCAGCGAGGTGGCCAAACGGGCCAAGGCTTTTGGAATGGATATTCTGGCCTACGACCCCTTCCTGACTGCAGACCGTGCGGAGAAACTGGAAGTAAAGCTGGCTTCGGTAGATGACATCGTCCGGGGAGCAGACTTCATTACTGTTCACACACCGTTGACACCGGAAACCCGCCACATGATCTCCCGTCCGCAATTTGAAGTCATGAAAAAAGGAATGCGCATCATCAATTGTGCCCGCGGCGGTGTAATTGATGAGATGGCGCTGGTTGAAGCTATCGACAGCGGTATTGTTGCCGGTGCAGCCTTTGACGTCTTTGAGAAAGAGCCGCCGGAAGCGGATCACCCGTTCCTCTCGCATCCGAAGATTATCGTGACTCCGCATTTGGGTGCTTCTACTGTTGAAGCCCAGGAGAATGTTGCGATCGATGTATCGGAGCAAGTGCTGCATATTCTGCGCAACGAACCGTTCATTAACGCCGTGAACATCCCCCCGGTTGCTCCTAGTGTAATGAACAAGCTCCAGCCTTACTTCACCCTCGGCGAGAAGCTCGGCAGCTTCGTGACTCAGATTACGGATGGAGCGATCCGCGAGATTCATGTGGAATATGCCGGTGACCTCTCCGACGTGGATACACAGCCGCTGACCCGCTATATTGTCAAAGGCGTGCTCTCCCGCCATTTTGCCGGGGATGTTAACATTGTCAACTCCATGCACCTGGCAAAGACGCGTGATGTTAACGTAGTAGTGACCAAGGCTTCCAAGACCAAGGGCTTCACTAACCTCATTACCGTTACACTTAAGGCTGAGCATGACGAAGAACGCCTGGTTGCTGGAACCCTGCTGCAAGGCTATGGCGAACGGATTGTGCAGGTTAACAAGTTCCCGGTAGATATCGCTCCGGAAGGTCATCAGATCGTTATATCCCACAACGATAAGCCGGGTATCATCGGACTCGTCGGTACACTGCTCGGCCAGAACGACGTCAACATCGCCTCCATGCAGGTTGGCCGTAAAATTGTCGGAGGAGCTGCAATTATGCTGCTGACCGCTGACAAGGCTGTTCCGCAGGATGTACTGGTCAAGCTCGCCGGATTGCCGGAGATCAATACTGCGGAAGAGATCACTCTGCTGTAGCTGAAGAACGCGGGCTTATATTCTTGGAGTACCTGAGTTCAATATAAGCGCACCAAAAAACACTCTTGAGGAATGCCGGCCCGTGCCGCCATTTCAAAAGAGTGTTTTTGCATCTTCCGGCTTCCAGGTTATTCCGGAATGTTAAATACGGGGACCCGCCGCCCGTCTGTGTCTGTATACCCATATTTCTCCGCCAGACTCCCCACCTGCTGGGGTCTGCCTGTCAGCTGCATCACCTCAGGATCAGCAGCGAGCGCCACGGCAGCCCGGCCGATGTACGCCGTAGACTCACTGGCCTGCAGCTCCTCTACCTCCTGCCAGTGCTCTTCATCCGTCTTCATGCTCTCCAGCACCAGTTCTGTACGCATCCAGCCAGGTGATAAGGGAATCACAGCGATCCCATCCGCAGCCAGTTCAAGGGACAATCCGTAGGCCATGCGCACAAGCGCATTTTTGGACAGATCATAATAGAAGTTCCCTACATATTTATACTGGTCCCAGAAGGTGGTATGAATGATCAGCTTCCCGGTGCCAGTGTCTTCTCTGCGCATCAGCGGAATAGCATAGTAGTTAGTCATGAGCTGCGCCCTGACTCCGGCATTAAACATATGGTCCCAATGAGCGGCCGGGAGCTCCCAGAAGGGCTTGTTCTCAATCGGAAGATTATTGCCTCCCCAGACATTATTGACCAGAATATCAAGCTTGCCCTGCTCCCCGGCAATCTGCCGGATCACTGCTTCCGTCTCCGCGTCATTGGTGTGGTCACAGCGGATATACGCGCCTTCTCCGCCGAAGCTGTGAATCTCACCGAGTACACCGGCAAGTGTCCGTTCGCCCCCTTCCTGCATTGAACCGGCGTTTCTTCCCGTAAAATACACAAACGCACCTGCCCGGGCCAGCTCCAGGGCAATGCCTCTGCCCGCTCCCCTGCTCCCGCCTGTAACTAATGCAACTTTCCCTTGCAAATCTGTCATTATATCCGCTCCTCTCAGCTTTCATCAGATGATCATGAAGTTATCTAAAAGCTATCTTGCACCAACCGGCTCTCCTTATTAATATTAACTCTTATATATGACATCAACTGACATATATATATGATAAACTTAAAATATGTTCTGCTTAAGCGGAAACGGCTTTGCCGTTCTTGAATAATCGGGAAAAATTTCATTATAACCAGGAGGCCTTTATCCATGAGAGCAGACCGACTATTATCTATTCTGCTGCTGCTGCAAAGCCGCGGTAAAATAAGCTCCCGCGAGCTGGCACAAACGCTGGAGGTTTCCGAACGGACCATCTTCCGGGATATGGAGTCACTGAGCATCTCCGGCATTCCCGTGCTGGCAGAACGCGGCCGTGAGGGAGGCTGGAGGCTGGCCGAGGGTTACCGGACCTCCCTGACAGGTATGAACCCCAAAGAGATTGGTGCGCTGCTGCTGCCGGCAGACCCGGCAATTCTGCAGGCGCTTGGGATTCAGGAGGAGTTCTCTTCCGCTGTCCGTAAGCTGCAGGCCGCTGGTGCAAGACAGCCCGCTGCCGCCTTCAGCCTTCTTAATGAGCGTATTCATATTGATGGCGCGGGCTGGCATCCGTCAGGCGAAACCTATCCCAGTCTAACTGCATTACAGGAGGCTATATGGGAAGAACGTAAAGTGAAAATCTGTTACATGCGCGGGGAGGAGAGATCAGAGCGGCTGATTTCACCCTTTGGACTCGTAGCCAAACGTGGTGTCTGGTACACCGTGGCCGAAACAGGCGGTGAAATGCGGACCTACCGGGTATCCAGAATAAGTAGTGCTGAAGTCACGGATGAATATTTTAGCAGACCTCAGGATTTCAATCTGGCACATTACTGGGAAGCTTCTACCATGGCATTCAAATCTGCATTGCCCCGCTACCCTGCCAAGCTGCTGGTGAAGGACAATATAATGAAGGCTCTCAAACAAGAACGTTATGTTTCCGTACTATTCCAGGAGCCTTCACCTTCACCCGGCTGGCACTCCGTCGAAGCCGAATTTAATACGCCGGAGTCTGCCTACCGGATCATCTTATCCCTAAGCCCGGGCATTAGAGTTACTGCTCCGGCGGAGCTTGCAGACAATGTTGCGGCCACTCTGCGGGAAGGGGCTGCATTATATGAAGACAATGTGTAAACGCACTCTTTTGGAGCAGCCCGGGAAGAAGTTTTATGTCAGTTCTTACAATAGACCGATTACGCTTTAATCCCCTATAATATTACAATGCACAATATTTATTTCTAGGGGGAACTATAGTCTATGGACTGGATGAACAAGCTGCCTTTAAAACAAAGAATCGTTGCCGGATGTTACCTGGTTGCCGCTTTATTCGCTGTCCCTGTGTTAATTACGCTCATTGCAATGGGAAAGGTGATTATCGGTATTATTCTGATTGCGGTATTGGCTGCACTGACCTACCCGCTTGCGCGCTTCATTGAGAGAACGCTTACATCTTCATTTGAGGATATCTCCAATGTGACGCATACAATCGCCAAAGGCGACTTCACCAGCCGTGCAGACGAGAACGGATCAATGGGCGACATCAGCCGCTCCTTCAACACTATGATCGATAAATTGAAGAAGATCCTAACCGACGCTTCGCAGCTTACCCGCCAGGTTATGGATGCCAGCCGGGGTATTGAGGACAAGAACCAGAACCTGAAGATTGTAATGGCACAGGTAGCCTCCTCTTCCAACGAACTTGCCCTGGGTGCGAATGAAATCTCGGTGGATATTGCCGATATGACGGAATCGATCAAAGATATCGAAACCAAAGTCTCCAATTATACAAACTCTACCAAGGAAATGAATAAACGCTCCGCCCATACACTGGAGCTGGTTGAAAAGGGACGCCAGTCCGTGGACACTCAAGCCGAAGGCATGCGGAAGAATATCCAGGCTACACAAAAAGTAGCAGATACGATCGAAGCGCTCTCACAGAATGCCCGCGGCATTACCATGATCACCAAGACCATCACGGAAATTGCCGAACAAACCAATCTTTTGTCGCTTAACGCCTCAATTGAAGCTGCACGTGCAGGTGAGCACGGACGCGGTTTCGCAGTTGTAGCCCAGGAGGTCCGCAAGCTTGCCGAAGAATCAACCGCCTCCACCAAGGAAGTGTTCGGGCTGGTACGCAGCATCGAGGCCGATATCAAGCAGGCTATCGATAACATCGCTATTAATGAAGAGGTTGTTCAGGTGCAGAACGAGATGATAACGGAGACAGCACATATTTTCGCGCAGATCGTACATAGCGTGCAATACATAACCGAGCAGATCTCCTCCTTCTCCGCAGAGAGTGATCTGATGCTGGAGAGTGCGCTCAAGATCTCCGGGGCGATCGAGAATATCTCGGCCATTACCCAGGAGACGGCAGCAGGTACCGAGGAGGTATCTGCGGCGATGAACGAACAAATTCATGCCCTGCAGTCCGTAGCAGAAGAGACCGAGAAGATGACACAATCTGTCTTCCAGCTGCAAAAAACAATCCATATTTTCAAATTCTAGCAGCAGCCCCAAGAGACCATTTCCGCAGAGCAGTATGCGGGAAGGGTCTCTTTTTGGCATGGAAAAAGCAGATTGTAATGTAATATTCACAAAGTGTTAAAATAGTGCATAACCCTAAAATAACGCCTTTGCACTTCTTTACTGCTAATTCTTTATTACTAATAAACTAACATTATTTTAAATTTTAATCACCTATTTCTTAAGACCTATTTCTAGGTTCTCCCAGCCTATAATTCTAATACATCTGCATAGTTTCAGGAGGTTCCTACGATGTTATGAGGCTTATGGCTTATGCAGATTAAATTCTGCTCTTTTTCTGCATTTGCATTATAAGACTTTGGTCTTCCAGACGCATCCATTTTCAAAAGTTTGAATATCTAATATTTCATCTCCTATTACATCTGAATATTCGCCAAATTTCGCGTTTTGCTGCAAACGGCTTATTGACAAAAGGCGAGCGAGGAATATATTGTAAAGGAAAATTATCCTTCGCTGTATTGATAACAACATATGAGGCAAAATTCACCGAAAGGGAATGACGCAAAGCCATGGATCTACAGTCTCACTTATCCGGTGAGATCATGACAGCCAGGTTGCTGAAAAACTATGAACGTCCGGGAATCCGCGTTCAGTTATGGTGATTCGTGCAACAGGCCTGTGCTCCTATTTCGAGTACAGGTTTTCTATTGCTAGCATACAATCAAAAAACAACTTGTGGGGTGGATGTTCTGAAGACAGTTGCAGATTATATGGCGGAAGCATTACGCGATCTTGGGGTAACACATTCTTTTGGTATTATTGGCAAGTCCATTTGTCCTATAGCTCTCAAACTTGTTGACTATGGCATTGAGTTTATTCCCGGCCGGCATGAGTCCAGCTCCGGCTTCGCAGCAGGCGGCTATGCACTGAAAACAGGCAGTCTCGGGGTTGCCTTCGGCACCTCCGGTCCAGGCGGAACGAACCTGCTAACCGCAGCAGCACACGCCAAAGCCAACAATCTCCCGGTGCTCTTCATTACCGGTCATCAGTCTATTAAAGAGCTGGGGATTCCCCAGTGTCAGGATTCCACATCCTATCTCGCCGATTTGGCGGACATGTTCAGACCGGCCACTCTTTTCAGCAAGCTGGTAGAACGCGGCGACCATTTCAGTACGATTTTCAATCATGCCCTGTCTATCGCCCTTGGTGACAAGAAAGGACCTGTTCATTTATGTATTCCGTTTGATGTTCAGACCGAGCGCCTTGAAGAATGCCGGATTGTCCTTCCGCAGCGGGAAAGGCTCGTCAGCTACGCCAACTACGAACGGGTCATTTCAGCGATCAATGCTTCCAGCAGGCCTCTGATCATTGCCGGTAAAGGGGTTAACCGCTCCGGTGCGCACAAGGAACTGGTACAGTTGGCCGAGACCTTCAACATACCTGTAGTGACCTCCCCCGGCGGTAAAGGAGCCATTGCTGCGGATCACCCGCTCTATCACGGTCCTGTGGGCGTTGGCGGATGTACGCATGGGGATGAGATGTTGAACAACAGTGATCTGTTTATCGTGCTTGGTTCGCGTCTGAGCGATATGACCATATGCAATCTTAAGAAGGAGAATCATCCGGATCAGCTGATCCAGTTTGATGTTGATCCAACCTTTGTCGGTAAAATATTGACTTCCGATACCATTTCCGTCGGCGGCGATTTGCGTGACAACCTGGAGCTGTACCTCGGCAAGATTGATCCGTCCACTATAACCAGACGTGAAATAGAGATCTCCAATCACTATACTGAAGAGCTGCCTGTGCTGTCCAAGCTCTCGCTGGCTTCGGTAATGAGCACGATGAGCGATTTGATTCCATATAACAGCAGCGTGTTTGTTGATGACGGCAGCCACGGCTTCAATGCGGTCAAATGGTTCAACGTGAAGAAACCGGGGAGCTTTGTATTTGATGCCTATTTCGCCTGCATGGGGAATTCAATCGGCATGGCCATCGGTGCCAAGGCGGCTGCGCCGGAAGAGACGGTCTTCTGCATTACCGGTGACGGCTGTTTCATGATGCTCGGAACTGAAATTAACACAGCGGTTTGCAAGAATATTCCGGTTATTTTCATCGTTGTGAACAATATGCAGCTGGATATGGCCCTTAAGGGAATGGAAAAAACAACCGGACGTATCGATGGAACCATCTTTGAAGTCCCTATGGATGCAGTGAAGTTTGCTGAGTCGCTGGGAGCCACCGGCTTCCGCGCAGAGACGCAAGAGGAGTTTGCCTTTGCAATCAGCCAAGCAGTTGAACTTAACCGCGTAGCCGTTATTGAGCTGTTGACCGACCGTGACGAAATGCCTCCTACGGCCCACCGTACACTGGATCTCAACTAGGCTGTATCTTACAGATTCTCTAACTTACTATCAGGAGGCAAACAAGTGAATATGAACGTAGACAGCGGACTGGACCATTTCACCAATCTTTCCGGGGACTATGGTGCCAAAGCCCTAGCTCCTATTAAAGAGCATTTTCCCGAATTAGCCGAGTATATCATGGGCAATGCATACGGTGATATTTTTCAGCGGACGACCATCGGTTCAGACTGGAAAGAAATTGCTGTCATCTCTTCTTTGATCACCATGGGACAATTTGAACAGTTGGGTGTTCACTATGTAATGGCTCTCCGCGTGGGGATGACCGTTGATCAAATCAAAGGTATCCTGCTTCATCTGACACCTTGTATCGGCGCACCCAGAGTGATCTCGGCGTTCAATGTTCTGCTGGAGACGCTGGAAGATATTCGTTAATTAACAACATAATATTACATCATTCGACTTTTGTGTTGCGTATTCAAGAAAGTTCTGGTTATAATGAAGGCAAAATATCCCAAAACCAAGTTCGTGTTGTCGAATTTAGTCGCAGGAACGTAGTTTTTCGGGATATCAACATGATGAATTATCAGATCACTCTGAATAGTCATGCAATTAAAATTACGGGAGAGATGAACATGGGACAATTTATTTTGAAGACGGACACTGCGAAGAAACTAATTAACATCGAGCTGGAAGGAACCTTCTCGAACGAGGACGGTCTTAAATCGATACAAGCCTATCAGCAGACCATCAATCCGATCAACCCGTCCGAATATGCACTGGATATCGATTGCCGCAAGCTGAATGTAACCGCTCCTGATGTTGTGCCGTTGCTCGAAGGCTGCTTCATTATGTTCAAGGCAGACGGCTTCCAAAAAGTGAGCCTTACCCTTGAGAATAACCCTATTCTCAAAATGCAGCTGGCGCGTCTGGGCCGCAAAGCTGGACTCGAAAACCTGGAAATCACGTCTACGGTACAAGCTTAGGTTAACTTATTTTTAAACCATTGTTAGCGGTTTGAAACGCAAGATTCGCTCACGAAACTAAGTGTATGCTTACGGGCTACCCAAACTTTTAGGAGGTTTACTATGGCAGGGATTCGCATTAAGGACATTGATATCTATCATCCAAGCAAAAGCATCGGCAATGACTTCTTCATTCAGCACTTCGATGAGAAGGGAATTGATATCCGTGGCCTGCTGGCTGCTCTTGGCCGTGAAAACCGCTACAGTATCGACAGCAAGGATGAGAACTCCCTGACGATGGCTTTTGAAGCCGCAAGCAATGTACTGGACAAGACCGGCCTGACCGGCGCAGACATTGACCTGATCGCTTATGCAAGCCAGACTCCTGAATATATTTTCCCAACGAACTCATTGATGATTCACCGCCTGATTAATGGTGCATCGCATACGATCTGTATCGACAGTAATGCCAACTGTGCAGGAATGACCGCTTCGGTTGAACAGGTCAGCCGTCAAATGATGGCGAACCCGAGAATCCGCCGTGCACTTGTCATCGGTTCTGACTACGTTGCCCCGCATGCGGACAAGAATGACCCTGTATATTACGCCAACTTCGGCGATGCAGCTGCCGCGCTCATTCTGGAGCGTGACGAGAATTCGGTAGGCTTCATTGATTCGATCTATCAGACCGATACCTGCGTCTACGGCAACTCGCTGTTCCCGGCGGAAGGTTTAGCCAATCTCGGACGTACGGGTGTGGCTGCCGGAGAATTCAATGTGAAGTTCATCCCGTTCGATGATTCCATCTGTGTGGATGCTGCTTCAGAATCAATTAACACCCTGCTCAGCAATAACGGAATCGCACCTGAATCCATCAAGGCCGCCTGCTTCTCCCAATTGTCACTTCCGAACATCAAGGCCGTTTCCGGCAAAACCGGAATTGACGCTGATGCAGCCGTCTACATCGGGGATGAATTCGGCTACACCTCCACCAGCAGCCCGTTTATCGCCCTGCACAAAGCAGTGACTACCGGACAGCTGGAACGCGGAGACAAGGTCCTGTTCTGGACAGTAGGCGCCGGATGGCAGAATGTCGCTTTTGTAATGGAGTATTAATCTTAGCTGTTGAACTTATAGTTTCTAGTTGAAATCCAAACAGCCCGCAGCAGAATTCCTGCCAGCGGGCTGTTTCTTTATGTATACATCTGGGCCCGACTCTCCCCAGGCAGAACCTGCAGCGTTCATCCTGCCTGAGGTGAACTTACCCGATTCATCCGGTAAGCGCAGTCTGCCATATCAGCAGCTGTTCTTGTTACCTCTGCCCTTCATGCTTCTCCCAGCCCATAGTCCGGGACACCGCGTCCTGCCAGGCATTGTAACGGCGTTCACGCTCTTCCGTCTCCATCTGCGGTGAGAATACCTTCTCGGCCTTATTGAAGCTCTCCAGCTGCTCCCGGGTCCATATGCCGGAGGTGAGTCCTGCCAGCAGCGCAGCGCCGAGCGCTGTGGTCTCCGCATACGTTGTACGGGTTACGTCGCTCCCAAGAATGTCCGCCTGGAACTGCATCAGCAGATTATTGCGCACGGCGCCTCCATCCACTCTCAGGCCGCTGAGCGGCATGCCAGCGTCTTTTTCCATCGCCCCGATGACATCGCGGGATTGAAAGGCCAGCGACTCCAGCGTTGCGCGGACCAGATGTGCGGCAGTCGTTCCCCGGGTCAGTCCAAACACGGCGCCCCTGGCATACATATCCCAGTAAGGTGCACCAAGGCCGGTAAAGGCCGGCACGACCACAACCCCCTCACTGTCCTCCACCTCACTCGCCTTCTCTTCCGAGTCGGCCGGAGCTACAATCAGCCCAAGTCCCTCCTGCAGCCATTGTACCGCTGCTCCAGCCACAAACACACTGCCCTCAAGGGCATAATAGAGTTCGTCTCCCATGCCCCAAGCTACCGTGGTTAACAGGCCATGACTCGAAGTCACTGCCTCAGTGCCTGTGTTCATCAGAATGAAACAGCCAGTGCCGTAGGTGTTCTTGGCGCTGCCTGCCTCCAGGCAGGTATGACCGAACAATGCCGCCTGCTGGTCCCCAAGCACAGAACGGATGGGGATATCTGCACCGAACCACTGCTTGTCTGCAGCCCCGAAGTCCCCGCCTGACATCCTTACTTCAGGCAGAATAGAGGGCGGAATGCGCAGCGCCTCAATCAGGCCGTCATCCCATTTGCGCTCATGCAGATTGTAGAGCATGGTACGTGAAGCATTGGTAACATCCGTAGCATGCACAGCGCCTCCTGTAAGCTTCCAGATCAGCCAGCTGTCAATGGTTCCGGCCAGCAGCTCCCCCCGGTCCGCCCGCTCTCTGGCCCCCGGCACATGGTCCAGAATCCAGGCCAGCTTCGTTGCCGAGAAATACGCATCGATGACAAGACCCGTCTTCTCAGCGATCTCTCCGGCCATTCCCTGCGCCTTAAGCGCCTCACACTGCTCTGCAGTCCGGCGGTCCTGCCAGACGATCGCCGGATAGACCGGCGTTCCGGTAGCCTTGTCCCAGATCAGTGCAGTCTCACGCTGATTGGTAATGCCGATGGCCGTAATACTATCAGCAGGGGCGGAGCTTGCCGCGATAGCGTCTCTGGCCGCGGCAAGCTGACTCTCCCAGATTTGCTCCGGATCATGCTCTACCCAGCCCGGCCGGGGAAAGGATTGTCTAATCTCATATTGCCCTTGCGCGATCATTCCCGCCTCCTCATCAAAGAGGATCGCGCGTGAACTGGTGGTACCTTGGTCCAAGGATAAGATCATTATGCACAGCCTCCTGCAAGCCTCAGCTTCTATGATATGTTCCACGTTGAACAAGATTAATGTGGTGGTTTCAACAAAAAGCACCTCTGCTGTCAGAGGCGCTGTCATGCATTGTCCGGATTTACTGTTTTTCGACAGGAAGCCTCAGGGTAAAAGCGGTGCCTTCTCCAAGCTTGCTGGAGGCGTGGATACTCCCATGATGCGACTCGACGATGTTCTTCACAATCGCTAGTCCCAGACCGGTTCCTCCCGATTCTCCCCTTACGCGTGCTTTGTCGGCTTTGTAAAAGCGCTCGAAGATATACGGCAGATCCTCAGGCGTAATGCCTACCCCTTGGTCCCGGATCTCAATCTCCAGAACCCTCCGGCCTTCCAGCGCGGTGGAATCCGCGCGAATGGATATCCGTTTATCGGCCGGAGTGTGGCGGAAGGCATTGTCGAGCAGATTGGTGAGCACCTGCTCCAGCTTGTCTTCATCGGCAGCCTTAAGGAGCAATTCGGTATCGGGTTTCTTCAGCTCAAGAATGATATCCCGCTCCTTGGCTCTGACCGAGAACTTGCGGTACACCCGTTCCAGCAGTTCTCCAGCATCCACTTGCGCCTTCAGCATATCCGTATGCCCCGCTTCCATGCGGGCCAGATCGAGCAGATCCTTCACCAGCCGGCCCATACGGAGCGATTCATCGTGGATTACCTGGACCAGCTCGCTGCTCTCCTCCGGGGAGGAGGCCATTCCATCCAGCAGCGCCTCGCTGTAGCCTTGCATCATCGAGAGTGGTGTACGGATCTCATGCGAGACATTGGCGACGAAATCGCGGCGCATTTTCTCCAGCCGCACTTCCTCCGTCACATCGCGCAGCACCGCCACCGCACCGCGGAGATTATCCTCGGAGTATAAGGGTGCCATATGCACAGACCATACACCCTGCCGGACATGGATATTGGAGCGTTGATCGCCTCCTACGCTGAGTGTACTGAAGAACAGCGGCCGCAGCGGCGGAGGCACATCACGGGCAGGTCCAGCCTGCGGATACAGCCCGCCATCCTCTTCCTGCTCCCAGGTAAGGTCACTCCAGGTTTCCAGCAGCGTCTGGCCATGCGGATTGGTGAGGATAATCCGCCCCTCAATATCGAAGGTGATCACGGCATCGCTCATACTGCGCAAGACGCTGGACAAATGCCCTTTTTCATTATTCAGACTGCGTATATTCTCTTCCAGCTCTTCTGCCATGTGATTGAAGGATGTCGCCAATTGGCCGATCTCATCGCTGGTAACCAGCGTCAGTCTCGTCCCGTATTCGCCGCGGCGGATATCATTGGCTGCCTCAATCACCTGCTGCATCGGCTGGGTAATCTTCGTAAACAGGAATAAGGCAAAGAATGTCGTTAAGGAAAACCCGATCATACAGGTATACATAAATAAACGCTTGATCGCCCCGGAATTGGCGAAATTACTGTCGATGTAGGGTAACAGAAACAGCCCCAGCGTAATGAGCACGACAGCAACCAGACAGATGATCGTGATCCACAGCTTACCGACAAGACTTCTCCAGAAGTTCACTTATTTAGGCACCTCAAGCTTATAGCCGAGTCCCCATACGGTAGTGATCATAGCCGCCGATTCCGGGGACACCTTATTCAGTTTCTCGCGAAGACGCTTGACATGGGTATCCACGGTACGCAGATCTCCGAAGAACTCGTAATTCCACACATCCTTGAGCAGTTCCTCACGAGAGAACACCTTATCCGGTGAGATCGCCAAATAATGCAGCAGCTCATATTCCTTAGGGGTCAGACTTACCTCCTGGCCGCCGGCGGTTACGCGGTGTGCATCATGCTCAATAATAAGAAACGGAAACACGATATTGTTGCTTGAATTGCTCTCTTTGGACAAAAAAGCAGTTGCGGAAGAACGGCGCATTATCGCCTTCACCCGGTAAATCACTTCACGCGGGCTAAACGGCTTAACGACATAGTCATCTGCGCCCATTTCAAACCCTTGAACCCGGTTAATCTCTTCACCCTTGGCAGTAAGCATCAGGACCGGTGTAGATTTGACTCCTCTGAGTCTGGTCAGCACTTCAATCCCGTCGATGCCCGGCAGCATAACATCCAGCAATATCAGACCGTAGTCATTGGCTGTAGCTTTGCGCAGAGCAATTTCCCCATCTTCTGCCTCGTCAATTTCATAACCTTCTTTTTCAAGATACATTTTGAGCAGGCGGCGGATGCGTTCTTCGTCATCCACCACCAGAATTCTATTCAAGTGCTCTGCCATTTACACAACAACCCCTTCATCAAATACAGTAGAACGTTACCCTAAAATCTTGTGCGTGCCAGAGAATATAGTCTACTCAGTCTGTCCCCGCATAAGAGTGAAGTCCGGCGATCACAAGATTAACGCCAACCAGGGTAAACATTACGATCAGAAAGCCGAGTACAGCGAGCCAAGCGGACTTGCGTCCCTGCCATCCGCGGGCCAGCCGCAAATGGAGATAAGCACTGTAGAACAACCAGGTGACGAGTGCCCACACTTCCTTAGGGTCCCATCCCCAGAACCTGCCCCAGGCCACTTGAGCCCATATCATTGCAAAAATCAAAGCCCCCAGTGTAAAGATCGGGAAACCGATGGCGATCGCCCTGTACGTTATTTCATCAAGGTCATTCTCATCAATTCCGTCGAGTACCGGATGAATCGCCTTACCCAGCGGTTTGCGGACAGCCAGGCGGAGAATTCCATATAGAATCAGCCCGGACAGCAGTGACCAGATAACGGTATTGAACTTGCGCCCGGCATTGACACCATTCATCCAGGATGGAGCTTCGAAGAGCGGTTCTTTTATGCCAAGAAACGACTGGAAGCTCTCAATTTCGCTATGGTAAGGTGCCACAATCGGCGGCATTTTATAACTCACTTTCTCTATTGTACTATCTCCCTGCCCGGGGCTGTCAATCGTAACGTTAGTGCGGACAAAAACAGATTCATAGCCGGCACCGCGGAAGGCAAATACAGATCCAAGAAAACCAATTATAACAATGATTGAGAACAGAGTAAATTCGACAAGTCTCTGCTGCTTACGGTCACTGCGTTCCTTGCTGCTGAAATCGACCGTCCGCAGGAGATACATCAGCCCGGCGGCAAAGCCTACAGCGAAGAACGATTCTCCCAGTGCGGCCAGCGTAACATGAATGTTCAGGTAGATGGATTTCAGCGAGGGGATCAGCGGCTGTACTTCCTGCGGAAATACCGCTGCATACGCCATCACAATAATCGAGATCGGAACCGCGAAGACACCGAGAATAATTTTGCGGTAAATCGCGAAGATCACCGTAAATGCAACCATTACCATCATCGATAAAAAAGTCATGAACTCATACATGTTACTTACCGGAATATGACCCGATCCCATCCAGCGTGTAATGAAGTATGCCAGATGGCACAGCAGCCCGAGCGAGGAGGCGATAAAAGCAATTCTCCCCCAGCGTGCGGTATGCTCCTCCGGCTTCCTGCCGGACCATCTGCGCCCCATAATGGCGATGGTGAACAACATGAATGCTCCGCTGTATAAAAAGAATGCGGCAATAAAGACGTCACTGCTGAAATCGAGCAAGCTCATGCCAGGCCTCCTCCGTTGTCCAATGATTTTTCATCGACTGTCATGTCTATCTTCTGGAGAATAGAAACGATCTCACGGCGGAAGCCGAACCAGTTCTTGTTTGTATGGCCTCCCAGCACCAGTTCCCCGCCGTCGACGGTCAACCAGATGCGTCTATGCTGCCAGTAGAAGCCGAGGATCAGCCCCAGCATGATAATACCCGCACCAACCCAGACAAATGGCATTGCCCGGTCGACCCGCACATTGAGATAGGTGGTGGATTCTGAGAAGTCAACGTCACTCATGCTGCCGACCTCAAGCTCCAGAAACCGCCCGCTGCCGCCAAGCTTGTCGTTGATGGCTGACTGCTGGAATTGCTCCTTGTCAATCTGCTTCGGAAAATAGAAATACTGCTGCCCCCCGGCCGGAAGCTCCGGCCCTTTAATAAGGAAGAGGAATGCAGGGGCATTCGGATACGGTGATTTGGACACCGGCTGGCCTTCATCGCTCAATCCGAAATCCATATATTTCTCTTTCAGCTCCAGCGTATACGGACCTGCCTGGAAGCTGCGCTGCGGATTCTTCATATCCAGTTCAAACTTGCCGTAAATCTCGCCTGTGGAAGAATTCGTCAGCCCGGGCTGCACAGAACGCAGCACAGGGGTCAGGTCATAATCAAACTGATACGCTTTCAATCCTTGGTAGCTGAGCGGTGAATTCACCTGAATGTCATGCCGGGCCACTTCCGTAAGCTGCGGCTCCTTAGACGGGTCCGTGCAATCGGCAGTACATTCATAGAGAACCGCCCGGGTCTCGTAGAGCTTGGGAAGCACCTTGATTCCGCGGAACTCCTCAGGCATCTCTTCTTCCGTGTAGAATTCTACGGTGAACTTTTCATTCTTAAGATAGAGGCTGGTGTCCGGTATTTTGACGGTCTCCCCTTGCGGAAAAGCAAGATGCTGGTCCATATTCAGTCCCGGAAGTCCTCTCGCCAGCACGGCGAGCAAAAAAATAATCAGGCCGATATGTATTACATAAGGTCCCCAGCGGCTGAAACGGTGTTTCTCGGCCAATAAAGCGCCGCCCTCCGTCCGGACGCGGTAACCTTTCTTCCTGAGCGGCTGGACGATGCGCGCCACCCACACCTCCGGCTCCTCTTCCACTTGCGTTACGAGCGTCAGCTTCTGACGGGTCAGAAACTGGCGGTGCTTGCGGATCTTTTGCCGGGTTAATGCCTTGTAAAGCGGAAGCACACGGTCAAGGCTGCAGATGACCAGAGAAGCTCCGATCATTACGAGCAGCGTCACAAACCACCAGGATTCATAGGTATGCGAAAGGCCGAGTCTATAATATATATTCCCGGCTGTTCCGTACGTTTCTTGATAATATGTTGAAGCGTCAATATTCAGAAAAGTGCTCTCTTGCGGAAAAATGGTACCCAGCATAGCGCCCAGCAGTGTCAGCACAATCAGATAGATGGCGATTTTGACCGAGGAAAAAAAGTTCCATACCCTGTCGATCACTCCGGGACCTACACGCTGTGAACGGCGGGCTACCCCATCGTAACGCATCTCCAGATTCTCGGAAGAGTTCCATTCCTTCTCATCCAGCGGCTTGCCGCAGGCTTCGCAGAGAACAGTGCCCACAGGATTCTGGTGACCGCATTCACACTTGGTATTGCTGATTAGCGGCATGTGCTCCTTCATTCTCCCACCAGCTTCCCGATTTGCTCGTCAAGCGAGCTCAAATCCAGCTGGCCGATATGAATGCTGTCTACCTTGCCCTTCGTATTAATGAAGAAGGTGGTAGGCAGCGGGGAAACCCCGTAACTGCGGACGGCATCACGCCCCGTATCCATCACAACCGGGAAATCAATATCCACGAGCTTCACGAAATTGTCCACTGTCATCTGATCCTCGCCTACATTAACGCCTACGACCACTACGCCCTGGTCTTTCCACTTCTCCCACTGTGCCTGCAGGGCAGGCATCTCCTTCACACAAGGGGCGCACCAGGAGCCCCAGAAGTTAAGCACAACCGACTTCCCTTTGTACTCCTCCAGCGTATGGGTCACGCCGTCCAGCCCAAGCAGTTCAAAGTCCGGCGCTCTCCCGCCTTCCGTGGGTTTGCCATCCCCTCCGAACACGGAGGAACCGATTGCATAACCCCCGAGCAGAAGGATTAGAAATAGTATCACGATTTGTATTGGCTTTCTGGCTTTGCCCATACGAGGGTGCCCCCTTCTGTGACGCAACTCATTACTTTAGTTGTTAGGTGTGAACATCCTATGAACATTATAACGAATATTGTCACAGTTTTAGGAGGGGGAATTGTGAACTTTATGTGTCTTTGCGTGTCGTATTCTCTCTTAGCGCCCCGGCCTTGGCTATTTGCTGCAGATGATTGATTTCATCCTTGGTCAAATGACGGTAGGAACCGCGTTTGAGATTCTGGAGCAGAATATCTCCGAACGAAATCCGTTTCAGGCGGATCACCGGATGGGCAATTGCCTCAAACATCCGCCGTACCTGACGGTTGCGGCCTTCATGAATGGTAATGCTGATGACCGTTTCTTTATTCGCTTCATCAACGTCCTTGTATTCAACCTCCGCCGGAGCCGTCATGCCGTCTTCCAGCTTAATTCCGGCCTTCAGCTTGTCCAGTGCCGTGCCGTGCGGCACACCCTTGACCGTCGCCAGATACGTCTTCGGCACGTGATGCTTCGGATGCGTGAGCAGATTGGCAAACTCACCGTCATTCGTCAGCAGCAGCAGCCCCTCCGTATCATAATCCAGACGGCCTACAGGGTATACGCGCTCTGTAATGCCTTTCAGGTAGTCGGTTACCACCTTGCGGCCCTTGTCATCGGATGCGCTTGTAATTACGCCCTTGGGCTTGTTGAACATGATGTAGATTTTGTTCTCGCCCCGGATCAGTCTACCGGAGACCTTAATAATATCTGTTGCGGGGTCCACCTTCGTGCCAAGCGTAGTTACGAGTTCCCCGTTGACTTCCACTTTACCGGCCAAAATCATTTCTTCACATTTGCGTCTGGACGCAACACCTGCTTGCGCCAAAATTTTCTGTAATCTTTCCATTTTCGACTACTCACCTCAGGTTAATGATAACCATCAGAGGGATAAATCACAAGATCATTCCATGGAAAAAATGCTCCCGGACAAGTTTTGCTATGCGGTTCAACGAGTAATGGCGCAATTTGATAGCGCCCTGCCAGCTCCAAAATGAGTTTACCTGCCGCAAATAGCTGCTGCTGGCGTTCCGGTAAGCCGGGAAGCTCATCCGCTTCACCGTAGTTACCCTCCAGGCAGATATGAATATGTTCGGGATCTGTCAGCAGCGGCGCAGCGTAGATCGCCCCTTCCAGCCCGACCCAGAAGTCAAACCCCTTGCCGTTAATGGACGGACAGCGGGAATGATGAAGAATAAAGCCTTTGTATTCCATCCCTTGCCCTCCTCCCTCCGTATTGCTGAAATAGCATATGAAGTGGGGAGGTGCGGGGTGATGACCGGTTATTAAAATCTTTGGGGCTCGTGGCGCGGTGCGCTGGAGCAGACGCAGGACGCGAGGGCAACAGCGGGCGAGGGCTAATCGTAGCTCCGGGGAATGTTTGGACTTCCGGCCGCTGTTAAAGTTGGATTTCCTTGATTCTACTGCCATGCGGCAGTGAAATCCAGCTTTAAAGGCGGTCGCTGACGCTCCTCCAGTTCCAAATTTTCTCTCCGTTACTCTGTGTGCGCCTGACCACCCCTGAACAAATTAAAACAAACAGTCTTCACCCCTTGGTGGTGGGTGAGGACTGTAGTGGCAAGCGGTGGCTGCGGTACCCGTACAATTATCTCGCAGTCTAAATCCTGCACGAAATACAACATTTTCTTCGAGATATCGGCCTTAATCGAAGATTGTTGTATAAAAGGCATCATTTCCCCTCCTTTTAGGAGAAAAACGAAAAAATTCTTGTACTACATACAACAATCCTCCCGCACAGCGGCTTTTCACCGGATGCGAGTTGTAATCCATACAACATTTTGCATGTACCCGGTTGGTCAGCGGTGGTTCGGGTGCTAATTGGAGTAGTCTTACGTTGCAGGCAAGGATCAGGACGCAGCGGTCCAAATTCCACACTGTCTCAAAAATATCTGTCCCGAAATGGAGCAGATACAGTAAAAGGGGTATGTAACAGGCCAATAGAAAAATAATAAGTTCCACTTTGCTACATGCTCCCTTTAACTTATCAATGTACAGCAGTGCCCATTCACTAAAATATCCTATCGTCCGGCTCTTCCAGCGGAACAGCTCGGTCTAATAAAAGTGCCGCACCGACAACAATCAGATTCATGAATGAAATGAACATGCTGTTTAAGCCAAGTCCGAAATCATCCAGACCATTACCGGTAATGTTAGCTGCGTAATTAAACATAATCAGATCATATATGTATAAGCATCCCATGTTGGCTGTATAAGCATCCCATGAAGGCAGCCAGAATCTTCCTTCGGGCAAAAAGCGCTAAGAGTCCTGAGAACACGATGACCCCAAGCACTGCATTGTATTGCAGGATGCCACTTCCTGCGTGTTCCCGGCCTACATTCAGCACCAGGAAATCAATCAGGAGAAGCAGGATAACCCCCCCACATAAAATCAGCAGTTTGCGAGCCAGATCTTTCCGGTCCTGCTCCCGCTTCCACTCTTCCCGTATAACGTCAGCCGCATGCCGGATCAAATGAATGAAAACAAATTCATCCCCCCTCTCTTACCCGAATACCAGCAGACAAACCGCAATAGCAGCGATAAAGCCAACGACATCCGAGAACAAGCCCACCTTAAGGGCATAACGGCCGTTGCGGATCCCTACAGCGCCGAAATAAACAGTCAGCACATATAAGGTTGTATCCGTGCTGCCCTGTATAGTAGAAGCAATCATGCCTATCAATGAGTCCGGGCCGTGGACCCGGATCAGATCTGTAGTATAGGCAAGTGATCCAGTGCCCGTCAGAGGGCGCAGGAGACCGAGCGGGAGGACTTCAGCAGGAATCCCAAGACTTTGTACAAGAGGGCTTACAAAGCCCATCAGGAAGTCCAGCGCACCCGAAGCGCGGAAGACACTGATCGCCACCAGCATGCCAACCAGATGGGGGATAATCGCAATGGCTGTGCCGAATCCGTCTTTCGCACCTTCCACGAAAGATTCGTAGACCGGAACCTTGCGGGAGAAAGCATACAGCGGAATAAAGGTGACCATTACCGGAATTGCCCAGGCGGATATTAGACTGATTAACTGGAACACGGAAAGCTCACCCTTTCACTGAAGAATGCGGGAGCGTAGCACTCCCTTTCGCTGCAGCGGTGCCGGACCTTATCGCAGGCGGCGGTCCGGGCGGCCTGCGCAGCAGTGCCAGGCGGCGGCACAGCCTGTCCGCAGCAATGGCGGCAAGAGTAGCCACCGCCGTCGCCGCCAGCGTGGTGCCGACGATTGCCGCCGGGTCAGCCGATCCGTAATTCAGCCGGATCGCAATCAGAGTTGCCGGAATCAGCGTGATACTGGCAGTGTTCAGAGCAAGCAGGGTACACATGGCGGGCGTTGCTGTTTCCTTATCCGGGTTGAGTGTCTGCAGCTCCTGCATTGCCTTAATGCCCATGGGTGTAGCGGCATTTCCAAGTCCCAGCAGGTTGGCGCTCATATTGGAGAGGATATAGCCGATCGCAGGATGGCCTTTGGGCACATCCGGAAAAAGAAACGATACTACCGGTCCCAATACTCTGGAGATTTTCTTCAGCAGGTCTGCATCCTCCGCAATCCGCATAATCCCCAGCCAGAACACCAGCACACTGATCAGCCCGAAGCTTACGGTGACCCCGCTTTTGGCACCGTCAAACACGGCAGCTGTGAATTCGTTCATCCGTCCGTTTACCGCCGCAAATACAAACCCGATCAGGATCATCCCCAGCCAGATACCATTTAACATGCTTATCCCCTCCTCCAGCTCTATTTCTTCTTACCTGCCCTAGTTCTCTGCATAGCCCACTTTGAAATGCTGATTAAAGTATATCTGTACAAATGCTACTGTCTGAGTATGGCTTCTTACTTAACGATATATTTTGCGGATGGAGTAGTGGGATTTATGTTACTTATTCTCCGGATTTCAGCTGCTTTATGGTTTTTAGATGGTTTTTTGCTGCTTAATTCCACCCATACCCTAGTGATCTTCCAATTTAAATGAAATTAAGTGTTGTTTATCCAACTGCTACGTCATCGAATATTCAGCTTTCCGCATTAACAGATGCCTTTTCTCCGCCTAATGCCCCTCACGGCATGAGCAAGATACGATAAGAAGGTCTGACTACGGAGCTTGTTGAATGCTAAGTGAGCGCTACTTGAGTACTAGTTGACTGCAAGTTGAATGCTTGTTGAGTGCTAGTTGAGCATTGGTTTAGCGTCAGCTTTCAAGTAGTGAAACTTATTGGTAAAATCGCTTGCGGAGGGTTTGCAGTGACCATACTACGGTATATGCTGGAGGCTTAATTGCACTTTATACAACTAAAACGTCTGATTCTCAACCTATTATCCGTTTAGTTGTATTTCGTGCAATTAAACTGCCAGTTGTAGATGATTTCCAGCGATTAGGGCATATTTAGTTGTACAGAATACAGTTAAAAGTTGTAAGCCTACCTTTTCGCTGTTTTTAATTGCACATTGTACAACTATCTGTGCTCTTCGCCACTCTTGAACAAAGCACGCAGCGCGCTGCCGAATGCCTGCAGCCAGTTGTCCGCCGGATAAGCCGTACCTCCCGCAGGACTGTATTTCTTCTCATAGGGTGATGTTTCCGGCGGCAGCTGGCTTGGCGTATACACCGGAACCCGGCCGATTTCCTTGCCGCCCAGCTGCATTATAATTACACCCTTCAGCCCGAAGCTGCTGGTGTTGGTGCTGGTCTTAGTGCCGGCACTGGCACGCGCCTCTGTTCCTGCGGCACTCTTTTCTTCGCTTAATACCAGCTTGGTAACAAGCCTTGCCTCTTCCCCTTGTCCGAGCGGATAGGCGAAATCCTTGCCGGTCACCAGGGGGTAGCCGCTGACGCTTTCTCCGCGTTCCACTAATGTTTTGAGCGGATAGTGGTTGAAGCCGAAATCCAGCAGCGCCGAATGGTCATTCCAGTCATTGCCGTCATTCAGCGTAACAGCGACAAGCTGCTGGCCGTTTCGGGTAGCGGAGCTGACCAGGCAGCGGAGCGCTTTTTTGGTATAACCCGTCTTCACACCGTCCGCCCCTTCGTAGAGGCGCAGCATTTTATTTTTATTGCTCCACTTGTAATCCCATTTCTCATACGGATTGTCCGCCGTCTTCTCTTTGGTAGCTACAATCTCCTTGAACACAGGGTTATGCATCGCGTAAGCAGTCAATACAGCCAGATCATTTGCGCTGGAGTAGTGTCCTTCGGCATCGAGCCCGTGCGGATTGGCAAAATGCGTATGGGTTAAGTTAAGCGCCTCCGCCTTGGCATTCATCAGATAGACGAAGCCCTGCTCGGAGCCTCCGACATGCTCGGCAATCGCGGTGGCCGCATCATTACCCGAACGCAGCATTAATCCGTACAGCATATCCTCCAGCGTCATTTCTTCGCCCTGCTTCAGATACAGCGAAGAACCTTCCTTGGCAAAAGCATTTTTGCCGACCTTGACCTTTGAGGTCAAGTCACCGTTCTCTATCGCTACAAGTGCTGTCATTATTTTGGTCAAGCTGGCAATCAGCATCGGCTCATCCCCGCGGCTGCTATATAGAAGTCTTCCCGACTCCACATCAATCAGCGCCGCCGCTCTGGCATGAGTGGATATGGAACTATTCTCAGCACGGATAGAAGACAGCGGCACCAGTGCAAGCAGCAGTAAACACAATATTAAGGAAATCAACGATTTTCGGGTTAATGTCTTCATGTTCATCCTCCGGCTTCTTATCAGGTCTAGGGCAGCGGTTCTTCCGTCTTGCCTGGTTGTACAAGTGTATGCGGTACGGGGGACTGGTATGTCCCATCCGCTTCTGTCCGTCAAAAAAGGGATATCACCTTTGAAAGGCGATACCCCTGCTTATTCTTATCCTGCCGCCTTCTGCCGGTGTGTTAGTGTGCTGATGAATGCGTATCCGGCTCGGTCTTCACTACGGTTTTGGTCACCGTGGTACCCGCTGCGTCTGCCCCCAACGGCATGCCGTTCGGCTGGAACATATTCTGGATTTTATCGATCAGGTTAGGTGTTGCATCAATAATTTTCTCGAACAGATGGGTTTGATTGTCAAGCGGCACAATATGTACCCCATCCCTGCCCACTACCAGAAAAGCGATTGGCCGTATGGATACACCGCCCCCGCTACCGCCCCCGAAGGGAAGCATTTTGACTCCGGTTCCACTGCCGTTTACACCCGGAGCATCGTCTTCCACCCGGAAGTCACTGCCGCCTGCGGCAAAACCGAACGCGACTTTACTGATCGGCAGAATGATACTGCCATCTGGTGTTTCTACTGGATCTCCGACAATGGTATTTACATCCACCATGCCTTTGATATTTTCCATAGCCGTCTGCATGAGACCTTGAATAGGATGATCTGACATTGTTTTTCTCCTCCTCGTGTGTATATAAGTGTACCTGCAGTCTTATCTTGCCCACTATGGAAGGGAGTATGTAGTCTTTTTATCACTGGCCCCGGCTAAGCAGTTTCTTCCATCTCCCGAGGCCGCCTTCCACCTTCGAAACACGCCGCAATAATAACAGTCCCGCATAAAAAGCATAGCCTGCAGAAAGCTTGCCTGTGCAGACCGCTTCCGTTGAGAAACAAGGCTCGTCGCTGAACACCGGGGCAACGAACATCCGCGGATTCCGCTGCAGTCTGACGAAATGTGACACCCAGCCGATCATGGTCCACTTCATTCCCCATAAAGCGCCAGCCGCGGTTGCCGTATCTGCCGCATCGCCCAGCGAGAAATCCGTGGACCAGTCCAGCTTGGTAATCCGGACATGCGATAATGTGCCAACCAGCCATTTTTTGAGACCGCGGGTTGCCTTGAGTGCAGTACGGATGTTCTTTAACCATTCCGTCACGGATTCCCGGTCGATTTTTTCTTCTTTGTCGCTGTCCATTTTCACCGGGGCGATTCCGCTTTTTTCGAGCTTAACCTTAATGCCTTGTTCAAGGCTGTCAAAAACCAGCGCAGGCAGCTCATAATGGAATTTGACCAGCCCGTATACAGCTTTGATATCAAATTCAATACGGTCATCCTTTCCCAGCCTGCATAGACGGAAATGAAAATGAATCGATGAAGCCAGAACCAGCAGGCACAGCAGAATAACCAGCAGCAGCAGGGATAAGGGTATTACAAGCCATAACGTCACAATCGTAACCTCCAAGCAGCCTCAGGTAATGTGAATAGTGGAGCCTCTGGTTTAGTATGGCAAATCCCGCTGGATAAAATTCGGCATTTCAGCAAACATCTCCAAAAGATTCTGCGCCAAAAAAAATGCCGCTGTCCCGGCGGGGACAACGGCATTGCTGGAACAGCGCGTATCCGCTGCGTTTATTCTGTCTCTACCTCTTCAAAGGTCATCTGGCTGTCCAGCTTGCTGAACAGCAGCTGCGTCTCTTCTTCCAGGCCCTCTGAGGTGTCGAAGCTCGACGGCTCCGGAAGCTCCTTCAGGCTGGCCAGGCCAAAGCTGTCCAGGAAGGACTTGGTCGTTCCGTACAGGATCGGACGGCCGACTGCCTCTGCCCGGCCCACCTCATGAATCAGATCCTTATTCCCCAGCGTATGAATGGCCCGTTCCGACTTCACCCCGCGGATTTCTTCGATCTCCACTCTTGTAATAGGCTGGCGGTAAGCCACAATAGCAAGTGTCTCCAGCGCTGCCTGGGACAGGGATGATCTGGAAGGGGAATACGCCAGACGCTCGAAATATTGCGCATGCTCCGGCAGTGTCGCCAGACGGTAATTCCCGGCGATCTGCACTACCTGCAGGCCCCGGCCCTGCGAGCTGTAATCGTCTTTCAAATCCTCCAGCGCCCGTGTAGCCAGATCGGGCCGCTGTTCGGTAATCTCGGCAATCTGGCGCACGGATAAACCTTCATCCCCTGAGAGAAACAGCAGGCCTTCAATAATTGATTTCAGCGTGTTGTAGTCCACTGACTTCCTCTCCTCCTCTCCACTCCATCACAATATCGTCAAATAATTTCTCCTGGTAGCAGAAAATCGCCTTCATCTTCATCAGCTCCAGAATGGCCAGGAAGGTCACTACAATCTCATGCCGGGCCATCTCATCATGCAAAAGCGACGAAAAGCGCAGTCTGCCGCCCATCCCCTTACGCTGCAGTGCTTCCGATACATCACGAATCCGGTCTTTCACCGAAATCTCATCACGGGTAATCCGCTGATAAGAGGATCTCCGGGCCGCCTTGCTCAGCGCCTTACGGAACGCAGCAATCAAATCAGCGGTGTGCAGTCCCTTTAGCGTATTATCGGTCTGCGTAGGAACAAAGGGGCCCAGATCCTCGGGCTCCTTCGTGAAAATCAGGCTGCGCTCGCTCTCCATATCCAGCAGCTGCACAGCAATGCTCTTGAATTTGCGGTATTCAATCAGCCGCTGTACCAGCTCAGCCCGCGGATCATAACCGTCGTCCTCGTAATAATCGAAATCCTCGATTTCGATCACCGGCGGCTTCGGCAGCAGCAGCTTGCTCTTGATCGACAGGAGGGTAGCAGCCATAACCAGAAATTCGCTGGTGATATCCAGCTCAAGCTCCTGCATCCCCTGCAGGTATTCCATGTACTGCTCGGTGATCTCGCTGACCGGAATGTCCTGGATGTCGATTTCCGCTTTGTCAATCAAATGCAAGAGCAGATCGAGCGGACCTTCGAACGTCTCCAGCTTGTACAATACAGTCACGCGGTTTCCTCCAGCCCAAAAAAAGTAAAGTGCAGCGCCGCACGGACGCTACACAAGTAGAAAGATCCTTGAGACTGCGGCGAAATAAAGTACCGCTAATTTGATGACAAAACTCCCAAACCCATGGAGACTTGTCATCAAAAGCGGATACTAATTTCCTCGCAGCTCCTTATGTTCATGCTTTCTTCTCATACATATAAATAAGCACGACTTACGCTGATTCGTCAAGAGGGGTGTTATTTAAACAGCTTATTCAGGTTCGCCATTTCGATGGCAGCAGTTGCCGCATCCCAGCCTTTATTGCCCGCTTTGGTTCCGGAACGCTCAATGGCCTGTTCGATATTCTCGGTCGTCACCACGCCGAAGATCGTCGGAACACCTGTCTTGAGATTAATGGCCGCAACGCCCTTGGCAACTTCATTGCACACATAATCATAGTGTGTTGTAGATCCGCGAATAACAGTACCTAGAGTGATTACTGCATCATACTTGCCGCTTTCGGCCATTTTTTGCGCGATCAGAGGAATTTCGAATACTCCCGGTACCCAGGCAACATCCACTTCATCGTCAGCTACGCCATGGCGTTTGAAGGCATCGAGCGCTCCGGAGAGCAGCTTGCTTGTAATAAATTCGTTGAAACGTCCTACGACAACCCCGTATTTCAATCCTTCAGATACTAAATGTCCTTCAAAATAATTCGGCATTATGCTCATCAACCCTTCAAGTATAAGTTAGTGATTCTATAATTAAATTTTGGAATCCTCGTTTTGTTCGATCTTGTCAAAAGTCAGCAGATGGCCAAGCTTGGCCTGCTTCGTATGAAGATACTTAGTGTTGTCCTTGTTCTCCGGCATCTGGATCGCCACGCGCTCCACCACTTCAAGGCCGTAGCCTTCAAGCCCTTTGATCTTGCGCGGATTGTTGGTCAGCAGTCTGATCTGGCGGATGCCCAGATCCTTGAGAATCTGTGCACCGATGCCGTAATCACGCAGATCTGCCGCGAAGCCCAGCTTCAGGTTGGCATCTACCGTATCCAATCCTTCTTCCTGCAGCTTGTAAGCACGCAGCTTATTGATCAGGCCAATCCCCCGGCCTTCCTGGCGCATATAGAGCAGCACCCCTCGGCCTGCTTCTTCAATCTGGCGCAGCGCCGCTTCAAACTGCGGGCCGCAGTCGCAGCGGTGGGAATGGAATACATCGCCGGTCAGGCACTCGGAATGCACACGCACCAGCACCGGCTCGTCACCGGAGATATCACCTTTTACCAGAGCAACATGCTCTTTATCATCCACTTCATTCGTGTAGGCAATCGTCTGGAAATCACCGAAATCAGTCGGCAGATTCACCGCAACCTCGCGCGTAACCAGATGCTCCTTCTCATTACGGTAGTGAATGAGGTCCTTGATGCTGATCAGCTTGAGATCATGTTTCTTCGCGATCTCAATCAGGTCAGGCAGGCGGGCCATCGTGCCGTCAACCTTCACCACTTCGCAGATGACGCTCGCCGGATAGGCGCCGCACATGCGGGCCAGATCTACAGCAGCTTCCGTATGGCCTGAACGCCGCAATACCCCGCCCTTCTTCGCGATCAGCGGGAACATGTGGCCCGGTCTGCGGAAGTCAGAAGGCTTCGCATTCGGGTCCAGCATCGCCTTGATGGTCATGGATCTTTCCCCGGCGGAAATACCGGTAGTGGTATCCTTGTGGTCAATCGATACGGTAAAAGCGGTGCCGTGGTTATCGGTATTCTGGGCCACCATCGGCTGCAGATCCAGTTCCTCTGCACGTTCCGCGGTAATCGGCACGCAGACCAGTCCGCGTCCCTCGGTAATCATGAAGTTAATAACTTCAGGGGTTGCCCGTTCGGCAAGGGCGATGAAGTCTCCTTCATTCTCGCGGTCCTCATCATCGACAACGATGATCACCTTCCCGCGCATCAAATCATAAATCGCATCCTCAATCGGGTCCAGGACGCTGTCCTTCTTGTCTTGCTGGCTCATGTTACTGTCCTCCTGATGGCTGTACGCTGCCTTACCGGCTGCCGTATGCCTAATCTTTAATTATACAAACCCGTTGGCCGCCAGAAAATCGTGGCTGATCTTCGAGCTCTTCTTATCTTCTTCATCGCCGGAACGTGAGCCATAATGCAGCAGATGATCCACATACTTGCCCAGCACATCACATTCGATATTGATACTGTCACCCGGCCGTTTATGGGCCAGCACCGTTTCTCCAAGGGTGTGGGGAATGATAGAGACAGTGAACGTGGACGACTCTGTATCCACTACGGTGAGGCTGATGCCGTCAATCGTAATGGAGCCTTTGGGGATGATGTACTTAAACAGCGATTTACGGTCCGGCGCAATTTCGAACACGACCGCATTCTGATCACGCTTCACGCTGCGGATCTCGCCGGTTCCATCCACATGACCCTGGACAATATGCCCGCCGAACCGTCCGCCCGCTGCCATCGCGCGCTCCAGGTTCATTTTGCCCCCGGGCCGTAAGTTTCTGAGATTGCTGTTGCGGTAGGTCTGAGGCATCACATCAACCGTGAAATAATGGTCGCCTATGGATGTGGCTGTAAGGCAGACCCCATTGACGGAGACGCTGTCGCCAATCTTCAGATCCCCCATAATGAGGGAGGCGCCGATATTCAGCACCATCATCTCCCCTCCGCTGGTGACGCTGCGGAGGATACCCACCTCTTCAATCAGGCCGGTGAACATACTATCCCTCCTTCATAACTATATAAGACGCACTTAAGATTTGAGCTTGAAGCATACTCGTCACGGCGGTGAGCATTTGGACTTCCGCCGCTGCCCGCCACCCGATTTCTTGATCTTATCCGTTGTTAGCGCGCCGGGGTACCGCTGATACAGACATTATCCCCGAGCACTTCCACTTCCAATCCTTCGAGCGTAATGGCATCCCGCATCAGTTCCACACCCGGAAAGTCGAAGGTACCTGCAGCAGCGGCGCCGCCTCCGACAATCTTCGGAGCGAAGAAGAGAACCACGCGGTCAACCAGTCCCTGCTCCAGCATCGCACCGTTCAGCGTACCGCCGCCTTCGAGCAGGATCGAACCGATCTCCATTCCGCCCAATGCTGTCATCGCGGCCTGCAGATCGACACGCGGTCCGCTGCCTGCGGCAACAACCTGAACACCCGCAGCGAGTAGTGCTGCCTTCCGCGCCGGATCACCCGCTTCAGTGGTAACGACCACCGTAGGTGCCAGTCCGTCAATGACAACGGCGCTCTCCAGAGGCAGCCTCAGTGTAGAGTCGATGATAATCCTGATTGGATTGAGCCCGGGCACATTCAGCCTGGTCGTCAGCGAAGGGTTATCGGCAATCACCGTATTCACCCCGACCATGATTCCCTGATGGCGGTGGCGCAGGGTATGTACTAGCTCCCGGGATTCATCATTCGATATCCATTTGCTGTCCCCTGTGCGGGTGGCAATTTTGCCGTCCAAGGTGCTGGCGCTCTTCAGTGTAATGAAAGGCTGCTTCGTCAGAATGTACTTGATAAACTTCTCATTCAGCCGGATAGCGCGGCTCCGAAGCAGGCCTACCTCAACCTCTATGCCCTGCCCGCGCAGCATTTCAATCCCGCGGCCTGCAACCTGCGGATTAGGATCTTCACAGGCAACGACAACCCTTGCAACCCCTTCATCGATCAGGCGCTGGCTGCAGGGAGGCGTGATGCCATAATGGCTGCAGGGCTCGAGCGTAACATACGCTGTGCTTCCCTGTGCCTTGCCAGCAGCCATATTGAGCGCATGAACCTCAGCATGCCCGGTACCGCGCTGCAGATGGGTGCCGATCCCGATCATGGCACCATCCTTCACAACAACACATCCGACCACGGGATTGATTCCGGTCTGTCCTTGAGCCCTTTCCGCCATGTCCAGCGCAAGAGACATATAGAACTCATCATTCATCTTATCCATGTGACTTCCCTCCAATCAGCCGGCTATATTCATAATGTGCACAGTTTAAACAGAAAAACCCGTCTCAATCTCCAGGAGGAGTTCAAGACGGGATATACGAGAGGTATCAGCAGCTCAAAAAATAGGTGCGTAAATAAACGCCGGATTTATGGCATTGTGAAAATTCGCACGTAATGTTCGAAAATACTGCAGCACGGCCGCCTATATAAGCACAGCACGTCAATCTCTCCTTCTTCCATCCAGACTATACTGTCGGTCCCGGAATTGCACCAGGTCCACCGTCCGTACCATCAGCATACGGATCGGGTAGCGGACTGAGCAGCAGAACTGGCCAGAAACAGCCAATCTAACAGCATCACCGCCGGTAGGGAATTACACCCTGCCCTGAAGGATTGATATATTCAGTTGAATAATAAGTTTTGCCTACAACAAAATTATCACTTACGTGCGGGAAATGCAAGTGTGTTTCGGAAATTTACTTTATTTATGTAACTTAGTTCCCTTAATTCCCTGACTCCCGCTGCTTGTCCGCTCTAAGCAAATCACGAATTTCGATCAGCAGCGCAACCTCCGGTGCCGGAGCAGGGGGCTCGACAACTTCGACTTTAACAGTTTCCTTGCGTCTGAATCTGCTGGTCAGCTTCACTACCAGAAAGATAGAGAATGAAATAATGAAGAAGTCCAGTACGGACTGTAAGAACAGGCCGTACTTCACGGCGGCTTCTCCGCTGCCCAGATGAAGCTCCTTCAGATTGGTATCTCCACTTATTAAGCCGATAAGCGGCATAATGATGTCACTAACCAAAGAAGTAACAATTTTGCCGAAAGCCGCCCCGATTACAACCGCCACTGCCAGATCAAGCACATTCCCCTTCATGGCGAAGCTTTTGAATTCCTTCCACATGGACATTGCTGCATCCCTCCGAAACTTTGAATTTTAGTAATTATAGCATTTCCGCCGCAGATGACCAATCTATTCTAAGCCTTTCTTAAGTCACGGCAAAAAGAGCAGGCAGCTATTTTCTGCCGCCTGCTCTTGGTGAAGGCTGATCCTATGATCAGCTGTCCTGTTTAACTACCGTTTATCCCTGATTCCGGTTCCGTCTGAACACCCGGTGTAATACGAACCCGATCAGGATCAAACCGAGTCCTGCCATATAGATCGGCAGCGGGCTGTTCTCTCCAGTCTGCGGCAGTGTTCCGCCGGAGTCTGTTGCCGTGACCGTCCCTTGCGGGATGTCTTCATCTTCAATATCAACACCGCCGAGCGGAATGTCCTCATCAACCGGCACTTCCGGTGCCGGCGTGACTGGTGCAGGTGTAACCACGGCTACCGGCGCAGATGGCTGCGCTGTTGCGGGTAAGCCTGGACCTGCCGGGATTTCCAGATCATCGATAATGATCCCCGGAACCACCGTGCCCGCCGGTGTTGGTACCGGCGTAATATCAGGTGTGACTGGCGGTGCTGTAGGATTAGGCGTCGCCTCCGGTCCATTCGTTGCCGTTGGAGCAGCCGTTGGCCCAGCTGTCTCTACAGGCGGTACCGTTGGAAGCGGTGTGGCTGTCGGTGCTTCTGTCGGCGCAATGGTGGCCGTCGGTATTGGCGTTGGCGTGGCTGTCGGCTGCTCCGCAGGAGTATTCGCTACGGTCAGATTCACTGCTGCGGATGAACCGATGGTGACCGCATGCTCACTTGTATCTAACACATAACCTGCCGGTGCTGCAGTTTCAATCAGGACATAGCTGCCCAGCCAGATATTGTTGAATACTGCATTGCCCGCTGCATCCGTAGTCCGGGTATTCACAAGCACACGATCGCTGCCATTCAGGCGGTACAATTCAAAGGTGGCACCGGCAAGTGCTTTGGTGCTGTCACCTGCATCAATTTTGTGGACATTCAGCGTTCCTCTGACCCCGCTGCCTGTTCCCGAGCCGCTGGATACGCCGACTATGATCTCTTTACTGGTATCCTTGTTGACCAGTACGACATTATTACCGCTGAAGTTAACGGTATTGACCAGCTTATCCCCCGTATTCGCTACGATCAGTGATTGATATTCAAGCACATATGCGGAATGGATATCCTGGAGGAAGCTAAGCACGAAGGTCTGCTTACCCTCTGCATCAGCACTGATATTCAAGGTGTAGTCCGTATCCTTTACAAGCTCAGGTCCGCTCTTCGTTACATCACCATTCACGGCTGTAACTGTCCGGTACAGATGGAACGTGTCCGGCAGCAGAATCTGATTGGTACTTGGCACATCTGTAATAACGGCATCCTTCACATGGGACTGTGTCCGGTTAATAGCGATCGTCCACTGCAGCTTATCACCGTTCTGAACGCCGTCTTTGAATACATATTCGTCGCCATGCGGAATATCTACCGAGGCCTTCAGAGCTTTTGAGACCTTCTTGGTGCCATCCAGCAGATTAGCTGTGTTAGCAACTGTGGTACCAATCAACTGCCCTGCAAGGCTTGTTTTGAATACAACATAGTAAGGCGAATTGATCGCATTGTCAAAATCCACCTGAAGCTCATTCCCGCTTCCGACAGTGTAGCTATAGGAGCTGGCGGCAAGTTCGGTGCCGAAGCTGTGAGCCCCTCCAGGAGCAATATTCATCCGGTACACTTTCAGTGAACCCGGCACCAGTGACTGTCCCGCGTTCAGTATGTCTGTTACCCGGGGATCAGCAATAGCCTTACTGTTGTAATTGACGCCCACTGTCCAGGTAATCTCTTTGGCAGACGCATCATATGCCCCGGATTTGAAGCCGTTGTTCTTCACCTCAGGACCCGGAATGAACTGCCCTCTGGCTTCTGTCCATTGGGCGTTATTCGCGCTGTCCTTCCAGTCAATCCGCGCTACGTTAATGAAATTATCTGTAGTACCTGTAAGCCAGTCATTACTGAATTCAGTCTGATAACTAATTGTGTATGTGCCGCTGATCGGTGAATTGAATTTCACCTTGAAGCCTTCGTTAGGCTGTGCCGGTGAACCGGCAATCAGTGTATACGCTGAAGCATTAAGCACGGTGCCGGCTTCATTGCGTACGACCAGTGAACCCGCGATAAACTTCTGGCCGCCGTACGGGAAACTATCCGTAACCACTACCTGGCTCATCGGATAATTATCGCCGTTCAGCGTAATCTTCCAATCCGTTACATGGGTGGCGTAGTTGACTCCTGACAAATTCTTATAAATGATGGCCGGCCGGATAAGCTGTGTAGCCTTATCGCTATAAGTACTGTCTGAGACAGTGTTGGTAATAGTGGTATCGCTGAATACGCGGTCTACTGCTGTGGTCTTATATTCGATCAGATATGCAGAGGTCACAGCATCTGCAAACTCCAGTTTGAATCCGGCGTTTGTGCCTTCAACAACCGGCGTTACTGTATAGTCTGCACCTGCGGTTAGAGCCGTCCCTTTCGTAGCTCCTCCTGCAGAATCCAGCGTCACCGGATAAATCCGCAGCGAGTCTGCAACCAGCTGCTGGGAATGATTGAATACATCTGTCAACACCGCATTCTCTGCAGAGATCGTGCGTTTATTGTAGTTGTATTCAATAGCCCAGCTGATAGTCTGCTTCCCCCACTCATAGCTGGCTGCCTTCTTCTTGATGCTTCCTCCGCGTTCAATAACGACTGTAGCCGAGCTGCTTACCGGATCACGTCCATCACCCGTGAAGGTAGCGGTATTCGTGAAGCTGGTCAGACTGTCGCTGACTACCTGTGTTGTATAGGCAATGCGGTACGCACCTGTGATTACAGGGTCTGTGAAGCGGAGAACAAGTTCACCGCCGGAAACGTCAGCGGTATATTGGCTGCTGTCTACAAGCTGGCCTTGAGTCACTGTACCGTCAAGCAGAACATTCAGCTGGTACACTGCAAGGGTTACCGTGCTGTCCAGCGACAATCCCGCAGGAACAGGGTCTGTCACCACCGCATTGCTGACCGGTTCCAGCTTCTTATTGACATCCACCGTCCAGAAGATATGATCAGCATTGAAGCCGCTGGACATACCTTTTTTCTCAATCGTCGAACCCACAGATGGCTTAAATGCCACGCTAATGGTCTGTACCCCGCCGTTTACGGGGAATAGAATCTGCTGAACCGTACTGCCGCTTATCACCTGTTTATCGAATTTGGTATTAATCCGCAGGGTTCCTTGTACGTTGTCATGACTCTCAATGTAGTCGTTGAAGGTCATGACTATCTGATGTGTCGACTGGCTCACTGTGAACGTCCCGACATCTCCATCGTCGGACACAAGACCGCCCTGGATATCATTGAACAGCTCGAATTGCTCAGGAAGCTGGAAGGTGAAGCTATCTCCCTGAGTATATCCGTGCCCGTTGGGAAGCGACCAGGTATAATCCAGCGTAACAGTAGAGTCCACATCATATACACTACCTGTTACGGTCTGTCCGTCCGGCCCATACACAGCCATTGATACACTGGTAATAATATCTCTGTCCTGCTCGATTCCCTCCGCTTTAACCTGCTGGGTGAACCCCAGTCCGTAGGCATACTGCACAAACAGCATGATTATTACAATTGCCAGACTTGTTCTTTTTTTCACCATTTCCCAGAAGCCCCCGTTCTTAAGTTTGATATGAAACGAGCATGCAGAAAAGATGGCTGCCGAACGCACCGGTAAAAACACTCCGCCTGATGGGTCGTTATGTATACGGGCATATGCGTCCATCTTATGTAAATAAACCGATACTCCTGCCTTTTCTGTCTAGCCCGAACGATATATACTTATATCACCTAAGAGTAGATCTTTAGAATCAGTTATATTCAAATTATGAACTTTTATTTTCTTTTATTTATTTCTGGATTCAAGGAGAGAGCACAGTGAACCTTAATCTTTTTTGGGACCGCCATCGTAATCATGATTTCTCAATGTTCTCAACCCCGCATCTCATTGCCCTGTCTATCGTCGCCCTATGCTGTCTGCTGCTCTACGGATCACGTTTCGCCCTGCGTACACATTCCGGTCTGAGGCGCAGTGTCCGCCTTCTGCTGGCACTGCTGCTGATCGCCTGCGAGGGCGGGCTGCATGTCTGGTATGTCTCCCAGGATACCTGGAGCCGCAGTTCCTCCCTGCCGCTTGAACTATGCGGTATTACCCTGCTCTTGTCGGTGATCATGCTTCTTACACGCAGCAGGCTGCTGTATTCTTTTCTCTATTTTGCCGGGATCGGCGGTGCATTCATCGCCCTGCTTACGCCTAATCTGGTCTACCCGTTTCCGCATTTCCGCTTCCTGCTGTTCTTCATTGCCCACGGGTCGATTATTCTGGCATCCCTGTACATGACCTGGATTGAAGGCTACAAGCCTGCCTGGCGCTCACTGTTCTTCACCATGCTCTGCCTGAATGTTATCGCCGCATGTGTCTATGCCGCCGATATGCTGCTGGATTCCAACTATATGTTTCTGGCTCACAAGCCCAGCACGTTCTCCGTACTTGATTATTTCGGCCCTTATCCGTATTATCTGCTCGTCGAAGAGGCCTTTGCCTTTGTCATCTTCCTATTGATGTTCCTGATATTCTTCAAGCTGCCGGAGCTGTATGCCTCCCGGCGCGGCCGCAGAGGCTGGACCAGTATGAGGTAAAGGCTAATATGGGCAAAAAAAGAGGCTGTCCCAAAAGCCATGATATGGCTGCTTGGGACAGCTCTTTATTTTGGAGTAGGATTAACGTGAGCACTTGGGTGGACGCTCCGCGAACGGAACGTTGTTCCAATCGCTGTGCTCTCCAGATTTTTCCATTCCCTTTAACGGTGAAAATCCGGAGACCAAGGCGACCGCTGTCGCTTTTCCACAATCGTTCCGTCCTCTCCGCTGTTTAAGCGGGAATTGTATCAATCTTTTAAAAAATAAAAAGAAACCTCTCTTTGACAAAATGGAAGTGCGACCATCCATTGTTAACCAAGGTGGGTTTCTTTTGCACATTCAATAGACCATGATGGACCCGGTCTGCGTACTTTCCAGGGTCTCTACAACATATAACTCTTTCATAAAAAAGGGGCTGCCCATGCAGAAGAAATTCTTCCTGTGAGACAGCCCCTTTTGACGATGCTTGTATTATACTTCTACTACTTCAACGGTAGCCATTTTGTCGCGGCCTTTGAAAGCATCGACTTGGTCCATACCTTCAACCACTTTACCGAATACAGTGTGTACTCCGTCAAGGTGAGGCTGTGGAGCATAAGCGATGTAGAACTGGCTTCCGCCTGTGTTCTTACCCGCATGGGCCATAGCCAGGGAGCCGCGCTCATGCTTGTTCGGGTTAATTTCGCAGTTGATGGTATAACCAGGGCCGCCGGAGCCTGTTCCGTTAGGACAGCCACCTTGAGCTACGAAACCTGGAATTACACGGTGGAACAACAGTCCGTTGTAGAATCCGTCTTTAGCCAGTTTCTCAAAGTTTGCTACAGTATTAGGCGCATCCTGTTCGAATAAGTCGATCAGCACGACACCGCCGTTTTCGAGTGTAATTTTCGCTTGCTTAGCCATATGTAAATGACCCCTTTCGAAATGACAAATATAGAACACTTTTATTAGTTTACTATGAAACGGGGCACAAAGCAAAGCAAGCGGGAACGATCCCCGCCTGCCCTGTTGGACTGCCCCGCTGCCTGCACAGCGGTTAAGGTTTATTTCGTAACGGTCTGTTTGGCAATACGTGCCGGCACAATATCATTGGCGACGATATCCTGATGCGATTCACGGCGGACCACCAGATCGCTCTGGCCGTTCTGTACGAAGACTACCGCCGGACGGCGGATACGGTTATAGTTGCTGGCCATGGAGTAATTGTAGGCTCCTGTGCAGGCAACAGCGAGCAGATCACCGCTCTCTACCTTCGGAAGCTCTACATCCCAGATCAGCATATCCCCGCTCTCGCAGCATTTGCCGGCGATGGATACGGTCTCCTCGTTAGGCTCAGTCGCGCGGCTTGCGAGCACGGCTTCGTACTTGGATTCATACAGCGCCGGACGCGGATTGTCCGTCATTCCGCCGTCAACGGCAACATATTTGCGCACACCCGGAATTTCTTTGCTTGTTCCTACGGTGTACAAGGTCGTACCGGCATCGCCTACGATACTGCGGCCCGGCTCAACCCAGATCTGCGGCAGCCCATCGCCGATACCGGCGAAATGCGTCTTCACTGCATCCGTAATGGCTGCAACATACTCGGAAACCTGCAGCGGAGTATCTCCATCCACATAACGGATACCGAATCCGCCGCCAAGATTGACGACCGGGAAGCTGATGGCCAGCTCTTCCTTCACTTTGCGGGTGAACTCGGCGATCCGCTCAACTGCAAGCTGGAAGCCCTCTGTCTCAAAAATCTGCGAGCCGATATGGGAATGAACGCCAAGCAGGTTCAGATTGGCTTTGCCGTCTGCCTGTCTTACCGCTTCCTGCGCGGAGCCGTTGCCGATATCGAACCCGAATTTGGAATCCGTCTGTCCGGTCGATGCGTAGGCATGGTGGGCATGCGCTTCTACGCCCGGAGTAACCCGGAGCAGAATATTAACCGTTACTTCCTTGCGGGCAGCAATCGCCTGCAGCAGGCTGAGTTCAACCAGGTTATCGACTACAAAGCAGCCGATGCCTGCATCGATCGCCATTTCAATCTCATCCGGAGTCTTGTTATTACCGTGGAAGTGAATGCGTTCTGCCGGGAAGCCGGCTTGCAGCGCAGTATACAGCTCACCATCGGAAACAACATCCAGCGACAGTCCTTCCTCATCCGCCAACCGGCACATGGCCATTGTTGAGAAAGCCTTGCTGGCGTAGGCAACCTGGAAACCGAGTCCGGAAGCTGTAAAAGCGTCCATGTACTCGCGGCAGCGGCGCCGGACCAATTGCTCGTCCACTATATATAGCGGGGTACCATACTCCGCTTTCAATTCTGTCACATCACATCCGCCGATTTCCAAATGCCCTGCATCGTTAATTCGGCTCGTCCCGTGTAAAAACATTGCGCAGTCCTCCAATTTCTGTGGAATATCTGTTCCACCCTGTCTAGTATATGTTACAGAACCCCGCAGCGTTACACAAAGTATGGCCTCAGGAGAGGAATTCCACTTTCTTGCGGGGCTGTTTAGTGTATTCAGTATAGCAGACAGAGGGAACTCCATAGAATGGACTAATTTGCAGTTGATTTGTATTTTCCTACGATTTGTGTTCCTTCTCCTGCTCAGGCGGCATCCGGGTATTATCCCGTGTTTTGTTGAAGGAAGGCCTTGTTTTGGAGCTGAGCACCGGCTGGCGCAGGAGGATCTCACCCATTGCTTTTGCATTAAACGGTATAAACGGCCACAAATACGAAGAATTGTAGGAACGGTGTGTAGTCAAGAGCACCACCAGCAGCGTTGTCCCGATCATGAAGCCGGGAATCTGGAACGCGGCCACCGCCAGCAGAAGCGCAAGCCTGACAATCCGGTTGGCCAGCCCCAGCTCATAGCTCGGCGTTGCGAACATCCCGATGGAGGCCACTGCCATGTAGAGCACCACCTCGTTGACAAAAAGACCGGTCTGCACGGCGATGTCACCTACCAGTATCGCAGCAATCAGACCCATCGCCGAGCCGAGCGGTGTCGGGGTATGGACGGCGGCCATCCGCAGAAGATCCACCCCTAATTCGACGATTAGGAATTGGGCGATAAGCGGGATTTTCGCCGTCTTTTGCGGACCGATAAATTCCAGCATGGCCGGCTTCAGCTCCGGATGAAGGACCAGCAGCATCCACAGCGGCAGCAGGAACATTGAGGCAAAGATCCCGATGAAGCGCACCCAGCGCAGATAGCTTCCCATAAAAGGCGTCTGGCGGTTCTCTTCCGCATGCTGGCAGAGATCAAAGAACGTCGTCGGCAGAACCATGACACTCGGCGAGGTATCCACGAAGACCACCACTCTGCCCTCCAGCAGATGGGAGGCCACAATATCCGGCCGCTCCGAGTACCGCACCAGCGGATACGGGTTCCATCCTCCGCCGACAATGGCCTCCTCGAGCTGTTTGTCAGCAAGGGGAATCCCGTCGATATCAACGCTTTTCAGCTTATCGGTAACGGCCTGCACCTGAGTCTTGTCGACGATATCGTCAATATAGGCTACGCAGACATCGGTCCGGGTCCGGCGTCCGATCTGATGCATCTCGTATTTCAGCCCCGGGTCGCGTATCCGTCTTCTGACCAGAGCCACGTTGCTCAGCAGCGTCTCTGTGAAGCCGTCTCGCGCTCCGCGGACGACCCGTTCAATCGATGGCTCATCCGGGCTGCGCGAAGGATACGAACGGGTATCCATGATAATAACCTGGCTCTCGCCCTCGATGAAGAATACGCTCATGCCTGACAAGACTTTATTGATGCTCTCGCTGAGCAGCTCGCCCTTCTCTACCTGGACATGGGGAATATATTCGCTCATGAAGCTGGCGAATACATCGGTAGATATATTGTCCGGGGTCAGATAGGTCAGACGCTTCAGAATTTCGTCAATAATGGTATCCTTGGCGAACCCGCTGATGCAGAGCAGCGCAACGCGCCGGCCCCCAAAGGACATTTCCCTGAAGACGATATCAAAGGATGAACCCAGGCCCATGACTTCGGTCAGGGTTTTTTTGGTATCCTCCAGGTTGGTCGATACCTTATCATTGCCTTGCCAGTACTTAATAGACTCCTCCAGAGAGTCAGAACGTTCATTGTCGCGTTTCTGCTGCAGCAGATCTTTGGGCTTGCCGGCGGAGTCCGCCCCTTGACTGGACTTGGCTTTCTTAGCCTTGTTGCCGGACTGATCCCCGGCCTTCTGAGGGGCTCCAGATTTGTCTGTGTCATTACTTGAGGCCCCCCCGCTCTGCGCCTGCCTGGACGGTCCCTCTTCACCCTTATCCGCACCAGAAGCGTTCTGCTCATCTTCCTCAGGCTCTTCATCATCTCCGAATAATCTGGCAAAAAATCCTTTGTGGCTCTTCTGCGGTGTCTCCGCACCCAGTTCGTCTGATGTCTCCGTATCCTGTGACTGGCTGCCCGAAGCCGGAGCTGGCGGGTTGTCTTCGCCGGATGCTGAAGCGGTGCCTGCACCATCGTCTGCAGCGGGTCCCTCGGCTTCCTGCTTGTCCTCATCGCCGCCACTTGCTCCCTGGGCGGTAATCTTCTCTGTATCCGGGGTGCCTTGATCAGGTTTGGCCGGGCCCTCCTGATCCGGTGTACCGGCTCCATCGGAAGCCTGTAAATCGTGGTCCCCGTAACCGGTTGCTCCGGAATCCACTCCGATATCCGCACCGGACTCCGCTCCGATATCCTCACCAGATTCTGCTCCGCTTGCAGCTTTATCTCCTTGTCCAGCTGAGGCGGAATCTCCCTGCGGCTGGCCAAGCTCGTCCGCAGCTTCAGCATCCTGATTCTGTCCGTCACCGGAGTCTGCTCCGGCTCCCTGTCCCGGTCCGGCATCATCTCCAAACAAGCTGCTCAAAAATCCTTTGACGCCGCCGCCGGACTCCTGGCTATCCGAATCGTCTCCGGCTGCGCTGCTGTCCTTCGAGGTGCTGCCGGAAGCTTCGTTATCTGCTGCACCTCCTGTTTCAAGGCTGTCCGCCGCTGTGCTGCCTGCAGCCGCGCTATCCGCTGCGTCTCCTGCTTCACGGCCTTCCGCTGCTATACTACCGGCAGGCTCTGCCTCAGAGGGCCTGCCTTCTGCGCCCGGACCCGCATCCATGCCGGAACGGATTTCCGCACCGCCCTCTATAGGCCGGGTAACAGCTCCCAGCTCACCTGAAACCTCCGTCTCCTGCGGTTGTCCCCCGCCTGCATCAGCCTGATGTACAGCTTGTCCTTCTTGCTGCGGCGTGGCTCTATCAGCCCCATTCTGCTGTGCAGCCTGCGCTTCACCCTGCGGTTGACCTTTGTCAGCACCATCCCGCTGTGCAGCTAACCCTTCATCCTGCCGTTGGCCCCCGTCTGCAACACTTTGCTGTGCAGCCTGTCCTTCATGCTGCGGCGGCTTTTGCTGCTCCGGCTTGCCATGCTTTTTATCCGCTTCCACCTGATCACCGCTGTGAATATACCTAACCACCCCGTAGCCTCCTTTTACTGTCGGTATACAAACCAGTCGAACAATGAACCTGCCACTTTACCGCATACCATAGCCATCAGCAGCCCGAACAACATATGTGTCATATGCAGTCTTTTGGCCAGAATCGGCAGTACGTTCAGTACCTCCGTCAGCGCAGCGGCCAGCATACCGATGAATACTCCGTCGAACAGTCCGACCCCCAGCTCTATCAGCGGGCCTGCGGTTATTTTCCAGTTCCAGAAATCACTCATCGTGCCCAGCAGCGAACCCCCGACCATGGCCCCTTCATACCAGTGCACTTTATTGTAGGAGGAGGTCAGCTGCGCCAGCCGGGGCACCATATCAAGCACTATAAAAAGAGCGATTACCCCGCCGCCGACAGCGATTCCTCCGGCAATGCCGAGCAGCAGGTTAAGTCCGAGTGAAATTTGTGCAGTCATGCTCACTCCCCCCTGCGTCCCGATGTATCATCTCCGCGGCGTTTCATTTTGCTGTATTCCTCGTTGACGACATAGTGGTCGATATTTTTCTGATACAGGAACATCTCCACTTCGAGCGGTGTCGGCTCCTCGTTCCATTTCTTTTTGAACAAATGGTTGAAAAAAATCACCATTCCCAGCCCGATGCCCAGCGAATAAGCGATCTGGAATACATACGGATGCTCATCCCTGCGGCCGGTCAGCATCTCGACAATCCGGATCTGCACCTCCTGCATGCTGACATCGGCATGGAAATTCATGATCGTCAGCGCCGAGCCGAAGAACAACAGCAGCCATACCAGCACAAACAAAGCTATGGAAGGTTTGTTTGCCGTTGCCGGGCCTTCAATCTGCACAATCGTCCGCCCTTCGCCAATCGGCTGGATATCCGCATGCGGAAGCAGCTCATGAATCCGGGGAATCACCGTCAGCAGATCAATCAGAATCAGATTGCCGTCACTTTGCTCCGGCTGAAGCAGCAGCAGTGAATACAGCGGCTCCCGCCACTCCGGCTCGGTGATCAGAAAAGCTACATCGCGCAGCATCACACCTTTGCCTTTGGGCACGGTTACCCGGTTTTTGAGCTGTATATAAATGGCGGGAGCCGGGTGAGGATTGTCCATTGGCGGTGGCCTCCTAAGGTTGTAGTGTGAAGCAGCTGAAGATGCAAGAATAACGGTAGTATGGGAGAAAAGGTTTATTTTTACTCTTTAACCCTGTAATTCATATTTATTGAGCCGGGCATCCGAAACCTTTCGTTACTACGGCCGTCTATATTAACAGTTATTTACATAGAGAGGATGGAAGGTTATGAAAAGAGTGCTGCATCAATCATTACATCTGGCTATAAGCGCATCTATTTTACTGGCATTCACTGCTCCGCTTACAGCACATGCCGCAGAAGAAATTAACTATTATGATTCGTATATCAGCAAAACCAGCGGCGTCCAGCTCTATTCGGCGGGCCAATTGGACGGAAACCAGTTTGTCGATGCCGTCATTGCCAGACAACCGGACGGAACCTACGCCAAATGGCAGGAGCCTTTTCATTATTTCCGGAATTATGGCGGTGATGACCTGAAGTTAACGGGAACTGATGATCCGGAGCAAAGTTATGTGTACGATACCCGGAGTCAATCCATCCTGCGCAAAACCGCTTATACTCTGTCTCCGGACGGGCTTTGGGGATATCTGGAGCGCTCACGTTACCTCTTGATGCCAAATTCTCCGATGGGCAGCGGGTATGTCGGCAAATACCATGACTATTATCTTAAAAACATGAAGACAGGTGCCGTCTCGGTATATTATTCCACTCAGAGATACTACAGCGCCTATTGGCTGAACCAGCACACGCTGCTGGAGAGCGGGTACAATGAAGCTGCTAAACAGAATGTGATCAGTACTTATGATCCGTCCACCGGGGAACGGCACGAACTGCTGAAGGGCAGCATGTATAACCGGAACTTTAGCAAAGGAATCATATATTATGTGAAAAATGAGCCGCAGCGCCTGCCATGGGTATATAACCTGAAGAGCGGGACGTCACGGCTGATCACTGACTATAGCGAACTCGAAGCACTGTTTCCCGCTTCACCCTCCTCCAGACCGGAAGCAGCGCTGCCGCGGGATACCGTGCTGAAAAACCTGCCGGTCATCGAGATTCCTGTCTCCATGACATACGAATACAGTGTTAGCCTGGACGGACAGAACGCCGATGTATCTACCGTATTCTCCAGGGAGGGACAAGACTGGATTCCGGTGAAGCCGCTCGCTGCCGCGTTCGGGTGGAGCATTGAATCTGAGGACCGGGGCCACTTAAACGCCCCCTCTGCCGGTTACAGCTTTGAGATTACAAGCGCCAGCAAGAGTGTAAAGCTTACCCCTGCGAACAGCTTCAATTCCGGAAACAGGCTGTACATCTCGCAGGCACAGCTGAAGCAGCTGGGTTATAACACCATCGTAATAACTCCATACCTGCAGCAGTAATAACGGCAGCAGGACGAGCCCCTCTCCGGATGCCGGACAGGGGGAGCCGGCCAAACGGACTAAGTCCGGTTCACTCGCACATTTGAGTCATCAGCCCTACAAAAAATAAAGAGGATGTCCCGGGCCAATGCGGCTCGCGGGAACATCCTCTTTTGGTGATACCGTAACCCTGGGGTCGTCCCCTCAGGCTGCGGTAATAGTTGTTAATTCTGTTTGATAAGCTCAGCCTGATGTCCCTGACGGCTCTGCTGGCTCGAAATAAAGAACAGCGCCGTCCAGATCAGCGCAAAGCCGATAATTTGCGGCAGAGTCACAAGCTGGTGATATACAATCCAGTTAATCAGAATCCCTGTCATCGGGAAGCTGAGTTCAGCCAGCGTGGCTACAGAAGCCTTGGTTGTGTTCAGGCCCTTGTAATAGAGCAGCATGCTGAGCAATCCGGGCAGCAGAGCCTGCAGCAGGAGATTAATGGCAACAGCGGCCGAACCGCTGATTCCGCCGGTAATCTGCCACGGGGCTCCCTCCATGCTGGTGATCACGAATAAAAGCGGCAAAGCCAGAATAAAGCGCAGGGAAGTTACAGTTTCATATTTCATGGAACCCAGCAGATAGCGGCCCATGACAGTCGACCCGCCCCATAATGCGGCGGCGCCCAGCGCCATTAGACTGCCTACACCCATGAAGCTGTTCACATGGCCGAATGGAATCGTCCAGCCAAAGGTAAGCAGGTAAGTGCCTAATAGTGCAACAATGATAAGCGGTGCGAAATTCTTAGGCAGGCGTTCTTTAAGGATAACAGCGGCGAGACCAATGGCGAAGAGCGGCTGCAGCTTTTGCAGCAGCAGTACAGCATTGAAATCTCCGCTGGACAATGCTTTGGTGAACAGGATTGTAGCTATGGCCGAACCTCCCCATGACACAACCAGCAGGGCCCCGGCTTGACGAAGGCGGATCCCCTTCAGTTCGGCGCGCTGGCGCCACATTACAGGTGCAGCAACCAGGAAGAGCACAACATGCTCCAGCAGGACGATCTGTGAAGAGGTCAGGGATTTCAGCAGGATAATACGGAACAGCGGGTCAACACCCCATAGGGCTGCCCCCAGAACTACCAGCCAGAATCCGCTGCGCAGCGGTGCGGTACGGACTCCTTGAGATGAAGCAGATACATTACTCATCATTCATTCTCCTTGTCGATACAAACCCTCGATAAGAGACCAAAAGCCCCCGCGTCACCTGTAAACAGGGCAAACACCGGGGGCCATTATCAATAAAGACATCAGGGAATACACCCGCTGCCTTTACCTTATGATCCTCTCCCATCCGGACTTTACCGTCGGCTCTGGATTATCACCAGATCAGTCGCTTTCCCTTGTAAAAGAGTAACGAGTCGCGGGCTTAGCTCACTTGGAACATCACCGCCGGTCAGGAATTTCACCTTACCCCGAGAATCTTGTATTCTGTTATTTTTTTCACAATCTCAGGATAACTCCGTTTCATGAATTCGTCTAGCCTTTTTATGAAAATATACGCATTTTTTTCATCGAACGATCATTTTTATGAGAAAATGCATCATTTCGCAATTACACGAACTGCATAGTTTGGCAGAAACGGAGCCTTATTATAGAATAAGATACGAATACACTTTTTATCCATATTATAGTAACCCTAACGGAGGCCGCTGTGAAAAGATCATTTGAAACCAAGCTGTTATTCTCTATCCTTGCCTTAGCCGTCATCACAATCATAGGCTTCATTGCTTATATCATGGCTACATTTACCGGAGGCCTGCTGTTCTATGCACCGCTCGTCCTCGCCGCTTCGGCCGGACTTGCAGTATTCGCTGTAATCTTTATCTTTGAACTCTTCAGCAAACGGTTCCGCCTGATTGCGCTCGCGGCTTTTGCCGGAATCTGCCTGCTGAGCGCAGCCGGTCATGAGATCAGGCAGGCTTATGTGAACAGTCTTGCCGAAGTAAGGGAGCAGGAGGTCAATCTGTTCCAGTACGCACCTTTTGAAGTAAATACCAAAGCCGCCAGCCTGGATCATAAGGCAGCCTATTATATTCAGGAACAAATGCCCCGGCTGGACGGCGCAACTGCGCTTTACCCGTTGTATTCCGCCTTTGCCCAAGCCGTGTATCCGCCGGATACGTATAATCACAGCATTTACGAGGTCGGTAATGATCTCGTGTTATGTACCACCACCTCCGAAGCCTACAAACGGCTGATTAAAGGAGATGCGGATATCATCTTTGCTGCGGGCCCCTCACTTGCCCAGACCAAGCAGGCGAAGCTGGCAGGCCGTGAGCTGAAGCTTACCCCTATAGGACGCGAAGCATTCGTCTTCTTTGTCAACAAGCGCAATCCGGTTAATGGACTGACCACTGAGCAAGTGAAGGATATCTATTCCGGCACACTGACGAATTGGAAGCAGGTCGGCGGCAAGAAAGCATCCATCCGGGCGTTTCAACGGGACGAGAACAGCGGCAGCCAGACCATGCTTGAGAAACTCATGGAGGACCGGACGCTGATGAGCCCCCCGAAGGAGAATGTTGCAGACGTCATGAACGGGATTATCAGCCTGACCGCCAGCTACCGCAATTACAATAATGCACTCGGCTTCAGCTTCCTGTTCTACGCCTCAGAGATGAACGCCAGCGATGAGATTAAGCTGCTGGAGATCGGGGGTGTGCCTCCCGCCAAGGAGAGCATCCGCAGCGGGGCATACCCCTTCGCAGCAGAATTCTACGCGGTAACTGCGGGAAGCACCAACCCCAATATTGAGCCATTTCTGGAGTGGATTCTGTCCCCGGAGGGACAGGAGCTGGTCGAGAAAACGGGTTATACCCCGGTGAACTAATGATTTCGGACCGCATGTTCCTGATTCGGTGGCGTGCACTGAGTATAACTTAAAAAGCAGCAGCCCTCTTGCCGGAGAATTAGACTCTCCGGTAAGGGCTGCTGCTTTTTTCATGATCAATAAAGTTTGCCGTAGTTAGGCCAATTCTCCGGAATGAGGGGCACTTCTGCCCCTCATTCCCGCTTTCCGCCCACTTCCGGCGAATTCAAGGGCACTTCTGCCCCTCATTCCGGTATGTCACGCCTTCTTGAAATCAAAAGCCGCGTTCACCCTGCGTAATGCTCAAAAATCCGTCTGCGCTTCTCTCCGTCCGGATCGTTCACTACACGCGAGACCTGATCGAACAGCAGCGTAGCACGCTGCTCAGGTGTGTACTGCGGCCACGCAAGTTCCGGTGCAGACGGATCTCCACAGTGGGCAAAGGCTGTCCAGGCTCTCTGCATCGCTTCGGCCACCCCTGCCATCTCAGGGGTTACCGTCAGTCCGTATTGCTTCAGCAGCGGCAGGTTGTTGAACACGTAGAGAATCTCCGCTCCGTGTATGGCCTTCTCCAGCAGCGGATGGCCGGTGACGGTCCAGTCGAACCGGTACATCCAGACCGGAGCGTGATCCAGCTGCTTCTCCGCGAACGAAATGGAGCTGGCCCAGAAGAACAGATCGGTCAGAACTTCGGCTTGCCCTTCCCAGGTTTTGCTGTAATCGGAGGTCAGCTCTGAGAGGTCTTCGATGCCCATCAGCAGCTCCAGCGACTTGAGTGAACGGTCGAAGCTTTCGCCTGCCTGCCCTTCACGGAAGAACAGATTGCCTTCATGGAGATTCGTCCCGATCAGCAGCGGGATGCCGCTTGCCGCTCCTTCGCGTACCGCCTGCGCCGGTTCTACCGGCAAGGTCAGCGGCTCAATAACCGGCTGGAAATACATGCTCAGCGAATTCCCGGACAGCTTGTACGCCATCCGTCCGGCCGCTTCCATGATCTGCAGCGCGGGCAGTGTATGCAGCAGCTGCGTGTCACCGCCGGGCTGAAGACCGAGCTCTGCCAGGAAGGCTGCCGCAATCTGTTCCCCCTGCTGACCGCTCAGGCTCTGCCCCGCACCGCTCTCCATAATTGCACGCGAGAACAGCCCCTTGGCCGCCGGCATCGCCAGCAGCGCGGCAATGCTCATGCTGCCCGCTGATTCCCCGAACACCGTAACATTCCCGGGATCACCGCCAAATACGGCGATATTCTCCCGCACCCATTCCAGAGCGGCAATCTGGTCCAGCAGTCCAAGATTGGAGCCAAGCCCCGTGCCCAGCGGGGACAGATGCATGAATCCTAGCGGACCGAGCCGGTAATTCACCGTAACAAGCACAACCCGGCCGCTTGCCGCCATGTTGGCACCGTCAAACATCGGCTGGCTACCGGCACCGGTTACAAAGGTGCCCCCATGAATCCAGACCATGACCGGCAGGGCATCCTCCTGCGCTGCTGCCGGTGACCAGACATTCAGGTACAGGCAATCTTCAGAGTACACCGGATTGCTGCCGCCAAAGCGCGTACCGCTGGTACTTACCGGCTGAAGGCTGACCGGGCCGAATTCCTTCGCCTCCCTTACAGCATTCCAGGGCTCCGGCGGCTGCGGTGCACGAAAGCGCAGCTCTCCGACAGGAGGGGCAGCAAACGGGATTCCGCGCCAGACATTCACTCCGCCGCTCTCTTCTCCCTGCAGTTGCCCATAGGCTGTAGTCACTAGTTGTCCTGTCATTACACTCATCCTTTTCGCTTTATTCCTCAGCTTTTTCTTCAATCACTTTATAGAGTCCGGAGCGGAAACGGAACCACTGAAAGATATGGGTAACAACTACTTTGAGTACGGCGTAACCCGGTACCGCGAGAATGATGCCGAGTACCCCGAACATTTTGCCGGCAAAAATAATTACAAAAATAATCGTGATCGGATGAATCTTCAGCGTTTTACCCATGATCTGCGGAGAGATAAACTTCCCTTCGATCAGCTGGACAGCAGTCCAGACAATCACCATCTTGAGCAGCATAAACGGCGAGGTTACCATGGCTACCACCAGTGCTGGCGTAATCGCGATCGCCGGTCCCAGATAAGGGACTACCGCAGTACAAGCGGCAACGATAGCAAGTACCAGGGAATACTCAAGCCCGATGATCAGATAACCAATATAGAGCAATGCGCCGATACAGCAGCTGACAATAATCTGCCCGCGGATGTAGGATGCCACCTGACTGTTCATTTCCTGCATGACCATCCGGGACTGCGGCTGCAGTGCAGTAGGAATGAACCGCATCAGGTAGTCGGGCAGTCTTTTGCCATCGCGCAGCAGATAGAACAGAATGAACGGCGTAGTCACCACTGCCAGAACAATCTCTGTCAAAGTGCCTACAAAGCTGCCTACGCCACTGGCGGCATTATTGATGAACGAGGTGCCCCAGGTAGTCACCTTGCCGGTGATATCACTGAGATCCGTACCCACACTTTCCTGAATCTTTCCGAAAAATTCACTGCCCGTCAGATGTAAGAATTCCTCCTGAATCTGCGCGCTGTATATCGGGAAGTTGTCAATCAGCCCCATCAGCTGGGTACGGATAATCGGAATAACCATCAGCAGGATCAGTGTAATAATTCCGGCTATTACGAGGTACATCGTAACAATTCCGTAAGCGCGCTTCACCTTGCTTCTCCGCTCCAGGCGGTCAACCAGCGGATTCAGCAGGTAATAAGCAACTCCCGAGAGAAGCAGCGGCGCTGCCACTGTATGCAGAAGCACTGACAACGGTTTGAATATAAACGGAATCTTGGAGAATACGAGCACGGTAACACCAATCAGTAACGCAATTAAAAGCCCCACGACAAACTTGTTATTCAGAAAAAACTTTTTGAATTTATCCGGCCAGACCTGACGTCTATCCATATACTGCCGCCCCCCTGCTGCAACACTTACGATATAAGTGTGATTAATTGCACTTTGTATTAGCATAGTCAACACGGAGGCTGCAAGTCAAATTTTCTGCCCCGCCAAAAAAGCTCTAGTGCAGTGAAGACTGCAGGCCCACCAGCAGACCTTCCACCAAAGCCAGGGAGTTCAGCGAAACCGCCTCAACATTGCTCTCAAAAACTTCTACGCTATCCTCATCCGCATGGTCTGAAATCGATCGGATTACAACAAAGGGAATCCGGTTCACACTCTGTCAGGATCGCTGCAGGCAGGTCGTGATGCACCACCTGAGCCGACAGATAATATCCCTGCAATTCAGGCTGTCATCCAGCCCTCCCGCAGCTCCGGTAAGAAGGCCAGCGGCTCAGCGCAAATAACAGCCATTATTAATATCAAACGTCGCCCCGGTGTATGCTCTCGCTTTGCGGCTTAGCATAAAAACCACCGTATCCGCAATATCCTCCGCCAGCAGCGGCTCCGGAATTAGCTGATGCTCCTGATATTCCTGCTGCCTCCAGGCCGGGATATGCCCCATCATCGGAGTGCTGGTCATCGTCGGGGCAACAGCATTCACCCGGATATGAGGGGCAAAGTTCATGGCGCAGCTTTTGGTCAAGCCGAGAACAGCTGCTTTGGTCAAGCCATACACCGCATCTGAGCTGCCTTCCTGACCGGAGACGGAGGCCATGTTAACGATGACGCCTGTCTGCTTCCGGTCCAACAGCAGGCGCCCGAAGCCCTGCGAGAAATAGACATATCCCTTGATATTGATATCCATTACCCTACTTATATCTTCGGGGGTATACTCCAGCAGACTGCGCCCCAGATATATGCCTGCATTGTTGACCAGACCGTTAACCTCAGCATGTTCTTGCTGTATGTATGCGAAGAATTGCTCCACCTCGCTGTATTTGCTCACATCCACCCGGAAGGAGCAGAGATTATCTGAACCCGCCTCGGCCTGCAGTTCCTTAAGCCCCCGGCCATCCAGATCACAGGCAATCACTTCAGCACCTTCCTGCAGACTAAGCATTACTATAGCCTTACCGATTCCCGAAGCGGCCCCGGTCACAATTATTTTCATTCCCTGCAGCATTCTTAGACACTCCCTCACCTGTATTCTCCACCGGACAAACCGGCTTACTGAAACCGCAAATCAACAATACTGCCGGTCCGCTCAAAACCGATCGACTGATAGACCTTGTTGGAATCCGGGTTTGCAGCATCGGCATAGAGCATAGGAGTAATGCCCTTGCCCAGCAGCTCAGCACACAGCTCTGCTACAGCGGCACTGGCATAGCCCTGCTTACGGCAGTCCTGCGGAGTGAACACTTCATTAATCCGGGCATGTCTGGAGGACAGATGGGCCAGATTCGCCATGGACACGGGCCTATCCTGTACCATCCACAGGCGGAGCTTGCCGGATTCCGTAATATCTCTTGCGTAGCCGAGGAAATTCTCAGGTGCATTCTCGGTGCCGAACGCATCCTTCACAAAGCCGGCCAAATAGTCTGCAATGACCGGGATATAGCCAGCATCTGCCTGCAGCAGCTTGCCGCTGACATTAGCGGGCTTCTTCACCTGCGGGCAATGATAGGCTTCCATGATCATATGGACATGATACAGCTTGCCTGTATTCTCACAATAAGCCTCTGCAAACAGCTTGCCTGTCTCCTTAGTCCCGTTAACCCCTGACAATCCGCGGCCCTTCAGCCGCTCCACAAGCTGGCGAACCAGGGCTCTGCCCTGATCTGCACCTACCTCCGGTGCAATCCATAACCAGGGGTTATGCCCCTCCGTGTGCGCAAAGATCAGATGATCCTCGGCTGTCTTGATCCGGAGCGATTCCGGGTTTCCGGTGATAAGGTGAAGGAGATTATATTCCACCTCTTCCTGTAAGAACGCTTCGCTGTGCAGCACTCGGTCATCCGGCTCGAAATCCACAAACATCCCGCTTCCCCCTTACTCTATCTTTTCTATCCATCATAATCCTCCGTCTGACAAAAATAAACAATCCTCCACCGAAAATTTTCCAGTGGAGGACTGCATTTTTCTTTCATATTTTATTTCTTCTTTTTACCCTTTGCCCCTTTTTCAATTGCGGCTTTCAGTCCTTCATCATAAGTGTAGAGAACATTCTCTTCCAGCCGTTCACCCTTCAGCACCTTGCGTACCAGGCTTTTGGCTGATTTGGGGGTGATATCCCTGTACCATATGCCTTCCGGATATGAGATGACTACACACGCATCCGAACATCTTCCGTTGCAGCGGGTTACTGTAGTATGAATCAGGCTGTCTGCCCCTTGCTTCCCGATTTCATCCTCTATCGCGTCAGCGACCTCTTCACCCTTATGCTTCTTGCAGTCGCTTCCGTTGCAGATCAGCAGATGGCTGACCGTCCCTTGCAGATTCCAGGTCGTCATGGAATTCCCGCCCCCTCTAGTACAACAATACCCTGTTTGTCTGTCTCCCTAAACTCTACTTACCAATCAGAGGATCGTCAATAGGGGGAAAGACTGTTATACTGTATTGAGAATGATTATCACCCAAGAAAAGAGTGACTCTGAACATGCATAAACCACCTTCCGGCAGTTCATTGCCTTATCCTCATAGTTTTTATGTCCCGGTGCGGATTGCTGCACTGGACAAAGCCGCTTCTAACCGGGGTAATTCCAGCCCGCCCTTCTCTTCCCTGCTGATTATAGTTACCGGAGGCAGCGCAACGATGGAGTGGGATGGAGCGCTTACCCGTGTGTCCAGCGGCAGTACCTTGTGCTGTGACAGCTCCGCACACATCATCCTGCAGCACAGCCATAACCTGCAGGGGGTGTGGATCGAATATATCACACTCTCCGGCACCAGCCATCCTTCCAGCCCGCTGAACAACGGTGTACCGCTCCGCAGCTGTGCGCCCCGTATTTGCGCGGTGGCGTCGCGGCTGCTGGGCAGCTGGAGCCAGCCGGAAGAGCATCAGCCTTTTGCAGTGCAGCAGCTGTTCACAGAACTGCTCACTGAGCTGTATCACAGCGCTGCTGAGAATACGGAGCCGGCGCTTCATTGGCTGGACCGTGTATTGCAATATATAGAATCCCATTATAATGAGGACTTAACGAGAGGGCAGGCGGCAGAGCTTGCCGGAGTTACCCCGGAGCACTTCTCCCGCGCTTTCCGCAAATCCACCGGTCAGACCTTTAATGAATATGTAACACTGCTGCGCATCCGCAAAGCCCAGCAGCGCATTCTGACAGGAGCCCCGAATCTGAGCACGCTGGCGCTTGAAGTCGGTTATGGTGAAGGCACCTATTTAAGCCGCAAGTTCAAACAGGTCGTGGGTCTTTCTCCTGCAGCCTATCACAGCAAGAATAAATCCGTGGTATCGCTGAACTTCAATCACACGGCCAGCCTGCAGGCGCTTGAGGTTGTTCCCCGGCTCGGAGTATATTCGGCTTGGATGGAGAGCCTGAAGCCTATTCCGTCCAAGCATAAGCTGCTAAATGAAGGAAGCAGCTCCACAGGTCTATATGAACGCTTGTCTTCTGCCCGGCCGGATGTGATTATCAGCTACTCCCTGCCTGACAAGAATAAGCAGCTGATGTCGTTAGCTCCGGTTATTGAAATCCCCTTTATGCAAATGGACTGGCGGGAACAATTCCGGCTGATTGCAGAGGTCACCGGCCGCAGACCACAGGCGGAAGCCTGGCTGAATGTCTATGACGAACAATGCCACGCGGCCAACCAACAGCTCAACCGCCGGATCGGTCCCCGGGGAACCGCAGTCGTCTGGGAGATTGGCAGGGACGCTGCATACTGCTTCAGCAGCAGCTATGGCCACGGATCTCAGATTCTGTATAATGATCTGGGCTTCCGGCCCCCAAGCAGCCTTGTAAGCGAGGGACTCCTCCGCCAAGGTTATCTGGAGGTTGCCTTCAGTGACTTCGCCGGCTACCCCGCGGATCATATATTTATTACCTGCAGCGCCGGAACGGCCGAGATGCGGGAGCCGCTCCGTTCCTTTCTTCATCGTGCAGTACAGCAGAATCAGGCGTCCGCTTCCGGCAGCAGAATCTATTTCCTGAATCAGCCTGCCATGTTCTACGGATTTGATCCGCTCTCTTCCGAAGCCCAGCTCAGGGTGCTCCTGCAGGCGCTGACATCATAAATTTACATAGCCGGACATCACATTCAGCCATAGTGTAAACCGGACAAAATCTGTAAAGTGTTATTGAGAATGATAATCGTTCTACATAAGGAGGCATACATCTTGAAAAAACCGTATTCAAGCTCTAATTCCCGGAAACAATGGATCATCTTCCCGTTGCTGCTGGCACTGACGCTTCTTGCCTCAGCTTGTGGAAACAACACATCCAATAATAGCACCGGTTCTGCTGCTGCTAATGCTACAGAAGCTCCTGCTTCGTCCCCGCAGCCGGAGACTCCAGCCGCAACCGCAGCTCCCGCCTTCAAAACAGTAACAACTGTAAATGGAGATATTGAAGTGCCGACAGCACCGCAGCGGATTGTTGCCGAAGAGTATCTGGGCAGCCTGATTGCTCTGAATACAATCCCCGTGGGTGCTCCCGGACTGACGCTGGAGAATATGTATTTCAAAGAATCACTTACCGGAGTCACCGATACCGGCACTTACGGAAAGATGTCACCGGAGAATATTATCGCCCTGAACCCGGACCTCATCATCTCCGGCAATGCCGACAGCTATGAGACACTGAGCCAGATTGCCCCTACCGTCATTGTGCCGTACGGTGATCTGAAGGATGCTCACGCGGAGCTGACTTATTTCGGCAAGCTGCTCGGCAAAGAAAAGGAAGCTGCGGACTGGCTGGCAGATTATGATAAGCGTATCGCCGCAGCCAAGGCCCGTGTGGATGCAGCGATTCCCGCTGATGCCACCTTCAGCATCCTGGAGCATGCCGACAAGTCCACCTGGGTATATGGGGACAACTTCGGACGGGGCGGACAGCCGGTCTATCAGGCACTGGGACGGAAGCCGCCAACCGAAGTGGCTGCTGAAATAATGGAGAAGCAGTGGGCAGAATTATCCTCCGAGACACTGGGCAAATATGCGGGTGATTATCTCGTTGTGACCGATAATACACAGACTGTAGAAGACTTCCAGGCAGATCCGATCTGGGGCAGCCTGCCTGCTGTCAAGAACGGACACATCTATGTATGGAAAGAAGAACGTTCCTGGTATTATGATCCGATCGCCGTTCTGGCACAGACAGAAGAGCTTGCGGACTGGCTGACTTCGGGGCAATAAATGAATATTCCTGAAGCTGTCTGGGCAGCCTTAACCGGCTCCCGGCAGCTTTTTTTGCTGATTACTCCTTCCATAAATGGAGATAATACCTGTAGCCCGCCTGCCGGAACCGGCAAATCAGCTTGCGGAGCCTAAGGAGCATCGCCCATGAAAATTCTCGCTATTTATGTCCTGTTAGCCGTCATCACCTTGCTAATGCTCACACTGGTTGATGTCTTATCAGGAATCAGCGTGAGTGCATCGTTGCATTCTCTTTCGGTAATCTTTGCCACAACCACACTGCAGGAAACGATCTGTGTGGTGATCTTCCTGGCACTCCCTTTAATCCAGGTTGTCGCCGGCGCCCTCAAACGCAGCCGCTAATCTCCAGCGAAACTTAACGGTATAGGCCGAATCTGCGCCGGATACGGTGAACAAGAAACAGCAGAACAGGAATATACGCACAGAATACCGGCAGGATATTCTCCAAAAAAACCTTCCCTTCACTCATATGCACCGGATAATTCTCTGCACTGACGAAAGAGCTGAACAGCATGACCACCGCCGCCGGAATCACCAGTTTTTGGGAATCGCGGACCTTGAAGAGATCGGCAGTTATGGCCACAGCAGCATAGCAATAAACAGTCATCTTGAAGAACACCCCGATAATGAGTGTAAGCATAACAAGTGCATCCAGACGCTGGATGAAGTTGGCTACATTCACGAGTGTGATGGTGGTAAACATCGGAAAGGTTGTACGGCTGTAGAGGTTCTCTCCGAGCACTCCCATCTCAATGGCATGGGTGAAGCTAAGCAGACAGGCGCTTAAGGTGATGGCCACGATGCCGGTTTTCTTAATCTTCCTTGATTTGTTAAAGTGCGGAAGTATAGTCGTGAAGCACACGACCTCCCCGAACGGAAAAATCCAAATGTTAGGGTAGGCAGAGCCCAGAGCCTCCCAGAGATCATTGATATGAATTGGAAACAGGTTCTTAAGCTCCACCAGTCCGGCAGCAATGACAATAAAAATACAAATCAATCCCATGACGATTATGATCCAGAAGAAAATCTCCGCCGTTCTGGCGAATACCTCGATTCCCTTGCTCAGGATGTACATTACCGCAATAATCATGATGGAATCAATAATAAGAATCGGAGTTTTGTCGTATGAAGCTGAAATTAACAGATCCCCCGCTTCACGCAGATTTCTGGAGCCGTTATAGAGCAGCACCGGGAGAAACAGCAGGCCTACTACCCAGCCTATCCAGGGGCCGAGAATCTTACGGGCATAACCGCTGATGATCAGATCCGGGAACTGCTGATACAGATGTGTAAACACAAGATAAAGCAGAACGCCCCCTGGGAGCGCCATCAGGATGGAGAGCCAGACCGCATGCCCGCTCTCCAGGCCCACGGGTACAACCAGCGCCGTTCCAAGCTCAAACAGCACAATCAAAGCAAAAAGCTGACTGGGGCCGATCGCTTCTTTTCTCATAAACCTATTCACCTTATTTCTGCATAAAAAGCTGATTATTCGGGAGCAGGGTGATACGGCTTCAGGCTCATTCCGGTACTGCGGATGTACGCCTCCACATGGAGATCCAGCTTCCCTTGAGCGAAGATATGACCCCAATTCTTATCTAGTGAAGCCCAGCCTTGGGGATCGCTGCGCTTCAGTTCATTACCGAAGTTAAAAATATCGCTCTCCATCTGCTGTGCCATCTGCAAGGCCTGCTTCACTTCGTTACCGGTCTGCTTCTGCAGCTCCTGTTCAAGCTTCACAATTTCTTCCCTCTTGCTGAGGTCAACGAACCCATCCGTTTCATTCACAATTCCTTCTTCACTGATACTTACATGAAAGACCGGCAGGCCGTCCTGAATATCAATCTTCACCTTCGTTCTTGAATACACAATATTGACGGCAATTGACTCTTTCTTATCCGCAGAATCAATATTGATTATAGTTTCTTCTATCCGGTTAAGCAGCCACTCCGTACCCCGTGCTTCCGAATCCTTCATCCAGTAGATCAGTTTGCCCTCTCTAAAAGCACCAAGTCCATGCATAACAGTCCCTGCATGTGACACGGTTTGTTCCAGATTGGATTTCTTCATGCCTTCAGAAGCATTCCCTTGAATAGACACTCCATTAATCGTCAGATCCCCTTCGCCCGTTATGCCGTTAATAATATCGAATACGTCGATCGTCCGGTTCTCTCCCCATACTCTCGAGGTATTCTGCGTCTTTTTGACCAGTCCCAAAGAAGGCAGACTTTCTATTGCAGTTAATATCTTCAGAACAGATGCTGCATCGTTGTTGCGGGCAACAAGCACTGCCGAATTGAGTCTGAGCTCATGCGACCGCTCAAAGATGTCAAATACATCGTTAATTCCGCTCCGGGCCAGGGACTCTCCCAGGACAACAAGCTGGGTGTGGGCAAAAAAAAGCTGCCGCGTTGCCCGCTTGGAGGCCTTGCGCAAAGCACCGAAAATTGTACGGTCGGTAGCAGAAACAATCACAATGGAAGGCTCTCCCGCGCTTGCTCCAAAACCTGTAGCTGTTGAGGATGGATTGACCAGCTGAAATGTCACCTTGAATTCATTGGTTTCCGGTACCAGATCTATACCGATGCCGCTGACGATAGCCAGGTCATTCAATTCTCTGCTGTTCCAGCAGCCGCTCAGCATCAGCACAATGACTCCCATAGAAATCACGCGCATAACGCCTTTAATGTTCATAGGAGTTCCTCTTCGCAGTTTTTTTGCCGGGGGCTGTGGAGCTGTTGCCCTTATTCAGCAGCCGTTTGCGGATCTTCATAAAAGTCAGAGGAGAGCGGAGAAAGGTGTCCTTCTGATTCTCGGGCACAAACGGACCCATAGGCGACATATACGGCACTCCGAGAGACCGCAGGCTGCACATGTGGGCAATCAGCATAATTGTAAAGATGGCGATACCGTACAGCCCCATAAAAGCGGCAATGACCATAATTACAAACCGCAGCATCCGGATAGAGAGCGCCATATTGAATGCCGGAGTGGCGAAGCTGGAGATACCTGTAAGCGACACAACAATAACCATTGCCGGGGATACAATTCCCGCCTGAACCGCTGCAGTCCCTAACACCAGACCTCCGATAATAGAAACCGTCTGACCGATCGGAGACGGCATACGTACACCTGCTTCGCGGATGATCTCAAAGGTAACCTCCATCATGACGGCTTCCACGAAAGCAGGAAAAGGTACCCCTTCCCGCTGCGAGGCCAAATTGATCAGCAGCGGTGTCGGAATCATCTCCTGGTGGAAGTTAAGCGCCGCCACGAAGATTGCAGGCCCATATAAAGAGATAAGCAGGCACAGGAACCGCAGCAGCCGGATCAGTGTTGAGATATCATAACGCTGATAGTAATCCTCCACGGTATGAAAGAACATAAAGAAGGTAGTCGGGGCAATCAGTACAAACGGTGTGCCGTCCACAAAGATGGCAATCCTTCCGTCCAGCAGGTTTCCCGCCACACTATCCGGCCGTTCCGTATTATAGAGTGTCGGAAATGGAGAATACTTGTTATCTTCAATAATCTGCTCAATGTAGCCTGATTCCAGAATTGAATCCACCTTGATCTCCTGAAGCTTTTTTTTGAATACCTTGATCGTCTCTTCATCTGCAATCCCATGGATATACATGATGGTGATATCGGTGTGGGTCACATCGCCAAGCTTCATCGTTTCGGTCCAGAGATCGGGATTCTTGATGATTTTGCGGACCAGGGCGATATTGGTACTGATAGTCTCCGTGAAGCTTTCCTTCGAGCCGCGGATCGCCACTTGAGTCGATGCCTCGGATACCGGTCTGACCTCACCGCCGCAGGTGCTCCCGCTCACCGCTTCACCGAGTCCGTCAACCATAATAATCGTGTCCCCCGACAGCAGCGCTTCAAGCAGTCCATTGATATCTTGAACCAGCTTCTCTTTGCCGATGCTTAGCGCATTGTCTTTAATATAGGAATACACTTCGGCTGTTGTTGCTGCGAGTAGTACATCGTCATTCAAAGATTCGAAGGACATCACATGTGAAATGAAATGGTCGACCATTTCTCTGTCCGTAATACCAATCATATATACCGCTGCTACCCGGGCCGTCCGATTGATGAGTTCATAAGTACGTATGATAAGATCCGGGCTGTTCCCCAGCCTGGCTTTGATTTGAGTAATATTCTCTTCCAGATCAGGGGAGATAGGCGGATTGTGGGGTTTCCTGCCAGCGCTGTCCACCGTTTGTGCGGCTTGGCCGGATTCTTTGGTTGTCTTATCCATAATCAGCACCTCCTGCACTTACTATTCGCCCGCTATCCTTTTTTTATGCAGCTTATGGAATGTGTGAGGAACGCGGGGCTAAGCTGCGCCAGAGCAAAGCTTACTCAAAAAAAAAGGCTGCTCCCCGCACGGAATCTCCCGTGTAAGGAACAGCCTGTATGTGTTTAGACTAATGATCATCAACTACGCCAAGCGCCTTGTTCTTCTCCTTAAACCGGTCGTTATGCGAGGAGACATAAGCCACCTTATCCGCTTCAGGGTCCATGTACAGCTTCGCGCTGTTGAGGGCAAGCACCGCATCCGTGAACGTTCCGGCAATCAGTCTTACCTTGCTGTCATAATCTACGAAATCTCCCGCCGCAAAGATACCCGGCAGATTCGTTTCGAGCTTGCCGCTGACCTTGGCCCACCATTCCCCCATGTCCAGTCCCCAATCCTTCAACGGACCGAAATCGCTCTTGAGGCCGTGGTTGACAATAACGGCATCCACTTCAAGCTGCTCACTCTCACCGGATTCGATATGGCTGATCGTAACCTGGTCAATCTGCTCGCCATTGCTGCTGTGCAGCTGGTTAACCGCATAGGGTACACGTACATTCACAGAGGAATCCTTCATGCGAACGATATTCTTCTCATGGCCGCCGAACCGCTCCCGGCGGTGCACGATGGTCACGCTGGCGGCAATCCCCTCCAGTTCATTCGCCCAATCTACAGCGGAGTCGCCACCGCCCGAGATCAGAACCCGCTTGCCGCGGAAGGGCTCCAGCTCCTGCACCGTATAATGCAGGTTCGTCACTTCATAGCGGTCTGCGCCTTCAATCTCCAGCTTCGCCATCTGCAGAATACCGTAACCGATGGTTAGGATAACGGTGCGTGTCCAGTGCTGCTCACCGGTCGCCGAGGTCAGGATATAAGTCCCGTCCTCCTGGCGCGCCTGATGCACAATCTGCTGTCCGAACACAATGGTGGGATCGAAGGTCCGCGCCTGCTCTGCCAGCTGGTCTATCAGCTTACGGCAGAGCGTCGGTGTAACACCTCCGACATCCCAGATCATTTTCTCGGGATAGATCAGCATCCGTCCGCCCAGCTCTTCCTTCGCTTCAATCAGCTTCGTCTTCAAATCTCTCATTCCGCTATAAAAAGCCGTATACATACCTGCGGGGCCACCGCCAATTATCGTTACATCATATAATTCCATGGATTCGTTCATTTGTTTCCCTCCAGCTTCTAGGTGTATTTAAGATTTGGTCCGGGCCAGCAAATACAGAAAGTAAGGAGCGCCGATAACGGCAACAACGATACCGGTAGGTATCTCAGACGGCTGCAGAATCCGGCGGCCGATCGTATCGGCAGTGATGACGAGCAGCGCGCCGAGCAGCGCTGAAGCGGGAAGCATCAGCTGATGCTTCGGTCCCACGAGCCTTCTGGCCAGATGCGGGCCGACCAGTCCGACGAAGCCAATCCCGCCGCTTACCGCTACGCTTGAAGCGGCAAGTCCGACCGCCGCTGCCAACAGGCGGAACTGCTCCCTGGTGACATGGGCACCCAGACCGGTAGCCGTCTGCTCGCCCAGATTCAGCACATTCATGACCCTTGCCTTATAGATGACGTAGGGCAGGAGAATCACAATCCAGGGAAGCAGGGACAATACAAATTTCCAGCTGGTGCCCCAGATGCTGCCCGCAAGCCACGTGGCGACGAATTGATATTTGTCCGGATCTAGGCGAAGCGTCAGCACAATCATCGCTGCACTCATCCCAGCCGCAACTGCGACACCGGTGAGCAGCAGACGGATCGGTGCAATTCCCTGATGCCGCTTATAGGCCAGGCTGTAGATCAGTGCGGCAGTAAATGCCGCCCCGACAAACGCAACTACCGGCAGCAGATAGACAGGTGCCGCAGAGGTCGTCGGATAGAAGGACACCATCAGCATAACCATCAGCCCGGCTCCGGCATTAATGCCCAGGATTCCCGGATCGGCCAGATCATTGCGGAAGACCCCCTGCATCACCGCTCCGGAAACTGCCAGTGCAGCTCCAATCAGAATGGAAATTACAATACGCGGCAAGCGGAATTGGAACAGAATCAATTCCTGCTTGTCCGTCCCCTTGCCGAACAGCGTATTCAGCAGCTCTAGCGGAGTTAAACGTATGTATCCTGTATTCACACTTATAATGAACATGATAATAATCAGTACAGCCAGCACGCTAAGTACAGTCAGGCCATGCTTACGCCTTGTTTCTTCGAAGGAAACCACTCTGGTTCTCTGCATCTTTACAGCTCCCTTCTTTCTTTGCGGGCCAGATACAGGAAGAATGGAACCCCGATCAGCGCTATAATTGCTCCTACTGGCGTTTCATGCGGCGGGTTGATCATCCGGGCAGTCAGATCCGCCCCTACCACGAGCAATGCACCCAGCACGGCGGAGCAGGGAATAATCCATCTGTAATCCACACCTACAAGATAACGTGTCAGATGGGGAATAATCAGCCCGACAAACCCTACCGCTCCTACTACAGCCACCGAAGCGCCAGCCAGAATCAGGACGACTAAGGCCCCGGCCAATTTGACCAGACCGGTTCGCTGTCCCAGTCCTCTGGCGATATCTTCCCCCAGACTGAGCATCGTAATGGAACGGGACAGGATAATCGCCCCGATGAGTGCCGCAATCACCCAGGGAGACATGACCTGAAGCTGGAACCATTTCGTTCCGGCCAAGCCGCCTGCATACCAGAAGGCGAGGTCTTGTCCGATTTTGAAATACAGCGCCACGCCTTCACTGAGCGCCGAGAGCAGCGCACTGAAGGCGGCTCCGGCTAGTACCAGCCGGGCGGGGGTAAGTCCGCCTTTGGCCAGTGAACCGATGCCATAGACGATACCTGCTCCCGCTCCGGCCCCGATGAAGGAATATAGAATAAGATACATAAACGATAAATTCGGAAAAAAAGCAAAGCAGACGGCCAGCGCAAAACCCGCCCCCGAGTTAATGCCCATCAGCCCCGAATCCGCAAGCGGATTGCGGGTCATTCCCTGCATGATCGCTCCCGCCACTGCGAAGCTGGCTCCGACCATCACGCCGCCGAGAACCCGCGGCAGCCTGAGCTCGCGGATAATCTGATGCTCTGTAAGTTCCGGATTGAAGTGAAAAACTGCTGTCCACACGACAGAAAGCTTAATATCTGCTGCCCCAAACGATACTGAAACAGCGATGCCCAGCGCCAGCGCAATCAAACCGCCAATAAGGATCAGCGTTGCCGCCCAAGGGCGCGAACGTAGTTTGAGCGGTTCTGCTCTCTGATCAAGCCCATTCCTGGACACTGCCTGTTGATTCATGACTGTCACCCGTTTTCTATGAAATTGATTCTCATTATCATTGTAATATTGTAAATGAATTTGTCACTGTTTGGCAATGGACAAATATAAACCTGTACATAGAAAGTCTCTAATCATCCATTTCGCGGAGGATATCCGGCATGAAAAAAGACAACCTGTATCCCGATTACATCCGCAGGGGATGTATCTGGAGAGTCAGGTTGCCTTGTTCCATTGCTGCTGAATAGGCGGAAATGTCCGGGGCTTTCGCACTATACATTCTGAAGCGTACCGCCGAATAGTCTGCGGATATATCCCTGCAGCTTGCCGATATGCGGCACGAAGGTGCTTTTGTCATACACATAATTAGACTGGCTGACTAGCTGTGAATAGATCAGAAACAGAATAGCTGCGAGCTCGCGGTCAATCTGCTTCTCATGCTCGATCAGCAGATGCGTTTCATCCAGCGCCTCGTATAACTGAAGCAGGGCAGCTTCATTAATGATTTTGCGGCGCAGCGGTACAATAATATCCGTGGCAATAGCGTCAATCCGCAGAATTAAGGCTGCCAGTCTCTCGTTCACGCGGTTCCCCTCCTGCTGTGACTGAATGGTTAAAGCGCTTGCTTAATACCATCCTATGTCAGCCGGACCTTGAGCATGCCTTGAGCGGCCGGAACACATGCTGCTTATGCTATGTAATTCTTCTTACCTTGTGTATTCCTCATACTCATCTTTCTGGTTATGCCTCGAATACATGTACTCATCGTTCTTCAGCTTGTACATCTGCCCCATCCCGCCAAATATGAACAGCAGTACTACAAGCAGTGTGTAGGCATAAGTGAATTGATTGAAGTAGAAGCAAAGCACAACTGCCGCTATAATCAGCAGCAGCAGTCCGAGGCCTATACGGCTTAAGATTTTTCTCATTAGGGGTTCCTCCGCAGAAATTTTAGTCTTACTGTACCATGTTCTGCGGGAGGAATATGTCGAAAGCTGGCACTATACAAACAGGGGATGTCCCAGGCAGCCGCTTCCCGGCTCCGGTACATCCCCCTGCTATATGTTATGCTTTTACACCTTTTATAGTAATTTGGAGATCACCGTTCCGGCCAGCAGCTGTCCGAGTGTCTTATCCAGTGGCAGCGGCTTGTTGCCGAGGCAGGTTCTGAGCGCGGTCAGCAGCACCCGGACATCATATTTACTCGGATGGACAGGAATCACTTCTTTTTCCAGCTCCAAAAGATTGTACACTGCCATCATCGCGGAGCGGACCGAATATTCCACGGTAAAGACGCAGTCGTCCGGAACTTCGGCAAACTGGCCGAGGAAGGCCAGATTGGTGCTGCCCTGCGGAACCACCTGCGGGCGGTCTCCTGCGACACGCGGCATGAACTGTGAAGTAATATAAGGCATCATACAAGGAATAACATTGGTCGTATGCTCCAGAATCTCCGGAATGCGGTTCTTCAGACCGATATGGTACATCAGCTCCTCCAGAAGCTCGCGTCCGCTGCAGTCACTCATTTTCTTCTTGATATAATCGCCTTCGGCATCCGGGAATAATCCGTAGGCCCAGAGCACCTTCACATTCTCTGGCTGGTTAATGAAATGCGGCTGCTTCGGTGCGGTCCAGGACATCATCCAGCTGGAGTCTTTGATGGTCACAACGCCGCCCATACCGGGAGCATCCCCGGTCAGCTCAAGCAGATACGGGAATACAATATCGTCATCGGTAAAGGTCATCGTAAACGACAGCCACTTGGACTTGTCGATGTCCCCGCAGAACACTTCCGGGTGGCCGAAATCCGGAGATTTCGCGGCAAGCTTCTCCCAGAGGCTCCAGCAGCCGCGCTCCGTAACAGAGCGGTTCAGAACCGCCGGATGGTCCAGATCGCCCAGGGTCGAGTTCTCTGTCATCGAGCCATTGGTGACCATAACCAGATCTCCGCGTGCTGTTGAGAGGGTCTTTGGCTCTCCGTTCACGAGCAGCTGGATAGCGGTTACTGTTTTCTCTCCGCCTGTGAAATCAAGCTCCAGATCTGTTACCTGATGGCCTTTGTCAAAATTGACCCCCTGGCTTTCCAGCCATTTCATCAGAGGAAGAATCAGTGAATCGAACTGGTTATATTCGGTATGCAGGATTCCCTTCAGCTGGTTCATCCCGGAGATCAGGTGCATAAAGCGCTCCATGTAACGCTTCACTTCAACTACACTATGCCAATTCTCGAAGGCGAACATCGAGCGCCAGAAATACCAGAAATTCGTCTCCAGGAAGGTCGGGTCAAAAAACTGCTCAATCGTCACCGCTCCGAGTCTTTCTTCGGTCGCCAGGGTCAGCTTGCCCAATTGCAGCGCATGCGCAGTGGAGAGTCCCAGCGTTGAGAAATCGGCGGGCTGCCCTTCCTTTTCTACCAGACGGCAGTGGGATTCGATCGGTTCTGCCAGATTCAGCTCACGGAATTCATCCAGCACCGTCCGGTCCGGATTGGTTAATGAGGGAATGAAGCCGAACAGCTCCATGAAGCATTCAAAGTGCTCTTCGATCTCACGTCCGCCGCGGGCGCTGTAGCCGTCCTTCGCATTCCCCGCCCCGTCCATCGAGCCGCCATAGACTGCTGATTGCTCAAGGATATGAATATTCCGTCCCGGCATATGGCCGTCACGGATCAGGAAAGCGGCTGCCGACAACGAGCCGATCCCCCCTCCTACCAGATATGCCTTACGTGAAGCGATGCCTTCCTGTACCAGCGGATGAATTCTTTGATATGTACCCATATGTCCTCTTCCTTCCATGATCAGGGGATAAGTGCCTGCTAACAGCCTTCACTATACCCACCGTGAACAATGAATTCTATGGACAGCTTGGCGCGACTGTACAGGGATTACACATCTGCCGGAGATTGTGTCATTTCACTGGACCGGATGGGCGGCGGCAGCCTGATAGTGTTCCAGGCCCCGGGCGATGCTTCCTTCCATAATCCGGGCTACCTTCTCCACCATTTCGGCCGGGTCGGTATTTGCCCCTGCTTTGAGCCAGTGGATCACCTGTTCAAGGATAGCCAGTGTGTAGAAATCGGCAATGTCCTCCCTGGCCTGGCTTCTCCCCTGTTCCGGAATCTGCTCTTGTCCTTCACGGGCCCGCTCCTGCCCGTCCAGTTCTTCCACCACCCTGATCATGACGCCATAAATAACTCCGTACAGAAACTGCTCCAGATGCTCGCGTCCAAGTGAATGAAAGGTGTTCAGACAGATGGTTTTGTTGCTCACGGTGTACCGCAGGACACTTAGGAACCCCTGCTTCCAGCCGGCACAGCAGCGGTAGGGCTCCAGATCTTCAATTACCTCTGACCTGTAGACCCAGCCGAGCAGCTCGTAGATATCCTGAAAATGATTATAAAAGGTATGCCGGGTCACGCCGCAATCCGCTGTAAGCTGCTGGATCGTAATCTTGTTCAGCGGCCTTGCGAGCATGAGTTTTTTGAGTGACCGGGCTAAAGCGTTCTTGGTTAAAAGTGAATTGGACATTACTTCCCCCTTACTGCAGTAGAAACTTAACCTGATTTCTGGATTTACTGCATTGCTTAATAGGCTTCAAGGTTCTACAATACGGTGTATATGTTCCAATTATAACCAATTAAGAGCAGGTTTTCATAATAACCTTACGGGAGTGGATACGCTTGAATACAAGAAGGTACGGCAATACGGGCAAGACTGTGTCGGAGGTTGGCTTCGGTGCCTGGCAGCTGGGGAATAAGAAGGATTGGGAGGCTATGGAGGATCGTGCAGCGGTCTCTCTGGTCCATGAAGCGCTGGAGCGCGGGATGAATTTCTTCGATACCGCCCCGGGTTACGGGCACGGTGCCAGTGAAACCCTGCTCGGGACCGCCTTATCCGGCAGACGCTCCAGCGCTGTGATCAACACCAAATTCGGCCACGGGGCGGATGGCAGCACCTGCTTTGATGCGGACCACATCCGTGCCTCCGTCGAAGGCAGCTTACAGCGTCTGCAGACGGATTATGTGGATTCCGTGCTGATTCATAATCCGCCTTTTGAGCTGCTGGACGGGAAATACGGCCACTACCACGAACTGGACAAGCTAAAAGCCGAAGGAAAGATTCTCTCTTATGGGGTTTCGGTCGATTCCGTGCCGGAAATGCTGGAGGTCATCCGCCATACGGATATCGGCGTTATGGAGGTTATGTTCAATATCTTTTACCAGGAAACGGCGGAAGCTTTCGGGCTGGCCCATGAGAAAAATATAGCGATCATCGTCAAGGTCCCTCTGGACTCCGGCTGGCTCTCCGGCAAATATGACAGCAGCAGCACCTTCGAAGGGGTAAGAAGCCGCTGGTCGCCGGAGGTGATCGCGAAACGCGCCGCCCTGGTGGATCGCATCCGGTTCATAACGGACGAAGAGACGACCATGACTATGGCTGCCCTGCGCTTCATCCTTGCTCATCCGGAGGTCACCACCGTTATTCCCGGAGTACGCAGCAGCGCACAGCTGGCCGAGAATATATCCGCAAGCCGCGAGGTGATGCCGGCGGAGCATGTGGTGAAGCTGAAGGAGCTGTGGGACAAGGAGATCCGGGATCAGCAGCTGGGCTGGTAATCGGGGCTGCAGTTATTCCTTTTCGCCAAGCCGGACTGAATAGGTCTTGTACCCGTCTTCATTAATCTCCAGACAGTTCAGCTGCTCTCCATATACACAGCCGCCGTCGATGCCAATCTTGTCTCCGTGCGGACTGAACCAGACTCCTGCCCCGTCCTGCAAATCTACCGTGGAGGTATGGCCGAATACGACCGTCTTCACGGTAGAGGTTACCGGATGATTGTAGAACGGCTCGCGGATCCAGATGAAATCATACTCCCGCTGGCTTGTCCAGTCGGCAAGGGAAGGATCAATTCCTGCGTGAACGAACACATGAGTGTCCGTTTCATAATAGAAAGGCAGCGTACCCAGGAAATCCAGATGCTCCTGATACTCACGGCGCATATATTCCTTCATCTCCGCATACTCCTTCCAGCCTGAATCCGGGCGCAGCAGGACCGAATCGCGGCCTCCGCAATAACTCAGCAGGGTATGAAATCCCCCATTGGTAATCCAGTGGGTATCGCGCTTGTCATCCTCACCCGCCAGCGCATCACACGCCATCTGATCATGATTGCCCCGCAGTACGACAACACCGTGCTCCTCCGCAAGACGTTTCACCTGCTCAACCACCGCCCTGCTGTCCGGCCCCCGGTCCACATAATCGCCGAGCAGAATTAACTGGTCTTCGGAGGGGATATAGTTGGCTCTGCGGAGCAGCAGGTTGAATTCCTCCACGCATCCATGAATGTCACTGATCACTAATGTTCTGATACTCGTTCCCTCCTTTTCTTATCATAAGATACCTTACACTCAGAACATTAATTATACTTACAAAAATGGATTTCCGCACGGACCGGCTGCTGAGAACAGGTTGTAAACGGTTACCAAGGCAGCGGCCTGCAGAAAAAAGAGGTTAGCCCGTTCTGCCGGGAAACCTCTTCATCCAATACTATTCGCTCTTTGTTACTTTCTGACCTGTACCGGTAATTCAGCAGCGCTGTCCCAGCGCCAAGGCACCTCATGCCCCTGCAGATGCAGCCCGCCGTACCATTCATCTACACCTTGCATGCTCACTCTATCCGCTGTTCCGGTCAATACCCGCTCCCCCAGCTCTGACAGAATAACTGTACGCTTCAGGAATTCCGGTACTTCTCTGTAATCTGTAATTTCTGCCGTACCCTCAATAATAAGGAGAGGATGCTCTCCAGCCGTCAGCGTGCGAAGAACCTTCCAGTATTCCACATCTCCCATTCCCAGCTGGTGCAGTGCATCTGTAACTTGACGGAACAGCTTCAGAGGCGTATCTGCCCCGCCAGCCGCAGCCTCAAGCGTTGTCTGTTCGACAATACCAAGACCGTTATAAACGGAAGGCAGACGCGAGAGATGAAGCTTGAAGGCGTCATAGGCAAAAGAAAACGCGGATTTGGACAGCTCGGGCTTACTCTCCTCCAGGAGCTGTGCCAGCTGCCGGGGATCTGGAGATGCATATGCCTGCCATAGCCTGCTCCCAAGCTGCAGCTCCTCCGTGCCGATATTCTGCCAGGTTCCGGACAAGGTCTGAAGCTGTTCTGCCGTAAGCTGGCCCAGGCCATGGAACAGCTCAATTCCGGGAAATCCCCCGATGCAGAGCAGACTCAGCTTCGTGCTGCCCAGCTTCCGGTTGCTGAACCAGTGCAGCAGGTAGGCCAGCATACTCTGGTCGAACAGATCATGCTCAAACCACAGGACCACTTCATCATAACGGTGGAATCCGCTGAGCATGCGTTCCTGCTCCTCACAGCCCTTCATATATTCTTCTGCCGGAATTCCCAGTGTGGCCTGAAGAACCTCTGCCCGCAGCTGCCGTTTCTCCTGTGCCGCCGGATCCATGAATATCGGACCCGCCGTGTAGATTTCTCTCCATACCAGCACATCCCCTTGGACAATCCCCTGCTTCAGCTTATCTCCAACGAAATCACCGTTCACAATATGCAGCATACGCTGTCCTCCCTCTTGTAACAGATTAAATGCGGCCGCAAGATCTGCCACAGGAAAAGCCCCCTTCAGCTTGCGTCTGCCGTCATACAGCCTTTTCTTCAGCGTTCCGGCCGGAATGCCCAAATAAACGGAAATCTCCTGAAGCGAATAGCCATAGAAGTAGAACAGCTGCAGCGGTAACCGCAGCCTGGCGGACAATTCTGCCACCGAGCTATGCAGCACCTGTGTCCATTCTCTGCGTTCGGCAATTTCCTCAACACCCGGAGAAGACACGGCGACATGCACTGCTGCCTCTAGAGGCAGCAGTGCATGTCGCCTGCGCCGCAGCAGCCGGTGGCACTGCCTGACCACAATGGTTCTGAACCAGCCCGGAAACGCCGCCGGCTCCTGCAGACTCCCAAGGTTCATATACGCCTCGATGAAGGCCTCCTGTACCGCGTCTTCCGCCAGCTGAACATCTCCCAGCATATTGTAAGATACTACGTAAGCCATCCCCCGGACATGCTCTGTCAGCTGCCTGAAAGCTCCGGCGTCCCCCTTCTGTGCTTCTTCAATCCACTGCAGCATACGCCTGCGAACCTCATTTCTGTATTTTCATCTGTTCTAAGGATAAGTGCCATTCCGCGCGGAAAAGGTTACAAAATATTGTTCATGATCCGGGTTAGCCTATCTATGCTACACGATTATATTTTATTGACCAGTGTCAGGTTTATATTTCGATAAATTAAATTTATACAAATTAATTTTATTCTAATTAATTTTTAACAATGTGTGATACTATTATTTCATTTAGCAAATCTTGGAGGCCGGGAGGATATTCAAGCGATAACACTCGCCTATTCATCGGAGACAATACAAATTTCAGGAGGCATAACATTGAACCCTAAACCCGGCAGGCTTCTTCTCTCCACACTAATGATAGTTACCGCACTTTATTCTTCTTCGGCTGGAACAGCTTTTGGCGCGGCAGTACCTTCATTAACAGGCATCACAGGCCACTGGGCTCAGAACGAAGTGACGGACTGGGTTGAAAAAGGGTTCATTCAGGGATACACCGACGGCAGCTTCAAGCCGGATAACAGTCTGAAAAGAACCGAATTCATGGCGCTGATTAATCGAGCGTTTGGATTCACTGAAACGGCGGCTGTCTCTTATACGGATCTGTCTTCAAGCAACTGGGCCTACGCTGAGGTTGCCAAAGCAGTCAAAGCCGGATATATCAACGGGTATTCAGATGGCACAATCGGTACAGGCAAGACCATCAGCAGACAGGAAGCCGCAGTGATCATCAACCGGTTATTGAAGCTGGATGCAGCCCGGACCAGCGCTCTTTTCAGCGATTCCAAGGATATTGCCGCCTGGGCTCTCGGCTCGGTTAATGCAGTAGCCTCTGCAGGAATCATGAAAGGGTATTCCGAAGATAACAGCTTCAAGCCCGGCAGGGATATTACACGCGCGGAAGCAGTAGTGTCCTTAACACGGACCAAGGCCATTGAGGCTGCTCCGGCCAGTACACCGGATAATACCGGCACGGTCACCCCTTCGGCAACTGCCTCACCGGCAGCCAGTCCAACCGCTTCACCGACTGCTACACCTCCACCTGTCCGGAACCCCGATATTCCTTCTGTTCCAACGGCCACACCTGAACCTGTCTCCACACCTACAGCAGCGCCAGAACCGGAAGCTACAGCAACACCAGAACCTACAGCGACTCCGGCTGCGACTCCCGATCCGGCAGATACGACAGCCCCGATCCTAACAGGTGTAACTCTTGGAGCGGTTACTGTAGGAGAGAATGTATACGGGACAAGTAACGAAGCGGGTTATTTGTATCTGGTTCCTTCCTCTGTAGCAGTGACCCCTGCGGGTCTGGAAGATTCCGTCCAAGCTGCGCACGGGACAAAGCTGGCGGTAAGCGCCTCTGTCTACTCCCCGCTGAACACGCAGGGTCTGCCTGCAGATCATTATGTCGTGTATGCTGTAGATGGCTCCGGCAATATTTCGGTTCCTTCAGGCATTATTGAGGTTAAAGCCATTGAGTTGACCCTGGATGCTCCGGTCTCACTGACGGAATCCAAAACCTATGATGGTACCTCCACCGCAGCGGTAACCGCAAGTCCTCTGCTCGGCGTGCTGAGCGGTGACATGGTAGAAGTGCATGCCTCCGCTTCTTACAGCAGCGCGGCGCTTGGGGTTAACAAGACTATAACTGTTGTCTATACCATAAGCGGAGCCCAGTCAGCCAGCTATATTGCACCCGCTCCATATACCGTCCATACGGGAATTATCTCGCTGAATCAATTAACCATCGAAGCTCCGGATTTGACCCTCGCCAAGTTCAAGGACGGAACAACCATAGCAGCTGTGACCCCTGGTCAGCTCATTGGAGTAATCCCCGGGGAAGATGTCAGTGTGATCGCTGTTGCCAATTATGATACCTCTGCAGTAGGTACGAACAAAACCATAACTGTAGTCTATACACTCAGCGGACCAGATGCCGGAAATTATATTGCACCTGCGAACTACGTCGTGAACACAGGTGAAATTGACCGGGATCAGATCACACGCTCCAGAGTCTATGATGGAACTACTGCGGCGGTAGTGGTTGCTGGTGCTGTGACCGGAATCGAACCTGGTGATATCGTCACAGTAGAAGGTATTGGTGAATACAGCGATGTCAACGTGGGTACGAATAAAATCATAACTATTTCGTACATTTTAACAGGTCCAGACGCTGGCAATTATCTCCCGCCTGTTAGCTACACCATAAGCACGGGGATTATCACCGCCTTGCAGTTAGACATTACCCCGCCAGCCATCACGGAGTCCAAGCTCTTTGACGGAACGCTATCAGCGCAAGTCACTCCAGGCACTCTGATTGGAGTCCTTCCGGGGGATGATGTAACGGTCAGCGCAACGGCGGCCTACAGTGACGCTGCTGTGGGCAGCGGCAAAATCATCACCGTAGTCTACACCTTATCCGGGGAGGATGCCGCGAACTATTTGGCACCAGGGAATTATATGATATCCACAGGTGTGATTGTAGCGCCTTAGGCAGAGATATTATGAACACTTGTTAAAAGATAAAAGCGTCCCGCGAGCCGTGAACAGGCTGCCTGGGGCGCTTTTTGATGTTGGGAGTAGTAAATCGCTTGCCCGATGGTTTGCAGTGACCCAATTACGGTATATGCCTGGGAGTTAGGAGTATGGTATATGCTTGCTTAATTGCACTCTGTACAACTAAATTGTCTGATTTACAACCGATTCTTCGTTTAGTTGTATTTCGTACAATTAAACTGCCTGTGTAGATTGCTTATCACCTATTCGGGCAGATTTAGTTGTACAGATTACAGTTATTTGATGCAGGTATCCCTTTTCGCTGTTTTTAATTGTACATTCTACAACTATCGATGAATTCAGGCGGGATGTAGTCCGCTAACCAGATATTATGATTGCCGTGATAAAACTTGATTCCTTCGTTAGCTGCCTTCCCGGCGTCGATTGTTAAGATCACAGGATTGGAATCTTTCCGGCCTCCAACCAGCTTTGCTGTTTCGGTATCCACTGAGAAATGCACATACTGTCTCTTCATTGGTTTAAGCCCATCAGCCAGAATCGTCTCCACCCATTGCCTGGCTGTCCCATGGTACAGAACGGGGGGTGGGGTTTCATTCTGCTTAATTATCTTTTGAGGCACAGAGTGACCATATAGCGCCCTTATCCTGCCCTCCACAATCTCATGCCGCTGTTTAGCCGAACCCTCTATCATCTTAGCCAGATCATCTGCAGTTACTGAATTCCATTGTTGCTCAAGGTGCAATGCATTTAATAGCTGCTCCATCTCTACAAAGCCCTCATCATCTAATTCCAGTTCATATTCCCAAGGCGCGTGACGCAGTGCATATGAAACCTCTTTGCTGAGCTTCGAATAATCCATATCAGACCTCCTTACCAAAACGCCTCATAGGCGTCAAAGTAACATATATGATTATGAGTTTATCATATGTAACGCTGCCAACATAATAATACGCATGGCCATATGTGATCCTTCATCCGGCGAGGAGGACTGAAATTCCGCTATTTCAGCTAATCAGGCAGATTTGCGGAGCACGCGGACTCAGAATCCGTTATGTCTGCTGTAAGCAAGTAGCTCTAGCCAACATTTTGGGCGGTGGAGGCAGAAGTTAGCTGATATTGATGACGGGGGCGGCTTAATAGAGAGATGGCTGTGACATCAGCGGAACAGGGACAGTTACATTAGCCGTGGCAGTGACTGTTGTGGCAGCCGTGACATCAGCGGCGAGAATGACTGGCGGTGGCGGTGGAGCAAAGGCGAACGTAGCGGTGGCGGTGCTACAATGGCAACATAAGCGGCGGCGGTTCCTTTGTCTTGGTCAGTCCTGTCCGCAGCAAAAAGCCGCCCCTCCCGAGGCGGCCGTCCTGCACCCGTCACTGTACATCCTCATACCTGATTCATGCTCAACTGTACTGCCAGTCCGGCCATCCTGACGGTTAACGCCAACGGCGGGGCTGTTTGACTGCTGCATCGCTGCTGAACCCTTGATTCCGGCCTACTGCGCGATCTGCTCGCGGATGTTCGCGAGAATCTTCTTCTCCAGCCTCGACACCTGAACCTGCGAAATGCCGAGGCGGCTGGCGACTTCGGACTGGGTCTGGTCGCGGTAGTAGCGCAGGTAGACAATCAGGCGCTCGCGCTCGGTTAAGGCGCCGATGGCCTCATTCAAGGCAAGCTTGTCGAACCAGCGCTCCTGCGACTCGTCGGCGATCTGGTCGATCAGGGTGATCGGATCGCCGTCGTTCTCGAAGACCGTCTCGTGGATCGAAGTCGGCGGCTTGTTGGCTTCCTGGGCGAAGACGATTTCTTCGGGCGTCACGCCCAGCGCCTCCGCCACTTCGCCGATGGTCGGCAGGCGGTCGAGCGTTTTGGACATTTCATCCTTCATCTTACGCACCTTATTGGCCATTTCCTTGAGTGAACGGCTGACCTTGAGTGTGCCGTCATCGCGGAGGAACCGCTGGATCTCGCCGATAATCATCGGCACCGCATAGGTGGAGAACTTGACCTCATAGCTGAGGTCGAATTTATCAACGGACTTCAGAAGTCCGATACAGCCGATCTGGAATAAATCATCCGGTTCATATCCACGGTTCATAAACCGCTGCACCACCGACCAGACGAGGCGGATATTGCAATTGACCAGCGTGTCGCGGGCCGTATTATCCCCGGCTTGACTGAGCGCGATTAGACGTTTGACCTCCGCATCGTCCAAATAGGTCGGCGGAGCTTTTTTTGACTCTGCATCCATGGCTCCAACCCCTAATTGTATAAAGCTTTTTTCGAGACGATGGTTTTCTTCATTGAAATGGATGTGCCGCGTCCCGGTTCACTGGTAACTTCGAATTCATCCATGAAATTCTCCATAATGGTAAAACCCATGCCCGACCGCTCCAGCTCCGGCTTGGAGGTATACAGCGGCTGCTGGGCCAGCTCCAAATCCTCAATGCCTCTACCCTGATCTTCAATCGTCAAATGCACAGTCTCAACATCAATGGAAGCGGAGATGCTGACCACTCCTGCAGGATCACTGTCGTACCCGTGGATAATGCAGTTGGTGACCGCCTCCGACACAACCGTCTTCAGGTCATTCAGCTCCTCCATGGTCGGATCGAGCCTGGAGACAAAAGCCGCCACTACCACACGTGCGAATGATTCATTCTCCGACAGTGCGGCAAACTGGACGCTCATGAAGTTACGGGCTTCACTATTTGTCATAACGCAACCTCCAAATCCGAGAGTGCAGCGCTCTCGTTGTCATATAGGGGCATGATCTTGAACAGGCCCGACATTTCCAGCAGGCGCTTCACGGGTGCGGTGGCATCGCAGACTGCCATCTTGCCGCCCTTGCTGCGGATCAGCTTGTACCTTCCCAGAATGACTCCGAGGCCTGAGCTATCCATGAACTGCAGCTCCTTCAGGCTGAGAATCAGATGCTCTACCTGGCCCCGCATAATCGCTTCATCCATATCCATACGTACATAATCGGCTGCGTGATGATCCAGTTCGCCAGACAAACGGACGATCAGTACACCCCGGTGATGCTCCATCTCCACATGAGAATTCATCCTTGCCACTCTCCTCTTCGTTGCTTGGACAACCGCCCTGTACTACTTTCTTTCCCCTACAAGGACAAGGTTTTCTACACCGCAATTGAGGATTCCTGCCTCACGACAAAACTAGAAGAAAACCCCTAAGAACTTACATAAAGCATGGGACTAATCTACAAAATACAAGAAATTAATCGCTAGCTCTAATCAATCAATCGTAAAAAGCGATCCCGTTGTACGCTTGAACAGCTTCCACCAGCCTGCCTTGGCTACAGCTTCGCCTGCTTTCAGCTCATATTCCTTCAGCACGTCAGTCCCCTGGTATACGACCAGCTTGCCGACAGTCTGATCTGCGGCCACAGGAGCCTTCAAGTGTTCTTCCAGCACCAGCTCATGCCGGATACCCTCCTGGGTAATTCCTTTTTTGAGTAATACACTGTAAGTTTCCTTCGCCGTCAGCGGCAGCTCTCTCTTCACGCCCTTCTCAATCTTCACTGTGCCGATGGGGTCCCCCGCCTTGTGAATCGTATGCAGCTTATATTGGGAAAAGAGGTAATCGAACATCGCCGACACTTCGCTGTTGCGTGTTTTGGTGTTCGGCTCACCCAGTACAACCGCGACAGCGCGGAGTCCGTCTCTGGCCGCGGTTGCGGACAGGCAGAACTTCGCTTCAGCCGTATACCCCGTCTTCAGGCCGTCAGCGCCTGTATAGAAACGCACCAGCTTGTTCGTATTGACCAGCCAGAACGGCTTGGCCGAATCCTTGCGCAGGTAATCCTGATAGGAGCCGGTATACTTGATAATCCGCTCATGCTTCAGCAGTTCCTGGCTGATTACGGCGATGTCATGCGCAGATGAATAATGATTCGCAGCCGGCAGTCCATTGCAGTTGGCAAAGTGGGTATCTTTCAGGCCTAAGGCTTCAGCTTTCTGGTTCATCAGATCAACAAAAGCGCTCTCCGAGCCGGCGATTTTCTCCGCCATAGCTACAGAAGCGTCATTGCCGGAAGCCATCGCGATGCCCTTCAGCATTTCATCCACCGTCATTTCCTCACCAGGCTCCAGAAAAATCTGTGAACCGCCCATCGACGCGGCATACTCACTGGTCCGCACTTTGTCGGTCAGCTGCAGTCTGCCTTCATCCAGCGCCTCCACGGTCAGCAGCATGGTCATAATTTTGGTGATACTGGCCGGCGGCAGCTTGTCATGACTGTTCTTCTCGTAGATGATCGTGCCTGTACTGGCATCCATGAGAATGGCAGAGCGCGCCCCCGGTGCCAGGTCAGCGGCCGCAGTACTTCCGGTATTGCCGGTATTGGCAGTACCTTTAGCTTTTTCTTCGGCAAAAGCGCCGGAAGCCCCTCCCAGAACCGAAACAGCGATGCACAGCGCAAGCGTTACATAACGAATTTTTCTCACAATGGTTCCCCTCCTGAACATTAACCTTCATTTCACAGGTACTGTGTTCCAGTTTCGTCAAAAAGGCAGGAAATTATTCCATTTTACGCACAAAAAAAGAAGCTTCTCCCGGTATCCTCGCAGATACTTGAGAGAAGCCCCTCTTAATTGCCTTATGAAAGTTAGCCTCCGATGGCCATTGCGCTGAAAATAACAGGTCCAACCACAACAGCCGTAGAATTGGCATCCTGATTCTCAACAATCAGCTGATAGTTCTGGACACCAGCCGGTGCATTGATATCTACCATATGCAGCGAGATAATGCCGTCGTCATTGAAGAAATCCTCGTACTCTGCCCGTGCATAAAAGATTTCGTGGCCTGCACGCCAGATGCGCACCAGGATATTCGGGGTATCCAGCGTAACATTTACGCCGATCGTTGCTTTGAGCTCTACTTTGTTCGGAAAATGGGCCGGAACTGCGGGATCAATATATACCGATGTTCCGGCAATCTGCACGCCAGCCGGGGAGATGGGGACCGGAATGGCGACCCCGTTAGTAATAGGTGTAACTACGGATGCATTATAGTCCAAAAGCGTTTTAACCATGCTGTATCACTCCTTTTCATGTTCTATTAAAGTATATGAACATTATGAAAAAGAGCTTGTGCACTTCTATTAGAACCATTGCCTATTTATCCGGCAGATTCACCCGTTACTAGAGACAGATGCTGCCTTGCCTGTCCGCTTAGCCGGAGGAACACCTGCTTTTCCCAGATAGAATCTCGATAATACCGGGTAACGCACAGCCCACTTGGCGGCAAGCAGCGGCACAATGACCCCAATTAATGTAAAGGGTACCAGCCCGTAATCCGCACCAAGCAGATATTTAAGACTGTAATTCAATGGCAGATGCAAATACATAATGGTGATGGTATTCCGTCCAAGGCTGCCCATCCAGCCCAGCGGAATCAGCCTTGCAAGCTGGTACACCGCCGCGCAGATCGTCAATGAAATCAGCAGCGGAACAGCCAGATCCAGCACCAGCGACTCATACTCTTTGTATTTCATATTCAGACTGTAATGAATGACGCCAGTCCGTTCCAGCAGCAGCACAAGTGCAGACAAAGGCAGCAGTACCAGCAAGGCCGAATAGCGGCTGATTAGCGCAGGTATGGCTTGTTTGCCATAGAACCCGATCGCATAATACGTAACAGCAAGCAGTGCAACATCGATGTTCCAGGGAAGATTGAAGTTCTTAAGCACGGTCAGGGAGATCAAATGGGAGACCAGGTAGGCGGAGGTGATCAGAAGAAATTGAGTTCGGCGGGAATATCTGACGATGTATCCAAAGAGCAATTGCGTAAACAGCAGGCAGGTAATGAACCAGAACACCCCGTAAGGACCGGTCAGCGACAGCCCCCCGTAGAGCAGCCTCGCTATATTTTCGGCAAACCCTCTAATATTGAAGCTGAACAGCAGCAGTACCCCTGCAATCAGGAGGCCGTAGGCAAAATAGGGAGTCATTAGCCCTTTGGTCCGTCTTGCGGCCCAGCCCCGATAACGCCCGGGATCGACCGGTTTAAACACCAGCCCGCTAAGCACGAAGAACAACGGCATCCGGAACCAGGACAGATAATGATTCGCTGCCGCATCGCCGGAATGGCCCATGACTACAAAAATAATACTGAAGCCCTTGGCCGCATCAATCCATAATTCACGTCTTTTTTCCACTTTTTCCTTCCATCTCCTCCCATTTCAGTTGTTATTTAATTATAATTATAGGTTGGTTCATGATTTATTTCAATTTTAAATGAAAAATTTCAGTGATATTTCTGAAAAGAACAGCACTTAACAACGGACGAACAACGCAGAAAATAAGGCGCTGCTCCTAGATGACACCCGAATCTGTTTCAGCTTGCCATACTAGGGCTAAAGTCTGACACACACCCGCGCACAGCAAGGGCCACCCGCTGCCGGATGGCCCTTGACTATACATTATATGCATTAATACAAATGGCAGGAGACCTGATGGCCCGAGTCCAGCTCGCGCAGCACCGGAGCCTCACTCTTGCAGCGGTCCATGGCGTAAGGACAACGCGGATGGAAGGCGCAGCCGCTCGGGGGTGTCTCCGGATTCGGAACGTCACCGGTCAGGACAATCCGCTGCTTCTTCACTCCCGGATTCGGCACCGGGACTGCCGACATCAGCGCCTGCGTATAGGGATGCAGCGGCTTCGCGAACAGTGACTTGGTCGGTGCCAGCTCGACGATCCGTCCGAGGTACATCACTGCCACGCGGTCACTGATAAATTTCACAACGGACAGGTCGTGGGAAATGAACATATAGGTAAGGCCGTATTGCTCCTGCAGATCCTGCATCAGATTCAGCACCTGGGCCTGAATGGAGACATCCAGTGCAGATACCGGCTCGTCACAGACAATGAACTTCGGATTCAGTGCAAGCGCCCGGGCAATCCCGATCCGCTGCCGCTGGCCGCCGGAGAATTCATGGGGAAAGCGGTGGGCTTGATAGGGGGACAAGCCCACCACCTCCATCAGCTGCTCTACCCGGCTTTTGAGCTCACTGGCCGGAGCGGACTCGTGTGTACGGAGCGGCTCCTCCAGTATACGCTGGACGGTCCAGCGCGGGTCGAGTGAAGCATAAGGGTCCTGGAACACCATTTGCATATCGGTACGGAACCTGCGCAGCTGTTCGGTATTCAGAGCGCGCACATCGGTGCCGTTAAATATAATCTCGCCTTCCGTCGGCTCTATCAGCCGCAGGATGGCCCGGCCGGTGGTCGATTTGCCGCAGCCGGATTCACCGACCACTGCAAGCGTCTCCCCCTGCCGGACGGATAACGTAATGCCGTCTACGGCTTTTACAGCGCCGACCTGCTTGGAGAAGAAGCCTTTGCGGATCGGATAATGCTTCTTCAGGTTGCGGACTTCAAGGATTGTGCTCATATGACTCCCTCCTGCTGCAGGATACAGCGGCATGTGTGTCCCGGCTGCACCTCAAGCAGCTCCGGAAGCTTCTCGCTACATCGCTCTACAGCCACCGGACATCGCGGCGCGAACCGGCACCCGGACGGCAGATTAGCCGGATTCGGCACCTGGCCCGGGATGGAGCTGAGCCGGTCCTCATCACCAGCAAGCTGGGGCAGGGAAGCCAGCAGTCCCCGGGTATACGGATGCAGCGGATTGCTGTACAGGGTAGCGACATCCGTCTCCTCCACGATCTGACCGGCATACATAATGACAACCCGGTCACACATCTCGGCGACTACGCCAAGATCATGCGTGATCATCAGAATGGACATGCCCTCCTTCTCCTGCAGCTCGCGCATCAGATCAAGAATCTGTGCCTGGATGGTTACGTCCAGTGCCGTTGTAGGCTCATCGGCGATCAGCAGCTGGGGATTGCAGACCATCGCCATTGCGATCATCACCCGCTGGCGCATGCCTCCGGAGAGCTGATGGGCATACTGCTGCGCGATCTTTTCCGGCCGGGGAATCCCAACCTTGCGCAGCATCTCCACCGCCCGCTCCGCCGCCTCCTTCTTGCTCAGCTTCAGATGGTAGCGGGCAGATTCAGAAATCTGGCGGCCGATCTTAAATACCGGATTCAGCGAGGTCATCGGCTCCTGAAAAATCATCGCAATCCGGTTGCCCCGGATGCCCCGCACCTCCTTCATCGACATCTCCAGCATATCCTTGCCTTCAAACCTGATGTGGCCGGAGGCGATCCGGCTAATCCGCTTGGGCAGAAGCTGCATAATTGACAGTGAAGTGATGCTTTTGCCGCAGCCGGATTCGCCGACAATGCCCAGCGTCTCCCCTTTGCGCACTGACAGACTGATGCCGTCCACCGCGCGGATTGTTCCGGCCGCTGTCTGAAATTCGGTGCATAGCCCTGATACTTCCAGCAGTTCTGTCATGATTGCCCCTCCTCTAACTTAAGATTTGAACTTGAAGCATAGTCGTCACTGCGGTGAACATTTGGACTTTCGGCCGCTGTTGTCCCCAGATTTCTTTATCCAATCCGCTGTTCGCGGTGGAAATCCGGTGACAAAGGCGGTCGCTATCGCTCCTACAGTTCCAAATTTCCCCTCCGTTTCTTTTCGCTTTTCGTTGATCTCATTAGTTTGCAAATCAGTTCTTTGTATCTTCCACACCCAGATATTTAAGTGCCGTCAGGGCATATACTTTCGCACATTGGATGATCTGCCAGACCGGTGCCTTCTCGTTAAAGTTATGAATCGTTGACAGCTCGGCCGGGCCGTATTGCAGTACAGGAATGTTATGCGTGCGGAAATGGCGGGCATCACTGGATGCCCATTGCAGCACACCGTAAGCTTCTTCCCCGCTGACTTCACAGATGCTCTCTACCAGATCGCTAACCACCGGCTCCTCATTCGAGGTCCAGTTGGCGTTGCCCTGGAAGCCGAAGCCCTTCACTTCAGATTCAATGCCTGCCTCCAGCAGCAGGGAACGGGCACGGTCAAGCACATCGCGGTAGTCTACGCCGAACGGTACACGGGAATCGACCTGGATCGTGCAGCGGTCCGCCACCACATTCACCTTGGTTCCGCCCTGGATCGTTCCGATATTCACCGTCACATGATCGAATACCTGATAGGCGATCGAGCCGTTCTGTTCGCGCTCCTTCACATAATCCTGCGAGATGCGGATAATCTCCTTCACTTCATCGGGAATATCGACTTTGATATCCCAGAGACGCTGCAGGGCCTCGATGCCCTTGGCCGCTTTAACAATCGCGCTGTCGCCGACAACCGGCGACAGGCTGCCGTGGCCCGGCGTGCCTTCGACGGTGAATTCGAACCAGCAGCTGCCCTTTTGCCCGATCGTCGGATTCAGCGGGCCTGACGGCTCGGCGATAACCGCTGCCGTTCCGCTGATCAAGCCGCGTTCCAGCACCCATGGCACTCCCAGATGGCCGCCGGTTTCTTCATCCGGCACGATCAGGAGCGACAAGTCGCCTTTGAGCGGAACGCCGAGCTTGGACAGCAGCGCTGTCACATAGATCAGCCCGGCCAGGCCGGCTTTCATATCGGAGGCCCCTCTGCCCAGCAGATAGCCGTCAACGATATCGCCGCAGAACGGATCGAAATCCCAGCGCGAGCGGTCTCCGGCAGGAACGACATCGGTATGTCCGCAGAAGATCAGGTTTTTGCCGGACGGCTGTTCAGCCCCTGTACCCAGTGTAGACACCAGATTCAGCATCGTATCGGTTGCCGGATGGATACTTGTATCAATGCCGGCCTGCTTCAAATAATCAATGATAAAAGCGCTGATGTCGCGCGAATCTCCAGGCGGATTCTCCGAGGGGAAGCGGATGAGCTGTGAGCACAGCTCCAGCAGCTGATCCTGCTCAGCATCAATCGCCGCCAGCACTTTGCTTTTCCAGTCAGTCATGGTTGTAATTCTCCTTTGCGTTCCCTGCTGCCTGCCCTGCGGCTGGCTTGGGGCTTTATGAATTTGATAAAAAGAGGGACAAAGCCAATGGCCCGTCCGCTCTCTTTTAGCCAAACCTGCTTATTCTGTAATCGAAAGCGGATAGAAACGGATAACTTCATCCGGGTAGAACGCATAACCGCTAATCTTGTTGCTCATGCCGACAATACGGTTGTACTCGTACAGATAAGCCCAAGGCGCTTCGGTTGTAATGATTTCCTGTGCCTGTTCATAGAGTGCCGTCCGTTTCGCTGCGTCTGTCTCCAGGTTCGCCTCATCCCACAGCTTGTCTACTTCAGCATTTGAATAGTTGATGTAGTTGGAGGAGCCTTTGCCGTACAGCAGGAAGCCGAGGTGGTAGCCCGGATCATTGACGAATGATGTCCATTTGGAGATATAAGAAGTAAGATTATTGGTCTTCTGCTGCTCCAGGAACTGGGCACGGGCCAGCTTGTTGATATTCATGGTTACACCGATTTTGGCCAGCTCCGCCTGAATCAGGACCGCATCATCCTCCCAGTCATCGAACCCGGAACCGAGCGTGAAGTCAAAGGTAAACCCGTCCGGATAGCCGGCTTCTGTAAGCAGCTCTTTAGCTTTATCCAGGTTGTGCTCATATACGTAGCCTGCATCGGTGAAGCCCGGCGTGTTGCTCGCCACAGAGCTCTTCATCTGCTTGGCCTGGCCGTACATTACCCCGCTCAGCAGCTCATCATAAGGAATCGCATAGTTGATCGCCTGACGGACTTTTACATTGTCAAAAGGTTTCACCTTGTTGTTCATTGCGAAGAACAGAATCCGGTTGCTCGCATTGGAGGCGACGGTCAGATCCGTGTTGCTCTGCAGGGAGGCAACATCCTTCGGAGGAATCTCGATTGCCATATCTACATCGCCTTTATCCAGCAGCAGTACGCGGTTAGAGGCTTCTTTGGTGAATTTCAGGGTTACTTTGCTGAGGTTAGGCGCACCCTGCCAGTAGCTCTCATTAGCGGTGAAGACAGCTTCGGTCGCCGGGTCCCACTTCTCAAGCGTGAACGGGCCGGAACCGGCAGCATTCGTTTTGAGGTAGTCGGCACCCTGCGCTTCTACAGTCTTTTGATCCACGATGGAGAAGGTGTACATAGCAAGAATCTGCAGGAAATTATGATTGGCGTTAGTCAGTGTAACTTCAACGGTGGAAGCGTCTTTGACCGCAACGGACTTGATATTCGCCATTCCATAGAGGAAGCTGCCGGAGCTTGATTTAGCCACACGGTCAAAAGAGTACGCAACCGACTCGGCATCCACCGGATTGCCGCTCTGGAAGCTCACGCCGGATTTCAGCTTGAAGGTGTACACCGTGTTATCGGCGTTCACTTCCCAGCTCTCTGCGAGCATGGGCTGAATGTCTTCAGTGTTGGCGATACTTGCGCCATTTTCGGTTTTGATGCCGTAGGTGACCAGCTGATCATAAGCGGCAAGCACGAGTGTATCGGAGGTCAAATCGTTAGCTTCTGCAGGGTCGAGCGTAGTGCCGCCCTCGGAATAAGCAACCGTCAGATTTGACTTGGCAGCAGGAGCAGCCGTCCCTGTAGTTCCTGAAGCTGCTGTAGTAGCAGCAGGTGTCTGCGGATTGGCGCTGCTGGCGCATCCGGCAAGCATGACTGAAAAAGCGACGAGTGTGGACAATAGTTTAACTCTTTTCATCAGTAGTTCCTCCCTTTTCTATATCCTGCCTGCACTGGTAATACTGGTGCTGCTTGTGATCTACCATGCCGCAACTGCTCCAGCAGGCTCTGATCTATATTTATCGGGATACTGCGGAGCTTCGGGGGAGTGATCCCCTGCTCCGCCTTATTTACCCGAACGCAACCGCGGATCAAGAACGTCCCGGAAACCGTCTCCGAGCAGGTTAAAGCCTAAGATGGATGTGGCAATGGACAACCCTGGAAAAGTAACCAGCCACCATTGCCCGGAAATGATGTATTCCCGGCCTTCTGAAATCATCGCTCCCCATTCGGCAATCGGGGGTCTGACGCCAAGCCCGAGGAAGCTGAGACTGGATGCGGTCAGGATCGCGAAGCCCATCCCGAGTGTAGCTTGAACCATCAGCGGAGCCAGGGCGTTCGGCAGGATGTGGCGGTACAGGATGACTGTATTCTTCACGCCGATCGCCCGGCTTGCTTCTATATACTCCTTCTCGCGGAGTGAGACGGTCTGCCCGAACATCAGCCGGGCAAATTCCGGTATGCCGACAATCCCGACGGCGATCATCGCACTGCTGAGGCCTGCTCCAATCGAAGCGGCAATCGCCATTGACAGGACCAGTGACGGGAAGGACAATAGTACATCCATCAGCCGCATGATGATGGTGCCGGTACGGCCGCCATAGTAAGCGGCAATTCCGCCGAGCGGCACACCGATGACAAAGGAAATCGAGACGGCGATCAGGCCGGTCCAGATACTGATCCGCGCACCGTACAGTACCCGGCTGAGGATATCACGCCCGAAGTTGTCGGTTCCGAACCAGTGGCTGCCCGAAGGTGCCTGGAGTTTGTTCGCCATATCCGTTACATAAGGATCATGCGGTGCAAGCCAGGGTGCAATAATGGCTACCACGGTCCAGATCAGAATAAAGGTTAACCCCAGGGCAGCCAGACGGTTATGCAGCAGCAGGGACAACAACGTTTTGGGTTTTGCCGCCGCTGCGGGTTTGGCCGGACTGCCCTGTGCTGAATGTGCTGCAGTGCTCACAAGCAATCTCCTCCTCTCACACAAGCTGTTCTATTCATAGCGGATTCTCGGGTCAATGAAGCCATAGATCAGGTCTACCGCCAGGTTAATTCCGCAGTAGAGCACGGCGCTGACCAGAGTAAAGGCTTGAATCGGCGCATAATCCGCAGCCAGAATGGAGTCAGTGACATAGCCGCCGATTCCCGGCCAGGAGAAAATCGTTTCCGTAATGACCGCTCCGCCCATCAAAAAGCCGAACTGCAGACCGAGAACGGTCAAGGTTGGTATTAGTGCATTGACGAGTGCATGCTTGTAGATGACGGCTGATTCCCGCAGCCCTTTGGCCCGGGCGGTGCGGACGAAGTCCTGATCCACGACCTCCAGCATGCTGGAACGGGTCATCCGGGCGATGATCGCCATCGTGCCGGTGCTGAGGCAGATAGCCGGGAGCAGCAGATGCGAGAGGCTGCTTTTGAGTGCAGCGGTATCGCCTGAGAGGATGCTGTCCAGAACATACAGCCCGGTGATATGCACCGGCGGATTCAAGTCTCCGCTGATCCGTCCCATCGGTGCCGGAGCCCAGCCGAGGATGGAATAAAAGACGTAAATGAACATCAGGCCCAGCCAGAAGATCGGCACGCATGCACCTATCAGCGAGAACACCCGTGAAATGTGATCCAGAAACGATTCTTTGCGGGTAGCGGCGACAATCCCGACGGGAATGGCCACCAGGACCGCGATCAGAATGCTGGCCAGGGTCAGCTCAATGGTGGCCGGGAACCGCGAAGCCAAATCGCTGGCTACCGTATGTCCGGTGTGATACGCGTAGCCGATATTGCCTTGCAGCAATTGGCCGATGTAAGTGAAGAACTGGATATACAGCGGCTTGTCGAGCCCCATATCCTGACGGATCTTGTCCACAATCTCCTCCGGAGCCTGCTCTCCGGCCAGCATGATCGCCGGGTCACCCGGCAGCACTCTTGAGAGAATGAAGGTGATGACGATAATACCTAGCAAGGCTGGAATCATCTGCACAAGTCTTTTTAATGTGTAAGCAAACAATGAATCAACCCCCTTACGGCTTCTGTGCCATCCATGCTGTGACATTCTTGTTGACGGAAACGCGTTTCCCATGTCAGGTACTGTGCGGTTTCTTTGTCCTCTTTAGTAGTTGTGCTAATTCTACATAGAATTTGACCACCACTCTACGTCCCGTTCAGCTAAAAAAAAGCACAACCGTTTGTCGATTGTGCACTATCAACACCTCTATATGTAATCTTTCCTAACATACAATTCCATAAAAGTTCCAGTCCCGCCTATTTTTCCTGCAGGTAGTAGTAAATCAGGCACAAATGGCACACGAACTGCTCGCGCGGATCGTTCAAATCGAAGCCGGTAATATCGCGGATCCGCTCCAGCCGGTATTTGACCGAGTTGCGATGAATGTACAGGCTGTTCGCCGTCTCAATCAGGCTGCCCCGGCACTCCAGATAATGATAGAACGTCAGCATCATATTACTGTCATGCTCCTGGTCGTATTGCAGCAGCTTGCCCAGCTTACGCCCGAACAGCCGCTCGAAGCCCGGACCGCCAAGGCCCTCCAGCAAGTGGTATACTTCCATCTCTTCATAGCGGGTGACACCGCCTGTACCTTGTCCGAGCCTTCTGGAGATAGACAAGGCTTTGCGCGCTTCATTGTAGCTGGTGTGGATGTCCCACAAGTATTCCGAGGTGCCAATTCCGCTTCTGTAGCTGCTGAGGCCTTCGCTTTTGTCCTTCAGCCAGCCCTCCAGCGTCTTCTGCCAGGGCTCCTGTGCATCTCCGCCCGGCGTGAATTTACGGCCCTCCTGCGTGGGCAGGAACAGCACAGCCCGGCTGGAACGGTACTCTACGTGGGGTGTAACTCCGCGTTTCTTCGCTTCCCGCTCCAAGAGCCGGTTCACCGTTTCCTCACTCGGCGCTGTCTCCCCTTCGATTACAGCAACCTCCCACTTATGCTCGGGATTCATCCCGAGCTGGCGTGCCCGCCGCTCCACCTCATGCCGCGAAGGCAGCGGCGGAGTCAGCAGCTCATCGATGAAGTTGCCGCGCAGCCGGAACTCGGTATCCTCGGCAACCTTGCGGCGCATCAGCTCCAGGGCAAAGACAAGCCGGGCCTGCTCGATGCCTACTTCCTCCATATCGTCCAGCTGCTCCTTGTCCACCAGCAGTCTGGCGACGGTCCGCCGGTCCACATGAATATTCCAGTTCAGCGGCGCCTCTCTCTGTGACCAATCGAAATCAGCCGGCGAAGACACGATAGTCTTCCGGTCGGTGTCAACAAGGGCAACCGGCGCTTTCAGAAAATCAGCGACATTATCGCTGACCGCCTGAATGCCGCTGTTCTCCAGCACCATCGTTGTCAGCGTGCGGTAGACCTCCTCCGCACGGCGCAGCAGCATCGCCTGGCGTCCGAGCAGCAGCTCCATCACCGGCTGGGTGATATCCGTATACGGAATCTCCGGCGGGATCTCCACAATCGGCAGACCGCAGGCATTGCTGGCCTCGATCGCCCCTTGGGGGATTTCCTTCAGGAAGCGGGCCGGCTTAATCGCCAGCGCCGCTGCACCCAGATTGTCGAGCGTATAGATCAGCTCCGTCAGCAGCGAAGGATCATGGCGGATGGAATACGCCGTAGTCAGCAGCATGACGCCTTCACTGATCCAGCCCTTCAGATCCGGAACCTCCATAATATCTACGAACCGGACCACCCGGTCCAGCCCCTGCTGGCCGCTAATAACCTTCGCTTTCCCAAGAACAGAGAGCTCCATCAGCTCCCTTAGAGTAATTCCTCGTGTATTCAACATTCTGCCTCCCTCTACTATCTTCAGTATTTCATGATTTTTCCTGAAATATGCCACTTGTACGTACCCGTATGCACCCGTAGCCACTCGTATGCCATTAGCTTACATTCGCATTCCCGATAGTTTATCAGACATTCCCGCCCAGCCACAGGAAAAATATATAAAATTGAAGATATTTTTTCGGATTTATACGTAAGTGTGGGAGGGAAAACACTGGTTAACAAGCTGATCCGGTGACTGTGAATAGGACGCGAGTAGTACGCAAATAGGACACAACATGTCCTTATTGAACAAAGTAACTTATCTGACGGCTACGCCGGCCTGTATGAGGGGTACGCGTGAAGCTGGTAAGGAATGGCCGCTATTAGACGGGTGGGGCATTAGTGCTTCTCGTTCCGTGCTGGAGGCCACTTCTGGTGAAATGAGAGGGAGGTATACCTTGATTTGGTGCTGCTGGCGATATCAGAGGGATTCGTACCTTTGATTTGGTGCTAACGGGCTCCTTCGGACGGAATCAGGGGCACTTTTGCCCCTCATTTCCACTTTTAGCCTCCTCAGGCTGAAATCAAGGGCACTTTTGCCCCTCGTTACCACTTCTAGCCTCCCTCGGCTGAAATCAAGGGCACTTTTGCCTCTCATTTCAACTTCTTACCTTCGGGGCGGAAACAAAGGGATATATACTTTTAATTTAGTGCTGTGAGCCACTTTCGGCGGAAACAGAGGGATTTATACCTTTAATTTGGTGCTATCAGCCACTTTCGATGGATTTAGAGGGATTTATACCTTTAATTTGGTGCTGTGAGCCACTTTCGATGGATTTAGAGGGATTTATACCTTTAATTTGGTGCTGTGAGCCACTTTCGGCGGAAACAGAGGGATTTATACCTTTAATTTTTCTGCTGTGAGCCACGTTTAGCGGAATCAGAGGGATTTATACCTTTACTTTCCTGCTGTGAGCCACTTAAAATGTTTGCTACTATACTTTCTGTCTGGTGCCCGACCAACTGTCCATTTCAGTATGTACTTAAATCTGCACACTCTCCTGCTTCTCATCTCTTCACCTTTCCACTCACCTCCACCTCCATACTCTTCATTTCCCACTCCCCATACTCAATTCTCAATTTCCACTTCTCAATTTTCACTTCTCATCCCCTCACTTTCTCATTTCCTACTTCCTTACTCCCTCACTCCCTCACTCCCTTCCTCCCTTCCTCCCTTCCTCCCTTCCTCCCTTCCTCCCTTCCTCCCTCACTCCCTTCCTCCCTTCCTCCCTTCCTTACTTCCCCCACTTCCCATTCCCCCCCTGTATCTCTCACTTCTCCATCCCAACTCCTCCTTCCTTATTTCCCACACCCACCTCCCCCGTACCTCTCACGTCTCCCCACCTCCCCAACTTCCCGCTCCACATACTCATACGCACTCCCCACAGCAGCTCAGAAACACCCTGCAGTAGCAGCCAGCCAGCCAAATCAGCTACACAAAAAAACGTTCCCCGGACCTACATCCGGAAGAACGCTTAACTATATTTCCTGAATTACTATACTTCGTACTTCCAAGAGCAGATTTGCACAGCGCAATCAGCGCCGCACACCCCCAGGCAAGGAAGCAGACGCAGCGGCCGCTGCTCCAAGCGCGAGAATCGGATCAAACGCACGGATGCCGAGCTGTTCTTCCAGCTCCGCCGCCAGCCCGATGGTGGCAAACCCGGTGCAGGCGAGGACTATGGCCTCCGCACCGCGCTCCACCAGCCGGGCTGCTCCGGCAAGTGCGCCTGCCCGTCCGGCAGGTGTACCCAAATCAAGTGTGGTCGTTACCCCATCTGGCCGGTCCATGCCGAGGTAAGCATCGCCTAGAATGCTGCGGATCAGCGGCGGCACCTCGGTCAGAATCGTCAGCACGCCGATCTTATCGCTGTATGCAAGCGACATATGGGCTGCACACGAGCCTGCACCCAGCACCGGTACGTTCACTGCCATCCTGGCTTCCAGCAGCGCCGGATCTGCGGCACAGCTGATGCCGATGGCCGTACAGCCCTGCTGCTCCAGTTCCCGGGCCAGGCTGATAATCTTCGGCACTGACTCCGCTTCGGTCTCGTCATTGTATACGCCCTGAGGCTGATCCGGAATGCAGCGGCTGATTACCGGCAGGCCATACCGGTGTTCAATCAATTCTCCGTGCAAATGAATTGCAGACTCCTCTTGCAGTGTAATTACACGTATAATTCCAAGCATCCTTGTCTCCCCCTGGTCAGCCATTGTTGGGCGTTCTGAATATCCTCACCATATACTTTTGCTTCATCCCGTACCGCGATAACCCTGACAACAACACAGCAGCCGCGCAGCCTAGAGCAGTTCTCCTGCACGCATAATCAGCTTATCATCAATATACACATCCGGTTTCATAACTACAGCATCAATATGAACGCCAGCCGCTACAACCCCGCCGAACGTATTATTGCTGCCAAAAGCGACATGGATGGTCCCGTAGACCTTCTCATCCTCCAGCACCACACCTGTAATTCTGGCCTTGTTGTTTGTACCAATGCCGAACTCGCCCAGAAGCCTGCCGTCACCGGCACCAAGCATATCCAGCAGCCTGTCACCGCTCTCGCCTTCTGCACTAATTAATCGGCCCTGCTCCACTGTCAGCACCATCGGGCTGTTCAGCGCGCCAATACCTGCAATCGAACCGTCCACCTTAATCTGGCCGGCGGCTGTACCTTCCATCGGCGCAATATAAGCCTCGCCCGAAGGAAGGTTACCCGATTCTCCCGGATTCAGATATAATCCGGTGCTCAGCACGCCATCCCGGCCCTCAATCGAAAAGCTCAGATTCAGTCCATCCTTCTCCACACGAACCTGGCTTCCCTCAGACAGCAGCGCAGCTACCTGCTCCGTTAATGTCTTCACCTGCGCATAGTCCGCAGTGATCGCGCCATGGCTGAACATGTCATCTGTCATGCCCGGCATGGTCGCCACCCGTGTTCCCGCTGCGGCTGCCTGCTTGCGCGCCGCCGTATGTGTCATCGAATGTGTCGTAATGCATACTGCCACATCCGCTTTGGCCATAGCTTCGGCAATCGGAGCCGGCGGCTCCTCGCCGGATTTGCTCCGCGCCTGCATAATCAGTAGCATCGATTCCGCTCCGATCCGCTTCCCTGCTTCATAGACGGATTCGGCAAGCTCCCGCTTGTCGTCATCGGCCACTACAGCCAGCAATTCGCCGCTGCCAAGCCCCAGACAGTCCTTAAGAACATTCATGCTGATCAATATTCGTTGCTCACTCATTATCTTTTCCTCCCGGTTACACCATTTCTGCTACCAGCTTGCCCACGAGGGCATTGGACAGCACGGCAGGCACTCCTGCGGAGGCCGCCCACTGTCTATGCTGCTCCACATATCCCATACAGTCAAGCACAATCACGTCCGCCAAGTCTCGCAGACGCTCAGCTGCCGCTCGGAAATCCGCTTCCGTACCGGTATACGGAGAAGCAGCTGCAAACGGCAGCCGTGCTCCGGCTCCCGCGAATTTCTCATTCATGCTCTCTTCCTGCTCGGGCAGAGGACCTATCAGCCCCAGCCGGCGTCCGTCAAGCATCGCCATTACGACCGGAGGGATAATCCGGTCCGGTTCAATCAGATGGGCCTTGGCCGTATGAAGTCCCGGAAAAACACCGGTACAGGCCAGCAGAATCGTCTCAATTCCAGCAGCTTCCATAGCATCAACCTTCCCCTGCAGAACTGACTTTATCCGTTCACGGGAGATCACCGCAGCTGATCCGTCCGCCATGCGGGTAGTCAGCACATACTCTCCAGGACCAGGACTATAGAATTCGCGTACCTGATCAGCAGTGAACCCGTCAAGCACCCCGGACTGAACCAGTCCTGCCTTACCCTCCAGATACTTCTCAATAATCGGTGCAACATCGTTCCTGGGAGCTTGTCCGATCGTGATTAACCCTATATTTTTACTCATCTTGCTCCCTCCCGCTTCTCCATACGGATTGAAATCATGGCAACTCATGCCTGTATACATTGAGCAGGCGCTGAACCTTGCTCAGCGCCTGCCATTATTCCGTTCTATTCCTAGTGAGAGGTTACAGCCGGTTTACCCAGCGTCTGCAGCACTTTCATCGAACCGTACAGCTCGGTAATCTGTGCGAATTCAGCTTCGTTGTAGAAGGAGCATATGCCTTGAGTGAACTCTTTGGCTGTCTCAATGGCAAAACGCACCGCCTGGGCGATATCAATCTCATGGCTTGCCCCTGTACCGCAGCCGGGCACCATGGACTGGGCCGTAATCGCCAACCCTACAACAGGAGCCGAAGTCGCTACTGCCGGCTGCAGGATGGAATTGATATGATATAGTCCGTTACCGTAAGGAGTAATGTCCTGCGTAGTTACCGGAAAAGTTACCGGATACTGTCCTGTCGTCATTTCCTTAATGCGCAGCAGATCCTCACTGACCCGCAGAATGTACCCTTCTTTGACCGTAGGTGAGATTGCAATGCCTTTGTGATTCACCACACGGTTGCCCTTAGTCGTATCAATAGAAATAATCGCTTCCATCTCCGGCAATACCTCATGCTCATTCATCTGCAGGATATCCACCGGGGAATCCATGAAATCAACGGGTTCATGCGGCAGTGTCGGAGCATCCGGACAAATATGTGTCGTAACCAGGACGTCACCCTGCAGCACATCCCCTTTGGTCTGCATGTTTGCCAGTTTCAGTGCCGCTGCGATTGCCGCTACTGCGCCGTCTGCATCAGAGACAATGCCGATCCGGCTGGGGCGCGCCCCTATGCCGCCAAGTCTGCCGACAATTCCGAAGGTTGGCGCACTGCCGCCTCCAAGCTTGCCTTGACTGCCCGGAATGGTGATTTTGACGAATTCCGTACTGCCCTTTTCACCTTCCACTTTCTGAACCTCAACCTTAACCGCAGGATATGCTGCGAATAACTGCCTGACCTGCTCACCATTAACATAAGCGCTGTCCAGTGCGTTCAAAACTGTAATCGTCTGATGAAGTGCCATTATAATTCCTCCCCGGATGCATGCTCATGATTGTGATGTTTGAATTCATACTATCTTAAAATTCGAAACATCCACAATGTACCGCCCTGCCAAAACTAAGTTGTTTTTCTTGTCCTTTGCACATAAACCTTACGCGCAAGGTACACTCTAAGGCCTTTAAGCAGCATCCGGCATCCATTTAACCCCTAAATTCCCCGCTCCATATCATACAGGAATATAAATAAAGGTTAATTATTCCATATTGGCGAATTACAAGAAGGTTACGCATCATCAAATTATGGAAGAGGGTGAATACATGAAGCTGGAACAGACAGAGCATCAAAAAGAGCTCCAACAAACCATCGATCAGGAGATTCTGCTCTCCGGATTTTCGGGGACGGTACTGGTTATGCAACACGATCAGACCCTCGCAGCGGCTGCTTGCGGACAAGCCAACGTAGCGGAGGAACGGATCAATCAGCTTAACACCCGCTTCGGGATTGCTTCCGGCAGCAAACTGTTCACAGCAGTAGCTATCTGCCAGCTGGCCGAGCAGAGGAAGCTTTCTTTTGACGGCAAGGTGCTGGAGGTCTTACATGAGCAGAAGTTCCCCTTGTTCAGCCCGGAGATCACGGTTCATCAGCTGCTGACGCATAGCTCGGGCATTCCGGATTATTTCGATGAGGAGGTTATGGACGATTTCGCAGCACTATGGGAGGACATACCGATGTATACGCTCAGGCGACCGGGTGATTTCTTGCCACTATTTGCATCGCTGCCGATGAAATTCACTCCCGGCGATCGTTTCCACTATAACAATGCGGGTTATATCATGCTTGGCCTGATTGTCGAAGCGGTCAGCGGAATGAATTTCACGGATTATGTGGAGCAGCATATTTTCCGGCCTTGCGGGATGAAGGCTTCCGGTTACTTCGCCCTGGATGCCCTCCCTGCCAATACAGCTCTCGGTTATATCGACAGTGAGACCGGAGAGAATATCAGCAACATCTACTCCATTCCGGTAGTGGGCGGCGGCGACGGAGGTGCTTTTGTCACGGCAGCGGATATGCAGAAGCTGTGGACATGCCTGCTCGGGCACAAGCTGCTGCAGCCTGAGACGACTGCCCTGCTGCTCACACCGCATATTCATGAGGATGAGGATGAGGATACTTACTATGGCTATGGAGTATGGATTACGATCCGAAACGGCGGGGTGTTAAAATACCATCTCATGGGCTCCGATCCCGGGGTCTCCTTTCGCTCAGCAGTTTATCCGGCAAGCGGTGTAACCTTCACCGCTCTCTGCAACCGCAGTAGGGGGGCTTACCGGATGATGCAGGTGGCTGAGAAGAACCTGCTGCTGGATTAGCTGCGCGCTCAAGCAGGAGCCCCGTTCTTCCACGGGTTACGGGTTACGGGTTACAGGTTACGGGTTACGGGTTACGGGTTACGGAATAAGTGGATTCCGTACACTTATTTTCATCGTGTGGACCGCATACCAAAAAATAAGTGGATAAACGTCACCTAAATTTGCTGATTCCGCCGCCAAGTCAGTAAATCGGAAAATTAAATGTACTTTTTCCAACTAAAACCCAAATATCAGCGATTCAAGGATAATTAAATGCCCTTTTTCCACTTGTCTTACGGGGGCGGTCCTGAACAATCCAAAAAAGCCGTACAATCAGCGAATTGCTGATGTACGGCTTTTGAATTGTTTGAGTAACCGGCACCCGCTTTAGTACCGAGTTACGCCATCCTTAGTCACCAGCGCAAATACCAGCGGCTGCGGCGGAACCGGCTGAGCGGAAATGCGGTAAGCTTCCAGCACCTTGGCTTCGGCTTCCTGCACTTTGCTCTCACTGGCATCATTCACATGCAGCACAGCAAGCGTATCGCCTGCGGCTACGGCATCGCCAACCTTAATCGCCAGCTGAATGCCAACGGCCAGGTCGATGACGGATTCCTTCGTTTCGCGTCCGGCGCCGAGCAGCATCGCCGCTACGCCGATCTCTTCAGCCTGAATGCTCTCCACATACCCTGCGGCTTCTGCCTTCACTTCGATGAACTTGCGCGCTGCCGGCAAAGTATCCGGCGACTCAATCTGCGCGGCATCGCCGCCTTGGGCAGATACCATCTGCTTGAACTTGTCCAGCGCACTGCCGTCTTCAATATGGGACAGCAGAATGGAGCGCGCTTCTTGTTCGTCCTTCGCCTTGCCGCCGAGCACCAGCATCTGGCTGCCCAGAATGAGGCAGACCTCCTGCAGATCCTTCGGCCCGTGGCCGTTCAGGGTCTCAATGCCTTCTTTGATCTCCAGCGCATTGCCAATGCCGAAGCCGAGCGGCTGGTCCATGTCGCTGATCACAGCGACCGTGTTGCGGCCAAGATGTGTGCCGATATCCACCATCGCCTGTGCGAGTGCAATGGAATCATCCAGCGTCTTCATGAACGCGCCGCTGCCGGTCTTCACATCAAGGACGATGGCATCCGCACCTGCGGCGATCTTCTTGCTCATTACGGAGCTGGCAATCAGCGGAATGGATTCCACGGTCGCAGTCACGTCACGCAGTGCGTACAATTTCTTGTCCGCAGGCGTAATGTTGCCGGACTGGCCGATGACAGCTGCGCCGATCTCCCCTACCTGGGTGAAAAAGCGCTCCCGGTCCATCTCCACGGAGAATCCGGTGATCGACTCCAGCTTGTCGAGCGTACCGCCGGTGTGGCCGAGGCCGCGTCCGGACATTTTGGCCACCGGAACTCCGGCTGCAGCTACAAGCGGGGCAAGAACAACCGTCGTTTTGTCGCCAACACCGCCGGTAGAATGCTTGTCCACCTTGATACCTGCAATCGGACTGAGATCCACCTGGTCACCGGACATCGCCATTTCCAGGGTCAGATCGCCGGTTTCCCGTGCGTTCATTCCCCGGAAATAGACAGCCATCGCCCAGGCGGAAATCTGGTAATCAGGAATTTCACCTTTGCTGTAGCCTTGAATCAGGTAAGCTATTTCTTCACGGCTGAGCTCGCCGCCGTCTCGTTTTTTCTGGATAAGGTCAACTGCACGCATTATACCTGTACCTCACGGACAAAGGAGCGCACAAGGCCGATAAATTTCGGTTTGGTCAGGTTAGCTACTTTTACCACCTGCTCATGAGTAAGCGGCTCCAGCTCGTCCCCGATCGCCATATCGGTGATACAGGTAATGCCGAGCACACGCAGCTTGCTGTGGCTGGCTACGATCACTTCGGGCACGGTGGACATTCCAACGGCATCGCCGCCGAGGTAGGCCAGCATTTTGAGTTCAGCCGGAGTTTCATAGGTAGGTCCGCTGATGCCGGCATATACGCCTTCCTGCAGCACAAGTGCTTCACCATCGGCACCCTTAACTTCACCGGCCAGCTTCTTCGCCAACTCGATATATTCCGGGTCATACGCACGGGACATATCCGGGAAACGTACACCCAGCTCCGGATCATTCGGTCCGATCAGCGGGTTGTCGCCAGTCATGTTCAGGTGGTCGGTAATCAGCATGAGGTCACCGGCTTTGAACGCTCTGTTCATTCCGCCGCCTGCATTGGTAATCACGAGTGTGCCTACGCCAAGCTTAGCCATTACGTATACCGGCAGCACCACTTTGCGCATTTCATAACCTTCATAGTAGTGGAAACGGCCCTGCATGATAATAACATCCTTGCCTTCCAGCTTACCGATCACGAACCGTCCCGCATGACCTTCTACCGTGGAACGCGGGAAATGCGGAATTTCTTCATAAGGCAGATATACCGCATCTTCGATCTGGTCACCCAGATCCCCGAGGCCGGAGCCCAGAATAAGTCCGATAGCCGGTGTGTAAGAACCGAATTTGGATTGAATATATTCAGCAGCTTCTTTTACCTGAGTGCCGTATGGGACTGTTGATGGTGTTGTCATAGGTTGATCCTCCCGGATATGAATTGTCTTGTAAATAGCTTGAAGCAGGAACTACATCTTCGGAATAAAAGCCAGCACCAGCTTCAGGAATTGCTCGCGCACACGTTCCGCTGTCTCCATCACTTCTGCATGGTTCAGCGGCTGTTCCAGAATTCCGGCAGCCATGTTGGTGATGCAGGAAATACCAAGTACTTCAATCCCGGCATGACGGGCCACAATCGTCTCAGATACCGTGGACATCCCTACTGCATCTGCCCCTTGGCGGCGCAGCATAACGATCTCAGCAGGAGTCTCGTAGTTGGGTCCGAGCAGGCCGGCGTATACGCCTTCCTTGAACTCGAAGTTCAGCGCTGCTGCAGCTTCTTTGGCGGCTGCGATCAGGCGCGGGCTGTAAGCCGAAGACATATCCGGGAAACGTACGCCCAGCGCATTATCATTCGGTCCGGTCAGCGGATTGCGGCCTGTGAGGTTCAGATGGTCAGTAATCAGCATCAGATCACCCGGTGTGAAATCGGTGTTGACCCCGCCGGCAGCGTTAGTTACCAGCAGGCTGGTTACGCCCAGCTCTTTCATAACACGTACAGGGAAGGCAGTAGTCTCCGGTCCGTAGCCTTCGTACATGTGAAAGCGGCCTTTCATCATTACGACGCGGCGGCCTTCAATCATGCCGATCAGCAGTTCACCTTCATGTCCTTCAACAGTGGACACCGGGAAATGCGGGATTTCATTATAAGGAATGACTACTTCGTCTGTAATCAGATCGGCCAGAACGCCGAGGCCGGAGCCGAGGATCAGCCCGATTTCGGGTGCGACGGTACATTTGTCTTTGATATATACTGCTGCTTCTTGAATATTGCTTTGGGTAACTGCGGTCATGGTTGGTTCCTCCTTGAGGTGGGTGGGATGAACTTTAGTCATCGACGTAAAGCTGAGCCGTCACTACGGTGATATTTGGACTTCCGGCCGCTGTTGTCTACAGATTTCTTCAATTATGACCCGCTTAGCGGTTGAAATCCGTAGACAAAGGCGGTCGCTATCGCTCCTACAGTTCCAAATTTCCCCTTCGATTCTTCTCACTTTTAGTTATATCCTTCAGTTCATCTTGATTTATTATTTAAATTAAATTAATTCAGACAAAAAGCTCGTCCCGTACTGCGGTGCCTTCGCTCCGAAATTATCAGCGATGGTAGCAGCAACGTCAGAGAAGGTCTGGCGGATGCCCAGGCTGCCCGGAGTCTTGAATCGCGGGCTGTAGATCAGGAGCGGCACATATTCGCGGGTATGATCCGTTCCGGCATGGATCGGGTCATTGCCGTGGTCTGCAGAGATGATCAGCAGATCATCTTCATCCAGGGTGGAGAGCAGCTCAGGCAGCGCCTGATCGAATACCTCCAGCGCCCGGCCGTAGCCTTCCGGATCACGGCGGTGGCCGTACAGGGAATCGAAATCAACGAGATTAGTGAACAGGAATCCGTTGAACGGCTTGCGCAGCTCGTCAATGGTAATCTGGATGCCGTGCTCATTGCTCTTCGTCGGGTAAGAAGCTGTTACACCTTCGCCGGTGAAGATATCATTGATTTTACCTACCGCAATCACGTCTTTGCCGATGTCCTCCAGAGCGTTCATAACGGTCGGCTCCGGCGGCTTCACCGCGTAGTCATGACGGTTCGGGGTACGCACGAAATTCCCCGGCTCACCGACATAAGGACGGGCGATGACACGGCCGACGGAGAATTCGGGAGCCATCGTCAGCTCGCGGGCGATCCGGCAGGCGCTGTACAGCTCTTCCAGAGGAATGATATCTTCATGCGCGGCAAGCTGGAATACGCTGTCTGCCGAAGTATACACAATCCATGCGCCGGTCTTCATTTGCTCTTCGCCGTATTCTACGAGAATCTCCGTGCCGGAAGCCGGCTTGTTGCCAATCACCTTACGTCCGGTTGCCGCTTCGAACTTCTCAATCAGCTCTGCGGGGAATCCGTCAAAATAAGTATTAAATGGAACCTCAATCTTCAGGCCCATCAGCTCCCAGTGGCCGGTCATCGTATCCTTGCCTACTGAAACCTCCTGCATTTTGCCGTAATAGCCTGTCGGGGCAGCTACCGGTTCCAGCGGCGGCAGCGGAGCAATATTCGCAAGTCCCAGCTGCTGCAGATTCGGAAGCTTAAGACCCGGAACCCGCTCCAGAATATGGCCCAGCGTATGGGAGCCTGTATCTCCAAAATTAGCGGCATCCGGCGCTTCACCGATACCTACACTATCCAGAACAATAAATCCGATGCGTTTAAATGAGGACATTGCCGTCTTCACTCCTTCGTAGTTTGCATAATCGTAAAGTCTGCTCAAAACAGGAAGAAACTCCGGGAGAACCTCTCCCGGGAGCTATCCTTTCAGTATGATTCCATCATAACTTTCTTACTCACAAAAAGCATCTTTTCGGGCCAATCCATCCCATCACCCGTTCTATCCACGGTTACACCATACCTCTGAATAAAGACTATTTTGCCCGGGGATGGTGATTCTCATAGACTTCCTTCATATTCTTGCGGGCGATTCCGCTATAAATCTGAGTGGTCGAAATATCGGAATGGCCCAGCATCTGCTGCACGGAGCGCAGATCTGCCCCGCCTTCCAGCAGATGAGCGGCGAAGGAATGCCGCAGGGTATGCGGTGTGATGTCCTGCTGGATGTGGGCTTCACGCGCATGTTTCTTGATAATTTTCCAAAAGCCCTGACGGGTCAGCCTCCCGCCCAGACTGTTCAGGAACAGCGCAGGCTCCTCCAGATTCACCCGGAGCAGCTTGTCCCGCATACCGGAGACATAACGGGCCACACAGTCCGCAGCAATCGTACCAATCGGCACCACTCTTTCCTTGCCGGAGGCCCCGCTGCAGCGTGCGAACTTCAGCCCGGTATTCACGTCCTCCACATTCAGCGAGATTAGCTCTGTAACACGGATACCCGTAGCATAGAGCAGCTCAAGCATCGCCTTATCGCGCATCCCCTGGGGAGCAGATTCATCAGGGACGGCCAGCAGGCGTTCAATTTCTTCAATACTAAGAATCATCGGCGGTTTCTTGCTCGGTTTAATCGTTTCCATATCCAGTGTCGGGTCTTGCCCGATCAGCCGTTCTTTCAGCAAAAAATGAAAATAGGCGCGCAGCGATACCGTATTCCGGTTGACTGTTGCCGTTGCCTTGCCCGCTCCGCGCAGAGCGCCGAGGTAGAGCATAATATGTGATCTTCTGATTTCTTCCATCGCAGCCGTGCCGCGCTCTTCGGTAAACTCCAGAAACTGCGAAATATCCCGTCCATAGGATTCCAGCGTACTAGGAGACAATCCTTTGTCCCCGGACAAATACTGCATAAACGGCTGCAAGTGTGACTTCATCTATTCACGCTCCTGTCATACTCAGGCTGCTTCATGCCGCTCTGCAGCGGTTGGGGTCCGGCAGCAGTCAGAACGCGGGGCGTCCCTTACATGCTCTAGATTCATTCGACAGGCTTCTAGCTTTTTCCTGCAACCGGCGGAGCGCTCACTCCCCGTACCAATAGTAGAACCGCAGGCGCTGACCTGCACTCAGCCCTTCATCGCTTTGCTTCACATCATGAAATGCCCGGATGGCTGTGCCCTCCGGAATATCATAGTTCTGAGCGGGGCTGATCCAGGCACTGACCCAGCTTAGGACATAGTACAGCACACAGCTGATCGCAACGAGCAAGGTCATGAAATACAGCCGGCGTACAGTTTTGGGAATGGAGACAATCATCTTAGGCAACCTCCTAAAAGTAAAAGTTATGGCAGCATCTGCTTCACTATTACACTTCGCAGAACTCGTCCTTCACTTTATGCGCCGGAGGGTGGTGTTATGTATTGCTCTTTGAATAATCAGTTAAAAAGCCCCCTCCGGCCATTCAGCCGGGGAGAGCTTGTGCGGTAATTCCTCATCTGTATAAGAGTTCATGCTCTATATTAGCTTATTCGGGAGTATTGCCGTCTGCAGGATTCTTATCCTTGCAGCGGTGGCAAATTCCGTGAAAATCAAGTCTATGATCAAGCACCGTAAAATTATAATCCTTCTCAAGACGCTCTTCCAGCGGACCCAGCCAATCCTCACGAATCTCATCCATGGTTCCGCATTGTACACAAATCAGATGATGATGATGATGTTTCGCTGTATCGGTCCGCAGATCATAACGGGCAACACCGTCTCCGAAATTAATCTTCTCCACGACATGAAGCTCGCTGAGCAGTTCCAGGGTACGATATACGGTGGCGAGACCGATCTCCGGAGCCTTTTCTTTCACCAGCATGAATACATCTTCAGCGCTTAAATGATCATCCTCGTTCTCCAGTAGAACTCTTAAGGTCGCTTCCCGTTGAGGTGTAAGCTTGTATCCTTGGGATTGTAGTTGTTGCTTAATCTTGTCTATCCGGGCTTCCATTGTCTGCCTCCCCCTTGGAAAATTACCGCACCGGGCTTCAAGCCACTTCTTCCATTATAGGGGGAGTTACTTTGAGAAGTCAAACGCTTTTAGCTTACGCGGAGGCAGGACCCCAACGTTCAAGGAAGTGCCCGAATGGAAATTCATTCCACCGCATGTTCTCAGTACAGGCTTATGCTTCCTGAAGATTCTACGCTCATCCGGCTGACACCAGCATCGGCGTCACCCATCTCATCATCACCGGGGTCACCCAAGCCTCAAATCCGGAGATTCCCATAACCAGCAGGGCCATGCCGAGTGACAGCAGGGTGTACATTACAAAAGGCCGGGTCACCTTGGTACGCCGCTGTTGTCCCAGCACCCGGCTGCGGATCATCAGCAGGGAGAAGGCGATCGCTGCCGCGCTGCATACAAGCAATACCGGAATCAGCACCAGATTATGCGGGGCCACAGAGACCAGGGCAAACAGCATGCCATGCCAGGAATACTGGCTGACCAGACAGCCGACGGTGAAGCCGATCAGCACGCCTTTGAGGAAATCCAGAATCAGAATCCCCGGAAGTCCGATAACCGACAAGCCGAGTATCCATATCAGTCCGACCCATTTGAGATTGAATGCGGCAATCCCCCAATACGAATCCTGCGCGGCAGGCAGTCCCTGTTGATCCACGGTCATGAAGAAATTACCCAGATAATCCCCCAGCTCCTGCTGCTGATCCAGCGTTAACGCACTGACAATGAGCGCTCCAAATACGACCCCGACCAGGAATAATACCGCGACAAAAATATAAAGAGGCGTCTGTTCCTTCATCATCAGCCTTAAACTGCGCATCAAGACATTCTCCTTTCCGGTCACATGTTACACCTTATGAAGGAATGTCCCGCTCTATGACTTGTCCTTGGTTACTTCCCCTTAATGACCTTGCCGTACGTCCCTCCGCCTCCTGAAGAGAGCGCAAGCCTGCCGGTACGGGCCAGTACGATCAGCTCTGCAAGCTCTTGTCCGGCAACAGCAGCAAGCTCGGCTTCACCCGCCTTGTGCAGTATATTCATCTCTGTGCCAAACGCCTGCAGCAGGGCATTCAGCTTGCGCTTGCCAAGTCCCGGAATAAACTCCAGAGGCACCTGGTAATGGTAGGGCGGACGGTACGCCGGAACCAGCGGCTCCTTACGATCAGCAATATCGAGAATACGGTCCAGCACTCCTTTCACCAGCTTCGGACTGCCGCAATACGGACAGCGCTCTGAAGTCGCATACGCCTCATCGATAATGCTGCCGCAGCCGCCGCAATATGTGCGGTGGTATTTCCCCAGCCGGGGGTTCAGCCCGAAGTTGGCACTGATCCGGCGTCCCTCCGAGCGTTCCAGCGCCAGCTTCAGCTCATGGAAAGAGGGCTGCTGCATCTCAATCACATTATACTCACGGCCGATTTTGCCCAGGGAATGAGCGTCAGAATTGGTCAGGAAGCTGTACGGGTCAAGCTCTGAAATATACCCAGCCATTTCTGAATCCGCACTGAGTCCAAGCTCTACTGCCGCAATGCGTTCCAGGTCAAATAAGTCAGCCATGCGCTCCGCTGCACAGCCGTAAAGCCCTTTGTGCGGAGTGAAAATATGTGCCGGAATCAGCAGGCCTCCCCGTCCTGTAATCTCGTCCTGCAGCACCCGGGAGGGTGCATACAGGCGCTGGGAGCTTAGATTCACGTTCCGCATATGGGCGCTCATCCAGCTGCTGAACTCTTCCATGGTCCCAAGGTCCGGCATGAAGGCCAGGACGTGGCACTCTTTTCGCCCGGGCTCACGGATCTCAATCTCGGTTCCCAGGATTATCGTAGTCCCCCTGTAGGCAATACCTCCGCCTTCCGCCATCGTCATCTCGCCGGAATCCAGCGCCGCATGAATATCCCGCAGCACCCCCGGGGAGTGGCTGTCGATGATGCCGATCAGACCGATTCCCTTGCGTTCCGCCGCCTCTTTGGCAATCCCGGCGAAGGTGAGCTCGCGGCTGCCGCTGATTTTGACCGCCTGTCCCTCTGAAGTCCGCCCGATATGCACATGCAGGTCGCAGTAAACGCTCTGCAGCGTGGACTCTAGTGCCATTGCCCAGTCAGCGTATACAGATGCCAGGCGTAGACAGCCATCATGGTCTTGGCATCGGCAATACGTCCATCCGCGATATACTGGTAAGCTTCCTCCAGCGTCAGCTCGGAAACCTCCAGGAATTCATCCTCATCCAGCGCCATCTCACCCGGCTGGGCATCTTCGGTCACATAGAGGTGAATGATCTCGTCGGCGAAGCCGGGAGAGGTATAGAAGGACTTCAGCAGCTTCAGCCCGCCGCTGTGAAATCCGGTCTCCTCCTGAAGCTCACGGCCCGCAGCCGCCAGCGGATCCTCGCCTTTGTCCAGCTTGCCTGCCGGTATCTCCACCTCAGTCCGGTGCATCGGCTGGCGATACTGTTCCACTACTAGCATTTTACCGTTATTCAGTGCCAGCACAGCTACGGCCCCCGGATGCTTCACGACCTCACGGGTTGCTGTATTGCCGTCCGGCAGCTTCACCGTATCTACCTGCAGCGAAATAATGTTGCCAGTAAAGATCGGCTTCGTCGACAATGTTTCTTCATCCAATGCGGGGTTGCGGTTGATTTCATCGTTTTTCATAGATTTGTGGTCTCCTTTGGCATGGTTATGCATAGGGTGTATTATAGCAAACTTAAAAGGAAAGAAGGAATGCAGGCATGAATGATTGTCTTGTCCGAGCAAGCTCATCCGCAGTTACAATGGTAGGTAAACCGGAGCAGATCATGGCCGTAATGGCCGGATGGATGAAGCAGTACGGGCGCGATATGCCCCTATCCTATATCCTGCTGCTCCAGACGGAAACGCGGATCACAGCTTCCAAGGCAGGATAATGCCGCTTCGTTCTTCCGGATATCCGTGAGGAAGATTAGCTTCACCGAGTAACAAGAAGGAGCTGTCTCCCGGTGAATTCCGGAACAGCTCCTTTTTGTTACATTTAAGCGCAGCCGGCCCCTTGATCGGCAGGCATCTGCGCAGTTTTTGAAATCAGCCTTTTTGGCTCTCGGCCACAATAGCTACAACCAGGCTGGCTACTTTGACAATATCTTCGGCTTTGATCCGTTCCTTCGTTGTGTGGATATCCTCATAGCCGACAGCCAGATTCACAGTAGGAACCTTCAGGCCGTTGAACACATTGGCATCACTGCCGCCTCCGGAAGCGAACAGCCGGGTGGTCAGTCCCAGTGAAGTAATCGCGCGGTCTGCCAGCTGTACCACCGGATCATGCTCATTAAAGCTGAACGCCGGATAAATGATTTCACTGCGGAATTCACTCTGTGCGCCATTGTCACGTGCGGTTGTCTCCAAGGCTTCACGCATAGAGGCAATCTGCAGTTCTACCTTTTCCTGCACGATACTCCGGGCTTCCGCATCCAGCTGCACATGGTCGCAGACCACATTGGTCGGGCCGCCGCCGGCAAATTTGCCGATATTCGCTGTCGTTTCATTATCGATCCGTCCAAGCTTCATCGCCGAAATCGCTTTGCTCGCCACTTGAATCGCACTGATTCCATCCTCCGGATTAACTCCGGCATGAGCGGATTTGCCGAAGATCTGCATCGTTACCCGCGCCTGTGTCGGCGCAGCAATGGCAATTGCTCCTACTTCACCATTGGAATCAAGCGCGAAGCCAAAATCGGCATCCAGATGCGCCGGGTCCATTGCGCGTGCGCCCATCAGCCCGGACTCTTCGCCTGCCGTAATGACAAACTGAATCTGCCCGTGCGGAAGCTTCTGCTCCTGAATCACCCGGATCGCTTCGAACAGGGCGGCAAGCCCCGCTTTGTCATCCGCTCCGAGAATTGTACTGCCGTCGCTGGTAATCCAGCCGTCTTCCCCAAGGGAAGGCTTAATATTCTGCCCGGGAACCACTGTATCCATGTGGCAGGTGAACAGCAGCTTAGGCGCGCTCACGCCGCTGTCCGCAGGCCAGGTCACGAATAGATTACCAGCTCCGTGTCCCGTTCTCTCCTGGGAATCATCTTCAACTGCTGTCAGTCCCAGAATGCTGAATTTTTCCTTGAGTACATCGGCAATCCGCCGTTCATTTCTGGTCTCACTATCAATACGGACAAGCTCCATGAATTCATTGATCAACCGGTCTTGTGATATCACTTGGACTTCCCTCTCTTTCGCGGATACGTTACAATGGTTGTACTGCGTTCATTTACGCCTACGTTCTTAACTTAAACTAATCTCAAAGGAGTCACTCATGCAACAGAAAAAATGGTTCCGCATCATTATCTACATCATGCTGATCGCTATGATCGCCTCTACGGTGCTGTTCGTCATCGAGCCGTTTATGGCCGGTTAGTCACGTTTAGTACTTGAATAACAGCGTCCGGGTTCTCCGGGCGCTGTTTGACGTTGCCTGGATTCAGCATTCCTTATTCTGCAGCACTTACAGCCCCGGCAACCGCTTCATACGGAAACTGCTGCAGGAAATAAGGCACCAGCTCGGAAGCAACACTCTCCAGGCCAAAGGAGCGCCCGGTGCATTCCTCAAGTGAAGTGACCCCGTACTCGGCAATGCCGCAGGGTATGATTCCCGAGAAGCCGCTTTGGCTGATTCCGGCTGAAATGTTGAACGCGAAGCCATGGCTGGTAATAAAACCTCTGCGGAATTTACTCTTGTTGAATTTGACGCCGATCGCACAAATTTTCTCATCGCCGACCCATACGCCCGTATATCCCTGCTTGCGGGTTCCTGATATCCCGTGTGAAGCCAGATAGGCAATAATAACGGCCTCCAGCCTGCGCAGATATCCGTGCAGATCGACCTTGCCGTCTTCGCCAAGCTTCAGGAGAGGATAACCTACAAGCTGGCCCGGTCCGTGATATGTAATATCTCCTCCGCGGTCGATTTCAAACAGCGCAATCCCTTGTTTCCCAAGCTGTTCCACGCTAAGGAGCAGATGCTCCGGATGATTCTGTGAACCGATGGTATAGGTAGGCGGATGCTGCAGAAGGATCAGCCGCTCGGAAGCGGTGCCTGCGTCAATCCCCTGCACCGCTTCCTTTTGCAGCTCCCAGGCCGCGCCGTATTCCATCAGCGGGAGATAGGAAACTTCCAGTTTGCTTAAGTTCAGGTTGTCCATGGTCATAAGGTCCCCTTTGCTTCATATTCTCCCTGTCACAGGGTTCCGCAGCTGCCTTGTTAAAACATTAGTACAGCTTGGTGTCCGGCGTATAACCTTCCACATTATCCTTCACGCGCTGCAGGAAACGCCCGCTGATGACTCCATCCAGAATCCGGTGATCCAGCGACAGGCAGATATTGGCCATCGAGCGGACGGCGATCATATCATTGATGACCACTGGTTTTTTCACGATAGATTCAAAGGTTAGAATCGCCGCCTGCGGATAGTTAATGATCGGGTAGGACAGAATCGAGCCGAACGAGCCGGTATTGTTAACCGTGAACGTGCCGCCCTGCATATCTTCCAGCCGCAGCTTGCCTTCACGGGTCTTCAGCGCCAGTTCGTCGATCTCGCGGGCCAAGCCTGCGACGTTCTTCTGGTCGGCTTTTTTGATGACCGGTGTCATTACAGAGTCCTCTGTGCCTACAGCGAGCGAGATGTTGATATCGCGTTTGACAATGATTTTGTCAACGGCCCAGACGGAGTTCATGATCGGATAATCTTTGATTGCACTGACAACCGCCTTCATCAAAAAGGCCAGATAGGTCAGATTAATGCCCTCTTTGCGCTTGAACTCATCCTTCAGCTTGTTGCGCAGCACGACAAGATTGGTCACATCGACCTCAATCATCGTCCAGGCATGCGGAATCTCCGAGACGCTCTGGCGCATACGGGTAGCGATCGTATTACGGATCGGCGTAACGTCGATCAGGTATTCCGAGCTGCTGCCCCGCCCGCCTTCCACTTCGATCGTCGGAATCTTCGGCGACTCGCTTAAGTGCAGGCCGGAGTGACGCAAATGCTGAAGCTCTCCGCGCACTTCTTCCTGAATAGGCTGGAATACAGGCTGCTGCGGCGCAGGAGCAGCAGCAGTTGGGGCTGTAGCTGCAGGCTGAGCCGCAGCTGCACCGCTCTCCAGGAACGCGAGCACATCCTTGCGTGTGATGCGTCCGCCCAGGCCGGTGCCCGGCACGGCCGCAAGGTTGATGCCGTGCTCGGCGGCCAGCGTCTGCACAGCCGGAGAGTAACGGGAACGCATCGGAGCATCCGCGTCAAAAGCCGCAGCCGGCACAGACGGCCGGACGGAGGCGTGGGCAGGCTGCGGCGCTGCGCCGGAGGCCGCTGTTGCTGCGGCATTGGCAGCTGCCGGGGCCGCTGCGGATGCCGCAGGGGCTGCTGCACCCGCTACTGCGATGCGGGCGATAATCTCGCCGACGCTGACGGTCTGGCCTTCTTCGGCGAGCAGCTCCACCAGCGTACCGTCTACGGTAGCCGGCAGCTCAGCATTTACCTTATCCGTAATCAGCTCACAGATCGGCTCATATTGCTCGATCGTATCACCCGGCTGCTTCAGCCATTTCCCGATCGTCGCCGATACCAGCGATTCTGCCAGCTGCGGCATGATTACATCCGTCAGCTTTGTATTGTCAGACATAATGTCACTCCTTAAAGTTTTGTAAGCACAAGCTTCCTGAAGCAGCTTCGTACAAAACTGGCTTCGGAAGCATACACTTATGTTTTGTAAGCACATACTTCCTGAGTTAGCTTCGACAAAACTGGCTTCGGAAGCATGTAGCCATGAAATCCTGCCCAAAATACAACATTTCACCACTTAAATGTGCCAAAAATCAGAAAAGTTGTACAAAAGGCAGCATTTCTCTTTATCCAAGCGGATAAGCGTGCAAATTGTTGTATTTCATACAGCAATCCTGCCTAACCCACCGCTAATTTCGAATCTAAGCTGCAATAATTGCAACATTCATGCCCAATGTACATACAGGCTGAACATAAAGACCTCACCTGTTGTTCACATATATCAGTACTGCGCCAAACGCAGCATCTCCGCCTTTAATTTGTCCTTGCTCAGCATGAAGAACTTCTCCATCGGCGGGGAGATTGGCATCGCCGGCACATCAGGTCCGCACAGGCGGAAGATTGGCGCATCCAGATCAAACAGGCAGTGTTCAGCGATAATTGCTGCCACTTCGCCGCCAATGCCTCCGGTCTTGTTGTCCTCGTGGACAATCAGCACCTTGCCGGTCTGGCGGACAGCGGCAATAATCGCCTCGCGGTCCAGCGGCTGCAGGGTGCGCAGATCCAGAATATGCGCGGTAATGCCCTGCTCGCGCTCCAGCTCTTCCGCTGCCTGCATCGCAAAATGCAGCGGAAGGCTGTACCCGATCACCGTAATATCGCTGCCTTCACGCAGCAGATTCGCTTCACCGATTGGCACAATGTAGTCGCCCTCCGGCACATCTTCCTTGATCAGCTTGTAGCATTTCTTGTTCTCGAAGAACAGCACCGGATCGGGGTCACGGACAGCAGCTTTCAGCAGTCCCTTGGCATCGGCAGCCGAGTAAGGGGCTACAATCTTCAGTCCCGGAGTACCGAAGAAGATCGATTCCGGACACTGAGAGTGGTACAATCCGCCGAAGATCCCGCCGCCGATAGGCGCGCGGATTACCACCGGACAGTTCCAGTCGTTATTGGAACGGTAGCGGATTTTGGCCGCCTCGCTGATAATCTGGTTCGTTGCCGGCAGCATGAAATCAGAGTACTGCATTTCGGCGATCGGCTTCATGCCGTACATCGCCGCGCCGATTGCCACGCCGGCAATCGCTGACTCCGCAAGCGGTGTATCAAGCACGCGCTCTGCGCCGAACTGATCCTGCAGTCCTTTGGTGGTCGTGAATACGCCGCCCTTCACGCCGACATCCTCACCCAGCACGAACACCGAATCATCGCGCTCCATCTCTTCCTTCATTGCCAGCCGGATTGCATCGATATATTCCATCATCGCCATGGCTTATGCTCCTCCCTTAAGGCCGGATTCATCGTACACATGCAGCAGCGTATCTTCCGGTTTCGGGAACGGTGCATTTTCGGCGTAGGTTATGGCCTCTTTCAATTCAAGATTATATTCGGCAACCAGATCACGCTCCTGCTCGTCACTCCACAGACCCAGTCCGGTCAGGTACGTGCGGAACGCGGCGATGCCGTCCTTTTTCCAGTTCTCGTCAACCTCTTCCTTGGTCCGGTAAGCCAGATCATTATCCGAGGTGGAATGCGGCGACAGGCGGTACATCATCGCTTCAATCAGGGTGGGTCCTTCTCCGGCGAGCGCACGCTCCCGCGCCTCTTTGACCACACGGTAGACCTCAAGCGGATCATTGCCGTCCACCCGTACACCCGGGAAGCCATAGCCGAGGGCGCGGTCACTGACCTTGCCTCCAAGCTGCTTGTGGGCCGGAATGGAGATCGCATACTGGTTGTTCTGGCAGAAGATGATGACCGGCAGCTTATTCACACCGGCGAAGTTACACGCTTCATGAAAATCACCCTGGTTACTGGAGCCTTCACCGAACGTAACAAAGGAAACAAACTTTTTCTTCTGCATCTTGGCCGCCAGCGCGAAGCCTACAGCATGCGGAACCTGGGTCGTAACCGGACTTGATCCCGTTACGATACGCAGGCGTTTGCTTCCGAAGTGGCCCGGCATTTGCCGGCCGCCGCTATTGGGATCTTCCGCCTTGGCGAATACGGACAGCATCAGCTCACGCGTGGTCATTCCTACCGTCAGCACGAACGCATAATCACGGTAATACGGGAGGAAATAATCATTCTCCCGGTCCAGCGCAAAAGCCGCTGCGACCTGCGCCGCTTCCTGTCCGATGCCGGACACATGGAAGTTGATCTTGCCTGCGCGCTGAAGGAGCAGACTGCGCTCATCGTATTTGCGCCCGAGCTGCATGAATCTGTACATATCGATAACCTGGCCGTCGCTGAGTCCAAGCTGTTTATGTCGGTTAACGGTTTCTACAGTACCTTGGGATTCCATATAAGAGGTACCTCCTAAAAGTTTTGTAAGCATAGCTTCCTGAATTCAGGTCGTACAACCGGCTCCGGAAGCGTTCGCTAACTTTGTTAAGCATGACTCAACAAAGTATATGTCCTGATCTTAAAACCAGGTACTAATTTCATTCTAAGTTCATTATAATCCCTTTCCATACAAAAAGAAAAGCCAAGAAATGCCGCTATGGAGCTGTTTAGGCGCATCAAGCGCCCTCAGCTCCGTCCGGCATTCACTTTAGCCCTTTCATCTTATCCTAGAATCCAATTGCTCTTCCATCCACCGCCAGCATCGCTTCCCCGATGATCTCCGAAAGTGTCGGATGGGCATGGACCGCCTCGCCAACCTCCCAGGGTGTTGCATCCAGAATCTGTGCCAATGCCGCTTCACCGATCAGGTCCGTCACATGCGGGCCAATCATCTGCACGCCGAGGATATCCCCGCTCTTCGAGTCGGCGACCACTTTTACGAAGCCGTCCTTCATGCCGTAGACAATCGCTTTGCCGATAGCCGAGAACGGGAATTTGCCGGTTACAGTCTCATGTCCCAGCGCCTTCGCTTCCTTCTCGGTATAACCGACACTTGCTACTTCCGGCCGCGTATAGACACAGCGGGGAACAAGATGGGCTTCATACGGATGGAGCGTTTCGCCCGCCAGGTGATTCACGGCACGGATGCCTTCATGGCTGGCCGCATGTGCCAGCTGCAGTCCGCCGATGCAGTCGCCAATAGCGTAGATATGAGGCTCCCCCGTCTGCATGCTGGCATTCACTCCGATGACACCTTTGTCGAAGCGGATATCTGTATTTTCCAGGCCGATATTCTCGATATTCGCTACGCGCCCTACGGATACCAGCAGCTTCTCGGCCGACAGGCTCTGGCTCTGCTCACCCTTGCGGGCTTCAATTGTAATTCCTGATTCCGATATACTACAGGTCTCTGCATCCACGGTAGTACCGGTCAACACTTTGACTCCGCGTTTCTTGAGCAGACGCAGCAGTTCTCGGGCCACTTCTTCGTCTTCCTGCGGCAGCAGCTGGCTTGCAGCCTCAACTATAGTTACCTGCACACCGAAATCGGCCAGCATCGAAGCCCATTCCACGCCGATAACCCCGCCGCCCACAATAATAATCGACGCCGGAAGCTCTTCGAGCGTCAGCGCTTCTTCACTGCTCAGAATCACTTTGCCGTCAGGCGCAAGGCCCGGCAGAATACGCGGGCGTGATCCGGTAGCAATGATGAGATTGGTGGAGACTACAGTCTCCATCTCGCCATCCTCCAGCTCCACGGCAACTGCACCGCTTCGCGGAGAGAAGATAGACGGGCCGATGATCCGGCCTTTGCCTTTGAGAATCTGAATTTTATTCTTGCGCATCAAATACTGCACACCCTGATGGAGCTGCTCCACTACCGCTTCCTTGCGCAGCTGCACTTTGGGAAACACCAGCTCAACGCCAGTTGTCTCTATACCGTAGCTTTCGCTCTCCTTGATTTCAGCAAATACCTCGGCACTGCGCAGCAGTGATTTGCTGGGAATGCAGCCGCGGTGCAGGCAGGTTCCGCCCAGCTTGTCCATTTCGATAACGACGACGGATTTGCCGAGCTGCGCGGCGCGGATCGCCGCCACATAACCACCGGTACCTCCACCAAGTATCGCCACGTCACAGGTAATTGTCATGATATGTATCCTCCAGTCATTCCTCTAAAGTTCAGTTTAACCTATTATATTGTACTCTCTTTTGATTCTATTACAAAACTTATAAACGTCATGTATCCATGGACTTTTGCCAATTGAAGCGTTATCATAGGGGTGAATTCAAACGGCTGCGAAGAGGAGGGACGATTATGAAACTGCTCATTTCACGCTTCATTGCCATCCTTATCCTGGTGATCCCCGGCCTTCTGGCCATGAAGGGTTTCCTGATGATGAAAGATGATATTTTCAACTTTATCTCCATGCATGGCGACGAGTCCGTCACTCCGGATTTCGCCTGGCTGCATTTTGGCGGAGGATTACTGCTATTCCTGGCCGGGATGAGCTTCCTCGGCGGCTGGATTCTGACCCGGGACCGCAAGAAGAACTACGTAGGACCACGGTTCAGAGAGAAACAGAAAGCGCAGCAGCCCCCGTCCACCAATGCCACACCCTAATAATAATCAATAACACTAATAAGCAGGGGATGTCCCAAGCCAGGATTGAAATGGCTGCAGAGGCATCCCCTTTTGTCGTTCGAATGTTCTGAAACCAACTGCAATGTAACTTGAGCCGGAGAAAATCCCGATCCGCACCCGGAATTCTACAACCTCTTATACTTGATTCGTTACCGGCCTAGGAAGCACTGTCTATTAGGCCGCTGCAGACAAAAATGTTGTATGTTTTGCAACTTTGATACCCAGATAGCCAGGTATCCGGGTGGATTGTTGTATGAAATACAACAATAATCCGGCTAAGCCGCTTAAATAAAGTGAAATCCTGCATTTACTACAACAATTATGGTTTTAGGCCGGTAGGTAGAGGGAAATGTTGTATTTTGTGCAGGATTTCATTAAAGTTGCCCGATCTCTGTCCCCGGAAAGCGGATATAGTCGGGACATTCGTGCGGCCACAGCAACAGCAGCAGCCCGGAAGTCCATCCTGCACCGCCCATTTCAGCAAAGCATCTTCCCTATCCCATCCTTGCCGGCAGCAACTTACTGCGCAGCAGCCCCCTTGCTCCCCTGTACCAGTTCGCTATAGAGACCGCCCCGCCGCAATAGCTCCTCATGGGAACCCTGCTGAATCAGCCGTCCGCCTTGGAGCACCAGTATGCGGTCAGCAGCCCGGATCGTGCCCAGCCTGTGGGCAATCACAAAGCTCGTCCGCCCTTTCATCAGCGCCTGAAGGCCTTCCTGAATCTTAATCTCGGTCACTGTATCAATACTGCTCGTAGCTTCATCCAGCACCAGCATAGACGGATTCGCGAGAATTGCCCGGGCAATAGCTAGCAGCTGCTTCTGCCCCTGACTGATGCCGCTGCCGTCTACGGACAGCATCCGGTCATAGCCCCCTTGCAGCCTCATAATGAAGGCATGGGCATTGGCAAGCTTCGCGGCTTCCTCCACCTCTTCATCGGATGCATCCAGTCTGCCGTAACGGATATTGTCGCGGATCGTTCCTTTGAACAGGAAGGAATCCTGCAATACGAAGGCCATGTGGCTGCGCAGACTTTCCCGGGTAATCGTGGAGAGCTCTCTTCCGTCCAGCGTAATACTTCCTTTACTCGGATCGTAGAAGCGGGACAGCAGGCCGATTAGGGTGGTTTTGCCGGCTCCTGTAGGTCCAACAAGCGCAATCATCTCTCCGGGCTTAGCTTCAAAAGAAATATCCTGCAGTGTATCTGCGCCTCCATCATAGGAGAAGGATACGCCCGAGAACTTCACCGCGCCCTCCACATGCTGCAGCTTTACCGCTGCCCCCTCATCCCTGGCTTCTGTTTCTTCATCAAGTACTTCGAATACCCGCTCCGCTCCGGCAATTGCCGACAGAAGCGTGTTCCACTGGTTCGCCAGATCATTCAGCGGGCGTGTGAATTGACGTGCATATTCGGCAAAAGCAATAATTATCCCTACTGTTACGAGTCCGCGGATGGCGAGCAGCCCCCCGACTCCGGCAACGATTGCAAAGCTTAGGTTGTTCAGACCATTCATTAGCTTGGGAATGAAACCGGATATCGCCTGCGCCCAGTACCCTGACAGCATAATCCGTGTATTGCGCTCCCTGAAGCCGGTAATGACCCGCTCCTCCTGCGAGAACGCTTTGATAATCCGCTGCCCGGACAACGTTTCTTCTATAAATCCGTTCAATTCCCCCATATTGCGCTGCCGTTCCTTGAACAGCGGGCCGGTCCGCCGGGTAATCCAGCGCATACCCAGCATCATCAGCGGCACAACGATGAAGGTCAGCAGCGTCAGCAAGGGACTGAGCCACAGCATTACCCCCACCGTACCCACCAGCGTCAGGATACTGGAGAAAATCTGAATCGCCGAGCTGTTCAGCGTCGAGCTGATATTCTCAATATCATTGGTTAGCCGGCTCATAATCTCCCCCTGCTGCCTGCGGTTGAAGAAGGAGATCGGCAGACGGTGCAGATGAGAGAACAGATCCGTACGCATCCGGTATACGGTCTCCTGGGCAATCTCGATCATCCAGATATTCTGCAACCAGGAAATCAGAGAATTAAGCAGATAGACAAGCGCCAGTGTGACCAGAAAAATCACCCAGGTTCTGCCCCCGTCCCCTTCAAGATAATGGTCCACCGCCCGGCTGATCAGGTAAGGTCCAAGCAGGGACAGTCCTGAGCTGAGCAGGACCATAAACAGTACCAATAACAGCTTAGCCCTGCGCTCCGCAAGGTAACTCCATATCCGTCCAAGCGTACCGGACCAGTTCTTGGCTTTGGCCTTCGGTTTCCGGGCGCCCATTGCCCCGAAGACCTTCCCTTCTCCCAGTCCGACCTCCAGCTTCGGATGGCGGAACGGCTCAATGAGTGCTTTGAACATGCTGCGCCTCCCCTGTCTGTGACTGATAGATTTTGCGGTACAGCGGGGACGCATCCATCAGTTCTTTATGCGTCCCCTGGGCAATCAGCCGTCCTTCGTCCAACAGCAGAATCAGATCGGCCGACACAGTGGAACTGATCTTCTGGGTGATGAGGAACGTTGTGCAGGACATCGTCTTCAGCTCCGCCAGTAAAAACCCCTCCGTCACCGCATCAAGCGCACTGGTGCTGTCATCGAGAATCAGAATAGCCGGTTTGCGTACCAGTGCCCGCGCGATGGTCAGACGCTGCTTCTGTCCACCGGACAGATTGACTCCGCGTTGCCCAAGCCGGGTATCGTACCCCTCCGGCAGTCCTGTAACAGTCTCATGAATCTGTGCCGCTGCGGCTGCCTGCTCAATGTCCGCCTGACCCGCCTGCCCGTTACCCCAGGCAATATTTTCTCGGATCGAGCCGGTGAACAGCAGTACCTCCTGCGGTACATAACCAATCGATCCCCGCAGTGCCTGTATGCCAATTTCCGTATGCTTCATCCCGTCAATCCTGATGACACCGCTGCCACACTCATACAGACGGGGGATCAATGTTACCAGAGAGGATTTACCTGAGCCCGTTGCACCCATAATCGCCACACGTTCTCCAGGCTGCACCGTGAAAGAAATGTCCTCCAGCACTTTAATCTCACTGCCGGGATAACTGAAGCCGACCTGCTGGAACTCGACCTTCCCCTTAATGGCTGGCACCTCATTCTGATTCAGAGGACCCTTTTGCGCTGGCCCCATCCCGTTCAGGGGCGCCATTCCCAATTCCCCCGGACCTTCACTGGCCGACATCACTTCATCAATGCGCACGGAAGAAGCTCTGGCGCGCGAGAAGCTTACCATGATCCAAGACAGCGCAGACAGTGCACCCATGGTGCGCAGGGAGTAATTAATGACTGCAACGGTCTGGCCGAGCGTCGCATCACCTGTGGATATCTCAATCCGGCCAAACCATAAGACCGCCAGAATTCCAGCATTCACGATGATCATAATGAACGGTGTCGAGGTCTCCGTGAGCCGCAGCGCGGATACAGTCGATTGCATCAGCTTCCCGCTGAACGTGGCAAACCGGCTAATCTCATGACCCATGCGTACAAATACACGAATCAGACGGATACCGGTAAGGTTCTCCTGAATGACACCATTGACATCATCCAGCCGGTTCTGCACATTGCGGAACAGAACAGAGGCTCTCCGCATCAGCCATAGGAGGAAAATCACCAAAAACGGCAGCGTCACCGTCAGCAGCAGCCCCAGCTTGACATGCACCACGAGCGCCATAATTACGCTGCCCACCACTACCAGCGGGATACGGGTCATGAACCGCAAACCCATGAATATTGTATCCTGCAGCTGAGACACATCACCCGTAAGCCTTGTAATCAGCGACGAAGTAGGGAACCGGCTGAAGATTTCATAAGAGAAGGATTGCACCTTCTCATACAGCTTGTCCCGCAGGTCAAATGCGAACCCCTGGCTGGCATGTGATGCAAAAAAGGAGCTGAGCACTCCGGCAAGAAACGCCACTGCCGCGCTTCCCACTAGCACACCGCCCCACAGCCAGACTACCGCTGTATCTTTTTCCCGGATGCCTTCATCAATGATTTTGGAGATCAGCAAAGGCTGCGACAGCTCTACTGCCAGTTCGATCAGCATCATTACCAGCGCGGCAATGGCTGCGACACGGTATTTTTTAAGATAAGAGAAGGTTAGCTTCATCGGTTATACCCCATTTATTTATTCGTAGAGCGCATCCCGCAGACGGGTAGACATCGCTGAGCCTTGTCCCGATTTCAGGATGACCCGGCGCAATGCCTTATTGCTGCGGTGAAGCTCCGTCATTTCTGCCAGCATTTGAACCAGTAAATCCTCCGACTCAGGGCTTAGTTCTCCCTTCTCCTGAAGTAGGTTCAGCCGTTCCTTGTATTGCTCCAATTTCTCTGTCACCTGATAAACTTCCTTTCTGTTCACAAGATTCTCCTGCTGAAGACATAATTGCGTTCATTATATCACATCCCCGCTGGAGCAATCTTTTCACTGGCTACCCCGGCCCCGAATATGATACTCTAATAAGGTCGCATTTTTCGGATACTATTAACCAAGCTGAACAGCGAAAGGATAGATGGACGTGGCACAGTTATTTTTCAAGTATGGGGCAATGAATAGCGGCAAATCCATTGAGATTCTCAAGGTTGCACATAATTACGAGGAGCAGGGCAAGTCGGTACTCCTCTTCACTCCATCCCTTGACGACCGGGACGAAGTCGGTTACATCTCTTCCCGGATCGGACTGCGCAAGCAGGCCATCCCTATCGACGAGAATACGGATATCTACAGCATTGTCAGCAGCAATCTGCCGAAACCCCACTGTGTGCTGATAGATGAGTGCCAGTTCCTGACTAAGGACTGCATTCTCCAGCTCGTGCGCATTGTCGATGAGCTCGGCATTCCGGTCATGGCCTTCGGCCTCAAAAATGATTTCCAGAACAATCTGTTCGAAGGCAGCAAATACATGCTGATCTACGCCGACAAGATTGAGGAAATGAAGACCATCTGCTGGTTCTGCGCCCGGAAAGCCACCATGGCACTACGGGTCGAAGACGGCAAGCCTGTATACAGCGGCAAACAGATTCAGATTGGCGGCAATGAAGCCTATTACCCGGTCTGCCGCAAATGCCACAAGAATCCTCCATTGTAAAAAAGAATGTATAAAAGGCTTAAAAGGTTTTTACTGAAGGCATGGTCGTCATTACAGTGAATATTTGGACTTCCGGCCGCTGTTGTCTCCTGATTTCTATTATTTAATCCGCTGCTACGGTTGAAATCCGGAGACAAAGGCGATCGCTATCGCTCCTACAGTTCCAAAATCCCCTTCCAATCCTATTTAGCCTTTTGTTATTTCCTTTAATCACTTTATAGATAGAAAACACCAAAACGCATTCCAGCCATTGTTAGGCTAAAATGCGTTTTTTGTGTTTTATTCTAATGAATAGCCTTCAGTGCACTGTGCTCATCTTCCTTACGTACATACAGATCATGCTGAACCGTAGCCTTCCCTCCATAATTAGCACGCTGGGTGGTCGCTTTCATTCCGCCGTTAATCCTGGAGCGGTGCCGTACTCCTGCCGCCGTCAAAAGACCTTTTACCTTAAAATATTGTCCCTGGTCAAAAGTGGTATATACTAATGTGCGTTCTCTCGGAATGAAGAAATGCCAGATGCCTTTTAGCAAGCTCATAAGCGCTCCCCTCCTGCCTAATTACAGCATTTTAGTTCAAGTAACGTTCATGAAGAATCCGCAGATGATGCAGCTCATGTCCGATAATCAGACAGGCCTGCGCCCGAACCGACATGGCTATACCCCCGAAGCTCCCCTTGCGTGTATAGGAATCCTCCGGCAGACTATCCAGCAGCGTCAGGGTGGACTCCCGGACGATCCGGTAATGCGTGATCATCTCCTGTAGCGAGAAGCGGTCGAATCCGCCAGCAGCAGCGTAATCATTCTCTTCATAGCCGGGCAGCGGCGCCTGCTCTCCTCTGGCAAAACAAAGCAGACGGTAGGACATAATCCGGTCGTTATCCGTTAGATGCCCTATCATTTCTTTGATGCTCCACTTCCCTGGTGCATACCGGTATGCGCCTTGCTCCTCAGTAAGTCCGCCAAACAGAGCCAATACTTGCTGCGTCTGCTCTCTTAGAATGACCCTCAAATCTCCTTCTGGCGGCACCAAAGTAATATATCTGGACTGGAATTCGGTGTATTCTCCCTGCTCTGGACGCTTCTGCATGGTAAAACTCCTCTCAAAATACATTTTTTAAGAAATATTTGCCGGAAAGTGTCAAAACCTGTTGTTGCATTTTATCCTATTATGTATAATATCACCAAGATTAGCTACTTTGGTATTTGGGAGTGTAGGCATGCTGGATTTTGTGCTCTTTATAATCCTATCCGTATTAGAAAGCTCTGCATTGTTCTATCTTGGATTCAAATTGTTCAAGATTGATCTTTATTCTAAAGAGATTATCTTTGCGGGTATTATTATGGCGTTTTTTTCTTATGTCCTCCGCTACGATTACCAACTTGCAGAACTAGATGTTCTAGTACAATACACTCTTATCATTTGCTTTTTATGGTTACTTTTTCGCATTCATATTTTTTATGCATTTATAATGACAGCGATTGCTTACCAATCCTATTTGTTAATACAGTCTCTTCTATATTTAATCATTGATTATACAGGGATATACGGACTTAACTATCCAACGATTTCTACAGGAATCTATATATTACAAATCCTGACCGCAACAACTACTATTATCATTGCTAATTACGTGGGTAAAAGAAGAAAAGGATTTGACTTTATTCCGGATAAACCTGATGAAAAAATCACTATCGGAAAACGCGAGAAAATTATGTTTATTCTAACAATTCCTTCGATTATTTTTGCAATGCTAATGCTATTTTTTGCAGAACATCTATTCAGATTTTTCTTTATTATACCTTTAATCTATGCTCTACTTTTATTTGGATACCTGTATCAATCAGACAAAAAAAATCGGGGTGATGATTTTGAACAGTTTGGCTCTTAAAATTTCACTCGCCATAAAGAAAACTAACCCTGAAGAAACAGTATCAGTTGAAGTTATGCAATATGCTTTAAGTATTATTTTGAATACACTCTTGACCTTCATCGTTTCACTGTCTATTGGATTAATATTGAACAATCTCAAAGAAACCCTGATATTCTATATAAGCCTTTCATTACTTCGTGTTTTTTCAGGAGGAGTTCACCTAAAATCCGCAACAGCATGTAATATTGTGACGATCTTAATTTGCTCCATGACCCCTTATTTATTTCAGCTTACAGATACCATCCTTTGGTTCGTTACAGCTTTTTCTTTAATTCTAGTGCTTCTATTTGCACCAAATCCAGATAAAAATACCCAAATCCCAGTGAAATGGTACCCTTCACTAAAATTAATTTCAGTTATAATGGTTTGTTTAAATTTTTTTATTGCATCCTCTGTCATCGGACTGGCATTTTTAGTCCAGTCAGTTACAATAATTCCTTGGAAAAGGAGGTGCTAATCATGAAAAGACAGGTCGCAAAACATGCTTCTTCTGCCCTTAACGTATCTGCCCGCTTTTTTGCAGCTGTTATGAAGCTAGGATTCCACAGTCCAGAAGCTCCACAAGAATTACGTAAGTAATCGAACAAGGATGGGGACAACATGCGTGTTCTACTAAACGACGGCTCTTCCCGGGATATTCAGGAAGAAGAAATATTGTATTTCTCTAACTATAAGAATACAATATTCGTCCATACGAAAGAAGGCGAATTCGTTCTCCCCACCACCCTTTCCGATCTGTTGTCTGCATACAAGGATAACGGATTCGAACGTCTGGACCGTAGTAATGTAGTCAGTCTCAGCAATATAGAAAACTATGATATAGAACGTAAGGTCGTTCTATTTAATCAAGGAGAACAATTCGCTCATGTTTCGGAGTCCAACGAATCCCGGATCAAGAAGTATTTGAATGCTCGCCAATCTAACGTCTCTGAGTCCTAGTTAGCGCTCGTGATTCAGAATAATAATCCCGGAACCTTACAGGTTCCGGGATTATTTATATTGCGTCAGAAAGGTAGATATGAAGATCCCAAACCAAAGCCAATCATTATCCCATATTACCCATCTTTTGTAAAGATGAATTCAGAGGGCGAATGACAGCAGACGGATTAGCTTCCAAATGGTACCATTTTGATAGATTCGTAATGATTTAAAACAATTCACTTATTTGCTAGCACTCTCAACTACAGATGGAGGAATCTAATGGAATATTATTTTCATCCTTCTCCGCGCCCCTCATCACTTGAGCTATTGTCTGACGAACAATTAATTAACATCTATGAATTGGCGCTGGAAGCTAAAGCTTCAGCTGATTTTATCGAAATCATCAGAAATGTCCTCTCTGGCCGAAATCTGTTAGGCTCAGATCATTATGATGCCTAATCCCTATTTTCAAGCCCTCCTATAAAACCATTCTGCTTATTGGTATATTGACCCGGCCTGCCGGGCAATATACTTTTTTGTCATTTTAAGATAATCAAATTTTAGTTTTTAATTTCAATTTCAATATCTTTCCTATATAATATTCTTTGTGTTTGTTACCTAACTTGACAATAGAAGGGATGAAAGATTGCATGAGGCATAATTTCCAGCACTTATTGCACAAAACTGTTCTATCTTCACTCGTAATTTCTATGACTGTATTGCCATTCAGTGGAATGTTCGCGGCAGCTGCGCCGGCTGACTCCACAATGAAGCTGCGCATCATGGAGACTACAGACATCCACACCAACCTGCTCCCGTATGACTATTATAAGAGTGCTACGTCGCTGACCGTCGGACTGGCCCGCACAGCTAATCTTGTGAAGGCAGCCCGCCAAGAGATTGGCAATACGCTGCTGGTAGACAACGGAGACCTGATCCAGGGGACACCTCTTGGCACATACAAAGCGCTGGTGAACCCGATAAAGGGCACCGAGATTCATCCTGTGTACAAAGCAATGAACCTGATGGGGTACGATGTAGCCACCTTCGGCAATCATGAATTCAACTATGGTCTGGATTATCTGGATCAGGCGATCAAAGGCGCCAATTTCCCTTATATTAACGCCAATGTATATGTAGATGACAAAGACAGCAATCCGGACAACGATGTTAACAAATACAGCCCTTATCAGATCATTACCAAATCCTATAAGGATGAAGCCGGCAATATGCAGACGCTGAAGATTGGTGTACTCGGCCTTGTCACTCCGCAGATTACCGAATGGGACAAGAGCAATCTGGAAGGCAAAGTCATTACCAAGGATATCGTAGCTACAGCTGAGAAATTCATTCCACAGATGCGCGCAGCCGGTGCAGATCTGATTATCGCCATGACCCATTCCGGGTTTAACGGCAGTGCCGAAGCTTACGTGAAGGCAGAGGATGCTATTTTCCCGCTGAGTAAGGTTGCCGGTATTGATGCGATTACCTTCTCTCATACGCATAAAGTATTCCCTGCTGCAGATGAGAAGTCGCTGGATGTCCTCTTCAAGGATGCATCCGGCAAAGTATTGCCTGGTGTCGACAATGCCAAAGGAACCATCAACGGTGTCCCTGCAGTACAGGCCGGCTACGGCGGCAGTAATCTGGGCCTCATCGATCTGACTCTGGAAAAAACAGATGGCAAGTGGAAGGTCGCTTCATCGCAATCCTCCACCAAGGCAATCTATGATGCTGTTGCCAAAAAATCTACGGTAGACGTGGATCAGGCCATTGTGGATGCCGTGCAGGCCGATCATGAAGCAACAATTGCCTATGCGAACAGTCCAATTGGCACAACGACCGCACCGATCTACAGCTACTTCGGACTGGTTCAGGATGATCCATCCGTACAGATCGTTACCACTGCACAGAAGCAGTATGTAGAAAATTACATTAAAGCTAATCTTCCGCAATATGCAGGTATCCCGGTTCTGTCCGTCGGTGCTCCATTTAAAGCCGGACGTAACGGCCCGGAAGAATATACTGATATTGCTCAGGGACCACTGGCCATTAAGAGCGCAGGCGACCTGTACCTGTACGACAATACGCTGAAGGCGATTCTCGTGAAGGGGTCTGTGGTCAAGGAATGGCTGGAAATGTCTGCGGGCAAATTCAATCAGATTAACCCGTCCGCAACAGAAGCACAGGAGCTGCTTAATTCCTCCTTCGCCGTCTATAACTTCGACGTAATTGATGGTGTAACTTATCAGGTCGATGTTACCAAACCAGCCAAGTACAAACCGGATGGTACCGTGAATGACGCCTCCTCCAGCCGGATTATCAATCTGCAGTATAACGGCAAAGCGATTGATCCGAATCAGGATTTCATCATGGCAACCAATAACTACCGCGCAAGCGGCGGCGGTAACTTCCCTGGTGTCAAAGCCAGCAAATACATCATCGACTCACCGGATGAGAACCGCCAGATCCTGATGGATTATATCACGGCCAGCAAAACCATTAATCCGTCCGCCGATAACAACTGGTCGATTGCACCAATCTCCGGGAATGTGAAGGTCACCTTCACCTCATCTCCCAAAGCAGAGACCTATGCCAAAACGACTGACAACATTGCTTATACAGGTCAAGTGGATGAAAAAGGCTTCGGCGTCTTCACTCTTGACGTGAGTAAAGCTGTAGCGCCTTCCCTGCCGGCTGCCGATCCGGTTACGGAACAGCCTGCCGTTGCAGTATTCAAGGATGTTCCCGTGTCACACTGGGCGGCTGGTTACATCAATAGCCTCACAGCAGATAAGATCATTTCCGGCAAAACAGCCGATACTTTTGATCCGAACGGTCTGGTAACCCGCGCCGAATTCGCCAGCTTGCTGACCAAAGCTTTGAAGCTGCAAGTCAATGTATCTCCAGTCTTCAAAGATGTACCCGCATCCGCCTGGTATGCAGGTGCTGTTGCAGCAGCTCATGAGAACAAGCTGGTTAGCGGTGTAACCGCCGACACCTTCGCACCTAATGCTTCCATCACCCGTGAACAGATGGCGGTTATGGTGAAGCAGGGGCTGGATCTTCGTGCCGGTAAAATATTGACTGCCTCCACAGCAGTCAGCTTCAGCGATTCGGCTTCCATCAGCGCTTGGGCAGCATCCGCTGTAGCCGTTGCTGTCGATAAGAAGATTATCGCCGGACGCACAGACGGCAGCTTCGCCCCTAAGGCTACTGCCACCCGCGCTGAAGCCGCCAAAGTAATCTCCAGCCTGCTGTCTGCTTCTGTAGAGTAACCCTCAGCTGCGAGGGCTGAAAGGCTATCCTGACCAGCATACACAGACGCAAAAAAGCCATCCTCCACATACGTGCGGGGATGGTTTTTATGTTGGTACGCAAGGATCTACTCGATGAATTCTGTTTTGAAGACATTTTCCAGCTTGCCGCCGAGTCTCTTCTTCAGCGGAACCTTGATATCGCGGCCCAGCTCTTTGAAGAACGTATCCACATCGCATTTCACATTCTGCGCCAGGGCAATGATCGTACCGTCGCCTACGATATTCTGATTCACTTCAAGAGGCACATCCACTTCAATATCGTATTTCTTAGTAAGTGTTTTGATGTATCTTGCAAAGATCTCCAACAGCTCATCGTTATTGAAATTCTCGATTGCAGCTTTACCTTTGCTGGTAAACTTCATATTGATTCTCATGATTCGTATCCCCTTTTCTGTCTAACCATTTGTAGTTGTTTATGGATCAAGATGAATAGATGGCTGCAAGAAAGGGCAACATTATTCATTTTTGACAACAAGCTGAGCTAAGCCCTTCTTCACTTATACACGCCCTTGATCTGCTGAACTTTGAACTGGGTGAATTCCTTCAATGACTGGATAACCTGGTCCTGCTCTTCTTCCTTCAGCTCATAGATGCATTCGCGCAGCCATTCTCCGAACAAATAGGCCTGACGCCCTTTGCGGGGCTGTTTGCGGAGGCTGTCCAGACTTCCCTCGAATTTATCGTTCAGGACATCGGTCAGGTTATATTTCTCGATCTTCTCTATTACCATTCCTGCCCCATATTCCGTTTCATAAACGATAACTTCGTCAGAATCAAACGAAACATATGACGTTTCTTTGTCTTCCTTAGCCCGGAACTCCTTCAGCTTGTTAAACGCCGTTTCATAGATGTAATCCTGGGACTGATTATGCTGCGGCAGCTTGTAGCCCTGCTTGAGAGTCTTAATGTATTCAATGTCAGGCATGTAGTCCGCCAAATGATACATCCGGTTCTTAAGATCCCCCCCGAGCGCCTCAATGATCTTGTCCAGGTTATCTTTAAGCGGAATACTCTCTCCCCGTTCAATCTTGCTAAGCTGTGAATAGCTGATGCCGCTCTTCTCTTCAAGCCCTCGTAAGGTCAAACCTCGAGCTTTGCGGAAGTGCCGGATGAAATTCCCCAGCTCATCGGGATAGTTATCGAAATCGTTCATAGGAGCCACCTCTACCTATATCATAACACAAGATAACAATTTGTGTTTCATTATAACAATTGTTTGTGTAAATTCTTTAGGCAGAATCAATAAAAACTCCATTATTAGCACTCAGAGCAGCTAAACCTAAGGCTAAATCCGCTCTAAATGGAGGTAATTCCCATAACTGTGAACTGATCTGTTTTGATTTCCTTATTCTCTCAAATACCCCGCATTATTATCCGATAAAGACTAATGTAAAATCAAAATCACTACTGGGGGAATTATCATGTCTTACACCATGGAAGTAAATGTAGCAAAAAATCAGGTGATTGTTAGAGCCTATGGCCTCACCGAAGGTGACGTGCCTGCATACATAGCTGATTTCGAGAATGCTCTGAAGAAACTGAAACCGGGATTCACCGGCGTAACCGATGTAACGGGATCCCCGACTGTACTGTCTCCGGAAGTAGCAGCTTTGCTTGCTCCGACGGGCGACCTGGCAATTGCCGCAGGTGTCGGCGGCTGGGTCTACGTTGCAGATTCCCCGGTATGGAAAATGCAAATGAAGCGCTTGTTCGGTAAATTCGCTGTTCACTACCCGACCTATGAAGAAGCAGATGCTTACCTGAACGGCTTGTCTAACCAGTCGATCCACTAAAAAAACAGACAAAAGGTGATTCCGGACCGGTTGGGTTGGGGATCACCTTTTTTTAATTTAAACGATTATTCAGGAAAGCTAATGTAGATTGAGGCATCATCGTTTGTTTTATTCCATTGAACCGCTGCCCCTAATGCTTCAGAGACAAACCTCAGATTAACGTAAAATATATTGTTGCTCGGTTCTAAGGTCGGAACCTGAGTTAAAGCAACCTTTTCTCCATTAATAACTCCATCATGAGAATTATGTGTTAATTTAATGACCGTCCCCTCTTTCGTTGCAGTTACTGTTTTCGTAACATTATCCCATTCAATGCTCATTCCATATTTCTCAAAGATCGGCCGCATAGGGACCAGTGTCGTGCCCAGAGATGATACATTAGCATAAATATCTAATTTATCATTATTAATATAAATGCCCGGATGTTCTCTTGAAGCAAATGTACTTGTTACACCAAATACCATTGAAAGAACTGTTATACACATGAATAATCTTAATGTTTTCATAATAGTCTCCTTTAATTTAAGAATACTATATAATTACACCTTTATTTTCCATATCCATCATTTTATTTTATATCATTGCTCCAAAAAAACTCCCTCAAGGGATTTGCATACCCATGAAGGAGTGTTTTGTACATATTCTCTGCAGAAACTGATTGACTCATCGGTTCCCCGTTAACCCTTTCACGTATCCTGATCCTTACCCCTTCAAGAAACCTTATGCTCAATCCGCAGCTTGTCGGCTACCATGGCAATAAATTCCGAGTTAGTTGGCTTGGATTTGGAGATATTAATGGTATAGCCGAACAGATGGCTGATGCTGTCGATGTTGCCGCGGGTCCAGGCGACTTCGATCGCATGGCGGATGGCACGCTCCACGCGTGAAGGCGTTGTCTTGAATTTCTCGGCAATGGCAGGGTAGAGTGTCTTGGTTATGGCACCCAGAATCTCGATATTGTTGTAGACCATGGTGATGGCTTCACGCAGGTACTGATAACCTTTAATATGCGCAGGTACGCCGATTTCATGAATGATCGATGTAATATTGGCATCCAGATTTTTTCCTTTGGACAAAGGTACCACATTACTGGAAGATCTGGAACTTGAAAAGCCGGACATGCTGGCAGAAGTGCTCATGCTGCCTTGGGCGCCCACAAGCTGACGCACGCGGTTCGCCAGAACCTCCATATCGAACGGCTTCAAAATATAATAAGATGCGCCTAGCTGAACAGCTCTTTGGGTGATGTTCTCCTGGCCGAAAGCGGTCAGCATGATGATCTTCGGCTGGGGGTTCAGATCCATATCGCGCAGGCGTTCCAGAACGCCAAGGCCGTCCAGATGCGGCATGATGATATCAAGAATAAGGACATCGGGAACTTTGCGTGCTCCGCTCAGCATTTGAAGCACTTCTTCACCATTATAGGCAATGCCTGTCACGGTCATATCTTCCTGTTCGGTAATGTACTCGGCAAGCAAGTTAGTGAACTCCCTGTTATCATCGGCCAACAACACTTCAATATTCTGCACTGGCTGCTTCCTCCTTATTATCTTCTCTCCCTTAAGTTTTCGACATGAAGATTGAATATCCTTCTGTCGAAAATTATTTTTCTTTATTTTTTTTCGGCGTTGATTTATAATTAAATATTTTGTTTCACGATTCGAGGTTTATCGCTGGCCTTCGACAAAAAAATCTTAAGGCTAAACCGCCTTAAGATTGTAGGGAAGCAAATTCTCTTGTTGCACCACACCGGAGTCACGAAGCATCCATTCGATGAAGCAGCCGTAACCCGACTTGGGATCATTGACGAATACGTGGGTAACTGCACCGATCAGCCGGCCATTCTGGACAATCGGGCTGCCGCTCATCCCCTGAACAATCCCGCCGGTCTTATCAATCAGACGGGAATCGGTGATGCGCAGGACCATGCCTTTGGTCGCCGGAGTCTGCTGGCGGGCCACATGAATGATCTCCACATTGAAACGCTCCACCTGCTGACCATCGACTACTGTAAGAATCTGTGCCGGGCCTTCCTTCACTTCAGCGCTCATTGCAACGGGTATCGGTTCCTGGTACAGGCTGTGCTCCGGATTGCGGGTCATTTTGCCGAAAATTCCGAAATCCGTATTGCTCTCCACATTACCGAGAACCTGGCTTTCCTTCAGAAAATGAGCCCGTTTCTCCCCAGGATCGCCATCCTGGCTTTTGGAAATGGAGGTGACACTGGACTGCACGATATGGCCACTGCCGACAACAATCGGCGTGCCGGTGTTCATGTCGGTAATGACATGCCCCAGAGCACCGTATACGCCTTGTTTTGGAGCATAGAAAGTCAGGGTACCCACACCTGCCGCGGAATCGCGAATGTAGAGCCCCAGTCTCCATACCTTGTCATTGCGGTCATACGCGGGTTTTAGCTGAGCTTTGTGCTCTTTGCCGCTGCGTTTGTACACAATACTTAAGGAATCATTGCTTTTGCCGGCACGTTCCACAAGCTTTGCTACCTTCGATACCTCGTCCAGCTTGACCCCATTAATGGAGGTCATCAGATCACCAGGCATCAGTCCGCTGTTCTCGCCGGGTGAAATCTTGGACTGCTCCGATACTTCAATCAGATGATGGCCCACAACCAGAACCCCTGCTGACTTCACTTTCACGCCAATCGTCTGACCTCCCGGGATGACTCTAAGCTCGTTGTCATTCCCCTGAACCGCTTTATGCGGCTGATGTTCCAGCGGTGCTGCAAAGCTCTGTTGAGGTCCCGTTATGCCTGATAAGCTGAGAAAGAAGGCAAATAAAAGGCCGGGCATTAACTTCCTGAGGTTCGGCTTCAATGGCTGTCACGCTCCCTTTTGCTTCTTTCGCTTGACGAAAAAGGTGGTCGCCAATTGCGTACCTATAAGATAACCTTGCCCCCAGGCTTTTATTACTGTCAATCATTGTCCCGCTTACCCAGCAGCAGCTTTGCTGGCCTCAGCCAAACCGAGCATTTCCTGTGCGTGATGCAATGTTTTTTCGGTAATTTCCACACCACCCAGCATACGGGCCAGCTCCAGCACCCGGCCTTCCGCCGAGAGGGAGTCCACTTCGGTCATCGTGCGTCCGTCTTCGACTTTTTTGACAATCAGATATTGATGATCCGCCATACAGGCCACCTGCGGCAAGTGAGTAATGGAGAACACCTGACAGGTGGAGGACAGCTTGTATAATTTATCCGCAATGGATTGTGCCGCGCGCCCGCTGACACCGGTATCCACTTCATCGAAGATCAGGACAGGAATGGCGTCATGCCGGGCAAAAATGCTCTTCATCGCCAGCATGATGCGGGACAGCTCACCGCCGGAGGCGATTTTGCCCAGCGGCCGCAGCGGCTCGCCCGGGTTCGGGGAGATCATGAACTCTGCGCTGTCGATCCCCTGCCGGGTCAGACGGTAACGCCGGTCCTGATACTCAATACCGCGCGGGTCTTCGAGCGTATCCATTTTGACCTGAAGCGAAGTCCGCTCCATCTGCAGATCCTTCAGCTCACCTTCCACTTGGGAAGCGAGATCCGTGGCACACTGGCGGCGTGCCGTGCTGAGCGCGCCGGCGGCTTTCATTAAAGTGCCGAGCAGGCCATCGCGTTTGGCCGTCAATTTCTCAATGTATTCGTCCTTATTCTCCAGAAGATCGGTCTCCCGGTGAATCTGCTCATAATACGCCAGAATCTGCTCTACACTATCCCCGTATTTGCGCCGCAGCCCTGTGATCAGATCCAGACGGTTCTCAATTTCCTCCAGCCTCGCCGGATTGAACTCGATCTCTTCGCGGTAGTCACGCAACTGGAAAGCCGCATCCTCCAGCTGGTAATACGACGACTGCAGCTGCTCGAACACAGCCCTCAGGCCCTTCTCGTCATAACGGATCGCATCCTCCAGCTTGGAGATGACACTCCCGATGGATTCCAGCCCTTGCCTGTCATACAGCAGCTCGTATGCGCCGGATACTGAATCCATCATTTTCTCACTGTGGGATAGTTTGACCCTTTCTTCGTTAAGTAATTCATCTTCTCCCGGTTTTAATCCTGCAGCAGAAATTTCCTCCAGCTGAAAACGGTACAAATCAAGCATTTGATACGCTTTTTGACTGGATTCCTGAAGTTCCCGGAGTTCTTTTTCCACTTTGGCGAAGGCCGTATATTTCTCCTGGTAGTCAGCTTTGAGCGGGCCAATCACAGCTTCGCCGTAAGTATCCAGCAGCCCCAGATGACGTTCAGCCTTCAGCAGGTTCTGATGCTCATGCTGCCCGTGGATATTCACCAGCTGTTCACCGATTTCCCGCAGCATGCTGAGATTGACCATCTGGCCGTTCACCCGTGAAGTGCTTTTGCCTTGAGAGGTAATCTCCCGGCGGATCACCAGGTGCTCTTCGCGTTCTGCTCCAATGCCAAGCCGTTCCAGCGTATCCCAGACCGGATGGGTTCCCGGCAAGCTGAAAAGCGCTTCCATTTCTGCCTTTTCACACCCATACCGGATAGAGTCCGCAGAACCGCGGCCCCCGGCAATGAGTGCAAGCGCATCGATAATAATCGATTTCCCTGCCCCCGTCTCCCCTGTAAGAACATGAAAGCCGGGATAAAAATGCACATCCACCGCCTCAACGACGGCCAGATTGCGGATTGATAACGTGTCTAACACGAATACAGCACCTCCGAAAAGATGATCCCTTATTTAAGTGTAAAAGTGTGATGAAGTTACGAGATGTAGCCCATAATTTGTGCAATAACGCCTTTGCTGTCCTCAGGCTGGCGGCAGATAATCAGAATAGTGTCATCGCCCGAGATGGTGCCCATAATTTGCGGCCAGTCAATATTATCAATCAGTGCAGCCACAGAATTGGCTGTTCCCGGAAGACATTTCATAACCACAAGGTTGGCGGAGAAATCGATCTGCACAAAATTATCCACCAGCACCCGCTTGAGCTTCTGGGTCGGATTATAGCGCTGGTCAGTCGGCAGGGAGTATTTGTAGCGCCCGTCATCCATCGGCACCTTAATCAGCAGCAGTTCCTTGATATCACGGGATACTGTAGCCTGGGTAACCTGAAATCCGGATTCACGCAGAGCCTCCACCAGATCATCCTGGGTCTCGATCTCCCTCTGCGTAATAATTTCTCTTATTTTGATGTGCCTGTGTCCCTTCATTGTTGCCTCCCGTATTTATAAGTTGATCTCAATTGGATTCACCATCGTCTTTGCCTAACTTAATCACATGAATTGCTGAATTCACCGTATCCACGTACAGCACACCGCTGCAATCCGGATAAATTAGCAGATAAGGAAGCAGAGTGTCGCGAAGTCCGCTGCCGGTGTACTCAAGCCCTTTGCGCGGCCGGGACAGAATAACCAGATAGAAATGCTCCTCATCTTTGCTGGCCACATAATCAATGAACAGCCTGCTGTACATTGGTGCCCCGTTCACTTGAAAGGACAAAGGAATCTTCAGCTTGCCGCCAATGACCTCGTAACCGGCATCCTCTAATAATCCGATGGACGGATGAGGCTGAATAATGGTATTGATCGGCACCCGGTCCTTCATGAACGATCTTGGGGAACCTTGGAGCCAGATGTAGATCCGGTAAACGATAAAGATTGCCGCTGCCAGTCCAATGAGTGCTACAACGGCCTTGTCAGAGCTCGCCACTCCCATCACCTCGGTGAATCTATTCGCGTGAAGGCAGGCGAAATCCTGCTTGAGGGGAATAACAGAGCCTGATCCGGCAGCAAAAGGTTGAAGCTGACTGCAGATGAAGCGTTGCCTGCTCAAGTTCATTAATTATAACGTATAACACCGCTTGAAGCATGTATATTGCAGGCAGAAAACGGCAGATGATTTAATTCTTTATTTTTGCAGCAAAAGAAACTCATCGTTTAGATGAGTTTCCATTGTTCGTAGCGCTAAAGGTTGCATTCGCTTCCTTAATTACGGATTCGGCAAGCGCGGCGAAAGGATTCGGCTGTGCTTCAGCCGGTAAAAGCTGCTGTTCGTGCTGTTCATCCGGAGAGTTATCTACTGCTTCAGGCAGCAGCTTCCAGTGAGCCAGGAATTCAATATTTCCTTCCCCTCCCGTAATTGGAGAGAAGGTCAGCCCTTCCAGCTTATAGCCCAGCCCGGCCGCCATAGACATCACATTAACAAGCACCTCTTTGTGAACGGCGGATTCGCGGACTACACCGGATTTGCCCACCTTTTCCCGTCCAGCCTCGAACTGCGGCTTGATCAGCGCAGCGATATCGGCCGGGCGGTTCAGGAGCGCCATCAGCGGCGGCAGAATAATCTTCAGTGAAATAAAGGACACATCAATACTGGCAAAATCAGGTACCGGCCCCTTCAGGTCAGGCGGGGTCATGTAGCGGAAGTTGGTCTGCTCCATTACGGTTACCCGCTCGTCGTTGCGCAGGCTCCAGTCCAGCTGGTTATGGCCGACATCAATAGCATACACATGTGCTGCCCCGTTCTGGAGCGCACAATCGGTGAAGCCTCCTGTAGAGGAGCCGATATCCAGCATATTCCTCCCGTTCAGGTCAATGCCGAACTGCCGCAGTGCCTTCTCCAGCTTCAGGCCGCCCCGGCTGACGTAGGGATGCACAGCTCCTTTGACTCTTAAGACAGAGCTGCGCAGCACCTTCATTCCCGGCTTCTCAATCCGTTCTTCATTCGCCAGCACAAGACCCGCCATGATTGCTGCCTTGGCCTTCTCACGGCTGTCGTAGAAGCCTTGCTCTACTAACAGTACATCTATACGTTCTTTAGGGTGTTCCATGTTCATCTCCTGGTCACTTGGGTCCGGCTTCCACCCTGTACTCAGGAATTGGAAGTCGACTTGTAAGTATAAGTGCTTAGCGCCTTCATCGCCTTGATCCGCGTACACAAGGCTTCAACGGTGAGGCCGGTTTCCTGGCGCTGCTCCTTGATCGAACCATGCTCAACGAAGATATCCGGCACGCCCATCAAGTGGACACGTGCATCATAAATCTCATGTTCCGCATAGAATTCGAGCACAGCACTGCCAAGACTGCCAGCCTGGCTGGCTTCTTCAAGCACAACCATGCTGGTTCCGGCATGAGCCAGTTCAAGCAGCATGGTATTATCCAGCGGCTTCAGGAATCGGGCGTTCACTACGCTAACCTGAATGCCTTCACGCTTCAGCAGCTCAGCTGCCTCCTCGGCTAACTGAACCATCGGGCCGCAGGCCAGCACTGCGTAATCATCCCCCGGACGCAGACGCTCCCAGGAGCCGATAGGCAGACAACGCAGTTCGGCATCTACAGCCGCCCCGGTGCCCTCAATCCGCGGATAACGGTAAGCGATTGGTCCGTCATTGTATTCCAGTGCCGTCTTCATCATATGGCGCAGCTCATTCTCATCCTTAGGCATCATAAGCACTATATTCGGGATGTGCCGCATGAACGCTATATCATATACCCCTTGATGGGTCTCCCCGTCCGCTCCGACAAAACCGGCACGGTCGATGGCAAACATTACATTGGCGTTATGTCTGCAGATATCATGGACAATCTGGTCATAGGCACGCTGCATAAAAGTGGAGTAGACGGCATAGACCGGCTTCATCCCCTCCATGGCCAGAGCGGCGCACAGCGTTGCCGCATGCTGCTCAGCGATACCGACATCGATCATCCGGTCCGGGAATTCCTTGGCGAACGGGAACAGGCCCGAGCCGCCCGGCATTGCCGGTGTGACCGCAATCAGTCTTGAATCCTGACGGCCCAGTTCAATCAGCGTCTCCCCGAATACCTCGGTATACATCGGGTGGCTGACAGCCTTCACAGCCTTAAGGGACTGGCCGGATTCAATTTTGTAGGGTGAGATCGCATGTGATTTATAGAAGTCCGTTTCGGCCGGCTTGTAGCCTTTGCCCTTCGTCGTCAGCACATGTACCAGCACAGGACCAGACACATTATCTGCCTGATGGAAGGTGTCAATCATTTTCTCCAGATCATGACCATCCACGGGTCCCAGATACGTGAATCCGAGCTCTTCGAACAGAACACCGGGAACGAGCATGTTCTTCAGGCCGTCCTTCACATTCTGCGCCGTCTTGGCCAGCCGCCCGCCAATCGCCGGGATTTTCTTGAGCAGGCCTTCCACTTCATCCTTCGCACGCAGATAATGGCGGTCCGAGCGGATTTTGCTCAAATAATTATGCATGGCTCCTACATTCGGTGCAATAGACATCTCATTGTCATTGAGGATAACCATCAGCTTGCGGCGTTCATGTCCAATATGGTTCAGCGCCTCAAAGGCCATCCCCCCGGTAAGCGCACCGTCCCCGATCACAGCGATGACCCTATTGTCCTCGCCCTTCAAATCCCGGGCCATAGCCATACCCATTGCGGCAGACAAAGAGGTACTGCTGTGTCCGGCTTCCCAGACATCATGCTCGCTCTCCGAACGCTTCACAAAGCCGCATAAGCCGCCCTGCTTGCGCAGTGTATCAAACCGGTCTTGGCGGCCAGTCAGTATCTTGTGTACATACGCCTGATGACCGACGTCATATATCATCTTGTCCCGGGGACTGTCATAGCAGTAATGCAGGGCCAGCGTGAGCTCCACTACCCCCAGGTTGGATCCGAGATGCCCTCCGGTAACTGTAAGTTTGTCTATTAAAAACCGGCGGATTTCTTCCGCAAGGGCTGCCAGCTCCTCGACTGACAAAGATTTAAGTTGCTGAGGATCATTTATTTGTGGAAGCAGCACGAGTATTCCCCGCTTTCCTAGATGTTGTAAAATATAAACCCCATTATAACACAAACGAAACGGCTGTCGAAACACAGCCGTTTCCGAAATGTACCTAATGATCGCGTGACATCAAATAATCTGCAATTTCAAGCAGCCGGGTATGATCCTGAAATCCGCCCTCAAGGACCGCGCTGTGCGCTTCAGCGGTCAGCCGCTTCACCTCTTCACGCGAGGCTTCCAGGCCGATGAAGTAGGGATAGGTCACCTTTTGCTGCTTGATATCACTGCCGGTTTTTTTGCCCAGCTTGCTCTCATCGCCGACCAGATCAAGGATATCATCCTGAATCTGAAAAGCCAGGCCAATCTGCGTACCGAACTGGCGCAGCGCCTCCAGCTGACGCTCATCCGCACCGGCGATTCTGCCTCCCGCCAGCAGCGAGAAGATCATCAGATCGCCTGTCTTATGAAGATGGATATACTGAAGCTGATGCAGATCGGTTAAGCCCTGCTCGCCTTCCATATCGGCAACCTGCCCGCCGACCATTCCGCGCGGCCCGGCCATTTCGGCCAGATCCTCAACGATGGACAGCACATTCTCCGCCGGAACGCCAAATTTGCGTGAAGCTTGTACCACACTATAGAATGCATGCGTCAGCAGTGCATCCCCGGCCAGGATCGCCGCAGCTTCCCCGAAGACCTTGTGGTTCGTGAGCTTGCCGCGCCGGTAGTCGTCATTATCCATGGCCGGCAGATCATCATGAATCAATGAATAGGTATGCACCATTTCAATCGCTGCCGCTACGGGCAACGCAGCCTCACGGCTGCCGCCCAGGGCCTCACAGGCGGCGATGACCAGCAGCGGGCGCAGGCGTTTGCCTCCAGCCTGCAGCGAGTAGTCCATCGCCTCCCTGAGCACCTGAGGCACAGTCCACTGCGCAGGCAGGGTTGCCGTCAGTGCATCAGCGACCCAGTGGCCCACCTCTGCAATGTACTGTTCAAGCGGTTCGCGTCCGTGCGCTTCCGCTTCGCTGCTGCCCGGTTCCAGCTCAGAACGACTCATCGCCATCGCCTTCCAGCCGGGCTCCGAATGGCTTCTTGCGCAGCTCGCCATCCTCTACCGTAATCATCTCGATCTTGCGCTCTACCTGCTCCAGCTTGCTGCCGCAGAGCTGCGACAGCTTCATTCCCTGCTGGAATAAATCAATCGCCTTCTCCAGGGGAACGTCGCCATGCTCAAGCTCGCGTACGATTCCCTCCAGGCGCTCCATGGCTCCCTCAAAATCCAGTTCCGCTTCTTTTGCCATTCGTTTCAACATCCTCCTTCATTCCCCATACCTGGCAGTTTAGCTGTCCGTCATTAAGCTTTATGTTCACCTTATCGCCTACTTCAACTTCCTTCAGCGATTTGATTAAATGCTCTTCGTTCTCGTCGTACACGAGGCTGTAGCCCCGTGACATCACCTTGAGCGGGCTGAGCGCATCCAGATGGCGCAGCTCAGCCACATAGCGCGCGCGCTTATCCTGGAAGCGCGCCTGCATCGCCCCCGTCAGCTCACGGGTAAGGCTATCCGTGCGCCGGCGGGCAGCGCTGATGCTGCCTTGCGGATGGAAGCGCTGCAGGCTCTGATGCAGCAGCGCGCTGCGCCCCTGCGCGCGGCTGTGCCTTGCCTCGGCTGCGCGGACCAGGGCCGCGCGCAGCATGTCCAGCCGCTGCGCGTGCTGGGCCAGCTGCCGGCGCGGGCCGGCCAGCACCAGCGAGCGCTGCAGCGCCGCGAGGCGCTCGCCGCTGCGCTGGGAGCGGCGCAGCAGCCCTTGGCGCAGCCGCTGCTGGGCGGTGCGCAGCTGCCCGGCGAGCTCGGCTGCGCTCGGCACGGCAAGCTCCGCTGCCGCCGTAGGGGTTGCCGCACGGAGATCGGCGGCGAAGTCGGCGATCGTGAAGTCGGTCTCGTGGCCGACGGCCGAGATGACCGGAATTCTGGAGGCCGCAATCGCCCGGGCGACGGCCTCTTCATTGAAGGCCCAGAGCTCCTCCAGGGAGCCGCCGCCGCGCCCTACAATCAGCACATCAGCCTCGCCCATGGCGTTCAGGTTCTCGATGGCCTTCACAATGGAAGGGCCGGCGCCTTTACCCTGTACAAGCACAGGATAGAGCACCACCGCCACCTGCGGATAACGGCGCTGCAGGGTGATGATAATATCCCGCACTGCCGCTCCTGTCGGCGAGGTAACTACACCGATCACGCGTGGGAACCGCGGCAGCGGACGCTTGCGCGCCGCTGCGAACAGCCCCTCCTGCTCCAGCTTGCTCTTCAGCTGTTCGTAAGCCAGATACAGGCTGCCGATTCCGTCCGGCTGCATGTGGGTGGCGTAGAATTGATACTGCCCGTCCCGTTCATAGACCGTCACGTTGCCTCTGGCAATGACCTTGGTCCCTTCCTTCGGTACAAAAGGCAGCCGCGAGTTATGTGAAGCAAACATGATCGCCTTGATCCGGCTGCTCTCATCCTTCAGCGTGAAATACATATGCCCGCTTCCGTGGTGGGTGAAATTCGATATTTCACCGCGGATCCATACATCGGAGAGCACCGCATCCGAATCCAGCTTCATGCGGATATACTTGTTAAGTTCCTTAATGGAGTAGACCTGCCGCTCTGCCGCCATAAGCTTAGCCTACTTCAGGCCGTGGCGGCGTTTGGCCGCGATCAGCGTGTTGCTCATCAGCATCGTGATCGTCATCGGCCCTACTCCGCCCGGCACAGGCGTAATAAACCCGGCGACTTCACGGGCACTCTCGTAATCGACATCACCGGCAAGCTTGCCGGTATCCAGGCGGTTCATTCCGACATCGATGACAACTGCACCCGGCTTCACGAAGGAAGCATCGATGAAGTTAGCCCGGCCGATGGCAACTACCAGAATATCCGCCTGGCGGCTGAGTTCAGCCATATTCGCGGTGCGTGAATGACACATGGTAACCGTGGCATTCTCACGCTGCAGCAGCAGGGACACCGGCTTGCCGACAATATTGCTGCGGCCGATAACCACAGCATGCTTGCCGGAAATATCAGTGCCTGTCCGTTTGATCAATTCGATGACTCCCGCAGGAGTACAAGGGAGCAGACTGTCATCACCGATGACCAGGTTCCCTACATTGACCGGATGGAACCCGTCAACATCCTTCTCCACGGAAATGGCATTAATGACTGCCTTCTCTTCAATATGCTTCGGAAGCGGCAATTGCACGAGAATGCCGTCAATATCATCACGGCCGTTCAGATCAGCCACCAGAGCGAGCAGATCCTCCTGGCTCGTTGCCGCATCCAGCCGGTGAACCTCGGAATGGAAGCCCAGCTCAATACATGATTTTTCCTTGTTACGCACATAGACCTGAGAAGCCGGATCTTCACCGACTAGAACGACAGCAAGACCGGGCTTAACGCCACGTTCCGTAAGCTCTGCAACCTCCCGGGCAATGCTGATCCGAATTTCGTCCGATACCTGTTTACCGCTGATAATCGCTGCTGTCATGTAAGTCTCTCCCCTTTTGTCTATTTAACGATTACAGATCCGCTCTAAGCGTATCTACATCCTGAATCATCTTGCCAAGTACGCCGTTTACGAATTTACCGGAATCATCGGTGCCGAAATGCTTGGCCAGATCAATTGCCTCATTGACAGCTACCTTAGCCGGTACATCACTGGCAAAGATCATCTCGAACGTGGCCAGACGCAGAATCTGACGGTCAACACGGGACAGGCGGCTCATCTGCCAGCCTTTGAGGTAATGCTCCAGCATTTCGTCGATGGCCATTTTGTGCTCCCAGACGCCATTTACATGGGCGATCACATAAGCCTTCAGCTCGGTCTCGTCAGTGATGACGCGTTCGGTTTCGTTCTCATCGGCAGCTTCCTCAATCAGCATTTCTACAGCCTCAGTAACTTCCACATCATTCATTTCCATCTGATACAGGCTCTGGACAATAATTTCTCTCGCTAAACGTCTTTTCATTTGTTCCTCCTACAGTCTTAACTAGCATACTTTGTATTTGAATTTCTTAAATCTTCTTACCAAAAAACCGCGCAGCCGTTCTTCCGCAGGTCAGCAACTCAAAGTAACGGGTTCCAGGCTTCCGGGAGAAAGACTATCGCGGTTCATTTGAAGGGACGCCAGCGTCCGGACAGCCGGCTCACGAGCTCCTGCCACTGAAACAGGGGAGCCTGTGCGGTATCCTTTCTTTTGCCAAGCGTATATCCGATGAACACTACCAGTGCAAAGAACAGCATATCCCAAAAACCGCTAATCAGATAAATCAGACCGAGAACGACCCCGAAGGTAACTCCGGCAATTCTACCCCCGTGACTTTCCCATACTTCTCTCCAAGACATAAGGGAAACTCACCTCTATTCCACTCGACTTTTGAAGCTTGGTGACTGTGTGAGGTTAGCAATATATACAGATACATCCGCTACCGGAATTCCGGTTGTTTCCTGCACGAAATCATGCACCTGGCGCTGCACCTCCGTAGTAAGCAGAGGCAGGGAATGCTCGCCGTCCACAACTGCCCGGATCATAATTTCAAGTCCGGCCTGCGAGACGCGGATGCGCGACTTCAGATCACGGATGCCCTTCACTTTGCCTGCAGCCTTGAGGCTGAGGTTCTCGATGGTTTCCATGGAGATCTGAATGTCCCCATACTCTGTACGCTGATCCACAGACGGCAGGGAAGCACGGTCGCGGCGCAGGGAGATGTAGAAGAAACGGATGCTCAGCAGGAAAAGAATAACCGCAGCTGTAATCGCAGCGATATAGGCCCCCGGCCCGTCAGGAATCTCAAACGTGTCCGGAATGGCGCCGCTCAAGAGGAGGATGGCAATTACAGATAATATTCCGATACTTAAGCTGTAAAGAAACAGCAGAAGTCTGTCCACAATTTTGGCCACGAGTCACATAACCTCCTTAAATTAAGGTAAACCCTCGACCTACGTCGGGGGTTTATGGAAAACACAAGGCCCTTACTTCACGCGGATAACCGCGTCTGTATCTTCGCTTTTGTCAACACTTGTGGCGTTTCTGAACTGCACATCATGGATATGCACATTCACTTCTACAACCGTCAGGCCGGTCATGGTTTCGATGGAACGCTTAACGTTGCGCTGAATTTCAGCAGCCACTTCAGGAAGACGGTTACCGTATTCAATGATTACGGATACATCCACTGCAGCTTCGCGTTGTCCAACTTCAACCTTAACGCCCTTAGACAAGTTCTTGCGTCCGAGAAGCTCCACGATTCCTCCGGCGAAACCGCCGCTCATTCCGGCCACGCCTTTAACCTCTACGGTTGCCAAACCTGCGATAACCTCGATCACTTCAGGAGCAATCTGGATCTCACCAATTTCCGTACGTTCGTATTCTGTCGGCAATGTACTCATTTTGGACTTCACACCTTTCCGGTAAAAAAGTTATTCGGGCATTTCAAGCAGGCAGCACGTCTCTTATTAAACATACTATATCATTTGACGAACTTTATGACAAACAATGAGAAGTCGTCCTAAATTTCATACTCTTCCAGGAATTTGATATCGAAATTCCCGTCCAAAAATACCGGATGCTCCAGCAATCTCTGATGGAAAGGTATGGTTGTATGTATGCCTTCCACAGCGAATTCGGATAAAGCCCGTTTCATCTTGGCAATGGCTTCATAGCGCGTCGGCGCCCAGACGATCAGCTTGGCGATCATCGAGTCATAAAAAGGTGAAATGGTGTAGCCCGGATAAGCCGCGCTGTCCACCCGCACTCCAAGTCCGCCCGGCGGCAGATAGAAGCCGATTTTGCCCGGAGACGGCATGAAATTACGTTCAGGGTCCTCGGCGTTAATGCGGCATTCGATTGACCAGCCGTTGATCACAATATCCTCCTGGGTGAAGGACAAGGGGTTGCCTTCCGCCACAGAGATCATTTCCTTGATCAGATCTACGCCCGTGACCATCTCAGTTACCGGATGCTCAACCTGGATACGCGTGTTCATCTCCATGAAGTAGAACTGTCCGTCCGGCCCCAGCAGGAATTCCAGCGTACCCGCTCCCGAGTAATTAACCGCCTGCGCAGCCCGTACAGCCGCTTGACCCATTGCATCACGGACTTCCGGGGTAAGCACGGAGCAAGGCGCTTCTTCAATCAGCTTCTGGCGGCGGCGCTGCACGGAGCAGTCCCGTTCACCCAGATGGACTACATTGCCATGATTATCGGCGATAATCTGAATCTCCACATGCTTCATGCCAGTCAGGAATTTCTCAAGATACACACCAGCGTTGCCAAAAGCCTTCTGCGCTTCCTGCTGGGCAGCTGTAATCTGCTTCACCAGTGATGCTTCGTCCTCGGCAATGCGGATGCCTTTGCCTCCGCCGCCTGCTGTGGCCTTGACGATGATCGGATAACCAATATCACGGCCCAGCATAACCGCTTCCTCTATGTCGCCGACAAGCCCGTCAGAGCCCGGAATAATCGGAACTCCGGCCAGCTTCATGGTTTCTTTGGCTACAGCCTTGTCACCCATCCGTGTGATCGCATCCGGAGAAGGGCCTATAAATGTAATATTGCAGGATTCACAAATCTCTGCGAAATCCGCATTCTCGGCCAGGAAGCCATAGCCGGGATGAATGGCATCACAGTCGGTGAGCGTGGCTACGCTCATAATATTTGTAAAATTCAGATAGCTGTCCTTGGCGGGCATCGGACCAATACAGTACGCTTCATCAGCCAGACGGACATGCAGTGAATCCCGGTCCGGCTCCGAATAGACTGCTACGGTGGAAATGCCCAGTTCACGGCAGGCCCTGATAATGCGGACCGCGATTTCGCCGCGGTTGGCAATCAACACTTTTTGAATGTTCATGCTTTTCCTCCCAAAGTTTAGCGAAGCTTGCAGGCTCCTCATGATTCTCGCGGCAATTATTCCGCTCTCACCAGAAACAGCGGCTGGCCGTATTCCACTAACTGGCCGTTCTCGGCCAGGACGGAGACGATTTCGCCTTTCACTTCCGCTTCCAGCTCATTCATCAGCTTCATGGCTTCAATGATGCAGACCGTTGATTTCTCATGAACCCGGTCTCCCACACTTACAAAGGACGGTGTTTCCGGAGAAGCAGCACTATAGAAGGTCCCTACCATCGGAGAGACGATTTTATGTAATGCGCCTTCAGCGGAGGATGCTTGCTGCTGCGTTACAGCAGGAACTTCACTGACAACCGGAGGAGCAACATGCTGCGGACTTTGCGGCTGCGGTGCTGGCGTAAAGGGGTAGGCATAAGGAGTCGCCTGGATTGCTGTTCCATCAGCTTCAGGGCGATCCGGTTTGCGGATAGCCAGCTTCATACCTTCGCTTTCAATCTCCAGCTCATGTACGGAAGAGGTCTGGTCCAGCAATTTAATTAATTCCTTAATCTCGCTTAACTTGAACATTGGGTAGTTCACTCCTTCAGCTTTCTCTCGAAGCCATTTTGGACGCAGATAAGCAGGGTACGATATTCCGTTCTTCCCGGGTAACCTGTGATTCGGTCTGCTTGCGGTTCTTTAGAATCGCTTTCAGGATAACCGCTGCCTGCGTATTCTTCTTATATTTCAAGATAACTTTATGTATTATATCACAAACGCTAGAAATGGAAAGAGCCCGGGACGTGCCCGGGCTCTTTCGGCATTTTATTCTATTTTCTTTCATTTAATTCAGGAGGGCTTACTGTTCCGATACGTATTGGACTTTAATCTTGTCCTGGGACACACTCAGTTCTTTCATTACAAGGTCAACGATGCCCACGGCCTGCTTCACATCCAGCTTATCGCTGAGCACTACGATTGTGTACGCATCTCCGGCTTCCTCTTTCACAATAGCTTCACCGTATTTCTGCTGAAGCTGCTCTTCAATTCCGGTGATTTTGGATTCTTTTTCCTCCAGCTTGCTGAGTTGTTCCTGGGCAACCGCGTTCTCCGCAGGTGTCTTATCCATGTCATTAATCAGGGCCAGCAGATCATTGTGGTCCTTAAGATTCTGCTGCTCGCGTTCATACAGGTAATTCGTGAACATGCTGCTGGCCGATACGCTCTGGGAAGCTACTTCATCCAGAATAGCCGCATCATCCTTGGCCGGAGTCTTCTCTGTGGAAGCTGCTGCTGATTTGTCGGCACTTGCAGCCGGTTTCTCTGTCTTGTCCGCTGTATCTGCTGCGGCCGTATCCTTGTCAGCTTTGGAACTGTTAGCTGCTGCGCTGCTGTCATCTGTTACTGCTGCGGATGTGCTGTCATCCGTCACGGCAGCGGCTGCGGTCTTGTCTGCAGCATCTTTGCCGGCATCCTCAGTTACAGCAGCAGTTTTGCTGTCATCTGTCTGGGCTCCCGCATCGGCAGTAACGGAATCATCAGTTGTTACTTCGTTGATCACGAGCCCGCTGTCAAGCGTAGTAGCGGTCCCGCCGCCCGTCCCGTCCTTCACGGTGTCCACCTGAATGCTGCCCGCAGTTTCTTTGGGAATGGAAGCTCCAGTGTCTTCCGTGAACAGGTAATAAGCCGAGAGCACCACCATTAAACTGAGCATTGAAACCAGCCAAATCGTTTGTCTTTTGCCCTTCATTTGTGATTCCTCCTAAAAGTTTTATTGAATATGCCTCTACGAATTCGCTTGCGTATGTCTGGCTTGTAAGCTGAACGCCTATTCCTGCTTGCGCGGAACGACGGAGATCCGGTAGCTCGGCACGTTCAGCCCTTTCTCGACAGCCTGCTCGATCAGGTTACGCACCACTTTATTCTCTGCCCCTTTGGCGACAACCAGCACACCGCGCACCTGGGGTTTGATCCGTTTGGTGATAATCGGGGTTTCGTCGCCGGACTGGCTGTAGGTTACGATTTCGCCGTCCCTGGTGTATTGTGTAGTATGGCGTTTACCGCCGCTAGCATCGGTTTCCTCACTCTGCGCCTGCGAATCATTCATATTGCGCTGCACGACTATTTCCTCTGTGGAATCCACGGTGACCATAATGTCAACTGTGCCGACCCCGACGATTTTCTCCAGAATCTCCTTCGTCCGGTTCTCCATTGCCAGCTCGATGCTGTCAAAAGAATTGGGTTGCACCGCCTCCTGCTGCAGGACCGCCTGAGAGGTCTCGCTTACGGGCGGTTCACGTCCCGTATTCTCGCTGTCCAGCTTCTTCACATTCACGAAGGAGTTGAACAGCATGATAGCAACGCCAAGCAAGCCAATAATGATCAGCCAGCGGAAAGTATGACTCCTCTTCGGATTGCCGCTTCCGCCGCCGGCCCACTGCTCCAGCTTTTTCAGCCAATTGGCCATTGATTTCCCTCCTTCTGTATATGGCATTCTGCCTTGTGTTCCCTGGTCTCTGTCTTATGATTTCACGGCGCTGGTGCCGCCGCTCAGCACATGTATCGAATCCGGGTCCAGGTTCCAGTTCTGCTCGAGCAGCCTTTTGACCGATTCGGCCTCTATAACCGCTGCCGCCTGTTCCTCCTGCGTCCCGTTTCCTGCGGCTGAAGGCTGCGAAGCACCCGTTGCGGCTCCAGAGCCTTCACTTGCTGCCCCGTCCTTGTCCAGGCTGACCTGGACCGGTTCTACAGGGGTAATCCGTATCGGTTCGGGTGCCGGGCTTGCAGCAGGCTGTGAGCCCTCTGCTGAACCCGGTATGCCGCTTGCAGCAACCGCTCCCGCCACCGGCATATCTACTGTGACCGAAGAGATCACCGGCACCTCTTCGCCCAGAGGCGCACTCGGATTCGGCCCCATGCCCAGCGTCACCGTAACATTCACACCACGGATGCCGGTGCTGCCGGCAATCTGATCGCGCATCTGCCCTGCTATTTCTTCGGCGGCAAGCTTCAGGCTCTGATCACGCGCCCCCTCTGCCAGCATCCGCCCGTCCGCCAGAATCTTCTCCAGCGAGTCCGCGCCGTCCCCAGTACCTGAGAGCAGCCCGCCGCTCCGCTCCTGCTGCTCCATGGCCAGACTAAGCTCCTTGCTGGCGTCCCCCTTGAGCATGGAGACGATCGGACTAAGCATCGTCAGCAGAACCAGCAGACTGAGCACCAGCCTGGCATAGCGTTCCATGGATTTGCTGGGCAGCAGCATCTCGACAAACGCGGCCATCAGCACCACCAGAATCAGTTCATGGAGCCATCCGCTGAGCCAGCTCATGGCGCACCTCCTGAAAGTTTGTTTACACAACCTGCCTCATATCTCATACAACCGGACCCGGATGATATCCGCCTCACCGCATCATTACGGTGACATTACCGGCGGTCAGCATGATGGTGACGGCCAGGAAGAACATCAGCGATACGGCAGCCAGCGCGGCGAACACGTAGATCATGCTTTTGCCGATCGTCTGCAGGCAGGTCACAATCGGCGTTTCACCCAGCGGCTGCATAACGGCGGCGGCTACGTTGTAGATCAGGGCCAGCACCAGAATTTTGATTGCCGGGAAAGCACAGAGGAAGAGGATGATAATGACCCCTGAGAGCCCGATGGCGTTCTTCACCAGCAGTGATGCCGAGATTACGGTATCAGTGGCATCTGCGAACATTTTGCCGATAACCGGCACGAAATTGCCTGTGATATATTTGGCGGCGCGGATGGTTACACCATCAGTGACCGAGCTGGTGATTCCTCTGACCGAGATTACCCCGAGAAAGACGGTTAGCAGTACTCCGAGCAATCCGGCCCCGATATTACGCAGCAGGTTGGCCAGCTGGGTCAGCTTATATTTCTCCGACATCGCACTCACCAGATGCAGCACCGCCGAGAAGAACAGCAGCGGGAACACTATGGTGTGAATCATCGTACCCACTGTATGGATCATGAACACGATCAGCGGATGGGTCACCGACACCGTTACGATATTGCCCATCGAAGCCAGCAGTGCGAACAGCAGCGGAATCATCGCCATCATGAAGTCGATCATCCGGTCAATGGCATCCTTGGCGTAGCCGATGGAGATGTTGAAGCTGTTCACGGCAATGACCAGTACCACCATGTAACAGAGCATATAAGCGATTTTACTGACGGATTTCCGTTCAAAAGCGGTCTGCAGCGTCTCCAGAATCATACTCAGCACGCTGATCATCACAATCGTAACCAGCAGCTTGCCGTTGTAGAGCACCTCATGCCACATGAAGCGGGTCAGGCCGGACAATACGCTTTTGAAGCTTAATCCGTCTTCTCCGGGCAGCAGCATATCCATCAGCGAGGGAGTTTTGCCTTCCGGGAAGAAGCCCCCGTAGTCCTTCATCAGCTGATCCCAGTACGTCTCTACCCCGTCTGTAGGAAGGTTCTCTACCTGCCCCTTCACCCACTGGTCTACAGGGGATGAGGAGCCTCCGCTGCCTCCCGTTTGCGTTTGCGCCTGTGTTTGTGTTTGTGTCTGCGCTTGAGAAGCCGGAGCTGCATAAGCGGTTCCTGCACACAGCAGAAGCAGCAGACAGGGGAGCAGAACGAGCAGCCTGCACCCTTTTGGCGGACGAAAAATACTGCGCTCCTGCACACCCTCACCCCGCTTTCCTGTGGCCTTCCGCTACTCCGTCTGAATCTCAGGCAGGCAGCAGCTTCATCACCGTTTCTATAATGATGCTTATAATCGGTACGGCCAGCACCATGATCAGCACCTTGCCGGCCAGCTCGATTTTGGAAGCGATCGATTCCTGTCCGGCATCCCGCACGATCTGTGCCCCGAACTCCGCGATATACGAAATGCCGATGATTTTAAACACGGTTTTGATGTAGATCATTTCCATCCCGGAGGATTCTGCCACCCGCTCCAGCGTGCCGAGAATCGTTCCGATCTTGCCGATCAGGAACAGAAAAATCAGTATGCCTGCCGCAGTAGTCAGCAGAAAAGCGAACATCGGCTTTTGTTCCTTCAGGACAAGGATGAGGACGGTCGACAGAATTCCTATTCCCACTACTTGAATGATTTCCATAACCCCAGCCTATTGAAAAAGAAAGATCGTTTTGATTTCCTGAAGCAGTCCGTCCAGCATGCGGATGACCATGAACAGCACGATGATAAAACCGACAATTGTTACCCAGTGGGCGATGTCCTCTTTGCCCATCTGCTTAAGCACCGTGTGGATCATGGCGATAATGATGCCGATGCCGGCAATCTGAAAGATCGCGTTGACTTCAATATTCATTCCTGGCACCTCGCTAAAAGATCAAAATGACGATCAATGCTCCAAGCAGCAGACCCAGGCTTTTGCTCACTTTTTCATATTTGCCCTGATCTTCTCTGGCCGCTGTCTCTTCCTGCTTCAATTGCTGTAAAGCCAGTGCAATATGCGTGCTCTGATTCGATCTGTCACTGGTTCCGAGTGTGCAGCTGAGCTGCCGGAAAATTTCCTTCTCTGTTCCTTTAAGGGAAGCGCTGCTCCAGTGAATCTCCATGGACCGCTGCACGGCTTCCTCGGCGCTGCAGTTATGCGGCGGGCTCATCTCTTCCGCTGCGGTGAGGAAGAATGCTCTCAGCGGCTCCTTGCTCTGCATCCCGATCCGGCGCAGCGCCTCCGGCAGCGGGGTATAGCCGTACTGGATCTCCGTCTCCAGCCGCTGCAGCGCTGCGATCAGGCCTCTGATATGCCGGGGCCTGTCAGCATACTGGGCAGCCCGCTTGAAGCCGGCCAGCGTGCCCGCAAGCACGATGAGCACTGCCCCGAGCAGCTTAAGCATGCCGGTCACCGCCTATCCGCTCTTCCGGAGAGATCAGCAGCAGCCCGCGCTTCTGGGCGTCCAGGATGCGGAAGGACAGGCCTGACTCCGAACGGTGCAGGATTACATACCGCTCGAACATCCGGTGCTCCAGCAGACCGCCAAGGCCGGGCCGGCGGGCCAGCTCGGACACTTCCTTGCCATGGGCGGAAGCGACTACCGAGATGCCGGCGTGCAGCGCCTCGGTTACTGCATCCGCATCCTCCAGGCGGCCGATCTCATCGGCGATCAGCACGTCGGGCGACAGCGAGCGGATCATCATCATCATGCCTTCCGCTTTGGGACAGCCGTCCAGGATGTCCGTGCGCGGGCCGACATCGAAGGCGGGGATCCCGCGGCGGCTGCCGGCAATCTCCGAGCGTTCATCGACGATGCCGACCTTGAGACCAGGGCGGCTGCCCTCGCGTCCGCCCTGCCCTCCGGCCGAGATCTGCCTGGCGAGGTCGCGCAGCAGCGTGGTCTTGCCATGCTGCGGCGGCGAGAGGATCAGCGTATGCATAATCCGCTGCCGTCCCCGGTCCAGCAGATAAGGCAGCACGCCGTCTGCCAGCCCGTGCACTTCGCGGGCAATCCGCACATTGAAGCCGGTAATATCGCGGAGATGCTCAACCCCCCCGCCGCTTAAGACCGTCCGGCCGGATAAGCCGATACGGTGCCCGCCGGGAATCGTGATGAAGCCCTTGCGCAGCTCCTCTTCCATCGTATACAGCGAATGATTGCTGATCAGGTCCAGCAGCCGGTGCGTATCCTCCCGGTCCGGCTTGTAGGCTTCAACGGGAAGCTGTGTCAGACTGCCGTCCACGCCGACAAAATGATATTTGCCGGAGTAATTAATCTCTAGCGGCCGTCCTTCACGGACGCGCACTTCCTCCACCTTGTCCAGGAGCGCAGCGGGGAGGCCGCCGAGCAGCGCTCTTACTTTTTCGGGAAACAATAGAAGCCAATCATTAGCCATACAAAGTACCCCCAAGTTGTCCTCTACTTAATAGCTTTATTCCATATTTATGCTTGTACTTGTACTTTATGACTATCATCTATCATTTCTTCAGAATGCCGATTAAGAGAAAGGCCACGCCGCAGCCGATCCAGCCGAGCTTGCCCCAGGACAACTGCTGGGCCATCCCCGTCAGGCCGACCGCTGTGGTCAGAATCAGGATTGTCGGCCCGACCAGCGCCAGCCCGGAATTAACTGCAAGCGCCTTATCCACCTGGTTCAGCCTCAGCATAATCAGTGCAGCAGCAATCTCCACACTGCCTGACAGCAGCCGAAGTCCCGCCATCCAGCTCACATACTTGTCCAAACTGTTCAACTCCCTTGTACAAATCTATGGATACCAAAGAATCCGCTGCGCAATAAACAAGCTGTTATCCATGGATATGCAGAAGCTGTCCACTTTAGACAAGAAGAAATGCAGGAAGCTAGCAGAGATTTAAGCAGGTGTGAAAGAAATCATAGTGCTCTCCTCTATAAAAAAATATCATCGGTATGATAAAATTAATTTTGCGCGTGCAAAAAAATGGAGCTATGGAAAATAGAAGGGCAGGCTGCTGGAGAAACTAAGCCTTCCTAACTGCTTCTGGAATGGGTCCGAGCGCCGCAGAAATGTAGATAAAGACATCGGAAAAAGAGGGGATCACAGTCATGCAAGTTCGTAATTTCGTAGTACCGCTCGTATCGGGAACAGTAGCCAGACAGGTAAAAGAAGTAGCCGTTATCATTTTTTCAGCCTTTCTGGTAGCGGGCGGGCTCCGGCTGTTCCTGATTCCGCATCAGCTGCTCAGCGGCGGCGTGGCCGGGACGGCATCCATTATTGGCTACTTAACGAATCCGAAGTATATCTCGCTGTATTATTTCGCCATCAACCTGCCAATCCTGATCTGGGGTTTCGTAGCCGTGGGGAAGAAATACATCTGCTATAGCATGCTGTCGGTTATCTCCACGACCTGGTTCCTGAATATCATCCCTGTGGTGAAGCTTACCAAGGACCCGATTCTGGCCAGTATCTTCGGCGGTGTGATCATTGCCGGCGGTGTCGGCTTCTCGCTGCGTGCGGGGGGATCTTCCGGCGGATTCGATATTCTGGGCTCCATTATTACCCGCAAGCGGGACATTCCCATGGGAACCGTGCTGTTCGTGATGGACGGTCTGGTCATCCTAAGCCTGGGCTTCTTCAAAAGCTGGGATTCGGCGCTGTACGCGATGCTCTGTATTTTCGTCAAAAGCCGTGTAGTTGACATGATCCACATCCGCCACGTCAAGCTGACCTGCTTCATTGTCACGAAGGAGCGCGAGAAAATGCTGAACCGCCTGACCTGTCTGCCGCACGGCGTCACCGTCGTGAATGCGGAGGGCGGGTACAGTCATGAAGGCAATACGATGCTGATGACGGTAACTACCCGCTACGAGCTGGCTGACCTGCGCAAGACCATTCTTGAGACAGATCCGAAATCCTTCGTCAACGTGCTGGAGACTGTGGAGATTATGGGCCGGTTCAGACGGTTGAGTTAAACGAGGATAGTTGTATAATGTGCAATTAAAACCAGCGAAAAGGGATGCGAACATCTTATAACTGTATTCCGTACAACTAAATTTGCCCAAATGGGCGGGAATCAAGGTACAAAGTCAGTTTAATTGTATGAAATACAACTATATGGATAATCGCTAGTAAATCAGACGATTTAGTTGTACAAAGTACAATTAAGCATATCGCCTATACCGTTGCTAGCCACATTTACTATGCAAAAAGAGTGCTGCTCTCCGCTCGCGCGGGGAACAGCACTCTTTTTGACTAATGATGGTTAGTTATTAATAGGATGTTGTCTTTGTGTCTTTGTGTAATACATTATTCGCTTTACATTGACGATGGCGCAATGTATTCGGTTTTCGCATACATTTGGCTCGTCTACCCTATCGATGGCATAATGTATTCGGTTTTTCGCATACATTTGGCTCGTCTACCCTATCGTTGGCGCATTGTATTCGGTTTTTCGCATACATTTAGCCCATCTACCTTATCATTGGCATAATGTATTCGGTTTTTCGCATACATTTGGCTCGTCTACCCTATCGTTGGCGCATTGTATTCGGTTTTTCGCTCAAGCCCCAAATCAGTTTAGGGCTTACCTGCCACCAGACGCCAAACAGGGATGCCCTCCAGCCTTCCGGCCAAAGAAACATCCCTGATATTGTCATGCTGCAGAATTATAGACCAGAAGCTTAGCGGCGGTCCTGCGGGCCTCCGACGAAGGCCTGCTCTGCGGTGTCGAGATTATAAGCCGTATGCAGCGCCTGAATAATCTGCTGCAGATTGCCGGATTCAATGACACAGGAAACCTTAATCTCCGAGGTGCTGACCATCTTGATGCTCACACCTTCGTTCGAGATCACCTCGAACATTTGGGCCGCCACCCCCGGATGGCTGACCATGCCGGCGCCGACAATGGACACCTTGACCAGACTATCCTCGGAAGTCACTTCACGGTACGGCAGCACACTGTGCAATCCTTCAATGACCTGCTTAGCCTTCTCCAGATCGCTAAGGGCTACTGTAAAGGAGAAGTCTGCGGTCTGATTCTGAACGCCGCTCTGTACGATGATATCGACGTCCACACCCTCTTCGGCCAGCTTGCCGAAGACCTGGGCGAGTACACCCGGAACATCCGGAACTCCCAGAATACTGATACGGGCCACATTCTTGTCATACGCGATGCCGCTAACTACTACACCCTGCTCCATACTTGCTTCCTCCTTCACAACAGTTCCTTCATTATGGTTAAAGCTCGATCTGACGACCAGCTTCACTTGATATCGTTTGGCATATTCCACTGCACGCGGATGCAGCACGGCTGCACCGAGATTAGCCAGCTCCAGCATCTCGTCATACGAGATTTCCTTCAGCTTCCGCGCTGTCTTCACAATACGCGGGTCTGTGGAATAGATGCCGTCTACATCGGTATAGATTTCGCAGACATCCGCTTTGATCGCAGCAGCCAGCGCAACCGCCGTTGTATCCGAACCTCCGCGGCCCAGCGTGGTAATCTCACCGTCCAGTGTCATCCCCTGGAACCCGGCAACGATAACAATCTGCTCACGCTCCAGCGACTCCAGAACACGGCGTGGAACGATTTCACTAATCCGCGCACGGCCATGGGTCTCATCGGTTCGGAACCCGGCCTGCCAGCCTGTATAGGATACAGCATTCCGCCCGATTCCATGAAGAGCGATGGACAGAAGCGCTACAGAGATCTGTTCCCCCGTAGTCATCAGCATATCCATTTCCCGTGCGGGAGGCTGCCCGTTCAGCTGTTTAGCCTGATCGATCAGTTCATCTGTTGTATCCCCCATAGCGGACACAACCACAACGCAGCGATGTCCCTCATCCTGCTTATCTGCGATGCGCTTGGCGACACGCTTCATACGTTCAATATCGCCGACGGAGCTGCCTCCGAATTTCATGACATAAAGTGACAAAGTCCCATTCACTCCCTATTTCGCTGTAAGTAGTAGCTTTTATTTGGTTTTCGCTTTAACACAGTATAATACGAAAATCATAACATGCGTTAATGGTTTCACAAAAAAAGCGCCCAATTTTCCGAACATGCCCATTCCTCTATGCCTGGCACGGCAAATTATATTCAGCTGAAGCTGTACAAAAAACCTCCGCCGCATACTGCGGGGAGGCCGTCTTGAATAACGTTGAATCCGGAGCTACGTAAGCTACTACGCGCGGGAGATGTATTTACCTTCACGGGTATCGATCAGGAGAACATCGCCTTCATTAATGAACAATGGAACCTGTACAGTATGTCCGGTTTCCAGAACAGCCGCTTTAGTTGCACCTTGAGCCGTGTTGCCTTTAACGCCCGGTTCTGTTTCAGTAACCTTCAGTTCAACACTTGTAGGCAGGTTGATCCCGAGGATTTCACCCTGGTAGCTGACGATATTTACCGTCATATTCTCTCTCAGGAAGTTAAGCTCCCACTCCAGCTGCTTCTCAGTCAACTCGAACTGGTCATATGTTTCGTTGTCCATGAATACATGCTCGGAACCGCTGGCATACAGGTACTGTACACCACGGTTCTCGATGATCGCGCGGCCAATTGTTTCGCCTGCACGGAATGTGCGCTCAACGGTATTGCCGTTACGCAGGTTCTTCAGCTTGGAGCGGACGAATGCCGCGCCTTTACCCGGCTTCACGTGCTGGAAATCAATGACGGTGAAGATATCCCCTTCTACTTCTACGGTCAAGCCTGTCTTGAAATCATTAACTGAAATCACTAAAAATCCCTCCTGGAATCGATGAATTAACTGAATAAGTTTGTCTTACAGTACCGTGTATTCCTTAGACGAATGTGTCAGCAGCGCGATGCCGCTTTCGGTAATGACAATATCATCTTCAATCCGCACGCCGCCGAGGCCGGAGAGATAAATTCCCGGTTCAACGGTAACAACCATGCCCGGCTCCATAATTTCATCGGCAAGCTTGGACAGACGCGGAGATTCATGAACCTCCATGCCCAGGCCATGGCCTGTGCTGTGGCCGAAATACTCCCCGTATCCGTAACGGGTGATAATATCACGGGCCAGGGCATCGCATTCGCGGCCGGTCATGCCCGGCTTGATATGTGCCAGCGTATGCAGCTGCGCTTCAAGCACAATATCATAGATTTCCTTCAGCTTGGGATCTGGCGATCCCAGAGCAATCGTACGTGTTACATCGGAGCAGTATCCGTCCAGCAGAGCGCCGAAATCGAAGGTTACGAATTCATTGTTCTGGATGATCTTGCTGCTGGCTACGCCATGCGGCATGGCCGAGCGTTCGCCGGAAGCAACGATCGTATCGAATGAAGACGAGGTTGCACCATGGGTACGCATGTAGAATTCCATTTCCAGATCGACATCACGTTCAGTCATGCCTGGTTTGATCACATTCAGGATATGACTGAACGTGGCGTCGGCCAGATCGGCCGCCCGCTGCATGACAGCCAGCTCTTCTTCGTCCTTGAACATGCGCAGATTCTCCACGGCTTTGGATACCGGCACCATAACAGCCGGCTGCAGAGCCGCCGCATAGGCAGTGTACGCGCTGAAGCTTACATCATCCTGCTCGAATCCAACCCGGACTTGTCCGCCCTGCGGCAGCAGCTCGCGTACGGTGTCAATGAATTTCGAAGCATGCTGAACAACCTTCAGGCCGTTTACCTGTTCCGAGGCCTGTGTCATATACCTGAAGTCAGTCAGCAGATAACTGTCATCACCGGTAACCAGCACATAACCGGAGGAGCCGGTGAATCCGCTCAAATAGCGGCGGTTATAGCCGCTGGTAATTAACATCGCATCCAGTCCCAGTTCCTGCAAAACCTTACGCAGCTTGGAGACGCGCTTGTTGCTCATTTTCATTCTCCTCTCGAAATAGCCACATTGTATTTTAACATAGTGGCATGCCACCTGAGAAGTTTTTTCGGACGCTTAAGCCAGCTTTGTCTGCTGCTCCCGTTTCCGCTCATCGGTATACTCAATCGCCGCCGTATATCCGATGAATAATCCCCAGAGCAAAAAGAGGCAAAATTCACTGATTACAGAGTTCCAGGGCAGTCTGAAAGGCGGCTGCATCAGGAACTGCCAGGAGCCGGCAAGGAACAGGGCCGACCACCAGAGCACACCGTAAATCATCCCCGGCCAAGGCCCCTTCAGCTTACGGAAGATAAGCACGTAGACCAGGGAAACGATCACCGAGAAGACGATAAAGGATAAATATCCGAGCAGATGCCCGGCGGGCGACACCAAAAAGTCATGTTTAAAGAAGGGCTCCGCCAAAAATCCCGGAATCACCTTGGTGAAATGCAGGACATACATCAGCCAGCGGGCTCCTCCCCAGATGATGCCGGCGAAAAAGCCCAGTTCAATGGCAAAATAAAACGGATTCGTATGGACTGACTTTTGCTTGTTGGAAGAACTCATAGAGCAGCCTCACTTTCAATATAGGGTTAATCCGGTTTCCACTCCGCTCTCTATAGACTAGTATGTACAGCAAACGGCAATCCAACTAGTAATGTGCTTAAAAATTAGTTACAATGTATTATATAAATCACATTAAAATACGGGAAGGTGAATTGGTTGTCCCAGGAAACTCCCAGTTACGGCGGCCAAGCCGTCATTGAAGGCGTCATGTTCGGCGGCAAGCATATCAACGTAACAGCCGTAAGAAGGAAGAATCAGGAAATCACATTTTTGGAGGTGCCGAAGAGCGATAAGAGCTGGGTCCTTAAACTGCGCAAGATTCCGCTGCTTCGCGGCATTGTCAGTATTATAGATTCCAGCGCCAAAGGCTCGAAGCACCTGAATTATTCGGCGGAATCCTATGCCGAGGATGAGACAGAGCCTGAAGAGCTTGCCAAGCAGAAAGAGAAAGATAAAGACAAGAAGAAAGATGAAGGCTGGAGCCTCGGTATGATTTTCGGCGTAGCTGTCATGGGTATTCTTTCTTTCCTTTTCGGCAAGGTTATTTTCACACTGGTGCCGGTATTCGTAGAAGATTTTTTATTCAAGAATGCATTCGATAACTATATTCTGCACAACCTTGTTGAAGGCGGCATTAAGCTGATTCTCCTGCTCGTTTATCTGTTTGCGATTTCACAGACTCCGGTGATCAAACGGCTGTTCCAGTATCACGGTGCCGAGCATAAGGTAATCAGTGCTTTTGAAGCCGGCGAAGAACTGACTGTTAAGAATGTACAGAAATACAGCCGTCTGCATTACCGCTGCGGAAGCAGCTTCATGATGCTGACCATTATCCTCGGTGTGATTATCTACTCTGTTGTCCCATGGGATAATCTTATGGAACGGGTACTGCAGCGGATTATTCTCCTGCCGGTAGTCATCGGGATCTCCTTTGAGGTGCTGAAGGGCACCAATGCCGTGAGAGATATTCCCGGGCTCAAGTATCTGGGGTATCCGGGTCTGTGGCTGCAGCTGCTGACGACCAAAGAACCTAAAGACGATATGGTTGAGGTGTCCATCGCCTCGTTCAACCGGATGCGGGAGCTGGATGCCGCAATTGAAGCAAGAGGATATTCGGAGGCAAGTGTGTCAGGCGGCATTTTGGATCCTGCGAAAGGATGATTAGCCCATGATCAGACATGCTTTGATTTTTTGGATTTCAATAGCTCTCGCAGCATGGGGGCTGGTAACGGAATTTATGATACGCGGCCTTGCTGCCCTATCTATCTTTATTCTTCCGCTAGTCCTGCTGGCGCTGCTGTATTATGCGTACAAGATCGTTCCCGGCAGAACAAACGGCGGTCCCGGACGGCCGCGTACCAAAGTCAAGCCTTCGGCCAAGACGATGTCCAAGGTTGCGGGTATCCGCAAAACCCAGGCCGCCTCACCCGGCAAGCGTAAAACCTATCCATTCCAGGTGATTGAAGGCAGCAAGGGTAAGAACGACGACCAGCTTCCCAAATATCATTGAAACTCCAGGCTATCCGCTAAGATTCAAGCAACAAAAGGCATCTCCGCATTGTCGTTACGACATGCGGGATGCCTTTTTTGGTTATAATTCAGGTCCGGCGCACTTAGGCCGGGTAAAATATGGACGTGTGCTAAGCGGCGGACGCCAATTTTTGAAAAAATCCGCTCCGGCCGTCAGCCCTGCAGTATAGATCGCCTCACTCTGTTCCGGGGAGATATGAAACTGGGTGGTGGAAATGCCCAGCGTGGGAATTTTGACAGTGCGTACGAATTTATCCGTCTCGATATAACGTTCATCATGGGCAGAGAGCATCGTCCCTACCATGGCCTGAAGCATGCTGAACGGCCCGGTAATGCGGTGAGGCTGCGGCTGTGTCTTACCAATCAACTGGTAGCCCACCGTGGGCGTACGCCGCTCTGGGGACTGGAAGCCATCCTTCTTCTCATCAAACAGCCACAGCGGAAAATTGCTCAGCATCCCCCCGTCCACCATATACACAAACTGCTCGGCAAAAGACTTTCTCCGGGCAGCCTCTCCGTTCAGCCGCAGCATCACCGGATCGAAGAAGTAGGGAATGCTGCAGCTCATCCGCACAGCCTTGGCGACTTCAAAGGAGTCCGGTGAAATCCCGTAGAGCTCCAGATCATCCGGCAAGACGACAATCCTTCCGTTAGTAATATCTGAAGCGATAACAGTCAGCCTGCCGCGCGGCAGATCGCTGAACGTAACCACTCCCTTCTCCAGCAGAATGCCACGGATCCAAGATTCCAGAGCCTGGCCCGAATACAGGCCTTTTTTGATCAGCACACGGATTGCCGGTCCTATTACAGCGGTGTTATATAGCGCTCCGCGCTTGAGAAAGGATGTGAAGGGCGTCTCCCTGATAATCCGGCTCATCGCCTCCCCGTTATAACCGGCGGCCAGCAGCGAAGCAATAATGGAGCCTGAAGAGGTTCCGGCTACTCTCCTGAAGGTTCGGCCCGCCCGCTCCGTTGCCTCCACCGCACCTGCGAGCGCAATCCCCTTCACGCCTCCGCCTTCAAAAACTGCGTTAATCTCCATACCTAAGAGTCCCCCGTTCCATAGATCTTATTGCTTATCTATGAGCACGGGGGACTATTCATGACTGACTATGATTTGAAATAAAAGCTGAGCAGGCTGGCCAGGCCAAATGGATCACGGACCACAATATCATTGGCCCGGAACAGAATGCTGCCGGAAACCTCGTCGTATTTCTCGTTATATTTCAGCTGGTTGATAATCTGATCGCCGCTCTGCCATTCCGCGGTTTGTTTGGTATCCCCTACTTTGTAGGAGGCCAGGCCGATATACAGCTTGACGCCCGTGCCAGTGACCTCGTTCACCCACCAGTCGACCAGCTTGTCATAACGGGCGGCGCTGAAAGAGAGACTCCAATATATCTGCGGAGCCACATAGTCGACCCAGCCGCTCTTAATCCATGTGCGTACATCCGCATACATGTCATCATACGCAGATACGCCTGCCGTGGTATCCGAACCGGTGCTGTCCGCCTTTTTATTGCGCCATACCCCAAAGGGGCTGACGCCAAACGAAACTGCCGGCTTCACCGCATGAATCTCTGCACCCAGCTGCCGGATGAACTGATTGATATTATCCCGGCGCCAGTCACCCTTGGTGGCAATTGCCTGAGAGTTGTAGGTCTTAAATGCCGTATCATCGGCAAAGGTTACGTTGGAAGGATAGAAATAATCATCCAGATGCACACCGTCAATGTCATACCCTCTGACCACTTCCATTACGGTGTCAATGATATGCTGCCGCGCTTCCGGTATACCCGGATTTATGTACAGCTTACTGTCAGCTTTGACGATCCACTCTGGATGCAGCTTGGCCACATGATTGGCGGCAAGTCCTGTAGTGGAGGCATCGGTAGTTGCCCGGAACGGATTGAACCAGGCATGCAGCTGCATGCCGCGTGAATGGGCGCTGCTGACCATATACTGGAGCGGATCATAGCCGGGCTCCTTCCCTTGGGTACCGCTAAGCACCTTGGACCAGGGGACGAGCTGTGAGGAATACAGGGCATCTGCGGCGGGTCTGACCTGTACGAATACACTATTGAAACCGGCAGCCTGCAGCTTGTCCAGCATGCTGTCGAACTCTTTCTTCTGCTTGTCTGCATTACCGGCCGAAGCCGTTGACGGCCAGTCCAGATTAAATACGGTAGACACCCACGCGCCCTTCATCGCCTTTCCGGTCTTGGCCCCGGGAATTGAAGGTACGGTTGGCGTTGGCACGGACGGTGCCGGCACTACAGGCGTTGGCACGGATGGTGTCGGCACTGTCGGAACAGACGGTGTCGAAGGTGTAGACGGCCCGCCAATCTCTACATTTGAATATAAGGCAATATGCTTCGCAGCCTGATTCCAGACTACCTGCAGCCCGAGCTGCTCACTGACGAACCGCAGCGGCACCATCACTCTGCCCTGTGTAATCTGCACAGAGGTATCCAGAGGGACTGAAGCACCGTTAACGATTGCACTTTTGCTTCCGCTAGTCAGCTTCAGCACATTATTCCCCTTGCTGATTGTAGCGGTCTTACTGGCCTGATCCCAGACCACACCGGCACCTAGTCCTTTACTGACTACCCCGACAGGGACCATAGTAACATTGGTCCGCGTAATATAAGGCGGAACATCCGTGCTTAAGCTCTCTCCATCCAGTTCAATGGTAATCTGCACCGAAGCAGCGCGTGCACTTGTTGTCCACACAGGCAGACATAGCATAACCACCAGCAACCCTAATATCCATTTACGGTAATTCATAATTCCTCCCAAATGTTGTAGTGATATAACAAAGAAACGGCCTTCTCGTCCTTGAATCAGGGAGAAGGCCGTTTCTTTAGTAAACGGAGTCCTTCCTTAGGTGAAAAAGGAACGGTATCCGTTTTGACGTAATAAAACTGGAAAGGTTGCGCTAATCAAACAAAAACAGCCAAAATTATGAATCACTGACCATTTCATGGTGAATATCGTATAAGGTCTGCAGACGCGCTTCATCCCGGCGGAAGTACTCCACTAGTGTCTCGATCCGGGTGATAGAATCCCAGCTCAAATGATGCTCAATGCCTTCAACATCCTTATAAATATGTTCTTGCTGAACTCCAATAAGCCCGAGGAATTCCTCCAGCAGCTGATGGCGGTCCACAAGACGTTTTCCCACTTTTTTTCCTTTGCTTGTTAGGACAAGCCCACGATATTTCTCATAGATGAGATATTCGTCCTTATCCAGTTTTTGGATCATCTTGGTCACAGAGGAGGGGTGTACTTCCAGTCCCTCGGCAATATCCGAGACCCGCGCATAACCCTTCTCATCAATGAGCTTGTATATGCGCTCCAAATAATCCTCCATGCTGGGTGTTGGCATTAACTTTACCTCTTTTCTATATTGAGCGTGGCGATGGGGCCGGGCCTTGCTCTAACAATGATACATGTTTCTGCCGCTCCTTGGCAAGTCCTACAGGTCTGCCGCTTCTCCGCTTAGCGATGTTTACCATGATTTCATTCACCCGCTTAACGGCACAATAACGGTATCCTCATCTATAAGGAGCGTGAATTCATGAACGTAGTTACCCCTGAACGCCCTCCTGCCAAAAGACCGCGGAAGCCGACGGGCCTCTTCATTCCGGAGCTGGTTTTTTTCGAACCGGATGCCTTGAATTATCCCAAAGGGGAGCGGATTATGGAGTGGGTCAAGGCCCGCAACATTCCCTTCCGTATGACCACCTCGCATAACCGGATCACCAATCTGCCCGGCGAAACCGAAGTGGAGCAATACAAAATCGCTAAAAGAACACTTGTCGTCGGTCTCCGCAAAACGCTGACTTTTGACCAGTCCAAGCCGTCTGCCGATTATGCGATTCCGATTGCTACCGGCTGTATGGGCCACTGTCATTATTGTTACCTTCAGACTACATTGGGTTCCAAGCCTTACATCCGTGTATATGTAAACATTGGAGACATCATCGATGCGGCCAAAAAATATATCGGCGAGCGTGCCCCGGAGATTACCACCTTCGAAGCTGCCTGTACCTCGGACCCGCTGGGGCTGGAGCATATTACCGGTTCGCTTACGGAGCTAATTGAATTCATGGCCGAAGAGCCGCTCGGGCGGCTGCGCTTCGTGACGAAGTATCAGCATGTTGAGCCCTTGCTTGGACTGAAGCATAACGGCCATACCCGCGTACGCTTCAGCGTGAACGCCGATTATGTAATTAAGAATTTTGAGCCGGCCACCTCCCGGTTCGAGGAGCGGATTGAGGCTGCCGGTCAGATTGCCCGTGCCGGTTATCCGCTTGGCTTCATCATCGCTCCGATCATCTGGCATGACGGCTGGGAAGAAGGCTATGCCGAGTTGCTGGAGAAGCTGGCCCGTACGTTGCCGCCGGGAATTGGCAAGGGTCTTACTTTTGAAATGATCCAGCACAGGTTCACCAAAACGGCCAAGACCGTGATCGAGAAACGTTATCCGAAATCCAAGCTGGAGATGGATATTGAGAAGCGCAAGAAGAAATGGGGCAAGTGGGGCCAGAACAAATATGTCTACCCTGATGAACAGCAAACCGCCCTGCGCGAATTCATCACAGAGCGGATTTTCGAACATTTTCCGGAAGCGGCTATTGATTATTTCACTTAACAATTAGGCTTAGAAAATCAGCCACTCCGGTGTAACCCCCTGCAGCCAGATCGTTATCCGGAACATCTGGTCGGTGAACAGCAGAATGCCCATGAACACCATCAGTGTGCCGCCAAGCTTCATCAGCAGATTGGAATATTTCAGGATCTTCCGCGCGCCGCCCAGGAAAAAAGCGAGTCCGAAGAACGGCAGCGCAAACCCGATGCTGTAAGCCGTAATCAACGTAAACCAGGTTCCCGGATCACTGGCAGAAAGGGCAATAATCGCCGTCAAAATGGGACCGATGCACGGTGACCAGCCCGCTGAGAAGCCGATGCCGAAGATAAACGAGCCCAGATATCCCGCAGGCTTCCATTTCAGCTCCAGCTTGCGCTCCCGGAGCAGAAACTGCGGCTGAAAAATACCAAGCAGGAACAGCCCCATCACAATAATCAGAATAGCCGACAACTGGCGGATCAGATCCCGCTGGCCGTTGAAGAATTCACCAAACAGTCCAGCCCCGAAACCAAGGGTATAGAATACAGCCGAGAAGCCCAATATAAAGGCCAGCGTATGCGAGAGGGTCCGGAAACGGACCTCTTTGCTGTCCCCCCCACTCTTCAGCTCCTGCACCGATAATCCGGTAATATAAGATAGATAGGACGGGTAGAGCGGCAGACAGCAAGGCGATATGAACGACGCCACTCCGGCGGCAAAAGCGATTCCTGCATTCAGGTTGGACACTGGCGCATCTCTCCTTCCCTACTCGGGTTCAGTTCACGAAGGCAGTATTCAAGCATATGTAGTTTAGGCCGCTGGGAGCTTTAGGTTTAGGCTGGCAGCCCTTTTTTGCCGATGAGTGTTAATGTCAGCAGTGCAATCAGGAGCAGAACAATCGTGGCTCCGGGAGCCAGATTCCACACACCGGCAATGACTAGTCCGCCGACTACAGCGACTTCAGCAATAATTACGGACAGAATGACTGAAGACTTGAAGCTTCGGGACAGCAGCAAACTGATCGCCACAGGAATGGTCAGGAGTGCAGATACCAGCAGCGAGCCGACAATTTTGATCGCCGTACTGATTACAAGCGCGGTCAACACGGTTATCAGCATATTAAGCAGCTTCACCGGCAGTCCGCTGACACTGGCCGCATCCTCCTCAAAGCTGAGCAGGAAGAACTCTTTGAAGAACAGCGAAACTACAACCACAACCGCAATGGTAACGATACCTACTACAATCAGATCGGTGTTATTCAGCGTGTAAATACTGCCGAACAGGTAACTCATCACATCCGCATTATAGCCTTTGCCCAGGGTGAAAAAAAGCGAAGCCAGCGCCACCCCGCCCGACATGATGATGGCAATGGAGAGTTCGGCGTAGCTTTTGTATGCCTTGCGCAGCTTCTCAATCGCAAACGAGGCCACTACGGCAAAGATCAGCCCCGCTCCAAGCGGGTAGAAGCCCGTCAGGAAGCCAAGCGCCACCCCGGCGATGGTTACATGGGCCAGCGTGTCTCCGATCATCGACAGGCGCCGCAGCACCAGGAACACGCCTATCAGCGGCGCTGTAATCCCAATCATCAGGCCGCCGGCCAGCGCCCGCTGGAAAAAGTCACTAAATAGAATTTCCAAGATATTTTTCTCCTTTTATGATCAAACCTTATCGAGACTTTAGATCAAAACCTTTTAGATCAAAAGCCTTTTAGATCCAAACCTTTCGATCCTAAACCTTTCGATCCTAAACCTTTCGATCCTAAACCTTTCGATCCTAAACCTTTCGATCCTAAACCTTTCGATCCCAAACCTTTTCGATCCCAAACCTTTTCGATCCCAAACCTTTTCGATCCCAAACCTTTTCGATCCCAAACCTTTCGATCCCACCCAAACCCTCCCTTCCAAGGGAGGGCCCCAAGGGCTCTGCCCTCTGGACACCCGTTTAAGTGCAATTGGCGTGGGACAGCAGACTTTCGCTGCTTGGGGACGTTGAGGTAGGACCGCTTTGCCTCCCTGCGGGATATGCTTAACATTTGGCGGGATTTAATTACGCATTCAAGTCAAAATCAAGTTCAAAAGATAAGAGCGAAGGCCGTCCGATGTTGTACAATGGACGACCCAGGGGACAACTAAGAGCAGGGCAGAAGAGCCTTGTTCGTTGGAATCAAGCCGTTTAAATGTACTTTGTACAACTATTTGTCTTATTTAGAACCAGATCAGGAAAATAAGTGTATTTCATACAATTATAAAGAGGAGTAAGCGGATTATCGCCTGTTTTCCGCAAATATAAGTGTACAAACTACAGTTATAGCTTAAATCCGCGCCTATAATCTAAAAATAACTGTACGAAATACAGCTATCTTTAGGATGCTAGCTTGAGAAGCTGATTTTGCAGAATGTCTGAAACACCTCTGCGCTCCCTTTTTCAAGAGAGTGTATGCTGCAGGTTATCGACAACGCAGTCCTGAACATCATGAGAATGGCGGCAATAGAAATTGATCTTGCCGTTCTTCTGCACCGGCTCGTTGCCGAGATAGTTCTTAATCATGTCGATATCATGCGATACCATCAGGAAGGTCATGTGGTGATGGGCATGCATATGCATGATCAGGTCGAAGAATCCGGCCTGCGTCTCGGCATCAATACCGACGGTAGGCTCATCGAGGATCAGCAGATCCGGATGGTTGATCAGGGCCCGGGCCAGGAAGACCCGCTGCTGCTGGCCCCCGGACAGCTGGCCGACTCTTTTCTCCGCGATATCCTGAATCCGCATCACTTCAAGCGCATCCTCACACTGGCGGTGCTGGGCTTTGGATACGCGGCGGATCAGATTCTTGTTATTGTACAGGCCAGACAATACCACTTCACGCACGGTAGCCGGGAACAGCGGATTGAATGCATTCTTCTGCGGAACATAACCGATCCGTTCCCAGTCCTTGAACTTCCGGACCGGCTGGCCGAATAATTTAATCTCCCCGCTGGTAGCAGGCAGCAGACCGACAATCATTTTGAGCAGCGTAGTCTTGCCGGCACCGTTGGAACCGATGATGCCCAGGAAATCGCGTTCTTTCACTGTATAATCCAGATTGGAGATTACCTTCTGTTCCCCATAGGAGAAGGACAAATCCTGTATTTCGATCATATGCTGATGGCAGTCCAGGGATACCGGTTGCATGTGAAGTACCACCTTTCAACTTATACTTTCCTTATTATTGTAAAGCCAGAATGAGATTTTGCAAATTTTTCTCCATTAGCGTGAAATAGTTGTCACCATTCTTCTCCTGGGCTTCAGTCAGACCCTCTACCGGATTCAGCACCATCGTGGACACGCCGGTTTCACTAGCGAGTGTTTTGGCCAGCTTATCGGATACCAGTTCTTCGAAGAAAATGTAGCGGATGCCCTCTTCTTTGACCAATGCCGCCAGATCGAGCAGATCCTGTCCCCTTGGTTCGGCATCCGGTGACAGCCCCATAATAGCGTGCTGTGACAGTCCGTAATCACGCGCCAGATACGAGAAGGCCTGATGAGATACTACGATCTCTTTATTCGGCAGCTTGCCCAGTTCCTCGGTAAACTTGCTGTCGAGCGCACTCAAGCGTTCAACCAGCTTCTGGTACCGTGCTTCATAACCTGCGGAATGCTCAGGATCAACGGACTGCAGGCTTTCCTTGATGTTCTTCGCCATCACAAGCGCCGACTTCGGACTTACCCAGGTATGCGGATCCGTGTGCAGGCTATCGCTGTGTTCTGCTCCTTCATCCTCATGGCCATGATCATGACCGTCTTCCTCGTCGGTCATAATCAGATCAACCCCTTGGCTGACTTCTACAGCCTTGGCTTCACTGTCACTGTCGAGGCTTTTGAGGAAATTGGGCACCCAGCCCTCCAGTCCTGCTCCATTATACAGGAACAGCTGTGCCTTCGAGGTATTAATAATATCCTGGCTGCGCGGCGTCCAGTCATGCGGCTCTACCCCCACCGGAAGCAGATTGATCGCGTTGATATCTTCCCCGCCGATTTCACTGGCAAATTCATATATAGGATAAAAAGTAGTGATGACATTCACTTTTCCCTCGACGATACTTCCGCTGCTCTTAGAACCGCATGCGGCAAGCATCATTAGCAGCAGTATGGTAACAACAAGCAAAAGCCCTTTGTGCAAGCTTTTATATAACATTTCTCTATCGACCCCTTAAATCGTAAAATTTACTATGAGAATTATAATAGTAATCGTTACGATAAGTCAACTCTGATCTTCCAGCCAGCCTCCCGATAATTAGACTGAAGCCGCTTATCCTTAAGACCAGCACCTAATAACGTATATTCTCTATTTACACTAAAACAATCCCCGCTGCATTAAGGCACACGGGGATCGTTCATATCATTCAACTATGCAGCTTGTCTTATTTCACAATAGCTCCGTTAGGCATGCTGTCCGGCACGGTGGCGATCGTCAACTGGTCGCCCTTGGAGGCTGCCAGGATCATACCCTGCGACAACTCGCCGCGCAGCTTCACCGGCTTCAGGTTCACGATACAGATCACCTTGCGTCCCACCAGCTCTTCCGGTGTGTAGAACTTGGCAATGCCAGATACGACCTGGCGCTGCTCGTATCCAAGATCGAGCTGCAGCTTCAGCAGCTTGTCCGCCTTCTTCACCGGCTCGCAGGCGATGACCTGGGCTACGCGCAGCTCTGCTTTGGCGAAATCGTCGATGCCGATTTCTTCCTTATGCTCCTCTTCCTCCGGATCGGCAGTTGCCGCATCCGGCGTCACTGCAGCCCCTGCAGGCGCAGCTTCCGCAGCTGCTTCTGCAGGCTTGCCGGCTCCCATCGCTTCGGCGATGTACGCCACCTCCTGCGCCACGTCCAGGCGCGGGAAGATCGGGTCGCCCTTCACCAGCTTGGTTCCCGCTGGAATCAGGCCGAATGATTTGCCGCTCTCCCAGGTGGTCAGCTCGCCCGGCTGAATGCCCAGCTGCTCCCATATCTTCGCGGGAGCACCGGTCAGGAACGGCTGCAGCAGGATGGACGCCGTGCGCAGTCCTTCGACCAGATGTCTCATCACCGAAGCCAGCTCGCCGGTTCTGCTCTCATCCTTAGCCAGTACCCATGGCTGGGTTTCATCGATATATTTGTTCGTCCGGCTGATCAGAGCGCCAATCGCGGTCAGGGCTACGGAGAATTCCATTTTCTCCATCGCTTCTTCTACTTTGACATAGGTGCTCTGCACTACCGATTCCAGTTCCCCGTCAAATGCCGTTACCTGGCCTGCATAAGCAGGAAGCTCACCGGCGAAATATTTCTCTACCATCGCCCCGGTCCGGTTCAGCAGATTGCCCAGGTCGTTGGCCAGATCATAGTTGACGCGGTCCACGAAGCTCTCCGGTGTGAAGGTTCCATCCGAACCGAACGGAACTTCGCGCAGCAGATAATAACGCAGGGCATCCAGACCATAGCGGTCGATTAAAGTAACCGGATCAACGACATTGCCTTTGGATTTGGACATTTTGCCGTCCTTCATCAGCAGCCAGCCATGCGCGAACACCTTCTTCGGCAGCGGTTCACCGAGCGCCATCAGAATGATCGGCCAGTAGATCGTGTGGAAACGGACAATCTCCTTACCGACAATGTGCACATCCGCAGGCCAGAACTTATCATACAGGCTGCGGTCTTCCGATCCATAACCGAGAGCTGTAATATAGTTGGTAAGTGCATCAATCCATACGTACACTACATGCTTCTCATCACCCTTTACCTTAACGCCCCAGTCAAAAGTCGTACGGGATACGGCCAGATCCTCAAGACCCGGCTTGATAAAGTTGTTAATCATCTCATTCTTGCGCGATTCCGGCAGGATGAATTCCGGATTCTCTTCGTAGAACTGCAGCAGGCGGTCAGCGTACTTGCTCATGCGGAAGAAGTAGCTTTCTTCCTTGACCAGTTCAACCGGATGTCCGCTGTCCGGACTTTTGCCGCCGGTAATATTGCCGTCAGCATCCCGTTCAATGTCCACCAGCTGTGTCTCGGTGTAGAAGGTCTCATCCGAAATACAGTACCAGCCTTCGTATTCCCCTTTGTAGATATCGCCCTGCTTCAGCAGTCGGTCAAAAATATCCGCCACCACTTTCTTGTGACGCTCCTCGGTCGTACGGATGAAATCATCATTGGAGATATCCAGCTTGCGCCACAGATCCTTAATACCTACGACAATTCCGTCAACGAACTCCTGAGGGGTCTTACCGGCCTTGCCAGCCTTCTCTTCGATCTTCTGCCCATGCTCATCCGTTCCAGTCAGATAACGGACCTCATAGCCGCGCAGACGCTTGTAGCGGGCCATCGCATCACCGGCCACCGTTGAATACGCATGTCCAATATGCAGCTTATCGCTCGGATAATAGATCGGCGTAGTTAAATAAAAGGTTTTGTTCTCACTCATTACATTGTCATCCCTTCGTTATACCTTCTCATTTTGACACAAAATAGCCACACAAAGTGATGCTTTAATTTCGACGCTTACTCAGGTACTTTGCGGGGGCTCCAAAACTTATAAATTCTTAAATAACAAAAAACTCCCGCCCCTATATGGGGCGAGAGTAAACTCACGCGATACCACCCAAAGTTCCCCGGCTCCTCACAGAGCACAGGCTTCGCCAGTCCCTTGCGGAACTGTCCATTAACGCTGGAACACGCCGTTATCTTACGCAAGCCGCAACTATAAGGCTCCCGCTCGAACACAGTTCCTCCCGGACCATATTCAATCTGGCATCCCATACCGGCTTCCAGCAGCCCCGGCTCTCTGTAATGGTTGTCCACATTTACTCATCCGTTCCTCGGAATATTGCTTATTATTCAAAATATACCCATCACAGCGGCTCATGTCAAGTAGTATGAACAGGCTTATCTCCTGGTGATTGCTCTTTGCGCGGCGGCACCGGGTCCAGCCCTCCCGGATGAAAGGGATGGCAGCGGGCGATCCGCCTTGCAGCCAGCCATGAACCCTTCAGCGGTCCATGGACCTCAATAGCTTCAAGCGCATAGGCTGAACAAGTCGGATAGAACCGGCAGGTTGCCGGCTTAAGCGGCGATATGAACCTGCGGTAGACCCGGATTGGAGCCTGGACCGTTCTTCTTAAGGTAGCCATATTCAGCGGCCTTCTTTGCCGTGAGCAGCTACGACGGACTCTTCTTCGCGGCCCTGTTCACAGTCTTTGCAGTAACCGAACACCTCAAATTTATGCTTGACCACCCGGAATTGATCCGGTGTATCTGTTAAATTCATCGGACAGAAATGAATAGGGTAAGTCTTCATACACTGAAGACAAATCATATGATGATGATGGTGGTCCTGACTGCAGCTTGCTTTGAATTTGACGCCGTCTTCAAAGACAATCTGCTCCAGCACACCAAGCTCCTCCATGACACGCAGGTTGCGGTAGACCGTATCGAAGCTGAGTCCGCTGTATTTGCGGCCCATATGCTCATATACATCCTTCGCAGACAAATACCCCGTATTCTCGCCGAATAACCTGGCAAGCGTTTTGCGCTGATCGGTGATTCGCAGTCCCTGCCCCGACATGGCTTCCAGTATTTGTTCTGTCGACAGCATTCGCTCATCTCCCATAACATAGGTCGTTTGTATTGCACTCTCTTTATAATGCCCCAAAAGTACTGCCCCGTCAATGAAGTGTGCCTGTCCTGCAGCCTTCTCCACATTCCTGCGGGTGCATAGCGCAAAATAACGCCGCAAAGCAGAAGCTTATATTCCATGATTTCACACTAAAAAAAACGGCAGCCGTCCCCTCAGGAACGCTGCCGTTTGCATTTGCATTGAAGTTATATTTATTTTTTGGCCGGAAGCGGAGTAAACACAAAGTTTACAGGCAGATTGCTGCCGGAAGCTACGGAGAAGGTAATATCGACCGGACCTTCGTATTCGCCGGTACGGAAGACTACTGCATTCATGTCCGAGCTGGACAAGCTTCCCTTGTTCGGCAGATTCACAATCGTTCCGTTCACCAGTAACGAACCTAGATAATTACCTCCACGCGGGTTGAAGGTGATCAGTGTGTTCGCTGCCACACGGTCCAGAACGATTTTGTACAGTACACCGAAGTTGCCGGAATTAGAAGCCTCTGTTCCAGTCATCGGATCAATACCAATCAGATTGAGGTCATTTTTATTATCCCCCAGGATCAGCTTGGATTGCGTTGTGCCTACAACATCAGTCACGTTGATGATGCGTGTTGAATCCGGATATGTTCCCCGGTTATGCACACCGTCGCGGTCAAGAATTGGCAGTGTCGGCAGCACAGCTACCGGATCTTTAGTCTGCTCAACCATTACCACATTATATAGAATAGGATAATCGCTAATCAGATCGGCGCTGAGTGAGAGCACCTCTTTCGGTTTCATGGCAATCTTGTTCAGATCTGTCAGGATTGGCACACTTTGTCCCGGCTGCAGGACGATTTGGGATGCACTTGAACCTGTAATCATGGAATTGTAGTATTTCTGAATCGAAATTCTGCCTGTATATTCCGGAGAAGTTACCGGACCGGCAATACCTGAGTATTCGGTCGAAATCGTCGCCGGATATATGCCGTTGTTCGTGGCGATCACATACAGCTTCTGTCGTGTAGTCATATTGTTCATATGGTGTACCAGGAAACGTGTCTTCCCTACGGAAGTCTCGCGGTACAGCACACCCTCTGTATTAACCGTTTCAGGGCTGTTACTGCGGATCAGCGTATAACTGTCAGATGAAAGATTGTACGGCAGGTTAGGAAGTCCCGGGATCAATCCACCGTCAAACGTCAGAACATCCCCTGGAATAGTGAACAGCTTCGCTACTTCATCCTGGGTATACAGTTGTTCGCTTGTAATGTTAATGGTCTTCTCAAAAGTGCTGCTAAGACCATGCTTATCAGTTACTGTCAGCTGGATGGACGTAGGACCGGGGTTGAAATAGGCCAGGCCACGGTTGCTCCAGGTGGTCGTTAATTCTTCATACTCAGGGTCATAGCTGGTATCTGTCAGAATTACCGGCTCACCCATTTTGTATTCATCTTTATCAGTCGTGAACTGGGCCACAGGCGGCTGATTTGGCTGCAGCACCTGGATCGTTACAGAGTAAGGATCACTCCACAAATTATTCGCATCACGCACAGAATAAGTTACGGTATAGAATCCCGGCTGATCGTACATATCCAGTTTGTTGCCGCCCCATTGTTCTTCAGCCATCGGCGTACCATTCGGTGAAGAATACGAAGTAACATAATTCACAGTCGTTTGACCTGCATAAATCTCAGTCGGTTGGACTGTAAAAGATGCTGTCGGCTTCGTGTTCAGCGTAAGAATGACACGCTTCTGCACATTGTCCACCGTATAAGGAATATTCAGCGCATAGGTAATGGAGGTTAAAGGAACCATGAAGGTGCCTTTGAACTGGTAGGCCGGGCCTTTCATAGTATTCTTGGCGCCATTTACCGTATAGATCTTACTGTCGGTCTTGAAGCGCATAATACTTGTGCCTTTAGTAACGATAACTTCCTTGGTTTTGTAGTCGTAGGTATAGCTTACTCCGACCATTTCCACCATTGCACGGATCGATACATACGAGACCCCGTTCTTGACAGCCATCGGCTGGTTGGCAGTATACGGTGTACCGTTTCTGTACATTTTGTTACTGTTCATCATCAGGATGAGCTGGCTGCCGCCAGTGGCGGAAGTGGTCAGACCTGCAGTTGTCGGCTGCAACACTTGAGTACTGCCAGGAAGCGGAGTTGCCGTTGGAACAGCCGCATCTGTTGGTACAACACCATCAACAGGAGCCTGGGTTACTGCCGGAAGTGGTGTTGGTGTTGCTGCCGGCACTACCGGAACTGCTGTCGCTGCAGGAACTGCTGTTGCTGCCGGGATCGGTGTTGGTGTTGGCGTAACTGTACCTGCAGGCGCCTCAGTAACTAATGGAGGCAATGGATCTGTAGCCGAGGGCTCCTCCTGTGTTACAACCGTCTGCGTGGTATTCACCGCTGCGGCAACATTGCCTGTGATACTTTGTGTGCTGGCAGGAATTGCAAAGGCCGGAACCGCTGCTGCGGTTTGTGAAACGGCCAATACTGCCACTAAGATCATTTTTTTCAAATTCATTGTACGACTCCTTCTGCTCCCAATTGTAGTGTATAAGGCGTTATCTTTCTTCACCTTATATTCCCCGCAAAAACGCAACCGCCCTCTACAGGACGGCAGAATTATTTGCCACGTTCATTTTACAAAACATAGTATTAGACGCAGGCAACTCCGAAAAGTTTCATTCAGTGTAAAGAAAAATCAAAGATTATCCATTTATTTCTATTAGAAATCCATTTTCACAAAAAAAGATCATCCCCATCCCGGGACAATCTTGGTGTACGCCGCCAGAACAAGCAGCATTGAATTCAGTTATTGTACCAGACAGGATATAATCTCCGGCTTCCCTTTACCCTTACCCTTAGCGGGCTTCGGCAGCCTTGTGTTTATCGCGGTATTCCTTAGGGGACATCCCCGTCTGTTTCTGGAATACCTTGGTGAAATAACGCCGCTCCTGGTAACCCACTCCCGAGCTGATCGCAGTAATGCTTTTGTCGCTGCTGGCCAGCATGAATTTGGCGGCTTCAATCCTCTGCAACGTTACATACTCCACGAAGGTCATCGCGAAGCGGTTCTTGAAGAGCAGGCAGAAATAGCTGCTGCTGATGCCGATCCGGTTCGCCACCTCTTCAATGCCAAGGTCATAGCTCAGCCGCTCGGTAATATAATTCGCCGCCTGGCTCATCAATTGATCCGGTGTTTTTTTGGCGGAATCCTCGGGTACAGGCATCTCCTGAAACAAGGGAATACTGTTATACAGTTTATCCTTATACTGTTTGCTGCGGATCCGAGCTCCGATCTCCCGCACCTTGTTGCCAAGCTCCTCATAATGTATCGGCTTGCAGATATATTCCTTCACACCAAGGCGGATGGCCTCGCGCGCATAATCAAACTCCTGATAGCCGCTTAGCAGCAGCACCTCACTCTCCAGCCCCATCTCACGCAGCTTGCCGATGAATGTAAGTCCGTCCATGACCGGCATACGGATGTCACACAGCACCAGATCGGGCGTCTCCTCTTCAGCGATACGCAGAGCTTCCATTCCGCTGCGGGCCATCCCCGTAACCTCCATCCCCATGTCATGCCAAGGCAGCACTTTGTTGAGATTGTTCAGGATAGGCGCCTCATCGTCAACCAATAATACCTTTAGCATAATGATCTTCCCCCTGCCCGTATTTAGGTATGACGCACTGGATAATTGTTCCTTCACCAGGACTCGCACAGATGAAAATCCCATATCTGCCTCCGTATTCTATACGGATTCGGTCAGCTACACTGCGAACGCCAAGCCCCCTCCGTTCCAGATGAATTCCGTGTTGCGCTTTGCCTTCAGGCTTCTGCTCCGCCGGATCATTAACCATATACTGAAACATGGACAGCTGGGACGGAGTCATGCCGATCCCGTTATCCTGAATCCGCAGAATCAGATTCCCCCGTTCTTCCCAGACCTTAACGCTTACCAGACCTTTGTAGCTGATCCCTTCAAAGCCATGCTGAATGCTGTTCTCAACCAGCGGCTGCAGCGTAAGCTTCAGAATCCCGCAGCCCAGCAGCTCCTCCGGAACCTCAAGCTCGTAATCGAACAAGTCCTCGAACCGGAATTTCTGAATATCCAGATAGTTGCGCAGATGCTTAACCTCTTCTTCCAGCGTTATTTCATCCCTGTCCTGGATACTGATCCGCAGAATACTGGCCAGCCTGTAGACCATCTCACTGACCTTGCGCCCTTCATTCTGCACAGCCAGCACATTGATGGATTCCAGCGTATTGAACAGAAAATGCGGTTTGATCTGCGCCTGCAGCACGCGCATTTCTGCCTGATTTTTGCGCCGCTGCTCTTCATTGATCCTGTTGAATAATGAATTGATTTTGTCCATGAGGTCATTGAAGCCTCTGGCGAGCAGCGTCATTTCGTCACTGCCCTTCTCCTCGACCCGGGTTGTCAGGTCTCCATCCTCCACCCGGCGCATGAAGCGGACGATCACAGCAATCCCCCCTGTAATCCGGTTCATGAAGAACAGATTGAAGATCACTGCACCGAGCAGGCACAGAAACATAACCACCACAAACCAGCGGGCAAACACAGTTACTTCACGGGACAGCGAGCCCCAGGAGGTCACAGAAACCAGGCTCCAGGGATAGCCCTTCAGGTGGTAGACTGACAGAATGCTCTTTTCGCCGTCAAACTGTGTTCTGTAGCTCTGGAAGCCCGGCTTAAAGGTAATATCCTTCGTAGTAAAGTCACGGAAATCCTGTCCGTCCAGCTGCCTGTCCGGGTCAAGCAGGATCATCCCGTCATCGTTGACCAGCATAAAGGATACCTTCTGGCTGCTGTCCCCGATCTTGAGGTTGCGGAATATGGATTCGAACTCCCAATTCTTGATCTGGACTACCAGAATGCCGATGTTCTGAAAAAAGCTAAGCTCCTTAACCAGCCGGATTTGCGTAAACACAGCCTCCGTCCCCGTCAGTTCGGGATACTCATGCGGTGCCAGCCATTTCGGAACCCCGTTAAGCTTCATAACCTCCTGGTAGAGATCGCTCCCTTTGAACTTGTCGTAGGGGAGAGTGCGGAAATTTTCTTTGTTAAAGACCGATACGATCTCCGAGCTGCCTTTTCCATTAAAATTATAGAGAAAGGCATAGCTGATCGACGGATGATTATAGAGCAGACTACGGAAATTGCGCTGGCTGGCGTTCAGGCTGAGCTGCTCGGCATCGGTCAAATCCTGTTTGGAGGGATCATCCGCGCTGAGTGCCATATGAAAGACCGAGGTGGCAATTCCGTTGTCTGTCACATTGTCCATATCCTTAAACACATTCGAAATGCTGTAACTGATCGCCTTAAGTGAATATTCGGACTGCTGGCTGTACTTCTTCTCTATCGAATTATAAGTAACGAAGAACATAATCATGCCAAGAATGAATAAGGGAATGATAATCAGGCCCAGAAATGCCGTAAATAATTTGTAGCGCAAATTCATCGGCCCATGCTCCTGACATGAATAGGGTTATCCTTTTACACTGCCTGCCGTTACGCCTTCAATAATCTTCTCCTGCAAAATAGCATAAATGACGATGACCGGAACCACGCTATAGACAATACCCGCCGACATTTGCGCGTAGTTCATCTGATATTGATCACGGAATTGAACCATGCCCACCGGAAGCGTGCGCAGCTCGTCATTAGAGAGGAAATAGTTAGCCAGCAGGAACTCGTTCCAATTTCCCAGGAAATTAACAATGAAGACTGTAACCATGGCCGGAACTGTCAAAGGTACAATAATTCTAGCAAAGATACCCGGAGCCTTCAAGCCATCCATGACCGCCGCCTCTTCAATTTCACTGGGAAGTGAGCGCATGAATGCTGCCAGGATAATAATCGTGAATGGAATTGCATTGGCGATATAGGGAATTATCAGTGCCCAGTGTGTATTGAGAATATGAAGCTTGCGGACAATCGTGTAAATAGGCAGCATCAGTGCATTGTTCGGAATCAGCATGCCGATCAGGACCAGCGAGAACAGAATCTTGTTCCATTTTCCCTGGCGCATCCGCGTAACCGCGAAGGCAAACATAGAAGCCAACAGAATGGATACCACCGATGACAGGATCGAAATATATAAGCTGTTAAAAAAGTATGTGCTGATCTTGGCGTTCACCCATGCTTCAACGTAGTTCGAGAATTCGAATGTCTTCGGAATCCCGAACGGATTCAGGGCGATCGCATTGTTATCCTTCTTCACCGAGGAGAACAGGACAAAGAGAAACGGAAAGAGTACAACGATCAGGTATCCCAGCAGGGCAACGTGAGGTAAGCTTTTCTTGAGGCGCGGCATCAGTATTCAATCCTTTCATTACGACGGGCAAACAGCAGCTGATAGAGAGCTGTAACCACGAGCGTGAACATAAAGATCAGAATTGCAATGGTATTGCCGTACCCATATTTGAAATTGGTGATCGCATATTTAATCATATAGGTGGCCATAACCTCAGTTGAACCTGCCGGGCCGCCTTTGGTCATAACAATGACGATATCTGCGGCCTTCATCGCTCCGGCAATAGAGAGCATGATTACTACCGAGATAATGGGTACAATCAGCGGCAAAGTGATGCGTGTAGCGCGCTGGAAGCCCGTAGCGCCGTCGATGGCCGCAGCCTCATCCAGTTCACCGGGGATGGAGAGAATGGCCGCCAGCACCATTACAATGTAGAATCCGGTCCATTGCCAGGCATTCGTTATAAGAATTGACAGCATGGCGAACCGCTCATCTGATAGCCAGTAGACAGGCTCAATGCCGACAAGGCCGAGCACTTTGTTGAACAAGCCGATATTCGGCTCATAAATGAAGCCCCACAGAATACCGATAACTGCAGTAGACATAATGGATGGCATGAATACCGCTGTCTTGTAAAGGCCCTTCAGCTTCTTCACATTAGCGATTAATAAGGAGAAGAAGACAATCAGCGGCACCTGAATGCATACGGAGAACAGAATGAACCAGCCGTTATTTTTAACAGAAACCCAGAAGCGTTCATCTCCCAGGGCTTTTTTGAAGTTGTCCAGTCCGGCGTATTTCACTGTATCGGATACACCGTTCCAGCTGGTGAAGCTATAGTAGAGTGAACTGAAAATGGGGTAAATGAAGAACATAATGAACAGAACCAGTGCCGGTATAACGAACAGAATGAACACCAGAGGATTTCTTAGTGCCTTATTCATGACTACCTCCAAATTGCTTAGACATCTCTCACTTTAAAAATGCACCCTGGAGCAAGCACCAGGGTACATTCAATTTACCGCCTCTTATTCTACTGCTGCGTTGGCTTCTTCCTGAATTTTCTGAAGCGCATCGCCCATCTTCTCAGGAGTGGTCTGTCCGCCAATCAGGCTTTGAATCTGGATATTACTGATCTCGGTAGTCACATCTGCCTGCACCAGAGAGTCAAATGCCGGGAAGGAGGACTGGGAGCTGTTGAGTACTGCTACAATCTCACTCATCAGATCATCGGTGATATTCTCAGTCAGTACCGCCTGATCAATCTTCATAGCCGGCAGCACGCCATCTTCCACCAGACCGCGCAGCTGCATTTCTTCATTGAACATATTCTTAATGAATGATTTCACTGCAGCGAGTTGACGTTCATCTTCACCTGCAGATGCCGAGAAGCCATAGCCGTTGTTCACATCACGCATGAGTGCCGTCTGATCACCCACTCCGCCGTCTACCGCCGGAATGTTGAAGAAACCGACTTTACCGATCAGACCTTCACCGGATTGTCCGGCTTTGAATACAGAGGACTTCCATGTGCCGTCATACATCAGGATCGCTTCACCACTGGTGAACTGGGTTGTATATTCAGCATACTCGAAGCCGAGCTCGCCTTTCTTGAAGTAGCCTTTGTCTACCCATTCCTTGTATTTCGCAAAGCCTTTGACTACATTAGGATCATTCCACTTAGCTTCGCCAGTAGCGAACTTCGCAGTAACATCCGGTCCGGCATAACGTGACCAGAGATGGTTGGCGAGCATGAGTGGTACCCAGCCAGCCTTGGAAGCACCGGCAAGCGGCACTTTGCCGTCTGCTTTGATATCAGCCAGCTGCTGTTCCAGCTCAGCGAAGGTGGCCGGAGCCTTCCAGCCCTTGCTGTCATAGTATTCTTTATTGTAGAAGAACCCTTCACCTGAGCCGCCGATTGGCAGGCCGTAGATTTTTCCTTCGTAAGTAAATGGATCCAGATTGGAGAATTTGTCTTTAATGCCTAGTTCATCGAGGATCGGGGTCAGATCGAGCAGCTTACCTTCTTTGGCGTAGATCTTGGAATCCGGACTGCCGAACAGGTCGAAGATCTCCGGCGGATTACCGGCCGCCATTTCCCCGCGCAGCTTCTCTTTACGGTTTACATCCGAATCTACTCCATCCAGCTTGAAGGTTAGTCCCGGTACTTCTTCCTGTACCTTGCCGACTACATCCTCCAGGATCGCCAGACGTTTCTGTTTATCTGCACCTACCTGAGTATGACGGACCGTCATTTCAAAAGGTTCAGCACTAACCGGTTCTTCGGTTGCGGCAGCATTGGTTGCAGCGGCCTCATTCGTTGCAGCCGGTTCTTCCGTTGCAGCAGCATTGTTATTGTTGCCTCCACAACCTGTCAGCAGCGCTGAGGTAACGAACATCAGGGACAACAGCATAGTTAAGCTTTTTCTCATTACGGGTGACCCTCCCTATTTAATGGTTTCCCTTACAACTCTTATTATAGAAAACCCTGATTGTAATCGTAAGGTTAAGATTCATCTACAATAGGGATAAAATACTCTAATGTAAGCGAATTCAGTTGTATTTAGTGACATAAATGAGTTACATTTCATAACACGACAACTTGAAAAGAGGTATTTTTCTATTTTCTTGCGTCAGATTACTTATACATACAATTTGCATTTTCATCAATTTCACACTTTACTATGTATGTTGAACTCATTTCACCGTACATCAAAAAAGCGAAACTCCTCAGATTGGAAGCTCCGCTTTCGTTATATATTGTGTATGAATTTATACCAGAGCAGACTGTTTACGGCCCTCTTCAATCAGCCGGTATGCACGCTGCACTTCTTCTTCGTCCGGTGACTCCACCCCTTCAAGCTCGTAGGGACGGCCAAGCTCTTTCCATTTATAAATCCCCATTACATGATAAGGCAGGATTTCGAACTTCTCTACTCCATTAAGGGTGCCAATGAACCGGCCGAGATTCTGCAGATCCTCTTCCTTATTATGAATGCCGGGAACGTATACGTGGCGAATCCACATTTTACGGTTATTATCTGACAACCAGCGGGCAAGCTTTAAGGTACGGTCGTTGGATTTGCCAGTCAGCTTAATATGAGCTTCATCATCGATATGCTTCAGATCCAGCAGTACAAGATCGGTAACATCCAGCAAGTCGCTGATTTTCGAACCATCATTATAGCCGTTAGTATCAAGCGTAGTATGCAAATTCCAGCGTTTCTTCACTTCGGTGAACAGCTGTTTGACGAAATGCGCCTGCAGCGTGGGTTCCCCGCCGGATACGGTAAGACCGCCGCCGGAAGTTTTATAATAATTCAGGTAAGGTTCAATTTCCGCCAGCACTTCTTCAACGGTCATTTCCTTACCTTCATTCAATCCCCAGGTATCCGGGTTGTGGCAATACTGACACTTAAGTAGGCAGCCCTGCATAAAAAGCACGAAGCGGATACCCGGGCCATCCACCGTTCCAAAAGTTTCTAAGGAGTGGATATGTCCTTTAAGCATGAGATGTCATCCTTTCAAAAAGCTTAAAATTTTAATTACTTTTAAACAAGAGTGTACCGCCCTCTTGCAAGGGCGGCAGCTCTTTGATTTATTTTAATTCTTGATCTGTAAGAACAAATCTTACATGGAATCGTGGAACGTACGGTTGATAACATCCAACTGTTGTTCGCGGGTCAGCTTGATGAAGTTAACTGCATAGCCGGATACGCGAATGGTCAATTGTGGGTAGTTCTCAGGGTGATCCATTGCATCAATCAGCTGCTCACGGTTAAATACGTTAACATTCAAGTGCTGAGCGTTGTTGTGGAAGTATCCGTCCATCATGAATACCAGGTTGGACTTACGGGATTCTTCGTCTTTACCCAGAGCCTTAGGAACGATTGAGAATGTGTTGGAGATACCATCCTGTGCATCAGAGTAAGGCAGTTTAGCAACAGAGTTCAGGGAAGCAAGTGCACCCTTCTTGTCGCGTCCGTGCATTGGGTTAGCACCAGGTGCGAACGGTTCGCCTTTTTTACGTCCATCAGGAGTAGTACCAGTCTTCTTACCATAAACAACGTTCGAAGTGATAGTCAATACCGATTGAGTCGGTACAGCATCACGGTAAGTTTTGTTTTTACGGATCATGCTCATGAAGGTTTCAACCAGTTCAACCGCGATGTTGTCAACAGCGTCGTCGTTGTTACCGTAGCAAGGGAATTCACCTTCAGTTTCGAAGTCGATAGCAATGCCTTCTTCGTTGCGGATCGGTTTAACCTTAGCGTATTTAATTGCGCTCAGGGAGTCGGCAGCAACGGACAGACCGGCAATACCGCAAGCCATAGTACGCAGAATGTCGCGGTCATGCAGCGCCATTTCGATACGTTCGTAAGAATATTTGTCATGCATGTAGTGAATGATGTTCAGCGTGTTGACATAAGTCTTAGCCAGCCATTCCATCATTGGTTTGAAGCGTTTCATTACTTCGTCGTAATCAAGGTATTCGGAAGTGATCGCCGGATATTCAGGACCTACCTGAGCGCCGGATTTTTCATCCTTACCGCCGTTGATTGCATACAACAGGGCTTTTGCCAGGTTGGCACGGGCACCGAAGAACTGCATTTGTTTACCGATACGCATTGGGGATACGCAGCAGGCAATTGCGTAATCTTCACCCCAGTATGGACGCATTACATCATCGTTCTCATATTGGATCGCACTGGTTTCGATGGAAACCTTAGCACAATATTTTTTGAAGCCTTCAGGCAGCTTTTCGGACCACAGTACGGTCAGGTTCGGCTCTGGTGCAGGACCCAGGTTGTACAGGGTATGCAGGAAACGGAAGCTGTTCTTGGTTACGCGTGTTGTTCCGTCTTCAGCCATACCACCGATGGATTCAGTTACCCAAGTAGGGTCGCCGGAGAACAGATCATTATAGTCAGGCGTACGCAGGAATTTCACGATACGCAGTTTCATTACGAAATGGTCAACGATTTCTTGTGCTTGCTCTTCAGTAAGAGTACCTTCTTCGAAATCACGTTGTACATAGATATCAAGGAAAGAGGATACGCGTCCGAGGGACATTGCCGCACCATTTTGCTCTTTAACTGCAGCCAGATAACCGAAGTATACCCATTGAGTAGCTTCTTTGAAGTTATTAGCTGGTTTGGAGATATCAAGACCATGAGCAGCAGCCATTTGTTTCAGTTCGCCCAGAGCACGCATTTGCTCGGACAGCTCTTCACGCAGACGAATCACTTCTTCTGTCATGGAATCCACTTCAAGCTCAGTCAATTGTTGCTTCTTGTCTTTAATCAGGAAATCAATACCATACAGGGCAATACGGCGATAGTCGCCGATGATACGTCCGCGGCCATAAGCATCAGGAAGACCTGTAATTACGCCGGATTTACGCACAGCTCTCATGTCTGGTGTATATGCATCAAATACGCCTTGGTTATGCGTTTTGCGGATGTTCGTGAACATGTCAACGATATTTTGCGGAAGCTCGAAGCCATAAGCTTTAGTAGCGTCGATCATCATTTTGATACCGCCGAACGGTTGAATGGAACGTCTGAAAGGAGCATCAGTCTGAACGCCGACAATTTGTTCCTTATCCTTGTCGATGTAGCCTGGATTGTGGGAAGTGATCGTGGAGACAGTATCGAGGGACACATCCCATACTCCGCCTCTTTCTCTTTCTTCCTTGCTAAGCTGGGAGATAATCTTCCACAGTTCAGTGGTGTTGCTGGTAGGACCTACCAGGAATTCTTCATTTCCTTCATAAGGCTTGATGTTCTTGGCAATAAAGTTATTAACGTCAACTTTCTTAGCCCATGTACCTTTTGTAAAACTTCTCCAACCCGACTTAACCTCTTGTACTTCTCTTTCAATCACCGACATGCTAAATCCCTCCATTTATATTTAGTATATTTGTAGAGATCGCGGGCTTGAAGGTTAATCCCGTGTCTCGTGATCCCATAGCTATTGGTTGTTATAAAATTCACAATCGCGGCTTCATAACTGGGATCGTTGTTTATATAAACATTTTAGTTTATTTTCTGAAAAAGGACTGTGACAAATATCACTCTTTCGGTGATATTTGTCACTTCCATCCAGTTCCATATTAACCTTTAACCTTGTTCTTTGCCAGACAATCTTAAATTAGTTGTCGAATCTTCCGTAGAATGCGTTGCGGTATACATCAGCAAGTTCAGATACCAGCGGCATTTTTGGATTGGCAGTTGTACATTGGTCTTCAAATGCACGGTCAGCCAGGTAATCTACACGGGATTCGAAGTCCTTAGGATCAAAGCCAAGAGCCGAGAAGGATTCTTCGATACCGAGTTTTTTGTTCATGTCGCGGATTGCATTGATCAGGCTGGTTACGCCTTCTTCGGTTGTGCGTGCTGGCAATCCCAGGATACGGGCAATTTCAGCATACCGTTCGTCAGCTACAAAGTGCGAATATTTAGGGAACGAAGCGAACTTCGTAGGTTTCTTGGCATTGTAACGGATAACATGCGGCATCAGGATGGCATTGGTACGGCCATGTGCTGTGTGATACTGTCCGCCCCATTTGTGCGCCAAGCTGTGGTTGATACCCAGGAATGCATTAGCGAAAGCCATACCTGCCAGAGTCGAAGCGTTGTGCATTTTTTCGCGGGCAAGCTTGTCGCCTTGCAGTGCGGATTTCTCCAGCCACTGGAATACCAGTTGAATGGCTTTGATTGCCAGACCATCGGAATAGTCACTGGCCATTACAGATACATAAGCTTCAATTGCATGTGTCAATACATCCATACCTGTATCGGCAACAGCAGTTTTCGGTAAGCTGTATACAAACTCCGGATCAATAATAGCTACGTCTGGAGTCAGCTCATAATCAGCAAGCGGATACTTAGTATTATTGCCAGTTGTCTTGTCTGTGATAACTGCGAACGAAGTTACTTCAGAACCTGTACCGGAAGTTGTTGGAATCGCAACGAATTTCGCTTTGTTGCCGAGCTTAGGGAATTTGTATACCCGTTTGCGGATATCCATGAACTTCTGTTTCAAGCCGTTAAAGTCTGCATCCGGGTGTTCATAGAACAACCACATTCCTTTTGCAGCATCCATTGGGGAACCGCCGCCGAGTGCGATGATGCAGTCCGGCTGGAATCTGTTCATCATTGCAGCGCCTTTTTCTACAGTAGTTGTCGATGGATCCGGTTCAACTTCCGAGAACACTTCGATCGCTACCGGAGTCTGGCGTTGACGCAGGTAATGCTCAACTCTTTCCACATAGCCCAGTTTAACCATCATAGGGTCAGTAATAATAGCTACGCGAGTGATATCAGGCATTTTGGCCAGGTACTGTGTGGATCCCTTTTCGAAGTAAATCTTGTCAGGTACTTTAAACCATTGCATATTCACGGTACGACGGTTCACCCTTTTCACGTTGATCAGATTGATTGCAGTCACGTTTTGCGATACAGAGTTGCGTCCATAAGATCCGCAGCCCAGTGTCAATGAAGGGATATTAGTATTGTAAATATCGCCGATTGCGCCGTGTGTGGATGGCGAGTTGACGAGAATACGTCCGGTTTGCAGACGGTTGGAGAACTTCATGATTACTTCTTCGTTGTTCGAGTGGATAGCCGAGCTGTGGCCCATGCCGCCAAATTCAACGATTTCAGCTGCGCGTTCGATACCCTGGTCTGCGTTCTTCACTTTGTAGCAAGCCAGAACCGGGCTCAGCTTCTCAGCGGACAACGGATATTTGGTACCTACGCCTTCAAGTTCAGCTACCAGGATCTTCGTGCCGGCAGGAACCTGAATTCCGCACATTTCAGCGATCTTCACAGCGGATTGGCCGACGATAGCCGGGTTAACCGCACATTTTTCTACATTCATTGCGCCGCTTGTCAGCTTGGCAGCTTCTTCTTTATTTACAAAGTAGCAGCCGTTCGCAATCATTTTCTTCTTCACTTGGTCAAAAATCGCTTCTTCAATGATAACCGCTTGCTCGGAAGCACAGATCATACCATTATCGAATGTTTTGGAAAGGATAATGTCTGTCACTGCCTGATCAATGTCAGCACTCTTCTCAATGAAAGCAGGAACGTTACCAGGACCTACGCCGAGTGCCGGTTTGCCGCAGCTGTAAGCCGCTTTAACCATTGCCGATCCGCCGGTTGCCAGAATCAGTGCAACGTCAGGATTGTTCATCAGTGCGTTTGTTTTGTCCATGGTCGGAAGTTCGATCCATTGGATGAAGTTCTCAGGAGCGCCAGCCTTCACACCTGCATCATGTAGAATTTTGGCTGCTGCCGCACTACACTCTTGCGCTGAAGGGTGGAATCCGAATATAATAGGGTTACGTGTCTTAGCGGAAATCAAAGCTTTAAACATCGTGGTGGATGTTGGGTTGGTTACCGGTGTGATACCCATAATGATTCCGACAGGCTCAGCAATCTTCTGGAAGTTGTCATAAACGTTATCCTCAATAACACCTACTGTCTTGTCGTACTTAATTCCGTGCCAGATATATTCAGTTGAGAAGATGTTCTTCGTAATTTTGTCTTCATAGACACCGCGTCCTGTTTCTTCAACGGCCAGCTTAGCCAGGTACATATGTTTGTCGAGTCCGGCCAACGCCATTGCATGAACGATTGTGTTAGTTTGCTCTTGATCCAGTCCCATGAACGCTTCATGAGCTTTCTTTGCTTTATCCACCAAAGTCTGAATATATTCTTCAGCGGTGGTTTGTTTCACTTGGGCGGCGACTTCGTTTTTAACTGCCATCTCCCTCGTCCTCCTGTCAATTTTTAGGTTGTTTTTCTCTACACATTTATCTTATCATATCCTTTTCACCTTGTATAGTGAAATCTTTCACAAAGTATAAAGTTTTTTTTGATTTGTTTTCAAAGCGCTTTCATTCGATCATATTCTAGTCTATTTTCCATTTGTTGTGTGATAATTCATTTATATTTGTCCGATTTGCGAACGCCCGCCCTCTAGCCTCCCCTGCTTTTCTTGAATCCAGCTCTTCAGCCTTGTTTTTCCCCCAGAATAATGGTGCTATCTGATGTTCTTCCTAATCTTCGTCAACTCTACTCTCCTGCCGCATTCTCTTACATAGAAGTATAAATATAAATCAGAGCAAGCAAAAAGGCAGGAGACCAGGTCTCCTGCCTTAGCGTTATAAATCCTCTATCAAGCATCGTAACCACTCATTCAGCAAGTGACTATTCCACTTTGATAGTATCGAAGAATTTCTCTTGAACAGTTTTGGCGGCAGCGTCGAGCTGGGCTTTGGAATCTGTACCATCCTTAGAGAACAGCTCCTGGATTACATTGGACATGGTTGCATAGTAATCCTGAGTATTGTATTGCGCTTCAGGCTTACCATCCAGCAGCGCCATAATTTCAGGGCTGTATTGATAAACGATGTCGTACTTGTCATAGACAGCTTTGGTCTTCTTGCCGAAGTCGGAATCAGCAGCATAGTAATCAAGGAGCGGCGGGATGTAGTATTTGCCGTCCGTTTTGCGCTGGCTGATAATCGCGTCAAGAGCTTCAAGGCCTTTGTCAGAGAAGTAATCGAAAGTAATATAGCGGAAGGCCATTTCCTGCTCGTCTTTGCTGGCGTTCGGATTGATAACCAGATAGTCACCGCCGAGTACGCCGGTATGCTTGCCGCCTTTTTCAGCAGCTGGCATCGGGTAAGTAAGAACATCTTCAGGCTTGAGTCCGCCCTGGTTTAGCGCCTGCTCAATAACACCGTCAGATCCGGCCATTACCATAGCAGTACGTCCCTGCTGGAACGCGCCTACAGCATCGCCCCAGCCAAGCGCCCAGTCCTGAGGAACAGCTTTGGCTTCCCATCTCAGCTTCTTATAGAAATCCAGCGCCTTCACACCGGCATCCGAATTGAATGTAGCCACAACCTTGCCGCCTTCAATCTTCTGGATTTCACCGCCTGCTTCGAACAGGAAGTTGGTCCAGTTCCAGCCTGCTTCGTTGCCTTTACCCATTGGAGCAATACCGGAGATCCCCTTCTTGGTATCCGCTACCCCTTTGGCGGTATTCAGCATATCATCCCAGGTCCAGTCCATTGGAGGGACGGCTACACCTTTTTCATCCAGCATCTTTTTATTAATCATCGTTGTAGTGACATAACCCTTTTGCGTTACGCCATACACTTTGCCGTCAATAATGAACTGGTTCTGCAGGACAGGGTTAATCTGATCCTTGAATTCATAGTTGTTCCACAGATCCGTAACATCAGCGACCCAGCCCTTCTCGACCAGGAATTTCGCTTCAGTTGCATAGGTGTTGAAGAAGGTAGGAGCTTCATTCGCTGCCATCTTCACCCCGATTTCGCTTACATTGTACTGCCAGTCATCCTTGACAATCTCTACATTCGGATAGACCTCCTGGAACCGCTTGATCTTGTCATCCTCCTGTGCTCTTACCTCGGTAAGGTCAGGGGTAGGATAGTGAATTTTGATCGTTACTTTTCTCTGGGTGATATCATCTACCGGTGCCTCTGTCGGAGCAGCGGTCTCCTCTGCTGCATTAGTAGCTGCTGGTGCAGGCGTCGCCTCTCCTCCATTTGCCGCCGGTTTGTTCCCGTTATTATTGCCGCCGCAAGCGGACAATAACGATCCCGTCACCAGGAGACATGCTAATACGCTGGAAAATTTACGCATTGAAACTCCCCTTTTCAATTCATAATTAGCTTACAAATTCATCATAAAAGAGAAACCGTTTACAAACGAGGTGTATTTATATTCCTTTCATGTGCAGGTTTACGATCCGTATCCTCCTGCAGCATAATTTTGATCACCCTTTGACAGCCGACAGGGAAACGCCGCGCATAATGAACTTCTGGAAAACAAGGAAGACCAGGATCGGCGGTAAAGACACAAGGAACAGAATGGCAAATTTGATGTTCGTATTCAGTGCTTTTACATTAATAACGTATTTATAGATCGCTGTGGCGAGTGTGTACTTATCCTCACTGTGCATGACTAGCGAAGGCCAGAACCAGTCATTCCAGGCTGTGGAGAAGATAAAGATTGCCAGTGTCGCAAAAATCGGAATCGACAGCGGAACGGCAATGGTGAAGAAGCTTCTCGGCTCCGAGGCCCCGTCAATCCGTGCGGCTTCAAGAATCTCCGGATGAATCCCGTCGAAGAAGTTCTTAAGCAGCAGGAAGAAGAAGGTATTCGCACCAGCCGGCAGCCAGAAAGCAGCATACTGGTTCAGCAGCCCGAGTTCCTTGAGATTGACAAAGTTCGGGATCATATAGCTTGTGGCCGGAATAAACAGCGTCATCAGGAAGAAGAAATAGAAGGCCTTGCGGTAAGGCACATTCATCCGCGAGATGCTGAAGGAAGCCAGGCCCAGTACAACCAGGGTAGCTACCATGTTCCCGACAAAGATGTACAGCGTGTTCCGCAGGAACATCGGCAGATTGATATAATCCAGTGCATCCTTAAGGTTGCTGAAATGCCACTTCTGCGGGAAAAAATGCGGCGGGAATGAGTTAACCTCAACATTGGACTTAAGTCCGTTGAACATGGTCATCAAAATAGGATATAGCATGCTAAAAATCATTAACAGAATAAAAAACACCATGATTCCGTATACGATTTTGTTGCCGGTCTTCTTAAGATCATGTTCGGAGAGAATCCCTCTGTCTGCGCTCTTCATCCTAGTTGTCCTCCTTGTTAAGCTTGAACTGTAAGATGCCCAAACCGCCCAGAACAACAAACATCAGCATTCCCAGCGCAGTCGCCGTACCATAATCCAGTCTTGTAAAAGCATATTTCACAATGAGCAGCGCATAGGTCAGCGTAGCATTGTTCGGTCCTCCGTCAAGCAGGGCCATCTGCGACTGGTACCCTTGAGAGGTAGCAATGATCTGCAGAATCAGCATGAGCAGAATCAGATTGCGCAGCGACGGCAGCGTAATATGGCGGATGCGGGCCCAGACTCCGGCTCCATCAATCTCAGCGGCTTCATACCAGTCCCGGGGAATACTGAGCACCGCAGCGAGATAGATCAGCATCCCCGAGCCGAATTGCTGCCAGGTCTCCATGAAGACAAGCGAGATCATCGACCACCTGGTATCCGTCAGGAAAGCGATCTGATCTGCCCCCGTGCTGCCAATCAGGGCATTAATCGGCCCGACTGGATCATACAGCCATCTCCATAGTCCGTACAAGACAACCGCTGGCATTACATAAGGCAAATACGCCGCTACGCGTACGAATCCGCCGAATTTCCTCAGCTCGGAGATCGCAATTGCAAAAGCAATCGGTACCCAGAAGCCGATCACAAGGCAGAGCAGCATGTAATACAGGGTATTCTTCACAGCAATCAGCACATCCGGGTCCGTAAGCGCTCTGGCATAATTGTCCATGCCTACGAATGTATTTCCTTTGACGAAATCGACCGTGTAGAAGCTGTACAGGAATCCTTTGAAGATAGGCACCCACATAAACATAATAAAGATGATGATCGCGGGGACGAGGAACATAAAGCCCCAAAAATTCTTTTTCCAGCGGTTCTGTTTATACGGCTTGCTCTCGAGCTCCGCTGGCAGGTGATCATGTAACGCAGCAGACTGGTTCATTCTGGCTCCCTCATTCCTTTCGTCTTTCAGCACTTTCGCAAAGTGCTTCCTACCTTAATTGTAGAAAATGAGGGGGAGGCTGAACATGTCTATATCTATGGCAATCGTAAGCGTTCTTACTTCTTCAGTTCACTGGGGCTGATTCCGTAGTATTTTTTGAAAATCTTGCTGAAATGCTCCGGCGACTCATATCCCACCCGCTCGGCAATCTCATACCGGCGCAGATCGGTATTCAGAATCATCTCCCGGCTGTCCTCCATCCGCAGCTTGATCACATATTCCCAAAGGTTATGACCTGTATTTTTCTTAAACAGGTAACTCAGATAGTTGGGGCTGACATGGTTCTTCTTGGCAACCTCATGGATCGTTAAGCCCTTCTGGGCGTAATTCCCGTCAATATACTCCTTGGCCTTCTGCACAATCAGATTGCTGTGCGTATGCAGCTCCTCGGGTGACGGATCAGCGGCATAATTGTTCCAGTTGAAATCGCCATAGTAGAACACATAGTGGTCGGCATGCTCTTTGTTCCATAGAATAGCCTTCGAAGCCTGGCGGTTCAGCACATCCATGAAGCTAATCCCCTTCAGAATCTGGCTGATGCCGATTACAGCATTCAGATGCAGATAGCGGTGGATATTGAAATGCAGACTGCGCCCGAGCACATCAAGCCGTCCTACCTGGCCGGTGGCCGATTCCTCGTAGCTCTTCTCATCCCACTGGATAATCACTGTAATCTCCTGGTCCGGTGAATAGAAGGCTGTAGAGTTCCACTCCTGATCGAGCAGCTCCTTGGCAATATTCAGGGCGGCATAACGCAGCAGACTGCGGTCACGGGAAGTATATTTCTGCTCACGCCGTTCTTCCGGCATGGGGAGCTTGATTTTGATGACGGCAAAAAATGGTCCCTGCAGCTTCAGCTCATCCAGCTTACGCAGCTCCTCCTCCCTCCCCAGCACTGAAGCGGTTTCGGCAAGCAGCGTATTCAGCAGTTCGCTATACTCCGGTAGAGGCTCCTCCAGGCGGAAGCTTTCACTGATCCCGTCCATGTAGGTGGCCAGCTCCGGTGACGGCTTATCCATCTTGAGGACTACACTGCGCACCGAATCAAGGAATTGCTCACTGTTCAGCGGCTTGATCAGATAATCCTTGGCTCCCAGCCGGACGGCCATCTGGGCATACTGAAAGGTCTCATGCGCAGAGATGACGATCGTCTGCACCCAGGGTTTGGCCATTTTGGCATGCTGCATCAGCTCGATGCCGCTCATCGCTCCCATCTGAATATCCGTAACGAGCAGATCAATCTCTTCCATCCGGATACAATCCAGTGCCTCAAATCCGCTGTTCGCGGTATAAATATGGTCAATATCAAGGCCTGAAGCGGCCAGCAGACTGCTTAGCCCTTTACAAATAAGCGGCTCATCATCAACAACCAGTATATTGAACACCTTGATCTCTCCTCTACTCTATAGTCTCTGATTTCGGAAGCGTCACTGTCACCACGGTTCCTCCGCCGGTACGCGGTCCGTAGCTGATCCCGTAATCCTGGCCGAAATGCAGATGCACACGCTGATTGATATTGCGTATTCCATATCCGCTGGCCGGGTTGGGGCTTTCATCATTCAGTACATAGTCGATTGCCTTATAATCGACCTGCTTATAGCCGTTATCCTCAATGGTAATCAGAATCCTGTCATTCTGCAGAACGGAGGTGATGATGATTTCGCCGTCCTCATCCATATTTTTGACACCGTGAATAATGGCATTTTCGATTAACGGCTGCAGGGTGATCTTGGGAATCAGATTGCTTTTGGTTTCAGGGGCAATATTCCAGATGACGGCGAACACATAGTCATACCGGTGCTGCTGCAGCTTGATATAGGCACTGGCATGCTCCAGCTCCTCCTCAAGCGTGATCAGTTCCCGGCCCCGGCTTAAGCTGATCTTCATCAGCTTGGATAATTCCTTGATCATTTCCGCGGATTCCACATTGCCCTCCAGCGAGCTTTTCCAATAAATACTCTCCAGGGTGTTGTACAGTAAATGCGGATTGATCTGCTGATAGAGCAGCTGCAGCTGGGCTTCCTTCTGCTTGATCTCCATCTGGTATTTGTACATAATCAGGCTGTTGAGCCTGCGGGCCATATCATAGGTGGAAGCGATCAGCACACTGACCTCATCATTGCTGCCTCTCCGGGGAGTCTCGGGAACGCGGTTGCCAGGCTCATACTTGCGCACAAAAAAAGCCAGCTTCTGCAAAGGAGTCATCAGCGAACGCCAGAAGTAGGTGATAATGATCAGCCCAAACAGCGCGTAAGCAACGGTTATGTATTGAATGACACGTTTCATTTCGTTCTGCTGCTGCAGCAGCGCCTTGACCGGAACCTTATACACCAGCTTCTGCTCGAAGGCGTGATTGTTGTTGACTACATATATGAAATCATCTGTGATGATATCCTCGGTCCCCTCCGGGTCACCGGCTTCAGAACCCTCTGGAAGAGCAATAACTTCCCCCGTTGAATTCGTAGTAGAGGCAAGCACGCGGTTGTTCATATCCGTCAAATAAATTTCCCCGTCCGGCAGGGAGATGGATTTCAGCGACTCTCCGATCTTCGATTCCATCTTGGTCACCACCAGCACGCCGATTGTGCCTGCACCTCTATAGATATTATTAACTGCCCTGACATAAGTGAGGGTCTTCAGATCCTCGGCCTGCGGGCTCAGCTTCTCCGTGAACATTAGATACCCGTGGCCTTTCTGCTGCACCACCTGCTCGAACCAATAAGGCATTTCACCCTTGGAGAAAAAATAAACCCCCGCCTTCTTCACCTGCGGGAAATTGGGAGCGAAAAAGTAATAGTTGTCCGGATCATACACGTACAGCGAATAGTAAATCCCGTCGCCCCGCTCGGCTCCCTGGGAGTAGCTGCCCAGCAGCTTCTCAATGGTTTCGTACCGTTCGACGCGTTCAAGCACCGGATCATCCCCGCTCATATTCAGCTGCTGCAGGATCGGATTCTGGATGACGGTCGTCGTTATTTTGTTAACCGTATCAATGTCTCTGTTAATGATGGCGAAATTCTGCTTGTTCAGCTCCACATAGGCATTGGTCACATGGCGCTTGAGAATCTCTTCCGCCTTATAGTTGCCGTAGCTGTTCAGGATCAGGATGGGCGAGATCATAATCAGGAACAGCAGAATCAGCTGCTGCTTGACGTTCAGCTTAACGATAGGTTTAATAAGCATCGACAACATCTGGATACACCTCCAGTTTCAATAATATAACAAACCTACAAGCGCTTACATAGGTTTATTTCAAAGTTCTTTATGTTCATTTGTATGGAGTTTCAACATTATTATATTTAAACAAAAACCAGCCATAACACGAAGCTACCGTGTCAGACTGGTTTTATCACAATCATTCTCTATCGGGTTCGTTCTCAATCGTTCTCAAAAAAGCAAGCACAGCAACAATCATCTGCTCCAGCCCCCGTTGTTCAATCGGAAAATGACCGGCGCCTTCTAAACTCACATATTCTTTTCTGCTTTTGAGATTATCATAAAACGGTTTACTGAAGCGGTAAGGAGTCATAGGGTCTAATTGAGGATGAACGAGCAATACCGGGCAAACCTCAAAGTTCTCAGGTTTAATCACAGGTTTCATATTTAAGAACGTTCTTAGTAAGCGTAAGGGAATAGATGTGCCTGCCGCAAGAGGATCATTCATAATGAGTCTGGTCAGTTCAGCGTTGTTCGTAATCCATTTCATCCGGGATACTTTATTCACAGAGATCTGCAAGGAGTCTAATAGGGAAGGAAATTGATCCATACACCATCCCCCTAACCGGCTAATGAGTTTGTTAGGAGCTAACTGATCACGAACTTTTGAATCACTCGTATCTACAAATGTTGTTGCAATTAACCCTTTGACCCGTTTACTTTGTACAGCCGTGTGATAAGCTAACATGCCTCCAATACTGGAGCCCAGCAGAATGATAGGCTTGCCGTCCCGTTTCAGCTCCTGTTCGATCAATTCATTAAGGATGTCAATCCAGAGCTGATAATCCAATGATTCCGCTGAATCGGTATAGCTTAGACCATAAGGCGGCAGATCCGGCGACACTACTTCATAACCGTAGGTTTGCAGCATTCGTGCATAAGGAGCGAGCAACCTGCCATTGCCGCCAGCTCCATGAATGAAAATAATTTTCAATTGTGCATCAGGAACAGGCATACGATCCAGGTGAATATGAGCATTGTTCCAGGTCATCCACTCTTCTGTGGGTAAGTGATTTTCATTGATCTGCATGTCATCAGGGAAAAACTTTTGATATTGCTTCCAATAGGTCACCGACTGATTATAGGAAGAATCCTTATTCATAAATATGCCGTTCCTCTCTCAGGGGACCGGAATTTCTTTTTCCATAATATAATCATCCATGACGAATCCATTCCCGATATCCGCCATTTGTTCCCTTAGGGTCCGAAAGCCTTTTCTCTTATAGACTGCAATACTGGATTCATTATCACGATTGACCGTTAGCCAAATATGAGTCAGGTTTCTGTCTTGGCACAGCTTCTCCAGGAAGGCCAACGCCTGGCTGGCATAGCTGCGCCCCCTGTACTCCTTGCCTATATAAAACTTGCTCAAGAAGAGCTTTCCTTCCTCTTGTCTGGCCGAGATATAACCGGCTGTGGAGCCTTCACCGTTATGGATTAAGTAATATTCATAACCCTGATGATGGATCTGATCCGTAATCGCCGGAACCGATTGGAACTTTCCAAGCATATAATCGATCTGCTCGGCGGTAATAATCGAGACATAGTATTCGCGCCATATTTCCGCCGCCAATCGGGCAACCTCAGCGGTTTCTTCCGCTGTATGCACATGTGAAAATCTAAGCTTCATTATATGTACCTCCTTTGGGCGCGGACATAGAAGCAGACGCTCACGCTTTGGTATAACCGTTCAATTCCAGCCAGGATGCACAGGCATCGGTCCACGTCCGTGTATGCGGCTCATCGGCTCCTAAACCAATCCCGTGTATCCCATGTGAATAAATGTGAAGATCGAACGGAACACGGTGACGGCTCAGCCCTGCGGCGAACAGCAGGCTGTTCTCTACGGGAACGGAAGCGTCATCCGAGGTATGCCAGAGGAACGTTGGCGGAGTCTCTGCGCTCACCTGGAACTCACTGCTAAGCCGCAGCGGCAATTGCTCATCCGGGCTTGCTCCCAGCAGGTTCTCCTTCGAGCCCTGATGCGTTACCCCTTCGGTCATGGAAATGACCGGGTAGCATAGAATCAGCCGGTCCGGCCGGCTGGACAGCCGTTCGAGCGGCTCCGGGTGATCCGCATTCCCGAGATCATACAGCACACCGGCTGCAGAAGCGAGATGTCCACCGGCGGAGAAGCCCAGAATGGCCAGCCGGTCCGGATCAATTCCGAATTCATCCGCCCGGAAGCGGATCGTGCGCAGCGCTCTTTGCGCATCCTGCAGCGCACTCGGGTATTTATAAGGTGCAACACGGTAGCGCAGCACAAACGCTGAAATCCCGAGTGTATTCAACCATTCTGCAACCGGCCCTCCCTCGTGATCGGCACGCATCGCATAGCCGCCTCCCGGACAAATCACAACAGCGGCATTCTGCTTGCCTTCAACTAAATAAGGTGTAATCGCGGGCTGGTCCTCATCACTGGTTCCCAGCGCTCCAGGCGCACCCTCAGGCCATAGCAATAACGTTTCCATCATCATCCCTCAAGCTTTCCTTCTATAATAGAATAAGTAGTAGAGGAAATAAGTTCCTCTAGGCAATTCTATCAAGGTCTTACAGTTCATGCAATCCGGATACTACCAGATCAGCCTCCTTCAGCACTTCCCGTTTCCCGATGCCAACGACCTGTATTCCCGCAGCTTTCCCGGCGGCTACACCGGCCTCGGCATCCTCGAATACCACGCAGTCCTGCGGCTGCAGGCCCAGTTCCCGGCATGCAGTCTGAAACACTTCCGGGTCCGGCTTTGCCCTGGATACCTTATTGCCGTCAACAACGGCATCGAACAGCCCTGCAATATTCAGCTTATCCAGTATAAATACGGCATTCTTACTGGCTGAACCGAGGGCAACCCCTACACCGCGCGTTCTAAGACCGCTGAGGTATTCCTTGACACCAGGCAGCAGCTCCGATTCATCCAGTCCGGAGATGTATTCCACGTAAAGGCGGTTTTTCTTATCTGCCATGACAAGCTTCTCCGCTTCACTGAATTCCAGCCCGCCAATCTCCAGCAGGATATCCAGTGATCTCATCCGGCTTACACCCTTGAGCCGTTCATTATGCTCTTCCGTGAACTGGAATCCAAGCTCTTCTGCCAGCGAGCGCCACGCAAGATAATGATATTTGGCCGTATCTACAATTACACCGTCCAGATCAAAAATTGCACCTTTCATTTGCTCCAGCATCTGTTATATGTCCTCCTTATTGCTTCTTGTTTGCTTATACAAGCTGAGTTTAAGACTTCTGCGTAAATCCGCCCTGCATTTCAGATAATATTTGAAGTTCAGCCTCTTGCGCTTTACCCTTAGCCCGCAGCCGCAGCTGCATACCCGGACGGCACAGCTCCGGTTCGCCGCCGAAGCCGGCGAATGCTACAGCTTCGCTGTTGTCCGGCGCTGCGGTAACGGTGATCTCTTCCCGGCTGATCTGCAGCCGGAAGCTGTCTCCGCGCAGCACAACCGGCAGCTCCACTGCTTTCCACTCCTTAGGCAGCGCCGGATTCATCACAGCGGTCACGCCATCAAACTGCAGACCTGCGAAGCCGAGCACCGCTGCCATCCATGCACCGCCGTTCGCAGCCGGATGGGTTCCGCCGATATATAGATCGCCGACATACTGCTTCGATTCTCCGGTGAGATCTACAGTGGCAGTGCGCATGAAATACGGATAACCCCAGTCCGGTGAGCCGATATCTGCGGCAACAAGTGCATAGATGCACGGGCTGAGGCTTGATCCGTGCTCGGTACGCGGCTCATAGAATTCCCAGTTGGCCTGCTTCACTTCCTTGCTGAATTTGCCCTTGAACAGGTTCAGCATCAGCACGATATCAGCCTGCTTCAATATTCTTGTGGAGGTGGCCAGCCCGTTGCCTCCACCCCAGTATTCATGTTTGTTGATCACCCGTGATTTCAGCTCAGCCAGCGCAACCTCTTCCAGCTTCAGATAGCGGTCGAACTGTTCAATAACCAGAGTGTCCGGGTCCGGCTGCGGAACATAGAAATGCTCCAGCATATCTGTGAACTCAGCCAGGAACGGTCCGTCAGCAAACTGCCCTGCCAGCTCCGCATACACAGCAGGGTATTTGTCCTGCAGCAGACCCGCTGTCCGCAGTGCAATTTCCAGTGTCTCCTGCACCAGTGCATTGGTGAACGCATTATTGTTGACCCGCTCATGATATTCATCCGGTCCGGTAACATCCAGAATCTCATAACGTTTCTTCACCGGATTATAATAAGCATACGAGTACAAGAAGCGCGCACATTCCCAGATGACCTCAGCGCCGCCATCGGCAAGCATACTGTCATCTCCGGTGAACTGGATATACTGCCAGATCCCGTGCACGACATCTGCGCTGATATGCACTTGCTTATCCCGGAAATAGGTCCGCATTGGCCGTCCGGTAAACACATCATTCACATTGAACAGTGTGCAGGCATCATCTCCCGAATCCTGGCTCTCCCAGGCATAAAAAGCACCCAGATACCCATACTCAGCTGCCTTACGGCGGGCACCGTCCAGTGTATGGATGCGGTACATCATCAGATTGCGGGCAATGCCGGGATCACTATGCAGGAAGAATGGCAGCATGAACATTTCCGTATCCCAGAACACAGCCCCTTTATAGACTTGGCCGGATAGGCCGCGAGCAGGAATGGATACTTTCTCAGACAACGTTGGCGCAATAATCAGCAGCTGATAAATGCTGTACCGGAGAGCGAACTGCGCATCATCATCTCCTTCGATCACCACATCGCTGCTTAACCACCGCTCTTCCCATTTCCGGCAATGGGCTGCCAGCAGCTCTGCATAACCTGCCGCAGCCGCAGCCCTGACTGTTCGTACCGCCTGTACAGCAGGTTCCTCCTCCATGTCCAGCCCGGTGAACACGGCCACATATTTGTACCATTCATAAGTCTCTCCAGCCTTGGCGTCAAAAGAAACCGTACGGAGCGCTGCCTCTCCATGGATAAGCTGCTCTGCAAATGCGAAATCCGCCTCCTCAGCAACCGCCACCGGCAGCTGTAGTTCACCGGTAACAGCCGTTGCCAGTAGCACGCCTTCCTTCAGCTGAATCCGCTGCTCAAACAAATGGGGGCCGTTGATATCCCAGACCTCACCGTCAATCCCTGACTTAATCTCTATCCCGCAATCCACCGTACTATGAATTGTCCATTTACCGGCCAGCACATGCAGCTGATCCATGCTGACGAACCGCTCAGCTGTGAGGGTCACCTGCCCGCCGTCCCGGATACTGAACACCGTCTCCCGCCGGTGGACTGCTGTGCGGAGTTCCAGGCTCTGTATATGAGCCTGCGGCTCCGTCTGCAGAACGCTAAGCACTTTCCCGTCACAGCTGATCATAGTGAACATTCCGTTCGGGGCATTCACCGGCTCACGCCACTTATCTCCCGCTCTGTCGTATAACCCGGCCAAGGTAACAGCCGTGAGCTGCTCCTTGCCGAACTCCTCGAGCACACCCCGGAATCCCATATACCCGTTACCGGTCATATATTTATTCCCGTTGGTCGTAATCCTGCCAGGTTCGAAGCTGCTTTCGCTTACGGTCCAGTTCATTATGCCATCATCCCTTCACCGAGCGGAAGCCTCGTACCTGCAGCATCCACTAGAACCAGCTGACCATAAATAGTAACTTCAGTGCTTCCACCCTCTATGGCTCTGAAGCTGACCGAATCTTTGTTCACAATAATTCCGAGCAGCACGCCCTCATACCTCACCTGGAAGCTATAGGAGGTCCAGCGCTGCGGCAGTGTAGGCTGGAAGGACAGACGGGCACCATCAGAACGCATGCCGCCGAAGCCGTACACAATGTTCATCCAGGCTGCTGCAATCGAAGTTGTATGCAATCCTTCTCTGGTATTGCGGTTGTAGTTATCCAGATCCAGCCGGGTAGCGAACTCGAAGAAATGATAAGCTTCCTCATGTTTGCCGACTTCACTGGCCAGAATGGAATGAATGGACGGCGAGAGTGAGGATTCATGGATACATCTGGATTCGTAGTATTCATAATTCGCAAGCTTGGCTTCTCTGGAGAACTGTCCGTTATATAAGAACATGAACATCAGCACATCCGGCTGCTTGATCATGTCATAGCGGTACAGGCGGTCATACGACCAATTCGAGTAGAGCGGGAATTCGGACACCGGAATCGAGTGAATATCGATATGAGGCATATCAAAAAATCCGTCATGCTCCTCATACACCCCGCTCTCCGTATCCAGCGGAATCTTCATATGCTCGCGTTTGTTGTCCCAATCGGCCAATTCCTCTTCATGGAGCACCGTTTTGGCAACAACGGCTGCATATGCTTCAGGCGTCTTCACCTTCATCCCGGCAATGGTTTCGAGCGTGAATTCAAATAATTTCTTAGCCATCAGATTGATATAGCAGTTATTGTTGACCATCAGCTGAAATTCGTCAGGTCCCATGACGCCGAAATAACCGTATTCCCCGCTGCGCTGACCCCACTGGCCGCGGGTCGCATAGAAGCGGCTGATCTGAATCAGCATCTCGGCGCCTTTGCTGTAGAGGAATTCCCGGTCACCTGTATTCTTCACATAATGCCAGATGCCGTAGGAAACGGCAGTTCCCACATGCAGCTGAAGGTTAGAATGCTGCCACAGATCACAGCTCTCAGTCCCGTCAATCGTGGCAATGGGATAAAAAGCGCCTTCGCAATCCACATCCTTCCCGCGCTGCATGGCTTCCGGCAGTGTCTTATAGCGGAACTCCAGCAGGCTGCGGGCCGCCTTCGGATTATTGAACATATAGAACGGCAGGCAGTACGATTCCGTATCCCAGAAGGCCAGACCGCGGTATGCTTCACCCGTAAGCCCTTTGGCACCGATGTTATAGCCCGGATGATCTCCATGATAGGTCTGATACAGCTGGAAAATGCAGAACCGGATGCCCTGCTGGTTCTCGGGATCTCCTTCAATAGTGATATCGCTGGTTGCCCAGATACCGCTCCAGTAAGACGCTTGGTCAGCAAACACCTGCTGCTCTTCCAGCCCGCTTACCCCTGCTGCAAGCTCCATACCTTCAGCCCAGAGGCTATCCGCCGTACGGGAAGCTTTGTTGTCCGCTGCATTCACGACGAGCTTGGTGAAGGAAGCCGGTTCTCCTTGAGACAGTTCAAGCGAGAATTTCCGTCCGATGAACCGGTCACGCTCCACAAGCTCTGTATTTAAAGGCTGGGAGGACTGAAGCATAAACCCGGAGAACAGCTTGTTCCCGGTTGTCAGCGTACTTCCCAGAATAGCTGTAACCGCTCCTTCGTCTCCACTGCGCAGCTGCTTCCACATGCTCTGGCCGTGTTCTTCGTGGATCATGTTGAAATCAAGACCTGTACAGATATCTACACTCCCCGTGAAGTTAAGCGGCTCAAAGGTGATCTGCTGCAGACCCAGATGAGACAATGTCATACTTACCAGGCGCGTGAAGCTGATCTGCAGCTGTTTGCCGTCCGGCAGATGCCAGATGAATTCCCTCCGGTATGTCCCGGTACAGAAATCCAGTCTGCGGGAGTAATTCGTAACCTTGCTATGGGCCAGATCGAGCTGTGAGCCATTAACGGATATCCGGGTATACAGCCAGTCCACCGCATTTACCATATAACGTAATGACCGGATAATACCCTTATAATGGTTGCCGACATCCATCTGCTCGTTTAGCCCATTCAAGTAACTGCCAGGCAGTGAATCTCCGCTGTACCCTTCTTCGGCATACCCCCGCACGCCCATATACTCATTGCCCAGTGAAAAAATGGATTCCGAGGTCCGGTTACGCTCCGGATCAAAGCCCTCTTCTATAATCGCCCACGGATCGACCTTCAGATATTTGTCCGCCACTTTTGCCATATTTGATTTCTCCTTCTCTAGGGGAATGTTCCGACCTTCCCGCAGTTGTCCACGGAGGTACGGACGCTCAGTTCCAGAGTATCTCTAAGCACCTTCAGGACCAAGGTCTGCTTATAACGGAGTTATGTGCATTTTTACGGAAATGGGGAAATCCTGCAGTGTGGGGTATAATATTTAAGACAATTCAGTGCTTTTTCCCGCAAAAACAAAAAAAGCCGCAAGCTCCCAGGATCTTTCCAGATTAGGAGGCAGCTGCTATAATATCCTGTAAGCCAGGTTTTGGACCCCCTTTTGGCGCGAAAACATATCATATCTCACATAAATGAAGTGAAAATTATCACAATGTAAAAAATTCGACACTTTTTCGCGAAAATTTTTACCCATAAAGAGGAATTTACATGTATAATTAATTTAAAATTTACTGAAAAACTGAGGGAATAAAGGGGATGTCGATTATGATAAAGGAACATTATAATGTTATCGAAGCCCGCGGCAATACAAACTGTTTCTCCGAACAGAATTTTAACCGGCTATTGGTCACAATGAAGGAGCGCATGGTCCCTGAAGGCTCTCACCTATTCTGGGAAGGCGACTATTCGGATAAATTGTTTTATATCAAACGTGGACGTGTGAAACTAACCAAATCAACTGACGAAGGCAAGGAACTAATCCTGTATATGTATCAGGCCGGTGACATGGTTGGTCAGGCAGACCCTTTCTTCAGCACGAAGCATAGCTTCACTGCCGAAGTAATTGAAGAAAGTGAAGTCGGCGTCATCGAGCAGAAGGATCTAGAGATTCTGATCTGCCAGCACTGTGATTTCGCGATTGACTTCATGAAATGGATGGGGATTCATCACCGTCTCACGCAGACGAAATTCCGCGACCTGATGATGTACGGCAAACCGGGTGCACTCTGCTCTACGCTGATCCGTCTGGGCAACACCTATGGAGAGAAGACCGGCGACAGCATTCTGATCAATAAAAAAATTACGCATACTGATCTGTCCAACATGATTGGCGCTACCCGCGAAAGTGTTAACCGTATGCTGAGCGATCTGCGTAAAAAAGACGCTGTAGAGTATGAGAACGGCATGATTGTCATCAAGGATCTGTCGATGCTTCAGGACATCTGCCACTGTGAATTATGCCCTAATGAAATTTGCCGGATTTAATTCCTAATAATAATACCCTCTATTCACCTCAATGAAACATATATGACCCAATAAATTAATAGAGTGGTCGAAGGCGCCCTGTCCGGCGTCTTTTTTTCTTGTCTGCTGAAGTGATTCCCGCGCTGCCAGCAATTCTACAAGGTCTTTATTTCCCAAAAATCATAGTATTCCGTCCTCATAGTCAGCTCATCCCCGCTAAGCCACTTCGCTGCCAGTACAGCTCCCGGTGAGGCCGAATCCAGCGTGATCCGGGCTAATTCCACCCATTCCATCCCGCTCGAATCCTGTTCTGCAAAAGCTGAAATAGCTGCTGGCTCCTGCTCCCCGTCCAATTCAACCTGGTACAACGCTGCCAGATGATGCATATGCGTGAAGTCATCCTCCTGATAACGGACAAAAAAATCGAATATGCCCAGGTTTCGTTCTGCATTGACTGCAAATCCGGTCTCTTCCATGAATTCTCTGACCAGGCCGTCAAGCAGCGATTCGTTCTCTTCGAGTCTTCCGCCAGGCAGATCGTACCTTCCGGTGTATGGCCCTCTTCCCTTATGAATTACAAGCAGCTTGCCGTCACGCTGGCAAATTCCATATACCCCAAAATGGTTAAAGCTCTTCATGACTGTCCACTCCCTGATTCGAGTCCTAAACAGCTTACCACAGATAGATTCTCCTTTCAGTGACAAAAAAGCCCCGCAGTAATTAAACTGCGGGGCTTCTAAATTAACTTATTTTCTTAGTCTGCATGGCAGTTGATACTTTACGGGGACTACGCACAGGTGAGATCAGCCAGTATGCCATGCCGACGAATACACCGCCGCCGATGATATTGCCTAGCGTAACCGGAATCATGTTATGCAGCCAGCCGGCAATGCTCACGGTCTCGGGATGATTCGGCAACAGTACTGCCACGCTGAGCAGCGTCATGTTCGCTACACTGTGTTCGTAGCCGCTTGCGATGAAGGCGAACAGGCACCACCAGATCAGCACCAGCTTCGCCGCTTCACTCTTGGCGCGGGAGGACATCCACAACGCCAGGCAGACCAGCCAGTTACAGAGAATACCGCGGAAGAACAGCTCCGAGAACGGCAGGCTCATCTTCTTGGCTGCTGCCGCGAAGATCAGATGCTCGGCAGGCGCCGCCTTAAAGAGACCCGATCCCTGAATCAGCAGGGCAAGAACCACTGCACCGGCTACATTGCCGAGGAATACCAGGACCCAGTTCTTCACGGTATCCCAGACCGTAGTTCTCCCGGCAAGCGTGCTTACCGTGAAGAACATATTATTTCCTGTGAACAGCTCCGAGCCAGCGAATACAACCAGGGTCAAGGCAATCCCGAAGGATGCGCCCATAATCAGCGGCTGGAACGGTGACTTGATCGCTGCCAGCGGAGCCCCCAGCGAGAAGATCAGAATAATACCAATACCTACATAAGCTCCTGCCAGGAGTGCCGCCAAGAAATATTTGGGCAGGCTCTCATTCATCTTGTCGCGTTTGCCTACGGCTGTCTCAACGATATTCTCTACGCTCTGCGTAAACATATCTACACCTGCTCTTCTTTTTTATTTATAGCCTTGCCACTGCCGCAGGCAGACTAACCTTGACGACTCCGTCCTCCACAACAACCGGATGGACTACTGCCTGACCGCGGTCCGGAGCCTGAACTTCTCCGGTCCGCAGATCGATTTTCCAGTCATGAAGCGGGTCATACAGATAATAGCCGGATACAATCCCCTCAGCGAGCGGACCGCCCTTCGGGTGGGGACTGTGGTTCTCCACGGCATAGAAAGTGCCATCCGATGTGCGGAATATTGCTAACTCCACCTCTCCTACATTTACTACCCGGCCAATCTGCAGCATGAAATCGTCTGCGGTTCCTACTGCATACTCTCGATTACTGAGTTCCATAATTTTCTCTCCCTCTCCCTTCAGGCTAGACCCGTGTCTGTTCGAACAGTGCTGTGCGGGTACCGTTGTCATCCAGCATCTTTTTCCATGGATCGCTGACTTGTGCCAGGGCGAAGTCAATACGTGCAGCGAGTTCTTTCCGGTTGTCATCACTGCCCAGAATAACGGTCTGGATATGCTCAAGGCCCATCCGTTCTACCCATTCTGAAGTTCTCTCCAGGTAATTGCCGGTTTCACGGTAATACTGCATTACGGCGGAGCAGACCTCGACCAGCTCTTCATCGGTTCTTACCTTGCAGAAGGCATCAGCGATCCGTGGCTTAATGCCGCCGTTTCCGCCGATAAATACTTCCCAGCCGCCGTCATTGCCGACAATGCCGATATCCTTCGTGCAGGATTCTGCACAGTTACGCGGACAGCCGTTAACCGCCATTTTGAACTTGGCCGGCATATCCAGGCGCTCATACTTGCGCTCAAGCATAGCTCCCATGCCCATGGAATCCTGTGTGCCAAAACGGCAGAACTGCGAACCTACACAGGTCTTCACAGTGCGCAGGGATTTCGCATAGCCATAGCCGGACGGCATATCCAGCTCCTCCCACACCTTCGGTACATCCTCTTTTTTGACACCGATCAGATCCAGACGTTGCCCGCCGGTCACCTTCACAACCTTCACATCATATTTCAGGGAAACATCGGCAATCCGTTTCAAATCCTCGGGAGTGGTAACCCCTCCGTACATCCGCGGAATAACCGTATAAGTTCCATCCTTCTGAATATTGGCGCTCATCCGTTCATTAACGAAGCGCGATTCCTTCTCGTCCTCATGGGTGTCCGGATAGATCATACCCAGATAATAGTTCACAGCAGGACGGCATTTAGAACAGCCTTCCGGCTGCTTCCAGTCCAGCACATGCATAACTTCTTTGGTGGTTTTGAGCCCTTTAGCCGTAATTTCGGCTACAATCTCATCCCGGCTAAGCGGGGTGCAGCTGCAGATCCCCTGCTTGGCGCTTTGCTGGAAGCTGTCTCCTAATACGAACTGCAGAATCTGCTCAACAACTGGCTTACAGCCGCCGCAGGAACGGGTAGCTCCGGTGCAGGCTTTGATTTCATCCACTGTAGTGAAGCCATTCTCCGTAACGGCATCAACAATCGCCTTTTTAGTAACCCCGTTGCAGCCGCAGACAATCTCTTCATCGGCCATTGCTTCAACGGATAGACCTTTCTTGGCTCCGCCTCCGCCGCAGCAGCCTGTGCCCATGACCTCTCCATAGATCTCATCGGTCATTTCTGTTCCCTGCTTCACCAGCTTCTGCAGGCTCGCTGATTCCGTTACATCACCGAACAGAACCGCACCGACAATAATATTGTTTTTGAGCAGAATCTTCTTATAGGTTCTCTTCCACTCATCCTTGGCGGATATGACGGTATGCTCCGCTGTTTCGGTGAACTCTCCGGCCGAGAAAACATCAACACCGGAAATCTTGAGTTTCGTCGCGACAACCGAACCTTCGTATCCCGGAGTCTGCACACCAGACAAATGCTTGGCCAGTACCATCCCCTGCTCGAAAAGCGGCGCTACCAGACCATAGCAGGTCCCCCGGTGCTCTGTACATTCACCGACAGAATACACGTTAGCCATGGAGGTCTGCAGATAGTCATTAACGACAATCCCGCGGTTAACCTCGATGCCGCTATCCTTGGCAAGCTGAACATTAGGTTTAATTCCGACTGCCATTACCACAAATTCTGCGGGCAACTCACTGCCGTCACTGAAGCGCAGCCCGGTAACCCGCTCTTCTCCAGTCAATTCGACCGTCTGCTTGCCCATGGCGAATTTCACACCTTGACGCGCAAGCTCCGCCTGCAGCATGGAAGATGCCGTACGGTCCAGCTGCCGTTCCATCAGATCCTCAAGCAGATGTACAACGGTAACGTCCATCCCCAGATTCACGAGGCCTTTGGCTGCTTCAAGACCAAGCAGACCGCCGCCGATAACAGCCGCCGTGCGGTACTGCTTCGCTGCAGCCAGCATGGCATCGCAATCTGCGATATCACGGAAGCCGACTACCCCGTCCTTTGTACTGCCCGGAACAGGTAATATAAACGAATTAGAACCTGTAGCAATGATAATCTTGTCGTAATGAACCGCCTGTCCGTTATCTGTAATCACTTGCCTGGTTTGTTCATCAATCCGGATGACAGTCGTTCCAGTATGCAGGGTAATATGGTTATCCTCATACCACTGACGGTCATTCAGGATAATATCTTCAATGGTTTTACTGCCTTCAAGAACATAGGACAGCATAATCCGGTTGTAATTGGGATGCGGTTCACTGCCGAAAATCGTGATATCATAAGCGCCGCCCAGCTTTAAAATCTGTTCAATAGTGCCTACACCCGCCATGCCATTGCCAATCAGCACTAACTTTTCTCTGTTCGCTGTCACTGGTAGGACCCTCCTTCAAAACTCAGATTTCTTCATAAACTTGCTGTATAGTGAAATTATACTGTCCAAAATTCCCCGGCATTTGTGATTCCAGTCACATTAAATGTGAAACATTTCACATAAAGTAAAAGACACAAAAAAAAGACCCCGCGCACTCGGCACAGAAATCCTTGTATCTGATAAAACGGATTCCGCTATCGTAATTACCTCAGAACCAGTGATATCTCCAGCTTGTCCTGCGGTCTGAGCTTCATATCCACCCCATTGCCCAGCAGCGCTTTGTCATTAACCTTCAGTTTCCACTCCTCACTGCTGAGTGGCGTGTAATCCATTACGGTAAGAATCGTCTTGTTATTTTCTGCCAGCTTAATCATCCCGCTGTTCTTCATAAGTCCCTTCACTGACAAATCTTCCGTAAAGGACAGCACATGCGAATGCGTCAGCTCAGGCTGTTCACTCCCGCCGTTCACCGTAAGGATAACCGGTTGAAATAACGCCCCGGCTGCGGCCGGCTGTGCAGAGAAGAGAATCGCCGCTCCAGCCTCGATTTTACTGTTCAAATCCGTAAGCTTCTTGCTGTTCACCTGTACTTCCCACATCATATCCTGACTAAGCGCAACTCTATTGACCTCAAGAATACTATAGCCGTCTGCAGCAAAAGTAACGATCCCGCTCTTTCTCAGCAGTTCTATGATGGAATTACCTTCTTTATAAGCTTCGTTAAGCAGTCTGCCGGAGGTTCCTGCCATTTCACGTTCACCCACCAGAATTGAAAAAGATAGTCCTGTGCTTCCGCTTCCGGCGCTGCCGCCGGTGTTTCCCGGTCCCAGAACCGAGCTGCAGCCGCTGGCTGTGATTATAAAAACAAGGCACAGCAGTAAGCGCCCCATCCATTTCGTGGACATTCCACGGCACCGCCTTCTTATGTAATATCCCTGACTCTTTAAGGATACCGCATAGAAGACCTGTTCTCAAATTATTTCTGTTCTGAACCTTACGTTCTATATAACAAAAAAGTCCCCGGAGGGACTTTCCGTAGCAATACATTTTATTGATAACGCAGGAACAGGTTATTGTTCTCCAGATGCACATGCTCGAAGGTCATACCTTCCAGCTCCTCAAGGCGTGCATAGGTCAGGCGGTAAGTCGTGCAGGCATGCGCAGGCGGTGTGTAATCATTGGTTACCCGGCGGAGCTCGCGGAGGATCTCACCGGCACCATCGTGCTCGGCTTCCAGATTATGCAGCAGGCCGCGCAGCTCCGATAGGCCTTCTTCAGTCGGGTTCTGTGTGTAGGCCAGCATTTTAGGGAATTCGCTCTCTTCTTCCTTCGCCGTATGCTGAATCAGATCTTCGCGCAAAAGATTAAACAGGCGGTGCATCTCGCCCAGATGCGGAGAATCCTCGCCATGCACGCGGAAGACTTTGGTTACATTCTGGCTGATTAGCGGAAGCTCTTCACGCAGGTAGCGGTGATGCTTGTTCACAATATAATTCACCAGCTCTTCAGAGGAGGCCTCGTTCCAGGCTGTATCCTCTTCCAGTACCGGATGCTCTTCCTGCAGCTTGTTCAGATCCTGAATCATCGCTTCCGGATCAAGCCCTTTCTCGGCAGCAGCTTCAGCCAGCGGCTTCGCGCCTCCACAGCAGAAATCAATGCGCTTAGCCTTGAAATAATCCGCAGCCTTAGGGAACTGCAGGACGATGTCTCTGACCATTGCTTCAGAGGTGAAACCTGATTGAATTGTTATATCGTTTAATTGATTGGACGCCATTGTGGCCCCTCCTCATGTTATGGGTATAGGTTTTTAGTTGCTGATCACCTTTACACCTTAACACCGGCAGGAGGATGGACTAGTGATTGTACGCACTGGATATATAAAATTTTATTGAACGGAATGATTATAAAAAAATCCACCATGTATAATATAGTAGACATAATGTTAAATATATATTACAATCTACGCGAGGTGAGGGAATGGGGAAAAACCTGAGGCTTAAGGCCTCAAGAGCGGCAAAAGACATGTCGCAGAAGCAGCTGGCGGATGCTGTGGGAGTCACCAGACAGACGATTATTGCAATTGAGAACGGTGACTACAATCCCACAATCAGGTTATGTATTGATATTTGCCTAACACTGGGTAAGACGCTGGATCAACTTTTTTGGGAGGGAACTGAGTATGAGCAAAGCTAACCTGGACGAAAGACAACTGTTGAAGCGGAACAAAGCGGGGAATCAGTCATTTATGTTACTGGCCTTCCTGCTGTTGGCGGATATGGGCCTGCATAATTACGGAATACAGTGGCTCAAGTATCCATTGAGTAATTATGTTATTTTTATGATTGGTGTCGGCTCCTATCTGGTACGTCTGATCTGGAACGGTTCCTATATAGGACCTGGACGGGAGGGCCTGACAGCTAATAGCAGAAGCGCAGCCGTTATCCTTCTATCAATTCTGATTGCAGTATGCATCATTATTGCCGCGCGCATGAGTCCATCCCCGATAATACCAGACGGTAGTGCAAGCGGAAACGCAATTCTGATTATATCTGCAGCAGTTGGAGTGGTGATCTTAAGTTTGGTTCTTTGGATTAGAAGAAGGAATAACCGGGATGAGGCGTAAAAAGTACCTGGCGGATTCCTAATGATACTCAATCATTCCCAAAGTGCTGCCGCATCAAGGAGCTCAACAAATTATTCAGCAGCACTTTCCTTCTTGTTTTTCTTCTAAAATCATTCTCAAAGCCACCCTTTAACCCTTCAATGTATGCATAGTATGATTTATTGAACAGTCGCCTGCATATATGTCCGCTTGCCTTGCGCATCCTTCAAATAGGGTCCAAGACCGGCAAACCGCGAATGATCCACATACACTCCAGTCATCCACCTGCCTTCGGTCAGACCTCCATTCCACTGCAGCACCAGATCCGGGGCAGAGATCCATTCCTGATAGACTCTGATATTCTTATCCTTATATTCTTTGGCTTGTTTATTCATTTCCATTAACGGGGTCTGTGTCATATAGGTAGGTACGAAATATACAGAAATAAGCTCCAAATCATCTTCGCTGAGAAAAGCATCTTCACCTAAGTAAGGCTGGAGCAGCAGCGTATTCTCATACATCGACCAGATTACCGCCTGCAGCACCATACTCTGACTAATGCCGTTATGAAAGGTGAAGCGGCGCGGCGGGCCGGAGGTATCGCTATCCGCAACTGTCACAGGCTCCAGACAATGCCGTTCACAACCGATGCATTTCCAGCCGGAGGGGCTTTGAATCCACTTCTGAAACACACTGCCGCTATCATTGTCCCCTTTGTATAGAGAGGATATGATCTCATAAGGCACGCCAATCCAGGCATCCCATAATGAAGCGGGAAGATGGCTATGAAGCATATACAACACCTTGTCATAAATCAGCTGCACTCTAATTGACGCAGTCTCCAGTTCAGCGACATCCTTTTTTCCATAGGCTATTTCGCGGGAAAACAAGGTGATGGTCATGATCCTCGCCTCCTAAAAGTTTTGTGAGCGTTACTTCATAAGAGTCCACTACGGCAAAACTTGCATCGAAAGCATACGCTAGGTTTTGTGAGCCTAAACATCCCTGAATCAGCATCGTTCAAAACTTGCCTCGAAAGCATCGTCTTAGTTTACTTGCCTTAACTTCGGCTTATTCACATTCTCCTTAGGCTTTTCCCAGTTTTGTCAACGCTTCCACACATCCGTAACTTTAGTTTGTTCTATTATATTACACAGGTTTGGACACAGTGCAAGTTTTATTTAGCAAAACCGAAGCAAAAACCCCTTAAACCGGAGACCGGTAAGGGGCTGTCATTAGGAATATGAAACGTAACTACTCAACCCAGCTCTCGGCCCAGAACTGAATTTGCTGCATAACCGGCTCAAGCGCCCGGCCTTTGACCGTTAATTCATACTCAATGCGCACCGGTGTTTCCGGATATACATGACGTACCAGAATGCCTTCACATTCCAGATCCTTCATACGCTCGGACAGCATCTTGTCGCTCATTGTCGGAATCAGTCCGGAAATATCCTTGAACCGCTTAGGGCCGCTCATCAATGTCTGAATAATAAGTCCATTCCAACGTTTGCCTAAAAAAGAAAAGGCCGTCTCGAATCTCGGGCACATCGTCAGTTGATGTTCTTCCATTGTTTTTCACCTCTCACTTGTGAAGCTTACTATTAGTTAGTATATATAATTTTACCACATTTATTCTGTAATGAACATCGTTTACCAAAAAAAAGTTCATTAACCATAACTATTATATCTTCGTTGTCAATCCCTTGTGTCTGCTTTCTGCTCCCGCTGATGAATCGCTTCAGTTACCACGTAAGCGAGGTCATCATTGCTATATAGCGACAGTACACCAAGTACGGTGTCATCGGAGATAAAACCGGCCTCTTCCTCGGATACAGTCAGTGCCAGCGCATTGCTCAGCGCCTGATTGCCCTCCTGCTGCGGATATGCCTGTAAATACAGTGCGTGCGGGTCCAGCTTGTTATTCACGCACCACTGGGCAAAAACAAGAATCATCATTTCCTCATCCCGTTTGTAGCTTTCGATAATTCTCTCTTCCATTGACTTGCCGTAATCCTGATCTTCCATGTTGTTCTCCTCTCTGCTGCTAATCTGAAAATTCAACGGCTGAGCTTCGCTGCCAGCTCATGGCTCGGCAATACGGCTGAAGCGGAAATGCCGCATTGCTCCGGGGTCGCGATATTACTCAGGTAATGGCTGACGGCTCCGCTGAAGCCTCTGCGCTCCAGTATAGTGTCCCAGCTGCCGAAATTCTGCGTGCGCGGCAGGGAACCCTGCTCATATAATGTCGCCCGTTCCATATCCGTCACTTCGACTGATCTGCCATTTCCGTGCAGCTCCAGCTTCTCCAGATCAGCACCGGCATCGCGCACCATACTGTATATTCCGGTTGCTCCGCTCTTCCAGTCCAGCTGCCCCAATGACTGCAGCAATCTGTCTTCTGTATCTGTCTTCAGGCTGCTGTGAAGCAATTCATAATCGCCGCCGCACAGCCATAGCAGCAGATCCAGCATATGGATCAGATCATCATGAATGGTTTCATGGCTTGTACCCTGCTGCAGCTTCGTCCGGTGCTTGATTGCGCTGCATTGGCTAATGCCTCCGGCTTTCAGCAGCCAGGACTTGGCCGCCATATACATCGGAGCATAGCGGCGGTTGAAGCCAACCCCCAGCAGCAGTCCCTTGTTCTCTGCGAGCTCGGCCATCCGCCGGGATTCTTCCAGATCATAAGACAGCGGCTTGTCCACATATACGGAGACCCCATGCTCCAGGCAACGGGTTACAAGTTCATAATGTGTAGGTGTTGGACTATGCACGAATACAGCATCTATGTCCCAGGATAACAGCTCATTCAGGTCAGTTGTCCCTTTCTGAAGACGATAGGTTTGAACTGCCCGCTGCACCGTCGCAGAGGAATGGCTGAGTACCCCTACAATTTCCGCCTGATCATGACGGGAGAGCAGCGGCAAATAGACTTTACGGGCAATATCGCCGATGCCGATTAATGCCACTCTTTTGCGTACAGGTATATTCATTGAGGTATCTCCCTTAAATATTGGGGATTTCTATCCCTTATAGGTGTATTATACCGTGACAAGCGGCGGCGACAATGATCTTTGCTTCAATAATCACTTTTTTTTCAGTATGATGAAATGTATGGAGTAAAGAAGGGGCATAGTAAAATGAGAAAATGGCTGACGGTAATTCTGTATGTTTCGTGTATAATCCTCGCGTTTATCTACAGGTATGAGATTCTGGCCTGGCTCAAAGAGGACCATAATCTGCTTCTGTCCATGCTTGCAGCCACTGTTCTGGCCTTGTTTCCGGTAATCCCCTACAAGCTGATCATAGGTCTGTTCGGATACGCCTATGGAAGCCTGGCGGGAGCGTTAATATGCTGGAGCGCAACCACATTGGCTGCAGCAATCGTGTATGGTCTGGTTAAATATATGTTCCAGAGCAAATCCATGACTTATCTGAACTCAATTTCAGCGCTGGATAAATTCACCGGGGCCGTGCAGCGGCGTCCGTTTGCCTCTGTAGTCCTCGCCCGGCTGGCGCCTGTAATTCCGCAAATGGCCGTGAATATCTACGCCGGTGCTGCCGGACTGCCCTTCTGGAGTTATCTTGCAGCAACCGGCCTAGGTAAAATCCCGGGGATCACCCTGTACGCCTTCCTCGGCGGCCAAATGTTCCAGCATCCGCGCAATGCTGCCATTGCCGTGATTCTCTACATCGCCGTGCTTGCAGCTGCCGGATTCTCCATGCGGCCGCGGTCCGCTAAAATCTGAGGGGTATCCATCAAGCTGGCAGAGTGCAGCTATTTGATTTATAATTAAATTGTGATCTATTTAATTGCATTCTATAGATGGAGGGATATTAATGAGTGAAGTTCAATCTGATTCTATAAACGTCAAGACGGAAAAAGCTACGTTCGCCGGAGGATGCTTCTGGTGCATGGTATCCCCGTTTGAAGAACTTCCCGGTATTGTCGAGGTAATCTCCGGCTATACAGGCGGTCATACCGTTAATCCGACTTACGAGGAAGTCTGCTCGGAAACGACCGGACATGTCGAGGCTGTGCAGATTACGTTTAATCCGGATATTTTCCCATATACCAAGCTGCTTGAGCTGTTCTGGCAGCAGATTGACCCTACCGATGCCGGAGGGCAATTCCATGACCGCGGCACCTCTTACGGAACAGCGATTTTCACCCATTCGGAAGAGCAGCGTCTGCAGGCTGAGGCATCTAAGACAGCACTGCAAGCCAGCGGACGTTTCTCTGCTCCTATTGTGACTCCGATTCTTCCGGCCAAGCCTTTCTATCCGGCCGAAGAATACCACCAGGGATATCACCACAAGAATCCCGGCCATTACAAGCGTTACCGCAAGGGCTCCGGGCGGGAAGCTTTTATCGAAGCACACTGGACTCACAAGGAGGACAAAAAAATCCTGAAGGAGCGCCTGACTCCGCTGCAGTATGAAGTTACGCAGAACAGCGCTACCGAATCCCCCTTCCGCAACGAATTCTGGGATCATCACGGGGATGGAATCTATGTGGATATTGTTTCCGGCGAGCCCCTGTTCAGCTCACAGGATAAATTCGATTCCGACTGCGGCTGGCCGAGCTTCATGCGTCCGATCCGCGATTATGCAGTCAAGGAGAAAACTGACCTCAGCCATCTGATGATCCGCACCGAAGTGCGCAGCAAAACAGCCGATTCCCATCTCGGCCATGTCTTTAATGATGGTCCCGGGGCAAACGGGCTGCGCTATTGCATCAATTCGGCGGCTTTACGTTTTGTTCCCAAAGAAGATTTGGAGAAGGAAGGCTACGGCGAGTACCGCGTTCTTTTCCAGCATGCTTGACGCAGGTCGATAACGGCCGCCTCATCCACCCATAAGTCATCGCTACAGCAGAAAGCCTCCAGACCGGTAATAACAGGTTTGGAGGCTTTTCACATGAGTGTTATAGCCCTTATAAAAACAAACTCATCCCCGGTGCCCCGGCAGGCCGTTCCAGAAATCCGAACTGACTGTAGAAGCCCGATTTCCCCTGGGCGGATGACAACTGAATCCAGCGGATCCCCCGGCTGCGGCAATGACTGATCAGCTGATCCATAACTGCGCGTCCCAGCCCTTGCTTCTGATAAGCCGGAAGCACAATCATATCGCACACATAACACTGGATTACACCATCGGAAACGATCCGGCCGGAGGCCACCAGGCGGTCATCCTCATACACCGTGAGAATATGCCAGCTATTCTTCAGCGCCATGTGCATATGTTCCTTCGTCCAGAGCCTATCTGCATTCCAGCCGGTGGATTGATATAAGTTGTAATACTCATCCATGTCCGGAATATCTGTGCGGTAAGTAACGCCCACTCCGCTTCCCCCTAAATCACTTCAAACTCTGAACCTGACCATTCAACTGCTTATTTATTATCTTTCTCAGTATCATTCTCTATTTCAGCTGGTGCGATAGGCGCCTCAACGTCACGGTCCAGCAGTTCCCGGTTCTGTTCACGGTTGCCCTGGCGTATCTGTTCGAAGTGCTCCCGCTCCCGGCGCTTAAAGATTCTGCGGAACCAGATCACAACCGCCACAACCACTGCAGCCACGATCAGCACCGGAAGTGCAGCCGCCAGCACAACTACAAGCCACTGGAACATTACAGATAATGCCTTCATGCTGCCCTGCAGCGCCTCCGAAGCACGTTCACCCAGCGGTCCTTGTTTTTTCACTTGGGTGACGGCGATGCTCTCCTCTGTCTGGTAAAGGCGAAGCTCCACGGTCGAGAAGGATACGTTCTGGTCAATATAACGCATTCTGCCCTTGATCTGTTCGATTTGCTCCTGGATTGCACCCAGCTGGTTGGCAAACTGCACGAGATCTGCCGGTTTGGTCGCTTTTTTCATGAAATCGATATATTGCGTCTCCATCATCTGCTTAGCCTTGAGGCGTGACTCCAGATCCACGTACTCTTCCGAGACATCCTGCCCCTGAATACTTCTCTGCAGCTTCTCATGTTTGACCTTCTCCAGATTGTTCAGAAAAGAAGAGAAGCCCGACGCCGGTACCTTGAGGATGAAGGTTCCGCCCTGTTCATATTCAGACATATTCTCTGAAAATTCAATAATGTAACCGCCTGCCAGTGTGATCATATTCCGTACTTCGGTCTGTGCCGCCCCGTAATCAGCTACCTCCATGTTGAGGTTAGCCTTATAGATCAGCTTTTTGTTCAGACCTGCCACCACATCAGTTCCCGTGAACCCGGCTGAAGCGTCTGCCGCCTGCTCTGCCCCCGGATTAGGGACCGCAGGATTCGCACCTCCGCCTTGCACCGCATTCTGATCATTCACAGCCACCGCGGTGGTGGAGTTGAAATTTTCGGTCATTTCCTTCGCTGCCGGCACACTGGCAGCTGAGCCGTCTTCCACTGCCGCCGCGGACTCAGCGGTCAGCGCATTATCCGCTGTATCTGCCGCCGAATTGGCATTGTTATTGCCTGCCCCGCAACCTGCCAGAACCACTGCCAACACAATTAAACACAACAAAGAATGCAGACCCCATTTTCGCATGTTCATTCCTCCAATAGTGTAATGGCGAAAGGCCGTTTTATCTATAGATCTCTTCCGCACTTATACCCTTTGACGTTCCAAAAGCTGGAAGGTTGCAGACAATTAGGAGGATAGCAGCCTTTTTTTGTGTTTTTTCCCATATCGGTAAAAATGCCAAACAGGACACTCAGCAGCTGAATGATCCCGTTTGCGTAATAGCTCTTTATTTGTTACAATTGTAGTGTCTGTAAAAGACAAAAAGCACCAAATACCCTCCATTCTCAAGGAATAAGGGTAAGGTGCTGTTCGGACAAGCTCCACCTTGCCGGACAGATCTATTCAATTGCTAACTGATTTATGATGCCAACTACTATAAGAGGAGGTGAACCCTCATGGCAAAAGACGTATTGTGTGCAGTTAACTCCTGTACTTACTGGGCTGAAGAAAACAAATGCAACGCTGAGTCCATCTTCGTTGCTTACCACAGCTCCAAAGAACCTACTCATTCTGAAGAAACAGATTGCAAAACCTTTGAAAGCAAATAAGGTCTGAAGAATATCGAAGGGACCCTCCACGGTTCCTTCTTTTCTGTTTTCATTTTATCAAGAATGATAATTATTATCAAGTGTTTCTTGCAAAAAAATGAAAATAAATCACTATAACCAGAGTGGCTTACCCTGAATATAGTGATTTATTTATGTCAGGCAGCTACCACAGATTAGCAGAAACGTTTACCGGCTGACTGCCCCGCTCTTCTCCCGTACAAGGACCGCCGCCTTCACCATATTACGCAGTGCGGCTGTGGTCTCTTCCCATCCGCGAGTCTTCAATCCGCAGTCCGGATTAATCCAGAACTGCTGCACATCCAGAGCGCGGAGCGCCCGCTCGATAGCTGAAGTCATCTCCTCTACAACTGGAACCCGCGGACTGTGGATATCATACACTCCGAGTCCGATGCCCTTGTCATATTCCTGCTCCTCGAAGCTGACGATCAGCTCCCCGTGGCTGCGGGAGGTCTCAATTGAGATAACATCCGCGTCCATCGCCGAGATCGAACCAATCATGTCGTTGAATTCGCTGTAGCACATATGCGTATGCACCTGGGTCGTATCCTTGACATGGTTCGTCGCGATCCGGAACGATTTCACGGCCCAATTCAGGTAATGCTCATGATCTCCCGCCTTCAGCGGCAAGCCTTCGCGGATGGCCGGTTCATCGACCTGGATCATCTCAATGCCCGCCTCCTCCAGGGCTGTCACCTCATGGCGCAGCGCAAGTGCGATTTGACCTGCTACCGCTTCCCTGCTGAGATCATCACGGACAAAGGACCAGTTCAGGATCGTCACCGGACCTGTCAGCATCCCCTTGACCGGCAGCTTCGTCAGCGACTGGGCATACAGGCTTTCTTTGACGGTCATCGGCTCGATAAAAGCAACATCGGCATAGATAACGGGCGGCTTCACGCAGCGTGAGCCATATGATTGAACCCAGCCGCCCCCGGTGAAGAGATAACCGGCCAGCTTCTCTCCGAAGAATTCGACCATATCCGTCCGCTCGAACTCACCATGTACCAGCACATCCAGCCCAAGCTCCTCCTGAAGGGTGATAGCCTCAGCGATTTGACGCTTGATGAACCCGTCATAACGCTCCTGGGTCCATACCCCCTTGCGCCACTTCAGCCGGGCCTGGCGGACCTCAGCCGTCTGCGGGAAGCTGCCGATGGTGGTTGTAGGCAGCAGCGGCAGACGCCACTTCTCCTGCTGAACCTTCACCCGCTCAGCAAAAGGAAGACTGCGGTTGTCCGGCAGCTTCTCCAACGAGCGTACCTGCTCAGCTACATCCTCACGCCCGCGTTCCGGGAGGGCACGGAATACAGCAAGCACTTCACGGGTTGCGGCCAGCTCCTCTGCATAACGTTCAGTTGCCCCGTCTGCAGCTGCAGCAATAAGAACCAGCTCCGCAAGCTTTTCATTGGCGAAGGCTAATGCATTCTTGACCGCAGATTTCAGCTTGTCTTCCCCTTCGACTGTAACCGGCACATGCAGCAGGCTCGAGGCGGGCTGGAGAATCAGCTGCTCTTGTGGCACATATTTCTGCAGTTCAGCAACCAGCTCCAGCTTGGCATCTATATCCGAACGCCAGATATTGCGTCCGTCGATAATTCCGGCAGCCAGGGTCTTATCCTGAGACCAGCCCAGGCGGGCAATGGACTCCAGGTTCTTGCCTCCGTCATGGACGAAATCCAGGCCCAGGCCATGCACTGGCAATTCCAGCAATGCCTCCAGCGGCTCGGCAGCTTCGAAATAGGTCTGCAGAATAACATTAAGGCCCGGTACTGAAGCGGCGATCTCCCCGTAGATAGTCTTAAGCAACGCGATATCCTCTGCCGTTAAGCCCGTTACAATTGCCGGCTCGTCGATCTGTACCCAGGCCACGCCTTCCTGCTGCAGCTCCTGCAGCAGCTGTACGTATACCGGCAGGAAGCGGGCAGCAACTGCGGCTATTTCGGCAGCCGGGAATCCCTTAGACAGCTTGAGGAAGGTATAGAGCCCTACTATAACAGGCTTGCCTTCAATGCCTGCCCGTTCTTTGGCGAACCGGTAGGCAGCCAGCGGCTTATTCTCTGTCAGGACAGGTGTAATGCTGCCAATCTCAGGCACGATGTAATGGTAATTCGTATTGAACCATTTGGTCATCTCGCAGGCCGTAGCTCCCGCATTGCCGCGGGCCATGGCAAAGTACAGGTCGAGCGGAATCTCTCCGCCCTGATAACCGTAGCGCGCCGGTACAATGCCGAACATCGCTGCGGTATCCAGCACATGATCATAGAAGGTGAAGTCGCCCACCGGAATCAGCTCGATGCCGGCCTGCTGCTGGGTCTGCAAATGCTGGAGCTGAATTTCTTCCATCTGTGCGCGGAAATTCTGCTCATCTATTTTCCCGGCCCAGTAAGCCTCCAATGTCTTTTTCCATTCGCGGTTCTTGCCGATTCTCGGATAGCCGAGGCTGCTTGTCTTAATTCCTTTGCTCATTTATGTCCGCTCCTCTTGGGTTAAGTTAGGTGCTGCATCCTTAATCTGCTGCCATCTTACTTCACATTTTCTGCGGTCCGCAACAGATTCCGGGGAGTTTGGCTATACAGATTCCTTATAACAAAAGCAAATCCCCCCACAAAGCTGGGCTATAGCTTCGGGGGTCACTCATTTACTTCCCGGGGACCCCGAACATAATTAAAGCCGCACGCTCCAATGAAGGAGGTGCGGCTGTGGCAACCGTGCAGACGGCTCAGAACCAGATCAGGTAGACTACACCGGCGAGAATAATCCGGTAGATGGCGAAGGGCAGCAGCTTGATTCTGTTAATCAGCTTCAGGAAGAAACGCATCGACAACAGCGCGAACAGGAAGGCGCTGATAAAGCCGGCGATGAAGAACGGCAGGGCATCCAGCGTGAAGTACTGCCAATTCTTCAGCAGCGAAATCAGGCTCGCTCCGGCCATAATCGGCACAGCCATAATGAAGGTGAAATCGGCAGCCGCGCGGTGGCTCATCCCCAGCAGCACGCCGCCGGAAATCGTCGAGCCGGACCGTGAGAACCCCGGCCACAGGGAGACACACTGGATCAGTCCGACCGATAGCGCCTGCCTATATGTAATCTGGTCAACACTCTCTGTTTTGATGGTTTTGGGTGCAAACCGGTCGGCGCAGATCATAAATATGGCACCAACGACCAGTCCGATCAGCACTGTAGAAGTGGAAAATAAATGCTCATCAATGTAATCCTCGAACAGAAAACCGAAAATTCCGGCGGGAATCAGACCTACGATTACCTGGGCTAACTTCAGACGGCCTTCGGCAGGCGCCTGCGGCTGCCCCTCAGGCACCACCGTCAGCTCCTTGCGGCTGAATTTCTTCAGCCCGAGCAGATCGATGAACCGGTTACGGAAAATGATCACTACAGCAAGGATGGAGCCCAGCTGAATAACAACCTTGAACGTGTTCGCCGTATATTTTCCCAGAAATTCCTGAGATTTAAGCCACATATCATCCACAATGATCATATGACCGGTTGAGGATACCGGAGCAAATTCAGTCAGTCCTTCTACAATTCCCAGTATGATTGCTTTGACAATGGTCAGCAGCTCCATGGTTATCCTCCTTTGAATGTTGAAAAATTATCCCCGGACCTTGCCGGCATTCAGTCTTTTACGGTAATACAGGAATCCGAGCAACAAAAGTCCTGCAGCAATGATGGCATATACTACACTGGAATAGGTGCCGATAATACCGGCAATATCCTCCCACGACTCTCCAAGCGCGGCCCCCAGCAGCACCAGCAGCACATTCCAGCCTAATGTTCCGATCGTTGTAAACAGCATGAACACGCCGAATTTCATCCCGGACATCCCTGCGGGAATGGAGATCAGACTGCGTACGAGCGGAATCATCCGGCAGAAAAGCACGGTCCAGTAGCCGTATTTGTCAAACCAGGCGTCCGCCTTGCGGATATCCTTCCCGCTGATCCGCAGCAGGCCGCCCCAGCGGTCTACGATCCGCTCCAGTCTGTCCACATCCAGCATCCGTCCGATCCAGTACAGAATCACTGCACCCAGCAGTGAACCGGCGGTTGAAGCGATCAGCACGCCGGGAATCGTCATGTCAGTCGTAGTGGTCATGAATCCGCCGAAGGGGAGAATGACCTCTGAGGGAATGGGCGGAAAAACATTCTCCAGCGCCAGCATCAGAAAGATGCCGAAGTATCCGAACTGCTCCATAAAATCCGTAATCCATGTTTGCATATGCGGGCCTCCTGTTTAGAGCAGATTTTTCTTGAGATTGCGTAAATAACGGCTGCGGATAAAAAAGAAATAGATTCCCTGGGCTGCCAGATATCCGGCCAGCACTGCCCCTGTCTCGGCCGCAATCGACAGATAGAACAGGCGCTGCAGGGCAATGAAAGCAAAGACGCTGTGCAATATGGCCAGCAGCACCGGAACGAAGAACATCAGGGCCAGCTGCTGGGTGACGCTGCGGTCCAGCTCCTGATCGGTGAAGCCCATTTTGGACAACGCAGAATACTGGAAACGGTCATGCTCCAGATCCATGTACAGCCGGAAATACAGGAAGCTTCCTGCCGCGATGAAGAAGACGGTCCCCACCAGGAGGGAAGCAAACAGCATCGTACTGTACAGCGTCCGCTGAATCTCAAATAGTGTTCCGCTGACCACGACAGCGTAATTTGCCTTCTGCTCATAGGCGACCTTGCCGCCGTCCGCAAGACTTGAAGCAATGCCTACCGTCCGGGGGAAATCCTCCATGTAAAAGCCGTAGTACATGTCCTGCTGGACCGGAACGATGGTGTTATAGAGACTGTCGCTGACCACCAGGCCGCTGAAATCTCCTCCGCCCCGCCCGTCCAGCTCCGGCAGCAGATATTCGGCAACCGGTACATGCTGTGTGTAGCCAACTTCCCGGATATCTGTTCCCTGCTCCAGCGTATAAGTGGCTTTGACACGCTCACTGATCAGGCTGCGGTCCCGCTGGGAGCCGATCATCACCAGACCGTCGTGTCCTTCAAGCGGAGGTTCAGAGGAATCGAAGCCGGCATATTGGAGAGCCAGCCTGTAGTCACTGTAAGCCATGAGCGGTAACCGTTCAGTATGGTCCGGTCCGCTCTGCGCGGCCACATCGGCATATTTCACCGGGATCGACAAGGTATCATACGTTAGTCCCAACTGCTTCAGCTCCGACTCGATGCCGTCCAAATCCTGCACTGCCGTGGAACTGGCCGCTCTGCCTTTGGCGACGTAGCCTACGGCTGCGGGATAATCCAGCTTCAGCTCCCGTGACAGGGTATGGATCGACGCGAAAACACCCACCGAAGTGAAGGATACCGCCGAGACAATGGTCACCATGAAGAACATCCGCCCGTTATCTTTCCAGCGGTAGGATAAACCCGAGAAGGTGATAATCCGCATCCGCTGCCAATAGAAGCGCCGGAATCTTCTCAGCTGTTCCACCACGTATAGACTCAGCTGTGTATAGAACAGGTAGGTACCCACAACCGTGATAGCCACTACCGGGAACATCATCACCTCCACCGTGGTGGCTGTAGTCAGCACTGCCAGCACATAACCGCCCAGCAGCAGCAGTGCGGAGAGCAGCGCCTGCCAGCGGTGAACGTGCGGCTCCGCATCTCCTCTGCGTCCGCCTTGGAACATTCCCCGCGGCGTCTCATTGCCGATAAAAAAGAAGGTGCACAGCGAGATCAGGACGAACAGCAGCACAAAGCTGATAATAGTCAGCACCGGTGCCTGCCAGCTTAGATGGAAATCCAGCGGGGGAATGCCGAGAAAGGCGGAGCCTATCATCAGGAACAGCTTGCCGAGCAGCATCCCGAGCAGTGTGCCGGTGAAGATCGCCGAGCCGCCGATCAGCATATTTTCCAGAAACACCATCTTGTTGAGCTGCTGCTTGGTCATGCCATGCATCAGCAGGATACCGAACTCCAGCTTGCGGGACTGCAGGAAGGAGCCGACGGATACCAGGACAAACAGCGAGCAGAAAACATAGATGATCCCTTCTGCCATCATCATTGTCTTAGCCGCAGTATCCAGGATGAGAGCTCCTGAAATTACCGGATGGAAGATAAACAAAGCGCACAGGAAGAAAATCATCACCGAAAAAGCACTGCTGACAAAGTAGGCAGCATACTTGCGCTTGCTCCGGGTTACATTCCTATAGGCGAATTGCCGAAAGGTCATGGCCGGCTCCTCCCAGCAGTGACAGCATGTCGATGATATTCTGGAAGAAGGCGGCTCTGCTGCTGCCCCGGTATATCTCGCTGTAGAAGCGGCCGTCTTTGATAAAAATCACCCGGTGGCAAAAGCTCGCTGCCACCGCGTCATGCGTAACCATCAGCACTGTCGCTCCTTCGGCTTCATTCACTTCAGCCAGCAGCCCCATCACTTCTTCCGACGCCTTGGAATCCAGACTGCCGGTGGGTTCATCCGCCAGAATCAGCGAAGGGCGGTGGATCATCGCCCGGGCAATCGCTACACGCTGCATCTGGCCTCCGGAGATTTCATAGGTGCGTTTGTGCAGCAGCCCGGCAATATCCAGCCTGGAAGCTACTTCAGCCAGCCGCTTTTCCATTTCCGCAACGGAACTCCCGCTTAGCGTCAGCGGCAGTACTACATTCTCTTCCACCGTAAGTGTGTCAAGAAGATTGAAGTGCTGGAACACAAAGCCCAGCTCCTTGCGGCGGAACAGTGCCTTCTCTTTGCGGGCCAGCAGATTCGGGTCCCTGCCGCTGATCATTACCTGGCCTGAGGTGGGTTCATCAATCGTCGCGATGACATTGAGCAGCGTGGTTTTGCCGCTGCCGGACGGGCCCATAATTCCGACGAATTCCCCCTTCTCTACGGCGAACCGGATATGGTTCAGCGCGTGAATGGATACCTTGCCTTCATATATTTTGGATAGATTGTGTACGTCTAATAGGGGCAAGGGCTACCGCTCCTCTTTCACCTGGATTGCTTACATTATACAAACTGTAAACTAATGCTGCTATTTCTGAAACTTACAGCTACCTTACAGTATTGTAAGCACAGTTGTAGTTGACAGTTGACAGTGCAGAGATAAGGCCTTATATTTAAATGCATGAGCATGCATGTATTTTTGTGGAGAGCCGATTTGTCACATAATCCCCCCCCTGCCGCATGCCAATTCCAGATTGAACGAAGGAGCGCGACGAATAATGAAGGATCTGTTCACCCCCTATGAGATTAAGAGCCTGAAGCTGAAGAACCGGGTAGTTATGCCGCCCATGTGCCAGTATTCGGTCACCAATAAAGATGGAATCGCTACAGATTGGCATTATAACCATTATGTGAGCCGTGCAGTCGGCGGTGCCGGACTGATTATTGTAGAGATGGCTGATGTTGACCCGGATGGCCGTATCACCGACTATGATCTGGGACTCTGGTCCGATGAACAGATCCCTGCCCTGGCCCGGATCGTGGAGACCAGCCATGCCTACGGTGCCAAAGTGGGGATTCAGGTCGCCCATGCCGGACGCAAGGCCGAGGATGCCGTACTTCCTGTCTCCTCTTCCGCTATTCCATTTGACGATAAGTCCACTACTCCGCATGCCTTGACTACGGAAGAAGTGAAAGCTATGGTAGGCAAATTCAAGCTGGGTGTGCAGCGGGCAGTCCAGGCCGGCTTCGATGTTATTGAACTGCATGGTGCCCACGGCTATCTGATTCACCAGTTCCACTCACCGCTGACCAACCAGAGAACGGATGAGTACGGACAGGACCGGACGCTGTTCGGCCGGGAAGTAATTGCTGCCGCGAAGAGCGTAATGCCTGAGGGTATGCCGCTGATCATGCGCATTTCCGCGCAGGAATACGTTGAGGGCGGCTACGGGCTCACCGAGAGCCTGGAAATCAGCAGAGCTTATAAGGAAGCCGGAGCGGATATCTTCCACATCAGTGCAGGCGGTGAAGGCCCGATAGCTGCAGCCGGCAGACCGGGCACCCATGCTGCCTATCAGGTGCCGCTGGCCAGAGCTATCAAGCAGGAGCTGAATGTTCCGGTGATTGCCGTCGGCCGGCTGGATGAAGCGGTACTCGCCAATGCGGTCATCGGCAATGAAGAGGCTGATCTCGTAGCGGTTGGACGGGGTATGCTGAGAAATCCTTACTGGACGCTGGAAGCTGGTGTAGTGCTCGGCAAAGATGCTGGCATTCCCAAGCAGTATGAGTTAGGGTTTCCCCGCGCCGCCAAATAATTGAGCATTCCCTGCGGTGTCCTTCTCTTCTTCCAGATGATATACTAAAGTGAAATTTATATTCATGAAGAGCATGCACCGGGAGGATTGAAGACATGAAGAACACCCCTGCAAATGACCTGATAACCAGCTGGTTGTCACTCTCTCATATACAAATGAATGTTGCCGCTGCACTTGAAGCAGAGCTGGTGGAGAACTATCAGTTATCGCTCAAGGAGTTCTACGTACTGCTGTTTCTGTCCGAGGCACCCGAGAAGAAGCTGAAGCTCCAGCAGCTTGAGTCCATGGTCGGGCTGAGCCAGAGCGCCGTATCCCGGCTGGTCAGCCGGTTCGAAGCCAAAGGCTGCGGCGCGCTGGAGCGCAAGGTCTGTGATGATGACCGCAGAAGCATCTATACCTCTTTGACTGACATCGGTCAGAATAAGGTCGACCGGGCGCAGGTGACCGTAAATGAAGTGCTGCAGGAAGCCTTTCCTGTAGCCGATATACAGCAGCTGCTGGAACAGCTTGTGCAGCTGAAACAGCAATAGACCCGGGCAGAGCGCCTGCCGGGTGAACCCGCCGTCCCTTACAGGGGCGGCGGGTTTTTGATATGCACCGAACCTGATACGCCCATTGTGCATACAACGTACTAAACGAAGAATAGCGGGGTGTACGCATGTTGTTCACGGTTATGCAGCTGATTGGCGGTATCATTCTCTCTGTGGGCTGGATTCCACAAATTCTGCAAATCATCAAGACCCGGTCTGTCGCAGACCTTAGCCTGAAGTCCTACCTGCTGATGCTGCTGGGCATCGCCCTTATGGAAGCCTATGCGGTTAACCTGGCCGCTCAGGGGGTCGGGCTCGCTTTTCTGATTACCAATACCCTGTCGCTGGCGGTCGTATCAACGGTCGTCCTCCTGATTATCCGCTACCGGGCCGGCAGCAGGTAGAGCCGAACTGCCTCCCGCTTGTATCAAAATATAATCCGCACTGCCGTCCCCTTGCCCACCTCCGAGGTAATCTCCACCTCATGCTCCAGCTTGCCGCAGATCTGCTTCACCAGATACAGCCCCATGCCGGTGGATTCCTGAAAGCTGCGCCCGTTGACGCCGGTAAAATAAGGATCGAATACCCGCGGCAGGTCACCCGGAGGGATGCCCACGCCTTCATCGCGCACCTCCAGCACAGCCCTGCCCTGCTCCTCTAAATACCCGTGGAAATGCACAAACTTCCCCTCCTCCACTGTATAGCGCAGGGCATTGGTTATCAGCTGGGTTATGACGAAGGACAGCCATTTCTCGTCTGAGGTAATCGAAATCCCGCTCTCCACAGAAATCACCGGAAACACCCGCTTACGGATGAACAGCCGTTTCTGTTCCGAGGTCACGCTCCGCACCACTGCCGAGAGCTCCAGCCGCTCGACATAGAAATCATGCTCAAAGGTATCCAGCCGGGCGCTGTAGAGCACCGTTTCCAGACCTTTCTTCAGACGGTCCAGCTCATCGCCGATGGCCGTGAACGGAGGCCCGTCTTTATCCTGTATCATCAGATGAATCACCGAAAGCGGCGTCTTCATGCCATGCACCCATTGGTTGATGAAGTGAATATGCTCCTCCAGCTTGTGGCGGTAGTTGTGCAGGTCGTTCTGGTATAGCCGGAACTGCTGGGCCAGCAGCATACGCAGACTCCCGGCTAAAGGCGTGTTCTGCGCCGGCCCGCCGGATTCCTCGAGCGATACCGGCACCGTCATAAGCCGCTCATAGAACGTACGGTTTGCGAGATACCGGTAGGCAAGATAACCCAGCAGCAGAATTGTACTGAGCAGCGCCGCGTACAGGCTCACCGTGACTCCGCTTCCCCCGTCCAGACGGTAGACAAGTGTAATCATCATAAGCTGGGCCAGATAGACTATGATCAAAGGCGATTGTTCCCGCATGAACAGCTTCATGTTACCCCTCCTCCCAATTCCCGGTGAGCCTGTACCCTTGACCGCGCACCGTCTGCAGCCCCTCCATAATGTCCAGCGCAGCCAGCTTCTTGCGTACCCGGGTTACGTAGACGTTCAGCGTGTTGTCATCCACAAAAGCTTCGGTATCCCAAATCTTCTCCAGCAGCCGGTCACGTGTAACGAGGGTACCGGATTTCTGCATCAGCTCATCGAGAATCTTGGCCTCGGTGTGGCTCAGGTCGATTCTGGCCCCGCCCCGCGTCAGGATCAGCCGTTCTACATCCAGCATCAGTCCCGAGACAGTGAGGCTGCGTTCCGTGCCGCCCCCGGCATAGGAGCCATAAGCGCGGCGCAGGTGGCTTTTGATTTTGGCCATCGCAATCTCGTAATCAAAGGGTTTCGTAATATAATCATCCGCGCCATTCTCCAGCGCCATGACCTGATCCATCTTCCCGTCGCGTGCGGAGATGAACAGAATGGGACAGGTTGAGACCGCACGGATCTGGCGGCACCAATAATATCCGTCGAATTTGGGCAGGTTCACATCCAGCAGCACCAGCTGCGGGGCGAACGCCTCGAACTCGGTCCGTACCGCTTCAAAATCATGCACCGCCCGTGTTTCGTATCCAAACTTATGTAAGTAGTCCTGGAGCAGGGTTACCAGTCCCTTGTCATCCTCAATGATAAATATTTTGAACATCATAGCCCTCCGGTTGCCGCCTTAGGTAGTCTAAGGGGTTTGCCCCATAATATATACAGTACCTGCGTTCCAGTCAAATCTGCGGTATACTTTCCGGGAAGCGGTGAATGCCAGTGCAATTCCTGTTTCGAAAAAACAACGGGCTTAACGACCGTTACGGAGGTACACCGTATGAAGCAAAACAAATATGATGAGGCCAGCTTTTTTGAAAATTACAGCCGGATGCCGCGCTCCACAGGCGGACTTGAGTCCGCCGGAGAATGGGGGACTTTCCGCACGCTGCTGCCTGACCTGCAGGGTCAGCGGGTACTGGATCTGGGCTGCGGCTTCGGCTGGCACTGCCGGTATGCCCGTGAGCAAGGGGCCGTATCTGTAGTGGGCATCGATCTTTCTGCGAATATGCTGGAGCGGGCCAGGGCAATGACCCGCGATCCGAAGATTGAATACCTCCAGCTGGCAATTGAAGATGCCGCTTTCGGTGCGGATGAATTCGATACAGTCATCAGTTCACTTGCCATTCACTATGTAGAGGATTTCGCCAGCCTCTGCCGCCAGGTCTACTATTGCCTGAAGCCTGGCGGAGCCTTCGTGTTCTCGGTCGAGCATCCCATCTTCACCGCGCTCGCCGCGCAGGATTGGCATTACGGTCCTGAAGGCGGGAAGCAGCATTGGCCTGTTGACAATTATCATTTCGAAGGACCGAGGCAGGCTAGTTTCCTCGATCATGAAGTTACGAAGTACCACCGTAATGTTGCTACCTACATTAATACGCTGATCGGTTCCGGCTTCACCCTGACCCGGATCTCCGAGCTGCAGCCGACTGCGGATATGCTGGAGAACAATGCTGCCTGGCAGGAGGAAACCCGGCGTCCAATGTTCCTGCTGCTCTCTGCGGTGAAGAATTAGCCGGTATAGCTTTTGAGAAACAGAATTGCGGTTCTTCATAACTCACTCATCAGCTTGTGGGAGGACTGAGATTCCGTTATTTGTGCAAAACGGGTGATTTCACAGGGCAAGCGGACTCAGATTCCGTTATGGGGCCGGTTATTGCTCCTTTTGAGCTGAAATCAACAGGATAACGGAATCTCAGTCCGTTTCAGCCGCAAAAGAAGGCCTTTCCGGGAAATAGGGGCCTCTCAGTCCGCTTCCTCCGCAGACCAAACAGCCGCCTGCCGGGAATCCGGCGAGGCGGCTGTTGCACTTACCAGGGAATCCCGTGAAGCTGCGGCTGCGTTCCGGAGAATCCGGCGAGGCGGCGGCTGCGTTCCGCGGAACCCTGCGAGGCGGCGGCTGCGTTCCGCGGAACCCTGCGAGGCGGCAAATTGTTACGGTTGAATTTGGATTGCCGGCTAATTCATCGCCGCTCCATTTACTTGCCGTCCAGCAGATTGCCCAATCCGCCGAGGATGCTGCCCTCTTCCTTGCGCCCGGAAGGTCCGGCGGCCGACAGAATACGGTCAGCCATCCGGCTGAACGGCAGCGACTGCACCCACACCTTGCCCGGTCCGCGCAGGGTGGCGAAGAACAGGCCTTCGCCGCCGAAGAGCGCAGTCTTCACACCTTTGACCATCTCGATATTATAATCGACAGAGGATGTCATGGCGACGAGACAACCGGTGTCGAGCTTGATGGTCTCTCCAGGCTGCAGCGTCCGCTCCAGCACATGACCGCCCGAGTGAACGAAGGAGAGTCCGTCTCCTTCGAGCTTTTGCATGATGAAGCCTTCACCGCCGAAGAAGCCCGCCCCCAGCCTGCGCTGGAATTCAATGCCGATCGACACGCCTTTGGCTGCGCAGAGGAAGGAATCCTTCTGGCAGATGATTTTGCCGCCGTACTGCTGAAGATCCAGCGGAATAATCTTGCCCGGGTACGGGGCGGCAAAGGTTACGCTCTTGCGTCCATATGCCCCGCTGTGCGTGAAGACGGTCATGAACAGGCTTTCCCCGGTCAGCAGCCGTTTGCCTGCTCCCTTCAGCATGCCCATCAATCCGCCGCCGCCCCGCGAGTTGCCGCTGCCGTCACCAAAGATCGTCTCCATCGTAATCTCCGGGTCCATCATCATGAAGCTGCCCGCTTCGGCAATCACGCTCTCCCCCGGGTCGAGCTGCACCTCCACACACTGAATTTCCTCACCCATAATCGCATAGTCAATTTCGTGAGCACTCATTCCCTTACATCCTCCCTCTACATTCTGAGCATAGTGTAACCTCGGGCCATGCAGTTTGAATGAAATATATACGCGCGCTCACACCTCACGGTTTCAGTATCCGGGGACACCCGGGAGGTGAATGTGCGACCTGTTGCGCAGACGAATATGTACATATTTTACCGAAAACAAATTAACAGAAGATAATATGCCAAAATGTTGCAGATATTACAACTTCGATTCACTAATGCCGGGGTGTGCGGACGAATTGTTGTAGGAAATACAAGAATCCTCTCGGTAATCGGCTTGGAGGGGGCAGAATGCTGCATTTCATACAACAATTTCCGGTTACGGTCGATATAACGGGCGGAATGTTGTATTCTGTGCAGGATTTCTCAAAAAAAAGACCAGCTGGACTTAAGTCCGCTGACCTTTCATCATCCCCGTATACGGGGTTCACATTGCATTGTTCACATTCACCGCGCCATCCTGAGTCTTGGCTAGTGGAGATGAAATCTTCGGAGCCTTGACCAGCTTCGGTCTGCCCAGAGAGGTTGTAAAAGTAATCACATATCCGGCCACAACTACAGCCATCACTGTGTACAGGGTCTCTCTTAACGGCATATAGAAGAGGGACAATGCCAGAACAATTACATCCATCAGGATAAATACGGTTCCTACCTTAATTCCTTTCCATTCACTGATCAGCAGCGACAGAATATCGTCCCCGCCGCTCGCCCCGCCGCCTCGCAGGACCATACCTGCTCCTAGACCTGTCAGTACACCTGACAACAATGCCGCAAGCGGCAAGTTATCCTGCAGATCAATAACCCATCCGGAATAGCGTTCCATCAGTCCGTAGAATACCGTGAAGGCTGCTACAGAGATGAAGGTGTTCACCACGAACGATTTTCCTTTGAATATGATTGCGATTAAGAGTACTGGAATGTCTAAAATCAGGATCGATAGTGATGGTGAAATCCCCAGCACATATTTGCCGAGCAGCGACAGCCCTACGAACCCGCCCTCAGTCAAATGGTTCTGATAATTGATGTGATAATACGTAAATGCAAGCAATAGTGTTCCGGACAAAATAACGGCTAATCGGAGCGGCATACTCATGCCACTGTCTTGTTTCCTCATACTCGGTCTCCCCTTATCGTAAATGGCGGCTAGACGTCCCACCAGCCTCTACGAGGGGTTAAACCGGAGGTGTTGCTCCTTCGCATACAATACTCCCTTCCCTCATAGAGGCGGCCATCGTCAATTAACAACGGTACTCGCACATTCTACAGGGAAGCTAAGTATAAGACAGATCATAACGTTTCCAAATCGTCCTTTGGGGAATCGTCCTTCGGGGACACATGGTATCCTGATCCTTTCTTTAGTTTGATATGTTCTGAATAGATTATACCACGCGGAAGGGGCAGTCTAAACAGTTTCCATTAAAAATAAGCAATCAGCCCTGATTCCGCAGCAAACGGTTGACAGTTTCCCGGCGTACACCTATTAATTGCCCGATCTCTTCCTGTGTCAGCAGATCTGTCAGCTGTGCGCCATGAGAGTATTCGTTCAGCCAGCGGGTCAGCAGCGCCATGCGTTCCCCGGGCGTTCCGACTGTAAGATGGTCGAGCCGTGTCTGCATGAACCGCACCTTCTCCTGGAGCAGAAGCGCGATCTCCATCACCTTCTCAGGGTCCTCCCGCAGCTCCCGGTACCATTCCGCAGCGGGAATGAGCTCGACCTCACTTTTCATCATCGCCACCGCTGTTCCATGCGCCTCCTTCGGCGAAATGAGGGAATGATGGGGAACTGTCTCACCCGGATACAGCAGGTTGAACAGCACCATGTTCCCGTTCTCATGCAGTCTTGTCACCTTGAACAGTCCGCTTTTCACCCGGTACAGGTTCTGGCCGCCGTCACCCTGACGGAACAAGACTTCCCCTTTGTGCAGAATCATTTCGCATTCTCCTTTGCCTTCTCTTTATATATATTTTTAATTATACCGAAATACGACAATAAAATGGAGCGTGCAAACAAAGAAACCGTATGAATGCAGAATGTTGCTCTGCTTCCATACGGTTCAGGACAGGAATGATTATGTTATTACAATGCGAGCGGCTTCTTCCAGAGGCCCAGCATCAGCCCGGAAATGACGGAGCCGATCAGGACGGCCAGCAGGAACAGCAGCGCGTTACTGGATAAGAAGGCTACGAACACGCCTCCATGCGGCGCAGGAACATTGATATTCCACAGCTGGGTCAGTCCGCCGGCTACGGCTGAACCCACGATACAGGAAGTGAGCACACGCAGCGGATCTGCTGCAGCAAACGGAATGGCACCTTCGGTTATGAACGACAAGCCCAGCACGTAGTTGGTTATTCCCGATTTGCGTTCCGTCTCTGTAAATTTATTCTTAAAGAACGTAGTGGCCAGCGCGATTGCCAGCGGAGGCACCATCCCTCCGGCCATAACAGCGGCCATCATCAAGCCGTTCGTGTTGCCGCTTGAGGTGAACACACCGATCGCAAAGGTGTATGCTGCTTTATTGAACGGACCGCCCATATCGATGGCCATCATACCGCCAAGCACCAATCCCAGCAGTACTTTGTTGCCTGTACCCAGATGGTTAAGCGCATCGATCATACCTTCATTGATCCAGCTGAATACCGGATTGAACAGATAGAACATAACTGCGCCGGTAATAAGCAAGCTGAATACCGGATACAGGAGAATCGGTTTCAGACCGTCAAGGGTACGCGGCAGGCCAGAGAAGGCTTTGCGGAGCATAACAACCACATAACCGGCCAGGAAACCGGCAGCCAGGCCGCCCAGGAAACCCGCATTTGCATTCAGGGCCATGATGCCGCCGACCATACCAGGCATCAGTGCCGGGCGGTCGCCGATGCTAAGTGCGATAAATCCGGCCAGGATTGGAATCAGGAAGTGGAACGCCCCGTCTCCTCCGCCGATCGTCTGCAGCAGCTTCACCAGCGGATTATCGACACTGGCTACCTGTTCAATCAGGAAGGAGATCGCCAGCAGAATCCCGCCGCCCACTACGAACGGCAGCATGTGGGAGATGCCATTCATCAGGTCTTTATAAATCTTGCTTCCGATTGTACCGGACTTCGCCGATGCGGCACCATCCTCATTACGGCCGGAGCTGCGGTAGATTGGCGCATTGCCTTGGACTGCGATGCGGATTAATTCCTCTGACTTGCGGATTCCATCACTTACCGGACGCTGAAGTACAGGCTTGCCGTTGAAGCGGTCCATCTCTACGTTCTTGTCTGCAGCGATAATAACTCCGCTCGCCCGGGCAATCTCATCCGCAGTCAGCACATTCTGCGCACCTTCAGAACCGTTCGTCTCTACACGGATGTTAACTCCCATCTCTTTGGCTTTCTTCTTCAGGGCATCTTCAGCCATGAAGGTATGGGCAATTCCCGTAGGACATGCTGTCACAGCCACAACAAAGCTCTGCGAATCCGGGTTCCCGGTGATCATCCGTGCAGGTTCATCCTGCGGCGCCGCTGTCTTCCGGGCTTCTTGCTCCGCAGCTGCCTTAGCTTCCGCTTCCGCCTGAGCTTCGGCCTCAGCTTGCTTGGCATCGAACAAGCGCGTTACTTCAGCAGGAGTCTTGGCACTCATGAGCTGTTCGATGAATTCGCTTTCAATGAGCAGCCTTGACAGCGCAGCCAGTGTGCGCAGGTGCATATTTCCAGCTCCGTCCGGCGCAGCGATCATGAAGAACAAATGAGCCGGCGCTTCATCCAGGGAAGCAAAATCTAGTCCGGCGCTGCTCTTGGCGAACACAACCGTCGCTTCATTCACAGCTTTGGTCTTGGCATGAGGCATGGCGATGCCTCCGCCAATTCCGGTGCTGGACTGGGCTTCACGGTCCAGTATCTTTTCTTTGAACAGCTTCACGTCATTAATGCGTCCGCTGGCCGCGAGGCTGGCAATCAGTTCGTCGATCGCCGCTTCCTTCGTTGTAGCCTGCAGCTCCATAATCATAGTTTCCTGTATCATCAAATCTGTAATTTTCATTAATCTCAACTCCCCGTTTTACTTAAAATCTTTCATTATCTCGTTTACAGCTGGGAAATTACAACGAGCGGCCGAAGCTGTTCAATCTTCTGTCTGTCTGCCAGATCGTCCGAGAATGCCGTTGCGCTTCCTGAGGCGACGCCGGCACGGAATGCCTCCAGCACATCTCCGGTCAGCGACAAGGTCCCCACAAACCCGGCGATCATGGAATCTCCAGCACCTACTGAATTCTTCACCTGCCCCGCAGGAGCAGCCGCATGGTAGACACCTTGCTCGGAAATAAACAATGCGCCTTCACCGGCCATCGATACCAGCACATGCCTGGCCCCCGCTTCCAGCAGCTTACGCCCGTAGGTGATAATCTCCGCCCTGGTGCTGATCTGAGCGCCGAACAGCTCTGCCAGCTCATGGTGATTCGGTTTGACAAGCAGCGGTCCCAAGGGCAACGCGTCTTTCAGCGCCTGTCCCGTTGTGTCAATTACAAACTCCGCCCCCTTCTGTTTGCATACTGCGATCAGCCTGCTATAGAAATCTCCGCCAAGTGACGGTGGAGTACTTCCCGACAGAATAACAACATCCCCCTGCTTCAGGGCATCCAGCTTGTGCAGCAGAGAAGCGGTCTCGGGCAGCGAAATCTCCGGTCCGGCTCCGTTAATTTCCGTTTCTTCCCCGGCTTTCAGCTTGATATTGATCCGGGTATCATCCGCTATATGAACGAAATCACTTGCAATCATCTCCTGGCGCAGCCACTGTTCAATATATCCGCCCGTAAAACCGCCAAGGAATCCGGTTGCCGTATTCTCGACCCCCAGCTGCTTCAGTACGCGGGATACATTGATTCCCTTCCCTCCGGGCAGCTTCATATCCCGTTTCATCCGGTTTAACCCGCCTAGTGTAAACTCTTCAACCTCCACGATATAATCGACGGAAGGATTAAGTGTCACTGTATAAATCATCATTCATCCCTCATTTATAATGTTTGTCTTCTTAACACACTCACACTAATGTATAATCGACGTCCATCCTCTCCAGCTCCCGGCGGAAGTTATCCGGCGTATCCGTATCAAGAATGCAGTGATCCATCTCCTGCAGATCCGCCACTTTACAAAAGGAGATTTGCCCGATCTTGCTATGGTCTGCGAGCAGAATGGTCTGCTTTGCGACAGCAATCATTTTGCGCTTGGTTGCAGCCTCCAGCATATTCGGAGTCGTGATGCCTTCACGTATATCCAGCCCGTTGGTTCCAAGGAAGGCTTTGTCTACCCGAACCATATCCAGTGAGCGTTCTGTCATCGGTCCGACAAAAGCCATCGTGTCCGGCCGCAGCATTCCGCCTGTAATCGAAACTTCGATATGGCGGCAATCCTTCAGCTCATTAAGCGCCATAATCGAGTTGGTGATGACCTTGAGATTACGGAATGATTTCAGCGCCCGGGCAATATGCAGCGTAGTCGTTCCGCCATCCAGAAGAATAGCATCGCCTTCCTCAATCATCTCCACGGCCTTGCGGGCAATCCGCAGCTTCTCATCAAGGAACCGGTCTTCCTTATCCGGAACAGCCGCTTCAAAGTTCACACTCTGCAGGGATACCGCCCCGCCATGCGTACGTTTCAGCAGCCGTGCTTCCTCAAGCTCCTTGAGATCGCGGCGGACCGTTGATTCTGAGACGGACAGCTCCTGGCTCAGCTCCTGAACCGATGCTCTTGTATGGTTCTCAATAAACTGCAGAATACTCAGCTTCCGTTCTTCTTCAAACATGCGCCTCACTCCTCGGACTTGCAGCACCTGCTGCCGGATTCCTTTTATACACAATCGTCTATTTGCGTTCGCGATTATTGGTAATTAAATTCGAATAAAAGCTCATTCGTGACTGATATTGATCATTTCTGCTCATTTATGATTGTAACAGCGTTTTCATAAACTGTAAAGTGCTTTTTTATCCGCTTATTTTTTACGGAAAAAGCTTATAATATGCCTTATACAGCGGCTTTTTCCGTTATCCGCTGATCGAATGGCTGCATGGATGCTCATCTCTGCTCATTTCATCCGGAAAGGGGCAAATAACGGCTGCAGCAAATAACCACCCGAACGCCTATTTCACAAACGCGGTCAGCGACATATTTTATATTACATATGGGGAAAAGCGGGTGAACAGGAGATGGCCTATAACAATAATAATTATGGATCCGGCTATACAGGCGGTAACAACAATAACACTAGCGGAGGTGCGGACAAATCCTCCCCTGCAGAAGCGGAAGAACTCAGTGCCGAAGACTATGCAATCATTGCCGCAGGTTTTGGGGCATTAGGTGAAATCTTTGCTTTTCTCTCCCTGGTCAAAGCCAAACAGGTCACCAAAGAAACCGGAGGACAGGCAGGCTTTGAAGTGGACCCCATTCTATTCGTACAATCACGAAAAAAAAAAGCAGCCAGACGAAAATCCCGCCGGCCGCGTTGATATATTCTTTTGCTTATGAAATCTTCAAAGGGAGAACCTGATGCTTGGCGAATATAGAGTCCACCTTCCCGCGTTGCTCCTCCTCATCAAGGAAGACAATGACTATAATATGCTCCAGCTCGGCATGCCTGGCATAAGCCTCCGCATCCTCCTGCGGAATGCCAATACCGATCAGACTTACAGTAAGACCATCCGTTTCAATATCGGCTCCAGCCAGTTTGCGTGCAGCCGGACCCGCAGCCACAGCAGTATCGGCCAGCATATCCAGTCCCACTCCTAACCCGCGGGCTGTACCGAACAAGCCCTCATTGCCTTCCCCGCTCTGCGTAGCACCAATTCCGGTATCATGGGTGATGATCTCCAGCGTATTTTTCTGCTTCGTGACTGCAGATATATTCTTCGATTTGATTCCATTCTCTTTCAATTCCCCAATCGCCAGTGCAGCATCGCTCCGATGTCCAAAAATCCCGAGTACCAATGTAGGCATCTAACATCCCTCCTGTTATTGCGATATTACCACTCTGCCTGCAGCTTGAACCTGACGGGAAGTCTCTGCGTTAGTGAATCATTCTCTCCTAATTCGGTTATAAAGATAGAATCAGGCAAATGATATACAGCAGTCTTTTAAAATAAGATAGAACGCTGCTGCTCCTGATGCGTATACATAAACATAAATCAAGAGATTGGGGGGGCTGCTGTGCTTCAAAGCAAATATTTCCGGACATGCCTGGCCATTATCGCCTTTTTGACGATACTGTATCTGGGTTCCAAAGTTATTTTCCTATTTACGCCGCTCGTATCCATCTTTAATCTGCTGCTTGTGCCAATGATGCTGTCGGGCTTCATGTATTATCTGCTCCGCCCGCTCGTCAACTTCCTGGAGACCAAAAAACTTGGACGTGCACTCTCGATTCTCCTAATCTATCTCGTCTTCATCGGTTTGTTCGTACTGTTCTGGGTGCTGGTCTGGCCGACCCTGCGTGAACAAATCCAGAATTTCATCGATAATACGCCGTATCTGGTAGAGGGGCTGCAGAATCAGTTCAACAAAATCCAGAATGATCCGTCCTTCTCACGTTTCTTCAAAGGCGATACCGATTTAACAACAAGGCTTACAGAGTACGTGAATAGTGCCATCACTTGGGTGACTAATTCCATGTCCAACCTGATCGGTGTCATCTCCAGCATCGTAGTAGTCATTGCTACTCTGCCGATTATTCTCTATTACATGCTGAAGGATGGATATAAGCTGTCACCGATTCTTCAAGGCCTGATTCCAAGAAAGTACCGCAAGGAAGGCCAGGATATGCTGAAGGATATCGACAGTGCGCTAAGCGGCTTCATCGTTACGCGCGTCCTGCTGAATGTGGTGCTGGGCATCATGCTCTACATCGGATTTCTGTTTATCGGCCTGCCGTATTCACTACTGCTAGCCGTTATTTCTATTCCGCTTAACTTCATTCCTTATGTCGGCTCATTGCTGGCAGCGATTCCGGTGATTATCGTAGGATTCATTGAATCCCCTTCAATGGCACTCTGGTCTCTGATCATCATCGTCGTTGCCCAGCAGATTCAGGACAATGTGCTGTCACCGATTATCTATGGTAAATCCCTGGATGTACATCCGCTGACAACCGTTGTGCTTGTCCTGATAGGCGGCGACTTCTTCGGCATTATCGGTGTGCTCATTGCACTGCCTGTATATATGATTCTCAAAATCCTCTTCCTGCGGATTTATGAAATCATTATCGCTGAGCGTGAGGATGATCCGGGCGGTCCCGGGCCTATAGCACCGGCAGGGATTGAGGTTGAGATTGTTAAGGAAGAGCAGTTGTAATTCTGTTGTAGTTCTGTTGTAGTTCTGTTGTAGTTCTGTTGTAGTTGAGTTAAACCTGCTTTGAGTGTTAAATTTCAAGACTGAATTCACCCAAAGGGCGCGTCCGGCTGGAGCCGATGGGGCCTGTGCAAGCTAATACAAGCTCATGCAGGCCATGAAGCTTATAAGGCAAGCACGCATCGCTCCACTCAGACTACCGCTGGGGTAGCTCCGGTAGAATCAAGAGCACTAATGCCCTTCATTTGCTCATTCGGGGCGCATCCAATGAAATCAAGAGCACTAATGCTCCTCATTTGCTCATTTGGAACGCATCCGGTGGAATCAGAGGGATTTATCCCTTTAATTTTCCCATTCCGCCCACTTTCGGCGGGAACAGAGGGATTTATCTCTTTAATTTCGCCATTCCGTCCACTTTCGGCGGGATCAGAGGGATTTATCCCTTTAATTTTCCCATTCCGCCCACTTTCGGCGGGATCAGAGGGATTTATCCCTTTAATTTTCCCGTTCCGCTCACTTCGGCGGGATCAGAGGGATTAATTTAGACGGATCTGCCACAATTCCAAAGAATCTTATCCATAACTGCTACGCAGATCTTATCCACAACAGTCAAACATCATATGATCCAAATAACAAAAACAAAAAAACGGGCAAATCTCTAAATAAGAGGTTTGCCCGTTTTGCTGAACCTTCCGAAGCCTTCCGTTCCGCTATCTCAGCCCCGCAGAGAGCGCACTACAAAAATGTGATTGCCCTTCAGCAGGTTCTGCCCGTCGCGGAGCGTAACTGAACCCTTGGTGTGCGCTACTATGGTCGTATTGAGGGCAACCAGCTGATCGCCTTTCCAGATTGTGACCGCCGACTTGAAATATACCGCGTTGTCAAACTGCTGGCGTTCCCTCATCACGTACCCTACGGAATGGAGGACCGGGGGCAATGCCCTCTCCTTGGGAGCCAATGCCTTGATGAACACAATGTCACGAAAAGGGACGGCAATCTCCTGATGTCCGATTACGGCTACTGAAGCTGCAGGGTCCCATCTGCGCAGCACGCCTTTCATGATCGTATATGGCTCTTCTCCGCAGTACATAATGACCGGTCTGCCTACCCAATGCTTCATGGCTCCACCCCCTTCGCTGTGTCCGTGCTACTTATACATTCGGTATGGACCAATCGATTCCTGTAAGCCCGTGCGACTCCAGATAGGAGTTAGCCTGAGAGAACGGATGGCTGCCGAGAAATCCGCGGTGGGCCGAGAACGGACTTGGATGCGGAGACTGAATAACCTTATGTCTGCTGCGGTCAATCGAAGCCCCTTTGAGCTGGGCATGACTGCCCCACAGGATGAACACCATCGGTTCTGTCCGTTCATTCAGCTTCTCCATGATGGCATCTGTAAACGTCTCCCAGCCCAGGCCTTTATGCGAGTTCGGCTGGCCTTCACGTACGGTCAGCACTGCGTTAAGCATCAGCACCCCTTCTTCTGCCCAGTGGAGCAGAGAACCATGGTTCGGCACAGGTACGCCCAGATCATTATGCAGCTCGGTATAAATATTGCGCAGTGACGGAGGAATCCGCACTCCCGGCTCGACCGAGAAACTCAGGCCATGAGCCTGTCCCGCCCCATGATAGGGGTCCTGACCCAGAATGACCACCCGGGTCTTGCTGTAAGGCGTCAGCTTCAGCGCTGAGAACAGCTTGTCTTTTGGCGGATAGACTGTATATTGCTTATATTCACGTGCCAGCGCATAACGCAGCTCTTCAAAATAGGGCTTATGCGTTTCTTCCTGCAGAACCTCATCCCAATCATTGCCGAACATCCCGTTCTCCTCCTGCTTGCTTCCCTGTAGTATTCATTCATTACCTGTTATTAACCAGATCCCGCAAAATTTATTTGCGCCCGTAATCTGCTTTGATCTCGCCCCATACCTTAGTCTGCCATTTCAGCACCTTATTCTCATATGTATGGCTGCGCAGCCAGCTCTCCGCCCGGTCAATCAGCGTCCAGATTTCCTCTGTGGAAGCATCCCGGGGCAGGGTAGTAGCAACCTTCTTCTGCTTCACCCACTTCATAGCATTCACGGAGTCGGTATAGACCGTACGGCTGCTGCCTTCCTTCTTAAGCAGAGCCAGCGCATGGACTATCGCCAGAAATTCCCCGAGGTTATTCGTCCCCTTACTGATTGGACCGCAGGAAAAAATAATGTCCCCGGTCTGCGTGTCTACGCCTTTGTATTCTACCGGTCCGGGATTGCCGCGGGTGCCGACATCTACAGAGATGCTGTCATAATCAATCTCCTCCGACGTTTCTACCGAGGCACTGCGGCTCCAGCTGTTTGCCGTTTTACTCTTGGCACCCGTGCCGTTTGATGCCGCACCTGTTCCCCAGTTGCCTTTCCAGCCCGCCTTATAAGCCGTATCCGCTGCCGCTCTGCTCTCATAAGACTTATATTTCGCTCCGGTATAATGATCGGTCTGCGCCTGGCATTCTGCCCAAGTGCTGTACACTCCCGGCTGCTTGCCTTCCCACACTACATAGTATTTCTGCTTAGCCATGAATACAGCTCCTTCCTGCACGCCTCATGAATCATCAAAATCATATTGTAATCCAAACCGCGGCGATATTGAAGTGCAAATAAGCCCAGCGCCTGCTGTGAGCCGAAATATAAATTGGATAATTCCCAGCAGGCGCGTTCATACTATTAAGGCCGCATTATTCCAGTACAGCAAGCGTAGTGTTGACGATAGTCTGGAGCTTGTCAATATCCCGGGTGGCTTTGACCATGACCCGCAGCCCGACGAGGGCATTGTGCAGATAAGCAGCAAGCGCAGAGGCCTCATGCCGGCCGGAGATCTCTCCGCTAGCCTGTCCGTGCCGGATCAGCCGTTCGATGAGATGTTCGGTATTCAGAAAAGCATCATTCGCTTTGGTTGCTGCTTCCGGATCATGATTGGACAGCTCCACTGCGGTATTCACCAGCAGGCAGCCCTTGGGCTCGTCTTCACTCCTGTGGATCGTTGCTTCGAACAGCAGGGTGATTGCAGCTTTGGCAGAGGAAATGCCTTCGATACGGCCCTCCATCCGGGAGGCGTTGATGGCTGCGAACCGCTCCAGTGCTTTTATATATAAAGTATGCTTGTCTCCAAATGTGTCATACATGCTTCTCTTGTGAATCCCCATGCCGGTTACAAGATCCTGCATCGAGGTTTTCTCATAGCCCTGCTGCCAGAAGATATTCATCGCCTTTAATAGTACGTCATCAATGTCGAATTCTTTGCTTCTCGCCATCATCATGCTCCTTTCTGGGTCAATTTTACCATTTATAGAACGATCGGTAAATATTATTATGCTATTGTGAATTAAATCACATTAATTCCGCACTAATCATTCTATATTAATTTTAAAGGAAAAACAAATCTGCAGCAACACACACCCCAAGGAGGTTATTTACATGAGAAAGCTCGCAGCAATAGCAGCCGTATTCACTCTGACCCTGCTCGTCGGATGCGGCAACTCGGCAAACAACAATGCGGCAAATACAAACACGTCCGCAAATAACGGCAATACGGCCACGGCCACCGAAGCACCGGATGCTGTAACATCGGTCTCCGTCGTTGATAATAATGAAGCCTTCAAGAAGGCGATCAGCAAAGACGGCCACTGGATCGCCGCAGTCCTGAACGACCTGACCTTCACGGAAGAGCTTGTGGTAGACGGACAGTTCATCAATAAGGAAGAGCCGGCCCGCAAAATCGCGCTCTATACCCAGGATGCAGATCACAACATCACCAATTCCTTCACACTTACCGCTCCAAAAATGACAATCCGCAGTGAAAATGCCCGTATTCAGGGCGGCACCTTTGTCGGGGATGTCTACGTAGAAGCTGACGGCTTCGCCGTTGTGAATGCTACCATTGAAGGCAATGTCTACTTCTCGGATGCCAAATACCAGGCTACCTACACGGCCGCTGACCAAGGTAAGGTAACCGGTGTGACTGAAGTCAAGAAATAAGTTATTCTGTACAGGAGGTGTTCCCTTCAGGGCAATCTTGCCGGGGACACCTTTTTGCGGTTTTTACCAGGAAAAGAGGTGCAGAACCCATGTTATCCGTCCGTAAGTCCGTCATACTCTCCCTATTGCTGCTGCTCACATCATCCTGCAGCGGGCAAGAAGAGAAACAACCACCGCAATACCGTATACAGTCCGGCCATGATCTTAGTATTCTTACGACTACCGACACACACTATTTATCGCAAAGCCTGAGGGATCTCGGGCCTGCCTTCAATCAGTTTCTGGCTGCCGGGGATGGTAAACAGCTGGGATACAGCAACGAAATGATGGAAGCCCTCGGATACGACATTGGCATCCGCAAGCCCGATGCCGTCATCATTAGCGGAGATCTCAGCAACAACGGTGAAGAAGCCAGCCATAAGGACCTGGCCAAACATCTGAAGACCATTGAACAGGAGACCGGGACCCGGGTATATGTGATACCCGGCAATCACGATATCCAGAATCCCTGGGCCCGTAAATTTAAGGGTAAGCGCCAATATTCTGCAGATTCCGTTACCGCCAAACAGTTCCGCAAGATCTATGGCAGCTTCGGTTATGATGAAGCGCTGCTGGAGGATAAGGACTCGCTGAGCTATCTGGCTGCCCCGTCAGATGATCTTTGGCTGCTCATGCTCGATACTGCACAATACAAAAATAATCAGGATCTGGGAAATCCACAATTGGAGGGCAAGGTGAGCGCTTCGACACTGAAATGGATTGATGCGTGTGGTGAAATGGCTGCGGCACAAGGTGCGCAGATCGTAGCGGTCATGCACCATAGCCTGCTGGATCACAGTGACTTCATCCAGGAGGGCTTCACTGTCGATGATAACGGGCAGGTTATTGACGCCCTGCTGCGCAATAATATCCATACCACACTCAGCGGCCACATTCATATTCAGGATATAAGTGAATATCAGAAGGACGGCAACAGCATCTATGACATCGCAGACAGTGCATTATCGGTATTCCCGCATCAATACGGCATCTTAAACTATTCAGCCGCCAATCAGACCCTGGATTACAATACAGCTAAATTAGGGATGGAGCTGTGGGCCGCAGCATCGGGTAGCACAGATCAGAATCTGCTGCAGTTCAACACTTACAGTGAAGCGAATTTCCGCAAGCGCTCCGCGACCCGCAGTTATTCCCGTTTGACCGCGGACACAGCGTATGCTAATTACACGGATGCCGAGCTGAATGCGATGGCGGATGTGGTCGGCCGGCTGAATGAGATTTATTTTGCAGGGACCGCCAGTACTGACAATGCAGCTGTAATCGCCACGGAAGGCTACCGCCTCTGGCAGAAGGCCCCCGCCAGCGGGACTAGAAGCTATGTCCTGGGAATGGCTGCGCGGGAAACGAAGAACAATCATGAGCTGCATGTACAGCTTCCGGCCCGTTGATGTGTTTGAGCATGAAGGATTGCGTTTAATTTAGGGCTGTACAGCAATATCAAGACTGCTGAAGCGCTAAGGAGGATGACAAGCCAATGTTCAAACGCATGGATGAAATTATGATTGAAATCCCGGACGTCGAGAAACCAGATCCGAATGCTGCTGCGGCTGTACAGGAACTGCTTGGCGGTAAATTTGGTGAGATGTCAACACTCAACAACTATCTGTATCAGTCCTTTAACTTCCGTTCCAAGGAGAAGCTGAAGCCCTTTTACGATCTGGTTATGAGCATTACTGCAGAGGAGTTAGGCCATGTCGAACTCGTCTCTCATGCTGTAAACAAATGTCTAAGAGGCTCCACGGATTATAAGAAGCCGGACTCTACTCCACTGGATGCTGTAAAAGATGCCCGGCTGTCCTATCACTTCCTGGCCGGAGCCCAGGGTGCCATGCCGTTCGATTCGATGGGTAACCCCTGGACCGGGGCCAATGTGTTCAACAGCGGCAACCTGGTGGAAGATCTGCTGCATAACTTCTTCCTGGAATGCGGGGCCAGAACACATAAAATGAAGGTCTACGAAATGACCGACCATCCGGCTGCGCGTGCTGTTGTCGGTTTCCTCCTTGTCCGTGGAGGCGTTCATGTGGTCGCTTATGCCAAGGCACTGGAGATTGCCACAGGCGTCAATGTAACCAAGCTTGTGCCGATCCCTTCCCTGGACAATAAATCGTTCAATGAAGCCAGAAAGTATGAAGAAAAAGGCGTGCATACGAAGCTGTACACCTGGAGCGATAAGGATTTCAGCTCCATTGACCAGATCTGGAAGGGCACCCATCCAGAGGACGGGCTTCCGCTTGAGGTTATTCAGGGCGTGCCTGAAGGTGTTCCGATTCCTGAGGCCCCTGAGTCCAAGGAGGAATTCGCACCGGGGATCTCGGCCGAGGAATTCAAGGAGATTGCCAAACGGCTTAAGATGGCCGGTAATATCAAGGATTAGCGGCTAGGGTCTGCGCATAAATAATGCGGCGGACACAGCTGGCTGAAATAAAGAAGCGGATGTTCCGGAAGCCCTGAGTGAAAGGCTGCGGAACATCCGCTTTGTTGTGCGGGAAGGTGCAGGCGGTGTTGCGGATAATCCGCATAAACCTCAAGATTCGCTGAATCTCTGACATTTAGAGAATCAGGATTCGTAACAAAAGGAAGCTGCCGATTGCAGAACACCAGTAATGTATTCCGAAACCCTGACATGCACCGGATGAACCAGATAGGCTTCCAGATCCGCCATGCTCTCATATTGCACAATCAGCATCAGATCGTAAGCGCCGCTGCGGACATCCACCTCCACCTTCAGTTCATGGATATGCGCGATTTGACCACGCATGCCCAGAAGCACTTCACGGGCTTCAGCAATGCGCTCCGGGCTGCCATCCTTCAGCTTGATTAACAGATTGTTCGTAATCATTGAACCGTTCCCCTTTCATTCTGAGGTTCGAGAAGCAGTGTTGTGCTTGCCGCTTCGCGGCCATTTACCAGCAGCGTCACGGTATGTTGTCCGGGATAATGCCTTCGTGTGGTCAGGTCGGCCCAGCGGTGCGTCCGTACACCAGCCAGTCTGGAACCGCCGGGGACGGTTTTGTCTGACAACAGAAAGAGCTTGCGGGAGGTCTTTCCTCCTGCCTTCACGAAGTCTATCCCGTATTCAATGCGGATACGCACCGGTTCACCTTCCCGGATCGTGAGGGCATACTGCAGTTCGCAGTGGTCACCGATCCGCACCTCAGCCGGTTCTGCCGCGAGGACAGCCGCGGTGACCAGCGGCGCACCGCTCTCTTCAGGAGCATAACCGAACAGCTCCATAATCTCAGGGTCCGCCTTACGGATCAGCGACCGGCAGCCATGCCGCACAATCCAGTCCGTATTCACATTGTTGCCTTTCCAGCGGCGGGCTGTCTCAATGACGACGGCCGGATGATCCTTCGCGATATCGTTCAGATTGTTGGCGACACTCTTGCGTACATAGAGCGACGGGTCCGCCTTCAGCTTCTCCAGCAGCGGCAGCACCGGGGACGGATCGCGCTTGAACACCGGCAGCGCCTGGCCCCATGGGAGACGGGGCCGGCTGCCTTCGCTGGCCAGACGCCGCACATGCTCATCCGGATGCTCTGCCCAGGCCAGCATCTGAATCATCATCCTCTGCGGGTCCCGCAGCATGAACGGCCTGACGGCGAACTCTGCCGAGGATTTCGGCGTGAACCGTTCCAGCGCCGCCATGGACAACTCCCAGTGCTCCTCCCTGCCGCCAAACACCTCGACGAAATCAGGGAAGATCAGATAGGGAAATCCGACACAGTCTTTATCGATGGCGTACAAAATATCTAATGCTTCTTCATAACATGATGGCAGGAATGCCCCCAGTGTCTCCGTGATCCGCCGCATCCGCGCCTTAAGCTCCAGTTCCTCCCAAGGCTCTTTCATCGCCGCAGCGGTGAAGTCGTCCGTATCAAATGAACCGTATACGGCCTGGATCTTCGCGCCGAGGCTGCGCAGAAATTCCTTGTTGTACATTGCTTTTAATGGTTCCGCCATCCTATGATTCCTCCTGCTGATTGTGTTCAGATCACTTGTCAGAACAGCGTAACATAACAAACTGGACAGCCTTATGTCACGTTAAGTTCGGTAATGTATTGTGTGAGGCTGATTGGTCTTCAAGTATCAAAAGAATGCCGCCGGATAGATCAGCTCGCCCTTCACCTTCTCCAGCGCCCCTTCCTGCAGCTCATAAACTTGAAACACCTCATCCGGTACAGTGAATTGCGTCAGCGCAAGGCCATAGGCGCGCGCGGGCGTGAAGCCGAATTGTGGATAATAGCCAGGGTGCCCGATCAGCAGAATTATTTCATAACCCAGCCGCCTGCTGCGTTCTATGCCTTCGCGGATCAGTGCTGCGCCAATTCCCTGACGCTGCATCTGCAGATCGACTGCGATGGGGGCAAGTACGATTACTTCTTGTGAATGATTCCCGTCCAATACCTTGGCACGGCTTAATAAAATATGCCCAACTACAGCGCCATCCTGCTCGGCAACAATGGACAGCTCCGGCACGAACTCCTCCGAAGCTCTGATCCGCTCAATCAGCCTGGATTCATCCTCACGGTTCCCGAACGCCTTGACATTCAGTTCAAATACTTGACTATAATCCTGCGCTGTCTCGGTTCTTATCTGCATCTGAGTTTCCCCTTCCATAATAACGGTTATGCCGGTCAGTTAATCAGGCGCTCCACTTCTTCAATGCTTTTCTTCGCCCGGCTGTTCAGCGCCCGTTTGTCCTTGAGTCCGAGCTGCTGCAGCTCATGGCCGGGGTCTGTCACCAGCGGCTGTGTTACCACACTTTCAAGCAGCTGCACGGCGACCCGGCAGGCGCTGAACAGCTGCTCGCGGGTAATTACTATTTTATGGGCGCGGATGATTTCTACCAGAGCTTCGGCATACATCAGTCTGACTATACTGTCTGCGCTCATCAGGTTGCGGGAGGCAAACGAAGCTGTCTTGTCCACAATGACCGGGTCCTGATAGTTCTTGGACAAGGCTTCAAGCTGGGCAACAGCCTCCCAGTCCCTGATCGACAGGCGCCCGCACCCTTCCGCAATCATCTCCTGAAACCATTGAAGCTCCATTTCCCGGACAATGCCATATTGATTGTACTGCTTAAGGGCACCTTCACGGTGCATTTGGGCCGGGCTGCCCAGATACCGGATGAATATCTCCCGCGCTTGCTGTGTTTCTGCTTCCATACTGCCCTCCACCTTATTTCCTATATTTATTGTTCACCATAACCAGTACCGCCAGCGTAGTATAAACCGTCTTTCTCCCAACACTCACGAGGGAACAGCCACTTCATCCTCCGTCCGGCCTTCAAGCACAATCCCGGGAATATTTTCAACTATTTCAGAAAAGAAATCCTATTTTCAAAATCCGCTGTCTGTCGTAGAATAGTGTTTAAGATTCTGCACCGTTATATTTATACTACACATGGAAGGGGCTGGGATTATGCCGCAGACACTTGTCCAAAATGCTGATTTCTGGGTTGCCGCTTTATCGCAGACCTTCGTGTCCGCGTTGCAGCTTGACCCCGATGGAATGTACTCCCAGGTTGGAGTCGGAATTGTAGAGAAATTCTCCGAGGAATATGTGCGGCTCAAAAGATTCGACGGCACTGTCTCGCATTATGCCCGTGATATTACCAAATTCCAGCACAATCAAGCCTCACGCCGCTAACAGGTCTATGCTGTACTTTCCCCTTTGGGCCGGAGTTTTCCTGCTTGGGGAAGTGAATTTCAAAAAAGGCGTATACATGACCTGCTCATGTATACGCCTTTTGCCTGATAACAGGCCGCAGAATTGCCTTCTGAAGCAGTCAACTTATTCCTGCTGCTTCAGCGCTTAGAGGGCTCCACGCCTTCCATTGTCCAGAAATCCGTCCCGGTAAAAAACCGCTCTTTGCCTGCCGCCGCTTCCTTCTCTTCCGGAATAAATGCCCAGGCTGCACGCCTGGAACGCACCGGATCATCACCGGCTATGCCGTATTCCCGGTAAATGGCCGTCTGCATATTCCCGGGATTCCCCCAGGGGTCCCACCCGGAGGGATGAATATGCCCGCTCAGCCGGCAGTTCACAATATCCGTTCTGGCGTATCCGCGCCACGGACGTCCCAGATAGACACCGCTAACCCCCGGGTCCGACGTAAAATAACACTCGTTGAACAGATAGCCATACTCCTGATGCTGCGGCGTGGATGCCGCTGTGATGTAACCCGGCCCGTCGTTATAATGACGCAGACTGCGGATCTCACAATGCTCGAAATAAGCTGCTGCTCCGCCAAAAATAAAATCAATCGTTCCTTCGATATAACAATTCGTGTACAGCTGGCGGCAAACGGCGTGCTGCTCCTTAAGCGGAACGCCTCCAAAGGCCTTCCCATCTTTGGTATACGGCGGCAACGGTCCGGTGAATAGTGTATCCTGATGGCCCCTGAAGCTGCAGCTACGAAATAGGGTCTCATCACAATGGGCCGACACCGCTACAGCCTGCCCGATGTCATTTCCTTGCCCTGCTGTGTTCGCAATAATCAGGTTCTCAAGCATCAGCCTCCGGCCGCCGAGGAACAGTGTCGGTGTAGCAAAGGTTCCCTGCTCTTCTCCTGACTCGTCCGGCTCCTTGGCATGTCTGTTCATGGTGATTACCACTTCCCCGATGCCCACTATATTAAGATTAGACCGGTATATTCTTACCGCCTCTTGATACACACCTGACATAATATACAGGGTCACCGGCTTCTCCAGCGGATCCCGTTCAAGTTCATCCACCGCTGCCTGGATACTCTGGTAATCGCAAAATTCCCGCTTGCCCACCAGCATTGCTATCGTCCCCCTTAAGAAATAAGTTCTGTTCAAACCGGCAGTCCTTGACACGTAAATTATACCGCCGGCCGCAGCATTGTTCCAGATAAAATTTTAACGTGTGCATTTCAATAAAGTCTTGACTTGACGCGGCTGTAGCACTAAACTGAAATCGTTAACAATTCTATTTTCCCGGAGAGATGTCATGATTACCATCAAAGATATTGCACGCGTCGCTGGCGTCTCCCACACGACTGTATCCAGAGCGCTGAACGGCAGCCCGCTGATCAAGAAAGTCACCCGGGATAAGATTGAGCGAATCGCCGCGGAAATGAATTATGTGCCGAATTACAGCGCCAAGAGTCTGGTTACGAAGAGATCGTTCACCATCGGGCTGTTCTTCTCAAGCATTGAGCAGGGTACTTCAGCCAGCTTCCTGGTTGATGCTATCAAAGGCATTACGCATATCCTGGATGAGAACTACAATCTGACCGTTAACGGAATAGACGGTGTCCATAACTTCAGCAATATTCAGCCCCAGCGTTTCGACGGCATTCTGGTCATGAGCCAGAGCGATGAGGATAATGCCTTCATTTATCATGTGAAGAAGATGGGCATACCGCTTGTGGTGCTGAACCGCCAGCTGGAGGACCCGGGCATTATGAATGTGGTAGCCAATGACCGCGAAGGCGTGAAGGAAGCGATTGATTACGCTGTGCTTCAAGGGCACCGGAAGCTGGCTATTATTGAAGGGAAGCCCGGCTTCAAATCGTCCAGCGAACGCAAACAAGGGTTCATGGACAGCCTGATTGCAGGCCGTCTGGAGCTGAATCCCGATTATTTCGCTTCAGGGGATTACAGCATCGAGAGCGGCTATGAGGCGATGACGGCGCTGCTCAGCCTTGAGGATCAGCCTACCGCTGTATTTTGCTCCAACGATGATATGGCCATTGGCGCGATGAACGCCTGTTATGCCCATAAGGTAGATGTGCCGGGACAAATTTCGCTGATCGGATTCGACGACATTATGTTCGCCCGTTATACGAATCCTGCCCTGACTACCGTCCGCAAGCCCATTGCAGAGATCAGTGAACTCGGTATGAAAATGCTGATTCAGCTGCTGATCCAGCCCGAAACAGAGCCGCAGCAGCTATTCGTTAAGACCGGCCTCATGGTACGCGATACTGTCGCCAATATCTGAGCGCAGGGTTCTGCCGCAGTGAATTAACGGTATGTGCCGGGTTATCCGGCTTGCCCGTTTTGTATTTTCAGCAGACACGAATAACGTCTACAATGACGTCATTTCCGGGTTTGCTTAAAATAAAATGTTAACGTGTGCATTTATGACATTATATTTTAAAAGGAGATCATGACCATTATGACAAACCGTTTATCCAGAAGCACTCACCCGGAGTTAACCCTGCATCCCGAGCGAATGATCCAATTCGGTGAAGGCAATTTCATGCGCGCCTTCGTGGACTGGCAGCTGCAGCAGATGAACAACCAAGGCCTGTTCAACGGAAGCGCAGTGCTGGTACAGCCGATTGAACAGGGGCTTGGCGGATTCATGGCCGCCCAGGATAATCTCTACACCGTGCTGCTGAACGGCATTATGGATAACCAGACAGTCAACTCGCGGGAAATCATCTCTTCCGTCAGCCGCGTGATTAACCCTTATAGCGATTACGGGAGTTACCTTGCGCTCGCTGAGAATGATGAGCTGGAATTCATCACCTCCAACACGACGGAAGCCGGTATTGCCTATCTACCGGGCGACCGTGCAGACGGAACGCCGCCGAAGAGCTTCCCGGGCAAGCTGACTGCGCTGCTCCACCGCCGTTTCGAGCTGGGCAAAAAAGGCTTCGTCATCATCCCCTGCGAGCTGATCGACCGCAACGGCGAGAAATTGCAGGAGATTGTACAGCAATACGCCGCTGACTGGAATCTGGGCGGGGAATTCCTGCAATGGCTGAAGGAGGAGAATACCTTCTGCTGCAGTCTGGTTGACCGGATCGTTCCGGGTTACCCGCGTGATAAGGCCGCTGAGCTGGAAGCTGAATTGGGGTATCTGGACAATGTGATGGTTACGGCTGAGCCATTCCTGTTCTGGGTCATTGAAGGACCGGAATCACTTACTGAACGGCTGCCGCTGGCCAAGGCCGGACTGAACGTTGTGGTCACCCCTGATATGACTCCATACCGCGAGCGCAAGGTTCATCTGCTGAACGGGCCTCATACGGCTATGGTTCCTCTGGGTTTGCTGGCGGGTCTGGAAACCGTTGAGGATATTATGAATGACGAAACGTTCTCCCGCTTCGTGAAGCAGCTGATCGAAGATGAACTGATTCCTATGCTGGATCTGCCTGCTGAAGAGCTGCTGTCCTATGCGGATGCCGTGCAGGAACGGTTCAGAAATCCGTTCATCCGCCATGAGCTGACCTCCATCTCGCTGAACAGCATCTCCAAATTCAAAACCCGGCTGCTCCCGGTGCTGCTCCGCTATCAGCAGGAACGCGGCAAGCTTCCGGAGCGCATAACGCTCGCCTTCGCCGCTCTCCTGCTCAGCTACCGCGGTGACCGTGTGCCGCTGCAGGACAGTCCGGAAATCCTGGAGATTTTCACACAGGCATGGAGTGATCCGGCAACCTTCGCAAGCACTATTCTCAGCAACACCAGCCTGTGGGGACAGGATCTGTCCTTGCTGCCCGGACTGGAAGCTGAAATTAACGCCCATCTGCAGCAGCTGGAGAAGCAGGATTCCCGCGCCGCTCTGCAGCAGCTTGTCGGCTAAAGCAATAACTAACAAAACTTAGGAGGGTCCAACATGAAGCACTTAATGAAAATGAACCCCAGAGATACAGTAGCTGTAGCCCTGCGGCCGATATCGGCCGGGGAGCAGCTCACCATAGACAGCTTGACGCTTCAGGCAGCACAGGATATTCCGCAGGGCCACAAGATTGCCCTGACTGATTTCCAGACTGATGAGGTTATCACCAAATACGGTTATCCTATCGGCCATGCCATCGCTCCGATTGCCGCTGGGGACTGGATTCATACGCATAATATCAAGACCAATCTGTCCGGCGAAGAGGAATATGAGTATGTGCCGGATGTTCACCAGGTTACCTACCCCCGGCGTGATCTGACCTTCCAGGGGTACCGCCGGAGTAACGGCAAGGTCGGCATCCGTAATGATCTGTTCATTATCCCGACCGTGGGCTGTGTGAACGGGATTGCCGAGCAAATGCTGCAGGAGTTCAAGGCTGAGCATCCCGATCTTGGCGGCTTCGATAACTTCACGGTGCTGAAGCATCCTTACGGCTGCTCGCAGCTCGGCGATGATCACCGCATGACCCGCAGCATACTGCTCGACGCGGTCAACCATCCGAACGCCGGCGGGGTGCTCGTGTTCGGGCTCGGCTGCGAGAACAATATTGTCGCTGAATTCCGCAGCATGCTGGGGGATTATGACGAGTCACGGGTGAAATTCCTGGTTGCCCAGGAGGTGGGCAATGAGGTAGAAGCCGGCCATGAGCTGCTGGAGCAGCTGTATGAGGCTGCGAAGAACGATGTCCGTGAGCCGGTTCCTCTCAGTGAGCTGAACATCGGCCTGAAATGCGGCGGCTCCGACGGGTTCTCCGGGATCACAGCCAATCCGCTGCTGGGCGCATTCTCCGACTTCATCATCTCCCAGGGCGGAACCTCGGTGCTGACGGAAGTGCCGGAAATGTTCGGTGCAGAGAAGATGCTGATGGCGCGTGCAGAAAGCCATGAGGTCTATGAAGAGATCGTGTCGCTGATCAATAACTTCAAGCAGTATTTCCTCTCGTACGGCGAACCTGTATACGAGAATCCTTCTCCAGGCAACAAAGCCGGCGGCATCAGCACCCTGGAGGACAAATCGCTGGGCTGCACCCAGAAGGCCGGAACTTCGCCGGTGGTCGATGTGCTGCAATATGGCGTGAAGCTGCGCAAAAAAGGGCTGAGCCTCCTTCAGGCTCCCGGCAACGATCTGGTAGCCGCCTCCGCTCTCGCTGCTTCGGATTGCCAGCTGGTGCTGTTCACTACCGGACGCGGAACGCCGTTCGGCAGCTTCGTACCTACGGTGAAGGTGGCCACCAACAACGATCTTTTTGCCAAAAAAGGCCACTGGATGGACTTCAACGCCGGTCCTCTGCTGGAAACACCGATGGCCGATGTGCTGGAGGAATTCATCACTTATATCATTGATGTCGCCAGCGGCCAAAAAACACGGAACGAGCAGAATGAAGTGCGCGAGCTGGCTATTTTCAAAACCGGCGTTACGCTATAAACTCTATCCAAATTCATGCAAAGGGAGATCTTATCCATGTTTCTTAATGAAGATTTCATGTTATCCGGCGATACCGCACGCCAGCTCTTTCATCAGCATGCCAAAACAATGCCGATTGTCGATTACCATTGCCATCTGGACCCGCGCGAAATCTATGAGGATAAACCGTTCGAGAACCTCACGGCAGCCTGGCTTTATGGAGATCATTACAAATGGCGGCTGATGCGCGCGAACGGTGTGCCGGAATCGCATATTACCGGGGATGCCTCCGATTATGATAAATTTCTGGCCTGGGCCCGCACACTCCCGAAAGCCATCGGCAACCCGCTGTACAGCTGGACCCATCTGGAGCTCCGCCGCTTCTTCGGCGTTAATGAGCTGCTGAACGAAGCTTCTGCACCGGCCATCTGGGAGAAGGTGAACCGCAAGCTGGCCGAACCGGCGTTCACCCGCCGCGGTCTGATCCGCAGTTCGAACGTCAAGGTAATCTGTACTACGGATGATCCGGCAGACTCGCTGGAATACCACAAGCTGCTCAGAGACTCTGAGACCTTGTTCCAGGTGTTCCCGACCTTCCGTCCCGACAAGGCACTGAACATCGATGCCGAAGGCTTCAGCGCCTGGATCGGCAAGCTGGAGCAGGCTACAGGTCAGCAGGTTAAGACTTATGCGGCCTTGCTTGAGGCACTGAGCAACCGTGTGGACTTCTTCCATGAGAATGGCTGCCGCCTGTCGGACCATGCCCTTGATGTGCTGCGTTACGAAGCCGGTGAACCGGAAGCTGCCCAGACGGTCTTCGCCAAAAGACTGCAGGGTGCTTCCCTGTCACCGCAGGAAATCACCCTCTACCGTACAGAGCTGCTGACTGCACTGATCGGCTTCTACCAGGCCAAAGACTGGACCATGCAGCTTCATCTGCATGCCTACCGCAACAACAACACGCCGATGTTCCGGAAGCTAGGGCCGGATACCGGATACGACGGCATTAACGACCTGCCGCTGACCACACCGCTGTCGCAGCTGCTTGACCGTGCCGAGAGCGGCAGCGGCCTGCCGAAGACCATCTTGTACTCGCTGAATCCCGGCGACTACCCTGCCCTGCTGGCCTTGATGGGCTGCTACCAGAAGGATACTGCCGGCAAGCTCCAGCTCGGCTCCGGCTGGTGGTACAACGATACGCGCAGCGGTATGCGCCAGCAGCTGACCCTGCTGGCTGACAACAGCCTGCTCGGTAACTTCGTCGGCATGCTGACCGATTCACGCAGCTTCCTCTCTTATACCCGGCATGAATATTTCCGCCGGGTGCTCTGTGAGCTGATCGGTGAACTCGTGGAACGCGGTGAGGCACCGGATGACATAGACTTACTGGGCGCTATGGTAGAGGATATCTCCTACAATAATGCAGCAGGCTATTTCGGCTTCCAGACCTCCGGCAGCCCGGTGGAGGTTACCGCCCGCGTGAAGGAGTGCTGAAGATGACGACCATCTATATTGCCGGAGACTCTACCGCAGCCCGGAAGGCGGCCTCCGAATCACCGATGACCGGATGGGGAGAATTTCTCCACGGGCATGTGGGACCGGAGGTGCGGATTGAGAACCGGGCAGTGAACGGACGGAGCACACGCTCCTTCCTGGCAGAGGGCAGGCTTGCGGAGATCGAGCAGGACTTCCAGGCTGGAGACTTCCTGCTGATCCAGTTCGGTCATAATGACCAGAAGATCGAAGATCCGGCGCGTTATACGGATCCGGATACCGAATACCGCCAGAATCTTAAGGTATTTATCGATTCCGCCCGCAGCCGCGGCGGGTTCCCGCTGCTGCTGACCTCTGTGAGCCGCCGCCGCTTTACAGCGGAGGGTGAACCTGATCCTGAGGCCGTGGGGCCATACCCGCAGGCCATGCGCGAGGTTGCAGCGGAGACCGGAACACCGCTGCTCGATATCTTCGCCTCCTCGCAGCAGCTCTACCGCTCGCTGGGAATCGAAGGCTCACAGCAGCTGTTCATGCATCTGCCGCCGGGCAGCCATCCCAACTACCCGGACGGGATCGCAGATGACACCCATTTCTCGCAGGCAGGCGCGCAGCGGATCGCCTCGCTGGTAGCAGAAGCGATGGAACAGACTGCGGGACTCTCGGTACTGCACCCTCACTTGCGGGTGTAGTGCGTTAAGCCGCTTCATTGAATTCCTGGAATAGGCCGCCATGTGCCCTTGCGGGCACAGGCGGCCTTATTTGCGGGAAATTGCAGAGCAAAGGAGTAGAACATATGACCGTACCGTTTCACCTCGGCGTCCGCGCCCATGATTTCAACCCGTGTCCTTTGCCGCAGCTGTTTGAGAAGCTGGAAGAGCACAGCTTCTCCTCTATTCAGTTCGCGCTGCATAAGTCCTTTCCTGAGAGTGCGCCCAGACTTGGCGCACTCAGTCCGGGAACGGCTGCCTATTATGGCGAAGCCTTCAGGCAGGCCGGCATCAGGATTGCCGTTCTCGGCTGCTATGTAAACATCATCGATCCTGATCCCGCCCGGCACGCACAGGCATTGAATGACTTCAGTACCCATCTGCGGCTGGCCCGTGATTTCGGGGCGAGTCTGGTAGGTACCGAGACAGGCAGTGTGGGAAAGGGATATACGCCGGATAATTTCACGGAGGAAGCTTTTGAACAAGTTGTGGCTTCTGTCAAAGCAATGGTTGCGGAAGCAGAGCGTTTCGGGGTAACGGTCGGCATCGAGGCAGGGATTAACCACCCGCTTCACACGGCTCAGCTGACCAGACGGCTGCTGGACGAAGTGGCCTCCAGTAATCTGCAGATTATATTCGATGCCGCCAATCTGATGACGCCGGATAACTACCTGCAGCAGGAGAGTATTGTTGCAGAGGCTCTTGAGCTGCTGGGTGACCGGATCGCGGTGCTGCATCTGAAGGATTTCACGGTCAGGGATGGGCGGATTGAGATCGTCCCTGCAGGACAGGGACTGCTGAACTTCGCTCCGCTGCTCCATTACATGAAATATAACCGTCCGCATATTCAGGGCCTGCTGGAGAGCACTCCCGAAGAGCATATGCGCGGCAGTGCAGAGCTGCTCCGGCGGATGTATAACGAAATATGAATAAATGCCCCGGCCATATGGCGTACGGGCCATTTGTTTATATTGAATCCGGTTTAGGAGCCGGTTCAATACTAGAAATGAGCAATTTATAGTAACCGGTCCTTCGCTCCGGTCCTAAGTGTATTTTGTACAACTAAAGTGATCAATTTTTGCGCTGCGAGGGTTTTAATTGCACTTTGTACACTTAAAACCCCCATATTCCGTAAAAGTAGACTTACCGCTGATTTTAATTGTACTGAATACAGTTAAACGGACAATCCGGTTTTTCACCATCTGTTTAATTGCACGAAATGCAATTAAATCTATTCACTTCACACTAGTTACTCTCAAAATATTTGCAAACGCAGGGTCAGTGGATCCAAATTACACAACACATAACATTTCATGTGACGTTTCTACATTTGAGCAACTGATATAGCAATAAGACCGCTCTCCAATGCCGGGCGGTCTTATCTTTTTAAATTTAAACAGAAGGATTATCCTTTATCCTGCGATATTACGCAGACTTGAACCTGTTGTTATACCCCGGCATCCGGCGGGATCACACCTTTTTTGAGAATAATATTCCCGTACAGCGCCTCTTCCCCGGTGATCACGATCGCATAACTCCGCTTCGAGCGGTTGTAGAATTCAAAACGCTCCTCATACTCCACCTGTGCCGCAGCGTCATGTTTGGCCAGGATCTCCTTGTACGTCTCCCATATCACCGGAACGGTAGGATCACTCTCCACTACAGCCATGAATGCCGCCTGCGCGGGCACATAGTGATCCAGCGGAAGCAGCTCCAGGATCGCGTCCAGCAGCCGGGGAATGCCAATGCCGTCCGCCCGGAGCACTCTGGAATGCAGCCCGTGGCCCGGATAATTGGCATCCGCCAGGACCAGTTCATCCCCATGGCCCATTTCCATCAGGGTACGGACCAGCTCGGGGGAGAGGAGCTTGGGTATTTTTTTGAGCATGACTACTATCCTCCTTCATTCCTGTGTCGAAGCCGCGGCTTACATTCCGTAGAACGATCTCAAAGCTACCAGCTCCTCGATCCGGTGCTGAGGAAGCTCACGTTCCCCGCCGATCATCCGGGTCAGGAAGGTTAGCTTCGCCGTATATTCCAGCCGCTCCATATTCATGTAGGCAGCCATGACATCCTTGCCCCAGGTCAATGCGCCATGGCTCTCCAGCAGGACAGCCGTTTTCTTGCCGAGGAAGGGGATCAGCGAATCCGGAATCTCCTCGGTTGAAGGCGTTCCGTATACCGCCAGTGGAATGTCCCCCATGGCAATCACCGACTCCGGCATCATCATCTTGTCGAGCGCTTCGCCCTTGATGGCAAAAGCGGTCGCATACGGCGGATGCGCATGCACCACGCCGCCCATCTCCGGCAGCTCATTGTAAATCTTCAGATGCATCTTCACTTCCGTGGATGGCCGGTAGCCTTCCGCGGCTTCAAGAATATCCCCCTGCAGATTCACTTTGACCAGCATATGCGGCTGCAGATAACCTTTGCTGACTCCTGTTGGTGAGGTGATTACCTCTGTAGCCGACAGGCGTGCCGAGATATTGCCGTCATTGGCGGCAATAAAGTCCTTATTAAACAGATTGCGGCCGATATCACAGATAAGCCTCCGCAATTCCTCTTCCTTCGTATTCATCATTGTCCTCCTTGATCGCTATGAATAATTGATAAAGCCGGCTGATACCGGACAGGGGCACTGGAACGGGCTACAATTGTTCTGGCTTCGGATGCTTCAATCGCTCCCAGTGCCGTCAATTGCACCAATACGTTGCCGATTGCACTTGCCTCTACCGGTCCGGCAATGATTTCTTTGCCTGTGGCATCCGCTGTAAGCTGGCATAGCAGCTTGTTCTGGATGCCTCCGCCGACCATATGAATGCAGCTGACCGGTCTGCCTGTAAGTGTCTCCAGTTCACGGATCGTGCTGGCGTAAGACTGGGCCAGACTCTCCAGAATGGTACGGATGATCTCCGCCCGGCTCTGCGGTACAGGCTGGCCTGTGCGGATACAATACGATTCAATCCGCAGCGGCATATCCCCCGGGGTGCTGAAGAGGGGATCGTTCGGGTCCAGAACGGCTATGCGCGCTGTCGACCGGTCCAGCCCCTCAGCCAGCTCTGCCGCCTCCTGATGGCTGAGCGGTTCTCCCGCTTCTGCCCAGCCGCGCTGGGTCTCCTGCAGCAGCCACAGGCCGGTGATATTCTTCAGCAGGCGATTCGTGCCGCCGAAGCAGCTCTCATTGGTGAAGCCGTAGGCGTCGGCGTCGGCGCTAAGTATGGGCTCCGCAGTCTCCAGGCCGACCAGCGACCAGGTTCCGCAGCTGATGAAGGCGGCGGAACCCTCTCCGCCGGTGGAGCCTCCAAGCCCGTAAGGGATGGAAGCCACAGCGGAAGCAGTGTCATGCGAAGCCCCGGCAATGACCTTGAGCGGGCCGGAACCAAGCTCTTCCTGCAGGCCTGGCCGAAGCTCGCCGATTACAGTGCCCGCCGGCACCAGCCGGGGAATCAGCTTCACCGGGAGCTCCAGCCTGCGCAGCACTTCGCTTGCCGGAGCAGACGAATCCGGATTCAGCAGGCCGCTGGTGCTCCAGATGGTCTGCTCAGCGACCGCCGTGCCGCTGAACATATAATTGAACAGGTCAGGCATCATCATCAGCAGACTGGCCTTTTGTGTAAGCTCCGGATTAGCCTGCAGATCGGCAAATAATTGATACACCGTATTAATCGGGCTGGACTGGTTGCCCGTCAGCTTGAACTGCTCCTCAGGGGGCAGGGCTGCCTCCAACGCCAAAGCAATCCCCTCCATCCGCTGGTCCCGGTAGTGATGCGGGGAGTACAGCAGTTCTCCCTCTGCATCCAGGAAGCCATAGTCGACTCCCCAGGTATCGACACTCATAGACTGCAATGGGCCGCGGGACTTCACGGCCTCCAGAATCCCCTGCTTCATCTCATGAAACAGCTGCTGGACATCCCAGTACAACTGCCCGTCAGCCTCTACGGGCCCGTTAGGGAAGCGGCGGATTTCTTCCACCTCCACCTTCCCTTCAGCATACGTTCCCAGCATGACCCTGCCGGAGCTGGCACCCAGATCGATGGCCAGCAGCTTGATTATCTCTTCGCCCATGTTCTCCGCACCCGCTTCACTTTGAAGATTTAGTAGAGCGGCCCAAAGTTACGGCAGGCTCTGTAGTCAGCACTTTCCAGATCCTCTGTGCCGAATAGCGACCAGACACGCGGCCGGAAAATACGCGATTCCTCCACGTTATGCATACTGACCGGAATCCGCAGGATCGAGGCCAGTGTAATCAGATCGGCTCCAATATGCCCGTAGCTGATCGCACCGTGGTTGGCGCCCCAATTGTTCATCACATCATATACAGACTGGAACGAGCCCTTGCCTGTCAGCTTAGGTGCGAACCAGGTTGTCGGCCAGGTAGGGTCCGTTCTCTGATCCAGCGTATCATGCACTTCTCCCGGCAGCTCCACCGTGAAGCCTTCCACCAGCTGGAGCACAGGCCCGAGGCCCTTGACCAGATTCAGCCGGGCCATGGTGACCGGCATTCCGCCCTTGGTCAGGTAGTCTGTCGAGAAGCCGCCCCCGCGGAAATATTCCTGCGAGGCCGGGCGGAACTGGGTCTGTGCGAGACAGGCAGCCGCTTCCTCATCCGTGATGTCCCAGAACGGCTTGATCGCCGGCTTGCCGTCAATGCTCTGCTCACCGGTTCCGTCCAGTGCCGCTGAACCGGAGTTAATCAGATGCAGCAGACCGCCTGCCGCTGCCCCCTCCAGCTCGTATCCGGTTACACGCTTCACCGCAGCCGGACTCCAGAAGGTACGGACATCGGCAAAAATCTGCGCCGTATTCGTCAGCAGATAATTGAACAGCATCGTGACCCCGTTTAGGCTGTCGTTCTCGGTCGCGACAATATAAGGTGCCCGTCTGCCGTTCCAGTCGAACGAGGAGTTAAGAATCGTCTCCATGAAATCACCGTTCGGGAAGTGATCCGTCCATTGGCGCTGGCCCTGGAAGCCGCCCAGCAGAGCGTTGTGGCCGTCCGCTTCTTCCTCGAAGCCGAGCTTCGCCAGCTCCGGATTGCCGATCATCAGATCGCGGGCGATCAGCGCCATTTTGACACAGGTCTCCCATTGCTCTTCCTTAACCTCTTCGCTGAGCTGCAGATGCTGCGGGTTATTGTCCGCTCCCACCCGGCAGTTGTCCTTCACCCAGGCCAGTGCCCGCTTGAATTCCTCAGGATCATAGATCTCTTCCTCGAATCTCCGGACATATTCAGACATATCGATATACTCATTGCGCATGCCGAGGTACTCCTGGAAGAACTGCTCGTTGACGATGGAACCGGCGATCCCCATGGATACGGAGCCCATCGACAGATAAGACTTCCCTTTCATCAGCGCAGCCGCAAGTGCCGACTTCGCGAACTGGAGCAGCTTGGCCTGTACATCCGCCGGGATCTCTTCACTGCTGGATTCCTGAACATCTTCGCCGTAGATGCCAAAGGCCGGAATGCCTTTTTGCGCATAAGCAGACAGCACTGCCGCCAGATACACCGCCCCGGGGCGTTCCGTTCCGTTAAATCCCCATACCGCATGCGGAATAGAAGCATCCATATCCATCGTTTCTGATCCATAACACCAGCAAGGTGTGACCGTAATTGATACACCTACACCCGCACCTGCGAACTTCTGCGCTGCCGCCGCAGCTTCCTTCACACCGCCAATGGTAGAATCAGCAATAATACACTCCACCTGCGAACCGTCCGGATAAAATAAATTCTCCTGCAAAAATGCCGCCACACGCTGTGCCATCCCCATAGTCTGGGCCTCAAGCGATTCACGCACCCCGCGTCTTCTGCCGTCAATCGTAGGCCGGATACCAATCTTCGGATAATTTGCTGTCACTGCCGTTCCTCCCCGGAATCAATGGTTGATTTGGATAAAATAATTTCATTGGAGCAGTACACTCCGATTAGTAAGCGCTATTAAATACAGCCTGCTACTGTCTGCAAACTCTGGGCATTCTCCGCCGACTAATCCTTTTCTTCTCCATCATAGATTTCATAACCCATAAAGTCAACAATATTCCACACTTTTTATTTGATATTTATGTGGTATTATGTGATATAATTCAAATATAGTGTGGGATCATGCTCGTTTTAATAATTTAAGTTTTGGAGAAATATGTAGTAAACTAGTTGATATACTATGGCTAGAACTATTTAATCAAGGGTGGGCAACGGGATGAAGGCTTTTGAACGGCGGGATCTGGTAATCAACGAGCTATACAGGCATAAGAAGGTTCACGTAGCGGACCTGGCGCAGAAATTTGGTGTATCGGAGGAGACCATCCGGCGTGATCTCGACCGGCTGGATAAAGAGGGTATTGCCAAGAAGAATTACGGCGGGGCGATTCTGAACGCCCATACCAACGAGGACCCCTCCTACTCCCACAGGCATCAGGTCAACATTGAAGCGAAGCGGATGATTGCCGCATGTCTGCTGGAGCTGATCAGTGACGGGGACAGTGTGATGACTGATACCAGCACAACGGCTTTTGAAGGCTTGCGGAGAATCGTGGAGGACAAAAAAAATCTGACAATCATCACCAATTCCCTGGCGGTATTGTCAGAGTTCCAGCATTCCGGACAGAAGCTCATTTCCACGGGAGGCATCCTGGGTCCGGAGACCAGCTCTTTTGTTGGGCCGACGGCGTCGCAGACGATCCTGAAATATAATGTGGATGTGGCCATCTTCAGCTGTAAGGCGCTCTCCATGACCGGGGGACTCAGCGATTCGAACGAAGCGGAGACCGAGCTCAAGGTTCTGATGCAGCAGCAGGCGAACAAAGTTGTGCTCCTTGCCGACCATTCCAAGTTCGACCGGATCGCCTTCATCCGGCTGTTCAGCTTCGACAAGGTCGATTATATCGTCACCGATCAGCGGCCGTCCGAAGAATGGATTGATTTCTTAAGCAAATATCAGGTGTCTCTGCTCTATCCTGCGCTGCAGTAGCGCAAACTCTGCACCGGAAGGAGGTGAACCACAGTATGGGGATGATCCAAATTGCTGCAACCTCCGCACCACTGTGGTTTCCGCTGGTTCTCGCCGCCGTCGGCGTGTGTCTGATTTCGCTTTTGTGGATGGTGTTCAAGAAATTCGGCTGATCTTTTTGAATGCGCTTACTTGAAGTCTGGAGTGCTGTTCTTAAAAGCCTGCGCCGACACATAGACGAACCGTTCGGCTCTGGCCATCATATGAAATTTCTGCTCCGGGAAGTGGCGGTACAGGTGATCGACGAAATACCCCGGATTCTCGGCGTTACCGGCGTACAGATCATAATGCAGCGGAACGACGGTCTCAAAACCGCTGGTCGCCGCAAACTCCGCCGCTTCCCGGTAGTTCATATTGCCGACAATATTGCGGCTTCCCCGGTAGTAGTCGCGGCCGTTAATCGGCAGCAGCGCCAGGTCGATCTTCCGGCTGCCGACTTCCTCAATCAGCTCAGGGAACAGAACCGTATCTCCGGCATGATACAGCGTGACCCCGTTCAGCTGCAGGATGTAGCCGACATACTTGGGGTTGCCCTGTTCATCGCGCTCCAGCTGTTCATGCGCCGCAGCAACCGGGAACACCTGCAGGCCGGGTGCGGGTTCTGCTGCATGAGCAGGCAACGCTGCGGTTAGGCGCTCCTTCTGTATTCCGAGTCCCTGCAACCGTTCCAGGCAGACCGCCGGAGCTATAAACCGGGCTGCGGGATTGAGCTCTGCAAGCATCGGCAACGCCCGCTCATCCAGATGATCCGAGTGGTCATGGGTGATCAGGCATACCTGCATGTTCGTAATCTCCGCAGGCGGAATCGGCGGCGGGAACGTCCGGTCCGGGTCAGGAGAGACATATGGATCAATATAAACGGTCACCTCTGCCCCTTTGATAATCACACTGGCTTGTCCCAGAAACCAGACGGCCAGACAGCCATAGGGCACCTCGGTCGCCCGGACTTCCTCGATCAATTCTTTTCCTGTTAACGGCATGTACATGCCCTCCCTTCTTCTCGGCAAAATTCTAACCCAAAACCAGCTTGCACGCAAACGCGGCCCGCAGGCCCCTGGCTTCAATCGCGGATTTTGCTCCTCCGCCCGTTGTTTTACCGCTGCACAATCCCCTTCCCTGCCATCCCGCTTTTCTGGACCGGCGCGTGCTTCATGCAGCTCTGACAGGCCGGTTCGTCCGCCAGGCTATACATCCGGATCATAGATGCACTACTATAAATAAAGAATTAGATAATAAAATAGATAAATGAAATAGCAACATTCCAATCAAACGGAGGGAAAGTCATGAGTGAAATTGCCAACACACCAGCGCCCCCTTATTATGCAGTGATTTTCACATCCGAACGGACAGACGGGGATAACCAATATGCGGAGATGGCCGAGGAAATGGACAAACTCGCATCCGCCCAGCCAGGATTTCTTGGAGTAGAGAGCGCCAGAGATGGTGTAGGGATTACTGTCTCTTATTGGGATTCTCTCGAGGCTATCCAGCAATGGAAACACAACGAACGGCATCTGGTCGCCCAGCGGAAAGGGATTGCGGACTGGTATATGACTTATAAGACAAGAATCTGCAAGGTTGAAAGAGACTATGGATTTGAAAAGGGGAGCCCCTCGGTCCGTTAGTCCACCCCAAAAATTAATGGTTAGGTACCGGCTGAATCCCGCATTGAAATTAGCAGCTGCTTAAATGGTGATCATTGGTCATATCCACTCTGGCTCTGCATCATAGTAGCAATTGGATAAACGTATCTTAATTTGAACATTTTGGAGCTTAAGAGGTAATTAGTTGGAGAAACGTCATTTAATTTCGGGCATAATCCCTACTCCAGACTATTTCCGGCAAAGTAAGTGCTGTTTATCCAACTGCTGCCCGGCAAGTGCGCCTCCGTTCATGATCAAGTGGAGAAAATCCAACTGCTATTGCCTACCGCCAACGCTGCCACACTCCTGCCAACTACCAATGCTGTTCCCCGTTTCTTCAGGTGCTTCTTCGAAGTTATTCACATTTGTGGGAATTGAATGATTTCCTAATCTACCAAAAAGCGCGTCCCGTTCGGCTGCTGCTTATTGCTGCAAATCCCCGCTTGTTACCAATGCCATTTGATGGGTACAATATTTAGATAGTGTACTTCTACTAAAGGACAGGTAAAGGACAGGTGAAATGCATGCAGAATCACGGATTCGCGCGAGTCGCTGCCGCTTCCCCCGAGCTCAAGGTGGCCGACTGCGTATTCAATTCCGAACAAATTATTGAAGTCATAAATAATGCCGCGGCACAGGAGGTTGAGTACCTGGTACTCCCGGAACTGTGCATCACGGGGTACACCTGTGCGGATCTGTTCCTGCAGCCCAGGCTGCTGGACGCCGCCACGGAGGCACTGCTCCGGATCACTGCCGCAACGGCAGAACATACAATGATCGTTATCGCCGGCCTGCCCATCTCCATCAAGAGCCGGCTGTTCAACTGCGCTGCCGTCATCCAGCAGGGTCATATTCTCGGAATTGTCGTGAAGACCTGCATTCCCGGTTATAGCGAATTCTACGAGCCGCGCTGGTTCGCCGGTGCGGAAGAACTGGAAGTGTCCGAGCTGCGGATCGGCGGAGCCGTTGTACCCATCGGCAATGATCTCATCTTTGCCTGCGAGAGCAATGGCAATGTATCCTTCGGCGTGGAGATCTGCGAGGATCTCTGGGTGCCGGTGCCTCCAAGCAGCCTGCTGGCCCAGGCAGGGGCAACGCTTCTGTTCAACCCGTCTGCCAGCAATGAGCTGGTCGGCAAAGCCGATTACCGCCGCCAGCTGGTGGGCAGCCAGTCCGCTTCCTGCGTAGCCGGTTATGTCTATGCCGGCTGCAATACCGGCGAATCCACCACGGATGTTGTATTCGGCGGGCACTCGCTGATCGCAGAGAACGGCCAGCTGCTGGCCGAGTCTGAACGCTTCACCCATGAGAGCCGGATGATCACCGCCGATATTGATCTTCCGCGGATTCAGTATTCCCGCACCGTGATGGGCACCTTCCGGGCCGGCAAGGGCGGCCGTAATTACCGCGAGCTGCTCTACGTTTCACCCGTCCGTGAGAACAGCCAGCGTGAGCTCAAACGGACGGTCGGCGTCAATCCGTTTGTTCCGGGTAACCCGCTGCAGCGTGAAGAACGCTGCCAGGAGATCCTCTCGATCCAGACCTCCGGCCTGATGAAGCGCATCCGCCACATCGGCACCAAGCAGGCCGTGATCGGCATCTCCGGCGGCCTCGACTCTACGCTTGCGCTGCTGGTCGCAGTGCGGGCAATGGAGCTGCTCGGCCGTCCGGCCAGCGATGTGCTTGCCGTCACAATGCCGGGCTTCGGCACAACGAACCGGACCTACGACAATGCTGTCGGCCTGATCAAAGCGCTCGGCGCCTCGCTTCAGGTCGTTGATATCAAGGCTGCCTGCCTCCAGCACTTCGAGGACATCGGCCATGACAAAGATGTGCATGACTTAACTTATGAGAATGTCCAAGCCCGGGAGCGTACGCAGATTCTGATGGACCTCGCCAATAAGAACGGCGGCATTGTCATCGGCACCGGCGACTTATCCGAGCTGGCGCTTGGCTGGTGTACCTATAACGGCGACCATATGTCCATGTACAGCGTGAATTCCGGCATTCCGAAGACGCTGATTCAGTATGTCGTCGCCTGGTATGCGGATCATGAAGCCGATGAGACGGTGGGCAAGTTCCTCTACAGCATCATCGAGACCGGAATCAGTCCGGAGCTGCTGCCGCCTTCCGCAACCGGAGAGATAGTCCAGCTTACGGAGAATATTCTGGGACCTTACATTGTGCATGATTTCTTCCTGTATTACATGCTGCGTACAGGGGCTTCGCCCGGCAAAATGCTCTACCTCGCCCAGCACGCCTTCGGTGAGGCTTATCCCAAAGAGCAGCTTGTTGCCTGGCTGAAGGTATTCGTTACTCGCTTCTTTACCCAGCAGTTCAAGCGCTCCTGCCTGCCGGACGGACCAAAGGTCGGTACGGTCAGCCTCTCGCCGCGCGGCGACTGGCGTATGCCGAGTGATGCATCCGCTGCACTCTGGCTGCGGGAAATCGAAGAATTGTAATCACCGCCTGGGCGCTCGTGAGGACGCTCCGCGAACAGACCGTTGTTCCAATCGCTGTGCTCTCCAGATTTTTTTATTCCCCTTAGCGGTGAAAATCCGGAGACCAAGGCGACCGCTAACGCTTTTCCACAATCGTTCTGTCCTCTCCGCTGTTTAAGCGGGAATCGTATCTTCAATCTTAAAACAGAGCAGCGATCCTCGCTTATTGGAGGATCGCTGCTCTGCTGATTTTTTACAGTTTATTTAGAATGCACTTTTTGGAAAGCCTCTTTTTTATTAACCGCCCTAGTCAGTTACTGCACTTCCTGCCCGTTCAATCATACACATTATCCAGAATCAGCACTTCATCACTGCCAAACGGGGTTTGGATCGTGACGGTATCGCCGGGACGCGCCAGAATAAGCCCCCTGCCCATCGGAGACCAGAGGGAGATGCAGAATTCATCCAGCTCAGCTTCGCCCGGAATTACAATTCTATAGGCATCCTTCAGCGTTTCCTGCCCGATCCGCAGTGATACCCGCGACCCGACCAGAACAGTGGATTGCTCCAGCGCTTCATCCCCGCCGGACAGAATCTGCTCCACCGCCTCCTGATACTTCCTGATCATGGACTGAATCTCCGCCCGCTCGGCCGGCGACTCCCATGTGCCCCGGTCCAGAATAACGAATTTATGCTCATCGAGATAGACCAGCTGCTGCACCAGCTCCTGGCGCAGGGAAATCGTTATGAGACTATGGCTCATAGTAGATTTCACCCACTTTCTTCATCAGGTCATGCTCGAAAATACGCTTGCTCAAACTCATAGCCCTCAGTCCTCCCAGATAATAAAATAGATCCCGCGTGGGGATCTACTCTCTATGATAGCATCTTTCTATGGAAAGACAATGTCATGTATATATGCTGTTGTGATTTACTGCTTGGCTGCAGCTGCTCTGCTGTACATGTTGAGATCCTGCAGCTTGATCAGCACCTTGCCGAACCGTCCGCCTTGGCGGATCACTACCTTTTGATCAGGATAAGCAGTATGCAAATAATCCGTAACGACCTTCAGGGTAGCCTCTTTCCCGTCCAAATGATGCATAGGCAGCATCTCTATTACTTCAGCAAGCGCCGCTTCAACGGATAGCTCCTTGCTTTTCGTCTCGCGGGTCACAATCGATTCGTAGGAATATCCCTTCAAATACAGCAGCTGCATCAGGTAGGCCATATCCGAAGATTCCGCATGCACCGCCCGGCCCGTCAGCAGAGGCAGCACTTCATTCATGAGGCTATGCTCCTGAACCCCCGCCGATGTACTGATATAGCAGTATTGCCGGGCACAGCTAATGACCTTCTCCGCACTCTCCCAGTCAAATACCGCCGGACACATGGACACAAACACAAGATCGAAGGCGTTCAGCCAGCCTTTTGCCGCAATATCGATATCCTCAAAGGCTTCGCGTACCAGCTCCACTTGACCGGGGGCGTAGCCTGCGGTGTTGTGCAGAAACAGTTCAGACAGCGGAATGTTAGGCTCTACTGCCGTTACCTTAGCCCCTCTCTCGATAAAAGGTACGGTGAAGCCGCCCGAAGCCGCGCCCACATCCAGGACAGTGAGCCCATTGAAATCTACTCCCTGGCCCTCCATCCAGCTGATAATCCGCTCACTTCTGTCTCTTCCCGCACTGCTGAATACCTCTTCATTGAACACCTTCGCCTTATGATCAAAGCTGTGATGCGGGTCCATCCCCATCGCTTTGAACTTGTTGGCCATTGCCATGGGATCTTCCTTCCAGGCCTTCTCCCATACAGCTGCATTAAATAATCCGTTGTTCATCTCTAATCCATCCTCTCTCATTTAACAGACTTAACAGACTTATAATATCTATGAAATTCTCAAAAAAATAACGGAGCTCAATGGCTCTCCGTTAATTTTCCGGCAAGCTCGGACATCATTTTATTGCGCAAATACTCCTCCATCTGCCCTTCGGCCTTCACCATCTCCTGCTGGATGAGACACTCGCTGGAATGATTAAGCGTACAGTCAAACAGCGAAGCCGTACCTTCGATCGCATGGATAATATCCAGGAACGAGATCTCTTCCTTCCTGCGTCTCAGCCGATACCCGCCATTCGCGCCGGATGCGGATTCCACCAGCCCCGCCTTCACCAGCTTGGTCAGGATTTTGGACAAATACGTCGGGGATACATTCTGCCGTTCGGCAAGCTGCTGCACTCCTACCGGCTTATCCGGAGCGTACGCCACCAGGAACAGCATCGTGTGCAGCGCGTAATTCGTTGCTTTTGAGTATTTCATGTCTTGTTCCACCTTAAGTATGGACTTTGTTCCTAATCAAAGACTTTATTTATCTATAATATATTTTATACAGCCAAAAAGCAAGTGCAGAAATGATTTCCTGTCTGAAGCGAAAATGGCGGTATAGTCCCCGCTTATCCATAAAATTTTTTCATGGATTGCATGCACCGCTTGAATTTTACGCCTGCAGAATGCTGTTGTACACTTTGAATGTAAGCGTTACCATCATAACAAATGACCTGCGCGCACAAGGTTGGAAGGGACGAAAGCATATTCGACGTTTCTGGAACAGAGCTATGGTTCCGTTTAAGCAAAAGGTAGGGTAACACATTTAATTAGGGGGGTTCACATGGTTATTCAGGTTTTAGCCATCGTTCTGGCGCTTGGCCTGCTGATGTTCTTCGCTTACCGGGGGTTTCCGGTTATTGTTTTTGCACCAATATTCACACTGCTTGCGGTAGTTATCTCAGGGGTCGCCCTGATGCCGAGCTACACCGAAGTATACATGCTGAATGCGGCAAATTACGTAAAGAACTTCTTCCCGATCTTCCTGCTGGGAGCTATCTTCGGTAAAATGATGGAGCTTAGCGGCGCTGCCTCGTCCATCGCCCAGACGATTGTCAAAGCGCTTGGCTCAAAGAGAGCCATGCTGGCTGTTGTTCTCGCCTGCTCCGTGCTGACTTATGGCGGCGTATCCCTATTCGTAGTGGCCTTCGCGGTCTATCCGTTCGCTGTAGCTATCTTCCGTGAAGCCGATATCCCGAAGCGGCTCATTCCCGGCACCATCGCACTTGGAGCGTTCACCTACACGATGGATGCCCTGCCGGGTACGCCGCAGATTCAGAACATCATCCCGACCACTTACTTCGGTACAGATGCCTATGCTGCTCCCCTCGTCGGTATTGCCGGCGCGCTGATCGTCTTCATCGGCGGCCTGTGGTGGCTGGAACGCCGCCGCAAGCAGGCAGCTGCTAACGGGGAAGGCTATGGCACCGGCCATAAGAACGAACCGGAGGTGCTGGAGAACGCCAAATATCCAAACATCTGGATATCTGTTCTGCCGCTTCTGCTCGTGCTCGTATTCAACTTCCTGCTCAGCCGGACGTCCATGTCGGTGACCAACTGGTACAGCAGCGAGCTGCTGGAAACGTTCAATATCGCTAATGTCAAAACTGTATCCTCAAGCTGGGCCTTGATTATTGCCCTCTGCATCGGGGTTATCGCTGCCGGATGTATCAATATCCGCCAGGTCAAAGGCAAAATGGCCGCTGGCCTGACCGCCGCAGCTATGGGCTCCCTGCTGGCCATTTTCAATACAGCCTCCGAAGTAGGCTTCGGCAACGTTGTCAAAACACTCCCAGGCTTCAAATCCATCCAGGAATGGATCATGAATATCAGCGATCATCCGCTAATTTCCGAAGCATTGTCCGTCAACATTCTCGCCGGAGTCACCGGCTCCGCATCAGGCGGTTTGTCCATCGCCCTCGAGGTCATGGGCAAATCCTACCTGTCCATGGCCCAGACGCTGGGGATCAGCCCGGAAATGCTGCACCGCATCGCTTCCATGGCATCCGGCGGTATGGATACGCTTCCACACAACGGTGCCGTCATCACTTTGCTGGCAATTACCGGACTTACGCATAAGCAATCCTATAAAGATATCTTTGCCATCACCTGCCTGAAGACAATTGCCGTATTCACCCTTGCCATCGTTCTATCCATCTTCTAATTCATCCCCATGGAGGTTATGCAGAAATGAGCAGATTTTTGGAAAATAGAGTAGCATTCGTCACCGGCGCTGCCAGCGGCATCGGTCTGGAGATTGCCCGCAAGTTCGCCCATGAAGGCGCCAAAGTAGTCATTTCCGATGTACGTGAGGAGTTGGCCGTCAACGCTGCCGAAGAATTGCAAGCCCAGGGCTATGAAGCCTATGGCCTGAGATGCGATGTTACCCTGGAAGCGGAATACAGCGCAGCTATCGCCAAAGCCAAAGAAGTCTATGGCAGACTGGACATTCTGGTGAACAACGCCGGGCTGCAGCATGTGTCGCCGATTGAGGATTTCCCCGTGGAAAAATTCGAGTTCATGCTGAAGGTGATGCTGACCGGCGCTTTTATCGGCATCAAGCATGCCTTCCCGATTATGAAGGAGCAAGGCTACGGCCGCATCATTAACATGGCCTCCATTAACGGAGTCATCGGCTTTGCCGGCAAAGCCGCTTACAACAGCGCCAAACACGGCCTGATCGGGCTGACCAAGGTCGCCGCTCTGGAAGGCGCTGCGCACGGCATTACAGTTAATGCCCTCTGCCCGGGCTATGTGGATACCCCGCTGGTGCGCGGACAAATGGAGGATCTGGCCCGAACCCGGAACGTGCCGCTGGAGAGCGTACTGGAGGAGGTCATCTATCCGCTCGTCCCGCAGAAACGCCTGCTGGCCGTTGAAGAAATCGCCGACTACGCCATGCTGATCGCCAGCGAGCGCCTCGGGGGCGTCACCGGCTCTACCCTGCTGATCGATGGCGGGTATACTGCGCAGTAAGCCAGATTATTCAGTCCTCATACAAAGTTAAGCAGCGGTCCTCCCGTTAACTGGGGGACCGCTGTTTTGCTGTTTTGTGTTATAGCTGCTCAAGCTCCTTAGAGACTTGTTCAAATCTGTTTATACCTTGGACTATTTCCATATAAAAGAAAAATACATAATTATTTAAATATCGAAGCTGAAGCATGGAGATTTGCTGTCTTTTAATTTCAGCTTTGATGTTTATTAAAATCTTTGTAATGTAATCAAAATGACCGTAAAAAAAATCTGGAGATTCTTGTATTAACGGATTAATGGACATGTAATACTGATCAAAATAGTCACGTAATGCAGTGATTCTGTTCTCAAAAAAAAGGGTCAGCAGTTCAATGTATTCAATCGTATTGTTGTCTAAGTCAATTGCTGCTTCCAGAGCTTGCTGCTCTATTTCATACATAGTTTCGATTCTTCTTACCAGGATCCTTAACAGGCGCCTGTTTAGCATCACCCAGTGAACGTCATACGAGACGTATTCGAATATCGGTTGGTAGAATCTCAACTCTCTTTTTAATTCATCAAATTTTTTTCTTCTCCTTTTGGCTTTAAAGAAGATAAACACCCCCTTTAAGAGATAATTCTATTACCTTATATATCCATATGCATCAGCATTAATCACACGGTAGTGGAACAATTTTCTGCGAATCTTGCACCACTTTCAACATATATGTTATATATGTAATATAACAAACAAAATGTATTTGGAATACAGAAATAACCATAAGGAGGGATATTCGTGTTCATAGAGCTCGATCTGCAATCGGACACCCCGCTGTACACGCAGCTGGCCGATCAATTGACCGAAGGGATCGCGTCAGGCGAGCTGAAGCCGGGTGATCCGCTTCCGTCGATCCGGAGACTGGCTGAGGACCTCGGGATCAATCTCCATACCGTCAACAAAGCCTACAATTTGCTTAAGCAGGAAGGCTTGCTTCAAGTGCACCGGAAGACGGGCGTTATTGTTCAGCCGGACGGGATGCCCGGTGTGACGGAGGCGTTCGAGGCAAAGCTCCGGCGGCAGCTGCGCTCTCTTGCGGCAGCGGCTGCGGTACGTGGCATGGCGGAAGAGGTATTCGCGCAGGAGAGCAAATCGGTATACCGGGATATAATTACGAACCGTGGAGGGGAATAACGGTGACACAAGAACAGATAATTATTATATCCAGCAGCTATTTGATGATTGCTCTGATGCTCTGCTTACAGGTCTACATCGGCTTGCAGACCGTTCTATTCGGCATTGTGCTGCCGGAGGAGGCCCTGAAGGATCCATCCGTCCGCGCCATTCGCCGGAATTACGGTTTGCTGACCTGCGGTTTTGCGGTTGTCATCGGGGGTGCCTGCTTGTTCTGGCTACGCCAACAACCGGCGCGGGGTCTCCTGATTTTGACGTCATCCATCTTGCTTTTAATGATTGCTTCATCCTTCGCAGCCCGGCTAAGCCGGATATCCGCGCAACACTTGAAGGCAGCCAGAGGCTGGAAGGCTGTAGTGCAGAAGAAGCGCACAGCCAGCCTTACGGCCGGCCGGATGCATAGCCCGGTGCTGAGCTCTTGGTGGTACTCGGCAAATGCCGGCGTTATTGTCGCTATGCATCCTCTTGGCTATTGCCAGGTGGGATACGATTCCACAAGTGCTGCATCTCGGAAATTGTAGCTTTTACAAAACCGGTTGGACGGTGTTCTCTTTAAACTTCGTGCAAGTACTGAATATTACCGTGTTCGTCTGCTACAACCTGCTGATTAGCCGTGCCAGAACCTCGCTGGACCCCCAGGACCGGGAAGGTTCGTTGCAGAAACAGTTGAAGCACAAGAGAATCCATTCGCTTCTGGCTTGGAGCGCGTCGCTCCTGATGGTTATATTCTACGGGGTGACGCAAGCCATAACATTGTACGGCTGGAAGGGAAATCTGCTCTTCCTCTCCGGCATGTCGCTCTGTACAGCACTCTTAGTCGCACTGTTCGGCGTCATCCTGTATATGCGAATCAAGGGTATTGATCAGCTGAGGGACGTTCCGTCGCTGGAGGAAAAGCACTGGAAGTGGCTTGGCCGCCTCTACGTGAATCCTGAAGATCCGGCGTTGATCGTTCCGAACACCCGTGGTTTCGGCTGGACGATCAATTGGGCCAATTCGCGCAGCAAGATCATAATCTCCGCCATCCTAGCCGTTCTGGTGATCGAATTTATAATTTGCTATCCTATCTTCAATAAATATCTTCAATAAATATCTTCAATAAATAAAGAAATCCTGGAGAGGGGGAGTTCAAATGATAAGAAATCGGTGGAGAACCGCAGCTGTACTATTCTTGTGTCTGCTTCTCCTACTAACCGCCTGCAATGACAACACACCAGTGGCTGAAATGCAGAACGTAGCAGAAGCACTGAATACGGCTGAGGTAACCCTGTCAAGTGCTGCTCCGCAAGCCGTGTCAACGGCGGAAGCGGACTCGCCTCCACAGCAAGCTGAACCCACTTACGAAATTACCCGGCAAGCCGCACAGGAGAAAGCAGAACTTCTCACAACTACATATGCCACGAACAGCGTGCAATACGCCCTTATCGATCATGGCAGCATCACCGTATCTGGCCAATCCGGCAAGAATGATGAGCAGGGCCTGAACCCGCTCACGAAAGACACGATGTACGGGATCGCCTCGATAAGTAAGATGTTTACCACGGTTGCCGTTATGCAGCTGGCCGAACAAGGGAAAATCGGTCTCGACACGCCGGTCATCCGGTATATCACGGAGTTTACGATGACGGATGAACGCTACAAGCAGATTACGCCGCGCATGCTGCTGAATCATTCCTCCGGGCTGAACGGATCGTCGAACGTGAACGCTGATTTATTCGAAGACAACGATACTTATGCCCACGACACACTGCTGAAGCAACTGTCCGGTCAGACCTTGAAAGCGGACCCGGGCGCTTATTCGGTGTACTGCAATGACGGATTTACACTGGCCGAGATTCTGGTCGAGCGGGTCAGCGGCATGGACTTCACCTCTTATGTCCACCGGTATATTACGGAACCCCTGAGTATGATGAATACGCTGACGCCGCTCGATTCACCGGACAGGGCAAAGATGGCGGGACTCTATTATCCTGCATATCCCGGACAACTTCCGGACCAGACGGTCAACGCGATCGGAATGGGCGGCATTTATTCCACAGCGGAAGATTTGGCCCGGTTCTCGCAACTTTTCACGGGAGAAGCGGAAGAAGTATTGGCCGGCAAATCGGCTGCGCTCATGGCACAAGACGAGTATAAGACGCCACTCTGGCCTGACGATGCGGACAACTCCATCGGATACGGTCTCGGCTGGGACAGTGTCGATCTGTATCCCTTCAGTGAATACGGAATAAAGGCGCTGACCAAAGGCGGGGAAATCACTCTCTATAAAGCGTCGCTCGTTGTGCTTCCCGGACAGGACATAGCGGCAGCTGTTGTCTCTTCCGGCGGGAGCGGCATGTACAATCAGCTCATGGCGAACGAAATTCTGCTGCAGGCATTGAAGGAAAAAGGTACAATTACTGAATTTAAGCCTGAGAAGTCATACGGTGCGCCGGTACAAGCTGACATCCCGGAGTCCATGCTGCAGTATTCGGGAATCTATGGCGCGACTGGTACAATGATGAATATCAAAATATCCGCAGGCGGCGTCTTGTCCATTACTTCGGAACAGCCCTCCAATAATCCGAAACAGATCTTCAACTATTCAAGGGACGGCATGTTTCATAGTTCGGATGGAAATGCGATGGTCAGCTTCGTGAAAGAGGAGAACGGCCGCACTTACTTATGGATTCGTCAATACGTTTCGGTGCCGGGTCTTGGGCAGACCGCATCGTCAGAGTACACTTCCGAGAAGCTCCAGCCCCAAGAGCTTCCGGCAGAAACCAGGGAAGCATGGATGAAGCGCGACGGCAAGAAGTATTATCTGCTGAATGCGAAGTATACGTCGCTCGGTTATCTCGTATTGCCTCCCACCGAATTGAATGTGTCGGAGCAATTGCCGGGGTACGTGCTCGATAAGCGAATAACCGGTCCGGATTCAGCCGTCTCCGAATTGCAAATTCCGGGAAACAGCGGGCGGGATCTCTCCGGTCTTACGTTCTTTACACAAGATGGCGTTGAGTACTTGAATCTTGCCGGATTCATCTTAGTGAACGAGGACGCCTTGAAGCCTACTAATTTCGCTAAGAAGTCAACCGTAACGATTCCGCCGAGCGGATACGCCAGGTGGTATACGATAAGCGACAAAGACGGGGGCAAGAACATCAAGGTGAGTATGCCCTCGAAAGCCTCCTTCGCCGTTTATGATGCCAAGGGAACATGCATCTATTTCAGTGTCATCGGAGGCAAGGATCAGATCACGCTGCCTGCGGGAGGATCGATTGTGTTCGCAGGGGATGCCGGCACGAAGTTTGAGGTTTCAGTGCAATAACATCGTATCGGGTAGTTCTTCATCATTACTCTGGAGGCCCGGCACCGCGGATGCGTCTTGATGTTACGTGTGCCCGGCCGGCCGTAAAGCGTTTTGTATTTTTTTCGAGAAATGAAAGTAGTCTTGTGAGCACTAGTCCTTCACCGAAGAGGACTGAGAATCCGTTATTTGAGTAAATTCGGCGAAATTGCCGGTTAATCGGAATCGCTTAATTGACCTGGAATGCCTTCTTTTGGGTTCAAATGAATAAGATAACGGAATCTCAGTCCGCTTCAGGATATATGAACCTGGGGAGGGGCAGCTGGCCTGACAGTTTGCTATCAAGTGGAAACGCACCGTCCTTTAAAGGACGGAGCGTTTCAGCGAGAAATAGAAGGATAAGTTATCATGAGAAGCATATAAATTCTGGCGTAATATTTCAAAAAAAGCAAAGCCCCGGATATAGGAGCTTTGCCTGCAACAATATTGTTCCATATTTCACAAACCTTCTGATCATCCTGGCAAGTATGCCACCTTCGCGGGTGTCAGCAGCTTAGATCCGCTCTAGATCTGTTCTAGATCTGTTCTAGATCTGTTCTATATCTGTTCTATATCTGTTCCAGCTCAGCTCTAGATCCGCCCTAGATCCGCTCAATAATCGTCGTTACGCCATGGCCGCCGCCGATGCACAGAGTGGCAAGTCCGGTGCGTGCACCGCGCTGCTTCAGTGCATGTACCAGTGTTACGAGAATTCTAGCGCCGCTCGCACCGATGGGATGGCCCAGGGCGATGGCCCCGCCGTTCACATTGACCTTCTCCTCCGGGAAGTCCAGGGCCTGGCCTACCGCCAGCATCTGTGCGGCAAACGCCTCGTTAGCCTCGATAAGATCGATGTCGCTGATCGTCAGGCCGCCCCGCTGCAGCGCCTTCTTCGTTGCCGGTACCGGCCCCATCCCCATGATGGAAGGATCCACACCGCCGGACGCGTAAGACAGAATGCGAGCAAGCGGCTTCAGCCCCAGCACCTCTGCTTTCTCCGCCGACATAATGACCAGCGCCGCAGCACCGTCGTTAATGCCCGAGGCGTTCCCGGCGGTAACACTGCCGTCCTGCTTAAAGGCCGGGCGCAGGCCTGCCAGCTTCTCGGCCGTTGTTCCCTTTCGCGGAAACTCATCGGTATCGAAGATGATGGCATCGCCTTTTCGCTGCGGAATGACTACAGGTACGATTTCTTCCTTGAAATGGCCTGCTTCAATGGCGCGCACGGCCTTCTCCTGGCTGGACGCCGCCAGGGCATCCTGCGTTTCGCGGCTGATCCCGAATTGTTCGGAGACATTCTCAGCCGTAATCCCCATGTGGTATTGGTTGAACGCGCAGGTCAAGCCGTCACTTACCATCGTATCGATCAGTGTGCCGTTACCCATGCGGTAGCCGTAACGGGCCTGATCCAGCACATAAGGCGCCTTCGACATATTTTCCATCCCGCCGGCTACAATAATCTCACTGTCTCCCGCCATAATACTCTGTGCTGCCAGGTGAACCGCCTTCATGCCCGAACCGCAGACCTTATTGATGGTCAGGCTGGAGGCCTCCACCGGAATGCCCGCTTTCATTGCCGCTTGACGCGCCGGATTCTGGCCCAGCCCGCCCTGAAGCACATTGCCCATAATGACTTCATCGACCTGCTCCGGAGCGACACCTGCCCGCTGCAGCGCCTCCTTGATGACCAGCGCCCCCAGATCTACAGCGGCAATTCCGGCCAGACTTCCGCCAAAGGTGCCGAGTGCCGTCCGCACCGCACTGACAATGACAATTTCTTGGGCTGTAATCATAACAACACCTCATCCGAAGGGATATTCCGCATGGGAGACAGATCCCCAGAAACCGTAAACGCAGCACCCGTTTTATTTGTAACCGTTTCCAATTCAATACCTGGAGCCAACTCTTCCAGCACCAGCCCCTGCGGGGTGAAACGGAATACCGCCAGCTCCGTGATAATCATCGTTACTGCGCCGCGCGCGGTTAGGGGCAAGGTGCAGTCGCTTACGATTTTGGAAGCACCGTTCTTGGAGGTATGCTCCATAGCGACAATAACTTTTTTTGCACCTGTGACCAGATCCATGGCGCCGCCCATGCCGGGCACCATTTTGCCGGGAACCATCCAGTTGGCCAGATTGCCGTGCGCGTCTACCTCCAGCCCGCCAAGAATGGTAACATCCACATGTCCGCCGCGGATGAGCGCAAAGGAAGTGGCACTGTCGAAAAAGGAACCCCCGGGCAGAATGTTAGCCGGTTTGCCTCCTGCATTGACCAGATCGGGAATGATCGTATCCTGCACCGGTCCAAGTCCGATATAGCCGTTCTCGGATTGCAGAATAATGTTGATGCCTGCCGGCAGATAATCCGGGATCAGCGTCGGCAGCCCGATGCCCAGATTGACTACGTCCCCGTCATGCAGTTCAACTGCCGCTCTGCGTGCGATCAGCTCTTTCGTATCCATGTTATTCACTCTCCTTATAGCAGATGATTTTATCGACCAGGACACCCGGCGTAACCACAATATTGGGGTCAAGCTCCCCGGTTTCCACAATTTCATCCACTTGAACAATGACCAGATCGGCGGCCAGCGCCATCAGCGGATTGAAATTGCGCGCCGAATTGCGGTACACCAGATTGCCCGACTTATCCGCTTTGTGTGCTTTCAGCAGGGCAACGTCCGCCCGCAGCGGCAGCTCCACCAGAAATTCCCTGCCCTCAATGGTCAGCGTCTGCTTGTTGTCGGCGACCATCGTCCCCGTTCCTGTCGGCGTCAGAATGCCGCCGAGCCCTGCACCGCCGGCCCGCACCCGCTCGGCAAGCGTACCCTGTGGCACCAGCTCCACCGCCAGCTCCCCGGCGAGCATCTGTCTGCCCGTCTCCGGGTTGGTGCCGATATGCGAAGCGATCACCTTCTTCAGCCGCCGGCCCAAGACCAGCGGGCCTACTCCTGTATCGACCAGAGCCGTGTCGCTGGAGATCAGCGTAATGTCTTTGATATCCCGGTCCATCAGAATGCCTACCAGTGCATCAGGTGCTCCGGTTCCCATGAAACCGCCAACCATAATGGTCATACCGTCATGCACAAGTTCGCCTATTTCTTCAAGCGTCGTTACTTTCCCCACACCGAACCCCTCCTGTTTTTTTGCTGCAGCCCATTGACAAATGTGATGCGGATGTCTTTATGTATACAGTGTACAACGCGCTTTTTTAGGGGTAAAATTCAGACATCGCATGCAAACCATGAAAATATATCATAGATTGGAGGCGCTTACTTTTGGATGTACGGAACCTGAAATACGTGCTGGAAGTGGCCAATTTGCACAACATCACCAAGGCGGCGGAGAAGCTTCACCTGACCCAGCCCACCCTCAGCAAGATGGTTAAGAGCCTGGAGGACGAGCTTGGCGTCATCCTGTTTGACCGCTCAGGCAAATATGTCAGGCTGACCGATGCCGGAACAGCGGCGATGGAGCAGATCAGGCTGATTATTGCCGCAGTGGACAATCTGCATATGACGCTGGACGACATCAGCAACCTTAAGACCGGTACGATCAAGATTGGCCTTCCTCCGGTGATCAGCTCCGTTTTTGTCCCCAAAGTCGTGACTCCATTCCAAAAAAAATATCCCAACATCTCCTTCGAGCTCATTGAACAGGGCTCGAAGAATGTTGAGAATATGGTGCTGGAGGGCAGCATTGATCTGGGCGCCGTCCTGCTTCCCGTCCGGGAGGGCAGCTTCGGAATCAAGCCTTTTGTCCGTGAGAATCTGGCAATTGTTGTCCATAAGTCACATCCGCTGGCGGCACTTGAAGAGGCTTCGCTGACCGATCTCCGGGAAGAGCCGCTGATCCTGTTCGCCAAGGGGTTCGCCATGCGGCAGCATATTATCGAAGCCTGCATCAGCGCAGGGTTTGAAGCCAATATCGCTTATGAAAGTGCTCAATGGGATCTGCTGGTCGAGCTAGTGTCGGCCAATCTGGGCATCGCCTTCCTGCCTGAGCCGCTCTGTGAGAAGGTATCTAACCAGAATGTGCGCATTCTGCCGCTGCGGAATCCGTCCATTCCGTGGAACGTTGTGCTGATCTGGAACAAGGAGCGTTACATCAGTAAATGCATGCGGGAATTCATCCGCTTCCTGGAGGATCATTCCCTGGTTGTATAGCGCAATGTGACTATATAGCTTGATAGCTTGACTTTCGGATCAGTCCCGGGCTCACCGCATGGACAGCTGGCTGTGCCGGGATTCGCGCCGTCTAAGCTATAACTGTATTTTGTACAACTAAAGCGGGCGATTATTGCGCTGCGAGGGTTTTAATTGCACTTTCTACACTTAAAAATCCACATATTTCGTAAAAGGGGACTCACCGCTTTTTTAGTTGTACAGAATACAGTTAAACCGGAAAATCCGGAATCTCGCCGTCTTTTAACTGCAGAAAATACAATTAAATGCTATGCACATCACGCTAGTTACTCTCCAATAGACTTGCAAATGCAGAGTTCTGTGGAGTAGGTTATTCCCCAAGTTCAATCTATATAGCTGCATAAGAACAAATTCCTCATAAGGGCAAATCAAACCACACACCAGAAATTGAATGATCCAACCAAATTCCAATGAAATTTATCCACAACAGACGAATCTCATAATTTCCTAATCAACAAAAAGCAGAGCCCCGTCATTCCACAGGAACTCTGCTATACCGCTTACTTTTGTAAGGCATATCCGAATCTGTATTTACCGGAGCCGAGCGTAATCTTCACCGACTGCTCCTGCTGCTCGGCAGAATGAATACCGCGGACCGCCTGAAGCTCCTGCCCGTTCTCCTGCACACCCGCCAGCACAGCGTCCGGGAGCAGCACAGTAGCCGAGGTATTTGGCGGAACTACGGTCACCAGCTCTATTTTGCCGGAATCAATCGTCCACTCGGAGCGGATCTCCCCATACATAGATTCCAGCCCGCCGGCAGCCGAAGTCAGTCCGCCTCCCGGATGCGGCTGAATCAGAAACTGCTTATAACCCGGATACTCTTCCACCTGCTCGATGCCGGCAACACAGCGGTACAGAAAATCGCCAATCGCCCCATATGCATAATGATTGAACGAGTTCATATCCTTGCTCCAGAAGCTGCCGTCCTCCTTAATCCCGTCCCAATGCTCCCAGATGGTCGTCGCCCCCCGGGTAACCTGATACAGCCAGGAAGGGTAATCGGTCTGCAGCAGCAGCTTGTAGGCAGCATCATAATGCCCCGCTCCAGCCAACACCAGATTCAGATAAGGCGTGCCGACGAAGCCTGTGGTGAGATGATATTTGCTCTCTTCCAGCAGCTCTATAAGCTTGGCAACCGTGCGTTCTTCCGCCTTACCCTCCACTAGACCGAACATCAGCGCCAGCACACAGGCCGTCTGTGTAGCTACACTTATCCGTCCGGCAGGCGTGATGAATTCCCGGTTAAAAGCTTGTTTGATCCGCGCATGCAGCTGTGAATAGTACTGCTCATCTTCTGTTCTGCTCAGCACTGCCGCAGTCTTACCCATAAGCTCTACAGAATAGGCATAGAAGGCAGTCGCGATATAGTCCCTGTCCGTAGCGCCGATGTAGCTGTCCGGCTTGGCATCCAGGCCCAGCCAGTCTCCGAAATGGAAACCGGTATTCCACAGGAATTCATCCGTCCCCTGCCGGCGGATATACTCCACCCAGCCCTGCATGCTGCTGTACTGCTGCTCCAGAATCCGCTTGTCGCCATAACACTGATAAATCGTCCACGGACAGATGACAGCCGCATCGCCCCAGGCCGCGGAAGAATGGGAATTCTCATCCAGCACATGAGGAATTACGAACGGAACACCGCCGTTATCCAGCTGATCGGCCGCCAGATCCTTGAGCCATTTGCTGAAAAAGGGGGCCACATTCATCAGATACGCCGACGTACGGATGAACATCTGCGCATCCCCGGTCCAGCCGAGCCGTTCATCGCGCTGCGGGCAGTCTGTCGGCACATCGACGAAATTGCCTTTTTGCCCCCAGAGAATGTTATGCTGCAGCTGATTCAGCAGCGGATTGGAACAGGTAAAGCTACCGGTCGGCTCCATATCCGAGTGCAGGACAACACCTGCGAAATCCTGCAGCGAGAGGTTCTCAGGGAAGCCTATCAGCTGAACATACCGGAAGCCTTGGAAGGTGAAACGCGGCTGGAAGCTCTCCCGTCCACCGCCTTTGGCAATATAAGTAACTGTCTGTTTGGCTGCCCGCAGGTTGTCTGTGTACACATTACCTTCCTGATCCAGCACCTCGAAATGCCGCAGCTGAAATTCCTGTCCTGCTTGCCCTTCCATGGAGAACCGCATCCAGCCGACCATATTCTGGCCCATATCCAGCACAGTCTCCCCGGCCGGAGTGCGCAGGAGTGCGATGGGTGACAGTTCTTCAATTGCTTTTACCGGAACATTCTCCTGGGCCAGCAGAATATCCTTGGTGTACGGAAGGATCTCCGCAGGCGTCCATGACTGGTCATCGTACTCCGCCCTGCTGAAACCGGTCTGCTCCAGACGGGCATCATAGGTTTCGCCGTGATAGATCTCCGACATCAGCAGCGGTCCGGGCGATACTGTCCATCCCTGATCCGTTCCGATGATCTGCTCCACCCCGTCCGCATAGATGAGATGAATCTGCATCAGCAGGGCCGTGCGGTCGCCGAACACATGCTTTTTGTTATCCCAGGCCAGGTTTCCTTTGTACCAGCCGTTCCCCAGCCAGGCGCCAACCGCATTGTCCCCCACTGCCAGCTGCCCTGTAATGTCATAGGTCTGGAACTGCAGGCGGGTGCTGTAGCTGGTCCAGCCGGGGGTCAAATAATCCTCGCCGACTCTTGTACCGTTCAGCTCCACTTCATAGAGACCGAGACTGGTCACATACATTCTGGCCCGGGTGACCTGCCGGTCTACATGGAAGCTCCGCCGCAGCAGCGGAGCCTGCTCTGCCTGGACATCCAGGCAAGCCAGCGGCGCTGTAATCCACTCTGCCTCCCAATCCTCCGGCGAGAGCAGGCCCGTCTCCCACCAGGCGGTATCCGACCACTCTGTAGGCCGGTTCTGCTGATCCCATACTCTGATCCGGTAATAATAGCGCTGCTTAGCCTGCAGCTGCAGCTCCTTCAGCTCAATATGCAGGGATTGTCCGGACTCCACTCTGCCCGAATCCCATACCGTGCTTCCGAAGTCCTGATCCATTGCTGCCTGAAGCTGATACGCCTGCTGCATGACATCCCGCTCATCCGCATCCAGCTGCCAGCTGATTCTTGGATAACGGACATCCAGCCCCATCGGATTGTCTTTGTACTCCACACGTAATTTATGAACAGCTATCATTTCATTACACCCCGTCTTTTCTGGGATTGCCCCTATAAATATGAAACGCTTTCTATTACAATTATAGAATTCCGCAGCATTTAAATGACCTGCAATATGGACATTTCACCGGGGTAAAAAGGACATTCTGTTGTTTAGAGGAGTGAACTGATGCATTCGGCCAATCATACGCTAAAAGGAGAGTATTTCTTCCAGAACAATCTCCAGTTATATGTGAACCGCGCTACCGAGAACTATGATCTTCCGCTTCACTCCCATGACTTCATGGAGCTGACCTTCGTTGCCGAAGGCAAAGGCTTCCATTATATCGGGCAGCAGGCTCAGCAGACCGGCAAGGGCCAGCTGTACTATATTCCCGTAGGAGTCTCCCATGTCTTCCGTCCGTCTTCACCCAGCCCGCTCCGTGAGCCGCTCGTGGTGTACAATTGTTTGTTTAAGCCGGAGCTGCTGGACAACCTTGCCGCTCTGATCCCGGACCCGCCGATTGCCTCCTACCTGGAGCAGATCCGTAATCATCAGCTGCCCGCATTCTCCGTGACGGATCTGAACGGTTCCATCGAGAGCCTGTTTCTGGCGCTTCACCGGGAGGTTCATCTTCCGCAGACCGGCGCGGGCAGCTATTTGCTGACCTTGTTCATTCAACTGCTGATAAGTATCTACCGGCTCAGGCATGACGAGGTCCAGTTTCCGCTGAACAAGCAGACGCAATTCCTGCAGATTCTGAATTATGTCAACCAGGAGTACGCGCAGGAAATCACCCTGAAGCGTCTGTCACGCAGCTTTGACTGGAGTGAAAGGCATCTTCAGCGGCTGTTCAAGGCGAATACCGGGCAGACCTTCCATCATTACCTGCAGAATGTCCGGATTCAGAAAAGCTGCCTGCTGCTGGTTCAGCAGCCCAAGGCGCCCGTTCAGTTCATTGCGGAGCAGGTCGGCTACCATGACCCGAAGACCTTCAATCTGGTGTTCAAGCGGATTATCGGCACCACTCCGGGGAGCTACCGGCAGGCGTCCGGGAGGAAGCATCTGAAGGGGCCGGAGCCGGGAGAAACAACTTTAACGCGGAATGATTGATGTTATTTGTAAATAGTGTTAGGCTATCAACGGTAAACTCAACATCTGTGCTCTTCAATACATCCTAAAATAGTCACAAATTTAGTTAGAAAGAAAGGTAACACTATGATAAAAGCAGAACACTTATCCTTCTCATTCCCGCAAAAAGAACTATATAAAGATATTTCCTTTACGCTTGAAGCCGCACAGCATTGTGCTTTCATTGGAACAAGCGGCAGCGGGAAAAGTACACTGACCGATATTCTGATGGACCCGGAAAGATATCTGTTTGAGGGCAGGTTAGAGATAGATCCTACTTGCAGCATCGGGTATGTAAGCCAGTTCTCCCAACCGGAAAAAACTAAAGATACAACCGTTTTTGAATATATCGGCGAAGAATTTATTAAGGTACAGAATGAAATAAATTCTATTTTGGCTGAAATGGAAACCTCCTCGGATATGGATACGCTGCTGGAAAGGTATCAGTTAGCGTTGGACGCCTTCGATGCTATGGACGGGAATGATTACGAAAGCAATATTAATAAGAAGCTAAATCTGGCAAACCTCATGAAGCTAAAGGATGTCAGGGTATCTGACCTGAGCGGCGGGGAATTCAAGCTCATTCAAGTAATGAAGGAAATGCTCAGCCGTCCGGACTTCATGATTATGGACGAGCCCGATGTATTTTTAGATTTTGACAACCTAAATTCACTTAAGAATCTTATTAATGCCCACAAAGGCATACTGCTGGTGGTTACGCACAACCGCTATCTGCTCAATCATTGCTTCAACAAAATCCTGCACCTTGAAAACAAGGAGATCCAGGAGTTTGACGGGCGGTATATTGATTACAACTTCTCCTTGCTGCAAACCAAAATTGAGCTGCAGGAGCTCGCCATCGCTGAAGAGGAAGAAATTGCGAGAAACGAGAGCATCGTCAATAACCTTAGAGCAATCGCAACTTATAATTCAGAAGCCTCCAGAGGGAGAGCGCTAAAAGCCAGAGTTAAATTTCAGGAAAGACTGGAAGCGCGCAGAATTAAAGCTCCATTCGTCGAGATTAAGCAGCCGGATATCCGTTTCAGTATCGATCATGAACTGGAAGACACCACTGTTATAACTGTTAATAACTATAGCGTTTCCTTTGATGAGCTGCTGTTAGAAAATGTTACCTTTGAGATCAAATCTACGGATAAAGTAGCCCTTATCGGTGCAAACGGCACCGGGAAAACGACATTACTCCGGGAGATTTATAGAAATAATCATGATGCAATAGAAGTAAATCCGGATGCTAAAGTGACTTATTTATCTCAGCTTCAAGGTGAAATGCTGAAGGATTCTAATACCATCCTGGAGGAATTCATCGATGCCGGGTTCGCAACGTATGATGAGATTAGATCGCATCTTTCAAGCTACGGCTTTGAGGGAGAAATCCTTAATCAGAAGATAGAATCTTTATCCGGCGGCGAAAAAAATATGCTTCAATTGGCTAAAGTTTCGGCCAGTAAAGCGAACGTACTGCTGCTTGATGAACCGACAAGCCATTTGGACACCTATACACAAATCGCACTGGAGAACGCAATCCAGAACTATAAGGGTTCGATTCTAATGATATCTCATGATTTCTATTCCGTGGTAAACGGGATGGATTATGTTCTGATCATTGACGGCAAGACGATTAGAAAGATGACGATCAAGAAATTCAAAAAGATGATTTATGCCCGGCATTTTGATAAGGACTATCTGGAACTGGAACAAAATAAAAAAGCAGTGGAAACGAAAATCGAGCTGGCTTTGAAAGCTGCTAATTTTGAACTTGCACAAGGTTTGATGGATGAGCTGGAAGAGCTGATTAAGCAGCTGTAAATGATAACTAAATAGGATTCACCTGTCAGAAAAAAACGACAAAAGAAGCCTTATATTTAGGGTTTCTTTTGCTGTTTTATGGAAAATATTTATTAAGATTCTCTGGTGTGATGCCGTTCCATAACCAAAATTGATCCCCCTGCGATACAAGTAATCGATCGAGCCATAGTTCAAAGCTTAAATTAAGCGGCTCACCATTATCACGAGCTGAGGTATAGATTGACTGGTCAAACAGATAGTCTTTTCTGCCTTGCTTTACATAATCGCTATTTACACATATTAAAGTCTCACTGAATTTTGCTATAACGTATACGTGCTCAGGGGTTGGAAACTTTTCCAATGCATCTAGAATTTCATCCACTCCAAAAATATGCCAATGAGGTGCCGATTCTTCAACATCCTTATATAATTCCATTCCGTTATGAAGAGACAAAAAGAACTTATAATCCTCAGGCAGCTTTAACTCCGTCTCCGCTTCAAAATCCTCGATTTCTTTCAATAAGACGGGCTTAGAAAATGAAAATCTACATGTAAGCTGAAATCCTAAATTTCTTTGTATAGAAAAATTTTTGTTATTGTAAATTACCTTCTTTAAAGCCTCTAAGGATGCGGTTATTAATTTTGACATTTGCCCTCCCCCTCATAAAAAAACCACCAATTGATTTGTAAAACCCATCATATCTAGGGTATTCGCTTAGTATTTAAACAATCCTGCCCTTAATGAAAGTACCCGCAATCTAATACTTTTGTCCTTTGAACATCAGGGGATCGCCTCTTTTCGGTTTGATTTGGTCCGGCTTACCATTATTCGGCAGGGCGGCTTTTCTCCCGCAAAAAAGCAAAAAATCCCCGGAGTCCGGGGATCTTTCGGTCAATCAATGCATAATTAACGCTCACATCAGGCAAAAACAACATGCAGCGTATGAATCTCATACGGTTTGAAATCAAGGCGGATGGCCGGTCCGTCCACCGCTTCAGTCTCCAGCGGACGCTCCATCAGATCGCGCAGCTGCCAGGAGACGGCGGAGTAATCGCTGCCGATATTCGCCGTGCTGCGTGTTCCCGTATACTCATGCAGTCTGACGATACATCCGCTGCCATCCTCGGCCAGCTTAACGGCATCGACGGCAATGTTCGGCACATCACAGGTGATCAGCGACTTGCCGTTACCGGCGGCATAACCCCCTTCTGCAGCGAGGAGCGGATTATTCAGCGCCCACGCTTCCTGCACCGTGCCTGCCGCAGCCCAATCCCCTTTATGCGGAAGCAAGGCATACGTGAAGCGGTGCTCGCCCTGGTCAGCCAGCCGGTCCGGGCTGGTTGCCGATTTGATCAGCGACAGCCTCATCGTGTGATCCTTGATGTCGTATCCGTATTTGCAGTCGTTCAGCAGGCTGACGCCATAGCCCCGCTCCGACAGGTCAGCCCACTGGTGGCCGACACTCTCGAACCGGGCATAATCCCAGCTTGTATTCCAATGGGTCGGCCGCTTCACGTTGCCGAACTGGATATCATAGGTAGCTTCTGTAGCCCGGACGGCAACAGGGAATGCCGCCTTCATCAGCTGATGCTGCTCATGCCAGTCCACCAGGGTCTCGAAGTCAATCCGTGCACTTCCGGCATATACCTTAACCTTCTGGGTGATCGAGGAATCCATGTACTTCCAGGTGAACTTCAGCACTGCCTGCAGCGGGCCGCATTCGGTCAGCTCTACAGAGCGCAGATCGCTTACTACCCGCATTTTCTCCTGGTAATACAGATCGATATCCCAGGCGTCGAACATCTTCGGCTTATCCTCAAAGACCTGTAGCAGATTGCCGAATTCGCCCGCTGCCAGCACCTCGCGCGCTTCCTTGCGGTCATAGATCCGGCTCAGCTGTCCGGCTGCATTCCACTCCAGAATATAATAAGGTGTTGTTAGTGTTGAATCCTGCCAGGTAAAAGGAACGGACGGTTCCGGATTCTCTCCGGAAGCGGCGGGTTGTGCAGCGCGGATCACTACACTCCCCATCGCCGGAACAGCTTCTACCCCGACCAGCCACTGACTGCCGGAGCGCTGGGCGGCCAGCGGGTTGCCGGCGGCATCCGTCCAGACGGCAATCTCTCCGCTGTGAGGGACGGCTGCCAGACGGGGACCTCCAAAGAGGGAGCTGTTGAACAGCGTGTACTCCTTGTGTGACGCGGTATCCGCCGGGTCATCCTCACCCGCTGATCCAGCATCAGGGCTCTTCAGTTTGACAAGTCCATCCGCCGCAGCATCAAGGGCAGCCCGGCCCAGCTGCTCTGCTTCGGCATATTCCAGCCGTGAATCCTGATAGACCTCATGAATGGAGGAGCCGGGGATAATATCATGGAACTGGTTACGCAGAATAATCTGCCAGCCTGCCAGGAGCGATTCCGCAGGATATTGTGCATATCCGCCTGTCTCCGCAGCAAGGAGTATCTGCAGCCACTCCGCCTCGCGGTACAGCAGCTCAAGCTTCCGGTTCATTCTTTTGTTATAAGCCTGGCTGGTGTAAGTCCCGCGGTGAAACTCCAGATACAGCTCCCCGTCCCAGGTATGCACATATTGATCGGTGCCTTCTATCGTTTCATGCAGCCGCTCGAAATAGTCATCCGCACGGCCCGGCTTCACTTGCGGCAGCCCCGGCATGGTATCCAGCCTCCGCCGCATCTCCAGCATCTCGCGGTTCACACCGCCGCCGCCGTCGCCATACCCGTAGGAGAGCAGCAGCTCACGGTTCAGGTTCTTGTCGCGGTACTGGTCCCAGATCCCCTGCACAGAGAAAGGCTCAATAAGGCCGTTATACGTATAGTACCAGGCACTGGAATCAGGAGCCTCGGGTGTGGTGATGAAGTGGGTCAGTACCTCGCTGCCATCAATGCCCCTCCACTGGAACGTATCATGCGGCATGCGGTTATATTGGCTCCAGCTGATCTTGGTCGTCATGAAGGTGTCAATGCCCGACTTGCGCAGAATCTGCGGCAGCGCCCAGCTGTAGCCGAACACATCCGGCAGCCATAGGTACTTGCAGTCTACGCCAAATTCCTCGCGGAAAAATTTTGTCCCGTATAGAATCTGGCGCACCAGCGACTCGCCGCTGGTCAGATTGCAGTCCGCTTCCAGCCACATTGCACCTCCGGCTTCCCAGCGGCCTTCCTCCACCCGCTGCTTAATTTCGCTATAAATCTCCGGATAATCCTGCTTGATGTAGGCATAGAGCTGCGGCTGGGTTTGCAGGAAGATGTACTCCGGGAACTGCTTCATCAGCCGAAGCACTGTGGAGAAGGAGCGGGCCGCTTTCTCCCGGGTATGGGTAAGCCGCCATAACCAGGCCACATCAATATGGGTATGGCCGATCGCGGTTACCGTAACCGGATGCTGCTGCTCCAGCAGGGCCAGGGCCTCGAGCAGGCTCTCCTCAGCCTCCTGGACTGAAGCATAGAAATCTGCGCTGCCGGGCCTTGACCAGTCCAGCTTGTTAAACGAGCGGTTCAATGCCATCAGCAATTCATGCTTCTCGATCTGGCTGTCGGCAAGCTGCTTGAAAGTATCCAGTGCCGCCCGGCCTGTATAATAGAGGTTGTCGGTTGATTCATCCAGATAAGCCAGCTCAGCCTGCTTGATCCGGTGTTCCTGAGCAATCAGCTGGCCGTCTCCGTTCAGGCCTGACCATAGGCGGAAGGTGAAGTCCAGCTCCCTGCCAGCGGCATTTGCTTCAAGAAACACCTCCTGGTGATTGGAATCCACACCCTGATACGGCTTGCCGTCCAGAAACAGCAGGGATTCGAAGCCGCTGTTGTTGCCCTCGCCTGTCCTACCGAAATCGAACAGGCCTACCACCCGTTGTCCCTGCCAGGCAGCTGGCACTGTGATCTTTCTGTGGAGCCACAAATATACATCACTGCCGGTCCAGTAATCCCCTATACGAAGCTTCTTGTCTCCTTCCGGGGCGGACGGATAGACACCATTGTCACCCTCCTGATCCTCTGTAACCAGCCATTCATCAAGCGTAATAACCTCACGGTACCGGTAACCCTCCAGCTCCTTCAACCGCAGTGCAAGCTTCTCTTCAGTCCAAAACATTCCCATTCCGATTTTCCTCCTTTTTGTATAACACGTGTTATAAAATGGGCAGAAAGACGGTCCATCCGTGTAAGGATGGTACCGTTCCCTGCTAATTAGGATAAGCTGCCACTACAAAGTGAATCGCTGCTTAAGGCATATTGCCTGTTAGCTCAGCCGGCTCAGACTATGTGCAAGCTAAAGCTACATCGTCCCCCAGCAAAAGCTGTTCAGGCAGTGCCGGCAGCAAGTGTAACACCATGAATGGCTTAGCCTCCCCTTCATACCAAGCGCGGTTACGCGCTTTCTCCTGCCCTTAATACTGCTGGAAGCCAGATTTTGTCCGCCTGTCCTGCTTCGTTCCTGCCGTTCATCTGCGTAAGTAAGCAGCGTACCGCCTCTTCCCCCATACTCACATAAGGGATTTCTACGCAGCTTAGAGACGGCAGGCTAAGACGGTGACCCTGAATCGTATTATCTGCCGCCATGATCCGCACATCTTCACCGATACGCAGGCCAAGCTTGTGAGCCGCCCGGTACAGATCGGGAATTGCGCTTGACCAGTTGACCAGTAGCGGCGCATGCTGCGGCCCGCTATCCGCCAGCCTCTGCAGGCACGCTGTCCAGTCGCCATGGTGTTCCTCCAGCCGGATCACGATTGGCTCCATCCCATGTGCGCTGCACCAGCCGGTATAGGCATCGCGGCGGTTCCGCTCCGCCCAGTTATCCGCGCTATGCCCGTGGTATACCTCGGCATAGACCGGGCCGGGCTGCTGCGGTGTACCCTCCCGCAGCAAATAATTCAGCGCCGTCTCCACACTGCCCGAATAATCGGCCAGCACGGAAAACACACCAGGCACTTCTGCGTACCCTTCCACAGAAACATAGGGGATTCCGGCATTCCCTATGCGGGAAGCCCACTCCTCATCGTGGTAGCTGGTATGATCCAGCGTCACAATCCCGTCGATCTTCCGCCGGTGATATAGCTCCAACAGCTCGGTCCTGCCGTTGGCGTTCCCCTTATGGCGCGGAGAGCAGAGCAGAATATGATACCCGCTGAGCTCACACTCCCGCTGCATGCCTTCCAGCAGCCGGGTGAACAGCGGATGACGCGTATCACCGAAAGCGGCAAGCGTCATGCTTCTTCCCGTCTTCATGCTGCGCGCTCCGGCGTCCACATGGTAATTCAGCTCGCGGATGGCTTCCAGCACGGCTTCGCGCGTCTCCGCTCCAACCCCGATGCCGGGAGTATCATTCAGCACCGCAGATACCACACTGCGGGACACGCCTGCCCGCTTGGCTACGTCAAAGCTGGTCACTCTTTTTTTGCCCATATATCAGCACCTCACCGAGAGTATAACACGTGTTATAAAAAGTTGTACAGCGCTTTCTTTCATTTTTATATCTGGTTAAACAGGGGAAGCCTTTGGCAATATACTCTGCCGCGTGGCCTCCGCTTAGAGCGCTTGGAATCTAAACTGGCCTCTCCGAAGGCGGGTTCGCCGTCTCCGCCTCCCTTCTGTCCCTGCGGTAGGCCCCGGGGGTTTGTCCGGACCATTTCTTGAACGTTTTGATAAAATAATTATCGTTCGGGAACCCGACGCTGCGGCCGATTTCATTAACGGTTAAGTCTGTCTCGCGGAGTAAGCGCCGGGCTTTCTTCACGCGCACATGCTGCAGGTAGTTGATGAGCGTCTCCCCTGTCTTCAGGCGGAAAAGCCCGCTGAGATAATGCTCCTCCATGGCGACATAACGGGCGACCGCCCGCAGAGTGATGTTCTCGGCAAAACGGCTGTGGATGTATTCCAGCACACGGTTGATTTCGGGATGATTGGTTGTTATCCCCTCCGCTGCGGCCATGCGCACCTGCATTTCATCCGCGGCCGCCAAAAAGCAAGCGAGCAGCTCCCGGTGGGTGGCCACTTCGCGCAGTTGCTGAACAGGCCCGGACGGAGGCTGATTGCCGATTTCGGCAAAGGTCCGCACCAGGCGTTCCGCCTTCTCCATCACCAGGCAGAAGGGCAGCCGGCTTGCCCGCAGCGTTTCCCACATCGCGCAGGCCGTACGCTGCATATCCGCGCTCCGCCGCTGGGCAAAGGCCAGAACAATCTCCTTCTCCATGACCCATATAGGCGGAAGCTTCGGCTCTCCGGCCGCCTCGGGCCCGGCGGCAGATGTAGAGGCGGACTCTGCTCCGCTGCCGTCTGCCGGAGCTTCGCCCTTAATTTCGTACCAGAGGTCGTTTAGCTGCCGGTAGAGCCGGGTCCACTCCGCATGGATGAGACCGGGCGGAACCGGACCGCCGCAGGCCACGGCCTGAACGGGCATGCCCGCCGTAAGGTTACCGGGCAGCCTAAGGCCGCCGTCAGACCAGAAGAAGCAGGTCGTACAGCCGTCTGCCGTAAAAGAACCGGTCCAGACCTCCTCCATCCAGGTGTCTGGCGGACAGGCTTCCAGGACGGCTGCCAGCAGCGGCCGGGCGGTCCCGATGCAGGAGACCATGAGCAGCCGCCGGTAGGATGCCGGAGGCGCAGGCGGCGCTGTCTCCTGCCCCGCCTTCACCGCCTCCCAGACGAGGCCATAATAACGGTTGAATTCCTGTCCCAGCAGCGCATGCCGCTGCCTGCGCGAGGCTGACAATTCTTCGCCGATCTTAAGCAGAAGCCCCTGCAGCTCCGGGATGCTCAGCGACAGCTTGAGCACATATCCGCTGGCTCCGAGCTCCAGCGCTTTGCGGGCATATTCGAACTCGCCCATGCAGGTCAGCATGACAAACCGGCTGTCCAGCCCGGCATGGCGCGTCTGCCGCAGCAATTCCAGGCCATCCATGCGGGGCATAAGAATGTCGGCAATGACGAGATCGGGTCTCAGCTGATGCATCAGCTGCAAGGCCTCCTCTCCGTCGGAAGCTTCCCCTGCCACACTGAAGCCATAAGCTTCCCAGTCCACCAGTTTAAGCAGCTTGCGCCGGACAAACGGCTCGTCTTCAACCAGAAGAATTTTCCACATGCTCTGCACCTCCGGATTGGAAAGGATTTGCAATCAATAACGGGATGGTGATGCGTGCCATTGTCCCCTTCTCCCCCTCCAGAAGAACGAGACTGCCATCTTCCCGGAACAGCAGCTGCAGGCGCTGGCGGATGTTGGCGATTCCGATGCTCTTGCGCGAGCGGAGCTCCGGGTGTTCCCCGGCGCGTGCAAGGCCGACACCGTTGTCCTCCAGCTCCAGAATCAGCGAGCGTCCCGATCTCCTTGCCCGGACTGAGACCCGGGCATCCTCCTGCAGCGTGGAGAAGCCGTGTTTGAAGGCATTCTCCATCAGCGGCTGCAGCGCCAGCTTCGGAACAAGAGCATAGGCCAGCCCTTCCTCCACATCCAGAGTGACCCTTACTTTGCCTTCATAGCGGATATTCTGGATATATACATACGCCTGCAACAGATCCAGCTCATTCTGCAAGGGAATCAGCTCTACATCCGAGTACAGGCTTGTTTCCAGCAATTTGCCCAAAGAAATCGATATTTCCGCGATATCATCCTCTTCCTTTTCATAGGCGATCCATTTGATCGTGTTCAGCGTGTTCAGCAGGAAATGCGGATTCATCTGGGCGGTCAGCATCTGGTAATGCAGCGCTTCCTTCTGCCGTTCCTCCAGCTTCAGCTTCTGCAGCAATCCGCCGATATCCGTCATCATCGTATTGAACGTGGCCGCCAAATCCCTCATCTCTCCATGGAAAAAGGATTCTTCCACCCGTGTATTCAATTCCCCCTGTGCGGATAATGCCATCTTACGCCGGAGCAGCGCGATGGGCCGGGACATGGCACCGGCGATGAGGAAGGTAAGCAGGAGGAAGCCGCCGGACAACAGCAGGGAGAAATTGAAATTCTGCTCCCGCAGTTCCTTCATATTCCCAAGATAAGTATTCAGCGGCATGGACGCGGCCAGATACCAATCCAGATTGTAGAGCGGGCTGATCGTCAGAATTGACGAGCTCTCATAATCAACCCGCTGCATAGGTTCCTCTCTTTCCGGAACGCGGATCATTTCTTGGATGGCCGTGCGGTCCACCGCCCGGAAGTAATCGGAGGAATTGAGCAGCTGGCCTCCCTGGTCCATCAATACATAATGCTGCTGGAGCAGCAGATCCCGCGACGCTTCGGCAAGCCAGCCGTCATAATAAAAATTAATCCGCAGATAACCGAACGGCTGCTGCCGGTTATCGAGCAATACAGCATACATGGACAAATCCTTGCCGGTCACCCAGCGGAAGGAGTCTCCCTCAGCACCGAGTCCGGCAAACCCGCTCTCCCGGACAAAATTGGCATGCTCCTGCCCGGTCTGCACAAGCCCGTCGGTGTGGTACAGCGTGCCGGACCGGTCGGCCAGGGTGACGGTAATCTGGGCGGGCAGCTCCAGCGATGCCGGACGGGCGGTGCTTTGCAGGAATACCGCTTTCTCCGCAGGATTGAGTTGTCCCGGATACAGCAATACGGAGCGGGTATAAGGGTCCCGCTCCAGGTACACATAATAGAGGAAAGCTTTATTGATCTCGTTGTTCAAGGCGTCGTTAACCACGTTGAGCTGCTCGATTGCCTTTTCCTGAAACTCGCGGGACACGGTCCGTTCCATCATCCGGTAATTATAGATTTGCAGCAGGAAAAAGGGCAGCAGGAGGAAGATCACAACAGCGGCAAACAAGCGGTTTCTGAACTTTTGTGGCCATATGCGTTTCCAGCCTCCCATCGTCTTCCCTCCCGGTTATCGTTACCGTAAATTCATGCTACAGTATATCACAACTGCCGGCCTCCGCAGGGTTATCCTGCTCATTCCGCATAACCCAGCTCCTGCAGCTGTTTCATTGCGCTGTCCTGGAAGAGCTGGTACTTGAAGGTCGTGTTCAGCTTCTCCAGGAAGCTGTCGTATTGCTCCAGCTTGTTTTTGCCGTATTGGAATTTGAGCATTTCCTCGTTCTTGAAGCGGTCGGCATCAGCTGCGTTGTAGTTCTGAGGGAAGACAACAAACCCGTTGTAGGTATCCAGCACTTCAACCTGTTCGCTAGCCTGAATATAGTCAATCTGTTTGGCAAATTTGGTGCTCAGATATTCCGCTTCCGGCCGGCCGGCCAGCTGGTAGACCCAGGTGAATGCCGCCTCTGCGGACCGGTCCGTAATTACCGGCTTACCGTTTTCTTTGGTGAAATGTACACCTTCCTGGCCAAACTGAACAAGCTCGGAGCCTTCACCGGAGGCTGTATAATTGATAAGGTCAAAAATGCGGTTCAGTTTGGTTTCGTCTTGGGCGGCCTGGCGTGAAATGGCTACGATGCCGGATACGCTGGATTTATCCATGGCGGCAAGGATATTCGCTTTGGGTCCCTGCAGCTTGTTCAGCATCAGGAATTCCGCATCCGGATTGGCGCCCTTCCATTTCTCCACTTCATTGTCCTTCATAATCTGCGTCCAGTCACTGATGATAATGCCGGCCTTGCCCTGGAACGCTTTATCTTTGGCGTTGTCGCCCTTGTTGCTGGCAATCTCCGGATCGACCACGCCGGAATTCAGCACCTTCTGAGTATAAGCCAGCGCTTCCTTCATTTCCGGCTCGAACATGCCGTTGACCATCTTCCCGTCCTTGATATACAACGCGTCGGCGACGCCATGCTGCAGGTTGATCAGATGCACCAGAGTGCCGAGACTGCCTGTGATGCCGAAAGTATCTTTCTTGTTATTCCCGTCCGGGTCCTGTTCGGTAAACGCTTTCGCAACTTCAAATACTTCATCCAGGGTCTCTGGAACCGGCAGCTGCAGCTTATCCAGCCAATCCTTGCGCAGCCAGAATAAATTCCAGTTACTCTGGGGATTAAGCGATATGGCGTAATGCTTGCCGTTAACCTCCACCCGGCTGTACACATTGACTCCGATGGCATCCGCTGCGGGCTTCAATTTCTCCTTATACGGCTCCAGATCAAGCAGAATGTTCTTCTTGACATATTCCTGGAACTCATTCCGTCCATTGAAGAGGATCACATCGGGCAAGTCGCTGCCCGCCGCCCGGATATTCAGCTTCTGAATGAATTCATCCGCAGAAGAGGTCAGCGTCATTTTCAGATCAATATTGAGCTTCTCATCCAGCGTCTTCTTCACGAAGTTATCTTGTTCCTTGGGCATCTGGGTGGTGGTGTTCCATCCGACCCGCATGACCTCGATAGCTACCTTCTCCGCCCGGGCGTCCGCCGGAGCGTCTGTAGATGAACCCGGCCCCTCCGTAGCGGAGGAATCTGACTGTGGGCTTCCTCCGCAGGCGGCCAGCAGCAGGCCCGCTGTTAATACACAGGCCAGTACAGCAGGAATACGCTTCTTTTGTTTCATGATGATGCTCCCCTTTCGTATACCAAATGTTGTATTGAGTCGGCGCTGCCGGCGTTTGAACAGCGCCGGGAACAATCCGTTAACCCTTCACGGCGCCGATCAGCATGCCCTTGGTCAGATGCTTCTGCACGAAGGGATAGACCACGATGACCGGCAGGCTTGCCGCCACTACCGAAGCCATCTGCAAGGTCGTTGTCGGCAGTACAATGTCCGCATTATATTCCATTTGCTCGGAGGATAATAACAGACCGCGGATGATGACCTGAAGCGGATTCAAGCCGGGGTCAGTAATATAGTAGACGGCGCTGAAGAAGGTATTCCAGCTGCCTACGACACAGAACAAGCCGATGGTCATCAGTACCGGGATGGAGAGCGGCAGGGCCAGCCGCAGCAGCACTGTAAATTCGCCCGCACCGTCGATCCGTCCCGATTCGAACAGTTCTTCGGGCAGGCTTTCGAAGAACGTTTTGACCACAAGCACATTCCAGGTAGACATCGCCCCGGGAATAATCATCGCCCAGACCGTGTTGAGCAGGCCGGTTCCTTTTACGACCAGGTAGGTCGGGATCAAGCCGCCGCCGAACATCATGGTGAACACGATCAGGAAGATGAAGAAGCTGCGGCCGACCAGATGCTTACGGCTCAAGGTATAGGCCATGAGCACTGTCAGGACCAGATTGATCAGTGTGCTCATTACCGTAACGAAGCTGGTCACGAGGAAGGCGCGGGGAATAGCATCCATTCCAAACAGCGCCTTATAGGCCTCAAAGGTAATCCGGCGGGGAATCAGCACAAAACCGCCGTTGCGCAGCACTTCGCTGTAGGGTGTAATGGATACGGCGAACACATACAGCAGGGGAAAGACGGAAATTACGGCCAGCAATATCAGCAGGATATTAATGAAATAATCGAAATAGCGTTCGTTTCCGCGGCTTACCATAGATTGCCCCCCCATCTCCGGGCCAGCTTATTAGACAGGAAGATAAGCACAAGTCCAATCAAGGATTTGAACAATCCGACCGCTGTCGCCAGGCTGAAATTCAGTTGCTCCAGGCCTACCCGGAATACCCAGGTATCAATAATATCTGCCACCGGCATTACCTGGAGATTGTACATAATGTAAATCTGCTCGAAACCGGCATCCAGTGCAGAGCCGACCTTCAGCACCAGCAGCAGGATAATCACGGAACGTATGCCGGGCAGTGTCACATGCCAGATCCGGCGAAGCCTTCCCGCGCCGTCGATGCGGGCTGCTTCATAAAGCGTAGCATCAATGCTGGACATGGCTGCCAGATAAATGATAGCCCCCCAGCCAAGATCCTTCCAGACATCGGTTCCCACCAGCACACTGCGGAAATACGCTGTCGAGGTCAGAAACGGAATGCCGTTCCCGCCCGCTTCCACCACCCAGCGGTTGACGAGGCCTGAGGTTTCGGACAGAAAGGCAATTGCAATGCCGTAGATAATGACATAGGACAGAAAATGGGGCATATAGCTCAGCGTTTGTACGATCCGGTTCAGCCAAAGGCTGCGGCCTTCATGAATGAGCAGAGCCACGCCGATGGCAGGAATCGTTCCCCAGATTGTTTTATACAGACTGATCAGGAATGTGTTCGTGAGCAATTGACTGAAATAAGGCGATTCGAAAAAAAACTGAAAATGCTTGTACCAGGGGTCTGCCCACGGACTGCGCACAATTCCGCTCAAAATGTCATAATCTTTGAAGGCAATCAGCACTCCGTACATGGGTATATACTTGTAAATAATGTAGTAGGCCACACCGGGAAGCAGCATGAGATACAGGGTACGCATACTCCATATGCGCTTCCACACCTTAGCTCTGTATGCGCTCTTCGGCGTTGCAGCAGTGTTCAGGGGAGCCGGGAAATGCGCCACAAGGAATTCACCTCTTTGCATTGATATCGTTTACAAGATAAGAATAACAAGGGAACCGCGGGGCAGCCATGAACGGATTTAAGGGATTGATAGAACAATATTACTATTCGGATTGAGCCGGTCTGTAGGGGGACATGAAACAGCACTAACCTGCATTACAGTTTCAACTCCAGTCTATCTAAGCCGCACTATAGACAACAACCCGACAATTTACCGAATGATCGCTGTAGGACTGGCGGAATACGTCAATTCCATGCGCGTGATTCGTTGCCGGCTGAATGGAGACATCCTAGAAGTACTGAAGACAAAATTGTTGTACGTTTTACAACTTTGATTCACGGATAGCTCAGTGTTCGGGAGGATTGTTGTATAAAATACAAGAATAATCCGGCTAAGCCGTCTGAAATAGGCTAAATGTTGCATTTGATACAACAATATTGGATTTGAATCGATATTAGGAGGAAAATGTTGTATTTTGTGCAGGATTTCACAAAAAGTCACCCGCTCCTGCCACGGAAAGCGGATGAATGAGGAAATTCCTGAGGTAACAAAGGTAACAAAGGTAACAAAGGTAACAAAGGTAACAAAGTATTATTGCATACAAAAAGGCCCGCAAACTGCGGAAACGCAATTTACGAGCCTTATCACATTAGCTGAATGATCCTGTTAGCGCAGGCGGGCATGCTTGTCTGCATTCCCATACTGTACCTTTACTGTACCTTCGCTGTACCTTCGCTGTACTTTCGCTGTACCTCTACTTTACCTTCACTCTAATTATATTCTATTCTTACATTACCTCTACCCTACCATTTACTCTACTTTTACTGCACTCTCGCCGTACCTTCACTGTATCCATACTATACCTTCTTTGTACCTTTGCTGTACATCTACTGTACCTTTACTCTACCTTTACTGCACTCTCATTGTACCTTTACCGTACCCACACTGTTCCTTCGCTGCATCCTTACTGTACCTTCATGTTGTACCTTTACAGCACCTTTGCACTACCGCAAATCCAGCCACTCCAGGGATGCCGCACCAGCCGCAGCGCTGACTGTCAGCTCATGTGCTCCAGCTTCAAGCTGCTGATCACTCTGAATCCGCACCGTCCGCCAGTCCTGCCCGGAGTCCGAGGCATTACCGTGAATCCGGCCGATCTCCTGACCATCCAGCTTCACCATCAGCTCACTGTCCGGCCCGCTCATCAGGACCCGCAGCTCCAGAGCCAGCGAATCCTGCCTATCCTCCGAGCCCTGCGTGTCCTGCGACTCCTCCAAGACCCGCGTGTCCTGCGACTCCTGCGTGTCCCCCGGTTCCTCCAAGCTCTGCAACTCTGGCGCATCCTCCGGGTCCCGTGACTCCTGCCGCTCCCGCAAGCCCTCCGTATCCTCCGGGCTCAGCCGCTCCGAATCCCGGTCCGCAACCGTAAATTCATACGCCGCCCAGTCGCCCTCGGCCAGTACGACACACAGCCTCTCCTCAGGCAGCCAGACTTCCCCGCGGCCATGCTGGAAATTGGGTACCGTCCGGTCTCCCTCCACGAAGCGGAAGTCCATTCCGTCCTCCTCCCGGAAGCCGATGCCTGCCGCAGCCTGCCTGCCGGGAGCTCTCCCGAAGCTCAGACCGCTCCCCTTGTAGCCATAAAAAATAGCAGGAATCCGCACCGGCAGCCGCCGGAACAGCGAATGGACAACATCTGAATGGTACACACAATGGTCCAGACTCAGGTTGTGCAGATATTCATCCAGAATCGCCTGTGCCTCCACACGCTCCGGCTTCACGCCTCCCTCCAGATAGCTGACCAGCTTGTGCCAGCCTTGCGGAAGAACGATGGAACAGGGGGAATTATCGGTGTCGAGCTTTTTCCAGGTCCAGAAGTTCCAGGAGATGCCGTGATCCTCAAACAGCTGGAATGCACCGGCGTACCAGTCCTTATTGTTCTCCCCGCCCTCGCCCATGAACAGCGGCAGATTTAGCCGCTCTCTTGCGTCCAGATACTTCTGAATACTCTCCGTATCGGGATTGTTCCAGTACTTGTGAAACTGCAGCATTACATTATCATCCGGCAGCTTATTATCCGGCAATCCCTCGAAGATCGACCAGTCCGTCGCCCAGTGCACACCCTCCAGAATTATCATATGCCGGGCATCAACCTCCCGGATAGCCGCGATAATCTCGCGGTACAGCGGCATCACCTGGTCATTGTACTGCGAGAACCAGTCCGGTAGCGGCTCATTCAGCAGGTCATAGCCCGCAACGATCCACTCGTCTTTGTACCGCCCGGCGAGCATCCGCCAGATGGCGATGGTCAGCTGCTTGTTGCGTTCATCCGTGAACAGCTCCGGCAGATCCTGCGCGGAGTCGTCGATATTCGTTCCGGTCTGGCCGCCGGGTGCTCCATGCAGATCCAGAATGGCGTAGACTCTGTGCTCCCTGCACCAGCCGATAATCTGATCCAGCCGCACCAGATGCTCCTCATGCCAGCCGGACACTCCCTCTTCTTCCCGCAGGATATAGCGGGCGTTAATCGGAATCCGGATCGAGTTGAAGCCTTCTGCGGCAATCCGCGCAATATCCGCTTCGGCCACATAGCGGTCATAATAGGTCTCCCAGAACGCCTCCGCCCTGTCAGCACCAATAAGCGCTATAATCATCGCTTCGATCCGGCGCGGACGGTCTCCCTGTTCCGGGAAACGCCACATGTACCCTTCAGGCAGCAGCCAGCTTCCAAGCCCTACACCGCGCAGCAGCAGCTCGCGCCCTTCCCCGTTTCTTAAGCGGTGTCCGTCTGCATAGAGAAACCCGCTTACTTCATGATGGTCCGGGTGAATCATTTGTATTTCCTCCCTTTACCCTTTGACGGCGCCTTCGGCAATGCCATTCAGAATATATTTTTGCAGCAGCAGATATAGAATTACAACGGGCAGCATCGTCAGCACCAGCGAAGACAGAATCGCCGACCAGTCATTATTGCCATATTGTCCGAACAGCATGTTGGTGGACAGCAGCAGCGTATATTGATCGGCATCCGTGAGCATGAGCAGCGGCAGCAGAAAGTCATTCCACATCCACAGCAGGTTGAGAATCGCCACAGTTGTCGTAATCGGCAGCAGAAGCGGAAAAATAATCGTAGTGAACAGCCTGACCTCCCCGCAGCCGTCGATCACCGCAGCCTCATCCAGATCCCGGGGGACCGATTTGACGAATCCGTGGTACAGGAAGATGGCCATCGACACGCCAAGCCCGATATAGATCAGGCCGAGGCCGACCGTTGTGCCCTGCACCGCCAGCTTCATGGAGATCCGGTTCAGCGAGATCATGATCGAATGGAACGGAATCAGCATCGACAGGACGAACAGGTTGAACAGGAACGTGCTCAGTCTGCCGGGTGTTCTGGACAGCTTATAGCCGGCCATGGACGAGAATAGAATAATGCCGACCAGGCCGGTAGCTGCGACCACCACGGTATTGCCGAGGCTCCGCAGGAAATTTGTTTTCTCAAAAGCATCACTATAGTTGCCGAATTCCAGCTTACTCGGAATAGCCAGAATATTATTCATCATGTCCCCTTCCGTCTTCAGAGAGTTGAGCACCCCCATGTAGATCGGAAAGAGCGTAATTACGGCACCTGCCAGCAGGAAAAGAAAGACGATAAACGAAGACAATCTGCGCCGCCCCGCAATACCGGACTTAGATGTTGAATTCAACCGGACGGTACTCATGCCTCCACCTCTCTTCGTTTCATGATGCTCAGCTGTATCAGCGTGATCACCAGGACCACCAGGAACAGGATCATCGCCTTGGCACTGGCGTAGCCGTAACGGCCGCTCATCTTGAACGCTTCCTCAAAAATATTCAGCGCAAGCACCTGCGTCGCTCTTCCCGGCCCGCCCCCGGTGAGCGCGAACACGGCATCAAAGGCCTTGAACGAGCTGTTCAGCGTCACGAAGATACCGATCGTTACAGCCGGATAGACCATAGGCAGCGTAATGCTGCGGAAGGTCTGCCAGCTGTTCGCGCCGTCGATTGCAGCCGCTTCTTTGAGCGCATCCGGCACCCCTTGCAGAGCCGCAATATAGATCACCATCAGGTAACCTACGCCGCCCCACAAGGAGACAATGACAATCGCCAGAAAGGAGTATTTCGGGTCGCCGATCCACGACTGGTCCAGAAAAGCCAGGCCCGCATGCTCAGCGATATAAGGCAGCGCCTTGGTGAAGATGAACAGCCACATGAAGCCGCCGATAATCATGCTGATCATGTTGGGCATGAAGAAGATCGTCCGGAACCAGGCCTTGCTGCTGCGGCGTGATTCGATCAGTACCGCCAGCAGGACGGCCAGCACATTCTGCAGCACGACCATAAACACTACAAATTTCAGGGTAAACCAGACTGAATCAATGAAAAAAGCATCATCCGTCAGCGCTTCGATGTAATTGGCGAATCCCACCAGATGGTAGGCGGGATTCAATCCGTTCCAGTCCGTGAAGCTGTACCATGCCCCGCCGAAGGCGGGAGCAAGCATGAATACGGCGTAGAACAGCAGGGCGGGAAACACGAAGGCCAGCAGAATGAGCGACTGTTTGCTTTTATTGCTTCCACTCATCTCTATCACTCCTATGCTGTTTCTGGGTTTCCTTAGTTACCTGCTTTTACCGCATTGGCCCAGGTCTTGTCGAGCGTTTTAATGAATTCCTCCTGAGTTACACCCTTGGTGTAATAGCTCTGAAGCAGCTTGGCCGTCTCATCGGTTACGCCGTTCGGGAGCGACAGATCCAGATAAGCCTTGCCTTCGGAGACATAAGAGCTGGCCTCGGTCACCCACGGATAGGTATTGTAGGTGTGCTGCTTCGCCACCGGATTAAATTTCAGCTCCTCGAACAGCGCCGAAGAATCCTGGTCATCCAGCACATAATTCACCAGATCCAGCGCCACATCCTTGTTCTTGCTGTTAGGGGATACCGCCAGAGATGTCGAGGTCGCCAGATTAATCTGTGTAGCCGCGGGATCGTTACTGACTGGCAGCGGAGCCACACCAAATTCCATATCAGGATTGGCTTTGAGGATGGATTCCGCCTGCCACGGTCCCTGCACCCACATTGCTGCTTTGCCGTTCGCAAAATCCGTGGACCCTGCCGCACTGCCCACCTCAAACGGTTTATCCGTGCCGTTAGCCATAATCAGATCAATAATGTTGAAGACATCCTTCACATCGGCATAGGAGGCTTCACCTTTGTTCATCTTCTCCACCCAGTCCGGATGCTCGGAGGATACGATGCCTCCAAGAGACAGCGCCATCATCAGCTGCGGAATCCACGATTCCTGGAAGCTCAGCTCGAACGGCTTAATCCCGGCTGCGTTAAGCTTGTCAATCGCTGCCTGCATGTCATCCAGTGTCTGCGGCGGCTGAATGCCGAGCTCGCTGAAGATTTGCTTGTTGTACAGATAACCCCAGGACAGGCTCTCCAGCGGCAAAGCTACAACTTTATCATCATAGGTAACGGTCTGCCGGACACTGTCATACAGCTTCGGTACGAAGTCCTGATCCGACAGATCGCTCAGATAGCCGGCCTTGTAATACCTTGGCACATCCGCAATCGCATGGAGGGTGAATACATCCGGCGCATCATTTGAGGCCATCCGGGTCTCCAGAATCTGCTTGGCCTGATCCGGGTTCGGCATCTCCAGCTTGACGGTGACATCAATATTTTTCTCCGCCAGCTCCTTGGCCTTGAATTGCTCGAAATACTTATCGAATTGATCCTTAAAACGCGGGAAGCTCATGAATACCTTCAGCTCCACTTTTTGGGCCGGGCCTTCTGTCGCTGCTGCTGCCGCACTTTCCGCCGGCTTGCTGCTTGCGCTCTCACTTGGCGTATTTCCATTTGAACCGGAGCTGCACCCCGATACAATCCCCAGAACAAGCATCAGTGTCATTGCTGTATTAAGCGCTTTCTTCATTTCTGTTACCCCCTTCTGTTATGTCTGCCTCTTTAGTCTAGGGGATATAAGGGGCAGCGTCTTTTGAGGATATTAACATCGGGAGTTGCATTATATTGATACGCTTTCATTTCTCGCTGCGCAGCTCTCCGGGGGTAATGCCGTAGTGCTTCTTGAAGACACGGTAAAAGTATGCCAGATCCTCGTACCCGCAGAGTCCGGCAGCCTCCTTGATCGGCATGTCACGCCCTGCGATCAGCTCTCTGGCCCGCTCCATTCTCAGCCGGGTAATCCGGTCGAGTACCGTATCTCCCGTTGCGGCCTTGAAAGCGCGGCTGAGATGCTCCTTCGTCACCAGGAAATGTGCGGCGATGCCCTCCAGAGACACCTGCTCCAGGTAATGATTCCGGATATAGTCCTCAACCTCCGCCAGATCAAGCTTAACGCGGTTCTTGCGCTGCTCCAGAAGCATGTTGATCAGCTCTGTGAAGTGATCCCCGAGCCCCGCCACCATAGCCTGAACCGACGGCCATGGCTTATCAGGTCTATCGGGCGTATCCGGCGCATCCGCTGCCGTCACCCCCCCGTTTGTCTTCGCGGCTTCACCTGCTAGCAGGAGCAAATCACGGGCAGTCCGCTCAATCATTGCTTCCAGCTGATGCTGCGGCACCGAGCGTTCCAGCTCCCGCCCCAGCTTCTCCAGCTCTTCTCTTGCCGCCGGCTTGTTCAGCGCCAGCAGCTGATCGTAGATCCGCTGGCGGTAGGCGAGATAACGCTCCATCAGCGGCTGATCCATGAGCATCAGCGGTGAACCGGTTAAGCGCTGCCGTTCCCGCTCCTTCGCGCATTCTGAGAGAACGTTATTCAGCTCTGCCCGGTCCACCGGCTTCAGCAGATATTCAACCGCCTTCGAGCGGATCGCCTGCTTCAGGTAGACGAAGTCATCATATCCGCTCATCACAATAATCTGCACCTCCGGGTACTGATGCTTCAGCCTTTCCAGCAGCTCTACCCCGTCCAGTCCGGGCATCCGCATATCGGTAATTACGAGCCCCGGATGAAGCTTCTCCACCAGCTCGAGTCCTTCGATTCCGTCCTCCGCTTCACCGATTACCTGCATTCCGTGTTCTTCCCAGGCGCCGAGCGACTTCACGACCTGTCTGGACCAGGGCTCATCGTCAATAATCAGAACCTTCAGCATTCCGCTCTCCCCCCTCTGCGGCCGCAGGCCACTGGATCACAACCAGTGTTCCCGCCCCGGCCTTGCTGTATATACGCATTCCATATCTTTCTCCAAATTGCAGCACCAGCCGCGAATGGACGTTGTGCAGGCCGATGCCCTTTCTCCGCCGGGGAAGCTCTCCCGCCCCGGGATCGGCCAGCATCGTGACATTCCCCCGGAGTGCCGCACGGATCTCCTCCAGCCGCTCCGGCGTCATGCCGACGCCTTCGTCCTTAACCATGAATACGGTGCGGCTGCCGACGGTCCGGATCCGGATCAGCAGCCTCCAGTGCCCTCGCTGCGGCTGCAGCCCATGCTCAAAAGCGTTCTCCACCAGCGGCTGCAGCGTGAAGCGCGGCAGCAGACTGGCGCGGGAGAACTCATCCGCCTCAATCACCACGCTGCAGCGCCCCAGGAAGCGGTTCTCCTGAATGAACACATAGTTGCGCACATGCTTAAGCTCTTCCTCCAGCTTCACCAGCCCGCCTTCATTGCTGATCGAATAACGCAGCAGGTCGCCAATTACCCGGGTGATGTTATAAATATCATCGGCATTCCTCGATAAGGCCATTCCCCCGATCAGCTGGAGCGTATTGTTCAGGAAATGCGGGTTGATCTGGGCCTGCAGAGCGAGGAGCTGGGCATTCTTGACCTCGATCTCCTGGCGGTATTCCACCTCAATCAGCTCCCGGATCCGCTCCATCATCGAGTTGTAGCCGCGCTCCAGCAGCCCGATCTCATCACGGCTCTGCACCGAGTGCTGTTCGAAGTTGCTGACATGCGCCTTGCGCATCGACACCGCCAGACTGACAATCGGGCGGGTAATGCGCAACGAGAACAGGATGGACAGCAGAATGGAGGCAATCATGAACAAGCCTCCGGTCAGGAAACCGGCAGCAATCGTAGGCCGTGCGCTCTTAGCGATAGTGGATAAGGGAATGGCTTTCACAACGGTAAGCTGGCCGTCGGCCACTTTTTTCATGAAGAAGAAATAGCCGTCCTCCTGCCGGAATTCCAGTTCATGCTCAGAGACGGCAAGGCTCTGCAGCCGCCTGCCGATATCACCGGAGCTCTCGGAAATGCTCGAGCCGGAGAGCAGCTCGCCCTCATCATTCAGCAGGAAGACCGAGCTCTCGTCTTCGGACTGGAGAATATGGCTGACCTCCTCCCATACCTCCCGGTTGATCCGCACGCCGATGCCTCCGAGCAGCCGGTGATCCTCGAACCGGTTAATACCGTGGTAGGCATAGATGCCGCTGCCGTTCTGCTTGAAATACATATTGACCGGCCCGTAGGGCAACCGGCTCCAGGGGCCCTCACCGATATCCAGCGGGGAAACGCTTCCACTATTCACGAAGTCAACGGATATGGCTTTTAATTGGTCATGCATGTACAGTGTCAGCTCATCTACCTTCCGGGAGTTCGTATAGAACTGCGAGGTTATGGCTTCGCGGATATTATTCAGTGAACGGTACTGGACACTAATGTCCGGGCTGTCCATACCCGTTAGCCCCGCCATAAGCTGCGGGTTAATCTGCAGGGTGTAGAACAGGGTATCCAGCTGTTCAATCAGCTCATCCAGATACTGGTCCGCCCACTGCATCCGGGAGTTATTCGCATTGATCATTTCCTTCTCCACGGATTGCCGCGTATTGTACGTGGCGATGGTGGTAACAGTGAGCACCGGCAATGTGGTCAGGCAAATCATGATGACCAGGAGCCGGACCCGGAGACTTGTCCGCTTCATCATAGGCTGATTCCTTTCTGCGAAGCTGGATTGCTTTTACCGTCAAAATATAGCATGCCGGATCAGGCCAGACAATACGGTGCTGAGAATATCGAAGGTTGGCTGTTCTGTCTGTTCTTAGGTCCATGCACACCAAACAGGATGCCCCGCAGCCATGATTCATTTCATTCACGGCGTATGGGGCATCCTGCTGCTGTTGCTTTGCGCGTGCTCCTGCTTATTTCTGCAGCTCCAGATCCTTTTGCTTCAGCAGGTCAGCGTATTCCGCTTTGTACTGTTCCAGCTTCAGCTTCAAGTCAGCGCTGTCCGGACTCGCTTTCAGCAGGCTGCTGGTGGCCAGAATATTATTGACTGCAGTATCAATTTTAGCGTCAATGACTTCGATTTTGCTTTTGGTAACGGTTAAGGATGGATCAGGCGTAATCACCGGCACCGGGCGGAGAATAGCATTCTTATCACTTGAGGAAGAAGCGCCTCCGTCTGACTTCTCATCCAGGCTGATCGTTTTGCCCTCTACAGAAACCTTGAACCCGGCTAATTCACCGATTGCGCGTACGGGCGCATAGCTTTTGCCGTCAATTACGATGGCCGGATCGGCCAGCTTCTTGCCATACACCTTCACGGTATACTCCGCCTGAATTGCCTTTCCTACCAGTGTTGCCGAAGCGCCCAGCGCCTGCGCACCCACCATCAGTATCGCCCCGGCAATGAATCCGGCAGCAATCTTTTTCATAAGAAATTCACTCCCCGTCAAAGACTATGACTACTATTCTATCATTTTACAGCGGCCTGTGCCGCCCTTTGGCGCTGATTTCGTGGGATGTGCCTGGCCGAAGGAACCTTTTAACCCAAATTTAAACCCGGCGGATACCTGAGTTTAACCTTCAGTCTGTACACTTTAGAGAGGCGAAGGTACGCAGCATGCGGTCTTACTGTGGATATAAATATAGGAGGTACATATGAGAGTATTGGAGATTATTTTGACCGTGTCAGCATTATTATTAATGTTCAGCTTCGTGTCAGGCAAGTTATTTCTCAAGGTAAAATTGGTATTATCTTCTATTAGTATTACATTGTGCGCGGCACAGCTTTGGATCGAAGGGTACCGCTGGCAAATGGCGGGTGTGTATGTAATTGTGCTGCTTGGCATGATCCTCCGCATGGCAGGCATAATCAGAGGCCGCTCGCAGAAGCTGTTATCCGCTGGCCAAAAAACCGGGGAATCTGCATTCCGCTCGCTGAAACGATGCTGTGTAGTTGCAGGTACTGCAACAGGTATACTTATGGTGATCGGCTCGGCAGTACTGTCTTCCACGATTCCTGTTGTGAAGTTCCCCGCTCCGGCAGGGCCATATGCCGTTGGCATCCAGACTCTACATCTCACCGACAGCAGCCGGCCTGAACCTCAGACACCTGACCCCGGGGATTCACGGGAGCTGATGGTTTATGTCTGGTATCCGGCCACTGCAAAGAATGATCGCCAGACCGCACCTTTGCTGCCTGGTGATAGACAAAGCAACCGGAAGCTGACGTCCGCTTTTGCCGGATCATTGGGCATCCCACCATTCTCCCTGGATTATTGGCAGTACATTCATATGAATGCTTATCCTAATGTGGACTGGCTGCGCTCAGAAGGACCTTATCCGCTGATCCTGATCAATCATGGTAACGGCACCTCCAGCCTGCTGCATACCACACTTGCAGAGAACCTGGCATCGAACGGTTATATTGTAGCGGCCGTAGATCATACCTACAGTACAGCGGCTACTTTATTTCCAGACGGCACAGTTACCGGTTTCAGTGAGTCTTTAAGCAGTGATCATTTCATTGCAACAGGAACGCAGCTGGGCAACGTATGGAACGACGATAACCGCTTTGTCCTCAGCCAATTGAAGCAGCAATTCGCAGATTACATAGATACTGATCACATTGGGATAGCTGGACACTCCTTCGGTGGAGCGGCTGCGTACGAGGCGATGTTCTCCATTCCTGAGCTTAAAGCGGGAATTGATCTGGATGGAAGCTTGTATACCCTCACAGGTCCGTCCCTGGGTAAACCGTTTTTGTTCATAGAGTCGGAGGATTACTATAACCGGAAGAAGCGGATTGCAGTTCCGGATATCGATGCCGAGGAAAAAATAATGAATAATGCCAGGCTAAGCGGGGGCGGCAAGCTTTATATCAAAGGCACAGCGCACTTCAACTTTACAGATCTGCAGCTCTATTCAAGCCTGCTGAAGTACACCGGAATGACGGGCAGCATTGACGGCGGGCGAAGCAACGAAATTGTGAATCAGCTTGTGCTGGATTTCTTCAACAGGCATTTGAAGGAAATCCATGAGGATGGAGAGGATGGAGAGGATGGCGGGACCGCTGCCGGGACGGATGCCGGGACCGCTGCCAGGACCGCTGCCGGGACGAATGCCGGGACGAATGCCGGGTATGTGGAGGTGGTTAGGCCTTAATCTCCCCTATCAGAATCTAATTCTCCATCCTGAATGCTCCACCTGCCCGGCTTCAAAAAGTCCCCCTGAGAATTCCCCGTTTATGCAGACGGGGAATTCTCAGGGGGACAACACTGAACGCTCTATGCTTAATGTTCGTGTTCATACTCATGCTCATACTCATACTTATGTTCATGCTGAATACTTATGCTCAATACTCATGCTCATGTTCATTCCTCATGTTCCATGCTTCACCTTTCGCGCTTTACATTATACTCCGCGCTTCACACCGGAGACGCAGCCCGCTTAAAGCCGTGCCGTCACAATCTCACATATCGTACCGTACAGCGCCGGCTCCAGCTCCAGAGAAGTCAGCGCGGCAAGCGTAGCCGCAGGACCTGAGCTCTCCTTCACCAGCTGATAGATTTGTTCCTTATGGTCGAACCGGATCTGTGCACGGTTTAGCAGCGCAAATACCTCTTCCTCCACCCGGTTCACCGCAACCCGCGCCGTAGTGAGCGTTACCGTCAGCTCCTCAGTCACCTCCAGCTCCGGCACAGTCACGGTCAAAGTATGCGAAGCCTCATTATACTTGGTTTCGCCCGCAACCGCTGCTCCTCCAGCCCGGACTGTCACCTCCGTCTCTGCACAGCCCATGAAGACCAGCTTCCAGCTCCGCCGCTCCGGCACCACCGCAGTATTACCTTGCGCAGGCTGAATGGTGAAGACCGCCGACTGTCCGGCTTGTCCCCATGCCAGGGCCATCCCGGTAACACACCAGTTCCCGTCCAGGTCTTCCGCAGTGTCACCTGCGTCCTCCCAGAGCTGGAACTGGCCGTCCGCTCCGGCGAACACCCTTACCTCCAGCTGCTGCGGATTGTCTACCGCTGATGTATGCCCGCTCAGATCGGCCATCGGCACGATGGCCCCCGCCTTCGCCAGCACCGGAATCTGCTCCAGCGTGCGGTACAAGGATAGCCTTCTGCCGCCGTCATAGACTCTTCCGCTGAAGAAGTCGGTCCACAGCCCTTCCGGCAGCCAGGCCTTGAACTCCGCCACGCCTGTCTTGGAATGTACAGGCTGGGTGATCGGGCAAGCGATCAGCTCGGTGCCGAAATAATACTGATTCGGCACCCCGTAAGCTTCCCGCTGCTCTGCGTGATGGTAATACATCGGCTGGACCAGCGGAGACCCTTCCCGGCTGGCATAACGGTTCATCGTATACAGATAAGGCAGCAGGCGGTGCCGCAGACGCAGGGAATCCTTCATAGCCTCCCCGGCAATTCGATTGAACCGCCATGGCTCTTTGCTGTTGAACGGACTGGCTGAGCTGTGCAGCCGCAGCAGCGGGGAGAATACGCCGAACTGCACCCAGCGCAGTGCCAGCTCATCATCCAGATACCCGCCCATATGGCCGCCGATATCATGACTCCACCAGCCATACCCGCTATTCGACGCTGTTGCTGTAAAATACGGCTGGAAGTCCAGCGACTCCCAGGTGATGATCGTGTCGCCGGAGAACCCTACCGGATAACGGTGGCTGCCAAGACCTGCATAACGCGAGAAGGTAAGCCGCCTCTTCCCCCGCCGCCCGCTGTCCAGATAATGATAGTGGTTCAGCATCCACAGCGGATCAAGACCCGGAACCTTAGTCATCCCGCCCTGCTGCCAGTCGATCCACCAGAAGTCTACACCCTCTTCCTCCAGGGGATGATGCAGGAACTTGAAGTAGGCCTGCAGGAACTGCGGATCGGTAATATCAAACTCCACTGCCTCCCCTTGCTCCGGGTCCATGCCCAGCTCCGCCGCAATTGCCAGATACGGCTCCTCGAAGGCCCGTACCCCGTCAGCGGGATGGACATTCAGCGTTACGCGCAAGCCCCTGCCATGCAGCCAGTCCAAGAAACGCTGCGGGTCCGGGAACAGCTCCCGGTTCCAGGTGTAGCCGGTCCAGCCGCTGCCGTACTTCGGATCAATATCGACCAGATGCCAGTCCATGTCCATTACAGCCACCGAGAACGGAAGCTGCTCCTGTCCGAAGCGTTGGATCAGCGACATGTATTCTTCCTCTGAATACCGGTAATACCGGCTCCACCAGTTGCCCAGCGCATAGCGGGGCAGCAGCGGAGTGCTGCCGCACAGCCGGTAGAAATCCTTCAGGCACTTCAGGTATTCATGGCCATAGCCGAACAAATACAGATCAAGCCCGTCCTGCTCCCGCTGCTGCACCGTGCCGTCTGCCTCCAGGAGCAGAGAACGGCTGTCATCAACCACCGTATACCCGGCAATTGACAGCAGTCCCGGCTCCAGCGGAATGGCACCGTCGGCATTATCCAGCGTGCGCGCGGTACCGCCGAGATCCTGCACCTCATCCCCATAGTGCCAGACGCTCAGCAAATGCCCGGATTCATTCCTCACCTTCACACTCAGCCCATGCCGGGAGAATGGCGCTTTGTCATAGGTGAGCTGCAGGCGGTCCGTCATGATTTCAAGCCTGTTCCCGAGATCGGTCACCCGGAAGTCAGAAACCGGGAACTTACGGTTCATCACCATTTGGGTCGCCCGGTCTTCGAAGCCCCCCTGCGGACTGTATTCCATCCGGATCAGCGCCGGAGTAAGCACCGTGAACCGGTAGCATTCGCCCTGAATGACTGCTCCTGCACTTGCGGCTGGTTCAGATGCGAACCGTAAGTGCTCCGGAAGCGGCAGCAGCTCTTGAGTTGTTGTATTCATCGATAAACCTCATTTCTGCGTAGATAAGCAATCTGTCTATTCCTTCACGGCACCGATCATGACGCCTTGATTGAAATACTTCTGAACGAACGGATATACACACATGATGGGAACGGTAGCAATGATAATAACGGAATAGCGCATCATATTAGCCAGACGCAGCGCAATCTGTGCCGCTTCACCACTGCCGATGCCCGACTGCATCTGATTCGTGATCAGAATGTTACGGAGAATCAGCTGCAGCGGATACATATTTGGATTCTTCAGATAGATCAGGGCATTGAAATAAGAATTCCAATATCCGACGGCAATCCATAAGCCGAGCACGGCAATAATCGCTTTGGACAGCGGCAGCACCACCTGCAGGAAATAACGCAGATTCCCGCAGCCGTCAATTTGCGCCGCTTCCCACAGATCTCCGGGAAGGCTCGTCTGGAAGAAGGTCCGGGCTACGATAATGTTGTAGACGCCAACCGAGAACGGCAGCACCATAACCAGGAAGGTATCATACATGTGGAAGTCCCGGATCGTCAGGAAGGTCGGGATCAGCCCTCCGTTGAAGAACATGGTGAAGATGAAGAACAGCGAGAGGATTTTGCGTCCCGCCAGATCTTTTCTGGACAGCGCGTAGGCTGCCGATATATTCACAACCAGACCGATGGCCGTCCCCACCACCGTGTAGAGGATGGTATTCCGGTAGCCGATCCAGATGTTTTTATGCCGCAGCAGCTCCTGATAACCGTCAAGCGTGAACCCCCTCGGGAACAGCCAGACCTTGCCGCCCGCCACCGCAGACGGATCACTGAATGAAGCAATAACGATGAAATACAGCGGATAGATCAGGATGATCAGAAACAGGATGGCGATAACATACATAATAATTTCCATTACCGAATCCGAGGACCGGTTATTTTTGATTTTGCCAGTTCTCTTGCTGGCTGCAGGCTCTAGTACTCCCATTGTGCTGCTCCCCCTTCTACCACAGGCTGTTTTCACTAAGTTTTTTGGAAAGCTGGTTCACCATGATCAGCAGAATAAAGTTGATGACCGTATTGAACAGGTTGATGGCCGACGAGAAGCTGTATTGGCTGCTGAGCAGACCGATTTTGTAGACATAGGTGGACAGAATCTCACTGGAGGTGATATTCAGATCATTCTGCATCAGATAGACCTTCTCAAATCCTACACCGAGCAGGCCGCCCACCCGCAGAATCAGCAGCGTGATTGCCGTCGGCATCAGCATCGGGATATCGATATAACGGACTTTATTCCAGCGGCTGGCCCCATCCACCGTAGCAGCTTCGTACAGGCTCGGATCGACCGACGAGAGCGCGGCAATGAAAATAATGCTGTCCCAGCCGACATGCTGCCACACATCCGACCAGACATACACACTGCTGAATAGCGAGGTCGAGCCCATCAGATCGGGAGCCTCCCCGCCGAACAGGCTGTACAGATTACCGACCAGCCCGGTGCTTGGCGAGAGCAGAATCATCATCAGGCCCACCATTACGACTGTGGAGATGAAATGCGGCATATACGACACGGTCTGGAAAAAACGTCTGAACCGGTTCGGCCGCATCTGATTGACCATTAGCGCAAGTATAATCGGGATCGGGAAGGTGATCAGGCTGTACACGCTGATAATCAGCGTATTCTTAATCGTGTTCGAGAATTGATAGGAATTGAAGAACTTGTCAAAATACTTGAATCCCGCCCACGGACTGCCGTCAATTCCCAGCGCCGGGCTGTAATTCTTGAAGGCGATGAGCACCCCGTACATCGGTTTGTATGCGAACAATAACGTAAGCACAACTGCGGGAAGCAGCAATAAATACAGTCCCCAATTTCGTTTGATCTGTCCGATGGCTGCTGCCGGACTGGACTGACCGGATTTCATTGTGACCCCTCCTAAAAGTTTGAGTTTGTTAGCATAAGCTTCATGATCGACTTCGGCAAAACCCGCTCCGGTAGCATACGCTTATCTATATTTTCATTCAGTATACCTGCCCCCCGCCGCGCCAGCCGGACCTCCTACCAGCGTAAACCGGACTTTCGTTGTCCGTAGGAGAGAGCTTCGCGCGGTCCGTTACCCGGGAGACACTAAACCGGACGGTATGCAGACCTCCGCTAACGTTATCCGGACTTTCGGGGCATAAACCCATATTTTGGATAATTGCCGGAGTACGAAATCACCCGGAAGGCTAATCCGGCAGCTAAGACGAATTAGGCTTAACCCATCCAGCGTTCCCGGCGGGATTAAAGGGATTTATCCCTTTATTTCCTTCTTCCCGCCTACTTCCAGCGGGATTAAAGGGATTTATCCCTTTATTTCCCTCTTCCCGCCTACTTCTGGCGGGATTAAAGGGATTTATCCCTTTATTTTCTTCTTTCCGCCTACTTCCGGCGGGATTAAAGGGATTTATCCCTTTATTCCCCTCTTTCCGCCTACTTCTGGCGGGATTAAAGGGATTTATCCCTTTATTTCCTTCTTCCCGCCCACTTCTGGCGGATTTAAAGGGATTTATCCCTTTATTTCCCTCCTCCCGCCTACTTCCGGCGGGATTAAAGGGATTTATCCCTTTATTTCCCTCTTCCCGCCTACTTCCAGCGGGATTAAAGGGATTTATCCCTTTGTTTCCCTCTTCCCGCCCACTTCCGGCGGGATTAAAGGGATTTATCCCTTTGTTTCCCTCTTCCCGCCCACTTCCGGCGGGAGCAAAGGGACTTTCCCTTGCCAACAAAAATACCGCCCTGCAACAGACATCGGTGCGGGACGGCATTTTACCAAAGCCAGCCTGAAGCTTGCTCCTACTGCTTATTTCATGCTTCAATAATCACCGGCCGGCCGCTGCAGTGCAATCTGCCCTCGGCCACGGTTACCGCGCTGCCGTCAATCAGATTGACATACGCTCCATCCGGAAGCTCCAGCTCCACATCTCCCTGCCTGCCTCTCAGGCTGAACACACCTGCCAGCTTCTGCTCTCCCCAGGTATGCATGCCGCAGACAATTCCGTCTTCTTCATGTGCCGTAAACTGGCAGACACCATGGGCCATAATTGCTTTGTGCTTAATGGGGTACAGCGCCTTGAACAGCCAGGACAGGTCCTTGCCCGTATTCCAGTTAACGGTATTCTTGTCGAACAGATCGGGACAGATTTCATTCTCCGTCTCCTGCCCGCCGTAGATCAGCGGCATTCCCTTCTGGAAATACATGAACGCTGTCCAGTTGATCAGCTCATTCTCCTCCGGGAACAGTGCCTTGGCCCGCGGCCGGTCATGGTTCTCCAGAAACCGCAGCTTCACATAATTGCCCGGATAGATATACTCCTGCGCATTGATCTTCTCTATATAGCTGCCCAGCGTAACGCTGCCGTTCAGATAGCCCGTGAAATACGGGTACACATCATAGTCATAGCAGGCATCAAACGCCTGGAGCACCTCGCTGTCGGACAGACTGACCATGCCCCGGGAACGCAGATGCATCGTGAAGTCCGGTTCGATCGATTCGGCGAGCCACAGACAGCCGGGATTGACCGCAGCTACTTCTTCTCTGGCGCGCAGCCAAAAGTCCAGCGGCAGCAGAGGGGCTACGTCACAGCGGAAGCCGTCCACCATTCCCGCCCACATTGTCAGCGATTCGATCTGATAATCCCACAGCTCCTGATTGTTATAGTCCAGATCCACAATGTCGCCCCAGTCGCCTACACGGTTACCGAGCTTGCCTTCCAGAGTTCTGTAGAAGAATTCAGGATGGTGCGCTGCCAGCCAGGAATCGGGCGAGGTATGGTTATAGACCACATCAATGATGCATTTCATCCCGAGCCTGTGAATGGCCTCCGTCAGACTCCGGAAATCCGCCAGAGTGCCAAGCTCCGGATTAATCTCCCGGTAATCCTGAATGGCATAAGGACTGCCGAGCCCGCCCTTGCGGGCAGCAAGGCCAATCGGATGCACCGGCAGCAGCCAGATGATATCCACACCAAGCTCCTTAATGCGCTCCAGGTCCTTCTCTACTGCCTTGAAGGTTCCTTCTTCGCTGTGATTGCGCACATAGATGGAATAGACCACTTGGTTCCGCAGAGTCACTTCCGTTAATTTAGCCATACTTACACTCCTATTGGTTACACGATTCTGCTTACCTTGAGATGCTCCGGAAGCCTGATCTTCCCGGTTAATGTCCGGACAGCAAGAGTGCCCAGCTCATATCCGGCCCTGACCAGCTGCTGTGCAGCCTCAAAATCAGCCATATTCTGCTGTATACCCGCACTTATGATCCCTTCATCACCGCCGCAGCGGCCTGCCAGGACAAAAGGGTAGCCGCTGCTCTGCAAATACCCCATCACAGCCTCTTCCCTGCTGGATCGCAGCAGAATGACTCCGTCTGCGCGGTGCCCCTTCAAGAGACCGGAGACGGCCTTCAGTTCCTCCTGCTCATCCGCACCTGAACAGATGATCGTGTCATATCCTAAGCGGCCCGCCTCCGCTATAATTCCGCGCAGGGTCTCCATGAACATCAGGCCTAAGATGGCCTGCTCTGAAGGTCCCGGCAGCAGAATGCAGAAGCAGCGGGCTGACTTCGACACCAGGCTCTTCGCGATGATATTCGGCGTATACCCCAGCTCCTCCATCACCTGCTTCACCTTGCGGGAGACTTCCTCCCTGACCACCGGCCGGCCGGACAGCACCCGGGAGACCGTGGAGATGGAGACTCCCGCTCTCCGGGCGACTTTTTTCATCGTAACCGTCATTGTAGAAGCCTCCTTCCGCGGATCAGTAGAATCTTTAGAGCTATGGTCTTTATTTCACGCTGTTGTAACGTCCGTATGCATCCGTGCGGATCTTCACCAGCTTATCCAGACCCATATCGTTCAGCTTCTTCACATAAGCATCCCAGTTCCCGTCGATATCCCCTTTGCTGATAAACTGTGCACGCATGGTGTTCACATAAGTATCGATATCCGTGGTCAACGTCGGAAGCTCTTCGAACTCCTCGGAAGTGTACATTACGTTAGGGAACGGTGTCGTTACATATTCACTGCCCAGCTTGTCGAGCTCCAGCTTAAGACCGTCACCCGCTTCCGGGTTAAGCACGATCTTCTGTTCGAAGGACGGGCTGACATATTTCGGTCCGAAGTCCCGCAGGGACTGATCCCAGTACCAGGCATCTGCGCTGGTTCCGCTTGGAGGGTCCATCAGCGTATAGGTGTCGTTATCATTCTTCTGGATAACCGTTCCAATCGCACCCCAGAAGTTCTGAATGCTCGCTTCGTTCGTGTAGAACTGGTCTGCCCAGCGTGCGGCAATCTCCGGTGTTTTGCAGGAAGAAGTGATCAGCAGCTCGTTGCGGTTCAGGCTCATCCCGATCGGATTGCCGATGGTGTAGCGGTTACCATCCGGTCCGGCAACCGGCGGAATCGTTACATACTGGTCACTCCATTTGCCGAATACGGCATCCGGTGTCCACTGGTAGGTGAAGCCGACGATTGGCGCATCCGGGTTCTGGAACTTGGCCGAGATCATCGTTGCATCCTGGGTGAACAGCTCTTTGTCGAGCAGACCTTCGGAATACAGCTTATTCTCCCATTTCATGCCTTCCTTGTACTCCTCCGTTATCGGATAATACACAGCCTTTCCGTCTTTAACCAGCATGTTGTTGGTATTCAGATCGGCAATTCCAAACGGACTGATCATATCATTGCTTACTTCGATATACGGAATTTCATCCGCTTTACCGTTTCCGTTCGGGTCCTGCTCCTTGAAGGCTTTGAGCACAGTGTAGAGCTCGTCAATCGTTTCCGGAACCTTCAGGCCCAGCTTGTCGAGCCAGGTTTTGTTGATGACCGGCTGGCGTGAGCTTTTCGGACGCGAAGGCAGGCGGGTCGGCATGGAGTAGATTTTACCGTCCGGGAAGGTGCTGATCTTCTTCATATCCGGTGTTTCTTCCATCGCGGCCTTGAGATTAGGCATGTACTGATCAATATAATCATCCAGCGGACGGAAATAGCTGAGATTGTTCACGATATCGGAGTCGGTGAAGGTCTGATCGCCCAGCACGACATCCGGCAAGGTGCCGCTGGCCAGCAGAATGGATTTCTGTTCGGCCCAGTCGTTGGAGGACATGACCTGCCAGTCGATTTTGACATTGGTATTCTTCTCGAGATCAATCAGCCATTGGTTCTTGGTGAAGGTATCCCCCATGCTGCCCCAGCGTACCGTCAGTACCTTAAGCGTAACCGGCTCCTTGACGATCGGCAGGCCTTCTTTATTGAAGCTGTCCGTGTCTACAGCCGCCGTGTTATTCTCTTTGTTGCCGCCGCCGCATCCGGCCAGTCCGACAAGCATCACTGCCGCCATTAGTGAGATAGCCCACTTCTTGGCCACCGGTTTCCTGTTCTGTTTAACCATTCATAATCCCCCGTTTCGGTGTATTAGATCCTTTTGACATCCCTAATGATACCTTCTTGCTTCTCCGCATTCCGGACAATAACGCCCTGTTATTCGGACCTATGCATCCGCTTACATTATTTAGGGAAGCCAGCCCCCGGTTTCAGGCAGTTTTCATGACGCTATTCAGACTTTTACTTGCTGTATCCGGACTTTGGGGTGAAAAGCCGGGATTTCCCCATGTTTTTTTGATCCCGGGGTTTTATAATGACTGTGTTACCTACTCGCAAGTAGTACGTCCGGAAACGGACATACAGGAAAGGACTTCACCAGACAACTATGGCCAAAAAACCGGCAAGAAACAAACCCTACCCGATACGCCATTATGTAAAAATCACGATTCTGATCTCATTTATTGTGCTTATTCTGGATCTTGTCATCAGCGTTGCTTCCATTTCCATCGTCAAGCAGCAGTCCACCCGGTATTTGCAGGATACCGCCGATTTGTATATCAACCGGATTAATCATGATTTTGCCTACATTAATCATTATATGGGCTGGACGCTCGCGAACGATGAGAGCCTGAATATGATGAATGCCCACGACAAGACCAGCAAGGAGTTCATTAATTCAAACGAGGATCTGCATAAAAGGTTCACCGAGCTGCAGAAGAATTACGGTCAGGAATATAACTTCTTCTACTATCTAAAAAACCAGTCCTTCTTCCTGAATTGCGCCCCCATCAGCATCGATTATACCGTCTACCGGGAGCTGAAGAAGCAGATTATTTCTTTTATCGATGATAAAGAGGTGTATGAGAAGTTCTATTCCCGCTGGACCCCTATACTCGTGAACGGTAAATATTACATTATCAACATTGTTCCGTACCACAACCGTTATTTCATCGGGATGATCTCGGCCGATAATCTCATTACCCCGCTCCGCCAGATTAATCTGGGCGCGAACGGCTACGCTTCACTTGTTGATGAGAACGGGACAGACCTATCCACACTGGTTACGAACAGCGGCAAGCCTCTGCAGGAAGAGACGGGCATCCGGAACCTGTTCCAGTCCCGTACCATCATTAAGAGCGAATTCTCAGGTACGGCTTTCAGCGCCAAGATGGTGATCAAATTCGGGGCTTTTGAGAAAATAATGATCGCCCAGCTGCTCATCATGCTGCTCTTCTTCATGGTCACCTCTACGCTCTGCGCCGTAATGCTGTTCTTCAACCGCAGGGTGCTCGGACCGATCCAGAGCTTCTCGGAGAGTCTGACGCACCTTAATGAAGACGGCCAGCCTGCCGGGTTCAAAAACAGCAAAATCATCGAGCTGGAAGAGGCCAGCGCGCAGTTCAAGGATTTGGTCGAACAGATACGCAATTACAAAATCGCCATGTACGAGCAGGAACTGGAGAAGCAAAATATCCAGCTGGACTTCATGAAGCAGCAGATCAAGCCGCATTTCTTCCTGAACTGCCTGACCAGCATCTACAGCATGGCGCAGATTCAAATGTACGAGGAGATTGAGCAGATGGCGATGTCCACCTCGAAATATTTCAGATATATTTTTCAAGGCAGCGAGGACTTTGTCCTGCTTGCGGATGAGATTGAGCATGTGCGGATCTACCTCGATATCCAGAAAAGCCGCTACCGCGACGCCTTCATTTATCAGATTGAACAGGAAGCGCAGACCACGGACATGAAGATCCCTCCGCTGGTGCTGCAGACCTTTATCGAGAATTCTGTCAAATACGCGATCTCCAGAGCTAACGAGATGCAGATCCGGCTTACTGTGAAACGCCGCAGAGTAGATGATGAAGAAATGACCGTGATCCAGATTTCCGACACCGGTCCCGGATTCCCCGCAGAGGTGCTGGATAAGCTTGTGCATGGTAAGCCGCTGGACCAGTCCAAAGGCAATCAGATCGGCATTATGAATACGCTTAAACGGCTGGAATACCTATATTTAAGCAGAGCAACCGTCAGCTTTTCCAATCCCGCAGAAGGCGGCGCATGCATCACCCTTTGCCTCCCGGATCTGCCGGAACTCTCAACAGGAACGGAGCAACTCTTATGAATATTTTACTGGTTGATGATGACTACTATGTAATTGCCGCGCTGCAAAAGAGAATTGACTGGGCGCTGCTTCAGATCGAAACCGTGTTCACTGCGAGCAATGTGTCACAGGCCCAGGACATCCTGGAGAACCATTCTGTACAGATTCTCATCTCCGATATCGAGATGCCGCAGGGGAGCGGGCTGGAGCTGCTGGCCTGGATCAGAGAGCGGCAATACAGGATCCAGACGATCCTGCTGACCAACTATGCCGATTTCAACTATGCCCAGAAGGCGATTGAGCTGCAGAGCTTCGAGTACTTCCTGAAGCCGATCGAATTCGACAAGCTGATGCTGATTATCCAGAAAGCGATTGCCCGTGCCCGGGAGCAGCAGCATAACGAGAAGGCCATTCAGGAAGGTCATTTCTGGCAAAAGAATCAGGCAAAAATTCTCGAGCACTTCTGGCGCAAGCTGGTCAATGACAGCACGGCCTTCCCCATCCGGACCTCTGCCATCTTCCATGCCATGGAGGAGCAGAATCTGAGCTATCAGATGAATGAGATCATTCAGCCTGTGCTCTTCAATCTGTTCCCCCATAACGGCAGCATGGGCAAGGAAGAGAAATACCTGTTTGATTTCGCGCTGCTGAACGTGCTGTATGAGCTGTACAAGAGCCCGTTTTTCTCAATCGAGAGCATTCTTGAATATAAGGAATCGAACTGGATCGCCATTCTGAAATGGAACAGGGCACCTGAGCTTCACCTGCTGGAAGGGCTATGCGGTTCTTTTATTCAAAAAGCCAATCCGTATTTAAAATGCGATGCCTGCTGCACCATCGGCTTAGCCGGTGAACTCGGCGACGTCGGCAATATCTTCAAAGCCACCCTCACGATGGATGAAGAGATTACCCGCAGCCGCAATCATACCTTCCTGGTGGAGACGTATCTTCAGCACAGCAAACCCGCTTATATTCCGCCGGATCTGACGCAGCTGGAGGAGCTGCTCAGCCAGAACAACCTTTCCGCCTTTCTGGCCGAGGTGACCGGATACCTGCGGGGGATGCTCCGGGGCCGGGCGCTGGACACCTCTGTCCTCAGTCTGTTCCGGCTTGATATCGTGCAGCTCGTCTACTCCTTCCTCAAAATGAAGGGCATTCAGGTTCACAAATTATATACCGGCAAAACCCATGACCAGCTGCTGCTGCACTCGCTGGCTTCCATTGAGGATATGGAGGAATACCTGAACTATCTGGTCAGCACGGCGATGAAATACCGGGACTTCACCTCGCAGCCCCAGTCAATTGCCGAAGAGATCAAGCAATACATCCATACCCATTACGGCGATGATCTGACCCGGGGCGATCTGGCGGAGATCGTCTACCTGAATCCGGATTATCTGGCCCGGCTGTTCAAGAAGGAGACCGGCATCTCCTTAGGCAGCTATGTCATTCAGGTCCGTATCGCCGCCGCCAAGCATCTGCTCGAAACGACCCACCATTCCGTCTATACCATTGCGAACAAGGTAGGCTACACTAACTACTCCTACTTCTCGAAGCTGTTCAAGCAGGAGGTCGGCCTGCCGCCGAATGAATATAAGAAGGATCAGCATTCTCAACCGGTGCAGTAGCTATATGATAATGTTCATCTAGTTAAAGCTAAATGATCTCAATCAAAAATCATCCCCTGCATCTTCAAAATGATGTAGGGGATTTTATTTATATTGATTTTGATCGAGCTGTTGCTTAGAAGAGTTTCTTTGAGGATTGACAACCTTGCTGTTCCTCTCTATTATAATAAAATATAATCTAGTGATAATGATTATCATATTCATTTAGGTTTTAGGACAATTTCACAGATGAGGACCGGCTGCTCTTACCTTCAACCTTTCCCCCTGTCTCTGCGGACCATTTAACTCCGTTGTAAATAGCGGAACACGCCAGTTAGAGGAAAACATCCCTTTAAGTTCACTACAAGTAGGCGGGGCAAAGCCGTTGCGCGGGCTTCTACTTTCTTGATAAAGGGCCAGTTACATAACAAACTATCATAAAGGAGCGTCATCCATGCTAAGCACAAAAAAGATATTTCTTCCTTTAACCCTTCTGCTCCTCACGTTGATTCTGTCCTCCTGCGGACAATCGAACAACAGTAATAACGCAGCTCCGGCTTCTGCGGCTGCAACGGCAGCTGCTACCGAAGCACCGGCTGCCACTCCGGCGGCAACAGAGCCCGCTGCAGCTACAACACGGCTGTACACGGATTATAAAAAGAGAGAGGTTGAAATTCCGGCCGATCCGCAGCACATTGTATATGTCGGCAGCAATCCCGGCGACCTGCTGGCGCTTGGAGTGAAGCCTATAGGAGCCTCGCTTAGTGTCATCGGGACGCAGGTTGCCTACCCTGATCTGCTCGAAGGCATTGAAGATATCGGGTATCCGTTCTCTCCAGAGAAGATTCTGGCCTTATCACCGGACCTGATCATCTTTGACGACTGGGATGAGACCGGGATTGAAGCGCTAAGTCAAATCGCACCGACCGTAGTGGTTGGTCTTGACGGCACCTTTCCCACGGAAGAACGCGTGCGCCAGTTAGCTGAATTGTTTGGACGTACTGCAGAGGCGGATACCTGGTTCAATGCTTACAAGGCGAAGGTTGCTGCTGTGAAGGAACAGCTGAACATAACAGAAGGCGAAACTGCTACCTCCCTGCTTGTCCTGGGCTCTGACCTGTATATCATGGGCAACAAAGGCCTGAACGAAACGCTGTACGGACAGCTCGGATTCAAACCGACAGAAGGTGTCCAGAAGCTGATTGATGCCGACGAACGGTTCGCGAACATCTCCGACGAGGTGCTGACGCAGTATATCGGCACACACATGTTCATTCTGACCGACAACAGCAGCGAAACCGTAGCGAGACAGACGGCACTTACAGATAGCGGCTTATGGAAAGCCATTCCTGCGGTCAAAGAAGGCCGCGTCTACACCTTCGACAGCAAGTACAACTTCGACGACCCGATTACGCTGGACAGGCTGCTGGATGAGATCACTGATATCTTCAGCCGTACGTCCGCCAAATAAAAGAATGGGGCTATCCCGTCAGCCGTGCATTGGCTGCTTGGATAGCCCCTATTTTTTAAACAATACTCCATAAACCCGCAGCTCAAACCAGCTTACTTTCAGGCAACCTGATGGTTTTTGAAGGCCCGGTACGTAAATGGCAGCAGCAGAGCTATAACGATAACGGCAAACCCAGGTATAACCTTATACTCCGGAATCAATTGACCAAAAATATGAATAACCTCGTAATCCGTTATTTTCCGGAAGCTGTCAAACATATTGCTTGGCAATAATGCCATTAGATGATTGAACAGCCGGCTGCTCTCACTTGCCGGAATAGCCATGGGGACGAACAGCAGCATCCCGGCGGCAATGATCACAGGGAAGGGACTTCGCATACGGCTGGACATCCACAGGGTTATCCCGCCAACCAGCAGACACGCAAGACTGCCGATCAGGACTGCCCACATATAAGTTTGCAGGACGGTATAGGGAACCGGGGCTCTAAACTGAATCATCTGCACACTGGCGGTTCCGCCCTCAAAACCGCATATGCCAAGCAGCAGGAACGTATAGAGGCCCAGGCCAAAGATAAGCAGCATTACTGAAACAATCAGGCTTGCCCTCAGTTTCGCGGCTATAAGCCTGCTGCGCCCATAACGGGAGGATAGAAGGAGCGCATCGGCTCCGCTCTGATATTCCCCGGCGAAGACAGGGGCCAGACATACTGCGATGACAAAGGCAGTGAACAGAAAAATAAACTGCAGGTTCTCAAACACATTGGCCCAGCCTGTGACGTAGTTCATCTCAAAAGGAACCGGGATACGTTCATTCATGCGGATAAAGAAGGCCTTCTCCTGTGCCGAATAATTGCCCTCGGGATGCTCTGCATTCAAATATTCGTGTACCCTCTCCATGCGTTTCTGATAAAAGGCAGCGGCGTCACCAGGTTGCAATTTATCGCGGATATAATAATCGTATTCATTCAAAGGAGAGAACGCCCGGGAAATTAAAGAATATAGCTGTTCATACTGGACCTCATTCTTAGCAAAGGCACTAACGGTCAGCTCCCCTTTCCCATCCAGATTATCAGGATCTTGCAGCAGGCGCTGATGCCGGATTATCGTTTGTTCCAGCTTGTCTGTGGTTAATGGACCCGCGAGCTGTCGTTCATACTCTCTTTCTAGCCGGATCGCGCGAACCCCATTCAAAAAATTGCCGTCCCGGCCTGTGATCTGCGCATTGTTCACCAGTATAACCGACATTAAGATTGCCACAGCCGCTATGATCGCGACTCCTGCATAAAATGATTTCTTCCGAATAATCTTCCGCAACTCAAACCGGGTTAATATATCCATTCACTGCACCTCCCGTATGCCTGCACCAGCTGCAACAGTCAAATCATCTTGAAAATGATACAGATAGAAGTCCTCCAGCGTAGGCACAACAGCTACTGCTTGATCCCCCGGCCTCTCCTGAGACACTATACGCAGCTCTGCCCACTCCCCTTCATGCCGCAGATTGCTGATGCAGTAGCGGGCATTCCATTCTTCAACCTCCCGGGCCGGAATTCGGCATGACCATACACAGCCCTCAGCCGCAGCTGTCAGCTGCTGCACCGTACCTGTCATCAGCAGGCTTCCCTGCTTCATCACCAGAATCTGATCCGCTATGTATTCTACATCCGCAACAATGTGCGTCGAAAGAATAATGATTTTCTCCTTGCCCAGATCGGCTAGGAGATTACGGAAGCGTACCCGTTCCTTGGGGTCAAGTCCTGCTGTCGGCTCATCCAGCACAAGAACGCAGGGGTCATTAAGCAGTGCCTGGGCAATGCCGAGCCGCTGCTTCATTCCTCCGGAGAAGGTACGGATTTTCTTGCGCGCAACCTCTGACAGAGCAACCAGCTGCAGAAGCTCCCTTGTTTTTCCTTTTGCCGCCGGCAGACTCAAGCCTTTCAATGTCCCTATGTACCAGAGAAATTCCTGTGCGCTGAAATCCGGGTAATACCCAAAGTCCTGCGGCAAATAGCCGAGTATATCACGGTATCGTTCGCCCATCCGGCTAATGTCCCGGCCATTCATTTGAATACTCCCTGAGGTTGGTATCAGAATGCCTGATATCATCCGCATCAACGTTGTTTTGCCCGCCCCGTTTGCTCCCAGCAGACCATATACACCGCTGTTAAGCTTGATTGAAACTCCGTTTACGGCATGCCTCGCGGCAAAATGTTTATGTACCTGGTTCAAAGTCAGCTCCAGCATCCTATACTCCTCCTTGTGCGGCCGTTTCCAGACTCCGGCAGGTCTTGCGTATACCGTAACCTTCATAGACCAATCCTGCTGCCGAGAGCAGCAGCAACACCAGACCTCTTCCTGCAGCCGATGAATTGAGCAGCAGGAGCGGGGGGTTAAACGAAACAATGAGCTGCAACAACACCAGCAGGCAGCAATATAAGAGGCAATAGTAACCGCAGTTTGGTGTGCGCACCCGGTTTAGCAGCCACAGACAGCCAAAGCAAGCCAGATTAAAGGGAATCAGCAAGTATAGGAACATCTCCAGGACTCCGGCATCTGTCCATGTACCCAGTAAGGCCCCAAGCAGCGTTAATCCAAGCAGATCGGCCATTCCCAGCAGGCTCATCCGGACAGCTGTCAGCTTATCAAGCAGATGATAGGTACTGAGTTCAACCTCCAGCATAGAGCGGCTTAATGACCGGGTCATGGTCTGTATCCCTGTGATTACAAGTAAAGGTGCAGCCAGAGAGGCCAGCATCATAAGCTGTATATTTGCCCTCTGCCCTTGCATAGAGTTGTGCAGTAAGAATGCCATTCCCATAACAATCAGCAGCTGCGCCGCCCATACCTTCCGGCTGATGAAGCGGAGCTGCAGCTTATAGAAATCTGCTAAACTTGTTCTCCGTCCGCCCAGCGCCTGTCTTAGCTCTGTCTCAGCTCCCCCGATGGTTTCCTCCAGCCGCTTCCGCTCAACGGGGAACGAGTGGGAGTTCTGCAGGATTCCGATGATGGACTGCTGATGCTTGTTCAACATAATCACTCCTCTCCAAATGACTCCTTAAACTGTTCAGCCCGCGCTTAACACGGTACTGTACCATACATACATTCACTCCCGTAATACGGGCGATATCGCGGAAGGTCAAATCCAGGCAAAAACGCATAAATACCGGCTCCCGCTGCTCCTCAGGAAGCAAGTGAAGCAGTTCATCGACCAGCTGCCCCTTCTCCACCTGTTCCTCTATAGAAAGGCCCTGCCAGACAGCTTCCCCGGTGACAGCTTCATCAAACTCCATGGAGGGGAACTGCACTCTCTTCCGCAGTTGGTCATTACATAAGTTCCGGGCAATCGTATATAAGTAAGCACGGCATTTCCCGCTATTCGAATACCTTGCGATATGCCTGCAGAACCGGTAAAAGGTCTCCTGGGTCAGATCCTTGGACTCTTCCTCACTGCGGAGCCGGTAATAACAGTACTTCTGTATTCCGGCGTAATACCGCTCAATCAGCGGCGTCAGATACCTGGTCTCACCCTCCTGGATGCGACGAACCCATTCACCTTCATCCACTTGCGTCCTCTCCTTTCTACTCTATATAACTGTATTTGGCAGATAAAAAGTGAAGTATATTTGTGACCTTTTGATGAAGATTGATATTTTTTACATTTCCGGCAAAAAAGAAGCGTCCCGGCAGCCAGTTCATGGCTTTGCGGAACGCCTTGTTCATTTAATCTATTCGATTCCTTTTATTGTCAATAAGTAACGTGACTGGACACAAGCTGATCTGGCTGAACTTGTCGGGAGCCTGCTACTCCCTACTGCCGTCCACCTTCAATGATACAGCACTTTTTGGCGCCATGGGGAAGGTCAGTACCTCATCCCCTTGCAGCTTCACAACTACATTCTCTTGCGTATCCCCATCGTTGAACAAAACCGCCGCAAACGATCCGTCACTGTTGCGGAAGGCAACGGAGCGTACTTGCTCATTGCTAGCGGCAGAAGCAAGGCGCAGCGCCTTGGGCCGGATGACTTTGCTGAAATGCGCCAGCGCGTAATAATCCAGGGTATATGTAAGCTCCCTGGTCTGCTGGTTGACCGTCACTACTCCGCGGCAGGTACTCTTGCCGAAGCCGGGAACGGTTGGACCATTCTGTTCATCCAGCGCCATATTCCACAGCACGAACGACTTGCTGTGATTCCGCAAAATCTCAATTCCCGTGCGCATCACATTGGAGAACGCCTGCTCAAACGGCGGAATCCATTCCCCGCCCGAGCCTTCGGTGAAGTGTACTTCTTTGCCGGGATAAGCCGCCAGCACTTCTGACTGCGCAGCCGGTGCACCGCCATACCAGTGCCAGGCTACACCATCCACTTCCGCTTCGGCCTGCTCAAGAACGGTCAGCGGATAATCCGGCCGGTCCCAGTTGTGATCGTAGCAGAGGATTTTGGCTTCAATTCCATTCTTCCTGAAGCTTGGCTTCAGATAGTCGCGGATGAACTCCAGCTGCTCCTCCGGCAGCATCAGCATACCCGGATAATGCTGCGGTTCATAGAGCGGCTCATTCTGCACAGTGACGGCATAGGTAGGCAGACCGTGAGCCGCGAAGGTCTGGATATAGCGGACGAAATAGTCCGCATACACCTGATAGTGCTCCGGCTTCAGCTGACCGGTAATCATCGACCCGCTGGTCTTCATCCAGCCCGGTGCGCTCCAGGGTGAAGCCATCAGCTTGATTTCCGGATTCAGCTTCAACGCCTGCTGCAATAAAGGAATAATATCCGCTTCATCATGGGCTATGGAGAACCCGGACAATCCGGGATCTGTCTCGTTCTCAGGCAGATCATTATAACTGTAGACCGTTCTGGCATAATCCGATGCCCCCATCGGATTCCGCAGGAAGGACAAGCCGATGCCATCCTGCGGATCAAACAGCTTGCTCATAACCTCTGTTCTCTGCTCCTCGTCAAGCACCTGATGAATCAGATAGGCGGCCGAGTCCGTGAAGGAGGCCCCGAACCCATCCATCTCCTGATACGTATGACTGGCATCTATCTCAACTGTGGCAGTAACCGTATCAGCAGAAATTTGCGGCAGCTGTGCAACTGACTGCTCCACAAACAGCTCGTCTTCTCCGTTAGACTGATACATGATAATTTCCCGCATGTGTTATCCCTCCATCTTTTTATGCAAAAGGGCCCAAAGCGGGCCCCTTTCTGTGCCTTGCTTATTTAATGCCCAGCTTTTCCTTGTTGGCTTGCATCTTCCCGCTGCGGATTTCTACGATCTTATCCCAGCTGTTTTTGTCCAGGAAGGCTTTATAATCAGCCAAGGTACTGTCAAAGGCTGCATCATCCTTGGCACGGATCATACTTACCATTGTTGTATTCCAGGTGGTGTTAATCGCCGTCAGGCCGCGTGCTTCGGCTGTACCCTGATCGGGATTGATGTTCTCCAGGATGAAATGCGGTTTCAGCTTGCCTTGGCCCCATTCCTGCATTTGCTTGATCGATTCAGGGAAGGCATCCTTGCTCAGCGCTTTGTGGCGGTCATGCCCGAAGAACATGAATTCGCCCATCCGGTAATCCTTCTTGAACTTATCCGCATTATTCAGCTGCAGATCCTTCACTTCCGGCAGCAGTTCTACCGTACCGTCGCTATTTGCCTTGTAGGTCTCGCCTTCAATACCATAGTTCATCAGCTTCTGGCCTTCTTCGCTAAGCAGGTACGTGAAGATTTGAATCGCTTTGGCCGGGTCCTTGCAGTCCTTGGTGATGTAGCTGATCATCCAGCCGGTAATCCCGGACTGATTGAGGGTCGGCTGATGTCCCACTGTGCTCTGCGGACCATCGATGGCAATGTACTCTTTTCCCGGATTAGCACTCATGAAGATCTGCAGATTCCCGCCCTGCTGTGGAGTACCGTCGAGCAGCATCGTGGCATATTTACCGGATTTCACTTTTTCCTCAAAACCTGTACCGTCATCGGCGAAGCTGTCGTCACTGATCGCCCCGTCTCTGTATACGGCATTCAGCGTCCGCAGCCAGGTCAGGTAATCCTCATCCAGATTGCGGTTGAAGAACTTGCCGTCTTCGGTTTCCAGCGGCACGCCGATGAAATCCTGCAGCACATCCCCTAGTGAGCCGGTGCCTTCCCCAATGGAGTTGAAACCGAAGGGAATCATGTCAGGGAACTGTGTTTTGATCTGATTCATGACATTCTTGAATTCTTCCGGGGTCCCGAAGGAGGGGCTGCCCAGTGCTTCATAGACATCCTTGCGGATAACAAAAGCCGTTTTGGCCGGAATGTTACCGCTGTCATAATCAGCCTGTGTATTGGAATAGTTAGGATAGCCATAGGTTTTGCCGTCTTTCAGTTGGAACCAGTTCAGCGTGTCGGCCGCAGCGACCTTGTTGAAGTAAGGATCATATTTCTCGGCCAGATCATTCAGCGGGAGCGCCCAGGTAGCAGCTTTCTGTACTACTGGTGAGTTCGAGTCGAAGATCGTCAGCAGATCCGGCATATCGCCGCCCGCGAAGAATGTATTCAGCTTGGTGTCGTCCCCCGTAATGAACTTGATGTCGATGTTCAGATCCTCTTTGATCTTCTTGGTCACCACATCCTTGCCGAAGTCCGTATTCCACCAGTCCGCGTTGACATACCAGGTCAATTCCGTAGTCTCCGATTTCTTATCCAGCTGCCAGGCCGGAGTTTCCGGGTCCACCGTGTAGCGGTCTTCTATTGAGACATCGCTGCCCTTCTTCGAACCGCCGTTTGAGCTGCAGCCTGCCACCACCAGCATTGCCGCCATCAGCAGCAGAGCGAGCTTAACACCCTTATTCCCCAGGACTTTATTCATTTTAATCATTGATAAACCTCCTATAATATGATGTAGAAACCGATTTCTTTTGAAAAATACGCCCCCTCTTCTTCTCTACTCTTTGACCGCCCCCATCATCATGCCGGAGATAAAGTACCTTTGAAGAACTGGATACATCGCAACAATAGGCAGGGTAGTAATGACAATTGTTGCTAGCTGAACCCCTTTGGTGGTGGTTTCAATCACGGCTGAGCCCCCGATGTTCTGCATCGACTGGGTCTGTGACTGCACGATAATCTCATACAGCTTCATCTGCAGCGGATAAAGGGCCTGATTGGTGATATATAGCTTCGTTGTCATGAAGTCGTTCCATTGCCCCACCCCGTTGAACAGGGCGATTGTCGCCATAGCGGGCATGGAGAGCGGAATGAAGATTTTGAGGAAAATATGCCAGTCGCCTGCGCCGTCAATCTTGGCCGATTCTTCCAGCGAATCCGGGACATTCCGGAAAAAGTTCATCAGAATGACAACGTCGTAATAGCTGAATAATGCGGGGATGATGTACACCCAGAAGCTGTTCAGGAGTCCGAGCGATTTAATGAGCAGGTAAGTCGGAATCATCCCGCCGGAGAAAAACATCGTAATGACGCCCATCGCCACATACAACTTGCGGCCGCGGATGTATCTTTTGCTGAGACCATAGCCGATCATGGCGCAAAAGAATACATGGGTGAAGACCCCGACAAAGGTTTTGGAGATGGAGACCAGGAAGGACTGCCCGATACTGCTGTCATTGAATACCGCGCGGTAATTCTCCAGGGAGAACTCCTTGGACCAGAAAATAAACCCGCCCTCGGCAAGCGCCTTGCCTGAGCTTAAGGATGAAATAATGACGTTCCATAAGGGAACGAGAATAATGACCATGAAGATTATCAGCAGAACCATATTGACCGCGTCAAAGATCCGGCTGTCGATATCTTCTTTAACCACCTTTCGGTTCACAGCACATGCCTCCCTTTATAACACGGATTGATTATCATTTAACTTACTGGTGATTTTGTTGGCCGTAACCAGCAGGATCACTGAAACGATGGAGACACCCAAACCAACGGCGGTCGCATACGAGAAGTCACCTTGCGTCATCCCCATACGGTATACATACGAATTGATGACCTCCGCTCTGGCCCGGTTCTGGGAGTTCATGAGGACCAGCGTCTGATCCAGATTAGAACCGAGTAAACCGCTTACAGTCAGAATCAGATTCAGGCTGATAATCGACTTCATGTTTGGAAGCGTGATATTCCAGATTTGCCGGAGCCGGCTGGCTCCATCTATTTTGGCCGCCTCGTAGTAGGTCGGATCGATTTTTGACATAATGGCCAGGTACAGAATTGTGCCCCAACCGGCTTCTTTCCAGATATCGGACAACGTGGCAATCCACCAGTACTTGCCGGAATCCAGCAGAATGTTGGACGGCTTCGAGATCAGTCCCAGATTCAGCAGCAGCTCATTGAACAAGCCGGAAGTAGAGAACCAGGTGATCAGCATCCCGCCGAGAACGATCCATGACAGGAAATGCGGCAGGTAGGAGATGGTCTGGACGAATTTTTTGAAGCGCCCCATATTCAGCTCGTAAATCATAATGGCGAGAATAATCGGAATGATAAACCCGATCCCAAGCTTCAGGAAGCTGATGCCCAGCGTGTTCACGACTGCATCCCAGAAGTATTCGTCAGACAGAATAATCTTGAAGTTATCCAGCCCCACCCAGGGTGCGGAAGATAGTGTGTCTATGACCGTGTAGTTCTTGAAGGCAATTGTCAGACCGTAAATCGGTATGTAGCAAAAAATAATCATAAAAATAATGCCCGGCAGAATCATGGATTGAATCTCCCACTGCCTTTTGTAATCGATTACAAACTCTTTGATCCGCTGCCCCATAGGCTTCTTGGCGTTCGGCGGCATTGAAGTTGGCGGTACTACAGCTGTTTTATTCACGTTCTTCTCCCCTCCAAATCAAGAAATCAGATGTTCAAATCAATAAAAACGTTTTTATTTGCGTGCAAAAAAAAGCCCCCCTGCTGTGCATATTTTTATATAACAATGAAGTAGAAACAGAAGGAAACCTAATCGTGTGAAAACATATGGATGCTTATATCTGGAAACGACCACTCCTGCTCTCTAAGGGCGGTCATTCCGGTCCATCTTTACATGGCTTGAGCCTCTTACTACCAGTTCACCCTGCAATTTCTGTACGGCGCCTTGCTCTTTCTCTTGAATCATGCGCACCAGATGGTCAATTGCCAGCATGCCCTGCCTTGCGATCTGATTCCTCACTGTCGTGAGCGGCGGCGAGTAGTATGGAGCGATATCAATATCATCGAAGCCCATTACGCTGACATCCTCCGGCACCTCATACCCGTAGCTCTTAAGCGCCTGGATACAGCCGATCGCACTGATATCATTACCGGCCAGGAAGGCGTCAGGCAATTTCTCGGGATGCACGCGGATAAAGGACTTCACGGCATTATAGGTACTGTCTTCCTCAAAATAACCCTGAAGAATATAATCATCATCCACCGGAAGCTGATATTGGCGGAGCGCTGCCAGATAACCCTCCCGCCGCTGTACGCTGTCGAACATCGTATCTACGCCGGAGATATAGGCAATTTTCTTATGCCCCAGGCCGATCAAATATTTGGTAGCCTCATACCCGGATTCAAAAGAATCAAATATGATGCTCCCCATCCCCTCGTCCTCCAGCACCCGGTCCAGAAATACCGCCTTAATCTTGTCTTTCTTCATCGCGGCAATATCCTTCTCGTCGATGCCCAGCTCCTCGTAGATAATGACACCATCCACGCGCCGTCCGAGAATATTGCTCATGACCACCTGTTTGTCCTTGGTGACAAATACATTCAGGCCATAACCCAGGCGGTCGCATTGACGGGCCATGGATTCTACCAGCTTGTAAAAGTATGGACCTGACACACTTGTGGTGAAAAAACCAAGCATCTTCGTCGTACCGGACTTCAGCAGCTTGCCGTTCAGGTTCGGAACATAATTCAGGCGCTGCGCTACCTTCAGCACATGGGATTTGGTCTCCGGGTTGAGTACATCCACGTCATTCAAGGCGTTGGAGACCGTGGAGATGGAGACGCCTGCTTCTCTGGCCACGTCTTTGATTGTTATCTTTCCCATATCATTGTTCCTCTGCAATAAAAACGTTTTTATAGTTTATAAAATAGCATGAAACCGTTTTAAATACAACACTTTTTCTCATGATCTTTCTCCAGCCACCTTTTCCCCTAGTTATTGCCCGCCGAACGCAAACATAATCTCTGCCTCGCACACCCGCTCACCGTCTACAGTGGCGGTCCCCGTTCCTTTTACAATTATCCCTTTGACCCGGGTAACTTCAAATTCAAGGCGCAGCCGATCTCCCGGCTTCACTTGACGCTTAAACCGGCAGTTGTCGATTCCCGTGAGCAGTCCGATTGTGCTTCCGCCCTCTTCCTGCTTGGACATGGCTAGACCGCCTACCTGGGCCAATGCCTCTACGATCAATACACCCGGCATCACCGGGTATCCGGGGAAATGCCCCTGGAAGAATGGTTCGTTTATACTCACATTCTTAATCCCGACCGCCCGCTTGCCTTCTTCAAGCTCGGTGATCCGGTCTACCAGCAGAAACGGATAACGGTGGGGAATCCGCGCCTGAATTTCATTGACGTCCAGCATACAGTTACTCCTCTGTGATTAAATTTATCTCATTTTACTATAAAGCAGCGGGATTTAGCTATGCGGAGTTGGGCGGGCGGATGCGGGCGGCAAGTAACCAGGGTGAAGTTATGGTGCGGGTAACTGGCGGGGTTCTGGCGGGGGCGGTGGGTACCGATGACTGGCGGGGTGCGGGCGGGGGCGGTGGGTGCCGGTGCGGGGGCAGTGCGGATACAGGGGGTGTGTAGGCGGCGGGGGCGAGTTGGGAGGTGAGTGCGGACGGAGTGTTATAGGTGCAGGCGATGATGAGGCGTATTGAGAGACGCTGTCCCCCTTCGTTCCACTCACAAGCCCACTTGCAGCAGAATTAAAGGGATTTATCCCTCTAATTTCACTCGTCCCGTCTACTTTTGGCGTATTTAATGGGATTTATCCCTCTATTCCCCTCATTCTGCCTACTTTCGGCGTAATTAGTGGGATTTATCCCTATATTTTTCATCTGCGCCCCACTTCCACCGGAACCAGGGGCACTTTTTGCCCCTCATTCCCTACTCCAGGCCCACTTTCACCGGAATCAGGGGCACTTTTGCCCCTCAATTCCCACTCCAGGCCCACTTTCACCGGAATCAGGGGCACTTTTGCCCCTCAATTCCCACTCCAGGCCCACTTCCACCGGAACCAGGGGCACTTTTGCCCCTCATTTCCCCCTACAGGCCACTTCCACCGGAATCAGGGGCACTTTTGCCCCTCATTTACCTCTCCAAGCCCACTTCCACCGGAACCAGGGGCACTTTTACACCTCATTTCCTCTCCAAGCCCACTTCCACCGGAACCAGGGGCACTTTTGCCCCTCATTCCCACTCCAGGCCCGCTTCTACCGGAATCAGGAGCACTTTTACCCCTCATTTCCTACTCCAAGACCACTTCCACCGGAATCAGGGGCAATTTTGCCCCTCATTTCCTCTCATTGCCTACTTTCGGGGGCCAATGAATACATCGCATAATTTCCTAAACGCCAAAAAACCTTGTATATAAGCTAAACTTAAGAATATTGACCAGCCGATGGACGACCCTCCTGCAGAGCAAGGATTCGTCCATGCAGCAATTCAGATTCTAAGTTTACCCTATATAGATTCAAGGTTTTTAAAGAAATCTAAGTAATTTACTTAGGGTTTCTGAGCTTCTGAGCTTCTGAGCTTCAGGCCTTCAGGTCTTCAGGTCTTCAGGTCTTCAGTGCTTCAGGCGTCACACCGACGCCACCGGAGCCCCCCCCTCCGGATCGTCTACACTACCCAATCTCCCCAGCTTCCGGTTGAAGCCGATGAACAGAATCACACCCAGGAGGCTTGTCGTCACCTCGGTAACGGTCATGGACCAGATCACGCCATGCAGGCCGAAGAAATGATGCAGCACGATAATCACCGGGATATAGAGCACGCCTTGCGTAACTGCCATAATCCCCGCCTGTGCGCCTTGGCCTGTAGCCTGGAAGATGCTCATGAACAGACCGGTGAAACCATTGAACAGCGCGGAGATGAGCATGGCTGCCAGGATGTAAATCCCCATGCTGATCACCGAGTTATCATTGGAGAACAAATGCAGGATAGGTCCCCGGAACACATAGACCAGACTGACAAATACCACCGCAATGCTGGCGATATAGCCAAAAGCATACTTAATACTTGAGGTAAGTCTGGCTCTGTTCCTGCTGGCATAGTTAAAGGCGAAGAGCGGGATCAGGCCCAGGAACAGTCCCATCGACAGGAACTCGGGAATCTGCACAATTCTCAGCGCCACCCCGAACCCGGCTACCACATTATCACCATACTGGATGGAATAGTTATTAAGCAGCAGTGTCGTCACAATCAGAAAAGCGCATTGCAGCAGCTCCGTGATGCCGACTTTATAGATCTCCAGCTTATCCTGCAGGGATATTCTGAAATGCTTCAGGAACCCCCTGAGATTCTCACTCCGTTTCTCCAGATAATAGAGATAATAGAGTGCCGATCCGAGGTTAGCCAGGCACATGGCCAGCGCCGCTCCGGCTACATGCCAGCCCAGAATCAAAATAAACAGCGGGTCAAAGATCAGACTGAGCGCCGTGCTGATAAAAATACCATACATGGACTCCCTCGACGCCCCCTCAGCGCGGACCAGCTGTTCGAGCGCAAAATTAAGCACAATCGCGAAGCCCCCGGCGAACATCGTCAGGGCATAGGTCTTCGTGTAATCGAAGGTTGCCGCATCCGCACCGAGCAGGCGGGTGAGCGGATTAATCGCCAGCAGCGCCAGCAGCGCGATAACGATTCCGGCAATGATGCTTGCATAGAAGGTATATCCGGCGATCCGCTTGCCTTTCTCCGTATTCTTCTCCCCGGCCAGCCGGGTGACGAAGGTTCCGCCCCCCACTCCGAACACATTGCCGAAGGCCATCAGGACGGTGAAAATCGGCAAGCCCAGCGTGATCGCCGTCAGCATCCCCGTATTATGCAGCAGGCCGATGAAATAAGCGTTGATCACATTGTAGACCGTTCCGACTGACATGCCGATCATCATGGGAACCGACAAATGGAATATCGCCTTTTTCATTGGAGCGGATTCCAGGTAATATTGGTTGGATACTTCCTTGTTCATATTCATTCCTCCAAACGTGTACTTTCATAACCAATTCATTCCATTACAAGCTTTGATTAACTTTGGACAGCAGCGACAATAGGGTTGATGCCTCCTCTTTGCTGAGCTGCCGGGTAATACCGGCTTCAACATCCGAGAACATAAGGTTGAACTCCTCGACCAGGATAACTCCCTTCTCCAATACGGTCAGCTTCTTCTGACGTTCATCCTTCTCATGGGTGACGCGGGCGATATAGCCTTTCTTCTCCAGGCCCTGGAGCATGCTGGTGATGCTGGCCCCGCGCCGCTTGAACTGCTCCGCCAGATCCTTCTGGATCACGCCTTTGTCCTGATTCTCATAGATATATCCGATCATCCGGCCTTGCGCGGAATTCAGTCCCAGCTCGTTCAGCCGGGCATCGGCAGAGCTCTTAAGCTTCAAGCCAATCTCACGGATCAAATCTGAATACGGTGTATGCAAAATAGGTTCGGTCATCTTCATGTCCCCTTGTCAATTAGATAGAATTCTAAGTAATATAGCAAGCATAGTAGATAGAATTCTAACTGTCAATGTTCTAACTATCTGGACATCTTCTAATTATCTGGATATCTTTTAGCTAACTGGATACCGAAGCAGACCTAAGCCTCTCCTCCTTTCACCATAGCCTTGATCCCTGCTGCAGACCTAATGTACTTAGGGAATGTAAACTGAGTTTAAACGGAATCTAACCAGCAAGTATCTTCATCCTTGACAATCCCCGCCGAAAGGATAATAATGTCCCTAGAATGATCATTCTAATGGATGGTATATTTTTTTATCACGCATTAGAATGATCGTTCGATCTAATAATAGGAGGGAATATTCATGTCTACTAACAGAGCAGCTCAAACGATTTTCATCACAGGTACCAGTTCGGGACTCGGAAAGCTAACGGCGATTCATTTCGCCAAAATGGGCTGGAATGTGGCGGCCACTATGCGTACACCGGAGAACGGGCAGGAGCTGCGCCAGTACGACAATATCAGGCTGTTCAAACTGGATGTTACAAATCCGGACCAGGTGAGTTTGGCTGTGGATGCGGCTATAGACGCTTTTGGCAAGATAGATGTTGTTGTTAACAACGCAGGAATGGGCACCTATGGACCGCTGGAGCTGGCGGCTGAGAAGGATATCGATTGGCAATTCGCTGTCAATACCCGGGGACCGATCAATGTGATCCGCCGCTTCCTGCCTCACTTCCGGGCCAATGGCAGCGGGATGTTCATCAACATCAGCTCCTTCATGGGTGTGACTACTGCGGTGCCGCTCGGCTCTCTCTACAACATGTCCAAGTTCGCGCTGGAAGGATTAACCGAAGGGTTGTACTACGAGCTGAAGCCGCTGAATATTGAGCTGAGGCTGATCGAGCAAGGCGGTTCTTCCGGCAATAACTTCACGAATAATATCATCTGGAACAGAGATGAGAAGATTACAGTGTACGATGAGATGATGGATAAACTGAGTGCGCTTATGGGAAACCGCGACAACAGCCAGCTGGATGACCCGCAAGTAATTGTAGATGCGATAGCAGAACTGGCCACCGGGGTAAGCAGCAAATTCCGGACGGTGATCGGCGATACAGGGAACAGCTTAATGGCGCTGCGTAATTCCGTGCCGATTGAAGAGTATCTGGAGACCATGGCGCAGAATAACCGCTAAAACGCAGTCATAATGCCGCCCCCTGCGTGCCTTGACAAGCCGGAACCTCTTGCCTTACATTAGAATGAATGTTCGATTGGAGGCGGGTTTATGTTCGACAATTATAATAAGGTTCAGCAGGCCGTACTGGAAACGACGCTGGGTCTGATTATTGAGAAGGAGCTTCAGGCGACTTCCATGTCGCTGATTGCCAGGAAATCCGGGATTTCTACCGGAAGCATCTATCATTATTTTGAGAGTAAAGAAGCAATCATCAATGAGCTGTATAGGGGTATCGTTACTTTTAACGGGCATAAGGTGCTTGACGGCGTATATACCGGTGAACCTCTGCGCACCCGTCTGGAGCGGGCCTGGAGGAATCTGATCACCCTGTCACTCGAGTATCCGCAGGGCTTTCAATTTATCGAACAGTATTCGTTCTCGCCCTATATCTATGATGAAGTCAAGCAAGCGGCCTATGAAGGCGGCTGGTGTCATCCGCTGGAGAAGCTCTACGCCGAAGCCGTTGAACAGAAGCTGTTTACCGCTATGGACCCCAAGTTCATGGTGCAGATGCATTACGGCTCCATCGTCTATGTCGTGAAAAGCGCACTGAACCATTATCTGGACCTTAAGGACGAGGAGATCGACGGTCTAATTGACTCCTGCTGGCAAAGCGTAAGCCTATAAAAAAATGATCACAAAAGAAAGGCCTTGCACGTTGGCAGGCCTTCTTTGTATGCTCTATGGCTTCAGGCTAAAACGCCGGTACCTCATCACTCTGCGGTACATGGATTTATCCTTAAGCTGATTAAAAATATACGGGTCAGGATTCATGTTCACTTCAATAATCCATGGCTTGAGCGTCCGGTCAAGACCGATGTCTACACCGAATTGCCGGTGGCGCGGATAGGTCTTCTGCATTTGAACTGCGATGCGTGTACCCAGCCGGTTTAGTTCTCCCTTCAGCTGCACGAGCTGGTGGGCCGACAGATGGGTAGAGAGCAACTGATCCACTGCGGTCGGTTTGCCGCCGCTGTGGTAATTGGTTACTATTTTGCGCGGATGCCCCAGCCGGCCAATGATTCCGGTAGCCTCCCATACGCCCTTGGGGCTGAGCTGCACCATCACCCGGATGTCGAAACGGCGCCCGCCCTGCTTCAGCAGATGGATACCTTTTTGAACCAGATAGCTCCTTCTGCCGATCTTCTTCGCCAGACTTTTATGAAAAGCTTCAAACGTATCGAAATGGCGCCGCGTTTCCTCATACTGATACGTATACCCCTGCCGTTCCCCCCGCTCAGCGCGGATTACTCCATTGCCATAGGTTCCCCGTTCCGGCTTGACATAAATCATTCCATAGCTGTGAATCATCTGCTCCAGATTGCGTCTGTTAAACCTCCGGGTATCCGGGATGAAGGGGGTAATGGTTTGGTTCTTAAGCAACAATTGGGTCTTGTACCATTTGCTCTGACCTGACTGAACCTGTTTGGCTGTCACGCATGCACTCTCCTGTCCGGGAAGGAGCTTTCCATCCTCCCTTGATTTGCATAGTCGCTGCATTCTATGCGGAAGAAGGCGTATTTGAATAAAGCATCTGCCCCCTACGGGAAGATTATCTTTCAGCAGGATCATTGCCCTGTCAACCGTTAATCCGCAGGCATACCCTAGTGCAGACGCTCAAGTGTCAATATAGGTACGGAGATGAATCCATGTCAGCAGCTTCGGAAAATGTAACGAAAAACGGCCCTCCAATCGATGTTCTGATCCCGGCTATTGAAAAGGATCTTGCCACCCTCCCCCATGTGATCGACAGTCTCCGCCGCTACGTCCGCCACCCTATCAGCCATATTTATATTGTCTCGCCGCACAGCAGCAAGATCAGAGGGCTGTGCTCCCGCAAAAATTGTGTCTTTGTCGATGAAACTACCGTTCTGCCGTTCACCAAGAAAGCTATCCGCTACTCCTCTTCCCGCTGGAACCGTTCCGGCTGGCTGTACCAGCAGCTGCTTAAGATGAACGGGGATCATATTTGCCGCGAGAAATTTTTCCTGGTGGTTGATGCGGATACGGTGCTGATTCGCCCCCATCGTTTCCGTTCCGGCGGGAAAAGCATCTTTTATTGCCGCAGCTGGAGCCAGCCGGAATATTTCCGCACCTACCGGAAGCTGCTCGGCGCCGCCGCTCCTTCCCCTAAGTCTTTTGTTACACACTATATGCTGTTCGAGTCCGCGAAGCTGGCCAGTCTCAAAAGAACTATTGAAGCCCGGCACGGGATGCCCTGGCATGCCGCCATTCTCCGCTCCATCGACAAAACGAAGCAGTTCGGCTTCTCCGAATTCGAAACCTATGCCAACTATGTGTACAGCAGGAACAGCGCTGCTGTGCTGCTCAGGAACGCCAACAATAAAGCTCTGAAGACTCCGGCGGCCTCCCTGGGCAAAGCGCAGCTTCAGAAGTATGCCCGTACGTACCGTTCGCTGTCCTTCCATCAGCGCAAGGGATATTCCACTCCGCCCAAACCTTAAGGAGGCAGACCGCCTTGCATACTATTCTTCTAAGCGGGGGCTCCGGTATGCGGCTATGGCCCCTCTCCGGCAGCATCCGTTCCAAGATGTTCCTGCCGCTGCTTCCTGCACCTGACGGGGGCACAGAGTCCATGATCGGACGCGTATGCCGCCAGCTCAGTCAAGCGGGACTTGACGAATCCGTGCTGTTCGTCGCACATCAGGACCAGCTGGCCATCACCCGCCGCTATACCGGAAACAAGTTTCCGGTAATCGGGGAGCCTTACAAGCGCGGCACATTTACGGCAGCCGCCTATGGCGCCCTGCATTTGTACTCCGCAGGAAAGGCTAGACCGGAGGACATCATCTGCGTGGCTCCGGCTGATATGTATGCGGACGAAGACTTCTTCCGGCTGTTTCCTCAATTTCCGGATATTCTGGCATCCTCACAGGCAGAACTCCTCCTGCTTGGAACCCAGCCTGCCTATCCTTCCGATCAATACGGCTATATTGTCCCGGCACAAGGGGGCACGGAGGCGTATGCTCAGGTGCTCTCTTTTGCAGAGAAGCCGGATATCGCCAAAGCCCGGGAGCTGATGAAGGAGCATGCTTTATGGAACTGCGGGGTATTCGCGTTTCGGCTAAGCTTCCTGCTGTCGCATCTCCAGAAGGTGGGGCTGCCCGCTGATCATGCGGCATTTGTTGCGCAATATGCCGGACTTCCGGTCCGCAGCTTCGACAAGGAAGTGGCGGAGCACAGCACCAAAGCAGTCGTTGTACGGCATAAGGGGGAGTGGTCTGATCTGGGAAGCTGGGATACGCTCGCTGCCCGGCTGGACTCTCCGTTGACTGGCGAAGGAGGCCTATGGGGTGAATGCCGGGATACCCATATCGTCAATGAGCTGAAGGTTCCGCTGCATGTAATCGGTGTATCCGGCATAGTCGCCATAGCGAGCCCCGAAGGCATCCTGATTGCAGCCAGGAAGGAAGCAAACATGATCAAGGACATCCTGCAAGAGCATTCTGTTCAGGAGCCGAGATACGGGGAGACCGGCTGGGGCAGCTATACCCTTCTGGACCAGGCAACAAATGGCATCCGCCTTGTACTTACGATGATGTTAACACTGCTGCCGGAGCATGACATCCCGGAAATGGACTGTAAGCATTCTGCCAAGACATGGATGATTGTATCGGGTCACGGTGAGGTCACGGTGAACGGAGCCGCAGCCGCAGCATCGGCAGGCGGAATATTCACTATAGCCCGTGGAGACCGGCATGCGGTCAGGGCTGTCAGCACAATGAAGCTTATTGAGGTACGGATCAGTGAAGCAGGCGATGACGGGCGGGTATATGGCAGCTGATAGAAAAAGGGATATCTCAAACGCCATAGAATGGCTGTTTGGGATATCCCTGATTGCTATACGGACGGCAGAAACTGGAACCACTTGAAGTCAAACCGGCTGCCCGGCAGGAACAGGAAGGTGACCGTCTGGCTGCCGCTTACCGGCGGCTCCAGAATGAATTCACGCTCCGTATAGCTGCCGCTCCCGGCAAATTCAATCAGCTGCTTGGATTCGCCGCCGGGACCGCTGAAGAGGATCTGCAGCGTATTGTTCGCAAGCGTTGAGCGTCCGCTGATGACAACCCGTGAGCATTCCGTCCCGCCAAAGTCCATCCCGGCAAATATAAGCGAGACATTGTTGCCGATCCCTTCAATGGCATCCTCCGTAATGGTGAAGGCATCCCCGTAAACGGCACTGTTGGCCTGTGCAGCCAGACGCTCATACGCCTTGTGCCTGCGGACAAACGAGAAGCCCTTCAGATGAATCTTCTTCCGCAGGACGAAGGACAGTGAAGTGATGCCTGTCAGCCTTTTGGGCAGCGTATAGCTTGCTTCCTGGTACACATTCCAGCGGGACGGCTTCTGGTAAGTGACTGTGGTGAGTAATTCGGCACCATTCTCTCCGGGAATGCCTTCCCATATCTCAATCGGGAGTTCCTGATCATCCAGCGAGAAGATTGGCAGAACGATCTCATCGGCTCCATCATCCCCAAAGTCAATCCGTTCGAAGCAGATCCGGCTCTCCCCTTCCCGGGCTGTAGCCACACCGCGTTCATTGCCGTTGGTCAGATTCCGGCTATGGCTGCTGTTGAATCCGGAGGAGATAAATTCATACGGATTCAGATAAGCCTGGCCAAGCCCTGTAAGCTTGAATTCCATCTGTGAATAGAGCCGGATGCCGTCTGCACCATTGGCTGTCCCGCAGCGGATGTATACATCGCCATCACCCAAAGCCGTGATTACGGCTTCATGCCCGCTGGTCTCAATGGTGGCAATATTGGCATCAATTCCGGCGGCGTTGGTGATCCGCCACTCGACATCCTGCCAGGCGGCACCCTGCGGATGCAGCTTCACCCGGACCGGAAGTGACGGCTGCGCCGGCGTCAGAATATTACCCTCAGGGCAGATCATCTCCAGCTTGCGGACCGGGATCTCCTCTTCCTTGCCGCTCTCCGGATTACCGGATGCCGCCTCTGCCTCCAGCGGGTTATGCGCATACAGATACAGCTCATCTTCGGCGATCATTCCCGGGGCGGGAAGCACCGACCGCAGCGTAAGCTCAGCCGAAGCCAGATCCGCCGAAGCCGCACGCAGCGTAATCGTTCCGGGCTCCAATGTACCGGCAATCACTGCCAGCAGCTTACCGCTGAACAGGCGGCGGCTTACGCCTTTGTAGGAATCATAGTCCGTGCTGTTCCCGTTATCCAGACCGATCAGCCGTCCGGGGCCCTCAACACTGAGGTGAACCCGGTTATTGGCATTCGCTACCGGACGCCCCAACTGATCCAGCGTGCTAATCGTTACGAAGATAAGGTCCGTACCGTCTGCGGCAATCTCCTGCTTATCTGGAGTTAACACCAGCAAAGCTGCATCCCCGAAGGAGGAAATCTGCACCGTGGCGATTACATTCCCCTGCTCATCATAAGCAGCTGCACGCAGGACACCGTCCGCGTAAGGCAGCTGCCATTCTCCAAGCAGCTTATGTCCGTGGACATGATCGATATCTACACTGCCCTGTGAGACTTCATTCATGAACAGCTCAATGCGCGGAGCATTCGAGCAGACCCGTACATCAATCAGCTGGCCCTGCGAGAAATCCCAGTAAGGAAAAATATGAATCATCGGATGCGTGCGGTAATCCGTCCATTCTGCCTGATAGATATAATAGGAATCCTTAGGGAAACCGGCGGTATCCAGCTGCCCGAAGTATGAGTTCTTGGTGTGATAAGGAGTCGGTTCCCCGATATAGTCAAAGCCCGTCCAGAGAAACTGTCCCAGCGAGAAGGAAGCATCCCGGTCTGCGGTGATGCAGGCCTCCGTGCTTTTGGCACCCCAGCTGGTAGAACTGTTCCCTAGCGAAGAGCACTGCTGATCATCATCGGCCAGAACAGATTGAGCCAGCGGGAAATGATAGACTCCCCGGCTCTGCACTGTCGAGCAGGTCTCACTGCCGTAGATTATCCAGTCCGGATGTTCCCGGTGATGCTGCTCATAATATTTCTCCGCATAGTTGTAGCCTGCCACCTTGACGATATCGGCGCATTTCTGCGCATTCTCCCAGGGCATATAGTTCGAGCCAATGGTAACAAAAGCATTGCCGCGCGGATCATGGACCAGCACTTCCTCCTGCAGCTCCCGGGTGAGCTCCTGGCCGCGGCTGTCTGCATGGGTATCATAAATCTCGTTGCCGATGCTCCACATCAGCAGGCTTGGCCGGTTGCGGTCCCGCCGCACCCAGCTGGCAATATCGCGCTTCCACCACTCCGGATAGAACCGGGCATAGTCATAAGGCGTCTTGCTGCGCTCCCACATGTCGAAGGCTTCCGACACAATCAGCAGCCCCATTTCATCGGCCAGCTCCATAAGCTCTACAGCGGGCATATTATGCGCGGTGCGGATGGCATTGACGCCCATTTTCTGCAGCAGGACGAACTGGCGGCGCAGCGCCGCCTTGTTCACAGCAGCACCCAGAGCACCGAGGTCGTGATGCTGGCAGACTCCGTATATTTTGACATGACGGCCGTTGAGGAAGAAGCCCTTGTCACTGTCCAGCTCCATCGTCCGGAACCCGAAGCGCTCCTTCTCCACTTCAATGACCTCATCGTCTGCCAGCAGTTCAGATTGCAGAGAATAGAGATGGGGACTGGTAATATCCCATAGCAACGGGTGATCAACCGTCAGGCGGATGTGGTTATGTACGGCTGAACCGCCCTGCATCACAGGCACCTCAGAGGTTCCTGCGGCAATTACCGTTCCTTGCGCATCCAGAATGCTATGCCGCAGCTTCAGCTCCCTGCCTGACGCCCCAGCTTCAGCAGTATGCAGCTCCACATCCACGTCTACAGTCCAGGCTTCACCCTCCGCCGCTGCTCTAGCCGCAATATAAATTCCGTCAGCAGCCATATGCGTCTTCGGCATTGTCTTCAGCCAGACCGGCCGGTAAATTCCGGCGCCGGAGTACCAGCGGGAATTGGGCGATTCGTGGATCACACGCATATAGACTTCATTGTCTCCCGCTATCAGGTACGGGGTGATATCGAATTCAAAGGTGGAATATCCGTATTTCCACTCACCCGCCACCTGTCCGTTCACGTACAGCGTCGAGTTCATATACACTCCCTCGAAACGCAAGGACACAAGCTCATCTGCAGGTACTTCTTCGAACGTAAGGCTGGTGCGGTACCAGCCCTCCCCGTTCTCGTAGAGATTGCGGGTATCATAGATCAGCCAGTCATGCGGCAGCGTAACCGTCATCCAGTCTGCACCTGCGGCCACCTCGGCAAGCTCCGAATGAAGCGGCTGCTTGCTGAACTGCCAGCCATTGCTGAGTTTCCTTTTTTGACTCATGGATAATTCCTCCTAAAGGTTTGGTAGTATAAGCCTGGAAATATGAGCATCGTCTAACGGTTCAGGTAACGTTCATAGGCCGCTTGTTGAATTTCCAGCGCGCGCCCGATGCCCAGGTCCCTCATCTGCTGCACATAGTTATCGTAATTGTCTACGGAATCGGTGCCCAGAATGATCTTGAGCTCAATATCTTTCACAAAAGCATTGATGTCGTTCATAATGCTGCTCATTTCATCCGCTTCTTCGGCGGTTGGCGTTACCGGAGGCAGCAGGTGGCTCTCATGATTGGTCTGTTTCCAGATGCCGATAGATTCTGTGGTTGCCGGATATTTCGCCGGCAGATTGTTGTCCTGCTGAATCATCGGGAAGTTGGTGCCGTGCGAATACTTGGACATGACCTGGTCGCTGCCGAGGCCTTCGGGATTCTTAACCACAAGATCGGTATAGACGGGCTTGCCGTTTTCCAGCGTATAGGTAATGCCTTCAATCCCATAGGTATTCAGCTTGCTGCCTTCTTCGGTAAAAGCATAATCCAGCCAGCGCATAGCGGCTTCGACATTTTTGGTTGTGGCTGAGATGGCTGCCGAGCTTGTCCCCGCATAGGCATTATCCAGCTGGCCGAACTCAGGAAGGCCGCCTTTGACCGCAGACGGGTATGGAGCGGCTACAAAATCGGCTTCCGGGTCCGATTCCTGCACGGCTGAGTTATATTTCTCAATATAGTACTGCCAGCCGATCGTTGCTCCGCTTACATTCGAGGTCATTTTCTTGTCAACGGTAGCGCCGTCAATCGAAGCGAAATCCTTGTCAATCAGCCCTTCTTTGTACCACCGGCTCATGGTATTGAGGTATTCCTTGTAGCCAGGCTCCAGATAGCCATAGACTACTTTGCCGTCGTTAACGTAGAAGTTACCCATCACACCGAACGCTCCGGCGAACCCTCCAGTCCGCTCTCCCAGGAATATCGTACGGAAGGTTACGGGTGAGGCTGCATTTTTCTTGTTTTTAAAAGCAGTCAGTACGGTATGCCACTCCTCAATCGTTTCCGGGATGCCGAGATTCAGCTCATCGAGCCAATCCTTGCGGATAATCGGCCCCCCGTAGACCCGGCCGATCTCCGAGCGGATGAACGGGAAGGCGTAATACGTACCGTCATCGGTTTTGATCATTTTGTCGATATCCGGGTTCTCCTGAAGGGTCTTCTTCAAGTTGGGCGCATATTGATCGATCAGATCATTGAGCTTCAGAATGTAACCCTGCTCCACGGCTTTATCAGGTCCGCCCGGGTATTGCAGCCAGGTATTGAGGAAGATATCCGGCAGCTCGCCCGAGGCCAGCAGCAGACTGAACTTCTGGTCGGTCATCGGTGTTCCGCCCAGCTGTCTGATTGCGATTCCTGTCCGCTTCTCATATTCGTCATCGACCGGCAGCCGTTCCGGCGTACCTCCCAGCTGTTCATTCATATAAGTCAGCTCTATGCCGCCCGTCATCGGATAAGTGAAAGCTGCCGCGGCTTCATTGGAAGCCGGGGCATTTCCGGCAGGAGTGACAGAAGCGCTTTCATAATTATCCTTCTTGGAGCTGCTGCAGCCTGCAGCAAGCAATGTGAGACCTAACACAACGATAAGCGGTTTATGCAGCTTTTGCGATCTGGATGAATTCATCACTGGTACGACCTCCGTTATAGGTGTAGTTGATGGCTTGATGCCTCTACAATGTAAGCTGAATCTTGTATACAAACAATATTCAAAATGCGGAATCAATGGTTAAAAACGCAAAAGGAGAATAGAATAAGCCTGATTCTATCCTCCTGTCGTGAAATTGGCTATCCAGATGGCGCTTCATCTTCTGCACTGCCTAACCTCATATAGAATTCCACTATATGATAGTTGCGCCCGGGGGGCAATCCGCAATATGAACCAGACCGGCAGTCTGCATACAATGCCGCTGTCCAGCGCAATCCGGCGGGATGTTCCAGCTGAACGTTCAAAACCCCCTTGCCGGCAGGAGTCCTGAAGGGACAGCCATTGTCCCTTGGTCTTCATACCTTCAAAGAGGTTCCGTTAATTATACAATCTGATAAACGGGCTGTTCCTGAATGTAATGCACCGGCACATCCGGAAACTGCAAGGCCAGCCGCTGCGCCAGCAGCTTCATCCCCGGCGCTTCACTCTCCGCATGGCCCAGCATAATTAATGCCCGGCTTCGGCCCTGCCGGACGGCATCCCGGATATATTCCGGGGTCTCCCACTCCGGGCCTTCACCGGCGATAATCAGATCAAGTGACTCCTGCTCAAATAGGGGAATGGTAGCTGCACCACCGCCTCTGTAGCCAACCAGCACGCCCACTCTGCTGCATACAGCGGATAAATTGCCTGCTGCGCGGACATAGGGGATATGCAGCTGCTGCTTCAAATATCCGGCAATCTCTGAAACTGACGCAGCAGGGACCGAGAGAATAGACACATGGGGCAGATGCCGTTCGACATACGGCTCCCATTCCAGCTCCCGCAGCAGCCCTTCTATGATCCCGTCCGGTGTATAGCGGTGCACATAATCATGGAAGCGGTAGATACCTACACCGGTGCTGGCGACCAGTTCAGATTTCTGCCGGTAGACAGGATCATTCTCCAGCCCCTCCCGGTTATCCTGATGGCTGTAATAAACACCTTCATGCGTAATGATCAGATTCGCGCCAAGCAAGGCCGCCTGCTCAATTACATATTGCGAAGCCGAGAAGGCGGTCACAATCCCCTGCACCTCCGACTCCGGAGCTCCCGGCTCCAGCCTGTCTACCGTTCCATCCGGCTTGCGGATGCCTGCTGTTAAATGTCCGATAACCTGTCCGAAAGTGAGCGTCATGAACCTGCCCCTCCTAATAGTTCCCTATTAACTCTCAATAAATCTTGCGTGCTCCGGAATCTTCTATGCCGCTCTTGCGGTAAAAGTAAGTATTGATCTGGTCGCGCCACTCCTTGGCATGTGCAGCCTGTCCCCGCAGACGTTCCTCTACCTGTACATACAGCCCCTCTGCGATCCTGCCCTTCAATCCGCTCCAGGCAGCCAGCAGCCCGGCAGCACGTTCCGCACCTTCAAAATGGGTGTCGTAGATATGCTGAATCACAGTTTTGCCGGAATGCAGCACATGGGTATACGGCACATGATGGAAGAACAGCAGCAGCTCATCCGGACATTCTTCCAGCGAATCATATCGCTGCGCATTGCTGCCCATATACTGGGCGCTGTAGCCGGTGCCTGTGGCCACAGTCCGGTCTACACCGATTCCCTGATGATCGGCATAATGGTAGGTACCCCATTGTGAATATTCATAGCCGTCCACATTAGGGCCGTAGTGATGCTCGGGATTAATCATCCAGCCCACGCCAAGCGGTGCTGTATAGGATTCGTAAATCTCCCAGGAATCCAGTAAAATCCGGCTGATTACGCCGGCAACCGCAGCGTCTGTACCAAACGTCAGGGCGATCCACTCCGCAGCAATTTCTTCCGCGCTAAGCTCCGGGTTCCAGGCCAGCCGCCCGAATCCGTAAAGATTCGCCTGGGCCAGCAGATGACCGGTCCAATTCCGGTCATTGCCCACATTGGATACTGCAGCCACACCGCTGTAACGGTTGCCCCATAGCGAGCCGTCGACGATATGCTTCACCGGAGCCGTTCCGCCTTGGGCCAGCGTGTCAAATTCCATAATCTCTTTCCACTGCGGAACCAGGTAACAGACATGACGCTGCTGTCCGGTATACTCCTGGGCAATTTGAAATTCAATCACCTGATTGGTCTGTTCAAGCGCCCCGAACAGCGGAGATACCGGCTCTCTGACCTGGAAATCCATCGGTCCGTTCTTGATCTGCAGAATTACGTTATCATGGAACTTACCGTCAAGCGGCTTGAAATGATCATAGGCTGCTCTCGCCCGGTCTGTCTTGCGGTCACGCCAGTCCTGCTTGCAGTTGTACACGAAGCAGCGCCAGATGACGATGCCGCCGAACGGCTTCAGCGCCTCCGCCAGCATATTCGCGCCATCGGCATGATCCCGCCCGTAGGTGAACGGGCCTGGCCGGTTCTCTGAATCGGCCTTGACCACGAATCCGCCGAAATCGGGAATCACCGTATAGATTTCAGCCGCTTTCGTCTTCCACCACTCCCGGACTCCGGCATCCAGCGGATCTGCGCTTCCCACTTCCCCTTCATGCATCGGACCGGCGAAGTTCACGCTCAGGAACAGGCGGATGCCGTACGTTCTGAATACATCAGCGATCCGGGCAACATCAGGCAGGTAGGTGGAGATAAACAAAGTTTCCAGCGCATGAACGTTCACGTTATTGATCGCAATGGCATTGATGCCTGCGGTGGACATCAGCCGTGCGTAATCGGTAATTCGGTTAAGATCATCCGTGAAGCGGTTATTCTCATAGAGGAAGGATCTCCCCGAATATCCCCGCTCTACACTACCGTCGAAATTATCCCAATGGTTAATCATGCGCAGCGCGTTCACCGGATTCACGGTTTCATCCAGATGCTCAATGTCCTTCAGACCTCCGATCAGGCGCAGGAGGTGGAAGACACCATACAGCACACCTGCCGGTGAGGCAGCTCCTACAGCAATACACTTATGGGTCAGGCTGGTGCGGATCGCGAACCCTTCCGGTCCCACCGCCTGTCCGGCTGCTTCGTCAAATATGGCTTCGACCCGCGGATTGCCACCGTTAAAGGTGCCGAATGCCACACTGAATCCGTCCGCAGCCGGTGAAGCCCCTGCCTCAATGTCCAGCATCGAGGCAATCCCTCTCTGCCATTCACGCAGCGCGGCTTGCACCGTCTCCTGCTCTTCCGTCACGGATACGGCTCCGCACCATTTCACATATTGCGTATATAGATTGCCTTGCGGCAGCTTCGGGTAGCTTAACCAGGCGTCGTATCCGCTGCCGGCTACTGCGGCAGTCTGATTGTCCGGTTGTTGTCTCATGCCAACATCTCCTCCATTGTATTATTCATGCTTAGCGGGCGTATGACCGGGCAGGTATCGTGAGCCACAGTATAAACACAGCCGGTGAAGCCTGGGCTTCTGCGCCCATCTTGTATACTAGTTCCTGTTCAGGTTCATCCTACCACGCAGCCGCCGGACGGGAACATTGTCAAATCAAGCAATTATTTACCCAAATCAAGCAGGTTTCAGCTATACTAAAAACGGGATAATGGATCGCGTAAAACGAATACACTCATTAATTCTAACGCAAGCGTCAGGGGGAGAATCTAATGGTTTCCGCTTTTTTACCGCCTGTTCTGGGACAATGCCTTAGTGAAACGATCATCCCGGATGTGAAAACCACACTTAACCTGTTTGGCATGCATCTGCGCAAGGTCAGCGGGGAATGGGATTATCCGCTGCATGCCCATCCGCAATATGAATTCAACTATGTGCTGGAAGGGGAGCAGCTGTTTACCGTTAATAACCGCAGCTATATCCAGCGTGCCGGAGACTTAGTGCTGCTCCGGCCGGGAGATTCTCATGCCAGCCGCAGCGGAAACGGCCAGGCTTTTACGTATTTCTGCATTCATTTTGATATCGATGACAAGCTCCTGATCTCCTTGCTCAGCCGCCTGAATCACGTACTCTTCCCTTCCGCAAGCAATATTGCCCATAAGCTAGGGCCCATCCTCTCCAAATTGGTGGATATTTCAGGCTCTATCTCGGGGGACATCACCATGTCACAGCGCATGAGGCTGCAGTCCGCCGTCTTCGATCTGTTCGCCCAGCTGTGGGAAGCCTTCTCTATTGAAGCTAATCTGTCTTCCCCTGCCACCTATGAGAAGATTGAGCTGGCCCACCAGATCCGCGGCCGCCTTCAGGGGTTGGTCTATCAGCAATTCAAGCTGGAGCTGCCCTATGACAGCCATTACGGAATTGATGATATTGCCTCGGAGCTCGGGATCAGCGCCTCACACTGCTACCGGGTGTTCCGCCAGGTGTTCGGCATCTCGCCCCGGGAATTTCTGTCCGAACAGATGCTCCATGAAGCCAAGGTCCTGCTGGATGATCCCAGCCTGTCTGTCAGCCGGATATCGGGCATTCTCGGCTACCGCGATATTGCCCATTTCAGCCGGCAGTTCAAGCGCTGGCACGGCACCTCACCGCGCGAATACCGCGAGTCCGGACAATAGGCCTCCATGCCAAATATCCCTGCCTTCATGTCACATGAGTGCAGGGATATTTGGCATCTGCCAGACGGTCCAGAATACGGATTTATTTCTTGATATAAGTGGCAAAATGCTCCTGAAAGTTCGTCGAATCAATATCTGCCCGCAGATGATGATGCAGCAGCTCATCGATCCCCGCCGTGTCCCCCTGCACGATATAATCCAGCAGCTGCTGATGCTCCTGCTGAATTGTAGCCAGCTTCTCGTCCTTCAGCATATGCAGCTTCCGGTAGCGGATGTAATGCACATTGAACTGCTGCAGCACCCCCCACAGGAATTCTCGTCCGGCCAGGCCGAACATGGTGCGGTGAAATTGATCATCCAGCTGCAGGAAAACCTCGGCCCCCTCGGCCTGCTCAATGCATTGCTGCTGCTGCGCAAGGTTGCCCCTCAGCTCATGCAGCCCCTTCAGCGGAATATTACCGGCCAGCGACTTCATTATTTCCTTCTCCAGCACATTGCGGAGGTAGATAATCTGCTCCACCGACTCCAGATCTATGTACGAGACCAGATTGCCTTTTTTGGGATAGATATCAACGTACTGCTCCAGGGACAATTGCTTAAGCACATCCCGGATCGGCGTCCGCGACAGCTGGAAGCGTTCGGAAAGCGCGGTCTCACTAATCATCGACCCGGGCTTCAGCGCAAGCGAGAGGATCTCCTGTTTCAGATACGACATTATTTCTTTCTTGGAAGTCATGGAATGGACCAACTTTCTGTACGATATTCTTCTCCACTCATTATATAGAAAACAGATAGGAATTTCATTGACAAAGCATAAAGCTTATTCTATGATCAATACGAATCCTAACTTGTATACAAGATGATCATATCACAAAACGTTTTATCCGTAAGGTCAATTGTCACAAGCATTCAGAATGATTGTATTTGTATTTATGTTTAATACCAAGGAGGAAATGACAATGAATATGACTTGGAGATGGTATGGCGAGGGCAACGACAATATTACCCTTGACCATGTACGTCAAATTCCGGGAGTAATGGGCATCGTCTGGTCGCTGCATCACAAGGTAGCGGGTGAAGTATGGGAAATGGAAGAAATCCAGAAGGTTGCCGATCAGATTACAGCCAAAGGCTTCAGCACAGCGGTTGTAGAAAGCGTTAACGTTCATGATGATATCAAGATCGGGCTGCCGTCCCGCGACAAATACATTGACATCTATATCGATACCATCCGCAAGCTGGCTAAGGTCGGCGTTAAGGTCATCTGCTACAACTTCATGCCGGTGTTCGACTGGACCCGTACAGAACTGTACAAGGAGCTGCCGGACGGATCGAATGCACTCTTTTATGAAAAGGCTGCCATTACGGATAATCCGCGCGAAATGGTGGACCGGATTCTCAAGGGTGCCGGTGAATTCACAATGCCGGGCTGGGAGCCGGAGCGGCTGGAGAAGCTGGATGATCTGTTCGCGGCTTACGCCGATGTTACCGAGGATATCCTGTTCGACAACCTGAAGTATTTCCTGGAGCGCATTATTCCGGTCTGTGAAGAAGTGGATATCAAAATGGCCATTCACCCTGACGATCCGGCCTGGCCGATCTTCGGACTGCCGCGCATCATCCGCAGCCGCGATTCCATCCGCCGTTTCCTGGACATGGTCGACAGCCCGTATAACGGCCTTACCTTCTGCACAGGTTCGCTTGGAACCAATCCGCAGAATGACCTTCCGGCGATGATCCGCGAATTCCATGACCGGATTTATTTCGCCCATATCCGCAACGTGAAGGTATTTGAGAACGGAGACTTCATTGAAGTATCCCACCGGGGGCAAGATGGCAGCGTGGATGTGGCTGAGGTTGTCAAAGCTTACCACGAGAACGGATACACCGGCTATGTGCGTCCGGACCACGGCAGACATCTCTGGGGCGAGGAGAAAAACTGCCGTCCGGGTTATGGCCTGTACGACAGAGCGATGGGCATTATGTATCTGCTGGGCGTATGGGACAGCCTGGAGAATGCCAAGGGGGCGAAATAAATGCTGAGCCTCACCAGAAGCAGCATTGCGGACCGTGAAGCCTGGGAAGCCGCAGGTGTAGAGCTGCCGCAGTTCGATTTCGCAGCGGTAGCACAGAATACACTGGATAAGCCGGAGTGGGTTCACTTTGGCGCCGGAAATATCTTCAGAGGCTTCGTAGCCAATGCCCACCAGAAGCTGCTCGACAGCGGCAAGGCAGATACAGGCATCATCGCTGCCGAGACCTTCGACTTCGAGATGATCGACAAGGTCTACAAGCCTTATGATAATCTGACTCTGCTTGTACTGATGAATGCGCGCGGCGACTTCCAGAAGAGAATTATCAGCAGCATCGTGGAAGGCCTCACAGCGGACAAGACCCGCGAAGCGGATTACAGCCGCCTGACCGCAGTGTTCGAGAATCCCAGCCTGCAGATGGCCAGCTTCACCATTACCGAAAAAGGCTATTCCCTCACTGGTCCGAACGGTCAGTATCTGGGTATCGTCGAGAAGGATATCGCCGGCGGTCCGGATCAGCCGGTCCATGCGATGAGCATCGTCGCTTCCTTCGCTTACAAGCGTTATCTGAAGGGACAGTACCCGATGACCTTCGTCAGCATGGACAACTGCTCGCATAACGGCGACAAGCTGAAGAACGGCATGGTTACCATCGCCAAGGAATGGGCGGCCAAAGGCCATGTGGAAGAAGGCTTCGTAGCTTATCTTGAGGATGAGCAGAAGATTACCTTCCCGCTGTCCATGATAGACAAAATCACGCCGCGCCCGTCCGAATCGGTGCAGGCTGCGCTGCTGGAGCAGGGAATCGGCGGCATGGATGTGATCGTCACCTCCAAGAACACGTATACTGCGCCGTTCGTCAATGCCGAAATCAGCGAGTATCTGGTTATTGAGGACAAATTCACCAACGGCCGTCCGGCGCTGGAAGAAGCCGGTGTAATCTTCACGGACCGTGATACGGTCAACAATGTGGAAACTATGAAGGTAACCACTTGCCTCAACCCGCTGCATACAGCGCTGGCTGTAACCGGCTGTCTGCTCGGCTACACGCTGATCGCCGATGAGATGAAGGACGCCACATTGCGGAAGCTCGTGGAGATCATCGGCTACCAGGAGGGCCTGCCGGTTGTGGTAGACCCGGGCATTCTGAGTCCGAAGCAGTTCCTCAATGAAGTTCTGCAGGAACGGTTCGCCAATCCGTTCATTCCGGATACCCCGCAGCGGATTGCTACCGACACCTCGCAGAAGGTCGGCATCCGCTTCGGCGAGACGATCAAGTCGTACATCCGCCGTGAGGAGCTCGATCCGGCGCAGCTGACCGCCATTCCGCTGGCGATTGCGGCCTGGTGCCGGTATCTGCTTGGCGTGAACGATGAAGGCGGCGTATTCGCACTAAGTCCTGACCCGCTGCTGGAAGCCTTGCAGACCCGGCTGGAAGGAATTACGCTTGGCGCGAATGCAGAGCAAGCAGCGAAGGTGCGGGCAGTTCTGGAGGATCAAGCCATCTTCGGCGTTGATCTGTACGCCATCGGACTCGGCGAAGTCATCCAGGGGATGTTCACTGAGATGCTGGCGGGACCCGGTGCTGTGCGGGCTACGCTGGAGAAGTATGTCGGCTGATCATTGACAGCTGCGATAGCATAGAGAAAGACCGGGAGCATGGCTCCCGGTCTTTTGTTGCGTAGTTCCAGCGCCCCGGATTTCTCCCGCCATTCCGTTCCTTCCCCTTCATTATTCTTATCTACTTAGATGTAGCCGTGGTAATATTTCTCATTATTCTCCAAGAAAAATAAACAATTATTCCAAGTAGCATTAGACTAGAGAACTCAATAATTCTCCACATTGAACTATATTCATGCCCAAATGTTATTTTATGTTGTAGATAATCCATAGTCGTATTCTTATTTACAATTTCCGGAACATATTTCATTGAAAGATACATCCCCCTAATAATCTGAATAGCATAATAAACAAATGCAAAGATTAGTCCTACAATCAGGCTTCGAATTAATGTTTTTTTCATAGTGCCCCCCTGTGCTAGTGTTATAACAATCACGTATATCTACCCGTTAGCTTAAAGCAGTCAATGATTTCGGCTGCCTATTGTAATGGTGCTATCGTGTCCCGTTAGCTCAACCTACGGTGCCAAGTCTAACAGAGAACTGATACAAGGCCCTCGGCATTCCACTAAACTCTAAAACTCCTTGGTTAACTAAGATCCATATTCTATTGGTAATAAATGAATACCCTACGAGTTGGTGCGACGTATCACATACTCTCGCGACGACACTCCCCGCCTTGATAAACCCATTCTCATCTTGTTCTTGCTCTAGTTCAATAATTGACCTTATTATCACTTCGTCCAGAGCAGTTTCATCAGTACCTTTAACTGAACCTTCTTTCCACAAGCGGAGCATATGATTTTCATTCGAGAGGATTAGCCATTCTGATTCATACCTTCTTCTTTGGTTAGGATCTAGAGGCACACCTTCATAATACTTTTTTACGATTTCCTGAAAATGCTCCCGATCGATTAAACCACTAAAATAGGGATTAAATCCTTCTTTGTTATGAAGCCCAGTAGTATTAAAGAGCTCTGTTACATTGACAACATTAACTGGCTGTTTTCGATCTCTCAACAAATGCAATACGAAACGTAAGCCTGTTTGATCATGTGCGTTATCCGCACACCAAATGACAATGGTTTTATTTTCTGGAATATTCTTTACTGCCTCTACCATTTTAACAAGCAGATGCTCTGGGGTATATCTGAAGTCCCCATCGTTTTCCATCAACCAAAAAAGTCTATTCTGCTGCCCAGTTTTCGTATCTAAGTTAGATATAGGTCCAACTGAAAACAATTCATTGAATGCTAAGACTTGGCATAGCTCCCGTTTGCCGATTTTACTTAGAGTTACTTTTAATGAACCTGCATCTGAGAGACTGAAAACAAGATAGACATATTGTTGGAGTTCATTCATTTGTAGTTTATGGTTGTGAACCGCCTCTAACTGGGTTTGAAGTATATTAACGAGTCCTGCTGCTAACTTTTTTTCTTCAATACTGCCGTCCGTACCATAACGATCTACTGTATTTAACAAATTGTAAAAGAACAACCGCAGGTCATTTCCATCAAATTGATATAAGCTATCGTAAAACTTCTCCATTGATATCCTCCTCACGGGACATATCCACTATAATACCATATATTGTAACTATTCTACCCATTAGCTGAATAGGCAACCGAAGATTTCGGCTGCCTATTGTCATGGTGCTATCGTTCCCTTTAGTTCATTAAAGGAAACTTCCTTTTGAAGTTTCAAGGCAATCGATCACTACCCTCCATGCCGATGATAACGGATCGATAAGCAAAAAATGTTCCACTTCAGGAAGCACTACCAAGCGAACTTTATCGCCAAGTTCAATAGCTTTACGATAATACTCAACACTCAATTTAACGGGGACATGGCGGTCTAATTCACCATGAATTAAGATTTGCACGACGTTCAAAGGCAACAATTCTATTGGTGAAGCTAACCTATAACGTTCAGATACTTCATGCGGTAATCCACCAATCAAAGAAGCAACGGGACTAACTCCACCTTTTTCTTCATGGATAGCCCACATCATCCTTAGATCCGAAACTCCTGCCAAGCTTATCACGCTCTGTACAGGTACAAGCAGAGGAATACCGATCTCATCTGTATAAATATTGTTCAAACGAGATGCCAACCAGAGAGCCAAGTGTCCTCCTGCTGAGTGCCCGAGGATAACCACTTGAGAGAGATCAAGCTGAAACCGTTCCTCAAGCTGGGTCAGGTGATTTACAGCATCTACAACATCAACAAATGTTCCTGGCCAACCTCCGCCATCTTCTCCGACTCTACGATACTCAATATTCCAAGTAGCATAACCCCGACTAGTCAAATCTTCATCAATTGGATCAAATTCTTCAAGTCCATATTTCGATTGCCAAAAACCACCATGAATTGTAATCACTACGGGACAACATCCAGACAACTCTGGCATACGCAATACTCCGAATTGGGAAGGGTGATCACCATATGGTACATGAAAAGCTTTTGTCATATAAAAGCCCCATTCATTCTAAAAGTAATATATTTCATCTAAACCATGCTTCTTCTTTAATTCAATTAGGCGCATGCTTGTGTCTTAATTTTTCTCTAAAATAACAAGTGAATAAACCGTACCCCCAGATTCACCACCAGACATGGCACTCTGACTGACCACTTTCCATTCTCCCTCTAAAAGTTGATTCAACTCATTCAAGTTATTCCTTTTGTCGCTAAAATAATGAACAACGATTGCCTTTTGCATTAAATATCCCCTCCTAGAAAGCTTAAATAAAATTTTAGTCTTTTCGATATGCTACTTCAGTTTTATTTATAAATTCTGGTCGATAGTTTCGTCATCCTGCCCGTTGAGGAGGGATGGTTTACTGCCCTAATATCTGCTTCAAAAAAGTGAAAAACAGAAAGCCCCAATTCTAACTTTCTTTGCTTTTCTTTTCGATTACGTAAAATAATAAAAAACCGAATATCAGACCGCTAATTGTATGAGCTGTTGTTCCCGAAGTGATCAAAAGGTAGCCTAAAGGTAAATCATTATAAGAAATAGACAGACCAGACCAAAATAATAGTGGAAGTAAGGAGACATAGAGTGAAGGTAAGCCGAATATACAGAGCTTAATCCAATTTATTTTCCACTCTCCAGTCTGTCGTAGTAATTCAAAGAATCTTAGCAAACCGAGTAATAATCCTAAGGAAATCGGAAAAAGGACAGAAAAGACAGCACTAGTTAGAGGTTGATACGTTGTGCGTGCTTCTACCTCTAAATGATGTTGATATTTTAATCCGAATATAAAAACTAAAATCACGATTACTAAGAATCCCAAATAAACAAACAAGTTATTTAACCAAACCCTTTTCATTTGTTCACCTCCTATTGTATAGACACCCAGTATAATTAGATTCCGCACGTTCTTGTCTGTTAGCTTAATAGAGAAAAGAAGAGATGCGAATGCTTCTCTCTTCCACCATCGCAACCAAAAAATTAATGATGAGATCTGAATCCCATACTTTCATTAAGTACGGCGCGATACCTTCAATCCTCTAAAATCAGCACATTCTTAGCGGTTCTTCGCCGGGAATCTGATATGCCCATCTAGCATTATCCGTCCATAACCTTTATCTTCTTTGAACCATTTGACAATCCCCCATCGTCTTTCTCCCATTTATGCATCTCCTCCGTCACTTCATTAGATATTATGGAGATTGAGTTTTTCCTAGAAAGGATCATCTTTATATATTAACATATAATGGAATATAAAGACTGATACTTTCTCCACTAACCTGCTCGTTAGCTTAATCATGGCATCGTCAGTCAAGAGCTGTAATTCCTTTTGACAACAAAAAGAGGCAGATCCCCGTACAGCCGATTTACGGCTTGCGGGTCTACCTCTAAATAAAATATACGCCTTATTTCATTGCCTTCTACTCGGGCAGCTCCCGGTACTCAAAATAATCAAAATCCGCCGCACGCAGCGTTCCGCTCAAATCCTGCACACACATGCCGATAAATGTGCCGGTAAACCGGATATAGGCCGGGAAATCATCGGACAGATGATAGATTTCCATGGGCCCGCCGATCTTCTCCCAGTCAGACTCTCCGGCCCGGTAATAGAATTGGGCGAATTCCCGGTCGATCACTACCTTTAATGCTACGCTTGCTCCCGGCGGTAGCGCAATATCTGCCGTAAGGGTATCCTCGTAGACCCCGTCCCGGGAGCGGATGATGCCCACGCATTTCCCGAGGGTCTCATCATGAGTGATCCGCAGGTAGAGATAATCCTTCGTATCATAATAGACAATTAATCCGGCCATCTGCTGGAAGTGCTGCGGCTCGAATTCAATGGCGGTTTCGGCGCTGCAGCTGAAGGCCTGCTGGCGCAGGGCAACCAGACTCTGGCGGTGCATGGAGCTCATGGATTCTCTGCCCCGGAGGCGCAAATATCCGGGGCGCTCCTGTAGTGAGAGCCACGCTTCCTCAGCAGGCACACGCAGGGTGCTCCAGCGGACATCCAGCTGCGGGTCATCGAAATCATCACGGGGAGCCGGAGCGGAGAATGGATGCTCCGGAATGTCCGGACCCGGCACAGTAAGCGCCGGGGCGTTCCCGCCTCCGGCCAGGGCGAGCCAGCCGTCCTCCGTGAATTCGCAGCGCTGAATCGCTGTCTCCCGGCCGAGATTGCAGTAATGGTCTTTCACGGGACGGCCGCACAGATGCACCATATACCATTCGTCTGTATGCGTATGTACAAGACTGGCATGTCCCGCCTTCTGCAGCTCCAGTTCACGGTTTCCGGCAGAGGTCAGCAGCGGATGATTCGGAGCTGTCTCATACGGACCTTCAATCTGCTTCGACCGGGCCACCGTCACCGCATGATTATACTGTGTACCGCCCTCAGCTGTGATGAGATAATACCAGCCGTCCTTCCGGTACAGATGCGGCCCTTCCGTAAGCTTCAGCTCGGTTCCCTTGTAGATGGGAATGACCGGACCGGTCAGCCGCTGCTCTGTTGCAGAATATTCCTGCAGCACAATCCCGGCGAAGCTGTTATTGCCGGTGCGGTGATCCCACAGCATGTTGACCAGCCATTTGCGCCCGTCATCGTCATGGAACAGCGAAGGGTCGAAGCCGCTGCTGTTCAGGTATACAGGCTCAGACCAGGGACCTTCGATATTCCCGGCAGTCACCAGATAGTTAGGCGTATCCTTGAAGGCACCCTGTCTGCTTTTGACATCGGTATAGATCAGATAAAAGAGTCCATCATCGTAAGTCAGGCAAGGTGCCCACACGCCTCCGGAATCCGGGTCACCTTCCATATTCAGCTGCGACTTGCGGGTTAGTGCATACGTAAGCGGCCGCCAGTTCACCAGATCGCGGGAATGATGAATCCGTACGCCGGGAAACCACTCGAAGGTGGAGGTGGAGGTGGCAATATAATAGTCCTCTCCCGCCCGGCAGATGGACGGGTCCGGATGAAAACCGCGTAGAATCGGATTGTGAATCAGTGTTGTGCTCATCTTGTCTCCCCCAGTGCTTGCCGTCCTGCTTCCAGTAAGGCAATAATTCTATCCGTATCGTAGACACAGCCCTGCCAGGTCCCTCCGCTTGCCGCCTGCAGTGCGGCCCATAGCCGGGTATCATCCGGCAGGCCCGGATCAACGGCAAGGCCCGGATGCGGAGTCCTTGCGTTCAGAAGCTCCGTTCCCGCTTCCTTCGACAGCGGCTGTCCGCCTTCTCCGCCTTCCCCGATCAGATTCACGCTCCCATCCAGCTTCACGGTATCGATCAGCACTTCTACCCAGTCATTATCCCGTAATTTGCCCAGAGGACCGCCGGCCAGCGCTTCCGGTCCCATATGACCAATACAGGCTCCCGTGGATACCCCCGAGAACCGGGCATCCGTGATCAGAGTGACATATTTGCCGTAAGGCAGATGCTTGAGCGCGGATGTCAGCTGGTAGGTCTCTTCCATTCCTGTTCCGCTGGGACCCCGGCCGATGATGGCCAGAATATCCCCGGCCTGCACCTTACCGTTCTTGATGCTACGGATCGCATCCTTCTCGGCAGTGAACACCTTCACTCTTCCCGTATGCCTGTAGACTCCTTCGCTGTCCAAGACGGAAGGGTCAATCGCTGCCGATTTGATTACTGCACCTTCGGGGCACAGATTCCCTGTGGGGAACGTCATTGTGGAAGCCATCCCCTGCCGCTTGGCCTCTTCCGGGCTCATGATCACAGAATCCGGGTCAATGCCATCCGCTTCCTGCAGTCTCCGCCGCATGTCCGCCCGTCTCTGCGAGGTCTCCCACCAGTCCAGATTCTCGCCCAGCGTCCGCCCTGTCACGGTCAATACGGATTCGTCAATCAGCCCCAGCCGCCGTAAATGCAGCATGACTTCCGGAACACCTCCTGCCAGGAACACGCGGATCGTCGGATGCGGCACCGGTCCGTTCGGAAGCACACTGACCAGCCGGGGAACCTGGCGGTTCACCTCGTTCCAGTCATCAACGGAAGGAATCTTCAGCCCGGCGGCATGGGCAACGGCCGGCAGATGCAGCAGCAGATTCGTAGAGCCTCCGAACGCGGCATGCAGGATCATCGCGTTCTTAATGGCCCGATCTGTAAGAATATCACTCATCACTATTCCGCTATGCTCCATATGCTGAAGCGCGCGGGCCGACTGGCGGCCGATATTCTTCCAGACCGGCTGCCCCGATGGTGACAGAGCCGAATGAGGCAGCGACATGCCCAGTGCTTCAGCAATCACCTGGGCCGTTGCGGCCGTGCCAAGGAATTGACAGCCGCCTCCCGGGGTAGCGCAAGCCCGGCAGCCCAGATCGGCTGCATCTTCGAGCGAAAGTTCACCATTGCTGAACCGCGCTCCGATGCTCTGCACCTTGCCGGCATCCTCGCCGTTAACCGGCGGCAGTGTAACGCCGCCAGGTACGATAATCCCCGGAAGCTGATGCCGCATTCCGGCCAGCGCCAGCATCATGGCGGGCAGACCTTTATCGCAGGTGGCTACGCCCAGAACGCCTTTGCGGGTAGGCAGGGAACGAATCAGCCGCCGCAGAACCACGGCCGCATCATTCCGGTAAGGAAGAGAATCGAACATGCCCGTGGTCCCCTGGGAGCGCCCGTCACAGGGATCACTGACATACCCGGCAAACGGAATCCCCTCATTGGCGGTGAGCTCCTCAGCGATTTCTTCCATCATCACGCCGATTTCCCAGTGTCCGGTATGGTATCCGAGCGCAAGCGGACTGCCGTCCTCCCGCCGGATTCCGCCCATCGTGCCGAGAATCAGATATTGCGGCCTGTTCAGCTGCAGCGGATTCCAGCCCATCCCCGCATTCTGGGTCATTCCGAAGATTTCCCCGCTTGGGGCATTTCGCAGCACCTCACCTGTAATCGGAAGCTTGCCTGCGGGACCTTCCGCAGCGGTATGTACAGGAACAGTATCATCTATGGCTTCCTTCATAATCTCATGCAAAGTCAGCTTCACACTTAACCCTTCTCTCCTTCAGAATGAACTTGCCCAGACGATTATCACAAGGATAGTTTCCTCGCCAGCTCTATCACTTCCCGGACCGCAGCCTCCTGTTTATCGGCAAAAGCATGCTGCAGCATCGTGGTGCTTACAGCGGCAACGGCATTTCCCGCAGCATCCAGAACCGGCGCAGCCACGCAGCTGATGCCCTGAATAATTTCTTCCCGGTCCACTGCGTAACCGGCCTCGCGAATCTCAGACAATGCAGCCGTGAATTCCGCCCAATCCGTCAACGTGTGAGACGTAACCGCAGTTAAGGTTTTGCCGGAATAACGTCTTATGAGCTCGCCGTCCGGCAGAAGTGACAGCATCATCTTGCCCATAGCGGTCGCATGTGCCGGGAACCGCATCCCTGGACTGGACTCCAGCCTCACAAGGGAGGGCCCTTCCTGCTTGGCCAGATAGATAATCTCATCCCGGTCAAGAACCGATAACTGAAAGGTTTCCCCGATGACCCTGACGCTCTGTGCAGAGCCTGCCAGGAAACGCTCCACCAGATTCGTATTCTGCTTAAGCGATTCGTTGTAAACCGTATTATAGTAGGAAACCCCAGCCCCCAGCGCGTAAGCCTCCCTGTCATCCTTCACCACCCATTGCAGGGTTTCCATTGTACGCAGCAGCGAGAACATGGAGCTTTTGTTAATGCCCGTTTCATCGCACAGGTCGGTCATCTTATGTTCTCCGGGCTTCCTGGAGATTGCCGTAAGAATCAAATCGGCCCGTTCTAAAGCTGGAACCCAATATTTCCGGTCCAAACCTTCATTCCCCTCTCATAAATCAATTGATTAAGCTCTCTTAGTTCACTATAATAATCTTATGTTTATAATAACAAACCTGGAGGCGGAATAAAATGAAAATTTCTAACATGACCATGAGACCGCATCATACAGGCATCATTCCCCCGGTTCCGACGATTCTGGATCAATCCGGAAAATTCGACCCAAGCGGAATGAAGCTGCTAATCGACAGCCTGATCCGGCAAGGGGTTCAGGGACTCTTTTTCCTCGGGACAGCCGGAGAATTCAGCTTGTTCAGCACCGAGCAGCGCGAGGAAATCGCTGAGGTATGCGTTAAATACACGAATGGCCGTCTTCCCGTATGGATTGGCACCGGCAGCAATACGACAACAGAGACCCTCCGCCTTAGCAAGCATGCTGCGGAGCAAGGGGCGACAGGCATCGTTGTCATTAATCCTTATTATTACAAGCTTAGCGAAGAGGCTTTGTTCTCGCATTATGCCTCTATTCTGGAAGCCGTTGATATGCCGCTGATGCTGTACAACTTCCCGGCGCTGACTGGACAGGATCTGAGTCCGGCCTTCGTCAGCCGCCTTGCCGCCAAATATACAAATGTAACTGGAATTAAGGAAACCGTAGACCAGCTCAGCCATATCCGGCAGATGATTATGCAGGTGAAGGCGGTTAAACCGGACTTCTCGGTATTTTGCGGTTTCGATGAATATCTGCTGCCTACGCTTGCTGCCGGTGGAGACGGGGCGATTGCCGCCAGTGCCAACTTCGCACCGCAGCTGATGCTCGGGTTACTCAGCAGCTTCCTGAAGAATGATATGGCAGAGGTGCTTGAGTTTCACCGGAGAATCATAGAGATCCCTCCGCTGTATAGTATCGATGATCCCTTCATTCCTTCAATAAAAGAAGCCATTCGTCTGGCTGGTGTGCCGGTGTCCACCTTCTGTCTTGCACCCGCAAATCCCTGGAACGCAGACAAGGAGGTTACTTTGAAAGAGATCTTCAACCGGGCGGGAATCTCCCAAGTCTCTATCTAGTCCATAGTCCGCATAATCCGTAAAACATGGCTGCGCTACTCTGCCTGGGCCGTTTGGCCGCCCCCTTAGATCCGGCACACCGGTTCAGTCTTTATTCTCCGTGCAGAATGCTCTATACTTTTGTTCAGATGCACAATGGAAGAGACTGAGGTTGCCTAGGCAGCCATCCGGGCACGGCGAAGGGGGAAATTCCGGTTGTTTCAGCTATCCGAGAAGCAGGCGCAGGAAATTGTAGACAAAATGATGATGGATATTCCTTATAACATCAACATCATGAATCATCAGGGGATTATTGTCGGCAGCGGAAAGAAAGAACGGGTCGGCACCGTTCACCAGGGGGCAGTCAAAGCACTGTCCACCGGGCAAATGGTCGAGGTGCTGGAGGATGGTCTGTATGAGAAAAAAGGGACCAACGAACCGATTGTCATCGGCAACACCCGCGTTGGTGTGATCGGGATTTCCGGGAGCCCTGAGGAAGTCCGGCCTTTTTGCAACATCGTAAGAACCACGGTATCCCTGCTCATCGAACAGCGGAACACGCTGGAGAATCTCGCGAATGAGGCAAACCGCAAGAAGGCTATGCTGGAAATGCTGCTCGCCCATCAGGGAGCGTATTCCCAGAAATTAAGAAAAGAAGCTGCTGCCTACAATATTGATCTGCTGCTGAAGACTACGGTACTCTATCTCAAGCATTTCAATCCCGAAAAGGATGCTGCGAAGCTCCTGCTGCGTTACCCGTCCTTCCAGCTGGATGAAGATACCTGGCTGCTGCTGATCCAGAACCGTCCCGACTGCAGCCCGCTGATTGCAGAGCTGCTGCATAACCAGCCGCTCCTGCTGCTGGCCTCCGGCAGACTGGAATCCAGCATTGCCGAGGGATACCGCCAGGCCAAATCGGCCTTGGGTATACTGCTTGCGCTGAAGCCTGCTTCACAAGCCATTACCTTCGAAGAAGCTGAATTTCTGGTGAAGCTCAGCCATGCGAAGCTGTCGGACAAACCCGGCAGGGCGATCAAGCTGGAGGATACCGCCGATCTGCTGGAGACACTTAGAAGCTTCATCAACCATAACTGCAGCGTCTCGCAAACGGCGGATCATCTCAATATTCACCGCAATACTCTGCAATACCGCCTGAAGCGGATCGAGAGTATTACCGGCAAAGACCCGAGGAATCTGCTGCAGCTCTTCGAGCTTACGTATGAGCTGCTGGCGCTTTATAAGTAGAGCAGCTTCTCGTGTTGTTATGTCCTGGCGGGGGTGCGTGCGGGTGAGGGTGCGGGTGCGGGAGGGTGTGCGCGGGAGGGTGCGCGAGTGCGGGCAGGCGGGCAGGTGCGTCGGCGGGGTGCGGGTGCGAGGGGGCGGATGTGGGTGTAGGCGGGCGGGTGCGGGTGTATGCGGGCGGGTGCTCGGGCTCGGGTGCGGGCGGGTGCGGATTGCGGGGCCTCCCGTGCGTTGAATTACTGCCCCGCGTTTCCAAATGTTGTACGTAATACAACTCGGAAGCGTAAATTCAGGCAGTTTCGTAACGATTGTTGTATGAAATACAACAATTTCTCCGCTTACCCGCCTATACACGGGGAAATGTTGCATTTCATACAACAATCTGTGATTAGACCCGATATCACGGGAAGAATGTTGTATTTCGTGCAGGATTTCACCTCTGCCTAAGATTACTCTCCCCTATACAAAACCAATAGCCCCTGGGAATTATCCCAGGGGCTATTCAATCAGACTCAACTCAATCCAATTCAACTCAGCTTTTCGCCCAGCTGCACTATTCACTCAGCTACACTAATCCCCCAGCTCCACTATTCTCCCAACTCAACTATTCGCCCAGCTCCACTATTCACCTTGCTACACTAACCGCCCAGCTCCACTATTCGCTAAGCTTCAGCAACCTCGCAATATTCTCGCAGGTCCGCTCAACATTGGCCGGGCCTTCGACCAGCAGCTGCTCCAGGCTGGAAGCGCCCGGGACTATGCCGAAGATGGCGTCGATACCTTCTGCATACAGCGTTTCAATTCCTTCGCCGATGTAGCCGGCCAAGGCAATCACCTTCTTGCCGTTTGCCTTGGCGGTACGGGCTACGCCATACGGTGTTTTGCCGAATTTGGTCTGGAAATCGATTCCGCCTTCACCGGTAAATACGAAGTCCGCATCCGCCAGCTTCCGCGCAAGACCCGTGTACTCGATCACGATCTCGATCCCCTTCTGGAGTGTGGCCTGCGTGAAGATCATAAGGCCTGCCCCCAGACCGCCGGCAGCACCGGCACCGGGAAGATCCCGCACATCCTTGCCAAGCTGCTGCTTCACCACCGCCGCATAATGAGCGAGATTGGCATCAAGCTGTTGTACCATTTCAGGTGTAGCGCCTTTTTGCGGGCCGAATACCGCCGATGCCCCATGATCGCCGCAGAGCGGATTGGTCACATCACAGGCCACAATCAGCTGAACCTGCTGCAGTCTTGCATCAAGCGAGCTGATGTCGACGCTGCTGAGCCGGCCCAGACTGCCTCCGCCGCGCGGGAGCAACTCCCCCGCTTCATCGATGAATCTCGCACCCAGCGCCTCGGCCATGCCTGCGCCGCCGTCATTGGTCGCACTCCCGCCGATGCCGATAATAATTTTGCGGATTCCCTGTTCCAGACATTCCAGAATCAGTTCGCCTGTACCGTAAGTCGTTGTGATCAGCGGATTCCGGTCTGCCTTGTCCACCAGCTGAATGCCGCTGGCAGAAGCCATTTCGATCGCCGCAGTCTCTCCGTCGCCAAGAATTCCGTATTTCGCTGTAACCGGCTGTCCCAGAGGCCCCACGACTTTTTTATAATGAATCTCCCCGCCGGAAGCATCGACAAGAGACTGTACCGTCCCCTCTCCGCCGTCTGCCATGGGAACATGGATATAAGCCGCTTCCGGATAAATCTTCCGCAGTCCGCTCTCCATCGCAAGACAGACTTCCTTCGCAGTCATACTCTCCTTAAAAGAATCCGGTGCCAGTACAAAGGTTTTCTCTCTCATTTCCACACCCCGTATATGATATTGATATTAGAATAAAAATCCGTAAACCAGCGTAGCCACAATCGTCATCGTTCCGCCGACAAGCGCTTCGTAAGGAATCAGCCCCATACGTTGCTTGATCGTCATCTTCATACTGTCAGCAGTAACGTGGAAGTAGGTGCCCTGCGGCAGCGAGTCGATGACCGTCGCTCCGGTATGGACCATAACGGCTGCCGCCAGCGGAGCCGTGCCCATATCCAGAATGGCCTGTCCGAAGGAGCCGGTCGCCACAATAACCCCAGTCGAAGTGGACGCGGTTGCCGCTGCCATCAGAATACCGGAGATCGGCGCCAGAAAAGTGCCGGAGATACCGGACAGCTCAATGAGATGAACCACCTGATTCGATAAATCCGAAGCAGAGATCAAGCCGGCAATTCCGCCTGCCCCGATCAGGATCAGGACGGTGGCAGTCATTTTACTGAGGCCGGAGGAAGTATACTGCAGAACCTTGTTCCCCTGCCCCATCGCCAGCATACCGATAATTCCGGCCAGCGGCAGAATATAAAGCGCATCCACTTTGAGTCTGGCCAGTGCTTCGATCCCGGAGATCGAACCGATTGGATTAATCATCAGCAGGACAATCGCAACCAGAGGAGCGACAATTGCTCGGCTGAGCGGCGGATAAGCAGCTGTATTCGCAGTGTCGGTACCGTTAGCAGCTTCTTCAGTGGTAACCATTATACCTTTTTTCTTCAGCACTGAGGCAAGGATAACGGTTACAATCAATCCACAGACGGCCGGGATCAGACCCGCCAGCATCACATGGCTTAAATCCAGGTCGAAGCCCCGTGCGGCTGCGATGGTATTCGGATTCGGGGAGATAATATTCCCGGCCTTCCCTCCGCCCGACAGTGCCAGCAGCAGCGCTACCTTGGAAATCCCCATCTTGTTACCGACCGATAGAGCAATTGGAGCCACAATTAATACCGCTACCGGAATGAAAACCCCCATGGCCGTGATGACCATCGTCGCCAGCGCCAGCGCCAGAATCGCTTTGCTCCCGCCGAACTTTCTCACGATAGCCTGGGCTATAGCTTCAGCCGCCCCCGATTCCATCATGACACCAGCCAGGACTCCGGCGGCCAGCACCCGCAGAACCGTGCCCATTACACTTTGTGTACCGCTTACAAGAACGCTTACTGTCTGTTCCAGATTGGCTCCGCCAATAAGCGCCCCTACAATGGCTCCCAGGAACAGTGCGTATACCGGATTCAATTTTCTAAGGATCAGAATAATGGCAATTGCCAGTCCTGCCAGTGCTCCGTACCAACCAATGATTAATCCTTCCATTTCGAATATCCCCCTAAGTACTTGTTGAACACGCTCTCATTATAAGGTCTTAGGGGAGCAAAAGAATATTGATGATCGGACGAAATGCATTGTGCAAGTGACCAATAGAAACCCGCTATATTTGTACTCCATTGTTAAAAGAGGACCTCCGGCAAATGCCGGAAATCCCCTTATTAACTCTCGAATATTAGGAAGCCGTCTGTCGTCTTGGCGTATCCGGCTGTGGTGCAGCATGGCTGTGAACGATACTCCGTCTCACGAAGAACCCGGCAATCACACCAATCAGCGTGATAACTGCCGCCAGAATGAACGCATTATGCACGCCTGCCGCCAGACTTAGTGATCCCATATCCGCTGCTGCGGTATCCAAATGAGTACTGATGTAAGTACTTTGGCCGGCAGTCATCACACTTACAATCAGAGCTGTTCCGACTGCACTGGCTAACTGCTGCAGGGTATTCATGATGGCTGTACCATGCGGATGCAGTTCCCGAGGCAGCTGATTCAGCCCGTTCGTCTGCGCAGGCATCAGGGTAAGCGCCAGACCTACTGTCATGCAGCAGTGCATAAGAATGATCATGTAGACTGGAGTATTTATGTCAACGCTAGTGAACATCCACATGGCAGCGGACAGAATGATCATACCCGGAATAACTAGTACCCGGGGGCCGACTTTATCAAAGCTCCGTCCGATAATGGGTGACAGTATGGCATTGACCAGCCCTGCGGGAAGCATGAGCAGTCCGGCATACAGCGCTGACAATCTCAGCGAGCCCTGCATGAAGATCGGCAACAGGTAGGATGTCGCGAAGATCGTCAGGAAGCCGATAACAATAAACAACGTGCCTGCTGTAAACATTGGGTATTTGAACGCCCGCAGATTCATGATCGGCTGCTTCATCGTGAGCTGGCGCAAGATAAACAGTAAGAGTGCTGCAAGTCCGATAACAAGGCAGGCAATAACCTTCGGACTGCCCCAGCCTCCGTCTCCTTCGCCCACAACACTAAGCCCGTATACGATACCTCCAAAGGCGATGGTGGACAGGACAAGCGACAAAATATCAATCTTCGGTTTGGTGATCGTTGCCACATTCTCAATATTAAGCAGCCCGATAATAAAGTCGATCACCAGGAAAGGAACCAGCACCCAGAACATCCAGTGCCAATCCAGCTTGTCGATGATCAGCCCGGACACGGTAGGTCCAAGCGCCGGAGCTACCATCATCACGAGACCTACCATACCCATAGCCGCCCCGCGTTTGGCGGGTGGAATAATAGTCAGGATCGTATTGAAGATGACCGGCATCAAGATTGCGGTACCCGCTGCCTGAACCAAACGCCCGATAAGCAGCATCCCAAAGCCCGGGGCAAGTCCTGCGGCCAAGGTTCCGAGCATAAATAAGCTGATGGCAGTCACGAATAATTTTCTAGTTGTGAACCACTGCAGCAGTAAGGCTGAAACCGGCATAATGATGCTGATGACCAGAATGTAACCTGTGGTGATCCATTGTGCGGTTGAAGCGGAAAGATTCCACTCCGCCATAAGCACCGGCAGGGCCACGTTCATCATGGTCTCACTTAACAGACCGATGAATCCCCCCAGTAATAGCGCTACGAGCACAGGGATTACCTTGTATTTCACCTTGATTTGTGATGCCTCATTCATGTACTAACGTTCTCCTCTCGAATTGCCTATCCATATTATCTATATGTCCGCTTATTATATGTTCACTTATTAAATGGAGTCAAGGTTTTTCTTTAACCTTTCTTTTGGCAAATTCATTCCAGATCTATGTCGACAGCGTCTTTAAGCGGGCAATGAAATCATGCATATCCGGCCCCAGCTTGGAGAAAAACATCTGGTCCGCGCTCATAACTATCCGGCTGGCACGTTCCATAACAGCTACACCGGATTCGGTCAGTGAGATCAGCTTGGCTCTGGTATCCTGTGGATGCGGCACACGGCTGATATACCCTTTTTTCTCCAGTGTTCTCAGCACTTCTGAAGCCATCATCGGATCGATATCAGAATTGTGGGCAATCTGAATCTGCGTCACACCGGACGCGCTTTCCCGCTCATTCAGTGCATGGCAGGACCGCAGCAGCGCAAACTGGACATGTGTCAGATCCACCTCCCGCAGCTCAGCTTTCATTAACTTTTGCCAATTGTTCGTGACTCTCCACATGATATAACCTATATCTTCCGTATATTGATCCATTCCGCGTCTCCCGTCGTTGTTGCTGCGTTATATTTGTTCATTATAAGCAGGAGAAGAAGCGCCGTCAAAAAATATAGATGCTCCCCATTCCGATTACTTTGCTGCTAAATAACAACATCCTGATATCCAGCACGGATGTCTTTGGCCACGCTGGGGCATCGGGTATACCCCGGCCTCCATCTTTAGTTCGGTAACTCCTGAAAAAAATATGGAAGTCGTAGTAAAGTGATCATCTTTTCTGATAGATACTTTTGCTGATATTGATCTAACTTTGAATTTATGATTACAGTAGCATCTTCTTTTCTGAATATTTGATCTGTACCATTTTCTACAAACACCATGTCAGGATTAAAAGCCATCAACATATTACCAAAAATTTTAAACAACACTACTAATCCTTCAGAAAATAATTTCCCGAATAATTGAATCCCAATCTCCACATTAATTTCCAATCCATATTCTTCTCTTAAAAAATCAATACTATTAATATCTTCTAATTCAATATCAAGTGTGAAGTATTTACAGCTAAGACGAGAAGAATTTTCGTAGTTTGTTACTTTACCTTCAACTGCATCGCAAACTATCTCATAGATTGTTGTTTTAAGTGTTTCTTTATCCAAATTTGAGACCAAGTATAATGTACAATCCATCACTTCTAACCTCCAAATACCCTTGTAATCTTTCCATTCTTCACTAAAATTAATTCTTCTAGTCTTTTTAAATCTCCATCCGGATTTGCTTTTCTTAAGATTGTTTCGATAATTTCGGTAACTTTTTCATTTGGAAAGTTGTCTAAGTTCAAAACAATTCTTCCAGATTGTTTCTTTGTCTTTCCTGCTATTTCTTTAATTATACTTTGTATCTTTCCATCTGGTTTTGGAGCATAACAATCAAATACATTTCCTTCGATTAGAAAGTCCGGATTCGACCCCTCAACAATGCCATGACCATTTCCACCATCAATTTCATCTAACATTTCAATGTCATAGGCATTAACAGCCAATACATCGGCTGTTTCATTTTGTTTTTTGATTCCATGGGAGTCGCCTTCACCATACTTCCCTTTAGGTTTGCTACCCTTGGATAAAAGAAGGTTCTGTAAATTTAAGCTTTGAAGCCTCACCCAAGCTCTCAATCCTATTACTACCGCATCCGCTACAGTTGCAATTAATTTAAAAAACATAAAAAGCGAACATAACAAAAACAAGCCAATCATGGTGTTACCTGACCATAATCGACCTGTTTAATTGTGTATTACAAGGGTTAAGTATGTTCCTAGTTAAATAAAGAATTCATTCTGCATTGGGTAGCCTCTGCATAATCAATTCATCTATTATTATCTAATTATTCTTCTGTCTCATCATACAGCTTCTCTAAAAATTCTTTGAAATCCTTAGCAATGAAATACATATTACTCATATCTTCGGGGTCTTCATCATGAATCCAAAAGTAAATATTGCCAGAATACTTTTCAGTAAGACCTATACAAATTTGATTTCCACCCGAATCATCTGCGATTGGAAAAAAACCTATATCTATTATATCGTCAAAGATATCAATTTTCTTTTCTAAATTGTCATACATCTCACCAATACCATAAAAAATATTTACCATACCAATGCCTTGCTCTTTTGAGATGGTAAAGTAATATAGTTTGGGATAACCCCCATTGTATTTCAATAAAAATTCTCGATACTGTCGGGGAAGTTGAACTCCATTCATTCTTTCAAAGTCTTGAAGTCTTGATTCTGTTAAAACTTCAATATCCCCTTGCATCTCCAACTTAATCTCCTCCTGTTCCATTTACAATGGACTGTCCGCCCATGTGTTTATATTCGTCGTGAATATCTTTTTCAACTAGTACCATTGTATTTCCATCCTCCATATGATGTCAGGTATATCCTTCTGGAGGTTTATTTTTTCATGTACAGATGGGTTAGATGTTTTACTAAGTCCTGCCTCTATATTTGCTGCCTCATAATCTTTTGGATAGTTTTCCGGCTGTGCATACTCAATTTTTACTGGCTTGACATTAGGATGAAAATATTTAGAAAGGCAAACGTAGCCGTATCTGCCACGCCCATGACTACCTCTTTAACCAATTCCTCGGTAAAAACCAACGCCAACGCATCTGCCTGATGGACCCGACCAAAATCGCCCTATATATTTAACACTTTAGCGTGATACAAGGAAACGATTTGTTATTTATTCAAAATACTTACTTACTATTTCAGTTAACTGGTCATTTCCCAGCTCAATGTTCATTAAATAATAAAGGAAATAGTTTTCTACTTCACTATCTTTGAATTGACTCAGGTAACGAAAAGCAAGGATTGCAGTATTATCTTCTCTTAGACCTTCTTCCAATTTTGATTTCATATACCGTATTACTTGATTAACAAATCTGTTATCCCCGGTCTTAATAAGACCATTAAGAATGAAAATTATCTTTTCTTCATCCTCATTTTCAAAAAACTCACGCACTTCATTCTCTTCTAGCTCTTCACTTATTAGCTGTTCCTTGACCGAATTAAATATTGTTATAGCTTTTAACTCTTCATTATAATAGTCCTCCCAAAAACTTAGATAAGCAAATTGTCTGGGTAATAATGCTGAACTATTATTAGGCTTGTTCCATAATATCCAATCAGAATTAACTTTATCCGAAACACTCTCGAATAATGCACTTGGGTAAGGAACAACTTGATTAGCATCATTTTCTATTCTATAAAATTCCTCACCGTTTCTACTAGTTTCAACAGAATATACTATATACTTATTATTCATTGATAGGTTCTCTTTTTTCTCTGAGCTCGCTTTAAGACTTACCCTCATTTATCTTACTCCCTTTATATTAAAGTCTTCATCTAATTCAATTATCCAAAACAGGTCATTTTCATTTGTTCTAAGATTTTTTGGTTTGGAGACCTTTAGTTTTATATCAAACACACTAATTTCTCCTGTCTTCTGATTTTGATAAAAATGTACTTCTCCTTTCCCGTAAGGAGTTTCATATTGTTGCTTCGATGTCATTTTAGCCCAATCTTCTATTTTACTACCGTCCTTTGTTAGTAACATTCGGGCTTTATCATCCCAAAGATCTTCCCCCTTTATGATAACATCGGAGTGAGATACAACATCTTCTTTGATAAGGGCTTGTTTGAACTGTTGATGTTTAAAAACGTCACTAGCTTCACCCGGCCCCTCAATCCTACTCCCGCCACCACCCATTTCATCCATCGCATCAATATATTGCTGCTGCACGGATGTCTTCGGCAACGCTGGGGTATCGGGTATTTCCCCTGCCTTGAAGGCAAGCCCTTCCGGTGTCTGTAAGACCGGACCCATATCCGGGAGCTTCTGCTTGATCCCTTTAAGGGCATCTTTCGCCGCTTGACTGACGACGTCTTCCACCCCGCTGAACACTTTCCCGGTTTTTCCGATTTTGGTGACCTGCAGTCCCGGAACCAGGATGGACGCTACCGAACCCAGCATCGCTGCCTTCTCTTCCGGCGTTCCTTCGTCAAATTGATGATACGCCATCTTGGCCGCTTCCACCAGTACTTCCGGATGCTCCATGATATACACCGCTTGATTCTTCATTTCTGTTGTTGTTTTGACCGGGTGGACCACAAGCTTGAAGGCAAACGTAGCCGTATCCGCCACACCCATGACGACCTCTGTGATCAAGCCTTCCCCAAAAGCTCTTACTACCGCGTCCGCTTGTACGACTTTTTTCCGCCATTCCGTCATACCGTACGTGTCTTCCAGCCACATTTCATAGGCTAGCACCTGATTGGTTACTTTGGGATCAGAAATCCGCTCCATATAATAGGTAAAGGTCGTCTCATTTCTTTTGTTGCTAGCGGTAATCGGAGTGCCATCCGGCAGTTCCAGCGGCGGACCGTTTAGCCGTCTTGCAGCTTCGATCTGCTCCTGGACCTGCCTCACAGCCTCAGCGATCCTGATCTCCTCCCGCTTCACTTCCAGCTGGCTTCGCGCATAGTTCCCAGCGGCACTCTTCTCCATCGCCAGCCGCAGCAGCAGGAGATATTCTTCGTTATGTATGAGCGGTACACTCTCCGCCGTGATCGACGGATCATAATTGCAGGCCTTAACAGCCGGCTGCTTGAAATAGCCGCTCAGATCCTTCCCTGCTTCATATTGGACCTTGGCTACACCCAAGGACGCCAGCTTCCGGCGTGCTTCCTCGGCCTCCGAGTGGACGGCTTCCATCTGCGTCTTGTTCCCGAACGCTTCGTAGACCTTGAAGGCCATCTGCGCCTTCGCGATCCCATCCCGCGCCGCGAAGATATCCTTCAGCTTGCTGAGGGCCGCAATACTCTCTACGGTCAAAAGACCGGAGGTTTGGATGATATTCCGCAGCTCCTGCACTGCCGGATCGTTATTCAGCTCATCCTTTCCCAGCAGGACGGTAACAGAAGTGATCAGATGCGATACACTCTTCTGCACAAAGGCTGGAATGGAAACCCGCCCAGCAGTATTTGACGTCCCAAAGCTTCCGAATGCACCTGCGAGAAGACTAAACTGCTGCGTAAGCTTGTCGGCCTGCCGTTTATTCTCCTCTTGCAGTCCTGTGACCCCCTTCAGGGCTACCCGGATGATATCCTCCAATTTCTCGGCTTCTACGGTTAATTCATTGATCAGGACCTGGGCCTTCACGAGGTGGTCTCCCAGGGGAATCCCGTCCCAGCCGCTGGACTGGCCCTTCAGCTGCAGATATAGCCGGTTGGTGTCCTGGCTTACCTGGCCTATTCTGGTCTGCAGGCGCTGAACTTCATTCTCGTTAAATATAAGCTTCGTTGACGCCATGTCCACCCTCCCGCTTATCCCCACATTTTATTTGCTCTTTATTTGCTCTGTCCCTGATAATCATTCCGTACAGAATAGTCTGATTCGAACATTATGATATCCCCTGAGGAAAATGAAAACATCTGCCCCAATTCATCGGTATCCCCCGCCATTTGACCTTCAATGGCCCACATATTAGCAATCGGTGCCTTATATCCGAGAATGCGTGTATTGGCATCGCCATTTTTTATCGTATAAATTTCGAATTTCACGAGGATATATCCCCCTCTTAAAAACTCCGGCTCATGCCCGTCCAAGGCTCCTCCATAGTGATTGGCGAGTGAAACAATACTAGTGCCCTTAGGGAGAATGTAAGGAGCAATCGGCAAATGATATTCTCCATACCAATGCTGTACACTCCGTACCGCCGTAACCGGATTCACAGAGGCCGGGATTACCGTGGGACCTACTAAAGTTCTGGATTTAAAAGGGAGTATCTCCAGGTTGTACCCGTTCCCTATTGTCGTTTTACGCTTCAGGTATAGCCTATAGAACTTGGTCCATGAAGTCTCTGCCCGCTCTGCATCCGACAGAATATAGTTGTATTCATAACTGGCCGCTGTAGACAGCTCGCCGGTTGGAATATTTCGCATGCTGTCTGCCAGACGATAGGTACGCTTATAACTCAGAGTATCCTTGGGTGAACCAACGCCTATCATTTTATTCGCAGTTCCAGAGATATCATAGTACAGATCCACAGGAGCGGGTGAACCCCCAGTCTTTGGAACAAACCAAAACGTAGGTTCAATCCGTATCCCCTCACCCGGCTCCCACAAATTCCCTATAGTCCGGAAATCAAATAAGAAGGAATACCCGTTATGCGGAACCGTCTTTTGCTCGGCCGGATGGGAGCCCTTGCGGATCGGCAGGAACCATTGCTTGTGTCCATATAAGGCTGTTGGGTTTCCGTTCTCATCGTTCCCCCCTGTATAGTACATGGCCGGGCTGTGATCAGTGCTTCCCGTTGCGGTACGGAAGACCTTCTCAAACCTGAAGTCCCCGATATCCCATATGCGAAAATCAAACAGGCGTCCTACCACCCCTACATCAAAGCTATTTGAGGCGCAATAATTATTGAGATCTCCGTTCCTGTTCAGTTCACAGAGACCGGTTGGATCTGCAGGTGTGCCATTAATGGCCCACGATTGCGTATGAACAGTATAATTGCCTTCATTCACCCAAGTCGGCATTGTAAAAGTCATTTCTGGCGTTCCGACAGGGATATTAATCCAGGTGCCTTCGGAATAGTACTCGCTGCCTTCAAACACACCAAACGGAAACTGTATCCTTTTATTCAGGGTATATTTCATGTAATCTCTGCTGCCATAACCCGGAATATTAAGATGTTGCCCGCTCTCCGTAAAATGAACGGTAAACGGCCGGTCCAGGATCAGCACCGTCCTTGTCATGTCCGGGGACATCCGCTGATCATATGGCCGGTTGTCATCCGGAATAACAGAGTAATTGACTACAGGAGTATGAACTGTTACGGAATTAATGCCGTTTATTGCAAAACTTTTATTGGAGCCGCCGTTCACATTCCCAGGGATCAGGTCGTAATAGATGGACCCGGAGCTTAATGTATTCGCCCGGTTCTGCAGTGTTGACCCTATCTTATAATTCGTGCCATATAGAACATTCCGATCGATCTGAGTTGGCGCGGGTAAGGCGGATGGGGCAGGCGCCGACTCCGGTACCTCTGTTTGATCCATTATGGTCATCTCATTAAAAACGACAGAATCATTATTCACTGTATTCTTGCCCACACTCGATTCTGCTTCACTTTGGAAAGCGGCAGTCTGGTTAGGAACTTGAGGCTCCGTTGTAGTTCCGGAAACCGTTTCCGGATCCAATTTAATGGGTTCGCAGGCAAATGGCCTTACGTGATCATCTACGTCCGTACTATATTCAGATGAAAGCGAAGGCTCTGTATATCCGGCAGGATTCAATTGTACGGAACCGCCCGGCAGCGCGTAATTGGATAACGTCGATTTGGAAAGCTTGTAGATCTCCAAATTGTCAATTTGCCAATAGGAATAGGGCCTCGTTACGGTTATATCCTTGGTTACGGTTTCCGGGCGTTCCTTCGGCTGGGCTGGGGTTCCAGCTGCAGGAGGCACACCCGCAGTGGCGGGTATAGTCCAAGTCAAGTTATACGTTTTCTGCACCTGAATTGTATAAGTGACGGTTCCGGTCATATTCACAAACTGATATTGATGAAGATAATTGTTGGCCAGTACATTCGCATACAGGCTCTCTATGGTTGGTATTCCCTGCGTAACATCAAACTGTTCGGCGTCCCTGTGGTCTGCACGAATAACACCTGACGCTGCAGGGTCAAGTACAGCATTTGATAGGAATGTTCCTCTTGACGGAGGATTAATTACCACGCTGCATTGTGGTGCCGGGTCTGTTGGAGGAGTTCCCTCATCTTCTTCATAAACGGCTATGACGTTGGTTCCCCCGAGATAAGTTGTGAAGTTACGCTCGGCTATAACACCCGTTACAATATGGTTCATATCGCTTAAATGATGTTTAGACTGTAAGTATGATTTAATTAATCTGTATGTTTTACCATCTGCACCAGTAAGTGTTGCCTGAAGAGGAACCGTGATGGTCTGACCAGGTTTCCAGTTGTGTGATGGATCATCCGGATTGACCACAGCAGATTGAGAAATTAACTGTCCCGTGCTTTTTTTGAGCATTAAGGTAACAGGAAACTTTGGAGCGTACGTGACGTTACGATCATAATATTGTCTAAAATCATCAAGGTTTGCCCAAGATTCCGCACCTTTTATATGCTGAAGGTCAACAAAATCTCCACTTTCTGAGACAAGTACATTGTTGCTATAGTGCAGAACATGGAAAATAGCGGATAGATAAATGGTTCCTCCATATGAAATATCTTCAAGTCCGGCTTCCACTAGCGCTTGAGATACCATTTCTTCTGGAACTTCAAAAAAAGTTTGAACTTGTCCATTTCCGACGGGTACATCAGGACCTACTTGCTGAATCCGTATCTCACCATGAGTTCCTGATTGCGGGTCACATTGAGTACTAGTACACATTTCTGTCCGATGAACTGTAAACCCTACCGTGCGGAATTTGATCCCTGTCGTCGCCGCTGTGGAGGTTGTATCGAAGGCAAATGAGCCATCACTATTAATAATCATATTACTGGCAAAGATTTGACTCGGGAATATACTTATCAGTAGTGAAAAGAATATTAGGAGAATTAAGATTTTCGAGCAAAATCTCTTGGGTATATTCATATATTTATCGCCTTAGTTTTTTTTGTGAATAATAGTGCTTAACTTAAATAGAGAAATATCAGAGCTTACTCTTTGAATGCCATCTTGCACATTTGTGCTAAGTTCAGTATTAGTATATCCGTAGTACCACTGGCCCTTTTGAAATTTACCGAGAGACTTAAGATTATCGAACTTTTGATGAGTATTAAAACGATCATCATCAAAAACATCTTTATATTCGTTATATTCCTTGATTCTAAAAGAGAATTGCGAACGCATAAAATAGCCACCAATTCTTGAATGAAATACCATTGAAGGCTCAACCACAAGTGAACCCTCTGTCACAATTTTATTCTTTTTCACCCAAGCTACATAAGCCGTAACCTCTTCAAGCCGACTCCACTGATTCTTATGACTATATAAGTCCGTAGCCCACTTCCCGTTGATTGTCCGGTAATCTACATTTAGAAGGAGCTTGTAATACGCCTCAGCATTATCCTTCCATTTCTCCATTTCCTTCTTATTCTGAATAAGAGTATCTGTTTTATATAATTCTGCTGGTGTGCTGATCTTAAATGCCGGCTCTGTTATCCCCTTGAAGGGAAGCTCCAACTCGTACATTTCATTCGGGTACTCTTCCAGTATGTATGGGAAATCCTTTGCATTTTTGGGAAGATTCGTTGTCCGGACCGCTCTTCCCCACGGATCTTTGGGAGCATTCATCGCTTCTTGCGCATTGGCCACAGCCAGAGTATCCACGGGCAGCGTCTCTCCTTGTAAGATATGGGAGATTCGCTCAATCACGGTCACCGTTTGGGCTCTTGTCGTTGTTCCTGTTACGTTCAGTGCTCCGTTTCCTGTTCCCGATAACACCCCGTTCGAGGTTGCCATGTACATATATTCTGTATTATCCTTTGCCGTTCCCCCTATGACACGCACTGCAATTCTGGCTAATTCCTGCCTGCTTAGAGATGAATTCCAATCGCCAGAGCTGAAGTCACCGGCTACATAATAGCCTGATTCTGTCGCTGCCTTAATATAAGGGGTATACCAAGGGGAGGTTGTACTCGTATCTGAGGCTTGTCCCAGGGAACGAACCAGCATAGCTATAAATTCGGAGCGGCTCACCGTTTTCTCCGGCTGAAATGTTCCTTCCGGATAGCCTGACACATAGCCCTTCTGCACCGCAGCCAGAATACTAGCCTCTGCCCAATGTCCTGTCGTATCCGTAAATGATGCAGCTGCAGGTGCCTCTGCTTGTACGGCGTTGCCTACACCCGCAAATATACTAACTGCCAGAACTGCTGTGGATAAATAAAATAAAGGTCTTTTTTTCATAATATCCGCTCCTCATTTCTATCTTATTGATCATTCACGCTTCGTCCGCAAAGCAATATTTCATATGTAATTTATTACTTGATATATAAGTTGCCTTTTTATTATCGGCTTTATTTTCCATATCATTTAGAGTTATCCAAAGATGTAGGATTCCTCTTCTGTTCCCACACAAAAAAACAGATCAACCATGGTGTTATCTGACCATAGTGGACCTGTTCATTGTAATGGAATAGCGTTTTTAGGATTTGAAGTTAAACCATTTGATGTGTCTTTATACGGGTATTGTATGGACCAGTTGAGCCATTAAACAAAAATCATTAAAAACCTTACACAATGACGTTAAAGGGTGCATGACCTGTTTCAGCATTCCTTAATAATGTTGGTTTTCTAAAACGTAAACTAGTTTCCAATTTGAATATGGCGGTATCCTCTTCTATCTCCATAAAAGATATATTAATCCATATAGGAGCTTTCGGAAAAAGCCCTCCTAAAACCCCAACAACATCTTCTAATAATAGTTTTTTACCACCAATATTCTCTTTAGATAACACAAGACGTTTCATCATTTCGTCGCCACCATCTAACATTTTCCCATGCTCCTCCATAGGCTCTATAACAAATTTAACTATATTGCTTGAAATTCCCCTTAGTTCTTTTATCTTATCAACTGCTTTAGATAAATTTGTTGAAAAAATTTCTTCATTCATTTGAGTAACTTTTATCAAAATACTTACTCCTTTATTTCAATTTAGTTGATTGTATTTTCTTTAATTTTCCTAAATCTACATAACCATTGTTCGTTAGTTCTAATTGATATATTTCTAACCATGCATTTTCCGTCTTTAGTCCAGCACTATTAAATATTTGCTCATAGTTTTTGACTTGCTCAGCTGTTGGGGTATAGTGTCCTGATTCATTTGTTATTTTTCTAACATTTCCATCAGCATCGACTTTTAGTTTTCCAGCAGCTTGAACATCAGCTCCATTAGCTAAATAAGAATGTCCTCGTCCAACCTTTAAGTTGCCATTTTCATCAATGATGAAGTCAACTTCTTTAATTCCATCTCGAATCTTAATTTGACCATTCTCCAAAACATATTCAAAATTCTTTCCTTGCTGAATTTCATTTGGATATCTGTTTTGAATTATTTGAACTAGTTTTTTAGATACCGAACCAAAACCTACACCCGTCCCCTCAGATAAAGGAACATTTAGCTTCTTCACCCTAGACGCAGATATTTCACCCGCACCGGGGTGCAGCGGAAGGCTTCTCTTTATCGTTACATTGCCGCGCATTCCTTCAATCCCTTGAAAACTGGCGACTACACTGCTAATGATTATACCATAGGCCTGCAGCTTCGATAATTTCGCACCGGTCCAGTAGTTGGTCCCGTCTTTTGCTGCCAGAATCTGCTCCTGCATGATATCAACGGGCACATTATCCAGATTAGATTTGATTTCTCCATTCCTGACGGCTTCCTGATACGCTATGGATGCTTGTGCCGCCTCCTGATCTGTTATGCCATTTTTACTGAGTACCCATGTGTTTCCTATAAGTGTTTTGCTGTACTCCTCAAAGTTATATTTCTTCGCTTCCGTATTGCTATCCAGCGCCAACTGACGTTCCGCAGCTTCAATCTGCAGCCGCTTCACTTCCAACTGGCTTCGCACATAGGCTCCAGCGGCACTCTTCTCCATCGCCATCCGCAGCAGCAGGAGATATTCTTCGTTATGTATGAGCGGTACACTCTCCGCCGTGATCGACGGATCATAATCGCAGGCTTTGACAGCCGGCTGCTTGAAATAGCCGCTTACATCCTTCCCTGCTTCATATTGAACCTTGGCTACACCTAGGGACGCCAGCTTCCGGCGTGCTTCCTCGGCCTGCGCGTGGACGGCCTCCATCTGCGTCTTGTTCCCGAACGCTTCATAGACCTTGAAGGCCATCTGCGCCTTCGCGATCCCATCCCGCGCCGCGTAGATATCCTTCAGCTTGCTTAGCGCCGCAATACTCTCTACGCTCAAAAGCCCGGACGTTTGAATGATATTCCGCAGCTTCTGCACTGCCGGATCGTTATTCAGCTCATCCTTTCCCAGCAGGACGGTAACCGAAGTGATCAGATACGCTACACTCTTCTGCACAATGGCAGGAATGGAAATCCGCCCGGCAGGACCTTGTGTCCCAAAGCTTCCGAATACACCCGCGAGAAGACTAAACTGCTGCGTAAGCTTGTCGGCCTGCCGTTTATTCTCCTCCTGGAGTCCTGCGACTCCTTTCAGGGTAGTTCGGATAATATCCTCCAATTTCTCCGCTTCTACGGTTAATTCATTGATCATGACCTGGGCCTTCACGAGGTGGTCTCCCAGGGGAATCCCGCCCCAGCCGCTGGACTGGCCCTTCAGCTGCAAATACAGCCGGTTGGTGTCCTGGCTTACCTGGCCTAGTTTGGTCTGCAGGCGCTGGACTTCATCCTCGTTAAAGATAAGCTTCGTGGAAGACAATATCATCCCTGCTTCCTTATCAATATGGGGATGGTAAACACTTCGGCTATTGATCTATTGACACAGACAGTACTTTTTGCTGATTACGGTATTCTACCGGACTTACACCTTCACTTTCTTTAAATACCCGGTTGAAGTTCTTCGTGTTCTCAAACCCCGAATTCTTGGCGATCTCGTAAATCATATCATCTGTTGTCTGGAGCAGCTGCTTCGCCTTACCGATCCGGTACTTCTTCAAGTAGGTCACAAAGTTCTCTCCCGTGTAATCCCGGAAGGCCTGGCTGAAATAAGAATAGTTATAGGACACTAGATTAGAAATAATGGTCATATTAATATTCTGCGCATAGTTCTCATGAATGTACTGGATCGCCTTCTTCATTTCTTTATTATCGATCTGCACGGATTTCAAGGTTTGGAGGTTGCCATCCAGCAGCAGGAATAAGCTCTCTACTTCACGGTAATAGTCTTGGAAACAGCTGAACTGATATAAATCGCTAACCTTGCTGTACTGTTGGAGTATTTCTGATGATTCTTCTTTACCATAAGATTGCTTGGTTTGATCAAATACAATTTCGTTCAAGGCTCTGCTGATTTCCTCAAGATACCCGATATTCTTCGGGCTAATATCCGCAGCGTCTAATATCTCATGCAGCAGGCCCAGCATCTCCTTCTCCCGCCCTGAACCCAGCATATTCGCAACCCTTTTGATTGTATCTGCCGGCACCTGATAGCCGTTATCCTTAAGGCAAACCTCTTCGAATGTTACGATACCGGGTGCGGGCAGCATGAAAGTATGCTTCAAAGAAACAACCGCCTCCTCATAAGCAGAGTACAGCTTCTCCATCCCATAATTCAGCCCGCTTACGGCGATGTTCAGGTGAGAATCTGCCTGCATCAGCAGTCCGGTTACTATCCGGGCAGCATGCATCCCTTCCGTCAGGATAACAGCCTGCGTATTCCGGCCAAAAAAACGTACAAAGCGAAAATGAAATGCAGGCTGAAGCTGTTTTATTAACGCATGGATCTGCGCCTTAAAGGTAACCGTCCCTAGTGCCTGCAAATCTCCGGCATATTTAATCATCACTGCATGAAAACCGTGATCCATCCAGTTCAGCTCCAGCTGGGTCAGCCGCTCTCTAACCTCTTCCGCCTCCGCTGATGGATAGCCCGCGTAGTAATTCAGCTGGCTCTCCATGTACTCCTCCCGCTGCTCAGAGGACGCGGACAGTGCATCTATCACTTCTTCTCTTCGTCCAAGCTCCTCTTCAGCGCGCTTAATTGCAGCAGCCAATTCCTCGCGGATCACCGGTTTGAGCAGATATTCCTTCACTTCATAGCGGATAGCCGCTTTGGCATAAGAGAAATCATCATAGCCGCTGACTATTACAATTACAGGCTTCAGATGGAAGTCTTGAATCGATTTTATTAATCCGATCCCATCCATCTCCGGCATACGAATATCTGTAATCAGAAGGTCTATATGCACAGCTTTCAGTATATCCAGCGCCTCAAAAGCATCGCAAGCCAAGTGAATGTCATATACATCTGTATATTCCCGCTCAATCATGGCCTGAAGCCCGCGGCGGATATTCTTTTCATCATCTACAATCAGGAGCTTTCTCATATAATCTGCGTTCCTCCTCTACCTGATGTTAATAAAGGCAATTTAACGGTCACTTGGGTATAGCTTCCCCGCTTGCTCTCTATCCGGAGTCCATGTTCATTACCGTACACCATCTGAATCCGCTGATTCACATTTCGCAGCCCGATGCCGCTGCCTTTATTCAGTTCCGTTGTTTCCGCCGTCTCCCGGGGCAATGCATTGAATTCCTCTTCACTCATAATCAGCTTACGATTCAGCTCCTGCAGCTTATCCCCGGCAATTCCGATACCGTTGTCAGTGACCTCAATATAGAAGAAATCCCCGTCTTCAAAAGCATGGATAGCCACAATCAGGCCGTCACTTCTCATCAGAGCGGAATAAACCCCGTGCTTCAAGGCATTCTCCACAATAGGCTGCAGCGACATCTTCAATATCTCGTGATCCCAAAATCTGTCCTCCACCTCAATCTCCAGTTTCAGCTTCTCATCATAACGGATGCTCATAATTGCTATGTAATGCTGAATATGCCCCATTTCATCTCTCAGCTGCACCCGGTCACCTGTCCATCGGAGATTGTAACGCATCATGCTGCCCAGGGAAGTGAGCGCATCCGATACCGTATATTGTCCCTCAACCTCTGCAAGCATCTTCAAATTTTCCAGGGTGTTGTATAAAAAATGGGCATCAATCTGATTGTGCAACGCCTGGAGCTCGGCTTCTTTCGTGGCTGCGCTGCGCTTCACCGCATCGGCGATCATTCCATTGATCGTATTCAGCATCTGCCGGAAATGGTGGGCCAGCTCTCCGATCTCATCGCCGCCTGTGACATCAATGTCTACGCCAAAGTCACCGCCGCGCACTTGTTTCATGGAGTCCCGCAGAATATTCAGTTTTTTCAATATGATGGACTGCATGAAGAAGGTTGTAATGGCCAGAAGCATCAGCAGGATTAGAATGACCACAATAACGGTGTTTCGGGTTCGATCTATCTTGGAATATGTAGTGTGTAAGGAAATCACATTGATAAGCTCTGCATTTATTTTATCGATATGTTCAACAAGGTATATGAAATCCTCCCCTTTGTGGGAGAGCAGCAATGATGACTTGCCTGCTTGCTTGTACTTAGCGACGGCCTGCTGAATATCAGCTTCATCCAATCCCGGTAGCGGGTCTGTGCTGTTGGCATGCAGATTGCCCTGCTGATCAAGTATGTAGAACCGGGAATCACGGTCACTGCTGTTGTTATAAGCCTTTTTGAAGAAATTCCCGATGGGCATATCGACTTTGACGATTCCAAGATGCTGGATAAGATTCTGGCTGTTCATTTGATTAACTCCCGCCATCAAGGAGACTATAGAGCTTGAGCTTGGGTTCACAGCATCGTTGCTGTCCTGTAATAGTGCATCTTCAGATTGAATCTCCCATAGATCGTTTCTGGTTTGATTCATCATTTTAGTATAAAATGGCTTGTCCTTAATCCTTTCTTCATGATAAATGATTGGCCAGAGCTCACTAATCCATGGATTGTTCACGAAAAAGTGAATATTTGCGATATCCGAATTATTGAACAACACGGTTTGTAAATAGGTGAAGGAGTATTCCTGAAACCGCTTGATATCGTTCAACCCGGGCTCCGATTCAACGGTTACATACTCCCTCAGCTGCCGATCCGAAACCAGTAATCCGATTGACTGCTCCATGACTCCGATTTTGCTCATAATCTCTTGTTTCTCATTATCGGTCTGGTAACGATTCTCCTTGATGATGTCTTGGATCGTATTCTGATAGAACCCGGTAAACAAATAGTTGGAAATCACAATAACCGGAACCAGAATAATCACGATATAAGCCCCAATCAGCTTGATTTGGATGGATAGATCCGCAAACCACCTCTTAAGCTGCTCTGCTGTGCTCCTAACCCTGGCCATCTCCCGCCCCTTTTCTTCAACAGCTTCCGTTCTCTCAATTATATTTCATCATGTTTGAATTCATAAGGCAGCAAATTTCAGTCAGGGTTGCAGAATTTTAGTTATATTCGTTTAATGCTGGCACCAATCACGGCTCTTTCCTTCCCCACCTGTAAAAAACGCAACGTTTCCTGCAGATTTAACGCCTAGCTGTTCATTAGGAGCAATTCCGCTAACATGTGCGGTGCTGTCATCCACTTATAACCTTTAACTGAGTAGCTTGATTGCCCCGAACAAAGCAAGATCTGCGTTATCTGATTGTCGCGCCAGCCGTAATCGTTTTATCATAGTTGTATTTCATTTCTTCGCCCAGATATTCTTCAGACTCTGAAATTTTGTTAAAATATACTAATTAATCATTGCTATATATTGGAATATATGATTCAATATATAAGTAAAATGAATTATTTTCCATTAATATATTTTAAGAAATTAGGAGGAGTTTTCATGAGGTTAAAATCATTTGTTTCTGGCGTTTTAATGGTAACGATTTTATCTTTTGGTCCAAACGCATCTGCTGCTTCAGAACAATCAGTTTATGAAGGGGTTGCCTACAGTAAAGTTGATTTAAGTGAGGTTGGAAGCTTATCTAAGATTGCACTCATCCAAGAGAAAGAAAAGTTATCTGTAAGCTTCGAGCTAAACGGTAAAGAATACGATATTGATGCTGTAAGCTTCGGGAAGGATGAAAATGGAAGGAAATATGCTACAACTGAAACTGCAGATGGTGTTTCTTTTAACCTTCTCGAATCTAATGGTTCTGTTACAGGTGTAATTTCAAATACAAAAATATCACCAATTAATCAAACAGTTGAAGAAAGTTTTGGTTTTGTTATTTCTAAAAGTGTGAGCCAAGCGGAACTGGAACAAACAATACAACAAGCACAAATCGAAAACAGCGAAATTCTAGAATCATCCGTACAGAGTATTCATACATTGCCAGCAAAGAAGTCTTTTAGCGACTCTCGTCTTCTAGCGAGTGATCTTCATGTTTTAGCAAGCGGGACTAGCATTCCTTTCTTACTATCTAGCGGAATGTCGGAAGGATGGGTTTTCTCTACACATACAACGCAACAATACTTTAGAGTGAGTAACCTACGTTATAATATCGCTTACAACTGGCCTTCTGATGGCGTTTCGTTATGGTATGACTATATGAACAGTACTCAAGCATATCATTCACCAGCATGGCCTGCAGCCGGTCAAACGAGCGTTAGTGGACAATGGGATATTGATGCGACCAAAGGTAAATTTGTAGCTCAAACTTCCGTGACAGCCCTTGTAAAAAATGTACCATTGGGCTATACGGTATATGATACAGTTGATGTTGGTAACTAATCACTCTTAGAAAATTCCAAATTAACCCCCTTTGTATTAGGTCAACTAGAAATTACTAGTGGGCCTTTTTTTATATCTGTTTTGAATAATTTCACTGAATGAGGTTCCAATCCACTGCGACGAGCGCCCTATTGGGAGATGACATGAGCGTTTAGGGGAGAACTTATCCTCGGACATAGTGTTTTATGGCAGAAGAAAAGAGTGAAGGAAATCCCGATAAAATAACCGTAATTCCTTGTTTCAAGAAATCACACCATCACGTGTACGGCTATAATTATAAGAGGGGGAATCTTCACTCTTTAATTGAATCCAATTACCTCCATTTTAGTGGAGGTTTAATAGCGTGTTTTTTAAGTATTCCTAATGGATACGATCGGCTTTCGTTAGAGAACTTTCGATAGCAACACAATACCAATTACAAGAAAGATAAACCCTCCCAATCGATAAAAAATCAAAGAGCCAGCACTTGGTTCAACCTCTCCTTCAAACCTCCACCAGTTTGACATATACCATGAACTTCGCGGGCTAATAAGAGCTACAATCCCCAACACTGTGAATACAACTATGAAAATCCACATTATACACCTCCATAATTATATATATATTCCCATATTTCCCTGGTTATTTATATTGTAACGTAAAAGAATTAATTTTGTATGTTTCTGTTTCATGTAACTGATCCTTTTCCATAATTCCCGCCGTTTGTTCCTTCAAGTGAACTGGTAAACCTCCTCCTTAAGGGGTTAACCCCCTGGTGAAGGTCTGTACACTCTCCTTAATGAATGCCTCAAGTGAGATTGTGCCAATATCCAGATTGTTGGCGAAAACCCCGTAATTCATCGAGATGAAGGAATAGGCCTGAATCTCCGGATTGACATCGGTCAGCTTCCCCTTGCCGGCCATCACCGTGAAATAATTCGTCAAAATACTTATAAATTGTCTGGGATGCTTCAATGTTCTTTCACTGAACCCCGGTAAATTATCCGCTTCCTTCACGCTGATCATAATCATCTTCCGGTTGCGGTTCATGATTTCATGGTAGGTCCGGCTGATCAGCAGCAAGTCTGTCTGCAAATCCCAGATCAGTTTCTCATCAAACAGCCTGGTCATTTCTTCAGCATAATGAAAACGGTCAAAGGCAGCTTCGAGCAGGTTCTGTTTACTTCCAAAGTGGCGGAACAATGTTTTCTCACTGAATCCGGCTGCGGCAGCTATTTCCTGGGTAGTTACCCCTTTATACCCCTTGCTTGCAATTAAATCGATTGCTGCGAGCAGCAATTTGTCACTGTTGCTTATACTGCTGTCTTCGCTCACTTAATCCACCTCCGCTTTGTATTTTAGCACTGCGCCCGAATTGAAGGAAGAAGAGCAAGACCATTACAGCAACCAATAACGCGAGCGCCAGGAAAATATTGCTGTATACGAAGGCAGTGCTATTGTGCGGGAACGGGTTCAGATGAATAGCAGTTGTGCCCATATCAAGGATCTTCCCGAAGACAGCGGCAGAGACCGCCCCGGCAATGAAATTAAACATGGACAAGAGGCCCATCCCAATTCCGATCTGCTCCTTCGGCAGCGTCCGTGAAACGGTGTTCGTCAAAGCAATCTGCATCAAAGATTGACCGAGCACACTGAAGATAAGAAAGACCGAGATAAAGACCGGTGACATCCCCACAACAGAAGACAAGCATAAGAAACCAAAGATAAGAATGCTGGCCGCTGTATATAGAAGAAAAGGATTGCCTTTCTCATCCGCCAGCTTGCCCCCTTTGCGTCCCATAAATGCAGTGACAAGAGCCGACGGCAGCATAATGATCCCCGTAACGGCTGGTGAGACCTGGTTTACCTGGGATAACATTTGAGGTGTAGTGAACGGAGTCCCGAAGCCTATAGCCGCCGTTACAAAGTATATTGCTAAACCGAAGGTAAACGGTCTGTTGCGGAACACAGCAGGTTTGACGAACGGATCAGCAGCATAGCGGATACGCACCATGAACAGGATCAGCATAACAACCCCTGTCACAGCATACCCCTTCCCTCCGTTAGTCAACGCAAGCAATAAGGCAGCAATCGTTCCTGCCAACAGAACTCCGCCGATGAAGTCGATTGTGCTGTCACTGCCTTTCTCATCATCCAGATATTTGCGGTACAACGGCAGTGTAAACAGCGACAATAGAGGAATCACAAACAGCACCTGCCAGTTCCAGGCAGTGGACACGAAGCCGGCAATAATCGGGCCTAGTGCAGCGCCAAGAGAAGTCCCGATTACGTTGGTGCCTAACATCCGGCCGCGCTTTTCCGGTGCAAAATAACGGATGGGAATGATCATGGCCAGCGCAGGAATGACCGATGCTCCAACAGCCTGCAGAATACGGGCGGCGATCATCATCCAATACTCGGTAGCCAGTAGCCCCACTATGGAGCCGGCAGAAAGGAACAATAGACCGAATGTCAGCAGATTCTTCAAGCTGTATTTGTCCGTCAGTTTGCCGAAGGTCACTGTGCCAATGGCGTATACAATCAGATAACCGGTCACGATCCAGCTCACCTGCGATGGCGAAAGCTGAAACTGTCTGCTGATCACCGGAAGAACCACATTGAACATCGTTCCATTCATCACGGAGATGATCAGTGTGAAAACAAGAATACGCATTAATGGCATACCATGATTGGTCCGCATACTATCCTTTGATTGAACGTTATCGTCCATTACATTCATTCGCCTCGTTTCTACTTTCATAAATGACTGTCAGTGCTTACTGACATTTAAATAGATAATAGCTTACTTTTTTATAAATTGTCAACGGATAGCGGCTAGTTCAAGAATATCAACTTAAAAAGGCATACGATGGAATCATCGCATGCCTTCGCACAGTAACTGTTATTCTGCCGGTACAGCAGACACCTGTTCACTTGTGACAGGCCTTCTGGATGGCAGTTTAAATAGAAGAGAAACCATGAATCCCAGGAATATAATTGACCCCAAAATCCCGAAGGAAAGCGGGTAGTTCTCCGTCTTTAATAATTTCAGGGCTAACAAGGGTCCCGTGCTGGCGCCTAAGAACAGAATAAAGGCGTTGAATGAAATTGCCGATCCGCGCGCATTCCCGCCCAGCTGGCTGACGATTGAAATGACAACGGGGGTTACCAGGGCAATCCCCGCCACAAAAACAACACTCATCAGGACAATAACCGGCAGGCCCGGGTTTAAGGCTAAAGCAAGCAGCCCTGCTGAAGCTAAAGCTAATCCGCCCCGCAGAACGGCAGCCATCCCCAGCCGCCCGGCAATTCTTCCCGAGAAGGGTGACAACAGCATTCCGGCGATGCCCGCTGCACGAATCGAAAGGATTGCCTGTGCGGAGAGTCCAAACTTGGCTGAGCTTAAATAACTTCCTAATACGGTATACATCCCGACCAAGGCTAACAACAGCACAAAGGTTATGGCGAAAGCCAGCAGCAGCTGTGTTTGTTTGAGCAGCCCGGCCATCTGCTTGAACTTTAGCAGCACATTTTCTTTCGGGCGGTGCAATTCATCCTTCGGGAGAAAGCGAATGACAATGACTGCCGTAATCCCGTACACCCCTCCGAGAATGAAGAAAATTTCGTGCCAGCCCCAATATTCGTTAACCAGCCCGCTGAACACCTGGCCTACAATGCCTGCCATCAGCAGCCCGGAGCTTATAAATCCGAGAGCTGTGAGTCTTTTATGGGGAGGAAACATTTCCCCGGCATACACGAGTGAAATCGGCGCGAATGCAGCGGCAATAAGCCCCTGAACCCCTCTGAGGACAATAAGCCCGTAGAAGCTATCCACAAATCCGATCGCAACGGTGACTAAAGTTAACCCGATAATACTTGCCGCCAGGAATATTTTACGTCCGTATCTGTCTGAGAACGGTCCATAGAGCAGACAGCCCAGCGCATAACAGAGTGAGAACGAGCTTCCGATCCAGGCGGCCTCACCCGGGCTGATCTGAAAGGCCTGCGTAAATACATCGGCCAAAGGAATTGTGATATACATGCTGGTTAAGATGACCAATCCGCACCAGAATAATATGACCGTCATTAAAGAGTAGCTTGAATTGCCGCTCTGCTTGCTTATCGTCTGATTCATGAAGTAAAGCTCCCCCGGTTTTAATAGTTTGTTTAATTTGCCGTAGCAGCAGCGATTCCATTCATCACATGGATCAGCAGATCGTTGATGTAATCCTCATCCGGGATTTTTTTATAGATCAGAATCTGAAAGTAAATGGGACCATAGAGCAGATCCAGGACGACATCCAGGTTAAGCGCCGACTTCACTTCACCTTTATCGATGGCTGCCTGAAGCGCTTGTTTGGCTGTATTTCGCTTAGTGATCAAGAATAGGTTGTAAAAATCTTTCGCAATCCCATCATTCTCCGTAACGATGGTTAAGGTGGACTTCCCGATCGGGCTGTTCAGAATACGCGCCAAAGCTTCAAGCTGCTGCCTGAAGTTATCCTGAACCGGTTTATCGGCGTCAAAATCAAACTCGGATTCCGCGGTCATAAGAAACGCATCCAGTACAAGACGCGCTTTATTGTTCCACCATCTGTAAATGGTTGATTTGCCTACTCCGGCCTGTGACGCCACTGCCTCAATAGTTAAAGAGGAATAATTGTTTGCAGCGAGCATCTCAATCGTCGCCTCCAGAATCCCCTGTTTGCTGCGGGCTTCCTTGTGCTTCACATTTATGTGTATGTCCGTGTTCAATGGTTCACCCCCTGAATCGCTGTTATTGCCTATGAATAAACGATACGATACGTTTCGTTATATTATCTAATAAAAATTCATATTTGTAAATTTAAAATAATATTCATGAGGAGTAGATTAGCCGGCGGAGTGCAAACGAACGCGTCCTCCCGCAGAGCTATCCGGACTCAGAGGACCTTATTTCGCGGAAAAACCTGTTTCACTGCCTGTTGCGGACTCAGTGGAGCCGTTATATTGCTCTCTCGGGCTTAAAATGAGGGAAGCCGGGTCTGATCAGTGCATCTGAGTCCGCATAGCCTGCAAAAAGGCCTGGTTTGGTGAAATAACGGCCCTTCAGTCCGCAAAGGTGCTGCCGCTGATGGACCGCAGGGAGTGTGAGGGGTACCCATACACAAAGAGATGCCCCGGCCAGCCATGCAACGGCTCGGAGGACACCTCTGATTACTCTGATTACTCTATTAAGCTACACCGTTAAATTCTGTTCTACAGCAGCAGGAATAGTATATCCACTTATCTGCCAGCTTCCTCCTCAACCCAGACGGACATTTCACCAGCTCCGCGGTTGGCCCAGGCAAAGTAAGGGATGAATTTCAGCTGCACCTCCCGGCCGGTCCAGGAGGCTCCGCTGCTGTACAATCCCTCCGCTACCCACTCCCCTTCCGGCTGTGCCCTGATCCCCGGGACGCTCAGCGTCTGAATGCCCGCCGGGAATCCCGGTTCTTCGGCAAGAGTATAGGCTTGCACGGCAGGCAGACGCAGCTGGTACAGCCGCTTTCCGTTATCTGCCTCCTCCAGACAATAGACGAACGGACCGCGCTGCAGGGCGACTTTGGAGAAAATCTGGCGGATATGCGGATGTCCCTTCATCCGGTGCACCGGCATCGCGAAGCACACCTCAATGGCGTCGCCGGACGCCCAGCTGCGGGTGAGATGAATATACCCGTCAGCACTTCCGCCGCTGTATGTACGGGCCTGGCCTTGTATGGATACTATCGCCTCATTGCTCCACTCCGGCATGCGCAGGGCTATGGTGAATTCCCGCTCCTGCTCCGGATCGACCACAAAGCGGACCTTGCCATCCGTAACGTAACTGGAATGCTGTTCGAGCCTTAACGGCAGCCCGTTCACCACCGTTTCCAGCTGTCCGCCGATATAGAGCTCCACGTATAAGGTATCCCCTTGCGCAGAATACATGTAATCTCCCAGCGAAGCCAGCAGACGCGCGACATTGGGCGGGCAGCAGGCGCAGGTGAACCAGCCCTGGCGCTCTGCTTGTATATGCTTATAATTCTTGTTCTTGCCCAGAACCTCCGGGTACACCTCCAGCGGATTCACATAGAAGAACTTGGTCCCATCCAGCGACATGCCGCTGATTACGGTATTGTAGAGGGCTCTCTCCAGCACATCCGCATATTTGCGGTGATGATCCAGGGCCAGCATACGCCGGGCAAAAAAGATCAGCCCTACAGATGCACAGGTCTCGGCATAAGCCAGATCAGGCGGTAAATCATAATCGGCCGTAAAGGATTCCCCTTGTTCCATGGACCCGATGCCGCCCGTAATATACATCCTTCTATTCACGATGTTATCCCACAGCTTCCGGCAGGCGGCAAGCAGTCCCGCGTCCTTCGTCTCCAGGGCGATATCAGCCATCGCTGTACACATATACACCAGGCGGACCGCGTGTCCCTCTGCAGTGGCTTGCTCCCTGACCGGAACATGGGATTGGTTGTAGAGGGGATCATGCACTATGTCGAGTTCCGGGAAATGCAAGGTACGGCCGCGCCGCTCCCATTCCTCTTCGAAATAAGATGGCTGCTGCCCCCGCTGCTCCAGGAAATAACGCCCCAGCTCCAAATACTCCCGCTTCCCTGTCGCATGGAATAATTTCACGAGTGCCAGCTCGATCTCCTGATGCCCGTCATACCCGTGCAGCTTGCCGGGTCCGGTTCCGAATACGGAAGCTATGTAATCGGCATAGCGGCTGACCGCATCCAGCAGCTTTCTTTTCCCCGTAGCCCGGTAGTAAGCTGTTGCTGCTTCAATCAGATGTCCGGCGCAATATAATTCATGGCATTCCGCCAGATTGCTCCATTCCTGCCCCGGTTCCTTCAGCAGAAAGTAGGTGTTCAGATAGCCATCAGCCCGCTGGGCGGCAATCAGTAGTTCAATCACCTCATCGGCAATGTCCTCAAGCGCGGAATCCCGCCGGGTCTCCAGAAGATAAGCAACCGCTTCGAGCCATTTGCCGACATCGCTGTCCTGAAAGACCATTCCGTTGAACCCGCCCTCCTCCCGTCCGGCAGCAATCTTGAAATTGCGGATCGCATGGCTGGGAACAGCCCCCTCAATACGGTCATTCAGCGCTTCCCACTGATAAGGAACCATAACTTCGCGGACCAGACGGATATATTCGGACCAGAACACATCTTGGATCTGAACCTTGCCGGATGCGGCTGTAGTAATATCATTCATTATATGGAACGCTCCTCTCAGGATTCATCAATTATTGCCGAGCCCTTTCCTTTCATCTTTCCAACTTCAAAGAAAGCGCTTTATTAATAATAATACATGTTGTATCATGAGAAAAAACGAGGATTTCCAACCTTATTTTTCATCATTTCAACCTACTGGAGGCTTATCAAATGCTCTCACCGATACTCCATTTCATTTCCCCGCCGATTCCTTACTTCATAGATTGCGGACACGCCACTTATACGGCTGGTGATTATCACATCGACCGCAACTGCATCGGGGTATTCGATTTGATTGTTGTGCTGAAGGGAACCCTGCCGGTCGTTGAGGACGGGAAGGAGTGGCAGCTGAAGGAAGGCGAGATCCTCATTCTCCGTCCGGACGGGCATCATTACGGCAGCGCTCCCTGCACCGGGGATACGAAGATTATCTGGATTCATTTCCAGACCTTTGGCAGCTGGAAGGAATGTGAGAGCATGGATGAATGTCTGGACAACCAGAGTGCCTTAATTGAGAGCCATAAGCAGAAGGCCTACCTCAATCATGCCGATGTCTGTTCCATTTACATCCCCAAGCATATGAAGATTACAGCCAAGGCAATGGAGGTGCTGAACCTGTTCTTCGAGCAGGAGCATGAGCCGCAGTCCCTGCGGAACTGGAAGCGCCAGGCTTCCTTTCAGTCCTTCCTCCAGCATCTGGACCGTGACCTCGCCTCCCCCTCTGATGCTACCGCCATCCAGCTTGCCGAACGCATTGAGCTCTATATCCGCCGCAATTATACCCAGGACATCAACAATCCGCTGCTGCAGAAGGAATTGAATTACCACTCCAACTATCTGGCCAAAAGCATGCTGAAAGCTTACGGCATGACGCCTATGGCTTATCTCCAGAACTACCGGGTCGAGCAATCGAAGCGTCTGCTGCTGCAGACCTCCTGGTCTGTGACCCGGATTGCCGAAGAGGTCGGCTTCCATCATGTCTCCCATTTCTCCTCCTGCTTCTCCAAGAAGGAAGGCCTGTCCCCGTCGGACTTCCGCAGCAGGTTTATCCGGAAACGCTGAGCGTGCACAGACGGCCCCATTCCAGGACAGCCGTTCAGTCCGCCTCATAAACACCAAAGAGGGAGTCCCCTATCTCAAGGGTTCTCCCTCTTTGCGATATGCATTTCTCCTGGAAGACTTCCGTAGATCAGCTTACAGGCACTTCAGGTGTTACCGGTGCTTCAGGTGTCACAGGAACCTCCGGTGCACCTGGATCAGGAGCACTGCTATCCGGCAGCGGAGTGACTTCGCCGTCCGGCTGCTGTCCATCCGCTTCGTCAAGCGGCGGCAGGGCAAGCCCGGAATCCGGCTGCAGCGCATCCAGTTCCTCCATGGAAGCGGAAGCCGACAGCGCAGGCATCGTCCCTCCGAAGAGTGCGGTAATCTCCGAAGCACTGAGGGCACGGTTAAAGATGATGAAATCATCGACAGCGCCGTTCAGATTCGGATCACCGTATTGTGATCTGCCGATATAATTCTGCGTGGTATTGCCCAGGCTGGAAGGCTTCAGTGTCATGCCCGTGTTGACGGCAACCTGTACGCCGTCCAGGTAGAGACGGCCTGTCGTGCCGGACAGGCTCACAACGACATGCTTCCATGCTCCGGTGGCCAGCGGTGCAGTTGCTGTAAGCTGCTGCTCGGTGCTGTTGCCGCCGGTGGTGATGGCAAAGCGCATCCCGCCGCCGCCAATCTGGGGTGCCAGGAACATATTAGCGGTTGTTCCCGTGCCGAAATCAAAGATTCGCGCCCAGTCACTATTAGACGTAATCTTAACCCAGGCGGAGATCGTAAAGTCGTTCAGCTGGCTGACCACGCCTGCCGGCAGTGAGGCATAAGCGCTGGTTCCGCTGAGATTCAGCGCGTTGCCTGCGCCTGTGCGGCCGGTAACCCAGGTGGAAGTTCCGGTCAGCACCGCATGGTTCAAGCCGTAAGAGGAATCCGTAACCGTTGTTCCGGAGGACTGGTTCATGTTGTAGTTGACAACGATGGAGGAGACCGGGGCGGCAGTTCCCTGCTGGATCTTCACTTCATAGGAAGACCCCGTGCCGATATTCAGGCTGGCGGTTGCAGTCTGCCCGTTCACTGCCGTGAAGCTGCCGGATGCCACATTGTTCACCGTTACGTTATAAGTTCCGGGGGCAAATCCGTTAAAGGCCACCTTCGTAACATGTGCGGTCCCCGGTGTTGCATTGCTGAGCGTGAAGCTGGCACTGGTCTTCGCCTTAGCGACGGTTGCCAAAGTGTATTTGTCCCGCTCCAGGCTCATGCCCCATTTCTCCGTGATCAGATTCAGGCGCTGGTATACGCCGTCCTTGGGTGTAACGATGTAGTTCCCGCCGCTCTCCGTAACCTCGCAGCCGTAGCCGTACAGCCCGAAGATCGGGTCTACTGCCACATCGGAGCTAAGCAGCTTGATCGCGCCGAACAGGCCGAGATCTGCTTCGCCGGACATGCCGCGCCAGCCATTGAACAGCGGTCCGCCGTCAAGGCCCAGTGCGCCGTTGTTGCCCTTCATCGCCTGATACGTCCACGATACGGCCCCGATATCTGCCGGATCGGAGCTGATCTGCCCCGAGTTGATCGCGGTCAGATTCGCGAGCTTGGCGGCATAGGTTAAGCGCTGCTCTACTTCCGGAGCAGTGGAATTATTGCGCACCCAGTCATCCATTGCCGTTCCGGCAAGCGCTGCGGTGTATTGGAATTGCCACCATGGCTCTCCGTTGATCGTTACCGGATCGGAGTAGAAGTACCATACCGGCATTTTTCCGCGGACGGCACGGGTTTTGGTGTTGATTTTACTCTTAATTGTATTGTTGTTATTCATCTTCGCCAGCATGTACACGGCTTCTTCGCCGGTATTGTCATAGTTGTATTCGGAGCCGTAAGGATAGGTTGTGCTGGCAAAGTTGTTGTATTTGGTATTCATTTTGGCAATGATATCGTTGGCCTGGGTAGTATAGCCCTCTGCCTGCAGAGCCTTGATGATCTCCGGAGTAGTCACCTCGCCCATGAGGCCCGTATTCCAGTTGTAGGCTACAGGACCATCATAGAGCGCTTTCATAATGTTATATGCCCGCAGCAGATAAGTATTGCTGGGCTGCGTATAGGTGATCAGGCCGGGGTACAGCCTGGAAATCTTGTACATGCTGAAATACGTATTGTAGATATGCGGGTAAGCGTACCCCCGGTAGGTCGGTGTAGTGTTCGGCGCGGCCATGAGGAAGTCAGGCACCAGGTAATCGGTATGATGGCCGGCCATCAGGTTCGTCCAGATCGTGGTCTCCAGATACTGGTCGAGTGCGGTTATTTCTGAGGTTACAGGCTTCTGGACGTTCTTCTCGGCAAGGAATTGGGCATGTGTATATCCCCAGTCATCCCCCCAGCCCCAGTACCCGGCAAAATTATTGCGTTTGCTATTGGTCTGCATCATCCAGTCATCGAAGGCCTTGTCCCGGATATCCCCAGGCACGTTCCACTGCTGATTGTTCACCATGAAGGTGGCATGGCGCTGGAGCGCCGTATCTACCGGTTCAATGGCGTAGAACTGCAGGGTCGTCTTTTCTCCGCTGCCATAATTGACTGTGATGTTGTTGGGGCCCAGATGATTCATCTGCAGGGAGTACAGCTTGTGATCCCCTGCCGTTGTTCCAAGGGAAGTCACCGTCGTTTCGGACGGATACTGCGCAGTTACGGAAGTGATAGTCTTGGACGTGCGGAGGTCGAATTTGGCCGTCTGGTTAGTTGGCACGACTAAGCTCGGTACTACCGTGGTATCAATCAGCCCTTCCGAGTACAGCCGGTCCTTGGTAGCCTGCTCACTGGCTGATTTGAAGAATTTGAAGGCATAGGTTTTGCTTGCTCCCGGGGCAAGTGTCAGGCTGCTGTTCGGCAGGTAGCCGCGCCCCGTACTCTTAATCACATTAGAGTGGATGTAGTAGACCGAGAGGCCTTCCACCCAGCCGCCCTGATCGCCCGCCCATTTGCTGCCCGCATGATCCTGGATGCGCCAGTTATCCATATACTCGAAGCCTGCGCCGGTGGTGGCATCCGGCACCAGCAGGAGGGAAGGGCCAATGCCGCTTGGGCGCTGTGCAGTCACATAGGAGCTGTTATTGCCGATGAAGGATTGGGTAACTACCCTGGATTCATAAATCTGCTCATTGCCTCCGCCGGTCCAGAATTCGTTGAAGGGCAGCGGCAGGCCGAAATCACCGATCTCCAGAGTCTGTGTGCTGGTGTTGGTCACTTGAATCTGCCACAGCAAGTAATCGCTTACGAGAGAATAGCTTTCATTCACCCGGAAATTACGGATGCCCTCGGCATTCGCGGAATTCTGGTAGATGATGTTGACCGTATTGCCGGTCTGGCTCTGCGTGCGGCCGTCGGCTGATTTATTGGTTAAGGCTTTGGTCCAGGCGCCATTGTTCAGCCGGTAAGTGAACATCAGCTCTCCGAGCCACTGGTGGTCTGCCGTATTCTGGTTGGGGGCATTGGTGGCATTCATGACATAGTTTGTGGGGAAGTTATCTCCGGTCAGCTTCAGGCTGGTAATGTCGCCGTTGGTACCGGTACTGACCTGAAAATTGCTGTTCGACAGATCATAAGCAAAGGCGGGCTGGGCAAACCACAGTAAACTTAAGGCTGCAGTGGTGAATACGGCGCTTAGCAGCGTCTTTTTCACGAATGGGGATTTCATTCTTCCCGGCATTGCGGTTCCTCCTTGAAAAGCGGAATGTACAGTATGTCTCTTCCTCCACTTTACTGGAATTCCTCTATTAATCTTCGAATTTGCGGACTCTTCCTCCCCTCCCGGCCAGGCCTTGCACCCGTCGATGTATTTCAAAATTATAGTAATTCACCTACAATAATACATGCTATCCGGCGAAAAAAAATCGCGGATTACAACCTCATTTTTAACCATTTCAACCTGCTTCACAGGGAATGACGGCCGTTACCGTAGTTCCCGTTCCCACCCTCCGGCTTAATCTGCAGTAAGGGGAAACGCTGATTTCCTCAAATTCCATAAATGAAGACAATAAAAACCAAATAGATTACATATATTGGTTTACAGTTTGCAGATATACTCTTATGTAAGCGTTAACAATTATAGTCTGACGGAGGGGATTGTATTCGTGTATACCCGTATCATCACCCTGATGAACAATCTGAAGCTCAGGACCAAGCTCTTTCTATCCTTTGGCTGTGTGGTCCTGATTCCGGTGCTGATTGTGGGGGTGTTCCTGACGAGTGAACTGCGGAATATGGCTCTGGACAACGCACTGGAGCAGATTACAGCCAATGTAGACCGGGTGAAAAAAAGAACCGGCGAGATGCTGAATGTCCCGCTCGATATCGCCTACCGGCTGTCCAATGACAGCCGGCTGGAGGAAGCCGCCAACCACCGTTATGAATCGGTCTATGATGTGGTGCAGGCTTACTGGGACTATCCGGACTTCCGGGAATTCGTCCGGCTATACAAAGAAATCTCGAGCATCCGGCTGTACATTGACAACCCGACGGTGCTGGACAACTGGGAGTTCCTCCAGGCAGATGCCGCAGTAACGCAGGAGACCTGGTATCAGACCGCCCTTGCCCAGAAAGGGCTGGTCTGCTGGAATTATATCCGCGACAACCGTAACGGCAAGTATTATCTCAGCCTGATCCGCAAGATCGATTTCCTGAAGCAGCGGACGACCGGCGTGCTGATTGTGAATGTGAATACGGAGAGGCTCAACTCCATTCTGGATCAGGAGACCTTCGAGACAATTATCGTTGATGAGAACGACAACATTGTTGCCTCGAACCGTGCAGATACGCTGGGCAAGACGCTGGAGGACATCGACTTCAAACCGCTGTCTCCCCTTCCCGGACAAGGGCCGGCCGATGTAAGGATTGACGGCAAGCCCTCCAAAATGCTGATCGATGACTGGCATCCCGGGGGCAGCCTGAACAGCCTGCGGATTATCTCCATCTTCTCGGTAGAGAGCATTGTGGGTGAGCCCAACCGGATTATCTCACTGGCGTCTATGGTCATTATCTCGGCTCTGATTCTGGCAATTATCCTGATCTATTACTTCTCACGGCTGCTCACCGGACGCATGCTGCACTTAAGCAAGCATATCTCCAAGGTCGCGTCCGGGAATCTGGAGGCGAGGCTGGTGATAGACGGCAAGGATGAGATCGGCCAGCTGGCAAGGCAATTCAATCATATGGTAAGGAATATCAACGATCTGATGAGCGAGGTGCAGGAATCGAACCGCCAGAAGAACGCCACCCTGCTGAAGCAGAATGAGATTAAATTCAAGATGATGGCCAGCCAGATCAACCCTCATTTTCTGTTCAACGCCCTGGAATCGATCCGGATGAAAGCCCATTCCCGGGGCCAGACCGACATCTCCCAGGTGGTAAGGCTGCTGGGTAAGATGATGCGCAAGAATCTGGAGGTAGGCAACGGGAGAATAGCGCTGCAAAGTGAGCTGGAGACCGTAAGCTGCTACCTGATCATCCAGAAATTCCGCTATAATGACCGGCTCGCCTATGAGCTGTATGTAGATCCGGCAGCGAATGCCATACAAATACCTCCGCTGATTATTCAGCCGCTGGTAGAGAACTGCGTCATTCACGGACTGGAAAACCGGATGGACGGCGGAATGGTCAGAGTAGACATCAGGGTCGAGAATGCCCTGCTCAAGGTTGAGGTATCGGATAACGGAATAGGGATCTCAGCTGCCCGGATCGCTGAAATCCGGCAAATGCTGGACAACAAGGATGATTATGAAACCAATAATATCGGAATGCGCAATATCCACCTGCGTCTTCAGCTGACCTATGGCCCGGAATGCGGCCTGAACCTGGCCAGTCAGAGCGGATACGGCACGCAGATCAGCTTCGCCATCCCCCTAAGGAGTGATTCTTATGTATAGTGTATTAATTGTTGATGATGAATTGTCTATCCGTGAAGGGCTTGTCACGCTGCTGGACTGGGAGAGCCTTGGCTACCGGGTGGTGGATACGGCGGCCAACGCGATTGAAGCGCGGTATAAGGTTGAGCTGTATTCCCCGGATCTGATGATTATCGATATACGCATGCCCGGGAAGGACGGACTGGAGCTGATCCGGGAGCTGCGGGAGGATGACGAGGCGGATATGCATATGGTCATCCTGAGCGGCTATGCCGACTTCAGCTATGCCAAGCGTGCGCTGTCTTACGGCATCGATAACTATCTGCTTAAGCCTGTCGATGAAGATGAACTGCAGCAGTATCTGTCCAGCCTGTCTGACGTGCTGAATGCACGGACTATAGACCGCAGGAATCATGCCGCCGTCAAGGTATGGAGCCGGGAGATGCTCGTCCAGTCCCTGCTGATGGAGAGCCGCCTGCACCCAGCAGCGCCAGCACTGATGGACCCGGCAATGGAATCCGGCCTGCTCTGGGATTCCTATCAGGTAGTCCTGATCCGGCTGCTGCTCCAGGATCATGCGGATAACGGACCTTCCACCGCCGTCAAGGCCAGGCTGACGGCAAGCTTCGAGAACAACAGCTGGGGCATTGTCTTCTCGCTGGATTCTTATCTGGGCGTGCTGCTGCAGCCCTCTTATCAGAAGGAGCTGGTCCGCAAATTAATCGTGCAGAATATCCGCGAAGCATCCGCCGCCGAGGGACTGGAATGTATTATTACCGCCGGAGACATGGTGGACAGCCTGGATGAGCTCTCCGTCTCCCATCAATCGGCGCTGGCCCGGATGAAGGATCATTTCTTCTATGATGAGCCGGGGATGATCGGTCCGGACTCGCTGAAGATGAAGACGGGACTTCCGGCTAAGCTCCCGGATGCGGAGAGCAGCCTCGCACCGGTGATGGACCGGCTGTATTTTGCCATGGATACCGGGAACCTCACCCTAATCCCTTCCCTGATCCAGGAAGCCGGGGATATCATGACTGCCGCAGGCTTATCGGAGATGGCTGTGAAATCCTATTACGTCCGGACGGTTACGGCACTTTTCAATAAGCTCTCTCTGGAATTTAAGGAGCTGGGCCAGGCGCAGAGCCGGGTGGACGGGCAAATCCAGCAAATCTACAGGCATACCTCGCTTCCCCAATTGCAGCGCTATATCACGGATCTGCTGGAGCAATATGCAGGCGGAATTATCCGCGATGAGATGGATGTATTAATGAAGCGGATGCTGGACCTCATTCACCGGCATTATGACGAGAATCTGAAGCTGGAAACCCTGGCTGACGTGTTCTCTTACAGCAGTGCGTACCTCGGCAAGCTGTTCAAGTGCAGTACGGGCAGCTCCTTCAACAGCTATCTGGACAATGTACGCATCGGGAGAGCCAAGGAACTGCTGGACCAGGGCTGCAAAATCCATCAGGCCGCAAGCGAAGTCGGGTTCAGCGATGTGGATTATTTCCGTGAGAAGTTCAAAAAAATCACAGGCCTCTCCCCCTCCGTCTACCGCCGGAAGGATTCACTGCAGGAGGATGATTTTTCAGAAAGCGCTTACGAAAAGAACTGATTTCCCCCTGTTTTCCCGCTTAAATCTTCGGGTGTTTCCCCGTTTCCCGGAAGATTATGATAAAGCCATATCGAAGGAGGGACATAAATGAAAGCGATTACCCCCGCAATGAAGCCGGAGCTCAAGAAACCCGCTTCACGCTTCTGGGCCAAATTCCGGCAGCAGAAATATCTCTATATGATGGCGGTTCCTTTTGTCCTGTGGGCCTTTGTCTTCAGCTATCTGCCGTTATGGGGATGGATGATGGCCTTCCAGAAGTACAAGCCGGGCAAATCCTTTTTTGAGCAGAAATGGGTCGGCCTGCAGTATTTCAGGGAGCTCTTCCAGGATGAGCAATTCTTCAATGCCCTGCGCAACACTCTGGCGATGAGCCTCATGGGGCTGCTGGCCGGATTCATCATTCCTATCCTGTTCGCCATTCTCCTGAATGAGGTTAGATTGCAGGTGCTGAAACGGTTCGTCCAGACGGTGTCTTATCTGCCCCACTTTGTGTCCTGGGTGGTAGCCGCCGGGATCATTACCAAGATGCTCTCCACCGACAACGGCGCAGTGAATGACCTGCTGCTGAGTCTCCATATTATTAGTGAACCGGTCCAGTTCATGGCCAAAGGCAATCTGTTCTGGGGAATCGTGACCGCCTCTGATGTCTGGAAGGAAACGGGCTGGAACACAATCATCTATCTCGCCGCAATATCGGGGATCGGCCCTGAGCTGTATGAAGCCGCCAGAGTGGACGGGGCAAGCCGGCTGCAGCAGGTGCGGAACATTACACTGCCGGGCATCCGGGCGACGATCGTCATCCTGCTGATCATTTCCATCGGCCATCTCATCAGCATCGGGTTCGAGAAGCAATTCCTGCTCGGCAACAATCTGGTACGCGACTATTCGCAGACACTGGATTTATATGCGCTGAACTACGGGCTCGGTATGGGACGGTTCTCCTTCGGGACGGCCATTAATATTTTCAACTCGGTGGTCAGTGTGATTCTGCTGTTTACGGCCAATGGTATCTTCAAAAAAATAACCAAGGAAAGCATCATTTAGGAGGCCCTTATGCTGATCAAAAAACTGGCCGCCGCGTCCTGGTCGGACCGCATCTTCGATTTGGTAGTCTATATTGCGATTACGGTGGTGACTGTGGCCACACTGTACCCTTTTCTCAATGTGCTGGCGATTTCATTCAATGACTCCACGGATAGCATCAAGGGCGGGATTACGGTCTACCCCCGGATGTTCACCTTCAAGAACTATGAGACGATCTTCGCCTTCTCCGGTCTCATTACCGGATTCAAGATCTCTGTCCTGCGTACCCTTATCGGAACCCTGCTCGGACTGATTAGCGCCTCGATGCTGGCCTTCACCTTAAGCCGGGCGGACTTTCAGGGCCGCAGGTTCGTCTCCACCTTTCTGGCGCTGACGATGTACGTATCCGGTGGACTGATTCCCTTCTATATTCTGATCAAGAATCTGCATATGATGGGCACCTTCGGCGTGTATGTCCTGCCCGGCTTGGTCAGTGCATTTAATGTGTTCGTCATCCGCTCCTTCATCGACGGCCTGCCTTACGCCCTGCAGGAATCTGCCAAGCTGGACGGGGCCAATGACTTCACCATCTACTGGCGGGTGATTCTGCCGCTGACCAAACCTGCGCTGGCAACCATCGCCCTGTTCCTGGCTGTCGGCCAGTGGAATGCCTGGATTGACACCTACCTGTATAACGGCTCGAATGACGCACTGACGACGCTGCAGTTTGAGCTGATGAAGGTCATTCAGAGCACCACCACCAATGCGGATAACTTCCGTGGCCGGAATATGACCGAAGTGATGGCGCAGATCTCCCCGGAATCGGTCAAAATGGCAATCACGATTGTTGTCACCGTACCTATTCTGATTGTTTATCCGTTCCTGCAGCGCTACTTCGTCAAAGGCATGACGCTGGGCTCGGTCAAAAGCTAGTCCGCTCACCGGTATCATCAGGCTGACGCCTGTGTATACAATATGTTCTCACCAGACAAAGGGAGGGTTTCTATTCATGACAAGAAAGACAGCGAAACCGTATGTGGCGCTAATGGTCTTGACCTTGCTGCTCAGTGTACTGGCCGGCTGCGGCGGGGGCAATAATAACAGCAAGAATACGGCTGGGAATACCGGTACTGAAGCTACCAATAGCACTAATGCGGCGGCCACAGCAGAAGCTACGGCAGCAGCCGAAGATTTAAGTCCATTGACACTTTCCTTCTTCGCGGAAGATCCCAATCCGAACTGGAATAATATGAAGGATGAAGTCAGTACCGTCCTTACGGAGAAAACAGGCGTCACTCTCGATGCCGAATTCGCCGTAGGCGATCCGCAGCAGAAGATCGCGCTGATTGCTGCCGGCGGGGAATATCCCGACATCATCTCGGCCAAAGCGGATATCGGGAAGCTGGTGGATGCCGGCGCTGTCATTGACCTGACCGAACTGATCGACAAATACGCGCCTAATATCAAGCGGGTGCTTGGAGACAATCTGGCCCGGGCCAAATACACGAACGAAGACCAGTCCATCTATGCCATCCCTACCTGGGCTGCTGTGAATGAGAAGAAATTCGTTGCCGGCGGAGGCTTTGAGCTGCAGCACAGGGTGCTGAAGGAAGCCGGATATCCGGAGATCAAGACGGTACAGGATTATGAGAATGTAATCAAGGCCTACCTGGAGAAACACCCGACCGATGAGAACGGCAACAAGAATATCGGCGTATCGCTGAACGCAGATGACTGGCATATGTACATTTCCGTAACCAATCCTGCAGTGGCGACTACCGGCGGTTCCGATGACGGGGAATATTTCATTGATCAGGAGACGCATGAAGCGATCTACCACTTCCGCCGTCCCGAAGAGAAAGAATATTTCCGCTGGCTGAACCATATGAATGACATTGGCCTGCTGGATAAAGAAAGCTTCGTGCAGAAATACGACCAGTACAAAGCGAAAGTGGCCACTGGACGTGTGCTTGGCCTGATTGACCAGGATTGGGACTACAATGACGCGCAGCAGGCTCTGAAGACTGCCGGTAAATTCGATCAAACCTACGGCCATTATCCTGTGACCTTGACCAGTGAATACAAAGAAACCAGCTTCTGGCCTACCGGCTTCATGGGCGGCTACGGAATCTCCATCTCGACCACCAACCCTGATCCGGTCCGGACGATTAAGTTCCTGGATTACCTGGCTTCCGATGAAGGACAGATCCTGAACAACTGGGGCATTGAGGGCAAACATTATGTAGTAGAGAACGGCAAACGCGTTGTCCCTGCCGAAGTGCAGGACCGCATTAACAATGATAACACGGCCTTCACGAAGGAGACCGGCATCGGCTTCTACTGGAATATGATGGTTCACTATGGCGACGGAGCCAAGGATTCTACCGGCAACTATTACACCAAGAACTTCCCTGAGCAGCTGGTGCTCGGTTACAGCGACGTCGAGAAAGAAACGCTGGCAGCTTACAATGCCACTACCTGGAAGGATCTGTTCCCTAAAGAGGAGGAGTTCGCTGAGAAAGCGTACGGGGCAGCCTGGAACATTGCCCTCCCCGGTGAAGATGAAGTCTCCATTCTGGGCAATAAAATGAGAGATATTACGTGGAAACGCATCCCGCAGGCTATTCTGGCCAAACCGGCTGAATTCGATAAAATCTGGGATGACTACATGGCCGACCTCGAGAAAGCCGGCGTTAAGAAAATGGAAGCAGGCTACACCAAATACGTGCAGGACCGCGTGGAGCTGTGGAGTGCCAAATAGGGTGTTCATTATTGCTTGAGCCTGAAATGATTAGAGTAAAGGAGGGGTACTTAAGAGTTTGGCTTGAAGCTTACTCGTCCCTGCGGTGAACATTTGGACTTCCGGCCGCTGTTGTCACCAGATTTCTTGATCTAATCCGCTGTTCGCGGTTGAAATCCGGTGACAAAGGCGGTCGCTATCGCTCCTAGAGTTCCAAATTTCCCCTCCGCTTCTTTTCGCTTTTCGTTAGTCTCTTTAGTAATTCCTTTTCTCTAAAGATTTATAGTTGAACCAATAGTTCACAAGCAAAACCAACCGTGCGGGAAGCTGCACGGTTGGTTTTTTACTGGGCATTATACAGCTCGTGGTAGGTCTGTCTAATTAAGTCCGCATATTCGGAAGGCGGATAATCCTTCACCTGATCATAGGCAAGCTCTACCTCATAGCGGGCTTCCTCCATCAGGCCTTGCTTCGCGAATATCTTCGCTTTGTATGCATAGGCAGTGAGCAGGTCGACCCGGTCAAGCGGATGATAGACCTGGTCGTTCAAGACTACTTTGGACAAGTCCGCCAGTGCCTCTTCATCCCTCTCCAGATGGTAGAGCGCGGTCCCCGTCATCATATGGACAAAAGGCATGAACTGGCTGTCTTTCGCCGGATAATTCTCCGCCAACGTCAGCACTTCCCCGTAACTCTGCTTGGCAAGAGCCAGTCTGATTTCGCCCAGGTGTACCAGCTCCAGTGATTCCGCAGCTTCTGTGAACTGTGCGAACAGCTTTGCCTTGCTTAAATATGCCTCTGCCTGCTCAAGATCATTGTGAAGCAGGGCCAGATGGGAGAGTAGACGGTACAGATGATCAGACAATGAGTAGACTCCTTCTTCGTGCGACAGCTTAAGTGCCGCCAAGGCAGCTTCCCGGCTGCCGGAGTAATCTGCCAGTGCAGACAACGTAACACTTTCCGCATAATAAAGATCGATTTCAAATAAAAAATCGTTGCCTACCTTATTGCTCACATATTCCTTACGGACACGGCGAATCAGCTCCAGGCCATCCTGGTATCTGCTCTTGGCAAACATTAAAGCATATGCCAAATACTGAATCTTGGCACGCTCTACAAATAAACCGAAACGCTCATAGATTTCAACGGCCCGTTCAATACCTTCTTCTCCGCCCTCTGTTCCGGTATGGTAACAGGAGCCCACATAAAACTCCATCAGCCGTGCGGCATCCACTGCCATCGGAAGCGTGTCCTTCATCAGCGGCTGGATTTCCGCGACAATCTCCTTATACTGCTTCGCCTTGTACTGCTGCTCGATCTTACGGACCAGCGGGCCCAGCTCCGCTTCGTGCTCGCCCTCCAGGAAATAACCCGCATCTGTGCCCAGCCGCCCGGCAAGGAATTGCAGCGTATTCATCGAAGGCAACGCCCGTCCGTTCTCGATTTGGCTAAGCATGCTTTTGGTCATATGTTCTCCGGCCAGGTCAGTCTGCGTAAGGCCCTTGGCTTTACGCATTTGTTTGACTTTGTCACCGATTGTCAGTTTAGTCGTCATCTGCTGTGCCAACTTTCTTTGGTTGCTTTTCTTCCAGTATAGCCTAATATTCAAGCGAGAAAAAGCCGCATCATGGAAAAAGTTAAATATAATTAAACTTTTTGTTGCAATAATCAGATCCAGCCTCTACAATAAGTTTAATATAATTTAACTTTCGGAAAAGGGAGTGCTTGTAATGTCTGAACCAACGCCGGTGTCAGCAGCATCCAACCGCAATATCATTCTTTTCTTCAGCGGAAAATTCGCTTCTGTTCTCGGCTCGAGTATGTACACCTTTGTTGTCGGCCTGTATATTCTGCAGCTCACCGGTTCAGGAAGCAGCTTTGCGGTTACGTTGCTGTGCGGTATGCTGCCCAGTATTATTCTGTCGCCCTTCGCCGGCGTGGTGGCCGATATGGTGAACCGCCGCAAGCTGCTGATCGGCTCAGATGCTGCAAGTGTCTTAATTATGCTGCTTTCCTTTGCCGCCGTCTCCATTGAGGGTATGTCCCTCTTACCGATTTATATCTCACTGATCCTTCTGTCAATCTGCGCTACCTTCTACAGTATCTCCGCCTCCTCTTCCATGATGATGCTCGTTGACCGTGATTCCATCCAGCGTACCGGGTCCCTGAATCAAATTGCCAGTTCTGTCGGCCACCTGCTGGCTCCCATTCTCGCCGGTATGCTCTACGCCTTCCTCCCGCTTGAAGAATTCATGCTGCTGAACGCGGCAGGGCTTACCATCTCGACCGTGATGGGCTGCATGCTGAAGTTTAAACCTGCTCCGGAAGCCTTATCTGAAGCTAGGCTTACAGATGGGCCTGCCGAAACCGGGAATCCGCCCTTCCGCGAACGCCTGGGCAACGTTGCTGCTGAGGTCCGTACGAATCTGAAAGAAGGCTTCTCCTATGTAATCCGCCGTCCCGTTATCCGCTCCCTCCTAATTATCGTGTTCTGGATTAATTTCTTTGTAGTCGCGCTGAATATTGTGCTGCCCTTTGTGGCCGTACAGACCCTGGGGCTGTCTTCGAAGCAATACGGTATACTTGAAGCCATGCTGGCAGCGGGCATGCTGCTGATGTCCCTGCTCCTCACCGTTCTCCGCCAGAGCAACAATCCGGTAAATACAATTATCGGAGGTCTAGGCGCACTGGGGCTGCTGTTCCTTGCGATGGCGCTTCCGCTGCTGCTTCATTTCACCGCTGCCGTTACCTTCTTTTTCTTCCTGCCGCTATTGATTCTGGTCGGTGTCGTCATTATGATCATCAATATTCCGATTCAAGTGTACTTACAGCAGAATATAGAAGAAGAGTATCGCGGGCGGGTATTCGGGCTGGTTGAAGGTATCGCCGGTTCCATCGCTCCGCTGGGCATGCTGCTCTATGGAGTGCTGCTTGACTGGATTCCAGGGTCCATTATTCTGCTGGCCTCCGGAGCGGCTATTCTGGCGGTAACTCTGATCGGGCGGAGAGGCTTAATCAGCAGTAATGCTGATGAGCAGCAAGGAATTCATGCAGAGGTGGAGCAGGCCGGGGCGTAACTCCTTGAGGAGACATAGCAGGTATAGTAACTTGTACCATCAATGATGCTACCTTTCCAGAGATAAAGAAACATTTTTAGACAATAAAATACTAAATTTTCATTTTATTGTTATAAAAGATTGAAAATTTTCGAAATTAATAGGAAAATAATATCATATATATATTATTTTAGGATGATATACTTGATTTACAGCGCTGTTAGTTTTCTTAAGCTACCACATAATAAAAGGAGAAATAGAATATGAAAAAAATAGCTCCAATAGTGTGTACCCTTCTCATATTTTTTGCAGTATTACCATCCAGCACTTTTGCTTATACCTATTCTGCTAATGCAAACCCGTTTCCGGATATGAACTTTACGTATTATTCGATATTATCGGCTAATTATAGTGGTCCAGCTGCAGCAGCAATGAACGACTGGGCTGGTGCCGTGGGAGCCTCATATACCGCTGTTGCACCCACCTATAATGAAATACAGTTCTCAGATAATGATTACGGTAATACAGGCTGGAATGCTGAGACGTCTCATCATCATGTCAATTTTAGCAGTTACGACTATTTAGATGAGGTAAGAGCAAACAGATATTACATGGGTAGTATGAGTGCAGTGACACGAGAAGGAGTCTTTGGACATGAATTAGGACATGTCTTTGGATTAGGTCATACTACAAACACCTGGACTTTAATGTGCACATTCGAAGATGGAAGAGTAGTTGTAACTCCACAGCTTGACGATATTCAAGGGGTTCAGTCCCTATATTAATGGAGGTTATTATGAGAAAATTCAGAAACAAATATTTTTATTCAATAATTACAGTTGTATTATTATTGGGAGTTGTAATGGTTGTTAACGATAACAAAACGCTTACTAACGCAGAGTCGAGTTACAATAAAACAGATAATGTAACGGATAAAGTAACTTCTACAGCTTCCCCAAAAGAGGTTGTAGAATATCATGGAGACCTGGCCGAAAATTTCAATACAGTGTCTAAACTCACTTATGGTTCAGATGCTATTTATGAAGTTGAGGTGAATGATTCTAAATCTTTTGAATATGAGGGTGTAATATTTACCGTATCAAATGCCAATGTAAATGAACATTATAAAGGCGGTTCCATTGACACAGTGAATATTCTGGAAACTGGTGGTAATTACAACAATACGGAATATGTGTTCGAGGATTCAAGTGTTTTGAAAATTGGAGATAAAGCTATAGTTTATTTGGAGAAATATGAAGGACCCATCCCCGAAGCACAAGGAACATATGTAGTTACAGGTGCCTATCAAGGGAAATTTGAAATTGATGAAGCTAATGGTTCATTGATTCCTGCTGCCGTAGATCAAGAGGAACTAAAAGAAGTCAGAGCACTAACAGATTTGAATTTGGAATAGGATAAATTAGTACAATTTTACGGTAGAACGTCAGAAACATTCTTTGACGTTCTATCGTCTTTTTGTTAAACGGTTTAATGGAGGGCTACAGAATGAAGATGTTAAGAGTATGTATATATATGTTGCTGATGTCGTTAATTATAGTAGCTTGCTCAAATTCAATGCATTATGAAGCGGCTGCAAAGAAAGGTTATGTTGTATATGTTCAAGGTGAGATTATTAACTATACGTATTTCGAACAATTCGTGGAAAATTACAACAATGGTCAGGATGCCACTGTTAAAATCGCAAAATATACAGATGAAGGAGATCCTATCTTCCACACGCTTGAATATAAACGGGATCAGAAAAAAATCAGTTATACCTATGACAACAGCGAGGATGAAAATGGAGATAAATTGCAGGCAAATACTCTGTGCAGCAGTATCACAAATGTCGATGGTGTCTATCACTTAGCCGATTGCGCTGACGATGAAACGGGTAAGTGGTTTAGTGCAAAGCAGCCATCTAAGTAAGCCATGCAAGTGCTGGAGGCATGGACTAAGACAAAGGGACTGACCCGTATTCCTATGGGCAGTCCCTTTGCAGCTATATCATGCTATTTCTGCACCGAGAGCACGAACCTCTCCAGCGAGCTTATATTGGTGATACTCTGATTACATCCATGATTATCTATGCAGACGTATTGCCCCACAGAAGCAATGTTATCGGCTGAAGCAAGCTCAGGTTTGGTCTTGACTGTAAGGAAGGCAAGATCCTGCTGTCGGTTGCAGAACAGGCAATAGCCTTTCTTGTGGGTCGGTATTATTCTGCCCTCTACACCGATGAATTGTCCTTCGTACGGATAGACAATGAACAGCTTATTCGTGGCAATGTCTGCCCAGGCCAGATACGTTACATAACGGAAATCAAACGATGCAAGATCAGGTAGCTTCATCTTCTTATTCTTGGGAAACAGCTTCTGAATCTGCTTCAGTGTAATCGGCGGAAATGGCTCCAGATAAGGCTCGAAGCCGCTGATATACTGCTGGAAATCCTCGGCTTTCTCCAGGGTGGAGATAGGCCTCAGCATCTGCTCCTGCTCGGTGGTCAGCGAAGAAAACGCCTCCGTCACATTCACCTCAGCACTGTACCGAACGGTCTCCAGGACACGGCGATCTGCTACAGACCGTAGTGTTTTGAGCACGAAATCCGATTGTTTCTTAATATAATTATATTGATGGTTTCTAATAAATGTTGTAGTCACAGCTCTTCAGCCCCTTATTCATATTGGTCAATCCAATAAGGTGCAGAGCCTGCTAATTAGAAACGATAAAATCAGTTTGGGCGATCAAGATCTTCCTGCCGCACCCCACGCAAAGTATCGCCCCAGATCAGGCTCTGCATGAGGACTTCCTAGCTAATGAGCAATTCGTTGCCATCAGTGTAACCCCCTATCCAATAACATGCAAAAAGTATAGCAGGAAATTGCGGAGCCTACAATTGATAATCTCTTATCTATCATTCCCCTTGATACACCGCACCAGCATATTGTACCCGATACCATTTGGAGTTTTGTGATCTTAAGCATCCGGCTTACATCACTCTTAAGTTCAGCTTATAAAGATGATAAGATAGGTTGGTGTTTATCAGCGCTTCAGCTGCAAGGAAGGAGGATCGTCATGGACATCCACAAATACGAGCACCTTGTGCCGGATGTCTTTCTGTTTGTGGACCGCAGATCCTTTGCCGACTGGGAGATTATCAGCAGCACCATAGATTTCCATGATCTGTCGTTCATTGTGGAAGGCAAAGCGGATTACTTCATTAACGGGGAGAAATTCTCTGTAGAAGCCGGAGATATGCTCTATGTCCCTTCCGGCAGTGTAAGGGAAGCCCATACCTTTGCCGAGGCACCCATGCATTCCTTTGCGTTCAACTTCTTCTGGACGGGGGCGGATAATCATGTACACCTGCCGTTTGAGACCGTAACCAAGAACCGGATGACCAAGGAAATCCTCGATGATATCAGGGAGTTCTCGCATAACTGGATGGGCGGCCAGCCTTTTTATAGAATGAAGGCCCGGGCCATCTTCCAGCTGATTGTCTACCGCCTTCTTAATATTACCCATCATCAGGAAACGCCGCTGCTTGATCCGAGAATCCATAAAGTCATGGCTTATATCATGGATCACTATGCGGAGGAGGTTACGATTAAAGCTCTGGCGGAGTGGATCGGACTGAATCCCGTCTACCTGGGTAAGCTGTTCAAACAGAATACCGGCTCCACCTGCAAAGAATTCCTGAACAGGGTCAGGGTCAATAATGCCGAGATGATTCTGTCTGCGGGCGGGTTCAATGTGTCTGAGGTGGCGGAGCACTGCGGATATCATGATGTGGCGTACTTCAGCAATGTGTTCAAAAGCATGAAGGGGTATCCGCCGTCAGCTGCTTTGAAATGACGGCGGATGGAGTCATGTTAGTCTATTTTACAGAATAATGGTATTAAAAGATTCCGCATCCAGCTTCAGCTTATAATGCGTCTCATCGTTAGCCAAAAGAATCGTTCTTGCTTCCTTGAACGGATTCGCGATCACCAGCACCTGTCTGCCTTCCGGCGTCCCGAATGCCAGTGCATTGCCTGTCCATCTGCCCTTCAGTCCGATTCTGCGGGAGCCGGGGCCAATGAAATGGGCGAAATGCTTCATGACGTAGAACTCGGGATTATGCACGGCCTTCGGTTCATCCGGATCTACAGTAATCATGGAGTTTTGCTCCCATCCCCAGGTACTGCGCCCCTTTGGCTGAAGCACCATGTTCCAGTAGATATAGGCGTTCACGCCATTGGTGAAGTAATGCTGGTACAGGTTAAACACATATTTGGCATAAAACCAGGTGTTCTCCCCATCCCCGCACTCATTCTCGGTCTGCATGTAGCGCAGTTCAGGATAAGCCTGCACCGTACGCTGAATGCCATATTTGCCCGCCCACTGGTAGCCAACGCCTTGTACATATTTGTATGCTTCAGGATCGCTTAACACCGTGTGCGCATAGGCATCGAATCCGCTATCCTTCTGCTTCATCCACTCATCCCATGGCTCCGGCGCATTAATCGTACCCAGCCAAATCTCTGTATCCAGGCCATGCTGTTCAAAAGCCGGTCCCAGATAGTCACGGATAAATTCACGTAATTGCTCGCCCGTCCATACGCAGGAGGGGAATTTCTGATCCGCAACCACTTCGTTCTGCACATGAACCTGATGGATGGTGATGCCTTCCCCGGCATACGCCTGTACAAACTTCACAAAATATAAAGCATATGCCTCCAGAATCTCCTTCTCCCAGCGCAGCGTGCCGTAATTATAAGCCCGGGGGAACTTCATCCAGGTGGGCGGACTCCAGGGCGAGGCGAATAATTTCAGCTCCGGATTCAGCTTCAGCGCCTCCCGGATGTACGGAATCAGGTACTTGCGGTCCCGTTCGATGGAGAAATGCTCCATGGCGTAATCGCCGTCGGTTTCATTCAGGCTGTACCATTCAAGCGCATAGTCACTCGCCCCGATTGGCAGCCGGCAAATACTGAATTTATGATCCCCTTCCGGATGGAAAAGCGAGTGCAGCACCGCGCTTCTGTCTTCTGCAGCCAGCAGGTTCAGCGCCTCGAACCCAAGCTCGTTGAAGCAGCCGCCGAACCCTTCAATGTTCTGATGGATTTCTCCGGTGAACGCCAGATCCGCCGCGCCTTCTGCTGCTGCACTTTCCACGCTTCGGGACACCCAAGGCTCACTCTCTGTACTCGATACCCAGACTATATCTTTAACGTCCATATTGCTGCCTCCTCATCCTATCTCCCTATGGGGAGGATCGTTACTTACTCCTCATAGTTAAAGCAATTTATTAACCTTCACTAATAATAAATACGCCCCAAGCCTCCAGCTTCAGCTCCTCAGCATGCGCTACCGGATTCCCGGACAAAAGCTCCTGCCCTGCTCCATACGGATACTCGAATGTCACGGACTCCGCCGAATAATTGTAGTAGTAGCGGATGGTACTGCCATGCCGGTTCACACCGGATTTCACGATTAACGGGAAGGACAGCTGCTGATCTTCGCCCCACAATCCGGCAACCTGGAGCGTATCCCGCAGGATGATCGCCAGCGCGGCAGGCTCCGTCATACATCCGATATAGGTGGCCGTACCGTCACCGAAGGAGTTTCTGGTAACCGCCGCATATTCGCCCCACTGCGGATGATCGTAGCTGGCAAGCACTTCGGCCGAGCCTGGAACAAGCATTTCCATCCATGTTTTGACGGTATGAACGCCTGCTTCCGTCCCCTCCGGGAACAGCTTGCCGGTAAGTCCGGCAGAGGCATTAGGCGTGGCAAAATGGCTGTAAGCCACTCCGCAGGCCTCATGAATTACGCCCGGCTGCGCCGTATGCCGCACCTTCACCTGCTCATCGGTGAATCCGCTTTTGAAGGAATAGACGGCATGACCACCACTGCGCACATACTCATTCAGCCGCTGCAGCGCCTCGTCAGATACGGCATACAGGGCAGGCACGACAATCAGCTCATAGTCGCTCAAACGTGTGCAGGACGGCTGGATGAAATCGCAGGCGATATTCATCTTGTACAATTCGTCATACATCCAGCGGACCACATCGTTATAAATCACGCCGCCGGGCAGCTTGAACCACTCGATCGCCGACAGTGCTTCGTTGCTGACCATAACAGCCACTTTGCTGGTCTTCTTGAGCCCAATCAGCCGATCACTCAGCCGCTTGAAGTCAGCACCAATCGTCCGGGCTTCCTTATACACCGGATTAGGCAGGAAGTCGTGACTAAGCAGCCCTTTCCAGTAGGTCTCGAACGAATTATGAATTGAATGCCAATGCCAGTAGGCAACCATGGAGGCACCCGAGCCTATATGACTGAAGGCTTGCAAACGCAGCTGCCCTGGATAAGGCGTCCACTCAGGAAAAGCCTGCGCCTGTGTCTCAAGGACAAAGTAGTTGTCCTGCTTCAGCGAACGGGTCATATCTCCCCCGAACGAAATCTCCGTACCGGTAAGGTTGTCCTGCGACGGATGATAGATATCTACACCGGCAATGTCGAACGGAGCGGCTGCGGCAAAGTGATCCACTGATGGCTGCACCCCAAACGAATGCCCTCTCCATTCAAAATCAAAATTATGTGTCGTGAACTGCCCCGGCTGCTTATACTCCCCGACAATTCCAATCTGCCACGCCAGAAATTCATTCACCAGCCCGCGCTGGAACCTGGCAAATTCCGCACCCAGACTGCCGTTAATCGTGCCAACCATCGACGGGAAGTCCTCCCAGCTGTCGATCCGGTTGCTCCAGTAATCCAGGCCAAACTGATGGTTGATTGCCTCAAGGGTTCCATAGGTTTCTCTCATGTATTTGACGAACTTAAGCTGGACATTCGCTCCGGCGGTCTCATAATGCTTCGTTTCATTATCAATCTGATAACCGATAACTGCCGGATGCTTGTGGACCACGGCCATCAGCTTGCGGATGATCCGTTCGGCGTAGAACAGATACACGGGATGGGTAATGTCCATAATCTGACGCGCGCCATACCGGCCTTCCCCCTTGGCAGTTACAGCCAGCACATCCGGATGCTCTTTGACCATCCACGCAGGAATGGCGTAAGTCGGCGTGCCCACAATGACATGAATTCCGGCAGCATGCATCGCATCCAGCACTCTTGTCACCGGACTGAAATTAAATACGCCGTTCTGGGGTTCATGGGTGCTCCAGGTGGACTCGGCAATACGCACGGTATTGATTCCCGCTTCCTGCATCATCCGGATGTCTTCATCCAGACGGTCATAAGGCATGTATTCGTCGTAATAAGCAACACCGTATAGCAAGTGATCCATTGTTGTCCTCCTAAAAGTTTTGTGAGCATCTACTTCCCTGTGATTGCTTCGTACAAAACTCGCTTCGAAAGCATATGCTTAAGTTTTGATAGCATAACCTTCCTAATTTGCTTCGTACAAAACTCGCTTCGGAAGCATACGCAGTGTGATATTAACCTTTTACAGCACCGGCAGTAACGCCCTTCGTAATCTGCTCATTAAAGATCGCATAGATGACAATCGCAGGGATGGAGGTCAGCACCATGACGGCAAACTGTGAGCCATAATCAGAGGAATACTGGCCGGCGAAATTCATGACCGAGAAAGGCAGCGTTTTCAGTGCATCCTTGCTGAGGAAGGTCGAAGCCATAATGAACTCATTCCAGCAGTTCAGGAAAGTCGTTACGACTACTGTTACCAGAGCAGGTGCGGTAAGCGGTGCGATGATCTGGAACACAATCCGGTAAATATTCGCCCCGTCCACAATCGCCGACTCTTCCAGCGCTTTGGGGATACTCCGCAGGAACCCGGTCAGGATGAACGTCCCCATAGGCACGGACACCGCAGTGTAGGGTAGAATCAGCCCCAGATAGGAATCGGTCAAGCCCAGCGCTTTGAAGATCGCGAAGTTGGGCAGCAGGGTGGCATGGATCGGAATCATAATCCCGAGCAGGATGATGGTGAAGAATACCGAACGGAACTTCCAGTCCATCCGTGTAAACGCATACCCTAACGTCAAGGATAGCACAACCGTTAATAGGATTGTAACCGTAGTAATGAACGCACTATTAATGAAATAGCGCAGGAATTTGCCGTCTACCCAGGCATTGATATAATTCTGCCACTGCGGTGCGCTTGGCCATTTCAGGATACTTGAAGAGTAGAATTCATTGCTGCTGAGGAATGAGAAATCCAACAGCCAGATTAACGGGAACAGTTGAACCAGGGCGACAAAAAGGAAGAACACCCATAGTATGGTTTTAGTGCTTTTGGTCATGGTGTTTCCTCCTTAGAATTCCGTAGCATCACTGCGGGTAAGTTTGTTGCTGAGGTAGGTAGCCAGCAGACAGACGACGATGAAGAGAATCGAAATGGCATTGGCATAGCCGTATTGGCTGGCCGAGAATGCTTTGTTATAGAGATACACAGCCAGGAATTGGGTGGAATCGCCGGGACCGCCGTTGGTGGTCAGGAACACGGTTTCCATCTGCTTCAAGGCGGTAATCATAGCCAGTGTGATCTGCACCGTAATGACCGGTGACAGCAGCGGAACGGTGATCCGCAGGTGCAGCTTGAAGCCCGAAGCTCCATCGAGGGAAGCGGCTTCATACATTTCATCCGGTATTCCTTTGAGGCCGGCATAATAGAACAGCAGTCCCCAGCCGAATCCGGCCCAGATTAGAATGAACAGCATCGTAACAAGTGCCGTACTGCTATCCCCCAGCCAGGCATGCTTCAGGAACCCAAGGCCCAGTGTATCCAGCAGTTTGTTGAACGCACCGAAGGTAGGGTCGAGCAGCGACAGCCACATTTTGGAGATAACCACTACTGAAATCACGCATGGAATGAAAAAGATCGTTCTGAACCACTTCTCCGCTTTCCCGCCCAGGCGGTCCAGCATAATGGCAAAGAAGATGGCAATCGGATGCTGAATGAAGATGAAGCCCAGACCCAGCAGGACGGCATTTCTCAGCGCCAGCCAGAAACGGGTATCGTGAAACAGCAGCTCCGTATAGTTAGCGAACCCTATGAATGCAGAAGGCGTACCTGGTGCCAGGGTATCCCGGAACGAATAATATCCGCTGAGTACAATCGGGACCAGAAAGGTTAGGGAGAATAAGAGAATTCCCGGGAAGACGAACAGGAAGATGGCCATTTTATTGTTGAATACTTTTTGCATGGAAGTCTCACTCCATCCTTAAGATTGGAGAAGGGCAAGAAGATTCCTGCCCCGTCCCCTTTCACTCTCTATATTTGTTATTGGGATTCCGCTGCTTTCTGCAGGTCTGCGAGCAGCTCTTCAGGTGTCGATCCGCCGGCGAAGAACTTGCCGAACGCATTCTGGCCGTCATCCTTAAATTTCGGAGTTCCGTAATCAAGACCCAGTGAACCTGCAGTAGTGGTTGCTCCGGTAAGAACATCTGTCAGCTGTTTCTGCAGTCCGCTCTCCGTGCCGGTCAGCTCATACTTCTGGGCAGGAACAGCCGCGCCGGTATCCCAGACGGTTTTGGCCCATTGATCTGCTTTCATTAAATAATCGAAGAATTTCTTGGCTTCTTCCGGATGCTTCGAGCTGCTGACCAGTGAATAGCCGCCGCCGTTCCAGGCCAGAAGGTCTGTATCCTTGCCTTTGCCGCCATCCACTACCGGGAATTTCAGCACAGCCACATTATTGCGGAAGTCTTCGGACAGACTTTCATTCGTAGCCATTCCCGCTTCCCAGGAGCCCATGTACCACATTGCCGCTTTTCCCTGAGTGAATAAATTCTGGGATGCGCCGTAGTCTGCGGTCATGAATGATTCCTGGAACAGCTTGGCATCTCTTGCCTCACCCAGCAGCTTGGCCGCCGTGATGAAGCTCTCATCGGTTGTGAAGTTCTTCTTCTGCTCCACCGCATCCAGCATCAGACTCTGATCTCCGCTCACTCTAATGACCAGGTCCTGGAAGAAGGCTGCAAAGCTCCACAGGTCTTTACCGTTCACCGACATCGGCTCAATGCCTTTGTCACGGAATTGTTTGGCTGCATCCAGCAGCTCCGCATAGGTTGTTGGTACATTTACGCCATTGTCTGCAAATATTTTTTGGTTGTAGTAGATGACCTCATAGTCGCTGTTCCGGGGCAATCCGTACAATTTGTCATTGAAGGTGAAAGACTTATATACGCCCGGGAGGAAATTGTAGGTCTCCCCTTCGTACCCGGCGGGGTCCAGCTCTTTCACATAACCAGCCTGAACCAGTGTATTAAGCTCCGCTCCCCCGTGCACCATAGTGATGTCCAGCGCTTCATTTGAGGCCATATAGGCCTTTAATTTGTTCTTAAAAGGCTCTTCGGCCAGCGTTTCGAGTTCGATTTTCACATTAGGATTCTCTTTGGTATAGTTGTCGATCACCATTTGCTCGGCCAGACCCTGGCCCGATTTACGGTCCGGAAGGTTGGAGAATACGCGCAGTGTGACTTGTTCAGCAGCGGGATCTGCGGAGTTGCCGTTTGTACTGCCTGCACTCTCCTTCTGATCGTTGCCTCCGCATGCACTGAGTACCGAGACAGCTGCCAGCGCTGTAATCAGCAGTAGATTCCGTGTAGCTTTTGTATTCATAACCATTTAATCTCCCCCTAGTTGTTGTTGATTGTGCTCGCCTTCTTTGTTGTGACCACATCGTAACAGAGAACCTGATCCGGGGTCAGTAGAGAAAAAGAGAGTAAAGTTTAAAATTGTCGACTCCTCTTCCGGCACCCTTGTTTAAATGCAGCAATACGCATAAGATAAAAAACAAAAAGGTTAGTGATCCCGTGCTGCGTTTCTATTTAAATATGAATCTGCGATATAAGATAACAATTCTTATCTTCCTTCTGATCACCGCAGTAACTTTTGCTATAGGCGGATATTCGTATACCATCTCAAAAAAACAGATCATTAACAAAGTAAGCAACTCCAATCAGAGCGTGCTTAAGCAGATTGACAGCAATCTCTCCCGGATGCAGAAGACGATTGCCGACTGGGTTACGGTATTCAGCCTGGCTTCCGTTGTACAGGAGACGTTAAGAAGCAATACTCCGGATTCTGTCGAGATCGAGGATCAGTTCTATAACGGACCAACCGCGTCCATGATGAACCAGATGCTGGTGACCGGTAATTTCGATTATCTGGCGCTGTACGGCAGCCTGTCCGCACCCATGTTTCAGGTTGCCACCGATGACAGCAGCGGGGCCTACAGCCTGGACAAGATCACTCCGCACAATATTTATAAGGAATCCGTTGCCCTGAACGGCGCCTCCTACTGGTTCCCGCTGACGGAAGAGAATAATGTCTTCATTCAGAGCAACCGCAATGACAAGCTCGGCATGACCCGGATTATCCGCGATATTGTAAACGGAAACAGAATCGGCTTTGTATTTGTCGGCATTAATCTGGAGACGATCCGCAGAACCTATCTGACGGATCTCTATGATCAGGACCACGGCATTCTTATTCTGAATGAGAGCGGTAAGCAGCTCCTGGCCGCAGGTAAAGAAACGTATGACAAGAAGGCAGTAGACTTCGTGATGAAGCAGGCTGAAGCCGGCATTCTGTCCGGTTATACCATCGTGAACCTGCAAGGCGGAGATACGCTGCTGAACTATAATATCAATGCCAATGGCTGGATTACACTGTACAGTGTGCCGCTCAGTTCGTTGACCGAGGAGCTTAACTCGATTAAGTCGGCTGTGCTGATCATGATTCTGGCCAGTTTGCTCCTTAGTATACCCCTGCTGATGTTTTTCTCCTCATTCCTGACTGCACCGATCAAGACCCTTCTGCTGTCGATGCGCCGCTTCCAGAACGGTCAGTTCGAAGAGAAGGTTAACATTAAATATTGGGATGAGATCGGCCAGTTAAGCCGGGGGTACAACAACATGGTCGCCAATATTAAGGCGCTGGTGGACGATGCTTATCTGCTCAAGCTTAAAGAGCAGGAAGCGGAGCTCAAGGCGCTGCAGTCCCAGATCAACCCCCATTTTCTGTACAACATGCTGGATACGATTTTCTGGGAAGCCGAAGCTGCGGGCCAGGACAAGATCAGTGAGATGGTGATCAACCTCTCCAGATTGTTCAGATTAAGTCTTAACCAGGGCAAGAGCTTCACCAGCGTAGCCAAGGAAAAGGAGCTTATCGAGCTCTATCTGTCCCTGCAGAAAATGAGATTTAAAGACTCTCTGGATTTCGTGATCGATATCCCTGATGAGCTGCACCCCTATGTCATTCTGAAGCTCAGCCTGCAGCCTTTTATTGAGAACGCGCTGATTCATGGGATTGAACGTAAACGCGGCGGCGGCTGTGTGAGTATCAGCGGACAACGGACCGGAGATCAACTGATGTTCGTGATTGAAGATAACGGGGGCGGCATGAGCAGCGAGACCCTGCAGAAGATTCTCACCCTGCCGGATGAATCGGATATCTATACGGCCCGGGATACCGGAGGTTATGCAGTGCAGAATGTACAAGCCAGACTGAAGCATTTCTATAAAGGGGATTTCACACTGCATTACACCAGCGTTCCGGGAGAGGGTACACGGGTGGAGATCATAATTCCGGCTATCTTGAATGATATTTAGGCTGAATATAAGTGGAAACAGCTACGCCGTCCTTTAAAGGACGGGGCGTTTCAGCGAGAAATAGAAGGATAAGTTATCATGCGAAGCATATAAATTCTTATATTTTAAGAACATAACAAGAAGCGTAGAGGACCGGAGGGATTATCACTTGTTTAATATGATTATCGTGGACGATGAAGAACGGGCCCGTGTCGGGATCAGAACCTTAATCGACTGGCAGGCGCACGGAATTACTATTGTTGCCGAGGCCAGAGACGGCCAGGAAGCGCTGGATATTCTGAGTATCCACCCTGTCGACATCATGCTGACGGATATCCGGATGCCGCAAATGGACGGTCTGGAGTTAATCTCCATTGTCTCCGGGAAGTATCCCCATATCAAATCAGTGATTATGAGCGGGTATGATGATTTCGCCTACGCCCAGCAAGCCATTAGAGTCGGGGCCAGCAACTATCTGCTGAAACCAAGCCGGAGACAGGAGATTCTTAATACAATACTGGACATCACCGAGCAGATTCAATCCGAGAAGCTGGAGATCAAATCGCTGGAGCATCTGCGGCAGGGCTTCCGGGAGAGTCTGCCCCTGCTGAAGGAGAAGACCCTAAGCCAGCTGGTTCTCACCGAGAGTCCTGCATATCCGCAGCTGCTGGCCAACCTGAAGATGAACAATCTAATATTTCCTTATCTGCTGTATGGCGTGATTCTGCTGCGGATTGATAATTTCCGGCAGCTGCAGCAGAAATATCTGCATGAGGATACGGAGCTATTGAAATACGGGCTGAAGAATATTTGCGAGGAATCCCTTCCGGAGACGATAGTATGTATCGCCTTTGAACATCAGGATGATATTGTCCTGATCCTTAATACGGATGAGCTGCTGGATCATGAGGAATTAAGCGGATATATCCGGATCATTCAGGATAATATCCTGAGTTATCTCCGGTTCACGGTCTCTGCCGGAATCGGAAGTATAGATAAGAATCTTCAGCATTTACGGCGTTCTTTTCTGGAGGCATCCCAGGCGCTGAATACGAGAAACTACACAGGCACCGGCAAAATCGTGGAGTTCAGCGGGGAATTTGATGATGAAGCCTCCCAATCCTCCTACCCTTTGCATGAGGAGCAGGAGGTCCTTAAGGTTGTCCGGAACGGCTCCCCTGAAGAAATTGCCGGGAAGCTTACCCTGTTCAACGTGGCCCTTCAGCCCGAAACGGTATCCAGGGACCAGGTGATCAAGTCGAGCTTCGCCCTGTTCTTCGCGCTGTATAAATTATGCATTGAGAATAACGTCAACGTGAACAAGGTGTTCGGACAAAACCTGACCGAGCTGATCCAGGTTCTGTCCCGCTCCAGTCTGGATCACATTTTTCAGTCTCTGCTTGAGACTGCCCTTCTGGTCAGTGAGCATTTGACCTCCAAGAAGAACAGCAACAAATTGCTGGAAGCAGCCAAGCTCTATATCGGGCAAAATTACATGAAGGATATCAACCGCGAGATTGTCGCCCGGGAAATCTATATTACACCCGGCTATTTAAGCCTGCTGTTCAAGCAGCAGCTCAAAATCAGCTTCACCGATTACCTGCATAAGATACGCATAGAGCATGCATGTCTGCTATTCAAAGATCCCGGAATGCGGATCGAGGACATCGCTCTGCAGTCCGGGTATAATGATACGAAATATTTCTATCAGGTGTTCAAAAAGTATAAGGGGATTACTCCGAATCAGTTCCGTAGTAATGCGGAGTAACGGGGAGTGATGCGGAGGAACGGAGAGTGATGAGGAGTTATGGGGAGTTTCGGGGAGTGACGGGGAGTAAGGGTAGTGCGCATAGTGTTGCGGGTTTCCGCCGCCATCTGCTTGACGATGGCGGCGGTCCCGGCAACCCGCCGGAAGTCAGCTGTGATAGCTCTCCACCGGCCCCAGATAGGAATACGGCAGCGGTCCGGCAGACAATACCAGCTTCTGCAGGACAAGTCCGGCATCCAGTCCGTAAAAGCGCAGCGTATGCTGCCCCTTGGCCAGAACATGACGGGTAACCTGCGTATGAATATTGTCCATCACCGCACGGCACCACGGCTCATTGTCATGGTTGCCGCCTTCATAACCCGGAGGCAGCGCATCTGCGGTGACCGGCGGTTCTCCGTCGAATCCGGCGGCATACTTCAGGCCGCGGACTGGAGACAACTGGTTAGTCGGCGCAATATAGGCGGTCAGGCTGTATTCCCCGTCCTGATGGACGAGCAGCCGGTACTCCAGACAAGGCGCTTCCTCCGGCTGATCAAAGGAGCTGCCGGCGGGGAACATTTTGACCGAAGACAAGGTCCGTCCGTAGTTGTTAATAGTCTTCCACTCGGCTCCGGATTTCGCCACGCGGTTTAGAGTATGCTCCGCTTCGATAGAAACGGTATTTTGCGTCTCGATGAAGGTCATCGGCGGCACATTAGTAATGTCAGTCCACTCCACTTCTACTTGAACGGTTACGATTGTACCGGCACCTGAAAGGGTAATATGGCCTGAAGCCGCCCCCTGCACCTTCTCCCAATCTACTGAAACCCGGATCGCCGCTCCAGTATCCACCCAGCCTTGGGTCCGGTCCAGCCTGATCCATTCCGCACTTCTGACTGCCTTATATCCGAACCCGGCTCCGCCGCTGCTGACCGTAATCTCATAAGTCTCCTGCTGAAGATTCGTAAACGGAGTGAGACCCGCTGTCCCTGCTGTGTAACCCTGCTCCGTTCCCTCTACACCAACAATCATGATGGCTTCCTTGGCAGGGGTCACTCTGCTGACCTCCGGATAACTCCAGCCGTCCGCGTTCCAGTTCACATAGCCGACATGCGGGGAGCTCATCATGCCCTGCCATTTGCCGTCCGAGATGCCGGTATTGTAGTGCTGCTCCAGCTGCTTATCCCGCTCAATAGACTCCAGTACCAGATCGGCATAGGTATTGGCAAGTACACTGCCGCGTCCGGCATGCAGCCTGTTCAGTCCGGCGTAGATTTGCATCTTGACCACATTCGCCGAGGCCACTGCCGGATAATAGACCAGCTGGTAATAGGCATCCTTGAGCGCCGCTGGGAGCTCAGACTCATACCTGGCCGCCGCCTGCTCCGGGCTGAGCGCTTGTTCCAGCACTCTTTGCGCCTCTTGATGATGCAGCAGGCTGAAGGTGCCCGCTCTGATAATTTCCGGCTTGCGCCGCCCGTTCATCCGGGTGTAATCCGCTAACACCTGCGCAATTTCGTCAACCGTCCCAGGTGTAAGGTCTGATCCAAACTGTTGCTCCACCCAACGCCGGGTGTACTCCTCTGTCTGGTTAATCGCTCCGGTTCCCCAGGCTTCAAAGTCATAGGCTAAATCCATGAAGTAGGATAGCGGCAGCTCCATCGGCTTCAAGTCGCCGGCATTTACCACCCAAATATCGCGGATGCCGTAATCGAACGCCATGGTCATCTGCTCCCAGACCTTCTCCAGCGGAGTCACATTCACCCACTCGTAGGAATGCGGGCCTCCGTGGTAGTCAAAATGGTAGTAAATTCCCCAGCCGGCCTCCCGCTGCTGCTCATGTTTTTCCGGGATTTTGCGGAGATTGCCGAAATTGTCATCCGAGAGCAGAATCGTCACATCCTGCAGCACCTCCCAATCCTTCAGCCCTTCTGCTTCCGCCGTACCGTACCAATACTTCTCGACCTCCTTGTACACAGCCAGAACCTGCGGCATATGCTCCAGATTGTATTTCTTCAGCAGGGCCTTCTGGGTAAGGATAATCTGCTTCAGCAGCTCAATATTCTCCTGGTCTGAGCCTTCGAGGGCAGAGTCACTCTCTCCGCGCATGCCGAGTGTAACCAGATTATCATAGTGTCGGTTGCGCTTAATTCCGTCTTCCCAGAAGGCGGTAATCGCCTGCGGGTTGCGGGCGAAATCCCACAGATTGCTTGTCCCGTACTGCGCATACACTTTCTGCCATTCGCTGCCGGCCCGGAACAACGGCTCATGATGCGACGTTCCCATAACAATGCCGTATTCATCGGCATGAACCGCGTTAGCAATCGGACTGCTTGTACCATTCAGACTGAATTCTGCACTCCACATCGCCGGCCACAGAAAGTTCCCCTTCAGTCTCAGGACCAGCTCGAACACTTTGTCGTAGAAATCCTCATTGAAATCGCCAAAAGCATGCGTGACCCAGGAGCCGAGCGACGGCCAGTCATCATTCAGGAAGAACCCCCTGTATTTAACGGAGGGTTCTCTGGAGCTGCGATTCAGTCTGCTTACTGGAATGGACAGTGTGGTGTTCTGCTCCGGAATCACATCGGCAAAATACACCCACGGGCTGACCCCAATCAGCTCAGATATGGAGTAAATGCCATAGATTGTCCCGCGTTTATCGCTGCCCGCAATGACAAGCGCCCGGCCCACGCCAGGCATTGGAGCCTCAACCAGCTGCAGCCGGTAGCATTCCCGCTTGCCTTGAATCGACGTGACGTCGAGGGCGCCTTCTGTAATCAGCCTGTCGATCAGCTCATTTCCGCCTATGGGTCCGGCGATGACGACGGTTTCTGAGAGCTGTTCTTTTCGTGTCAGAATCACAGGTGCTATACCGCTCACCAGCTCGATATCCGCGCCGAAAGACTCCGCCACCCGGCGCAGTCCGTTATAATCTGTCCCCTTCGGGTCCAGATAAATATGAACCGCCTGGTCTGGTGCGGCAAGTATAAAGTCCTCATTCGATTTCATGGAATAGCTTCCTCCCGGATTGTCCGATTTCGTATGCCTACGCACATTATAGCGGGAAAGCGGTTACAGGCTCCATGGTCTAACTAGCAAGTTTTTGTAATTAGTAAAGGAGGCGCTAAGCCGTCACCAGCTTATAGCCCGTTGATCTGCTTGAGCATGTGAATGAACTGATGCAGCTCGTCGTCTTTCCATGCCGCAGTCCGCCCGAAGAACACGGAACCCTTCTCGTTAAGGGCAGCTATTGTATGCTGCTGTCCCTGCTCTGTAAGTGAGAGGAGGATGGCCCGCCCGTCATCGGGTGAGGCTTCCCGGCTCACATAGCCCAGAGACTCCAGCTGTTTGATCAGACGGCTGACCGCGCTGCGGTCCATAGCTGTTGCTTCCGCAATGGCGGCAGCACTAGCCGGCCCATAGGAATAGAGCCAGCGGACAATATGGAAGGCAGCCGGCTGCAACGAGGAATCGAACCGCGCGGCGGCTTTGACATTCAGCGCATGGGCTGCGCTGATCAGTGCGTTAAGCTGCTCTCCCAGCGCCAGCTCCAGCTGTTCTCTTGAGTCAAGCCTTGATTGATCAATGTTTATTGGTTCATTGTTTACTTGGATATCGTTTATTGGGTTCTGCTTCATATTCATTCACCAGTCCTTTGCTTTATAGATAACTGCCGCAAATATAGTTGACATATATCCACCATATAATTATAGTGGACATATATCAATTATACATTACTTAAAGGAGAATAACCATGCCCAAACAACGAACCGTTGTCATCACCGGAGCCACTAGCGGACTGGGACAGCTTGTAGCCGTCCATTTGGCGGAAAGAGGCTATGCGCTTGTCCTGACTGCCCGCAGTGAAGAACGTGCTGCGGCTACCAGAACCATCATCGAGGCCCGTCAGCCTGCTGCAAATATCCGTTTTGTCTATGGAGACCTGTCGCTGATGCAGGATGTGAACCGGGTTGGCGCTGAAATTGCCGCCGCCTGCCCTTCTATCGACGTGCTTTTGAACAATGCAGGAATCCACGCCTTCGAGCCCCGCACCACTGCCGAAGGTTTGCCGGAGATGATGGCTGTGAACTATCTGGCACCATGGCTGCTGACGCATAGACTGGAGACTTCACTGCGCAATGCAGGCCAGGCCAGAGTAGTCAACGTAGCCTCTGAGGCATCGCGCCGTCATGGTGTACTCCGCCTGCCCGGGGACTTAACGGATACTGCTGCTTTTACTGCCCGGGGCTCCTCTCCTGTCTACGGCAAAACCAAACTGCTAAACATCATGTTCACGGCAGAACTGGCCCGGCAATGGGCAGACAGCGGAATAACCGTCAATGCCCTGAATCCGGGCTTCAATGTAACCGGACTGGGACGCGAGCTGCGGTTCGCTTCTGTGATCGAGCGGATCCTGAAGATTATCCGGCTCGGTGATCCGCGAAGAGGGGCAGAAATTATCACCCGGTTAATCGTGGACCCGTTTTATGGGACAGTAACCGGAGGTTATTTTAACGTGGGCACAGGAAAGTCCATTGTACCGGTATCCCCTGGCGGCGATGAAGCGATGCAGCGCAGGTTGTGGGCAGATACACGGGAGTTGCTGGGGGAGATACTGGGAGAAAACCGGGATTAGGATGAATAGATTGACTTTATATTCCATTATTGATAATGTGAAGGGGCCATATGGTTGTAAATACCATACGGAGGATTCAATCATAATTTTTGTCTTTACCTGTGTGGTTCAGAGTTGTTAACTTAATGTATCTTGCTCAACACTCGGGATGAATACTAGGAATATAAATTAGAGTTTACTCATGGACAATCAGTTTTCCATATTGTGCATGAGTTATTTTACGTGGAGATATATCCTAACCCTACTCTTACTATATAAATGATAGAAATTGAGGTATGAGATGAAAAACACAAAAAAAATTATTATTGGATTCATTTCCTTAATAATAGTATTAGCAGTATTTTACGGAGGTTATTTCAAAAATAATAAAGAGATTGAATTTTTCCACGATAAGTTTGGAATACCGCTCCCAAAAGAAAGCAAAATTATATACAGTTATAAATCATATGGAGCATTGGGCGATGGATACCGGTTATATATCTATCAGGTCACTTCTAAGAGCATGAATGATATAGTGAAAAAGGGCCACGCAAATCATTGGTCTGAACTTCCTCTTCCATCAGATTTTACAGCTTCATTCTCCAAGAAAATTAGGGCGATCACAGACGAGACAACATCGAAGCTAATAACGCTTGATGCTGCACGGGGGTACTATATGATTAGAAATAACCAAACGAATGCTTCTATTACAGGAACTAATGTATTTAATTCCAGCTTCGACAACGTAATGATCGGAATTATGAATCTTGATAATAATAGAATTTATTTATTATCGTATAACATGTGAGGTTAGTGGATAAGGATCAGTCAGCCGGGTTTTCATTTGTTTCATTTGTGAGTAACGCACTGGGATACAATTTATCTAATATTGATTCATCTACTTTTAAGAAGAACTTGTTTTCAAAAATTAGTTGATTCGTATTAGATCCGATTTGATCTAACTTTCTTGATAGCTCAGATTCCTTGAATATACTTTGTTCATTACTGGCACGAAAATGCCATAAGGTGTATAGAGTTGACTAAAATACATTTTTGCGAGTCTTGATTCTACGGATTTCATCGTTTTTACTGATTCTACGGATTTCACTGATTCTACAGATTTCACGTTATTCTGAAAAATTAGTGTTAACAGGATTTTCATCTGACTTATTTGCGGTTACCATTTCTGGATAGGAGCCTGCTTTTGAATTGGATATTAATGCCACTCCTGAAATAATAGTCAATGCAAGGGCTATTAAGTATATTTTTTTAAACATATTATTTCCATCCTTTCTATACCAACGATTATTTCCTACTTTAAAATACTATATTCACTATATTCACTAAAAATACTATATTCACTATATTCACTAAAAATACTATATAACTTGAACTCATAAAATGGATCCTTCGCGAGTTCAGCGAGAAATATGCCCTATAAGGAATCTCTAAAATGCTGAATCGGCTTGGTTTTAGCTACACAAAAGCCACCTATACGCTGGTACGAGCCAACAAAGAGGAACAAAAACAATTCCGCGAGGTCACTTTACCTGAGCTGAAGGAGAAACTGAACCAAGGAAAAATTGACCATCTTTTATTTGAAGATGAATCATGGTGTTAGACAACGCTCACACTCATCATGCAGATGCAATTCCGCCGTTTCTGCGAGAGAATCCGAGACTTCAGCTTGTTTTTCTACCCAAATATAGCCCTGAACTTAATCCTGTTGAATGATTGTGGAAATGGCTAAAACACAAAGTAATAAACAATGTCTTTTTTCATAAGTATTACGTCATCCGTACTCATGTCGCAGCTTTCATGAAACGGATCCATAAGAGCCCTCTTGAATTGATTGATCGGCTACTTGTCCGGACGTAAAGATTTGCGGTTCAATCTATATAGTTTCCGCGTGATGAATAAGGATTAGCCGATTTCCAAACACGTTAGATGAGGTCATATGGGATGCATATAATCAAAAACGGCCGCACCCTCACAATCACGTGAAGATGCAGCCTTTTTCTATTGTATCGGGATAAAAATTTCCGTTCCGCCCGTAGTTTGAACCGTGATGCCATCCTCAGCAAAAGAAACCTGCAGCAAGGCCTCGGGAGATTGCTCCAGAATATTACCGGCCCCGTTCACCTGCTGTGCTGAAGAATCAGCCGGAGGATCACCGTAGACGGCCGAAGCCAGCCAGTGAATTCCGGGCTCAAGCGTAGCCGTCAATGTTGGCAGTACCGTCCGGGGACGCAGCAGGTTCGTGTTGGCATTGGGCCAGATGAGCTCTGCCTTTCCGTAACCCGTCAGTCCTTTGATTCCGCTGGTTCCCCAAGCTGTAGATACTGCTGTGCCTGAGTTGTCGGTCTGCTGCGCAAGCTCCGTTTCCTGGCCCAGGGCGAACCCGCCTTCAGCGGCGTCAAGTGCCCGGCCCGTCTCAATCCGGTGAATCCGGATATGCCAGGGAAGCCCTGCTACCACCCAGGTACGGACTTCCACATTAGTCCATGGCTTCCAGACCGACCGGAGGACGTTGTCCGTGATCTCGGATTCCACATTCCGGCGCCGCACGCGGTACAGATTGTCCCCGCCTTCGCTGAGCGCAAGCATGGAGTCGAATGCCCCCTGCGACAGCCCCCACTCAGAACGGGGTACGCTGAACCCAAAGCCTGTGGAATAGACGAATTTCTCGTATTTGGCCGAGGTATGGGTATGCTCATTCGTGTACAGGTGGCCGCTGTTGAACGCCGCCACATGACCGGAGGCCGGCTCGCGGACCAGAACAAGATGTGCAGGCTTCTGAACCATAACTGCCGGGATTTCCGGCAGGGGAAGCTCCTCTTCGCTCCAGAACGGATGCTCTTCACCAAGTGCGAGCGGCAGGAAAGTCTTCAGCGCCCAGTAGGGTGAGCCGGGTGCATTATAATTCTCCGCCATGACCAGATTCGGATACGTATATCCAATGGTCAATACGCCTGCTGCATCAAAGATGGGCTGGCTGAACCACCAGCGCAGATTGCGCAGAACGATGCCTTTCACCACACCGGCAGGGAAGCCTTCAACATCCGCATAAGCCAAGGCACTCCAGAACGCCGATTGGGCGAAGCGGTATGCCATGCTGCGCCCGTAAGGAAGCGCGGAGCCGTCCGGGGCGAACCAGCCCAGGAATTCAGCGGCGAACAGCCGGGCGCGTTCTTTAAACAATCGGGAACGCTCTGGGTCCTCCTTCTCCATCAGCTTCGCATAGAGCAGCGAATAGTAATGGATCGCAAACGGTCCATAATAATCGCAGTGCCCGTCAACACCGTCACTGTACCAGCCCTCTCCCAGATAGAATGCATCCATCCGCTGCAGGTTGTTCTCCAGCTGCACCGCATCATACGGGCGGCCGATGGTGCGGAACCCAACATTAACAAGTACATTGAAGAACAGCCAGTTACAGTCATAGCAGGGATGCGAGTTGATCTGATTCACCCAGTTGTACAGGTGATCCTGCTCCTGTGGAGCAAGCGGTGACCAGATCTGCTCCGGAACCGCTGCAAGCGCGAAGCCGAAAGCCGCCATCTCGACCAGACACTGGTCGTAATCCCTTACATCTCCCCAATATTCTTCATGGGCAGGGTCGGTGCCATGCCGGATGCCCTCCAGCACGATGTCCCAATTTTCACTGCTTCCGCCTCCGGCGAGCAAGGGGACCAGCCCCCATAATACCCGGGAAAAACCCTCCATCCCGGCAGTTGCTGCCGGATAGCTCGCTCCGGTTCTGCCGATCTCAAGTCTTGCGCCGCCTTTGCTGTAGAGCGGACGTAGCGGACCCGTTAGCTGTTCAAGAGCGGTCACAAGGTCCGCCCGCGTCTTCAGCGGATTGTCTGCAATCCGCAAGGATAATTTGTCTGATGCTGCTCTCCCGTTAGTCATCATATCCCCCTACTCCCAGTAAAACGGGCCGGCTTCTTTGATCCGCGCCAGCGCTTCAACATAGAAGAAATCACCGTAGATCAGAGGAACATCGATATTCCGGTTCTCCGGGTAGTTGCTTGTACCGTGAAGCAGCAGCCCTTCTTCCTCCGCATTATCCCAGGTCCCATAATTCCGGTAGAGGGATTCCGTAATTCTAAGCGCGCCGTTCCGGTAGACATGTGCCTCCGATTCATCCACCTGGCTCGCCAGCAGCAGCAGGCCGCTCGCCGCGCAAGAACCGGCGGAGCTGTCACGAATCTCGCCGATCTCACCGGGAGCCCGGAAATCCCAATGCGGAACCTGATCCTCCGGCAGACGCGTCAGGAAGAAATGGGCAACCTGCTTGGATGCATCAAGGTAGCTCTGCTTGCCGGTATGATGATAGGCCAGCGACAACCCGTAAAGTGCCCAAGCCGCGCCGCGCGACCAGGCCGACTCCGGTGCATAACCCTGTCCGCCGCGCTTCTCTACCACTTCACCCGTTTCCGGGTTGAAATTGACAATGTGATAGACAGAGCCGTCCGGCCGGATGAAATGCTCCAGCACCGTATCCATATGGGCCTCGGCGATATGCCGGTAACGCGGGTCTCCGGTTACTTCAGAAGCCCAGAAGAGCAGACTGGTATTCATGCTGCAGTCGATAATAGCCACCCCGCTGTTGTCTTCGCCTTCTCTCCATGGATTCCAGGCACGGATATAGCGGCCTTTGAGGTTGAAGCGGGCGGCCAGATAGTTGGCAGCCTTAAGCGCCCGGACCCGTGATTCCTCTGCGCCCGTGAGCTTGAAGTTGGCTACGCTGGTCAGCAGCCACATGAAGCCTAAGTCATGATCCAGCTTCACATAACCATCCAGCACCTCGTCCAGCCGCTGCTCGCAGCGTTCGGCAATCGCCTTCAGGCTCTCGTCCCCGCTCCCGGCATAGAGCTGCCAGAGCATACCCGGCCAGAAGCCGGCTGTCCACCAGCTCGGTGTCTCCAGTACGTACTTGCCGCCTTGGCTGGCATGGGGGAATTCCGCGCCGATTCTCAAGCTGTTTGCTCGCGTTTTCTCCAGTGCCTTGCTCCAGGCCTCTTCTACCCATGCCTGCTGTATTGTTCCACTCATCTGAATCCCGCCTTTGTTTGAATGATAAGTTCTGATCTATATAAGCTGAACGAAAGATTTCTACGAAAAATTTGCTTTAAATGCGGTAAATGTGGGGATTCCAGGCGGCGTACGCAGCAGTTTCCAGGCGGCGTGCGCAGCAGCTTTCCAGGCGCTGCTATCGCCGCAGAAGTTACGGGTTCCCCGCCCCGTTGTTAAATCCTGCATAAAATACAACATTTCCCACAATAAACCGGCCCAAATCCAAAATTGTTGTACAAAAGGCAACATTTCTTCTCATCCAGGCAGTTTAATGAAGAAATTGTTGTATTTCATACAACAATCCTCCTACACATCCCGGTATAGCAGCACCTAAGTTGTATTTCATACAACATTTTGCCGGATTCCGTCTGAACACCCGCGCTGGACCGGCCGTTTTGTTGGAATCGTCCTCTACGCGGGTTATATGCCCTCAATATTTAGTTTAGATTAGAGCTTCCCCCAGCAGAGAAGCAGTAACTCCGGCGGATGAGATTACCTGGAATTCGGGCCGCCTGTTCAATCTTCACAGAAATTGAAAAGTGAATGCTAATGTTCCCTCCGCCTCCGGCTGAAGAACATGGAAGTCCAGACTATGCCACAGTGTCTCCTGGCCATAATGATCCAGGTACACATGCGCGGTAATCTCCGGCCGGACTGCCTCAGGATCATAAGTGACCTCGACACCGTGACCCGCCGCAGTGCCCGGCAGCAGTACGCTGCCCGGGTGAAGAAGCTTAGGCCTGCGCCAGGTTACAAACCGTTCCGTCCAGCTCGCCGGAGCTCCCTCATACCGGTAGGTGTCTGTCAATTCCAGACGTGGCAGCTCCTCTTTGTGCCAGACCAGCGAACGCACCAAGGACTGCAAGCCTGACACCGGATAAGCCTGCGCCATCTCCAGCGTCAGCTCATCCTTCTCCGCCGCCGCAGATGCATGCAGTACTGCCGTGCTGAACTCCCGCCCTGCGCCTTGGTACTGGCCGTTGATGATCGGCACTGAATGTCCCTGTGATCCATTGCAGTCATAGCTGTAACGTCCGGCACCGAAATAATCAGCGGTATATTCTCCGCTGCCCAGATCGGAAGCGTAGATCTCTCCCCGGCCGCTAAGAATGAAGTGGCCCAGATCATTATGATTGTGCGGCTCATCATTGTGGCCGGCTTTGGCGGCGAACCCGAAGGAGCCTGCTGCCGGCACATGACGCGAGACAATCCAAGCGGCATCGGGAAGATAGCAGCTCGCAGCCTCCCAAGCCACATTCTCCCGGCCGGCTCTGGTCCAGATCAAATTACGCAGCGCCGGTGCGAAGCGGCTGCAGTGATCTTCAGTGAACGGCGCACGCAGAGCGGACGGCGGCCGCAGGACATCCGCATAGGCATCCGCCAGATAATGGGACAAGCCCATATGCACACGTACCTGAGGCACCGAATCCGAGAAATTGGCGACATGACTTTCGTCGATGAAGCATTGTTGCTGGAAACGGGCAATCTGCGATACCTTCTCCCGCTTGAACCAGTCCAGCCTGCCTCCGGTTCTTGCCCGGAGCAGATCGCTATAATAAGTGAAATAGCCAAAGCCATAATTCCAGTAGCCCAGCCCCTCCAGACAAGCGCCGTCGTCCCCGAAGCCTTCCAGATAATAGCTCATGCTGCTCTCTGTCTTCAGCAGAATATCCGTCAGCATGGCCGGTTCCTTCACCAGCAGCAGCGCAGCTGCCCCGATCGAGCCCGCACAGACTGCCGCCCAGTTATGGCGTGATGTCTCCCAGAAATATGGCCCCTGCTCAAGAAAAGGCCGGAAGATTCTGCACTCTACCTCATGCCGTATCCGGGACTGGAGCAGCAGCGGAAGCCGGTCCCCCAGCAGCAGTAACACTTCACTTAAGGTGAATCCCGTCTCGGAGGAGAACAGGTCAATATGCCGGCTGATCTCAGCAGCGTCATGGTCTGCGGGAAGATGGGCCGGAAGACACCAGGTGTACTCATCGCAGATGACCCAGAGGATATCCTCCAGCTTCTCCAGAGCCCCCGTATTATCCGGCTCCAGCAGGCTTAGGAATGCATAGGTATTCAGTCTTCTTCTCCGTTCGAAATAGACCCGTTCATATTCCAGTCTCGAGCCTGTACGCGCAAAAATAGAAAATAGCGTATACGTCAGCGCGGATATAGGCTGACCGTCCAGCCTCTGCGCCTCTGCGCGAATCTCGCTAATGTCTGCCTGTAATCCTCCGGATGATAACGCCCGGGTCCAAAAACCCGCCGAATCTCCCTGCGGATAATATAAGCTCCAGTCCGCCGGTTTCATGTCCTGCACAATACCGGCAAGCTCCTGTCTGTTCATGCCCTCTTCTTCCTCCTTATCGGTGCTCCACCCTGATTAGTGCCGCACCTCATAATCGTTAAAGCGGCTGAACACCCGCTATTCCAGCGCATGATCCCGCATGACATTCTCACCGTCTGCTATCCTCAGCGCAGTCCATTTCAGCTCTTCTCCCGACCAGAAGGGATCGGACGGAAGCAGCCCCAGCGGAAGGAATACGGCAGCGCATAAATAGAGGCTGCCCGTATTGATGTAGCTCTCCGCAAGCTCCGGCTGATAGCCATAGATCCCCGGCCGCAGCCAGCCTTTCTCATCCAGCGTACCCGGAGCATTCATGATCCGCTCTATCACGGCAGTCAAAGCGCAGCGTACCTGTGCCGGAGGCAGTGCCTCCTCCAGGAAATGCTGCAGCGCCGCCTGCGACAGCAGCTGAAACGCACCGAAACGGTACACAATCGAGCGCCCGAGGAACGGATAGGTGCCGTCCGGTGCAATGCTGCGTTCAAGCACTGAGGCATATCTCTGTGCCCGTTCCATAATCACCGGCTTAAGTGCAGCATATTGCTCCGACTCCTGTTCAAAGATGGCCACGACATCAACCAGCATCGGCTGGATCACGAAGCTGTTGTAATAATCCCAGTGAAAATCCTTGCCATCCCCGTAGACACCATCGCCCTTATACCAGTCCATGAACATATGAACCGCATAACCGACACGCATCCGGTCATAGTCGGCATCGCCCAGTATATATAAAGCCGCTTCCACCATTGCACTGAACAGCAGCCAGTTGCTGCCGCTTGGAGCCGTCCGGCGCGTCTGCTTCAGCGCTGCAATTAAATGGCCTTTGACCCGCTCATCCAGCCGGCCTGTAATCGCTTTCGGTGCGCGCACCAGCGCGTGGGCCAGGAAGGCGGCATCGACCAGCGGCTGCCCTTCCGTCTTGAACTCCATATAGTCAGGCGACTGCGGATCGACAGCTGCACCGATAGCCTCCAGCATCAGCGCGGCATAACGGGCTCTAAGCTGTTCTTCTTCTCCTTCAAGTCCTTCAAGCTCCAGCCAGGGGGCCATCCCGCAGGCCAGTCTCGCAAAAGCTTCCAGATGGGCAAACCGGCTCCGGTCACTATGAAACTCCGTAGGCAGCTGCTCTTTCAGCTGCCGCTTCGCTAAAGCCTCCAGCACCGGTCCCCCGATCAGCAGCATCGTATCCAGCCAGTATTTTCGCTGTTCCTTACCCTTCATCTACAATTCCACCCTTTCAGGTATTCTTCTTCTCTAGTGTAGTGTGGTATTATTGCAATGTCTTTGCGAATAATGATGTTTTATTGCGTTTGTTGCGATCAATCTGAAAGGGGCAATGACTATGAAACATGCCCGTTATCATCAAACATTCAACGGCGATATTCTGGCCGGTATCGGCAATTCCCCAATCTCACCGACAAGGGATTTCCATATTCATGACCACTACGAAATCTTCCTGTTCCTGGGCGGCAGTGTGAACGGGTTCGTCGACCAATACAGTTATCCGCTGCAGCGGGGCAATGTGCTCCTGTTCAACAATCACGAGATTCACAAAATCATCAATTTGTCCCCGGAGCCTTACGAACGGTTGACGATTCATTTCAAGGCGCCGCTTATCTATCCTTTCTGCACAGCCACCACCAATCTGCTCGCCTGTTTCCAGAACCGTCAGCCCGGTGAGCATAATCTGGCCCGCATGGATGAACCGCTGCTAACCGAGTATATGACTCTAGCTTCACTTCTGATTGCAGCACTGGAGAGTGAGCAATACGGCAGCGAAGTGCTGGCTCTGACTTACCTGATTCAAATTCTGGTGATCGTCAATGAGCTATACAGCCGGACCCGCTCCGCCGTGCCCAGCATTATTTCCTCGCATATTCAATCGGCCATGAGTTACATCGACAACCACCTGCATCTGAACCTCTCGCTCGAGCACATAGCCGGGGAGCTGAACGTTGATAAATACTATCTCAGTCACCTGTTCAAGCAGCAGACCGGCGGAACCATCTACCGTTATGTCCTGCTCAAAAAAATAGCCTTATCCAAGCAGCTCTTGTCCGCCGGAAATTCCGTATCCGATACCTGCTATCTGTCCGGCTTCAACGACTATGCTAACTTCATCCGCACCTTCAAGAACATCACCGGCATCCCGCCCGGCAAATATGGTAAAAAAAGCTGAGGCCTCCCTTATGACGGAGCGCTCTATTGAACTAAGGGTACGCTGGCTGGCGGAATTAGAGGGATTTATCCCTCTAATATCCTCGTTCTGCCCACTTCCGGTGGATATAGAGGGATTTATCCCTCTAATATCCTCGTTCTGCCCACTTCCGGTGGATTTAGAGGGATTTATCCCTCTGATTTCCTCGTTCTGCCCACTTCCGGTGGTTTTAGAGGGATTTATCCCTCTAATATCCTCGTTCTGCCCACTTCCGGTGGTTTTAGTGGGATTTATCCCTCTAATATCCTCGTTCTGCCCACTTCCGGTGGTTTTAGTGGGATTTATCCCTCTGATTTCCTCGTTCTGCCCACTTCCGGTGGATTCAGTGGGATTTATCCCTTCCATTTCCTCATTTCCGGCCAACCAGGCCGAATCTGATGGATTTATCCCTCTAATCCAGGGGTGTCTAGAAATTGAGGGCAAATTTCACATTCGTATAAAAAACCTGACAGCCCGCTACGCGCAGCTGCCAGGTTCTTTGAGTACCTCTTACAACTGTCCCAGCAGATTAGCGATGACTTGCGCACTCTCGGCGCGGGTCATGCTCTCCTGCGGAGCGAATTGCTGATTGCCGCGGCCCTTGATCAACCCCGCCTGTCCGGCGGTGCCGGCTGCGTTCTTCGCCCAGTCATGAATCAGGGCGTAGTCACTGAACGCTCCAGCAGCTATATCCTGGCTTGCATTGCTTGCATTGCTTGAATTGCTTGCATGGCTTCCCAGCAAGTACTCATAAGCGCGGACGATCATGACCGCCATTTCCTCACGGGTAATGCGCTCATCCGGAGCGAAGGCATCCTTGCTGCGTCCCAGTACGATCCCCGCTTCATTTACAGCGGCAACAGCTCCGGCATACCAGGACTTGGAATCCACATCAGCAAATGCCGGAGTGCTTCCCGCCTTAAGGCTAAGCGCCCGTGTAATCATAGCGGCGAATTGCGCCCTGGTTACTTCACCTTGCGGATTGAATTCTGTAGCCGAGATGCCTTCGATAATATGCTTCGCAGCCATGGACTTAATGACACCGGCCGCCCAGCTGCTGTTGCTGACATCCGAGAAGCTCTTGTCATACTCCAGTACTGCATACTGGCTGAAATGCTGTACATCGGCAGTAAACTTACCGTCAGCCAGTGTTCCGCCCATGTATTCAAGGGCACCGCTGGCAGCAATATAATAGACGCCGAGTAGGCTGCGGTTCGCATTAGGATCTACAGTGAATGTAAGGTTCAGCGGCTTGTCAAAAGCGGTTACCGGCACGGCCGTGCCGTCCGCAGCAACTACCTCCAGGCTGAAGCTGATTACATCACTTGCTGCCGACAGCTGAACGGAACCGTTGACAGCCGGATTGTTCATCAGCTGCTCCGCAGCAGCCTTCGCAGTCTTCACGGCTGAAAGCTTAATTCTCGCCCCCTCCGGTTGTCCTCCTACACCCGCAACCTTCTCCTGAATGCTCTGCAGCACTTCCGGTGTCAGGTCGACCGCAACCGTACTCCAGGCGAGACGCAGGGTATTCTCTCCTGTAATTCCCGATATTCCTGCCGGAAGCAGCACGGATTCTGTAGCATCACTGAGCTGAACCGTTATTGTCCCGCCTGCCGGAGCCGCGAAATCACCAGGGGCAAGAACCTTCTCGGTCTGCGGCTGGGGCGCCGGTGACGGTGTAGCCGCTGGTGTTGGTGCTACCGTAGACACTGGCGAATCCGTAGGGGCCGGTGTTGCCGTTGGAGCTGTTGTCGGCTCCGGTTCCGGCGTCGGCGTAGGTGTTGGTGTCACCGGCGGCTGTTCTGCTTCGCCTACAGTCACCGTTCGGGTCACCTCAGCAGCTGCGTTGCCTGCTGTATCCGTCACATTATAATGATACAAATAGGTGCCAGCAGCCGATGTATCGAGCGTCAATACTGACTCCCCATCCTTCGTAATCGCCGCCACGATGCGCTCCGTAATGTCGCCGTCGCGGTCATCTGCCGCAGTAGCTCCGGCATCGGTATAGCTTGCGCCATTCTCCAGTTGAACGGATTCTTCCCCAATCAGGGTTATCACCGGCTTCGTTACATCCGGATCAATGGCAACCACTACGGTTCTTGTTACTTCCTCCGCTGCATTCCCTGCGGTATCACTGACATTATAATGGAAGGTATAAATATCCTCTACCGCCGTATCCAGCTCTGTCAGGCCGTATACTTCACTGGTCACTGTTGTAACGATACGGCCAGTTATATCGCCGTCCTGATCATCAGCAGCCGTTGCACCGGCATCCGTATATTCCGAGCCAACCGGCAGATTAACTGTCGCCTCGCCATTCAGGGTAATCACCGGCAGATCGGTATCCGGTACCGGCAGCGTAATTGCTCCGCTGGCCGAGCTATCCGCCTTCGCCTCTCCCTTGCTCAGCGTAACCGAGAAGGTGAAGCTGCCATCCTTGTCGTCTGTTGCTTGCTGGAAAGGCGACAAGGTAATGTCACCCATGGTAACCCCGGTTTCACTGAAGCCGGGCAAACCGCCGATGGTCTGCTCCAGCCAGGCCTGAACAGCCTCTTCGCTGTTTGCCGTTTCCTTCCCTACATTGTAGGCTGCGCCTTCAATAATGCTCTTGGCTTCATTGACTGCCTGCTCATTGGCAACGCTAACCTTATCTCTGGCTACAGCTACATAGCTGATTACTGCAGCCTGACTGAACGTATTGTACACTGAATAGGTCACGGTACCGCTCACCGGCAGCGTGAAGTCATGATTGACCGCCGTACCCGCAGAACCTGCAACCAGGCCGGTACGAACCTTCTCAGATACGGCTTTCCCCTCAGCATCAGAATAGCTAAGTGTAACATCCATCGTCCGGCTGCTGTTGCTCCACCAGTCCAGATGATAGGACGTAATCGTATATTTCCCTGCATTCAGAGGCAGCTTGTAGACCAGAGGTGTATTCTTCGTATTGGAGCTGTATACTCCAGTCTGGGCTTTGTCTGTAGCAACTACTGCTCCGCCAAGTCCCTTTGGACTGTAGTTAGCCGTAATGTTGGTATGTCCCCAGACCGTATCCCCTGTCGACAACTGATCCGCCTTGTCATTCAGCAGGCTGTCCCCGACGAAATTCCTGATGGTTGTAAATGGCGGTGTTACCCCGTCAGCGGAGACACCAGGGTCCAGGAAATATACGAGACCAGCAGGCACCACTTCCACATACGCTATTGTCTTCAAATTTCCGAAAGTACCGGTTACAGCTACCCGCCCATATGGAGTGTCGAAGCTGACTGCGTCTACATTCCATTTCACAGCCACCTGCACCTTGCTGCCGTCAGCGCGCGTTGCTTCCAGCTTGGCCGGCAGGTTAGGCTTCTTCCCGGCATAAGTAGCCGTATCCTGAGGAGCGGCAAGTTCCCTCACATCGCCTACAACCAGCCCGATATAGGCAGATGTCAATCGCGCTTCCAGCTGCGCTGCTCCTTCCTGATCCAATCTGTACAGCACGGGATTATTCAGTGCTGCCTCAGCTGCACCTAGCGCATCTGAGAATAACTTCCAGTCATTCTCCGGGAATACATCCTGCCGTGTGATTTCCTGCGCGTCCTTCACGGCCTGCTGAAGCGCAGCAGTGTTCACGTTACCTGCAGCTCCAACGGCGATAACCCCAACAGAATCCACAGCTAATGTCCCGCTCAGCACCTTGATCTGGACCGTGTGCTCTCCGTATTCCAGCCCGCGGAGCATGAAGGTCTGGTACAGCTCCTTCGATGCTGCAGCAGCGCCCGAGAGCACTACAGTCCGGCCGTCCACGCTCGCTTCCAGCTTGGCTGAGCCGTCGTTCTGGCCCAGAATATCGATTCCGGTGCCGGTAAATGTGTATTTCAGTACCGCACCCGCAGCCTGACTGGTCGAAAGGGAACGCTGGTACACATACATCCCTTTGCCATTCTCATGGGTCCATGCACCCTCGTAAACCAGCTTGGATTGCGGAACCGCAGCCAGATCGTACATCTCCAGATTATCCAGCAGCTCTGAATAATAAGGAGTATAGCCGTCTACCTTCTCCACCTTCAGATTATCGAAGCGGACATGATAGAAGCCGCTTGCCAGCTGTACACGTCCTGACAGCTTCGGATTCGGGTCCGTATAGGTTGTAAGCTCAACATTATCCAGATAGGCAGTGATTCTATCACCTGCAACCTGAAGAGCAATGTTATGCCATGCGTTATGTGCGGTATCGTAACCCTCAAGCTTCACACCGCCGGTGCCTGTAGCGGCATTGCCGCTGGCGACAACAGTACCGCTGGACAGCAGCTGCCAGCCGCCGTCGAACCAGAACTTCAGTGCGTATGGCGTTCCGCTTAGCGTCTGTGACCCGCCCTGATAGCGGGCTCCGACTGCTGCGTAATTGTTGCCGCTGTAAGTGCTGTTCTGCTCAAAAGACACATCGGCACTGACCTTATAGTTGGTCCAGCGGTTATCACCGATTGCTGTGACCGGGTCTCCGCCGTTCCAGGCACCGCCAACTCCTGTAGTAATCTGGTCCAGCTGCTGGCGCAGGACATAATTATCCGTATCGCCGATACGATACCCCTCGAAGGCACCGTTAAGGTCCTGGGTATAACGCGGAATGACGCTCTGCTCACCGCCGCGGGAGCTGACATAGCTCTGCTCGCCGGCAATCACTCCGTCTTTGCCAATGACGGGAACGGTTTTGCTGCCGTAATTGAAGTCATCCGCATACAGAATTCCGTCTTCCGTATTCTGCACGGAACCTGTTGCATCGGTATCCAGCACTGTACGCTCTCCCTCAACCGGAAGGGCTGCTGGCGACTCCGCTGTGGCGTGGTTATCCAGCGTGCTTACAGTTACAATCGAGAACGGCTTCACTCTCACCGTGTATACACCGCTGCCGTCTGCAGCCGCATCGCCTAGATATTTCATATAATTGCTGTTAAAAGCCTGACCCTCATCCGCGGCACGGGTCTCCCATACTTCCAGGGAAGGGTTTCCTGTATAGCCCATGTTCACCGCCTGAAGCTTGTAGATCTTCTCATACTCGCTGTCATTGATAATGACTGTCGAGAAATCCTGCTTGCCCGGAGCAGCAAGTGTCATGTAGCTCGGAGTCCCGTTCCGTCCGCTGACCGGGTTCGTGCCGGATGCTCCGGTGTAGCTGGCCTTGGGCACCGCTCTCCAGACTCCTGCTGTATTATCCCCATTCTCCCAGCCCGTCTTGGCGAACCCGTTGAAATGCTGGAGAATAACCAGCCCTGCGTCATAGTGTATGAAGCCCGACCACGGGTCCCGCGCGCTGACCAGCTCCTTGAAGGAATACTGTCCCCCTTCATAGAAAGAGCCGATCGCCGGCTGGTAGATGAAGTGTGTCCGGCGGGAATTCACGAAGCCCTTAATGATGGTATTGCCCATTTCCAGCGGACCGCCGGTGCCGCCGATCCCCGTTCCGGCCGCTGACGGGTCCTTCATATTGTTGTTCGGGCGGAAGGCCGAGTTGCTGAAGGTTGCCTGCGCCTCACTGTTCCAGATTTCCTTGTCGAATTCTTCGGCCAGCCGTTTGAAGTTGCCTTTGCTGTCATCATCGGTGTTGTAATGATATCCGGCGGCCGTTACCGCCTCCCGCAGCGAAAGATCGCTGACCATAGCATCGCCGAAGGTGCCGATTCCGACCTCGTCGGAAATAATCAGCTTGATGTTGTGATACAGCGCTTCCTCCTCAGTGCTCTCGAAGCCTACAGTATCCGCTTTAACCTTGGCGCTGTATTGCTTGATCCAGTTCAAATCTGATGCATGCTCATTGACATCGGGATTGACGTAATCCACCATATAACCGTATTCACGGTAAGCGGCCAGAATCGTATTTTTGTACCATGTATAAATTTTATCGTTGTTATTATTGGCCCAGGCTGGAGCATTCCAGCGCAGGAAGCTTACCTTAACCGCAGGATTGATGGCCTTGGCATCAGCCGCAAGCTGGAAGCCGGGATGCCGGGTTACATTGGCCTCTTCATTCTCCGTACGCATCGTCGAAGGGTCGGGACCTGTAGAGTTGTTGCGGTCATTCCCCATCTCAATCTTGACATGGTCGATCAGCGGACGGTCGCCGCCGAACAGGACCTGCAGCAGCTGCGCATAAGCCTCTGGCTGTTCAGACTTATAGTCCATCAGCAGGGCGCTGGTACTGTTGCCGCTCAGCACGCCGAAGCCTTTGAACGTCAGGCCGTTAACATTGTCTTCCTTAATATCGTTGCCGTCGAGCAGAACTTTGACCGTAGAAGCTGCGGTCTGCCGGGCATCATCAAGCGCTTGCTTGATCGCACCTTCGGCAACAGCGAACCAGCTCAGGATCGGCTTCTCACCGGATACAGAAGCATAAGTCAAGGTCATAGGACTGTTAGTATCAATATCCCCGGGAATGGTGAATTCACCGGAAATAAACTTGGTCGTAGAGGTGTCAAATTGCGTGAACGTGATCGTCTTGCTGTCCCCGGCGGTATTCTTATACTCCAGGCGCGGCTCTATCCCGCGGTTGCGCGTGCCGGAGTACCATTCATAGAAACCGCTGCTGAGTGTATAAGTGCCCGCATTAAGCGCTTTCAATTTATAAACGATATGATTGCCGGACGGATCTGCCCGCAGGCCAACCTTCCATATGGACGGTTCCGTCGCCGGATCGGCAAGTCCCCCGTCTTTGGAGTTCTTTACCTTATTGCCGGTATCATCGAAGCCCCAATCCGTTGTTCCGCTGACATATTTCTGATCCGGTAACCCGTTAAGCAGGCTGCCGCCGGATAATATTTTGACCGCTTCGTACAGGGGCGAGGCTCCAGGAGGATTCCCCAAGGAATCGCCGCCTCTGCCGCTGTCCACGAAGTAGACGAGCGGACTATCAGCCGGCGGAATCACTTCCACATTCGCCACCACCGGCCCGCCGTTCGCGGTTCCGTTCACGGTTACGGTGTCATACGGCACATCGAAGGTGTCTTCGCCGATGCTCCAGTTCACAGCCGCAGTCTGGCCGCCAACATCAACGCTTGCCGGCAGAGTCGTACCTGCCGTTGTCTTTGCCCCCATATAGGCCGCTGCATAGACCGTATTTACAGTAGCAGCAGATGCGGCCGGCATACCTAGTGCCGGAAACATTCCGGCTACAAGTGCTCCTGACATCAATACTGAGAATAGCCTTTTCTTGACACGGGTTGTGCTGTTCATTCATTCATCCTCCTCTTGTTCAAATAAGTAAGCGTATCCATTACGTTGTTAGAAGAATAATTTCTTGGACAGACCTTTGCCTTACCTCCATGATTGGTTATAAAAAACCCGGCAGCCACGAAAAGATGCAACTGCCAGGCGCGTTACTTGTTCTAGCCTTTAATCCCCGACGCTGCAACACCTTGCACGAAGTACTTCTGCAGGGCCAGGAATACAATCACTACCGGAATGATAGAAACTACGCTTGCTGCCATGATCAGCCCGTACTCCGCAGAATATTGCGAGATGAACATCCGCAGACCGATCTGAATGGTCTTAAGCTTCGTATCTGTCAGATAAATCATCGGCCCCAGGAAGTCATTCCAGGTGGCAACGAAGGTGAAGATTGTGAGTGTGGACAACGCCGGCTTGGACAGCGGCAGCATGATTCTTGCCCAGATGCCGTATTCACTGAGTCCGTCGATCCGGGCGGCTTCACACAATTCATCAGGTACTCCCTGATAGAACTGGCGCATCATGAACACACCGAATGCCGAGAACGCCTGCAGCAGAATGATCGCCAGGTGGGTATTGTTCAGTCCCATGTAACGCATCAGGATGAACTGCGGTACCATGTAGGCCTGCCAAGGGATTGCAATCGTTGCGATATATCCCAGGAAGATAAAGTTCTTGCCCCGGAAATGCAGCTTCGAGAACGCATAGGCCGCGAAGCTTGAAGTCAGCAATTGCAGAATCGTTACGATAATCGATAATTTCGCAGTGTTAAAAATAAACCGTCCGAGCGGAATCCGCGTCCAGATATCCGTGAAATTCTCCCAGCGCGGATTCGCCGGAATCCACTGCATCGGGAAGGAGAAGACATCCTTGTTAAGCTTGAGCGAGGAGGACAGCATCCATATATACGGAACCAGCATCGCCAGCACGGTCGCAAACAACAAAATATACACAAGAACCATAAGGCTGATTCTAAGTCCTTTACTTTTTCCAACCATATCTTTTGAATCCTCCTATTGTCCGTATTTCTTCTCGCCGCGGAACTGGACGATGGTGATGCCAAGTACCAGCAGAAAGAGTACAATCGCCATTGCGCTGGCATATCCGTAATCAAGTGAACGGAATGCCGTATTGTAGATTTGATAGACCATAACCCTCGTAGAGTCGTTGAGCTGGTTATCGGCGCCGGCAAATAGGTTGATAAAGATATCGTAGACCTTGAACGAGTTAATGACCAGAATCATCAGAACAAAGAAGGTTGTAGGTGCCAGCTGTGGCACGGTGACATTGCGGAATCTTCTCCACGGGCCTGCGCCGTCCAGCTCAGCAGCCTCGTACAGCTCAGGGTTAATTCCCTGGAGTCCTGCCAGATAGATAACCATGTAATAACCCATATTTTTCCACACTGTGAAAAGAACTACGGTAAACATGGCCCACTGTTTATCTGCCGCCCAGCGGGGAAGATCCTCCAGCGGGATACCGGTAATGGTATGCAGAATGTTGTTGATCGGCCCCATGGTAGGACTGAAGATGAAGTTCCATACCGCCGCAACGGCTACCAGCGATGCTACATAAGGGAAGAAGAACACGGTTCTCATGAAATTACGGCCCATAATTTTCTGGTTCAGCAGAATAGCCAGCGCCAGCGCCACAATCATGGTCAGCGGTACAACTCCGATGGTGTAGACAATGGTGTTCCACAAGGCTTTGTGGAAGGTTGAATCTTTGAGCAGCCGGGTGAAATTGTCCAGCCCGATGAACTTCATCGGATTGGCCCCGTCCCATTTCACAAACGCAAGGACAAAGGCAAATATCATGGGTACCAGTGTAAACAGGGCAAATCCGATAAAGTTCGGCGCAATGAAGCTGTAGGCAATCAGGTTATCTTTAACCCCTCTTGACATACGTCTTTTTGGGCTCTTATTTGTATGCAATATGGTTTCGTTCTGCATTGTTTCTCCTCCAAACCTTCTAAAGCTTTCCCAAATCTATTATGCGAAGCAGATAGATTCTTATATTTTATAAAAGGCGGGCCTTCGCCCGCCCTTATATCCACCGCCCTACTCAGAACGGTTAATTGTTCAAGAGCTCTCCTACACGTTTGTTCATATCCTTCAGGCCTTCATCAATCGAAGCGTTCTTCGTCATGATGTTATCGTGGGCTTCATTCAGGATAACCTCGATATCTGCACTCTTTTCATGGATAGGCATTTCCAGATAAGTCTGAACAGTATTTAGTGCAGCCTTACTGTTCTCGTCTGCAGGGAAACCGTCGATGGAAGTAATGGAATTGATAACTTCATCGTTCTTGATGGCCGGAATGGTTCCGGTAGAAGCAATTACCTTCGCGCCTTCTTCACCGGTTACGAAGTTCATGAACTCCAGTGCGGCTTCTTTGTGCTTGGATTTCTGGTTTACAGCCAGGGAAGTAATCGTACCCAGAGTTGTACCGGCTTCCACACCGTCAGGATGAGGGTATTTCACAATGCCCCATTCAGTCGATTGGGATTCGCCGCTCTTCACTTTCTCGATCTGGGTGGCAATGAACCAGCTGCCCATGTTCATCATGGCAACGGAGTTGTTGTAGAATACGCCGGAATAATGCGTGCTGGAAGTCTTCAGTGTAGCGTAATCCATCACGATGCCGTCTTCCTGCTCTTTCAGAATCCGCTCATAGGTAGGCTTCAGGAAGTCATAGTTGCCGCCGACCACTGTGTTCTTGCCGTCAAGAATACCGAACAGTTGAACCGCGCTCCGCCAAGTGTGGTAGTGGGCACCGTATACTTTTTCGGAACCGCTGCCGGAGGTCATCTTGCGGGCCAGCTCATCATATTGGTCGAAGGTCATATCGTTGCTCGGGTATTCTACGCCTGCTTTGTCGAACAAAGCTTTGTTGTAATAGACCACCCAGAAGTCACTGCGGAAAGGAAGCGCATACACCTCGCCGCCCACTTCAATCTGCTCTACAGTACCGCCGTATACGGAAGGATCAATGGAATTCGTGCTCATGAAGCTCTTAAGCGGCTCCAGATGATTCTGCTTCACCAGGTTCGAATAGCCGGGAATATCTTTAATGGTAAGAACGTCCAGGTCTGCACCGCCGGAGAGCTGTGTGCTGAGCATGGTCATATAGTCCGTGGAGCCAAGGTCTACATATTCAATCGTTACATTCGGATGTGCAGCTTTATAGGCATCAATCAGCGGTTTGTAGTAAGCGGTTGCTTCCCAGTCCCACAGCGCCCATTTCAGAGTCACAGGCTCCTGGCTTGGTTCAGCGGAAGCGTTTGCAGCGTTACCCGCCGCAGGTGCGGTTGTTGCAGCAGCTTCATTATTGGCGTTGTTCCCGGAACATCCGGCCAGCATGCTCACGGAGAGCGCTGTGGCAAGGGTCATGCCATAGAATCTTTTTAAGTTCATTTAAATATCCCCTTTTCCTTCTATTGTTCTAGCGGCGACCGGCTTATCCGGCCTTAGTTCAAAGTGTAAGCCTTTTCAGGCGGGATTGGGATGCAATATCAAACACAGATCATTCACTTTTCTGTGCTCTTCTCCCCCTCGTCCGGGTTAAACCTGTAATATCCTATCCGAAACATGTAAAATTCTCAGCTTATACTCCTTGCCCTGTATTGAAACGCAGGAATATGATAAGGTAGATGAAAACGCTTAATATGTTTTCACCATTTACAAAGGAGTGTTCACGACGGTAAGAAAATCTACTATTAAAAGCCGCATCATTCTGCTCATGGCCGTATTCGCATTGCTGATTGCAACGCTGCTGTCTTTTTTCAGCTATGAATTGATTACTTATTATCAGCGTAAAACAACCATACAGGCAACCGAGTTCAACCTGCAGCTGGTATCCCATATTATTGAACAGGATTTGATTGACCTGACGGCCCTGGCCATGACCTGCAGTACGAACTCTTCTACTAATACCCTGCTTACGGAATATTTCGGATCACCGCAGGCAAGCCCTAAGCAAGCTGTTAATGTCTTCAACTCGATGCAGCAGGAATTCCTGAACAACCGCTCCAACAGCTACGCCCGCCGCCTGATTGTTACGGATAGCAACGGAAAGTTTCTGCAGGTGGATAAAACCGGCACCTCCGTTCCGCTTACGATACACAATATCGGGCAGATTACCGGCCTTAGCGAGGATGCCGAGGAGAAATGGGACCGGGTGATCAAGGACCCGCTTTCCACCTCGAATGGAATCCCCTTTGTGTTTCCGATTTACGGCAAAGGGGCAACCCGGGTTGGGACGGTATACCTGTTAGCGAATACCTCTGTCATTACCGACAAACTGAAGGGATACTCCCTGCCGAAGAATTCCCGGCTGCTGCTGACACTCGGCAATCATCATTATCAGCTCATAGGCGACCAGGTCACCGCCATTACGGAACCGTATGAACCGGTGGCCTATACCAATGAAAAACCTGTCGGCCCGCAGACCGAGCTGTCCATGGTCAAGCTGACAAACGATGAAGAAAGCCATATCGTGGTATCTTATCCCGTACGCAGCGGGGTCATACTATCGCAGACTCTTTCGAACGACCTGTTCGCACCTAAGGCAAATATCTGGATTCTGGTCATGCTTGGCGTCGTCCTGCTCGTTATTGTCTTAAGCGCTATCATTACGCTGTATTTGACCCGTACAATCAGTCTTCCGGTGGAGAAGCTCAAGAAGCGCATCGATAAGATTGCCCAGGGTAATTTCCTGATAGACCGCAATATTGAGTGGAAAAGCGAGCTTGGCGACGTCGGACGCGGCATTAACCGCCTGTCTCAGGATATCGTGGCCCTCATGGACAGCCGGCTCGCGGACGAAAAGCAGAAGCAGGAGCTGGAATACCGGATGCTGCAGAGCCAGATCAATCCGCATTTCCTCTACAATACACTGAATTCGATCAAATGGATGGCCACGATCCAGAATGCTACAGGCATTGCGGAGATGACGACCTCCTTGTCCAGACTCCTCCGCAGTATTGCCAAGGACAACCGGCGGCTGATGCCGCTGAAGGATGAGCTAAGCCTGCTGGATGACTATTTCCTGATCCAGAAATACCGCTATGGCAGCACGGTCACCATGGTCAAAGACATTGAGAATGAAGAGCTGCTCACCGGCCTGATTCCGCGCTTCACGCTTCAGCCGCTGGTGGAGAACGCGATCTTCCATGGCATTGAGCCCAAGGGCCGAGGCGATATTGTCATCACGGTCTCCAAAAGCGGATTCGCCGATATCCTGGTCATGATCGAAGACAATGGTGTCGGCATGAAGGAAGAGCAAATCTCCACAATTCTATCCGTTCCTGAGGACGAATCCAAGGGAATGCTGGAGAATGTCGGACTGCGCAGCGTGAATGAACGTTTGCAGCTGGCTTTTGGCGGGAATTACGGCTTGTCTATTGAGAGTGAACTTGGACAATATACCATCATGAAGCTGCTCCTGCCCTTCCTGCAGAGAGAGTAGCTAAGTACAAACTGCGTTACAGTCCCTTTTAGGACTATACCTTATCCGCTCGACGTTGCCCAGTAACAGTAACTGTATATAAAAGTGCTGCTATGCTTAAGCAGAACCGCCCTGGCTGTGAAGCTGGGGAGCTGCTGTAGATTAGGGAACTAGCGGCTGGAGCTGACTGAAGAGCTGACTGCTGACTAAGAGCTGACTGCTGACTGAAGAGCCGGAAACCAGCGGTTCCCTCAAGCAAGTGGAAAAATGCATCTTAATTGTTCGATTTCGCAGGTTTAGGGGCAATTAAGTGGAAAAATGACATCTACTACTTGAGGTTTTAGCTCCTTTGAATGAAATGAGATCATTTAAGTGCTTTTTATCCAACTGCTGTTATTGCAAGGCTCCCTCGCTCATCAGCAAGTGGAGAAAATCCAACTGCTATCATTCCATTCTGGTGTTTACATCAAAGAGTAACAGCTTTGACGTCCCAGTTATCATATGACATATATAAACTCTTATATTTAGCAAACTTAGCAAGGATGTGATGAACGTGATCAAATTATTAATCGCAGATGACGAAGCCCTGGTCTGTATCGGCCTGCAGTCCATGCTGAAATGGGAGCAGTTTAATATTGAGATTGTCGGCATTGCCCACAACGGCGCACAGGAAGAAGAGATGATCGACACGCTCCGTCCGGACATCGTCATCAGCGATATCAAAATGCCGATTAAAAGCGGTCTTGAGGTAGCCGGTTCGGTACGCAAAAAGTACGGCCGGCTGCCGCTTTTCATTATGCTGACCAGCTATGAAGAATTCCAATACGCCCGCGGAGCGATTGAAGTGCAGGCCACGGATTATCTGGTCAAGCTGGAGCTGACCCCGGAGGCGCTGTCTGAATCCATCCGCAGAGCGATTGGCATACTTGAGACTTACCAGGCGATGGAGAGCTACCCGAAGCTGGTCCACCGCGGGAATATCCAGGCCCAGCGCGATAAATTCTTCATCCGCCTGTTCAATAACCTGTTCGAGAACAAGAACCAGTATCTCCTGCAGAAAGAGGATCTGGACCTGGATTTGCCAGGGGCTGCCTATCTCGTCTGCACCTGCCGCATTCTGGGCCCGGATACGGTTCCGCCGCGCGGGGATAAGCTGGTTGCCTTATGCTCCAGCACCGTACAGATGGCTAAGGATACGCTCTCTTCCGTCAGCCCGTGTTATGTAACCAGTCTGGATCTGCGCAATTTCGCCGTGGCGCTGCCGGTCCCGGGCACCGATCCGCGGCTCTGGATGCCTGACATCCAGAAGCTGCTTGGGGACATGGCCTCCGTGCTGCACAACTACTTCAATGTGACGATCATTGGAGCCATCGGGTTCGCCGTCGAAGATCCGTATCTGCTGCGGGAGAGCTATCTTGCCGCCCGGAAGGCGCTGCCGGCCGCGGTTAAAGAGCGCTCCTTCGTCTTCTTCACAGAGGGCGAGGCACTGGCGCAGGAGCATCTGCTGTTCGATTTCTCCGAATCACGTTCGGAGATCCGCCGGGCTTTTGAAGAGATGGATACCCGGGCCTTGTACACCATTATCTCCAGAATGATCGAAATCTTCGACGGCCGGTCCGACCTGCTGGTCCCCGCCACCGATGCCGCCTGCAATATCCTGTATATGGCCACTTCCCTGCTTGCGGACGGGGAGAACATTGTGGAGCAGATATTTGAGAATGAGCCGGAGGGCTACCGGGCCATTTATCAGATGCATACTATAGAAGAAATCGCCGGCTGGCTGATCCAGTTCCGGGACGGATGCTCGAACATTCTTTCCACCCGCAGACAGAGCTATAAGGAGCAGGTCGTGAAGAATGTCCAGGAATATATTAAAAGAAATCTCGGCAGCAAGCTCTCGCTCAATCAGGTGGCGGATGTGTTCAATTTCAGTCCCAACTATCTGAGCCATCTGTTCTCCAAGGTCGCCAAGGTGAACTATGTAGAGTATATCACAGAGATCAAAATCACCGCCGCCAAGGAAATGATGATCCGCGGGGAAGGCCGGATCTACGAGATCTCGCAGAAGCTCGGCTACGAGAGTGCCTTTTACTTCAGCAAGGTATTCAAGAAGGTCACCGGGCTCTCCCCCCGGGATTACATGCAGCAGATCGAATCAGGTACGGAGGATGTGCGGAGTCATTGAGCTGAACGTGGTTGGGCGGATGACGGATGCCTATATATGCGAAGAGCCCCAAGCAGCCGTTACACGGCAGCCTGAGGCTCTTTTTCACATAATACAATTATCAATATCAACCCTTCACCGCAGACCCAACGGTCATGGCACGCTCCACCTGCTCACTCAGCAGCAGATAGACCAGCACCATCGGAATCGAGGCAATGGTCATTACCGCTCCCATCGCTCCCCAGTCGGTGCTATATGAGCCCTGGAAGAAGAGCAGGCCGAGCGGCAGTGTCTTCATGTTCTCGTCCGAGATCAGAATGTACGCCAAAGTGAATTCATTCCAGTTGTTCAGGAACTGGAAGATGGCTATCGTAGCGATGGCTGGCAGAGCCAGCGGCAGGATAACCCCGCCGAACAGGCGGTAGATGCTCGCCCCATCAATACAGGCTGCCTCTTCAATTTCCCGGGGAATGCTGACCAGGAAACCATAGAATACCATCGTGGAGAATGGAAGGCCAATAGCAATGTACGGGATAATGAGCGCGCCGAAGGTGTTGGTCAGATGGAAGTCGCGGACCAGGATAGCCAGCGGAATCATAATGACCTGCAGCGGCATGAACATCCCGACAATCATATACGTCCGGACAGCCGAGCGGAATTTCCACTGCATACGTGCCACGGCGAAGGCGAACATTAGCGCCAGTAAAAGAATGCACAGCGTAGAGATGGTAGAAACGACGAAGCTGTTCATGAAATACCGCGGAATATTGAACTGTGTCCAGGCATTCACGTAGTTCTCGAAACGGAAGTGTGTCGGGAAGCCGAACGGATTGGTCACGAAGATTTCGTCATTATTTTTCAGGGAATAGGAGATCATCCAGAACAGTGGATAAATGGATACGATAAAATACAGCCATAGCGGTATTTGCAGCAGGATTTGGCCGATGGACCGGAATGTAGTTTTTGAATTCATGTCGTTCTCCTTTCCTTACGCGTTCTGTCCACGGTCGAATACCTTGTTAATGACAAGCGTAGCCACAAGTGAGATCATCACAAGCAGAACGGATACTGCGCAGGCATATCCATAATTGCTCTCCATAAAAGCATAACGGTAAATCATGAAGGTCAGCGTATAATTGGTGGTCCCCGGACCCCCATTGGTCATAATTAGCATCTGCACGAATGCCCCGATCCCGGAGGTAATGGCGATGGTGAAGCAGAATTTGAAGGTCTCGCGCATCAGCGGCAGTGTTACATGCAGGTGGGCCCGCCATTTACCGCAGCCGTCAATCGTAGCAGCCTCGAAGTAATCCTCAGGCACAGCCTTAACTCCGGCATACAGCAGGGAGAACTGATAGCCCATGAACTGCCAGGCATTGACAAAAGCAATAGCAATAATAGACTGGGTCGGTGAGCTAAGCCAGTTCTGGCGGTAAGGGATATTCAGCAGCTCGAACAGCTTGTTCACCAGGCCGTTCGTCGGATCGTACATCGCAATCCACAGCTGGCACACTACAGTAACAGACAGCACTACCGGGATGAAATACGCCGTCTTCAGCAGCTTGCGGCCGCGGATCTGCGGATTGGCACAGACGAGCGCCAGGATTGTCCCCAGACCAATCTGGAATACGGCCAGCACAATGGCGAACAGCAGCCCGTTCTTCAGTGAAGTGGATAACAGCGGATCGCTGAACAGCTCGCGGTAATTAGCCAGACCCGTGAAGGCAGCCGTACTCAGCCCATCCCAGTCGTAGAAGCTCCGCAGGACCGTCTGCAGGACCGGATAGATAAGGATGACACTGTATAACAACAGGGCAGGGAGCAGAAACAGCGCCAGCGCCGGTTTGTTTCCCAAGTATTTATTCATGCGGTTCTTCTCCTCCTTGCATCATTACAGCCGGGCCCCGGGGCGAAGGCCACAGAGTCCGGCTGCTACCCTCTATTTATTTTCCTTATCCAGCGTACGGTTCAAATTCTCTACGAACTGATCTGTAGTGAATCCGTCTACCAGCATGTTCTGTGCGTTGTCATTAATCGCATTCTGAATTTGTGTATTGCTCAGCAGCTTCGCGTATTCCTTGGCATTAGGCAGCAGTTCATTGGCAACCCGCTGCATCATGACAGGCACGTCTGAAGCGATTGGCTTGTCGGTTTTTGGTGAAATAATCGGGCTGCCCAGCTGTGTGTATTTATATTCGGCTGATTTCGCTGCCAGGAATGCTGCTACCTTGACAGCCGTTTCTTTGTTGGCACTAGCCGGAGATACGGCATAGCCCTGCGGTGAGCCTGCACCATCAATATAATATTTGGACGCTTCATAGGTCGCTTCGTCCTTGGCCGGCCAGTACATCCAGTCCACCTGGTCGCCCAGCTTCTCCGCTGCGCTGTAGATTTCCCATTGGCCGTTCACGAACATCGCGGACTTGGCTTGATAGAACTGCGAGGAAGCCTGATCATAGTTCGTGTTCGTGGCGTTGGCGTCGAAGAGCTTGGCCTGCTGAAGCTGTTCAAGCTGCTCCGCTGCGGTAACGAACGGCTGCGACAGCTCTGTCATTCCCTGTTCACCCAGTGCACCGAAGCCCTGAGACTCTTCACGGGTCACGAGTCCGTTATAGAAGGCGGCGCTGATCCACTTTTCCTTGGCGAAAATCGACATGGGCACATACCCTGCTGCGTTCAATTTCGCGGCGGCAGCTGCCAGCTCATCAATCGTCTTGATCGGTGTGGCGATACCAACCTCATCGAAGATGGTTTTGTTATAATAGATCAGCTGGAACTCGATGCCGGTATCGGGATAGGCATAAACATGGCCGTCCGGTGCGACAAGGCGCGATTCTACACCCGGATTAAGATTTTTCTTGTACTCCGCAGTAGTCTCATAGTCATCCAGAAGCTCTACATTTTTCGATTTGGCAAAGGTCTGCAGGGTGGCCCAGTCTGTGAAGTAAATATCCGGCATGTTCCCTGTAGCAGCGTAAGTTTTAAGCTTCTGATAGCCATCCTGCACCGCAGGATCAAGCTCAATCTCAACCTCAGGCATTTCCTTCTTCAGCTCTTCCACCGCATAGTCGAAAGGGCCTTTGGTATCATCGTCAAAATGCTGGGCGTATACCTTAATTTTGACTGTACCTCCCTCTGCGGCTGTGTCCGCAGCAGGCGTGTTGTCCGAAGCTGTATTTCCGCCGCCACAGGCAGACAGCAGTAAAGCCATGGAAAGCGTTATCATTAGTGCGCTTAAACGTTTGTGCTGGACTTTCATAATGTGAATCCCCCTCATGCGAGTATGTTGTCCTAAGACTCTGATCTGCTTGCTACTTTCACATTATATCTTCCCGGCAACGCTTATCTTAAGGCATAAAACGGGCCTTACCCGTAAAAAACGGGACAAAAGCAGCAGAGGCTTGGCCCTCTTCTATAAGGACGGCGCTGTTTCTGCGAGCGGGTGCTTGGTCTGCGGGACTGGCGGGACTGGCGGGAACCTTGGCAGGACTTTGGCGGAGCCCTGGTGAAATTTTGTATAAGCTGGCTGCCAATGGAGCGGACTCAGATTCCGTTAATGGGCCAATCACACCCCATTTCGGGCTCATATGAACAAGATAACGGAATCTCAGTCCGCTTCACTCGGCTTACGACCTATCCCGAACGGCATGCGCATCTTATCCACATTAGAGTAAGATCACAACTCCCCTTCATGCGGAAACGGCTACACCATCCTCCAAGGGGCGGTATCCATTCAGCGTGAAACATATGAATACTGACACGCCAATTACAAAATAACCCCACAACAAATTAATTCTTATATTTGAGAAAAAGCGGTCCCCTGCCGGGAACCGCCTCTGCCGCCCAGCCGGGGCATCCGGCTTAAACGGATAAGAAATTTCGGCCGCCATGGTTTCACAGCTTCCGGTGCACGATTACTTTTTGACCAGCTGCTCGTATTCCGTGGGTGTCACGCCGAAGCGCTTTTTGAAGCTTTTGCTGAAATAATTCGGATCTGCGTATCCGACACTCTCCGAAATATCCGCCAGCTTGCGGTTGCCTTCCAGCAGCAGTATCCGGGCTTTTTTCATCCGGATATGGGTAATATGGTCAACAATCGAATAGCCGGATTCCTTGCGGAAGACACGGCGCAGATAGCTGGAATCCACGTATACACCGCGCGCCACCTGTTCGGCTGACAGATTCTCATCCGCGTAATGCTGTTCAATATAGCTGATCGCTGCGGCAAACAGACTCGACGCCTTGGTCGGCTTCACATCCTCCGTCAGTTGAATCACTCGGCGGTACAGGCCAATCAGCCATTCCTCGGCCTTATCCCAGGAGCCGCATTCCTTCAGCCTGTCATAAGGTGCCTTCTCCTCATCGTTGTTCCATACCCGGTGAAAAGGAAACCCCCGTTCACCCGCGAAGGTTAACACCAGGGACAGAAGCCCCATCATCATCGCATCGGGATATTCGTCTCCCCACTTGCTGCCGCGGAGCTGGCGGATGGCCTTGCGCACCTCCTCCAGGATATCCGCGTCTTTCATCCGCAGTCCCAGCACAATGGTATCACGGATGGAGCTGAGATCTGCCGCCTCTTGTCCCGTCTGGCCTGCCGCCGTTCCGCCTCCTTCAGCCGCCTGCTGCTCAGCCTCCCGCTCACGGGACAGCCCGGGCAGCTTCGTCCGGACACGGGTCAGCATCTCCAGCATTTCCTCTTCGTTGAACGGCTTCAGCAGATAATCCTGCACGCCCGTACGCACCGCCTTCTGCAAATATTCAAATTCGTTATGTCCTGAAACAAATACAATGACAATCCGCTCGAAGCGGTCCTTCAGCTTGCCCGCCAGCTCAATGCCGTCCATAAACGGCATATTAATATCGACCAGTGCCAGATGGGGCTGATGCTTCTCCGCTTCAAGCAGCGCTTCCTGGCCGTCCCTGGCTTCACAGCATACGCGGAACCCGTGCCGCTGCCAGTCCATCTTAAGCCGCAGATAATCGCGGAACAGCGGCTCATCATCAACAATCATCACCTTGTACATCCTGCTCATCCCTCTTTTCATTTGCAAGCATTGGCAGTGACAGCTCTACTACAGTACCTTCACCGGCAGTGCTTCGGACCGTTAAGCCATATTCCTCGCCGAAATACAGGCTTAGCCGCTGGCGGACACTATACGTGCCGATCGACCGGGCCTCGTCCTCCTGCGAACTTCCGGACATGATGGCTGCGGTTCGTTCCCCGTCCATGCCTACCCCGTTATCCGTTACTTGAACAATGACCTTGCCTGCTATAATGCCGGCCTGGATGCGGATGAAGCCCTTGCTCCCTTTTTTCTTCAAGCCATGATATATCGCATTCTCCACAAGCGGCTGCAGCGACAGCTTCGGAATTGGTGTACCGGACAGCTCAGGCGGAATATCGATCTCGTAGCGGAACACATCAGGGTAACGGATCTGCATAATCGCCAGATAATCATCCGTAATCCGCGCCTCCTTTTCCAGAATGATAAGCTCCCTGCCCTTGTTAAGCACCATCCGGTAGAAATCTGCCAGCGCCTTGGTCGTATCCCGTGCTTCCTCATTGCGGTCAAGCTCGTTCAGGACATAAATGGTATCCAGTGTGTTATACAGAAAATGCGGTTTGATCTGCGCGCTGATCAGGGCGAGCTCATACTCCCGCTTGCGGTTCTGTTCCTCAGTCACCTCGTCCAGAAGCTCTCCTACCCGGCCGACCATGAAATTGAACGCCTCGGCAATCGTACCGATCTCATCCTCCGTTCTCGCTGCCGCAACAGGCCGGAGATCACCGCTCACCACCTGGCGCATCGCCCGTGTCAGCCTCTCCAGGGGACTTGCCACCATCCGTGACAGAATGTTGGCCCCGAACAGGGAGAAGACCAGGCACAAGGCTCCGACCAGCGCTGTCAGTCTGACATTCTGCCGTACATCAGCTGTCAGCAGCTTCAGCGAGACGACATTGATCAGCTCCCAGTCCATCCGGCCGTAATGGCTGACCGTGACCAGATTGCCGTTGTCCTTGTACGAGAAGCTTGCCGCGTCCGGCAGACGGCCGTCCTCCCCGATTTCGGCTGCTATCCCCGGCTCCACCGGCTGCAGCAGACTGCTCTTGTCCGCCGCTGCCACAACCCGCTTTTGTCCATCTATGAAATAATAGGCCTTCGGTGCAGCCGGATCGCTGGACTGCAGGAATGCCGACAGCTGTTCCTCTTTTATCATCAGAAACAGGGTGCCCAAGGGCTCGCCGCTGTCAATATTGATGACCATCTTCCCCAGGGTGAGCACTGCTGCAGCCGGATCAGGCGTCAGATAGCTCCGCTTGTCCATATCGAACCAATGCGAGATACCGTAGCTGTCCGCTCCCTTAACCCGCTCCAGCATGCCGCTTGACGCGATGCCTCCCTCATCCCCTCCGGAAGTATAAGAAGGATATACCGTCCCGTCCGTGCCGACGAATACGGCTGCATCCACCTCCCGGAAGATTGACAGGTCTGTGGATAGACGGCTCTGCATCAGATTGGCAAAACGCACCTTCTCCAGCGGCAGGGCCTGATCGCCCGGATAAGACTCGTAGAGGCGGTTGATGTTGGTAACCATAATATTGGCCGCAGTCTCTGCGCTGCGGAGGATATAGTCCGTCCGGGAGAGAATCAGCTGGGATTCATCGGCCACATTGCGTGTAGTCCGGTCAATCAGAGAGCGGCTGAATAAATGGCTGGACAGTACGCCCAGAATAAGCAGAGACAGGATAAGCAGCGGCAGAAATATGGCAATTACCTTGCTTTTGAAGCGCAGCCGGCCAAACCATTTCCTGATGAATGCGGTATATTTCAAGCTTGTTCTCCTCCGCCCTCGAATGAATATTCAACATGGTAACATAATCACCACAGGTTTAGAAGCTGTAAGATTCAGCTAAATATCCGGGTTGTAAGCGCCTCTAAAAAGCCACTTGAAAGAAAAGGACGCAGGTGGTAGGATAAAAGCGAAGTTTTAGTAAATATATTAACTAAAAAGGCGTGAAGCAGCTTGGCAACGATTAAAGACATCGCCCGTGAGGCCGGCGTATCCGCCGCCACCGTATCGAGAGTGCTAAATAATGACCTGTCCCTGGCTGTCAGTGACGATACGCGGAGCCGGGTATTCGCGGTTGCAGAGCAGCTTGGCTACAAGCCCTCCCGGTTAAGGCAGCTGAAGCGGGAGACCGAGCTGAGCAGCAAGGCCATTACGCTTCTGCTCTGGTGCTCGGCGGAAGAAGAACGGGAAGATCCGTATTACGGCTCAATCCGCCGCGGGGTTGAGCTGCGCTGCGAGGAGCTCGGGATTGTGCTCGGCCAGACGCTGCGCGGACGTAACCCGCTGCCCCCGCTCCGGGCCGATGATGGACTTATCGTCGTAGGCGGCTTCGACCCCAAGGAATTCGAGAGGCTGCATGCCGACAAAAGCACGACCGTGCTGGTTGACCAGTACGAGGAACGCCTGGAGTACGACTCCGTGCGGACGCATTTCCGTCAGGCTGTCGGTCAGGCGCTTACTCATCTGCTCGACCTTGGCCACCGGGATATTGCCTTCATCGGCGGCGGCGGTGAAGGCGAGCGCCGGGCGCATCACTTCAGCCGTATAATGCAGAGCCAGGGCTGTTACGATCCGGGGCTGGTCCGCAAGGGCAGCTGGAGCAGTGCTGACGGTTACCGGATGATGGACGAGCTGCTAGCCGGTGGCAAGCGGCCGACAGCCTGCTTCGCAGCCAGTGATCCGCTGGCGGTCGGCGCCCTCCGCGCCCTGCACGACCACGGCGTGCAGGTGCCTGCAGAGATGGCCATTGTCGGCTTCGATGACATCGAGATGGCCGCCTACGTCCAGCCTCCGCTGACAACGGTGCGCGCCTATCCCGAGCAGATGGGCAAAGCGGCCGTCCAGCTGCTCGCCGAGCGGTTCGAAGGACGCGAAGTGCCGTCGCATACGATTATCGGCACGAAGCTGATCGTCAGGGAGACCAGCGGCGGAAGCGCCTGACTAAATTCGCAGGCTGAATCTATGTAAGCAGAAACTATATATTGCAGCTGCATTAACGGACCGGATCACCGGCCGCATTACATCCGACAAGGAGAGTTATGAATATGAACATTATCGCAGATGAAACGTCAGGCCTGTTCCACCTTCAGTCCAAAGATACCAGCTATATTATCCAACTGGTGGACGGCTATCCTGCCCATGTATACTGGGGTGCACGGCTCCGCCATGACAACAGCCTGACCGGGGCGCTTGAGCTGCGCGAGCGCGCATCCTTCTCTCCAACCCCGCTGCTGCAGAAGCCTACCCTCTCTCTGGATGCTCTGCCCCAGGAATATCCGCAGTATGGAACAAGTGATTTCCGCCGGCCTGCCTATCAGGTTCAGCTGGCTGACGGCACGCGGATCTCTGAACTCCAATATGCCGGCTACACAATCACAGCGGGCAAGCCGGCCCTTGAAGGGCTGCCTTCGGTCTATGTAGAGAATGAAGCGGAAGCCCAAACACTGGAGCTTACACTGAAGGATGATTACGCGGGTCTGACCGTTAAGCTTATGTATACCGTCTTCGCGGGCCATAGTGCAGTTACCCGTTCTGTCCGCTTTGAGCATAACGGTAAGGCACCGCTGCGGCTGGAACAGGCGCTTAGCGCATCCGTTGATTTCGCAGATTCCTCCTACGATACCCTGCACCTGAGCGGTGCATGGGCGAGAGAACGCCATGTTCAGCGCCGTCCGCTTACCCCGGGCGCAGCCTTGTCCCTGGAAAGCCGCCGCGGCTCAAGCAGCCACCAGACCAACCCGTTTCTTGCCCTGCTCCGTCCGGGCGCGGATGAAGACCAGGGTGATGTATTCGGCTTCAATCTGGTCTACAGCGGCAGCTTCGCCGCAACTGCAGAGGTTGAACAGTTCGGACAGACCCGGGTAAGCATCGGAATTAACCCGTTCGACTTTTCCTGGCTGCTGGAACCGGGCCAATCGTTCCAGACCCCGGAGGCTGTGCTCGTCTATTCCAGTGAAGGACTCGGCGGCATGTCGCGCACCTATCACCGGCTCTACCGGACCCGGCTGTGCCGCGGCGTTCACCGCGACCAGGCCCGTCCGATTCTCGTCAATAACTGGGAAGCGACCTATTTCGATTTCGACGCCGACAAAATCGCTGCGATCGCCAAGGAAGCTGGCCCGCTCGGGATTGAACTGTTCGTCCTTGACGACGGCTGGTTCGGCAAGCGCGACAAAGACAACAGCTCGCTGGGCGACTGGTTCGAAGACCGCCGCAAGCTGCCGGAAGGTCTGGCCGATCTCGCTGGCAGAGTCAACAAGGAAGGTCTGCAGTTTGGTCTCTGGGTTGAGCCGGAGATGGTATCCCCGGACAGCGATTTATACCGTAAGCATCCGGACTGGTGCCTGCACGCCGAAGGACGCCGCCGCACTGAGGCCCGCAACCAGCTCATTCTGGATCTCTCCCGCCCGGAAGTATGCGATTATCTGTACGAGACACTCAGCGCAGTCTTCTCCAGCGCACCCATAACCTATGTCAAATGGGATATGAACCGCAACATGACGGAGATTGCCTCTGCCAACGCCAGCCCTGAGCGGCAAAAAGAAACCGCCCACCGCTATATGCTCGGCCTGTACAACCTGCTGGAGCGCCTGACCTCGCGTTTCCCTGATATCCTGTTCGAGAGCTGCTCCGGCGGCGGCGGCCGGTTCGATCCGGGAATGCTGTTCTACATGCCGCAGACCTGGACCAGTGACGACACCGATGCGATTGAACGCCTGGCAATTCAATATGGTACTAGTATTGTCTATCCGGCCAGCAGCATGGGGGCTCACGTGTCGGCGGTACCGAACCATCAGGTTGACCGCATCACCTCCCTTGCCACCCGCGGGGATGTAGCGATGAGCGGCAACTTCGGCTACGAGATGGATCTTACCAAGTTCACGGAAGCCGAGAAGGATCTGGCTGCCCGGCAGATTGCCCAGTACAAGGAGATCCGCACGCTGGTGCAGCAGGGCGATATGTACCGTCTGCAGAGTCCGTTTGAAGGTAACGGCGACACAGCCTGGATGTTCGTAAGTGAAGATAAGACGGAAGCCTTTGTTGCCTATTTCCGGGTGCTGGCTAAGCCCAATGCACCGATCTCGCGTCTTACGCTCAAGGGGCTCGATCCTGAGCTGGATTATGTGATTGAGACTGGCGCAGCCGATGTTACCGCAAAAGGCCACGGCGGCGGGGAAGCCACTGTATCTGCTGATGGGCAGAGCTCCACTCCATTCCAGACGGCCTTTGACGGCACCCCTCTCGGCGGCGACCGCTTGATGCGTATCGGCCTGGTCGTTTCCGATCTGCGCGGCGATTACGCGAGCTGCACCTATCGCCTGAGAGCAGTACAGCGTTAATCCTTAACTATTGAGAAGGCTTCAGTCTCCCCGGGGACTGGAGCCTTTTTGTTATATGGATCGGCGAGGCTATATAGATAAAGAATGGCTATTCATTTAGTGAAAAGTTGGCTTCAGCTGAGTTTGCGATTGCGGTTGCTGCTTGCTGCTGAGACTGTTGTTACTGCTGCGTTTGATGTTGCGCCTGTTGCTATTGCTGCTTGCTGTTGATGATGCTGTTGATGCTGCTGCTGTTACGGTAAATTCCCGGTTTAAGCGGCTGCTTTTAAAAATCCTGCACCAAATACAACATTTTCCTCGATATCTCGGCCATAATCTGAAATTGTTGTACAAATTGCAATATTTCTGCCCTCCCAGGCGGCTAAGCCGGATAATTCCTGCATTTAGTACAACAATCTGCCTGAACAGCCGGATATATGCGGATCAATGTTGTAATATGTACAACATTTCTCATTCTCCAAGCCAGCAAGGTTCCTCCGGCAACCAACCACCAGCTACGGAAACTGAATTATTCAGTTAAATTTTAAATATTCACGTTTCAGACACTAATTGCACATTGTGCAATCTTGCTCTTTGAGCAATAATATAGACTGTAGATTACAATTTGGCGTTCATCCTATACATAAGAAAGGAGGAAGCATACAACTTGAATCCCAAACTGACACTGCGGGACCAAAAAAAAGAAGCCACCGCCTTCGCTTTGGCCGTAGCCGCCTTCGAGCTTGCACTGGAGCAAGGCATGGACGGCTTCATCGTCGATGACATTGTCCAGAAGGCCGGTTATTCGCGGCGGACCTTTGCCAACTATTTCTCATGCAAGGAGGAAGCGGTGGCGGCGTATTTCATCAGCAGCGCTGCAAATGAAGATAAGAATATGCTGCTTGCTGTTCTGCCTCAGGATGCTACACCGCTGGAAGCCTTGTATAACCTGCTCAAGCTGCAGTTCACATCAGAGTTTCTGCATAAATTGCGGCAGTTCGTATCGCTCGCGAATCAGTATCCGTCGCTGGAGCCATATATCCTCAGCGTATTCCGCCGCCTTCAGATTGCCGCCCAGGAAGTACTCGAACAGTTCTCCCATGGACGCTATGACGATGGATATACCCACCTTCTCGCCGGTGCCGTCTACGGGGCATTTATCCCTATACTGGACGGACGCCTCAACGTCATGCTGCCGGGCGAAACACAGGATGAACCCTCCAGCGCCATGCCGTTTGATCAATATTTGAATTCCATGTTTGCTTACTTACGCAACGGCTTCTAATAATAAATTCAGAGATAAAGAGGAGAAACCATTACATGTCAACATTTCTATACCGCTTAGGGAAGTCGGCTTATTCCAAGCCCTGGTATTTCATCGCGGCGTGGATCGTCGTGCTCGGTGTGATTGGGGCCCTGCTTGGTGTCAATGGCATCCAGTCCAGCTCCGAAATGAAAATTGAAGGCACCGAATCGCAAAAAGTGCTGGATAAGCTGACCCAGGAGCTTCCTGCTGCTGCCGGCGGCCAGGCGAGCGTCGCCTTCACCGCACCAGACGGGGAACGTCTGGATACGCCGGAGCGTGTAGCGCTGCTCCAGAAAGCTATCAATGACGTCTACAATATGGAATACGTCATCAATCCTATGGAACTGGCAGCACAGGCTGCCGCTGCAGCTCAAGCCGCCGGCGCTGATCCTTCCGCTGCTGCCGGTCAAGCCGCCGCTGCCGATCCTTCCGCTGCTGCCGGCCATGCCGCCGCTGCCGATCCTTCCGCTGCTGCCGGCCAAGCCGCCGCTGCTGATCCTTCCGCTGCTGCTGGCCAAGCCGCCGCTGCTGATCCTTCCGCTGCTGATCCTTCTGCCGCTGCTGGTCAAGCCGCCGCTGCCGATCCTTCCGCTGCTGATCCTTCTGCCGCTGCTGGCCAAGCCGCCGCCGCACAGTCAGCTCCTTACGGTCCGCTAATGGTTGACGGCGCTCCGGTTCCCGGCGTTATGCTGTCTGCCGACGGCAATATTGCCCTGTTTCAGTTCCAGTTCACGGTTCAGCAGACATCCCTTCCATCGGATGTACCTGATAATATCATCGATACCGTGACTGAAGTCGAGCAGGCAGGCTCCGGCATCACTGCGATTCCGAGTGATTCCCTGAAGAGCATCCCGGCCATCGGCTCAACCGAAGCAGTCGGTGTTGTCGTCGCTGCGGTCGTACTGTTCATGACGCTAGGCTCGGTCGTTGCTGCCGGTCTGCCGCTGATCACTGCACTCCTCGGCGTCGGAATCAGTGTCGGAGGTGCGTTTGCCCTCGGCAGTCTGATCCAAATGAATGACATTACACCGGTTCTCGCCGTGATGATCGGTCTGGCTGTAGGTATCGACTACTCCTTGTTCATTGTTAACCGCCAGCGCCGTCTGATTCTCGATGAGAAGCTAAGTGCCGGCGAATCCGCCAGCCGGGCACTGGGCACCGCCGGCAGCGCCGTATTCTTCGCCGGTCTGACTGTTATCATCGCCCTGTGCGGCATGCTCGTTATCGGCATCGGCTTCCTGTCGACCATGGCACTTGTAGCTGCAGCCAGCGTTCTGATCAACGTCCTGCTGGCGCTGACCCTGCTGCCTGCCCTGCTCGGACTGGTCGGTGAGAAGATCGTCACCGCCAAAGCCCGGACGAAGAATACCGCTGCCGCTAAAAAAGCACAGCACGGCTTCTCGCACCGCTGGGCAAATGCCACAGTGAAATATCGCTGGGTGATCATTATTCTCGTTGTACTCGTTCTTGGAACAGCAGCGATTCCGGTAACCAAAATGGAGCTGGGCATTCCTTCGGGCGCCTCGGCAAACCTGGATACTCCGGCCCGCCAGAGCTATGATGTGATCTCCAAGGGATTCGGCGAGGGCTTCAACGGTCCGCTGCTGCTGGTAGCGGAGCCGAAGAACCCGTCCGACAAAATTTCGATGGAGCTGCTGGGCAAGCTGACTCAAGAGCTGCAAATGCATGATAATGTTACACAGGTGTCTCCGATGGGCGTGAATGCCACCGGCGATATTGCCATCATCAGCCTGATCCCGAAAACGGGTCCGACAGATACAGCTACAAGAGATCTCGTGCAGGAACTGCGCGATCCGTCTTCCAGCCTAACCTCAGGGAATAATATTAATCTTGGTGTGACCGGCTTCACCGCCATCAATATTGATATGTCCTCCAAGCTGTCTGATGCCTTCCCTGTCTACATCGGTATCATTGTTATTCTCTCGCTGATCATCCTGCTGCTGGTCTTCCGGTCGATTATCGTACCAATCAAGGCAACCATCGGTTTTGTTCTCAGTATCCTTGCCACCTTCGGTGTGACCACCGCTGTCTATCAGTGGGGATGGCTGCATTCCCTGTTCGGCTTCGATACAGGAGGACCGCTGCTCAGCTTCATGCCGATTCTGGTCACCGGCATTCTGTACGGTCTGGCTATGGATTATCAGGTGTTCCTGGTCAGCTCCATGCGTGAAGCTTATGTCCACGGCCGCCGCGGCAATGACAGTGTCGTTCACGGCTATGATCTCGCCAGCCGCGTTGTGCTTGCCGCAGGCGTAATCATGGTTTCCGTCTTCTTCGGCTTCATCTTCGCCCCTGATGCGATGATTAAGCAGATCGGCTTCGCACTTGCCTTCGGCATCCTGATCGATGCCTTCATCATCCGCATGACGCTCGTTCCGGCCGTCATGGCCGTCTTCGGCGACAAAGCCTGGTGGCTGCCGAAATGGCTGGACCGCCTGCTGCCGAATCTCGATGTTGAAGGCGATAAGCTAATCGCCAAGCTGAATGCCGAGAGCGGACAGAAGCACTAGAACAACCCCACAAAACGGAGCCTTAGCTTTGATAATTACTCAGTTAATTTGCGGGGATTTCAACATATATAAATTCATATAAAATAATGGACGGCATCTCCGCCGTCCGCCCCTAAACAAAAGAGGGCCTGCAGACATTGTCCGCAGGCCCTCTTTTCTATACAACAGCTCTTCTCAAGCTACAATGAAAATCACATACTTCCCAGCTGCCAGCGCCTTATCGTAAAAACCCAGAAGAAGACCTACAATTCACCCTTTAATTCCTGTCTCAGCGTTTCCGTTCCGTAACCCGGCTCCAGCGTATCCATCAGCGCTGCTCCATCCATCGCCATCATGCTCTCCAAGGTATCTCATCTAACATTACATATTGACCAAGCATCCCCGTCTGCTTCTCCTCCTAAGTTTCCTGCACGGTATATCACTAATATCACTAATATCACTATTACACTAGTACAACATCAGAACTATAGAAGTGAGTTCAGTAAACAATGCAGCAATTGACGGATTCAGTTCCAAGTGGGAATTCAATAATAGTTGTATACTGTACAATTAAAAACAGTGAAAGGCAGGCTTGAGTCTTATAACTGTAGTCTGTACAACTAAATTTGCCCGAATGGGTGAGAATCAGGCCGTAATCGCAGTTTAATTGTACGAATTACAACTAAACGGAGAATCGGTTGAAAAACATAACTTTTAGTTGTACAAAGTGCAATTAAGCATACTGCGTATACCGTAATCGGGTCACTGCAAACCCTCAGTTAGCGATTTATCAATGTGGTTTTCAATAGTATCCTTACACCGTCTTCTATAGAATAGGCGACAGCAACCGCGAGATTCCCTCCTTCAGCTTAATCATAAGCGAACGCTCCTTGTACCGCTCGGGCGTAAGCTCAGAGCTTAACAGGCTGTCCTGCAGAAACAGGTCCTCAAGCTGTGCGGCGACCTGCCGGTCATACACAATGGCATTGACTTCGAAGTTCAAGCGGAAGCTGCGGGAGTCGATATTCATCGTCCCTACAGAGGCAACCTCCCCGTCTGCCACAATGGTCTTGGCGTGCAGGAAGCCGTTCTCATAGAGCAAGATTTTGGCTCCATAATTGAGTAAATCTCCGGCATACGCCCAGGTAGCCCAATACACGAACGGGTGGTCAGGTTTGTTCGGGATCATGATGCGCAGATCTACCCCTGAGAGCAGGGCGATTTTGCAGGCATCCATGAAGCTGGTGTCCGGAATGAAGTAGGGCGTCTGGATATATACACTTTTTCTGGCCGATAAAATAAGCTTGATGTACATATTCTTCAGATGCTCAGTCTCCGAATTGGGACCGCTGGTGATGATCTGAACCGGGCTTGTCCCCGTATGTCCCCCTGTGTAAAAGGAGAATTCCTCGTAATCCCCGCGCTTATGCTTCCCGGCCTGATGCCAGTCCAGAATAAATCTGCCTTGAATATGATTAACAGCATTCCCTGTGATCCTGAGGTGGGTGTCCCGCCAATAGCCGAATTTCTTATCCAGCCCGAGGTATTCATCTCCGACATTGAACCCGCCGATATAGGCGGTCATGCCATCAATTATGCACAGCTTGCGGTGATTCCGGTTGTTGATCCGGAAGTTCAGCGGTCTGAGCAGAGACGGGAAGAACACCTCCACCTCTCCTCCTGCTGCACGTAATTCTTTGAAGAACCCGGGGGCAATCCGTTTGGAGCCGACTTCATCATAGAGCAGCCGCACCTTCACGCCTTCCTCTGCTTTGCGGGTTAATGCATCCCTCAGCTTCCTCCCCAGGGCATCCGGCTGAATGATGTAATACTGAATATTGATTTCTGTCCGGGCAGAACGGATATCCTCGAATAATGCGTCAAATTTCTGATGCCCGTCACTGTAGATAACGATGTCATTATCACTGGATAAAAGACCATGCGACGATCTGATATTCATCGTGATGAGCTCTGTGTATTTCTGCAGCCAGGGAGATATCTCCTGGACTTCGTCATGGAGCGAAGCCAGCTGCCGGTCTGTCTCAGCCTGGACAAATTCCTGCTCTTCAATGAACAAATGATAGAAATTCTTCTTCTTAAGATTCCGCCCGAAAAAGATATACAAAACGAACCCCAGGATAGGAATGAAGAACAGAACCATCAGCCAGGCCCAGGTGTAACCCGCCTCTCTCCGCTCAATGAACAGGAACCCCAGCGCCAGCAGAATATTTATGAATGTGATGCTTGAAATAATAAGTGTCGTTATACTTGCGAATTCCATGCCCTGTCCCCCTCTCGTGCGTAAGCCTCAAACCCTCCCGTGACTAATACTGCCACCTTACGGGCGACTTCCTCTTTGTCCATGCGGATCTCCCCGGCCACCCATTGAACAGCTCCTTCATGGATAGCCTGGGCAGCAAAAGAAGCCATTATTTTCCGCTCATCTTCCGTATAGAGCCTATCCAGACCGTCCAGCAAATAAGCCTTGAGCGCAGTTAGCATCTTATCTCTTAGCTGCGGTACGACGAATGCTACATAGCTGCTGCGGCAGTTCATCTCCGGCTGGTCATAGAAATCGCACACGGCCAGAACAAGCTGCCCGATGCTGTCCGGATCAACCTTCACTTGCCCTGCAGTGTGTTGTCTGATGGCTGCCGACGCGGAGTCCCCCATCATATAGTCCAGTAATTCGTATTTGTCATTAAAATGTGCATAAAAGGTAGCCCGGTTCACTTTAGCCCGTTGGGTGATATCGGCAATCGTGATTTTCTCGAAATCCTTCACGGACACCAGCTCGATAAAAGCACCCGCCAAAGACTCCTTCGTATGCGTCACCCGTACATTCATTACTTTATTCGCCATAGCATCCTCCCGCCCGACAATAGGTACGTCTTGTTGCTATAGCAACATCTGCACCTGTTTTGTTGATTGTTGCGCTGCCTGATCAGCGGTATATTCTGATTAAAGCAACACGCGTTAATTTAATATATCACAACGAGGGAGAGTTTAAACCATAGAACTATTGTTATCGTCGGTGCAGGACCCGGATTAGGTCTGTCGTTAGCCAAAAAATTCGGGGAGAACGGATTCAGGGTAGCCGTAACAGAAATAAGCGGTAAGACATCCCTTGACAGGGTAATATCTTATCGCTTTTTTCTAATAATTATATTCAGACAACTAAGTATAATAATAGCTATATTTGCTATCAGCACGCCAGTATAAGCATCCGATAAACGGGTCCGGTGTACCCATAGCTTAACAATTTCACCCGACACCCCCATTTTCATTAAATAGGGTTCCAATCCCTTTGTAGTAAGCTTATCACCGTAGACCAGCGGTATATCAATAATATCGTTGGTTCCTATTTCGGGAGTGAATTCAGCCCATAATTGTTTGGCCCATCTGTCATATTTATAGCTGAATACTTCGTCTGATTCACGGTATTCCCACCTGTAATTCCACGCAACAACTAATATCCCCAGTGTAAGGATGCTGATTAATAGAATTTTAAATTTCAATAGGCCGCCTGCTTTCAGGACAATAAGTCTATCCGTTGGATAGGCTTATGTCCGTTATTATTCACTCACCCGCTCACTCCGGCAGCTGAAGCAGCTCATCACGCAGCTGACGATAAGCATCATCCCAGCCCATTTTGGCATAAAAGCGGAGCGCATCCAGCCCTTTGAAATACCGCGCACCGGTCAGCCGTTCATGAAAGTCCGGGATGATGATCCCCTCCCTGTTCTGGTAATCCCGATAAGCCTGAACCACATCAAGCTCTCCCAAGGTCCCATTCAGCGTAGCGAGATCGATCAGAAAATCCCCATAGGCAAAATTGCCGTCGATGATTCCGGTGATCTGCGAGCCATCCGACAGGATGTTCCAGGGCTGAAAATCCCCGTGGATAAAATAGCGGTGCGGCTCGTTGTATTTGGCATACGCCAGCAGGCGGTGGTAACATTCTTCGAATACATCCTTTTCCAGACAGGTCGACTGAAATAAGCCGTGCCAGCCTTCCCAGAAGGTTCCACTCTGATCCTCGGCGAAGAATGAAGTGATATATTCCCGCCATGACGGGTAAGCGCCGGCTCCGCTGGGCTGTATCCATCCGTAGCCGCTTGTATCGCCCAGCTCGGCGTAATTCATCCGGGTCAGTATTTCGATAAGCTCAGGGAGCAGGATCTGCTTCTCATGATCAGAACAATCGGTCAGATTGCCGCCACGAATCCGTTCAGAGATGGAATAGCTCAATGTCCCCGATTTACCCTGCCCAAGACATTTGGCAAACGGGATGCCCTGGCTGGTCAGCAGATTCGCAACATAACCTTCTGTATCGTAGGCTCCGTCCATGTCACTCAACTTAATGATGCATCCCCGGCCTTCATATTCAAAGGAGAATACGCTGCTCAGGTTCCCCCCTTCTACGGGCATTACCCCGGCCGGACTTGAACCAAAATGCTGCTTCAATATATCTTCTACCCCGCCAATTTCTAATCTTGCTTTCTCGTATGCAGTCATTGCGGCATCCGTCCTCACATATCTTTTGTGAATTCAACCTCAACCTTCAACATCATTAACGTAATGGAGCACAGTTCCGTAGTATTTCATGAACCGCCGATAATCGTCACTGCCATTCATCCCGATGACCGCCGGATAAGCATTTACCTTACGCTGCTTAAGTGCAGCCAGTATTTCCTGTTGGACAGGGCAATGAAATTTGCCTTCTGTATACTCGATCACCAGCGGAGGGAATGCTGCTGCATCCTCATCTTGTACATGAGCCGGGTCATTATTGCTGCCCGTAAGCTCATCACGCCCTATAAGCCGCAGCGGAAATTTAACGACTCCGAAGTACAGCTTCTCTTGCTTCTCTTGCTTTCCGGATTCTTCCTGCCCGGTTAAGGCCTTGCGGGTGAGCAGCAAATAACACTGAATCCATTCTTCGATCATTCCGGCATCCATGTACCGTACAGCCGACTCCACAGTCGGAGCATACGTTAAGTGCCGGTCGTTTTTCTTCGAGTAGATGATCTTCTTGACCGTATCCAGGGATAAATAATACTCGTCGGCAATTTCCGCAATCGTCACTCCATGCGCATACTTGTTACGAATCATCAGATTACGCTTTTGCAGCTGCTCTCTGTACCCGTTCGACTCGCCCCAGGCCTTCTTCTCATCCCCGGCCGGGAAATACAGCAGCCTTCCTGCCGCATATTTCTGGACTTCCTTTAATAACTCCTCCGGGATCACATCGCCGGCATGCTCATATTTCATACTCTCAGCCACCTTCTGCGGGGCTAAAGGGCATAGATGCGGTCCTTCAGCTCACTTATGGATTTAACTATGGCTTCGCAGGAGCACTCATCATCGATAGAGGCATGCCAGCGCAAGGTATCGATTCCTCTGTAATACGCCATGCATAAGAACCGTTCCTTGAAATCAGGGATGATGATATTCCTTCTCTTGCAGTATTCCTTGAACAGCTCCGGGATCTTGAAGTAAGGCTTATTCAGATCCATATTAGCGACATCTACCAGACAATCGAAAATGCCGCACTTGCTCCAATCCGGGAAACCAAGCACTGCCCGGCCGTCTGTGATCATATTTTTGAAGTACGCATTATTATAAACCAGGTAACGCTGGCCTTCGCAATAATGGATACGGTCTTCCATTTCCTTATAGTACTGTTCGAAGAAGTCACGGTCCAGCACGGTGGTCTCGAACATCTCCCGCCAGTTGAACCAGTAGCCCTCTCTCTTCTCCGAGAATGTCTCTGTCAGGAACTCCCGGCAGGTGGCAAATTCCGTCTTGCCCTCCTCATCCAGCCAGCCGTAGCCTGCTATGCCCGATATATCAGATGAAGAAATCTCCAGCAACTGGTCAAAAAATAACTCATGGCATTCCGCGAACTCCGCCGCACTTAGCTGCTCGGCAACAAACCCCTTCGGTGTCATATTCACCTTGTCAGACAGCAGCGATTTAAGAAAATTATCTTTCCCCATGTTCATCTCACCTTTTCCCATACACTAGAATATACCAGCTGCGCATCTGATAATAGAATCATACACCCTGAAATTCCAGGGAGATAGGCAATGAATTCCTTAAGGTAACTTTGCATAGGCTGCCATACCGGTCACGAGCTAATAGAAAAACCGCCATCCCCTTATCAGGTCTGACGGTCCTCCCCTCACACAGCTTAAAACTCTTCCAAGACCTTGGATTTATCACCATAAACCTTGTCCAGGTGATCCTCTCCCCAGTAACATAAAAGGTCCAGCGCGGGCTTTAATCCCCATCCGTAGGCCGTTAATTCATACTCCACTCTAGGCGGGATTTCTTTAAATATTTTCCGGGCAATAATCTCATCCTTTTCCAGGCCTCTTAGCTGGGTGGTCAGCATTTTTTGTGTAATGCCGGGGATTAGCCGCCGCAGCTCGGATGTTCGTTTGCAGCCTGTCATCAAATGATAGATGATTAGAGGCTTCCATTTCCCGCCCATGACTTCTAATGCCACTTCTACTCCGACTTTATATTTCTTTGGAGTGCTATTATCACTCTGTTCTGTCATTACTTATTCCTCCGTCAAAAGGCTGTGTATATACCGGAAATATACTATCGGGTGTAGGGCACTTCAATGTACCTATGGTACCTTTCTCATCCTATAGAACATGAAAGTGCGTACTTCCAGACTCTTTTATTCCTGTTTATAATAGCATCAGCCACTGATCATGGCTACAAATTGGCGGTTCAGAAAGGTAGTGAAGATACTAGCATGAACGTATTAATCGTTGTATCGCATCCAAGACAAGATTCCCTGACCTTTGCGGTTTCCCGCCGTTTTGCACAAGGTCTTACGGAGGCCGGACATAGCTATGAGATATTGGATTTGCACGGGATTGGCTTTGATCCTCTTTTGCAAGGAGTAGATGAGCCTGACATGTCCCTTGAGGAGCAATCCTTCTCACCTGAGGTGGAGAGGGAAATGAAGCGGATGAAGGAGCATGATGCCCTGGCCTTTATTTTCCCCGTCTGGTGGTGGCATTTGCCGGCCATGCTGAAAGGTTATATCGACCGGGTGTGGAACAACGGATTTGCATATGGCAAGAACCAGCTTCATCATCAGCAGGTGTTGTGGATGGGTCTGGCCGGCGTTTCGCGGGAACAGATGCGCAAGCGCAACTATGATGAAACAATTGCCCACCTGCTCAATGTAGGAATCGCTGATTATTGCGGTATCTCCAATTCCAGGGTTGAGTTTCTATACGAGACAACCTTAGATTCTAATCCCCGGCATTATGAGCTGCTGCTTAACCAGGCCTATCAATTAGGCTTGAATTATGCGGAGGAACAATGACCTGTTTGGTGAACAAGGTGAGCCCACCGGTATTCATTTTCCCAACTGATACTTGGCGTACTCATTATGACTCCGACTCCACAGCCAGCTAGGAGGACTGAGAATCCGCTATTGGAGCAAATCAGGCGGATTCAGTAGCTAAACGGACTCAGAATCGCTTATATGGACGAATTCCCTCCATTTCAGGCTCGAATAAACAAGATAAGCGATTCTCCGGTTCACCCAGATTTTAAGGCTTTTGAGAGATATAACGGATTCTCAGTCCGCTTCACTCGAGGGTTTGAGTCCTCGACGGAATTTCATAGTGCGGTTTCTCAACCAGTATCATTCCCCCAACAGTGTAGTTTCTCAACAATGAAAAAAGCTGCCCCTACTAGCCTTTCGGCTTTGGGACAGCACTTTTTTTCAACTATTGACTTCGTTCGCTACCCTCCGCGTAACCGGCCAGCTTCTGCTTCCCCAGCCACGCTCTCTCCGCCATAGCGCTAAGCGGCCCGCGGATTCCGACTGCCACTTCTGCTTCGGTCTGCGCTTCCGGCTTGTCGCTCCAGATGGAGAAGGAACAGCCGATTAACTCACGCGGATAAGAACCCGCGGGATATTCCTGCTTCGCTCCGCCGGACCGCTGCGGGAACAACCCCGGATGCCATGAATTGCAGATTTTCTCTCCTGTTGGATACGTATAGCCTGCATGCTCACCCAGTACGTAATAAAAGTAGGCATCGTTGAAATTAATCACCTGATGTCCCTGCGCAATGATCTCTTCAACCGGGGCCATCATTTCATGCCATTTCGTCCAATACGTAATTTGGATGGAGGATTTAGGCGTTATTCTCTGGATCTGATCCCCACGGTACAGTCCATCGTTCCAGGCGCGGACGATCCACCCCTTGGACTCCAGATGTTCAGCCACACCGTTAAGGTAGTCAATATAAGTGTCCACACCCGTCCCGCCGCCGATGTTCAGAACATCCCGGGCATACTGCTCAAGCTGGGGATATTCCCCGAACTGCCCGAAGTTGATAAACTCATCGCCGCCGATATGAAAATGCGTGCTTCCGGCAAATAACTCCGCGTATTCGTCGATCAGCTCCAGCACGAATTGCCGCGCAGCGGCATTCGTAATATCCAGCGCGCCCGGGGCAACGGCTCCCGCTGAATTCTTAAGCAGCCAGTCCGGATGTGTCCGCAGGGCTTGTCCCAGATGGCCCGGCGAATCCAATGAAGGAATAACAGCAATATGATATCTTGCAGCCGTATGAATAATCGCCTTCATTTCCTGCTTGGTTAAATATTCGTCCGACATTACCTCAGGATGGCTCTCGCTCATCAGCCTGAAGCCTTCATTCTCGGAGAAATGCAGCTGCAGCGTATTCAGTCTAAGCCGGGACATCTCCCTGATCCTCTCCATGATCCATTCGGCGGTATAGAACTTCCGCCCGATGTCAATATGCAGCGCCCGCTCCGGCATCACAGGGTAATCGGTGATTCTACCGTACGGCATGAAGCCGTCAGCCAACAGCAGCTGTATCACCGTCCGCAATCCATACATCACAGCAGTTTCGCTTGGGGCCTTGATGTGGACAAACTCGCCGATTTCAATGACATAACCTTCCCGGCTGTCCATACCACCGCCCGCTCCGCTGTCGTTCAATTCAATGACAATATCTCCAGAAGACGGTGTCTCACACTCTCCATAAAGTACAGACAGGAGATGGCCGGATGGAGCCAGACTGTCTGCATATTCCGATAGAACAATGAAAATCGTATCATTCAGAACCCTGTTTCCCTCTGATCTGATATTGTCTACAATCCTAACCCGGGATTGTGCTGACAGTCTCCATTGCCCCTGAGAGGCCTTCATATACTGCTGCACACCCGGGAACGGACTCTGATCACTGCTTAGCCTATCCATCTGAGGGTCACCTCCTGCTTCTACTTCTACTTCTACTTCTACTTCTACTTCTACTTCTACTTCTACTTCTACTTCTACTTCTACTTCTACTTCTACTTCTACTTCTGCTTCTACTTCTACCTCATCCTTGGTCAGTCAAGCCGGATGCCAACGGTCAGTATTTCATGTCCGCCCAGCTGAAGCCGAAGCGTATTTGCTCCGCCTCGCTCCAGCCGCCCAGTCTCAGCCTCAACATCCGCAACCTTAGCTTCCAGCACATTTGATGTGTAGAAGCCCGTTGCCGGCAGGTCTGTTTCCAGCTTCAGTTCACAAGGCTGGCCCGTCATGTTGAACCAGCGGAGCAGCAGATCCCCGCTCTCTTCGTTCATCTTGAGCGAAGAGAAGGCGGCAGCCGTGCCGCTCCAGCGGACAGCCGAGTACACGGCTGGAATGGTTCCTGTATGAACCTCCGCCTGGGCGCAGGTCCAGGGAATCTGGAACTGGTAGGCCGCAGCCGCGGCACCAAAAGCTACCGCGTCCCCGCTGTGCGGAATAAGCAGCAGCTCCGCCGTATGTTCCCCCTGGCACTGGGCTTCCGGCGTAGGGAACCAGCCCCAGTCGCCCATCTCCCCGACGCAGCGGAGCAGGGTAATGGCGATGGTGTTGCGGCCGTCACGCAGTATTTCATATTCATGGAGTCCGAGATTAGCGACCGTAAGCCCCGCATGCTCCTCCGCCACATCCACAAAACTCTGCTGATGCTGCGCATTGCTCGGGTTCAGCCACTCCGGCGCCGGTTCATTCGGCCGCTCCGCCAGCTCGAACATCGAGTCTACACGGTGGGAAGCTGCGGCCAGATCTGCAGGGAACAGCATCCGCAGACGGTGATCCTTCGCCGTATTATGGATATAACTTTTGACTTCCAGGCCTTTGCCGCTGCGTTCCAGCCTTAACACTGTCCGTAGCTTAAGCAGAACCTTGTCCGCTGAGCGCTGCGCCTGCCGCTCCGGATAATAGACCAGCGCACGCTGTTCTTCTTCCAGCACGGCATCGGCGGAAGCCGGAATCTCCCATTCATGGACGATCTCTATAGATGCCCGGTATGGCGCATCTTCTATGATGCGGATATCAGCCGTCAGCCCCCGGGTAGTCAGCGGAACTTCCCCCGCAGGCTGTCTGTACATATATTCGTTGCCGATGTCCCCGGTATTCTCATAGACACCGAGATCACGGTATACTTTGCCGCTTGGCTTATGCTCCAGCGTGAAGGAACCGTCGGCCATAATCTCAACCCGCAGCGATTCGTTCTCCAGTATCCGTCCGCCGTGGACAAGCGACGCTGAGGCCCCGGCACCTGCCCGAGGCTCCGTCCCGTTCGTTGCGGCACCACCCGCTGCGGCGGACCCTGCTATGCCTTGGCCGGATTGACCGGCAGCGGCCCCAGCCAGCGGGCGGACCCAGGCATAAGTGCGCAGCCCCAGCGCTGGCACATCCGCCGCTTCGAAGATCAGCTGCACCTTGCGGCAGCTGTACGGCTGCCGGAACCGGTCATCCGGCAGATCATAGCCGAATGACAGCCCCAGGTCCTGAATCGTACAAGGCACTTCGTTGCCTAGTTCATCCACCAGGACCCGTCCGCCCAGGTCAACCGCCTTCATCCGGCGGGCGGTCTCTTCAAGCGTGTGGCCTTCGCGCAGATACAGCCGGGCTGCGTCCAGCTCCACGCTGACTGTACCCGTGCGGCTCCAGCCGCTTGTATTCATCACAACGAGCGGAATAGCAGCTTCACCATACGCGGCGAAGCCCAATGTGTCCACCGCTCCGGTGATCGCCTGCATGCTGTCCGCCACGATGCCTTCGGCGGTGTGACGGCTCTTGTCGAACCGGGTTACCATCTCCCGGTGCACTTCATCCACACTGCAGCCGCAGATGGAATCATGCGGATGGTTCTGCAGCAGTGTCTTCCACGCGTAGGTCAACAAATGCTGCGGATACTCTCCGCCGTGCAGCCTGGCGATAACGGCCAGCGGCTCGGCTACCTTCTCCAGCAGCGCCTGGCCCCGCTGGTTCAGCTGCTTCAGGTACACCCGGGCGGACGCTGTATTAACCAGTGTCCCCCAGCCGTCAGTACGCTGGCTTCGCAGCTCGCCCTTAACCGTGGAGAGGCTGCGGCCGGCAAGAGAGTGCTGCACAGCCTTAATATAATCGGCAAAGTTTGAATGAACGAAGGATATCTCCGGGTACAGCTGCTCCGCGGTGCGGATGGCCTCCGGCAGATCGGTCTGCAGCGGCTGATGATCGCAGCCGTTCATGAACAGCAGCTGATCCGTGGCCGCATACTGCCTCGCATCTGCCAGCTTGCGCTCCCAGAAGGTCTTCGCCTCCTCCTCCCCGGCTGGGATCTCATTGCCGTTCGAATACCAGTTGGCGAACAGGATGCCCAGCACCTTGGATCCGTCCGGCCCTTCCCAGACCAGCTCCGAGAACGAGGATTCATAGCCGTCGCTAGAGACCGTATTGTTGAAGCCTGTCGGCTTCACCCCGCGCCCGAAGAAGGCATTGGTGATTCCGGCCTGTACCATGAGCTGCGGAATTTGTCCGGTCAGGCCGAAGGTGTCGGGGAAATAGCCGATCTTCGATACCTCCCCGTAGACTCCCGCGTCCTGATGCCCGATCTGCAGATTGCGCACATTGGCTTCCGGACTGGTCAGGAAGGCATCCTGCAGGATATACCAAGGCCCGATATAGATCCGTCCTTCACGGATATGGCGTTCCAGCCGTTCCCGGTTCTCCGGGCGGACCTGCAAATAATCTTCGATAATGATCGTCTGTCCGTCGAAGAAGAAGCTCCGGAATCCCGGATTCTGCTCCAGCGTGTCCAGCAGGCTGTCGACCAGCCGGATCAGCCGGAGATGATGGCGTTCATAAGGAAGATACCATTCCCGGTCCCAGTGCGTATGGGAGATGATATGCGCCGTTTGTTGTTTGTCCATGGCTGTTACACCTCAGTCTCCAGAGGATATTCCTCCATATAGTTAAGCAATTCGTCCACGGTGGTGAAGGCCAGACCCGTAACCGTATCTGCACAACCGTAGTAGATGGCAATCCGTCCTGTAGCCGCATCCGTCAAAGCCGCGCAGGGGAAGGTCACATTCGGCACATCGCCCACACATTCGTACAAGGTTTCAGGGCCGAGAATATAGTTGCGTGAGCGGGCTTTCACCTTCCATGGCTGATCCAGATCGAGCAGCGCGCAGCCCATGCGGTAGACAAACCCGTTGCAGGTGTTGATTACGCCGTGGTAGATCAGCAGCCAGCCCTTATCGGTCTCAATCGGAATCGGACCCGGGCCAATCTTCTTGGACTGCCAGGCGGAGGCATCGCCGTTCACCGTGCCCATCACATAGCGGTGCTTGCCCCAGAAGGTAAGGTCAGGACTCTCGCTGTAAAAGATATCGCCAAACGGAGTATGCCCGGTATCGCTTGGACGGCTGAGCATGGCATAATTGCCGCCGATCTTGCGCGGAAGCAGCACCCCGTTCCGGTTATACGGCAGGAAGGCATTCTCCAGCTGATGGAACGTCTTGAAATCAAACGTATACGCCAGTCCAATCGTCGGCCCGTGATAGCCGTTGCACCAGGAAATATAGTAACGGTCATCGATCTTGCATACCCGGGGATCGTAGCGGTATTCCCGTTTGATAATCTCTTCATCGCCCTCGAATTCTATAGGCTCATGGTTGATCTTCCAGTTCACCCCGTCCTCGCTGAACCCGGCAAAGATGTCCATGCTGACCGATTTGGAATCACAGCGGAACACGCCGGCGAAGCCGCCCTCAAAGGGAATGACCGCCGAATTAAACACACTGTTCGAGTTCGGGATCGCATCCCGCTTAATGATCGGGTTGGCGGAATATCTCCATACAGGCGCGTTGCTGTCCGCCGGTTTCTCCTGCCAAGGGATATTTGACAATGTTTCTCCAATAATTGTATTCATGCTCAGGTCTCCTTTGTATATGAAAAAGTGCTTTACACAATCATAATTAGCTTCCTGTATTCTGTATCCATGCAGGCCGGACCTAGAGAATCCCTTCCTGCAGCGCCCGCCAGACCAGCTGGGAGAACAGGCTATTCGACCAGGCGAACCACTTGCGGGTGAACACCGACGGATCGTCGGCCAGGAAGCCTTCATGCATATAGCCGGTATCCGCGTCCGTTGCTTCGAGCATGGCAATCACCGCCAGCTTCTCTTCTTTACTATTTGCCGTGATTCCCTGCATGGACAGCGCCATATGCCAGATATAACCCGGAGGGGTATGCGGACTGCCGATGCCCTTGGCGGCTTGGCCTTCGTAATAGAACGGATTCTCGCTGCTCAGCGCAAAACGTCTAGTATTCTGATAGATGGGATCGTCATTCTTCAAATACCCGAGGTACGGAATGGACATCAGGCCCGGTGTTCCGGCGTCATCCATCAGGCAGTAATTGCCGTAGCCGTCTGTTTCGTACGCATAGATCGGCCCGAATTCAGGGTGGCGATAGATACCGTACAGCTTGATGCCGTGATCCACCTCTTGCTCCAGCGCCTTCAGCTCGGCCAGGAAATCCAGATCGCGGAACACCCACTCGGCGAAATCCTGCATCTGGCGCAGAGCCACCACAGCGAACATATTCCCCGGAATGTTGTAATGGAAATCGCAGGCATCGTCGCTGGAGCGGAAGCCGGACCAGATCATCCCTGTGTAGTTGACCGGCATGCCGAGACCGCCGCCCCGGATCGAATCCTCCATAATCCCGTTGTTCCGGGTGAAGCGGTACGGGGATTGTTCCGCATGATGCTGCTCCCGCTTGAAGAGATCGGTAATGGTGCGCAGCATTTTTTTGAAATCAGCCGTGAAGATATCCGTTCGCTTCGTCTCCTCCCAATAGGCATGGGCCAGCCGGATCACGAAGCACAGCGAGTCAATCTCGAACTTGCGCTCCCACACCCAGGGCGACATCTCCGTCACATCCCCGGCATTCCAGTGCCAGTCGTTAGCCGTTTCGTTGAACGCGTTGGCGTAAGGATCAATCAGCACATATTGCGTATGACGCTTGATCAGCCCGCCGATCATACGCTGCAGCTCAGCATCTTTGGCGGCAAAAGGCACATATTGAATCACCTGCTCGACCGAATCGCGGAGCCAACAGGCCGGGATATCGCCCGTAATGACAAATGTGGTTCCATCGTCAAGCAGCTTGGTAGTAGTCTCCAGTGTGTTCGGGAAGCAGTTCCGGAACAGGCGCTGCAGCTTGGGCCGGTGGGCCAGCTTCTCTTCGGCCTCGGCCAATACGGCCTGAATGGATGACGGGAGCGGCAGCTCCGGCATTTGAATCTGGGGAAGTCTGAATTGTTCCAAGGTGATAGTCTCCTTCGGCTTAATCTATAGGGTAGCTGAACTGAAGCTATATAGATTGTACTTGTAAGTTTTCTGTTCTGGGATTGCCGTGACTCCAGAGAATGTTTGGCCCTCCGGCCGCTGTTGTCCCCAGATTTCTTGATTTTTAACCGCTAATCGCGGTGGAAATCCGGTGACAAAGGCGGACGCTGACGCTCCTACAGTGCCAAAATTCTCCTCCGCCACTTTTCCCTGTCTGTATTTTTCAAGTTCAATCTATTTAGAATGAATAATTTTCAGGGTCTTGATCTCGAACGGGTGGAAGTCTAGCGTCAGCTCTCCCGCCTCTTCCGCCAGCAGCTCTGCCTCTTCTTCCAGTGCATTGGACAGGTATACCGCTGAATGCGGCAGCGGCCAGCCGAGCTTGACGGTCTCGCGTCCGCCAGCGGATTCATACAGCCGCAGAATACTGCCGCTTCCGTCTTCCGCCAATTTGACTGTATCCAGGATAACCTGCTTCCCGTCATAGGGGAGGAATGAGCCTGAAGGCGGCAGCTGTCCTGCACTTGAATTACAGGCAACCGCATAGGAAGTGTGATTCAGCTCAGCGGCTTTACGGAGGGTATGCGCCCCGCGCCAGTCTCCGGTATGCGGATACAGTGAATACGTGAATGCATGTGTGCCCAGATCCGCGGAATGATCCGGCCAGCGCGGCGCGCGCAGCAGCGACAGACGGATCGTGCTGCCCTGCGTGTCATAGCCGTATTTGCAGTCATTCAGCAGGCTGACACCATAGTCATGCTCAGACACATCGGCATAGCGGTGCCCGCAGACTTCATATTGCGCCTGCTCCCAGCTGGTGTTGCGGTGCGTTGACCGTTCCAGCGCGCCGAACGGGATCTCATAGGTCGCCTTGCTGGTTACTACATCTACCGGGAAGCCGACCTTCAGCAGCTTATGGGCTTCATTCCATTGGACCTTCGTCTTGAAGTCAATCCGCCGGTCACTGTGATACAGGATCAGCTCCTGCTCTATTTCGGATTGGCCGATGCTCCAGCGGAAGTACAGCACATCGCAGACAGGGCCTGAGGACAGCAGCTTCTGCTCCAGCAGAACAGCTTCTCCGGCAGGCTGCTCCTCATACCGGCTGTCTATATCCCAGGCATCCCATAGGATAGGGCGGTCATGGAAGAAATGCAACCGGTTCAGCCGCTCTCCGGCCTTGACAATCTCACGCCCGGCTTCCTTATCGTACAGGCTGATGATCTCGCCCTGTTCATTGAACCGGAGCCGGTAATATTCCGTCTCCCAGTCCTGGCCGAACGAAGCTGCAACCGAAGCTTCATTAGATGCTTCAATCGGTGTCGGCATATCTCCGCTATCTCTGCCAACCCCGCCGCTACCGTCAACTCCGCCATCTTCGCGCAACGCTGGCTGTTCCTCATCTCTCAGCCACACGGTAACATACCCGAATGCCGGAACCTCCGGCACCCGCACGCGGAGAGCAGCTGGCCCGTCTGCTGTAACCGGCTCCGCGGCCAGCCGCATTCCTTTCCGGTCATATACGGCGGCAGCAGTGTTATCCGCTCCGTCTCCGGCAGCCGGGAGCTCAACCACCATATCCCGGGCCCAGCCCAGACCGTTCAGGACGACATAAGGCTGGCCCTCTCCACGGGTATCGATATCCGATACGGCGGCCTCCATAACCGACTTTAGGCTGCTATCTCCAAGAGCGAAGATGCTCTGATACTCCTTGTCCGAAGTCTGATAGACCTCGGGAATCGACGAGCCGGGAATAATATCATGGAACTGGTTAAGCAGAATCAGCTTCCAGCCTTCATTCAGGTCCTCCCCGATCTCTTCCCGCTGCTGCGGCTGCAGCTGGTGTCCGGCCAGCGTCTGCCATAGTTCCGCTTCCCTGTACAGAATCTCGGCCTTGCGGTTATTGCGCTTGTTCCGGGCATGTGTGGTATAGGTTCCCCGGTGCAGCTCCAGATAGAGGTCGCCCTGCCAGACCGGCAGCTCAGGCTTCGCCTGCTCGATGCCTGCGAAGAAATCTGCCGCCGTACTGTAGCCGGAGGCTGGCTGGCCCACCATGAGCTCGGAGCGCGAGAGATATTCAAGCATCTCCCGGGTCACTCCGCCGCCCCCGTCCCCGTGTCCGTACAGCAGCATTTGTTCGCTGTGCACGGCTTTTTCACGGTAAGACTGCCAGTGCTCATGAATATCCTTCGGCAGCGTACTCTCATTCACTCCGTGGTTCATATAAGACAGAAGTGCCGTTCCGTCGATGCCTACCCAGTGGAACAAATCATAAGGGAACAGATTCGTATCATTCCAGCCGAGTTTGGTCGTCATGAAATAGCGGACCTTGCCATGCTTCAGAATCTGCGGCAGGGAAGCGCAATACCCGAAGGTGTCCGGCAGCCATTCAATCTCGGATTGCCGTCCGAATTCCTCCTGATAGAACCGCTGCCCATACAGCATCTGCCGCATCAGGGATTCCCCGCTTGGAATATTCAGATCCGGCTCCACCCACATACCGCCAACAAGCTCCCAGCGCCCTTCAAGAATCCGCGCCTTCACCTTCGCGTACAATTCAGGATCATTATCCTTCAGATAAGCGAACAGCTGCGGCTGGCTCTGGGCGTAGCGGTACTCCGGGTATTCCTCCATCAGCGCATGAACCGTCGAGAAGGTCCGGCTGGTCTTGCGAACAGTTTCCCTCGTGGGCCATAACCAGGCAATATCGATATGCGACTGCCCGACCATATGGATGAAGCCTTCGCTGTTGCCGCCGATTTCCCGGACTTTCCCGGTCAGCGCCTGCTCAATGTCTCTGATCCTGCCGCCGTCCCGTCCATTCTCAGGTCCCATAGACACATACGCATCCATCGCCTGATACAGCGCCTCCAGGATACGGACACGCCGGAAATCCTGTTCCGGCAGCAGCAGCGCCGAATCACGGATCACGGTAACGGTATACATCAGCGACTGCACCGGCAGGTTAACCCTGACGAGCGCAGCGGTTATAGACCGGACCGGCGGCTGAATCACCGCCTGCTTGTTCAGCGGATCATCCGGCTCGGGAACCGGATCGTAGAGTTCGATCTCAAGCTCCGGGTTTCTTCCGTCGGCAACAGGGTCAAGTGAAACGAAGGTATGATTGCGGTCCAGCCCCTGCCGGGAAGCTCCGCCTACACGCAGCAGCCCTTCTCCGCCGGAGTGGAAGATGATCCCTGTGTCCGCACCCGTCCAGTCCGCCGGAATATCAAGCGCCGTGCGGAACATATAAGTCGTTCCCTGTACGCTCGGGAACAATCCGAAGGCTTCGCTGCCCGAATACGGCTGTAATTCGTCATACTGCCCCGGCTGCCGGTAGGTTGTGGAGAAGACCTTCCAGTCTTCAATCGCCCGATATTCCAGCCATTGCGCTTGTGAACATTCACGGATAAACCTGTCTATTCGTTCCGTATTTAATCGTTCCATCCCTAATCCTCCATGACGGCAAGCTCTATATCGAGCGTATCGTTGACGTTCCTTCCTACTCCGATCCGGAAGCTCCCCGGTTCAACGACCCGCTTGTACTCCGCCCCGATATAGCTCAAGTGTTCTGCACTGAGCCTGAAAGTGACCGTCTGCTTCTCTCCCGGTTCCAGGTAAATCTTCCGGAAGCCCTTCAATTCCTTGGCCGGTCTGGTCACCTTACTGACCCGGTCGGAAATATATAACTGAACGACCTCCGCGCCTCCGCGTAAGCCTGTATTCTCCACTTCCACCGTAACTTCAGCACTTCCGTCCGCCTGGATTTCAGCAGGCTCTACCTGCAGCCCGCTATAGCTGAATTCGGTATAGCTGAGCCCGAAGCCGAAGGGATAACGCGGCTGCGAATCCCCTTCAAGATAACGTACACCCCGTGAACGTTTGCCCAGATAATAGACGGGCAGTTGTCCTACATCCAGCGGGAGCGAGAGGGTCAGCCTGCCGGACGGATTCACATCGCCGAACAGGATGTCCGCAATGGCATGGCCGCCCTCCTGCCCGGGATACCAGGCTTCCAGAATGGCATCCGCCTGCTCATCGATCCAGGGCTCGGCAATAGGACGGCCGTTGATATATACGACTACCACCGGCTTGCCGAGCGTCTTCAGCTCCTTCAGCAGCTCCAGCTGAACGCCGGACAAATGAAGCGACATCCGGTCGATGCCCTCACCGCAATCCATATCGCTAAGCTCATTCTCTGTCACCTTCGAGGCTCCGGTCCGCAGATCAATGCTGCCCTCGCCAAAGTCTCTGGCGCTCGACCCGCCCAGTGCGAGTACAATCGTATCCGCCCAAGCCGCTGCCTGAAGCGCGGATTCGAATCCCTCGGTGGAACCGTCTTTGATCCGGCAGCCGGGCGCATAACGTACCCGCTCCGGCTCAGCGGAGAGCTTGGCCCGTATTCCGGCCAGCACCGTCGCCACCCGGTCACGCGGCTGCGGGGAGGTGTAATCCCCGAGCTGATTATAGCCGGTATCCGCATTGGGTCCGATGACAGCCACTTTTCCTGTGCCCGCAGACAAGGGGAGGATGCCATTATTCTTCAGCAGGACAATTCCTTCTGCCGCAATGCTCCGTGCCAGCTCCGCATGTTCCGGGCTGCCGATCACCTGCTCTGCCCGGTCCGGATCGGCAAACGGCTGTTCGAACAGGCCCAGCCGGAACTTCAGCTCCAGCACACGTGCAGCCGCTTGATCCACCAGCTTCTCATCCAGCCGCCCGGAACGGAGCGCCTCCAGCAGATAGCCTCCGAACATGACGCCGGACATCTCCATATCTATCCCGGCCTGGAGCGCCTGCACAGCCGCGTCTTCCCCGCCGTCCGCTGTATCATGGCCCGAGGCCAGCATGTCGATAGCGCCGCAATCGGTAATGACCATGCCCTTGAAGCCCCATTCGCCGCGCAGGATATCCTCCAGCAGCTCCTGATTGGTTGTGCAAGGCACTCCGTCAATCTCGTTATAGGCTGGCATGATGGATACCGCACCGGCTTCCACCGCTTTGCGGAACGGGTACATATCGACCTCCAGCAGCTCCCGCTTGCCGATATGCGCCGGACCTGCATTCCTGCCGCCTTCCGAGCTGCCGTAAGCGACAAAATGCTTCAGTGTCGCCCCGACACTGGACCCGCTGTCAAGCCGGTCGCCCTGTAGTCCTTCCACAGAAGCTACGGCGAATTCGCCTATGAGATACGGGTCTTCCCCGTAGCATTCCTCGGTCCGGCCCCAGCGCGGATCACGCACCACATCAAGCACAGGCGAATACGTAACTGCACCGCCTTGAGCCCGGGTCTCCAAAGCTACTGCCCGGCACATCTCCCGGTACAGATCGACATTCCAAGTGCTGCCAATCAGCAGGGGAACCGGAAATACCGTCGCCCCGATCGCCATATGCCCATGCGAGCATTCTTCACCGATCAGCAGCGGGATGCCCAGCCTGGAATGCTCCAGCACATAACGCTGGATGGTATTCACCGCTTCGGCTCCGGCCCGCGCCCCAAGTCCGCTCTCCAGGGTGACCCCTGTCCAGGGATCTGCCCGCAGTGTGCCATATAATGCGCCGATGCCGCCTTCGCGGATCTGGCGTTTGAAGTCTTCTGTCAGTTCTATCGTTCCTTCTGTATGATCATAGGTCTGCCACCCGAATAGCTGAACGAGCTGGCCAACCTTCTCTTCCGGCGTCATCAGCCCCAGCAGATGTTCAGTCCGCTCCTTGACGGGCTTCGCAGAGTCTTTATATAACATTTTGGCTCCCACACCCTTTCTCCTGTTGTACTCCTATTCTTTAACGGCACCCACGGTAAGACCCTGGATGAAGTAACGCTGGAAGAACGGATACGCAAAAATAATCGGCCCGGTAGCCAGTACCACCATCGCCATACGCGAGGTATCCTGCGGCATGTTGCGGAGGGCTTCCAGACTTAATGAACTGTTCTGCGAATTCTGCATAATGAACTGCATACTGGTCTCAATCCGCATCAGCATCGACTGCAGCGGCACCAGATTCGGATTATCAATATAGAGCAGGGCATTGAACCAGTCATTCCAGTACCCCAGGGTGCTGAACAGCCCGATCGTAGCGAGGCCCGGCAAGGACAGCGGCAGCACGATTCCCAGGAAGGTGCGGAACTCTCCGGCGCCGTCAATTTTGGCCGACTCAATCAGGGCATCCGGCACGCTGGTAATGTAGAAGGTCCGCAGGATCATAATGTAAAAAGCATTAACGGCCAGCGGCAGCACCAGCGCCCAAATGGTGTCCTTTAGACCCAGCATCTGTGTCACCACAATATAGGTAGGAACCAGCCCGCCGTTAAACAGCATGGTGAAAAACGCAAAAAACGCGAAGAAATTGCGGTATTTGAAGCTTTTACGTGAAATGGCATAGGCATAAAGTGAAATAATGATCAGGCTGACAAGCGTGCCAATGACCGTTACGGCAATGGTTACCCCATAGGAACGGAGCAGCGTGTCCCCTGAGCCAAATACATATTTGTAGGCTTCCAGACTCCATTTGGCCGGGATTAACTGATAGCCGTCCCGCGCAAGCGCCCCTTCGTCAGTGAAGGAGATGAGGACTACGAACAGGAACGGGAAGATACACAGTATGGCAAAGCCTCCGGCAATACAGTTGAAGATGATATTCCACACGGACGACAGCCGGTGAAAATCGCGCGATTTCACAGGATTAGCATTAGCAGACATTTGGATGACCTCACTTTCCTTCTTTTTCCCTAGAATAATGCACTGTCCTTATCGAATTTACGCACGATGTAATTGGAGGTAAGCACCAGAACGAACCCAACCACCGATTGATATAAGCCTGCAGCCGTACTCATTCCAATCTCGCCGGTAGTCTTGAGTCCACGGTACACATACGTATCGATTACGTTGGTCACACTGTAGAGCGTCCCCGAATCTCTCGGCACCTGATAGAACAGCCCGAAGTCGGCATAAAATATCTTCCCTATAGCAAGCAAGGTCATAATGGTGATGATCGGCTTCAGCATCGGCAGCGTAATACCGCGGATCTGCTGGAATTTGCTCGCCCCGTCGATCATGGCCGCTTCATAGAGGGACTTGTCTATACCCATAATTGCGGCGAGATAGACCACGCTGTTATAACCGACGGCCTTCCATAGAAATACGAATATAATAATGAACGGCCAGTATTTCGATTCCGAGTACCAGGAAATATTGCTGCCGAACATTGCGTTGAGCAGCCCCCGCTCCGAGCTAAGGAAGCTGAACGCGAAGTATCCCACAACGACCCAGGACAGAAAGTATGGCAGGAACATGCCTGTTTGATAGAGCTTGGCAAGCTTCTTGTTGGCTATCTCGGACAGCACCACCGCCAGCAGCACTGACAGGATCAAGCCAAGGACAATGAAGGCTATATTGTATAAAAGAGTATTGCGTGTGATCAGATAGGCATCATTGGTGCTGAACAGAAACTTGAAATTATCCCAGCCGACCCATTTGCTGTTGATGATGCTGGCCCAGAAGCCATCCCGGCTGAAGCGATACTCCTTAAATGCAATTACCGTACCCACCATCGGCAGGTAGGAGAAGAATAAAAACCACAGCGTGCCCGGGAGAACCATAAACAGCAGCACTTTATTTTTCAACACATCTTTGGCGGACTTCCCTATTTTCCCCATACTCTTAGTTCCTCCTATGCCGGAAAGTTCTTCCGTTGATACAAAAAGACCAGGCCAAGTCTAATCACCCGCCCGGTCTTGAATTGAATGCTACTTATTGTTCGCTGCTTTCCAGGCGTCGATCTGTGATTGGGCTTCTGCGATGATTTTATCCAGACCGGCGGCTTTTAATTTCTCATTGGCCTTGGTCAGGTACTCTTCCGAATCTACAGATCCGGTCATCAGCGGTGCCCAGAATTCTTCCTTCACGTTCTGAACGGCGGCGATTTCGTTCGTCACCTTGGAAGTATCGAAGTTGAAGCCAAGCAGTGGTGCATTGATACCGGCATCATTGAACTTCTTGAATTCTTCCCATTTGTTCTCAGGGTCGCCTTCATTCAGATAGTTGATCATAATGTTGCCCAGGGAGAACGTCGGCATATCGTAGTTCTTCGCATCCGGGAGATTCTTGATCATGTTGTCGCTGATTTTCTCGTAATGTACGCCCTCGATGCCTGAGTCAATCATGTTGCGCAATACAGGGTCTGTATTCAGCAGGTTCAGGAATTCCATGGCTTTCTCAGGATACTCAGAGTTGGCGGAGATCGCCTGCATGGAGCCCATGACGGACCAGTTGTAGATATAAGGCTGACTGGCTGGTGTCGACACAACCGGATACCCGTAGCTTACTGACCACAGATTGTCGGCCATCGGCTGGGTGGAGGCACGGTCAGTAAACCATTTGCCGGCTTTGTACAAGTCATCCACCGAAGATGTAGTGGCTACTTCAGGAGAGATGTAACCCGCCTGATAGAATTTGCGGACGGTCTTAAGCGCTTCCTTGATTTCAGGAGTCTCAAGGATGTTGATGACCTTGTAGTCCTTGGTGTCCATATATACAGCCATCGGCATCTTCTCGATCACATAGTCAAATGGCATAATCGGCATGAAGTCCTTGACCATAGCGTACGGGGTCACTCCAGGCTCGTTTTCCTTGATGGTTTTGAGCAGCGGCTCCAGATCGGCCATCGTTTTCACGCTGGTCAGATCCAGCTTGTATTTGTCCAGCAGCTCTTTGTTGAAGCGGAAGACTTCTTGAGCCGGAAGCTCTTTATTGGCAGGAATGGCATAGTTATGGCCGTCCACCTTGGAGCCTTCCAGGAACGCCGGATCAATAGTGTCCACAATTCCCTTGCCCTGGTTCTTCAGCAGATCATCGAGCTGCAGGAACGCGCCCTTACGTGCATTCTGCACATAATCGAAGGCCCAGGAAGAGGTGAACAGGATGTCCATAGGCTCGCCCGAAGCAGCCATGACCTGCATTTTTTGCGTATAGTCCCCGAAGTCGAGCATTTTGATATCGAGTGTTGCGTTAATTTTTTCAAGCGTGTATTTATTGACTTCTGTGAGCACCTTATCCATATCCTTCTGCGGTGGCCCGATAGTGTACCAGATCAGCTCTACAGGTTTCTCCGTAGACTCGGCAGCTTTGTTGCCTCCTGAAGCCGCTTCCCCGCCTGCATTGTTCTTACTGTCCCCCCCACATGCGCTAAGCGCCAGTGAAACGGTTAAAAGCGTTGTCAACAACAAGGAGAAGTGTTTCTTTTTCTTACTCATTTGCCGTACCCCCTTTTAATTAGCCGTCCGGAAATCCAGGCCTGCCGGGCCTTCCCGGCTGCAGGTTTCCATGAGCTATACCTTTACTTTATAAGATGAAAGCATTTTCAAATAGAAGAGAAACTATATATATTCAGGTATGAAATAAAGAAATTAACCCCAAAACATAACATATATCTATCAATAAGGAGCTGCTTAGAGCAGCCCCTTGAATTCTGTCGGTGAGATGCCAACGTATTTCTTAAATTGTTTATAAAAATAGCCCATTTCCCAGTAGCCGACACTGCGTGCGATCTCATGTACCTTGTTGTTTGTCGAACGAAGCTGCTCTTTTGCTTTCTCAATCCGGTAACGGTTCAAATATTCTGCAAAGGAATCACCGGTCATTTTGTGAAACAGCTGGCCCAGATACACGGGGTGAATATTAAACATGAAGCCCAGCTTCTTCAGTGACAGATCCTCACTGTAGGATTTCTCAATGTAATTCAGCACCTGGTTCACAACCGGACTCTTCAGCTCACGGTCCAGCAGTTCGATGATGCTTCCGGCCGTCTGCATGACTGCGGCGGACAGACCCGGCAGCGAATTCGCCCTGTGGATCTCGTTCAGCCCCTGCGCAATAAGCTCCCGCTCCATTTCACTGCGGATCTCTTTAATCAGCATGCGGAAATACAGAATCCATTCCAGGGAAATCTCCCGGAGCAGCTCAGGGGTCAACCCTTCCATACATTTCGCAGAGAAATACAATTCGAGCCGCTCGGTCAGCGCCGGAAGATTCTTGGCCATAATTAATTTCGAATACTCGCTCCAGTCCTCCGGCAAAGCGGCTTCAATATCCTCCTTGCGCTCCTTCAGCTGTTCATAATAGATCAGGCTGCGCTCCGGGTAGATCTCCAGAAATTCCTGAGCCTGCTTCGCCTGCTCATAGCTGGCCGGAGCAGCCTGCACCCCGTCCATGACGGCTCCAACCGCAGCGCGCAGCCGCTGGCCGGGAGAGCCCAGGCCGGTGATTTCCTCCAGAATGGAAGCCATCTCTTCCTTCCCTTTGCGTTCGTCCGCGAAATTATGTATGAGCACCAGATCATTGTCCGAGTCCCAGAACATGAAGAACGAAGCGCGGGTACCGAGGAGAGCGGCGGCATTCTTCCGGAAGGCTTCCGTTTCCGGGTCTGCCTGGACCAGAGCAACCTCCACATACCGGCTGCTGATTGACAAGCCCAGGAGATTCAGCCGTTCGGACAGTTCGTCCGGGTCAATCTGCTTCCGCAGCCAGCGGAGCAGCACATTATCCTTCAGTACGGAGTTCGTATACTCCGACCACTCTGTATCCAGCCTGGAGACATTCAGCTTCTCGGCAATCGTCTCCAGCGTGCTCTGGAATTCCTCCAGATTGATCGGCTTGAGCAGATAATTCTCAATCCCGAGAGCCAGGCCTTCTTTGACATACATGAATTCATCATATCCGCTCAGCACAACCACCTTCAGCTCCGGACGGAATTCCTGGACCGCACGGATCAGCTCCAGGCCGGTCATCACGGGCATGGAAATGTCGGTTATGAGAATATCCGCAGGCACCTCCCGCAGCTGCTCCAGCGCCTCCTGCCCGTTCTCGGCTTGTCCCACAATCGTAAGGCCCAGCTGCTCCCAGTCCAATATATCCTGCAGGCCGCTAAGAATGAACGGCTCATCATCGACAATAAACACCTTATACATGATCTGTCTCCTCCTTGACGGGATATGGAAAAGTAATAGTGACCTCGGTTCCGGCCCCCGCTTCACTGGCCAGCTCAACCCCGTACGGCTTGCCGTACATCAGCCTTAACCGCTCATGAATGCTCCGCAGCCCGAACGACTCTGATCCGGACAATTCCCGGTTATCCTCCAGTCCCAGCCGGAGCTGGTTCAGCTTCTCCCCGGCAATCCCCAGGCCGTTGTCCGTGACAACAACCCGTATATTGTTGTGATCATCCGGATGGACCCTGATGCTGATCACGTTGCCGGTTTGTCCGGTGCGCATGCCGTGCAGAATATAATTTTCGATCACGGGCTGAAGGGACATTTTGAGTACAGGAATAGGCTCCAGCTCTTTACTGCATTCAATGGTATAGGAGAACCGGTCCTTGTAACGGATCCGGAACAGCTCCAGGTACATGCGGCAGGCTTCCAGCTCATCCTTGAACGTATACTTCACCTTCGGACGGACATACGATTTGAACAGCACAGACAGGCTGTAGATCATCTCGCCCACATCCTTCGCGCCGCTCGAAATAGCCCGCATCCGTATAACCTCCAGCGTATTATAGAGAAAATGCGGATTCACCCTTGCCTCCAGGGTAGCGATTTCCGTATGCTTCTGCTTGATTTCAGCTTTGTACACCTGATCAATGTACTGGTTCAGTTCATCCAGCATGCTGTTGAAGCTCTTGGCAATCTGGCCCAGTTCATCCTCACGGTTGTCTATAATCCGGGTGTTCAAATCCCCGTTTTTCACTTTGCGGGTGAAGCGGATAATGCGGTGCGTCCGTTTGGCAAAATTCGAAATAAACATCGCCGGCAGCAGCACGGCGAACAGAATACAGACGAGGGCAATCGTAACAATAGTATTGCGTGCGCTGCTATAGGTTTCGGCAAGCTCCTTCTTGGAGATCAGGCTGACCACCGTGTAGCCGGCCTGGCTCTGGGTCAGGCTGGTGACCAGCATTCCGCCCATGGAGATTTCCTCCCCGGAGTTCGCCCCTTGCAGCTGCAAATATTTGCGGCCGTACCCTTGACCCGAAGTGTCAAAGATGACTTCATTCTGGGCAGAGAGCACAAGAATCTCGCCTTTGAAATCCTGCTTATAATTATTCATCGCCTGCCAGATCGATTCGGAATCGAAGTAGACCAGCAGCTGGCCGATATTGAGCAGCGATGACTTATTGGTAATGGGAATCTTCACCGAGAACATAGGGGTTCTCTGCATGCCGATGCTCTTCAGCACCCAAATATTCGGCACGGACACCAGGCTCTCCTCATCCAGAACCATCGAATCCGGGACAAAGGAATGGGCCGCGTTGGTGGATACCCGTTCAAACTGCCTGCGGTTGTCATAATAGTACATCACCTGCTGATTGGCACTGTACAGCATCAGGCTGCGGATATCGGGATCATCGTCGATCTTGTTCTGGAAATACTGTACGGCGTTAGAGGTAGTCTGATCCCCGAGCAGATAGCGGTCCAGCCGGTGCTCGACATATTCGCCGAAGGGATGCTCCAGCAGAAATGTGGTGTTGCTCGCCAGACTCCCGTCCCGGTAGACATCACGCATCATATCCTGGACGGACTGGTATTTGTTCTCCACATAGTTGCTGATGCTCTCCATCGTCTTGCGCTGGATATCCATCTGCCGCTGCACCGCAGAATCCGAGATCAGCATCAGCACCAGATACGAGAAGGCAATAATCGTTGCAATGAAGATACAGGAGACAATAAGGGTGAAGCGCATAAACATATTATCTTTAAAATACTTGCGGTACAGGGAATTACTCCGCATAGTCCACCTCCCTAAAGTTTGTTAGCCTACTCTTCCGTGAAACCACTTCGTACAAACTCACTTCGGAAGCATTGGCTTCAAGTTTGTCAGCCTACGCTTATCATTATGATACACAAGAAGCGCTCCCCCCTAAATACTGTTCAGGGGGTGAGCGCCTTGTTTATGGCTTGAGCCGGCGGTCTTTCCTTACCGCCCGTCAGGCTTATTTCAAATAATTCAGCAGCATCTGCGCAGCTTCTGCCCGGGTGGCGGGAGCTTTGGGCGCGAAGGTTCCGTCAGCCCGCCCTTTCACGAGGCCAAGCGCAGCGGCTTCAGCCACCTGATCCGCTGCCCAGCCGGAGATGTCTCCAGCATCCTTAATAGACAGGCTGCCCGTTGCGGCCGGGATTGAACCCTGCTGCAGCCGGTAAGCGCGCATCAGAATGACGGTCATCTCCTCCCGGCTGATTGCTGCGGCCGGCTGGAAGGACTCCGGCGTACGGCCGGTAATCAGACCGGCCTGAACCATGCCGGAGAGTGCCTGCTGATACCAGGCGCCTGCCGGAACATCACTGAAGGAAGTGGTGCCGCTGCCGCTTAGCTGCAGCGTGCCGGCCATCAGCTGCACGAATTCAGCCCGGGTAATATCCCGGCCCGGCTGATAAGCCTGCTCCGATATCCCCTTGATCAGATGCTTCGCAGACAGCTCACGCAAGGCTTCGAAGGCCCAGTGCGTAACCGGAACATCGTTGAACTGCTTCGTATACTCCAGCAGTGCGTACCTGCCGTTGCCGTCAAGTTCGGCTGTAAGACTGCCGGCCGCAGCAGATCCTCCCAGATAAGTGAGTGTACCGTCACTGCCTACACGGTACAAGCCAAGCAGCTTCGGATTAAGTCCTTCACCAGCCGGCCAGCTTATACTAACAGGAGAAGAGTAACTGCCGGGACGCTTAACGGTTCCATCTGCCAGGGACAGTCTCAGATCATAGTCCAGGAATTGTCCCTTAAGCGATACACCTGCTTCCGTCTTCAGCGAAGCTTGCGCAAGTGTCTTGAATTCTGCTTGCAGCACGATCTTTGCACCGTTACCCTGGGCAGCAGGTACGGCTTCGGCCAGCTGCTTCAGCAGCTCCGGTGCCAGTACCAGCCCGATTCTGTCTCCTTGCACACGCAGGGAATTCGTTCCCAGCAGCTCACCGGCGTTAACCGGAAGCTCAATTGTGACCGCTTGCTGTATCTGCACGGTAACTACACCGTTCACTGCCTGACTGCCCAGCTGTGCGGCTGATATCACTGCAGCTGCAGTCGCAGGCGCCGGTGTTGCAGCCGGTACAGGTGTTGCTGTTGGCAGAGCAGCCACCGGAGGATTGGTTGCCGTCAACGGAGGATTAGTCGGCGTCACCGGCTGACGGTTTACAGTCAGAGTAATAACCTCTGTATCCGCCGCGTCCACATAAGGGCGGCCGCCAACGATGCGGGTATTCTCTACACGCGCCTTATAAACGCCCGTATCAGAAAGTTGAGCCTTGGCAAGGGTCAGGCTGCTGCCAAGAGCATCCTCTATAACCAGATCATCTTTGAACCAGCTGTAGCCCAGTTCACCATATACGGAATCGGCGACAACTGTAAAGGTCACATCGTTACCTTCCATTACCGATTGGCTTGTCGCCGTAAATGAAGCAATCGCCGGAGCTTCATGCTGCGGATAGACCTTCAGTGCCAGTGGTGAGCCAACAATACGCACCGGGTCTGTGGCCTCTTTGCCGGTCAGCACAACACGATAATTCGTTCCATCCTCTTCGAATAATGGATTGAACCGGTATACCGCGCCGGTAACGTTCGGAACCGTCTGCCATTCCTCATCGGCAGCACGCTTCCTTTCCCACTCAATCGAGGCAATATCTCCTGATGTATCGACGGCAAGCGCGATCGGCTCCCCGGCAACCGTCTCAAGTACCGATGGCAAGTCCATCACAAAGGCCGGGGTCATCCATTGGATTTCCGCCGGAAAGACCTGCAGGTTATATTCCTTCTCTGCGGTTAAGCCGCCTTCGCCGGTCACAATGACCTTATAGCGGTAACCGCTCATATCTTCTGTCAGATCTGTAAGTGTCAGCGTATCGCCAGCGGCAATAACTTCACCGTATCCTTCTCCCTGATCGGCATACCAGGCATAGACTAATGTGCCGGAACCTTTACCTACAGCGCGAAGCACACCATCCTGTCCTGCCCGGAACGAGCCTTCACTGACCACCTGTACATCCGGCGGCAGCGCGGTCCATTTCGCCTGCAGCGTAAGCGGACCATTCACCGTGTCAGAGGCAAAGTGCCATCTCGCATTACCGTTATACCAGCCTTCCAGCACATAACCTTCTCTCGCTACATTCGGTGCAGTCACAAGCGCGCCGTTCATAACCTGAACAACCTTCGCTTTCGGCTGGCCGCCGTTACTGTTAAAGGTTACATTGTACCGCTTATCCAGCTGCAGCGGCTGGGATTTGTTCCCGCTGTAATCCTCCATCACCACTGTTACTGCTTTGGTCGACGTAAAGCTAAGGCTTGCCTTCGTGGTGCGGCCGCGGATAATCATCGGCTTTTGCGCTGCTGCCCCTGATAAATAGGTTACCGCAAAAGACTTAGGAACTCCGTCTTCATAGACGTACATGTACCTCCAGTCCCGTGTGTTCGGCATTGGCAGGCTCAGCGTATTTCCATTCCAGGACCATGCTTCGGCATAAGGCTCCGACAGCTTGTCAATGAACGTACCATTATAGGTTACAATATCCGAGTTGCCTGCCTGGATGGTTACAGTGAACTCGTCCCCATTAATTGGCATATCGCTGAACAATGCCGAGGTTGTCCCTTGCGGCACGATCAATTGTCTGGAGACAGGCTCTGCGGTTGTAATCCAGTTTACCGATCTCACCGTCACCTTAACGTTCCCGGCAGCGTCTGAACCGGACCACTTGACCAGGAGATCGCCGTTCTCGCTTGATTCGGCTTCAATACCCGATACCGCCGAGTCCAAATTAAAGGACACTGTAGCCGCTTCCCCTTCTACTCCGTCCGCTCCTACAGGAATGACTTTAATTATACCGGATTTGGCTGGCAGCTGTTTGATGTAGAACGTTTCGTCATATTTGCCGCCCATAAAGATGTCGTTCACATATACATTGTATTGCTTCACCTGGGAATAATCGCTGTTCAGATCCCACTTCAGAATCATTTCATTCGTATTCGGCAAGGCCTGCGTAACCACCAGACGGGTTGGCGCGGCCGGCTTCACGGCTGAACCGTCAGAGATGCGGATTTGGCCGATGTTTACCTGATAACCTGGGATTGTGCTTGCACCCGGTGTAAATACCAGGCCAAAGGCCGCGATTTCTTTACCTGCGTAAGCCCCCAGATCTAGCTCTGCCGTTGCCCAGCCCATGGTTTGTTTGCCGCTGTTCTCCACAGGTACCTTGACTACCTTGGACGGATTGTCCTTGAAGATCAGGCCTGCACTCAAGACAGAAGCATCGTCGGCTGAAGTCTTGTTATAAGCAATCGACAGCTGGGACGTTGCCTGTACGGACAGGTCGCTCTTGTATAAGCGGAGGAAATTCTCCTTGTCCAGCGCCCCGTTCACAACCAGTGAACTGCCTCCGTTGAAGCCGCCGATCTGCTTATAGCTCATGCGTGAATTGTCTGTCATTGTATATTCCGGACCGTAGTCGTAATCAACCGTCAAGCGGTTGCCCAGGGTATCCTGCCACCATTGCCACGTTACAGGAATATCCTGAAGGCTCATGTTGGACCATTCTTCCTTATTTGACTTTTCCCCGTTAACATAATAGGAAATACCATGCCCGGTATTGAAATTCGTATAGAAGTTGGAATTCTGAACCACGGAGCGTTCCGCAATGACCGAAGAAATTCCCGGCCAGTAGCGGTTATCCGCATAGACATCCGCCACCGTATTCGCGGGCGAAACGGTTGTATTGCCGGGGTTCACATTCGGACCTGACCACCAGAGCTGCTCCCGCAGATGGGTCATCCACTGGTAATCATTGTCGGTGCGTTTGGAGACAGGCCACGCTTGTCCCATATCCTCGTCAAGACCGGCATGGACGAAATCAGCTCCGAGCGTAGCGATGCTTAAACGCGGAGCTCCGCCTGCTGTCAACTTGTCTTTCAGAGCTGTTCCCTGTACGCTCTTGAAACGGTCACGGCCTGCTTCAAGTCCGGCAAAGCCAATATCAAACAGATTGTAATTTGTCCCTTCATCCTCATTCATTCCAGCCAAATAGCCTATAGCTGTATTAATATGGGTACTATTCACTCCGTAATCGAAGAAAAAGGAGTTTGAGACCGGCTCTTTTGCCGTTTTATCATACAGCATCGAAATATTGTTATTACTAAAGGTTCTTGTAAAGGTATTGGAACCGTTGTTCGTAGTTAATGAATCGTACCACTGGACATATAACCCGCCTTGTTGCAGCACCTTCATGAAAGCAATGTAATCGGGAATATCGGCTGTAGCAACATTCGGGCTCACCTCTTCCTGATTAAGGAAATAGCCGTCGAAGCCGAAGTAATTTGCCATTTCAATCATTTTCCTGGCGACCGGGAAGTCACCGTTCTCATCCTTCACAATCATTTGTTTGTAGGTTTGCTGTCCGCGGTCATTGTTGGAGAAAAACACACCGGCCAGCGACATGACACCATTCTTATGCGCGGCATCCGTATAGGTTGGATTCGGAATATTAAGCATGCCGAACTCAAACCACTTCTGCTGCCAGTCGGACTGGGCCAGATCATCGTAATATTCCGGCGGCGTATATGCCGTTGCAGTACCATGCCAATACGAATAATAATCAACATACTGCCAGAAATTGAAGTGATATTGGGCAAACTTGTTGGTATAAGGAGCATTTTCAATGAAGGCATTTCCATAATCGCCTGCGACATTCATCATCTTGACACCCGGACTCAGCTTAGGATTAGCCTGTGTAGCCGTGAAAGATGAAATCCGCTTCTGTAAAGGCACGCGGGAACGAAGCAGCTCCGCATCCGGATCGGTCTCAGGACTCCAACCCGCGATTTGATTGCTGGTGTAGCCATGTATACTCGGCTGGTTAGCTCCATGCGCGCTGTCCCCTTTGAACGGCCAGGTATCTCCGGCCAGAGCGGTCTGCGGCAGCAACCCTGCCAGTAGCGCCGCACTTAATACGGTTGAAGTCAGTCTGCGAAGTTTGCGTGTTTGGGTATGAGATATCATTGTCCACTCTCCTCATGTAATGGGGATGATCTTCGATACTGCTAGTTCAAACGGTGTATTATTGGAAACGCATTCATGAAAATTCCTGCTGTACCCCCCTTTTATTCTTTGTCCAAATTTAATATATAGCAGGAGCTGCCGGTCCAAGTAGAAGCGAAATTAAAGATACACTGGCCAAATTAAAGGAAAGTCTGCAACAGCCCATAACCAAATAGAGCATAGCTCCAATAGTCCTGAGACATGCTCTGTTTAAGTTGACGGTACATCTTACTTTTTTACTGTCAAGATTCCCTTCGGGCAGAAGCAGGAGCAGCTTATTTTATAAAATCCTGCACCAAATACAACATTTCCCTCACTATCCCGGCACAAATCCGAAATTGTTGTACAAAAGGCATCATTTCACTGCCTCCAGACGGTTTAGCAGGATAATTGCTGTATTTCGTACAACAATCCTGCCAAACACGCGGATTTTCAGCTATCGAAGTTGTACTACGTACAACATTAACGCGAATACGATGTGAACTTAAGAACCTCAGCGCTGCCGGCACGAATCCGCTGTAAGAAATCAGTAGAGCCTCCTTATCTCGATCACGTGAATCGGCAGCTTGTCCGGGCTTATTCTAACGTGCTAACGTGCGGTTCACATTGCCGGATTATTCAGTCTACATACAGCAAAAAAGCAGCCTCCGCGGGGAAGCTGCCGTTTGTTCTGCTGTCATACAGTCTGCTGTACTGGAAGCTGCTGAGCCTGCGGATTACTCCGCTGATTCAGCAGAAGCCGGGTATGGATCAATCTTCTGAATTGTTCCGTCTTCATTATACTTAAGCTCGGTATATTTCACGCTGCGCTTATGGTTCACGCCGCCTGATAATGAGCTGTCGTGATAGAACAGATACCACTTGTCCCCGAATTGAACGATGGAGTGATGGGTGGTCCAGCCAATGACCGGTGAGAGAATTTCTCCCTTGAAGCTAAAGGGACCCTGCGGATTCCGGCTGACGGCATACACCAGCGTGTGCTGTGTTCCTGTCGAGTAAGAGAGATAGTAATAATTATTGTACTTGTGGACCCAGGGTCCTTCGAAGTATCTCCGCTGCTCATCACCGGCAAGAATCGGGTTGCCCTCTTCATCTACAATCGAGATCTCAGCAGGCTGCTCCTGAAAAGACAGCATATCCTCGCTCAGCAGAGCCACTCGCGGTCCAATCGCCGGCGCATCCAGAGCAGGCCCTTCCGCATCCGCCACGAATGTGCCAGTCTGCCATTTCTCCAGCTGCCCTCCCCAAAGACCGCCGAAATAGATATAAGCCTGGTTATCGTCATCCACCAATACAGCCGGATCAATACTATAGCTGCCAGCGATGTAATCGGGCTGCGGGTCAAACGGGCCTGCCGGTGAAGCAGAGGTTGCCACACCAATCCGGAATATTCCGTCGTGATCACGGGCCGGGAAGAACAGATAATGGGTATTATTCTTATAGGCTGCATCCGGAGCCCAGAGCTGCTTGGAGGCCCAGGGGATCTGATCCAGATGGAGCGCCTGGCCATGATCCACTACCGGTGATTCAAAGTTATCCAGTGACAGAATATGATAGTCTTCCATTGCATACTGGTCCCCGTTATCATTATCCGGTCCATCGTGATCCAGGTCATGGGAAGGATAAATGTAGATTTTCCCTTCATAGACATGGGCGGACGGGTCCGCAGTATAGATGTGGGTAACGAGCGGTTCATTAGGTTTCGGCAAATGTGTCATAAGACATCTCCTTTTGTATTTGTGTAATAGAATTCTGCAAAATAACCCGGAGCCGCAGCATCCGCACCCTCTCCCGAGGCGTGAAGTCCCAGGCAGACACCGGTGAATCCGCCGTTCACCTCAGGTGACAGGACGGATACATGTACCTTCTGCTCTGCGTCATGCCAGGAGATGCCATCCTCAGAATACGAGCAGGTATAGACCTCTCCGTCCGAACGGAGGCGGAGCCGTACCTCTCCGGTGCTCCCCGCCGGGTAATGATATATCTGCTTCTGGTCCCCGTCCTTGACGGTAAGCTCCATAACCCGTCTGCCACTCCGGCTGGCGAGTCCCCAGAAGATGTATCCCCGGTTGTTCAGGCGGGCGGCCAGTCCGGCATACTCTCCATCCTTCGCGGGATCAAAATCCAGACTTACGCCTATCTCCATCCGGTGATGCTTCTGGCGGATACAGGCCAACACTGCCGGCGCCTCATCATCCAGCGTGTAGGCATTCCCCCGGACGGCAAGCTTGCCATCGCGCTCTGTCCAGGAATACCGTTCCTGCTCGTAGCAGCGCAGAAAAGCCCATTCCGGGCCGAAGCCTCCGCTCAGCTCCATACGCTGAGTAACGTCATCCGGACTGGAATCTTCAGCGGAGACAACGGTTCCTTCATTGTTGTCAATCAATGGCCAGCCTTCTTCCGTCCAGGTAACCGGAGCCAGGAAGGTCTCTCTGCCCAGCGGAGAGTATTTGCCGTCCACCGGACGCATGCCCAGAAAGACGGCCCACCACTTCCCGGACGTATCCTCTACCAGATCCGCATGGCCCAGGCATTGAACCGGATGCTCCTTCAGCCCGCGGTGGGTCAGTATAGGTTCAGGCTTATTCTCAAACGGCCCGTAAGGGTTGCTGCTGCGGGCAATGATCTCCCGGTGATCCCGGGCGGTGCCGCCCGATGCCGTCATCAGGTAGTAGACGCCTTTGATTTTATACAGATGCGGCCCTTCTACCCATGGACCCTCATCCCCCCGCCAGATCTCCACAGGCTCAGACAGCACTTCACCGGACTCCGGATGAATCTCGTACTGGATAATATGGGATTCATAGCCGGCTCCATTCTGCACAGTCACGTAAGCGCGCCCATCCTCATCGAAGAACAGGGACGGATCAATCCCCCCATAAGGCAGCAGGACCGGCTCTGACCAGGGACCTTCCGGCTTGTCCGCTGTCACGAAGAAATTACCGATTCCCCTCACATCCGTAGTAATCATATAAAAGCGGCCTGCATGATGGCGTATCGTAGCGGCATATATACCGTCAGAGCTGCCGCTTGTCCGCAGGTCCACCTGGGACTTCCGGGTCAATACATGTCCTATCGGCGTCCAGTGAATCAGATCCTTGCTATGGAAGATAGGGACGCCGGGAAAATACTCAAAAGAGCTGTTAATCAAATAGTAATCATCATTTACGCGGACTACACTTGGATCTGGATAGTAGCCGGAGATCACGGGGTTCCTGACATTTGTTGAGTGCATAATAGCCTCCCTGAAATTGCGCGCAAGCGTTTACAATCCTCAGTACCATTCTACAAGCCGATATTATTTTTTCCCATACGCAGAATAAAGGACTTACCCCGAAAATTATGAGAATTGCCATCCTACTGAAATTGTAATTTAAACAAAGAGCCGCTGCTCGCCATTTTACTTGAAGGATTGGTCATTTTTTGCGGAATGTTTATCAAATGTTAATGAAATCTTTATGGCCTGTTCAGATTAGACGGGGTGAACGTTTATAACGGGCCGCTAGAATGAGAGAAAGCCGGCAGACACTTTAAGTACATAGAAATCTAATGAGGTGGGAGAACGCATGAGCGAATATGTGCTACAGGCACACCAATTATCCAAGCATTACAAGCATCACCCTGCACTGGACCGTGTCGACCTGTCGATACGCCGGGGCAGCATCTATGGGTTCATAGGCCAGAACGGCGCCGGGAAATCAACTCTTATGCGGATAGCGGCAGGACTGTCCAGGCCAACCTCAGGCCAAATCGAATTATTCGGATATAAGGAAGGCGCACAGCTTGTACAGGCGAGAAAAAGGATTGGCACGACTATTGAGACACCCGCCCTTTTCCCTCATCTATCAGCCGCAGAGAACCTGGAGGTATTCCGGCTGCAAAAGGGTATCCGTGACAAAACGCAGATCCGCCAAACCTTAGCACTGGTAGGACTGGAGCAGGCCGGCAGCAAAATCGCTGCCAACTTCTCATTGGGTATGAAGCAGCGGCTGGGTCTGGCGGTTTCACTGCTCGGCAACCCTGAGCTGCTTATTCTTGACGAACCTACCAACGGACTCGATCCTGTGGGGGTTGTTGAATTAAGAGAATTATTGCTTCATTTAAATAGGGACAAGGGCATCAGCATTCTGATTTCCAGCCATATTCTGAGTGAGCTGCATTTGCTGGCAACGGATTACGGGATTATTCACAACGGGCGAATGCTGGAGCAATTGTCTGTAAGCGAGCTTCAGGCCAAGTGCAGGCAATACCTGCACATCAAGGTAGACTCACCAGAGAAGGCCATAGGAATTATACAAGAAGAATGGCAGACAACGGAATATGAATTAGATGCTGACGGTATCATCCGCTTGTATGAACCGTTCGGCCCTCCCGGCGCGCTCTCGGCTAAGCTGTTTGCAGCAGGTCTGGAAGTCCAGCAGCTCATGCCGAAGGGCGAAAAGCTGGAACGGTATTATACCAAGCTGATTGGAGGGGCGGCAAATGGCAAATCTGTTACGGTCTGAGCTGTACAAATTGTACAAAGAGCCCTCGTTCCGGATTCTCTGTTTCACTTTTATCTTCGTGGCGGTCATCTTATCCGGAGTTATCCATTTTATGGGCTCAGATCAGAAGGTTTTCAGCGGGATATCCGGGCTCGGCCAAGGTGTACAAGTGAATATGCTTTTGCTTAAAATCTCTTTAGCCGTAGTGGGAGGCTTCTTCCTCTCAGGTGAGCATGGCCTTGGGATTATGAAAATCTCGGTTGCTTCGGGGTACAGCCGCAGACAGATTTATACTGCCAAGCTGACGGCCTATTCTATCGGAATCGTCATTTTGTCCTTAATCGTCCCTGTCATATGTGTGATAGCCGGCAGTTTGCTGAATGGCTTCGGCAACCTCCCGGAAATTCCTGCCGCCCTATATTTATTTCGTACACTTGCCTTCACGATACTATATGCAGCTGCCTTTGCCTCCATGGTTGCCGTGTTCGCTGTCACAACAACAATAAGCGGCGTAACGATTGGCGCGGTGCTGCTGGTAATGCTATTCTTCGACACCCTCTCAGAGTGGCTGAGCGGCAAATGGGCTGTGTACAGGGAATTTTATGAGCATTCCGTATTTAAGCTTGTGATGGATATCGCCACCCCAACGCAGACAACGTATGAGCTTACTCTCTTAATTTCGATTCCCATTGCAACCATTCTCGTATTTGCCTGGTTGGGAATCATGAGCTTCCGGAACATGGAAATTAAATAATCAATAAATCAAATCCAAGGAGTCCTGACTATGAAAAAACGTATTCTCTATCTGTTGATCATTGTTGCTGGCGCAGTATTGATTTTATTCTCCATGATCGGTTTTGAAACGTCCTGATTTACGGAAATATCCAAATCATATATGATGGTCACTATATAAGATGCACTAAAGATATAAACAAAAAGCGAAAGAAGCGGAGGGGAAATTTGGAACTGTAGGAGCGGTAGCGACCGCCTTTGTCAACGGATTTCAACCGCGAACAGCGGATTAGATCAAGAAATCTGGTGACAACAGCGGCCGGAAGTCCAAATGTTCACCGCAGTGACGACTAAGCTTCAAGTTCAAACCTTAAGTACGTCTTATATAGAACTATATCCTACAAAAAACGGGTGTGTCCTTACTATGGCAAGTGAACGAATTATGATTGTCGAAGATGAGCTGGAGATCGCCGAGCTGATCAAGGATTATTTGGAGATCGAGCGGTATGAGGTGATCATCTGCCCTGACGGTGAAGAAGCGCTCCGGGCTTTCGGACAGTTTCATCCGCAGCTGGTAGTCCTTGATATTATGCTGCCGCTGCTTGATGGAATGGAGGTATGCCGCAGGATACGTACGGAGTCCGATGTTCCCATCATTATGCTCAGCGCAAAAAAACGGGATTCCGACAAAATCCTGGGGCTAGGTCTGGGAGCGGATGATTATGTGGTAAAGCCCTTCAGTCCAGGTGAAATTGTGGCCAGGGTTAAGGCTCAGCTGAGGCGTTTCAACGGATTAACCTTACCTTCAAAACAACAAAGTACAGTCGTATATCCCGGCCTGGAGCTTGATCTCAAAGCCTATGAGGTCCGGGTACGCAAGGAGACCGTTCATTTCTCAGCGCGGGAATTCGAGGTACTCCGCTTCCTCGCGATCCATCCCAATCAGGTGTTTACCCGTGAACAGATCTTCGGGAGTGCCTGGGGAATACACGAATACGGGGATCTGAATACGGTAACAGTGCATGTCAAAAAGATACGGGAAAAAATCGAATTAGATCCGGCCAATCCCCGGTACATTCTTACCGTTCGGGGTATAGGCTATAAATTTTACGGGGGGAACTAAATGAAGAAGCCGGGCCTCCGCTTTACGATGGTTACTTCGATGGTTATCATTATCCTGCTTCCGCTGCTTCTCGTTTGCTCTGTAGCAGTCGGCACCGGAAGCAATACCAGCTCATCCGCAGATAAATTTTATAATGAAATGATTCCTGTGGTCCTATTGGTGCTCCCGCTGATCTGCTGTACAATTTGGATGACCCGAACGATAACCCGCAAAATTCTGCTGCCTCTCCGGGAGCTTACACTCGCGGCTGAACAGATTGTGCAGGGCAACATGGATTGCCCGATCACATACCGGGCCAATGACGAAATGGGCAGGTTCAGCACTGTGTTCGAGCTAATGAGAACCCGTCTGCTGGAATCCAAGGTGAACCAGGACGCTTATGAACAAGCACGCAATGAACTCATAGCGAGCATCTCTCATGATCTCCGGACCCCTCTTTCCTCCATCAGGGGATATGTGGAAGGTCTGCAGGATGGCGTCGCACAGGATAAGGTCAAATTCGAGCGTTATTTATCGATCATCCGGGACAAGACAGACAAGCTAAACGATCTGATTGAGGATTTGTTCCGTTTCTCGGAGCTGGAGTCGGGGCAGCTGCAAATGAACTACGAAGAGATCGAATGCGATCTTCTGCTGGAGTCCATCGTGCGGCCGCTGGAATATGAATTTACTGAAGCCAGGGCCAGATTAACTGTGGTCCGTCCCTTTCCGGCTGGAAGGGTGCGGGCAGACGCGGTCCGCCTCACGCAGGTATTTAACAACTTAGTCGGCAATGCCATCAAATACGCTGGTGAAGAGGCACATATAACTATAGCCGCTTCCCATACCGGGAAGCGGCTGAAGGTTAGTGTGAGTGATAACGGTACAGAAATCGCACCCGAGCACTTGCCCCATCTCTTTGAGCGGTTCTACCGCGGGGATAAATCACGCTCCAGCCAATGGGGGGGAGCCGGCCTGGGGCTTGCCATCTGCAAATACATTATTGAAGCACATGGCGGGGACATCGGAGTTCACACCTTGCCGGGGGACGGCAATGTGTTTTTCTTTACGTTGCCGTTAATTACCTAGGCGCTCGTTTCAGACATATTACCGCCGCACCCGTCTGGCAAAATCCACGAACTGAAACTTATCCAGCCGGTGTCTGGATTCGGTATATTGGAACAGCACCGTATTCTCCAGATACACATAGTTCCGCACTACGACAATATGCGTATATTTCTTCAGATCAAGCAGGCGGTGATCCTCCTCCGTTGCAGGCTCAACGGATATCAGCTTCTTCGCATAACTGATTTTCAGCCCCAGCTCCACTTCCAGATATTCATAGATAGAGCCTGCCGCGATCTCTGCGCTTAAGAACGGCACAATATCCGCCCGGAAATAATCCTTGTCCAGAATGATCCGTTCTTCTTCAATCTCTCTGGCGCGGATCACCTTCCATACCGGGGTATCCTCCGGAACCTGCAGCTGTCTGGCCAGCGCAGAGCCGGCCGGCTCCATCACCGTTTCCTCTACCAGTGTCCGTGAGGGAGCACCGAGAGTACCTGCCATTTCCTTGAACGAGATCAGGCCGGTAACGGGAAAATCCATCCGGGTCATATCCAGCACAAACGAGCCTCTGCCTTTGATTTTGTGAATATAACCCTCACGAAACAGCAGATTCAGCGCTTTGCGCACCGTTTCCCGCGAAGTGCAGTACGCCTCGGCCAGCTCACTTTCAGAAGGCAGCTTGGTCCCCGGCAGCAGCTGGCCGGAATGGATCTGGCTACTGTATTCTTTATAGATTTGCAAATATATATTTTCTCTCATTATAGATCACCGCCCTATATTGTATCACGCCGTGGCTCTGGACGCATGGATTCAATTCGGGGGCGGGCCGGATCAACCCTTAAGATGAATAGTCAAAATACTGGTCTGCTTTGCCGCCACTGGTCCCGTCTTCTCCTCAATCTTCTCCACCATCTCCTGCCCCGCAGGAATGATGATTGGGGTAATCACCGGGTAACCGGCTGCACGGATAGCATCCATATCGAATTCCAGCAGAAGATCGCCGGCTTTCACCTTATCGCCAATATTCTTAAGCTGGGTGAACCCGCTGCCCTTGAGCGACACCGTATTTATCCCTACGTGAATAAGTACCTGCACGCCGCTGGCATGCTCCAGAATAAGCGCATGTTTGCTCTTGATTACATGGGCGACTGTCGCATCAAACGGTGCATATACTTTCCCTTCGGAGGGTTCAATTGCAACCCCCTGACCCATCTGCCCCTCGGCAAAAGCAGGATCGGGTACCTGCGCAAGCGGTACTGCCGTACCGCTGAGCGGTGCAGCCAGCTCCAGTATGTTCACCGGCTCCTGTGAGCCTTGAACGGACTGGCGGCTGCTGAGTTCATCTTGTACGGCCGGAGGGCTGACCGTTGTTGTTCCGCCTGCGGCTACAACTGAACTCTTCTCGGCACGGCTGACGACAGCACGGCCATACAGCACAGTAGCCACAAACGGCACGATCAGGACAATCGCCATACCCACGAAGAATACGCCCCACTGGTTCGGGAAGATGGACAGGAAGCCGGGAACCCCGCCAACGCCAATGGAAGAAGCGCGGACCTGGTTAATCGTGAGCAGAACACCGCCCAGTGCAGAGCCGATCATCCCGAAGATGAACGGATAACGGTAGCGGATATTGACCCCAAAGATCGCCGGTTCGGTGACTCCGAGGAAGGCAGAGATTGAAGAGGTCACCGCAAGTCCCTTCGTCTTCTGTTCTTTGATGACGAACATCATCGCCAGTGCCGCAGCCCCCTGTGCAATGTTGGAGAGAGCGAGCATCGGCCAGAGGAACGTGCCTCCTTCACTGCCGATAAGCTGAACGTCAACCGCCAGGAAGGTATGATGCATCCCTGTGATGACCAATAGCGCGTAGAATCCGCCATAGATTAAGCCGCCTAGAATCGCGAAATGATCGAACACATAGACCAGTCCGGAAGTGATCGCATTGGCAATGCCGAAGGTAACCGGTCCGATGATTGTGAACGCCAGGAAACCTGTAATCAGCAGAGTCACTGGCGCAACAACCAGCAGTTTAATCGAGTCATGTACCCTCTTGTTCAGGAACTTCTCAATACCGGCCAGAATATAGGCCGAGACCAGCACCGGCAATACCTGTCCCTGATAACCGATTTTCTCCAGATGCCAGCCAAACAAATTCCAGGTTGGAACCGTTCCTTCCGTAGAAGCACTGGCATAACCGTAGGCACTTAATAAATCCGGATGAACGAGAATAAGTCCGAGCACAATCCCGAGCAGCGGACTGCCGCCGAACCGGGTCACTGCCGCCCAGCCGATCAGGGCCGGTAAGAACGTGAAGGCTGTGCTGGCAATCGTATTGATAATCGCCGCAATATCTTTCCACTGCGGATAGACATCGACCAGCGACTGGCTGAAGAAGATACCCGGTCCAGTAAGTATATTATTGATCCCGAGCAGCAAACCTGCGGTTACAATGGCCGGAAGGATCGGAATAAAGATATCGGCCAGCGTCTTAATCGCCCGCTGCAGAGGATTCTGCTTACGGGCTGCTGCCGATTTCACCTCATCCTTGGAAGAACGGGCACCGCCGGTCAGCTGAATCATTTCGTCATACACTTTATCAACGGTTCCCGGACCAATTACGATCTGGAACTGGCCCTGGCTGGAAAATTGTCCTTTGACAAGGTCATTGGCGTCCAGCGCTGCTGAATCGACCTTGCTCTCGTCATAGAGCGAGAATCTTAGCCGGGTTACGCAATGCGTCGCGACCTCAATATTCTCCTTGCCCCCAACCGCCCGTACAATATCCTCTACATTCTTGCGGTCAATAGCCATATCATCACTCCTTAAGTATTAGATGTTGTTAACCACATATAGGAAGCATAAGGACTCAGCTGAAGCTCTTGTGTTAATGCAGGTGCATCGGCTGTATTACCGGTTAGAAGCTTGTCCTTACCCGCTTGGCTTAAGTCTGCCCAATGCTTGTCCGCGAACCGGAAGCTAATCTCCTTACTGCTGAAGTTCGAGACCACAACAAGTGTCTCGCCTATCCCTGTCCGGGCATAAGCGAACACCTCGGCATGACCTTCATCCAATCTGCGGAATACACCGTCTATAAATACAGCATGCTCTTTGCGCAGAGCAATCAGCTTGCGGTAATGATGGAGGATCGAATCCGGCCGCTCCAGTTCTTTTTGCACATTAATGTCCGGGTACCGCTCGTCGACCTTAAGCCAGGGCGTACTGCTGGTGAATCCGGCATTCGGACTGTCATCCCACTGCATCGGCGTACGGGAATTGTCGCGCGAACGTTCCTGCAGGATGCTGAGGGCCGCTTCCGGGCTCTTGCCCTGTTCCTGCAGAATGCGGTACATGTTCAGGGACTCAATATCGCGGAATTCTTCGATGCCCTTCCACTTCGGATTCGGCATGCCGATCTCCTCGCCCTGATAGACATATGGTGTTCCTTGAAGTCCATGCAGCGTTGTAGCCAGGAGTTTCGCGCTTTCTTCGCGGTAGACATCATCATCGGTGAATCTGGAGAGCGCCCGCGGCTGATCATGATTGTTGAAGAATAAAGCGTTCCAGCCTCCGCCCTGCTGCATTCCGGTCTGCCACTCACTGAACAGCCGTTTCAATGCCTCGAAATCATAGGGCATCAGCTCCCACTTCCGTCCGCCCGGATAATCCACCTTCAGATGGTGGAAATTGAAGGTCATGGAGAACTCCCGCTCTTCAGGGTTCGAGTAGCGGATACAATGTGCAAGGGTAGTGGAGGACATCTCCCCGACCGTCACCATCTCAAACGGGCCGAATACCTCTTCATACATGTCTTTGATGTATTCATGAACCCGTGGTCCGTCTGTATAGAACTTCCGTCCATCCCCTGGCGGTACACTCCCGTCATCATTAGGGAACTGCTGGTCCTTGGAAATTAAATTAATGACATCCATCCGGAACCCGTCCACACCCTTGCGTGCCCAGAACAGCATCATATCGCTGACCGCTCTGCGGACCTCCGCATTCTCCCAATTCAGATCGGCCTGAGTCTTGTCGAACAAGGTAAGATAATATTGTCCTGAAGCTTCATCGAACTGCCAGGCAGGCCCCCCGAACTTCGATTGCCAGTTATTCGGCACGCCGCCGTCTAGTGCCGGGTCCTTCCAGATATAATAATTACGATACGGGTTGTCCTTGCCTGAAATCGACTGTTTGAACCATTCATGCTCCGTCGAGGTATGATTAACCACGATATCGGTCATCAGCTTCATGCCGCGCCGGTGCAGCTCCTCTATCAGCTCATCGAAATCCTCCATCGTGCCAAAATCAGGGTTAATATTCTCATAATCCGCAACATCGTAACCGTTATCATATTGGGGCGAGACATAGACCGGCTGCAGCCAGACGATATCAATCCCAAGCTCCTGCAAATAATCCAATTTCTCAGTAAGGCCTTTTATATCTCCCGTTCCATTGCCTGTCGTGTCCTTGAAGCTCTTCGGGTACACCTGATACACTGTGGACCGGCGCCACCATTCTGAATACCGGGACTGGGTCAAATTAAGCACCTCCAAAAGAATTGCTGTATTTCAATCATTAAACTTGTATATACAAGGTCAAACACTTCACACAGTTTAAACCTGTATATACAGGTTGTCAATAGCGCTTATCCGTTAACGGTGTGCGGTGTGCCGTATGCGGTGTGCGTAAGACAGATGTTTGCGTAGTACAGATAAATGATATTAAGACAGGGGGAAAGGTATAAGGGGGAATGTAGCGGCAATAGCCGTGATTGCGATGATATTGAAAGTGTAGCGGGAACTGCACTAATAGCGGTGATAGTTACTGAATAGTATCTTTAACACTAATTGGCCGCGTCACTCCAGAGAGTCTCTCGTTATGCATAAGTAACAGTAATATTGGGTTAAAGCAAGGGTGCGTGAGCAATCTGCAGCGGGAAATTGTACATGTATCGCAGTTGTGGCTCATTTTGATAGGTTTGTCTCTAGTCCAATATTAATTAAGTGGAAAATGTACATCTAAATTCCAATAATCAAACAGGCTATAAACAATAAGTGGATAAAGAGCATCTAATTACTCCATTTCTCTAGTGAAAGGCAGATTCGGCAGAATTAATTGTACTTTTTCCACTTATTATCCTATTTTTAGTATTGGATGAGATATTAAACGTCGTTTTTCCACTTATTTCGATTGGTCAGCATTGGAGGCGCGCGCGACAAGGTACGGAGCAGATTAGTCAAACTACTGGCGCGACAAGGTACAGAGCAGGTTAGTCAAACTACTGGCGCGACAAGGTACGGGGCGGGTTAGTCAGTCTGCTAGTGCGACAAGGTACGAACCAGGGGAGCTGAGCCACGCACGAAAACGGCGATCCATCCCCATAACCCGGGACAGATCGCCGTTTTTTGACTATACAAGCTACCTTAACTACTCCAAATATCCCTTAACCAAACCCAGCGGCAGCAGCTTCGGCTGCTCGCAGCGGGTTGCCAGCTCCGCATAGCGCTTAGTGTCTGAGCTGGTGTGGAACGCATGCATGATCTCGAGCACATGATTCGCCAGCTCACCGTTCGCGCGCGGGGTGTCTCCTGTCCCGATGCAGCGGGCCATATCCGCTACGCCAATGCCGCGGCTGTTCCCGGCATAATTGTAGATCAGCGGAATCTCCTGGAATTCCGTGCTGTGCGCCGGCCGCAGCAGGACCGGCCCGCCGAAGGTGTTCGGGTCGGGTACGATCAGTGTGCCGAGCGAGCCGTAGATTTCGATCCGCGGCAGCGTGCTGTGCCAGACATCGAAGCTCGTAATCATCGTAGCCACGGCACCGCTCGCGAACTCGATGGTTCCGGCCACATGTGTAGGGACTTCGACATCAACCACCTTGCCGAACTTCTTCTCACTGGTGATCGTCCGCGTGGCGAATGAGGTTTTGGTGATCCCGCATACCGTCTTCGCCGGGCCGAGCAAGGATACCAGCGCCGTAAGATAATACGGCCCCATATCAAACATCGGTCCGCCGCCCGCCTGATAGTAGAACTCAGGGTCCGGATGCCAGCTCTCGTGACCATGGCAGAGCATGAAGGCGGTTGCGGCAACCGGCTCTCCGATATAGCCGTCCGCAATCAGCTTGGCGCAGGTTTGCAGGCCGCCTCCGAGGAAGGTGTCCGGCGCGCAGCCGACGAACAGATTCTTTTCTTTTGCCAGCTTAACAAGCTCGGTTCCATTCTCTAGCGTTAGTGACAGCGGCTTCTCCACGTACACATGCTTGCCGGCCAGCAGAGCCTGCTTACAGACATCGAAGTGGAAATTAGGCGTTGTCAGATTCACGACAATCTCTATTTCTTCCGAAGCCAGCAATTCCTCTGTCGTCCATACATGAGGAACTCCATATTTCTCCGCTGCCTGCGCGGCCCGCTCAGGGTCCAGATCGGCACAGGCGTAGACCTCCGTATTCACAAAGGTTCCGGTCAAATTCTCAAAATAAATGCCGCTGATATTCCCGCAGCCGACGATGCCTACCTTCACTTTATGCACAATGAGTCCCACCTTGTCTCGGTTTATTTTGCTGCCCAGATGAAGCCTTTACGCATCAGTTCCTTGGCTTCCGGAATATCGAAGACATCCGCATGATGTCCAAGCGAATTATAGAATACCTTGCCCTGGCCCCAGCGTTTCGTATAAACAACCGGCATGGTGATCACACCGTTCGCCGAATGGTCGCCTTCGCTCAGCACAAAAGTCGTAGTAGCCAGTACATCTACCGCCGGATCTACATGCAGATAATACTGCTCGGACTTCACCTTGAAATCCGGGATGCCTTCCACAATCGGGCTGGAGCCGGATCTTACGATGTTCACTTCATAATCCACTCCGTCGTTGAAGGGATGCGCCACCCACTGTGACCCGGTCAAAAATTGCCATTCTGTATTGTTACGGAAGGAGTCGCACATCCCGCCGTGACAACCGGCAATGCCTACCCCGGAAGCCACAGCCGCCAGCACCGCTGACACCTGTTCACCCGCAATTTCACCCATTGTCCATACCGGCACAATCAGGCTTAATTCCTTAAGCGCCTCGGCATTGTTGAAGCTGTCCAGCGTATCCGACACCTCTACCTCGAACCCTTCAGCCTCCAGAATGCCGGCAAAAATCGCCGCAACCTCATTCGGTTCATGACCATCCCATCCGCCTTTTACAATCAATGCCTTCTTCGCCATATCAAGTTCTCCTTTTTATCCTGAAATCTAATTTGTTTTGGATTGAATAGCACGTCTATACCCTGAAGAAATTGTAATCCAAACCGGTGGCGGATGCTCGCCATTTTGCTTGTATGGATGGTCATTTTTTGCTATGTTTAGATTTAAATAGCGAAGATCAGAACAGGAGATATCATGAGAGCTTTTCACGAGAACAGAACGTATGGAACAGCTTTTCCCTTCACTGCATTTGTGAGTCACAATATAGATTTCCTGGCCCACTGGCATAATGATCTGGAGATCATCTATGTACTGGAAGGCTCGATCCGGATGGGGATCAACTCTGAAACACGGGTGCTTCAGGCAGGCGATCTGGCCGTATGCAGCAGCGGAGATATTCACTACTATGACAGCAAGGACAACACATCGAAGCTTATTCTTGTCATCTTTAACCCGGCGCTGATCGGCTTCCCTGCAGGCTGGCCCCTGAATCTGCGGCTCACCTCCCCTTTCCGGGAGAACCGGCCGTCTACACCGGAGGATGAGGTCATTAACCGGCGTCTGTCCGCGATTATGCAGGAGCTGCTGCAGGAGCATCTTCTGAAGCCTCCGCATCATGAGCAGCTGATGACCGGCCTTTTGCACGAGCTGTGCGCATTGATTCTGCGGCATATGCCGCTGGGATTAGTCAATCCTCATAAGGATAAACGGCGCATTACGAATATGAAGATCATGCAGGAGGTTCTGGAATACCTTGACGTCAATTACATGCATCCCATCACCCTTGCCGACGCCGCCAATCACGCCAACATGAGCCTGTTCTATTTCTCCCGCTTCTTCAAAAGCATCTCGGGCATGAGTTACATTTCGTACCTCAATAGTATCCGGGTCAATCAGGCCGAACGGCTGCTGCTGAATACAGACACAAGCATACTCGATATCGCGCTGGAATGCGGTTTCTCCAACATCCGCACCTTCAACCGTGTATTTAAACAGGTCAAGCAGCGGACACCGAGTGAACTGCGTTGATCATGTGTTAATGCTGCGGTGCGGTTCTGCTAATCATCGCTTGCTTATTTGCCGGGAAGTCACTACAATACACTTATTACAACTCTTTTAATAATAGGATTATAATCATCCGGGAGGAAGGTTGCGCTATGGTAAATCCGTCTCATAACACACAGCTGGTGAAGAAAATAAACGTGGAACTGGTGAAAAATATACTCCGCACATCCGGCACAGGCACCAAAGCCTCCATCGCCGGACAGACCCGGCTGAGTGTAGCCACCTGCGGCACCATTCTCAATGAACTGGTTCAGACCGGGGAGATTCTGGAGCTTGGGTGGGAGGAATCCAGCGGCGGCAGACCGGCACGGAAATATCAGTTCAACGCCAATTATTCCCTCATGATCTGTATGATCGTGCGTTCGGAGGGCGGAATTCAATCCATTAGTTATGCGCTGGCGAATCTGAATGGTGAGATCATGGAGCAAACGGACAAGGTGCATGAGCAAATTACCATAGACACCCTCACGGACTGGCTGGATCAGATTATTGAGGTTCACCCGAATGTTCAGGCGGTCGGCATCGGCATTCCCGGTGTAGTCCAGCAGGACCGGATTGGAATCTGTGATGTTCCGGCGCTCGCAGATCAGCCCCTTGGCATTCTGCTGAAGGAGCGCTATGAAGAGGTTGAGATTATTATCGAGAACGATATGAATCTGACGGTTTACGGCTTGTATCAGCGGCTGTTTCCGGATGCGGAGAGCCATTTTGCCGTGCTGACCTTCCCCAAGGATCATTTCCCGGGAGCCGGCTTTATGGTGAATGGACGATTGCTTAACGGGAACAGCTTTTTCAGCGGAGAAGTGTCTTACCTGCCTTATGGCATTCCGAGGGAGCAGCAGCTGCAGCTGCTGAAGAAGGGTGGAGATCCCGGCAAGCTGGCTATACATGCACTGGTATCCATTATCAGCATCATTAACCCTGCTACGATCGTTGTCACCGGTGACAATATATCGCCTGAGATGCTGGAGGATCTGCGCAGCGGGTGCCAGGAGATTATTCCGCCCGAGCATATGCCACAGCTGATCATCCAGAATGACACCCGCCGGGAATACATGGCAGGACTGATTACAACAACCATGGAAAGCCTGACCTACCGGTTCCAGCTGGTGGAACGGAAGTAAGCCAAATATTATATTATTTTATCATCATTCAGGAGGCATCACTTTGAAGGCTCAAGCACGCAACTCTGCTGGCAAACGTAACACTATCTATATTATGCAGCTCGTAACCATTTTTCTGGGCTTTGTCGTCTTCGGAATCTCGGAAAATATTAAAGGACCCGCAATCCCGCGGATTCAGCTCGCTTTCAACCTGGATGAAGGACAGCTGGGTACACTGCTCTCGCTGAATGCGCTGGGCTACCTGATCGCCTGCTCGTTCACTGCTATTCTCGTCCGCAAATGGGGCATCAAGGCGGTCAGCATTATTTCATTTGGTTCAATGGTTCTCTCCGGAGTACTGATTTTCCTGTCGCATACCTACCCTCTATTCGCTTCCTCCTACTTCCTGATGTACATCGGCAACGGGATGCTGGAGATTGGCCTGGCGATTCTGGGAGCACGTATTTTTGTAAAAAACACGGGGATGATGATGAATTTATCCCACTTCTTCTATGGGCTGAGTTCGACTATAGCGCCGCTGCTGGCCACCGGGGTTATGTCGCTGAGTGTGTTTGGACATATGCTGGACTGGCGGGGGATGTATCTGGTGATGCTGTCGCTCTGCCTGCTGCCGATTGTGTCGGCGCTGCGCAGTACGTTTCCCGGGGATGATCTGCCGCATGAGGACCGCACTTCCTTCAAGACCTTGATGCGCGATCCTGCGCTCTGGATGATGGTAATGATCCTGTCCTTCGGGGTTGTCTCCGAGCTCGCCGTTGGCGGCTGGCTGGTTAATTTTCTGGAAAAAGCTTACGCCTGGGATACCGTCAAGGCCTCCGGCATGCTGTCCGCCTTCTTCCTCCTGTTCTCGCTGGGAAGACTCGTTATCGGACCGCTGACAGACCGGATCGGCTTCGTGCTCTCGCTGATTATTTTCTCAATGTTCTCGGCAGGTTGTACCTTTGTAGCGCTGGCCGGCGGGGAAAGTCTGGCTTTTCTGTTCGCTTTGTCCGGGGCAGGGATCGCGATCATCTACCCTACCGTCATGGCCTTTATTGCCCGCCGCTATCCTAACGGGAGTGATACTGCGATTACTTTTGTAGTCACGCTGATGGGTCTCGGCAGTGTTATCGGGAACTATATTATCGGCTGGGTGATTGAACTCGTTAAGACGGTCTATGGCCGTTCAAGCGAGCTTGGTCTGCTGCGCGGCCTGCAGGCGGGCTATGGCTTCATCGGGTTATGTGCTGCGGTCTGCTCCGTGTCGGGAATTGTGCTGTATGTGTATTTGAAGCGGAGAGGGGAACTGATCTGAGGGCTCGTTATAACTGAACAGCGGCTCTCCTGCTCCGGAGGACCGCTGCTTTGCATTCTATCCTACGCTTATAGATATTCTTTTAGATTATTAAGGACCACCGCGTAACCATTCGCATACATATGAATCCCGTCCATCGTGCACTCTTCGTTCAGATTCCCTTCCTCATCCGTCAACCCTTCATTCACATTAATGAACGCATACCCATGCTGCGCTGCCAGCTTCTCCACTTCGGCATTGGCTTCGCGTAACGCGGCATTTGTTCTGGTGCTGAACATTCCCGCCTTCATCTCTTGATCCACTCCGCTGAAATCAGCCTTAGCATTCACCGGATAGTACGCCATGACATACACCTTGCATTCCGGCAGCCTTGCTCCGATCTGCGTCAGAATCTCATTATAGTTCGCAAGCAGATGCCCGACATGATATTCGCCGTCTGCTGAGCTGATGTCATTGGTGCCAATATTAATGAACAGCTTAGAAGGCTCCAACTCAACAATACATTCCTCCAGGGAATTTAACAGCTCACTGGTTACATAGCCTGCAATTCCGCGGTTGTAAATAATCGTCTGCTTCTCCAGCGTCTGCTGTAATTCATTAACCGGGAAGTACTCCATCAGTGAGGAGCCGGCCATTACGGTCTGTCCTTTCTTGGCATATGTATTCAGAATCTTATACTTTCTTACTTTCTCTTCTTTCTCTCTTGTCATATTATTGTTCATAATCTCGTGGATAAGTTCTTCCTGCGTCAATGTAATCTCCTCCATTCTACTATTGTTATACACTATAACTGAGCTTGCAGCTCCCTCCAAATTGTGTCGAAAATATGGTAATTGATCTCAGCAGAACTAATTTGTTCTATGCACACGTGTTCCGAATATCCTATATATCGGGTGCGGGCAGAGGTGCACATCTGGTCAGGACACCTGCAAGATACCGGTTCGCCGGATCTATACTCTACAGTTGAAGGGCGGAATATTATTGAAAAAGGTTGTGGGCTTACTCCTGTCGGTTGTCATGTTGTCTTCGTTCTATGTTGCCAGTCCGGCCAAGGTATCCGCTGCAACGCCAATTGTTGTCAGTACAACGATTGTTGTTCCAGCAGGAGAGACCTTTAACGGCAATGGCCAGACTTATGTCGCCAATGCAAGTACACTTGGAGATGGCAGCCAGGCAGAGAACCAGAAGCCAATCTTCCGGCTGGAGAAGAATGCTACACTCAAAAATGTAATTATCGGTGCTCCCGGCGCAGACGGGGTGCACTGTTATGGAAACGCTACAATCTCTAATGTGACCTGGCAGGATGTGGGCGAGGATGCATTGACGCTGAAAGCCTCCGGTACAGTCAATATTACTGGCGGAGGTGCATATAAAGCTTACGATAAAGTGTTCCAGGCAAACGCTGCCGGCACAATCAACATTAAGAACTTCAGAGCCGACGACATCGGCAAGCTGGCCCGCCAGAACGGCGGAACCTCCTACGCCGTGAACTTCACACTGGACAGCTCTGACATCTCGAATGTCAAAGATTCCATCTTCCGTACAGACAGCAGCAGCAGCGCCGCAAAAATCACCAACACCCGCTATCACAATGTACCCACCCTGTTTAAGGGCTTCGCCTCAGGTAAAACCAGCCAGTCGGGCAACACCCAATATTAAGGTGAAGTCAGCTGGCATAACTGCAACCGGATAATCAATCCAACACTTACCTCCTCTATCCATAGAAGCCAAGCGCTATAATTGGATGAGGAGGTTGATTATATGTGTGGACGCTTTACCATTACGGTCACCCTGGAAGAACTAATTACGCACTACTTAATCGATGACAGCAAATTAGCTACACTGAAACCCAATTATAATGTAGCTCCCATGCATAATGTTCCGGCGGTAATTGCCAGTGACGCGGGGAAACGCTTGGGGGAACTACGTTGGGGGCTGGTACCGTTTTGGGCCAAGGATGAGAAGATCGGCAGTAAGATGATCAATGCACGCGCGGAGACAGTGGCCGATAAGCCTGCCTTTAAACGGCTGCTTAAAACCAAGCGCTGTATCATTCCGGCTGATGGATTTTATGAGTGGAAGAAGGACGGGACCAGCAAGCAGCCCTACCGGATCCTCATGAGTGATGGCAGCCTCTTCTCCTTTGCCGGATTGTATGACACTTGGGAAGATCCAGAAGGAAAGAAACTGAGCACCTGCACTATCATCACCACTACTCCGAACAGTTTGATGGAGGATATTCATGACCGCATGCCGGTTATATTGAGACCTGAAGATGAGGCCGATTGGCTGGGGAGAGACAATGATGATGTAGAGTCATTATTAAAACTGCTGAAGCCCTACGATGCAGCGAAAATGCGGGCTTATAAGGTTCCTTCGGCTGTAGGCAATGTACGTAATAATTCTAAGGATTTGCTTGAGGATATTGGATGAATTGAACATGCCAGACAATAAATAATCCCTGCCGACCAGATGGGTTAGCAGGGATTATTTATTATGTATCATTAAAAGTTAATGGGCTACTTTATGTATGCTCTAAATTCAAATTGCCGAACAAAACGGGCAGCGGCTATTATAATTGCGACGTGTATCCCCTTACTACTCCGCCATAATCCATGAGTTGGCGAATAGAGTATGGATCTTCTCGGTACAATCCAGAACCACAAATCACTTGGAACATTATGTATATTCGCAGGTAAATACCCCCACTGAATGCAAGCAGGGGAACACACCATTATCAATTCATCTATACGTTATGGCCATTTGCTTATCTGTTAACAGAATATTACGTACATTTCCGCTACCATCAAACATAACTGAAATGAGATGAATTTTTGTGTTATCTTCAATATTTTTAGCCCACTCAGATTCTTTTACAAACTGTTTGCTGTCTGAATCGTAAGCATAATCCAAATTTTTCTCAATATCCGCCAGATATTGATCCCCATAAATTTTCTTAACATCCTCTTTGGACATTCCGATTTTCAAACCGCCGACCGTCTCATACATATCCTCCGATTCTTCAGTCAAATTAATACCCGCCACTTTATCCTCACGGTACATAATCCTTACTCTGGAGCTGTAAGCGAATGAATTGCCGATTTTTATATCTTCGCCTTCACCAAGCACTTTTTCCGCATCCACACGACTCATTCCATACTGAACAACCGCTTTATCATCATCCGCCTTTTTTATGCCTAAGTCTTTCGTGGTGAGTCCTCCATTTGAAGATCCACAAGCAGTCAAACAGAACAGAAATAATAATGCCATTATACTCTTTCTCATGTCCAGCCCCCTAGATAATTTACCTAAAGTTTACCATAGGGAGAAATACGAAAAAAGCTCATCCGACCCGATGAAGGGATACCGCAGGTCCGTGGTGCTGAAACTAAATGTCATATCAAATCAGGAGCGTACCGCCATGGTCAATACTGTATCGCTTGCTGTTAATGCGGTGATTGGCGCAGGCAAGCTGATTCTTGGCGTGTACCTCCTTTCCGGCTGGTTGATCACCAACGCCATTTATTATTTGATTCTCAGTGCGGCAAGAGGTCAGGCGCTCCACAAGTTCGCAGCCGTCAAACAAATCGAACAACCCGGCGAGAGGCTCCAGCTGGAGCATAACATTTACAGGCGCAGCGGCCTGTTCCTTTGCCTGCTGGGCATCAGTTATCTGCTCGTTTCCCTGCGGATGTATGTCCTCGGGGATGCCCTTATTTTCAGCGGAAACCTTGTCTATCTCGTCGCTGCCGTTTCATTCACCAAGCTTGGGATGGCGGTTTGCAGCATGACGGCTAACCGGCAGCTGAAGGGTCCCATTGTATCCACACTCAAAATATTCAGCTTCACCGACGCCTTAGTCTCCATCGTAGTCACTCAATACACCCTGCTGACTATGCAGCAATCCCCCGGAGCCCTGGACAGCAGTGCTTTGCTCGGGATGGGTTTCAGCCTTTTCTTTGTACGTATAGGTATGTATATGGCTTGCACAAAAAAAGCACGCGAAAGATAATCTTCGCATGCCTTCTTTATATACAGGTAACAGAAAATCGCGGGTTGCGCTGTTTCCTACTCCTGCTGCCCGCCCTGATATTCGGTTTCATCCTTGCGTATTTCCCGGCCCTCCGCCTTCGCCTGTTCGAGCAGCTCCGCCGCATCATCCTGGGGCTTGTATCCGATCAGCTCCTCCAGATAACCGATGGTATAGTAGTTGTCACTATTCGCCGAGGTCCCGTACAGATTCAAATATTGCAGCTCCTCATCCGCTTGGATACAGCAGTTGACAAGCTGCAGCAAATCACGCTCCGAGATCCAGATATGCCCTGCCCGCTCCGAATGGGGCCGGTCGTCCCCGGGGAAGTTGCCGATCCGGATATTCAGCGAGGAGATTTTGCCCTGGTCCGAATAGAGGCGGCCCAGCAGCTCGATATAACATTTGCTTAATCCATAGAAGCTGTCCGGCCGGTAAGGGTCAGACGGTCCCGTTGTCTCATCCGACTTATAATAACCGGTCGCATGATTGGAGCTGGCGAATATAATGCGCCGCACCCCATTCTGCACCGCCGCCTCAAACAGCTTATACGCACCCGCTACATTCCCCTGAAGCACTTTACCGAGGAAATCGTCTTCATCCTTAATCCAGGCAAAGTGGAGCACCGTCTCGACATCCTTAGTAAGCTCCGCCAGCCGTGCTTCATCATTAATGTCCAGTTGGGCGATCCCCTGCTCTTCGTCTGCCTGTATATCTGCGCCGGTAACCTCGTATCTGCCGTCTTCGTTCAGCCCTTTGAAGAGTGCATTGCCGATCCTTCCAGCCGCTCCGGTCAGTAAAAGTTTGCGTTTCATTCATCCCAAGCCCCTTTCCAGCCTGCTAATCCTAAGCATTATTAACCGCTGGAGGGGAAAAGATTACAAACAGCTTGAATTTTCCGGAAGTCATCCTGCTTATCCCCTCACAAAGTTATGATAACAGTCGTTTCTTAATGAATATACTTACCAAACTTAAGATTAAGTGAAGCGTTTACCTGAGTTTTTCGCTGCCGCCTGCAAGAACAGCAATAGCGATTAAATGTATATAATCATCAGGAGCTTAGTCCACTCTATCATTGCGGTTCACAATATAATATCGAATACCTTTGAAATGGAGTGATGATAGATGGCAACAATAATAAGCTATGGTTCGCAGACAAAAATGCCGTTAGATCCGTTAACTACTATTTTAACAGTTGCAGGGATTCCCGTTGGCGTAGAGATCGTAGTCTAGATGGCATAGTTCAAAAACCTTGTACTGTTGAATCGATCTGATTTAACTGTACTTTTTTTATGAGAACTAAAATTAAGTAAATATCTTATAAGTTTTGCTTATTTTCTTCTTTGTTGGCGGAGTACCGGCGCCGCTGTCACCAAGTGCAGACTATTTCAAGAACTGGCGTATCCGTATGCCGATTCTTTTTTTATGGTGCTGCCTAATATGTATGGCTGCTTAATGGGAGCGCAGCATAGCAGCAATCTCTCCATAAAGAAGGGGGGCTTATATTGAATAAGGATGATGAGGTAAATCGTCGTTTTATCAAGTATATGGCCAATCTTATTCATTATAACTCTATCAATTATGACAAAAAGAGACGAATGAAGGACAGCCGATTCCCGCTGACTTTGGACAACGATGAAAACCTGGAATCTGTCTTACTTACTGTTCATGATTCAGAATCTGTGCCACCAAATTTAAAAGATCACATTACGGATCACTCACTTTATCAAGCTTATGAATCTCTCTCAGCACAACAACAACAGATTTTATCTTTTGCTTACGTACAAGCACTAAATGACAAGGAAATAGCCGGATTAATGGGAGTATCCCAACAAAATGTCTCGAAACACCGCTTAAAAGCTCTATCTAAACTGCGCAGCTTGATAACGGAAGGGGAATGAATTATGAGGAAGGGTAACATTGACTTGAAGAATGAAATACAAAAAAACGTAAAGCGGTGATTTTATGTGGGCCCAACTTTTAGTTCAAGCTCAGCAATACCACGATCAGGAGGCAACATTACAGGTCTTAGAATCTTTCACACCAAAGATCAAAGCCTCCTTGCGACAAGTACCCGCCGATTATCGGGATGATTTAAACAGGAACTCTATGTCAAAATGATAGAGGTTATACAAACTTTTAATATTAGTGAATTGAAATAAAATATGGAGAGTGGTTGTAAAAAAAGAAACTCATTTCTCTTTATATACTGTGAAGACAATACGGCATTGCAGAAAACTTGGGAATGGCGCTCTGTCTATGATTCCTCCTATTGCTCTTCTCCTAATCTTTATTTCAGGAGTGATTAATATGTCGAATTTTTCTTTAGGCACCAGTGGAGCAAACATTATCAAATCGTATGAGGGATTTTCCTTGAAATTTTATGGAGATCTTTATGGGTTTCCAACTGTTGGATGGGGTCATTTGATAACAAATACTAAAACATATACTAAAAATACAACAGGTAATGCAAATGATTCCCTTCTTACCCAAGCACAAGCTGATGCTCTATCAAGCTCTTTGAGCCTCGGTTATACATCACCAATTTCTCAGTCTAAGGCAAATACTTTTTTTACTGAGGATACTGCAAAAGCTATAAAGGCTGTAAATAATTTAGTACCCCCTAATGGTCATACATTTTCACAATCTCAGTTTGATGCACTTGTTTCATTCACTTTTAATGGAGGTTCCGGGGTGCTAGCAACCGGTGATGTTCAAGCTATGCTTGAATATCAGCAAATATATCCATCTTTTAATGGCCCACTTTCAACAAATGAAATTGATACTTGTTCAAGATTGGTCAGCAAAGCATTTTCATACGATAGAAATTTACAAAGACGAAGAAATGATGAAGCAACTTTATTTTGTACAGGCATGAAGTATACTCACAAGTATCCAGTATATACACTATAGTTTAATTGTTTTAGGGCATAAACAAGAAAGGTCAGCCTAAAGGCTGACCTTTCTTGTTTGGAAAATATAATCTTAATTCATTTAATCAGTAATTTTTTTAGCTCAAAAATAGTTGCCTCTGATAACAAGATAACCCTATCGTTATTAACAACAAAAAAAGTTACACTTACAGGTATTCTAAGTTTTGTAGAAGGGTCACTTATATCTATGACTTTTACTTCATCATTTATATTTAAGTCTGGGATAAGTATTTTGTACGATCTATAAAAAGAGTCCGAGTTATAGCATGCTTCTGTAATCTGATATACTGGATTTTTTAGTTCATATTGATATTTCTTATACTTTTTTAGTCCTTTTGATGAAAAAAAGTCTTTTTCGATTACAAGTTCATCCCCGATAAATTTTTGCCCTGTTGGATATTCAGAAGCATCATTATATGAATTGGCAAATCCTAAATGCTTCTCAACTTTCCAAGTTCCATAGAAATATTTTTCAGTTTCACTATCCAAATTTATACGGTCATCAGTACAATATTCGGATGTGTTTTTTGGAATAATAGACTCTTCCGTTTCAGCTTTAGGTTCACTAGAAGTATTTGGATTTGATGTCGTTTCAACATTTCCGCAAGCCGATGCCAGCATCAACATTATCATCATACAAGCCATTAATGTTTTTTTCATATCTCATCCCCCCGTATGGATTAAAGTCTCCCAGTTCCATCGTTTTTATATCACCATGTACTCACGGTATTTTTTTCGGTTAAGTTGTTACTACACAAGTTCATTTTTGAACACTATATTCCCCTTTTTTGCCTACCTAGCAGAAATTATATCAGAGCATTTGAAGCAATGAATGACATAAAAATAACATTATTTATGAAAAAAGTTAACTTTATGTTATCTAAATCAGAAACAACAATTATTGCGTTAATCCCATAACCTCAATACAAGAACAGATTGACTCGATATAATAACAATCATGCCTAACCCGAACAACAGACCGCTAATTGTATGGGCTGTTGTTCTCCGAGTGATCATGCGGTAGCCCAAAGAGGTCCGTTTCTGCAATCTCACTCATGACTGGACCTCCATAGCTGATGATTAACTATACAATTGTATTACTGATAATTTGCAGGAAACCATTCTTGGCAGCTGTATTGACAGTAATTGTCGGACTTTTGAAATCAACCTGGCAGCCAAAGGCTTCTGAATGAAAAATCGTCACGGTACCGCTGTCCGGTTTCAATTTCACTTGGGTCATGTTCTTGGTAAGAATAATTTCAGAGTTAGTCCCGGCGACCTTGGCTCCCAGATTCTCGCTGATTACACGCAGAGGAACCATCGTATGATTGTTTTTGACCTCGGCGCCCGTATCGTAGGAAATTACAACACCGTCAATCTTAATTTGCAGCTTATCCGCTGCCGCATGGGCATGTGAAGAAGAAACGGAAGAAACCGCTAACCCAACTACAACCATCATTCCTGCAAGAGCTTTTTTCACTTTAGCCAACACTTTTTTTATCCGAATCTGGCTTCCAGTCAACTTCATTTTTCTCTCAGTTTTTCCCACTATGATTATACAAAGAATGTAAACATTTGTTGCGTAATTATACAGCGTCAAAATAACATAAGAAAGCTAAAAATATAGCAAGAACACCAGGCTGCTCTCCCCGCTCCTTCTCCGGCTAAGCCAATCCCTCAAAATATCGCAAAACATGATGCGGAAAAACAGTTCCGCTCTTATTTTATAATGGATGCGTAGCGCTGCAATTATTGGTAAGCGGTTTCAAAAAAAGCAGGGTCATATCTTTGCGGAGGAGGGCAAGTGAACATAACTTTTGTCAAAATGATCAGAAATTGCTTAGAAAAGGAGATTCATATGAGGAAAAAAAGCTCAAAGCTGCTCCCCCTGGTGTTGATACTTTCTTTACTGCTGTCAGGCATCTCTTACGCGGATGTAACTTCTAATTACGTTAACCCGCTTATGGGCGGTGCTGATCCTACCGTGGCCAGGGCTGCTGATGGTTATTACTATTCTGCATCTTCAGGCGATAATAACATCACCTTGAAGAGGCATGAAACCATTCTCGGCGTATCTACGGCCAAAAGCAAAGTGGTCTGGAAGAAGCCCGATAACTTCGGCTATGTGTGGGGTCCATATGTCTACCGGCTGGACGGCAAGTGGTATCTGTATTTCTCTTCCGGCCCGGAGGACAGCTTCGGATATGGGCATCCAAGCTCCTACGTTCTGGAGAACGCATCACCCGATCCTTTTGAAGGAACCTGGGAGCTGAAGGGCGAATCTGCCAATGAAGACAGCGACGGCCAGGTTACGGTCAAGCAGGGACTGCTGAACACGGAAGGCTACGGTTTGGCCTGCGGCGTGGTTACGATTAAAGGGGAACCCTACTTCACCTATACCAAATACTATTATTTCGAGGACCCGCAGAACCCTGAGAATACGAAATTCGATGAAAGTCCGACGATTGTCAAAATGAAGAACCCGTGGACCCTGGAGGGCCCGGAAGGTACGGTGGCCAAACCGGAATATGATTGGGAAAAGAAAAACGATAATATCAACGAAGGCGCTGCGGTAGTCGAGAGAAACGGTAAAATTTATTTTGCCTACTCGGCCAGCAGCTTTATGAATGATAACTATGCAGTTGGCGTATCCGTTGCGGATGCATCCTCGGATGTGATGAATGCGGATTCATGGGTCAAATATCCTGAGCCTGTGATGAAAAGATCGGATGAGAACAGCTCGTATGGCCCCGGCTCTCCCCTGTTCCTGAAGTCCGAAGACGACAGCGAGGATTGGATTCTGTATCACGGCATACCGACCCACGGGCAAGGCGGCGGGAACCGAGGTATAAGAGCGCAGCGGATTCACTGGGATGATGATGATTTCATCAATCTTGGCATTCCTTCCAACCCCGGCACAGTCCTGAACAGACCTTCCGGAGAAGAGCGAAGCGAAATCTATGAAGCCGAGGAGGCAAAGCTGTCGGGAGTAGCGAGAATCCCCGGAGGAACGGCTTATGCTTCGGGCGGCGTATATCAAAAATACAATAACAGCAGCACTAATGACTATATAGAGTTTACAGTAAACACTACTGCTGGCGGGACCTACTCGCTGGATTTCAGATACAACAATAACACCGCGAATCCGGTTACCATGAAATTAGGCGTTAATGGGGGAGCAACCCGCGATCTTTCCTTCCCTTCGAATGCCGGATTTGAGGCGAATTTCGATCTGAAATCCGTTTATAACCTTCCGCTTAACGCCGGAAGCAACACAATCCGCCTGTCCGGCAAGAGTGCTTTGGCTCTGGATGCCATGATTATCAAGCGCAGCACCTTGTATGAAGCAGAAAATGCCGTGCTGTCCGGAAATGCAAAGGTTGATGCAGATCATCCGGGTTACAGCGGAACGGGATTTGCCGGAGGGCTCTGGACTTCCAGCTCTGCAGTTTCCTTCAAAGTAAATGCCGCTGCTGCCGGCAGCTATTCGGTTAAGCTGGGCTACAGCCTGGGATTCAACGATGACCGGACGCTGACTATGTATGTGAATGGGCAAAAGCTTAAGCAGGTCGATTTCTTCAGCCTAAAAAGCTGGGACAGCTGGGCCGACCGCTATGACAATGTTTTCCTTCAAGAAGGGGAAAATACGATCACTTATAAATATGACGAAGGCGATACCGGCAACGTCAATCTGGACTTTATAACCGTAACAGAAGCCACTACCTGGCATTATGGAGCCGAAGATGCCAAGCTGGCTGGCGGGAACGATGCTGCAGTTGTTTACGCCAAAGACGGCAATCTGGGAACCGGTTATGTCACCGGGCTGTCCAAAGCGGGTTCGTCCGTAGAGTTCGTGGTAAATGTGGAGAATGCAGCCTCTTATGATGTGAAGCTGAGATATGCCAAAGAAGCAGCAGGCACAACTTATGGCCTGTACTTGAACGGCACGAAGATTAAGAATATTACCCTCCCTTCTACCGGCGGACTTACCGTCTGGAAGGAGCAGCTTGACACGTTAAGCCTCAAGGCGGGTAAAAACACAATTACTTATAAGAATGAAACAGGAAACTCCGGCATTCTAAATATGGACAGTATTCATCTTAACAAGCGTACTCCGTGGAGGTATCAGGCCGAGGATGCCACCCGGCAAGGAAGCCTCAAGGTTGTCAGGGATCATTTATGGTATGAAGGCAACGGGTTCGTAGGCGGATTCGAGCAGACCGGGGACACGCTGAAGTTTGAAGTAAATGTCCCTAATACGGCTGACTATACGTCAACTTTGCGTTATTCCGGGGTACAAAGCTCGAATATTACCATGTCGATGATGGTTAACGGACAGAGAATCAAGCAAGTGTCCTTAACTCCGACAGCGAATTGGGATATCTGGGCTAACAGTACGGAGTCCGTGAACCTCAAAGCCGGCAAGAATACGATTGAATTCATCCGCGAACAGGGAGATACCGGCAGATTCAATGTCGACAGTCTCACGATTGATAAGACGAGCGGCGGATTTATGAGCTCGATTGCGGGCAAGATCATTCCGGAGAAAATGGTCAAAATCCAGCCCAAGCACAGCGGAAAAGCATTGGATGTGGACAGAGTCTCCAGTGATCCGCTGGCGGTGATTAACCAGTGGTCTAACGGTGACGGTAATAATCAGCTGTGGAGATTCCTGGATCTCGGCACAGGCTATTACCAGATTCAGTCGGTTCAAAGCGGCCATGTGCTCGATATTCTTCCCGGTTCAGCGATCCAGCAGCTTTGCCAGAATATCAAAGCTGCTGGAACGATACCGGATACGCAGCAGTGGAAGCTGGAGAAAGACGGAGATTACTACAAGATCATTAACAAAAGCAATAATAAAGTAATCACTGTAGAAGGAGCGTCCAAGAGTGACGGTGCAGCAGTAAGAGTAGCGGATGATCAGGCAAAGGATAACCAGCGGATGAAAATTGAAGTCCGTAACCTCAGCAATAGTGAAATCAGTGCTCTGACCGAGCTGAACGGACGCTATGATATTACTTTTGACGCGAATGGCGGAAGTCCGGGACAGACAGTCGTTCAGGCTGCATACGGCGAACAGTTAACGGCTCCGGCTGTAATGAATAAAGGTTATGTGCTGGAGGGCTGGTACAACGATTCAGAAAAATGGGATTTTGCCAATCAGACCGTGCCGGGAGTAATGACGCTGACGGCGAAATGGAACCAAAAGGCGCCAGAGGTGCAGATTGTCAGTGAAGGCTTGATGCGGGCGGGTTCAGCTGGAGTACTCCGCGCCGCCGGTAAAGGAGAAGGAACCCTGTCCTTCACCTGGTACCTCGACAAGGGCGATGGCTATGGTTATGGTGAGCCGGTCGGTTCGGGCGACAGCCTGACGCTGGCGGCGTTGACGGAAGCGATGAGCGGCTACCGATATAAGGCGGTTGTGGCAGACGATAGCGGCTTAACCGGCGAGCAGGAATATATATTGCAAGTGCTCCCGGCTGCAGTAGAGTGGATTACCCCTGCCTTCGCGGTAGATTTACCTTCTGCCATGGACGCCGTTGAGGGTGAACCCTTGACGCTGCTTGTTAAAGCAACAGGTGACGTGGATTCTATTGGCTGGGAAATGAAGCGGCCGGACAGCGGCGATTGGCTGCCGCTAACGAGTGTTACCGGTGCAGTATACCGTTTCACGCCGGGAATGGAAGATGACGGAACACAGTACCGTGTGGTGCTGACCGGCAAAGCGGAGGTGAATCCGGAACGTATCACCGGAACAGAGCTGGTGCTCAAGGTCTATCCGGCACATGAAACACCAGTGGTCCAGTCGTTCACGGCAAGTGTAAATCCGGTAATCGAAGGGGCTTCAGTTACCTTTAACGTTGTAGCCAATTCTGTGTATGGAGAGCTGAGCTACCGCTGGCTGAAGAACGATCTTGTGCTGGACGGTGCGGCCGGGAGCAGTCTGACACTGGATAAGGCTGCTATATCTGATGCGGGGGCATACAAGGTTGAGGTTATGAACACCCGTATGATCGGGGAGTATGCTTATGTGGATGCGGTCCCTACAGAGACGATTGAGCTGACTGTCAGCCGTCGGCAGGTAACACCAACAGATCCTCCGGCGACACCAACGGACCCGCCGGTGACAGCAACAAGTCCGCCGTCATCTACGGCGAAGCCTGCGGCAACACCACAGGCTACCGCAACGCCGAGTCCTTCGGCTGCAGTCATTACTGCCACTCAGCTGAGCAGCCCTGCGGTGAACGGTGTGGTTACAGTGCAGGTAGGTCAAGCGGCTGCGGTTGAGCTTCCGGTGAATGCCGGGACGCTGCTGGGAACCCATTCCCTGCGTGTACAGGGAGACGGAATAGAGCTGGTACTGGCGCGGGAGCTGCTGAAGCAGCTGGCCGAAGCCCTGCCTGCTGGCGGGAGCAGCGGTGCCAAGATTGTGCTGAAGGCGCAGCCTAAGACACTGGATGCTGCGAAGCTGAAGACAGAAGCTGGCGTAGCGCTGGCAGGAAAGCTGATGGATTATGACCTGAGTCTGGTAAGGGCAGACGGGACAGCGCTCCATCTGGAGGATTATCCGGTTCCGGTAAGCGTCAGCTGGCCAGCGGATGGACTTGACTCGAGGCTGCTTGGCCTGTACCGTGTGAGCAGTGACGGTACACTCACTTATCTGGGCGGAGCAGCTGAAGCGGGCGGGCTGACGGGACTTCTTGACGGCAGCGGCACATACGCGCTGCTGGAGTATTCCAAGCAATTCAGCGATGTTCCGCTTACACACTGGGCCTTCGAAGCCTTACGTGAGCTGTCTGCGAAACATCTGATCAAGGGAATCTCGGAGCAGGCTTATCAGCCGGGCCGGAATATTAACCGGGCTGAATTCGTGCAGCTGATGGCCGGTGCGCTGCAGCTGGGCGGCAGCGGTAGCAATAGTAGCAACGGCAGCGGGAACGACAGCATGGGCACCAGCGGGAATGGCGACAGCGACACCAGCGGCAACGGCAGCGGGAACGGCGACAGCAGTGGCAGCGGGAACGACAGCGGGAACGGCGGCAGCGGCACCAGCGGGAACATCGACAGCAGTAGCAGCATCGCATTCGCTGATGTTCCGCAAGATGCCTGGTACAGGGATGCTCTATCCGGCATGGTGCAGGCAGGGCTGATTACCGGACGGAGTCCGGTGTCCTTCCAGCCGAATGCAGAGATCAGCCGCGAAGAGATGACTGTCATTCTGATGCGGGCTTATAAGCTCCAGCATGGTGCAATCCCGGCCGCTGTAGACATCACTTCTATGAAGGATGCTGCGGACATCTCCGGCTGGGCAGCGGATCAGGTAGCCGCAGCCGCTTCGCTTGGCTTCGTGAACGGACGGGCGGATGGAACCTTTGCTCCGAAGGCTGCCGCCACCCGTGCAGAAGCTGCGCAGATTCTGCTTAATTATTTGAAATAGGCTTTGCGCGGAAGCGGATATTGCCGGCTCTGCAAGGCATAAACAAGGCGCACCCCCTGGAACAGTATCCGGGGGAGCGCCTTTTGTTTATCCTGCAATTATTCGCCTGTAGTTTCACAGTAGCACATTGTATTCGGTTTTTCGCATTCAATCGGTCCTAAACCTTCGCAGCAGCACATTGTATTCGGTTTTTCGCATACATTCGGCCCTGACACCTTCCCAGTAGCACATTGTATTCGGTTTTTCGCATACATTCGGCACTGATACCTTCGCGGTAGCACATTGTGTTCGGTTTTTCGCATACATTCGGCCCTGACACCTTCGCAGCAGCACATTGCGATTGTATTTGGTTTTTCGCATACATTCGGCCCTGATGCCTTCACAGTAGCACATTGTGTTCGGTTTTTCGCATACATTCGGCCCTGACACCTTCCCAGTAGCACATTGTATTCGGTTTTTCGCATACAATCGGCCCGGTTACCTTCGCGGTAGCACATTGTGTTCGGTTTTTCGCATACATTTGGCACTGATACCTTCGCAGCAGCACATTGTATTCGGTTTTTCGCATACAATCGGTCCTATACCTTCGCAGCAGCACATTGTATTCGGTTTTTCGCATACATTCGGCACTAATACCTTCGCAGTAGCACATTGTGTTCGGTTTTTCGCATACAATCGGCCCTGATACCTTCACAGTAGCACATTGTGTTCGGTTTTTCGCATACATTCGGCCCTGATGCCTTCACAGTAGCACATTGTATTCGGTTTTTCGCATACATTCGGCCCGGTTACCTTCGCGGTAGCACATTGTGTTCGGTTTTTCGCATACATTTGGCCTGCCATATCTCGCAGCAGCTGTCTAAGCAAGTAACCTTTGAGCAGAAGCCGAACCTGGCAGAAACCAAAAAAATAACCAGCCGCCCGAAATCTACCGGCGGCTGGTTATTTCTAGTTTCATTTGAAAGTGAACGGTGTCTGCGCTCCCGGCATACACCCATCACTTTGCTGCGCTACGGATCATGTGCGCAAGGGTTGTGATTTCCTTCGGATCACGCGAAGCCCCGATGATGATCCAGCCGATGCTCTGGCCGCGGGGGCCGATATAGACCACTTCGCCGTCTATCGTTTTTTGCTCCAGTGAATTGGGTCTGGTCTTGCAAGGCTCTAGCGCATACATCCGGTCAGTGACCGCCCGCTTGGCGATTAGTGACCGGGGATAACATTGCAGGGAACGAATGACATAGGCAGCCGTATCCTGCCCGGCGTTCACCAGCATCTCGGCCGTGAGCTGCTCCCCGCCCCCATCTGCGCAATAGTCCCGGACCTGCGGCAGATCCGCAAGCCCCTCTACCGGCTCAGGAACGTATTGATAACAGCGGATCGGGTCCAGCCTGGTTTCGGAATCGTAGACAGCTAACGGGTCCACCTCAGGCGGGGCAGAGTCACGGAGCAGCATTTTTGCGGTGGAGACCGGCAGAATATAACTTCCGCCTCCCGACATATAAGCTCCTGCCAGCTGAATATGGTACCCGTCATCCACTGGCTGCGCAACCTCCGTTAAATTCCGTACCGTGTCTTCCCGGAACAGGTTGGCTGCCCCGTAGCGGGTTACGATCCGGACTGTTTTGGCATACACAGGCAAGGGCCCGTATCCCCTTACCGGAACATTACCCTCCAGGCAGATCTGCTGCTCATCCCAGGTCAGCCGCACCGATTCCGGCAGCGCCGGGGAATAGGACCCCGTCCCGTGGACGGTTCTTACCTCATCCGGGGTACCGAATATTTCCGGCCCAATGGCAGCCACCGCTGCATAGAAGCCTGAATCCCAGCCCGAATGCTCATTGTCGGATAGATCTACATGATCCGGATGGAGCAGGTACCGCTCTTCACGCTCCCAGCTGATTTTCTCCGCATCCAGCCTAATTTCCCCAATATCCATCCCCCGCTCCAGTATCACGGTAAATACAAGCCTGCCATTGGATATAGTCAAAAGGTGTAGGTGCGAGCCGAAGGAGTCTGTAACAAGCGTCAGGGTGACAAAGCCTCCTCCAGGCAGCACCTGGGGAGTGCCCGGCTGCAGCTGCTCCAGCGTCAATTCGCTTATACGCTGATTGCTATTTTGCTCATCACTGTTCGGCTCATTGCTTATTCGCTGATAGTTCTTTTGCTCGTTGCTATTCGTCTCATCACTTATTCGTTTATTACTTACTCGCCCTTCGCTTATTAGCTCATCGCTTATTCGTTCATTACTTACTCGCCCTTTGCTTATTAGCTCATCGCTTATTCGTTCATCGCTTACTCGCCTATTGCATATGCGCTCATCACTTTTCCACTCATTACTCATTCGAACAATCCCCCCTTCCGGAGGGACCGTTCAAACCAATGTGGCTAAGCAGGAACACGGGGTCAAGCTGTTCAAAGCTGGCGATGGTAAGGTCGGCGCGGGCAAGCAGTGCCCCGTCACCGACACCAACAACCCGCATGCCCGCCCGGATCGCCCCTTCTACACCGGCGTCCGCATCCTCAAAGACAAAACAAGCGGCCGGGGCTACTCCAAGCAGCCTGGCTGCTTGCAGGAACACCTCCGGGTCCGGCTTCGCCCTGGCGATGCTGTTCCCGTCCGCCACTGCGTCGAACAGCGGCCTGATGTTCACTTTCTCCAGAATCAGCGGAGCATTTTTGCTCGCCGAGGCAATCGCTGTCCTGACTCCGCGTGAGCGCAACAGCCCAAGAAAGCCGCTTACACCGGGTAATACATCACCCGGAGTAAGCGTATCGAGCAGCTCCTTGTACCACTCATTTTTGCGGGAAGCCAGCTCCTCCTTACGTTCCGCCGTCAGATCTGTGATTCCGCCGGAGCGCAGCAGAAGTTCAAGCGATTCCATACGGCTGACGCCCTTCAGCTGCTCATTGGTGCTCTCGCTGAAATCGAAGCCGAGCTCACCGGCTAGACGCTTCCAGGCCTGATAGTGAAATTTCGCGGTATCGACAATGACACCGTCCAGGTCAAAGATAGCTGCCTCAAAGGGTTGTGCCCGCAACATAGCCCCTCCCTTCCAGCTTGTGCACTTCATGAGCATCCGGATGAATCGTGATCCGGTAGCGCTCCCCCTGCCAGGCAAGCTGGAAGCTCAGCTCCGTCCAGCCCTCAGGCAGCCGCGGCTCAAGCTTAATGTCCTTGCTCCACATCGCACTCTTCAGACCGGCTAACCCGTAGACGATCAGCTGCCACAAGCCGCCGCAATTGGCGATATGAATCCCCTCGGCAGCACCCTTCTTCTCCAGCGAAAGGTCGATAGCCATCACCCGCTGCAGGAAATTCGCCGCCGCTTCCGGCTGATTCAGCCAGGAGGCCACAATGCCGTGAACCGCCACGGACAAGGAGGAATCATGGGTTGTGATCGGCTCATAATAATCATAGGAGGCCTTCAGCTGCTCCTTGGAGAATTCCTGCGGGAACAGCAGCATGAGTTCCAGCACATCCGCCTGCTTAAGCGCCTTGGAGCGGTAATTGCGCTCCTGGGAGATGAAGTGGCCGAAGGGTCTGGATCTGTCAGTCCAGATCCCGGCAAAATCCACATCCGCATAAGAAGCAAAATCGTCAGACTGCGGAACAATTTCCGTCCCGCTGTCATAGGGCAGCCGCAGCTTCTCCGCCGTATGCCGGAACAGCTCCCGTTCCTCCGGGCGAATACCCAGCCGCTCTACAGCAGCTGCATAGCTGTCCGGTTTGCTGCCTTGCAGGCTGTCCAGACAGGTTACGGTCTGCTCCAGACTGAATTTGACCATGCGGTTGGTGAAGGCATTGTTACGGGTAAAGGGCAGATATTCGTCCGGTCCCATCACGCCGAGCAGCTCGCCCACTCCTTCCCGGTTCCAGTCTACCCGGTCACACCAGTACCGGGCCGTCTCCACCAGAATATCAATGCCGTAGTGCTCCAGGAAATCTTGATCGCCTGTTGCCCGCACATAATGGTAGAGAGCATACACTATATCCGCTGTTATATGAATTTCATGGTCGGCGTACTGCCAGTTGGCACATTGCTCATCCCCGCTTAACGAGGACTCCCAGGCATACCTTGCTCCCCGGTAGCCATAACTCTGCGCATTGCGTCTGGCTCCGTCCAGTGTATTGTAGCGGAACAGAAGCAGATTGCGGGCCGCCTGCGGGTTGGTGTGCAGGTAAAAGGGCAGCAGGTTGATCTCCGTGTCCCAGAAATACCGTCCGAAATAGGCCTCACCGGCATACCCCTTGGCACAAATCGCCACCCGGGCATCCTCCGGTGCATTGGCACGAAGCAGATGATAGAGTGAGACGCGGACATTTAATTGCGCCAGATCATCTCCCTTGATGAGGATATCGGCCTCCTGCCACTTCCTCTTCCAGCAAGCTGCATGCCGTTCATATAGCTGGTCCCAGCCTATCTTACGTGCATGGCTAAGCTGCGCAAGCGCTCTGCTGCCAGCTTCGCCTTCCTCCATATCCCGGTCCGTGGTCACCGCCGTCAGCTTGCTGACAGTCAGCCGGTCCCCGGTCTGCACAGCGAATTCACCCCGGAGCGCAGCCGTCACCTGGCTATTCTCCTCCTGCCAGATCACCGCTTCAGAGGCTTCCAGCGCAGAGTGCATGAAGATCCGGTTCCCCTGTTCCGTCAGCGTTTCAAGCGACAGGCTGCCCCCAACTTCCGCCGTGGGAACTACACTATCAAAATGATTCATCCCATTGGTGCGTACATCTCCCCGGAGAGAAGCAGCAGCCTCCAGCCTGCCTTCGCCTGCCAGCACCTCAACCTGTATGCGCTGGATACACAGATGGGTATCCGCCATACTGATGTAGCGCTCGAAGGTGCACTGTAGCTGCATGCCCTCTGCTGTCTCCCAGATCAATGTACGATGAAGGCTTCCATCGCGCAGATCCAGCCAGCGTCTGTAGCCGCTGATCCGGGAGCGGTCCATATCCAGGCTCTCGCCTGCAGAGCGCAATTCAAGCCCCAGCATATAAGGAAGATTAACAATCTCCTCCTTCAGCAGCGGATGCCGGGCGACAATGCCCGGGATGAATGTCCCCTGCTTGGACTTCGGATGCCGCGGCTTCTCCAGCGTGACGTTATCCGGAAAACGCAGATATTCCTCATCCTGAGGGGCATCGCTGCATCCCTCTTCAAAGCTTCCACGGGCATGCATATAGCCGTTCCCCTGGGTAAACAGCCCCTCATAATGCTTATGCAGTCCGGCCTCATACCCGTTTTCTTTCAGGCACCACAGGTGTTCCTCATTCATCTGCAACCCCTCAATTCTCCGGTATCTTTCCATGGCGTTCCCGTCAACTCCGTCATCCCTTGACCGCTCCCGCAGCAAGTCCGGATACTACCTGCTCCTGCAGCAGGATATAGACTACAATACTCGGAATGATGACGACCATCGTAGCGGCAAACATGACGCCGTAATCACTGGCAAACTGGCTTTTGAAATAATAGAGCGCCAGCGGCAGGGTCCGGCTCTGATTGCCTGTCGTCAGAATGATCGCGAATTGAAATTCATTCCAGCAGAGCAGGAACTGCATGACTCCCGCCGTGCCGAAGCCCGGCTTCGAGATCGGCAGTATAATCCGGAAGAAGGTCTGAATGAAGCTGGCACCATCCAGGTAAGCTGATTCCTCCATCTCCTTGGGTATCGTCAGGAAGTAGCTGGATAGAATGTAGAGCGAGACCGGCAACCCAAAGCCGGTATAGACAATAATAAGTCCGATCAGCTTGTCATATAGCCCGAGCGCGTTAACTGTTAAGTACAGCGGCTGCAGCATCGCAGCGCCGGGAATCAGCAGCGAGAGGGAGAAGGCTCCCATCAGCAGCTTTTTACCGCGGAATTGAAAGCGCGCCAGTACATAAGCTGCCATTCCGAGCAGAAGCAGATTGAGCAGTGTTCCAAAAATCCCTACAATTACACTGTTGATGTAGAACCGGGAAATCGGCGCGATCTGGAAGGCCTTCGTGTAATTGGAGAAGCGGAAGCTGCTTGGCCAGCCGAGGGAATTGCTCAGAATCTCGGCATTCGTCTTAAACGATGCCAGCAGCACCCACAGGAACGGACCCAGCGACAACAGGACAATCAGGATTACAAATCCATACTTAAGTACACCCAAACTTTTTTTCAACATTCTCACCCCATCCGCTCCATTCAGTTTTGGGAGCTGCCTATTCTGAACAGATTTCGGCATAGCAGGACAAAGATCAAGCCAAAGCCGATTAGGAAAACGCCCACTGAGTTGGAATAACCGAAGTTATTGTCCATGAGAGCGGTTTTGTAAATGTAAATGGGTAAATTCATCGTTTGATTGCCGGGTCCGCCGCCTGTTGTCATTAGAATAATATCCATCTTCTGCAGCATGCTTGTTCCCGACAGAATCACGCAGGTCCCGATAATGTTGCGCAGCATAGGAATGATGATGTACAGGTTGATCTTGAAATTGCTGGCCCCGTCGATACGTGCCGATTCGAACAGACTTTCCGGAATGGCCGCAATCTCGGCCAGAATGAGAATCGTGACGACTGCCGCATACGGCAGCCAGGTCATCGTAACGGATAGAAAAGCCGTGGCATAATCCATGAACCAGTTCTGGGAGTAATCCGCATTGCCGAACAAACGGACGATACTGTTCACCGCACCGAATTCAGGATTGAGCATGCACAGGAACAGCATACCTACGGCTGCACCCGAGATAATATTAGGAAACATGTACACCGTGCGGGCAAACTTCCAGTAGAATTCCTTCATACTGAGAATAACCGCGAACAGGGTGCCGATGGCCACGTGGACCGTAGATTGCAGCACGACCCAGATCCCCGTATTCAGTGCGCTTTGGCGAAAATCGGCATCGTCCGTGAACAGCCTGATATAGTTAGCGAGACCGATGAACACCGGGCTGCGTCCGGCCGACCATTCCGTAAAGGATGTGCCGAACAGAATGACAAGTGAGACGGCATAGACAATAATAAACAATGCTACAGTCGGTAGCAGGAAAAGCGTGATATACCCTCTATTTTTCCTAACCATCCATATGGTCCTCCCCAATCCTCAGCTGCATAGAGTGAATTTAAGAATTTAACTATATAGTTTGAACTTGAATTTTTGGAAAAGGAATACTCGCCACTACTGTGAGTTTTGGACTTCCGGCCGCTGCCCGCCCCCAGATTTCTTGATTCTATTACCGCTGCTAGCGGTAGAAATCCGGTGACTGCTTATGCTTCCTGAGTGAGCTTTCCTTCGGAAAGCTTTCAGGCGGTTGCTACCGCTCCTACAGTTCCAAAATCCCCCTCCGCTGCTTCTTCCTTTTCTAAAAATCTTTAGTTCAATCTATATAGAGATTCTTAAATCCAGCCTATCCTGCTCTTTATTTATTCTTAGCGGCAATTTCCGTCAGTTCCTTGGCAATCTCTTCAGCCGTTGCCCGGCCCGCTGCCAGCTTCGGATACAGGTTCTTCCAGGCATCTGTTACGTTCGGATAGACGATGGAGTCCAGGGTCCGGTAATGCAGCTGTGACTTTTGAGCGACTGTGATCGATTCGACCATGATCGGATATTTCTCTTTCAGTGCATCTGATGGCTGAACTTCACTCGATACCGGCATAACATTGCCGTATTCAAGAGCGAGGGTCTGTCCTTCAAGCCCTGTTTTGAACTTGATGAATTTCTCAGCAGCATCGCGGGTTTCCGGCGTTTTGGCTCCGATCATATAGCCAACCTCATAAGTGGAAATCAGGCTGTTATTCGGATACGCTGCCACACCCACCTTTGCATCGAAACCTTCACTGGATTTGGTCGGATCGCTGAAGTCTCCGATCATCCAGGGACCATTAGCAATCATCGCTGCCTTGCCCTGGCTGAACGCGTTCGCTGCATTGGCGTATCCCGCCCCAAGCGCATCCTTCGTCGTATACTTCTCCAGCAGCTCCTTCATCATATTAAGCGCCTGAATCATTTCGGGCGTATTGAAGTCGGTAGGGTGCAGTGTGTTCATGAACGTCTTGCCGTTCTCCCCGTTCGTACCGATCATCGCGGCAAGAATCAGGTTGGATGTCCAGGCATTCTCCCCGGTCATCAGTGCGAGGGGAACGAAGCCTGCAGCCTTCAGCTTCTCGTTGTTGCTCATGAATTCATCCCAAGTCTCCGCCGGCTTAATGCCTGCCTTCTCAAACATTTCTTTATTGTAAAAGTAGCCGATATTCTGCTTCTGATCGCTGATCGACCAGATCTTCCCGTCCCGGGTATTGGAAGCAAGTGCATCTTCTCCGATAGCTGCCTTCCATTCCGCATCCTTGTCTAAATAATCATTGAAAGGGGTTGCAAGATTCCCTTTGATCAGGACATCATTAATTCCGTCCTTGCCCATTACGACATCCGGCACATCCCCGGAGGCTGCCAGAATCTTAATCTTATCCACGTATGCGGCATCACTTGGAATCTCTTCAACCACAACCTCCACTTCATTGCCATATTTGGCATTGAACTGCTTGATCTGCTCTTCCTCCATCTTGGCTGATGCATGCGTGCCGACCCGGAACGTAAGATAAGAAATTTTGACCGGCGCTTTAGCCGCAGGTGCTGCTGCATTTTCTGAGCCTGCCGTTGCGGCCGCTCCATTATTCTCTGCTGAATTCCCTGATCCGCATGCCGTAATGGACATGGTCAGCATCAGCATGCCTGCTAAGGTACAGCCCGCTTTGTACAAAGACTTTTGCACAATAAATCCCCCTTTAGAATGATGGCTTAAGCCAGGGTATCACCCTGCAGCCAATTACAGTTGTTTACAGCTCTCATTGTAGAACATAGAAAAAAAGTTATGAATTCGTTTTTCCGCATGATCTTTTATAATATCTTGAGCAAATGTGATTTGGCAGCGGGGCGGGTGTAAGGGTTTTCAGATTTCTTTAACTCTGTATCGTTTTCTTTACCATCTGGCCGGAAACGGCCCGATTTCACCCGGCTCTGCTATTCGCTGCCAAGAAATGAATATATAATGGCTGTACTACAGACTCATCAGCAAGGAGCAACCAACATGTCCAATCAGCATATCCTGAAGCGGATCAGCCTTCGTCCCCTACTCGGACGTTTCTCCCTAATTCCGGTACGAAATAAAATGGTCATTATTATCTTCCTGCTAATTCTGCTTCCGATGACGTTCGCCGGCTGCTACTTCTATTGGAGCATCTCCCAGATTCTAACGAGGAATGCCAATGATAATCTGTCCCTGCTGATCCGCCAGACCAACGACAATATCGAGAAGTCCTTTCAAATTATCGATAATACCTCCCTGCATTTCCTCTCTACTAAAATGTTAAGAAACTGGTTAATCGACGATATGTCGCTGAGTGATGACTTCTACAAGAAATTCGTCAATAAAAGCGAAATGGAAGAAGATTTGAAGTACAGCCTTATGTTCAACAATGCTTGGAATATCAGCCTGCTGTCAACGGCCTATGTATTTTTTGATAACGACAACTATGTATCCGTTCTGAAGTCCCCGCCTAACATTGAGCAGATTAACCGGAACAATCTCGCAGTCTATCAGTCGGTTAACGGGAGAATGGTCCGCGGCAAAGAAATCCTGACGCCAAGTCCCGGCGATCCCACGCTCTATTTCACCCGGGTGATGTCCAATATTAATCTTCCCGAGCAGCGCCTGGTGCTGATCTTCGGCACGAATGAAGCTGATTTAGCAGAGGAATATGCCGGACTGCTCGAATACCCGGGCGCCATAGCCTACATTATTGATAACCAGGGAGTCATCTATTCTAGTGCGGGTAAGCAGGAATTAGGTTCAACTGTTCCTCCCGATGTGCTCGCGCTGAGGGATCATACGGAAGTAAGTGAGGTCAAGCTTAATCAGGAGACTTATCTGGCCGCTTCCCGCAGCATCGGTACTACCGGGCTTACCTTCATTGCCGGCATTCCGAGGAAGCAGGTACTCGCCAAATTATCGGGAAGCATGCACAATTATATCTGGTTTATCGCACTGATTGCGTTCGTCTCGCTTGCAGCAGGTGTCCTGCTGTCGCTCCGCTTCACCCGGATTATCCGCGATCTGCTGCGGAGTATCCGTAAGGTCAAGAAAGGGGATTACAACACCAGAATGCCCGCTTTCAAGGATGCAGAGCTCAACCAGCTCAGCTCTACCTTCAACAACATGACTGACGAAATCAATTATCTGATCAAGGAAGTCTATGAGAAGCATCTGCTGGTCAAAGAGTCAGAGTTCAAATTTCTGCAGGCTCAGATGAATCCGCATTTTCTGTTCAATACGCTGATTACCATCGGTTATAAGGCAAAGCTGTCCAAAGATGAGACCGTTTACAAAATGGTAACATCCCTCACAGAGCTGCTGCAGGCAAGCATCTATTCCAACAGCCTGGCCAAAATCCCGATCCGGCAGGAGCTCGATTTCATCAGATTCTATCTGTATCTGCAGAAGGAAAGGTTCGAGGACAAAATGGAGTACACGATCCAGATCGAGGATGAGGCCATACTGGATCTGTTGCTGCCCAAGCTCAGTGTTGAACCGCTGGTCGAGAATGCTGTGGTGCACGGGGTGGAGCGGAAGCTCGGCAAAGGAAACATCAACATCCGCATTTACCGCAAGAATGATTCGGTGTATTTCGAGATTACGGATAATGGCAGCGGGTTTGAGCATGTGCCCAAGAATTGGGGTCATTTCGAGAGCGACACGATGCGCAAGCAGGGCCACAACAATATCGGCCTGATCAACACGCATAAACGGGTTAAGCTGCTCTACGGCGAGCCTTATGGCATTGAGGTCGAGAGCGAGCCTGGGACAGGCGCGAGAGTCACTCTACATATACCGGCAGATCAGGGGGAACTAACACATGTATAAGGTTATGATTGTAGACGATGAGCCTGTGATCAAAAAAGGGCTGCAGTGCTTCATCGATTGGAGTATTCTTGAGTGCGAGGTTGTTTGTGAGGCGTCGAACGGGCTGGAGGCGGTCGAGCTGCTGGGCTACTACGATGTCGATATCGTTGTCACGGATATCCGCATGCCGGGAATGGATGGCCTTGCCTTGTCGGATTATCTGCACCAGCACTTTCCGCAGACGAAGGTTATTATACTTACGGCCTTCGCGGACTTCTCTTATGCCCAAACGGCCATTCAATATGAAGTCGTCGATTTTGTAGTCAAGACCAATCCCACAGAGCAGATTCCCCGGGCGATTGAGAAAGCCACACTGCTGCTGGAAAAAGAACGGGAGCAGAAGCAGAAGGTCCGGCAGCTGGAGAGCAAAATCAACGATAATCTGTCCGAAATCAGCGAAAAATTCCTCCGGGAAGCCGTCTATGGCCTGATTAGCGATGAAGCCGGTCTGTACAGCCGCTCAAGCGAGCTGGGGCTGCAGCTGGAGGACTATTTCGCCATCTATATGGAGGTAAAAGATATACCCGGACCCCACGGCTCTGCCGGGAGCCCGGCGAATGACCATTACCGCTTCCTGGCCTCCATCCGCCACTTCCTTGCCCTGGCCTTCGGGGAGCATCCCTCTTATATTATGGCCATGGAGAAAAACACCCTGCTGGCGCTTGTCTCCATGACCGGCGGCAATACCGCGGTCTCCACCCAGGCCCTGCTCACGATCAGCAATGAAATCCTCGCCATGGCGGAGAACTTCAGGCAATACCATGTCAATATCGGCATCAGCCTGCGGCACCGGGATATATCAACGCTGTCAACGGCCTATCTTGAAGCGAGAGAGGCGCTGCAGGGCAGCTTTTATAATGATAATTATGTGGCTGTATATATCCCTCATGCGAACCTGGCCCTTACGCCTGCAGCCCCTCCCCATCATGCCGCCGAGCAGATTGCCGGACATCTGCAGCAGGGAGACAGCGAGTCGGCCATCCGTCAGCTGGACCAGCTGCTGGAGAACTACAGAAGCATTAAAGAGCCGATTGAGAATGTGAAGGTAGCCTGTCTGCTCATCAGCTCCTATTGCTTCCGCTTGCTGAGCACAAGCCAGCCCTTCGCACCGGAGATGGAGGAGAGCCAATCCGCCGTGTATAAGCAGATTCAGGAGAGCAAAAGCATCCAGCTGCTGGCAGATATTCTGGGGCGCCTGATTCTAAGCTGCTCAAGGGCTGTGGCGCGGAGTGACAGACAGCCTAATTACATCGTAATTGAATGCCAGAAATATATACGAGAGCACTACAATCAGAACCTGAGCCTGCAGATTATTGCCGACCATATCCATATCAACAGCAGCTACCTCAGCCGCCTGTACAAGAAGGTCACCGGTGAGTCCATCATCGATGTGATCAACAAGTACCGGATTGACATGGCCAAGAAGCTGCTCCGGAATCCGGCAAGTAAAGTATTCGAAGTCGCGGAAGCCGTTGGTATTGAGACACCCGCCTATTTCACTCATGTGTTCTCCAAATACACAGGGATGAGCCCCAAGGAATATAAGCTGAATTATTCACAGACCGAATTGGGATAACCGGAAGAAGTACACCAGACTGTTGATCATATCGTCCCATTCCGGAGCCTTGAAGGCCGAACATAATCCTTCGCTCCGGTAGTACGCAATGGCTCCGTTCAATTCTTCCAGATCGCATTCAATCTCTGCCTTAGTCATTTCCCGCACGATTTCTTGTGCCTTCTCCACGGCATTTGCCTTGATGTAACAGTGCAGGCACTCCAGGTACAGCCGGGGCTCTTTCTGTGAAGCCTGCTGCAGATAAGCCCCCCACTCATACCAGCCGTCATCATTAAGATCCGCAAAATTCTCAATTGGAGCATAGGAGGTGAAAGAGGGATAGGTATCCGCCAGCATGAAGCCTACCCGTTCCGCTACGGCCCGGGAGCCGCGGTTGGTGGATACACACAGCCACTATACACTGCCATATTCTTTGTCCCAGCATTGCTGGACAACTGCCGAAACGACCTGCTTGGCCAGGCCCATTTTGCGGTAGCTGCGGGCTGTTTGAATGCCAATAGCCACTTGGCCTCCGTTATAGCAGTCGCTTAACGACCAGCTGACAATCTTGTCCAGATGACGGATATAGCAGCCGCAGCCGGCAATAGCGAAATGTTCATCGCTCCCCCACTCCGCAGCCCACTTGTAAATTTTATCAGCATTCTTATAGCTCTTCTTCCGCAGCTCCGGCAAATCTATCTTCTCCAGCACATACCCCTCAGGCAGCGATAGTTCGATTGGCGTGAACGTCTCACGGGTTACAATGTACCGGTGTCTTGTATACTCCCGTATGTATTTGTTGGGATGAACCTCTGGTATCTTCAATCTCCACTCTTCATTATCCGGTGTGACCTGTTCCCAGAACCCCAGTGATTCTGTGAGCGCCTGGTTAAAAGCATCGTTATCTGCACGTCCAGCCAGCAAAGTAGTCTCACTGGACTCGATCATCAGGACTTGCGGATGTTCTGCCAAATCCACATGAACCTCGCCCTCCATCAGCCCTTCCAGAACCGTGAACACTGACAGCTCATTGTGACTGGTTACCAGTTCCTTTGCCTTGCCGTATTGCTCATTCTTCAATTCTATCACTTATGACATTCCTCCTTATTTCAGGCCACCTGTGTACCTGTTACAGGAATCGTATCAGATTACGAATTGAGATAAAATGGAAAAAATAAATAAAGTAAGAGTCTGCTGAGCGGCATGCTTTGATTTATTTTCGACACAATTGTGTTCCCCTACTCTATCGACAGTAACTCACATGATATGTTATTATGATAAACTGATAACGTATTAACGAACTAAAGCACAGGCTGCTGCGTGTAATCTACTAGGGGGAATAGAGAGATGAAGAGACAAGGGATATTGGGTTTATTGGTAATTATGGCGATTGCTATAATAGCCGGCTGCTCCAGTTCTGGAGGCAATGACGGTAAGCTGGTGATCGGTATAGATGATAAGTTTGCCCCGATGGGCTTCCGGGATGATAACAATGAAATTGTCGGGTTCGATATTGACTATGCGAAAGCGGCTGCTGAGAAAATGGGCAAAGAGGTTACCTTCCTGCCGATTGACTGGTCTGCCAAGGAATCTGAGCTGAATAGCGGACGCATTGATATGATCTGGAACGGCTACACCATCACGGACGAGCGCAAGGATAAAGTGTTATTCACCAAACCTTATCTGGAGAATAGCCAGGTTGTAGTCGTGCTTGCGGATTCAGCGCTGTCTACGCTTAAGGATCTGGCCGGCAAAGAGGTCGGACTGCAAAGCCTCTCCTCTGCTGCCGATGCCCTGGATGCTAATCCGATTAAGGCGGAGCTTAAAGGTGTCTCCGAATTCACCGATAATGTGCTTGCCCTGACAGACCTGAAGTCGGGACGTCTGGATGGAGTAGTCATTGATGAAGTGGTGGCCAGATACTACATATCCAAGGAGCCGGAGACTTACAAGCTGATGGATGAATCGCTGGCCCCAGAGCAATATGGTATCGGGATTAAGAAGGGCAATGAGGACCTGCTGACGGAGCTGCAGAAGGCATTGGATGCGCTAAGCAGTGACGGAACGGCGGCCGAGATTTCCACGAAATGGTTCGGAGAGAACAAAGTACTTAACTAGATGGTTTCCTTTAGGAGTCGGGTGAAGACATGAATATTGACTATATTATTAAAATTTCCGGACCGATGCTGGAGGGGGCACGGACAACGGTATTGCTGTTCCTGATCGTGATCGTATTGTCCATTCCGCTCGGGATGGTGGTCACACTAATGGCCAAAAGTTCCGTCAAGCCGCTGGCCTGGATCGCACATACTTATATTTATGTGATGCGCGGCACTCCGCTGCTCTTGCAGCTGTTGTTCTTCTGCTTCGGCCTGCCGCAGATCCCCGTGATTGGGCAATATCTGGTCATGGACCGTTTCGTTGCGGCCAGCCTTGGATTTATTCTGAATTATGGTGCCTATTTCGCTGAGATCTTCCGCGGGGGAATGCTCTCGATTGATAAAGGCCAGCATGAGGCGGCCAAGGTACTCGGGCTTAGCAAATGGCAGACCCTGCGCAAGGTGATACTGGCCCAAATGTTCCGGGTGGCGCTGCCTGCGGTAGCCAATGAATCCATTACCCTGGTTAAAGATACTGCCTTGCTGTATGCCGTAGCGGTACCTGAGCTGCTCAATTTCGCCAAAACGGCGGTAAACCGTGATTTCACGGTCACCCCTTTTGTCGTAGCGGGCGTAATTTATTTGCTGATGACACTGGTGCTTACGCTATTCTTCAAGACACTGGAGAAACGTTTCAAATTTGAGTAGAAGGGCTGTTTCGCTATGAGTAGTATGATTGAAGTATCGCAATTGCAGAAATCCTTCGGCAGCCTCGATGTGCTGAAACAGATTACCTTTGACGTTAACCCCGGGGAAGTCGTTGCGGTGATTGGACCTTCCGGTTCCGGCAAAAGCACCATGCTGCGCAGTCTTGTGCATCTGGAAGAGGTTACCGGCGGAAGTATCCTGATCTGCGGCCGGGCGCTCGTGGACAAAGGCAAATATGCCAGCGGTGCGGAGATTAGGGAAATCACCTCAACCATGGGCATGGTGTTCCAGCACTTTAATCTGTTTCCGCATCTCACCGTAAGGGGTAACCTGGAGCTTGCCCCGAGAACGCTGAAGCGGGAAAGTGTTCAGGATATTACGGCCAAAAGCGAGGCGCTGCTCTCCAAAGTAGGTCTTGCCGATAAAGCAGACGTGTATCCCTCCATGCTGTCCGGCGGGCAGAAGCAGCGGGTCGCAATCGCCAGAGCGATGATGCTCAGTCCGGACATTCTCCTGTTCGACGAGCCGACCTCGGCGCTCGATCCCGAGCTCACCGGCGAGGTACTGCGGGTCATCCGCCAGCTTGCCGAGGAGCATATGACGATGATTATCGTCACGCATGAGATGAATTTTGCCCGCGATGTGGCCGACCGCGTCTTCTTCATGGATAACGGCGAAATCGCCGAATCCGGCACACCGGAGGAGATCTTCGGCCACCCGCAGCTGGAGCGGACCCGGACATTTCTGAACCGGGAGTAACGGGAGTAAACAGATGTGGATTTTATATAAGGGACTGTACCATCAGCCATACAATGGCTACTTGGGACAGCCCCTTTTCTCTTTTCTCTTTTTCGTTTGCTCTCAAAGTGGCACATTGTATTCGGTTTTTCGCATACATTCGGGTCGCTTGTCCTCGCAGTGGCATATTGTATTCGGTTTTTCGCATACATTTGGTTCGTTACCCTTCGCAGCGGCACATTGTACTCGGTTTTCCACATACATTCGGTTCGTTTACCCTCGCAGTGGCACATTGTATTCGGTTTTTCGCATACATTCGGGTCGATTGTCCTGGCAGTTGCACATTGTATTCGGTTTTTCGCATACATTCGGTTCGTTACCCTTCGCAGCGGCACATTGTACTCGGTTTTTCGCATACATTTGGTTCGTTACCCTTCGCAGCGGCATAATGTATTCGGTTTTTCGCATACATTCGGTTTGTTACCCCTCGCAGTGGCACATTGTATTCGGTTTTTCGCATACATTCGGGTCGCTTGTCCTCGCAGTGGCACATTGTATTCGGTTTTTCGCATACATTTAGCTCGTTTACCCTCGTCGTGGCATAATGTATTCGGTTTTTCGCATACATTCGGGTCGCTTACCCTTCGCAGCGGCATAATGTATTCGGTTTTTCGCATACATTTGGTTCGTTACCCTTCGCAGCGGCACATTGCTCGATTGTACTCGGTTTTTCGCATACATTTAGCTCGTTTACCCTCGCAGTGGCACATTGTATTCGGTTTTTCGCATACATTCGGTTCGTTTACCCTCGCAGTGGCACATTGTATTCGGTTTTTCGCATACATTCGGGTCGATTGTCCTGGCAGTTGCACATTGTATTCGGTTTTTCGCATACATTCGGTTCGTTTACCCTCGCAGTGGCACATTGTATTCGGTTTTTGGCATACATTTGGTTCGTTTACCCTGGCAGTTGCACATTGTATTCGGTTTTTCACATACATTCGGTTCGTTTAACCTCGCAGCGGCACATTGTATTCGGTTTTTTACATACATTTGGTTCGTTTGCCTCCGCATAGTGCCCAATTCCAGCGGATTCAGGGGCACTTATGCCCCTCATTTCCTCAGTTTCTTTGCCCTCTATCGGTGGATTCAGAGGAATCCCTCTATATCCGTAACAAAAAAACAGCAGCCCGGGAATTCCAATTCCCGGCTGCCGCTTTTATTCCCTTGATTCCCTTGATTCCTTGATTCCCTTGATTCCTTGATTCCCTTGATTCCTCGATTCCCCCGAGTTCCTCAATTCCCCGTAGCTATCTTCGCTCCGAGTCCTTCCACTCCGCATCAACTGGCGGCAGCTCGTTACCGGTGGTCAAGTAGATCCGGTCGATCCGCAGCTGCGACTTTCTGGCCAAGACGGAGAGCACGTGCTCACCGGCGGTGAGCGCAAGGTCAGATATCGCACACCAGTAATATACATACGCGGTGTTGTACGTATGCAGCGTACCTCCGCCGAACTGTTCGGATATCGGCTGCACCTCGCCATCCAGCGCCAGATAGCAGGAGTCCGACTTGTCGTTATAATGCCGGAGCAGCATCCATACCTGATAAGCTCCCGGTGTGCTGACGCTCAGCCGGTAATGCATCGCCGGAGCCTGCTCCGGATGATCCCAGCGGATTCCCGGCATGGCAACGTGCATCGCCAGCCCGGTCCGTCCGTTCGTTTCCGCCTGCAGATGGCTCCAGCTCAGGCCACTTCCGTCCGCAGCCGTTGTAAGATAAGCATTCGCTGAATTCTCCAGGGCATACTCCGCTTCAATCGCCAGAACCCCGTCCTGTTCAACGAAGACACCCGAACCAAATTCCTGAAGCCAATCCTTACTCCCGTCATTTCCGCTGATATTAGCATAACGCGGCTCACCTAGCTCAGTCTGCGGGGAATTCACAAGCGTATTAAAGATCTGAGTGTTCATCGTCTGGAAGAACTCCCGGTCCGCATACAAGACATTGGGAGGCGGAACCTCATCTATACTGGTTAAGTATAACCCGCTACGCAACCGTTCCAGTTCATCCCACTGCACATCTGGACCCTCCAGTCCATACGCGGGAACCAGTGTTTCGCCATGTCTGCTGTAAATTGGACCCAGATTACTTCCGCTCTGCTCGGTCGTATAGAGCACAAGTTTGGTAAGGGTCACATAACGGTCCACCATATAAATTTTTAGGGTATGGGCTCCGGCAGAGAGGAACGGAAGCTCCACCATGATTTTCTCGCCATTATCGAACACAGCTTCCTTCCAGTTGCCGAGCCATTCGTCACGGGTCTCACTCTCTACAATAAAAGGCTCTTCTTCATCCATGCCGACGCCGAAGCGGATCTGCCCCGTGGAATCCAGTGTGAGGAAACGGTATATTTCCAGCTCAAACTTCCCGCTATGCTGCAAATACAGATCATATTCCAGATGAGGATTCTCCTTGTCCAGGCCATCCAGCGGACGGAGCCCAGAATGCCAGGCCATTACCGCATCCCCTTCATGTCTTCCGAGGCCCGGCACGGTTATCCAGCCGAACTTCGCTTCATCCCCTGCTACACCATCATGGAAAATATTCCGGTCATAACCCACTGCCGGGATGGATACATACCCGTCCGCTTCAATATAAGCGGCAGCTCCTTCGGGTAGCTCTACGGCTTCCTCAACCTGAATCTTAACCGGAATCACACTGCCGTCCCTGTGATCATGGACATTAATAACTCTCTGCTTACCCGCATGCTCCGCAGGGTTCAATACCGATACGAGAATCCTTTTCTCGGTATGGATCGTCCCTTCACTCTCAGAGAGGGTAATCCAGTCCGTACCTTCAGTGACTTCGATAGAATAAGAAATGCTGCCTGCACCCTGGTTCCCAATCTCAATCCACTTCTGCGTCATCCCATAAACTGAGAATGAGAGCACCTCATCATCATTCCACAGATTCACCTTTACACCGCTTCCGGAAATGCTCAGGGCAGGCTTTCTTGCCGGAAACATCGCTGTCGGCGGCGGCGGGAAGCTCTCAGGCGTGAGGATGCCCTCCCATTTTCCCTCGCTCATCTTATGATTGTAGTAATGCAACATGCTCCGCTTGTAATCAAGCATTTTACCGGATAGCTCTGTATATTTGTCTGCTGCCTGCATATTCCCCCGCGCGTAGGAGAGGTTGCTCCGGTCGGCATAATAGAACTCATGGTTGGTGTAGTAGGAAGCATGTATCTTCATCAGGAACAATTGGAAGAAGGCAGCACGCTCCTCCGGCGGCAGACTGTCCAGAATCGCATTTCCCCGTCTATAAATATCCTCAAGCTTCATCAGCCTGCGTCCGGCCTCATCACCCAGCACCGTTTGCGTGAAACCATCCGAATTCATATGTTCAATCTTCCGCACATTGGTTACCTGGGCAAAAACTTCATATAACTCAGCCGCTTCAGCACCGTGATTACCGGAGAAGTTCGTATTGATCCAGTGCTCGGTGAACTGCCTGGTGTTCCTGGTAATTCCCGTTTCTCTACCTGCTTCCCAGCCGTAGCGGATGAAGAATTCCATATCCTGCTCCAGCGGCTTGAGTCCGCCGATATTTTGCACCCATATATTCCGGATTCCCGATTCATAGGACTTCCGCAGTTCATTGCCGGTATGGGCCAGGGGGATCGAATTGATAAACAGATAACTCATGGCCGTTCCCCCGTGCGCCCAGTAGGATGAATGGTAATACAGCCCGTGCCCGCCGCTGCGCCCCCGTTCCGCCTCATTTGGATAACGGCGCACATGCCCGAAATTGTCATTCGCCCAGATCAGTGTGACATCCTCCGGCACTTCAAGACCGAGATTGTACAGATCCAGCACCTCTTTATAGGGGACAAAAGTCTGCAGCACCTCCGCCCCTTTAGCTTCCCCGAGTACTTTTGTAAGAATCTTCCGCTGATCTTTGACAATCTCACCGAGCAGGCGAACCTTAGCCGCAGTCTTCTCCTCCGCACTTAAGGAATCATCTTCATCGATAGACTTCGTATGAAATCCGGAATCATGAATCCCGCGCATGCCCATCGTAAAGCTGACTTCGTAATCCTTATTCTGTTCCACGCTTTCCTGCCAGTACTCCAGTAGAATCTCGCGGTTTCTTCCTTCAATAGAATAGTCATAGACGGCATCCGTATACCCTTTGCTCATGATCCACGGTGTCCATTCGTTCTGGTTGCTGCGCAGCAGCATATCACAGTGGGACGTCCCGACAACAATGCCCATTTGTTCAGCAAGAGCACCATTCTCCAGGTTACCATTAAAATAATTCACATGCATCGCCGGCCAAATGTAATTGGCTTTCAGGCGGAGCAGCAGCTCAAAAATTTTCTCGTATGCCTCAGGGCCAATCGTATCGTCAGCGGTATGCAGCTTCGCCCAATCGTTCAGCTCCTCCTCATCATTCAGAAAGATGCCTCTGTATTTCACAGACGGCCAATCCGCCTTGGAGTAATCCGCAGGGAGACTGAAGGTGTCTTTAACTTTAACCGGAACATCCGCCCAGTAATACCACGGAGAAACGCCGAGTTGCTCACATAAATCGTATATTCCAAAAATCGTTCCTCTTCTGTCTGCACCGATGATATACAGTACCCCATCCACTATCTCGTGGAGAAAAGCCTCCCAACGGTAAGCGCCTTCAGCCTTAATCTTGTCGAGCGATAACCGCTTCCCTGCAAGGCTCTCAGCCACCGCCTCGTTAACTGCCGTCCCGATTACAATACTGCATTGACCGATCTCTTGTGACAACTCTGCCTTGCAGCCGCATACCGCCGCAATATCACGGATAAGATTGTTAACCGCTATATGTACCGCGCTATTCTCTGTTTCGGACATGTAGATTTGGATTGTGGTGTTTCTCTTAACTAATTCGTACGACAAGTTGCTTGCCTCCTATATCAACTCTATATTTATTGACTCGAATATACAGCAAATCACAGCAATAATCTTTTAGTATATTGTTCATTTCACGATTTGTTGTATTATATTGCTATAGATAAGGGAGGCGTCATTATGAAAGCTGATTTATATCAAGCCCATCCGTTATTCTCCATGGAATACGAGAAACATGACTCCAACTACGAGATGCCGGCGTTCCACTATCACAACTCTTATGAGCTATATTTTCTTGAAGACGGCTATCATCATTTCGTGGTCAATGACGCCTTGTATGACATCACGATGCATGACGTGGCCTTATTCAAGCCCAATTCCTTTCACAAAAGCCGGGGCAACCACTCCTGCGCCAGGACCTGCCTGTATTTCACCGACCGCTTTCTGCGGCTGCACTTCACGGACCGCTCGATTCAGTCGCTGCTGAGCTGCTTCGACAAAGAAATCATCTCTACCAGCAAAGAAACTTTTCCGAGAATTAAGAAGCTGCTGCTGCTGCTCGAAAAGGAGAACATTGATGATCCCTCTAACCGGATTTTCATCTATTTAGCGGATATCCTGAACATCCTGAATGAGAATGTAAGATCACCCAGAGTGGAGCATGTGCCTGCGGCCTACGCAAACTTCGCCCCGATCCTGCTATACATCAGTCAGAACTATAACCGGATCAGCAAAATCGAAGAAATCGCCGAAGAGTTTTTTATGTCCAAATATTATTTATGCCATGTCTTTAAAGAAGCGACCGGTCTCACCCTGATCCAATACCTGAACAATATCAAGATCCAGCATGCCTGCAATCTGCTTGTGAATTCCACTCTGTCCATTCTGGAGATCGGGAATGCCTGTGGCTTCAATTCCTCTATGTATTTCTGTAAAATCTTCAAGCAGGCACTATCGGTAACGCCCAGCGAGTTCAGAAAACAGGCCGCGCAGTAAGCGTTATGAATTTCCGGCGCTATTAGTGGGATTTATCCCTCTATTTTCACCATCAGAGCCATTTCCGGTGCTATTAGTGGGTTATCCCTCTATTTTCACCATTTGGGCCATTCCCGGCCCTGTTAGTGGGATTTATCCCTCTATTTTCACCATTCGGACCATTTCCGGCGCCGTTAGTGGGATTTATCCCTCTATCTCTCACCATCAGAGCCAATCCCGGCTCAGTTACTAAGCATCATCAAGTCCAAAAAGACCGGAAAGCCTAAAAACGGCCTCCCGGTCTTACCCGCACACAGCTTAATCCCCCGCTTCCGCAGGCACCTCCGGTTCCTTTTCCCAGCGCTGCCGGACAAACAGCTGATATAGCTTGACTGTGATAATCTTCAGCATCATGTAGACGGGAATAATCAGCAGAATGCCGATAATTCCGCCGAAATCGCCGCCCGCCAGGACCAGAATGATCGTGGTCAGCGGATGGATATCCATGCTTTTCCCGAAGATATAAGGCGACACCAGGTTATCCTGAATCTGCTGCGCCACCAGCACAACTACAATCGACCAGATGGCCGTGGACGGCGACTCGATCAGACCGAAGATGAAGATCGGTACCGTGGACAGAATCGCCCCGATAAATGGAATGAAGTTCATCAGCACAGCCACCAGTGTCAGCAGCAGCGCATACGGCAGCCCAATCAGCAGAAAACCGAAATACATCAGCACGCCCAGCGCCAGATTGACCAGCACCCTGCCGACGATGAAGCTGCTCATCACCCCGTCGATTTCAGCAACAACGGACGCACCTTCCTCATGATAACGTTTTGGAAAGAAGCTAACGAGCTTGTCGCCGAACTTCCCGCCTTCCTTGAGCATGTAGAACAGCAGGATCGGAAAGGTAAAGAGTACAATGGCGAAATTGGAGACGAAGGAGAATAGCCCCGACACATAGACCGTCAATAGCGAAAAGCCTTTATTCAAATAATCCATCAGCTGGCTGGCCGGATTCATATCCGCAGGAATCAGCTTCGACAACAAATCGCTGTCCTCCAGCTTCGTCAGCTGCTCTCCCACGGCATTGAATACGCCAGGCATATTATTAGCCAGATTCACCAGCTGATTCTGCAGCGACGGCCAGACGCCTACCGTGAATCCCAGCAGTAGCACCGCGATAACCAGATAGACCAGCAAGATAGCAACTGTCCTGTTCAGCCTGCGGGAGGCCAGGTAATCAATCAAGGGACGCAGCAGATAATAGAAGAAGACGGCCAGCATTAACGGCACAATGACAACACTGAACAGCGAGATAATAGGTGTGAAAATAAAGTCCACCAGTGAGCTTACATAGATAATTCCCAGCACCAGCAGCACTGCAATACAAATGCGGATAAACAAATTCAGTTTGGCCATGAGTGACTCCCGTTTTCATATTTGAACCGGCGGTTCTTTTCCCTATAATATAGTGCGTCATTCTTAATTCAGACTAAATCGAGTCTAAAGAAAAGCTAAAGATTTTGTCTTTAGCCTTTTTTTACATTAGAATGATGGGGAAACGCGGTCAAATCCGACAACCTATGGAGTGAAACCATGATAAAGATCCTTGTTGTAGAAGACGATAAGCATGTACGCAAGCTGATGAACGCTGTGCTGAAACGGGAAGGTTATGACGTGGTAACGGCTGAGAATGGAAGAGAAGCTCTGAAGGTTCTTGAAGTCCAGCATATCGATCTGATTATTCTGGATATTATGATGCCGGAGATGGACGGGTATGAATTTGCCGAAGAGCTCAAGGAAGCGGACAATCGAATTCCCATCCTAATGGCCACAGCCAAACAGCTACCTGAGGATAAGAAAAAAGGCTTCCGGCTCGGAACCGATGATTATATGACCAAGCCTGTGGATACAGAAGAAATGCTGCTGAGAATCCAGGCCCTTCTCCGCCGCTCGCAGATTGCGAGTGCCCGTAAGCTGGTGATCGGCAGGGTTCATCTGGACTATGACACATTAACCGTGACCCGGGACGAGGACAAGCAGACGCTTCCGCAGAAGGAATTCTATCTGCTCTATAAGCTTTTATCCTATCCGGAGCGCATCTTCACCCGCATCCAGCTGATGGACGAGATTTGGGGGATGGACAGCGAAAGCACGGATACTACAGTGAATGTGCATATCAACCGCCTGCGCAAACGTTTTGAAGCCTATCCGGAGTTCGAGCTGGTCTCTGTCCGCGGGCTCGGATATAAGGCGGTGAGAACATGAACATGATCAAGAGGCTGACGGGTAAAATCGGCCTGTCGCTCTACTTCTCGCTTGCTGTATTTATCATCTTCCTCATTACCGTGCTGATTACCGGTGTATTGGTCTATCTGTTGACGGTCTTCGGTGTGCTCAATGAACGTATCATTCAGGATTTCAAAGTCCTTACCTTTATCACATTAATTGCCTGCATCATGATCGGCACCGTCACCTCGGGTCTGGCCAGCCGGAGGATGCTGAAATCCATCCGTACCTTCATCGATGCCACCAACCAGCTGGCAGGAGGAGATTTCACCACCCGGCTGCGGCTCAATAATCCGCCAGAATTCAAGATTCTCTCCGCTAATTTCAACCGGATGGCGGATGAGCTGGGCGGCATTGAGATTCTGCGCACGGATTTCATCAACAATTTCTCGCATGAGTTCCGCACCCCGATTGTGTCGATCAAAGGGTTCGCCGAAATTCTCAAGGATGATGAGCTGAGCAAGGAAGAACGGAATGAATATCTGGATATTGTCATTGAGGAATCCACCCGTCTGGCCGCCCTCGCCTCCAACGTCCTGAGCCTGTCCAAAGTGGAGGCCCAGACGATATTAACGGGCCGCGAGCCCTTCAACGTTGGCGAACAGATCCGCCAATGTGTCTTACTTCTGCATCCCAAAATGGAGAAAAAGCATATATCCATCACAGCCAACGTACAGGACTATGAGGTGCCGGGGAATAAAGAGATGCTGAATCAGGTCTGGCTGAATCTGCTCGACAATGCCATTAAGTTCACTCCCGAGCATGGCGAAATCGAAGTTTCGATGCGGCAGGCCGAAGACAAGATCGAAATCAGCTTCCGGGATAACGGTGCCGGGATCAGTGCGGCTGCACTTCCCAGGGTGTTCGACAAGTTCTATCAGCAGGATACTTCCCACTCCACCGCCGGTAATGGGCTGGGGCTTACCATTGTCCGTAAAATCACTGAGCTGCACGGCGGAACCGTCACCTGTGATAGTGTTCCGCTGCAAGGAACCACCTTTACCCTGCTGCTCCCTGCCTCAAAGAAGCTGCCGTCCACCAAATAAAACATCCCCACAAAGTGGGGCCTTATCTTCGATGATTACTCAACAAAGGGCGGTCCACATGACCGCCCCCCTATTAGCCGATGGTATCCACTACCTTGCCCTCCTGGTCTTTGATATACGTCTTTCTCACCCGTATCATCAGTTCTTTGGCAGTGGACAGCTTGAACTCGCTTTCCTTAGGCTTAAGCTTCGATTCCAGCTCCAGAACAGCAGCTTCACTTAGGCTGATGCGGATGTTCCCGCCGTCTTCCTTGCAGCCAGTCTCTTGTGCCGGTTCCAGCACAACCCGCAGCTTAGGGCTGGTGAGCGTCAGCTTCCTGCCCTTCAGCAGACGGCCGCGCAGCAGCCTGGCTACCGTTGCTGCCTGCTGTGCCCCCATGGCCAGGACGGCCGGTGCTTTGCTGAGCAGACGATTTCTGCCAGGCTCGAAGTCCAATTGATCCACATACAGGATGCCTGTCTGGGACCCGTCACGTTCAATCCCCTGCCGCACTGCATCCTCTATTACCGGAAGCCGCAGCAGTGAATCCCGTCCAAGATCGGTGATAAATGCAGGTAGTACTTCTTGGCTGGCCTGCAGGAATGCGTTGGTATTCCAAGACATCATGGCTTCAAGTTCATCGGCGGTAATCCCCACCATTTGCAGAAACTCTACCCGTCCATTCGGGGTATCCATAGCCGGAAGCTCCGGATCACCGGTAAAAGCCAGAGCGGTCAGTCTCGTGTCTGCACCCAGACAGATAGGACCGTTCGCATCCAGATAATGTCCGGAAGCAAAAACATTGCCGCTGCTGAACACATATCTGGCCATGTTCTGCAGCAGGTTCATCGCCCAGGCCGGAGGCTCCTCTTCTCCGGCAGTACGTGCCAGCCGGAAGGTCAGCTCAAATCCGTAGCCGCTGTATTCCGGGTCCTCTGATTCCTTGTCATATAGCTCAGAGAATCCGAAGGTTACAAAGTGCCAATGGGGATAAGGCAGCTCCGCCTTATAGGCACTGATTCCGTTCAGCGGGTCCTTTCCCCCCAGCATGTAAGGCAACAAGGCAGCATAATGCTTCGGCTCCTGTTGTCCATACAAACCCGACATCTGTTCCTCAATGGCATCCCAACCGGTTGCTTCCACTTCTTCTTCGCTCATTATGTTCCCTCCGGATTCAAATTTATGTATAACTGGCCCATTCAAGCCCTTAATCTCCCGTTCATTACCCGGAATTTCTCTATCATAAGCAGCTATAACCAGTGCAATGTTCAACTGCCTCCAGGTGATTGCCCTGATTAACCCACCGCTCTTGTTCATGTTACACTAAATCTACAAGACTTAAGGAGGGCTACCAGAAGATGAATGTAGAGTCGTTGTTTGAGATTTGTTACCAGAAGCATCCGGGGGCGCCTCAGCCTGAGTTGACACGCTTCGCTGAGGAGTGGCACAAGCCTTTGACGCAAGAGGAAATCGCGGAGATTACCGGACGGCAGCGGAATCCTTTTCCGGTTACCGATCCGCTTCATGCCGTATACCGGCCGTTCGATCCGGCACTCTGGACCATTCCGGACATGCCGTTGCCTGCTGACTACCTGCATTTCCTGCGTTACTCCAACGGCGGAGAATTCGGCAACGGTGAACGGTATGTCCAGCTGTTCGGTACGGACCAGTTACGCTCCATGATGCTTGCATACGAATTCCCTGAATACATGCCGGGCGGGGTTCCCTTTGCCATGGACGGCAGCGGCCATCACTATATCTGGGATATGCGCACGGCCCGGGAAGACGGTGCCTATCCCATCCTCATCGCCCATTCCGGCAACCTGGGTTATGACGACGCAGCATGGATTGCCGGCAGCTTCGAAGAGCTATGCCGGGGAACCGTCTCGGCGGAAGATGTCCTTTATAATTCTTGAAGCAGTGAGGTATAAATCGCATCGCCGAACTTGCTAATTGTTGTACAAATTGCAACTTTGATCCCAAGAACCACAGGTGTTCAGAAGGATTGTTGTATGAAATACAACAATTATCCCGCTACAACGCTTAAATGGAAGTGGAATGTTGTATTTTGTACAACAATTTCGAATTTTGGCCGATTTGACGAGGGAATTGTTGTATTTTGTACAGGATTTTGATGACTCTTACCAGACTAGAGGCTATCCCAAGCTGAACGGCCACCTCATGGCGGCTCCTAGGATGGTCTCTTTGTCATAGCAAGTCTCATGGCCGCTCCCGAGACGGCCTCTTTGTCATATCCGGTCTCATGGCCGCTCCCGGGACGGCCTCTTTGTTACAGCCGGTCTCCTCGCCGCTCCCGGGAAAGCCTCTTTATCATAGCAAGTCTCATGGCCGCTCCTGGGACGGCCTCTTTTTCATAGTATTTTCAGCTTGTTTCAGCAAAAGTTAATTTTCAGTTTATCATTCTCCGGTACGATCATAGCAACAAACACGCAAAGGAGTCATTCTTATGTTGAAATTACTGAAGAATCTGGAGCCCAAAGAATGGTTCTTATTCGGCATCAGCCTCATGTTCATTATCGCGCAGGTCTGGCTGGATCTCGAGCTGCCCGGCTACATGAGTGACATCACCCGGCTGATCCAGACCCCGGGAAGCGAAATGAGTGAGATCATTACGGCCGGAGCCTGGATGCTGCTCTGTGCCCTGGGCAGTCTGGCGACCTCGATCGTCGTGGCAGGGATTGCCGCCAGAATCGCGGCCGACCTGTCAGCCAGATTACGCGCCAAATTGTTCGATAAGGTGCAGTCCTTCTCGATGGAGGAGATCAGCAACTTCTCGACCGCCAGCCTGATTACCCGCTCCACGAATGATATCACCCAGGTCCAGATGCTGATTGTTATCGGCTTACAGCTGCTGGTCAAGGCGCCAATCCTTGCCGTATGGGCTATTCTTAAGATTACGGGTAAAAGCTGGCAGTGGACGCTGGCGACAGGCGCCTCTGTTGGGCTGCTGGTGCTGATTGTCGCCGTCTGCATCACTCTCGTTCTTCCTAAATTCAAGAAACTGCAGCAGTTAACCGACAATCTGAACCGCGTATCCAGAGAGAATCTGAACGGTCTGCGGGTCATCCGGGCTTACAATGCCGAGAAATACCAGGAAGAGAAATTCGCCTCCGCCAACAACGAGCTAACCAGCACCAATTTGTTTGCCAACAATGTAATGACAACGCTGATGCCGAGTATTTCCCTGATTATGAGCGGACTCAGCCTCTCCATCTATTGGATTGGTGCTGTAATTATTCAAGCAGCCGACGGCACCGCCAAGATGGGCTTGTTCTCGGATATGATTGTCTTCTCATCGTACGCGATGCAGGTCGTTATGGCTTTTATGATGCTGATCATGATCTTCATTCTGCTGCCCCGCGCCCAGGTATCGGCCAAACGTATTAATGAAGTGCTGGAAACCGTGCCTAGCCTGAAGAACGGATCAGTCACTCATTTCCCTGTGAAGCGTGAGGATGAGCTTGAATTCAGAGGGGTTAGCTTCAAATATCCGGACGCAGAGGATTATGTGCTGGAGAACATCAGCTTTACGGCGAAGCAGGGCGAGACGGTTGCTTTTATCGGCTCAACAGGCTGCGGCAAGAGTACGCTCGTTAACCTCATTCCCCGTTTCTATGATGCTACCGAAGGCGAAGTGCTCGTGAACGGCATCAATGTCAAAGAATACGACCAGCAGGTGCTGCGTAATAAAATGGGCTATGTCTCCCAGAAAGCGGTACTGTTCGGCGGAACGGTGGCTTCGAATATCGCTTTTGGCGAGAATGGTGCCGGTCAGGTGCTCAGCTCCGATATTGTAGATGCGGTGTACACGTCCCAATCCTCTGAATTTGTGGAAAAGCTGGAGGGCAACTATGAGGCCCACATCGCCCAAGGCGGCTCCAATCTGTCCGGCGGACAGAAGCAGCGGCTGTCGATTGCCAGAGCGATTGCCCGGCGCCCGGAAATTCTGATCTTCGATGATTCGTTCTCGGCGCTTGACTATAAGACGGACCGCAAGCTGCGCAGCGAGCTGAAGAAAGACGCTCATGCGTCCACGATGCTGATCGTTGCCCAGCGCATTGGCACGATTAAAGACGCCGACAAAATCATCGTGCTGGAAGCCGGGCAAATTGCCGGTATGGGCACGCATGACGAATTAATGCAAACCTGCGCCGTCTATCAGGAAATTGCTTACTCACAGCTGACCAAGGAGGAGCTCGCCTAATGAAGATGAAAACCAAAGCTAAAGGACAGAATACCTGGAGCAAGCTGCTCCGTTACTGCCGTAAATACGTTCCGGTGATCGTCATTGCGCTGATCTGCGCGGCGGCCGGAACCGTGCTCACCCTGCTCGGTCCGGATATGCTCTCCGAGATTACGGACAAAATCACTGCCGGTCTCGCAGGCGGGATCGATATGGACGGCATTGCTGCCATCGGCATCACCCTCGTCGTGATCTACGCCATCAGCGCGGTGCTCTCACTCTCGCAGGGCCTGATCATGTCGAATATTACCCAGAAGGTCTCCAAGAAATTAAGAACCGATCTGGCTCATAAGATGAACCGGCTTCCGATCTCCTACTATAATAAGTCGGCCACAGGGGATATCCTCTCCCGGGTAACGAATGATGTGGATACCATCGGCCAGGCAATGAATCAGAGCATAGGTACAGTCGTAACTGCCGTAGCCATGTTCATCGGTTCGATCATCATGATGCTCCGGACCAATGTAATTATGACCCTTACCGCTATCGTAGCGACAATCATCGGCTTCGGCCTGATGGCGGTTATTATGAAGAAATCGCAGAAGTATTTTGCCAGCCAGCAGGAATTCTTGGGCAAAATCAACGGTCATGTTGAGGAAGTCTATACCGGACATAACGTTGTAAAAGCCTACAACGGTGAAGCGCAGATGCGCACCACCTTCCAGGAATTAAATCAGGGATTGAAGAACAGCGCCTTCAAAGCGCAATTCCTCTCCGGACTGATGCCGCCGCTGATGGGCTTTATCGGTAATCTCGGTTTCGTCGCCGTCTGTGTCGTTGGCGCTGTACTGGCCTTGGATGGAACTATCTCCTTCGGGGTTATCGTCGCCTTCATTATGTATGTACGTTACTTCACCCAGCCGTTATCCCAGATCGCCCAGGCCGCGCAGAACCTGCAATCGGCATCGGCCGCAGGCGGACGCGTGTTTGAATTCCTCGAAGAAGCAGAAATGGAAGACGAGACCCGCAAAGAGAACACACTGGCAACAGCGGCAGGCAAAGTAAGCTTTGACCAGGTGAAATTCGCTTACGATAATTCCGGGAACCTGGTGATCAAAAACTTCTCGACAGAAGTGAAGCCGGGGCAAAAGGTGGCCATCGTCGGCCCGACCGGCGCAGGCAAAACTACGCTCGTCAATCTGCTCATCCGCTTCAACGAGCTGACCGGCGGAGAAATCTACATCGATGACACACCGATCAGCAGTCTGACGAGGGAGAACATCCACGATTTGTTCTGCATGGTGCTGCAGGATACCTGGCTGTTTGAAGGCACAATCAGGGAGAACCTGATCTACAATCAGCAGAATATCACAGACGAGAAGCTTGTAGAAGCCTGCAAGGCGGTTGGCCTGCACCGCTTCATTCAGAGCCTTAGCGACGGATATGATACCGTCCTGAACGATAAGGTCAACCTGTCCGCCGGACAAAAGCAGCAGCTGACCATTGCCCGCGCGATGCTGAAGGATGCACCGATGCTCATTCTTGACGAAGCTACCAGCTCCGTGGATACCCGGACTGAGCTGCTGATTCAGCAGGCGATGGATCAGCTGATGGAGGGCAGAACCTCCTTCGTCATCGCCCACCGGCTGTCCACGATCAAGAACGCCGATGTGATTCTGGTCCTGAAGGACGGCGATATTCTGGAAAGCGGCAGCCATACAGAATTGCTGGCGAAGAACGGATTCTACGCCGAGCTGTATAACAGCCAGTTTGAGCAGGCTTCCTAAGCGGAGCTTGCCCTGCAATGTGGAGCTTCCTTCACATAAAAACCGCAAAACAACGGCAGGCTCGTAAATGAGCCTGCCGTTGTTTCGTGTTCATTCAGCGATAACCGTTCGGTTCCTCCCCCCGCTCTTCGCCAGATACAGCGCCTGATCCGCCTTCTCCAGCAAGCCCTCCTGTTCAGGGGAATGCGATGGATAATGCGCGACGCCCTGAGAAACCGTAACCTGCACAGGAACCGGTGCCTCGCTTTGTTCTACTGCCCGGCGAATGCGTTCAGCTGCGTTAAAGGCTTCTTCAGGCGTGGTGCGGGCCAGGAGAATAACGAATTCTTCACCGCCATAGCGGTAACAGATATCGTCCGGGCGGAGAGAGGCCGCCACCACCCTGGCAATATGTATTAACACTTCATCACCACTGTTATGGCCATAAGTGTCGTTAACGCGTTTGAACTTATCTACATCCAGCATGACAAGTGAAAAGGGTAAATCTGCGGTTATCCACTGATTTATCGTTTGTTCAAGGGATCTCCGGTTCATCAGGCCTGTCAGAGCATCCGTCGCAGCTTCCTGGGTCAGTTGATCGGTCTGCTCCTGAATATTGGCCAAGGCAAGCAATACACCATTGGTCAGCAAATAAGCTTCCCGGCTCCAATACTGCTTCGCTTCCCGTAATTCTATCTTTTCCTTCCCCATCTTGCTCACCACATTGGCCAGGTAGACAAAGGGGCTCGCAAACTTGCGCGCCAGGAGAATAACGCCCAGCAGCATGATGATAAACGGGAATAAGGAATACCCGATCAGGATACGAATGTGGCCGATCAGTTCCTTATGGATTTGACCAATCGGTGAGACAACCACTATTCCCCATCCATTGGACGGAACGCTCGAGTAGCCGGCAAGCAGCTCGGTGCCCCGGGTATTCCGCACCTGTTGCTCCCCGCTCTCCTTATTCATCAATCTTTGGACAACTGCATTGCTGCTGACACTCTCTCCGATAAGCTGCTTGTCCGGGTGATACACCAGATGCCCGTCCGAATCCACAATATAATAATAAGCGCCGGAATCCTCCTCCTGGCCGTTGTCAAAAATTTCAGACAGGACATTATTCTCCTGCAGATAGATCGTGCCGCTTAACATTCCGAGATATGTACCGGTGTTACCAACGATCGGTTGGCTCAAAAACACGATCAGCCGCTTAGTGTTTGCTGTCAGATACGGGGAGGATATATACGGTTTTTGGACCGCTAAGGCTTCCAGACTATTGCTGGAGGTGATGTGCTTACCTGCTGTTCCCAAGCTGACAGGTGATACATTGCGGATTAATCCGCTTGCTTCGACCACTGTCATAGAATTGAAGAAATTGCTGCTGCTGCGCATCAGATCTAAATATTCATTCACTTTCTCCGGTGCCATGGTCTCGATACCGGACAATATACCGGCATTGTATTTCAAGCTGCCCTGCATGGATAGAAATAAGGAATCCATCGTCCTCGACATACGGTCAGCATTAATATAATTCAGATGGAGCGTCGTCTCCGTCAATGATCGTTTCTTGGACTCATATGAACCCACCAGAAGAATACCCGAAGTTAGCAGAATTACCAGCGTCACGAGCCCCGTTAGCAGCGTTGTGAGACTCAGCTTATTACTTATGAGAAGCGCATTATTTAACCTATTAAGCAACCTGCAATCCTCCTTGGTGTCTGAAAACATAGTTACTTAATATTACAATGAATTATAGTATTGTTCGAGAATGGATTATTTGCAGGAGAATTAATGATTAGTTTCAGAAAAAAGACAACAAAAAACAGCCCGTTCACAATGGTGAACGGGCTGTTTTTCATATCACAACACCATAAATGCATGCAGTGTCCGGTCGGCAAGATACGGAAGGTACTCATGGCCGTATTCGTGATATACCAGAAGTTCCTTGTCCGCCGTGATTTTATTATATGCAGCAAATTGGGTCGAAGGAGGACAGATGGTATCTGTCAGCCCGGTTACCCACAGCACCTTAGCCTGCACCCGGTCTGCCAGATTCTGAATATCGATATAGCCCAGGCGGCCAAAAATTTCTTCCTCTCGCAGATGATGCGGGTCGAAGAAGCGGAAATAATAGTTCAGCTCCTCATAGGCAGAGGTTGTAATATTCGTCTCCCAGGCCCGCTTATAATCGGAGAGGAACGGATATACAGGTACGGCCACCTTAATGCGCGGCTCCAGCGAGGCACAGGCAACAGTAAGCCCGCCGCCCTGCGATAACCCAAAGGCGCCGACCCGCTCCGGGTCAACCTCCGGCATGGCCATCAGGATACGCGCGGTCTGGGCGGTATCGAGAAATACATTGCGGTAGTACAGATGATCCGGGTCCGGATCATCGATCCCGCGGATGATATGCCCCCGGACCGTTGTGCCCTGAACGGTCAGGTTATCCTCGGACAATCCGCCCTGGCCGCGGCAATCCATGGCAAGTACGCTGATCCCGTGGGCGGCATACCCCACCTTCTCCAGCCAGTCGCCGCTGTCACAGGCGTAGCCGTGGAACATGACCACTCCCGGGCCGCCCTTCCCGCCGGATAGGGTCTTGGGCCTTACATATTTGCAGTGTATTCTGGCTCCGCCGACACCGGTGAAATACAGATGGAAGCAATCCGCCAACGGGCTCGTAAATTCCGCCGGCACCAGCTCATAATCCAGCGGCTGCGCATCCAGCTCGCGCAGCGCACGATCCCAGTAGTCCTCAAAGTCCACGGGCCTCGGGCTGCTGCCTTCGTATGCCTGCAGTTGCGGCAGTGATCTTTCGTTCATGCTGACTCTCCTTAGGGTTGATGATGTCCTAGATCTTGCCCAGGCCGGCATCATCGCCCACTTCCTCATGGGTGTCGATGACGTAGTTCACAATATCCTGTACAGTAGTGTAAGCCACGCCTACATAGGTATCGGCAGCGCCGTAGTAGATGGCGATACGGCCGGTTTCAGCGTCGGTCAGCGCAGCGCAAGGGAACAGCACGTTGTTGACGAAACCTCTCTCCTCATACCATTCTTCCGGGGTAAGCACGAAGTTTCTCGAGCGGTATTTGACTCTCGACGGCTCGTCCTTATCCAGAATCACCGCACCCATGCTGTACACGAGGCCGTTGCAGGTTCCTGTAACCCCGTGATAGAACATCAGCCAGCCTTCGCTCGTTTCGATGGGGGCTGGACCGCCGCCGATCTTGGTGCTCTGCCACCAGCCTTGTCCGCCCTTGGTCATGACATGACGGTGTTTGCCCCAGTATACGAAGTCCGGGCTTTCGCTCAGGAAGACATCGCCGAACGGCGTGTGTCCGCTGTCGCTCGGCCGGGACAGCATCACGAAGTTGCCGTTCAGCTTCTTGGGGAACAGCACGCCGTTGCGGTTGAACGGCAGGAACGGATTCTCCAGGCTGATGAACGTTTTGAAATCCTGTGTCTTGGCTACCCCGATGGCAGCACCATAGAAATCTGTACACCAGATGATGTAATAGGTGTCTTCCACCTTCACCAGACGCGGGTCATAGGCATAACGCGGTGCATACGGCTGGCCCGCTTCGTCTATAAACTGAATCGGCCCGTCATCGATTGTCCAGTCCAGACCGTCCGCACTATGGCCCATCCGCAGGTGAGGGCGGGTAGTGTTGTCCTCTACACGGAACACGCCGAGAAAGCTGCCCTCATAGGCAATAACGGCACTGTTGAAGATCCGGGCAACACCTTTGGCCGGATTACGTTTGATGACCGGGTTGTCACTGTGTCTCCACACCGGATGGTCATTGCCTGCGGGTCTGTCCTGCCAAGGCATGTTCGGGATATTCTGGTCAGTAGTCAGCTTAACTTCTTTCAATGTAGGATTCCTCCAAATGTTTTTTATTTTACTGAACCTTGTGCAAAGCCGTTGTAAATGTACTTTTGCAAGGAGACGAAGGCAACCAGCGTCGGAATGATCGCAATCATAATCGCCGCACAGATGACTTCCCACTGCGAGCCGTAAGGCCCTTTAAATTTGAACAGCGCGGTAGAGACGACCTGCAGGCTGCTTTTTGGCATGTACAGGAAAGGCGTATAAAAGTCATTGTAGATGTTAACGCCCTTCACGATAATGACCGTAACAATGGCAGGGCTCAGCAGCGGCAGAATAATTCTCCAGTAAATCGTCCAGTACGATGCCCCGTCCAGCATGGCCGATTCATCCAGCGACTCGGAGATCGAATCAAGGAACTGCATGAAAATATATACGGCGATAATGTCTGTTCCAAGATACATCAGAATGGGCGCCCAGCGCGTATTGAACAAATCCAGCGAGTTGATGATCTGAAAGGTAGCAACCTGTGTCGTTACGCCCGGAATCAGGGTTGCCAGCAGAAAAGCGCCCATCAGCAGGCTGCTGCCTCTGAATTTGAAGCGGGCGAGAATATAAGCCATCATCGATCCGGTCAGGGTAGCGCCGGCAATGGAGATCAGTACGATGATGATGGTGTTCATGAAGCCCAGCAGCATTTTGCCGTCGACAAAAGCTTTGGTATAGTTGGTGAAATTCAGCCAGTTCTCCGGCATGGTAAGCGGTCCGGTGCTGGCATACTCCGCATTGGTTTTGAGCGAGGCGAAGAAGACGACGATGATCGGAATTAGGGCGGCAAGCGCGCCTAAGACTAAGGTGAGGTACTTGAAGAAAGAAGCTGCGCTGTATTTGAATGGTTGCATCTCTTACTTCTCCTCCTTAATCAGCACACGCTGCAGAATGGTCACGACAATAACAATACCCAGAAGCACTACAGCCATTGCCGAAGCAAGACCCAGCTTGCTGTATTTAAAGGCCACATCGACGGTCTGAATGACAAAGGTACCGCTGCCGTTAGAGCCGCCGGTCATGACATACGGAATTTCGAAGACACCGATCGCTCCGCTCACCGCGAGGATCAGATTGAGCTGCAGAATACGTTTGATGCTCGGGATGATAATATGTCTGAACTGGTGCCAGCGGTTCGCACCGTCAATTTCCGAAGCTTCATAAATATCGCTGCCGATCGAGGAAATCGCTCCGAGGAAGATGATGAAGTTCATCCCCATGTATCTCCAGACGGAAGCAAAGGCGAGGGAAATATTGATCAGATGCGGATTCAGCAGCCACTTCTGCTGCCATGCGCCGAGTCCAACCAGGTCAAGCAGTGTATTAAGGGTTCCCTCCGGCTTGAAGAAGAACAGGAAGATGAACCCGATGGCTACCCCGTTGAGCAGTGTCGGGAAGAACAGAATGCCTTTGAACCAGTTCTTCAGACGGACATTGAAGCTCAGGATGGTCGCGAAATACAAGGCCAGTCCCATTTGCACAAAGGTGGCGAAGAAATAATACAGACTGACCTTAAACACGGCGAAATACTCCGGTTTGGTGAAGATCGTCTTATAGTTGTCGAAACCGACATAATCCATTTTCTTGCTGAAGCCGTCCCAGCTTGTGAAGCTGTACTGGAACATTTTGAATACGGGTAAATATGAGAACGTCAACAGCAGCAGTACCGGAACTAACGAGAACAGCAGGATGATCAATATCCGCTGATTTTTATAGCTTAAGTTGGACAATCTCTCCACACCTCCTAAGAACACTAGCTTATTACTCCATATCCTGCCTGTACCCGCAAAAGCGAAGGGGAAAATGCGCTGACGCATCTCCCCGTTCTCTTGAATCTGTCTTCACTCTGCGAGGTTTAAAGCTTATTGTGCGGTTGTAATCTTAGCTCTTGCCGCTTTCCATTTGTCGTTCAGGTCCTTCATGATATCGTCATAGGAATCCTTGCGGTTGCCGATGGCGGCTTCAATGATTACTTTCTTGAAGTCAGGCTGCCAGAGGCCGATCTCTGCCTCTTTATCGATTGCATCCACCCAGCCCTCTTCACCGGCTTTGGCGGGTGCAAGGGTGTCGAAGGTTACGTCCGTGCCTTCAAATTGCTTGAGAATTTCCGGAAGCTCAGCGCCCTTAACCGGGCTCATGCCTCCGCCTTCAGTGGTCGGATAGCCGGATTCATTAATGAACCAGTCTACCCAGGCTCTTGCCGCTTCCTTGTTCTGGCTGTGGATGCTTACACCCAGGTTATAATCGTCGGACAGGGGAACCAGAATTTTGTCTGCGTTGGTAGGGAAAGGCATGAAGCCGACATCATCCGGATTGGCAGCCAGGCCTTTGATCTGGCCGATGGCCCAGGAGCCGAGCATCATCGTCCCGATTTTACCGTTCGCCAGATCAGCCTTGGAGGATTCCCAGTCCGTAGTCGTAGGATCTTCTTCAATCAGTCCGTTCTTCGCGGCGTCGTACATTACTTTGTACAGGTCGTAGTGGGGTTGTCCCGGCACGAAGTTATCATCCGAGGCAACCTGAGCGATATTTACATAATCGCGGTCTCCGGCAACCGTAGCCAGATCGGATTCCCATTGGGTGAGCGTCCAGCCTGCTGCATAGTTCGTGTACAGCGGAACTGCATCCGTCTTGTCTTTGATGCTCTGCAGAGCGGTCTGGAACTGTTCAAAGGTTCTTGGAACCTCAGTGATACCCGCATCTTTGAATACCTGCTTGTTGTAGATCACACCGGAGAAGTTAACAGTGACCGGAATCCCGTAGGATATGCCGTCAACCGTGCGTTCCTCCAGGCCCGTATACTGCTGCTCCAGATCGGACATTTTACCCAGCGGCTCAAAAAACTCCGGCAGGTCCTTGATCGCCACGCTGGTTGGCAGCAGCAGCACATCACCGTAATCGCTCGTGCTCATCCGGATTTTGATCTGGTCCTCATAGTTCGACAGTGCCTCAAAATTTACTTTGACATCCGGATATTTCTCGTTGAACTTGGCTGCGTAATCCTTGAATACGGTATCAACGATATCCGTTCTTTGGGTGATTACCGTGATTTTGCCTTTAATATCCTTGGCTGCATCTCCCTCAGGAGCGGCAGTAGCCTCCGTGCCTGTCCCCGTATTGCCTGCGTTAGTTGCTGCTGCATTATCCGCATTGTTATTGCTCGAACAGCCTGCGAATAAACCCGCCATCAGCGTCAATGCTGCTAAACTTGTAACTGCCTTTGTCTTCTTCATTGCTGGTTAGACCCCTCTCTCCGATTCACAGATCATAATAACAATAAACTAACAAACTTTCACGGGATTAAAGATTAATTCACCACACAAGAGCTTAATTAATGCCTATTCTCGTGAAAAAGAGTGTTGGTATCGCTTACAGACTAATTATAGATCGTATCCAACCCTAAAACGATGGTTTGAATTGTTTTTTCTGGTCTTCAATTTGTTATTTTTGTTTTTATTATTTTATTATTTAATACAAAAAAACGTCAAAAAAGAGGGCTTTCGCCCTCCGCCATTCATTTCATCCTGTTAACATGCAGTTATCCGTACCGCTTATTCTTTGGGAATTCTGCAGCCGCTCTTATAATCCTTGGGAGTCATGCCGCATATTTTTTTGAACAGCTTGTTGAAATATACAGGATCATTATAGCCGACCCGTTCAGCAATCTCGTAATTCTTGAGTTCAGGCTGCCCGGTCAGGAGCTCCTTGGCCTTCGCAATCCGTATACCAATCAGATAATCGGTAATGGTCTGTCCGGTCTTGTATTTGAACAGGCGGCTGATATAGCTGGCATTCATTCCGACCGTCTCCGCCAGGCGCTCCAGCTCGAAGTTATGGCTGTATTCCTTCTCCAGGATCACTTTGGTCTGTTCGACCACGTGATGTTCCCTGCCTCCCGGAGCCTGCAATACGGGCTGTTCCGTTCCGGAAGACTTCAGCTGCCTGTTCTCCTCTACCCGCTTCAGCAGTTCGTATAACTGGGCTTTCTCAATTGGCTTCAGCAGATAATCCATCACGCCGAAACGGATCGCCCGCCGGGCGTATTCGAAATCGTTGAACCCGCTCAGTACCGCAATGGGCAGATTCTTCATATGGCCTCTGGCTTCTTCAATCAGCTTAAAGCCGTCCATTCTAGGCATCTTGATATCCGTAATCAGCAGATCAATATCCCCTGCCGACATCGCTGAAAGATGATTCCACGCCTCCAGACCGTTACCATACGAGCCGATAACCTCCACTTCCACATCCATTCTGGAAGTAATCTTCTCAAGCCCGCGGCGAATTACTTCCTCATCATCCGCAATCATGATTCTGATCACTTGGCAAACCGCCTCCAGCCTTATTATCGCTTGCACAATGATTGCGTTACCATTTCAATTATAGGCTTCATCCTTGCAATATAAAATGTGCTGTATTGCTTTTTTATAGTCTTCTCTTTACTTTGTGTCCGTTAAAGCGCGTGCTTCCTCCCACTTCTCATTCAGTCCGTCAAAGGCCTTCTGTAAATCCGGCGCGGCAATCAGCTCCTGGATATAGTCTCCGGAGGCAAAGGACAGCTTCGAGCGGTTGGCCATATCAATAAAGGTGTCCGTCTGTACGGTCGCCTCTACCAGCTCAGGCTGATAGGAGAGAAATTCACGGTATTGTTCCATGGAAGGCTCTGCGTTACCGTCCAGCGGAAGAAATCCTTCTGCGGTATAAGAGGTTTCATGGACCAGGAAGTCCACCCAGGCCATCGACAGCTCCTTGTTTCTGCTGAATTTGCTGACGCCGATGAACCAGTCGGGATTCAGAGATGCATAATGCTGCAGCCCGTTATCATAGGGAAACGGGAAAAAACCGATATCCTCCGGAGCCGCTCCGGCATCGAGGATCTGGCGGATCGTCCAGTTGCCGCTCAGGAACATCCCGGCCTCCCCTTTAGCCAGCTTGGTTTTGGAAATCTCCCAATTATTCGAGAACAGCTCATCCTCTGCATAACCGCGGGCGATGATGGTACGGGTAATTCCGAGTAAGCGGCCCCATTCATTATCAAGCTGCCAGGGAGCATTCTCATGAACCATATCGTTCAGGTAATCGGGATTCCCGGTCATGTAATTAACCATATTATTGCCCCATTCCCGCAGAGGCCAGACTGCACCGTAATTCATATAGATCGGCGTAATGTCCGCTTGCTTCAGCTTGGCGCAGATGGCGTAGAATTCATCCAGCGTCTGCGGAATTTCCGTGATGCCCGCCTGCTTGAACGCCTTTTTGTTGTAGACAATCCCGCTTGTCGTTGTCCCGGTAGACAAGCCGTATCTTCTGCCGTCATAGGCAGCAAAGGTAGTGAACCTCTCCCCCGCAGACATCTCCGCACTAAGCGGCTCAAAAAAATAATCCAGCTCCTTCGCCGGCAGATTGACCGGCAGCAGCAGCACATCACCGGCATCCTTGGTGGAGAGACGCACCATAATATCGGTCGCATAGTTGGATAAGCCTTCGAATTCTACGCTTGCTTCCGGATACTTCTTCATAAACTGGTCGGCATACCCCTGCATTGTACCGTTCTCAATAAGATCAATCCGGTTCGTCAGCATGAGAATGGTACCGGACAGGCTCTGCTGTTCATGGTCTGCTGCAGGCGTTGCCGGAACGGCCGGCTGGCTGCCGGAGTTGTCACAGCCCGCAGACAGCAGAAGCAGCACTAATAACATTGCACGCAGAGGCCGGTGTGCGTTCGTCTTTTTCAATCCGGTTGACTCCCTTCTGTCTCTGATTCACTGGCCGAGCGGTACGGGGGAAGCGGCAGCGAGAGGATAACATCCGTTCCCTCGCCTAGCTTACTGAACACCTCAATGCCATAAGCTGCCCCGTAGTTCAGCTGTAACCGCTGATGCACATTTTTCATGCCGATCCCCCCATTGATGCTTTTCTTCGGAGGCGATTCCCGTTTCAGATCATCGTTCAGCTTGTCCAGGGTCGCCTGCTCCATCCCGCAGCCGTCGTCGCGGATATGGAACAGCAGCTTCTGGCTGGTGATCTCGCAGCTGATGCTGAGATGCATATGCTCTTTACTGTCATCAAGCCCATGGTACGCGGCATTCTCAATAATCGGCTGGAACACCAGCTTGATGATCGAATAATGATCCAGCTCCTCAGGTACATCGATCTGCAGCACGAACCGTCCCGGATAACGGCAGCCCAGAAGCTCAACATAGTTGCGGACATATAACAGCTCCTGCTTCATCGTTGTCCGGCCTGACAATTCACTGGTGCTATACCGCAGCAGCTTGCCCAGAATTGAGATCATATCGGCAGCTTCTACGTCATCGTTAATCTCCGCCGTCATCCGGATGGACTCCAGTGTGTTATAGATGAAATGCGGGTTAATCTGGCTCTGCAGCGCATGCAGCTCCGCTTCCTTCTTCTGCTCCTCGATCCGGTATATATCCTGAATCAGCTGCCTGATGCGGGCCAGCATCCGGTTGAACTGATGGCCGAGCAGGCCAATCTCATCCCGGCGTTTCACACGGAAGTTAACATCCAGATCACCGCCCTGCACCCTTTTCATCAGCTGAATCATTTGTGTCAGCGGTTTGGTCAGCGCGAAGGACAGCACAATGGAAATGAACAAGGCCAGCACAATAATAATGAGTGTCGCCGCCAGGGTTGCGTTGCGGGTCAGCTTCACATCACGGGTTAATTCATCGACCGGAATGGAGATAATCACCTTCCAGCTCGTCTTGGAGGAGCTGGAATAAATATTCAGCCGCTCCTTGCCAGAGACTGTATCATAGAAGCTTCCGGCCGTGCCCTGAGCGCTGCGGAATAGCGGAGTCTGCGAGATATCCTTCGTCAGCAGCTTCTGGTCACTGTCATAAATGACCTTGCCCTTCTCGTCCACGATCAGCGATGTACCGCGGGTTACCCGGTCAAGCTCCGCTACCTGGGTCTCCATATTGCTGATATTAGCCTCCACCGCAATCAGTCCGACCGGATTCCAGAGACTGTCGACAATTTTGCGGACAACGGTATAAGCATAACGGGTGCTCTGCAGATTGGTAGTGTAGGCCTGTGTGCCGAATAGCAGCGCTTCACCGCTGGAATCCTTGGCCTGCTCGGTCCAGAAGGCGTAGCTCTGATCCAGATCAAGCCGCACGCCGCCATCCTTGGCAGAGTAATAACCGTTACCGTAGGCGTCAAAAATATAGACGGAGTTCGTCCCCCGCTTGATATTGTTAATGAAGGAGATGTTGCCCTCTATTCCCCTCTGGATAGACAGCAGCAGATCGAAATCACCCGGCGCTACCCCGGCGTTTCCAAGGTCCCCCTGGGTCATTTTCTTCTGTTCATAATACCGGTTGGACGCGATCAGATTCTGCTTGATATCGTTTACATAAGCCGGCATTGAGGAGATCCTTTTCATATCTTCTATGTAGTCATCGATCCCGTCCATCATTTGATCAATCAGCTTCTCTGAATAAGCGACGGTATTCGCTTGAATTGACTCGGAATAGCTCTTAAAGCTGATGATGCTGATAATAGAAAGAGGCAGCGTGATAATAACCAGAAAGACGAGCAGCAGCTTACGCTCCATGCCCATGTCCCTGATAAAAGACCACCTGCTGTGTTTGTGTTGATCCATCATTCGGTCTTCCCCTCATCAGCTTTACCTAACTTTTTACAATAAATCATAACATTTAACTAACAAAATCATTATACTTGTTAGCTTTAGCATACACAAGGAAAACTGCCTGCTGCTTCTATTAACTAGTAATGCCGCGGAAACATTAATAAATACCCTTTCACTTCTTACCGGGAAGTGAAAGGGCAGCAAAGTTAAAGCTCACGTGATTAGGATTGCGGTTCTATTCCCTGTAAATAATCATTAAAACAAACTAAATAATTGTCATGAAAGCGATTTATTATTATTTTATCAGCAGATTCTTTAATGAACAGGGGCTGTGTTTACATTTATATAACTGTATTTGTATTCCATTAAAAAAAGCTGTAAAAAACAAAGACTGCAACCCGCTAACGGGTACACAGTCTTGGAGTGGTGAAAGATACATGAATGGCAGTTACTTAATTGTCTGCTGCTGCATCAAAAACCGCAGCCCGCTTCGAGGTTGCTCTGATTCCGTCCGGCCCGTTGATGAGCGCATTTCCTTGTTCGGTGTAGCTGGTTCCTGCCCAGTCATTGGACATATCCAGATACTCCAGACCGGGGCCATTTCCTTTCCACGACCATCCGAGATACCCGACGCCTTTTTGCCGGGAATAGCTCATAATAGCCGCTTCATCGACATCACCATTCGTATGTCTGATTCCGAACTCACCGATAACCAGCGCCAAATTCTTGTTCAGCACATTATCAATATTAGTCTTAACCGTTGCCGCGTTCCCGCCTGCGTATTCATACATATGAATCGAGAACATCGTATTTTTCAGGGGATCCGCATTAAATACCTGTGTTCCATAATCAACTATGGATTGCGGATATTGCCCCCAGCCTGCTCCGTCAACCATAAGGGTATTCTGGATACCGGCATTTCTAAGCTTCGGTATTACAGCTGTATATCCTTTAGCCCAGTAAGCCCCATCCCACGTGCCGTACCACTCATTGGCGATGTTGAGGATAACCGTCTTTTCTTTACCGATAAGCGCGCTCTTCATTTCAATCCAATAATTCGCAATATTATTCAGAACAGTCTCGCTGTCCGAGCCGGTTCCATCATGGACTTCAAGGACGGCTACCAGTTTATTCTGTTCACACAAGGTAATCAGACTCTGGATAGCTGCCAGATTGTCTTTCGACCACTGCTGCCCATCGGAGAGAACAATTCTTACCGTATTTGCTCCTGTCCGCGCTATTGCAGGGATGGCAACGGCGTCCTGGCCTTTGTACCAGGTGTAAGCATGGTTAATTCCTCTCATCACAAACGGAGTTCCGTTAGACTCATACAAGGCCGTTCCTTGTATATAAAATCCCTTGTTAGCAGAAGTCGAAGCGGTGGTTACGCTCAAAACTGCGCTTGCCGGAGATACATTCCTTGCTGCGTCCTTCGCCTTGACTGTGAAACTGTATGCTGTATTGGCAGTCAAGCCGGTTACCGTATAGCTTGTGGTTGTACTCGTTCCAGCCAGAGCCGTTCCATTATAAATGTCGTACCCTGCTACTCCCGCGTTGTCTGTAGATGCTGTCCAGGTAAGGCTTACGCTGGTTTCCATTTTTGAGGAGCTCTTGAGATTTGTTGGTGCAGTTGGCGGAGTGGAGTCCGGGGTAGTTACGATCTGTGTAAATTTCCATCTCTGTTGTGCGTTCCCGTTATCTGTCCATTGCTGTACATTAGCTCCATCTGCAGATGAGCCTCCTTCTACATCCAGGGCTTTACCGCTGCTTTTAGATATTAACTTGTAATATCCGTTGCCTGCAGCAATAATGCTCCACTTCTGACTGGCTGCATTGTTGTCCGTCCACTGGCGGACATTGGCTCCGTCTGTATTTGCAGGGCCTGCGGCATCCAGCGCCTTGCCGCTGGATTCGGCGATCAATTTATAGGCCCCATCCCCCGCATCCATCACTTTCCACCTTTGCTGGGGGGTGCCATTATCTGTCCACTGCTGCACATTGGCTCCGTCTGCGGCTGCACCTCCAGCCACATCAAGGGCTTTGCCGCTATGACGGGCGGTAAGCTTATACACCGCTCCGGAAGTAATGCCGTTATCCACGGGGCCGCTATCCGAATACACCTCGAAATCCCAGAGGGAATACCCGTACTGGGTTGCCCGCTGCGTTCCATACATTCTCACATATCTGGCACTTCTGGGTTCAAATGAAATTTGATCAATCCCGCCGTCACCTGTTGTTGTCGAGTATACCGTACTCCAGCTGCTGTTATCTGTTGAGACCTGAATTTGATACGCCTTTGCGTAGGCAGCTTCCCAGTTTAGCCTAACCCCATTCACATTGTTTGCGCTTCCAAGATCAACGCTGATCCACTGCGGATCTGCATAATCAGAGGACCACCGGGTGGAAGAATTTCCGTCAACGGCCATATCCGGTGTTTTTGTTGAATCCTCGCTTGAGCTTGCAGCTGCGGTTGTGTTCCCTGCAAGGTTGGCCGTTGCACTTGCCTCCAAGGGCGGTACCACCCCAATAAGCAATCCGAACACCATAATTAATGACAACATTTTCTTCAAGCAACATCCCTCCCGTAATGGATAATCCCTGCATTAATTCCACTTTCGTTTGAATGGATTTAGACCCAGCCCCGTCCTCCTTTCTCGTAATGGATTCAGTAGCCCTCTAACGACTACAGAATATTGTTTTGTTAGCATAACTGTCAATGGTTTCAATAACATAATTATAACTTTCGGTTCTTTCCGCCTATTTATTTTGTTATCAAGATGAACATTCGCTTAATAGCAAATTATATACACAAACCCAATTTCTTCTTATAAAAAAGCAAAAAAATAATACATCTCCTCCTTATTATTTCGATTAACGGAAAATGAAGGACAACTTCTCCCCTTTTTCGCCGCTTATCCCGATACATGAAATTCAGCCCATTCCTTATGGGCGCTGTCATTGACGGGAAAGCAAATCCTTTCTATACACAAGAGCTGTAGTTTAAGACACTCATTTTGCAACATTTATATAAATATTAGATTTTTGTTAGTATGACTGGATTACATTTTTTCAGCATCCGGGACTTTGTACTCACCTTAGGAGTGTGGAATACGGAATTGCGTGCGGCGTATACCATGCGCTCAAAATAATCCTATTAGAGAAAAATCACCCTAACGGGTGAGTAACGTTTGCGGTCAGCACTTCCCGCAGGCTTCCTGCGGGTGCTTGGCCAAGACACCTCCAGTGACCCCGGCGCTGACTCCGGCTCTAGCTCTAGCTTTGGCTCTAGCTCCGGCTCCGGCGCTGGCGCTGGCTCCGCAAATATTAGTTGTATAAACGTATCTTAATTCAGAGGTTTTGGATGTTTTAAGGTAATTAGTTGTATAAACGTCATTTAATTTCACGCTTCCTCCCTACTGGGAGTGATTCCCGGCATATTAAGTGCTGTTTATCCAACTGTTGCCCGGCAAGGGCGCCTCCGTTCATAAGCAAGTTCCTTTCCACATTTCCGGAAACTCTACAATTTCCTTAACAATAAAAAGAGGCTGTCCCAGGCAGCCATTTCATGGCTTTCTGGGACAGCCCTTTATAGGAGATGCAGTCTCCGGACTACGGCTACTGCCGTGCCTGCAGAATTTCATCCACCCGCTCCTTCGCCCCCTGCCAGGAGGTCATCAGCGGGAAGGCATATTCCTCCCGGGCCCGCAGGTTCCAGGGATGCGGGATACAGAGCACCTTCTTCCCTGCCTGTACAGCGGGCAGCAAATTATGCGGACCGTCATCAATCAGCAGATCGAAGCCGATCAGATGCTTGCGCTTGCAGGTGAAGAAGTTCTCAGCCGGGATATACGGCATGTGCTTTTGCAGCCAGTTCCATTTCTCAAGCACTGTTTTGGGAACAGCGGCTGTAACAATAATGACATCATACGCGTTGTGAAGCTTCTCCATCTCTTCGGTCACATATTCATCGAACAGCTCCAGCTCCTCGTACAGACCGGGTCTGCCGAAGAAAAGGTCCATCGTGCTGTCCGGATGGCGAAGGTGGTCTGTGTTCCAGTCCATCATATCCTCGTAGCGGAGCGGATGCGTAGGAAACTCAATGTTGTTGTGGTATATCGCACGTTTGACGAGATGGCAGATGGTATCATCCATATCGACGGCGATGATCGGCTTATTCATTGATTCTCCTCCAGGGTTGCATAGTGATTACATTATAGGCATCCGGAGGGGACGTGTCCAGACTTGCCGGAAGCAGGACTATTCCTTAAGGTCTCCTCTGCGGGAGAATTCAAGGATTACGCACGAAAGCACGCGTCCCTATTAGGGTACCGCGTGCTTGTGTGTGAACTGCTTAATTAAGTATTTGAACCAGCTCTTGTTTATGTCCTGTTAACTCCGGGATCGTCCCCGGAACAGGTTAATCACAAACAGTACCGCAGCGACAAATAGCAGAAGGTGAATCAGATTGCCCATAACATCAAAGATAAAGCCGAACAGCCATACTACGACAACGAGTCCGATTAATCCCCACAGCATAAGCTTACCGCCTTTCTCCTCGAGGGGTGTTTCTCTCTTTTTACCCTTCTGGAAGGAGGTTCAAACGGCCGCTTAGCAGACCGGAGGCCGTGATCCTGTGCCCTACCGGCAGATGCCGCTCCGGCTGGTGCAATTCTCATGGCCCCGTAGCTTGCTTGAATAGCAGGCATGCTGCTACACTGTTTTAAATAATACAATTGTATTAAAAAGGAGATTAACCAAACGACATGATAAATTCTGCCCTTATCAAGAATTCCGCTTCCCGCAAATTGCGGAGCAAGCTGATGAAGCTATTGCTAATTCTTATATCCGCAGCTGTTCTTATTACAGGGTTGGGGTTCCTGTATGAAGCCATTGCCTCCGCATCCGCCAAAAAAGATTATCCTGCACCGGGGAAACTGGCGGATGCCGGAGGGTACAACCTGCATCTCCTGCAACAAGGAGCCGGAGCTCCCACTATTATTCTGGAAGCCGGAAGCGGGGAAACCAGCCTGTCGTGGAGAAATATTCCTGAACAGTTAGCCGAAACAGCTACCGTTGTCAGTTACGACCGGGCGGGATATGCCTGGAGTGAGCAGGCCGATACGGAACGCTCAGGCGCCAATATTGTCCGTGAACTACATAACGCACTTCAGAATGCAGGCATCCCCGGCCCTTACTTGCTGGTCGGACATTCCCTGGGCGGCATGTATGCCCGTCTCTTCACTCAGACCTACCCGGAGGAAGTAACCGGGCTGGTGCTTATTGATGCCAGACCCGAGAATGACGACCGGGAGACGAAGCCGATTCTGGAGGCCGAGAATTATGCCGGCAACCCGAGCGCTTCCATGCTTACCTTACTCAAGCGCTCGGGTGCGCTTCGACTGTTCCAGAACCAGCTGCTGGAGGGTCTGGTTGCGAAACAAGACCGCGGGCAATTCATTAACGTCATCTCTACACCAAGCTACTTTGCCGCCAAGGAGCAGGAAGCAGCGCTGGCAAGCTCTACCGAGGATGCTATCCGCGGACAGACCTTAGGCACACTTCCGGTGAAGATCATCGCCCGGGGAATGCCGCAGGATTACGCTGCTTTTGGGATGTCCGAAGAATCGGGCCGACGGCTGGAAGCCATCTGGCAGGCAGGACAGCGCAACATGCTGAACCTTTCTTCCAATAGTGAGCTTATCGTCGCCGGGAAGAGCGGACATATGGTGATTCACGATCAGCCGGAGCTGGTCGTCAGGGCAATTCTGAGTGTACTCGAAGAGAAGTCTTAACGCACCTCGAACCGCCCGAACTCAGCGTAGCCGTTCTCCGCCGCTGCGTTAACCGGACCGCAAGCTAGCGCGAACAGGCCGAACTTGGAACCTACCCAGGCTCCTTCGCCTTCCTTCAACCGGAAAGGAGCTCCCAAATCCGTGTAAGCTTCTCCGTCAAGACTGTACGCCAGGCGGCATTCAGCATCTTCCAAGACCGTAAGCTGAAGGTATACAGCGTCCGAGTCCAGCTTCACAAAATCATCCGTAAACGCACACTCCTGCTCCGCTTCTTCCTCCGGGCTTGCCGGCAGGCTCTCGAACCGGCCCAGGCATAGGCCGCCGTCTTCACCGGAGAACAGGCTTAAATGTACCGCTTTATGCCCAAGCACTACCAGGCCTGCGCGTTCAGACAATGCTCCGAAATGCGGTTTGATCTGTACCTGCGCCGTGAATGCAGGCGCAGCGAACTTCTGCATCAGGAGCTGCGGCGCATCGTATAACCGCTGCGCTCCGAGCGGCGCGCAGCGGAGCCGGAGCCCCGGACCCGGGTGGCCGGAGGCAAGCCAGCCGTCCTGCGGATTGGCCTGCCACTGCCACTGCAGCCCCGGACGCCCGTCCGCGAAATCATCGGAGGTCCGGGGAGCCGCCGGCAGCGCTGTCCCGGTGCCGGAAGACCCCGGCTTGCACCATTCGGATACCGGCACTCCGGTCAAACTTCCCGCAGACTGCTTCCCCATTACCGGCCAGCCGTCAATCCATTCTACAGGCTGCAGATGGACAATCCGTCCGTAAGCCCCCTTGTCCTGGAAATGCAGGAACCAGCTTTCTCCTTCCGGCGTCTCTACCCAGCCGCCCTGATGAGGGCCATTCACCAGCGTATCGCCCTGCTCCAGCACAATCTGGTCTTCGTAAGGGCCATAGATGGACCTGGAGCGGAAGGCAGCCTGCCAGCCGGTAGACACGCCGCCAGCAGGGGCAAGAATGTAATACCATCCGTCCCTCTTGTACATTTTGGGACCTTCCAGTGTCGGATGATCGACCGTTCCGTCAATAATCAGCCGGCCTTCATCCAGCAGCTCCCTGCCGTCCGGGCTCATTCCGCACACATGCAGAATATGCTTGATGCCGCTGCGGCTCTTCGCGAAGGCATGGACCAGGTAAGCCTGTCCATCCTCGTCCCAGAAGGGGCAAGGGTCAATCCAGCCTTTGGCTGCTTTGACCAGATGGGGTACAGTCCACTTCCCGAGCGGGTCCCCGGCCTGCGTCATGAAGATTCCTTCATCCGGCGTACCGAAGAAGATCCAGAACTTCCCGTCATGATGGCGCAGGCTGGGTGCCCATACGCCTTTACCGTGCTGAACCTGGTCATATCCCGGCAGATCCAGCCTGTCCAGCGCGTGATTGACGATCGTCCAGTTCACCAGGTCACGGGAATGCAGAATCGGCAGTCCCGGCATGTGGTTGAAGCTCGACGCTGTCATATAATAATCATCCCCGGCCCGGATCACATCCGGGTCGGAATAATCTGCATACAACACCGGATTGCGGTACCGGCCGTTGCCAAGGTCGGATACCCAGGGCGTATTAATTGTCTCCATTGAATAACTCCTTCAGCGCCGGACGCCTACCGCCCGGGCAGTTTATTGTGCCGCCTTCTCCTGTTCCAGCAGCGATGCCCATTGATCCAGCATTTCCTGTGCGGTCAGCTGCTTGGCCATTACCTTCTGGATCAGCGGTTCCACCGATTTCTGCACATTGGAATATCCCGCGAGATAGTATGGCACATCGGAGAACTTCGTCTCCTGGCTGTTCAGCAGATCGGAGGCCGATTTCATGTAAGGCACGCTCTGCACCCATTCATCGCCGGCAGCTTCTGTATTGGCAGGAATTTCGCCATAGAGCTTGCCGTATTTGCTGTTGATATCATGCGACAGGTAGAAGGTCATGAATTTCCAGACCGCATCCTTGTTCTTCGCCGATTTGCTCATCGTCAGCCCCAGCGGCATAAGGCCAGGGTGTTCGCGGTAGCCCTTCACGCTCTTTGGAAAAGGTACAGCTTCGAACTTCGTATAGTCACCGCCGAAGGCTTTCTCATGGGAGCTGGCCGAGCCTAAGTTATGCACAACGATTCCGGCTTTGCCGGACTGGAAGGTTGCAGCCAGTTCACTCCAGCCTTTATTGAGGTCATCCTCAGGTGTATAGACATTGTAAGAGCCCAGGTATTTCTCTACAAATTCAACATTAAGCGGGTCATTAATTGTTGCTTTGCCGTCTGCCGTGAAATAATCGGTAATGCCGGAGTAAGCATACATCAGCATTTCGAGCGTATTGGCACTGCCTGCGCCGCCGCGGATACTGAGCCCGTAACGGTCTTTCGATTTATCCGTCAGCTTGGCGGCAGCATCGAAGAATTGGTCCCAGGTATCGGGCAAGGTCAGTCCGGCTTCCTTGAACCAGTCCGGACGAACCCACAGATTCCAGGTTTGTGAGCTGTATGGCAGCGCATACAATTTACCTTCTGCCGTATCCAGCTTGCGGTTACTTGCAATCAGTTCCGGGTTGAGCAGGTCCTTGTCCGCCCACTGCTCATAATAGGTGTCCAGCGGCTCCAGCACCCCCCGGGCCAGCAGATCGGATTTGAAGTCATTCATCACATCCGGCGCCTGATCGGCAGAGATGGCCACGTTAACCTTTTGCTCATAAGCCGCGAGGTCTCCCGGTACGCCCAGATAATCCACGTCGATATCCGGATTCTCCTGCTCGAACTGCTTCACGATCTCTTCGAAGAAGGCATTGCGTTCTGTGGTTACAGCTGCAGCCCAGAAGCTGATTTTGGCTTTCTCTCCGCTTGCTGCTTTACCTGCCCCGTTATCCGCCGCTGCCGCGCTGTCCCCCCCGTTATTCCCGCCATTATTTCCGCCGCAGCCGGCCAGCAGCAGCAGCAATGCTGCCGATACTAGCGCCGTGCGTTTCGCTTTGTGTTTCCCCATCATTCTGTGATCCTCCCTAATTGAATTTCTTGTATATACCTCAAAGGACGAACCCGGCGTATTCTGCCTGGCCGTGTCCGTCCTTGCGATACCGGACACTAGCCTTTGACTGCGCCGCCCAGTCCTTCGACCAGATAACGCTGGATGAACATGAAGAGCAGCACGGGCGGAATCAGCCCGATAATACTGCCGGCCGCCAGCGACGCGTACTGGACGCTGAATTCGCCAACCATGAATTTGAGGCCGATCGGGATGGTGAAGCGGTCCGGCGTCGTAATGAACGAGAAGGCAACCAGGAATTCATTCCATACCCCGATGAAGGCGAATGCGCTTGTTGCTACTATTCCCGGCAGCACGATCGGCATAATTATCGCGAAGATAATCCGGAATCGTCCGGCTCCGTCGACCATCGCCGCTTCATCGATTTCCTTCGGTGTCGAGGAGATGAAGCCGCGCATCAGAATCGTGTTGAATGGAACCTGAAGCACGATATAGAACAAGATGAGCGCGTACGGCGTGTTGATCATCCCGAGATTCTTGAAGATCAGGAAGAGCGGAATGACAAACAGAATGACCGGCATCATCTGGGTCGCCAGCAGAACCAGCATGAAGGCCCCTTTGCCCTTGAACTTGAAGCGGCTCATGGCGTAGCCGTTCAATACGGACAACACCGTAATTGCCACTACAGACAATACAGACACGAACACACTGTTCATGAAATATTGCGAGAAATTGTTGTCATTCCACACATGTACGAAGTTCTCGAAGGTCGCCGGACTTGGAATGTACCGGACCGTGCCGCTAAGTACATCCCCCTCCCGCTTCAGCGAGGTGGAGATGGCCCACAGGAACGGAACCAGCACGAACACCAGTGTCAGAGCCAGCGGTATGTAGAACAGCAGCTTCGAACCCAGCTTGCGGTGCCATTTGCTATTCATCCTGCATCCCTCCTGACCGGTTCAGTCTGAGGTACAGGACAACGAAGATCATCAGGAACGCGAAGGTGACCACACCAATGGCGGAACCATAGCCATAGTTTCCTTCGAGGATGGAAGTCTTCATCATATAAATCGGCAGCGTGGTGGTCATATCCATCGGTCCGCCGTTCGTCATCGTAAAGATCATATCAATGGAGTTGAACTCCCAGATGGCACGCAGCAACGTTGCGAACACAATACTTTCCTTCAGGAAAGGCAGTGTGATGAAAAAGAGCTTCTTCACGCTCCCCGCACCGTCCACCTCACAGGATTCATAGACCTCGTGCGGAATGGTCTGCAGCGCCGCCAGCAGCGTGATGGCGAAGAACGGAATGCCGCGCCACAGCTCGGCGACAATCACAGAACCAAAGACGGTATGAATATTGGCCAGCCAGGCGACCGGCTCGGAGATCACGCCCAGCTTCATCAGGATATCGTTAATGATTCCTATATGCTGGTTGAACATCAGCGACCATAGCATGGTGGTCAGTACACCGGACACCGCCCAGGGAACAAGCACCAGGGAACGGACCAGACCGCGCAGCCTGAACGCCTGGTTCAGCAGCAGCGCAACCACGAGTCCGAATACGAGCTGCAGCACTACTTCTATCAGCACCCATTTCACCGTGATCCACAGTGAAGAGTAGAACATATCGTCCTGCGTGAATATATTCTTGAAGTTCTCGAGTCCGATGTAACCCGCTTTCTGCAGCCGGGTGAAATCATAGCTCTGCACACTGAGGTCGAACACCCTGAAGATCGGGAAGACCAGAAGTCCAGCGATCAGCAGGACTGTCGGTGCGATCAGCAGGTAGGGAAACCAGCGGTCGCCCATTTTTTTGCGGGAAGATTTAGATTTGACGGACATTGTCTTGCCGCCGGTTGATTGGGATAATTCCATAACAGCACCTCCACGCTTATCTTAAACCAGCGCGTGAACATGCTGAATACACTATCTTTCGAAGATTGTTTGTTTTCATTAACTCATTTGTTTGCTCTATTAATGCTGCTGGTCCCTGCGGTACTCCGAAGGCGATTTGCCGTAATGCTTCTTGAACAGCACGCTGAAGTACTGGGGATTGCGGTAGCCCACCTGCTCCGACACTTCATAGGATTTCGCATCTGTGGTAGACAGCAGCTCCGCTGCCTTGTCTATACGCAATTGAATGAGGTACTCGCTTAAGTTCATGCCTTTATATTTCTTGAAGAGCGTGCTGGCGTACGCGGATGAAATATGGACATGGTCCGCGATGGCGGTCAGGTTCAGCTCCTCCTCATGAAAATGCATCCGCATATACTGCTCCATCTCCTTCAGCAGCGTATGATGCGAATTCTGCGAATGGCGGATCTCACCGCTGACGAATACACCGGCCCCGCCGATGATCGGCTTCAGCTGGGCAGCGTTCAGAGCCTCGCTGTAGGAGATTGCGATGCGCTCAATCCCTTCCCGGCAGCTGCCCAGACCAATACTGACCTGAAGCTTCAGACAGTTCTCCAGCGTCCGGCGGATCTTCTCCAGATGTTCAGTCAGGTGTTCCGCAGTGCCTTCACGGCCTGCCGGAGCAGGCAGGTTAAAGAGCAGGTTGACCCGGTTGTTATAGACTGCCGAATACCGGTAAGGAAATGGCTCAGACACAAGCTCCGAGCAGATATTGTGGATCGAGAAGAGCAGCAGCTCCGCATTATCCCCTTCTCCGGAGCGGGCGAAGCGGCGGTTGTCCTCCGGCTGAATCACCGCTACCCGGAAGCAGGCCTCCGGCGCAGCTATGCCGAGATTGTCCAGTTCCTGCCGCGCCCACTCCGGGTTGGCACAGCCCTCGAACAGCTCTGCGAAGAACTTGTTCTGGATCAGCGCCTGGCTCTTCCGGGCTGTCTCGGCCCCCCTCTTCTCGGCCAGCAGCGTGCTGGCGGCAGAAGCAACCGCATTTAGAATCACTTCATTATCCTCATATTTCAGAATGTAATCGGCCGCCTGCAGCCGCAGCGCCTGCTTGGCATACGAGAAGTCATCGTAGCCGGTCAGGAAGACGACCTTGGTTCCCGGATAGTCTGCGTTAATTCGTTCAGCCAGCTGCAGCCCGTCCAGAAAAGGCATCTGGATATCAGTCAGCACCAGATCCGGCCGCAGCTCCTCCATCCGCTTCAGCGCTTCTTCCCCGTCAGCGGCTGTGCCGGCTACCTCAATGCCGGCCTGCTCCCAGCGGATATTACGCCGCAGGCCTTCCCGGATCCACATATCATCATCCACAATAAGCAGTTTAATCATGGGAATCTCCTTTCTTCTGCACCCGGGGCAGCTGTACCGTGACCCGGGTAAACTTCATCTCTTCGCTGTCCAGGACAAGGCCATAGACCGGCCCGTATTGCAGCACCAGCCGGCGGTGGGCGTTCCACAGCCCGAAGCTCAGCGCATTGTCGCCTGTGCTGTCCGCCTGCAGTGAACTGCGCAGCTGCGCAAGCCGCTCAGGGCTCATGCCTTGTCCGTTATCGTAAATCTCCAGCACTGCGGCAGCTTCATCTGCATACCCCGTTATCGTCACCATTCCTTTGCCGCGCTTGTTCTTGATGCCGTGATAGACGGCATTCTCCACGATAGGCTGCAGCGTCAGCTTCGGGATGCGCAGCGGCAGCAGCTCTTCATCCACTTGGATGGTATAATCGAAATCCTGGTTATACCGGATGTTCAGAATCAGCAGGTAGCTGCGCACATGCTCGATCTCTTCCGCAACAGTAATCAGCTCGGCGCCTTTGCTGATGCCGATGCGGAAATACCGGGTCAGCGCTCCCACCATCACAGAGGCCCGCTCCCGCTCCTCCAGATCAATGAGATGCTTGATTGAACCGAGCGTATTGTACAGGAAATGCGGCTGAATCTGCGCCTGCAGCGCCCGCATTTCGGCCTTACGCTTCTGCTCCTGCTCCTCGCGCACCTCATTCAGCAGCTGCTCCACCGAAGCGGAGAGCCGGGTCAGTCCGGTGGCCAGGACGCCGATTTCATTGCGCTGGTCAATCTGGAAGCTGACACTGAAATCCCCGCGCTCGAACCGCTTCACCTGCTTGGACAGGTAACGGATCGGATTGCTCAGATTGCGCGCTGCCAGCGTCGCGGCTGCCAGGGCCAGCACGAGGATAACCAGCGTGACCGCCAGAACGATCCATTGGATGCGCGACGCGCCTGCGAGGATATCCTTCTCCGGCACAATAGCGGCCAGCACCCAGCCGTTCAGCGGCAGTGTCTGATAGGCAATATCCAGCTTCTGGCCTGCTGTACTGTCCACAGCAAGGCTGCCGTTACCGCCTGCCAGCTGCCGCAATTCTGCAATAGTATCCGGCTTCACCCCATAATCCTTCTTCAGGGATTTGGAGAACAGCTCCCCGTCCGGGCTGATCAGTGCCAGCGCGCCGTTCGGGCTGATCTGTACATTCTGCATAATCTCCAGGAAGTAGCTTTCACGCAGATTGATCAGCACAATTCCGCTGGAGGAGGAAGTCGGCGTGCCGATCATTTTGAAGCTGCTGAGCACCCGCCTGTCCTCCACCGTATCGAAGATGGCATCCTTGTGGCTGTTCAGCCAGTAGTAGCCTTTATCTGAATGGTTGTACCGTTCCTGCCACGCCGGAAGATCGATCGAGACGCTCCGGGGCACGTATTCCTGCTGGAGGTTGAAAGAACGGCCGTTGTTGAAGGCAACATAGATGGAATCGACCATGGCATTATAGGAGTGGTATACGCTTTCAAGACGGTTATGAAGTTCAATAATGTCATTGAATTTCTGGGGAGTGTCACCCTGATCGTTCACGGACAACAGATTGCGCAGCGAGGTGGTATCCTCCAGATTAACCAGCTGTTCGAAGATCGTCAGAAATTTATCGTCCAGGAACAAGGCGGTCTGATAGGTTGTATCGGCCAGCGAATACAGCGAGTTCTTGCGGAGCTGATCACTGGCGGACCAGTAGGAGAACGAGCCTGTTGCAATAACCGACAGAATCATGACCGGCAGGAAGGTAATCAGCAATTTGGTCTGTATGGGCTTATCGAGAAAATAACGTTTCATGGACTCTTCCTCTCCCCTGTCTCGCAGCACAGCGGATGTTTTTGCCTGCTGACGCAGATGTAAGGGCTTTAATAAAGACTGAGTCTAGCACAGAACCGGGCATTTGGAAACATAACTTATCACCTGATTACACGGGGAAGCAGGAACGCGCAAGCTCTTGCGCCAGCAGGAAGCGAAGCGTCCGCGGCACTATTCGGAGTGTTTAAAAGCCGAACAAACAGGAGCTTACCGTTATTTCCCTGTAATGGCAATTGTGCTAACCCTGGGATGCATGTACAATATACGAAGCTATCGATTGCAGCCCGGACAGGAGAATGCGGATGAAGAAAAGAAGAAGCAAATGGCTGGGCAGCCAAAGTGTATTGCTGACCTGGACCTTATCTTATATGGCCGTTCTGCTGCTTCCGGTCATTCTGAGTTCTATCGTTTACTTTCAGTCCAGCAAGATGCTCGCTGACGAGATTCATCTGGCGAACAACTCCTTGCTTAAGCAGCTGCGGGAGAATATGGATAAACAGCTGGAAGCGGTCAACCGGCTCAACTTCGAGCTGAATTGGAATACCAAGTTCAGGGAACTGGTCGATCAGCACAAGTACTCCATTTTCCCGGAAGATTATATGTATGATCTGTACGACGCGACCAAGGATATGTCCTTATATCAATCGGCTTATGCCGAAACCGGCCTGTTCTATATCTATCTGGCCTCACGGGATACGATTCTGCTCCCCGGCGTTTACCGGAATACGAGATTCGCCTATGCGGAGCATAACGCCTCCGGCAACTTAAGCTATGAAGCATGGTTAGATATCCTCCGCCAGAACAAATTCAAGGGCTATGTACCGATGAACCGTACAACCGAGAACGGCACTTCCGTGAGAGCGCTCGCATATATCAGCACCTATGACTACGAGGACGGCAAGCCGTCCGGAGCCAATGTGATCATGATCGACAACGACAAAATATTATCCTCCCTCATGAATATTGAAGCGTTCAGCAAAGGGCATGTGCTCATCACAGACTCCGACAACCAGGTGCTGGTATCCAGCTCCAATACAGATCTTCCGGCACAATTGCCCTTCGGCAAGCTGACCGGTGACAGCGGAATGTTCCTCTGGGAATTCGGCGGGGAGCGGTATGAAGTCTTCTCGATCCAGTCTAATGAATCCAATCTCCGCTATATTTCCATGATTCCTAGTGAAGTCTATTGGCAAAAGGCCGAGCTGGTCCGCAGGCTGACGCTGCTGAGTATCATGGCCAGCCTGCTGGGAGGCGGGTTCTTGACTTATATTTTCCTGAGGAAAAACTATAATCCGATCCAGCGGATTGTACGTGCCTTCAGCAGCAAGACAGCCATCCGGGAGAAAGGCTCCAATGAATTCCTGTTTATCCAGCAGGCTGTGGACAGTACGCTGAGTGAACTGGACCATATGCTGCTGGAGAGGAAGCGGCAGAATTATTCGCTGCGTTCCAATTACATCCTGCGGCTGCTCAAGGGCAGGCTGGACGATGAGCTTCCTTTGGCCGAAGCCTTAAGCGCCTTCGATATTCAGCTCCTCTCCGGGGATTGTGCGATTCTTCTATTCTACCTGGAGGATCTCGATGTCTTCCTGGAGCGTGTCCAGGGCAAAACCGCCGCCCAGAAGCTGCAGCTGCTGCATTTCATTGTGAATAATGTAATTGAAGAGCTGGTCAACGTTAAGCACAGGGGCTATATGGCCGAAACGGATGATGCCATGCCTTGTCTGGTCAGCCTGTCTCCTGTCTCATCGGATGAGCACAATAGCGATCTGCTGCAGGTGGCCCGTTCCGCTCAAGAGTTTCTTGCACAGACGTATAATATCTACCTTACAGTGTCGGTCAGCCGGGTTCATCACGGTATTGATCAGATTCATCAGGCTTATCAGGAGGCATTGGATGCCATGGAATATAAGCTGGTGATGGGCAAACAGGAGATTCTGTCCTATGAAGAGATTGAGCGGAACAACATCCGTCCCGATACGGATTCCGGTTACTTCTATCCCCTTCAGCTGGAGCAGCAGTTAATCAATTATGTCAAAGTGGGCGATTTCCAGTCTGCCGTAACCTCCTTGGACGATATCCTGCAGATGAACCTGTCGAAGCACCCGGTGAAGGTACCTTTAGCCCGCTGCCTTATGCTCGACCTGGTGGGAACTTTGATCAAGAGCATCGGTGAACTCGGACCCGCGCAGGATAATATCCTGCTGCAGAATCCGAAGCGCATTGACAGGCTCTCTTCTGCAGAGACGTTAGCTGAAATGCAGGAGCAGCTGAAGTCCATGCTTAAGGAAGCCTGTGAATATGCCGGGGCCAGACGGCTGCAGAATGTTCAGGAGAACCGTCACCGCGCCTTGAATGATTTAATCAGCGGGGTATCTGCATTTATAGACGAACATTTCACGGATCCGGGCTTGAACGTCTCCCTGCTGGGGCAGCATTTTGATATGAAGCCTACTTATCTGTCGAAGCTGTTCAAGGAGCAATCGGGGGAAGGGCTTCTGGATACGATCAACAAGCGGCGGATTGACTGGTCCAAGCAATTGATTCAGCAGCAGCGGCTGACGATCAACGAAGCGGCCGAGAAGTCAGGCTTCAATGATGTTGGGACCTTTATCCGCACCTTCAAGAAGATCGAAGGAATTACACCCGGCAAATACAAAGAAACCATCGAAGATTAACAATGCCCTGCCCGTCACCCCACCGTGGCGGCCGGGCTTTTTTGTTGCGCAGCAAGGGCTTAAGCCGCTCCCGCAGAGCAATCGCCTATCGTTTTGTGCATTTTGCCGATACCCGCAGCGGCTTTTTCAATTACATTGGATGTACTGCACATATACACCAAACCGGGGCGGACCGTATAGTTAGGGCATGAACCCGGCAGCACAGCAGGTTCTTACAACTACTAATGGAATCATTTGAGGAGGTTAACAGGAATGAGGAGAACAAGCAGAAAAATAATGTTTTCGCTCATGGCATCTCTGCTGGCAGGCAGCACGCTGGCAGGATGCTCGGAGAACAAGGCAGGGAACAATTCCCCATCCGGCTCAGACACAGCATCAGAATCAGCAGCGGTATACCCGATGCAAACGGACACTGCACTCACTTATTGGGGAGCATTACCTAATAATCTGACGGGAGTAAAATCAGCGCATGCGGAGGTTCCCTTTTACCAGGAATGGCAGAAACGTACTGGGGTTACAGTAGATTTCACCGCCCCTCCGGCTAACCAGATCGACGAATCCTTCAACGTGATGCTCGCCTCCGGTGAATTGCCTGATATGCTGGAGTACAACTTCTTCAACTTCCCGGGCGGTCCGGAAAAAGCAATCAAGGACGGATACATCTTGGAGCTGAATGACCTGATCGACAAATACGCCCCGAACTACAAGAAATATCTCCAGGAGCATCCCGAGGTTGAGAAAATGGTCAAGACAGACAAAGGAAGCTATTACTCGTTTCCTTTCATCCGCGGGGATGAATCGCTGCTTACCTTCCAGGGGCCGGTGATCCGCAAGGATTGGCTGGATGAGCTGGGTCTGCCCGTACCTGAAACCATCGATGAATGGACCACTGCTTTGAAAGCGTTTAAAGAGAAAAAAGGGGCTGCTGCACCGATCTCCTTCGTCGCCAAACCGCGTGTATTCAATGAACTGGGCAATGGCGCTTTCATCGGGGCGTTTGGCGTTACCCGCGACTTCTATCTGGAGGACGGGAAGGTTAAATTCGGTCCGGCAGAACCTGGTTATAAAGACTTCCTGAGCTTATTCCGGGGATGGTATGCGGACGGACTGCTGGATAAAGATGTGGCCACCGTCGATTCCAAGGTGATGGATGCCAATATTACTTCGGGCCAGACCGGGGCAACCTGGGCCAATGCTGGCGGCGGTATCGGGAAATGGCAGCCGATCCTTAAGGGAGCCGATCCGCAGGCTTCCATTGTCGCGGCTCCTTATCCGGTGCTGGAGAAGGGCACTTCACCAAAGTTCGGCCAACGGGATTATGCCTTCTCCACCGGCGGGATGGTAGCGATCTCGGCGACGTCCAAGAATGCGGAGCTGGCGGTCAAGCTGCTTGATTATGGCTACAGCGAAGAAGGCAATAAGCTGTTTAACTTCGGAACAGAGGGTGTCAGCTACACGATGGAAGACGGTTATCCGAAATTCACGGATCTGCTGATGAGCAATCCCGACAAGCTGGCCCCTGCACAAGCCATGTCTCTATATATCCGTGGCAATACGATGGGTCCCTTTGTCTCCGATAAACGGGTCTCCGAACAGTACCTGAACCTGCCGGAGCAGCAGGCCGCGATACCTATCTGGCAGAAGACGGACATGGCCAAATACCAGATTCCGCTGGTAACTCCAACTCCGGAGGAAAGCGCTGAATATGCCAACATCATGGCGGATGTGAACACGCTGGTCGATGAAATGACACTGAAGATTATCCTTGGAACGGAGCCGCTTGAGGCTTATGACAAGTATCTGGAGAAGCTGAATTCCGTCAAGCTCCCGCGTGCCATTGAGATTAAACAGGCCGCACTGGAGCGGTACTTGAAGCGCTAAATTACAGTCAAGCCGGGAGCAGATCGTTGATCGGCTGAAGAGCTGCTCCCGTAAGGAGGAATAGAGAAACCATGTCCAAATTAGCTCCTATGACCGGCGTTCAAACTTCTGTTAACAACAGCTTTAAGCACCGTTTCCTCCGGGATTTCAAGCTGAACAGACTGCTGTATATCATGATGATTCCGGTCATCCTCTACTATGTCGTATTCCATTATGCACCGATGTATGGCGCGATTATTGCCTTCAAGGATTTCTCGCCGATGAAAGGGATTCTAGGCAGTGACTGGGTAGGACTCCAGCACTTCAGGGATTTCTTCTCCAGCTATTATTTCTGGCGGATTCTGAGTAATACCGTGATTATCAGCGTGTATTCGATTCTGTTCATGTTTCCGGCCCCGATCCTTCTGGCTCTGCTGATCAATGAAGTGAGAAATCAGAGCTTCAAACGGATAGTCCAGACCTTCTCGTATATGCCCTACTTCATTTCACTCGTCGTCATTTGCGGGATGATTACCGATTTCACCAACAGCAACGGGGTTATTAATACACTATTCTCCTGGCTCGGGTATGACGGAACCGCTATGCTGCAGAAGCCCGGCCTGTTCCGCCCGGTCTATATCCTGTCCGAAATCTGGCAAAAGATCGGCTGGGAATCGATTATTTACATTGCCGCCTTGGCCGGTATTGACCAGGAGCAGTATGAAGCCGCCCGGATTGACGGTGCCAGCCGTCTGAAGCAGATGCTGCACATTACCCTGCCGGGAATTCTGCCTACGATCACCATCATGTTCATCCTGCGGATGGGCAATATGCTGAATGTCGGCTTCGAGAAAATCATTCTGCTCTACAATCCTGTAACCTATGAAACAGCTGACGTCATTTCTTCCTTTGTGTACAGAAAAGGCTTGCTGGAATTCGGCTGGAGCTATAGTTCAGCAGTCGGCTTGTTTAACTCGGTTGTGAATCTCATTCTATTGATCTCGGCCAATTACATCAGCCGCAGAGTTAATAAAACCAGCCTTTGGTAGGAGGAAACCGTTATGCATGCCGACACCGGCCTGAGAAATAAAATCTTTGATTACACCATTAACACCGTGCTGATTCTACTTGTTATCGTAACGTTATATCCGCTTCTATATGTACTGTTCGCCTCCTTCAGCGATTCCGCGGAGCTGGTTGCGAACAAGGGATTCTTGTGGAAGCCGCTGGGCTTCAGTCTCGAAGCTTACAAGAGCGTGTTCAGCAATCCCGGCATTATCAAGGGTTACGGCAATACACTGTTCATTCTGGTCTTCGGTGTCACCCTTAACATGCTGCTGACCGCAATAGCAGCCTATGTGCTGTCCAGAAGAAATGTAATGTGGAACAGCGCCTTCACCCTGCTGATCGTGTTCACAATGTTCTTCCACGGCGGCCTGATTCCGATGTACCTGATCGTCAAGGGTGTCGGATTGATTGATTCCATCTGGGCAACCATCATACCGTTCGCTGTCAGCACCTTTAACCTGATTATCATGCGCACCGCATTCTCGGCGATTCCCGAGAGCCTGGAGGAATCGGCCAAGATCGACGGCGCTAACCATTTGACGATCCTGTTCCGGATCGTATTGCCTTTGTCCAAGCCGGTTATAGCCGTAATGGTGCTCTATTATGCCGTCGAGAAATGGAATGCGTGGTTCTATGCATCCATCTTTCTGAGGGACAGAGACCTGTTCCCGCTGCAGCTGATACTCCGGGAGATCCTGATCGCCAATTCGACAGACAGCATGTCGGCAGGAGCAAGCTCGGCGGATCAGTTCATGATCGGAGAAACGATTAAATACGCCACCATTATTGTAGCAACGGTGCCCATCCTGTGTGTGTATCCCTTCGTCCAGAAGTATTTCGAGAAGGGTGTAATGATTGGTGCGGTGAAGGGGTAGTCTCAGAATATGCGCAAAAAGCCCGCCACAATGAACACTGCATAAATCGCAGGTGTACATTGTGGCGGGCCTAATGCTGTGTGTATCAAGCTTCCATTATTTCGGCTTATACCCGAAATCCGGGATAGCCGTCCATCTCTTGCGCAGCTCATGCGCTGCCGCTTTGGGCTTGCGTTCCCGGGTGAAGATCCCCTTCTTGTTGCCTTGGACCCGGATAATACCCTGGCCCGTGGCAAAGTCTGCGAAATTCCAGACCTGTTCGCCGACGAAATCTTCAAATTCGTCGAAGATCTCGTGATTGGCCCTGTAGAACTCCACCTGATATTCTTCCGTGAACATGATCGGCTCCACATCATGCAGTCCGGCTACGGTATCTGTTCCGTATTCAGTCATCATCATCGGTTTACCCGGACAACGTTTGGTCCAGGCCTCCAGTTCAAGACGGAGCTTGCCTTTGGCTGATTCGAGATCACCTCCGTCCACATACCAGCCATAGTAACGGTTGAAGGCAAGCACATCAATAAGTTCGGAGATCTTATCGTTTAAGGGCGAAGCCTCTATATGTGTCACCAGGGTAACCGGGCGGTGCTGCGGATCTTCATCCCGCATCTGCTCGATCAGCGGCTTGAAGTACTCGTATGCTCCCTCTTCATAGGATGCCGGTTCATTAGCCACATTCCACATCACTACACAGGCATGGTTCTTATCCCGGTTAATCAGCTCCCGGATGACCTGCTGGTGATGCTCAAAGGTTTGGACTTCCTTCCATGTCTCTTTCTTCGTTCCCCCGGATAACATCACCAGGAAATTAAGATCCAGACCTACCGCTGGCGTCTCATCTATGACGACGAAGCCTTCACGGTCGGCCAGCCGCATCACTTCTTCGGCATAAGGATAATGCGCGGTACGGAAGGAGTTGGCTCCCGTCCATTTCATCAGGTTGAAATCCATGATATTCGCTGCTTCATCTAAGCCCCGGCCATGAAACGGGGTATCCTCATGTCTGCCGTAGCCCTTGAAGTAAAAGGGCTGGTTGTTGATCAGGAACTGCCCCTCCCGCACTTCGACTGTCCGCACGCCAAACGGCAGCCCGTAGACATCCAGTACCTGCTCCGCTTCCAGCAGTTCAATCTTCAGGGTATACAGGTAGGCATTCAACGGCTGCCATAGGGTAACACCGGGAATATCCAGCCGGCCGGAGCTTCCGTTCCCCGAGGAGACTGCGTTTCCCTCTTCATCCAGAACAGTGACCCGGATATCTGCTTCTCCGCTGACATCCACGCTGTAACGGACAATCCCGTTACCGCCGTGATAATCGGTTACGACAGTAATATCCTGCACGAAGGTTTGAGGCGTAGAGTAGATTTTCACCGGCCGTTGCAGTCCTGCAAAGTTGAAGAAATCGAAATTCGGCTGATTCTTCAGCCTGGTCTTCCCGCCGGGTTCTTCAGTCTCTGTGTATAGACCTACAGGCAATGTCGTGTAATCCACAACATTATTGACGGCAACCGTCAGCCGGTTCGATCCAGTCCGGATATACTCATTAATCACGGCCTCGAAGGGCAGAAATCCGCCGGAATGCTCCATCACAAAGCTTCCATTGATGAATACCTTGGCCTTATGTGTAGCCGAGCCGAAGCGGAGAACAAGACGTTCATTCATGATGGTCTGCGGAAGAATCAGCTCCCGCTCATACCACACCCAGCCGACATGATTGCGGATCTGCGGATTCACGCCAAGATCATTATAGGCAGAGGGAACCGCCATTGGGATCGTATCTGTCAGCTTGGATGCATACCAGTTCTCTTCGAATCCCAAGCCGTGATCCAGCTTGAAATTCCATACCCCGGCCAGATCATACAGACCGCGGGTTTCCGTCATTATTGGATAAAGCACGTGCAGCCCTCCTATCTAATCTCTGTTTTCATTCAGGATTTGGAATCGATGATCTTCTGGATCTTGGTTTGGGCATTCTGGATCGTCGCATCAATGCTTTGACCCGAGAGCATCATTTTATCAAACTCCTCCAGAAGCACTTTCTCAAGCTCTGCATGATAAGGTACCGCTGTGGCTGTCGTAGTAGCTTTGGTATTCTCCAGAACATAGAGCAGGGATTCTTTATCGATCATTTCCGGATTTTTGCTGCCGGCGATGATCCGGTCGACTACATCATTCAGATCAGCTTTTTTCCAGGACGGGATATTCTTCCCTTGCAGAACAATGCCTTCCGTGGAGAACCAGCGGATGAAGGTGTACGCTTCGTCTTTATGCTTGGATTTGCTATAAAGGCTCAGTACGTCACCGCTGACATTCGCAGAGATCGGATCTTCAGCATTCAGCTTGGGAAGCGGAGCAAATACGGTCTTGAAGCTGGCAGGAATCGTGTCTGTCCCTCCGGTTTCCGGAATAAGGAATGAGCCCGTTACCAGCATGCTTGTATCCTGATTGAAATATTGCGGTCTGTAATTCAGCTTCTGGCTGACCACCTCCGAATACGGTGTAGCGGAGCCTTCCGCCTCTCCCTGAAGACGCAGCTCCAGCGACTTACGCATGTAAGGATTGTCAATATTGGCGGTCTTTCCATCATCTGTAGTCAGATTTGAATTAAGCGATTGGCCGAAGTTCTGCACCAGGTACCCATATTGAATCCAGCTGTGAAAATAGGTGCCATACCGGGTTTTATCGCCCTCTTTTTTCGTCATAGCCTTCGCATATTCCATATACTGATCCCAGGTCCAGTCCTTGGGCAGCTCGAGTCCCGCTTCTTTCAGATGATTCTCATTGATAATAACGAGACCCTGGGAGGACTTGCCGGGCAGTCCATAGACCTTGCCGTCAATTGAGGTATCGGCCGTATATTCATCGGCGAAATTAATTCCGTCTTTAGCCAAATAATCATCCAGCGGTTCGATCATGCCAAGCCCCGCCCGTTGGGACAGATACGTCATATTGCTGAACATGATAATATCCAGATCATCGCCGCCGGCAACGGCCAGATCAAGCTTCTTGTAGAATTCATTGGAGTTGTTATCTTCAGCGGAGGCAAACTCCACTTTGATATTGGGATGCGTCTTTTCGAACTCTGCAATCACTACATCCCAGTTATCCATTTTTTTGGCATACCAGTTGCTCAGCTTAATCGTTACAGGTTCATTCGTTCCTTCTCCGGTACCCGGGGCAGCCCCTTCTTCCGAATTGGCACCGCCGCACCCCGAAATCAGCAAGGATAACAGCGGTACCAGGATGAATAGTTTCTTGTTGGCTTTGAACATTGTATAAACCCCCTATAGTGTAATTAGTCTAGCCTTTGACACTTCCCATAGCAACTCCCTCAATCACCTGCTTCTGCCCAATCATGAAGATGATTAATAGAGGTAGAATGGCTGAAACCGCACCTGCCATCATTAAGGAGTAGAACTCGCCGCTGAAATCAGCGAATTTCCGGATGCCCAGCTGTAAGGTAAATAAAGAATCAGAACGAAGAAAGATCAGCGGATTCTGATAATCATTCCAGGTCCAGATGAAGCGGAGAATCATATAGGTTGCCAGGGCCGGCTGCACAAGCGGCAGGGCGATCCGGCTAAAGACCGTCCAGTGGCCTGCAGCATCAATCCGGGCGGATTCAATAATCTCATCATGAATGCCGAGGAAAAACTGTCTCAGCAAAAAGGTTCCCAGCACACCTGAAGCGGCAAGCAGCACAAGTCCGATATGACTGTCAAACAGTCCAAGCCAGCGGTACATAATAAATTGCGGAACGAGAATGGCTTGGGTTGGAATCATAAAGGTGGCTAAGACAAGCAGGAATAGCATATCCCGTCCTTTAAAAATAACCTTCGAGAATCCATAGGCTGCCATGGCGGAAATAATCAAGGACAGCGCTGTCGACATCAACGTTACCTTCGCACTATTCCAGTAATACAGGGAGAACGGCACGGCTCCAGCCCATACCTGCCTGTAGTTCTCCACCATATTCCATTTCGTTGGAATCCACTGAATCGGATACTTCATGACATCAAGCTCCGGCTTAAAGGATGCGGAGAGCATCCATAAGAAAGGCATAATAAACAGTATCCCTGCAACTCCCATACACAATGTCACAATAACGCGGCTAAGCTTGATTGATCGCATGTTTAAACCTCCTAGTAGTTGACCCATTTCTTTTGTCCGACCCATTGAATCAGGGTCACTAGCAGGATGAGCATCAGCAGAATAATCCCCATCGCGGATGCGTACCCCGACTCCAGGTTAATGAATGCAACCTCGTACAGATAAAATACAATTACCGAGGTTGACCCTGCCGGCCCGCCACCCGTCAACACCATAATCAGATCAAACACCTTGAAGGATCCGACAATCCCCGTGATTAACAGGAAGAATGAGGTTGGAGATAGTAAAGGTAATGTAATTCTGAAGAATTGTCTCAGCGGTGAAGCACCGTCCACATCAGCGGCTTCATACAAATCCCGTGAAATGTTCTGCAGCCCGGCCAGATAAATCACCATGTTGAAGCCTAGCGAAGTCCACACCATAATAATCATGACCGAGATCAGCGCAAACTTGGGGTCTGCTAACCACAGGGGAGGATTGTCCACACCTATGGATCTAAGAAATCCATTGATCGGGCCATTGTTCGGATGGTACAGCACTCTCCATAATAGGGCTATGGCAACAAAGCTCGAAATGAAGGGCATGAAATAAATCACTTTGAAAAATGTTTTGAAATACGTTGCTTTGTTAATTAATGCTGCCAGCACCAAAGCCAGAAACATCGCTACCGGGACTACGGCAATCATAATAAGGTTGTTAATCAGCGAACGGTGAAAGGATTCATCCTGCACCAGCCTGGCGTAGTTGTCCAGCCCGACAAAATGAAACCCCTCCAGCCCGGACACAAAATTCCAATCCGAGAAGCTAATCACACCGGACAAGAGAATCGGAATGATCACCAGGGTTGTGGTCAGAATGAGCATGGGTGAAATGAATAAATACCCGGCAATATTGTCATACAAAGCCTGCTTGCGCATTCTGCCTGTCCCCGGCTTCCCGAACCGCTTCATCGTCCCCTCTTTAGGTATAACCTCCACGTTTTCCACCTCGTTTTATTTTTGTATCTTCATTATAAAATCGCCCGTTTTATTGCACATGCAACGAATTTATCTATAGCGAAAAGTTTGTATAGCATTATTTTTTCTGAAATGAAAAAATTATTGGATGAGGTTAACGGCATAATAAAGTACCATGATCTAGTGAAGTTCTGTTACTGGAGGGGGAAATGAATGAAGAAGAACAATAGGCTAAGTCAATTATCCTTCCGGCAAAAGCTTATCCTGACCTCTATCACCTGCCTGGTTATACCAGCGATCGGGATGCTGTATATAACGATGGTGTATTCCAAGCTTATTATCCGGGAGCATTCTCTGGAAAAAGCTACGCAATCCTTAACGATTGTGCAGTCACAGATCGATGTGATCTTCGAAGAGATGGTATCGGTCTCGAATTTCGTCCACTTTGATCCGGAGATTAAGACCCTGCTGGAGGATGCCAAGACCAATCCGGTTGCCGCAAGAACCTTGACGAGCCGGCTGGAGCAGGTGGCCGGCGATACCCTCGACTTACGCATCACGCTTCTGGACAAGGAAGGACATGCCTATTCCGATTATTCCTTTTACGACTATGATCCGCGTCAATTTATTGAACAGGGCTGGTTCCCAACTCTGGAGAAGCTCACACCGTATGACACTTTATTCATGGGGGCAGAAGCCAATTATCTGACCTCCCTTGAGCCTGAGAAGCCGTTTGTATTCATGACAGCCCGGGCATTAAGAGAGGGGATTGCCGCTCCGCCCTATGCCTACCTTATTGTCAGCCGCAGTGAAGCCTCCATTCGTGAGCGGTTTGCTTCATTAGAGGAAGATGTTTATCTGCTGAATGATAAGGAGACGATTCTGTCCAACCGGAACCAGGCCCTGATCGGGTCTGATTTCAATACCCTGTTGCCGATCGATGAGCTGGCGTTCCCGGATATCGTAGAATTTAAGAACGAGAATCAGCTCCTCCTCTCGCTGCCGCTCAAATATGCCAAATGGCGGTTAGTCAGTGTAGCCCCCTATGAACAGCTGACGGAAAGATTGAACGGGATCAACCGGACCGGCTTGTTCATTCAAGCTATTTTTGCGGTCAGCTTTCTGTTCGCACTAACTTATCTGCTGCGGAGATTCACGAAGCCTGTGCTTGTCCTGGGGAAGGTTGCCCGCAGAGTGGAATCCGGGGATATGATGGTCCGCTCCAACATCCGGGGAACCGACGAAATCGGCAGCCTGGGCCTCTCCTTTGATAAAATGCTGGACCGTGTCCAGCTCATGCTGCAGCAGGTGGAAGCCGAGCAGGAATTGAAACGCCAGGCGGAAATTGCGATGCTGCAGGCTCAGATTAATCCTCATTTCCTGTTTAACGTGCTAAGCTCCATCCGGCTAAAGCTGCTGATGAAACAGGATGAGGAGAATGCATTTATCGTCGGCTCCTTATCCTCTATGCTGCGGGCCAGCTTTTCAAGTCAGGATGAATGGGTCTCGGTGGCTTATGAGCTTGAATCCGCCAAGCAATATATGGAGCTCATGCGGTTTACGATGAGATATCCCACCAGCTCTGAAGTCCATGTGAATAAAGATTTGCTGCTGGAGACCGTTCCGCGGTTTATTCTGCAGCCGATTATTGAGAATGCTTATAAGCACGGATTCGTACAAGGCGGGGGCAGGATTATAATTTCCATCACAAAAATCAAATCCATGCTTAACATAAGCGTCGAGGATAACGGAACGGGAATGGATGAACCTACACTGACTGCGTTATTGCAGCATATTAAACAGCAGGAAGTGGGGACAGATCCGGTGAATGTTGCCGGGTCCCCTGAACCTCCGCCCTCTCGCGGGATCGGACTAATTAATGTCTATCAGCGGTTAAAGCTCATCTACGGGGACGGCTTCGACATGAATATTGAGAGCATTCACGGACACCGTACAATCGTACAATTAGCACTGCCTGTGAAGCGGATAGGAGTGGACTAACGTGGTATATAAAGTAGTATTAGCCGATGATCACTACCCTGTACTGGAATATCTGAGCGCCAGTATTCCCTGGGATACCTTAGGCCTGGAGTTGTCGGCCTCATGCTCTGACGGCAAACAGGCCTGGGAAGCCTGTCAGCTGCATCAGCCTGATATTCTGCTCACAGATATCGGCATGCCGGCGATGGACGGGCTGGAATTAATCCGGAAGGTCCGGGAGGTGAATCCCCAGCTTCAGGCGATTATCTTGTCCTGCCACGGGGAATTCGAATATGCCCAACAGGCGGTGAAATTGAATGTTGCCGAATATATATTGAAAGAAAGCCTGCAAATTGATCAGGTCGTTTCAGTATTGACTGAGGCGGTTTCCCGGCTGGAGATCAGAATGATCTCCCAGAATAATTACCTCCAGATGCAGAAGCTGGTCACGCAGAACCACTCTGCAATCCGGACGAGATTTATCCGTATGTTCCTCGAGCAGCCAGTCTGGGATGAGGCTGAATGGTTCGGACAAGCCGCCGCTATGGGCATCCGTCTGCAAGAGGGAATGCCCTACCTGCCGGTCCTGGCTATCCCGGAACGCTCCCATGAGCTGGAACGGCGTTTCGGAGGCATTGTGAACATGCAGTTCGTGATAGATAATGTGCTGCAGGAATTTCTTGAGATCGATGGCATTATCCAGTTCGCCTTAACAGAACGGCAGTTCATCCTCTTCATCCCCTTTCCGCGCCTTCTGATCCGGAATCTTCATGAGGAATTCAGGGATAAATTCCGGCATGTCCAGAAGATGTCGAAGCTGCATCTCCGAATGGGAATTTCATTCTTTTACGGCGAGGCAACGTCAAGTCTGATCGACATCAAGAAGCAGATTCAGGCCTTACTGGATTCACAGGCCCTGCGCTTTTATACGGCTGAGGGAGCCATAATGAAGCTTGAACCTATTCAGACAACCAATGAGGACCTGTTTGTTCATTACGCTGAAATTCTTCAGCAGTTAAGAGACTGTATTCAGAATGAGGATGGTGCGCGGGTTACTGCTGCAGTTACAGAGATCAAGAAGCATATCTGGGACAAGAAATACCCGGTCGAAAGCGTAAAAAGCTGGCTGCTCAAAATGGTAATGGAGCTGGAATTAAAATATACCGTCATGCAAAATTTCGTGAACAATTTCAATAGTGAAATGCATCAGCGCTCCATCCGGGAGCTTGAAACCCTGGATCAGCTAATGGAGTGGCTGGAACAGTTCCTGAAAGACAAGATCTTGATGCTGAGGTCCATGTGGAAGCAAAATGTCCGGAAGGAAGTGGCCGAGGCCAAACGTTATGTCATGAATCATATTGGGGAGAAGGTAGGCATGGATGAGATGGCCCGGCGGCTTGGCCTGAACCCTACCCATTTCAGCCGGTTATTCAAAATCGAGACCGGTCTCACCTATATAGAGTTCGTGACCAAACTAAAAATGGAACGTGCGCAGGAGCTGTTGAATCAGACGAACATCACCATAGTAGATATAGCAGAGCAGTTAGGCTATGACAATGTCAGCTATTTCATTAAGCTCTTCCGTAACTTCTCCGGTATGACTCCGGTAGAATACCGGAAATTGATCTAAGCCCCTCTTTTTGGCAAAGCCAACTCTGATTCAATAAGAAACCAAAGGGGTAAATTAAATCCGAAGTTATATTCATTAAATTTTAAGTATCGAAGAGACCTTCAAAGCGGAAGGTCTATTTTTCACGACATAAAAACTTACTTAAGGAGGACACCATGCATCGCGTAAACCTGAATCAGGAACGTTTCAACCAGCAGGTCATAGATAATGCCTCCTTTGGAATCGCACTTGTTGGATCAGAAGGTGTGATATTGACGGTTAACCCCGCCATGGAACGGATCTTTGGCTATTCCAAGGCTGAGCTTGACGGAATGAAGCTGCAAGAGCTTTTCAATCCCGATGATGAATTCGGAAATATACATGATCTTAGGGAGCTCATGGGTGACCGGACGGATATACAGCTTGAAACGCGGTTTCTTTCAAAAAAAGGGGATCAGATGTGGGGAATGCTCACTCTCAAGTTTTTCAGCGGAGAGGATCATCCATCGTATTACATTTGTCAAATCGTTGACATCACTAAGCAAAAGGAATCCGAGCAGCGCCTTCAGGAGTCCGTAGAGCGGTACACATCGCTAAAAAAATACAACCATGACTCCGTCATTTCCTTTGGCTTGGACGGCCGGATTATTAACGCCAACAGTATGGCTGAAAAAATAACCGGCTACTCCATCGAGTCTGACCTGATCGGGATGGAACTGGCCCTTCTGATTGGACAGGAGTGTGTCCAGAACATTCTGGACAGATCTCTATATGATGAATCGGTTGATCAGCATATCAACACGCTTTACACCAAAAATGGAGAAGTCATAGAAGTGCTTACCAGTATTGCACCGATTTACGTGAATAATCAAAATATCGGATTCTACCTTATATGCAAAGACATTTCCGAGCAGAGACAGCTGCTGCTTGCCAAGGAAGCCGCCGAATCCACAAACAGGGCGAAAAGCGAGTTCCTGGCTATGATGAGCCATGAAATCCGCACTCCGATGAACGGGGTTGTGGGCATGACGGATATCCTGCTCGACACCACGGAGCTTACCGGAGAGCAGCACAGCTATGTGGAAATTATCCGTAAAAGCGGAGAAACCCTGCTCAATATTATCAATGACATCCTTGATTTGTCCAAAATCGAGGCAGGCCGGACTGAACTGCAGGAGCATACATTTGATCTGCGCAAATGCATCAAGGACAGCTTTGCTGTCATTTCCATAAGTGCTGCCCAAAAGAACCTGGAACTCTCCAGCAGCATAAATCATGATGTTCCCGACCATATATACGGTGACAGCGAACGTTTAAAGCAGGTACTTCTGAACCTGCTCGGCAATGCTGTGAAATTCACGCAGAGCGGCAGTATATCGGTAAAAGTGAAGCTTGTCCGGGAAGCTCCGTTCATGTTGGCCTTCACGGTGACAGATACAGGCATTGGAATTAATCCCTCCCGGCTTAACGAGATCTTTGAGCCCTTCGCGCAGATTGACAGTTTTATGTCCCGCCAGCATGAAGGCACCGGTCTTGGCCTTGCTATCAGCCGCAGAATTATCGGCATGATGGGCGGCGAGATCTATGCAGAGAGTGACGGCAAAAGAGGCTCCTCCTTCACCTTCACGATCAAGCCCAAGAAAGCTGAAGACATTTACAGCCAAGAGACTCCCATGAACAAACTCCCTGCCTCACGCGAAGTGAGCATCCTCCTTGCCGAAGACAATTATATTAACCAGCTGGTGATGACCAAGACACTTGAAAAAATAGGTCACAGGATTACTACCGTAACAAACGGGATAGATGCAGTTGAAGCAGCATGCAAAGAGCCGTTTGATCTCATATTAATGGATCTGCATATGCCGATTATGAACGGCTTCGAGGCAGTGAAGAGGATCAGAGAGGAGCTTAAGGAGAAGAGTCCGCCTATCATCGCGGTTACAGCCAATGCGCTGAAGGGGGACCGGGAAAAGTGCCTGGCTGCAGGGATGGACGAATATGTCAGTAAGCCTGTAAAGCGTGAAGTCATTCTGAAGCTTATAAACCAGTTTGTGCAAAAATAGGATATGGATGCGCAGACCTTCGCAGAATATACCGGAGGTCTGCTAATGCGTCTAGTATATGATTAGAAATCTGGATAATATCCTGCACACCCAAACATAATAAAGATGATTTATATATGGAAGGGGTGCTCACAATGTCAAAAGAACGGCTACGGATTGCTGCATTAGGCGGTGTTCACGAGATAGGAAAAAATATGTATTTCCTGCAATATGGGGATGATATCGTGGCTATTGATTGCGGATCCAAATTTCCTGACGAGAGCCTGCTTGGGATCGACTTAATTATTCCGGATGTAGCTTTTTTATTAGAAAATATCGATAAGGTACGGGCACTGGTTGTAACTCACGGACATGAGGACCACATCGGAGGCATCCCTTACCTGCTGAAACAATTAAACATTCCTCTCTACGCCTCCCGCCTGACCCTGGGATTAATCGAGAATAAACTCAAAGAACACGGGCTTCTCCGTCAAACCAGCCTGAACTGCATCAATTCAGACTCGATCCTCACGTTCGGCCAAATCACCACTAGCTTCTTTAATACCAATCACAGTATTCCGGACTGCCTGGGTGTTGTCTTTGATACTCCCGAAGGAACGGTGGTCCACACAGGGGACTTCAAATTCGATATGACCCCGGTCAACAAGCAATATCCGGATATACATAAAATGGCGGACATTGGCAAAAAAGGGGTCCGGTTTCTGCTCTCGGAGAGCACGAATGCTGAACGTCCCGGCTTCACTCCATCCGAACAGCTTGTTGGCGCTCATCTGGAAGATGCCTTCAAAAAAGCAGAGCGCAGAATCTTTGTCTCCACCTTCGCCTCCAATGTGCACAGGCTGCAGCAGGTTGTAGACGCTGCGGTTGTGACAGGACGCAAGCTCGCCTTGCTTGGACGGAGTATGGTGAACGTTGTTGCCGTATCCCGTGATCTGGGATATTTGAGCATTCCGGACGGTATGCTGGTCGAACCTGCGGAGGCTGCCAAGCTGCCTCCGCAGGAAGTAGCTGTCCTGTGCACGGGAAGTCAAGGCGAACCTATGGCGGCACTATCCCGCTTGGCAAATTCAAGCAACCGGCAGATGGAAATCGGTGCCGGAGATACCGTACTCCTTGCAGCCAATCCGATTCCGGGCAATGAACGCAATGTATCCAGGATTGTAGACAATCTCTATCTCCTCGGCGCACGGGTGATTTATGGATCGCGCAGCGAGCTTCACGTGTCCGGCCACGGCAGCCAGGAGGAATTAAAGCTGATGCTGACCTTAATGAAGCCGGAGTACTTCATTCCGATTCATGGTGAATACCGGATGCTGCATCACCACCGCTTATTGGCCGAAGCTGTCGGGGTACAGGGGGATCATATCTTCCTGCTCAAAAATGGCGAGCTGGTGGAGTCGGCAGAAGGGGTTGTCCGCCAATCAGGTAGGGTGACTGCCGGGCAGATTTTTGTGGATGGCCTTGGAATTGGCGACATTGGCAATGTAGTCTTGCGGGACCGGCGCCAATTGTCTGCTGACGGGGTACTGATCACGGTTATTACCCTTAGTCAATCGGATGGACGGCTGTTGAACGAGCCGGATACGATTTCCCGGGGATTCATTTATGTCCGCAATTCAGACAATCTGATGGATGAGATCAATCAGCTGGTCAAGGCAACTCTCCAGAAGATGAGCGAGGCTGACTTAGGTCAGTGGAATATTATTAAGCAGACCCTAAAGGTTACATTAAGCAAATTTCTTTATGAGAAGACGAAACGCCGTCCCATGATCCTTCCGATTATTATTGAAGTATAAAATAACGGCCTGCTTTTGGTGTTCTACCAAAGACAGGCCGTTACCCCTCCTTCAAAGAATCCCGGAATTCACCTGGATTCGTTTTTGATCTGGTACAGAATCCCTCTTTTTTTGAGCCAGCCAATCACCATTGCATCCATCAAGCCGGTACACCCGCTCTTCCAAATTCCATATTTTGAGACGCCGTGCTTTCTTATTTGATGGGTTACCGTAACTTCAACGACCGAGAACCCGTTCATCTTGGCCAGTGTCGGCAGAAAACGGTGCATTCCATTGTATAAATGAAAGCTGTCCCGACCTCCCGGGTGAACAGCTTCATTGGGCAGCCTGTATCATAAACCGCTTCTCCTGTAATCCAGTTGCGGATTCCATTGCCGAGCCGTGAGGATATCCTCATAAGTCCCGTGTCTTTACGCTCCAGCCGTCTTCCGTTTACAAAATCGATCCTTTCTATAAAAGGTATCAGTCTGAATATATCCCGGGGATCGGTCTCCAGATTTCATAACTCTCAATTCTGCCGCTCAGCGCTTCCGTAATACTCAAATACAGATCGTTTATATTGTCTTCTTCATTATAAACCGGTACGACGACTGACAGACGGATCACCTGAAACACCTCAATTTCTATTTAGGCATATGGCGGCAGACTGTGAGTTAGAAGCCTGCTGTCCAGCCTGCATCCGCAGTAATTACAGCACCGTTGATGAAACTGGATTCATCCGATGCAAGGAATAGAGCCACCTTGGCGATTTCCTCAGGCTGCCCGAGGCGGGGAATTACCCCTTTGATTACCTTAGTGCGTGCCGCACCAAGCTCATTTACATTGTTTATCGTATTGACGATATTCGTCATTGTCGCACCGGGAGCGATTGCATTACATCGGATTCCTTGCTGGGCATACATAAATCCGGTGTTCTTCGTAATGCCGACCACTGCGTGTTTGGAGGCGGTATAAGCGACACCGGCATGTGCACCGCAGAAGCCCCCCGTCGAAGCTGTATTTACGATAACTCCTTTTCCTTTATCCAGAAAAATCGGCAATGCCTTGCGTATGGCCCGCATCACACTTTTCGTGTTCACATCAAATATCAGCTCCCATTTCTCATCTGTAACATCACCGGCTGGCGCCATATTATCCATAATGCCAGCGTTATTAACCAGAATATCAAGCGTACCAAAGGTGGAAACTGCCAGATCGATCATCTCATGAATGTCGTGTTCAAGGGCAACATTAGTCTGGATGGCAACCGCCTCTCCGCCGTTCGTCCTGATACCGGCCGCAACGGCTTCAGCTCCTTCCAGGTTCAGATCGGACACGATGACCCTGGCACCTTCTTCCGCGTATAACTCCGCAATGGCCTTGCCCATTCCTGAAGCGGCACCTGTAATGACTGCTACTTTATTATTCAAACGCATATACTATTCCTCCTTGTTATCCATCCTGCAATGATTGGGGTAATGTTCTTTTATGCCTTAATCATACAGAGCACAGGATTCTTTAACATCGTCCTAACGGGAAAAGCGGCCTGCCCTTTCGGGCAAAAAAAAACATGCAGAAACGGTCTCCGCATGTTACATATTCAATAATCCCCGCTCCAGGGCGGTAGCCACTGCCTGCGGCCTGGAATCCACACCCAGCTTGTTGTATATGTTGGTCAGATGAGCTTTAACTGTCCGCTCAGAGACACCCATATCGAGGGCGATGGCTTTGCTGGTGTCCCCCCGGGACACACTCTGCAGGATGAACACTTCCCGTTCACTGAGCAGGGAACCGGCGTCCCGGGAAGGGACCGGAGCCTGCTGCTTGTCACGGACAGACAGGACACGTTCCATGATATCGGCAGTGAGTAAAGTCTCCCCGCGTACCGCCGACTTTATATTCCGGAACAGGTTCTCCCGGCTGGTATCCTTCAACAGATACCCTTTCGCTCCAAGCGCCAGACCTTTAATCATTAATTCATCTTCGTTGTAGGTGGTCAAAATAATGACCGGAACCGTACTATTCCTGCTCTTCAGCTGTTCCATCGTTTCCAGTCCGCTCATCACAGGCATGTTGAGGTCCATCAGGATCACATCCGGCTGCAGCTCGTCTATCAAAGGCAGAGCCTGCTGCCCGTTCCCGGCCTCACCGACAACCTGGAACTCCTCACCCGTCTCCAGGATAAGCTTGAGCCCCTCGCGGACTACGTAATGATCGTCCACAATCAGAATTTTATATATGCTCATATGAATTCTCCCTTAACCAGTGGTGTCTCAATCGTAACCGTTGTCCCTTGAGAATTACTGAATACTTTCAACTCCCCGCCAAGAAGTCTTACTCTTTCCTGTAATCCTAACAACCCGTAATGACCGGCATCCCTGCCAATAGCTTCGGTGTTGAATCCGATTCCGTTGTCGGTAATTCCGATCGATAGCCGGCCCTTCTCATCCGACAATGACACCCAAACCTTGTCGGCCCGCGCATGCCGGGCGATATTCGTCAGACATTCTTTAACGATATGGGAGCTGTGCTCCATCAGCAATCTGGATAAACGTCTGGTCAGTTTAAGGTCTGTAACTACAGGAATACCCGTGGAGTCTGTAAAATGCAGGATTTCATCTTCAACCGACTCCTTGAAATCAATTTCCGGCGCTGATTTGAGCCGTAAATTATCGATTGCTCCCCGTGCATCAGCCAAGGTCCTGCGGGCCTGCTGCATGGACTGTTTAATAATCTCCCCGGTCCTCTCAGTATTACCGCGTGACAAGTGTGCATCCGCAGCCTCAAGCCGCATAATCAGCCCCGCCACCCCCTGGGCCAGCGTATCATGCAAATCCCTGGCCATCCGCTGCCGTTCATTGGCGAGCGTCAATTCCTCCACCTTCTTATGAGCTTCCTGCAGATCCTGGAGAAAGCTCTGAATGCGCTGGCGCTCGTGCACCTGCCGGAAGAACATAATTGCAAAAGCAAACATAATGATCAGCATTAACACGAATATCGGGAGCAAAAAAATGATTTCTTTCGTATCCCCAACCGTCAGACCGGCGTCAAAAAAGATGATCACGCTGACAATAGCAGCAATGGATATTCTTTTGATCTGAATAGAAGAGTTGAGACTCTGGGCAATAAGCACGGGGAGCAGTCCGATTAGAACCGCCTGGTATCCGCCCGGCATCAGAATTGCACACCAGTAAATTAGAACGCCTTGTATAGAGAAATACAGCCAGAATTGTTTATTCGTAAACTTGTATGAAAACCAGTGCAGCAGTACATGAACTGAGAATAATCCTGTGAATACTGAGGGAGACAATATCTGCGGATCATGGTAAAACTGAAGAAACACAGTGGAAATATATACGACCGATGTCCAGATGACAGTCGGCAGTCTCGCTACGAACAAATCATTTATAAACTGATTAACTGTTGGTTTGTTTTCTTCCATAGGATCGGCCTCCCACGCAATTATACATTACTGAAGCATCGGTTCACATCTTCCGGTCCACAGACTGGCAGCAGGGAACCGGCTATCCGCCGATCCCTGCTGCCAGTAATCTATATATTCATTATCGTTATTGAGTATCTACGCCGATCTGGACACCTTCTGCGAATGCTTCAGCTCTACTTCCTTCATTACTTCCTCACCTTCGACATCCAGGTTCGGCAGCAGGCGGTCCAGCCACTTCGGGAAATACCAGGCCGACTTCCCAAGCAAGGTCATCACGCCGGGAACAATAAGCATCCGGACGATAAAGGCATCAAAGAGAACTCCAAAGGCAAGCGCCAGTCCCATGACCTTAACCATCGGCTCCTCTGCCAGAATGAAGCCGGTAAATACAGCGACCATAATCAGTCCGGCTGCGGTTACCACTCCTCCACTGTGATGGATACCGGCAAGAACCGACTGTTTGGCATCTCCGCTCTTCTTGAAGGCTTCACGCATCCGGCTGACCAGGAAGACTTCGTAGTCCATCGCCAACCCAAACAGTACACCCACTACGATGATCGGCAGGAAATTGAATACCGGTGCCTCTGCATAGAATCCAAACAGCTTCTGGAAATAGCCATCCTGTACGACAAAGGTGACAAAGCCTAAGGTTGCCCCCAGCGACAGAATGAATCCCAGTACAGCCTTGACCGGTACCAGAATCGAACGGAACACCAGCATCAGCAGCACAAAAGCCAAGCCGACGATGATCAGGCAGAATTTAGGCAACGCCTGGTTCAATTTCTGGGTGATATCAATGTTGACGGCAGTGCTGCCCGTTACACCAATCTTGACATGATCCTGCTGTTCAATGGCCGGGGCTTTATCCCGAATCAGATGCACAAGATCGATCGTTTCGGAATCATTAGGACCCGTCGCCGGCATGACGGTAATCAGCGACACTTTACCGGAAGGGCCGGTGACTGCCGGATTTACGGCAACCACATTGGGATAGGTTTTCACTTCCTCCATTACTTTATTAAGATTAGCCGCCGCCTCTTCTCCGCCATCCGTTTCGGCCAGAATGACCAACGGTCCGTGGTAGCCTGCACCGTAGGTATCAGACAAGAGATCGTATGCCCGGCGTTCAGTGGTATCCGGCGATTTCTGCCCGTCATTCCCCAGACCCGTCTCCATGTGAAAGAACGGCAGCGCAATGGTTGCCAGCAGCGCTACACCTGCCACGACAGCTATTAATGGCTGCCCGGTAACAAACGTTCCCCACAAATTCCCGCTGCCTGCGTTTTTTTGCTTGCTGCCTCTATTCCGGGAACGCTTAGCAGGAGCCTTAATCCGGCCGCCCAGCAAATCCAATACCGCAGGAACTACGAATATGGATGTCAATATTGCGGTGAGCACACAGAGCGCACCTGCTGCTCCCATCGCGGTAAGGAAGGGGACGCCAACGAAGGAGAACCCCAGCAGCGCGATAATGACGGTTACTCCTGCAAATACAACCGCACTTCCGGCTGTGCCGTTCGCGATGGCAATCGCTTCGCGTCTCTCATATCCTTCCGCCAGCTGCTGGCGGTATCTGGCAATAATGAATAGTGCATAATCGATGCCAACAGCCAGCCCAAGCATTCCGGCCAGTGACAGGGCAAAGGAAGGGATATCCAGTATACTTGTTCCGATGATAATCAGCATAATGCCAAATCCGAGGCCCAGACCTGCTGTAAGCACCGGAAGAACACCGGTAAGGATGGAGCCGAGTGCAACAGCGAGAATCACCAGAGCCAGCAATACCCCAAGTCCTTCAGCCGGACTGCTGGTTGCCATTTTTACATAGCCGTCCCCGATCAGTTCTGCCTGCCAGCCCGTGTCCCGAAGTGAGTCTGCGATTTCAAGAACGGAATCCTTCGATTCCTCAGTAACATCATCACCCGGAACGTTATAAGTAATCGTGGCATACCCGACGGTACCCTCCGCATTCAATGAATGATTGTCGTACGGACTTACAACTGAAGCTACCTCCGGGTCCGCTGCCGCTTCCTTGAGCTTCCCGGCAATCAGCTCCTTGGATGCTTCTGAAGATAAGGTTTCGTTGTCCGGCGCCTTCAGCACCAATTGGGTTGTCCCAAGATTTCCTTGCGGATTCGGGAATTCCTTGTTCATAACCTCGAGTGTTTTCTGTGAAGCAAGCCCGGGAATACGGGTCTCCTCACCGAAATGGATCCCCATCGACAACGCCACAATCGCTGCCACCACCACCAGCATAAGGCTTCCAATGAGGACCTTTAACCGGTTCTTCGCCGACCAATATCCCAGCCGGTATAATAATTTCGCCATAACAGTATCGTCTCCTCTGTGTAAGTTCTTCTCTATGCCCTTATCTTATAGACGTGTGAGCCTGCTGCCATCGTCCGATCGGGCGGGAAGCGTCTGCCCTTTCGGGCAGACGCCGAAAAGGCCCCGGATAGGGGCCTTACCGGAAATCTTCATTTCATCCCTTAACCGAACCCACCGTAAGTCCCCCTACGAAATACTTCTGCAGAAAAGAGAAGGCAATCAGAAGCGGAAGTGCGCACAGCATACAGGCTGCAAACAGCACATTCCATTGAGTCGGGTTCTGCTGATCGCCCATGAAGCCGAGCATAGCCAGCGGCAGCGGAGATTGCGACGACTTGGAGATAAACGTCATATTGAAGAAATAATCATTCCAGATCCAGATGCCCTGCGTGATGATCACGGACACCGTGACCGGAATCAGCAGCGGGAATACGACCGTCCAGAACCGGCGGAAGAGTCCCGCACCGTCAATATGGGCTGCTTCCTCTACTTCTTCCGGGACACCGCTGCGGATAAAGCCGGTATACAGGAAGGTGGAGAACGGCAGGCTGCAGGTTACAAACATTAGAATCGGCGTGTACTGCGTGCTGGGAATCCCCAGGCTGTTGATCATTTGCACAATGGGGATCAGCACCATCTGCCCCGGGACAACCAGACCGGCCAGGAAGAAGAGGTACAGGAACTGGCTCCATCTGCTTTTGATCCGCGCCATCGGATAGGATGCCATAGCTGCGAAGACCACTACCAGCAGTACGGAAATGGCCGTCAGCACCACACTGTTCAGGAGAGCAGTCCCAAAATGCATCCGCTCAAAAGCTGTCCGGTAACTGGCAAAGGAAAGCTCATTGAACAAATTCAGCGGATTCGTATTGTTATCCGGAGACCGCAGTGAGGTGGATAACACAATCACCAGCGGAATCAGATTGAGCACCATAATCACGATGACCAGCAGCTGAAGCAGTATTTTTTTAAGCAAAGCTCCGGGATTGAACGGTTTACGCGTCTTTAAGGCAGGCTCAGGCTGCAGCATTTTACCTGCTGTGGTTCCGCTGCTCATGCTGACACCTCTTTTCTATTCATCAGCCGTACCGAGACGGCGGTAACAGCGATAATCAGGATAAACGAAATAATCCCCAGCGCCGAAGCCTTGCCGAACATCTGCTCCGTGAAGGCCATTTTATAAATTGAATAAATCAGGGTGTTAGTCGAAGTTCCGGGACCGCCATTGGTCATAATGAACGGGAAGTCGAAGGCCTTCAGCCCGTTGATCAGGCTCAGCGTCGTGTTGATCGTAATCGATGTGGCAAGCAGAGGAAGCTTCACATAACGCAGCAGCTTCCAGCCGCCGCAGCCGTCAATCCGGCCAGCCTCCAGCAGATCATTCGGAACCGTTTGCAGCCCTGCGAGGAAGATAATCATCGTTGTGCCGACATTCTTCCAGATTTCCACGAAAATGATCGAGTATAGCGCAGATGAATAGCTGCCCAGGAAGTTTAAGTTGTCATTCGGAATGCCCAGCTTATCCAGGAATGTGGCAATCATCCCGCTGTCCGGCATATAGACATAGCTCCAGATGAAACCGACCACAATTGCACTGAACAACGTTGGAATGTACGAGATCGAGCGGTAGAAGCCCTTCCCCCGGATCTTCATGTTCAGCAGCAGCGCCAGCGCAAGTCCGATCAGGTTGCCCGCCACTACACTGACTACGGTATAAACCAGTGTGTTGCTGATCGAATTACCGAGCGTCCCTCCGTTAAACAAAGCCTTGTAATTATCGAAGCCGATATAATTGAAGGTCTGAGCAAACCCGTTATAGTCCGTCACACTATATTGAAACAGCTTGGTAATCGGAAAGATCCAAAAGGTCAAATAAAAGAGCAGCGCCGGGACTGCGAAGAAATACATCGTTTTTTTCATTACAGTAGATTTCATCTCTGTCTTATCCTCCTGTCCACAATTGTTCCGCCTCCCGCTGATAGATGACAGGCTGGCGGAACAATGATCAGTTATATCTTATTTGTTCTTCCACAATTCCTTGAACTTCGCATCCATAGCCTCTGTGACCTGCTCCGGAGTGGTCTTGCGTCCGCCGATAATTTCAGCAAATTTAGCTTCCATTTCTTCAGCTACACCTGTCGGCCACATCTGATTGGGGAAGTATACGGACTTTCCGTTATTCAGGTAGGAATCGTTGACTTCCTTGAAGAGTTCATGGTTCAGGGCCACACCTTTATATACACTGATCGAGCTGTTCGCTCCGGTCCAGGCTTTGAACAGGTCAGACTGGCCGTCAAACAGATAATTCATCACTTCTTTGGCGACATCCAGATTCTCCGACTTGGCATTCAATGCGAACCCGGCAGCAGTTGCAGCGGACACGTAAGTCGGCTGTCCTGCTTCATTCGCCGGCAGGGAGAAGAATCCGCGGGTAAAGTCAGCTGCACCTTTGGCCGTTAATGTAGCATAATCCCAGGTTCCGTCAAAAATCATCGCCGATTTGCCGTCAATAAACAGCTGAGCCGCTTGGGCACTTCCAAGTCCGAGTGAATTTTTGACCACATAGCCTTTGTCGTACAATTCCTTCATCTTGGAGATTGTCGCTGCCCATTTCGGATCTGACAGTGATTTCTCACCCGCCTGAAGCTTGGTGTCAAAATCCATTTCATCCGGGTAAACAACATTCGCGGCAATCTGATACATTCCGAACTGCAGGAACCACGGGTCTTTATCCGCCAGTGAGATTGGAGTAATACCCGCGTCCTTCAGCTTCTGGCAGGCTTCAAGGAATGAAGGCCAGTCTTGCGGCATTTCCGTAATGCCCGCTTGCTTGAACAAGTCCTGATTATAGTAGACCCCCAGGTAATCCAGGCCGCCTGCGATTCCGTAAGGCTTGCCCTCGTATGACATATCCTCCTTCGCTCCCTGGCTGATGTTATCCCAGAAGGTCAGGTCGGACAGGTCGGCCGCATAACCAGCTTTGGCCATATCCAGCACTCCAAGGGATGCATTTCTCGGGAAAACCCAGTAAATATCCGGCCCTTGGCCTGAAGCAAGCTTGGTACGGATAGAAGTGAAATACTGCTCATCCGGAAGCTTCGAGGTTTCCAGTGTCACGTTAGGGAATTTCTCCTTGACGAGCTTAGGCATGATATCGAGTGCAAAATCCTGTCCGTCCGGGGCTTTCGTGCCGGATACCATCATTGTGAGCGTCACCTTCTTGGCGCTGCTGGCGGTATCTGTGGCCGCTGCGGCCGTTGCCTCAGCCTCCGGTGTGGTTGAAGCGTTCCCATTATTGGCCGGCTGATTCCCGTTGTTTCCTGATCCGCAGCCGGCAAGCAGTGTAAGCATTAACGCCAGCAGCAGCGTGCCCGTCCGTTTCTTTGATCGCGTTTTCATTAAATAACCTCCCTATTCTTCTATACCTTCGATTTCCCGGCCGCCCTTATTCCCGGTGGCTGTATTGATATCTTAATCGTGAAAGCGGTATAATTACTTTTGCATTTAAGGTGCACTATTTTACGGTCTTCTACATCGGAGGAAACAAGTATGAAATTTGTCAGTATCAAAACAAAGCTTTTTCTGGCGCTGGTTCTTGTCTCCGTCATTCCGATTGTCATTGTCACGTATAGCTCCTATCAGAGCTATACCGATCTGGTCAACCAGCAGACCTCACTTGTTGCCTCCAACACCGTTCATAATACGGTTCAGGGCATTGAGGACATTTTCGGAAATATTGAACGCATCTCGCTGACCATTCAGCAGCAGTCCTCGAGTGCAACCGCATACAGTACAGTAAGTGATGAACTGAAGAAGCTGGCACTTACCAGCGACTCCTACGACATTTTCATTATACAGAACAAGCTGAAGCTGATCTTCGAGAATTTGCTGCTCAGCTATGATTATGTTAACGGAATTTATCTTTTTGCCCCTGACGGCAAAAACATCAGCTACGGCAGCACCGCCGAGCTTCAGGTCGGCTATGTCCCGTTCCAGGATGACTGGTATCAGCAGACCATAGCCAGCAAAGGCCAGCTTTATATCGGAGAACCCGGTGTAAAGCCCTATATCATTAACTCTGAACCTTCCCTTGTCTTCTCCCGGGCGCTTTACGATATGAAGACCCAAGAGTTCCTCGGCGTATTCATGCTGGACTGCAGCCTGGATATTTTCAAGGGCCTGAACCAGGATGCCGTACCCAATATGAGCTACTTTGTCCTGGCGAATGACGACGGCAACATTATCTATGACAGTACCGGCAAGAACACCGACACCCGGCTGCCAAGCGCCTTAATCCGCAGAACGGAGGCCATGGCGGGCGATGAGCTGGAATTTTACGACGGGGACATGTTAACTGTGATTCAAAAGCTTCCGGTCTATCACTGGAGTGTCATCGCCAATATCTCACTAAGCGGGCTGTATGAGAAATACGGGATATCCCGGAAGCTGATCGTTTACATTTCTCTGACCTGCGCCGTTATTTTCATTCTGCTCTCTGTCCTGCTGTCCAACTGGATTACCAAACCGATTACCCGTCTGGCCCGGATCATGCGCAAAAACAAATCACAAAAGTTCATCACGACCGATATTGAGCCTCAGCGGGTGGACGAAATCGGCTTCCTGTATACGGAATACAACAAGATGATGAAGGACATCGATACCTTTGTCAGGGAAAGCTACCAGAATAAAATCCTGACCATGGACTCGCAGATGAAAGCGCTTGAAGCCCAGATTAATTCACATTTCCTGTACAATACACTTGAATCTATCAACAGTATCGCCGAGATTGAGGAGGTAGACAGCATTGCAGTGATGACCAAATCCCTGGGGGACATGTTCCGTTATAGCATCAAGACCGACAGTGAGCTGGTGCTTGCCCGGGAAGAGCTGCAGCATGTCGATAACTATATGACCATCCAGCAGATCCGCTATGGCAGCAAAATCCGTTATGTCAAAGAAATGGAGCCGGCTGTGCTGGAAGCCAGAATTCTCAAGCTGATTCTTCAGCCTTTGGTGGAAAATGCCGTCTACCACGGATTAGAGAACAAGAAGGGCAGCGGATTGCTTCTGCTCAGAGGCTACCTGGAGCCGGATAGCGGGCGGATTATCTTTGAAATCCGCGATGACGGGATCGGTATTCCCGCCGAACGGCTGAATGAGATTCAGGAGCTGCTGGAGCTGCAGCCTGAGTTCATGGGGCTGGGGCATCGCAGCAGACAGAGCATCGGCATTAAGAATGTGCACTCCCGCATCGCTCTCTACTACGGCTCCGACTTCGGACTGGCGATTACCAGCGAACCTGCGGCGGGTACGGCCATAACCTTGACTCTCCCCTCCAAATAACACTGAAAGTAGGCTGGACCATGTACAAATTCATCATTGTCGACGACGAGCCTTTGATCCGCCAGGGCCTGCTGAAGAAGATCCGCAGCGTAACTGCTGAGCTCAGCTTCTGCGGTGAAGCAGACAACGGCGGGGATGCCCTTGAGCTCGTCCGTACACAGGACCCGCATCTGATCTTCACCGACATGCGGATGCCGGTAATGGACGGCAAATCCCTGCTCCGGCAGCTGCAAAGCCAATATCCCGACAAAAAGATTATCGTAATCAGCGGCTACTCTGATTTCGAATATATGCAGGAGGCCATTTCGGCGCGCGTAGTCCATTATCTGCTGAAGCCGTTCAGTAAAGAAGAAATCCTTGATGCCATCTCCAAAGCGGTAACCGCAATCGAAAGTGAGCAGTCCTCCAAGGCGGAGACGCTGAGCATCACCAGAGAAGCTGAGCAGCTCAGTCTGCTTGGAGATATGCATGCCCTGCTGCAATATATTTCCGGGTTTTATCCCGTGGAGCACCCGCCCGTGTTCCGCTCTGCCCCCATGCGGAATCTCATGTCTGCCGGCAGAATGGTCCTGTTAACTCTCTATACACCGGAAGAATTAGCTGCCCAGGAGCCTGCTTTGGAGGGGACCCGCCTGTTTCTTCTGCACCCGCAGAGCAGGAAGGTGGCCTTCTCTCTCCAGCTCTATGACAGTTCACTTCCAGAGACCGAGATCCTGGAACTGGCCGCCTCAGAAGCCCGGAAGCTGATTGCCGGGACAGGACCCCAGGCCTGCATTGGCATCAGCAGTGTAATAAGCACTGTGTCCGGGCTGCAGCAGGCACGCGAGGAATCTATGTCTGCCCTGAACTGCCGGGCCATCGCAGACCAGGGCCAGTATTTCCTCTACCATCCCGGCAGCTACCAGACCACGCCCGTGATGTGGGAAGGCAGCCGGGACCTGATCTTTTTCATTGAATCGGGCAACACTGGAAAGGTCACTGAAGGGGTGCTCGATTATTTTGACTATTACCGCGGGCAGCCTGCGGCGACCATTCATCAGCTCAAAGAGAATTGCCGGCATATCATCGCTGAGGTCAAAACGCTGATCGCTGCTTACTTCCCGGCCCAGAACGGACAGCATCCGTCTTCGAGCCTGGAAGCCGTGCTTAGCATCTCGTTCGATGCTGAGGAGATCCGGCTGTACTTCCTGACGGTGCTCACCTCCGCAGCGGACTTGCTCAAGGAGCAATCGGTGTACTCTTCGCCAAATGTCATCGACAATGTGAAGGTGTATATCCGCAAAAACATAGCTTCTCCCGTCACACTTGAGCATCTGTCAGGTCTGTTCTACATCAGCCCGAGCTACCTGAGTTTTCTGTTCAAAGAAAAGACCGGTGAGAATCTGATTGATTATGTCAACAAAGAGCGTATTGAACGTGCCAAGCTGTTGCTGCGCACAAGTGAGGATAAGATTTATAAGATCGCCAAAGCTTTAGGAATCGACAACGCCAAATACTTTTTCCGGCTGTTCAAGAAAATGACGGGACACACACCTGAAGAATACCGGAAGCTTAGTGTAGCCGGAAAGGAGACCGGACCGGATGGATCACCGGGAGCTTGAACAGGCTCTGCGCCGCCATAATACCATAGAAGCCAAGCAGCGGCTCACCCGCCGCAACATCGAAGAGTTCGGCGGCCAAGAAATGACCCTGCCGCCCGGAGAACGGGTTCCGCGTCTGCCGGAACACCTCTTCTTCCGCCAGGGTGATTATCATATCAGCAAGCATCACAGGTTTGCGGCGATGCCGGAGCATACCCATTCCTTTATCGAGCTTAATTACATGTACTCCGGCCGCTGCCGTCAGAGGATCGGCGGCTCTGACATTGAGCTGACTCAAGGCCAGATCTGCCTGCTCGATACGGATATGCCCCATTCGATATCCATTCTGGATGAGGATGACATTCTGATTAATATTCTGATGCGCAAGGAAACGCTGAGCGCGGCATTTCTGACACGCCTCGGCATTGACGGGAGATTAACCGACTTTCTGGTCAATGCCCAGTCTCCTTCCACCGCCCATGACCGTTATCTCCTCTTCCGCTCGGAGCACTGCCTGAACCTTCACCATGTTCTCGCCAGCCTTATGTGCGAGTATTTCGATCCCCGTGAGTTCTCGGCGGATATGATCAGCGGCTATATGGTCATCGTATTCACGGAGCTCATGCGGGTACTGAACCAAGATCCTGCCTTAAGCGGGCTTCCGTTGACCAAACGGGCCGATCTGCTGGAGATTCTGCAGTATCTTGAGCGGCATTTCCGTCATTGTTCCCTGAAGGATCTGGCTGCTCACTTTAACTTCAATCCGAATTATCTGGGCAATCTGCTGAAGAAAAGCACCGGCAAAACCTTCGGGGAGCTGGTTCAGGAGCATCGTATGGCTTATGCGGCTCTCCTGCTCACCAGCAGCGGCCGCTCTATCGGAGAGATTGCCGGCGAATGCGGCTATGAAAGCCTGAGCTTTTTCCACAAGAAATTCGTTGAGCGCTACGGGTTAACTCCGCTGCTCTACCGCAAGCATAACCAAACAACCTGAGACGCCGCTTGCTGCGGATGCTCAGGTTGTTCGCGCTGCTGCCTTATCCAGTTGCTTCTACAGCTGATATTTACGGATCAGATAAGCCGGAGTACAGCTCCAGGCATGGCAATAGCTGTTAATCAGATGACTGCCGTAAGGTGAAAAGCTCTTGTCGTTTGGATCATACAGCTCCCAGAACGTATCCGCTCCGTCCTTAATCATCTGCCCCCAGTACTTCTTGATCTCCCGGATGGCTGTCTCCCTCTCGCCTACCTGAATCAGCGCCTCAATGAAGTGATGAACCATATAAGGTGTGGACATCGGAATCGCAGACTTGTCCTCCAGCAGCCTCAGCATGAGCGCCTTCGCCTGCTCCGGTTCCGGAACTTCAGCCAGCACCATCCAGATCTGTGACGCATAGGAGAGCTGTCTGTCCCTGCCGCTGATGAAGCAGCCGGATTGGGCGTCCCATAAATGCTCCGCCGCCGCTTGTGTAAGCTCTCCGATTGTCCGCTCCAGCGTAGCCTTACGCTCATCTCCGAGCAAAGCTGCCAGATGCAGCGCGCGCTTCAAATTATAGATTAAGATAGCTTGGGAAGGGGCCTGCTTGTTCAGGTTAGGGTGCCAGTCAATAAAGGCCCACCAGCTCTCGTCATCAGCAACGATTCCGCGTTCGTCGAGCCGCTCCAGCCCCAGCTCAATCTGCCGGTAAGCAGACGGCCACAGCTCCTCCAGCGTATTACGGTCACCCGTAGCCAGGAAATAATCGTGAAGCACAGAGACAAAAAAGAGTGAATAATCATAGAGATACGTATCGTCCGCTATGACCTGCGGCTTCATGAACAAATTGGCTGTGATCCTTCCCCGTTCATCCGGATAAGCTGCGAACAGGTACAGACAGCGTTTCACAAGACCGTTGCCTGAGAATGTCTCATAATTGGCGAGCGCCTGCAACCGCAGGTCACCAAGCCATAGTCTGCGGTCCCGCTTGGGCCCGTCCTCGAACACCTCCTGCATACACTCCTCCAGCGTCTTTACGCTGACTTCATCGATCACCTGCAGCTCCGCGTCCGCAGAGGTGAGCGTGGCGGATAACGCAGAGCGGTCGGCCGAGGTTACAGCTGTGCAGCTGATGCCGGCAAAGGATACCTTGTACTTGGGCGAGGTATCCAGAACCTTTAGCTTGAGATACCGGAAGCTGTATCTTCGTTCCAGCTTCAGGGCAGCGGGGAGTACATCCAGATGAATCCGCTCCTCCTGCAGCCAGGAGCTGCTAAGCCATCCGTTGTATTCCGAGAAGGGTTCCGCCATCTCCACCGGCATTTCACCAAGTGTAATCTGCAGATGCAGCGGGGCATCCGGCGGGCTGCCGACGGGAACGATCCGGATTGCCAGAGCTCCGACCAGATGCTCGCCGAAATCCACAATCACCTCTTCACCTTTGCCGAATGACATGCCGGGCAGGTCTTGTGCGTGTTGCACCGCTTCTGCCTGCCAGCCATGGATCAGCTGTTCATTCCTTATCATCCGGACGACCTGCTTCGGCGTACATTCCCGCTGAATAAGCCGGGGCTCCAGCTGCGCGGCAACTGCGGCAAACGCCTCATTTTTACGAATGGATACGGCTTTCTGACGCTGCATAGCTTGTGTCATACTTGTAGTTCCTCCCTGGGGTAAGCTTGTTTCCTCCTCTAGTAAAACGCAATCCAGCCCGTTTGAACATGCAGTGAATACAGCAGATCTTGCTCTTATTACAGTTTGCTTCCCTATTAGGGAACACTATTTGGATAATCCATTGCTCAGCAAGAAGGGGTACCCGGCTGCTTGGCGCATGCCGGGTACCCCTTCCTCATTCTATAAAGTTAGCTCATGGCCATCCGGCACCGGCAATCCGAATACCGGCAGTCCGTCTTCTCCCCATGCCACAGGCTGGACACGGGTATGACGGTTAGGGTCATTCAAGGGATCTCCCTCTATTTCCTTATAATTTCTGGCGTGATAGACAAGCAGGTCCTGCGTTCCATCTGCCGTTACCGTAAAGCTGTTATGTCCCGGACCGTACTGGCCGTTCTCTTCGCTGGTCGTAAAGACGGGGACCGGGGATTTCGTCCACGAGCCGGGGTCCAGCAGATTGCTGTCATCCGGTGCGGTAAGCAGGCCCATGCAGTAATGGTGATCGGTCGCGCTGGCCGAATAGGTCAGGAGAACTCTTCCGTTCTTTTTCATAACAGCAGGCCCTTCATTTACACGGTATCCAATCGTCTCCCACTCATAGTCCGGCCGGGTCAGCAGGATCTGCTCACCTTCCAGCGTCCATGGATTAGCCATCTTCGAGATAAACAGGCTGGAGTTCCCCTGAACCGAAGGGTCCTCCTGCGCCCACACCAGATACTGCGATCCCGCATGCGCAAAGGTAGTGGCATCCAGCGAGAACGTATCCCATGCGGTATAGATTCTCCCCTTCTCCTCCCAGCTTCCTTCCAGCGGATTGTCAGAAACATTCTCCAGTACATACAGACGCTGTGCAAAAGGTGCATCATCACTGCCGGCGGAGAAATAGATGTACCACTTCCCGCTGATGTAATGAATTTCCGGCGCCCATACATAACCGCTCATAATACCGGTGGTATGCTTCGTCCAGATGACGACAGGCTCGCTGGCTGTAAGTCCGCCGATCGTCCGGGCTCTCCGCAGCTCAATCCAGTCATATTCGGGAACCGAAGCGGTGAAGTAATAATAGCCGTCACTATGCCGGTAAATGCAGGGGTCTGCCCGCTGTAGGACAACCGGGTTGGTGATTGTTTCATTCATTATGTAGCTATGTCCGTCCCCGAAGGCCGCCAGCAGCAGGCTGCGTTCCCCGGCAGTAACCGGAAGGACTCCGCCGTGGCGTTTGGTGTTTACACCAAGGTCGAACTCCCTGTCTGCAAGCACGCGGAAATCGCCGCTGCTAAGGTCAGACGTTAACAAGGGAAGATATCCCTTCCCTTCCGCATAACGGTCCACAATCAGGCACCATTCCCCGCGGCCGTTCAGCTTATAAATCTCCGGGCCTTCCACGCCCATAATGGCCTCCAGAACCGGCGCATCCACAAAGCTGAAGGCGTCTTTATCCAGCGACGCACCTTGCTCCACCCGGATATTCTTAGTTGTCTCATCCTTCGAGAAACGGTAGTAACTCCCGCCAGCAGCGATAATTGTCGTATCAATGATATGATTGTCGCGCTCAATGTACTTCTCTGCTGCCGTAAATTCCCGGAAATTCTTCGTGCGCGCGCTGTATATTTTATGCTTCCGTTCACTCTCATGCGGCTCCTGAGTAGCCGAAGCCCAGAATACCAGGAATTCATCCGCAGCCTCATCGTAAATCGCCTCAGGAGCCCATACACATCCGGCGCCCTCCACACCGACCGTAACTGCCCACGGCTGTGACCAGTTCACCAGATCAGCAGATTCCCAGACAATAATATCGCGGCTGCCGGCCTCCACTGCTGCACCCCAGCCCTTGCCGCTGGCAATGCGCAGATCGGTGGCAATCAGATAGAATTTGCTTTCCTTCGGCGAACGGATGATAAAGGGATCTCTGGCTCCCTTTTCCCCGAGCTCCGAGCGCAGAACAGGCAGACCCGCGTTCAGATCCTTAAAGTGCAGGCCGTCCTCACTGTAGGAGAAATAGACCTGTTCGCCATCCGGCTGCTCCCCGATGAAATGAACTAAGAGATAACCGGTGTATGCGGGTATAGATTGAGACAAGCTAAGCCCTCCTTAGGGAATTATTATACCGAACAAATCTTCCAGTCCGGCTTCGTGTCATTTAGTTAACACAAATATTAATCTATTTACTATTATATTAATATTATAGTTAGGGAACATAGATAGAGTCAATGCTGTTTCTGCTGAAATTCACCTGAGAAAAAAAGCCGCTGAACGGATTCAGCGGCTTCATTACCTTTTACATGGCTGCAATGTCTGCCGCCTAATGATAGCTGGGCAATAAAAATCAACCTGCTGGATCTCTCACGTTTACGGGATCACCGCTTTGATCTTCACCCGGGGCCAGTCGGGCTCCATCCTTGTTCAAGTAAGGTACACTGCGCCTATCCACTCAAAATTACAGCTTCGTTTCACCAGCCGGTTGCGCCTGAGACTGGTTACAGCCTTGCCTTCGCCATCAAAGCCCACAAAATTTGTTCATTTATTGTTCAGTTAAGACGTTTACACTATGCTCGAGGGAGGCATCTAACCTTGGGAAAAAAGCGAGCAGAAGAAAAACGGAAATGTGAGTGAGGTAGCTGCATTAACAACCATTACGCCAAAGGAATGTGCAAGCAACATTATTGGAAGGACTTTCGGTTTTATATTACAACTGTCTCCATTTATAGCATTTATATGTTGATTTTCCCGGTTAACTATCTCTTCAAAACTCTCACACGTATATGCAGATGAAAAAAGATTATCCCAATTTCTATTTAATTTGCTGCATAACGCAATTAAGTATAACGGAGCAAGGAGAGATTATTATTGAAGCCTCTAGGTTTAAACAACGCCGCAACATTAGCGAAGATAAAGGATCTGCTGAAGTGGTCCGTGCAGGATCGTCCGGGCCTCTCTATGAGATGGCAAGACCCAATATTCTAATTGTGGACGAGGATCCGGTGAACCTGAAAGTGTTGGCTGATACTCTCTATGAAGAAAATTACATATTAACTGCGGTCTCCAGTGCCCATGAAGCCCTTGAACTGATCCGCTCTGCTTCCTGGGATTTGTTAATTGCAGATGTGAAAATGCCGCAAATGTCAGGACATGAGCTTACCAAGCAGGTCAGACAACATTTTGATATTACGGAGCTGCCGATACTCTTGTTAATTACCCATTCGATTTCAGAAGAGTCATATACAGAATTCTTACATGGAGCCAATGACTATGTAACCAAACCTGTTGAAAGATTAGAGCTGAAGTACAGAGTGCAGGCATTAATTTCGTTGAAACAATCGATTGACCAAAGTCTGCGGATGGAAACAGCCTATTTGCAGGCCCAGATCAAACCGCATTTCTTATTCAACACCATCAACTCCATTATGGCCCTGAGTGAATTTGATATGGAACAGATGCGTAATGTAGCGGGTGCATTTGCAGATTACTTGCGGTATAGCGTTGATTTCATTAATACGAATCAGCTGGTGGATCTGGAGAATGAAATTTCCCTGGTGAAATCCTATTTATTCATTGAGCAAGTCCGTTTTGGAGACAGGTTAACTGTGGTGTGGGAGATCCAGCCCGCTCTCCGTTTCAAGCTTCCTCCGCTGTCCATCCAGCCGCTCGTTGAGAATGCAGTAAGACATGGATTGCTGAGCCTGGCGAAGGGCGGCGAACTGGTGGTGCGCATATATCAGGCGGAAGCTGGCGCCTGTGTACAGATTATAGATAATGGCAAAGGGATTCCGGCTGCCGAGATTGAGAACCTCCTAAGCCTTACCCGGCATAACACCGGGGGAATCGGCTTAAGGAATACCAACCGCCGCTTGGTTCAGCGGTATGGCCAGGGTCTTCTTATCCAGAGTGAACCGGGCAGGGGCACGACAGTATCGTTCATGATTCCTCTTGATAATCATCCGGTATCTTAGTTCCAAATGGATTTCACCACCTCATAAATCACGTCTAATGTCCGCGCATCTGGGCATTACTCCCGATACCTCGGTTACGCGGGGGCAGTGGCTGAGTCTAAGCAAAATGGACAAGCTCAAACCATGAAGCTGCCGCTCATTGAATTCGGGCCGGAATGTATTTATTGCACCTTCAAGTGGTTAAGATGATCCGCAATCCGGTTAAGCTCATCGGCAAGCGCCGCCAGGGAAGCAACAAGCAGCTGCTGTCTGTCCGGCTTCTTCGGCTCGGCGCTGATTTTCTCCATTGGCGGAGGAGGTTGCAACTCCTTCTTGTCCTCTTTGCCATACATCGGAAAGCCGTCTTCAATCAGCAGACGAACAATGGTACTGAGATGGTAACGCTCTGCACGCAGTTCACTGATCCGCTTCAGTAGTTTCAAAGTTTCATAAGGGTAAAGCACCTGGTCTCCCTGACGGGTCGCGGCTACAAAATAAGAGAAATACTCTAGCCATCTCTTCACTGTGGTCGGAGGTAATTTCGATATCGTGATCAATTCCAGCTGCGTGTAATGGCGAACCATAACATCTCTCCTCTTTCTAGTGGACTTATATATTTTAATGGTATTCACGTTCCACGAAATAAATGTATAAAATCACCTATTTGCTGGCCAACTGCCTGCGAGGGCAGTTGGCCGTAGATCCATCCGGATATTGTCCTCGATCCTGCCTTGACCGGCCTCCAGAAACTTGCCGTAATATTTGAGTGCTTCTTCATGAAGTGCGTGGTACATATATTGCTCTCCAGCGTGGGCCCTCCGCCGCCAAATACTTATGCACCGGGCCGATCCACTGGATATTGCAGTCCCGCCGGACCCGCCGGTTTCGCCGGAGGCTTGAGGTTACCCTTCCCTCACTGTTCAGTTCCTTGAACAACCGATCCATTCAAAGTCATAAATGACCGCACCATACTCTGCTGCAATTTCCTTCGTGCGGTCTGTCGAGCTGGGCGAGCACAGCACCACTGGAACAAGCTACGATCACAGCCTTCTCTACAGATAAAGCGTCCAATAACAGCTTCAAATCTTCACATTGTGTGTCTACGATCCGGCTAATCTCCACATCCATTTTCCCCGATTGCCCGTTCCCTCTTAGATCAAATACGATCACTTTCGCACGCTTGCTGAAATAATCCGCTTGCGGCTCAAACAGATGATGGGAGGTCGAATAATCATGAATAAAAACAATGGGCAGACCGCTGCCCGACATCTCGTAATAGAGCGACGTTCCATTCACTTCAATATGCGGCATAAACAGTGCATCCTCTCATGAACGCTTGCGGGGTTAGCTGCCGGATTCGGGCCCTGAAAGTAGCCCTACTCGTCTATCCCGAGATTCACCCCATATAACCTGGTTCCCCCGCTTCCTATAAGGAATTCAGCGATTAAGTATTATTTTGCAGACGTTTCCTGACTTTCTTCCCTCAGGACCTTCAGATCATCCTGTACGCTCCCCTTCCACAAGGGGACTCCTGAACGGTAGGCTGCCCGGCCATTTAAATGGCCTGCCACCGGTGAAGTGATGAATACAAAAACAATCGCCAGCAGCAGCTTGACATTAACCGTTCCGTCTTTAAACCAAAAGTACAGGAAGCCTCCTGTCAGCAGACACAGCACCCCGAAGGTTGCACTTTTGGTGGCCGCATGTGAACGCAGGTACACATCAGGCAGCCGGACCAAGCCGAAGGCACTTAAGCCGCAGAAGACTGCACCCATCACCACAAGAATGGAGCTAATCAGTTCACCTGTCATTCGGGTTCCCTCCATCCTCTATAACGGCTCCCCGTTCAATATATCTGGCCAGTGCCGTTGTTCCAATAAACGTCAGAATACCGATAACCAGAATAACTTCAAGAAAGTCCTGGGTATCCAGCAGCATACAGAAAACAGTGATCATTGCGAGTACATGAATGCCTATCGTATCGAGCGCGGCAACCCTGTCTGATCGGGTTGGCCCTTTCAGGAGACGGAACAGGCATGCCAGCATCGCCAGCGCCAGAATGATCATTGCCACGGTTAGCATAACTTGGATCATTACCGGGTCACCTCCATAATCGCTTGTTCGAAAGTGCCTCTAATCTGCGCGACAAGCAGCTCTGCATCTTTAATATCAAGTGCATGAATGTACAGCGTCCTGCCATCCTTCGAAACATCAAGAGTCAGGGTTCCCGGCGTCAGACAGATCAGGCACGATAACAGCGTAACCTCCCAAGCCGAGGTCAAGGCAGTCTCATAAGCAAAGATACCGGGACGTATAGCCAGCTTTGGACGGATGATATGGCCGATGACCACGAAATTCGAGACCGTAAGTTCACGGGCAAAGATCAGCAGAAGCTTCAGTATAGCCCATATACGTATGAGATAGAATGGCCGGGTCCGGGCCAGGGATTTCGTCAAAATCAGCAATAATATAATACCGATGACGTAGCCGGCTATGAAGCTTGAGCCAGAGCCATCGTTATTTATCGCCATCCACAGAAAGGCAATCAACAGATTTAAGAGGAATTGTAGGGCCATCTTCTCTACTCCTTCATTATGGCTTCAATGTACCGCGCAGGTGACGCCAAAACCTCGCCTGCCTGCGATACATAAGCATAGACGGACTCGGCACCGACCCCCATAGCAATCACAAGCAGCAGGAGTCCGGCGGCAATAGCCGATGCAGCCTTCAAGTTCACTCTAGGCAATTCATTCACCGGTTCATTTCCCCAGAACGCCAGCCTGAACACCTTCATCAGGGAATACAGCACCAGTAAGCTCGATCCTAGTCCAATTAAGGACAACGTCAGCATTCCCTCAGCCAGAGCTCCGCGGATGATCAGAATCTTGCCGGCAAACCCGCTCAGCGGCGGAATACCTGTCAGGGCAAGAGCAAGGATAAAGAACATCCAGCCGATGAACGGATACCTTTTAATCATCCCGCCTATACTGCCTAGCCGGTCAGTTCCGGCTGCGGATATAATCATCCCGCCCAGAATAAACATGAGTCCCTTGGCCAGCATATCGTGCAGCAGATAGAAGACCGCCCCATTCAGTGAATCTGCAGTCCCTGCAGCGAGTCCAAAGGCTACAAATCCAACGCTGATAATGATGTTATAATTCAGAATCCTCGGGATATCCTTATAAGCGACTGCCCCCAGGCTGCCCAGAATCATGGTAGCAGCAGCCATCCAGGCAATCCAGTCATGGGTGAAGCCGGGATCGTTAACAAACAGCAGCGTGAAGGTGCGGATGATTGCATAGAGTCCCACTTTGGTCAGCAGTGCACCGAACAACGCTCTAACAGCCGCCGGAGGCGCACTGTATGACCCTGGAAGCCAGAAGAACAGGAACAGCCCTGCCTTTAGGGAAAATACAATCAGGAACAAAACAGCAATCACATTAAGCACGCCGCCTTGTCCCGCTTCAGCGATACGCTGGGACAGGTGTGCCATGTTGAGTGTTCCTACTGCTGCATAGAGATAAGCTACCGCTGCTACAAACAGTGTCGAGGATACGATATTGATGAGCAGATATTTCGATGTTTCTCTTAGCTGAAGCTTGGTCCCTCCGAGTGAGATGAGCGCATAAGAAGAAATCAGCATAACCTCAAAAAAGACAAACAGGTTGAAAATATCCCCGGTAAGAAATGAGCCGTATACCCCGACCAGCAAAAACTGAAAGAACGTATAGTAATAGAACCGCTCCCGCTTCTCTCCAATGCTGCTGAAAGAATAGCACAGAATCGCAAAGCTGACGATCGAAGCCATCATTACCAGCAACACAGCAAACATATCACCTACAAATACAATCCCGTACGGAGGAGCCCAGCCCCCCATCTGCAAGGTCTGTATGCCCTCAGAGTGGACACGTGAAACCAGCAGCACTGCAACCAGAATGTTTAGCAGACTGCTGAGCGCACTAATCACGCGCTGAAGCCGGATCTTCTCTTTGAGAAAAATCAGGATGACAGCCGTAGTCAGCGGAATGAGAATCGGGAGTACCAATAGATTGCTCATTCGTTGTCCTCCTTAATGCTGTCAATTTCGTCAGTACCCAGCGTCTGGTAAGACCGGTACGCGAGTACGAAGTAGAAGGCTGTAACCCCAAAGCTGATAACTATGGAGGTTAGAATCAATGCCTGCGGCAGCGGATCAACATAAGTATCCGCTTTGCCCAGCACAGGGGCTGCACCCTTTTTGAGCCCGGCCATTGTGAGCAGCAGCAGATGGACACCATGCGTCAGCAGGGAGGTTCCCAGCACAATGCGCAGCAGGCTTTTGGACAGAATCAGGTACACACCGATCGTGAAGAGAATGCCGACCGCAACCGCCATTAGGAGTTCCATTTCTTTTCCCCTCCGATCGATAAAATGATGTTCATCGTCACACCGACCACGGCCAGGTATACGCCAAGGTCAAACAGGACGGCAGTCGCCAGCTCCGTATCGCCAAGCACTGGCAGATGAAAATGGCCGAAAGCATGACTTAGAAAAGGAGCGTCAAACAGGAATGAGCCTGACGCTGTTAGAATAGCCAGCAGGAGTCCGGAAGCTGTAAGCAGCCGGTAATTCACAGGGAGCACCTTACGTACCTGATCCATTCCAAATGCTATTGTAATGAGGATCAGCGCAGCAGAAGTCATCAAAGCCCCGATAAAGCCTCCCCCCGGATGATTATGTCCGGCAAAGAACAGATACAGGGAGAATATCAGAATAATGAGGACAATCCCCTTGGACATCGTCTGCAGAATAACGTCATTGCTGCGCAGCGGCAATTTCTCTTTCTTGGCGGGTTGGAGCGGCGGGAGCTCCTCCTCCATTCTCAGATGAATCAGACCATAAATGGCCAGTGAGGCGATGCCGAGCACCATGATTTCAAACAAGGTATCGAACCCGCGGAAATCTACCAGGATGACGTTAACAACATTCTTGCCGCCAGCCAGGTTATAGCTTTCTTTCAGGAAAAACTCGGAGATAGGTTCAAAAGGACTGGTACCCATAGCCGCCAGAGCGATCAACGTCATTGTAATGCCGGCTCCAAGCGCTATGATCAGATTGGGCAGCTTAAAGCGCAGCGGCTCCCTCTGCTTCTTCAGCTTAGGTAAATACCGGAAACAAAGAAGGAACAGAATGACCGAGACGGTCTCTATAATCATTTGGGTGAGTGCAAGATCCGGTGCCCGGAAAAGAACGAAGAGCAGCGTCACCATGTACCCTACACCACCGGTGAAAAGAATCGCGTTAACACGTGACTTGGCAAATGGAACAGCAAAGGCAGCCAACAGCATTGCTGCTACAACAGCCGTTTCATAAAAAGACAATGAGGCATACTGATCCATGCCAAAGCTAATGCCTGACTGCCTCAGCAGAACTGTGAGTAACGAAATGATGAAAAAGCTGAAAATATAGAGCAGGTAATGGCGATTGGAACCAGTCATATAGGCATCAGTCAAACGTCTTGAACCATTCTCGAGCAGTCTTAGCAAGAAGTCATACATACGGTTCAGCGTATTGCGTCCGCTTGCTTCGCGGTCCAGTACCCGCAGACGGGTATAGATTCTAAATAACAGCGTACCTGCGGCTATAACGCCGAGGGTCATGAAGATTTCCGGTGTCCAGCCATGCCAGAAATGAATAGAAACTTCAAAAGCTTCTTCCGGTGCGAGTACCCCCGTATGGATGGAAGACATTGCCGGTTCAATCAGCGTAGCAGAGACCAGGTCAGGGAAGAAAGCAAACACTACAGCAAGTGAAATTAGAATCACCGGTGACAGCAAGAGACCCAGTGGAGCTTCATGCGGAATTTTATCCAGTTTATCTTCCCTCAGCTTGCCGCGGAAGGTCTTGAAGACAAAGATCATGCTATATACAAAGGTAAACACACTGGCAATCCAGGCAATTACCGGAAAGAGCTGCGTCCAGTATCCTGAGCTCAGGATGTCAAACTCCCGGATATTAAGCATAGAGGTGAAGAACATTTCTTTACTAAGGAATCCGCTGAATGGCGGCAATCCAGCCATGGAGAACGCCCCGATCAATGCGACTGAGAAGGTGACTGGCATGAGAGACATGAGCCCTCCAAGCTTGCGCAGATCACGGGTACCTGTCTCGTGGTCAATGATGCCCACAACCATAAACAGACTGCCTTTAAATACAGCATGATTAATGAGATGAAAGAGCGCTGCAGTAGTAGCCATCGTATAAAAAACTGCATCCCCCGTGCCGGTAAAGAAGGCTGCCGCCGACCCTAGTCCCAGCAAAGACATGATCAATCCGAGTTGACTGATCGTGGAGTACGCGAGTAAGGCCTTGAGATCCGTTTGCCGGATGGCTTTGAACGAACCATAGATCAGAGTTACCAGTCCTGTGACAGAAACGAGCCAGAACCACTCGGATGCTCCGGCATATAGAGGGGTGAGCCGCGCCACCAGATAGATCCCCGCCTTAACCATGGTAGCCGAGTGAAGGTATGCACTTACCGGAGTCGGCGCTTCCATAGCATCAGGCAGCCAGATATGGAACGGAAACTGGGCGGATTTCGTAAAGGCACCCAGGAGAATAAGCAGCATGGACGGGATAAACATGGCACTTTCTGTCAAGGTCCCTGCCTGTGCAACAATCTCGCGGATACTATAAGTGCCGGTCATTATATACAGAAGATTAAATCCGGCAAGCATCGCCAGACCGCCGAACACCGTGATCAGCATGGACTTCAATGCTCCATAGGAGGATCTTTCCCGGCGGTGCCAGAAGGCAATGAGCAGGAACGAAGAAATGCTCGTCAGTTCCCAGAATCCGTACAGCACCATCAGATTATCTGACAGGACAACGCCCAGCATTGCTCCCATAAACATGAGCAGGTACATATAAAACTGGCGGATTCCTTCCATCAGCTTATCGAGATAATAAATGGAATAGAGCACAACCAGGGCACCCATTCCGGTAATCAGCAGGACAAAGAGCAAGCTGAGTCCGTCCAGCACCAGAGAAATATTTACCCCAAAGGACGGCATCCAGTTGATATTGTTAACAATAGGCTCGCCAGCCCGGATGGCTGGAATTCTCGTCAGGAAATAAATGAAGAGAGCTGCGGGAAGGGGCAGAGCGATCCAGCCCAGGTGGAACCGTTTATTTCGCTTCATCAGTAGCATTAGCGCAGCCAGCAAAAACGGAAGCAGGATAATCATATGCAGCAAGGCTTAATCCCCCTTTCTAGTTTTGGTATAATCCGCTTAACGGGGCTTAACCCATTCGTTCTGTACAATCCTCAAATATTGCGCTTCACCGTTTCTGACGATTTTGAACAGGCCGGTATTGAAATCCGTATCGAGCTCACGGAAGAAGACCCCCTTCATGGCTTCATCTCCATCCGGTTCATCCATAAGGATATGGCGGTCGCCCTCTTTGACCAGATAAGCAGAGAATCCTTGCTCATGGGACTTTTCGAGCAGCTCCGGATAGCGCTGCACCGCAACGATATGAAGATCAATCGGGCCCATCCGCTCCAGCAGCTCATTGATGAAGCTTCCCCGTGTAATCTCCTGCCACAGCGTTTGGCTTGACTGTCCGAGTACAATTTGCGTTATTTTATTATCCTTTGCAGTCTCCACAATCACATCAGCCGTTTTTTTGCCATTACATTTGCGGATCACAAATTGTCCGCCGGCCTCCTGGGTCTGTTTCTCCCAGCCAGACAGGTACTGCTGCTTCTCCCGGTTATATTCATTGTCTCCGGATGCATCTACTGTAAGCACAATCAGCGGAGCCTTGAGCAATTTGGCCAATTGTCCTCCACGCTGTATTAACCTCTGCCCGTGGGGGCCATAATGCACACACACCATAATGCTCTCATTGTTCATTTCCATTCCAATACCTCCGCAGCAGTAAATTTATTCCAGATAAAAACACAAAAAGAGCCCGCTGTTGGCAGGCTCCTCCGGTTAACTCCGTATACAATTATTGCAATTATATAGTCACCGAAGGAGAATGTAAAGGCAATTTGCGGTGAATAATCCGGGAAGCATCAGGAGAGCCTGTGTGAAAAGGAGGCATTCCCCATGTTAATACGTAAAATAATATGCAGCATTTTCCTGTTCGCCGGCATGTTGATACTCGGCTGGAAAATGGAAAAGTTATTAACTCCTAATACGACAGTATCCCAAACAAGCAGCTTTTCCGTTGAAGAATTTAGTATCCGTACTGAAAGCTTTACTGATCCGCTCCCCATTAGCGTACCCTATCACCCCAGGGAATATGTGAGAATTAGACGTATGGTTAAATAAAGTGGTCTGCTAGAGCAGGGCTATTCGATTATTACTCCTTCGCGGGCTGGCTACGGCAGATGGTACCTTCATTCAGTATCCTTCCCGTACCTGAGGTCTTGCAACAGTTCAGCCAAGAGGATATTGAACAATACCATATCCCTGAATCGAGATTATGCCTTCTTGACTCATGGGAACATTTCATATGGCTTGGCAATGGAGCCCGGAGCGTTGACACGGAATTGAATAAGTTACGAACCTGCCACAAAGCAAGGAATCGCGAATGCAAACGTACTGCCCTGTTCGCTGGTATCCTTAAGCCATACTTTGCCGTTCATTAGCTCAGCCAGCTGCTTACAGATGGAGAGCCCCAGTCCGGCTCCGCTATAGCTTCCGGTGAGCGTCTTTCATGAATTTGCGAGAAGGAGCGGAACAGGTTGGTTTTCTGTTCTACAGGCAGTCCAATGCCGGTATCCTTAACTTCAATGGAGAAGGTGATCCGGTCTTCCGCAACGGCCTCAGTTTGCACAATTAGGCATACCTCACCCTGCTCAGTAAATTTAAGCGCATTGCCTACCAGATTGGCAATGCAGAACGTATTCGCCGGGATTAGCTTGCTCGCAGTATCCATGACCTTCGCAGCCTACTGAATAGCTCACTCTTAAATAATCATTTTCATCAGGGTCAGTAACTGCTCCATATTAACGGGCTTGCTTAAATATTCAGTCGCCCCCGCCTCCAGAATTCTGGTTCTGTCTTCCTGCATCGCCTTTGCAGTCAATGCAATGACCGGCGTCTCCTGTCTCAACGGCATTTGTCTAATCCATTTGATCGTATCATAGCCATTCATCACAGGCATGATGATATCCATCAGAATCATATCAACAGCTGCTCCGGTCTGCAGGTACTCCACGGCCTCTTGGCCGTTAGTGGCCTTGGTTACGTTCAAACCATTTTTCTCCAGAATTTTCGTTAGCGCAAATAAATTCCTTTCATCATCATCTACGATCAGAACTTCTTTATCGGCCAACAGGGAGTAGTCGTTATAATATCCGGTCCCGGCTGCGGCAACCAGTTCATCCGGGGTTTCCGCCAGCTTTTCCGGCAGTGGATGCTGTTCTTCATAGACAGCAGCATGCCTGGCAGGCGGCAGATAGACGTTAAAGGTGCTGCCTGCCCCCTTTTCGCTAACCAGACTGATCTTGCCTCCAAGTAATGACACCAGTTGTTTGGTAATTGACAGCCCCAGTCCGGTGCCTCCATATTCACGCTCCGTATGCCCATCCGCCTGCTGAAAAGCATCAAAGATCAAGGCTTGTTTATTCTCAGAGATACCTATGCCTGTATCTGTAACACTAAACCGGATATAATGGCTGTCTTGTGCATCTTCGAATGGCTCAAGCTCATCTATGGAAGCTATACCAATTCTGAACGTAACCGAACCTTGCATTGTAAACTTAAACGCATTGGATAACAAGTTGCTCAGAATTTGCCGTAATCGCTGAGCATCGGTATAGATGATTTCCGGCACCCCTTCCTCCAGGTGTACATGGAAAGGAAGCTCTTTTTTCCGCGATAGCTGCCCGAAGCTTTGAAGTACCATTTCAGGAATTTCAGTGATATTAACCGCTTCAATCTCGATATTCATCTTCCCGGCTTCCACTTTGGACAGGTCAAGAATATCATTAATCAGAGCCAGCAAATCCTGTCCTGCAGAATGAATGGCATGCGAGAATTCAACCTCCTCGTCTCCAAGGCGCTCTGACTGGTTCTCCATTAGAAATTCAGACAGCAGCAAGATCCCGTTCAGCGGAGTTCTAAGCTCATGTGACATATTTGCCAAAAACTCAGATTTATATTGTGTGCTTTGCTGCAGAATCTTAGCATACTGGGTGAGCTCTTCCTGGGCTTGCTCCGCTTCCAGCGTTTTTTGCTCAGCCAGGACCTGCTTCTCTTCCAGCTTCTTGTTGGTGGCGTGCAGAATTTCCGTCTGGATATGAAGTTCTTCAGACTGTGTCTGAAGCTCTTCTGTATATACTTGGAGCTCCTCGTTCAAGCTTTGTGATTCTTTCAGCAATCCGTCGATCTTCATACTGCTCAGAGCACCATTGAGAGCTGCACCGAAATGCCCGGAGGTCGACTCCAGAAAGAGAATATGCAGACTGGATAAAGGCTTGAAAGATGCTATCTCCACAACGGCAAGCACTTCTCCCAGGAAGATGACAGGGATTAGAACCAGTGACTGCGGCGAAGCAGCACCAAGTCCTGAGCGGATATGGATGTAGGGCTCCGGCAAGTGATCTACATGAATCAGCCTGCCCTCTTTCGCACATTGCCCTACCAGTCCTTCTCCGAAATTGACTTGTTCGTGATCGCTATCCACAGCAGTACCCGCAAATACCGATACTCTTGTTAAAAAATCCTGGCCGTTATCCTGCGTGCGGACATACAGGGTTCCATAGGGATAATCCATAATTTTGGCAAGCTTACTTAGATAAACATCTCCCAGTAATGCAGTCTGCGTAATGCCCTGATATTCTGACAGCATCTCCTTCTCCTGCTGCTGCAGCCACAGCCGTTCTTGCTGATTATCCAGCAACAGATTAACGGCTTGTCCCAGGTCACTGATTTCATCATTGCTGGTAATTGAAATCCGTGTGCTCAAATTCTCAACTTTCACCAGATCAGTAAGCGTGCCTGTGATTTGGGAAGCCGTACGCGAGATGGAACGGGCGATGAACACAGATGCAGAAACTGCTGCTGCTGCGATCAGGAACCAGACGATATACAGCAATTCCAACAGCACTGTATTCCGGTCTGCCTGGTTTGTTATTAACCGATTGGTATTCTCATTCCTGTTGTCACGGAACGCACTGATCTGATTACGGATATGATCCATTTGATCGATGCTGGAATCTGTCTTGAAGAATTGTCCGACTTGACCGTCCTCTCCCGCTTTCTTCAATTGAATGACATGCTGGGCAGATAGCTCAATCCACTGCTCTATATTGTTCTTGATGCTCTGAAGCCGGCTTTGCTGTACAGAATCCATAGCATTTAATATAGATAATTCATCAAAATTAGTTTCCCACTCAGCCAGCCCCTGGCGGAAGGGCTCCAAATATTTATCATCACCTGTAATGACATATCCACGCTGGTCTGTTTCCATATCCAGTATATTTTTCTCGATTTGATTAGTCAGGCTGGTAATTTGCCGATCCTGATGTGTAATGAAGTTAGTTTCTTGCTGCAGGGAATTTATTCTCCAGTGGATGACGATTACAAATGCCAGCAGGCAGGCAATAATCAGAATCGTTAAAGACAGAATTTTCTGTTTAATCGTAAAACGAAACTTCTTCACGAATGTCCTCCATCCTCAATTGACCCAAGTATAAGTCGGTTAGCCTGTTAAGTTTACACTTTTGTCAGAAGTTAATATAGTTCTTTTCTCTCATGGTTTTGCATCACTTATCAATTCCATTCCCCGGAATGGCATGATACATTATACGAATAGGAAGAACAATATGAAATTCACTTGTAATGGAGAATAGAATGAGAACTTTCACGAATGATACCGCCCGTAAAATTTTAGCCAATGAAATTAGCGTAGAAACATTATTACAACAGTATCCGGAGTATCAGGCAGAGGTACTGCAAGAACTAAGTATACTGAAAAGCACCCGGAATTCTAATCTAATTCCTGCCATTCTTGATAAATATACGGCAAGTGCAAAGATGGCCAATCATAAAATTTCCAAAAGCGGCTTTAATGAAAAAACAGTTAATGCCTTTCTGCCCAATGTGATTAAGGCCCGATTTGCCATCCATCTGCTGGAGCAGCTAAATATAAAGGCTTCTTCAAAAACGCCTGCCGGAAATGTAAAGTTCAACCTCTGGGACGGCATGATCTTACAAAAGCTTTTATTCAAAAAGGGGCTTGAACGAAAGCCGGTTTCTCTGGGCCTATTCAGGCTGTGTTGGCGGATTCTCCTGAATAAAAAGATATTAATGCCCCTCGTCAATAAAAAAGGCATTTATTGTTTCTACTCAAAACCTTTAATTAGCGAACTCTCAAGCTTGATAGGCGATAAAAAATGTCTTGAAATAGCTGCAGGCGACGGTACGTTAACCAAGTTTTTGAACGAAAAAAACATCAACTGCACAGCAACAGACGACTATAGCTGGAAGCACTATATCGACTACCCCGGCTTCGTGGAACAGGCAGATGCCAAAGCTGCCCTTCATCAATACAGTCCTGAAGTAGTACTCTGCTCTTGGCCGGTACCTAAAAACCCGTATGAAAAACATGTATTTAAAACCGGCTCGGTTGACTTATATATCGTTCTTGGCACAAAAGACCCTGCGGTGACTGGAGATTTTGACGCTTATTACAGCGCTGATAAGTTCACAATGGAGCTCAGCGAGCGATTGTCCTCCCTCCTGTTACCTCCTTCGCCTGATAATGCTGTTTATATTTTCAGGAGAAAATCTGTTTCCTCCTAATCCCATTCCAGGGAACAATGCCGCTATCCGCACCCTCACTTGCCTGTTTCCCCGGACTTGATATCAACAGCACCTTTAGCAGCTGCCTTGATGTCTGGTCCCTCCTTTCACCTCCACAACTTAGGTCCGGAATGTCCAGAATGTCCGGCAAATCCGATATTCTTCTGTTACTCATCATATTTATGAGCGATTGCCATATAAATTAATCAAACAGTTACACGGGTGTTCCAAAAGGGAGTATTGCCCGCCTCACCCATTCAGGAAAAAAATGAAGTGTTGGAAATCCTGGACACCGAACAAAATGATGTTCTTTTTACGGGGGAACGTGTCGTCATTAACGATGTGGTCAAAAAGAATTACGGAGATGTGCTGGAAGAGCATCTGAACAGATACAGATTAGCCCAAAAATACGTCAAGGATAAACGGGTGCTGGACGCCGCCTGCGGAGCGGGGTATGGCTCCAAAATGCTGCAGGCGGCCAGGGCCAGCCATGTACTTGGCGTAGATATCGATGAAGCCAGCTTGTCAAATGTGCGCAAAACTTATGGTCATGATCAGATTGATTATGCCTACGGCAATGTAAACAAGCTTGAACTGGAGGACAAAAGCTTTGATGTTGTTGTTTCCTTTGAGACCATTGAGCATATAGATGACGGCAGTGTATGGATTAAAGAATCCTCCAGGCTTTTAAAAGATGACGGGATCTTTATTGTCTCCACACCTAACCGCAGCATTGCGAACCCTTCCGCTTATTTTGTGGAGCAGCCAAGAACTCATTACCACAAATATGAATATACGATTGTCGAGCTTGTGGGAGAACTCCTGAAGGAATATGATATCCTGGAGCTATACGGGCAAACCTTCACTACGGACTATGTTGCCTTCCACACCCAGATTATCAGAAAGTCTAGAAATTTGGGCGCAGCAAGCACGCCTTATACCAATCCTGTCATTAGCGGCTACGAGCTAGTGGCTCTGGGAGAAGTAAAAGATATGAATCCTTTGTACGTGGTCGCCGTGTGCCGAAAAAAACGCGTTGCCCCCATGGACAAATAACATGGCAGGAACAACAACAGGACCGGCCCCAGCGGCCGGTCCTGTTGTTGTTCTGTATCTTGTTTCACAACCAATCACGCTTGCCCGAAACGGATTCGTGAACGGGGCAGCCTTGATGTCTGGTCCTTACAGTCCAGACATGTTCCCTCCCGGACTGACCTTCTGCAGCCTGACCAGAATGGCCGCTGCCTGCTCACGCACCAGAACCTGCTTCGGCTCGAAGCGGCCGCCGCTGCCGGTCATAACTCCGTATTCATTGACAGCTTGAATCGCCTGGCGGCTGGCCGGTGCCAGGCCTGCAACATCAGCTAAGCCCATACGTTCAGGACTGCCGTACGTGGTCAGCTGTGCAGCTTGGACAACCATGACCGCCGCTTCTTCCCGCGTAATGCCGCGGTCCGGCTCAAACTTGCCTGATGCGGGGCTAACAATGCCGAGTTCAACGGCCTTAGTGACGGTACCACTGTACCATTTGCCTGCTGGTACATCCGTAAATCCGGTGACCGTCTTCCCGTCAGGGAACACATGCAGCAGCCGTAGCAGCAGGGTCAGAAATTCGGCCCGGGTCAGCTTTTGCTTCGGTGCAAGCACATTGCCGCCGGCACTCACGCCCTGAATATACCCGCTGCTCAGCGCCATAGCGATATCCCCCCTTGCCCAGGCGGTAACTTTACTGGCATCAGTAAATCTGGCCAGCTCAGGGGAAGCAATATGCAGCGCAAACGTACGCTTGGCTAACGCGGGAGCGCCATCTTTCCGGTATTTGGTAATCTGCACCGGATAGACGCCAGGCTTCATTCCGGCAAAGGACACCTTTCCGGTGCTGTCGGCGACTGCGCTTTTCCCCTGGAGTGTTACCGTAACCCCAAAGGCCGGAAGGCCGCCTAGCTGGCTGTTCGATCTGGTGATCCGCAGCGAAAACGGTGTATTGGCAGTAGCATAACTTCCGCTCTGCTGGCCATACTGGTCCTTCCATTCCACCGTTATCCGGTCTAATAGCTCCGTGTCATCGGCATAGTACACCAGCAATTGGTCGCCGTCTCCAACGGTAAGCCTGGATGAAATGTTCTCAGGAAACAGCCAGGCGCTTCCCCCGCTGTAAACGGCAATTTTCCATTCTCCGCGTCCGTTGTACCGTCCGTTCTGAATTCCTTCAATAGCTGTGAAGGCCGGCTTGGCGGCATCTGCATTCAGCTTATAAGCAAGTCCCTTCGACTGTAAAAAAGCGGCGGCCGTCTTCACCGCATCACCGCCCGTTATCCGTCCGCCGGCAAGCGTACCGCCGGGGCCTTCCACCTGGATCACCGCCCGCTCAGGTCCGGCATGATGCAGTCCGCTGTACAGAAGTCCTGCCTGTTCCGCCAAAAGCTTGTATGAGGTCAGGGCAAGATAGCTGTTCACCGTGGCTGAAAGGTCACTTGAGCCGCCTGCCATTTGCGCAAAGCCGCCGCCCGGGAGCTGCGCAGACAGCAAATGGTCCAGCAGCGATGACCCGCCTTCTTGCGCAAAGTCTGCCGCATCCATTCCCAGGGAGGATAGAGCAATAATCACTTGCGCCGTGGTCTCAGTCTTGCCGTCCAACCCGCCGTCCGGCTGCTGCTTGTCCCTCAGCCACTGCACAGCCTTCTCTACAGGCTGCTCTGTTAGTTCCGTTCCCGCTACCGAAGCCAGCGCCGTGAGCACCCGGGCTGTTGATACCGGATCTCCAGTACTCCGGCCGGCCATGGACCAGCTGCCGTCCGCCAGCTGCATGCCGAGCAGCTGATAGAGGATCATATCGGGATAACGGTTCGTCCGCTCATAAGTATTGAAGGTGGAGTTATTCGTAGTAATATAAGCGGCAGCTACGACGGCCGCCCCTTCTGAATCAAGACCGGCATGGTTCATGAGCAGCGGATACAAATCAATGCCGGCGGTGTTGTTGATATTCCCGCCCGCAGCACTATAAGCCAGCGCAGTCTGAATCAGATCGGACGCCTTGGCGAACTTGCCCCGCTGCTCCAGAATCCGGTCTGCGGTCCTCTCCAAATATCCCTTGGGCAGACTGCGCCCGTTCTTGAAGAAACCTACGGCTGCTTCGTCCGGAAACAGCTGTTCAGCTAGCAGAACACGCTCTGCCTTGTCAAGCAGCTGCTGCATTTCCGCTGTGAAATGCACCTTCGCCTTGGGTCCTGCAGACGGTTCCGCCATTATTACCCTTCCATCCATCAATAGCAGCAATATACATAATGCAATAAGTGCAGTCTTCCTGGTCAACCATTTCATTGGTGCTGCTCTCATAGCTATTCCCCTCCAGTGCGTTTTGCTAGTCCTATAAGGTTAGACGCAGATGAATGGGAATTTGTTCCTCATCTGGAGCAGCCTAAATCAATCCCAGCACTCTTGCCACAAGCACCGCAGCTTCCGCCCGCGTGGCCTGTGACTTGGGAGCAAAATCACCTGAGCTCCGGCCTTCGATGAAGCCCGCTTCAGAGATGAGATTCACCGCCTCTACGGCAAACGCGGAGATTAGCGGTGTGTCGCTGAAGTTGACGGCTTCATGATGCTTCGGCAGTTCTTCTCCCGCCGCTTTCAAACCGCGGACGGTGATGACCGCCATTTCTTCCCGGGTAATGCTGCGGCCCGCACCGAAGGTACCGTCCCCGTATCCCGTAACAATTCCCAAAGCCTCCGCTGATGCAACCGCATCCGTATACCACTGGCCTGATCTCACATCCTGGAAGGAGGAGCTTTGACCTGCCTGCACTAATTCAAAGGCTTCCATCATCATCTTCAGTAACTCGGCGCGGGATACCGCGCGCCCAGGAGCATAACTATTGTTTCCGGTCCCCTGCACAATTTCGCGGGCCGACAAGGCAGTAACGCCATCCTTCGCCCATGAATAAGCATCCATGTCGTTATAAGGGGATGGAACCGAGAGCACAGCATACTTGCTGAAGTGCCTGGCGCCGAAGATAAGTCTTCCGGCTGTTCTGTCATATTTGGAATTCCTGATTACCTCCAGACCTCCGTCATTACTCAGGGAAGCAGCGACCAATCCATATACGGATTCATCCGCTTGCGGCGAATAGGGGATCATTACCTTCACCACGCTGCCGTTGGCGAAGACGTTCACGCTCTGTCCGTTAACGGAGAGCCCCAATTCATAGACAGGCTTGTTCTTGAGCAGGCCGGACAGTGATGCCTGCCATCCGGACCGGTCCGCCTGTCCGACCGACACGGCCAGCTTATCTGTTTCCATCAGGTTACCGGCCGCATCCAGAGGAATTAACAATGACGCTAATCCGGACTCAACCGACAGAAACCTGATTCCTTCCTTCTGTGACTTGAGCCAGGCACTGGCCGGAAGCTCCAGCGTAATGGAGGACAGCTCTCCGCTTGGCTGCACTTGAATATGCAGGGTGTCCTCCATATTCTGGATCGCCTGCTTGAGGGCTTCCTCCAGGCTTGCTTCACTCAGTGTGATTAGCGCTGCTTCCTGATGTATGGCAGGAACAACCTGGATACGGCTTCCATGTACGCTTATTACTGTCTGGACTGGGGCCGGAATGGCGGTCCCTCCTGTATTCCCGCCGTCAACCGGTGAAGCCGGTGGCGGCGGTGACGGCGGTGGCGGTGTTTGCTCCTCCTCCTTCAGGGTCTTCACCGTGTAGTCATTACTTGAAGCCTTGTTACCCGCTTCATCTAAGGCGGTCACCCGGAACGTATAGGACGTATCCGGCAATAACCGGGTGAAGCCATACTCATAGGTATCCCCTGTTACCGTACCATGTACTTCTCCGTTCAGCAGGACCTCATATCCGGCCAACCGCACATTATCAGACGGGGCATTCCAGCCCAGCTTCAGGGAGTTCGCAGTAATGGAGGAAGCCGTTAATCCGGTCGGTGCTGCCGGAAGTACCGGCGGCGTTGGCCAATCTTCATCCATTACAGCCACATTGGCGACTGCCGGCACATCCGTGCCGTAGACCGCGCCGGTTACCGTGAAGCTTCCCACGGAGCTATATTGAACCGGGTCGATATCCTGCCATAGTACAGACAGGGATCTGACCGTCTTATCGCTATACACTGCCTCTACTACTGACGGCAGCTCCGGAGCTGTTCCTACTGCTGTTGTTACTTCCACCTTATTCAGACTGACAATGACCGGTTGGACCACCAATTGCTCCATAGCTGTAAGCAAGCCGGTGGCTGCCGCGTCGATAGCGGATTGGGCCGCATCCGCAGCCAGGTCCAGCGCGGCAGCTTTTGCCGTATCCAGAGCTATAAGACTCTCTTCCGTATAGAGGTCACGCTGCACACCTTCGGCCTGCTCTCTCAGATACTCCAGCAGTGTCCGGTCAGCTGTCTTCTGATAGAATTCCAGCTCAGCAACGTTAGCGTTCCCGCTTGGGGAATAATAACGCAGATAGCGGTAAGCTGTATCTTCACTTATGGCAGCCGTATGCCATTCAGCGGTGGTGATACCGCTTATGGTGTATAGATCCGTGTAGTGCTCTCCATCTGCAGAGCCCTGAAGAATCACTCCATTGACCCTTCCGAGATGGGCCTGAGTGCTTCTCGGATAGAATTTGAAGCTGGACAACGCCTTGTCATTGCCCGATCCCAGATCGGCAACAATCCAGCCCGGATTGGCTTTGGTATCGGTATACGTAGCCTTGTCGCCGTCGAAGGCCTTCCAGCCGTTGGCAGCTTCGGATAATTTCCCGTCCCACGAGATATGGGACGCCTTCACCATCGGTTCGGTAACTGCTATTCTCTCCGCTGGCAGCTCCGTGACCGTAACCAGCAGCCGCTCCGTCTGGAACAGCTCATTAAGCAAGGCCAGCATATCTGCGCCTTGATCTCCGGCAGCTTGCACAATCCGGTCCGCCTCTTGCTTGTACTGATAGTAGCTTAGCCGGGTGTATCCTTCAGGCCCTTTCACCTTCGACTCAAGGACTGCGGCTGGAATACTATATTCGCCGTATATTTCTACTTCAGCTACATTGCCGCTCCATGAAGCTGGGTTCACTATTCTTAAATACCGGTAAGGCTTGCTGTCCTTCATTTGTTCTTCATTAATATAGGTCCACGATTGGTCAGCCGCCCCAGACACAGCCGGGGTGAGATTACTCCAATTCAGCTCATCATTGGAGCCTTGAATGATCAGGCCGTTCATCCGGCTGGCATAACCTGTTCTCGGCAGCAGAATGACGCCGCTGAGCCTGATTGACGCATCTGGCCCGAAGTCCAGCGTATAATAAGCCCCGTTGCCGCTGGCCAAGTCTCCATAGGTTGCAGTGTTGCCGTCAAACAGCAGATAGCCGACCTTGTCTGCGGGCAGACCATTACTGCCGTATTGGGCACTTGAAGCCGTCACACGGGCCAGCTTCGTGACATCCACATATTTGGACTTGTTTACATAGTAGAGCACTGAATGATCTGTAGTGAACAGGGCAGGCGCGGCCGGCAATCCGCCTGCGGTTGTATAGTTAATAGAGAATTTGATCTTGCCCGCCGGCATAGCACTGTCCATAATTACAGAAGCCGTCCAATTGATCCGGTCTGTGGTGTGAACGGAGGCTTGCCGGCCCTGTAGGGTAACCTCTACACCCTCAATAGGTTCAGCAGATTGGAAGGACAGGTCCACCCTGCTGCCGGTTTCTACCCTGTTCTGAGTACTCTGCGGGGAGCTGAGCGTTACAGACTTCAGCTTGTTATGGGTCTCATGCCGCAGGCCATAGATGCGAAGCTCGGACAATTCGAACATCGTGCTTGACGGCTCGATCATCTGAAGCTTCAGGAAACGGAACTGGCCTTCCTGCTGCGCTTCACCGACCTCCAGAGTCTGCATTGCATCCGATACCGTAGTTACTCCCGGAGTGAGCCGGGTCCAGGACTCCTTGTCATTCGAGCCATATACTGCAGCCCCGCCAATCCGCTCAGGGAATCCGGTTCTGACCTGAAGCGCGAAGGCCGTGGCGGATACCTTGAAGTTCACCCCGAAATCCAGAATATAGCTGAGACTGTCGGCCAGATAATAACCGGCAAAGCTGTCCGGCGCGTTATCGATTAGATTACCAATCTCTGTACCGAAAGTGGAAGAAGCTACCGTATCGAAATAACGCATGCTTCCGTCTTTCATCAGGGGTGTCAATTCCTTCAGACCTTGGGCGGCGAGATTCAGCCCGGCCAGCTTCTGGTACATCTCTTCATCGGATGCGCTTGGCAGCGCATTCGTCACATCGTCAATCATGGCCATATATTCCGCCAGTGTCGTGGAGATGTAGCTGGTTTCCGGATTGTACCTGCCGGCAGCAGCCGTTGCCGCCTCCTGCCGGTTCCTGCCTACTGTAACGGTTACAGCTTTGGCTGTTACGGCAGCTCCATCGTCCGCGCTTAAGATCAGGGAATATACCCCCGGCTGCTCCGGCATCCAGGAGAACTCACCCGTGCTCTCATTGAATACAGCCCCTTCAGGTTTAGGACCCAGCTGATAGGTCACAGTATCGCCTGCCGCTGCATCTTTGGCAGACAGATCAACCTGGAGTGCAGCTTCAGAGCCCGTATAGGCATATGCATTCACATCTGCCGGTCCGGAAGTGAAGACCGGCGGGGTCAATCCGGCTGCCGGCGCCAGCAGCAGATGATCGATGTCGACCAGTGTTCCGGGACCCGTAACCTTGAAATAGATCAAATCGCCCAATCCATGATATTGATCCATGGTCAGCGTTATATATTTCCACTGGCCCTTCGTATCCGGCAGTACGAGCTCTGATTCCGTCCATCCGTTAACTTCCAGCCTCGCTGTTCCATTGGTCCGGATGCGGAGAGCAACTGTCTTCAGGCTTGTGCTTGAAGCGACCACAGAAACCCGGCTGCCTGCTTCGGTAGCCTTAACCTGCACGTAGGAAATGTCTCCTTCTTGCCGGGTCACCGCATTGGAATCCAAGCTGGTAGCCCGCTGCTCGATTTCTGTCCAATCTGCGCTGGGCGAGACTTCGGGCAAGGTGGATGCCCCTTCGGAAGCCGCTTCCTTCGGGATGAACAGCCAGTAGTCCGCCCCGCCATCGGGTGATTCCCAGTAATACGGCGTCCGCTTATTGAACATTTCGGCATAGTATGGAGCTTCCTTCTCTATATCCAGCCCCATGCTGTATTTATAGTAATAATACTGGCCGTATACATTGCCGCCGATCCGCCCCCGGTATGCACCGGACAGCACTTTATAAATCACCGGATTTCCTTCCGCGTCGTAGCGGGCCACAACGGGAGTCCAGGGTGTGTCATAACCCAGCATATATTGGGCGAAGTAATCCGCCGCCTTCAGAATCCGGTTGCCCAGGAAGGCGTAAGCGGTTACAGCATTATCCGCAGTGGACAGCGTTCCATCCGCCGGATCAACCTTCGTGCCCTGGGCATCCAGTAACCGTCCCAGAATCTCCACATTGGTAAGATCTCCAGCGCCGTGAGCCTGGTCCCGGCCCATCTCCACATGCTGAACTCTCGGCGTCTCCAGCTGTTCACCGGTTACGGCGTCTTCCGTCACCAGCCGGAACAGCTGCCGGATCGCACCGTTCTGGCCTTGATCCACGGCAGTCTTATTAACCGTAAACCATTCAACGCCTTCCTTATACCGGTCCATATTGTCTGTGAAGATATAACCGGACATCGCCCCGAGCAGCGGATACAAATGCTGGTTCATGAAATAGTTATTGCCGTGCAGAAAGGTCTCCGTCATCGGCACAATCAGATTGGACGTGAATTTGGCGGTATCCGCTTCCGTCCAGCTAAGCGCCCCGTTCCGGGCAACGGTGTACCGGAGAATCTCCGCCGCGGTCACCATCCGGTTCAGCGGAACGCCCATATGGATATGAGAGTCCGTAAAATACGTATACTGGGCCGGGTCCATCTGCTCCCAGATGCGGATAATAGCCATCGCATTGGCCCGGTAAACTTCATCTCCGGTAATGTAATACATGAGAGCTTGCGTATACGCACTTAACCCGTCTGTAACGAATGCTCCCTTGCTGTTCACGGCAACGTTTTTCGGCTTGGACGGATCTGCCGCGCTGGCCAGGTTTGATGTAACGGTTCTGGAAGCATACGACGACTTCGTCATGGCCGCGTAATACGAAGCCCAGGGCTCCTGCCCCGCGATCACCTGCTCGCGCATATTTTCCAGAACAGACTTGGTTACTCCCACCCCGGGATGGGTAAATCCACCTCTGACCGTCTCATGAATAACGACCAGATCACTTGGTTCAGGAATACTGGCCTCAGCCTTAGCCGCAGGCAGGGCAATATCTCCAATCAATGTTACAGCTAACAGGATGCTTGAGATCATAATGACAAGCGCTTTCGATAACAGGGATTTCCGGATGCTCATATCCAACCTCCTTGTAAATGAATAACTTTGTGTCCTACAATCCATTTCCTCGCGGAAACACGGCTCATCATAGCAAATTCTCAACTTTCTATCTATTGTAAATTCTTTTGTTTTCTTATGTTTTCATTCAAACTTTAACGAAAGCTCCAATCCCCCCGCAGGAAAGATCCGGATTATAAAAAGCATTAAGAAATGCACTCTTTCTAATATAATTGGAATTTATTCACGGACGGGACTGGGCTATAGTACGGGATGGAAGCGATTCCATAATAAGAAGGAGAGCTGATAATATGAAAAAGTTTGTGATGATCCTGTTTATCCTCACCCTTGCAGCCGGTTTAACCGGACTCGTACCGGACCAGCAAGCGGAGGCGGCTCCGGCAGGCGGCTTTGCACATCCGGGCCTGCTCCATTCGCAGGCGGATTTCGACCGCATGAGACAGATGGTGAATGCCGGAACCCAGCCTGTTCTGGATGGGTGGAACCAGCTCGTGAACAGCCCGCTGTCGCAAGCCGGCTGGACTCCACAGGCAACCGCCACGATTATCCGCGGCGGCACGGGAGATAATGTGGCTCTGCTCTATAGGGATACAGCCCGCGCTTACCAGAATGCCCTGCGCTGGAAGATCAGCGGAAGCACGGCCAATGGAGACACCGCGCGCGATATTCTGAACGCCTGGTCGTCCACCCTTACGGCCGTCTCAGGCAATGCGGACCGTTATCTGGCTTCCGGCCTGTATGGCTATGAACTGGCCAATGCAGCCGAACTCATGCGGGATTATCCCGGCTTTAATCTAACGCAGATGCAGGATATGCTGATCAATGTCTTCTATAAACCGCTGAATGAACGGTTCCTGATCGGCAATGAATACGGCCAGAACCACAATGACGCCTACATCCAGAATTACTGGGCCAACTGGGATCTGGCTAATATGGCTTCGGCTGTGGCTATCGGGATCTTTTGCGACCGTGCGGATATCTACAATATTGGAGTTGAATATTACAAGCATGGGGCCGGCAATGGCTCGATTTACAACGCGATTCCTTACCTTCATCCGAACGGGCTGGCCCAGTGGCAGGAATCCGGGCGTGACCAGGCGCATACCCAGCTCGGCGTCGGTCTGATGGCTGTGATTAACGAAATGGCCTGGCATCAGGGCGACGACCTGTACGGCTGGGCGAACAACCGCTTCCTGCGGGCCGCCGAATATGTGGCCAAATACAATAACGGGGCAGATGTGCCGTTTGCCGCCTACGAGTGGGGTACCGGCACGAACGGTGCCGTCCAGTCCCAGACCGTTGTCTCCAATGCCAGCCGCAATGAGGTCCGCCCCATCTGGGAAATGATCTACAACCATTATGCTAACCGGAAGGGAATGGCGGTCCCCAATATTGCCGCCCGTGCCGCACTGGCAAGACCGGAAGGAGGCGCCAATACGCAGTACCCCTCCACCTTTGACCAGCTTGGATTCGGCACTTTGCTCTATACCCGCCCGGCTGGCTCCGGGGAATCGGCCTCTCTTCCAGGAGGCAATATTTCGGATGGTACTTACCGCTTCTCCGTCCGTTTGGACGGCAAGGCTATGGAAGCCGCCGGTACGGCGAACAACTCCCCGGTACGGAAATCATCCTATACCGGGGCAGTCAGCCAGCAATGGACCGTAACCCATCTTGGCGGCGGCCAGTACAGCATTAAGAATGCACAGAGCGGGCTATTCCTCGAGGTCGCAAGCGGCTCTCTGGACCCTGGAGCCAAATTCCAAGTATACTCCGGCAACGGCGGAGACCATCAGAAGTTCGCTTTCATCCCTACGGGCAGCGGATACTACCGGATTACCCCTGTGCATTCGAATAAGCCGGCCGATGTGGTTAACGCCTCGACTAGTGAAGCTGCCCTGATTGATCAATGGAGGTACACGCTCGGCAGCCACCAGCAATGGAGACTCGAACCGGTCTCCGTGAATATCGGCCTGCAGTCTTATAACTATCCGGACCGCTTCCTCCGGCACAGCAGCTACCGCGCCCGGATAGATGCCGGCGTCTCCCCTGCCCAGGATTCACAATTCAAGATGGTTACCGGCCTGGCCGGTGTTGGCGGTGTATCGTTCGAGTCCGTCAACTACCCGGGACGGTTCCTGGGGGTTCGGACGAATGGCGAAGTATGGCTGGACCAGAATGACAGCACAGCAGCCTTTAACAACGAGGCGACCTTCCGCCGTGTAGCCGGTTTAGCCGACCCGCAGAAATCCTCTTATCAGATGTGGACAGACCAGACCAAATATTTGCGTCACAGCAATCATCTGTTATTTGCTCAGGCCGAGTCCGGTTCTGCATTTATCGCAGATGCTACCTTTACCGAGGTCACTCCTTAAGCCTGTTTGAGAAGGATATCCGTTAGCACTTGGATGGACGCTCTTTTATTGAATTAAGCCACAGATTGACCAAAAACGCATAGCAGCGCTTCCCCTGTTATTGGGGGAGCGCTGCTCTACGTTTTGGTCTATGACTGCTCGCTTCAGCAGATTGCGGGCAATCGAAAGCCCCGGTTGTTCTTTGGTCCTGAAACACTTTCCCCGCTTAAACAGCGGAGAGGACGGACTGATTGTGGAAAAGCGTTAGCGGTCGCCTTTGACCCCGGATTTTCACCGCTAAGGAGAATCAATAAAATCTGGGGGCAACAGCGATTGGAACAACAGTCCGTTCACGCAGCGTCCACCCAAGTGCCAACGTTGATCCCACTTTTAGGAGGCTCCCTTACAACACCTTTATCCCCTGAGCATGCTTCCCGATGATGACATACGGCTCCTCCAATTGAAATGCGCTGCCGTTCACCGTTACATTCTCGAAAGTAACGTCCTGGACAACCCGTGTATCATCATACCCCTCAATATGCGAAGGATTCATGCAGGTACCGTTAAAGTGAATGTTCCTGAAGATGATCTGCTCGATCCGCTTGCCCGGAGCCGGGTTATATTTCTCATTCTGCAATACCCGCAGATTGAACAATTCACCAAGCTCAAACGATTCAATCCGGATATCCTCATAAGATACATTGCGGACTGTATTGTTGTCGCCTGCGTTAATCGCCAGGCAGCCCCAGTAATCGGGCTGTGGCTCATGATGCTCCAGGATATCAAGCTCCGTGAACCGGATATTCTCAATCACATCACCGTCTCCGTCATAATCACCGTGTGTGCCGATATTGACCGGGTGGGCGACATCCGCCCACAGGATGGAGCCGCTGACCGTGACATCCCGTGTATCGCCCCGGAATTCGCCGCGCGATGCATACACCGCAATACAGTCATCAGATGTGCGGAGGAAACCTCCTTCAATGGTGACCTGTTTGCAGGCCATCATATCAATGCCGTCACACCAGCCGCGCGTACTGAACGATTTCAGGTTGCGGATCAGGATATGCTCCGACTGGCCGAGAAGTACGGTGTAGTGTGGAGGATCAATTACGGTTATCCCTTCGATGTGGATATGACTTGAATACTTGATTTCGAAGCCCCGGTAAAAGGTATTCTTCTCATAATCCGACATGTACAGGATCCCCCTGCCTTTAACCGTGACGTCATGAACCCCGTCGCACACAAAACCTCCATAAACGACAGCCCCTCCCGGGATATACACCGTGCAGCAGGATGGGAGGTGCAGCAGCGGCTCACTCAGCCGGTGAACACCCGGTCTGAAGATAACGATTCGCTGGAATCCCGCATCCTTAGTATGCTCCAGCTGTTGCTGAAGCTTCTCTGTATTATGCAGTCCCGGCTCCAGCATCAGAATCTCACCGCCTTCCATGTCCGGCAGCTGCTCTTCCGGCGGATTCGCAAAAATATGAAGATTATGAAACCGTTCGCCATTGACTTCAACCGACAGCAGCTTAGGCCCGTCAATGGTGAACGACAGGCTGCGGCCGCTTATTTCCCCCACTAAACCGGCTGATAGCGGCCGGATCACAGCCTCGCGGACCGTCTCAGGATGATACTCGACTTCAATGTCAACCGTTCCGGAGCAATCGAACATGACCATTGATGCGTTCCGTACATTGTGCATATCCACTTTGACGTTGTAGCTGAAGAGCGGCCTCCACTCCTCACCCGGCGTCCGGACGCGGACAGAGAAATCCGGGTTGTGCACGGCACCCTCCGGTGCCGGATAGACATGAATCCAATTGTCAGATAGCAATATTCCCACTCCTGTCAGTAAATGATGAAACCGGCCATGCTCAGACATGTCTCCATGTCTGCACAGCCGGTTTACGATTTCGTGCATGTAATAGTGTTACTTGCTGCGCTCTTCGTAAATCTTCTGGGCTTCATCCAGCTCCGCTTGTCCGCCTGACTTCAGCCACTGGGCCTTGAAATCATCAAATGCCTTATCCGTGTCTGCTTCCCCGGTGATAGCTTTAATATAGAATTGGGTCTGAAGCGTAGTCAGAATCGTCTCATATTGCGCCTTTGTAGTCATGACGGTCGATTGCATCAGGTCTGTCAACACAGTGAGTCCGTCAATTTTGGTGTACTTGTCACGGAAGGCAATTTTGTCAGCAGAGAAATGATATTTGGTCATCGCTTCTACCTTGCCGCCAAGCGGATTATAGAAGCCTACACCTAATGCGGCCAAGGTCTCCGCAGGATTCTCAATAGCAACGGCCAAATCGCCCTCCAGATTATACGTTACCCCTTCCTTGCCGAAAGTGGTGGTCAGATAGCCTTCTGCATCCGTTGCGGCATATTCCAGAATCTCCAGAATCCTCTGTCTTTTCTTATCATCCTTCTCAAGCTGAACGCCGAAGAAGATCGGAGGCTGCAAGGCGCCATTGGAGAACGCATACTTCTTGCCGTCAGGCCCTGTAAGCGGAGTCCCCGGCACCAGCTCAATTCCTTTATCCGCCGCTACCTGCCCGAAATATCCATCCTTGTACAGATGATGCCACATCCCGGTATCGAACATGCCGGTTCTCAGGCTGATAAATTTAGTCTGAATTTCACCATTGCCATCCGTAACGAATTCGGGATCAATAATTCCCGCTTCGAACCATTTGTTGAGCAATGCCAGACCTTGTCTGGCACCTTCGGTGATCGCACCGTATTCCACTTTACCGTCCGAACCCAGCTTGAACTGGAACGGGTTCACACCGTAAGCGGCAAAGATGGGATTAAACATCTGCATTTGCGCATCTTTACCGCGTCCGGACATCCCGAAGGTATCCTTCTTGCCGTTGCCGTCCGGATCGCCATTCGTGAACTTGGTCAATACATCCTCCAGCTCCGTCAGATCTTTGGGAGCCTCGCTATAACCAATCGCTTTCAGCCATTGTCCGTTATACCCCGGCATGAAGCCTGTGCTGCCGTTGGACCATACCTTTGGAACTCCCCAGTTCTTGCCGTTATAGCTCCCGGCATCCCATGCCTTGGGATCAACACTCTCCACGTCTGCCACATATTTAGGCATATAAGTCTTAATATCCTCCACCGGAATGCTGGCGATTACGCCCTGATCCGCCCATTGCACCATGTCCCCGACACTTCCATCGACAGCCAGAACATCCGGTATGTTGCCGGAGGCAAGCATGACCCCAAGTTGTTCTTTCCAGGTCGCGGTTTCAAATTTCACATTTTTAATCTTGACGTTGAATTTCTGCTCAATGAATTTCTGCACATAATTATTGTCAGCTTCCGGTGCGTTCCAGTTGTTCGCCCAAGTGATTTCAATTGGCGCTTCCGTTCCCGGATTCGCCGGAGCATTGGATGAAGAAGTACTATTATTTCCGTTATTGCTGCACCCGCTGGCAAGCAACGAGGTGGACAGCAGCAATGCTGCCATACCGGTCAACCATGGTTTTGTTTTCATTTTTCTAATATCCTCCCTTTTGTTCTCTGATGCTTGTTATTTAAACAATGCCGCCTCTACAGCAGATTGAGTAAATCCTGTTAACCTTTGAGCGAGCCTACCATTGTACCCTTGACGAAATATTTCTGCAGGAACGGATAGACAATGATAATCGGCAGAGCCGTGAACATCAGGGTGGCCGCCTTAATCGGCTCCTGATATCCCAAAGCCGTGTTTGTTGTATTGGAGGCGTACATGGACAGGTCCTCGCCTGTGATCACAACTCTCCGCAAAAAGGTGGTTAGAACCTGCTTGTCAGGGTCCTGGATATAGAGCACCGCGTCAAACCAGGCGTTCCAGTGCCCAACTGCCGACCATAGAGACAGAGTAGCCAGAACCGGCAGGGACAGCGGTAATACAATCTGGAAAAGAATCCGCAAGTCGTTCGCTCCGTCAATTTTGGCCGAATCCTCAAGCTCATCCGGAATCGCCTGGAAGAAATTGCGCAGAATGAGCATGGAGAAGGTGCTGACCAGCCCCGGTAAAATGTATACCGCCCGGGTATCGAGCAGCCCGAGATTTTTGATCAGAAAGTAGGTTGGAATCAGCCCGCCGCCGAAGAACATCGTAAATACGATCAGCAGCGTAAACACATTGCGGTGGGGCAGATATCTTCTCGACAGAGGATAGGCGCCCATGGACATGAAGAGAACCGAGCATACCGTACCTACTACGGTTCTGAAGACGGTATTGCCGAAGCCGATCCAGATATCATGTTTCCCGAGAACCCGCTCCCATGCATACAACGATACCTGCTTCGGATAGAGATGGATGCCCAGTCTTAACGACTCTGCAGGACTGCTGAACGAGATCGACAGCATATGAACGAATGGATATAACATGATTATGCAGAGAATAACCATGAACGAAATCAGAAAGATTTGAAACAACGTACTTCCTTTGCCTTGTCTCACTGCCTGGTGCTCCTTTCAAAATTAGAATAATCCGTCCTGCCCCAGCTTCTTCGAGATATAATTGGTGAACAGCACCAGCATAAAAGCGATCACATTCTTAAATAGCCCTACCGCAGTCGTCAGGCTGAATTGAAAATTCTGCAGACCTACCCGGTAGACATACGTGTCCAGAATATCAGCTACTTCGTAGGTTGCGGGTGAGTACAGGTTCAATATCTGGTCGAAGCCTGCATCGAGAATTCCGCCCATCCGCAGGATAAGCATCAGCACAATAACGGGCAGGATGGACGGCAGCGTGATTTTGAGGGTCTGCTTCCACCTGCTTGCCCCATCCATGACAGCCGCTTCATATAAATCGGGGGAAACTCCCGTGAGCGCAGCCAGATAGATGATCGTTCCCCAGCCTACTTCCTTCCAGATCGCCGAGGTCACCAGTGTAAATCTGAAATAATGGGGATCACCAAGAAAATAGATCGGGTCCAGACCGACCAATGTAATCAGATAGTTCACCACTCCCGTGGACGGGGAGAGCAAGGTGATCAGAATCCCGCCCAGAATGACCCAGGAGAAGAAATGGGGCAGATAGGTAAGCGATTGGGCGATCTTCTTAAACTTGGACGACCGGATTTCATTAATCATCAGCGCAAGAATGATCGGCGCGGGGAAGCCGAATACAATATGATAGATACTGATGACAACCGTATTCTCCAGAATTTTGAAGAAGTCAGGCGATTGCAGGAACAGAAATTTGAAATGCTTCAGTCCGACCCAGGGGCTCCCCCAGATCCCATCCATAATCCGGAAATCCTTGAATGCCAGCTGAATTCCATACAAAGGCGAGTATGCGAATACGGCGTACCAGATCAGTACGGGTGTAAGTAATAGAAAGAGATACCTGCATTTTTTATATTCTTTCCATACTGCTGCAATCTTTGAGGTTTTCCTCCCGGCCTGGGTTTTCCCGTCCGAAGTGACTAGCGAGGTCATTACAGTTGCTCCTTTCCAAAATAGACAAGCTCGGTATATTCATCATGTGCCGCTCACAAATGTAAGTTTAGATTTATGGAAGCGCTTTTTCTAGTTCAACTTCATTCAATTCCTTATACTTTCTTTCGTTTTACCGCCTGCAGAAGTTCAATTATTTAAGCGGTTATCCACTTTAGGCCGAAATATGAACAAATCAGCGCCACTTTCTTATGAATAGTAGCCGCTACTCAAAATGCTGAAGCGCTACCTCCCCTTATGAAATTAAGTGGTAAAACGTATCTTATTTTTGCTATTTTAGTATCGTTGAGATTATTAATTGGATAAACGTATCTTAATTTCGTATATTTCTCCTACTCTTGTCTATTTCCCTAATATTAAGTGCTCTTTTTCCACTTGCTGTTTGACATTGCCTCCTTCGCCCTTTAGCAAGTGTAGAATATCCATCTATTTTTCAGCTGCCGCGGTATCTCGACTCCCGTAGGTGTCTTCCCACGCCGTATAAGCCGCTTCTTCACCGTTATCCTCACCTTTTCAAACTGCATCATTTCCTATACAAACAAAAAACCTTCATTGGCGTGAAGGTTCGGGATAATTAATATTTAAGGCTGGCGTTGCTAGGACATTCAATTCTCCAAAGTGATCCAATCCGCATGGTCCTTATGCGATTTCCGGTATTGGACAGGGGTAACGCCGTACCGGGCTTTGAATTTGCTGTGAAAATATTGCGGATTACGGTAGCCGACCTGCTCGGCAATTACCGCGATAGACAGCCGCGAATCGGCAATCAGCAGCTCGGCGGCCTTCTCCAGCCTCAGCTTCGTTACATATTCGGTGAACGGGGTTTTGGTGACTTCACTGAATAGGGTGGAGATATAAGCCGGTGCCAGCGAGACTTCCCTCGACAGAATCTGCAGCGATAAATCCTCATGCAGGTGACTGGATATGAAAGCTTGTAACGTACGGATGACCTCCGCATGGGCATGATTGCCTTCAGCATTCATCAGTTCTGTAATTTCTGTACACAGCTTCCGGATGCTTGTCATCGTTTCGTACAGGGTATCCTTCTTCAGCTCCTCAAACAGATTGGAATACGGAAGCAGATGCTGCAGCTTCAGCTCAATCACACATTGGTACAGCTGGGCAATCAGCTGGAGCACGGCCAGCTCTGCGGCATCAATCTGCACCTCCTCTTTATGCAGCGCAGAGACAAAGGTATCGAGGAAATCATTCACTCCCTTAAGGTCCCCTGCCTTCAGTGCATTGCTGTAATGCTCAAAATTGAAGAACATAGGCTCCGCATTCAGGGACTGCGTCTTGTGAAATGAAATAACCGTGTGCCTGCCGTAGATAAAATGATACCGGCTGGCCTGCTGCGCCGTCTGGTAGGAATCCGGGATGTCCTCAGCAGAGTGCACCTTCCGTCCGATGGCCGCCTGAAAGGTGAAGCCCTCGCCGGATATCCGCTGCAGCCCCTGCAGATCATTGATAAGGAAGGACGGGTCAAATCCATGCTCCTGCTCCAGGTAGTAAAGAATGACCGCCTCTCTTGCATTGAGCAAGATGAATTCTCCCGGAAGCGTGCTGTAGAGCTCATACCTGGCTTTCAACCCCTCCGGCTCCCCTGCGGTAAGCTGAAGGTATGCTGCGCAATAAGCGGTATCGGGCAGTACTCTTTCCTGAGGCTCCTCACTCTGGCTGACCCCCAGCAGCAGGTTGATAAGCTCACTTTTCCTCGCCTGGGATTCCAGATCCACGATCTTGTCTTTCATTAAGGAAAAGGTATCCCCGATAATCATATACTCATTCCCGCGGGAGAGATGAGAATGGGCCGGCTGGAAGCTGCCGATCTTGGCCATCAGCTGTTTGATGGGAATATAGAGCTGTTTGGAGAACAGGAAAGAGATCAGAAGTCCGAACAGAATAATAATGGCAGAAGCGGTATACAGCCCTGTTTTTAGATGCTCGGTGAAGAGTTCTACGGTGTTGGTTGGCCGGTACATCGCATAGGTCCATTGATGAGCCGAATGAACGGATGGAAGCTGTGATAAGACTCCCGGCACTCCGCCCTCCTTAATCCTTCTTTCCTGGGCAGATCCCGAACCAAGCGCTTCCTGCAAAAGCTCATCGATTCTGCTGTTCTCCCCGCCGGCTGAGAACAGCACATGATCCGCTCCATCCAACACCAGCAGCTTATCTTCCGGAGAACTAAGCATCGGAGCCACAACGGTCTGCAGATAGTTCACGCCTACATCGATGATGAAATACCCCGCAGCCTTCACACTCGGCAGTTGATAAGGAAGCTTAATCACATAGCTGATAACCTGCTCACCGTTTGCGTTGGTCCGGACTGTCCATTTTTTCAAAGGCATATGGGCCAGTTTCCAGTAGAATCCCGATTCCAGCGAATTGGCCGTTTTCATATAAAACTTGTCTGCATCCACCACATAATCATTCCCTGGGAAATATACCGCCACATTGGTGACACCCGTATTCTCCACCTTGAAGAACTCCAGATCATTATTAAAGGAAGCCGCCCGGCTCAGATTCCCCTTCCAGCCCCCATACAGCAGCTGGCTCAGGTTGGCGTTGCTTTGGATAAAATTGATGGACAAGGCCTTGTTCTGCAGGTTATCCTCATATTTTTTGAGCAGTGTCTGTTCAATAAACGTCTGAACGGCATTCAGCCGGGTGACACTGTCCTTGGCGATTTCCTGATCCATCATACGGTTGGCCTGGGTATACCAGTAGCCGCCCATCGTGCTGATTAGAACAACAGAAAGAATGGTATAGGATAAAACCAGGTGATTGAATATGGTTTTTTTATAACCGTATTTGTTCATGCTGCTCCCCCTTTTCTCTGTATACCTGCTTACTTTTTGGCATCCGCTAAATAAAACGCTTTCATAAATAACCTCCAATAACCTCTAAGGAAGCAAGCATCCTGCTCTCTTCATGATACCAGCTTTTTAAATTTCTTTACTATTATAAAATCTTTCGATTTATTCATTTTATTTGCGAAAACGGGCCATTCTGCGAATAAGCTATCAGGTGAAACATATAACTTCTTATATTTCAAGAATAAAATCGCCCGGAGGGCGAATCAAGTGGCACATCAAAAGTAAATTAACTATCCGGTGAGATCAGAAGGATTTACCCCTTTGTTTTTCCCGTACAGCCCATGTTCAAATGAATCAAAGGAATTCATACCCCATTTGGCTCCACTACCCTATCATTGGCACATTGTATTCGGTTTTTCGCATACATTTGGCTCATCTGCCCTATCATTGGCACATTGTATTCGGTTTTTCGCATACATTTGGCTCATCTGCCCTATCATTGGCACATTGTATTCGGTTTTTCGCATACATTTGGCTCATCTGCCTATCATTGGCACATTGTATTCGGTTTTTCGCATACATTTGGCTCATCTGCCCTATCATTGGCACATTGTATTCGGTTTTTCGCATACATTTGGCTCCACTACCCTATCATTAGCACATTGTATTCGGTTTTTCGCATACATTTGGCTCCACTACCCTATCATTGGCACATTGTATTCGGTTTTTCGCATACATTTGGCTCATCTACCCTATCATTGGCACATTGTATTCGGTTTTTCGCATACATTTGGCTCATCTGCCCTATCATTGGCACATTGTATTCGGTTTTTCGCATACATTTGGCTCCACTACCCTATCAAGAGCACATTGTATTCGGTTTTTCGCATACATTTGGCTCCACTACCCTATCATTGGCACATTGTATTCGGTTTTTCGCATACATTTGGCTCCACTACCCTATCATTGGAACATTGTATTCAGTTTTTCGCATACATTTGGCATGAAAGTTATCCACAACAGACAAATATCATAATTTCCTATATAACAAAAAAAGCGGTGTCTGACTGCACTTCCCTGTCAGACACCGCTTTACTATTTGATCATGCTATACCTCAAACCTCAAACCTCAAACCTCAAACTGAACACTCGACCCTTCCGGTCCCGCATAATCGATGACCGTCCGGTTAATGGCCAGATCAATATGCAGTGTGCAGTGTAGATCTTCCTTGGTCCACTGCAGCCGGACCTCATGACTTGCCGATTCCAGTACGCGGAATTCACCGTTAAACGCGCCATATTCGTTGCGGAACCGGATCAACGCAAGGAGCCGCTGGACTACGCCCCTGCCAAGCGCCTGCTTAATCTCGTCTATACTGAAGTTATGACGGTTAATCTCCCGCCCTTCTCCTGTGCGGCGAACCGCTTCGTCATCGTTCTCTCCGGCCAGAAGTCCGGCGTAATACACCTGCGGGATGCCGGGAGCGAAGAACTGGATGGCACGGGCTGCCAGATAAGCGTCATCGTCGCTGTTCAGCACGGAGTAGTAGGAGCAGCGGATCTGGTGTACATCGAATCCGTCCTCGGCCTTATGACCCTCAGAGACAATCAGGCTCAGATTGGCGCCGCGTTCAAGACAAGCATCGACCAGCTTACGTGCTTCCTTCGTGTCGATCAATCCGTCGAGATCGGGCTTGACGGGGATACCGTCATGACAGTCCAGCATCGTGAACTGCTTCGCAGGGCGCGTAGTCAGGTATTCCTTCAGCGCTTCCGCATTTTTGTTGACAAGGGTATCAAGGATGCGGTAAGGCAGAATGAAATCATAGATCCAGAACCCGCGCTCCGCCAGTTTATATTGAATGCTGTAGTGGGAATGAACCTCCGGCAGCAGCTCGATATTAAGCGAATCGGCCAGCTCCCTGATCCAGTCCAGGAACCCGTAGATCTCAGGCTCAACGAAGAAGCAGCTTGTACCCAGCTTCTTGATGATGTAACCTACAGCATCCAGCCGCACAATCTTTACGCCGTTGTTACGGAAATTCCCGAAGATATCCGTCAGCAGCTGCTTTACCTTATCCGAATGTATATCGAGGTCAATTTGTTCCGAGGGATCGGTTTTGCCGAAGGTCGTCCATACCTTCTCCTCTTCACCCGTCTCTCCGATCGTGAAGGTGGAATAAGGCAAGGGGCGGCGGAGAAACATTTTGCCGATATCGGCCTGCACAGGCTGTCCGTCAGCCCAGAGCTTGTCGAGTGTCAGGAACAAATCCGCGTATGGTGAGCGTCTTCCCTGTCTCAGGAAATCCTGGAAATACTCAGACTGCCGGGAAATATGATTAACCATCACATCCAGCAGCACATCATGCTTCGCCCCAATCCTCTTAATATCTTCCCAGGAGCCAAAGGCAGGCTCGATCTCAAAATAAGTTAGCGGAGCGAAGCCCCGGTCTCCAGAGGAGGGAAACGGGGGAAGGATATGAATGCCGCCCTTGAAAATATCTGAAAAATGCTCATCCAGCACATGGTTTAGGGTCTGCAGGTTCCCGCCCAGCGAGTCGGGATACGTAATCAGCTGCACTTGATTGTGAATTGCCATAACTCTCGCCCTCCTAGATTTGGTACTTCGTCTTGAATGCCTCAAGTTCCGGCAGCTCTACGACTGCCCCTGTATATTGCAGCTTGTACGCGCTGACTGCCAGCCCGAACTCCAGCGCTTTGCGGACCGGATAGCCCTTGATGAGTGCCGTGTACAAGCCGGACCAGAAGGCATCCCCTGCCCCCGTCGTATCTGTCACCTGCGTAGCCAGCGTACCCATCTTCACCGTTTCCTGCCCGTTTGAGGCGATCACGCCGTCTTTGCCCAAAGTCAGAATGACCAGCTTCACACCCAGGTCCAGGAATTTCTGCAGCTGATTCTCCGGGGTGTCTTTCCCGAACAGCCGCTCGGCATCGTCTTCCGACGGCTTGGCGATATCAACTTGCGGAAGGATCGTTTTGATATACTTAACCCCGTCCTCCCCTTTCTCCCATAGTGCCGGATGGTAATTAGGATCGAAGCAGACCAGAACCCCGTTCCGGCGCGCATCCCGGATCACTTGCTCTACCGCTGATCTCACCGGCTGTCTGGACAGGGGCCAGCAGGAAAAATGGATAATCTTCGTCCGCAGCAGGGCTGAGCGCAGCTCCTCGGTGTAGGTGAGGCGGTAATCAGCTCCCCGGTAGAAGATCGGGACCGGCGTGGACTTGCTCTTGGTCACGACCACCAGGCTGGTTGCTTCGTGTACATGCTGTACGCAGCTTGTATCCATCCCCGCTCTCTGCAAATGCTCTACCAGAAACAGCCCAAGCCCATCCGTCCCCACCGCAGACGCCACTAACGGGCGGATGCCCAGCCGCTTGGTATTCATGGCGATATTGGCCGGCGAGCCTCCGAAATATCTGTGGTACCTGCTGTACTCATAGGAGTCACTGTATCCCTCCGATATCATGTCTATCAGCAATTCCCCGACCGTTAGAAGATCCAGGTCCTTCTCATTAAACTTCAGGCTATGCTCAAAATCAAACATGGGTATTCCCCCATTCATCTATAAATATGGCTTTAGTTCAACAACCCCTGGTTGTGTTTCTTATAGGACATGGGAGAGACTCCCGTTACATTCTTAAACATCTTGGAGAAGTAGAGTGAATCCGTGATCCCAACGGAAGCCGAAATTTCCTGAATGTTAAGGTCGGTCTTCTGCAGCAGCATTTTGGCATTCTGGATGCGGATTTTGCTGATATATTCCGGGATAGACATTCCAGTGATCCGCTTAAAGTAACGGGAGAGGTAGGAACGGCTATAGTTGACGTGCTTACACAGCATATCCACATCAATATGCATGTAGTAGTTCTGCTCGATGAACAGAACAGCCTGCTGTACCACGCTTTCGGAGCCGGTCCGCAGGCCGGCCTCGCCGTAATGCTTTGCCCCCTGCTCAACCAGGTGGAAAATATGCAGCAGATAGCTAATGCACAGCAGCTGCCCGTTCCCCGCTTCCGGAAGCTCCTGGATCAGCAGCAGCATTTTGTTAATAATGGTATGTGTTGCAATTCCTTCCATACAGCAGTGATTAATATCGAGCCCCATCAGATTCAGATAATAGGGAATATGCTGGCCGCCAAAGGAGACCCACATAATCTCCCACGGGTCCTCGGGGTCAGCATAGTAGAAATGCTTTTCTCTGGGAATCAGGATAAACATGTCTCCCTGGTTCTGCATTTTGTTGACATGATCGCCTTGGGTTAAATAGCCCTTGCCGCTGAGGACAAACACCATTTTATAAGTCTCCAGGACGCGCGGGCCTACGACATGGTCTTTGCCGCATTTCCGGTGGCCGGCCCAGGTTATATAGGCAGACTGCTCCATTTGCGTTTTGGCCGGTGTGTAAAAATGCTGTACAATATGCTCTTCCATTTCTGCTTCACCTCAATGAAGTTGCCGTAATTTAGGTCTCTCACTGTACCGCACCGCTTTTTCTTTGTCAACCGGCCCAACTGGAAACAGCACTGCCGTCCTTTCATATTTAAAAGAGCCCCGTAAAGGGGCTCAGCCCGGCAGCATTCCGGTTACTCGGCACCGGTAACCCACTGCTCCGTGAAGGAGATAAATTTCATCGTGCGGCGGTTGCCGAAGGAATATGCTGCATGCAGACTTCCATCCTCCGCCTGCATGATGCATGGATATTCGTAGCGGCGGTTGCGGATTAAATTTTTGTGGCCGCTGAAGCCCTCACCTGTCTCCACATGACGGCGGTACGGCCACGTTCTGCCCTCATCCTCTGAAATGGCTACAGTAACAGGACAGCGTTCAAACGGCCAGACGGTAATATCCGGCTTGTCATTGAAGCGCAGATCATTGTAAATGATGGCGAGCTTGCCGCTCGCAAGCTTGATGGCGGAGATGCTGGAGTTGTTGTTCGGCAGCTCGGTGCGTACCGGTTCCGTCCAGGTCTCCCCGTTGTCATCCGATTTGGCAAAGTAAATATAGTCTGCCGCGCGGCTGCGGAAGAGCCCGATCAGCTTCCCTGGCGCCATCTCGATCACGTTGCAGTGCACACGGCCGCGGCTGCCGGGAACCTCGACGCTGCGCCAGGTCGCGCCTTCATCGTCGGAGATGTTCATGACCGTAATATCGCTGCCGTTGCGGGTATCATCATTGAAGCAGATCCAGTTCTCGAAGATCCATCTTCCGCTGGAGAGAATCTGAATTTTCTGGCGGCAGAATGAGCCTTCACGCGGGAACATAACCTCCGCCTCCCCCCAGGTATACCCGTTGTCCCTGGAAACCTTGCGGTAAATCTTGGAGGTGTACTGCAGATTGAACTCCGGCGGCTCATCGGCGGTACGGGCCCGCTGGGCCGTGTACATCACCCACAGCTCACCGTTTGGATGAAGAAACAGGGACGGATTCTGCTCGCTGAAGCCGTTATCGTCTGAAATTCTCACAGCGGGTGTCCAGGCATCCGCCCCGGCGTTCAGACGGGACATAACGATGCTGACATCCGGGTTGCCTTCATCCGAGCCGGCAAACCAGACGCAGAGCAGATCGCCGCCGGGCAGCTCCTGCAGGTCACAGGCATGGCTTGTTTCGAAATCACAGGGCAATAGGGATTCCGCCAAGCCGAGGCGGCGGTTGAAATACAGCTTTCCGTCTTCAGTAAGGTCATTTAATTCAATCATTGGATTATTTAACATAATGCACTCCTTTGGTTAAAATATATGAATTTATAGGTTTCACACGATGACTTATCCTTCTATATTACTGGCTTACTTCACAGAGCCAAGCAGAATCCCTTTCTTGAAGTACTTCTGCACAAACGGATAGATCAGCACAATCGGCACCATCGCTACGAAGATGGCCGCTGCCTTCAGGTTGCCGGGGTTCAGCATAATGCCGTCCTGGATAATCGTGCGGAAGGCCGTATTAGAATCGCCCGAGCTGATGACAAGTCTTTTCAGCATAACCTGAATCGTCTGCAGGTTCGGATTTTGCAGGTAAATAAGCGGCATCAGATACTGGTTCCAGATAAATACGGCATAGAAGACGCCGATTGTGGCCAGAATCGGTTTGGAAATGGGGAGAAAGACGCGGCTCATAACCTGAAAATCGTTGGCGCCGTCGATTTTGGCTGCTTCCTCAAGCTCTGTTGGCAGACCATCCAGGAAGGTCTTGGTAATAATCAGAAATTGTACATTGATCGCATTGGGAATAATCATTACCAGCCAATTGTCCACAAAACCAAGCTTATTCAAGACAATGTAGGCCGGAATAATTCCCGCTTCAAATACCCAGGTGAACACGAACAGGCTCATGATCAGAAAGCGGCCCTTTATTTGCTTGCGGGACAACACATAGGCCGTCATATACGTCAGCATAAGCGCAACAACTGTACCAATCGCCGTATAGATGCCCGAATTCAGCAGCCCGCGGAAAATGCCAAGACTGGAATTCGTCAAAATATATTGATAAGCTTCAAAGTTAGGGTTCTTCGGAAAGAACACGACGTCTCCTGATGCGATGCTTCTTCCGTCACTGATAGAGAGAAAGAATATATACAGGAAAGGATACGTGCAGACAAGAGCGATCAACAGCAGAAAAATATTATTGCAGATGTCGAACAGACTGATCTTTGTTCTCATCATCCTTCTCCTTTCTCAGAATAGCCGTGTATCGGAATATTTAGTGGACAGCTTGTTGGTTCCGACAACCAGAACGTAAGCAACAAGCGATTTCAGCAGATTGACTGCCGTGCCGTAGCTGTATTCCGGGAATCCTGTGCTGGCAAAGGCCAGGCGGTATACATAAGTCTGAATAACATCAGCCGTCTCATAGACGCTTTGATTGTACATAAGCAAAATCCGGTCCAGATCGACCGTGAAAATGTTGCCGACGCTGATAATCAGCATAATGGCAAGCGTTGGCTTCAAGGAAGGTAGCGTGATGTGAAACATTTGCTGAAAGCGGCTGGCACCATCCAGTGAAGCGGATTCATAGACGGATGGATCAATAGCTGCCATTGCTGCAATATACACGATTGCCGAATAGCCGAAGGTCTGCCATACCTGGAGCAGTACATAATTGCTGCGGAACCATCCCGGTTCAGCCATAAAGTAGATGGTGTCCAGGCCAAAACGGGCCAGAATATCGTTAACCAGGCCGGTCGAAGGCGAGAGCAGCGTGTACAGAATGCTGACCATAACGGCCGAAGAGATGAAATAAGGCAAGAAGCTCAGGGATTGCACGCTTCCTTTAATCCAGCGGACCCGCACCTCGTTCAGCAGCAAGGCGAACAGAATCGGAATGGGAAACGTGAATAGCAGGGAATAGAAAGCGAGAATGAGCGTATTTTTGACTAGGGTCCATATATACGGGTCTTCAAAGATTCGCTGAAAATGCTCCAGACCGACAAACGGACTGCCCAGCACCCCTCGAAAAGCGCTGAAATCCTGAAAAGCGATAATCATCCCGCCCAGCGGAGCCAGTTTGAACAATACCAGGCTGATCAAACCGGGCAAAAGCATGAGCAGCAGGAGCTTGTTCGTATTCATATAGGCGAGAAAACGGCGCATCCCCGTTTTTCGGGGAAGAGGCGTCATTCTGTCACTTGTTATCACTTTCTCCACCACCCATTTGATCTGAATTTGTACCCTGTATTTAGGTGCCGCGCCTTCCGGGGGGAAGGCGCGGCCGGTGCTGTTGTTTACTTGTACATGGCGTCGTACGCTTCTTGCTGGAGGGCTACAATCTTCTTATATCCTGCTGTTTCCATTTCGCCGAGGAAGGCGTCCCATTCACTCATTGGACGTTTGCCGTTGACGAATTCCGTCACCCCTGCGGTAACCGCCTCATTGACCTTGGCGGAAAGATCAGCCAGTTGTTTAGCCTGATCAGCCGAGTAGGTCACCTGTACACCGGTTTTCAGACTTTCGTCTGTGAACAGCTCCAGTGCAGCATTGCGTACAAGCTCGGTATTCCAGGAGTAGAACGCGTCGTTGTCAATCGGCTTGACGAAGGTGAGACGGTCGTTAAGGAAAGACCAGCGCGGTTCTCCGGCGGGCGTTGCTTCCTGCTCCGTGAAGTCCACTGTGTACTGCTTATTTCCGCCCTCATCTTTATAGCTTTCCCCTTCAACGCCCCATGAAACCAGCGTCAGGCCTTCATCGGAATAGAGATAGTCCAGGAATTTGATAATCGTCTCTGCTTTGTCTTTACTGTCTGCGTTAATAACCATCGCTCTTAGGGTGTTGTATTGGGTTTCCGTTGTCTGCACGGAAGGATTTCCGTTCAGGTCCTTCAGATAAGGCAGGATGGCAATCTTGTAGTCCGGATCGTTGTCCGGTCCTCCATTATCCATGAACCAGGATGGACGGGTCAGGTAGTCATAGCTGATGGAGCCTTGTCCTGTCAGCATTTTGGATTCCCAGCTTTCCTCCGTGCCGGAGCCTGCCACCCATTCAGGGTCGATCAAGCCTTCGCTGTAAAGGGTTTTATACCACTCCACCATTTTCTTGTATCCGTCGGAATACAGGTCAGTGCCTGTTTTGCCGTTGCCGTACACCCCTCTGGATATGCCGTCATCGTAATTCGCGGCTGCATTGAACGCGCTCTGGAAGCGGATATAGCCTTCACGGCCGACCATCGGATAGTAATTCTTATCCTCCTTGCCGTAATACGCTTTCAATTTGCGCATCGCATCGGTCAGCTGGTCAATCGTCTGCGGAGCCTCGGTAATGCCGGCCTTCTCGAAATGATCGGCGCGGTAGAAGATGAAGTCTGCAAAACGCGGAGCTTCGGCAACCAGTCCGAATATTTGTCCGTCCTTATCGGTAATCAACGTTTTGTAACTGGGGTTCTTCTCGATATAGCTCTTGATATTAGGCCCGAACTCTTCAATATAAGGAGCCAGGTCGACAAACGCGCCTTGGGCACCGTATACGGTAGCCTGTGAAACGGAAACAATACCTGAATCAGGGAAGGTACGGCTAATAATTTTCTGGTCCACGGAAGCGTAGTACTCATCATCGTTAGAGCCGCCGGGAACAAATTCAACGGTCGTGCCTGTTGCCGTTTCCACATGCGGATACCACTTGTCTTCCTTCAGCCAGTTGATAAATTTATCATGCATCAAATAAGAAAAGCTGCTGCTTCCTTCCGCCCCGCTGTTGCCGTTGTTAGAGGTATTCGTTTTTGTATTTTGTGAGCAGCCGGCCAGCACAGACCCTGAAGCAAGCAGAGCGGCAAAGACTAAATAAAACGCTTTCTTTTTTCTCATTATTAGTTCCCCCTCGAAGTGTAATTTGAAATACTAAGAGTGTCTTCAGAAGTAGTATCTCATGACCCAAGTATAAAATTAATGCAAAAATAGCTATACCTCATGGAAAATTGCGCACAAAACCTTTTTTGTGCTACTGATTTTTAATAGGAGTTGCAATTTGCAATACAATAGGCCGAAAAATTACAATAACCCTCTCGCTGTATAATCGGCCACCATACGGCGCACTTCCTCCAAGGCCTGGGGGGTGAGCGGAGCTACCGGCCGCCGGGCCGGACCAGCCGGCAAGCCGATTTCATCAAGCACAGCTTTCAGCACGGAAGGCAGGGTACCCAGCACAAAGGCTGCCCGCAAACCGCGGAGGACACGCTGCGCCTGCTCTGCCTGCTCATATTCACCGCGGCGCCAATGCTCATAAATGGCCACCACTGTTGCCGGGAAAATATTGGCCGTTGCTGCAATAGCCCCTGTGCCGCCCGCCATCAGCGTGGACAAAATCAGCGAATCCGTTCCGGCAAGGACGGAGAAGGATTCAGGTGTGCGGTCGATCAGCTGCAGAATGTTATCGAAGCTGCCGCTGCTGTCCTTGATGCCAACCACATTCGGCAATTCCGCAAGCTTGGCCACAGTCTGCACACTGAGGGTATTGCCTGTACGGACCGGAATCGTATACAGCACAAGGGGCAGCGATGTATCCCCTGCTACGGCTTCAAAATGGTATTGCAGCTCAGCCTGCGTATAGGTAAGAAAATAAGGGGTAATCACGGAAAGTGCGTCCGCTCCCGCCTGCTCCAGTCTTTGCGCCAGACGGCTGGTCTCGCCTGTTCCGGAACAGCCTGCACCTGCATATACGCGCACACGGCCGCGGGCCTCATCAATGACGATTTGCGCTACCTCCAGCTTTTCTTCAAAAGAAAGATTAAAGAATTCGCCGTTGGTCCCCAGGCAAAACAGCCCGTGCACTCCGGCATCAATGTAACGGTTCACCATCTTCCGCAGTGCCTTCTCGTCAATCTCCTCCCGCTGATCCAGCGGAGTGACCATCGCAGGTATAATTCCCTTCACTTCCAGCATGGTTCCCAGTCCCTTCCTGTTATTCATTCAGATTCATTCAGATCTATTTCAAGCGCAAACCTTCCCGGTATGTTGATGCTTAAACCGTCTGCTTCGGGGCCAGTTCAACAGCCGAACGGATCGCCTCCAGCATGCTTTTCTCATCCGCAATGCCTTTTCCCGCAATATCAAACGCTGTGCCGTGATCAACAGAGGTACGGATAATCCCGCCCTTCAAACCAACGGTAATATTAACGCCGTCCTCTATGCCCAGCACCTTAATGGGCGCATGTCCCTGATCGTGGTAGCAGGCGACAACAATATCAAAGTCTCCCCGCATGGCCCTGTAAAAAAGGGTGTCCGCCGGAGCAGGACCATATACATCCATTCCTTCCATCCGTGCTTTCTCTACGGCCGGAAGCAGCTTCTCTTCTTCCTCTCCGTTTCCGAACAAGCCGTTCTCCCCTGCATGGGGATTGATGCCGCACAGGGCAATCCGCGGGTTATTATTTCCTGCTGCCCGCAGCACCTGATCCGCGAGCTTCAGCACCTTATACGTCCGTTCCGGCGTAATCATCTCCACTGCCTTGATTAGCCCGATATGGGTTGTCAGGTGAATGACCTTGAGGCGGCCGGTGGACAGCATCATCGAGAAATCCTCCGTCTCTGTCAGCTTGGCCAGAATTTCGGTATGTCCGGGATAGAGATGCCCTCCCTTATGCAGCGCCTCCTTATTCAGCGGGGCGGTACAAATGGCCTGGACTTCACCGGACTTCGCCAGCTCAACAGCCTTGGCAATATAATGGAAGGCGGCATTTCCCGCCGCTGCGGACAATTGCCCGAAAGGAACGGCATCCGGCAGAAGCTTCAGGCTGATGCAATCAATAATCCCATGCTGGAAAAGCGCCTCAGCGGCTCCTTCTATCGGGCGAATCTTCATTGCATCCCGGCTGGAGACGGCAGCCGCCCTCTCCAGTGTTTCGGTGTCACCGACAACGAGCGGGCGGCACACCTCATAAATATCTGGATGCGATAACGCCTTCACAATAATCTCAGGACCAATACCGGCCGCGTCCCCCATAGTAATGGCAATAATCGGCTTCATCATGTCACACCTCTCTCTGCAGAGCCTTCACGGAGCGTACCAGTACCTGATCGCTTCCGAAAGCCCCCGCTTTCGTAATGATATATCTGCCCGATTCACCCGGCGTCCGCCCAAGCGGGACTCCGTTCTCCACCTCATTAATGAGCTTGATCTCCACGTCGCTTAAATGGTGGCAGACCTGCTTCGCGGTATCGCCTCCGGTCAGTACCATATGGCGGATACCGCACTCGGCGATAATCTCAGCAGCCACCCGGCCAAGCGCCGCGCTGATGCGCTCGCCCACTTCCGTAGCACTCAGGCCACCGGTGCGCCCAAGCTCAGTGACACGGTCGACCTCTTCCGGATTGCCCGGCGTATAGAGCGCCACATGCCTTCCCTCCCGGGAGATGATACCGGTTGCAAGCTCACGGACCCGGTTCAATTCCACAGCGCATGTCCCCGGGAAGAGCAGCTTATCCGATTCAACCACGAGAGCAGAGACACCGTCTTCTTTGACCAGCTCGGTCAGCTGTCGGCGCGACCACGGATTGACGCTGCCCACGACAATAAGCACACATTTCGGATCTGAATACAAGGTATTTTCCCAGTGTGTTGCCTGTCTTTTGTCCGGCCTCTCCAGTATAGCACCAGCTCCCGCTTGCTTCGGGGCTTCCCTGATGCTGCAGAGAATCTGCGTTGTCAAGGCGCCGGCCAAACCCGCTGAACCGGCCCATACCACTTTCGGACATCCCGGTCCTCCGGGGAACAAGGAAGCGATCAAGGCCAGATCCTCTTCCTGCTCCGCATCGAACACAAGGTAAGGAATGCCTGACTGGAGGCAGCCGGCAATCCGCTTATCCAGCGCAGCCCGCCCGCCTCTCAGCAGTTCCAGCGGAATAAGGGCGGCCGGATAACGGCTTTGCCGCTCAAGAATGGCAGAGAAAGCAGATTCCGTGGCCGGATGCTTGGGATCATGGGCCATCTCCGTCTCGTGCAGCGGCATCCCGTTCACATACACAACTCCTTCTGTCAGCGTGCGTCCTACCTTCGGGAAAGCCGGGGCAATAACAATGAAATCAGGCTGCAGCGTCTCATAAACCGCGTCCAGCTCACTGCCGATATTTCCGCGCAGCGTAGAATCAAACTTCTTATAGATGACAGGAGAGGTAGCTTCTCCGCCGCGCCCCAGAAACAGACATACATCCTTGACTCTCTGATAAGCCTCCTGCGGAGGAAGAGAGCGGCTGTCGGTATCAAACACAACCGCCTCCTGTTTCCCGCCGCCCGTCTTAAGCTCCAGGAGTACAGAAGTGGACAGGCCCTGACGGGCCATTTGCACCCCCGTATCATTCGCCCCGGTCAAGTCATCCGCGATGACGGCGATGTTCATTTCCTAACCCCCTCCATACAACAGCAATTACACATATACAGCAGAACGCTGCTCCAGGGAGCAGCCGCCCTGTCAATCCTCTTTTAATTTGCGCCACAGCGTTGAGCGGTTGATGCCAAGCCGCTTGGCGGCCAGCGACTGGTTCATATTCTCCTGCTCCAGAACCGTCTGGATGATATCCCGTTCAATGTCCTCCAGCGGCTGATACAGGTTCAGTTCTTCCCTGCCGGGCACCGGGGTAAGTCCGCTGCGTGCCTTCCGGCTTCCTTCCTCCAGCAGCACCAGCGCCTCTGGTTCAATGAACGGCCCCGCTGATGCCGTTACAAAGAGATCCATCACCGTGCGCAATTCGGTAAAATTACCCTGCCACGGATGCGCGAGAAGCACCTCCATGACCTCGCTCCGGATACCGGCAATCTGCTTGCCCTGACGTTCATTCGTCCAGATCAGGCAGGCGCGGATGCTGCGTTCCAGCCACGGCGTATCCCGCAGGGCCGGAAGCGGGATTCTCCGGTCCTGTAAGCTGCGCAGCAGCTTGCCGGCCAGCCGGTCCTCAGCAGCGAGCACCTCCGGATCCCTGTCGAACAGAAATACCGTCTTCATCTTACGCTTGATAATGAACTCAGCCAGCTCTCTCTGCTGCTTGGCAGAGAGCAATTCCGCTCCTTCTATGGCAGTAACGCGCCCGCCGCCGTACAGCATCAGCTCCATCATGGCCTTCAGCACCTCTTCCGATGATCTCCGGATATTGAGGTACAGAATGCCGTCCCTTGATTCGGAGAGGGCGGCGTTGATAACGTACCGCTTGCGCCCGCTGCCCTTTTCGCCATATACAGCTGCAGGATAAGCCTGAAAGTCCGTCTCCAGCCCGCCGTCTTCCCGGTGGGAGAAAAAAGGGGCTGCCGTCAGAAGGTAACTGGCCGCAAGACCGCTGCGTTCCGGTTCTTCCTCCGATGAATGCAGCATATACAGCAGGCGTTCATCCGCGGCAGGCAGCATTTGCGCCTGTAGGTACAAGCCCTGCTCCGGTTCATAAACGGATGTCACCGTGTCAAAGTCTGCCCCCCGGCCGGCGTCCCTGAGCATTTCCCGCAGACCGGGATACATGGTATACAGCGTATCTGCTGTTTCAGGAAGCCGCAGAAGCTGCTTGAACGAAGGATTGGCAAACTCCAGCTTGCCGCCTTGATCCACCGCCGCATACCCGTCTTCCAGCTTACCGAGCATGGCTTCATACATTTCATTCTTGACCTTCAGCTTCCGGGCTGATTTATAGAGCTGTCCGGCCCGCGAGAACGCTTCCATTAATGACTCCCTGCCGGAGGTAATTAATACGCCCTGCAGACCGCTTTCAGCCGCGATCTTGACCGTAATGCTGTCGCCAATGATAACCTGGATGCCTCTCGCTTTGGCGTCTGCCAGGGCAGCACTGACTTCCTGCTCCTGATGGATAACCGTGTATGAAATATCAACCTCCATCAAGCTGGACACGGACATAAAGCCTTCGATGATATTGGGAAATCCGATCATTTCACATTTGGCATTGTATCCCTGTACCAGCGTCAGGATCCGTAATATGTCGAATCCGGAAACGGGAATTTCCACAACGGGCAGATAGGAATGCTTTTGCAGCAGCTTTGCCGTCCCGCCTCTGCTGATAATGATATCGTAGCCTTCCGAGTGAATGCGGCCGATCAGCGGCAGCACCCTCGACAGATCTCCATGCTCCACTACAATCTCAAACTCCTGCAGCTCATTCTGTAAGCTTAACGTTAATTCAGATAACCCCGGGTAAGGAGCAATGACAATCGCTTTAATTTTCATGCAGCTATTCATCCTTGTTTTTTTAATGCCATTATAACCCAGCCACCGTTCATTAAGCAGCATCAAACCATTTCTTAGTGAAACAGCTTGCCGTATACCGCACCGATGTCATCCAGCGTCATCACCTTCGGGTTGTTAGCCATCAGCCGGGTAACCTGCGAGGCCGCGAGTGAAAGCCCGGGAATATCGCCGCGCGCAGCTCCGAAGAGTGTCAAATCCTGAGGAATGCTCATCTCCTGCGTCCACAGCCGGATTTGCCCGATCACCTGCTCCGCATCCCGCTGTTTTCCCTCTCCGGTCTGAAGCCCCATCGCTCCGGCCACAAGAGCCAGCCGTTCCACAATGACATCGAAATTAAATTCCATTACATGCGGCAAAAGCATGGAATTGGCTACTCCGTGAGGCACATGAAATTTCCCGCCAATCGGATAAGCCAAGGCATGTACAGCTGCCGTTCCGGCGCAGGTCAATGCCATTCCGCCGTACATGGAACCGATCAGCATATCCTCCCGCGCTTTTCTGTCGTCTCCGTGGTGATAGGCCTGCAGGATACTGGCAGAAATGCTGCGGATGGATTCAAGTGCGAACATGTCGCTGAACCGGTTGGCCTTGTTGGAAATAAATGATTCAAGCGCATGAGTATAGGCATCCATTCCTGTCGCGGCTGTAATATCACGAGGTAAACCAAGCGTCAACATCGGGTCCAGAATGACTAATGCCGGGAGCAGATACCGGCTGACAACACCGATCTTCAGCTCCTCCTCCGGTAAAGTCACAATAGCGTTGGGTGTCACTTCCGAGCCTGTGCCCGAGGTGGTGGGAATCAGGACCGTCGGAATGCCCGGATTCGGGATCAGATCCGTCCCCAGCATGTCACGGACAGAGAGGCTGTTGGTTTTCATGACAGACAGAAGCTTGACAACATCCAGCACACTGCCTCCGCCGATACCTATAATCGCATCGCAGGGAACTTCGGCTATTGCGCCGGAGAGCGCTTCCAATTGGGCGATGGTCGGTTCTGGCTGAACATCGGTATTCCAGTGCACGTCGATTCCGCCGCTCTTCAGGCGGTTTGTAACTTCATCCAGCGTGCCGCTGCTTTGAAGAAAGGGCTGGGATACAAGCAGTACCGATTTCAGAGCTCCCAGTCTTTGCAGATGCTCCACAATCCGCTCCAAGGAGCCGCAGCCCGCGATAATGCTGCGGGCCGTTTGAAAGAAATACTGTTCCATCATATCTTCTCCTCTGGATATCTTGATACATCGTATTCGAATTTAGTATAGCATATCGTTGCAATAATTCAACATTTAATTGGTTATACGAGAGTAAAATTAATTAACGTTGCTTTTTGCAACATTTTAAAGCGAAAACGACGAATACAAAGCTTACTGTGTGATCCATTAAACAAGAAAACCCGCGGAGTACTCCGCGGGGATCACACAAGCAATTTTTTTTGAGAAGAGGATTTAGTGAAGGTTAAAAAAGGTTTTTGGTCACTTTTTGAGTTAAATGTTCTATTTTCGGCATCAACACTTCATCATCAATTGCTGTCAGCTTTTCGGGCTTAAACAACTGAATCCTCTTTAATTGAAAATAATCATATAAAACTTGTTGAACCGTGAATTGATTGGTCATCAGATATTTAACATCGAACATCCCTCTTAGAATTTCATCCTGCTTTATTAAGAGCCTGCCGTTAAGTTGATTGAAAACCCCTTTTTGTTTACCTTCCTCAAAGAAAGCCAGTATCTTCTCTTCTCGCTCCCTCATAGCTTCATTAAAGCGATCAAATAAATCAGGGTAACTGGTTTCGAGGTCCTGAAGGATAATATCCGAGAAATAAACGACTAGAGATATGGTTTGTTCAAATATCTGCAAAAAGCGAGTGCCGAAACTTTGAACCGAATCCAAAGGATTGTGGGTCAGTTCCTTCATGTATTCAATAAAACCATCTACGATGAACTCGACAATTTCTTCCTTGGTTGAGAAATACTTATATAAAGTTACTCGGCTTATCTCCATTACTCTAGAAATTTCGTCCATCCGAACGGACTGAAGGCCATTTTTTCGTAAATAAGGAAGCAGCTTATTCATAAGCTTAACTCGTGTTTCGTTTTTTTTATCTGATATCTGGCTATTCACATAAAGCCCCCCTTACCTTTATTATAACCGGAATTCCGCTTTCGTCACAAACATTATTTTCAAATTATACAAAAATGATTAAAAGTGTTTACTTTGTAAATTCCTTTATGCTAAGATGTAACTCGAAGCTAAAACATATAAAAAGCGAGGTAACTAATATGAAAACGCAAAAGCTCGGTCACAGCGATATTGCCGTTTCTTCTATTGGATTGGGTATGATGGGCATGTCCCCCGGCATGTATGGCACCATTGATGATGAGGAGTCCATTAAAACCATTCATCGGGCGCTTGATCTCGGGGTAACCTTGCTTGATACTGCGGATACATATGGCAACGGCCATAATGAGGAGCTATTAGGAAAAGCGTTGAAGGGACGAAGAGAACAGGCAATTGTCGCTACCAAGTTCTCGTATGGTCCAAATTGGGAATTCATCGGAGGACACCCGGACTATGTAAAGAAAGCTATTGACGAAAGCCTTCGACGTCTTGGTCTCGATTATATCGACCTGTATTATCAACATGCGGTCGATCCTAATGTTCCAATTGAGGAGACAGTTGGTGCTATGGCTGAATTAGTTAAAGCAGGTAAAGTACGTTATCTTGGTCTTTCTAATGGCCTAAATGGATCAGTTATTAGTGCATCTACACTTCGTAAAGCCCATGAAGAACACCCTATTTCCGCAGTCCAATCGGAATACTCCATTTGGAGCCGGGAAATTGAAGAAGAAGCTCTACCTACCGTAAAAGAATTAGGAATCACTCTTGTAGCTTACAGTCCTCTAAGCAGAGGCTTTATTACGGGGGAACGTCATATGAATGAGAACTTCCAAGCTGATGATATGCGCAATCTTTTTACACGTTACAAAGGTGAGAACTTCCAAAAGAATATTAAAATCGTTGATAAACTAGCGGAAATCGCCAAAGAAAAGAACTGTACGGTACCTCAACTAGCAATTGCATGGACAGTAGAAAGAGGCACATTGCCGATTCCTGGTACGAAACGCCGTAAATATTTGGAGGATAATATCAAGGCACTTGATATTCATCTTACGTCTGATGATTTTGCCCGTATTGATGCTGTTAGTCCAAATGCGTTTGGTGGTCGTTATTAATGTAAGCTCAAACAGCCCTCATCTTGGTGTCAAGGTGTGGGCTGTTTGACGCTTACCGCGTTTACCTCAAGGAGACTACGAGACTTCTCTCAGTTATCTGCACCTTCTATTCCATCCATCCTGACCTAGGACTTTGCCTGCAAGCCCTTCGGATTCTTCCTCATGGAAGACACCCTGCCTATCCGGGCAACCTTTTAATTTCTTTCAAGTGTCGCCAGGGAAACCATTACCCAGGGAGAAAACTTATTGGACAATGCGCCTTTAGGATTGTGTATCCGGAAAAGAAAGGCTTCCCCTGCCTGATTCTTCCATACCATATAATCTACTACTCCTTTATCACCAGTAGCCTGCAAATACAATTCTGCAAACCCGAGCGGATGTTCAACCAATTCCCCGCTATAATCTTTAGCACTGCCTGTAGCGGAAAGCTCAGTTTCACCTTGTTGCTTCAGCGCAGTGAGATCGTATTCAGAAGCCAAACTTTCAATTTCCGCATAGTAGGCCGGGTCCTCGGTAAGTGATAAACGGTTAGTCTGTGCATTCAATGTGAAATCCCCAGTGATATAAAGGGAGTATCCATCACCTTGCTCCAGTGTAGCCGTTTGCCCGCTAACTCCACCCTCCTGTTCACCGAATTCCCGGGTCTCTGGCCGTTCAGAGGTCTGAGGATCAGTAGGGTCAGGAGCTGCGGACGCGGGTGCCTCCGTGGCGGAGGGAGTGGCCGAAGGTACTGGAGTGGCTGTAGCTTCAATAACTGGCGTAGTCGCTATACTTGTTGCTGTTGGCTCTGTCTCATTTGCAACTTCATTGTTGCTGCATGCGCCTAAAATTGAGGCGGATAGAATAATAGTGGCAGCTGCCGTAAATAATTGTTTGTTCATTGTATACCTCCTCTATCTGGATAATAGTTATTACCCAAAACCTGCAATCCCTCCCCCCAGAGCCCCCAGTCCGACTGCATTCCAAGGATTCCAATTTGCATTTGATCCCCATAGTTGTTTGTTCTCATTAAAAATGCTATATACTGTTGTGAATCTATTTATAGGTCATTGCGCCGGAACGAAAGGGGTAGCATTCATGTATAGAGTTGCAATATGCGATGATGAGGAGAAGCAGCGGGAGCTTGTTAAGAGAACTCTGATAGGCTTATCCATCAAGACAAATATAGAATTCCAGATGGAGTTATTCCACTCGGGAGAGCAGCTGGCCGCTCATTATGAGCGTGGCGAAGTGCCCTTCCATATTCTAATTCTTGACGTGGAGATGGGCGGAATGAATGGGATTCAGACGGCACGGAGAATCCGCGAGCTGAAGCACTTTGATGAACAGATTATTTTCCTTACCAGCTACCCTCAATATATGGTGGAGAGCTTCGATGTCATCACATTCCAGTATTTAATCAAACCGGTAGCGCCTCTCCTCCTGGAAGAGAAGATCACCAAGCTATGCCAATATTTTCAGGCCCAAGATAAGAAATTCATGGTCATTAAATCCGGTTATGATGAAGTTGTATTAAGATATGATGATATTATTGCGATTGAGGTTGCCAAAAGCCTAACGATAAAAAGCAAGCTGCATGTGATCACCAAAGCCCAAATCTATGAGAGCAAGGGCATTATTGCAGATTATGCCGCAGCTCTAAAAGACAGTAACTTCCTGCACATCCACCGTTCGATTATTATCAACCTGCTGCATGTGAAGAAGTTCGCCAGCGGCTCCGTTCTCATGTCGAATGGGATGGAGCTTCCTATAGGCCGGTCCAAGATCAAAGAGGTTAAAGATTACTACACCAAATTTATGATCATGAAGGGTAATTCGTATGATTCTATATAACCTGCCGATCGTCCTCTGTGTGCTGCTGGTGATGTGCTTTCAAACCAACTTTTTCTTCAATTCCGTCTTTGACAAGTCTGCCAGGAAGACTAACCGTATCGTTTACTTCATCATTTACGGATTGCTTTGTTTCATGTATCTAGTCATACCGATGAATTCCTATATAGCCTCTTGTGTCGCATTGCTGATGATCTTTGGTTTGGCGCAATCCTATGATGTGGAGATTAAGACCAAGATCATTTTTTCTATCCTGTATGCGGTTTTGATGACGATGGTCAGTTTTATCTCGCTTTATATTTTCTCAAGTCTAGATTCCATAGATTTCACTACCCTGGATTCGGGTAACGGGCAGGACCGGCTGACCTTTACGAAGGCATTAATCCTTAGCTGTGTGATTATGTTTGCTGTTATTCAGGTGATCAGATTCATTTCCAAACGCAGAAGCTTCTCTTTGCCTTACCGTTACTATATTTTCTTCTTGATCGTCCCCCTGATCAGTATTTATCAGATCAATGTACTTACTGTCACCAGTGAGAAAAACATCTATTATTTCATGGCGATTATCGGATTCCTGTTCCTGAATGTGATGGTCGTCTATATTTTCGATACGATTATTGATAAATTTCAATTCATGCATGAGAATACACAATTGCAGCACCAGATGAATTATCAGGATGCGAACTATGAGAAAACAGTGCACAGCTTCAAATCCATTAAGCGGATTATTCACGACACCCACCAGCAGTTTCTCTACATTGAAGAGTGTATTAAACGAAATGATTCAGCGGCGGCACTGGAGCATATCAGGGTTACCTTAAATAAAGTCGAGGATTCCTATCAGCGGGTGAACACCGGACATCTCGTTATAGATGCTCTGGTCACGAATACCCTTAATATTGGACAGGCCAACGGAATTAGAATAGATACCAGGCTTCAGCTCTATTCGCTGGAAGTAAATATTGACCGTTATGACCTGTGTGTAGTTCTGGGCAATATGCTGGATAATGCGATAGAAGCCTCTAAGAAGGTTAAGGTGGCAGAGGACCGGTACATGCTCATCCAGATTCATTCGAATGAATCTGCGCTGTTCATCCACATCCTTAATCATATGGACAAAGTGACCGCCCCCCTGCACAGCCAGAAGCCGGACCCGGAGTATCATGGCATCGGCTTAACCAATATAGCCAGAATATGCGATAAGTACGGCGGCAACATGACCATCGAGTCCGGACACAAAGTCTTTAACAATATGGCCGTCCTCCCCTTTCACACGGACAATCCTTAGACAAAACCATTGTTTAGGGATTGTTTTTTTCGTTTCAGGGTACTTCAGACCTTCTCCCTCCTTCTTGCTTGTATGATGAATCCAGGATTACATTTCGAGCAGCAACAGGAGGAGGAAATAAGGATGAAGAAGTTGATTGCAGCAGTATTGGCTTCGGTGTTAGTGATCCCCATGGCCCAGGCCTCGGCACAGGAGAAGGGGACAACCGTGGAAGAAAAGGCCCGCGCGCTGGCTTCAGAGATCATCTCCAATTATGGGGTAAGCGGACTACAGTATGCCATCAGGGATAAAGGCTCTATCACCCTGTCCGGGGGTGCCGGTGTGTACGATAAAGCCACTCAGGCACCGGTAACGAAAGATACGATGTTTGGGATTGGCTCGGTCAGTAAAATGCATGTCTCTGCCGCGGCGATGATCCTGGCGGATTCCAAGGCCATTGATATCGACAAACCCCTCACTACGTATTTACCGCAGTTTAAGATGGCCGATGCCAGATATAAGGACATCACACCGCGGATGTTAATGAATCATTCGTCAGGTCTTTACGGCAGCCACTATGGCAACAGCATGCTGCTGGATGACAACGACACACAGAATCATGATGAATTACTGTCAAGACTGGAGTCCGAACATCTGAAATCCGATCCCGGAGAATATTCCGTCTATTGCAACGATGGGTTCCAGCTGCTCGAGCTCATGATTGAGCAGGTGAGCGGTTTAAGCTATTCCGAATTCCTGGACCGGTACCTGAGCAGTCCACTGCAGTTAAGCTCCACCAAAACGCCGCTCGATACGTTTGACAGACAGCAGCTGGCCAAAACCTATTTCCCGGGGCTGGAGCAGGCTCTGCCCGTTGAGAACGCCAACGTTATTGGTGCCGGTGGAGTCTATTCCACGGCAGAAGAACTGACCGAGTTTGCTGAAGTGCTGATCGGAAACCGTACGGATATTTTATCCGAAGCCTCCGTCAAGGCTATGCAGAAGCCTGAATATAAGAATGGAATCTGGGTACCGGATGAACGAAACACCTTCAGCTATGGTCTGGGCTGGGATGCTGTGAGTCTGGCCCCGTTCAGCGATTACGGAATCACTGCTCTAACCAAAGGCGGGGATACCATTATGTATCATGCTGCGCTGACTGCAATACCCGAATCGGATATTTCGATTGCTGTACTCTCCTCCGGCGGGAGTTCGATCTTCAATACGATTTTCGCCTCGAATATCCTGCTGGAGTACTTGAAGGATACCGGGAAGATTGACAAGCTCCTGCCGGACTCAACCTTCGAACCCCCGGTAAAAGCGGCCATGCCCGCTGAGTTGAAATCCTATTCGGGATTATACGGCACAGTAGGCGCTACAACAGCCATAACGGTTAAGGACGGGGAGCTTGACCTGCCTGCCCTGGAAGGCGGACTGATCCCCGCACAGAAATATATCTATACAGGCAACGGGCAATTCAAGAGCAGCGATGGCCGTTCCGCCGTAAGCTTCGATCTGCAGAAGAACGGCATAACCTACCTAAAGCTTAATGCCGAGTTGGATTTCCCCGGAGCCGGCCAGATGGTGATGGTAACCTACGAATATCAGAAGCTGGAGTCCAATCCTCTAACCCCAGTGACGAAGCAGGCCTGGGAAAAGAGAAACGGGAAAAATTACTATGCTTTGGATGAGAAGATCAATTCATTATTTTATCTGTCCCCTGCGATCCTAATGAAGAATATCGCTGTGGATGAGGGGTATGCCTCAGGCACCCGGATTGTGGATGAGCACCAAGCCGTCAATGCGGCTGAAATACCGGTCATGAACGGAAGAGATGCGTTTGACTTGAATTTCTATACGAAGAACGAAGCGGAGTATTTAACCATCGATGGCAATGCTTATATCAGCGAAGATGCGGTTCAGCCTATATATGGAGGCCGGTCATCAATCAGTACGGTACCCGCTAATGGTCAAGGGATATGGTTCAAGATCGGTGAGAAGTCAGCCGGCAAAACGATGACTGTAACTGCTCCGGCAAGCGGCGGCTTCGCTGTCTATGATGCCGACGGGATGATCGTAAACTTCTCTGTGGTGACCAAAGATTCTTCGGGAGTCTTGCCGCAAGGCGGTATGGTTGTGTTTGGCGGTCAGGCCGGAGATGTATTTAAGATTAATATCAAATAACAGAACAGCCGCAGGGCACCGGTATGATGACGGTACTCTGCGGCTGTTATTTGTTCATGATTAATTATTCATGAAGACAACCCCGTATTCGGGAAAAGCCTCCGTCCATTTGGCAATCGTCTTCGGCAGTTCAGTTGTATTCGGCACGTTGGTGTAGAACCGGACAATGGCAATATCGAATTCCTCTAGGCTGTTCTCCTCATCCGTGTCGAGTACCGCTGCCCAATAGTGGCCCTGTTTGTCATACATAATAATCGCTTCTGTCAGTGTAAACAGTCCGCGCACGCCGCCTGAGATTACGCTTGCACCCAGACCATCCAGATCCTTCGGCTTATCCAGCAGCTGCATGCTGTACAGGAACAGATCGTAATCATCGCCTACCACTGTGCGGAAGGCCTTGTCTTCTGCCGCTGTCTTGAATACACCTGTATCCTTCAGCGTGTAGACGCCCTCTTTGTACGGACCTCGGGCATATTCGCCGGTGTAGGTTACATTCGCTCCCGCAGAGTATACTGGCGAAGGGCTGGTTACATACAACTGGCCGTTCAACAGGTAGAAAAAGACAACTGAACCGTCCTCTTCCTTGTATACAGCCATCCGTTTGCGGACCACGGCTGACTCCTCATACAGCTGGCCGGAATGGCCGCCATCAAATGCATCGATGGAAAAGGTCAGCTTATCGCTTTTGACGTTGCTGAATTCTACATACCCCCCATAGAAAGGCGATTTGCTCGCCATATACCATTCGCCGTTCCACTCGGTAGCTGCCGGAACCTTAACACTCTTGGCGGCTGTTGCCGTCAACGCCTCTACCGGCAGCTGGCGGGTACCGTCCGGATTGCTCCATACCCCGGCAAAGCCGGTGCCGGCAATCCACCAGCCCTCGAAGCGGCCCGTTTCTTTGCCTTTGGCATCGTATTCATACATATTGACTATTTTGCCGCTGACATTACCTGTGAGCTTGATCGTCTTTTTGTATTTGTCGTAATAATAACTGCCGGTCAGCTTCCCGCTGCTCTCAATCTTGACCGACATATGAATCGGCAGATTTCCATTGATTGCACCGGTCAGCGGCACCAGTCCGTTCGTAGCCGGACTCTGTGTTGCCGCCGCTGCGACCTGAACCGGAGCAGCCTTGTCTTGTACCGGAGCGGCAGCCGCCGGGATACTGAAGAGTGCGGGCAGCAGCAGCGCGGCAGCCAGCAGTGTACCTATTTTACGTATCATAATGGACCTCCCTCTCATGCCATCTACAACAGATATATTACACTGTATGCCATGAATTACCCTATTGTTGTCAGATAGACCCTCAGATTATCAAGACTCTGGAGAAAATTAACGGCAAGCGGGTACTCTATGATGTGCAATCTAAATGGTTTGGGTAATGACAACTAAAGAAAAGGAGTTGATTAGGGATGCCAGAATCTCATCATGACAAACCGAAGCAGGAGGTCTCTATAGAAACCTTCGCCTTCAAGGCCGACAAGCTGCTGCCGAATAACCCGGAGCTTCCGGCAGTTCTGTATAAAGGTGCATTTAAGAAGAATCCGGAAAGCGCAGAACAGATCTTCAATGACAACGGCTGGCGGAACAGCTGGGTGAACGGGGTATTCAGCTATCACCATTACCACAGCAATGCGCATGAGGTGCTCGGTGTGATGTCCGGCAGCGCCAGCCTGCAGCTGGGCGGCGATGCCGGCTGCAGGGTTGAAGTGTCGGCCGGAGACGTACTGGTGCTGCCTGCCGGTACAGCGCATAAGCGGCTCACTTCCTCGCAGGACTTCCGCATCGCCGGCGCTTATCCCGGCGGAGCAGATTACAACACCCGCCGGGCCACGCCGGACGACTTCGCAGCGGCGCTCCCTGAAATCGGCCAAGTGCCGCTGCCGGATAGTGATCCTGTTTATGGTGAGGCAGGTCCGCTGTTGAAGGTTTGGGAGGCAGAGGGTTAATGTGATCCCACTTTTGCTCTTAGGTTTACATTTACGAAGCGGTACAACAAATAACCCATCAAGTATTACCTTACTACATCCGGTTCACTTCATTCAAAAATAGGGCAAGTAGTATTGGATCCTTAAAACCTATGCATAACTTCATTAAACTAATCACAAGGGTACTCGCATAACATTTGAGAACTCAGGTGAATAGAAGAACATTTCGAAGTGGTTTAGCCCACGCATGGACTTCCAGCCATGCCTTCGAAAAGGTTATAATCCTGAAATGCCATCAGCACCCCGTACATTGGTAAATAACTGAATATAAAGATTAGCAACACTGCGGGGAGAACCATAACCTGAAGTTCCCATTGTTTGGATAACTCGTATAATTTCTCGTTTTCCCTTTTATAGATCATATCTTTAATAGGAGAGTGCAGCAATGATAACTTACAGGAACAACGTTTTGTTCAAGAAGGTCTAATACACATTCAATACGTATAATGCTTGAAAATCCATCTGTGAACTCCCTTTTTAGTACATAAACCAACGAAAAATAGCAGAGATTACGATTACGTCCGGTTAGGATAATAAAAATGCCCTCAAAAGACAATTTAGCCATTGTCTTTTTGAGGGTATTTTTGTGTTCAAAAAATAACCAGTTATAATAGGTCATTCAATGAAGATACAACTAGACCTTCTAGTGAAACCGGATGCCCCTGGGGATCTGTAAATTCAACAACTTTAGACTCTCCAGGCAGCAGATCAAAGTAATTGTTACTGCAGCGAACATGCTCGCGAGGCAATTCAAGTTTTACCATACGAACCAAACTACCTACTGCTGTAACCGTGATCATTCCCTTCATTTCTTCGAATTGAACTTGAAGCTCTGCGGCTTGCAATTCGATATCTTTGGGATCACAAAGATAATAGGTATTCTCCGGTGCAGCAAAATTGGAGGCCGATAAACGTACAAATGTCCTGGATAGTGGATTTCCGTTTAAGAGTTGCTCTTTCTTAAGTACAGCCGCTTGGAAAGAGCTGTTTTCCGGAATGTCTACACAGATATCCTGTGCATACAGAAGTTTTCCCGAAAAATCGTACGTCTCCAGCCTTACCGCACCAGTTATGGCTTCCAGTCTATCATTGACTACCCATATCTGTACTTCTTCCCCCTCATCGTATACCAGGCTAAGAAGAAGCGGATGAAAGAACGTACGGGCATAGTAATACGAAGCCTTAGGCATTAGCTCATAATCAATCAGCGACCAACTCGTACCGGGCCATGAATCCCCGAGCTGCCAAATTAAAGCCCCGCTATTGTGCGGCTTCATTCTCCTGTAATGCTCAACCCCATACTTCAGGCCCTCTGCCTGTGTCAGCATAGAGTAATTCATATATTCCTCTATATTCCGGGGTACTCCTGTGTACCCTTCCATTAACAACAGACCTTTTTTATGATTGGTATCTTTATTCCGGTATGCCATTTCTTCACTGCCCAAATGAAACTGACCCTCTGGAATATACTTTTCTAATGTATAGCGGTTTGCTGAAGCATGCAGCCCGAATTCACTGCTAAATAATGCCTTATCGCTCTTGAAATTTTTGAAACTGACTCCTTCCACCGTGTAATTGATAACCGGCACTTCACCCGCCTTGCGCGGGTACACTGAGCCATGCCATACCTGCCAATTATGCCGGTCACCTATCTCCGGGTCGTTGGCATCATTTCCTCCAAAAGGTGATGATGGCCAATAGGGCCTACTCTCATCCCAAACAGAGAGCAGACTTGGAAGCAGCTCGTGATAGATCCGTCTGCCATAGAATGGGCAGTTAATATCTCCCGCAGACAATTTCATATCGTATAACCAGTCAATTTCGTTATTACCGCACCATATCGCCAAGGAAGAATGATTACGCAAGCGCTTGATATTATCAATGGCTTCACGCGTTATATTCTCCATAAAATTGCGGCTGAAGTCAGGGTACAGTGCATTGGCAAAAGGGAAGTCCTGCCATACCAAGATACCTTGCCTGTCACACTCATCATAAAAAATATCCTTCTCATAGATTCCTCCAGCCCAAACACGCAGCATATTCATATTTGAGGAGGCAGCAAGCTCTATTAAATCTGCATACTTGGCTTCAGGTATTGCCCCTATAAGGTGATCAACGGGAATCCAGTTTGCACCTTTAGCATAGATCGGGACCTTGTTCAACAGAAATGTAAATGTTGGATGCCCTTCTGCAGTTTGTGTCTGCAGCTCAATCGTTCTGATCCCAACGCGTTCGGTACGCACATCTAAAATCTTAGCTCCTACGGACAGCTCTGTCTGCAGCTCATACAGGGCCGGAGTTCCCAGATCATGTGTCCACCAAAGCTGGGGATCAGGCACAGTAAGGATTGCCTCTAGCTTCAGCGGACCGCCCGCTATCACAGTGTCCATTGAAACAGCTGCTGAAGCGGCCAACTCACCGGAAGAATCCAATAGAGTAAAACGACAAGTATATTCCAAGCCCTTCTTCTTATTGAAATAGTCCTCCCAGCTCCGGTTGCCTCCAATCTCTACTTCCGCTTCGAGAGCAATCTTCGCACTAGTCTGATCAAATTGCAGCGTTCTGGCGTATACACTCTCTAGTCTTGCTTCGTTCCAGACAGTGAGAATTACGGGTCCACAAATACCGGCAGTTACCATCCGCGGACCCCAGTCCCATCCAAAATTCATCGCCGCTTTGCGTATCCAGGGACGTTCTTTCGTATAAGAGGACCACTGAAGCGGTTCAAATTTTCTATGATAAGCAGCAAGCGGATCGAATCTTACAGCAATAGTATTTCGTCCAGATTGAAGGAGACCCGTGACATCGAAGGAGTGGGACATCAGCATGTTGTCTGTTCTGCCGACTTCCAAGCCGTTGACATATAGAGTAGCCAGTGTATCCAGTCCTTTGAAGGTTAACTTGGTCCGTTCCTCTTGACTCTTGGGTGAATATTCAAAAAAGGTTCTATACCACCACTCTTTGTCTTCTATCCACCGGGAGGACTGATCATTATGCCCATAGTATGGCGAAGGAATGATCCCCCGCTTAATTAGTGTGGAATGTACATCCCCCGGCACTTCAGCAGCCATCCAGAAACGATCATCAAATGCAAGTCGTGAGCACTCGGCCGGTGCCGTTCCCGGGTCAAACCCTTGCATTCTCCAGGACTGCGCCAGCTCGAGTTGAACCACTTCATTAACATTGTTCATACGATGTATTCACCTATGGTATTGAAATTGCGGATAGGAGTGGGCTCCAGTTCAGGTTTGACTATATAGCGGAATTGTAATTTCATAGTATCCTCCCAAGACGTTTTTTATAATGTGTTTGCGCTGCTAATTTTGGAAATCGATGAATATCCAGATGCTCCATTCATGCAAATCAGCAGAATTCTGGCTATTCGGACGATCAAATCCACTTAAGGTGGAAGGAGGGAGTATTAGTTAAAAAGCTAAAGCTCCAGCGGTAACAATACAGTTTGTCGCGTCTCTTGGGAACGGTAAACTGCTAATACCAGCTCTAAGGCATGAAGGCTGTCTTCGCCACTTACCCTCGGCTCATGTCCTGTACAGATCGCTTCCACGAAATTAGAGAGCTGGCTAAAATGGGAATCGCCATATACCTTGTGGTATACCCCTTGCGACGAAGCTTCCAACTCTGGCTCCCACTGATTGGAAACGCTGGGGTCCATGCCATGTGTGCCTATGTTCTCCGCGCCCTTGTAATGCTCATAAATTATCTTATTATTCTCAATAATACATGTACCGGTTTCACCGATAATTTCTACCCGCGTATTTAATCCGGGATAGGCACTGCTGGTAGCAGTAAAAGATCCCATGGCTCCGTTCTGAAAACTGAATAACGCTGCAACCACGTCTTCGGTTTCAATCAGAGGATGGGTACGATTAGCCGTCTTTGCAGTAACCTCCAGAACAGGACCGCCAAAATATTGTACCAAATCCACTGTATGAATTGCCTGATTCATCAGTACGCCTCCTCCGTCCAGAGTCCATGTCCCGCGCCAATCGCCGCTTTCATAATACGCATCTGAACGGTACCAATGAACATTGCCATTAACGAGGATAAGCTTACCGAAACGTCCTTCCTCTAACATTTGCTTCACACGGAGTGAGGCATAGTCGAACCGGTGTTGGAATATGCCTGCCAGCATGACACCTTCCTCCCGGCATTCTTCAACCATCCTTTGTGCCATCGCCATATTGATATCCATCGGCTTTTCAACTATCACATGTTTTTTGGCACGAGCCGCCGCAATAGTCATCTCCCCGTGCATTCCGCTAGGCGTACATATTGACACCGCAGTTATCTCTGGATCTTGGAGCATATCCGCATAATTACTGTATGCCCGACCACCAAATTCTATCGCATACTGTTCTGCTTTCTCTTGAACAGAGTCCACAAACCCAGCAGTCACAGCCGTCTCCAGCAGCTGCAACTGCTGTGCGTGGTGCCTTCCAATCACGCCGCATCCGACAATTCCAATTTTCAGACGTTCACCCATGATCTTCACCCTTCGAGCTGCTTTAATGTGTTCCTGAGACATCAAGTGTACCTTCAGTTACACTTTTCTTAAAGGTAGAGTTATCAATTCGCGTTTTCAGCTTTTCAAAGAATAATTCTTCATTAAGTGGAAGTTCTACCGAAAGGTCAGTCCACGCAGATAAATGCATTGCATTTGAAATAGTTAGTCCCTTAATCCCTTCGATACCTGGAGCGAGCAGTTCGGTGCCATTTAAAATTGCGTCAACCCAGTTATTTATAATTCCAACATGCTGAGTATTTTCACCTGGAGTAGGAATTTCACATTTCCAGCATTCAGGACTACCAAAACCGCCTTTATATTCACTGTTAAATTTTCTTTCAGGCATCCTTAGCCGCCAGAAGGTTAATTTGTCATCTTCTATGACAATTTTACCACGGTCACCGGTAACTTCCAGCCGGTTGGTTCCCGGTGCTTCCCCTGTCGTGGTGACGAACAGGCCAGTAGCCCCATTAGCATACTCAACATATGCAGTTACATCATCCTCGACTTCAATGTTGTGATATTTTCCATAAGACATAAAAGCACGTACTTTTGTCGGCATACCACATATCCACTGCCATAAATCCAGCTGATGCGGATCCTGATTTAGCAAGACTCCACCACCTTCTCCTGACCAGGTAGCCCGCCATCCCCCTGCATCATAGTAGCTTTGCGACCGATACCAATTAGTAATAATCCATATTGATCTTTTAAGCTCTCCAAGTTCTCCAGAGTCAATAAGATCTTTTAGCTTTTGATATACTGGATTAGTCCGCTGGTTGTACATAATAGAAAACACCTTATTGCTTTGCTGCGCAGCTTCATTCATTTCTCTAACTGCTTTCGTGTAGACACCTGCTGGCTTTTCAATTAATGTGTGATAACCGGAACGTAAAGCCTGTATCGCCAGGACTGGGTGATCGTAATGGGGAGTAGCGATTAGAACTGCATCAAACTGGTTTGATTTAAAAAAAGCATCCTTATTGTCATACAATTTGACCTTGTCTCCATAGCTTTGCTTTACCCAATCCAGGCGTTCTGCTCTTACATCACATACTGCCGCGAGTTCAGCATTGAGTACTTTTCCTGACATAATACTTTGAGCATGAGATGTACCCATGCCTCCAACACCTATAATTCCAATCCGGATTTTTCCCATAACAGCCTCCCCCTACTTATCAATTCGGTCTAAAATTCTTTTTAAGGCTTGGACAGCAATAGCGAAGCTTCTGGCTCCGCCTTCAGGCAAGTCATAACCAGGTGAATGGGGCTCCAGATCGGCAAAACCCTTGAAATTACCCAAATGCGGTTCAAGTGACAGAAAACCTTCGTAGCCGCTATTACGTAACTCCCTTAATATTTCTTCGACAGCTCCGTCACCTTCTCCAGCCGGTACCACATGATGGTCGCTATAAACGGCATCCTTTATATGCACATATACAATGTGGTCTTTAAGTAATTCATATCCTTCCGGATAATTCTTCGCATCACATTGCACAAAATTTGCAAAGTCAAATACGGCTTTTACATTATCAGATTCCAGACTCTCCAGCAGGTCCACACATCTTTCCGGCGTATCTCCATAGATATCTTTTTCATTCTCGTGAAGAAGAATTACGTCGCTGCCTTTAGCAGCCTCAACAAACTGGCTTAGACGCTGAATCACTTCCTCCCGGTAGTTTTCCGGGCTCTCTTCTGCAGGAATAAAAAAACTGAATATTCTGATATAGCGGCATTCCATTACTTTGGCAACTTCTAAAGTATATTTAAATAGCTCGAGGTGAGGAACAAAGTCATCGTTAATACCGATTTTCCCAAGCGGGGACCCAATAGCGGACAGCTTAAATCCTCTTGCATCAAGTTGACGCTTGAATTCTTTTATTTCTTCCAAAGTATAGTAGACTAGATTTTTCCCCTCTATACTTCTCATTTCAATAAATTTAATTCCATGCTGGTCCAATACATCCATTTGTGTTTTTAAACTAGCATCAATTTCATCAGCAAATGCAGATAATACAAACTCACTCATAGTCTGTTATCCTCTCTTTAATAGGTGTGATTAGTGCTTAATTCTTCATTTAGTTGAACTGTAAAACTATCCCTTAACCGACCCTACAAACATTCCTTTGTTAAAATGTTTTTGGAGGAACGGATATATTATTAATAGAGGTACTGCAGTAATCAAAATAGCTGCCATTCGTGCTGCTGGTGTATATGCATATATTGGCTCAGCAAGTTGACCGATCTTATCGTCATTAATAATGAGCATCTGCCTTAAGAATACTTGCAGCGGCCATTTAGAATTATCATTTAAATAAATAATTGCTCCAAAATAAGTATTCCAGTTACCAACCATATAAAACAGTGTGAACGTAGCGATCGCCGGCTTGGATAAAGGAATTATGATGGAGGCAAACAGCCTCCACTCACCACAGCCATCGATTCTTGCTGACTCTTTGAGCTCGTAAGGCAGCGAACCAAAAAAACTGCGCATGACAATTATGTTAAACGGAGCGATTGCAGCCGGCAGCCAAAGCGCCCAATAGGTATCAATAAGTCCAAGACCGTCTATAACTAAATAGGTCGGAATTAGACCACCAGAAAACAACATTGTGAACAGGATCATAAAATTAAAAAGGGATCTGCCCTTTAACCAATGTTCAGATAAGCCGTAGGCCATCATGGAAGTAATCGTAATATTTATTAAAGTCCCGAAAACGGTAATAATAACAGAGCTTTTGAAGGCACTAATGAAACCGGGATTATATAATAAATATTTATATGCTTCCAGCGTCCATTTGCTGGGAAAGAGAAAGAACCCTCTCGTATAATAATCCTGCACTGGAGCAAACGATGTTGTCACCACATAGAGGAGCGGAAAAGCAATCATCAACGTAAACAAGGTCAAAAATGCGTATACAAATACACTAAATAGTCTGTCTCCACTCCTAAATCGAATTCCCATTAGTAAACTCCCTCCTCTCCAAACCGTTTTGCGATCGTGTTTGCGCTCACTACCATAACGAGACCGACTACAGATTTAAACAATCCAACGGCTGTCGCATAGCTGAAGTCGCCTTGCACCAAACCTTGCCGATATACGTACGTTTCAAATACATCTGATACTTGAAGATTCAATGGGTTTTGCAACAAGAAAATATGCTCAAAGCCTACATCAATAAAGCTTCCAAGCCGCAGAATAAACATAATCAATATGACTGACTTCAACGACGGCAATGTGATGCTCCATATTTGTCTTAATTTACTCGCACCGTCTACCTTGGCTGCCTCGTATAATGCAGGATCAATTGAGGCTATTGAAGCTAAATATATAATTGCACCCCATCCAGCACCTTGCCAAATATTTTGAAATAACCAAACATATCGGAAATAATCCGGGTTTGTCATTAAATTAATACGCCCGAAACCCATAGCCTCAAGTAGAACGTTTATGCCACCGTCCTGCGACCGAAAAAATAACATGGTAATTCCAACAATGATGACCCAAGATAAAAAATGGGGAGCATAAAGTATGGTCTGTATAGAACTTTTAAAGTATTTATTCTTTATTTCATTAAGCAATATCGCGATTAGAATCGGAAATGAAAAGGCAATGAACGTATCCAGAAGACTTAGGTACAAAGTGTTTTTTAACAAGACCACAAAGTCTCTCTCTGAAAACAACCTAACAAAATGTTCAAGACCAGCCCATTCGCTTTTCCATACTCCACGGAAGGGCGTATATTTTTTAAAGGCAATAAATATACCGAACATTGGAGCATAACGAAAGACGAGAAAATAGATTAATCCCGGAAGGATCATCAAATAAAAAGGCAGAGCACGTTTTAGGTATTTTTTCCTTGAAAAAACATGTTTATTTAATCCATTTGCAGATTTAGATGGTATAACAGTTTGATCCATCTCCACTTCCTCCTATTTCTAAAAACCCAAGCGCCTTGAGTAGCACAGGCCGCAAAGAAGCGTGCGGTCTGTGCTACTCTTAGGCTCATGAATCTCATTATTTGTTTGCTGCTTCATTGATTTCTTTTATGATTTGTTCGCCACCATTCGCGAGCCAATCGGAGGAAGCCTGCTCGATAGAATCAACCGGTTGTTCGCCCACAATGATCCTGAACACAGCCTCTTGGAATTTTGCATTTAAACTCGCAGATTTATCAATAGAGGTCTTTGAGTAATATTCCAGTCCCATTGCATCGTTTGGCCAAGGATACTTTTCGGCAAGTGCAGTATACTCATTATGACGCTTAAGTTCGGCTTCATCGGTCCAAAGGTAAAGATTAAAATCATTGCCTGGGCGTTTAAACAGGTTACTGTTTAAAAAGCGTGGTACATCTGGCTCCCAACGATCGGTAACTTGCCATTTGCCATCATCGCCTTTTTTATAATGAATTCCTTCAATCCCATTTTTCATAATTTGAGTTCCTTCATCCGTTACCCACCAGTCAAGGATTTGAAGAATACGATCAATCTTCTCTTCGTCCGCTTTTGCATTAATTACCCGTTTAGTTGTGCCGAACGAAGCATTCGGATTGCCTCGATACCCGTTAGGTCCGATTGGAGGAGCCATGGCAACAATTTCAGGATTTGTATCAGGGAATGCCTTTTTGACAGCGCTCTCAATTTCAATCTTGTAATTATTATGATACGAAAATATCCCCAACTTGTTTGATTTCTTTAGTTCGTCAAGTTCTGTACTTTTACGCAACATGAAGTCCCGATCAAGTACACCCTCATCGTAAGCCTTATTCATAAACTTAAGGAATGCCTTGTATTCCTCAACTTGTGACTGGTGCGGGATCAATTTCCCGTCTTTCTTCATCCATGGATTTGCGATGCCAAAAGCGTTTCGAAGTGCCAGATTTTCAATATCATACCCGCCAGCAAATCCGATTGTATCATTCTTACCATTACCATCAGGGTCCTGTTGTGCAAATGCTTTTGCAATCTCATAATACTTGTCAACGGTAAACTCTTCTGCTGTTGGAACCTTCATTCCAAGCTTATCCAACCAGTCTTTGCGGATCTGCACAGTATCGCGTACTATCCATGATATTTCTGGAATTCCATACACTTTATCTTTGGGATTCAGTATCTTCATCGCTTCATGCTCTAATGGGTATGACGCAAATAGATTCGGATATTTTGGTAACCAGTCTGTCAATTCCAAAAATGCACCTTCAGATTGCCAAGCCAGGTAAGTTGCTGCATCGACAGGATAAAAGTCAGGCAATGATCCTGATGCTGCCATAACCTTGAGTTTTTCGTCGTACTCCGGTCCATTAATAAGATCCAGTTTAATATCCACATTAAACTTTTCATTTAAGAATTTAATAGTGGGATGATCCTCTGTCCATTTCGGCCCGCCCCAGAACTTAGCAGCAAACCTAAGTTGAATCTTTTTCTCGTTCTTCGCTACTGCAGCCGAGGAATTCTTATTTGCGGATGATGCGGACTCATCCTTCAAACTAGAATTTCCACTTCCGCCGGACGAACATCCTGCGACGAAACTAAATGCCAATAACCCGATTACGGCTTTTTTTATATACTGCTTCAAAGTAACACTCCCTTTTGTGTTATTTTCCTTACATACTCATTATAAAGGGACCAATTACTTATAAAATTGCACGTTTTTACGATTTGTTATCCTTTTTAATGAATGGAATTCTTACTGAAACTACCGTACCTCTACCAAAGAAAGAGTGAACTTTAATGCCATATGCTCTTCCATAAGAAAGCACCAGACGATTATGAACATTGACTAATCCTAAAGATCCATCTGTCTTCATGCTAGCATTCGGTTGATTTGTAATAGATGCAAGGCGTTTCTGCAACGTTTGAAGCAGCACCTGTTCAATTCCTGAACCATTATCACCAACCTCAATAATTAAATCGCCTTCTTCAGGATATGCACTTACGATAATAGCCGCCTTTCCATAACGGGGTTCGACTGCATATTTCACTGCATTCTCGACAAGAGGTTGAATGGATAATTTGATAATACTTGCCTGTAAATATTTTTCATCAATATTAACTTTGCTTTCAAAGTTCTTCGTATACCGGATATGAATGATTTCCAGATACTTCTTTAAGTTTTCGAGTTCTTCCTTAAGCGAAATTTCTGATTGATCGAATTTTGCTGTAAACCGGTATAAAGCTGCTAGATTCTCAGCTATTCGCTCAATTTTGGGTACTTGCTCCAAAAATGCAATGCTCTTAATAATATCCAGCGTGTTATAAAGGAGATGTGGATTAATTTGATTTTGCAAAGCTTGTATAGTGGCCTCTTTCTGCAATAATTTCATTTGAACCTCTGTTAATTCCATGCTATATACCGTATTTACCAATTCACTTAATCTTTCGGCCATCCGGTTGAAGCTTAAACTGAGCATGTGGATTTCATCGCGTCCTGGAATTATTTTAGCCCTAACGGATAAGTCACCTGTTTGCAGTTTTTCCATCGCTTTTTTTAATTCAATCATAGGCCTTGTTAGTCGCCCCGCGACAAAAGGTACGGCAATGAGAATAGCCACAATTAATAGAGCCATAACAATGACTGCGGAATATTGGGCAAAATGAAGCCCTGTAGCCATCTCGCTTAAAGGAACCAGTGCAATGGTTTTCCAACCTGTTAACTCAGAAACGCTATATGAAACAAGGTATTGCTCGTTCTCCCATACTTGTAGAGTATTGTTTTTTTTTAATGAAAGCCAAGACAAATCTGTCTCATTTATTGAAGCAGCCAGCCAACTCGAGTTTGGATGATAAACAATTTTTCCATCGGACGAAACTATAAAGATATATCCAGTTTCACCTATCTTCATATTTCCGATCATGTTTCTGATTTCTGATAAATTCATATTTAAGATAAGTTTTCCCGAGAGCTTAGTATTTGTTACATCGAAAATGGGGATTGCAGCAGAAATGGTAGGGATTACTTCTTGATTCTCTAAGAATGTTGGGAAGAGTTCCAAATTACTGCTGAGGGGAAATTTGTACCATGGTTGGGATAAGGCTTTTTCCGGAAAAGCGCCAGATGCTTCCAGAACTCTTTGATCCACCGAAGTAAGGTAAATTTTTTCAATCTCCGGATAGTTAAATGAAATATATTTTTTTAATATATCCTGGATCATCGAGAGTCTTTCTTTACTAAATGAAGTACCGTCCCGAAGCCAATCTTGTATTAGGCTAGAGTCATCTTTCTGCAATAACAAACTTGAATACCGAAGTACACCTGCATTCATTGCATAGGTAGATTTTGCAATTTGCTGAAAATAAATTTCAAGCTGATGATTAAGACTTTCTGTTGTAGTCTGAGCAATATTAAAAAAGTCTTTCTGTGTTGCACGACTGTAATAATAGTGCGAGAGAATATTCATGGATAACACCGCAATCAATGCTATGGAAAAAAAACTGATGATGATTTTTTGCCTCAGGTATAAACGGCCAAACCACCTTCTCATGACTATAACCCCCAGCTTTTTCGATACTCGTTAGGCAACATTCCCGTTATACTTTTAAATACACGAATAAAATAAGGTTGGCTAGAAAACCCCACTTTCTCAGAAATGAATAATAATTTGTCATTAGTCGTTCGGAGTAGTTCCTTTGCTTTTTCTACTCGTGTACGGTTAATATAAGAAATTAGTGTCTCTCCCGTATATCTTTTAAACTGAACACTAAAATGGGATATACTTAAATTGGTATATTCCGCCATTTGTGTTAACGTAAGATCATCCCTATAATTGCAATGAATATAATCGCAAGCAGATTTAATAACATACTTAAACTCTCTTTTATTACGGTCCGGGTGCAAAAACCACAGTTCCGCTAATGTGCTAAGGTGTTTGCGTATTTCCTGCTCTGGAATTCCGTCAAAATTTGATAAAGTCGTATGTTTCGCTTCAATACTGGATAATAAGGAGCTGAGTTTGGACTCAATAATCCTGATCAAAGTTAAATAAGCCGCATAGTGAAGGTATTTGACGCTTCGAATGTCTTCTTCAAGTTTTAGGAAGCGCTTTATTCCTTCAGCATCCGGAAGATCATTGACTGTATCAAAGTAAGTTTGGATTTTCATTAGATAATAATTCATTTTTTCAATTTCGGTTAATTTCTCCATAGCTTCGAATAAAGCATTTTTCAGATCTTCGCGATTAACGGGTTTCAGCAGGTATCGGTTTACACCGTAGCTGATTGCTTTTTGCGCATATTGAAAATTCTCATAACCACTAAGAATAATAATTGCCATTGGAATTTTATGCTCTGAAATCATCCGTACAAGTTCAAGCCCGTCCATTTCTGGCATCATAATATCCGTAATAAGAACGGTTGGCCAAATCTGTTGAATAATGTGCCAAGCCTCCTCACCATTCGTAACGTCTCCCACAACTTTAATATCATGTCCCATGCTTTCTACCATCTCGACGATCGCAGCCCGAATCCACGGCTCGTCCTCCGCAACCAAGACTTTTAGCATGAATGCACCACCCTTTATCTTTTTTATTTTCACTTAAATCCCTAAAAACAATTAATAGTATGTGTAGCATAACATAGAATAATTTTGTTTACTGGCTTAATGAAAACAAAAAAGCATTACTACATTTGGTAAAGTATTAGAGGATTCTGATACTGTAAAGTTATATATAACAACAGTGCCATGTACACAAAGACTTCAAAAAAAAGTAAGTACACTGGTTGTTAAAATCAGTGTACTTACTGAAGCCTTTCAATAAGTTGATTAAAGATCTGTTATTATTACAAACAATCATCCTTAATCCTCATAATAATAATCCCGATATTCCTGAGGAGTGACGTCGTTAGCTTTCTTAAATATATATGTGAAGTACGCAGCAGTCTGATACCCTACCTGTTCCGCTACCTCATAAACCTTTATATTAGGGTCCTTCAGCAGTTCCTTCGCTCTTTCCAAACGCTTCTCCAATATAAAATCGGATATCGTTCTTCCCATTTCCTTCTTGAACAAAACGCTTAAATAGCTTGCGTTCAATTGAAAGTGTTCGGCCAATTGTTTGACGGTCAGTTGTGTTTGAAGACCTTTTTCCAAATAAGCTTCAACGTTACGAATAAGATGATGCTGCTGCGTAGCCTGTTCCTTGCGCTCAAGTTGTGCGAACCTCGTCATGTACTCCAAGACAACCTCACGAACTTCCAACGTACGGACGCATTCCAGCAAGTCATGCCAGACCATCATATAGTGAGTGTTGTCATTGTCGTTCAAACGATTAAACCTTCGCACCAATTCGCTGATCAAACCCATGGCAAAGGCCTTTACATATGTGATAGAAATGTCATCTTGCATCAACAGCATATCAAAAGCATGATTAAATTGCGCAACGGCCCGCTCCTCTTCGCCTGCTTCTAGAAGCCTGACGATTTCCGGAATTTCCTCATCCCGTAACTGAAATTCGCGGTATTCGGTCGCTTGGATTTGATCGAAATAATGAATTTGTTCACTTCCGGTAGACTTCAATTGAGTGAGCATATGTTTCAATTCCTTATAAAGTCTTGGAACCTCCCCTATACCGATGACTTCTCTACTCACACCTATCGTGATCGTAGCATCGTGTTGCTCACGGATAACTTCCTGCACGAAAGCGAACTGCTTTTCCAACTGGGCCCGTTCACCTGGAGTGGCGTTCAATTGCAAGACAGCCACTTCGTCGGTAGCTGTTCTTCCGATATAAATTTGACCATACCCCGAGATTCCCACTCGAACGGTACGAACTAACGAGTCACTTAGAAGAATTCGCTGCTCGGCACTCTGCATGGGCAATCCGTGTAAATTGTCGTAAGTAAACAGGAACAATCGATTCTCCCGGTCTCCGGGAGGCAAATCAAGAAGATGCCTCCATGAGTTGGCTTGCTCCGCGTTTTGAATTCTTCCTTCTAGCAGTTCATTAACGAATCGATCATGGAGAACGTCAATGCTTCCAATGACTCTCTCCTTCAATGCTGTAGTTTCATTTTCGATCATCCGTTTCTTTTCGATAACTGTTCGGAACGAAATCAACTTTGCTACCAGTTCCTCGATCTTGATCGGTTTCAGCACATATCCCTTTGCGCCTAGATTAATCGCTTCTTGGACGAATTCGAACTCATTGTACCCGCTGATTATCAATGTCTGCATAGATGATAATCTCGGATAATTTGCCGTAATCGTAGCAAGCAGTTCGATCCCTGTCATTCCAGGCATTGATACATCCGTAATCAGAACGTCTACAGGGGTTTCAGCCAAGGTCACCAAGGCCGCTTCAGCCGATTCTGCAGTTAGCGGCCGCTCATAACCGATATCGTTCCAATCAATATACTTTGTCAATCCTTCGATATGCAGCGGTTCGTCATCCACGATTAACGCTTGAATCATAACCCTCACCTCTCATAATTTGGGGCTTATTCGTGCAGACGGGAATGCGAATGGAGATGCATGTCCACTCGTTTTCGATGCTGTCTATAGCAAAATGTCCTTGCAAACCGAAATACAAACGCAGCCGCTCTCTTATATTGTTAAGCCCAAACCCGTTTCGGGTGCCTTCATATTTCTCCATGCGAACCAGTTCCAATATCTCTGGACGTAAGCCTTTGCCATTATCAAATATTTCAAAGTGGACTTCTCCATCCAATCGAATAATGGATATACGGATCTGCGCATGGATGACCTGCGTAATTCCGCTATGTAAATAGCAATTTTCCACTATCGGCTGAAGCAAAAGTTTGATCGTATACAAGTCCAAAACCTCAGGATCTATGTCCCAATCCACCGAAACCCGATCCGGATAACGCAACTGTTGAATTTCAAGATAGGCCTTTACATGCTCTAGCTCGTCGCGAATTGCGGTCACATTTTCCCGATTATTCAGAGCAATTCGATAGAAGCTCGTTAACGCATCAATGATTCTAATCTGCTTTTCATCATGCAGATCCAGCGCCCGCCAGCGTAGCAACCCTAAGGAGTTATAGATGAAATGCGGATTGATCTGGGCCTGTAATGCTTTAAACGATTGTTCTTTCTCCTTGATTCCGACTTGCGCATTCTCTTCGACAAGCTTGCCTAAGCGACCTGTCATATGATTGAACAGTAATTCTAGTTCACCAAGCTCGTCTTGCACCCTGTTTTTTACGCTTACCTCGAAATCACCGCGGGAAATATCATTCATTCGTTTCCCCAGTTTGTGAATCCGCCACACGAAGTTGTTTAAAAAGGCATACAGCAAGAAAATAGATAACATCAAGAAGAAAACGATGCCTGCTCCAACAGAGATGAAAATGATCCGAGATTGTTCTTCCATCCGGTCCAAATGTACAAGCGCGGCTACGGTCCAACCAGAATCCAGCTTACTGGTCACAAACAGCTTGCCGTTCATTACGGCATTCATTTCAAATGAATCATTCCAGTACGGCTGTATCGAAGATTCGTCCAACCGGATTCCGATTTGTTCTTGACTCGAGGAAGCGATGATGTTTCCTCTTTCATCCACGATATACAAATCGCCGGCTCCATCGAATGGACGATGGAGGAATTCCGCAAAGACCTCGTTATAATCCAGTCGCATATAAATAATTCCGTAATACCCGCCGTTATGGTTTGAAATCTTATGAGAGACCACCAACTCGCGTTCGTTATCAACGCCATTGGACCATTTAAGCGCTCCCGGAGTCTCAATTGTTCGCTCAAACCATGCTTCCTCTCTTTCACCGGATATCATCCGGTTCTCCGGTCTCCAAAGGAACCCCCCATCCTGAACGAGCGTACTGTTCGAATGGTAAATACGAAACGACTTAATTCCCGGTAAATACTGATCTGTATATTGAAAAGACCGGTCCACATACAGCACGGTGTCCAGTTGCTCGTATATATCTTTGTATTCACGGGAAAGTCTGGAGATCAGTTCTCCATCGGTGGCGGCACGGGTAACGATTAAATCGTAACTTTGCTTTTTGAATGCGATGCTTTGGGCATTTTGGCGAACGGCTTCCTGTATCGTAATCAAATAATTCTCACGAACCAGGTAAAGAACAACGTAACCCGCCCCCACTGCAAGCAACGCAGTCGGAATAAATACGATGAATGCGTATAAAATGATGACCTTTTTCCTAATATTCATCGATTGGGTTATTCTGATAACGAAATTTTCAACTCGACGCGGTAGACTCAACAGGACCCCCCATTTCCGACTCCCCGGGCCTTAGCAACAAGAAGGGGAGCACCCCTTGTTCAAGAATGCTCCTTCATTATACTAAAACTCTCCATTCACTTGAATTTCAGCCTGATAGGTTTCATGCCATTCGGCTTTCATTTCGTTCCACTGCCCTCGCTTTTCAAGCGCCCCTCGGAACTCATTCCAAACCTTCTCGAAAGCTCCATCGTCCTGTGCCATCAATAACTTTGCCCGGTACTCTTTACGGAGGTTCTCGACAGTCGGCGCACTTTTCTCCCAAACTCCGCCTGTCTTCATCTTCACCATATCATAAGAGTGCACGGAGCGCACCGCACCCATTTTGCCGACAGCTTCCGTAAACTCAGTTGTCTTCTTATAACCCGCATGCGGATGATTGCCGACATTCCACCACGGGTACCATTCATTACTAAAGGAAGACGTCATGTACAATTCAGGTGTAACTTTGGATTTTAGAGCCACATCCCCCGAGTTACGAGCCTTGTCATATTCCGGATCGGTGAAATTCCATTTGCCGAGTGGTTGGTCAACCCAGTCCCAATACAGTCCGGCTGGTCCTTCATTAACAACATGCTGCTGCTCGGGATTCGGTTGCAAGGTGTAATCGAAGAATTTTAAGATGGCAGCCAGATTCTTAGTATCTTTATTGACAAAGACATCATAACCCGGATAAGGATTCACGACTTGATTGATGCCGACCTGATCCACATCTGGAACCTTAGGGATCGGAATAACCTGATAATACCACCCGGGAGCCGTAGGTCCATCTAGAGCCTCCCAAGCTGAAGACGGAATATTAAAGAACGATCCGACATTCATTGCTACGCGTCCGGATTGGTTTCTTTCCTGGTATTGTTCTTTCTTGCTTGTGACGACTTCGGGATCGATTAACTTTTCCCGGTACATCTTATTCATCCATTGGTATGCTTTCTTAAAATTCGGGTTGTCATAGGCGAATATAAATTCTTCGCCTTTTTTCTCAATACCTGCTCCGCCTGTAGACACGCCAAAGGCATTAAGTACGGCGTTCTCGTCGCTATAGCCTAAATTATCATTCTGATCCATCAGGAACGAAAGCGGGAGTAAGGGTTTGCCAGAATCATCCTTGATCTTGGCAGCTTCACGAAGAAACTCCTCCACACCTTCGATTGTGCTTAAATCGTCCAGGGTCATTCCTGCCTTTTCAACAACATCCGTCCGAACCACCCATGAGTTTGAAGACCAGCCTGGCCATGGGTTATCGGGATTTTGGTCGAACCATGTAGGAATGGACCAAATATGACCATCCTTATCTTTCAAACGGTCAATATACACTTTGGGGATGGATGCCAATCCCGGATATTTGTCAGGCATATCGAAATATTGTTCAAGAGGCATAACCATTCCAGACCGGGTCATTGCGGTTAACACCGTATCATTGTGACTGAACATGGCTGCATCTTTAAAACCGCCGGCATTCAGTTTCAAATTGAGCGCTGTCATCGCATCCCCTTGAGTTGCTTCCAACTTCACCGCGACCCCTGGTTCTTTATCTCTCCAATATTGTTGCACCAGACTGTCGTTATTGATCGTTGCCGCCCAACCTAACCAAAGATCGAACGCGGACGATCCACTATCAGATGTTGACGTCCCGGAATTAGCTGTGCTTTCAGGACTTCCAGAGCTGTTTTTCTCCTTTCCCGTGCTTGAACAGCCGACGAGAGTGACGAGCAGTACTGCCATCACTAAAGCAATTGAACGCCGGTTCCTTTTGTTAATAACCATGAGATGACCCTCCCTATAATTATCAAATATTGTAATTCATTTGTTTCCCCACACTTAGGTTCATGGATTATCCTTTGACAGAACCAATGAGTACGCCCTTAACGAAATACTTCTGCAGAAAAGGATAGACACATAGAATCGGAAGTGCACTGACCATAACGACAGTCATCTTGATGGACATAAGCGTCGTGCTCTGCGTCATGGAGTTTCTTGCTATTGCTTCCTGATTGATGTTCGAGCCAAAGATGGCAGACAAATCAGAAGCGGATAGTAACTGCTGCAAGAAGGTCTGCACCGGGATGAGCGATTGGTCGGTTACGTAAAAAGCGCCAGAGAACCAATCATTCCAGTGACCTACAGCCGTAAACAAACCAAGGGCAGCAAGCATCGGCTTTGAGAGAGGAATGATGATTTGCAATAGGGTCCGTAGCGGACCGGCTCCGTCCAGCTCTGCCGATTCAATGAGTGCTTCGGGTATACCCTGTATAAATTTGAGCATAACGAACATATTCCAGACCGAGAACATACCCGGTAAAATATAGACCCAAAATGTGTTCACCAGCCCCAAATTGTTCAATTGGATATAGAAGGGGACCAGCCCCCCGCTAAACAACATCGTAATTAAAATGTAAGTCATAATGATACGCCTCATCGGAAGTCCCTTATAGGACAAACCGAAGGCAACTAACAACGTTACAATGAGACCGGTTATCGTACCAATGACTGTTCGAGCGATGGTAATCAAATACGAATGGCGGATGACCTCGTTGCCAAGTACGATTTCGTAATTAATTAGTGTAAAAGAGCGCGGGAATAAATATACGCCCCCTTTGGCCGCATCCGATCCTTCGTTAAGCGATATAGCCATCATGTATAGAAACGGATAAATAACGGAGACACATAACAAGACAAGCATAACAACGATGATGATTTGGCCGATTTTTTCGGACTTGGATAATCTCATCTTCACCACAACCCTTCGCCGTTAATTTTTCGCGAAAATTGATTCGATGAGACAACCAGTAACAAACTAATCACCGAAGATAGCAGGCCGACGGCAGTCGCCATTCCAAAGTACCCTTGTTGCAGGCCGCTTCGCAATACATAAGTATCCAACACATCCGCGACTCCCATATTTGCGGAATTCATCAATGGATAAATCTGATCCATGCCAATTGTGATTAATCCGGGTATGCTCAAAATCAAAATAATTGTTATGGTCGGAATCATGCCCGGCAGCGTGATGTGCCGAATTTGCGCCAGTCTGCCTGCCCCCTCTACCTTCGCCGCTTCGTAGAGCTGAGGATCGATCGTGGTAATCGCGGCTAAAAAGAGAATTGTGTTCCACCCCGTCTCTTTCCATAGACCGCTTACGATAACCATAGGTCTAAACCAATCATCCGACCCAAGGAAGAAGATCGGCTCTCCTCCGGTCCACGTAATGAATTGGTTGATGAGTCCATCATCCAGCGATAAGAACGAATGAAGAATGTAAGCGACTACAATCCAAGAGAAGAAATGGGGTAAATAACTGACGGATTGCACAAATCGTTTGAACCTAGAACTTCTAATTTCATTAATGAGAAGAGCGAGTATGATCGGAGCCGGAAAACCAAATATAAATTTCAGAACAGAAATAAAGAGTGTATTTTCTACAATGGTTAAAAACTGCGGATCCTGCAAGAACTCAAAATTACTAAATCCAACCCATGGGCTATTCCATATTGAGCCGCCGATCCGGAAGTCACGAAAAGCAACCTGGATACCCGCCATAGGAATGTAATTAAAAACAAATAATAACACTACGCCCGGCAAAATCATGAGATACTGCCAACGATACTTATGAAATTTTGAGTACATAACCATCCTCCTCGTAAAGTTATTATAGAACGGCTTGTAAGCAAAGACGAGATAACAACGATTGGATTTCTATCACTTTAATTGGATGTATATTATTTACATATTTACATTTATAGGGTTTATTGCATTTTTCTTATATCACTATATATCTAAACCTTTTTAAATTATTTTATGTTCGACGACAAAATAAGCCTTACTTAGACACCGCGTTCGGACTAATATTAGCTTAAGAAACAAAGGAGAATTTCCATACTGTAAAGTATTTATCAGGGTGAGGAGGGATACGTGAGAGCTAGTAAAGTACAGAGTAAATAAAAAACTTCATCTGCCCAGCAGAATGTAAGCGATTAATTAAATGGCAACCAAAAGGAGATTTGATCAATATGCAGCTGATCCACAAAATGAGGAGCCATAAAATCATTATTCTGACTATTGTATTCGCTTTATTGGCAGTGATCGTAGGTAGCGGTAGTATTTTCGGGGCAGCAAGTTCATCCACTACCTCTAACACCACAAGAGTATCTGTGCATGACCCTTCGATTTCCTATGATGCTTCTACGAATAAGTATTATATATTTGGCTCACACCTGGCGCAGGCCTCAAGCACAGATCTGAGGAACTGGTCCTACATGGGGACACAGGGCTACACGAACACCAGCCTGTATGCCCCTTCAACTTTTGAAGGCTATCATTATATCAAGAACAAGAACAGCGGATTATATCTGGATGTAGTCAACGGCTCGGCGACTGACGGCACCAATATTCAGCAATGGTCGTATAATGGCTCGGATGCGCAAAAGTTCAGAATTATGTATTACGGAAGCGGGGATTATTACATCCTTACAGGCAATACCGCTTATGCAAGCGGTATTGACGTCTTCGAAGGATCTTCCGCCGACGGTGCCAACATTGATCAATGGACGTACTGGGGCGGCACTATGCAGCTATTTAGAATCCAGCAAAATGCCGACGGAACGGTCGCGTTCTTAACCAAGGCATCCAACTATACTGCCGCAATGGATGTGGCGGACGGCAGCACAGCGAATGGCGCGAACATCCAGCAATGGAATTACTGGGGCGGCGATATGCAGAAATGGGAGCTGGTCAAGGCAGGGGGAACCGGCAACTCCGCCAGAAGCGCCGGAGCAGCATTAAATTCTGCGCTCGCGGTGCCTTTTGCCTGGGCCGGGTATAATGATCAGGACAGTTCAGGCGGACAATCCGTATGGGCGCCGGGACCGGTATATAATTCTTCATACGTGTGGGCAGACGGATCGACGGGAGCTTATATGCTCTACTATTGCACCTCCTCGACTTATATCCGTTCAGCTATCGCCTACAGTGTATCCAAGTCGGTCTCCGGACCTTATGAATATGTCGATACCATTATCTATTCCGGCTTCACTAGCGGCAGCAATCCGATTACAACGACCTCGTCGTTAGGGACCAAAACGGTGGATATATGGTACAAGAACACCAATATCCCCGAGCTGATCGACAACGGCACCCTATCAGGAACCAGAAGCGGCTGGTTTAACAACAGTGGCGGATTCAACAACAGCAATTTCCCGAATGCGATAGATCCGGCGCTGGTGTATGACAACAGCGGCAAGCTGTGGATGAGTTACGGCTCCTGGTCTGGAGGGATTTATATTCTGCAGATTAACCCAGCCACCGGCAAGCCGTACTACCCAGGCTCCGACAATGGCAATGTCGACCGTTATTTTGGCAAGCGGATTGCCGGAGGGTACGGTAAGACGGGCGAAGCTCCTTACATCGTGTATGATTCCTCATCAGGCTATTACTACCTTTACGTCACTTATGGCGGTTTGGCCAATGCGGGAGGGTATCATATCCGTCTGTACCGCTCGACCACCATCGACGGAACCTACACCGATGCCGCCGGCAATTCGGCTGTCTATTCCTCCGCTTCCGTAGACCAGTCGGGTTACGGCATCAAGCTATTTGGGAATTATAACTTATCGGGAGCTAGTCAGGGGTATAAATCGGGTGGCCACAATTCTGCACTGATCGATACGGACGGCGGGAGATATCTGGTGTACCACACCCGGTTCAATAACGGCACCGAGGCGCATGAGGTTCGCGTGCATCAGCAATTTATGAATCAGGACAAGTGGCCGGTAACTGCGGTGTATGAATTTCTGGGCAGCAGTATCGCCTCCACCGGGTATAGTTCCAGTGAAATGGCGGGGACCTATCAATTCATCAACATGGGATTGGATGCTTCTACGGCTAATGTTGGCATGCTGACCACCCAGAGTGTGACCCTGAACAGCAATGGAACCATTTCCGGTTCTGCGACAGGTACATGGTCCAATACGCCAGGAACCTACTACTGTACGATGGTCATTGACGGTATAACTTATAAAGGAGTGTTCTTTAAACAGCGCAATGAACTGTCCAGCCACAATGAAGTGATGACCTTCTCCTTGATCGGTACCAACAACAAGTCGATTTGGGGTTCGAAGTAAAATGTAACCAGAAGTTTAAGGAACACAGAAAGCAGGGCCTGAAATCTCATGATTTCAAGCCCTGCTTGTTAATTAATGCAAATGGACACGCAGTAACGGAACACCGTGCTCAATTTCCGAAATATCAAACTCTAGAAGCAACTGTCCCCTTTTGATTTTGCCACCTGTCTTTAACGCGAGGAGTAAACCCCCTTCCTTTCAAGGACACCGTATTAATGCCAACATGAATCAATAGTTGAATACCACTGGTATGCTCCAGAAGAAAGGCGTGATTACTGCGTTCAAAAGCATGTGCTACAATTCCGTCAAATGGTGAGTAGACTTTACCTTCTCTAGGCTTAATAGCCACTCCTTTACCCATGAAGCCCCCTGCGAATGCCGGATCGGGCACTTCTGAACCCATGCCATCTTCCCTCAATCTCCAGCTCCTAAATAACATCGATACGCTGTTTTACGAAGAGGCGCTCGTCAGGCTCGGTGTAAAAATTAAAGTCCGACAGCTCAGGTTCAAGCATCAGGCCGTTCAGATAGTTATCCGCCACCTGGGTCCGTACTGTATGTATGGCATATACATTGGAATAAATTAAGAACGCAATGAGAGGAATGACAATCAGGAATAAACCTACCATCATTTTTACACGTATGGATTGCCAGGTTAGAAAAGGAGTGTGCCGGATATTCAGTGCACGAAACATTATAATCTTCCTCTCTATGCTGAGAATATGGTATCTAGTTAGACAGAACGATATTACCATCTATGACTTTGTATTGGCGATAAGTATATTTTCTAAATCCGCTTTCTATTAATGATTTCGATCGCATTGCATAATACAAAATCCGTTGTAGATAAAGGATTTCTATATATGTCAACCGGTTGACATACCAAACGGTTAGCATATAAAATAGGGAATATTCTTTCAATCAGTTTGGGAGGCAAGCTATGCTTAAATTAGATGAAACACTCAACTTTCATACCAAAAAAAATGATCTGTTATCAATCGGAGAGATTCTAATCGATCTGATCTCAAACGAGTATGATGCAAATTCCTCAAGCAATTGTTATCACAAGCATTTTGGGGGATCACCCTCTAATATCGCAATGAATGCAAAAAAACTTGGGATTCGTTCAGTAGTAGCTTCAGCAGTCGGACAAGATGGATCAGGGGACTTTCTATTGAAGCAACTCCAAGACTCCGGAATGAATACAGAATGCATACAAACCGCAGACGAGGCGACAAGCATGGTAATGCTGACGAAAAGCCAGTCGACTCCAACCCCCATTTTTTATAGAGAAGCTGATTACCAGCTGGTATACACCCCAAAACTTGAACATTACCTGAATGAGTCTAAGATATTGCACTTTTCTTGCTGGCCAATCTCCAGATCCCCTGCCCGTCATACAATTGAGAAATCAATTGAAGTTGCTAAGGAGAACGGTCTGCTCATTTGCTTTGACCCAAATTATCATGAACGATTATGGGAAAAAGGCATGGATGGAATAAGCTACATTCAATCTATTATCGCAAAGTGCGATATTGTAAAACCATCTGAAGATGATGCTGAACGACTATTCGGCAGAGACTTACCTGAACGTTACATCGAAAAGTTTCTTAAACTTGGAGCTAAACTAGTTATATTAACTTTGGGGAAAAATGGCGCGATGGTCTCTAACGGCAGCACAATTGAAACGTTTTCGACTTTAGCCACAAATGTAGTAGATACTACAGGAGCAGGTGATGCTTTTTGGTCGGGATTCTATGCCGGGATTGTAACAGGTTATACCATCCGTAAATCCATTCAGATTGGGTTTGCTACAAGTGCATATAAACTACAATATACGGGAGCCGTCGTAGATTTACCTAAGCTCGAAGTCCTTTGCTCCATATATCAAATTTAGGAGGAATTACAATATGACTTTAAAAAACCAGGTACAATTGATTACATACCCGGATTCACTTGGCGGAGATTTAAAAACACTAAAGGAAGTAATGTACTCACATTTTACCGGGGTATTCAAAGGCGGAGTGCATATCCTCCCTCCATTCCCTTCTTCTGGCGACAGAGGCTTTGCTCCGCTTACCTATCTTGAAATTGACCCCACATTTGGAACATGGGACGATATTCGTGAAATTGGGGAAGAATTTGATATCCTGGTTGACTTGATGGTCAATCATATTTCACAGAAGTCGGAATATTTCCAAGACTTCCTAAAGTCTGGCCGTAACTCAAAATATGCGGATCTGTTCCTCACCCTGGATAAACTATGGAAAGATGGAACCCCTGTACAAGAAGATATCAACAAAATGTTTTTGCGCAGGCCTCTGCCTTACTCTGCCTTTCAGATTCAAGAAACCGGTACAGAGGAAAGGGTATGGACTACGTTTGGAAAGACAGATCCATCCGAACAAATTGATTTGGATGTACGCTCAGAGCTGACAAAACAGATCCTAACGTCGTTCTTCCAAAATTTCAAAAAACACAAGGTAAAGATCGTACGCTTGGATGCCGTCGGTTACGTAATTAAGAAGCTGGGAACCAGTTGCTTTTTTGTGGAGCCAGAAATCTATGACTTCCTTGATTGGGTCAAAGAACTTGCCAGATCACTAGAGATTGAATTGCTGCCGGAAGTGCACTCCCATTACTCCATTCAGTATAAATTGGCAGAGCATGGTTGCTGGATTTATGACTTTATTCTGCCCTATCGGATTCTGGATACCATGATTAATCAGTCTAGCGAGGCTCTGTGCGACTACTTGAAGAACCGCCCCGCGAAGCAGTTCACGATGCTTGACTGCCATGACGGTATACCGGTAAAACCTGATTTGGATGATCTGATTGTTACTACAGAGGCCAAAAAACTAGTAGACACCTGCCTGGATAGAGGATCTAATCTCAGTTTAATTCTGTCAGATGAGCATAAGGGAACAGATGGCTTCGATGTGCATCAGATCCGCGGTACCTATTACTCTATTCTTAACTCCGATGATGATTCTTATCTGGCTGCCAGAGCCATTCAATTTTTCGCCCCCGGAATTCCACAGGTGTATTATGTAGGGCTGCTTGCCGGTGAAAATGACTACGAACGGGTTCAAAAAACCGGTGACGGCCGTGAAATAAATCGTCACAACTACACCCTTGAAGAAATCGAGCAATCACTTCAAAAAGAGGTCGTACAACGGCTTTTGAAGCTCATTCAATTCAGAAATGATTATGAGGCATTTAATGGCGTATTTGAAGTTATGAATTCATCAAATGAAGAGGTTAGATTGCGCTGGGACAATAATGGAAAATATTGCGAGTTATTTATTGAACTTATGACTAAGCGAACCACTATCCAATACATCGATGAAAATAACGACTTGATTGAATATATTGTCTGATAAGCAACTTGTTCTGTTAAAAAAGCACGCCATTGGCGTGCTTTTTGCCGAAAATAGGAAGCAGCCAAGGCGCAATGTAATTGCGCTTGGCTGCTTTATTGAAATAGAATATCTATGATTTCTCCTTCATCACAATTTGAACACAAACCGGTCCATGAAGGTCATGGCAATCGACGGTATAAAGCTGCAAATTATCGAAATGAGCTCTCAGCTCTCTCCTTACTCCGTTTACTTCAACGAAATAAGGTCTTTTATCCGCAAAGAAAGTAAAAGCTCCCCCTTCGTCAAGAAAAAGTGTGGTCCTGGATTCGTCTCGAATGATATGCTTGATCGTTTTGGGGGAAATCATCTTGTTAGTCAATCCAATCGGGGCAATCCCCGAGTCACAGTTGACCAGAATGAATAGTTTGGCTTCCTTTTCATTAAGGACGATCGGAAGTTCTTCATCACGCCCAATCACCGAACACGCTTTCGAGAAATATTCGTAGACCGCAAATCGGCTTCCATGCAGCCCGGGAATATCTGCAGAACGAATCCGGTTATGGATCGGACTTCCATCCTTGTTGATATGAAATGCAGCAACAATTCCAGCATCCCCGGCACGGTTCCATATTTTTAATGTAGCATTTTCATGGACCGGATCTACAGTCAAGCAATCCAATGTCGGCATCCCTGGCAAATCGCAGCGTAACACCTTCCCGTCCCGTTCAATCAGCGGTCGGATTAAATTGGGGTCGGTTGCTTGAAGAGGATCGCTAAAATATACGGGACCACCGCTTACCGCCCGAAGAAGGGCATGACGTTCCGCATCAGCATGGACTGTCCAGAACATATCCCAATCTCCCCAGTAGAGATGGCCATGATAGAATGAGTTGTATACATTTTGCATGGCGTGTTCAGCGAAGCAATCCGGATTCTGGGGAACAAAATCATCACTGTTACGGCTAATGGCAGACATGGGCCTGCTCCATACGTTTTCCGAGGCCATTCCCATGCAGTTGATCATTTGATAATGAAAATGCATAGCGGCAGAAGCCTCCAGTGCCACATGTGCCCCCTTAGCAGCCTTTCCTGCAGGAAGATGATGTTTTGTGAAATTGGCTATCGCACTTTGTCCATCTACCTTGATGAGTCGAATTCCTTGAAGGCGCAATTGCTGATGAATCTCTTTCCAAAAGCCAAATCCACGGTCATCACATGCAGGAATAAGAGCACCGCCATTTGTGGGCATCAGATGTTCTTTCATCTTAGCAGCGATTTCACCTTCAGGATGAATACCGCCCCAATATCCTGCGAATGTATGCCAAACTCCTACTGAATTGATACCCAGCTCCTTCAGCTTGTCTACAACACTTGCAAGACCGCCCGGAAATTTGCTTACATCAGCCTTAAAAGATACAAGCTTCCCCTCCTTAATGTCCTGCCATCCGTCGTCAATGATTACCCAGCGTACCGGAAGATCCATGTTCTTAAATTCATTGCACTTTTGTACGATCCCCTCTTCGGACACCTGTTGGTAAAAGGCATCCCAAGTACACCATCCGAGGTACTCAAAAATCTCCGGATATTGCCGTTCATCCTTATTTGCAACACCAAGTTTGCGTCTCGCCGAGGTTAACGTATGTTCCGCCAATTCGAACGGATTCTCATGGATCCCCAACATCGCAACAATGGTATTCATGCGGCTGCACCCGCCTATGCTGTTAAACACAACCAATTGCAAATTCCCTGCGGTAGTTCCCTGCAAATCCGCCTTACAATTTTCTTCGCAAAGCGGTATAATTTGAAAGAAGGAGCCTGTTTCACGTTCTATCAGTAACTGCTGCATCCGGCTGGGCAACCCCTCGAGTGTCCCGGTATACGGTCTTGTCCACCAATCGTTAAACCGGTAATGCCCTAGCAGACCTGTCATTCCAGGGAAGCCTTCCATCGTTAGCACAATCCCATTGTTACTGTCAAAAAAACGCAATTTCTCAAACAGCGGATTATCAATCGATGCGGAAAGAGATATCGCTGCACAACTTTCCTCTATACTCAAATGAAGATTCACTAAAAGTCCTTCATCCTCATTCCGAAATTCGCAATCGGTTACCGGTAACCCGCTTTCTTCTCCTCCTCTCACCTGTGACAAATATAATGTGTGGCTGGAACCATCATCCAAGTTCACAACAGCCGAGATTCCTTTTATAACCGTCTCCACACCGTCAACCAAATCAAGCCTATCTCCTGTTTGTAAGAAATTCAGCAAATATTTTACCCTCCCGGAATCTAAAGTTCAACCTGTTGAAATTCCTCCCAAATCAACCTTTCACGCTGCCGAGCACGAGACCGGTCGTGAAATATTTCTGTAGGAACGGATAGATGATCAGGATCGGGACCGTTCCAAGGAATAACTGTGCCGCGCGGCCGGTTCGTACATTCATTTGAGCGAGGAGCTGCGTATAATCCGTGCCAGATCTCAATATAATTTGGTCGAAGTTGAGCAGTAGTGTCTGCAAATAGCTTTGCAGCGGATAATTATCAGGATTGTTCATATAGATAATGCCATCAAACCATGAGTTCCAATGCGCAACGATGCTGAACATTCCGACGGTCGCAATCGCCGGCTTAAGAAGCGGCAGGAGAATATAAATTAATATCTGTATCGGACCGGCTCCGTCGATCGTCGCCGATTCCTCGATCTCTTCCGGCAGGCTCCGAATGAAGTTCATAAGAATGATCATGCTGTAGACGGGCAAAGCGCCTGGCAGAATAAGCGACCAGATGGAGTCGATGAGTCCGGTTTGAACGACTATGAGATAGCTCGGGATTAATCCCCCATTAAATAGCATCGTCAATACAAAGAAACCCATATAGATTCCGCGTCCCATCACTTTCTCCTTCGTCTTGGAAAGCGGATATGCAGTGAGGACCATCAAGACAAGGTTGATTATTGTCCCCAACACAACACGCTGGGTTGATACCCATAGTGATTGTAAAAATTGCCCTCCTTCTAACGCAAACTCATAGGCCTTCGTCGTAAAATCGACCGGCCAGAATACGACATCTCCTGCCGCCACCGCTGAACTCCCGCTAAAGGAAACCGCAAGCAGATTAGCGAACGGCAGGATACAAATTAGCGAAACCACGATCAGGATAAAATAATTGGCTACAAAAAATAGCCGGCGCCCCAGGCTTTTGTCTTGAACCATAATTCCCCTCCTTAATAAATCTTGTATCCTGCAGCTTTTTTCGCTATCACGAGGGACAAGACGACCAGTATACAAGTGATGACCGATTTGAAGAGACCGATCGCCGTGCCTATAGAATATTGAGCTTGCACAATGCCAAGCCGGTACACATACGTATCGATAATGTCGCCGGATTCGTAGACAGCGGGGGAATAGAGGTTGTAGATTTGATCGAAACCCGCGTTCATGACGTTACCGAGGGACAAGACAGCCATTAGGATAATTGTAGGCGCAAGTAGAGGCAGCGTAATATAGATGGTCTGCTTCCAACGTTTCGCCCCATCAATCAGCGCCGCTTCATACAGACCCGGGTCGATGCCTGTCAAAGCAGCCAAATAAACGATCGTACCAAAGCCGAATCCTTTCCATATATCGGAGACGATCATCGTCCATGGGAAGATCGAGGGGGCTCCAAGGAAAGAAACAGGCTTCACGCCAATGCTTACAAGAAAATTGTTAACGATACCATCCGAAGCTAGAATATCGATCATGATGCCGGCCATAATGACCCAGGAAAGAAAGTTCGGGATATAGACCAGCGTTTGGAACGTCCGCTTAAAGGTCCTCTGCTTTACTTCATTCAGTAATAAGGCGAAGGTAACCGGCACGATGATGCCGCCGATCAACTTGAAAATCGACATGTACAGTGTATTCCAGATCGTTCGCAAGAATTTCTCTTGATTGAAAACATGTGTGAAGTTATCCATTCCGACCCATGGCGAATGGAAACCAAGTCCCGGATTATAGTCTTGAAACGCTATAATCAATCCGTAGAAAGGGAGATAGCTGAAGATAAATACGAGAATGATGCTCGGAAACAGCATGAGGTGAAAAACCTTCTGTTGTCTTAACTTTCTCAACATGTCCCGATCCTCCGTTCCTAGAATAATATTTTAGAAGGCGAGCATAAACTCGCCTCTTGTCATGCTCTCGATCGTTAGTTATTTGTTTCCGTACATTTTGTTTACGGCTTCGGTTACCTCGTCTCCGCCGGCTTCCCGCCAGTCCTGGATGAGCTTATCGAAATAATCGATGTCCTCTTCACCCATGATGATCTTTGTAAATCCTTCGGTCAGAACATCGTCCAGTGTGGAGCCGTATTTGGCAAGTTCTTTGGGCTGTGCTCCCCAAAGCGAGGTCTTGATATACTGATTGTTGTCGATAAAGGGCTTGGCGAGGCCATATGCACTCCTCGGCGCTCCTTGCTGCAGGTAGTCCCCAACCACAGCCGGTGTGCCTTTTGCCTCGAACTCAACACTGTTGTTGTACTTCTGCCATTGACCGGTCGCTGTGAAATGGCTTGTGTCTTTCGTCTTCATAGCTTCGCTGACCTTCGTAAACTGCTCGTAGTCCGTATTCGTGTTCGTGACTTTAAACGGTTGAGGAGCGTGCTCCAAGCTATCCTTCACGAAAGCGGCCATAGTCTCTGGCGATTCCTTGCTGAATCCTTCGTCCATCATATAGGCGTAGAAGTTAATCAGCTTGATCACCGCTCCCGGATTTTCAGCTTTCTTATTTACCACAATGTAGTTCCCGTTTAAGAAGGAAACAGAATGAATCACTTGTTCGCCATTGGCGGACGGTATGTTATATGGATAGAATATCGCATTCTTACCTAAGTTCGTGACAACGTCCATGCCTGGATTATAGCCCCACCACTGATAGTGAGGTTGTATGCCGACTTTGCCCGCTATGACATTAGCATTCATCGCTTCTATTTTTTTAACCGAAAATTCGGGATCGATAATGCCCAGCTTATACCATTCCGCAAACGTCGTAAGCGCTTTCTTCATTCCGGGCTGCGTCGACCCGTAAATGATTTTGCCGTCTTCGTCTGGAACCCATATATCCGGATGAACTCCCCAAGCAACTGCAAGCGTGTTTAGTGTATCGAGCGTCTGATCAACCGCAATTCCGTATCCGCCGTGTTTTTCCATGAACTTGAGTGCGATGTTCTTAATGTCATCTATCGTCTGCGGATCCTGGAGCCCAAGTTCTTCCTTCCAATCGTTGCGGATCCAGACAAAATCAGGCTGGTCAATGATGCCATAGTGCAATTGCGGGATACCGTATAATTTTCCATCCTTCATGCCGGATTCATAGCTGGAACGATCGGTTTCCATGTAACCTTTCACCCGGTCGGATGCGTATTTGTCAAACACATCAGTCAGATCCATAACCATGTCAGCTTCCATCAATTTCTGCAGCTGCGATGCGTTTACACGATAAATGTCGGGAAGCTCGCCGGATGAGATCGCGAGGTTCATCTTCGTTTCGTAATCGTTGGATACCCAATCCGTCACGACGTTGATATTGAAACGTTCTTTGTATGCCCGCGTCCAGATGTTGTTCGTTATGTCTTCACCTTTTGGAAACTGGATGGCCGTATTGGTTTCACGAACGGTGTGAATTGTGACCGGCTCCGTGTATTTCCCGAAAGCGTAATCGACTTCCCCGTTCTCTTTCGTCGCTTGTGAAGATTCAGCTCCTGATTCCGTCGTTTGGTCTTTTTTGTCCTCAACGTTGCTGCACGCAGCAAGTAACAATAGTACAAAGGCCAAGATGATAGATAATCCTTTTCGTTTCATAGGTACCCCCATTTGTATCAATAATGGAATTTAGAGTAATAACCAACAGGCCATTCATAAAATCCGTCTCGACAATTTACTGGCGCTTCTGAAGCCTTATTGAACCTTTTGCTTTTAGTTCTTGTGAGTCAGCTACGCAATCACCCTTTTCTGGTTGAATTAGCTTCCGGAATGGACTGAGCTTCAACTCCGGTAAGACATCGCTCATATCTTTCTTTCGCTGCACACTTTTCTGTATGAGCTTTTACTAGCATGACATCATCAGGCTACGCCATCTATCAGTATTGTGCACGAATCATCATAAATGTGTATTCCTATAAAAAAAGTAAAACCCGGTTGAATAAACACATGAAGAAATGAAACAAAACAAGCTGCTGCCCCATGATGAGACACCAGCTTGTTTTGCGGTAAAATGCCCTTTTCTCCTCGAAGTGAAGACATGTCATTACTTCACCTTTTGTCGTTCCTGATATTGCTTCGTCCATTCCTTCTCAACATCCTTAACGCCCATCCTCTCATACTTGGCCAGCAGTTCCTCAAAGCGTGCCCGGGCACCCTTTTCGCTATCAGCGATCAGTACTGTCGTAATGTCCATGAGCAGTCCGGATTTCATGTTCGCCCAGACTATCCCCGCTTTGCTGTTCGGGTCGATTGATAAAACGCTAAGGTCTGTTCCGTCAAATTTGAAAAGCTCGGCAATACGGCGATCCGCTTGCCGGTCCGGCGATTCGCTTTGCTTTTCCCAATTATACTTATGGTACTGATTCAGTTCGAGATAACGTACTCCCGTCTTCTGACTGTAGCCATCCCAATCCATCTGCATTTGCTCGTAAGCGTGCTGTTTCAGGACCGGGATACCGTCTTTCATTTCCCATGTCTCGCCTTCAATGCCATAGAAGCTTAACATTTGACCTTCCGGACTCATGTAATAATTGAAGAAGCGCATGATCGCTTCGGGATCTTTGGCGTTGTTGGTAATGACTGCCACGTTCCAGCCGACTGTGCTATAGCCCCCCATATATGGCTTAACACCGTCATTCCCGGCCGGCACCGGGTAGGCTTTGTAATAGATACCGGGGTCGGTCTTCTTCAGCACAACATTCGGCGTCCAATAATCCCAAATCGTCGAGAAGCTTGCCGCCCACTTCCCGTTACTGCGTGCTTCCTGTTTCATGCTACCCTTGTAGGTGAAATTCTCGGGGTCGATCATTTTTTCACGGTACATCTTGTTCAACCATAGGAGCATGTTCTTGGTGGACACGTTGAACATAAAAAACTTGATCCTCTGATCCTTCTCGTCATAATAGCGGTAGTCCTTGTTCTGACTTCCCCACATGTTGGACATTTCGATGAAAGAACCGTCGTCATAATCCAGTCCGAGAGGATACACTTGTTCACCGTTCGCCATGCTCAGATTCGCATTCCGCACTTTTGCTAGATAGTCTTCGAAATCATTGATCGTCTTGATGTCGGGTCTCCCCATTTTCTCATAAATGTCCTCACGCAGCATGAGGGTTCTGCCGACGGATAATTCCCCTTTGTCGCTGAACCAGTTGGGGAGCCCGTAAAGATGACCGTCCGGATGCTTCAACTTATCGACGACATGCTGTGGAATATAAGTACCGATCAGTTTATCATACCCGTATTTTGCCGCAAGCACATCAATGGGCAATAGAGCTTTCGAATTGACATAATTGTCCCAAGTCGGCCCGCGATCCATCCACATCACTTCCGGGTAGTCGCCAGACATAAGCATGAGATTAGCCTTCTGATCGCCGTCACTGTCGGGACCGCTAAAATCGAATTGAACGCCAGTTTTTTCGGTAATACGTTTCGTGACCGGATCTGCCCCCCACTTCTTTCCTTTAAACCAGTCATACATCCACATGGCTTTGACGGTTACATTCGACATGTTATTCGAAGAGTTGTCGGACGGTATCTGCGCCGCATTCCCCTTCAGTTTCGACTCGGTGCTCTCACCGGAACAAGAGACGACCACAACCGCGGTTAATGTTGTGGCGATTGCCATGCTCACTCTCCTCTGCCAACGCATCTCAACCACACCTTTCCGTTATTTGGAAGATGCTATTATGCATCCCGCATCAAAGTCAACTTACGGTAATCGAGAGGCGAGTAGCCGTAGCACTTTTTGAATTGCTGGGCAAAATAAGAAAAATGAGAGAACCCGACTGCTTCAGCAACCGCGCTGATCTTCAAGTTTGTTTGGGAAAGCAGACCTTTCGCTTCCTCCATCCGGATGTTCAAAATATACTCGGACAAGGAATACCCCGTTTCTCTGCGGAAAATACGGGAGACGTAACCTGCGTTTACATGAACGATCCCCGCGATCGTATCACGCGTAAACTCTTCTTGGAAATGCTCTTGGATCCATTGCTTGATCCTCATGACCGCAACGGAATCATCCTTGCAATACGCTTTAAAATAGGACACGCACGTCCGTATTACCTTATCGCACCACCCCTCTAAGTGATAAACAGAACGCCTAGCGGCCGGGGCGGAAAGTAAATCTTCGTCCGGATAGATAGCGGAGATGGAAATTGATTTTTTATGCGCAGCCGTATAAACCATATGGAGAATAGTATAGTACAACGATTCCAGCATTTCCGGATGTAACTCTTGCTCACGGCCCCAATGGCTGATCGTTTTGGTGATGTCTTCCAGCAGAAGTTCCTCTTCTCCCGCCTCCAGCAAAGCAGACCACTGAGATGCGGGAAACTGACGGAACGCCCCCTTCAGAAGCTGAGGCAATCCTTCACGTAAGGAAAGGACTTGATTCGATGCCGACACACTGTCCCGTTCCAGCTTGACGAGCCGCCTATAGACTTCTGCCAAATCGGGAACCGGTGTCCATTCGCCGATATAACAGGACAAGCTGCATTTGAAATACCGTATGCATGATTGGATGTATTCACGACACTTTCCCATGATCTGCTCGTCGAGGTGAAACGGATCATCCTGTGAATAGGCATCAAGATGAATCAATATGACATTGTGGCCTTCCAGGCTTTGTACGGCTGTGCCGCCCCCATCGCACAGAATGATCTCCTGCGCAGCCTTGCGCAATGCGTACTCCATAATCTCCTCATCCCTCAGGCTGAATTCTTCCTTCCAACGTTCCACGCTGATGAGAATGGGAAGAATCATTCCACCTGCCTGGATGGGAATTTCGTAGAGCTTAAACATCGCATTTAGCCGCTCCGGTTCTAATCTGCACGGCTCTGATAGCAAATCCTGCCATATATGCTCCGACATTGAGGGCAGCTGGTCTTCCCATAAGCGTACGTATTTATTGTAGGTTTCCCGAAACGCTTCATTTTCTTTGCGCTGCTCCAGCTTGCATATCATTTCCTTCACGACGGACAGCAATTGTTCAAGCTCAACCGGCTTTAAGATATAGTCGTGAATCCCGAGATGAACGGCTTTCTGCGCATACGAAAAATCAGCATAGCCGGTCAGAAATACCGTCTCCAAGCCGGGCTGGTTGTTCACGGCCCACTCCATCAACTCAATGCCGCTTCGGCCTGGCATTTCGATATCCGTAATCATGCAATCAACCGGTTCGCGGTTCAGGATTTCGATTGCCTGCTTGGTGCTGTAAGCTTTGTAAATAACAGAAACACCGATACCGGACCAGTCGACTCCTTCCGCAATGGCTTGCACTGCTAATTTCTCGTCGTCAACCACCAGCATCCTATACATTTAAGACATCCCCTTTTCCTGATGATTGTTGCAAACGGTCGGGATCTCCAGGGTCACAGCCGCTCCATGAGGTTGCCTGTTGGCAAAATGGATAGCTACTTCTTCCCCGAAATGCATTCGCAAGCGATGATAGACGTTCCAAATACCCACACTTTCTCCTTGCCTGTCGAAGTATTCTCCGGTTTGCAGCCGTCTTAGCTTCTGTTCCTCAAAACCCTCTCCGTTGTCGAACACTGCAATGTATATTTTCCCCTCCGCCGCATCTACGTCCATTTTCACTTCAATGGAAATGTGAAGAGCCGCTTCTTCGCCCTGGAAACCGTGAATCAACGCATTCTCTACGAATGGCTGAATGGTTAGCGGCGGGATCTCGACATCATCAAGCTGTTTCGGAAGCAGTACCTGATAGAATAGTTGATCTGGAAACCGCAGCCGCTGAATTTCCAGATAATTGGCGATATGGGTGCACTCCTCCTTCAGTGTAACGATCTGACGGTCAGTTCGGATTGTAAAACGGAAGTAATCGGCCAGATGAAGCGCCATTTTTTGTACGGTGGTATGATCCTTCAGCACCGCCAAACTATAGATGATATTCAAGGAATTCATATAAAAGTGGGGGTTGATTTGACTTTGCAAATGCTTGAACTCCGCTTTTTGCACCCTCAATTTCTCTTCGTACATGCCGATTGTTAATCCTTCGATTTCGGCAGCCATATGATTGAATGTATTGTTCAAATAGGCTATTTCCCATTGTGCGGGAACCGGGAGACGAATTCTCAAATTCCCCTGCCCGATCATTCGCATCCCTTTCAGCAGGGAGCTAATCGGTTTAATTAACACACGCTGCAAAATCATAATAAAAATGAAAATGAGAAGAAGGATAATGAACGGAATGGAGTAAATCGCCCGTTGAAAAAAAGGCAAGTTCAACAGCAAATCTTGTTCTGGGATTAACAGCAGCATCCATATGGAAGACTGGGTATACGGATGCACCATGTATATATAGCTTGCCGCACTTTTATCATAAATCGTTCCATAATGTCCTTTTTCTTCGTTTCCCGGATTCAGCAACGGCTCGGGAAAATCATTTGCGCTTTTCGAAGGGAGTGCTCGCCCCTCATCAGATATCAGCAAAAGTTTACCTGACTCGCCGAAATCCAGATTTTTCACCGGCTCCATGAACCGGGATTCCGGAATCCAGGCTCCTACATACATTCCGTTCGAGCGGACGATACGAATCAAGCCCGATTCCGTATCGGTACTAACCCATCGCCATCTGTCACTCGATTCAGACGTGTTCACTAAGCTGCGGATCAATGTATTTCGTTCGCGCACCCGTTTCGTATCGTATGATTCATAATAAGAAATCAGATCATCATTGTCAGCACTATATGCAAAGAACAAATCGACCAGATTGTATAACATGTGGTCCTCATCGAAGTTATGAATCAGCATGATTCGAGAGAAGATATAGTCCTCGGATTGTTCTGGGAATATAGCTAAAGTCTTAACATTGGTATCGATGGTTGCAAGCTTGTACAAGTAGGAATTGATATCGCTCAATGATTTATCCATAGTCTGGGTATGCAGGGACAAGAGGTTCATGTTTGATTGGGCGACTTGCTTGCGGACCACTTCCATTGCGTAATAATTGCTGTAATACAAAAAAGCCGCCAGAGGTACGATGACGGACAGAAACCCAAAAATGAGTTTGGTTCGCAGTGAGTATTTGGTAGCCATTGATCTCCCCCCGAATAAACTCTTCTTGTTGCAAATTACTTGTACCAAGACCTCGTAACCGCTTGCAAAATTCCATTCCCCAATATGGAGATCCGATTCCTCACGGTAGGCCTGCTCCTTCACTGCGAACATCTGTACCGAACTTCAAACACTTTATCAAGCTTATTAAAATCCGGTTTCGGAAAAATCCCCGTCCACCATAAAGTCAATGCGGGGATGTCCCATTAGAGCAATCTTTTTTTGATGATCAGGTGAGGGTGCTAGCACATGCTATCCCCTTGATTCCGAATCATTCCTATTGGCGCCGCAGCTTTCACGCACCATGAGCTTAGTAGAAACTGTAATGGTCAAAGGGATATCACGGCCTTTAATTCGTTCGCAAAGCAGATTTACTGCGGTTCTCCCCATTTGTTCTGTATAGATTCGAACAGAGGTCAATGAAGGCTGAACAAAACCGGCTAAATCGATATCATCAAAGCCAACAACAGCTACTTCATCAGGTACTTTTATATTTTCGTCATACAACGCCCGCATCGCACCTATAGCCATCGGATCGTTGGCAATAAAAAAAGAACTGGGTAGATTTCCCTTTCGGATGGCTTCTCGCATCAATTCATATCCGCTGTTTATTGTCCATTCCCCTGAATATACATCCACGCCAGAAAACATCCCCTTATCCCTCATCATCTTTTCGTAAACAGAGTAACGGACTTCGGGAATCTCCTTTCCCTTCCGTTCTCCTTTAACAGGCGAATAATCTTTCCCCCCAATAAAACCGATCCTCTTATGGCCTAATTGAAGCAAATGTTCCAGTACATCCTTTGTACCCTGCTCCAAATCGGAAATAACGCAGTCATATTTCTGACGGTCTTGAGCTAAATTATTGACAAATACAATCCGGTCATTATTACCGTATAAAGATTCCAAATCTCCGCTATCAATCTTCCCAATTACGATTAAACCATCCATGCCGTTCACGGATGCACCATCCTCCATACTGTTCATACGAATAACCTTTGCAAGAACAATTCCTTCTTCCCGGCATCTTTTCTCTACGCCTTGGCGGATGGAAAGGAAATATGGATCGTCTGTCTCGTCTTCCGGAGAACACCACAAGACCAATCCGATCTGGATGAGCTTTTTGGATGGTTTTGCTCGCTTTCGTGCCCCTTTAAAACCCAACTCCGAAGCAACGGTATAGATTCGTTCTTTCGTATCCAGACTTATGGATAAGGTTGGATCTTGATTGAACAATCGGGAAACGGTAGCAATAGAAACCTGGGCTTTTGTGGCAACATCAGATAACGTAGCCAATTAAACACCCCCGAAGTTAAATATAAGTAAAACAAAGTTAAATAAATCTTAACAAAAATCGCGCTATTCGTCAAAAACAATTCTTGTTCTTAGGTAATGAATAAAAAAAGTAATAAGTTATTGATTGACAAAATAAAACGATTACAATATTATGATCATGTGCTTTTAACTGATTTTTAACTATAATTTTTAACAAAGCTTTTTAACCTATTTTTAACTATGTGTATCCTTTGGAACTAAATACACTATGTGGGAGGTGACAGTGCTTTACACGCGGTATAATTGCGAGAAATAGAGCAAACACGTGAAGGATACACAGTTGGTTAAAAAGGGGAAACTAAAAACCAGGGGGAATCAACCATGAAAAAATTACTTAGCGTAATTGGAATATCAGCTCTTCTTGCTTCCGGCTTAGCTGCTTGCAGCGGATCAGAAAACTCCTCTTCTTCAGCCAATCCAAACGCTGAACCTGCCAAAGCAGGTAGTCCTACAGAGATATCTGTACTTATCGGAAAATCCGAGATCATTAGCCAGTTTGAAGAAATGGTAGAACACTACAATACATCACAGGATCAAGTCAATGTTTCTATCATTTCACTCGGTAATCAAAATGCTTTCGACAAAATGACAACCCTTTATGCTTCAAACAATGCGCCAACCATTACTATGATGGGTTCGGAATATGAATCTATGCATGACAAACTGTTGGACCTGTCCGATCAGCCCTGGGTTCCTCATGTAATGAAAGGCAGTTTGGATTATGTAACGGATGGCAGCCAAATCAAAGGCATGCCAGTTTCGGTTGAGGCCTTCGGTTTGATGTATAACAAAAAGGTACTGGACCAGGCAAGTGGCGGAGATTTCGATCCCGCGTCAGTAAAAACACAGAATCAGCTCAAATCGCTGATGGATAATATCACTTCATCCGGTGCAGCTGAAGGAGCGATCCATATTTCTCCCATGGACTGGTCACTGGGTGCCCATTACACCAATATTTTCTTTACAGACCAATCTTCAGACAGAGATCAACGTCATAAATTTCTCGACGACCTAAAAAAAGGTACCGTCAATCTCTCCGAGAATAAAGTCTTCTCCGGTTGGATGAATACTCTTGATCTTATGAAAGCGTACAACATTAACAAAAGCTCTCCTCTTTCGCCTGTCTATGACGATGGTCCCACAGCTTTGGCTACCGGACAAGTAGGGCTATGGTTTATGGGGAACTGGGCATATCCTCAAATTCAAGAACTCGATCCAGAAGGCCAATATGGATTTCTCCCTGTACCGATAAGCAATAACGCCGAAGACTATGGCAATTCACAGATCTCTGTTGGCGTTCCGTCTTATTGGGTTGTCGATGCAGAGCAATCCTCCACCGACCAGCAAAAAGCAGCTAAGGAATTTTTAAATTGGATGATCTCTTCTGAAGATGGCCAGGATTATTATGTGAACAAACTCAATTTCCTTTCTGTCTTCGATAATTTCACTGCCGAACCCGCAGATTCCCTTTCCCAATCCGTTCTTAGTTATATGAAATCAGGAAATACGCTTGAATGGATGAATACTTATTATCCAGCAGACGCTTTCCCTGCGATGGGAACTTCCATGCAAAAATATTTGGCCGATAAAATTAACAAATCTGAATTAGTTAAAGAATTCGAAGCATATTGGATCAAGAAAGGATCTAACTAAGACTTTAAGATGGTGGGATATGCGGACTTGCTTATCCCACTCACATTCTCCAGCACGGAGGGAACGGGGGAGTAACCTTGTATAAAGAAACGACTTTGAAAAAAAAGATAACGGTATTCTCCATCTTTGCTTTGATTCCGCTATTTGTTTTTACAGCAGTGGTGATCGTTCCATTTATCATCGGTTTTGTAATGACCTTAACTAATTGGAATGGAACCTCTTCTGTCTTTCAATTTATTGGTTTTAATAATTATAAAGCTGCATTTTCAGACAATCAGTTTTGGGTGTCCCTATGGCTCACCATCCGTTACGTATTTTTCACGCTTATTCTAACCAATATTGTTGCTTTCTTCCTTGCTTTACTGGTAACAGCAGGTAGAAAGGGGCAGCATTTTTTTCGCGCGGGCTTTTTCACTCCTAACCTAGTAGGCGGAATCATTCTTGGTTTTGTATGGCAATTCATATTTGCTCGTGTACTCGTTTATTTTGGAAAGACATGGGGCCTAGATATTTTCACTTACTCTTGGTTAGGAGATACAACAAAGGCGTTTTGGGCTCTTGTAATTGTCGGAGTTTGGCAAAATGCAGGATATATGATGCTAATTTATATTGCCGGCTTGATGAGTATTCCTTCGTCTCTTTCCGAGGCCGCCAATTTAGATGGAGCAGGTTCATTCCAACAGCTCTTCCGGATCAAAATCCCGATGATGATTTCCTCCTTTACCATTTGTTTATTTTTGACCCTGCAAAGAAGTTTCATGGTATATGATACAAATCTTTCGTTAACGAAAGGCGGGCCTTATCGATCCACCGAGATCATCGCCATGCATGTGTATGACGATGCATTTATATACCGGAACTTTGGATCGGGTCAGGCGAAAGCCATAATGTTATTTTTAATCGTATCGTTAATCGTCACTCTGCAGGTTAGGGTCATGAAGAGAATGGAGGTAGACGCCTGATGCGAAATAAACGCTTAAATATTGCTGCAGGCTGGTATACAGGTATGTCTATCCTTTTCATTATCTTTATTTTTCCTTTTTTATTGATTCTTCTTAACTCTTTCAAGTCTAGAGTAGAGATTATCCGAAATCCTCTAACTCTTCCGAAAACGCTTGATTTTTCAAACTATACGGAAGCATACAACCGAATGAATTTTTCGTACGGATTATTTAACTCTTTGTTTATTACTTGCGTCTCCGTTCTGGCTATTTTGGTGTTTTCTTCTATGTTAGCTTATTATCTGGTTCGTTGGTCGAATAAAATATCTTCCATTATACTGCTTACGTTAGTTTCGTCGATGCTTATTCCATTTCAGTCCATAATGATCCCATTTGTCACGCTGTATGGAAATCTTCACATGCTTAACAGCAGATGGGCGCTTATCTTCTTTTACCTTGGATTCGGTATCAGTCTGGCCACCTTCATGTACCACGGTTTTATAAAAACTGTTCCAAAAGACCTGGAGGAAGCCTCATTAATGGATGGAGCCGGGCGGGTTCAAGTGTTCTGGAAAATTATCTTCCCCATTTTAAAACCGATCTCAACGACGATAGCCATTGTAGACGTTTTGTGGATATGGAATGATTTCTTGCTGCCCTCTTTGGTTTTACTTTCGAAAGAACAACAAACGTTGCCGTTATCGACCTATTACTTCTTTGGCAAATATACATCGAATTACGGAGTTGCCATGGCAGCACTGGTTATGGCAATCATTCCTGTCATTATCTTCTACCTCATTATGCAAAAGCAAATTATTAAAGGTGTCGTCGAAGGAGCTGTTAAATAGGTATGGAAACAATCATTAATTTAGAAGACGCTACATTTTTAACGAATTTAAAAGTGTCCGTTTCGACTGATGAAGGCTCCTCTTTACAAAGGTTGGATTTAAAAGAAATGAACCAAACTTCAGAGGTGGACGGACACGGCGCTTTCATTAAAAAGACAAGTATGTATACAGACAAAGACAATTCTATCCTAGTCTACCTTCATCTCATAGATTATGGCTCAACGGTTGTCTGCTTTGTGGAAGCAAGTCTGGCTGCCAAGGAGGTATTCTGGCGTCAGTTATCTTTCAATTCCAGACATTCCATCGTTATTTCGGTTCCACAACCACAAAAAACGGACAAAATTCTGGGTTTTTACCACTTTAATGATTGGTGGACACGTCCCTCATTCACTTCCCGTATGAGTGATCTGCCAGAGCGTACCCAATCGATTCTCTGGCAGTCTGGCTCCCGCTATGCTTACTGTTTACCTGTTGTAACTTTGACTGAAAAAACGGAGATACGAGGCAGTAATGACGGCTTTGATCTTTGTCTTTCGACAAACGTAGGTGGTCGGGACGACATTTCCGCGCCACTATTCGTTCTTTCATACGGAGAGAACCCTTATCACTTAATCCAGGAAACGATGAAGTTTACACTTGATTTAATTGGTAACCCTACTTCACTTAGAGAACACAAACGTTATCCCAATACTTTGGAATACTTGGGCTGGTGCTCCTGGGACGCATTCCGTGACGAGGTTAACGCGACGGGGATAATTGAAAAAATCAAAGAATTAAACGAGAAACAAATTCCTGTGCGTTGGGTCATGATTGATGATGGCTGGTTAGATGTGAAAGAAAAGGGCCTGATGTCATTTGATGCAGATCAAACGAAATTCCCCGATGGCCTCACTCCATTAATTGAAGAGTTAAAATCGAACTTTGGGGTCCGCTGGGTCGGTGTATGGCATACCTTCTTTGGTTATTGGGCAGGGATTCATCCAGACAGCCCGATTATTCAGGAGCATGGTGAGTTTGTGTATAAAACCGCAAAAGGCCGTTTCATACCTTATCCCCGTGCGGATAAAGGCTTCGGTTTCTGGAATGCTTTCCATCGCAGTCTGCGCCATTCAGGTGTGGATTTTGTGAAGGTCGACAGCCAGGGGTCGATAAACAGTTTTTTGCTCCACCATATTCCCGATGGCCATTCAGCGTATGAGATGCATACCGCTTTAGAAGCATCTACCGGGTTGCATTTTGATCAGCAATTGATCAATTGCATGGGAATGGAGTCGGAAAATATATGGTTTCGGCCATCCTCAGCGTTATCCCGGAACAGTGACGATTTTGTCCCTGGCAAAGAAATTAGTTTTAAAGAACATGCGCTCCAAAATGCCTATAACTCATTGTATCATCATGTACTGTACTGGGGAGATTGGGATATGTTCTGGACCAATCATGAAGAAGCAACACAAAACGGGGTACTTCGGGCCGTAAGCGGTGGTCCGGTTTATTTTAGCGACAAGCCTGGAACTACGGAACCGAAAGATCTTCTTCCACTTGTATTTCATGATGGTAAAGTGCTGAGAGCCGATCAACCCGGACTCCCGACCTCCGATATTTTGATGGTTAACCCTCAACAGGATGGGGTACCACTTAAGGTCTGGACTCCTGTCGGAGACTCTATAGCAGTTGGGGTATTCAACATTGATCAGGAAGACCGGATTTTAAGTGGATCTATCAGCCCTTCACAGATTCCGGTGCTGTGTAATGAAGATCAAGAATTCTATCTGTATGAGCATTTCAGCCGAAAGCTGTTGAAGTGTTCATACCGCCAGAGCATCCCATTTACACTTAAGGAAGACGAAGTGGCATTATACTTGATAATTCCAATTCTGAACCACCGGTTTACACCGATCGGCCTTCTTAATAAGTATCTGTCCTCCGCAGCGGTTACAATTTTATTTACTGATGAAAACTCCGCCTTGCTGCAACTAAGAGAAGGCGGAACATTAGGCTTTGGCGCCAGCCAGGAGCCTGCGTTAATTACGGTCAATGGAGCACCAACTCCATTCCGGCGGGATGGGGATCTTTTTGTCACTGATACTATCCAGTCCAGTGAACCCGTAATTATTAACGTCGTGTTTGCATGACCTTTCTTTCTTTGAACCTGCTACAAAACAGGCTGCCGAAATCTCGGCAGCCTGTTACTCTTTGTAAGACCCCATTTTTATTGACCGCTCCGGATCACCCGCCGAATTTGGTACAAATCTCCCTCCTTACGAAATTCACCTGGAGCCATTCCTGTATACTTCCGGAACACTTTGCCGAAATAATTCGCATTAGCGAAACCAGATTGCTCAGCCACCTGCTCAAGCGTCAGATTTGCGGGCTCCAGCAGCAGAGCAGCCGCTCTTTCCAACCTCATTCGAGTTAAATAGCGACCGGGAGAGAGGCCAAGCTTGTGCTCAAACTCTCGGGTGAGATGGTACTTCGAACAGCCAGAGACCTCGGCCATGTCTTTTAGGCCAATATTCCGATGCAGATTGCTGTCAATAAAGGTTTTGCACCGTTCTACAAACGGAGGCAATGGAATACTGCTAGCAAGCGTGACAAGATGACTGGCAAGAGACATTGCTAATGAGTACGCAGCCCTAGAACACTGATACATATCGAAATAACTATCCTCAATCGCCTCCCGATAAGTCATCCACAGGAGGCGCTCCAATTCTGACCCCTGTTCAATCCGGAAAATGTAGCCGTTAATATCAATCCATTCCTGCAGAAGATGCAGCGCTAAGTGTGACAGTTCGAAGTATAGCACTTCCCATCTGGGAGAATCAGACGGGAGACGGTAGATATGGTTGCCAGGAACATCAGCCAGAAAGGCATCCCCCGGCCCAAGAGAATGTTTTCTCCCCCCCGTTTCGATCTCACCGCGACCATCCAATGTATACTGAAGTACACAATGGTCTCCGGTACGGTTCCGCCCATCCCAGATATAATCATGTGAAGTAATCAGCTCATATCCGGCACCTTTTAATAAAATATATGGCATCGGTGTTATATAGTGAAAAGATACCGAGGACTGCACCCCTTTACTCCCCCTTCGTGACTAACAGCAATATTTTACCCTCCCACCCTCATAAAGTTACTCTTGTTTCGTTCCTCCTTCACATATAAGCTAATGAATAAGGGTTGTTTTCTACAATCAGTTATTTCATAGGCTTACTACATTGTAACATTAAAAGGAGCACGATTTCACTTATGAGCATTCATTTTGACGAGAAAAGCCGTGTATTTCATCTGCAGACCCCTGGTTCCAGTTACTGCATTCAGATTGTCCGTGACGGCTATCTGGGGCATTTATACTGGGGACGGCGAATCGCCTCCTATCGGGATTCTGTACCTTTTGATTTCATTGACCGTGGTTTTTCTCCGAATCCCGACCCTGCCGACCGAAGGTTTTCCTTAGACAACCTTCCGCAGGAGTATCCGGGCTACGGGAACGGTGATTTCGGCATACCCGCCTATCAGGTTGCCCAGTCTACCGGATCCGAAATCTGCGATTTCCGTTACCAGACTCATCGGATATTTGCCGGCAAGCCAAAGCTCCCAGGTCTTCCTGCCACTTACATCGAGGTGGAGCAGGAAGCAGATACGCTGGAGCTTGTGCTCGAAGATGCTCTGACCGGTCTTCGAGCTACCTTGATTTACACTGTCTTCAACAAATATGACGCTATGGCGCGATCGGTTCGCTTCGACCATACCGGATCCGACAATCTGACCCTTCTACGCGCATTTAGCGCCAGCATCGATTTCAGAGATGACGAGTATGATATGTTGACCTTCTACGGGGCGCATACCAATGAACGAAATATCGCACGCAGACCCCTGATGCCAGGTATTCAGAGTGCGGAAAGCCGGCGGGGAGCCAGCAGTCCCCAGCAAAATCCGTTTCTAGCTTTGCTTCGTCCTGGCGCTGATGAAGACAATGGTGAGGTGTACGCGCTCAGCCTCGTTTACAGCGGGAATTTCATCGCCCAGGCGGAGGTTCAACAATACGGGACGACCCGGGTTTCGATAGGGATCAATCCGTTTGGCTTCTCCTGGAAGCTGACTCCCGGGGAAAGCTTTCAAACACCCGAGACCATTATGGTGTATTCGGCACAAGGCTTGGGCGGGATGTCCCGTATCTTTAATTCGCTGTATCGCACCCGGCTCAGTCGCGGCAAATTTCGTGACGCCGAACGCCCAATATTAATCAATAACTGGGAAGCAACCTATTTTGACTTTAATGCCGACAAGATTGAAGCGATTGCCCGTGAAGGGAAGGAACTTGGTATGGAGCTCTTTGTCCTAGACGATGGTTGGTTCGGCAAGCGGGATAATGATCTGAGTTCCTTAGGCGACTGGACCGTTGACCACCGCAAGCTTCCGGAGGGGCTGAACAATCTTGCCCGGCGTATAACCGGAATGGGCATGCAGTTCGGTCTGTGGTTCGAACCGGAGATGGTCTCACCGGACAGCGAACTCTACCGATGCCATCCCGACTGGTGTCTTCACGTGGCGGATCGTCCCCGAACAGTGGGGCGGAATCAGCTTGTTCTCGATCTGTCGCGGCAGGATGTATGTGACTATATTGTTGGAGCACTGTCCGATATTCTGTCTTCCGCGCCTATTACGTATGTCAAATGGGATATGAACCGCCATCTGACCGAGATTGGCTCTGCCCTGCTTCCGGCAGAACGCCAGCGCGAAACGGGACACCGTTATATCCTCGGCCTGTACAGTGTACTGGATCAGCTCACTTTCGCCTTCCCGGATGTACTATTCGAGAGCTGTTCGAGCGGAGGAGGGCGCTATGATCCCGGCATGCTCTATTACATGCCGCAAACGTGGGCTAGCGACAATACGGACGCGATCAGCCGACTAAAAATCCAGTACGGTAACAGCATGGTCTATCCGTCCGTGTCTATGGGCGCTCATGTTTCAGGAGTGCCGAATCATCAAGTCAACCGGATTACTCCTCTTGACACAAGGGGACATGTCGCGATGTCGGGAAACTTTGGCTACGAGCTGGATCTCACCAAGATGTCGCCAGAGGAAAAACTAACGGTCAAGTCTCAAGTTGCGCTATATAAAGACATTCGCCCCCTCATCCAATTCGGGGATTTTTATCGGATTTTAAGTCCGTTCGAGGGTAATGATGCCGCCTGGTCCTTTGTTTCTGATGACAAGAGCGAAGCTATACTTGCTTTCTTTCGAGTGCTGAGCCAGCCGGGGGAAAGGGTTCACTTTCTGAAATGCAAAGGATTGAACCCGGATTACTTATATCGCCATCAAGAAACTGGGAAAGTATATGGAGGTGACGAGCTGATGTTCGCCGGACTGACGCTTCCAAGAATTAAAGGCGATTTCATCAGCCTATTCTGGCGGTTCAACATGATCGGCGAGCAATGAGCTGTGTTAAAACCTGAAAATTAGGAAAACCACAGAAAGCGGGGCATGAAATCATAAGATTTCACGCCCCGCTTTACCAGAATCAATCTCTTAGTCCTATCCCTTCACACTTCCCAGTGTCAGCCCTTCCGTAAAATACTTCTGCATAAACGGATAAACAACAAACAAAGGAATAATGGAAATGAAGATTTGAGCGGCTTTCAGGTTAATGTCGTTTACGTTCATTACATCAACAATAGTTTGCAGGTCTCCACCAAGAATAGCACTTTGAATATCAACGACAAGCGTCTGCAAATACGACTGCAGCGGATAGTTGGAAGTAAAGTTCGAATAAATCAAACCGTCAAACCAGGCATTCCAGTGATTAATTAAGCTAAAGAGAGTAACCGTAGCAATAGAGGGTTTAGACAGAGGAATATATATTCTCCATAAAATCGTCCATTGGCTTGCTCCGTCGAGCATTGCAGACTCTTCTAATTCCTCAGGTATGCCCCTGAAGAAGTTCATAACCAATATGACATTAAAAATAGGAACTGCGCCGGGAAGGACAAGTGACCATATGGAATCAATCATTCCTAGCTTGGATATTAGAATATACGTAGGAATTAAACCGCCGTTAAACACCATCAAAAAAATGAAATACGCGGAATAATACTTTCTTTTCTTAAAAATAAGATCGCTTTTGGATAGCGGATAGGCTGCCAGAATCGTTAACAGCATATTTATCGGAACGCCGATAACCACCCGCTTGACCGTTACAAGTGCAGCTGTCCAAAACTCGCTGTTATTCATTACAAAGCTGTAAGCCTCTGTCGTGAAATCTACCGGCCATAATTTCACTCTGTTCCCTAAGATTGCTTGGGAGCCGCTAAGAGAGCGGGCCAATAAATTAACAAGCGGAATTAAACAAGCCAGCGTAATCGCTAAAATCAAAACAGCATTACAAAGAACAAATACCTTTCTGCTCATGGAAACATTTTTAGCAAACATGCTTTTTACCCCCTTCTAAAATACGCGGTATCCAGCATATCGTTCTGCCATTTTAAATGAAACGACGATAAGGATGCCCGAAATAACTGATTTAAACAAACCTACCGCTGCAGATAACGAAAATTGCTGATTTACCAGGCCTAGCCGATAAACAAGCGTATCAATGATATCGCCGGTCTCGTATACTGAAGGGCTATACAATACAAAGATTTGCTCAAACCCGGCATTCAGAATATTTCCTATAGAAAGTACCGTCATTAAGATGATAATAGGTGCAACTCCTGGGAGCGTGACATGCCAAGTCTGTTTCCATCTTCCTGCACCATCGATTGACGATGCTTCATATAAACTGGGATTGATACTAGTCAATGCAGCTAAATAAACAATCGTATTATAGCCGAAGTTTTTCCAGACATCACTGACCACTACCGAAGCCGGGAAGATGTGCTTATTTCCTAGAAAGTTAACAGGCGCATCCACCAAACCGAGATTCATCAACATGGTATTCAGGAAGCCAGCATCTCCAGCTGTATTGCCTTGAGACAGAAAATCCAGTAAGATCCCTCCTAGAACGACCCAGGAAAGAAAATAAGGCAAATAGGTAATGGTTTGAACTGTTTTTTTGAACCATTTGATTCGGAGTTCATTCAGCATCAGGGCAAATACAATCGGAAAAATCACATTACCAATAATCTTAAAAACGGCAATGATTAGCGTATTTCGTAAAGCCGGCATAAAGTCCGGCAATAACGCAATCGTCTTGAAGTTCTCAAATCCTACCCAATGCGATTTCAGCATCCCGAGGCCCGGCTGATAGTCCTGAAAAGCGATAACAATCCCGAAAATGGGAAGATAACTAAAGATGAATAAAATTACCACTGGCAGAACAAGCATAAGATGAAACATTCGTTGTCTCTTTTTATCAATATTGGTCATCCGCTCCTACCCCTTTCCATCATTAGGGGATGCAATATTGTAATTACATCCCCTAACCTTATTTATATCTGATTATTTATTACTGTCGTACCATTCCTGCGCTTCCTTGATTACGGTGTCTCCGCCAAGCGACTTCCATGATTGGAGGAATTTATCGTACGAATCCACGCTGTCACCGTAGATAATCTTCACAATGGTTTCAAGCGCCATTTTGTCGAGCGTCGAAAATTTGGCTGACATCGTTTCGGTTGGAATGTAGTTATACGCCGAAAGGTTATAAGCGCCTTTCGTCTTAATTTGATCCACTGTCGCCTCCCCGCCTTGCGGGTCACCGAACACGGTGTACAAGCTCGCACCATTCAGGAATGTGGCATCATTTGCTGTAATCATGTCTTTAACTGTTCCCGATTCCACGGCATCAAGATAATATTTCATTTTGTCATAATCGCCTTTTTGTTCAACATTCAGCTCAGAAGTATCGCCTGTCTGCAATGCTTGGGATTCTTTATAATAATTATCGAGATTTTTCAGCGGATTCAGGGTTTGAGTCAAACTGAACTTCCAGCCGCTGTACACATCAGGTTGTCCGTAATATTTGTTGAATTCTACTTCGTTGGTTGGATGAATCAGTTTTTGCACACTAAGGTTAATCAATTTAATTAACGCTTCCGGATTCTTGGCCTTGCTGCTTATTACAAAATAAGCTTCAGGCAGTGTAGGCATGTAAGCTTTGGAGGAGCCTTCACCATTGCCGTCCGGAATGCGGGCGCTTGTAAAGTGAGCATTCGGGTCACTTTTAACTGCATCCATAATAGATGTCATTGCTCCCCACATCGGAGCAAAGAAGATCCCGGCTTTTCCGCTGCCTAAATCCTTGTTAATTGCAGTCAAATCCATGGTCCCGAAATTTTTGGCCAAAGATCCTTCATTGTACATACCCTGCAGTGCGGTTAACCCTTTCTTCATCTCATCCGGCAGAGCACCACCCCAGACCACTTTGCCGTCCTTTTCAATAAGGGAGAATTTCCCGTTCCAGTGACCCGGCGCTGCGCCGTAACCTTCAAAGAATGCCTGCAAACCGGAGAGCATGGCAAAGCCCTCTTTACCATTTAGTGCAAGTCCGTAAGTATCTGCTTTACCGTTGCCATCCGGGTCGTTTTGGGTGAAGGCTCTCGCCACTTCAGCCAGTTCGTCCATAGTTGCCGGCATTTTCAATCCCAAGTTATCCAGCCAATCCTGACGGATGAACATCATCATAACGCCGTCAAACCCGCTGCCCATTTTTGGAATCGCATACAGTTTACCGTCCACCTTGGCTGAAGCCAGGGACGCACCTTCATCAGCATTCAAATACTCTTTGAGTTCCGGAGTAGCATATTTCTCATATACCTCACTAATGTCGGCGATCACATTCGTTTGCGCATATTTCACAAGGTCAGAAGCCGATACCGTAAACACATCCGGATAACTTCCTGAAGCGATTGCCGTCGCAAGTTTGGTTTCTCCTTGACTTGCGTCAATACTGTACATAGGAGTAATGTCATATCCGTTTTCCTTATACAGATCCATCCAGGTGTTCTGAGTTTCCGTTTCCTGGCCCTGCACCTTAAAGTCAGATGCAAAAGCAAATCCTACATTGAGCTTGACCGGCGTAGTGTAACCATAAAGATTGTCATCATCCGCTGCATTACTGACAGCATGATTAGTAGTGTTGTTACTGGCAGCTGCATCACCTGAATTATTGTTTGAATTGCCATTACCACTACATGCGGTTACAGATAGCAGCATTGCTGCCGCCAGTGCAATACCGGCTGCACTTTTCAATCTCTCTTTTTTCATTGTTATCCTCCCTTTTTTAACTTGCTTGGTGGGTACATGTGCATTATAAAAGAAAACGTTTTCCGTCATCTACGTCCATGATTTTACTTTGCCTTTATATTTTTACTACTTTCTGATAGCGCATTCAAAAGTGTTCTATTGTTCTGTACAATAGAGGCAGCTGCATTAACTTGTTCATTTCTATGCAACTTTAGGAGGATTAACTTTGGGAAGCCTGTTAATTATAGACGATGAGTTAGATATATTGGAGTCCCTCCAGGATATGTTCCTATACGAAGTATCTGCAGATATTGATGTTTACACTGCCAACTCAGGCCGAAAAGCTATTCAACTGCTGGATAAGATGAAATTTGATGTCGTTTTGACAGACATCCGAATGCCCGGAATGAGCGGCCTCGAATTATTTAAGGTGATCAAGAATAACTGGCCTCAATGCCGGGTTATTTTCCTGACCGGCTATAGAGAATTTGATTATTTGTACGAAATTTATGATTACAAAGATGTACGGTATCTGCTGAAAAGCGAAGACAATGCCGTCATCATCAGAACGGTCATGGAGGCTTTTGATGACATCCAAAAAATGATTGAGCTCGAATACACCACCCAATCGCTGGAGCTTGAAATGGACAAGGCGCAGATGTGGCTGCGCAAGGAGTATATTAACCAGCTCATATACAATAAGGGCAAACGTGAAATTCATCAACAACAGCTTGATGAGCTCAGAATTCCCATTCATAGCCGTTTCCCTATGCTTGCTTTTCTTTTTCGTCTGGACAATGCAGGGGCGGAGGATTTCATTGCTGAAGAATTTAATCTATATCAGAATGTCATTCATATTGTCCATCATTTCATGCCTGACCACATCCAGGTGTATGTTCATTTTGTAACAAACGGATATGGAATATTGCTGTTACAGCCTAAACCCGCTGCGGCAGATTTAGTTAAGGAGATCCAGTGGGAACGTATATATACTCTTTCCTTTGGGGTCTTGGAATATATACAAGAAAATTTCCGGAAAACAGTTAATAAGAGTATTTCCTTTGTAACCAGCACAGAACTTTGCTCCATTCAGGATCTGCATTTTCATTATGAACGATTGAAGAGATTAGCCATTTCAAGGATCGGCCGAAGTGAGCAGATGATTCTTAAGGAAGAAAACTATGCTCTGGGGACTTCTGGAGCTTCACTCACAACAATGAATTTGCGCCCGCAAATCCAACTGCTGGAGAAGTATCTGGAGATGAGAAAACCAGTATCCTATTTCGAAATATTGGATACTCTTCTGGGATCGCCGGAGCAAATACAGAGCAAGCATTATGATGCGGCACTGGCGCTTTATTATAACGTCGCCGTCACACTGCTCAACTTTATGAACGACAACAACCTTACTGCGGCTGTTGCTGAAAAAATAAATCTGGATAAACTAATGAATGCCGGCAAGCAAACATCAATGGACCATTTAATCACCTTCTTGTATGATCTCTCCAACCGTATTTTTGAAACCCTCGGCGGTGAAGCGAGAAATCGGACAAACGAAGCGCTACAGAAGGTTCAAGATTATATCGAGCACAATCTTCATGAAGATTTGACATTGAACAGGCTTGCCGAAGTCGGCTGCTTCAACGCTTCCTACCTGTCCAGAATTTTCAAACAGACCTATGGGTGTAATCTTTCTGAGTATATAGGGAAAGGTCGTGTGGAATTGGCCAAACGTCTGCTACGAACCAATAACGAGCGTATTCACGAAATATCCCGGAAAGTCGGCTATCCATCCGCACACTCTTTTACTAGAATCTTCAAACAAATGGCCGGAATAACGCCACAGGAATATAGGGATAAGTATGGTGAACATTAATGAAAAGAACTTTATTACGCGACAATCCCTTCAAAATCAACTGGAAAAATTCGATTCGTACCAAACAGCTTTCTATATTCTTTCTTTTCTTGTTTGTGAGTACACTATTGTCTTCTTTCCTTTACTACAATGCAATTAAAGTCGCTAAGCAATCAATTAATGACAAAATGAATTCCCAGGCGGATTTTTTTGTTGACTCAATGGATCAGCAGATCATGAATATCAAAAACATGATGTATGATCTATTCTCGGCACGCAAACTGGTGTTTCTGGTGAATCCGAACAGCACACTTACCGATTATGAGCGAAGAGAGGCCATTTTAACCGAACAGGAACGTCTGAATTCGCTAAAGAACAGCAGCTTATTGGTTACAACAGCTACGTTGTACTTACCGAAAGCAAACTTAAAGATATCTAATGACGTTGTGGAAACATTAAGTGACGACGATATGTCTTTCATAGAAAAGCACTATCCTTCCGTAAACCAGATCATGAATGTAGAAGATAACAAGCTGTTCATGGTATCAACGGGTACCCCCTATGACAAGAACATTTCAATGACGGAGGCTTTCTTCTATGTAGAACTGAACCGGGACAAAATTATCGATACGCTGTCCACCTTCAATACCATCAAGAACAGCGGCTCCTTTCTTTTCCAGCAACATCAGAACATCCTTATTGAGAGTACGGAAGGCGGTAAGTACGGCAAAAACATGATGGAGTATATCCGTTCAGATCCCAGACATGCTGAAGAAAATTCACTCACCTTAAATGTGAACAAGCAAAAATTTCTGACAGTCATACGTAAATCCGATTATTTTGGGCTTTTTGTGCAGTATAACCCGGAGAACGAGGTATTACACGATCTGCAAATCTACAAATGGCTGGTTTTTATCTACATTGTTGTGATGATCTTCTTATCTGTCAGTATTTCTGCATTTACCGAACGCAACATTCATAAGCCCTTGGTCAAACTGCTAAGAGCCTTCTCTAGAGTCGAACACGGCGACTTTAACAGCGAGCTTAAATTGACTACCGGCAAAGGAAATGAGTTCAGCTATCTGTACGACGGCTTCAATCATATGACTCTGGAGATCCGGAATTTAATTGAGGAGGTTTATATTCAGAAGAACCTGACTCAAAGAGCTGAACTCAAACAGCTTCAGGCTCAGATTAACCCACATTTCTTGTATAACAGCTTCTTTTCTCTAAGCCAGAAAATAAAAAGAGGCGATAACGCAATTGCAGAAGAGTTCGCGCAGCATCTCGGTGTCTTCTTCCGTTTTTTGACCAAAAACAATTCGGATGACGTACCTTTGGCGCTGGAAGTGGAACATGCCAGAAGCTATACCAGCATACAGGGATCACGATTCTATGACCGTATTCATATTGAGTTTGAAGAACTCCCTGAACGATACAACGATCTGCTTGTTCCCCGCTTAATTTTACAGCCGATTATTGAAAATGCATTTGAGCATGGCTTGGAGAACAAGGAAGAGAATGGACTGCTAAGAATTACCTTTGTTGAGATGGGACCATACTTTGAAATTCATGTTGCGGATAACGGAGAGGAAAGCTCCGGCTTGAACCCTGACCAAATAAACTCCGGACTTGAGAATAGGGAACAAGGTGAGGTAACGGGTCTTCTTAACATTCACAAACGTCTGAAAATATATTATGGAGAAAGGTCGGGATTAGAAGTGAGACGAAGCGCTATAGGCGGAGTTGAAGTGATTATCAGGCTGATCCAAAGCAAGTATGAATGATAACACGATGATGCTTCCTTTCCGGTTAAATAAATCATCCCGGGAATCCCTTTCGCTCCCCCTCTACCTGTATTCTGTGGGGAGTCATAATCAATACCGCCATGTCAAACCGCAGGGCTTTCCGGTATGTCAGGTTTTCCTGATTCGCAGTGGAAAGGGATTATTCCGCGATTTGGATTCCGGAGAAGAATGGGTGCTTGAGCCAGGGCATGCGTTTTTATTTCCGGCAGACCGGGCACATGAATATTTCCCCCTTTCCAATGAACCTTGGCATGTAGGATTTATTGGTTTTTTCGGCAGTATACTTGAGAGCTTTCTGGAAGGAATAGGTCTGAACACCGCAGCTCCTTTCTATCCCAAAAGATTTGAGGAATGCTGGGATAAAATCAGACATATATGGAAATCCGTAGATATTTCCTGTTCTCCTCCTCATGATGAAAGCTATATGCAGAGCATTTCCGGATCACTCTACCACTTTTTCCTAAGTCTCCGCATTGTAGAGCATTCCAGAGAGGTTCAGCAATTGCCTGGCGATGAATTGCCTCATAATGAAGTGCTGCAAAAAGCACTGCGGCTCATGAATGAACACTATGCTGAGCCGCTGCTGATCTCTAACCTGGCCCGGGCTGTAGGCTATTCAGTGCAGCATTTCCAGCTTTTGTTCCAGCAGGAATATGGCGTGACACCTCTCAAGTATCTGCAGAATCTGCGACTTGAACGTGCCATGCAGATGATCAGGGAAAGTCCGTCCCTGCCGATTCAACACGTAGCCCAACAATTGGGTATGGAACCCAGCTATCTGATCCGGTTGTTCCGTAAAACATATGGTTATACACCGGGTGATGTTAAAAAAAGAATCGCTTTAAGCACAGTAAAATAAAGTAAACAATCAGGGTATCCATAAGCGGATACCCTGTTGTAGTCTACCGTCTCACCCTTTAACTCTGTTTACATAGGAGTAGCTTCCAGAGCCTATTTTTAAGCGGGCATAGATCTGCGTACCTTGATTGAAAGATTCATATGGAACCGGCGTCCCGCTTTCATATAGCTGAGACTCGCCGTTCAGCAGTGGAATCTGTAAAGTTGCAGTGGTGTTTGCCGGAATCTGAACATTGAGAAGAATCTCCTCTACGGAATGGCTAAACTCCACTCCGATCTCTCCGCGAATGGAATGATGCACTCCCTTCACCCGCTTCACGCGTCCGCTTCGGAACGGAGCAATAAGAATCTCTTTATACGCCTCGCAAGCAGAGGATATGCCCAGCAACTCCTTATACAACCACTCCAGGATATGGCCCATCATATCGTGATTGCGGGAACGGGCTTCGTCCGTCCAGAATTCGGGCAGCGAGGTTTCTCCGCGCTCTACGAACCTGATGTAGCTTGGATGCTCCGGCTGCATCATCATGTCCATAACGATATCATTTCGGTTCAATCTGGAAAGTGCAAGAAATACATAACGCAGCCCGATTTCACCGGAATGAAGCTGCCGGGAAGCTACAGCCTGCAGAAATGCGTGTTCTACATCGTGAAGCTGTTCCTGCGGGACAAGATTGAAGGCTAGCGGAATCGCCTGAACGACCTGATTGGCCGGATCGAATTGGCCTCCAAGCTTACAATAAGCATAGCTCTGGCTGTTCTCCGGCAACGAATGTAGCAGCTGCTTGTTATAATTCAATTTAATTCTTTCTGCTTCTGCGGAGTAATGCTCAAGCTCATCCGTAAAACCAAGTATGCCGGCGAATTTGGCCATTAGGCGATAGCCTTCATAATAAAAGGCCGTCTCCACATTTTCAATATAATCGCCGCCTGTTTGCGGTTGGATTCCCCAGTCCCCTAACCCGTGGCCGATCAGCCCATCATGGATCTCTTTGGATTTCAGATAGTCCATATACCGCTTCATTGCAGGGTAGGCAACCTCGATAGCAGTAACGTTGTTATACGTTTCGAGCAATAGATCCGGTACCATCAGAAGGGATATGCCCCATGCAATGGAATCACGGAAGCCATCCTGAAAGAGAGAATACTCGGGAGCAATATCAGGAATCAGCCCATCTTCCGTTTGTGCTTCCATCATATCCCGGACAATTTTCAGGAACAGCTCTTCTGCCTGTTTGACGTACATGATCGAAGGCCCCATCAAAGCCGATGCTTCCAGCCAGCCAAGCTTTTCAATGGTCGGACAATCCGTATGCACGCTTTGCAGATTACTCTCGATAGCTTTGGTGATGATATTCGCTAGTTTATCAATTCTTGCATCATCCGTACTTAAAATGCCGCTATCTTGGGATGCCGAAGTAATAAAATGACCTTTTACATCATGAATTAGTGGCTTGCCCGGATCAGCTTCATCACGTGTACAGCCTTCAATTTGCACCCATCTCGCACCGTAATACGAGAAATCCGGTTTCCATACCTCTACTTCCCCTGTCCCTGCCAGGATAAATTCAGAGTAGGTTACGATGTCCCACGGGGTAGCAATGGTTCCGTCTTCTCTCATCAGTTCACCGGGTTTAATGGTCACCTTACTGCCCGCAGGTCCGCTGGCATAAATCTCGAACATCCCCGCCATATTCTGCCCCAGGTCAAACACATAGACTCCCGGAAGCGGTTCGGCAACAGAGAGTGTATCATAGACATGCTTGACCTTGACTGGCGGCTGGTTCTGCTGAACCAGGTTACCCGCAGGCGGCTTCAGAAGCTGAGCCGGCTTCCACCCGCTGTCGTCGAATCCTGGAGCGCAATATCCACCCGGATACAGCCGGGCATCGAAATTTTCAGACCCGTACACATTGGCTAGCGTAGTTGCACTCTCATGTACTTTCCAGCCGTCCTCTCCCGTGCGGAGAATCATCCGGCTTCCATCCTCAAATTCGATATGCCATTCCCCAATAGCCACGAGCTGATCTCCGTAAGGCTCATATCCTTTATCCATCGTATAAAAGTGTCGCCCGCCGCCGCTGGCTCCAACGAAGAATCCGTTTCCGACATGGAGCCCGACCGCATTTCTCCCGGATTGCAGATGATCCGTTATATCGAAACTTACATACTGTACGGACTTATGATAATTAGTCCATCCCGGATCAATTTCATGGCCGCCTACTTTTCTGCCATTCATATAGAACTTAAATTGTCCAAGACCCGATACCAAGGCAAATGCCTGCTTGACCTTTTTGTTCAGATCAAATTCATAACGGGCATAGAAGGGCGCAGCACTTCCATCACCTATCCACTTGGCACTCCAATGCTCACTATTTAGATATCCGGTAATAAAAGACTGGACTTCACTCCATAAGCTATGACCGGATGAATCCCAAACGGCTACCCGCCAGCAATACCAGGAAGTGCTCTCCAGCGGCCACCCCTTGTACATAACACCCAGCTGCTCATCCGAAGCCACCTTCCCGCTGTCCCACAGCAAGTTGTTTTCTTCTTCCAGCGATTCGGCATTTCCCGCTACTGTAATCCGGTAATATGTTTGCTTCTGATTCCAAAGCGTACTGTCTAACTTCCAGACAAAGATGGGTTTGGGAGTGTCAATCCCAATTGCCGAATAGTAATTTTTAATAGCCAGCGCATAGGGTTGTAACATAGGTTGTAATCACCTTCTCTAATTGGATTGTCGATAGATATGCACTTGTCCAAATAAGCCATATGGAGTAAGCACATAGTCTGGTGTGTATTCCTGGCCTGTCCGGCGATAATCCCACCATTCTTTCCAGTTATAATCAGTCCCTGCCTGATGCAAAGGCCCCAGCATATTACGCGGACTACCCACGACCTCGATGTCTATAGTATTTATTCTGCTTACAATCAGCTTACTGATATCGAGACGTTTGGCTGCCGGCCAAGGAATATATCCTGCATGCTGCCCGTTAACCCGCACGTTCACAGTGACCGCCTTATACTCTCCAAGCTCCAGGATAATAGATTCATTCTTTTCCGTCTGAATGAGATGATCATATTCCAAATGATAGGTTATGCTTCCGCAGTAATGTAAATATCCTTGGAGGCACCAGTCACCATAGCGGAGCGTCTCCTTCTCCTGTACAATCCGTCGATCCGGTGAAACTCCGAAATCTCCGATGAGGTAGCAGTCTTCCATCTCCATATTGTTCATGTAAGAACAACTAATTGTTAATGTGTTAAGACCGGATTTCATCCTTGGCAAAAGAACCTTATTGATACTGCGGTCGAGAAACCATCCGTCTACGGATTGTCCAACCGGAATTCCGTTTAGAGTGACTGCAAAGCGTTGCCCCTGTTCTATGGCTAAGAAGACATCATTGCCTGGCACATCGACAACCTCAAAGTTAAACTCGAAGGACACCGCTGCACCATCATTCCCATGAGGGTTGTGTATCCACATATGACGCTGCAGGCCGCCGTTGCTGAATACCTGACGCATCCCCAAAGTGTCGCGAATTTGCTTCTGCGCCAGCCATACCTCCATCGTTTCTGATAACGTGCTGCCATTAACGGAGTAGCTGCACTGATCAAGAGTCAGAACATTGGGCGCGGTACGGCTGAATTTACTCACCGGGCCAAGGGCAGTAATGATCTGCTGCTGCCCGTTATGCTGCTGCATGACTTCAGGTGCGGTACGTTCTTGTGCAGCCGTATGGAGTACATACAACCGGGAGTCGGCCGGTCCGAAGGAATCCTGGAAGCAGGTATTCCCGTTCTTCACAACCGTTGCCACTTCCTGTACTGTACCGGATAACAGGTCCCAGACTTCCAGACGCCCGCTGCCCCGTAGAGACAATTCCACCTGCGCGCCCTGATGCCGGTTGTTATTGACTACAAACAGAATCCGGCTGTCTTCCTCATCTCTCAGCATGTACAGGAAAGACTCCGCTTCGCGGTGTACGTTATTAAGGATACTGACTTCCCGGGGAAGGACATGCTCCAGCAGGGAAGGCACTATTCCCGGATTATCCGCTTGAATGAACCCTGCATACTCCCTCAGCTGCTCCATCAAATCTGACGGTATTCCGTTCACCAGGGCCGGCAATTGTCCGGCAGCAATGACCTTCCCTCCAGCGCTCAGAAAATCCTGCAGTAATTCAACAGTTGTGCCAAAAATATTATTGACCGGAGGTAACACGACCACTGAATAGGAAGCAAGCTCAATTGCGAATTTCCCGTCACAGATGGCACCGCTATCGCGAATAAGCAGCTCGTCACCAAGATCATAATCATAATGTGAGGCAAGCAACAGATTCACAAATTTCGTATAATCCTTTTCATATTTGCGGAGCACGCGATTGTTCTCCTCTTCATTAGATCCTGACTCTGCCCCCAGCATCGACCATACAGAGGAGACCGGATTAATGACCAGAACATCGCGCACCACCTCCCCTTGGCTCAACACAGCAGACAGTCTGGCGTAATAATCTTCGAGCACATGATTGTGCTCCCACCAATTAATGTTGTAATTAAAGGACGGCGGATAATCCCTCTTCCGGCATCCTTTTAGCGAATAGAGAGCAAGATGATGTGTCAAAAGATTGACTCCCTGCACAAATTGCCAGTCACCAAGCCATCTGCGGCCTTCAAAAGTGAAATCCCAACCCGTGACTCCGTAAGTCTCTGAAATGACCCGCTTCTTCCCAAACTGCCGGGCAACGCTCGCCACTTGCTTGATGGTCAGATTCTCATCCGTTTGTTCACCCAAAGTATCAATTCCGGGAATATCGAGGTAGCGGTAGTGGGGCATAACAGCTCCAGTTGTTTTGGTTGCCCCAATAAGACTTGCTTCAGAATGAAAGTGTCCCGTAAATTTCAGGCCGTTCTTCCGGCACCAAGTACTGATTTGCTGTGTGTAGGATTCGCAGAACAATTCAGTGACCGTTCTCCAGTAATCGAACCGTGCTTTATTAAACCCTTCACCAGGATAGATCAGCAGCGGTAGTATATCCCAGATGGAGTACCCGTTCTTCTCCAGAAAATAAGCCGGAAACACATCAGACCACGTAATCCACTTCACCCGGTCTCCCGCACTCTCTCCAAATCCGCCAATCGTCGGCTCATCCGTAAATATTCCTGGAACAGTTTTGCCAAACTCTTCGCCGATTTCCTTCTTGTATAATTCATAAGTACTTTGCAGAAAAAGCCGTGCCGCTTCCGGATTGAGATTGTCTGTATACGTATCCCCGTGGCACCATTCACTGGCGGCGGCAATCTCTCTTTTGAATACAAGAAAATGATAACCTTCACGGGGAGCTGTACTCGCAGTAAGAGAGGCATGATCCACTAAAGCAAATTCTTCAAAGTGATTATGCCTTACCCTTATTTCATATACAGCAGCGATCTTATTGTCGGGAACATAGTTAAGTGTCGTCTCTAGCGTGAGGGCTTTGGTACGAACATCATCTCCGCCAAGGAGTGCAACAGCTCCTCCTCCCATACCCGAAGAATATCTGTTTTCATCGTACAGCCAAGCGTACATCCCTTCTTCCTTCGCAGTCTGCACGGTCTCACGTATGCGTTCGAAGAATTCTTCACCGAGATAAGGTGTTTCCAGCCCTTCTCTTACATGCATCATAAAACCGCCCATTCCCTGCTGCTTAAAACCCTCAATCTGACGGTCCAGTTCTTCCTGCTGCAGATCGTCATTCCAGGACCAGAATGGAACAGACCTGTATTCCACTGATGGATTAGTGAATAATCCTTTTAATTGCTCTATATTCATTGATTGTTTCCCTCCTATCCTCGTCTAACTCTAGATTTTCATTCACTCAATTGTATTTTAACTTTCTAATAGGACTCCTAGTATGAAGATCAGAAGGAAATGATAGTACAATTTGAAGATGACTCAGGATCAAGCTATTCCCCTTATTCTTATCCATCAGCTTCAACAAAAAAAGCAACTCATCTGCAGACAAGTTGCTTCCTGAATTTCTATAGTATGTTAGATGAAGATCGTATATATGTTACGACTTCTGATAACTGCGGCGGAAGGCGCCGGGTGTGAGCCGTTCCAGCTTCTTGAAGATTGCGCCATAATAGCTGGCAGATTCAAAGCCGACTTGATGAGCAATATGCTGCATCCCGCACTGCACATTGTCGAGCAGCAGTTCCTTGCTCTTATTGATCCTTACCTGATTGACATAGCTGATTGGACGAATGCCTGTCGTCTTCTTGAACATATGGCAGAAATGTTCCGGTGTGACGCCCATCAGTCCGGCAAGCGTCTGCAAAGTAATCTCTTCGGCATAATACTGGTCAATATAATCCAGGACCGGCTTTAACCGTTCATACTGCCGCCCGACGGTATCGCTGCCCTCGACAGAGACACGCTGAATAATCTCCGTCAATAAGGTATAGAGGATGGCAGAGCAGGCGTAATTGTTTAACGTTTGTGCTTGCGGCGTAAGTGCCGCTTGCAGCAGCTCCCTTATTCGGGATAGAAGGTATTCGGGCGATGCGAGCGTAAATACGCTTGTGTCTACAATGCCGACGGTTTCAAACAACCCCGCTGATCCACTGCCGTCGAAGATGATCCAGTCAACTTTCCAGCTCCCCGATAAAGCATAGTATTCGTGCTGCTGGCCGGGGAACAGCAGCATGCCCATGCCTTGCTTGACGACATGCTCCGTTCCACTCAGCTTGAGTTTGCCCTCGCCACTGCGGCATTGAATCCACTGATAATCCTGAATGCCCGTGTCTCGGCGTATATGCTCCTGTTCATGATGCAGACCAATACCAAGCAAATAAAAAGGGAGCAGCTTGTCTCGGGCGGATAGAACGGGAAAAACGCGATTGGGATGAGGCATGCGACCCACTCTCCTGCTATCTTAATATTGTTATATCGTATTAATTATTTAAGATATTCACTCCAATTAATATAGCATATAATCGCAATATATTGATGAACAAAGGAGATTACAGGATGACGATTAAGATTGGAATTGATTATTATCCAGAGCAATGGACTCCCGAGCTATGGGAGAAGGATGCAGCGCTTATGCAAGAGACGGGTGTTGCTGTTGTGCGAATGGCGGAATTCGCCTGGAGCCGCATGGAACCGACGGAGGGTGATTACCGGTTTGAATGGTTGGATGCAGCTATAGATGTATTCGCCGCGCGCGGCATGGAGATCGTATTATGCACCCCTACCAATACCCCGCCGAACTGGATGACAACCCGTTATCCGGATGTGCTGCCAATGGATGAGCAACGTCAAATCATCCGGCCGGGTGTACGTGGACATCGTTGCAACAACAGCTATTCCTTGAGAATGCTGGGCTCCAAATTTGTGGAAGCGATGTCACAGCGCTACGCGAAGCATCCCGCGGTCATTGGCTGGCAAATCGATAACGAGATGCACTACCAGGAATGCCATTGCGATACGTGCAATCGTGCATTTGTCGCTTGGCTGCAGGGGCGTTATTCGAGTCTGGAAGAGTTGAACCGGGAGTGGGGCACAGTCGTCTGGAGCGGGGAGTACAGCAGCTGGGCCGAGGTAACGACGCCGCTCGGCGGCAGCAAGCCGATGAATCCTTCCTATCTTCTCGAGTACAAGCGGTTCTGCTCGGACAGCGTAGGCTATCTGCTGGGATGGCAGCTTGAAATTCTGCGCAGCAACTGTCCAGGACAATTCGTGACGCATAACATGTGGCAATACCCGAATAGTCTGGACTATTATGACCTTTACAAAGAGCTGGACTTCGCTTCTGTTGATTATTATCCGAATGAGCTGTACCACGATTATGGCGACCGGTTTCCGAGGAACGGAGCGCTGTCACTGGACTTGGTTCGCGGCATCAAGCGCCGCAATTTCTGGGTCATGGAGCAGCTGAGCGGAGCGCAGGGCGCCTGGATGCCAATTCAGCGCACCCCTTATCCCGGACTGATCCGAGCCCGATCCTGGCAGACAATCGCCCGCGGTGCCGACATGGTCGTTCATTTCCGCTGGCGGAGTGCTGCCTTCGGAGCCGAACAGTTCTGGCATGGGCTTATCGACCATAGCAATGTTCCTGGACGGAGGTTCAGGGAGTTCGCAGAGCTTACTCGCGAGGTGAACCGGCTGGGAGAACTGCTGGCCGGCTCAACAATCGTTACCCAGGTTGCGATTCTGCATTCGCATGATCAGCATACGGCGCTTTCCCTCCAGCCGCAAGCGGAGGGGGGAATGCATTATATGGACAACTTGTCCTCTATGCACAATGCATTTTTGAAAATGGGCGTCGGTACGGACGTTATCAACTGGACCGAGGCGCTCGATGGCTACAAGCTGGTCATTGTCCCTTCCCTCTTTCTGTTAAATGAAACAATAGTGCAGCGGCTGGAGCGATTCGCAGCCGGGGGCGGCACGGTGGTCCTCACCAATCGGACAGGTGTGAAGAACATGAGGAATGTATGTGAGATGCTGCCTCTCCCGGGGCTGCTGGCGGAAGCAGCGGGGGTTGTCGTTAGTGAGTATGATGCGATTGGCAGCAGCGAGCATCGGATTCGGGACGCGGAGGGCCAGACATTCGCTGCGAAGCAATGGTGCGATCTGCTGGAACTGCGAGGAGCAGACCCGATTGCCTGGTATGACAACGACTTTTACGAGGGGGTGCCGGCGGTTACTGTCAATAAGCTTGGTGAAGGTGAAGTGTATTATGTCGGCACTTGGCCGGAGCCATCGTATTTCTATCAGCTGTTCGAAGGCATACTGAAGGAAAAGGACCTGGCGCCCAAGCTCCAGCTGCCGGAAGGTGTCGAGCTGTCGATTCGATCGAAGGGTAAGGAAAGCTTCCTGTTCCTGATCAATTTGACGAATGAGCAACGAGAGGTTACGCTTGACGTTCCCTATCGCAGCTTGTTGACGAGCAAAAGATCGGAGCAGAAGGTGATGCTGCCGGCTATGGGAGTAGATATTCTAACTTTATAGGAACAGCAGCATACTTCATTGCAAAGAGCTGTCTCACAAGGCGGAATACCTTGAGGGACAGCTCTTTATTGCTGTTCAACAGAAGTGTCGATGGACGTATGTTAAAATGAGCGAATTTTCTATTTTAGAATCTCATCAAGCCTTCCAACGGCCATTACTGGAATGTCCAGAGTGATTCATCTTTAGATTTTATTCAATGCATCATCAATTGGATCGTTACCAGAAATTATATCAAATGTCCTTCTATAGGTGTTCTTCTCACTTAAAGCCTTCACAATTGCACGTGCTACATCTTATGTTTCTATGGGTTCAACAAGCTGCTGTTGAAGAAGTACATTTGAACACAAAGAAAGAGCACATCCCTTAGAATGTGCTCTTCTTTGTGTCAAGATTATTTACCCGCTTCGCCGGATTTCTCCGCCAGTTCGGCCACGATCTGATCTATCGGATTGGTGAACAAGGCATACAGAATGGCAGCATTCTCCTGTTTGCTCAGGGCTTCTCTGGACTTGAAGTCAACAGCCCCCTTGGCATCCGCCTGGATGTCCGGTCCGTATAAACCAAGAGCCACGGCCATCTTCACAGCCGGAATAGCCCATTTATCCGTATTACCGGCCAGCTTCACATCCTGGAACAGCTTATCCGGGTATTGTGCACTGAGCAGTCTCCATACCATGACCGCCGCCTCCTGGCGGGAGATGATCCGGTCAGGCTGGAATTCTCCGCCTGCTGTTCCCTCTACCATTCCGAGTTCTACAGCCATTTGTATATAGCCGGCATCCGGATGTCCCTGCAGATCAGGGAACGCCAGCTTTGTGGTCTTGCTCTCTTTGACACCGCTGCTCTCCAGCATCAGCCGTACATACTCAGCCCGCGTAATTCCCGCCGCAGGCTCGAAGCGGAGCGCCCCATCATTCGGCAGATAACCCAGCGACTGCAGCATCATAACCGGGACCGCATAAGGATGACTTGCGGTGACATCGGCATAACCTACGCCGTCCGGCCCTTTCTGCTCATAGCCGTAAGGATTAAGGTATGGCTCTTTCAGATAAGCTCCTTGTCCGCCCGGCGTCAATTCAAAACCGGTAAATTTCTTGGTAAGCTCATCGATGAACAGATTATCGTCTACCTGGCGCAGCTGGCGGGTACCCAGCAAGGCATCGCTAATGGTAAGCGCACCCTCATGCACAGCAACTGTAGAGACCAGGCTCTTGAGTCGAAGATCCGCATAGTATCCGGTGAACGCATCCAGAGCTTCAGCGCTCAGCGGCTGGAAGGCGTCCAGCTTCGCCGGTGCGGCGTATTGCGGGAAGAACGCCTGGATGAACGCCGGATAGAACATTTCCCGCAGTGCGCTCTGCTGATTATAGGCAATGAACACCCCCGTGTTCTGCTCAGGGATCAGGAACATATAAGTGCTGAAGCCGATTAAATCGCCTGCTTTGGTGATAATCTTGGAGCTGCTGCCGGCACCGGGAAGCTGAATCGGCGCTTCGAAGCCGTAGGTGGTATTCGGCAGCAACGGGTGGATGGAGGAACGGTATTCCTCCATGGCATCTACGGTACTTGCAGCCAGAATGCGGCTATTCCCGGAAATGCCCCCATTCAGAAAAGCAGTCATGAACTTGCCGATATCATCTGCAGTAGACAGCATACCTCCATGCGGCATAACAGTAGGAGTTACTGTATACAGATCAAGCGCCTTGCCAGTGGCATCATAGGCGGTAGCCAGCTCTTCTTTCAGCTTGCCTTCCAGCAGGTAGCCGCTTGAATCCATATTCAGCGGGGAGAACACATACTTCTCCATATAATCCTCATAAGGCATGCCGCTGGCCTTCTCTACCACCAGACCCAGCAGCAGTGAAGCGAAGTTGTCATACATATAGGAAGTCCCCGGCTCACGGACAACCGGCGGCATATTCCGCAGCACATAATCCTCAATCGATACCTTGGTTTCGAAGTCATCGTTGATATCTTCCGGCTGCGGGTCCTGAATCCGGAAGCCGGTGGTGTGGGTCAGCAGATCCTCCACCGTTACCGGAACGCCGAAGGGATTGTCGAAGACAATCGGTCCGGTATAGACTTGAAAATCCGCTTTCAAATCGATTTTGCCTTGCTCTACCAGCTGCATGGCGGCAGCGGCAGTGAAGGTTTTGGATACCGAGGCCATGCGGAAGACCGTTTCATCCGGGTCTACCGCTGTTTTGGCAGCCTTGTCCGCATAACCGAAGCCTTCTTCTATTACCGTCTTGCCATCCTTGACCACAATAACAACCGCACCGGCAAGCTGCGCTTTCACCTCATCTGCACTGAAGAATTGCTTGAGGAATGCTGCCGCATTCTCCGTTGTTAACGGTTTGGCCTGTCCGGTTACAGACGCCGGAGGTGCAGATGCCGCAGGAGCGGCAGATGCTTGTACCGCCGGGGCAGCAAGCGTCAGAACCAGGGCAGCAGCAAGCACTGTCCTCGTCCAAAAGGCAGAACGGTTACGCAATAATGACAACTTCATTCACTTCACTCCATTCCATGTAATAGTAGATATAGTTGTTTCTACGGCATTTCATGGAAATGGGTTCAGATAAATATCAATCTGGACGCAAAATATCAATATGTGCAAACTGTGAGAGATCCTCTACCAAATACCTCTTCCAAATTGTCCGTGACCGGAATGGCCGCCGCATGCCCTTCCACCAGCTCTGCTGCAACTTTGCCCTTATGCAGGACAAAATCAACAACCGGTAGACTTAACCGATTAAGCTGATACTACAATATTTTACATATTATATCAGCAGCAAGAAATAAAAGGTTTATTATGACACATCACATCCAGGATTGACGACTGATCCAGCTAATGTTAATCTTTAGGAAATCAACAGACAGGAGATTGGTGCGTTGAAAAAAACGACTATGAAGGACATCGCCATCCGTGCTAACGTATCCGTTGCCACCGTAAGCTATGTGCTGAATCGTGTGGATAATCAGACCATTCCTGAGAAGACGCGCCGCCAGATTATGGAACTGGCTAAAGAGCTCCGCTATATTCCAAACTTAGCAGCCCGCTCACTGGCAAACCAAAAAACCGGTCTGATAGGTGTATTGGTCCACAAATCCAAGTCATTGCCCTACTGGAAGCTGCATGCCCAGCTCGCCTTCATTCATGCTTTGGAGCAGCGGCTTACAGCGGCCGGTTATCATACGCTCCTCTATTCTCTGGATACCGACACCCCTTCGCTGGATATTATCGTTGAACGCAAGCTGGAAGCCGTGTTTCTCATTGATGCACAAGACCATTCCTTCTACTCGATCTCCAGACACTTTGTCGAGGGCATCCCCCTGATTCTGATCGACAGCATGATAGAGGATAAGCTGTTCAAGCAGGTGGTGTTTAATTACCGATCAGCGCTTGAAAAAGCACTTCCCGAAGATCTGTCGCAGGTCTGCTTGATTATGGAGGGCTTCAATAATTCGCTCCTCACCCGCTATATCCGCAGCAGTGTTCCTCTGGCTGAGGATGCTGTCTTTGAGATCCGTGAACTTCAGGATTTGCTTCCGGCAATGGAGCATCACCGCTTCAAGCAGGCAATTGTGATCAATGAATTCATTGGCAGCTACGTGGAGAAGTCTGGAAAGTTCGAGCATCTTACGGTAATCTGCACATGTAATTCCCCGGAAATGCTGGGTGAGCATGTGAAGAAGATTCTTTTTCAAGGAGATAAAGCGGAGGTTGCTTATGAACTCATGCAAGAGCTGTTGCACCATTCGGACTACTCCGAGCAGGTGAATAACTGTTATTATGTCGACTAATTTTTTTTGAGGGTTAACTTAAGCGTTTAAGTTGAAAGGAGAGTAGCTATGCCAGAACCCGTTATAGCCAGCCAGGCTGCCCCTGCGGTTCACTCCTATCCAAAACTGTGGGCCAACAAAAAATTCATGCTGCTGCTCTGCTCCTTTTCCATTTCCCTGTTCGGCAACACCTTTCACAATATCGCTCTCAGTCTCTGGGTGCTTCAGACCACCGGCAGTGCCAAACTGGTGGCTGTACTGACGATCATTAATCTGTTGCTCAGCTCGCTGCTCGGATCAATAGGAGGAACGTTTGCGGATCGGACCAACCGCAGAACCATCATGCTGGTCACGGATCTGATCAGCTGCATACTGGTAGTATCACTCGCCCTGGTCATCTCTCTCCCTTCCGCTTCCTTCATTATCGTGGCCCTGCTTACTGCGTTGACCACTGCATCTGCTCTTTTCCAGTCCCCCGCCTACCAGGCCTCCATTATCACCGTGGTCGGCAAAGAGCATGTCCAGCAAGCCGTAGGCATGCTTAACCTGTCAGAGAATATTTGCCGGACAGTCGGCTTTTCCATGGGCGGAATCTTTGTAGCGGGCTTTGGTGCGGCGGATGCCATTTTATTCGATGGAGTCACGTTTGTAGTCTCCTTCCTGCTGGTTCTTGCGGTCCGTTCCCTTCCCGTGCCGACACGCGTGAATGCTGAGCCCGGGCAGAAGAGGAATTTTATTCAGGACCTTGGGGAAGGCATACGGTATATCTGGAAATTCCCTTTTGCCAAGGCCGTCATCATTATGCTTCCGACGCTCACTCTATTCTTCATGCCCTCGCTGATGCTGACCCAGGTTATGGCCGTCAACGTCTGGAAGGCAAGCCCGTTCCAGTTCGGACTCATGGAAGCTTGTATCCCGCTCGGCTATATGATCGGCTCAGGCCTGATTATGATCCTGGGCTCCAGAATCAGACGAAGAGGATTATTTATTATGAGCGGTCTGTTCTGTCTGGGCCCGATGTACATCCTATTATCCTTCATCACTTCTGCGGCCACAGCCATTCCTGTCGTTCTGCTGATTGGATTCATGTTCTCGTTCTGCACGCTGCTGATCAATATCATCCTCAGGCTGGAAATATCGGAAGAGATTCAGGGCCGGGTCTTCGGAGTACTTGGGTCGATTATGAGTGTCGCTCCGTCGATCGGTCTAACACTTGTCTCCTACCTCTCGGATTTTTTCAGTCCGGGTCCGGTCATGGGTTCCATTGGTCTGCTGCTGTTCCTGTTCGCCTTATATGCTTCCACCAGGCTCAAGATCATTCGAGGTTATAAATAAAGCAGCAATACTGCGTAGCCGAAGCCCTCCTCAATTACCGTCTTGCCATTCTTGACTACTTAATTCCGCAGCACTTCTTCCATTTTCTTCAGCTTTCTGTAAATAACCGACCGGTCCACACTTAATTTTTTGGCCGCTTCTGTACCGTTTCCATAACAATCCTTCAGCACTTTTACAATATAACGGCCCTCTGCTACTGCAGTGAAATCTTTCAGCGCAGACAGGTGATGTTTGTTCTTGGCTATGAAGTGGTCAATTGCAAACCAGTCCGCCACTTGATCCTCTTCCTCCTGGCTAATTCCCATGTATTCCGTAACCACAAGCCGTTCGATATAATTCCTCAGCTCTCTCGCATTCCCGTGCCAGGGCTGACTCAGCATCTTCTCAAACTCTTCCGCACTTAAGACATATTTCTTCCCGTACATGTGATTGAAGCTGGCGATATAACTGGAGATTAGCCCTACAAGGTCCAGCTTGCGGTTACGGAGCGGAGGAATATGAATCGGAATCACATTAATCCGGTAATACAGATCTTCGCGGAATAGCCCTTTCTTCACCATACTCCACAGATCCCGGTTCGTAGCTGAGATCACACGGCAATGGACCGGTATATTCACGATGCCGCCAACGCGTCTTACTTCATTATTCTCCAGAACCCGCAATAGCTTGGCTTGCATCTCAAGCGGCAAATCCGCTATCTCATCCAGAAAAAGAACCCCGCCACTCGCAATTTCAATCATGCCCGCCTTCACTTCCGTCTGTCCTTCCATGACTCCTTTTTCGTATCCAAACAATTCATATTCGAATAGAGCCGGAGCTATAGCTGCGCAATTAATCGCAATGAAGGGCCCCTTCCACTTTTCACTTCTCAGATGAATATATTTGGCTATAACCTCTTTACCGGTCCCGGATTCACCATAGATTAACACCTTGCTGTCGTAGGACGCGATCTGGTTGCAGACTTTAATGATCTGTTTCATGGCCAGGCTTTCGGCTACAATCCCTTTGCCTTCCCCCGCCGCTGATTCACCGAGCTGCTTGCTGATCTGCTGGGTTACAGGTACATTTGCTTCATAATAGGCGTGCTCCTGCTTGAATTCATTAGAAGTGGTGACTACCAGCTGCACCTCCCCATCCTTATCCAGAATAGGAATCGCTGTTGAGAAGATATGGAATCCTCTTGAGGTGATGACATTCTTCGAAACCTTTTGTTTACTTTGAATGGCCTCCATCGTAATCGAATGAGGATAATAGCCGGCCTTCACCAAGTCCTGGACATTCGCCTTCAGCAGCTCCTCCAATTGAACTCCGATGGTTAAAGCGGTAAATTCATTGGAGATTAATATATTTCCGTGTGGATCGGTCACAAATAAAGTGGACGGCAGCTCTTCCATAATTTCGTCTATCGTACGTTTACCTGATTTTTTATTTCTTTTAGTCAAATTTATCAGTCCTATACTATTATATTAACGCTTACATCCTTATTTAGAAAAAAAGCCAAACGATATCATTACGTAAATGATACCACTTGGCTTATGATATGACACTTTATTATGCGCCTACAACTGATAATGCTCCCAGCTGTAAATGCCCCAGCTTCCCGAGGGTTTCCTGCGCCTCTTCGAACATGGTGGTAATCATCTCTTCAACCGTAGTAATCTTGTTCACCATCCCGCAAATCTGTCCAGCCATTACGGAGCCCGTGTCTGTATCTCCTTCAAATACGGCCCGGCGCAAAGATCCCAGGCTTAATTTCTCCAGCTCTTCGCGTGAAGCCTTCTCATTCTCAAGTCTCAGGAATTCAGCAATCATACTATTCTTGATGCTTCTTACCGGACCGCCCAGGCTGCGGCCAGTCACTGTTGTGCTCGTGTCATCTGCAGCAATGACGGCTTGTTTGAAGTTCTCGTGAGTAGGGCATTCCACGGTAGCCAGGAACCGGGTTCCCACCTGAACGCCTTGTGCTCCGAGTGCAAATGCCGCTGCGATGCCACGGCCATCCGCAATCCCACCGGCTCCGATTACCGGAATCGACACTGCACTGGCGACTTGAGGCAGAAGGGCCATCGTCGTGGTTTCACCCACATGTCCGCCTGCTTCGGTTCCCTCTGCAACAATTGCATCCACACCTAAGGCTTCCATTTTCTTGGCGATTTTGACCGAAGGAACTACCGGAATGACGATAATGCCATGCTCTTTGAGTGTCTTCATGTATGGAGCAGGTGTGCCTGCACCTGTGGTCACAATCTTCACGCCTTCTTCGATAATGACCTCAATAAGCTCAGGGATATTGTTCATCATCAGCATCAGATTTACTGCGAAGGGTTTATCGGTGCTTGCCTTCACCTTACTAATCTCGTCACGAAGACGGTCCGCAGTAAATCCGCCTGAACCGATAATGCCCAGCCCTCCCGCATTAGACACAGCACCTACCAGAGGAGAAACTGCGATTTGAGCCATCCCTCCCTGAAAAATCGGATATTTAATCCCTAATAATTGTGTAATCGACATTGTGTTAACCTCCATTTATATTGTTCGTTAATGTAACTCAGTTATTCATTAATGTAACTCAGTTTCTTAAGCGGCTTGGGTAACTTCAGGCTGTGGCGGCTGTTGTTTATCCATTGCTTTGTACACAAAGGTTAGAGCAAAGCCAACCAAAGAGATCACCAGCGCGATGTAAAAAGCATTCGTGAACATTCCGTCATTGGCCGCTGCCACCTTACCGGCAATTCTCGGTCCGAAGAAGGCCGCTCCTGAATAACCGATAAAGGTTACACCATAGTTGACACCGTAATATTTCATCCCGAATTTCTCGCCGACAATCGAAGGGAAGATGCCCATGGTTCCGCCGAAGCACAAGCCAATGCCTGCAATGGCTACCGCAAATCCGGCGATGGATGTCGTTAATGCTATAGTCAGCATCATGGCCGCAATGACCAGGTAGATCATGAGCAGACATTTTACCCGGCCGATTTTGTCGGATACAGCGCCCCAGAATACACGGCCGATGCAGTTACTGAGTGAGTACAGGCTTACATATAGTGCTGCGGCTGCGGCGGAGAGGCCAAACATCTTCTGTCCAATGACAGATGCGTTGGCGGTTACCATCATTCCTGACAAGGCACCGATTAGGAACAGGCAGGCGATGACATAGAATAGCGGCTTCTTGATCATTTCGTGCCATTGTACATTAACGCCACCCTTGGCAGCTCCGGCAGCCGGAGGCGCCCAGCCCTCAGGAGCATAACCGGCCGGAGCAGGTTTAACGAGCAGACCCAGACTCAGAATAATTACCAGGAAGACGGCACCGAGCATGATCAAGGCCGGCTGGACACCCTGACCGCTGATTAACGCGTTGGCTATAGGTGCGATAACGATAGTTCCGCCGCCGTAGCCCGCTGTAACAATTCCTGCAGCCAAGCCTCTTTTATCCGGAAAGAGCTTTACACTGTTGCCAATGGTAGAGGAATATACAATCCCCTGGCCGATCCCGGTAATAACACCGTATGTGATATACAGCATCCAGGGTGCGGTTGCGAGTCCCGACAGAATGAAGCCAATCCCGAACATGGCTCCGCCGATAAAGATAGCCTTCCTCGCTCCCCCTTTATCGACCAGTTTCCCTCCCAGGATCATTGGAATTGGAGAGATTGCTGCATTGATCGTAAAAGCCATCATAATATCAGGCATCGAGACGTCAAACACTTTGGTTAATGGAAGGGCGAAAATACTGAATGCGTATATTGCACCTACACAGATATTAATGATGGCCGATGCGATCAGTATCCTCCAGCGGTTTAACTGAATATTCATGAGATCATCCCTTTTTATAGTGTATTGAAGCACTGATAGATTAATATACTTCCAATAAGACCCGGTTTTTCTCGGCAATGATAGATTTCAGCTTCCCCCAGTGTTCGTGGAACATGGCTTGATCCATTTGCTTGAGAGCAGGTGAGATCACCGGTACAAAGTCCATCTGATCCAGAATATGCGTCTGCAGGTCAACACCCGGTGCGATTTCAGTTAAGGTTACTTTTCCATCCAGCAGCTCAAATACCGCACGCTCCGTAACATATACAACCGGTTGCTCTACTTTGGCCGCATAAGAACCGCTGAATGTGATCTGCTGCACCTTCTTAATGAACTTTTTCACTTTTCCCTCTTGAAGGATTTGCAATTTCCCGTCTTCAACCTTGATCTCCAGACCGCCAGCGGTAAATGTACCTGCGAATATCAGCTTTTTGGCTGCCTGAGAGATATTAATGAATCCGCCGCATCCGGCTACCCGGGTACCAAATTTGCTGACATTTACGTTCCCGGACGCATCCATTTGAGCGAGGCCAAGGACAGATAAATCGATACCGCCACCATCATAGAAATCGAACTGTGCGTCATGATCTACAATGGCCTCAGAGTTATAAGCATGGCCGAAGTCCTTCAGACCTGCGGGAACACCCCCGATAGAACCGGCCTCCGTGGTTAGAATCAGCTGGTCACTTACTCCCTCCTCTTCTGCTATGTTGGCAACATTAACCGGAATTCCAACCCCAAGATTCAGGATCGCATTCGGCTGAAGCTCAATTGCTGTGCGGCGGGAGATGATTTTGCGCTCATCCAGCGGCAGCGATTCAATAGATTCGGTAGGCACCTTAACATGACCGGAGAATGCCGGATTATATTGGGTGTTCTCTGTCTGGTAATGATTCTCCGGCTTGGACACGACAATATAATCTACTAGAATCCCTGGAACTTTAACATCCTTAGGGTTAAGGGTGCCGCGCTTGGCAACCGTCTCTACCTGGGCGATCACGATGCCTCCCGAGTTGCGGACCGCCTGGGCAATAGGCAGAACCTCCATATGCAGGCCTTCCTTTTCCAGCGTCAGGTTGCCATTCTCATCAGCCACGGTTCCGCGGATCAAGCCGACATGAATGGGAAAGGATTTATAGAATAACCACTCTTCGCCCTCAAGTTCGATAACCTTCACAATGTCTTCCTTCGTGGACGGGGACATTTTGCCGCCTTCGACCCGGGGATCAACGAACGTCTCCATGCCTACTTTGGTAATCACACCCGGACGCTTGGCGGCAATTTCCCGGTAGAGCTGAGTAATTACACCCTGGGGCAAATTGTACGCTTCACATTTGTCTTCTTCGATCAGCTTCGCCATCCCGGGGGAAGCAATGGCAATTCCGCCAATCCAGCGTTTAATCAATCCTTCATGGCCTAAGTGGCTCATCCCTTTGTCGCGGCGGTTGCCGACTGCACTGGCGTGCATGACCGTCAGATTTCTCGGCAGCCCCGTTTGCATGAAGCGGTCCTCAATGGCTATCCCCATCTCTTCTGCCCAGCAGGATAATCCAAATCCGCTGGCTGCCACTGTATCTCCGTCTTTGATGAGTTCCGCTGCTTTGGCGGCTGAAATTACTTTGGTCATTTCATCTGCTCCCTTATATGTGAATAATTTCACTTCGCTAATTAAAAAAATAAAACGCTTGATTGGTACGCCTTAAAAGTATTGTGAAATATTTCTCAATGTCATCGTATTACAGAAAAAAGGACCGGTCAACCAGCCCAAAATGGCTTTAATTCAAGGTTTTTTTCTGTTGTTTTTTTGCGACTGGCTCTGTTGAACGCACCCTTTTCAAGCACGTTTTGTCAGCAATACCTGATTAGCAGGCCTGAACAAACAGCTGAAATACAAGGCTGAATTTCCCCCACCCGGTCTAGAGTTATGAGTCGCAAAATAACCACACTATTTCATCCCGCATAGTCTCGCCGTTAGTGACAACAACGCGGAGGCGGCCTTTCCTAACCGGCGGATAATACAAATGGATGCAGAAGCTACATTAAGATATGGGTACCTATCCAGAAAAAATAAAATATTTTTCCGATATTGCGTAAATTGCATTTTTGCAACAGCGGATGGTTGCGGAAGTACTCAAAAAATAATTCAAATCCTTTTTATGTGGACGTAACCTTCCTTTTCACTGGTGCACCAGACTGTAGTCAAAGAAAGGGCATTACCATGCGCATGTCCTAAAAATGAACGCCCGCTGATAATGCCCCCTAATATAAAAATCTGAAAACTTAATTTTTGTTGAATGATTTTGTTCATCCTAATGCATGGATCAAATCCACTTTGTATATTTTAATACATGACTTAATCCTCTAAAAAAACGACCATTTACCATCATCAAAATCCCATCCAGCATCTTCATATTCACAATTCCGCCTGTCATTCTCGCAATACCTCTGAAGGGCATATGATAAATAGACATCATGATGATATTAGCTGTGCTTCTCTTTTCGATCTTTATTAAAAACCAATGAACAAAAACTATTAAATGGTAAACAAACCTCGCACTTCTTTTCTTTGCATACTGGCACTGGGCAATCGTATCGTTGTACCCCAGAGGCTGTGACCGGTCCCATTTAGAGACAGGTATTTTATATCCAAGCAGATATTCAAATTCAGCTGAGCTGACATTGTTGGCTTTTCCCGAATAATAGGCGGGAAGCATGTCCTTATCATAAGGAGTGTGTGCACCTGTCCCTTCTACAAACAGGGTGTCTGCCAATCGGATGTCTGCACTTGAAGCACCGATACTGATCTCATAGTCCGCTGCTTCGATTTCCCATTTATTTGTCTTCACGTTGAAATAGCGGAATGTTTTATCATCAAAAGGCAGCGTTACTTTCCGGGTCTCTCCCGCAGCCAGACACACTTTGGCAAATCCTTTTAATTCTTTAACCGCTCTAAATATTTCCTGCGATTTACAGCCTACATATAGCTGAACAATCTCCATTCCGGGAACATCTCCGGTATTCGTTAATTCAAATGTTACCCCTTTACTGGAAACCTCAAGGTTAGAGTACTCATATTGGGTATAGCTTAGTCCGTAACCGAACGGGAAAAGCACGTTCTTATTTGCTGTATCATAATAGCGGTAGCCCATATAAATGCTCTCTCTGTATTCTACGGTGGCTTCCTTACCCGGGAAGTGGTGATAGGAAGGCGTATCTTCATAACACAGGGGATAGGTTTCTGCCAGTTTCCCTGAAGGATTCACTTCTCCCGTTAAAACCCTCCCAATAGCCCCCGCTCCTGCTTGCCCCGATAGATAACCGTGGATTAATCCTTTAATCTTATGAATCCACGGCATCTCTACCACAGAGCCGCAAGCGAGCACTGCTACAATGTTGGGGTTAACTTTATATAATGCGTGTAATAGGTTAATCTGATTCCGGGGGATCTCCATGCTTCGTCTATCTAATCCTTCAGTTTCAGAAGCTTCGTCCAGACCCATATATAGAAGAACAACATCAGCTTTTTGGGCAAGAGCACAAGCCTTATTCAGTTTTTTCATATTATTCTTGCCTTGACGTTCAAAACCGGGCTCATATCCAATACTGATCAAATTTGATTGTTCTAGATCATCTAACAGATTACCGGTAATTGTTGGATTTACAATAGAAGATCCAGCCCCCTGGTATCTTGGATTTTCCGCAAAATTACCGATTACGGCTAACTTCATACCTTTTCTAAGGGGTAATATATTCCCTTCATTTTTAAGAAGCACCACAGACTCTTCAGCAGCTCTCTTTGCCAGCTTATGATGCTTTTCCACATCAAATTTCCCAGGTCTGCTGGAAGCTATTCTTGTTGTAAAAATAAGCTCAAGTAGTCTGTTCACACATTCATCTAATCCTTCTTCCACGATTTCTCCGCTCTGGATGGCCCGGATGATTTCAGCATTCGTCTCGCCTGCGGTTGTCGGCATCTCGAGTTCATTGCCAGCTAACAATCCTGCTAAGCGGTCATTACTGCCGCCCCAATCAGTGACAACAACCCCTTGATAACCCCATTCATCACGCAAAATATCCCTCATTAAATGGATGTTCTCATTCGTGTAACTTCCATTAAGAAGGTTATAGGAAGACATAAGCGTCTTCGGCTTGCCTTCCTGAACAGCGATTTCAAATGCAGTCAGATAGATTTCCCTAAGCGCTCTTTCATCTACACATGCATCTATTGACATCCGTCTCTCTTCTTGATTATTTACTGCGAAGTGCTTTACACATGCTGATATTCCCTGTGATTGAATGCCCCGGATGTAACCAGCAGCCATTTTACCGGCAAGATGCGGATCTTCACTGAAATACTCGAAGTTCCTTCCGCAGAGAGGGTTTCTCTTCATATTAATACCAGGCCCGAGAAGAACATTGACTTGCTGCGAAGCAGCTTCCTCTCCAAGATACTCTCCAATCCTCTCACCAAGCTCCACATTCCAGCTGTTAGCTACAGTCGCAGCGGTTGGGTAACAAGTTGCTTGAATGCTGGCATTTAGTCCAAGATGGTCTGCTGCTGCTGCCTGCCTTCTAACACCATGTGGCCCATCCGCCAGATACAGGCTGTGGATTCCCAGACGGTCGATGTTTTGAGTCGTCCAGAAATCCTTACCTGACATTAACAATGCTTTCTCTTCTACACTCATTTGGTTAATTAAAGTTTCATACTTCATCTGAATTCTTCTTGGACTAAGCTTAAGGCTGCTGCAATGACTTGATGCATATCGAAATATTTATACATACCCAGTCGTCCCCCGAGCACAATATTGGGCAGATCCTCCGCTAGCTCACGGTACTTTCTATATTTCTCATTATTACCGTCATCATTTAAAGGGTAATACGGCTCGTCACCCTTTTTCCAGGTTTGCGGGTACTCTCGAGTAACGATGGTCTTTGGCTGTTCGCCAAATTCAAAATGTTTATGCTCAATAATCCGCGTATATGGGGTTTCTGCATCCGTATAATTGACCACTGCATTTCCTTGATAGTTTTGCCGGTCCAAAGTAACGGATTCAAATCTTAAACTCCGGTATTCTAATTCACCGTACCTGTAATCAAACAATTGATCGATCATTCCTGTATAAACAATCTTGGGGTATTCTTCTAAGTAAGCCGCTTTATTTGCAAATAAGTCTTGATTCAACTCTAGGTCAATCAATTCACTAGACAGCATTTTTTCAATGATTTGCGTATAGCCGCCGATAGGAATTCCCTGATACCGGTCATTGAAATAATTATTATCATAGGTGAAACGGACAGGGATCCGTTTGATAATGAAGGCAGGCAGCTCTGCTGCTTTACGCCCCCATTGTTTTTCGGTATAACCCTTTACCAGTTTCTCATAGATATCGAGTCCAACTAATGAAATAGCTTGTTCTTCCAGGTTATTCGGATCCCCAATTCCAGCGGCTGATCTTTGTTCAGCGATCCTTGACTGTGCTTCGTCAGGCGTAATCGTCCCCCATAATTGATTAAATGTATTCATATTAAAAGGCAAGCTATATATTTCACCTTTATAGTTGGCAATGGGACTGTTGGTATAGCGGTTAAATTCGGCAAACTCATTAATGTAGTCCCAAATCCCTTTGTTATTCGTATGGAAAATATGCGCCCCGTATTGATGTACCTGGATACCTTCAATATTTTTGGTGTATACATTACCGCCCAGATGATCCCGCTTATCGATTACCTTTATCCGTCTTCCCCGCTTGGCTGCTTCATAGGCAAAGATACTGCCGAATAGTCCGGAGCCCACAACCAGATAGTCGTATTTCATATAGGTTCACCCTGCCTTTTATCAAAATTTGCGACGTAAAAAAATAAACCTGCAGATGAAGGGTCACATCCACAGGTTTGCAGCTTTCAATTGAATCCCACAATCTTCTGTGAGACTTTATAGGCAGATACCGTTATACTGCGGCCCAAATACCCCGGAATATTCATCATTCTTCCCATGACTCCGTATCTGATCGTATTGTATAACTCAATATCTTTTTCATTCATATACTTCCACAGCTCTTTTTTCTTCTGCAGATTTTCTTTCTTACGTGAACGGATTAACAGGATTGTAGAAATAATTGTGATAATCTCAAGGTAATTGAGCATATATTGGCGAAGCTTAGGACTTTTAATCTGTTCAATGTTCATTCCATCGATCATGAGCTTATTCACTTTAAGCTGCTGGTCTATTCTTTCAATCATCACTTTCTCATTAACCGACTGATCTTCTCGTCCAATGAAATACCGGTAGAAATCGACGTTCACATAATAAATCCGCTTCACTTTTTCAAGCGGTTTAAACACAAACAGATTGTCCACGTAGAAGGTATGCTCGGGAAGTGTGAAGCGGCATTCTTTTAACAAATTCGTGCGATAGATAATGGAATGCATTAAAATATACTGGCCTTTACGGAAGGATTTAATTTCATCCCAGGTGAACACCCGTCCCTCAGGAAGGTTCCGGTCATACTTCATTACCTTCCGGTGCCGTTTACCTGTTTTCTCATATACGAAATTGCTGACAACCATATCGACGGCCTTGCCCTCAGCGACCAGCGCTTTTAGCTTCATCCGGATTTGTTGATATGCCTCCCGGTCCACCCAGTCATCACTGTCCACCACTTTAACAAACAAGCCGGCAGCAACCTTAATCCCCGTATTCACCGCACCGCCATGGCCTTTGTTTTCTTGATGCACCACTTTGACCATCGATGGATACATGCTCTCGTAGCTGTCTGCAATCATTCTAGTGCCGTCGTTGGAGCCATCATTAACAATAATGATTTCAATTTCTTCGTCATTAACTAGCAGGCTGCTAATACAGCGGTCCATATAATCCTGTGAGTTATAGCAGGGTACAATGAATGACAATAATTTCATTATTACTAACCTCTTTTTATTCTTTTTTAGGCCACCTTTTGCTGTTTATCTTCTTTGAAAATGATCTTCAGGATCGGGAAATACACCCAGAACGAGATGGCAGCATTAATAATCATCGTAATCAAATCTGCAGCCGTTTCACCGGTTCCTCCAAACCTATCAATAAAGAACTGGTAGATCGGGTCCTTGTACCACCCCTGAAGGGCACCCGCGCAAATGGTTATCAGGATATAGGCGATAAGATACCAGACAGCCGCTTTGTAAATATTGCTTTTGGATCGAAAGGTAATATTCCGTTGAGCAAAGAAGTTAATCACCTGGGCAATCCCCAGCGTCAGTTGAACAGCAAGGAAGTAGGATAGTCCACCGCCTCCACCAGAGGCGATTGACCCTGAAGGATAGTTGAAAATATAGTAGGGAGATCCATCAGTATTATGTCCAACCGGTAAAATCTGAAAATCATGAGCTTCCAAAGCAGATCCGCTAAAAACTGCCTTCAAAACCGGCATAAGGATCATCTGAAACACCGTAATGCCATTGCTTAATAACAAAAACATAATAAATTGCGCGATTTGGGGATGTTTAAGACTGTAGTTACTCCAGAACGCTTTAATACCGCTCACTAATACCACTTCCTTCTATTTTCACACTAAAGCGCAACTGGACTGGTTCTGTCTGATTGGAAGTAATCGTCAATGTCCCTTCTCCAGCTATCCCTGTTGTTTTAACATAGGTGCCGCACATGCCCCCTTCGGCAGTGACACAATCCGGACCTACGATTTCTATTGCACCTACTGCTTTTAAGAAGACCGGCAGATGTGAGTACGTGGCATTGTTGTTATTCGCATCTACAACCCGAATACGGATAGATGACACATCAAAGGTATCGGTTTCAATTAACTCCGTTCCACTAACGGTCGTTTCTAAATGAATACTCGCATTAGAGGCTTTCACTACCTCTGCAACCACCTGGCCATTCTTAATCGCTTCAAAGCGGTAGACCGGTGCAGACACACCCCAGTTCTCAATATATTTGAAGAATAGCTTGTAGAAAGTTACCGGTGACACCAGATGACGGAGCATCACCCACAGCGCTTTAAAAATGTACCTTGGAGGTAAGGCAGTACCAAACCGCTGAATAGCCAAGAGACATTCTTTAATCGCTTCGGCTTTTTGGTGTGAATACTTTTCTCCTTCTTCAATCACATTGCCCACGGTGTCGTAGAATTCGATTGGCGGATGCGGTAAATAGCGGTATTTTTTGTTGACCGGCTTAAATTCCCGGATCATCCGTTCATTCTTGTATAGACGAACCGAATCGGAATTAGTGAAAATATAATTTTCACCGACAGCACCTCCCGGGTAATCGCCGATATGCATATCTGAACCGACTTCCAGAACCGGGGTTTCCTCTGAGAAGCTGGCATAGACTTTCGTAGCCAGTTTATGATTGCGGTACATGTCCATGATGCCGTGATAGCATATCCGGTCACCTGATCCGAAATCACCATGAGTTTGATAATCGAACATACACCACCCGAAGGCTCCTGCAATATCTTCTCTTTTATATACCTCATTTAGCACATTGGCATGGCGCATAGCGTGGGACAGCCGGTGGGTCGGCGTATCCGTCGCCTTGGTCGGAAACATGTGACCATTGAACTCGGCAATGAGATAGGCTTTATTCTTATTAGGCGATATCAGCCACCTTGGCAGTAATCCGCCATTCTTCCCTGTATGAGAAAAATCGTTGAAGGCATAAACATCTTCTAATAAACTGCTTCTCCATAGAAAGCGGACTCCGCTTGTCTGTCTGCTATGATCCAGACGGCGGGCAATTTCATTGGTCTTGGAGTACAAGACATCATCATCTTGCGATTCGTTCACACGGACTCCCCAGAGAATAATCGAGGGATGGTTACGATACTGCAGGATCATTTCTTCAACATTATCACAGACGATCCGCTTCCACTCTTCATCGTTCTTGATATGCTGCCAGCCCGGTGTTTCTGTGAACACAAGCAATCCCAGGCGGTCACACGCATTCAGAAAATGCTTGGACTGGGGATAATGGGAGGTGCGGACCGCATTCACATGAAGCTCTTCTTTCAATATTCTTACATCTTCCACCTGCATGGATGCCGGCATAGCATAGCCTACATGAGGATAGCTCTGATGGCGGTTTAATCCGCGAATCTTATATTTTTTTCCGTTTAAATAGAACCCGTCACTTCGAAAATCTGCCTGCCGGAAACCAAAAGATACATGGTAATCATCGATAATTTCCCCATTCCTATTTCTTAACGAGGCTATTAGTGTGTATAAATATGGTGTTTCCGGGCTCCACTCGTGGGGGCTTGTAACAGCGATGCTGCATGTACTGACTACTGCCCCTGATACCTTGAGGCTCTGTTGGCCGACTGTCTTTTGCTGTTGATCAAGTATGCTCAATTCCAGTGTGCGGGCTATATCCGGCTGACTGATGGTCACATCAATAACTGCCTGATTCATATCCGGTGTCCGTACAAACACATCTTCAATGTAACTTTGATCCGCAAGCAGTAGCCACGCTTCACGATAGAGTCCGCCATAGGTCATGTAATCAATAACATGGCCGAATGGCGGTACATTGGCATCTTCCCGTGTATTTAGACGAACGACAATTCTGTTCTCTTGCCCGTATACCAGCTTATCTGTTACTTCTACCCGAAATGCAGTATAGCCACCGTTATGAGTCATTAACTGCTCGCCATTGACAAACACCTCTGCCACATGAGCAGCACCATCGAACTGCAGGAACAGACGCCGACCCTTTAAGGACTCAGGAACCTCAAGATTACGTCTATAACCGCATATCATCTGACAGGAGCTTTCCTCCATATAGTGCACAGGTACTTCTTTACAAGTGTGGGGCAGCCTTACGGCTGTCCCCTCTCCTGTAAAGTTAAAGAATTCATCAGTTATATTCTCTATAAAACCCCATCCGTCACAGATACTAATCTTTTTCATTTCCGATTCTCCATCTTGTTCATTTTGAAGTATTTACGATGTAGATTAAGCCTTCTGACCTTGATTGTTTCATGAAGCAGGAAACCAGGGAGGCAACCGTTCCGATCGCAAAGGCAATCCCGAAAATAATAACAGCCTGCGGGTTTCCTCCGATGAAATTAACCCCGTTGATAACATCAGACAGCGTTGGAAATCCTAAATACAGATGCATAGAGAGCGCTACGCCAAAACAGATCGATGGTAGAAGCGGCGCGAAACTATAGGTTTTAACCAAAACCAGCAGTTCTCCCAAGACACCTGCTATGATTAGACCAAAGGTTACAAAGGAAAAGGTCCGATCGCCATAATCAAAAATGATAAATGCAATATTTGCTGCAAGCATCAGGCAGGCAGCCAGAAAGCCAATCCAGAAACCTGACGTCCGATCTTTAAATAAGACCATTCTATTTTCCCACCTTTACCTTTACATTTCTTCTGAGACTGGATCTGATGAACAGCAATACACTGATCAGCAGTAATGCACCAAGTGTATAATTAATCACTTTCAGCAAGGTTTGCCACCATGGTGTAAACCCTTCAACTTCAGTGTCATCCGTTAATCCATTAAGCAGATTCGATTTGGCCAGTGAATAATAGAAATGTTTATTGGCCCGTCTCAACTCCTGCAGAACATAACCGTCCTTCTTACTTGCTAGGTACTTATGAACTTCGCTCGCACGGTTAGTGTCTGCATTGAACGTGTCTGTTCCCGCCACGAGCGATTCAATCGTTGGAATATTCGGATTGCCTTTGACAGAGTCCGTAATGGTTACGCCTTTGAAGCCCCATTCATTTCTGAGGACTTGTTTCAACGTTGCCGAATCTGCATAGGCCAGCCGGGCACCAATCCGGGAGAATGACATCATCGTGCCAAGCGAACCTCCTTGGGTAAAGGCGCCTTCAAAAGCTTTCAGCGGACCTTGGCGATACGCCTGTTCCGTCATAAATGTAGACAGCTCTTGTCTGTTCGTTTCCTGATCGTTGGCTACGAAATGTTTAATGGCAGCTGTTAACCCCTTGGCTTGCATCGCTTCAGTTTGATTAGCTCCCAAAAGATAAGCAAGAATACTATCCTCAGAGTAGTATTCAAAGTTACGTCCGCTAAACGGTGTCCGGTGTAAATTCCCGCCTGGTGACCATAGCTGTGAAGTGCCGCTGAATAGGCAATCCTCTGCAATAAATTTGCCTCGTTCTGCTAATAATTCTTTATTCCAGGTTGCAGCTGCCACGACTTGAACAACATGGAAGGTTGCCGGCTGATTGCCGCCATACAAATAATTAGATTGTGAGCCCGATGGGCCATCCGTATTTTTGTTGACCGGTTTATTAATCGACTTAACTGCTGGTTGGCCAAAATTCTCGCCAATTGTGGCACTTAACTCGCTTAGCGTTAACTGATCAAGGAATTTATTCCATGTTGTATCATCTTCAAATGGAACATCCTTCATATCCAGCAGCTTGAGCGTAACCTCTGCACCTTGAGTAATGCTGTCGTATGCAGGTGCATCAGCTGGTTTTACATATTTTTCGTTGTACATTACATCTTTCAGTTGATCTGTTGCCGTAATATTATTATAGGGCTCAGGATAAGTGTTCCAATCGTTGCGCGTTAAATACGTTACCGTATCCCCGGCAAAATGGTTAATATCAACCTCTGTGAATTGGTTGGACACGATTTCGTCCGTATACGCTGACTTGGCATAGGTTACATTGTCCAATGATTCCAGAGGAACAGCGACTGCCTTGTCCGGCTCTCCAGCTACAGCAGTACCGTCTGCGGCAATTAGCTTTCCTTGTACATTGGCGCTTTCCTTATTAGCCAGTATGTTATTCAGAGCATCATGACTGTCATTTCCAATGGCGAAATAATAGTCGCCCGGATCAAAAACATAAGTACCTTTCTTGCTTGGATCAGCACCATTGTCAGCATTAGCGTCATAAGTAGCAAATAAATATTCATCTACAGTGACTGTTACTTCTTCCGATTCGCCTGCGGCTAACTCACTTGTTTTTCCGAAGCCGATCAGCTGGATCGCTGATTTCTCAGCCTGACCTTCTTCGTAGGGGAGCTGAGCATATACCTGCACTACGGACTTCGACTTTCCGGTATAAGCTGATTCTTGCGGATATCCTTGATTGGTAACTTTCACGGTCGCCGTCACCGTTTTTGCTTGTCTATCCCATTTCAGAGATGTTAACTCTTGGGAGAACTCGGCATAAGAGCTGCCATATCCAAAGGTATACACCATTTCATCTGCATAGCTCCAGCTGTCTTTATTAACAAATGCCCCCGCTTTGCTGTCTGCATTATGGAGTCCTAGAACAGCATCCTGATACCTTGTTTCGTAGTATTTATATCCTTGGTAGATACCTTCCGCTTCAACAATATAATGACCGTCATCATTACCGTATTGGAAGTCGCCGGCGTTTCTGACCGCCGGGGCAGACAGTGAATCTGCGGCGAAGGTATCTACCAGCCGGCCTGAGGGATCTGCAGCACCTGACAGTACATTGGCGACACCGGTGAAGCCTATTAATCCGGGATTGCCAATCCAGAGTGCGGCGTCTACTCCATATTCCTCTTCTTCAATCCAGCCAAGTTCCATGGCAAACGCACTATTGATCAGCACAATCGTTTTGGCGAATTTGCCGCTGTCCTTAATCATCTTCAATAAATCTTTTTCGGTGTCATGAAGCGCCAAGTGAGAGATTCCATCCCTGTCCGATGTCGCCAAGTCTTTGCCCTCTCCGCCATCACGCGACAACATGACTATAGCCGCATCGTTGAAATCATTCTGGTATGTGGCCTGCAGCTCACTGGTGTAGAAGCTTGAATCAACCTCACCAATGAACCAGTCAGGAGCTGCTTTTACTCTGGACACCTCACTCTTTGCATAAGCATCGAATAACGGGTCATTAATCTTAAAACCCGCTGCCTCAAGTGCGCCATGCAAACTGACTTTACGTGTCTCATCCATACCCGGTCCGCCAGCATTCCCGCTGTACACAGGATCGGCTGTCGAACGGCCAAATAAGGTAACACTACGTTCTTCTGTGCTTAATGGCAGAGCCGCCTGCTCATTTTTTAATAAAACTGTACCCTCTTCCATAGTCTGTATGTCATGTTTATCAGAATCCACTAACATTGCCTGCAAACCTGCATCCGATAGCTCGTAATCGCTCTTATAATGCATCGAGCTGGCATCCGCTTCAAGTACAGGTGCTGTGACATTAAGAAAGACATTAACTTGACCGCTCCAGCTGATTAGCAGTTGGGTCATGAGAATACTAAAGGTTAAGAGGACTGCAGTAACTGCAGTAAACCCGCGCCATACATTCGATTTGCTTTTCAATGTGTTACCTCCCCCGCACAAGCGCTAGTTATCTTAATTCGCTGTTTCACCACTGGTTAATACGGTATAGTCGAAGCTCGCTTTGGCACCATCAACAATAATTGAAGCTTCAGGGAAAGCCACGGTTTCCAGATACTCTTCAGCAGTCAACGCAGGTCCTTCACCGCCAACAGCTGTACCCATTTCATCAGTCCAAGCTTTAGTATTTACATAACCAATCGGATTTGCGCCTGCTGAGTAGGAACTGTTCGCGATGACTGCTGTAGGTTTGGATAATTCCAGCGTGATTAGTCCTCCTTCATCGGTTGAAGTTAAGGTTCCATAGTATTTAGTGATGTTCGCCCCTCTGGGTACTACATCGTATTTACCATCATCAGCGAATTCCAAGGCTCCGGAGTAGAACGTTTCAGTGCTCGTTAAGCAATACGTATTATCTGCAAAGGTCTCAATATTTTGCACACCGAAAGTTGCCTGCTTGAAGGTATGCTCCGGGTAAGCACTCATAAATTCAACATTAGTTCCAGAAGCATAATACCCTGTCAGTTCACTGGATCCGGAAGACTTCTCACCATTTCCGCATGCTGTGATTCCTATCAACAATGCCATCGCACAAATTGCAGTAAAAGCCTTTTTCACCGTTTTGTTTTTCACGAAAATTACCCCTTTAAATAAATTTTGTATACGCTTTCTAAAGCGCATGATTATTGTATAAGATCACGTTTGTCTTGTGTGGCTTTTAGCATAGGCTCATATAATTCAAGCAAATTCAGTAAGGTGGATTTTAGTTTATGCGGTATTTTTTTAGTCTGCGAGATACCAGAGTTATCTTATTGACAAAAGAGAAAACGCTTCCTATAGTAAAAAAGACCCTAGATCAACAACTGGAGAGATGAAAGATGATAATCACAATCGCCATTGTGGAAGATGATATTAATCAAGCCCGTTTGTTAGAAAGTCATCTGACAATCTTTGGCATTGAAAAAGGAGTTTCTTTCAACATCATGCATTTCCAGCATGCTGTTGCACTGCTGGAAAATTACACTGCCAATTTTGATATTATATTTATGGATATTCAGTTACCTTATATGAACGGAATGGATGCTGCCCGAAGCCTCAGAGCCCTTGATAAGGAGGTTATCCTAATTTTCATTACTAATCTCACCCAATATGCGATTCATGGCTATGAAGTGGAAGCGCTTGATTATATCGTAAAGCCCGTTGAATATTATGATTTCGCATTGAAAATGTCCCGTGCCATCCGCAGAATTGATGAGAAGCCTGGACATGATATGTTAATAGCAACAGACAAGGGCATACGAAAAATATCGCCCAAAAGCATCCGGTATATTGAGACAGAAGGACACCACGTCATTTACCACACCGCAGAAGGTGACTTACGGCAGTATGCCACAATCTCATCGATTGAGGAGAAACTGCAGGAATATGATTTTTACAGATGTAACAATTGTTATTTAGTTAATCTGGCCTATGTACAAAGAATTCAGGGTTATACTGTTGTGCTGGATGGTGTAGATTTGCGTATCAGTCAGCCGAGGAAAAAAGCGTTTGTGGAAAAACTAATGTTGTATGTAAGCAAGAAAAACTCATGAGTGAACTCATCAATAATTTTTTAGGTGTCTACTCTAAACAGTTTATTATTCGTTCAGCTACTCTGATTGAGTTTGTATTTTGTGTGTTTCTACTAACACTGCCTTTTCAAAAGAAAAACGACTTTGGTATTAGATTAAGTATCATCACTCCATTCACCTTGCCGCTTATTTTTTTGATGTCGGTAATTAATTCGCACTATCCCCAACTGTTTTCCAGTATGACGAATATTTTCATGTATTTATTTGTTTTGACCGCTCTATACCTTCTTTACCGGGAAACCTTTACTGAGCTGTTGCTGTGTCTTTGCGGCGCAGTAGCGATCCAGGTGATTGTTGGGCGTTTATACGAAATTTTGATTATCATATTAGACAAAAACCCCTATGAAACTCTTTCGTTTTTTCAAGAAATGGTTCCATTGCGTGATTGGGCATTATACTATTTGATTCATTTTATTTTTTGTTCCTTACTTGCTCTTCTTTTCCGCCGAAAGAGGGTGTATGACCATGACAGGGCTAACAAGCGGTTAATCATTTCTTTTTCGTTAATCTTTATTCTTGTTACAATGATACTTACCTCGGTCAGCCGTACCTTTGAGGGCGAGAACAATGTCCTGGATTTTATCATCCGGACTTTTGCAATTCTGTATGCTTTGCTTACTCTATTACTGCGTACAAGAATACTGGAGACTAGCAAGCTTAAGCAGGATTTATTAATCATGGATGAATTGCTGTATGCGGAGAAAAAGCAGTTTGACAACATGCGCAGTGAAATTGACATTATTAACATGAAAACTCATGACCTGCGTCAGCAGCTGGCAAATATCAGCTACAAGCTGACTAATAAAGAAATTGAATCTTTGAAGGCCGCTATTGAGGTTTACGATACAACCCACAAAACTGGGAGCGATATTCTGGATGTGATTCTCTACAAGAAGCAGCTTTATTGTGAAAAAAATGGGATTAAGATGAGTTGTATGGCAGATGGCCGCTGCTTAACTTTTATCTCCTCTACTCATTTATATTCTCTGCTAAGCAATGCCATAGAAAATGCTTTGGAAGCCGTGCAAGCCGTCAATAATGACAAGAAACGGACAATTTCTATATCAATAGGTAAAGTAAACGGTTTGACCGGAATTCACGTCACCAACTATTTCAATGATGATCTTACAATTAGTGACCATTTGCCGCAAACCAGCAAGAAAGATAAGGACCGCCACGGGTTTGGGATCAAAAGCATGCGCCATATTGCTGAACAATATAACGGAACACTATCATTTCAGACAGAGGATGATATTTTTTATCTTCATATTTATTTTCCGAATTCCTGAACCAATCTTTCTTGAGAGCCTTGTCTGTCATGCTGGACGCGGCGTAACTATGTTTTCTGTTTTCGCAAGCTCCATCTTCACGACTAATGCGATGCTCAAACAGATCAGCTTCACGCAAGCCTTTGGTATTCTGATCGATGTCTTCTTCATCCGGATAACGCTCGTTCCGACCTTCCAAAACATTAAAAAACAGGGTGTGCTGATAAAATTATCTGCACGCCCTGTTTTTATATAGTCCTCAACCCGAAATTCTTAATTTTCATCAACCTTATCCATAATCAATGCTAACTTAAGCTATCAAATGGTCATCCATCTATTTGCTATAACCTTTTTATACCAGAAAAAGCTGTCTTTGGGCGTTCTTTTCAATGTGTTGAAATCCACATGAATCAGGCCGAAACGCCTGCTGTAGCCATCAGCCCACTCAAAATTATCAAGTAAAGACCAAGCGAAATAACCCTTCACAGAAACCCCCGCCTCAATCGCCCGGTTTAACTGAGTTAAATGTTTGCTTAGATATGCAATACGCTTGGTGTCCTGAACCTTTCCCTGGACAGGATTGCCATCATAACATGCTCCGTTCTCGGTGATATAGATTGGAATCGGCCCATAGCGATCTGTAATGTGGACGAGTACCTTGTACAGTCCTTCAGGGTAAATCGGCCAGTTAAAGTCGGTTCTTTCATAGCCTTCATCAATATCCTCAAGATCAAATAATCCATTATCCTTCTGATATCGTCCTAATGAGCCCGTATAATAGTTGATTCCAAGAAAATCGATGGGTTGATTAATATCTTCCATATCCCCATGCTGAATTTCAACCTTCGCTCCCGCGGCCTCAAAAGCTGCGGCCATGAACTCAGGATACTCTCCCTTGAAAAGCGGGTCCATAAACCATTCTACCATCCAGCCTATTCTACGGCGGCATGCATCGACATCCTCCTGCTTAGGACTAAATGGTGTGCGCCAGCTTACATTCGGTGCATAGCCGATTTGCCCGGGAACTCCCAGCTTCCGGAACAGCTTGACGGTCCTGCCGTGGGCGATCATCAGATGATGGGCAACATCAAGCGCACTTTGCAGATTCTTCTCTCCGGGAGCCAAATCTCCTATGTAGTGGGCTTTGAAAGAGACACACCATGGCTCATTGAAGGTAGTCCAGTATTTAATTTTCCCTTGGAATGACTGGAACATTATCTCGGAGTACTGGGTAAAGGCCTCGATAGTCTCACGATTCTTCCAGCCTCCTATATCCTGTAGTGTCTGCGGAAGATCCCAGTGATATAAGGTACAGAAAGGTTCAATTCCATTCTCAAGTAGCTTGTCCACCAGACGGTGATAGTAGGCAAGTCCTTCCTTGTTAAGCTCTCCCGTACCATTGGGGAAAACTCTGGACCAGGATATTGAGAACCGATAGGTACGAAGCCCGAGCTCCTTCATATAAGCAATATCCTCTTCATAACGGTGATAGCTGTCACAAGCGATATCCCCGTTGTCACCATTACGGATATTCCCGGGAGCATGCGCGTAAGTATCCCAAATTGACTGGCCACGTCCCCCCTCATTCCACGCTCCTTCTATCTGATAAGCTGCCGTGGCTGCTCCCCAATAAAAATCTTCTGGAAACTGTATTATAGACAATCCGATCACTCACTTTCCTTATAAATAAAGTAATCAAAATCAGCATGCTGCCTGTTGCCTCCCAAATCCTGCACACACATTCCTACGAATGTACCGGTAAAACGCAATGGCTCCGAAGCTTCGTCCGAAAGATGCAGAATATTGATCTCCCCGCCAATAGAACACCAACTCCCAGCTTCAATTGCATAGTAGAACTGCAGACTATCCCGATTGACAACAGCCTTTAATCGGACCGGACTGGAATTCGGCAACTGCAGATCAGCCACTAGCAGCTCATCGTATACTCCATGTTTCGATTGGATAATCCCAATCACTCTGCCTTGCTGCTCAAGATGAGTAATCCTTAAGTACACATAATCTTCTGTGTTATAATAAAGGATCAGGCCGCCCATTTGCTGAAAGCTCTCAGGATCAAATTCGATTACCGTCTCCGCTACCATACAAAATGACTGCTGCCGGCGGGCAACCAAACTCTGCCTGTGGCAGGAGCTTAATGATTCCATTCCCTTTAGCCGCAGAAAGCCTTGCCGCTCACTAAGCGAGATCCAACCCTGGTCCGGAGGTATCCGCAGGGTGTTCCACTGGTTACCCAGCATGGGTGCGTCAAAATCATCCCGCTCCAGCTCCGGTTCAAACGGATGAAGCGGCAAGACTGGTGCCTGTACCGTAGCAGAAGGAGAATTTCCTCCCCCTTCCAGACGAAGCCAGCCTTTGTCGTCCCAGTAACATTTCTGTAGAGCTGTTTCCCTGCCCAACGTACAATGATGGCCGTCCGCCGGCCTTGCACATAAGTGGGCCATATACCATTCACCATTTTGAGTTTCAACCAGGGAAGCATGCCCTGCTTTTTGCAGTTCCAGCCCTGCATTACCGCTGCTAGTCAGCATCGGATTGAGCGGATCAACCTCGTACGGTCCGAGAAGCGAAGTGGATCGCGCAACAGTAACGGCATGCTGATAACGGGTTCCGCCTTCCGCCATAACCAGATAGTAATAGCTGTCCCGCTTATATACATGCGGACCTTCCGTAAATCCTATATCTGTTCCAACAAAGATTGTAGTAGCCGAACCAACCAGTCTTTCTTCGGCCTGCGAATATTCCTGAATGACAATGCCGCCGAACTTGTTCTTCCCCTTGCGGAAATCCCACAACATATTGAGCAACCATTTCCGGCCGTCGTCATCATGAAATAAAGACGGGTCGAATCCACTACTGTTCAAATATACCGGTTCCGACCATGGACCTTCTATATCTGCTGCTGTCACCAGATAGTTATGGGTGTCCTTAAAGGCACCTTTATGAGATTTAACATCTGTATAAATTAAATAGAAAAGACCGTTATCATACGTCAGGCAAGGTGCCCAGACACCATCGGAATCCCCGTTCCCCTGCATGTTCAGTTGTGATATCCGGTCCAATGGCCGATTCAGTAATCTCCAATGAGTCAGATCCTTGGAATGATGAATCTGAACTCCCGGGAACCACTCAAAAGTAGAGGTGGCAATATAATAATTGTCTCCTACGCGTACAATAGACGGATCAGGATTGAATCCCCGCAGTATGGGATTAGTAATGGTGTTCATCTAAATACCTCCTCATCAGGTCTAGTTAGTAGCTCAGCTGCCAGTCACCGGTGTAATTGTCACAGGACCAATAAGGCCGCTAGGCTCTTGCTGGGAGAAGGAAGACAAGAAGTCCCGCTGGTCTTTAACAAGCGTATTTGTAACCTCAATCACTAGGCTGTTGGTCCCTTGGCGAATCTGACCAGCTATCTCCAACCGATACGGTGGGCAAAGGTTCATACCTACATGCTCACCATTAATCCATACTTCTGCCGTTTCATAGACTTCTCCTAGTGCAAGCAATGCGCTGTTACAAGAATTGTTCCACTCAAATTCCGTCTCGTAACGGAACGTGCCAGAAAAGCTGGGCAGGTCTCCACGACCGCTCATATTCTTCAATACTGTTAATGTCTCCCACTCCTTGAACTGCGGGTAATGATCTGCATCGGCAATGGAGACTGTCCACTCTTCTTTTAATTCAAAGGTTGAGCCTGTTGCCCTCTGCAGCGGAGCGGCAGGGTAATCTTTTAGGGAAGGGCCATGCAGCAGGACAATCGATTCATACGGATGCAAAACAAGCTCTACAGTTCTTGCACCTGACAGCCCAACTACCTCTAACCTTCTTATCTGATTAAGAAAAGCATTATAAGCATAAACATCTCCTCGAACCGGTAGAACAATCTTCGTGGATATCACCTGATTCGGGCTTTCGTTAAAAAACATAAAAACATCTAAATCATCATGAGTATAATGATAATTCCGGAGATAGGGCTCGTATTGCTGAGCTCTGACCTCATAATAACCGTCTGCAATAAGCCCTTGCGCAAGCTTGCCTAATTCGCAAGTCTTAACATTCGGATGAGCCGATAGTGATGACAGTTCACCGGATACATCTATACCCTCACTCGAGCGTTCCGGGAATCCGTCAACAAAACAGACGGGTAAGCCTTGTTCGGCAAACTGGAGCAGACGCTCTAACATCGCTGCCGGGAGTGCTTCCGCATAAGGTATAATAAGGCAGCTATAATCCTCGCGGTTCACCACTAATTTATGGTCCTTCACACTAGCTGCCTCCAGAAGAACATCAACAGGAATCACTTCACAATCGATTTGATGCTGCATCAAAGCCTTAACCGGCTTATGAAAGTACATCGCGTTCCCTGACCATTCAGCTTCAGCATGATAGACGACGGCCGCAGACGCTACATGTGTCCCCCCTGAAATCAGGTGGCTAATCCGGTTAATGTAACGGTTAAGATAGCCATAATAGCGGTACTGTGGATTCTGTCCGCCTGCATACATATGCGGCGGGCAATCCGGTTCCGGAAAAGCTTTTTGGGTAAACGCATGCGGAACAAAATGGTTTACGCCGCGGACGAGCATGTGATCTGTCAGCCATTTCATCAGCTTTAAGCCTTCTGTCCAGCCATATGCCCCATATACTTCACACATTGTCCGGCCTTGTTTCTTAGGATCAATATGCCCGAGCGACACACCAAGCTTAGCGAGGCCATAGTGGAAGAATTCACTATCCGTCTCTCCCCCCATTGGCTGGCGGAAAGACAATTGATCAAAGCCGGGAACAATTTGCCACAGCACCACATCAAGGCCAGACATATCTTGTCCCCAGAGTGAACGGAAGAAATGTCCGGTGCCCGGTCCAAGTCTTGCATGCACATTGTTGTCTTCAAGAACATGCCCAATGTATTCTACCCCGCGGCCTCTACACCAATCTCCGATTTGATTGCAGAAATTCTCTGCATAAAGCTTGCTGACAATGTTCATATACGTGTAGCGGACAATATGTGATTGTCCCCCCGTATCATGCCAGAGAAGATGCAGTTGCCTGCGGTAATCCTCACCGAGCGCCTGCTCAAGCAAGGCTGGCATTTCACTGCTCCAGGGAAGCGACACCCCTTGTTTTCCTGGTTTCGAATTAAAGTCGAAGGTAGTCTTATCGTTATAAAATCCGGGTTCGTCTGAAAAGAATCCGGCAAAGGTTTTGCCAAAATCTGCTTTATAGCGTTCATAGACAGGCTCATAGACCGTATCCAGCAGAATGCGGACTGAATCCCGGACAAGCGGGTTCAAATAATCTTCCTGCTGCTTGCTGCCGCCATCCTTATTTTCTGAAATAATAAAGATCCGCCAATAACCCTCAGGGATGTCCCAGTAAAGGGTTCCATCATGCTCGAATTCAGTAATGTCTACGCAGTCCCCAACTAATGCTCCATTAGATGGGTCACGGCGGACCGCAACTACTGAGATCAGCTTATTTGTGCCACTGGCGTTGCTGCGCAGGGAGAATGTCGGCCGGAGTCCGGTCATCAGCAAGGTATCGAGCAGCAGCGAAGCACCCTTTGCAGGACCAAGGGTATCAATATAGTGTTCACCCAAAAATTTACGCTGAAGCTCTTCCGGAGCTTCCTTCACCTTGCCTGCCGCATGTCCAGTCGGAAAATGATCGTCATCCAGCAACCATACCTTCATGCCTCGCATTCGGGACTCATCCATGATAATATCCATGTCCTGCCACCACTTTGGTCCGAGAAAATCAGGATGAGGCCGCGCCTCAACACAGATTGCCCCGATCCCCGATTCATGGACACGGGCAATCTCTTCCCGGATTACCAGTTCCTCTTCACCATGCTGCCAGAGAAAAGGAAGAATGTAATTATCCTCATGGCCTTGCAGCACTTCCGTTAAACGCTTGCTCATGTTTACCTCCTGCATAATCTAGTTTTGTCTTATGTGCTCCTTGCAGCAAAGTCCGGATTAGAATTTCCGCCCGGCCTGTAAATGGCCGAGCGGAAATTTATCGCATTTGAGTTTACTGCTGTACTTTGGCGTACCATTCTCTGGCGCGCTTTGTAACCTCTTCGCCGCCAGATTTGTTCCAGTTCTCTATAAACTCGTCAAATTTGCTTATCGGATACTGTCCAATTATAATTTTGGCTGCATATTCAGTGTAAAGCGTGCGATTATTAATGTCCGGGAAGCCATCGTATACACTGACTGGCATACCATCACCGGCAATGACTTTGGCATATCTCTGAGCTTCCTGCATATTCCGGGTGACCTGATCAATGGCCCACTTAGAATCTTCTGATACCGTGCTATTGAAGAGGTCTATTGTAAGATCCAGTGTCGATATGCTTGTAGCCGGATTCAGAATCTGATTCTGCTGTGTGCTCTTGTCATCTGGAAGCTTAATGGCTTTGCCGTCTTTCATTGTATAGTGCATTCCTTCTACACCAAGGAACAGGTCTTTCCAGTTTTTCTTGTCGTACATATTGTTAAGCAGTTTTAGCGTGGCCATAAGCTTTTCCTCATCCTTGTTATTCTTAACGACCCACAGAGGAGAGGCAAACTTCTTCATCGTATAAAAGCCTTTATAGCCTTCCACCTCAGGTACAGGAAGTACAGAGAACTCTGCCTGCACACCAGTGTTCTTATACAGGTTCTCGAACACCAAATTCCCCTGCTCAACCCAGTGGAAATAAACCCCTACCTTATCCGATTGGATTTTACCTTCCCACTTGTCTTTACTATTTAGAAGCGACTCCTTATCAATCAAGCCTTCCTTATATAGCTTGGCTATGAATTCTAATGCGGCTCTCATGTTTGGTGTAACCGCAGAATATGTCAGCTCACCATTGTAAATATCCCAGTCCGGATAACCCTCGAACATTGCCACGCCATACATAGCAAACAATTGATCCATCCAGCGCACCTGCTCCCGGCCACCGGTTGGAATTTCATCCCTTTGGCCGTTGCCGTTAGGGTCATTATCCCGGAAAGCCTCCAGCACCTTTACATATTCATCCTGAGTCTTTGGCATCTCCAGCCCCAAATTATCGAGCCAATCCTGTCGGATCAGAGCAGCGTATCTGCCGTACTCAACCACATTGGGAATATAATAGATCCCCCCTTGGCCAGTAGGGTCATTTGCCTTTACTACTTTCCAAATATCCTCCGGAATAGCCTCCCACACGTTCGGAGCATATCTAGGCAGCAATTCAGTCAGATTGGCAATCGCTCCGTTCTTAGCGAGACTGTCCTCGAGTCCTTGTTGAGGTACGAACAAATCAGGCATTTCATTAGCAGCGATCTTAAGGTTCAGCTGATTGAGGTAATTGGTCCCTCCATTCCATTCTACATACGGATTAAGAACGCCTACACCCAGCTTTTCCTTATAAAGTTCGTACAGTTTACTGCCTTTGGTAACCGGTTGATAGCCGATGTTGGTACCCCATACTTCAATATCAACAATGTCATCTCCGTTGGAATCCTGGTTCTGGTTAGGAACGTTGGAACCAGCAGAATTGTTAGCATTTCCACTACAAGCGGTTATAGAAGTAAAGGCAAAAACACTTGCTATTAGTAATAAACCAACCCTTTTGAGACTCATATTTCTCCCCCTCAAAAGCTCTTTGTTTCGGATTGCATCCTGATTAGTTTGTGTAAAAGAATCATCCTTTAACAGAACCGATCATGGCTCCCTTAACAAAATACTTCTGCAGGAAAGGATATACTGCAATAATCGGAGCAATTGCAAAGATAACAGTCGCTGCTCTTAAGGTTCGCGTATTATAGTTAAGGTCCATTGTCGATGCGGCACCCGACATGATGACACTATCGTCGGTAATAAATTGGCGGATTTTGATTTGCAGAGGAAACCAGTTTGTATCCTGCAGGAATAATAACGGATGCTGGAACTGATTCCATAGTACCACCCCATAAAACAAAGCAAGGGTAGCCAGTACAGCCTTTGATAGCGGAAGTACGAATTGGAACAACATCCGGAAATATCCACAGCCTTCCAGAAAGGCCGCTTCCTCCAATTCCTTGGAAAATTGCTTAAAAAAGGTTCTCATGATAATCAGATTAAATGGATTCAGAATATGCGGTATAATCAGAACCAGTGGATTATCATAAAGACCGATACCACGCACCGTCAAAAAATAGGGTATTATGGGGGCCTTGAAAATCATTGCGATTACAACAGCCATCATGATGACAGAGCCCCAGCGAAATTCCGGCTTCGACAATGGGTAAGCGAACAGAGCCGTCATTAGAAGTGCCAGCACGGTCCCAATTAAAGTAGTACTTAGCGTCAAAAAGAACGATCTCCATAAATCAGGACGGTCAATAATGTACTTCCATGAGTCAAAAGTAAATTCCTTCGGCCACAATGTGACCAGATTCATGTCTACAGCACTTTTAGAGCTTAAAGAAGTAGCGATTACGGACACAAGCGGTACGAGCGCTATGATAGAGAACAGAATGAGCAGACCTGTAATGATTCCTACGAATGTTTTTTCTCCCTTTGATGCAAGCATATCTACCAGAGCCCCCCATCTGAAATCTTGTTAGACAACTTATTGAAGGTGTAAACCATAATAAATCCAATTACCGATTGAAACAATCCAACTGCAGTTGCGAAACTATACTGTCCCTGCTGAACACCCGTCCGGAACACATAAGTATCCAAAATATCGCCCACATTGTATGTCATCGGAGTCAGTAAATTAAATACCTGATCGAAGCCGAGATCCAAGAAGTTTCCGATATCGAGCAAGAACAGCACAAGCACAGTAGGAAGCAAAATCGGGAATGTAATATGTCGGATCTGTCTGAATCTGGACGCACCATCGATCATTGCTGATTCATAGAGTTGAGGGTCAATTGCACTGATAGCGGCCATGTAGACCACCGTTCCCCAACCCGCATCCTTCCATATGGAGGCCAGCACGTAAATAGGTCTGAAGTATGCACTTTCCTGCATGGCTAGAACAGGCTCAGCACCGAACCATCCAAGAATAATGTTGAACATTCCGCTTAACGAAAAGAAATCGAACAGAATACCGCCCACGATTACCCAAGACAAGAAGTGCGGAATATACAGTGCAGTCTGGACTCCCTTCTTCAATGCGGACTTTCGAATCTCGTTGATCATCATTGCCAATAAAACAGGCACTGGGAAAACGATTACAAGCTTGAAAAATCCCAGCATCAGTGTGTTGCTAAAAACATTGGCGAAATCAGGATGGTGAAGCAGAGTTTTAAAATGTTTGAGACCTACCCAAGGACTATCGATAAATCCCTGGAAAACAGAATAATCTTTGAATGCGATTACAGCACCGGCCAGCGGAATGAATTTGAACACGATGAGAAATATAATCCCTGGAACTGCCATCACATAGAGCGGCCAATATACCTTCATTTGATGAGATGCAATAGATTTCAAAGTTTCCCCCCCAATATTTCGTTGTTGAATTCGTTTACAATATAACTATATATTTTGTAGTTCCATCGCTCAATCGGGCGTTTTTAAGTTCCTACCCGGTCATTTTTAGGATCATAGGACAAAAATACAATCCTATGCCTACTGGTTTTTCTATGCTAGACCGCTTTGTATACTTCTCCTTCGGTAATCCCTTTCTCATTAAATGTATCGACTCTAACATATACCGGTTGACCTTCAATTAGCGCTTTAATCGTTACTTGATTACAGTCGAACAACATATGGCTGTGATATAACTTGTCCGGTGCAAATCCCCAGAGCACATTGTTTCCCACAGTCTCATCCCTATTCCACTTTACTGAAAGGTCCAGCTTGCCCAGCAAATGCGTTTTGATTCCGCTTGCCTGCTTCGGCAATACTCCTTTACCAATTCCGAATACTCTGAGTCCGGAAATACAGGCTGGCTGGTTGAACGGCAGTTCCATGACTGTACATTTGATGAATCTGGCTGTTGTCCCTTCCTCCTGCACGATGAGATCATGTGGCAAATCCGTATTTACTGTCGTTTTATCCTTAATTACAAAATATTCACAACCATCCACAGAGCCTTCCAGGAGCCATCTGGTGACATGTTGACGCTCATCTATTAGTCGGTCTCCCTGCAACAATGTTCCAGAAGGAAGGTCTGCATGCATTTGATCATCTGCAAAATTAATTTGTACGGCATACACGCTACATTCATATCCTAGGTCGACTTCAAGCCATTCTCCCGGAGTATTAGAGTGTGCCTTCCACCACGTCTGCACATTTTCGTTCGTCGCCTTAGAAGCTTCTTTTCCTTTCTCCGATGAAGAAGCTCTAGCAGGTTTCCCATAAGAGAGTAACATCCATTGCGGATTGCTCCATGGATTCATCAGAGACTGCACGATGGAGTACGGCCAGTCTCCGTACCGCTGATTGCAGAATAATTCGCCGTCCTGATCAAAACCGGCCGGCCACAGCCCTAACCGTCTTTCGAATATATGGCTCATACTGATTCTCATAGATGAAGCGTGCCAAAGATTCCCGTGATTATCGTTCATTGTTGATCCGTGTCCGGCTCCCGGTATAAACCCGCCCGGCTTGTAAGAGAATGGATTATTGTTCGCCAGTGTGAACGGGCCTAGTGGGTTATCGGATATGTAGACTCCGTCTGAATAAATATTATGCTCCGTTCCCGGGCTGGCATATTGAAGATAGTATTTACCGTTATGTCTCTCCATCCAAGCTCCCTCAATGTACGGATCGTTTCCGACAGAGCCTTTGAATTTTTTTATAATTTCTTCCGAAGCCCCTGGATTGATGCTGGTGAACTTTTGAACGATAGCATCAATCTGTTCTGGTGATCGGAGATTATGATCTTCACCTTTTCTTTCATATCCAATCCTATCGCTGTTGCCATATATAAGTGCTATTGGTTGTTCTATAGGTATCATAGTCTCAGGGTTTAGTTCTACACCATAAATAGGCGTCTGGTTAGAACAGCCCCAGTAAAAATATACTCTACCGTCAACATCCAAGAATAAATTGGGGTCCCAGAAGGGGAACATTCCTTGGATTTCTTCAAAACTGCTGTTGATTGGATCTTTGGTCCTGTAGAAGGAGCAGCTTCTTGATTTATTCGATGCGGAATAGTAGAGGTACTCCCCGATTACCCGCACATCGGGAGCGTAGTCATAAACCGGCACCCCCTTAAGCGGATGGAGAGTCCAGTCAGTCAGATTGCTGCTTGTAAGAAATCCCGCTGTCATCGACGGAAACAGATAGTATTGTCCATGAAATATCACCAGTGTCGGGTCTGCTGCTTCCCTGAAGGCAACCAAAGTTCCTGCTGTATCAACAAACTGATATTTGTATTCAATATTCAACGGATTACAAATATAAGTCATTTATCTTCACTTCCCTATACTCTGGTATTGGTACCTAAATTCACAAGGTTCATTATAAATCCGCCCGACTAAAACCAAGCCGAGCGGATTCATACGTTAATCCGTTTATTTTTTTACTTTTGCATACCATTCTCTGGCACGCTTAGTAACCTCTTCTCCGCCGGATTTGTTCCATTTCTCTACAAACTCATCAAATTTGCTAATTGGATATTGGCCAAGAATAATTTTGGAAGCATACTCTACATACAGCGTACGGTTGTTTATATCTGGATAGTCGTCATATACACTGGCTGGCATGCCGTCTCCAGCAATGACTTTGGCATATTTTTGGGCCTCTAACATATTTTTGTTAACCTGATCAATTGCCCACATTCTATCTTCTGAAGCTGTACTCTTGTTGAGATCCATCATGAAATCAAGTGTGGATATTTTTGCGTATGGGTCAAGAATCAAATTCTCCTGTGTGCTCTTATCATCCGGGAGTTTGGTTGCTTGACCATCTTTCATCGTATAGTGCATTCCTTCTACACCCAAATACAAATCTTTCCATACCTTTTCATCATACATATTGTTTAGAAGCTTCAGGGTAGCCATCAGCTTTTTCTCATCCTTGTTGTTTTTAACGACCCAGGCTGGAGGAGTGAATCTTTTCCAAGTGTAGAAACCTTCATACCCCTCTACTTTAGGTACAGGCAATACAGTGAATTCAGCCTTTACACCTGTATTCTTATACAAATTTTCCAAAGGTAAATAGCCAGATTCCACCCAGTGGAAGTAATTTCCCACCTTATTGGAATGGATCTTACCGTCCCACTTGTCCTTACTGTTCAGTAGCGACTCTTTGTCTATTAATCCTTCCTGGTAAAGCTTCGAAATGAATTCCAAAGCCGCCTTCATATTTGGACTCACCGCAGAGTAAGTTAGCTCACCGTCATAAATGTCCCAGTCCGGATAACCTTCGAACATTGCTACACCATACATCGCGAACAATTGGTCCATCCATCTTACCTGCTCCCGGCCTCCTGTCGGGATTTCGTCCTTCTGTCCATTACCGTTTGGATCTTTGTCCCGGAATGCCTCCAGCACCTTTACATAATCCTCTTGAGTAGTAGGCATTTGCAGATCCAGCTTGTCGAGCCAATCCTGACGAATCATGCTGGCATATCTTCCGTAGTCTACCACCCCAGGGATATAATATATTTTCCCTTGACCGTTAGGATCGTTCGCCTTAACTATATCCCACATATCTTGCGGTATGGCATTCCACACATTCGGTGCATATTTCGGCAGCAACTCTGTCAAATCGGCAATCGCTCCGTTTTTGGCCAAGCTATCTTCCAAACCTTGCTGTGGAAGGAATAGGTCTGGCATTTCATTAGCAGCAATCTTCATATTCAGCTGATTAAGATAGTTTGTTCCACCATTCCATTCTACATATGGATGAATGACACCTACGCCTAGCTTTTCTTTGTAGAATTCGTACAACTTGCTTCCTTTAGTGATCGGTTTATAACCGATATTGGTACCCCAGACTTCAACGTCGACAATTTCATCTCCTGAAGCGGTCTGATTTTGGCCTTGATTAGGATTAGCAGTTGCGGTTCCCTCGGAATTATTTTTGTTACCACCGCAACCGGTTACAGCAGTAATCGCGAGAGCGCTTGCCGCCAACAATAAACCAATCTTTTTAACTTTCATGTTTTTCCCCCTTAATAACTTTATTGAATCCGCTTACAGTTAAACTATATAACCAGCCAAAGCTACGCTCAATTGGGCATTTTTAAGTTTAAACAAGTCATTTTTAATATCCTGCTTTCTGGCTGAGATATAGATGAGTGCAACCTGAATTCTTTATTCAATCTGGAGTAGACATAAAAAAACGCGCGGTACCGCCGAAACACAGAACTGGATTTCTCAGTTCTTGTTCAATCGCGTACCGCACTAGTTACTTGCGCATTTCAATGTTTGGTTTGAACTTAGAGCTAAAGGAAGTGATGACTTATCTATTCAGTGTGTTTTTCCTGAAATCTCTGGGTTTGCTGCCTGTTAGCTTTTCGAACATCCTTGAAAAATGCTGTGTATCCGAGTATCCAACCATCTGGCAGATTTCATACACTTTCAAATCTGTATTCTCCAACAACTCTTTTGCTTTATCTATCCGCAGCTGTGTCAAAAAATTCAAATAGTTGTCTCCTGTCTTTCGTTTGAACAACTGACTTAAATAATAGGGGCTGATGAAAAAACGAGCAGCCAAATCTGCCAGGCTGATCTGTTCATTGTAATGTTTGGATACATAAACTTTTATTTCCGAAATGATATCTTTTTTCTGGGATAGATTATGCTCCAACTTAAAATGGATAATTCCCTGGATGACTTGGATCATCCATTCCTCCAAATATTCAAGTGTCTTAAACCGTGAAATGCCTTCCAACGATAATATATGTCGGCCGACCCGTTCATTCTGCTGGAGCTGTTGAAAGGATAATTTTCGGATACTTGACAGAAGTATGTTCAAGCACCACAACTGGAGATCTGCGGGATTCATCCACGGCTCGTCGACCATTCCCCGGAAAATCTCATGGATAATTGCTACACACTCCGCTTCATTCATGTTATCCAGAGCTTCTTCCAGTCTGGATATTGTCTCTTCAGAAACCGCATGGCTATGACCCGTTATTTTAATAATTTCAGTATAGGAGATTACAGCGTCTCCTCCCTTAATGACTTTGTAGCTTAGGGCATTTCGCGCTTCTTCAAAAGACCGGCAGATTCCTGTTGCCCCCTTATTCGTTGTGCTAATACCAACGCTGATAGACAACTGTAGTTCACGTAACACTACCTGTTTCAGGCTTTGAACCGCATGAACCAGTCTACCGTAAGGAATATTACTGTTATGGGCGATGACGATAGCGATTTGCGACCCGAAGTAGCGAAACCGGTACACTTTTTGAAAGTGTGTTAAAGCCAGATCTATCTGATGAAAGAGCGGTTGAAAACCAAGTTCTTTGAGCGCATCGATGCTACCGCCGATTTCAAGCATGAGCGAATTGAACCAGAGACCTGTTGTAGGAATTTGGGCGCTCCTCAACAGATCTTCCATCAGTTCTGTATTGTCAGTTCCAAGATCGATAATGTCTCGCAAAGTCTCTTCTTGAATGCGGCTATTAATTTCTTGTTTGAGTTCGTTCACACTCTGCAGTCTGATCCTGTCTGCACGGATCGTCTCCATGACCTGATTTACACTGTCACGTAATTCTTCCTCCTCAACTGGCTTGTTAATGTAGAACTGCACTCCCAACTTCATCCCTCTTCTGGCATACTCAAAGTCCGCATACCCGCTTAGTAGGATGAATTTGGTCGGAACATTCTCTTCTTCAAGCATCTTGATCATTTCGAGACCATCAGCCTTGGGCATCCGAATATCCGTTATTACAATATCAGGTCGCAGCCTTTGTATTGTTTCGAAACCCTCTAGCCCGTTAAATGCTGTACCGATAATCTTACAGTCCGGAAGATATCGGCCTATGATCTTTATAAGACCCTCTACAATGCCTCTCTCATCATCTACTATAACAATTCTCATATCCTATCCCTCCCGTTTCTCGGAATCAATATTTCAATTGTGGTTCCGTCCTTCACTCCGGCAACAATCGTCAGATAATACCGGTCACCATAATGTAGTTTTATGCGTTCCGCGATATTTTGCAGTCCCAGCCCTTTTTCCGCGGGTTCATTCATATCTTCCAGTTTGTATTTGTGCGATTCCGCCCCGTCCAATAGAGCTTGAAGCTCGGATTGCTTATCAAGGCTCATTCCAGCCCCATTATCCGTAATCCGGAATAACATCTCTCCCCGTTCCGTCCAATGCCCCTCAATCACAATATTCATTCTTTGACTATAGTTTTCAAATCCATGATTGATACTATTTTCAACTATTGGCTGAAATACCAGGGGGATGATACTACATTCAAGCATCTCATCGGGTATTTTAAATTCAATCTTGAATGAATTATCGAACCGAATGTTCTGAAGCTGTAAATAATTCGCGGTATATTCCAGCTCATGTTTAACTGTATGGCGTTTTCCTTCCTTGGCTAATGCCAGACGGAACATGCGCGCCAGAATTTTAATCATGTCCGCAGTCTCGTCATCATCCTTTACCAGTGCCTTCATCCGAATTGATTCCAAGGTATTGTAGAGCATATGGGGATTAATTTGGTTCTGGAGGGCAATAAATTTAGCTTGCCGTTGTTTGATCTCCCCGATGTAAACATCTTCAATTAAAGTACGGATGGTCGTAATCATTTTGTTGTAGCTGTGCACTAAACTTCCAATTTCATCGTGAGCCTGCTCTTTCTCAATAGGGAGATATTGCCCTAATTCCGCCTGCTTCATACTTCTCCGGAGCGCCTTAATAGGCCTTGTAATCGTATAGCTTAAACCAAGTGAAAAGAGGGTTATGATCAGACAGCTCATTAGAATTACGATAACCGTCATGACTTTAATTTGATTAATTTTCTGTAGCAACCTTGAGCGAGGAATTTCAGTTTTGATCGATAACTCACCTTGTAAAGTGCTTCCTAATAACGTAATGTAATCTTTGCTTTCGTTATCCTTGATATAATCGCTTCCTGATTCGAGCACTTGTTTCCAGGACAAACGCCCGCTGGCAGCATCGGAATGGTATACAATTTGTTGTTGGAGATTACTTATAACTACGCTTATACCATACTTGTCACGTGCAAGGATGAATTCATGATCGAGCTGCAGCAATGTAAACGGATCCATGTCAATCAGCAGCATCCCTGCATATGCTCCTTCTGAGCTAAACAGCACCCTTCCTACTGTCACAACTGCCCCATCCCCTTTATCCTCGTAGTAGGAACGATCATGTAATCCAGTAATAAAGAAGGTTTCATTGGAATCACGAAGCTTTTTGTACCACTCCTGAGATAACAATAAGTTCTCGTTCACTTTATTCGTTGAAGTACTATACTGATAGACGCCATCATCTCTAGCAATCAGCATAATGGTTCCCATCTCTGATTTGAGCAAGGCAACCCGCATCAGCAACCGCTGTACAGCAAGCCTTTGATTAACGACCTCACTCAAGGGCAAACTGCTTGATTCACCGAGCTTGTAAATCAACTCATTATCTACCAATACTGACTTTGTGACCTCATCATACTCTTTAATAAATTCATTCAACGTAGTTCTTATTTGTGACGTATACAGCGAAGCAAATTCTTGGGAAGAATCTTCTAAACCCTTTGCTGCTTGCCGAAATATGAACGCGCTTACAAACAAGAGAGGAATTACACATACCAACACATATCCAAGCATTAATTTATTTTGAAATTTTATATTTCTTATTCGCAAAAAAAATTTTCGATAAAAACGACTCCAATTCATACCCAATCCTTCCTTCATTCAAAAGTTTCTCTAATCATACAAGAAAATATACTATAAGGATTTTGTAAATCAAGAGGCGTTTTTAATTTTTTTCGAGGTCATTTAAATGATTGTTCTTCATACAATGAATAGCTCTTGCCTAAAACCGAGCCTGTTGCGGGTATCATTATATATATTTCTTCTCGACAGAAAAGCCATCCTTAATGAAAGGACGGCTTTTATCTGTAAAATATTTAGTCTAAGTCAGACCCGTTAGAAGCAATTACCTTCTTGTACCAGGCAAAGCTTTTCTTCTTTATTCTTCTAAGGGTTCCTTTACCATCATTGTCTTTATCTACATAAATGTAACCATACCTCTTTTTCATTTCTCCGGTAGATGCACTGATCAAGTCAATCGGTCCCCAGCTGGTGTATCCGATTAAATCGACACCATCCTGAATAGCCTTCGAGACCTCCAAGAGATGCTCCCGCAAATAATTGATCCGATAATCATCATTAATCGTATCGTCAGCTTCTAGATTGTCTGCTGCACCCAGACCATTCTCTACAATAAATAACGGCTTCTGATAACGGTCATATAATAGATTAAGAGCAATTCTTAGACCCAGCGGATCAATCTGCCACCCCCATTGCGATGAAGGCAAATATGGATTTTTGACACCACCGAACAAATTACCCGCTGTAGTCTCTTTCCCCTCCGGATCTGCACTCACAGCACGGCTCATATAGTAACTGAAGCCAATAAAATCAACAGGGTAGCTTTTCAGAATAAGATCATCCCCGGGTTCTTTTTCAAGTACCACTTCATTCTCCTTGAAAAATTGCGCTGCATAGGATGGATAACCTCCTCTGGCCTGTACATCGCCAAACATCAGGATTTCCCTTTCACCTTGCAGGGCGGCAAAGACATCCTCCGGTGCACTCGTCAACGGATATGCGGGAATATAAGCCAACATACAGCCGATTTGGGCATCAGGTATAATTTCATGACAAGCCTTTACGGCGAGTGCACTTGCTATGAACTGATGGTGTGCCGCCTGATATTGAACCTGTTTCTTATTCTCTCCTTCCCGGAGGATAATTCCACCACCTGTGAACGGATAATGGGCCAGAATATTAATTTCATTAAAAGTCATCCAATACTTGACTTTCCCTTTTAATCTCTCAAATAGAACCTTGGCATACCGTTCATAGCATTCAATGGTCTTACGGCTTCTCCAACCTCCATACTTCTTGGCCAATCCTAAAGGCATTTCATAATGAGAGATCGTAATGACAGGTTCTATATTGTATTTGAGCAACTCATCTATCAAGCCTTCATAGAAGCGGATGCCCTCTTCATTAGGAATCTCTTCATCTCCCTCTGGAAAAATACGTGTCCATGCAACTGAAGTCCGAAAACAGCGAAAGCCCATTTCTGCGAACATTGCGATGTCTTCTTTATACCGGTGGTAAAAATCGATAGCTTCATGAGAAGGATATTCACCTTCAGGAATCTCCATGATCGGCCCTGTAATGCCACGTGGCATTACATCTGCTGTGGACAAACCTTTTCCATCCTCTAAAAAAGCGCCCTCTACCTGGTTGGCCGCTACTGCGCCGCCCCATAAGAAATTTTCTGGAAAACTGTTTGTGTTGGATTTCAAAGTGAGTCTCCTTTCTAGCCAGTTCTGCTTAGACCACAAGAGTCAGCAACTTATCTTGGGCTGTAACCGATGAGCTTGTTGTTTCAATTACATCCAAGTATTCAGCAGTATTTGAGATAATGATTGGAGTGATCGGATTGTAACCAGCTTCCCTGATCTTTTCAAGCTCAAATTCAATCAGTAGATCCCCTTTTCGCACCTGATCCCCTGCTTTAACCCGAGGGGTGAAATATTTCCCTTTTAATTGAACGGTGTTGATTCCAATATGAATCAATATTTCTGCTCCATTCTCGGACCGTAGAATTACAGCATGGCCTGATTTGAGAATGGTACCAACGGTTCCATTCACTGGAGATACGGCTTGGCCAACACTCGGAACAATAGCTATTCCTTTTCCCATAGCACCTTCTGCAAAAGCAGGATCGGGAACTTCAGTCAAGGATTTCACTTCCCCTGTTAACGGGCTGAGAAGCACCTCTTTCTTCAAGACAGATGAATGATTAGAAGAATTGGCACTTGCCTCCGGTTGAATAGGCTTCACTTCTACAGCAGGAGTTGCTTCAGTCACTGCAACAGTTTTTTTATCTTGGTACCCGAAAAGAAGCGTTAGAATCAAACCAATTCCCATAGCGGCGACAATCCCGATTAAATAGTAACCCACCGGTTCAAATGCACCGATCGAGAAAATATTCTGGAAGACAAATGCTGTAGCATACGTATTGAAACCGCCATTAATTGCCCCGCCGACAGCTCCGGCAATAATAACATAGGGGATTGTGCGCTTGTAACGCAGCAATATACCATAAACAGTGGGCTCAGAGACCCCGGCTAACAACAGACTTAATGTAGAGGAACCAGCCAGTGATTTCAAAGTCTTTTCTTTGGATTTAAGGAAGACAGCCAGTGCCACCCCTGCCATTGCAAAGTTAGATGCTGCCCACATCGCAAGGATTGGATCGGTTCCATTCGTAAGATTTGCCAGCACGATCGGAATAATTCCCCAATGGAGCCCAAACACAACTAGGAAGAAGATTAACCCGCCAATTACAGCACCTGTTAACAGCCCGCTAACTCCCATGAGGTAATTGATAGCATCTGCGATCGCGTTTCCGAGATATACTCCAAACGGACCGAAGACTATCGCAGCAAGCGGCACAAGAATGACTAAAGACAACAACGGAACCATGAACGTCTGGAGCTCTTTATGAATGATTTTCTTTAAGTATTTCTCCACATAAGAGAAAATCCAAATGGATACGAATACCGGAAAGACCGTTGATGAATAATCCATTAAGACTACAGGAATGCCAAGAAAAGAAGAGGTGTCTCCATTCGCCAATAATCCCGTAAAGTTCGGTTCCATTAAAGCTGCACCAATAACTCCACCTACATATGGATTTGCCCCGAATTTGAACGATGCAGAAATGCCCAAGAATATAGGCAAGAAATAGAAAACGGCATTTGCTGCTGCTGCCAGAATGAGGTAGGTTCCACTATCCGCAGATAGCCATTCAAAGTTTGTGAATAAGGTTAAAAAAGCTTTAAGTATCCCCGCTCCAGCCATTGCAGGCAATAGGGGAGAAAGACTTCCAGAAATTACTGCGAAAATTCTGGACATGATCTTCTCCTTGGGTTGATCTGCATCTGCGGAAGCAGAATTTCCTGCCCCTAATTTGCTGATTCTCATAATTTCTTGATACACGTGAGCAACGTCATTTCCAATTACCACTTGGAATTGACCGCCACTTTCTACGACACTCAAAACCCCAGCTAAGCTTTTCAGCTTCTCCTTATCCGGTAGCTGATTGTCTTTGAGATTAAATCTTAACCGTGTTGCACAATGGACAAGATTGTTAACATTCTCTTCTCCGCCGATATTTTGCACGATATCTTTGGCTAATCTTTCGTATTTCATTTGTGCTCGCTCCTTTTGATCTCATTCTGGCTGGTTTTATGAAATAAAAAAGCCTGAATAGGTGATAAAGCACACTGAAAAACAGTACACTTATCACGTATCCAGGCTTTGCCCAACTAATGGTAACAACCCTGTTCTTTATTGTAATAGGTTAATCTCTGCTGGTCACTCGCCTAATATGAAGCATAAAATAGACCATTTCACCTTCGGTTGTTTCAACTTGAAACTCTTCCCGTAAATAGAATCTTACCTTCTCACTACAGGCAAAAGCTTCAGGATATTTGGTAACGACTTGTTGGTAAAGTTCATCATCCTCAGAAGGAATCGATTCATGACGCATGGTGCGATAAGAAAAATATTTCAAGTGGGTCACAAAGCGGCTGTAATTTAACGAATTCTCATCCAGCTCTATCCCATAGTGAAGTGTTACTATATTAAGAATTCCTTGAACCATCTGGGTAACTAACAAGGTCTGTTCCATTTCCTGACCATCTTGCTGCCCATTCACGAAATGCATTGCGATAAATCCAGCTTCATCTACAGGCAGTTTAATTCCAGTTTCCTTTTCAATTAAATGTAATGCATGCGTTGCAGCATGAAATTCTTTCGGATAAAATTTCTGTATCTCCCATAGCAGTGCATTTTTAAGGCTCAACCCCTGTATGGTGCGCGTAATTGCGTAGCTAATATGATCTGTCAGAGCCAGGTAGATATTATTACTAAAGGTCGTGCTTAAATCCTTTGCTGCATAACGAATAATTTGATCTGTCAATTCCAGATGCTTTGGAGGAATCTCACTCAGTAATGTAGATAGCCGTTCAGATAACTCTTTGGTCTCCATCACGAAAGTCTTCTCTATTTTTAATGGATCTATATCTTCACCTGGAGTTTTCTGATAGGCTAGTCCCTTTCCAATAACAATGATCTCAGATCGATTTGGTCCTTCAACCAATGCAACATTATTATTAAATACTTTTTTTATCCTCATGAGTTCGCCCACTTTATATTTTTTTACGGACAAAAAAAGCCTAAACGAATCCATAACTAAAATTAAACTAGCATGAATTGGTTTAGGCTTTGCCTGCAATGCAGTTACAACCCTAATATAAATTGTATTTTTATTATATAAGAGGTGGAGAACGTTTTCAAGTGAAAGATAATGTAAAAATATGTTTTTTTATTTTGAAAATATTAAAAAATAACTTGTTGACTTTTTAAAAGTTCATATATATGATTTCGTATGTAGATACGATGTGGATTGTAACCGCTTAATCGGGCAAAACCTAAATCGAATCAGACATGGATTTTTCCTATGTCGGTTCGAGTTAGGTTTTTTTCATTTTAAGCGACTTGATCCGACTCGTGTACAAATAACACAACTTTATAACTGGAGGTAGGTAGGATGCAATTGAGAAAAGGTACTGGTCTGATGTTATCGTTTGTTTTGGCGGTTGGCACCATACTGACCGGTGGACTGTCTGTGAAAGCCGAAGCGGCTTCACCTATGCAAATTACGGCAAATACTTATATTGGCGATACGGGTAGGATGGTTGAATCATTTGATTTGCAGGTGAGCAGCGCAGGCTCATATGCCGATTTGAGAGCATCTGACTTTGTAATTACCGGCAACTTCGATGGTTATCCTGTTAACGAGAATAACGAGACTGTGCAAAACGATTATGCGGATGACGGGGTTGAACTGAGTTGGGCGGATAATATTTTATCACTTAAAGTAAAGCCATTTAAATATTCCGGGGGTCCGGTGTCAGCGTTTGCCGTGACGAATGGACGTTACCCCGAGTTGTCGTTTAATAAGGAATCCGTGACGGTAGTGAAGACACGGACATTCGATGATTTTGTCGCTGGGGAGTTTACAGGAACTAATGGAGAGAAGTTGAACTACAGACTTAAACTGACCGAATCTACAGCCCCACAACCCCTGATCGTTTGGCTGCACGGCGGCGGAGAGGTCGGAACAGACAACCTCAAGCAACTCACCGAGAACAAAGGCGCCGTTGCCTGGACAGATTCTGGTTACGATACATCCGTTCTGGCCGTACAATTCCCAGAAAACTATGGGTGGAAAATCTATAACAATCCCGAAGAACTTTCGTTGATGCGTGATTACTTTGAGGTACAGGCGGAGTTAATCAAGGAGCTTATCGTTTCTGGCAAGGTAGACCCGAACCGCATTTATGTCGTAGGGGTGTCCAGCGGCGGCGGCGGTGCGCTTCGTTTCCTGACGCAGTATCCGGAGCTGTTCGCCGGCTCCATTATCGTTGCGGCGAAAGACGCCGTAGCTGATTACACCGGATCCGTAGATAAGTTTAAATCGGAACTGAAGGACCTGACGGATGTACCGGTATGGCTCGTACATGCACAAAATGACCCGATCACAGATAGCCGGACGAGTACGCTGACTTACGAGGCATTGACCGGTTTAGGCAACAACCAGGCCAAGCTAACTATTTATGATGATGCGTTTCTAGCCTCTCAACAGCTTTACGGAGATTTCAGACACTGTTCGTGGATACCCGTATTTAATGATAAGAATATGTTGGCATGGTTATTTGAGCAGAAAAAGCCAGCTGCGACATCGGTCTCTTTACTGCAGGATGCTCAAGTGACACGCGCGGAGTTGGCTGCGCTATTGGCTGACCAGCTAAAGCTAAGCGAGGTAATCGGTACAGATATTTACACGGATACCGTAAATTCGCCTGAGGATCTGGCTATTCGCCAAAATAAGACGGCCGGTATTATGAAAGGAACCGGTGCAGGCCTGTTTAACCCGGATTTGGCCGTAACGCGGGCGCAGCTTGCGATGATCGCTGATAATGTTATGCGGACTACGGGCCAAAAACAAGCTTCTTCTGTAGCAAACCCGGTAGCCTTCAAAGACGTGCCAAACGGGCATTGGGCTTCCGAAGCTATTGGGCGCTCCGTTGCGGCGGGGATTCTGAACGGTGATTCCGCCACCCAATTCGCACCGAATCGGCCCGTGACCGGGGCGGAAGCAACCAAATTTGTGGAACTGCTGACTGGTAGGATGTAACAAACCAAATACAGTCTGGATGAGCAGCGCTATTACAGAAATGATAAAGCGGCCTCCTCGGCCGCTTTTTCTGCATAATACTGCGCTCGCATCCTTGGCAGAATAGTAACCGGCATGATTTTATTTAGGATATCCCCGATAATATCTTCTCGAAATCCACATTCGTCAACTGTTTGGAGATTTCCCATAATCGTATGGCAGTATTTACATCTTTTGCAGTAGCCGGTATTTTGGCAGGTGCTGGGAATCCCCTTGTTTCTTTAACTCCATCCGGTCCATAATACTGTCCGCTGACGGCCTCCGGGGAGGTTGCTGCAAAAAGCGTTGGCAAAGCCCCTTGTTCAGCCGACTGTAACATTATTGGTCCAAACAGACGAAGCGCAAGCGGCATCTTGCTTTTTTCTCTTGTTCCATTGTCAACCAAATCTGATCGAGATAAGCCCGGATGAACGGCAATGCTCATAACTCCCCACCGTTCAGCCATACTACGACGATGAAGCTCAAGTGAAAAAATCAAGTTAGCCAGTTTTGATTGACCATATACTGGCATGGGCTTATAAAGGAGTTCTGACTGCAGATCATCAAAATTAATTACAGCACTATTGGCGGCAAGGGCACAGACATTGACAACCCGAGGGTTGTGTCCTTTTCGTAAAAGCGGCATAAGATGAGCTGTCAACGCAAAATGTCCAAGGTAATTTGTGCCAAACTGCAATTCAAAGCCATCCTTTGTAACTTGTCGTTCCTGATTCATAATCACTCCGGCATTATTAATAAGGACATCCAGCCTTGGATACTTATCGCGTATCCGTTTTACGGAAGCTTCTATGGAGGCAAGATCGCCAAGATCAAGCTGTTCAAAATGTATATTTGCCGAAACAACATTTGACTGAATTTCTTTGATTGCCGCCTCCCCCTTACTTCTGTTTCGTCCTGCCAGAATAACTTCCGCACCTGCACGGACCAGAATTAAAGCGGTTATATAACCTAGCCCCCCTGTACCTGTGACAAGAATCAAGCGGCCTTTCTGGGAGGGAATATCGGAAATCGTCCAACGCTCTTTATTCTTCATGCATTCATAACCTCTTCCCCTTCTTTTGCTTATTTGAATATCTTCTCTCATTCATCCTGTCTTATTCGTTATTAAGTTTGTTTGTATACTCTATCATACGGTTAACAATCGTTATCATTTGTTTAACATCGTCTTCTCCGAGATGAGTTATGATTTTATCAAGCCTATCGTTAAACTCGTTATCCTTGTTCTTTAGAATCTCACGTCCTTTGGGGGTGAGAGTAACTACAAGGTTTCTACGATTATTCTTGTCTAAGTCTCTGTTTATATATCCTTTCTTCTCAAGTGTCCCCAGCATTTGGGAAACTGCCGCTTTGGAGATTGACAGGTATCCCCGAACGTCGGGCAAACCGATGTTGTTTTCGGAATCGGTGGAATTGTCGGCGATTCCTTTCATTAAAACAAGTTCTGTCATGTTAATGTCACTCTTGTTCCCTCCCGTTTCCATTCCGAGTCCCGCTCCATGTAGCCTCTTTAATTGAAATATCGAATGCACGAATTGAGTTTTTAAGTTTTGATCCATTTTTTATTCCTTTCTTTTAACTGTCAGTTCAAGTCACTTTAAGTTAATAAGTTAACTGTTTAGTTGTTTACAGTATAGTACTTAACTCTTCTGTTTTCAATATAGGATTTTCAATTCTGCCTGCTTCCCTTCACAATATGACAACCTCTTCAATATTAATATAATCCACTATTTCTCGAAACTATTGACAGTATCCATGAAAAGATATACTTTAAATAGAGTATTCTAAATAAAGTATATGGATGGTGTGAGCGATGAAATCATTTTTCAAAAACAAGGCAATTCTGAGTGGTGTTTTTATGATGATTTTTTACCAAATCATTATGATCGGAGTCTTCACTTCCGGTTATAGTGCGGTTCCGAAGAACATCGGCAATCTCTCGGTGGCAATTGTAAATGAAGATAAGCAGTACGGGATGGAATTTGCGAAGCAGCTTGAGCAGGAGCTGCCGTTTCAGGTGCAGACGGATACCGATCTAAAGACGGCTCAGCAAAAGCTTGAAGACCGGGACATTCATCTGATCATGCACATCCCTCAGGATTTTACACAGAAGCTCTCTGCTCCGGACCAGCAAGTTCAACTGGATTATTATATCAACCAATCCAATCCAGCTACCACCAACAGCACAGTACAAAATGTAGTAACGCAGATCACAGAAAAAATCAGTACCCAGCTGCAAACAAGCGGCATTGAAGGTGTACTGCAAAATATGAAGATGTCGGAGGTGCAGGCCAAGGAGATGGCCGCAGGCATTGTTAACAAAGTCCAGGCCAATGTAATAGATTCCAATCCTCAGCCAGCCGGGATGCATAATCAAATGGCTCCAATGTTTCTGACGATGTCCTCTTATGTCGGGGCTATGATATACTCCATGATGGCAATCGGTGCATTGAACCAATTAAAGGGTAAGCTTGGAAAATGGAAAGCCTTCCTTTCGCTGCAAGGTACCAATGCTATAATTTCTCTTATCGTCCCCTTGATCGGGCTTAGCATTTATTTCGCCATACACGGATATGGAGCTGGTACGTTTGTTCATTTGTGGCTGTTGCACGCTCTCGAATTATTCGCAGCCATTCAGTTCACCAGCATTTTCTGCCTCCTCTTTGGACAGGCAGGCATGATGCTAAATCTACCGTTCTTGCTGATTCAGACCATCGCCAATGGATCGGTGGTGCCACAGGTTATGATGCCAGGATTTTATAAAGCCATTAGCCATATTTCCGTAATGTTTTATACCGTTCAGTTGGACTACAATTTGCTATTCGGCGGAGGGCGTTCTGCTGTACTGCTGTTAGGTCTTAGCCTTATCATGGTTTCAGCGCTTGCTTTGAATACTGTAATCCACCATTTCAAGCCGTACACTAAATTAAGCCCCGGTGATGCACCTCAGCCGCTCTTCATGTAAAATAGAAAGAGCCGAATGCCCTTTACGGCAGACGGCTCTTTTCATATATATTCTAGGAGGAGTCTTATGTCGCTTCAAATATTTATCCTTGGTATCCTGAGCGAGGGGGAGCATCATCCTTACGATCTGAAGAAGCAAGTTCTAAAGCCTCTCGATAATTCATTTCCGATCAACGATGGAACCCTTTATTATAATTTTGAGGTTCTTTTAAAAAAAGGACTTATTCAAAAAATCAAGGTTGAGCAGACCGACAACCGTCCCGAGAAAACGACCTATGGAATTACAGAAAAGGGCCGTGAAATACTGGTGGAAGAAATCTATTCCGCATTTCAAAACTTAACAAATTTCACTTCCCTGTACTCCTCCCTCTTTTTTCTGGATAAGGTTGACAGCAGGAAGCTTGCTTATTTGATCGAAGATGCCATTGAACGGCTGAATAGAAGAAAGCTTTTGATTGAAAATGGCGATTCTGAATTATCAAACATTCCCGATTCTAAAAAATTCTCCGTCCGGCTGATTTCAGAACATGCCCATCAATCAGTCCAAAATGATATTGCCTTGCTGCACAAGCTGCTCCTAGAAGTGAAAGGATGAGCATACAGCAGAAAGCAACTCCAAACTTAGTTCAGTGAGACAAAAAATGCGCGTTACGCCCTTAAACACAAAACTAAATACTTTAGTTCTTGTCCAATTGCGTACCGCGCAAAATTGATGTCAATTCTGCTGAACCCGCAGGCATTTATTTTCAAATCAAACACTTAGTTTGTTTTTCCTGAAATCTCTGGGTTTGCAGCCCACGAGCTTTTCGAACATCCTTGAAAAATGCTCTATATCTGAATATCCAACCATCTGGAAGATTTTTGTATATATTCAAACACCACAACTGGAGATCTGTGGGATTCATTCATGGCATGTCAACTATCCCTTGGAATATCTCGTAGATTGTCTCTTCAGAATCAGCATGGCTCTGATTATTGCAGGCGGTTATCCGTTACCAATCGTTCTTCCAGCCATTTTCAGAATTAATTTCACTTCTTCTTCCGGTGACTCTAAACAATCTGTGAGAATCCATTCTTTAAGAAGTCTTACTGTTCCATACTGGACATACGAGGCAATTGCCTTCTTTTCCTTCAAATCCAATTTTTCCGGTAAATGTTTAATGACCATTTGATCAAACTGCGGCAGTGAGATAGTGATGCGGGAGATTAGATCATAATTCTCCATATCTATTACAAGTTTTATAAATTCAAGATTGTCTTTTATGTATTGTAGTATTCCAGTCAGACATTCATCGATATTTATACCTGCTGCAAGATCTTTGATAACAGTAAATGAAGTATTTTGTATGTATGTCTCAGCGATTTCATTTAACACATCATATTGACTTCCATAGTGATTATAAAATGTAGTGCGATTAATTCCTGCAACCTGGCATAGTTCCCGTATGGATATTTTATTAATATTACGCGTCTTTAACATTTTTAATAAAGCTTCGCCAACCAAGCGTTTCGTTAGCATCACCCTCTGGTTGACATTATTTTTTTCTGACATAAGGCCTCCATTGTATTCGACATTTCCGAAGAATCTGTCGGTTGTAAAATAGACAGATGTTGATATTATTGTAAAGTACTCATGAAATAAGTCAATGAAACGGAGATGTACAAATTGAAAAAAAACAGAAAAAAGGTACTAAAAGTAATCATTGCGTGTATTAGTCTCATAATAATTCTTGTTGCCGGGTATGAAATCAAAGAAAAAATCCGCATTAATAAAATTGTCAAATCACACAAAACGGAGCAAAGCAATATTGTAAAAAGTAAGGGCCGGAATAATTCACAGCATATAACAACTGCAGTTCAACAGATTATGATAGGAACAATGAGTAATAATTATGATAATGCTTTACAAACATTACTTAATATTAAAAATGCAGGTTATGATTCTATCGAATTAAATGATTTTATGATTCACAAGTCTTCCATTCTTGTAAAACTAATGACAAAGTTCTCAGGAATGCCTATTGGCAATGGCGGCAAGCTTGATTGGCCTAAGCTGATTAAGGAAAGCGGACTGAAGGTCGTAAGCCTACATAGTAATCTGGGGAGCATTGAGAAGGATGCAAAAGCGATAGCCGTTGAAGCGAAAAAATTCGGTACAGATACAGTAGTTATTACCGGTATGTACAAATTTGATTATAGTAGTTTAGATGACGTGGAAGAACTTGTTCAAAGTCTGAACCAGGCAGGAAAAGCCCTTTCTGAAGAAGGGATACATCTTTTATATCATAATCATAATGTTGAACTGCAAAAGGTAACCCCCGATAAAACAGCTTACGACATTATTATTGAAAAAACAGATCCTGCATATGTTAATTTCGAGTTTGATAGTTACTGGATGGCCGATGGCGGGGCTAATGTTCCGGCTTTGATGGAAAAACTGGGCAGCCGAATGAAATTATGGCATATCAATGACCGCGGACATACCAAATCAGGTCCCTATATGACACCCATTCTGAAAGAAAATGCTACTGAATTAGGATATGGAAATATGGATCTGGATACTCTCTCAGCAATTGCTATAAAAAACGGAGTAGAAGGTGTTATATTAGAAACTCATAAAAATTGGGTGGATAACGACCCAATCAAGAGTATCCAGGTTAGTGCAGGATACATGCAAGAAAAGTTTGGTGGCCAAGAGAACGAAGTACAGAAAGATAATGCTACCTAACCATTTTAAATTGTAATAGAGCCATTGTGGGATCACCTATCTGAAAGAACTGCGGAAACACAGTGTTGATCACCGCTGCCAGCATCATAGGCACGATGAGCAGCCCGCCACCACGTTGTTGTTCACTTTCTTAATCACCTTCATACATACTCACCCCCCTGCAAAATAAAAATGACCGAAAACGATTACAGGTTGAGTAATCGAAATCGGTCATGCCTGGTTCGCCCAGTAACAGTCCGTGTAAGGAATATAACCTTATTGTAGTCGGCCGCGCCAGAATGTCAATCATCCATTTTCATGAAATTGCTTTCTCCACGAACCCCTCTGTCTTCAGACTCGTTTGTTCTTGCTATTCAAAGCTCGCTGCTCCTAGATAAAGGCTCTTACCCTTACGAGGACATCAAAATAGTGTTATTTATTAATTTATTATTGCTATTTAAGATAGATTTATATTGTTATAATGCTATTGCAAAGTGTATACAAATTGAGGAGAGATTAGAGATGGTTACGTTATTGCTGATTATTATTTACCTGGCATTCATAGGTCTCGGATTGCCTGACGCCTTGCTTGGAAGTGCATGGTCTATTATGAAACTTGATATTGGTGCCACAACAGAAATGGCAGGTTATATATCGTTAACGGTTTCATTCTGTACGGTTGTATCCAGTTTATTTGCAAGCAGATTGTTGCATAGGCTTGGCACTGGAAAGGTAACATTGTTCAGCATTCTATTAACAACGATTTCCTTATTCGGATTTTACTTCTCAAACGAGTTCTTATTCTTTATACTTCTGGCGATTCCTTTGGGATTAGGTGCTGGTTCTGTAGATGCAGCATTAAGTAACTATGTAGCGCTACATTTTAAGGCCAGGCATATGAGCTGGTTGCATTGTTTCTGGGGGATTGGAGCAATGACGGGACCTATTGTAATGTCATTTTCACTGGATAATGGAAATAACTGGCGCATGGGATACCTTACTATAGGGATAGTACTTACTATCATAGTACTAATATTATTGGGATCGCTGTCTTTATGGAAGGTTTTTGAGAACGGTAAGATAGAAGAAGGAGACGAGAAGACACTCATCAGTAACAGAGAAGCCTTACGAATCAGGGGTGTGCGAATGTCCATGGTCTCCATGCTTTGTTACAATGGTTCGGAAACAGCCGCTGGTCTATGGATGGCATCCTTTTTTATTGAAAGCAAAGGAATTACTCCTGGCACAGCAGCAGCCTTTTCTTCTCTATTTTATATTGGAATCATTATAGGGCGTATTTTTTCCGGATTTCTTTCGACTAAATTATCCAGTAAAAGGCTGATACGATACGGTGGGTTAGTTGGCTGTGTCGGACTTCTAATTCTTATTTTACCGGTTCCACATTGGGTTGCTGCAGGAGCATTGCTCATTGTGGGACTAGGTGGAGCGCCAATCTATCCGAGTATTGTTCATGCCACACCGGAACGGTTTGGGGAAAAAGCTTCTTCGAGTGTAATTGGACTTGAAATGGCAAGTGCTTATACAGGTTCTACATTGATACCTTTATTAATGGGGTTTATTGCAAGCCAATTTGGTATGTTTATGGTACCCATTATCTTGCTTCTACTTTTTAGCATCATGTTTGTATCTTCAGAAATGGTTAATAGGGTTTACAAACATAAGCTTATATAAAGTATTGCACTAAAGTAGCAATCTCTTTTCCATTTCACTGTAAATGGGAACGCTGAGCTTCTCCTAGATCAAATCCTTCATTTTATCAGCAATAAGATCTGACGCTCTTCTAGGACTCAAACGATAGAGTTTATCCATTATTTTGGAATCCTTGCCCGCCAAAACTCGAATCTGGTCATTTTCAATTCCTTTCACAATAATTTTGGCAGCTTCTTTAGGCGTTAACAATCGGGAAAATTGTTCCTTACTTATCTCCTTATTATCTGCAACATCCAATCCGGAATTTATCATAATTGTTTGTGCTTACTCCTCCAGGAAAAACAAGGGTTACTTTCACATTTGTATCTTTAAGTTCAGCCCGAAGACCCTCTGTCAAAAGTTTCACAGCAGCCTTGGATGCGCCATAAATGGTTTGACCGGGGACCGGAAGAAATCCTCCCATACTGGATACATTGGCAATATGCACAACTGGTCTTTTCAACAGATAAGGAAGAAATGATTTTACCATATAAAGTGTCCCATAAAAATTGATATCCATAACTAACTTGATTTTATCGTATTCCAATTCATTGACTTTCAAAAACGGATGAATAATACCTGCATTATTTATGATTCCATCCACTTTTCCATGCTGATCAATCACTTGCTCCGGGAGCGCCCCGATAAACGGAAAAATAGTATATGAATCCTCAAATCATCCGTTTTTTAATCCTCTTTACGAGAACCAAAAACAAAAATTATTTGCGCAATTGAATTTCTATGCGAGTAAGCCATATGAATTTCCATTAATTAAGAAGTCGGCATTCTTGAAAAATTCATCCTTATTATTATTTTTAACAATCAAACATTTGAAGGTACCTCATTAATCGGCCCCTCTGTTTCCTATCCTATATCAGAGGATAGAGTGAAAGGAATAATCCATGATTCACGCGGATTTTTTTATCGTTATAAAATCCTACAATATTACAAGTCGATCCCTATTGTTCTGCACGAAAAACTGTTAAGCATAACGGGCGTCTCCTTACTCTTCGTGATCACTACCATGCTGGTAGATTCGTCCACCCGCTGGACTCCGCTTGTATTCATTCCTGCACTTTGCAATTCATTTACCAGAAACGTCCCGAGACTGTCTCTCCCCACCGCCGAAGCAACCTGCGACCGGATGCCCAGCTTCTTGACATTAATGGCAATATTGGAAGGCGACCCGCCAAAATATCTGGTATATCCGCCACCTTCTAAAGCCCCGCCGTAATCGTTGGAGATCATATCAACTAGCAGTTCGCCCACCGTTATCAGATCGTTCGCTCTATCTTCCAATGGTATGGCCTGACCGAGATTAAACACCTGTTCTCCCCCTAAAACTCCATTATCCTTTCGTCATAATTCCATTCTATTGTTTCTGCCTAAGCAATACTTCAAAAAAACCGTGCTCTTTTTTCAATTCACAGGCACAACACGGAACGTAACAACACACATCTGGTCACTCTTAAAAAGCCCAAACCTATAAGGTCTGGGCCTGATATTCAAATCAAGTAACATTTATATCTGTATATAGAAATTCACGCAGAGCCGTTTGCCGTATTAAAATAACCGGACGGGCTCTCCATCATGGCTCTTGTTCAATGCTAAGCTCTATTCCTCCAGCCTACGGAAGGCTGCCCCCGGATGTGCACCCGCCAGGCGCGTGGCTCCCTTTCCGAACAGCCGCTCACGGAGCGTCGTTTCCTCATACCGCTCCCGGAATATCCCCCGCTGCTGCAGCACAGGCACAACCTGCTCGACGAAGTCGCGGTGTCCTCCGGGCAGGACGTAACGTTCTAAGTTGAAGCCGTCCACTCCCGTCTCCTCCACCCAATACTGCATTTGGTCCGCGATCTCTTCTGCTGTGCCCGCCACAGTAATTCCCCGGAATTCCTTGGCCGAGAAGTTGTCGATGACGTCCTGCACCGTAGGAATGAAGCCGCTGTGCTTCGTGTATCTTTCCGTATGGGTACGGCCTTGCTCTGTCTGCAAATTGGTGAACGGCGCATCAGGGTCAAGGGCTGTAAGGTCGATGCCCGTCGAGGTCTCATAGGTGAGCAGTGCCGCTTCCTCGCTGGCATAACTCCGGTAGGATTCCAGCTTCCGCTGCGCCTCCTCCTTCGTCCGTCCGACGACGGCGGACAAGCCGGTGAAGATCTTGATCTGCTCCGGGCCTCTCCCATAGGCTGCTGCCCGCCGGCGGATATCCTGCACTTGTGCGCGCAGTGCCTCGGCGGTAGGGGCTTTGAGGAAGACGCCTTCCGCATGTTTGGCTGCGAAATCCCGTCCACGGTCCGAGCTGCCCGCCTGGAAGAGAACCGGTGTCCGCTGAACCGACGGTTCGCTTGAGTGGGCTGCGGTCATCTGGAAGTAACGCCCTTCATGCTTGACGATATGCACCTTGGAAGAATCGGCATAGCGGCGGCTGAGCTTGTCACCGGTAACCGCATCATCTTCCCAGCTGCCCTCCAGCAGCTTGTAGCTGACTTCCATGAATTCCTCCGCCTGCTCATAGCGCTCGTCGTGCGGCAGAATACCGCTTCGGCCGAAGGCCTCCGCCCCGCTGATCCCTCCCGTGGCAACCACGTTCCAGCCGATCCGGCCATTGGTGAGATGATCCAGTGTCGAGAACCGGCGGGCATTCGGGAAAGGCAGCTCATACACGGGAGATGCCGTAGTCACGAAGGCCAGATGTTTAGTCGCCGCAGCCAGCGCGGGGATCAGGAGCATCGGGTCGTTGGCTGGCGCATACACCGCCTCCCGGTAGGTGAGCTCCCTCTTATGATTGGGATAGCCGTATGAATCGGCAAAGAACATGAAGTCGAACAACCCCCGCTCCAGAAGCTGGGCCAGCTCAATCCAGAAATTCAGCTCCTTATACCGGTAGGACTGATTATCCGGATGTGCCCACAAGCCCTGAGTCATCTGATTCAGCGTGTTGATGTCGAAGATGCCTAGATGGATTTTTTTCACCTGAGAACTCATTCCTTCCTGCTCTATGATCCGTTTGTTAATAGAATATGAATATCTATAAGTACAGAGGATATCCGATGCCAAGGCGAATGTACAATAGAAAGAAGTGAATCCGGCAATTAGAAATAGTAAAGTCCGCCCCTTTTCGCAGAAAAGCCCCGGGCGAATGCAAGGATTGCACCCGCCCGGGGCAAAGCTGTTTCAGGCATACATCCGTTTGATCTCCTCTACCAGCCCTTGGCTGATCCGGCTCATGGAAGCCTGATTACGGCGGGTCAGAATTCCAAGGGAAGGCCCCTCCATCAGATCGGCTACATCCTTCACCACTGTACCCGGGATCGGCGGCATTACCGCCACTTCCGGCGCAAGCGCAATGCCCAGCTTCGATTGGACGAAGTATTTGATCACGGTAATGCCCGCTACTTCTATACTGCTCTGGCGCAGCTTGCCTATATGCTTGGTAATCATCTCTTCAATCCGGATGCGGAAGGCGCAGGAGCCGGGGGTGAACAGGAATTTCTCATCCTTCAGGTCTTTAAGATGAAGGTCCTCCCGCCCGGCCAGCGGATGATCATCCGGCACGATCAGCTTGAAGGTCTCCTTGAGCAGCGGGTAGAACTCCAGCTCCAGGTTCGGCTCTGGCTGGTTGCACAAGACCAGGTCAAGCCTGTCCTCCAGCAGCATGCCGGCTAGCTCCCTCGTTGTACCGATCGTCACCTTGGTCTGCACCTTCGTCTTCTGCCGGGTGAAGGATGCCAGGATGTCCGGCAGGCGTTTGCTGGCCGACGGCTCAGAAGCGCCGACACGGATAAGGCCGGTCTCCCCCTGAATGAAATCAGCCAGCGCTACGTTCAGATCATCGTATTCCTGCAGCAGCGACCCTGCTCTCTCATGGAACAGGCGGCCCGCCGTTGTCAGTGTAATGGTCTTGCCCCGCTCAAACAGCTTGACACCAAGCTCTTCCTCCAGTTTTTTGATCTGAATCGTAATGGTGGGCTGTGAGTACTGCAGCGCCTCCGCCGCCCGTTGAAAATTGCCAAGCTTCACGATGGTTTGAAAGGTTTTGATAAGTCGAATTTCCAAGCGCGTCACACCTCCCAATCACAACGATTTACTATTTATAAACCGAAGCTTTATATATTTCAATTATACAACTCGTTTCTTTTCCCCTATTATAGCAGACAAGCCGTTAAATAATCCAAGCGGATTACAATGAATTAAAAAATATCATAAAAAGTGAGGCCTCTATTATGAATAACCCAAGCAGCTCAGTTCCGGAAAGCAACAACAGCCTGTACACCCGCCACACCCCGAGTTTCTCCGCCAAGCTGTTCGCATACTCTCCCGAAGGCTTCAAGGCATTCGGTGAATTCAACAAGCAGGCTCTTGCAGCCGGAGTGCTGAGTGTGAAGACTAAGGAGCTGATTGCAGTTGCCGTATCGCATGTCACCGGATGCCCTTACTGCATCGAAGCCCATATCGGCAAGTCCAAATCCGAGCAAACCACTTTCGAAGAAATCTTCGAATCGGTGACTGTCGCCGCTGCCGTCAAAGCCCACTCCGCCTTCTTCAACGCTTCGAACGCGCTGAAGGCGTTCCAGGGCAGCACGGACGCCGATCTCTTCCCGCTCTCCAATATTGAACTGGCTGACAAGCTTGAGGACGTGAACGGGGACCTTTACAACGGGTTCCACGAATTCCTGCAGATTTCACTGCGCGGCGGAAGTATCCCGGAGAAAGAGAAGCTGCTGATTGCGGTCGGAGCCGCGCTCGTCGAAGGCAGCGCGTATTCCATCGAAATCTTCACCCGCCGCGCCAAGGAGGCAGGCATTACCATAGAAGAGCTGGCCGAGACAACCCTTGTGGCCACCGTGCTCAAAGCCGGCTCCGCAATGGCCCACCGCGTAAACGCCCTGCAGGCCTATGAGAGAGAATAAGCAGTGTCCGTACCCGGACAGAGAGGGGTCGTTCCTATGACAGAGCAAACGAATAACCGCGAAGAATGGCCGGAGGGTCTGGCGGAGCAGCTCGTTGCCTGGCGGCGGCATCTCCACCGCCATCCCGAGCTCTCCTTTCAGGAGGAGAACACCGCCCGCTTCGTTACTGACACTCTCGCAAGCTTCGGCGGCCTTGAGCTCAGCCACCCGACGCCGACCAGCGTCGTCGCACGGCTGACCGGCGCCAAGCCGGGCAAGATTCTTGCTCTGCGTGCAGATATGGACGCCCTGCCGATTCTGGAGGAGAATGAGTTCGAGTTCGCTTCGGGCAAACCGGGCGTCATGCACGCGTGTGGCCATGATGGCCATACAGCCATGCTGCTGGCTGCGGCCCGGCTGCTTACAGAGCGGCGGGACAAGCTGCACGGCGAGATCCGCTTCATCTTCCAGCATGCCGAGGAGCTGCCGCCGGGCGGTGCCATTGAGCTGGTTGAGGCGGGGGTGATGGACGGTGTAGATTGGGTATTTGGCGAACACCTGGCCTCCCAGCTGCCGGTCGGGCAGATTGGCATAGCCTACGGCGATATGGCCGCTTCACCAGACAATTTCACCATATTCATCAAAGGCTACGGCGGCCATGCCGGCTTCCCGCACCGGGCTGTCGACACCATCGCGGTCGGCGCCCAGATCGTGGCGAACGTACAGCATATTGTCTCCCGCTACACGAATCCCCTGGACCGGTTAGTTGTCTCTGTAACTCAGTTCACTGCCGGAGCATCTCACAATGTTATACCGGACACGGCCATTCTCAAAGGCACTGTCCGCAGCTTCGGAGAGCAGGTCCGCCGGGAGGCGCATGAACAATTACTGCGCATTGTGCAGGGCATTACGGCGGCGCATGGTGCTGAGTTTGAATTCGATTACGTCCTCGGCTATGAGCCGGTCGTTAACGATGAAGCGCTCACCCGGATCCTTGAAGAAGCTGCGGGTGAGCTGGTCGGGCAGAATGCCGTCATCCATACACCTCCAGGCATGAGCGGTGAGGATTTCTCCGCCTATCAGCAGAAGGTACCCGGCACGTTCGTCAACATCGGCGCCGGCAATCCGGATAAAGGCATTGTATACCCCCATCACCATCCGAAATTCACTTTCGATGAATCCGCACTGGAAACCGGTGTCCGGTTGTTCGTACGGGCGGCGGACAAGCTGCTGGACTGGGATTCCTAGCCGTAATCCCCTCAGACTTTAGTTTTATTGATCGCATCCATTAAAAGGATTCAATATACATCTTTAATAAAATCATATATATTTAATTTTAATATATTAAATCCGATTATACTAATTGGATTAATAAAGTTTAGACACCAGACTAAGGGGAGAAACCAGATGAATAAGCTATACCGCCATTCCATTCTAGTACTGCTGCTTGTCTCGCTGCTCGCCGTATACGGCTGCTCTTCGGGCAACGGCAATAACAATGCAGCCTCAGGCGCGGATGCCAGCGCTCCCGGAACGGCTGAGCCGGCCCCGGAGAACCTGGCTTCAGAGCTGCGCTTCCCGCTCGCCCAGCAGGTGCCGACGCTGGATCCGCACTTGTCGCTTAATACCAATGTTTATGTAACGCTGAATATTTTTGAAGGGCTGTTTGCCTTCGATGCCAACTTCAACCCGGTTCCGATGCTGGCCGAATCCTACGATCTGAGCGAGGACGGCAAGACGTATACCTTCCATCTGCGTCAGGGTGTCAAGTTCCACAACGGCAAAGAGCTGAAGGCGGAGGATGTCACCGCTTCCCTCAACCGCTGGAAGTCACTGACCGGCCGTGCGCAAGCCTCGCTGGGAGAATCAGAGTTTACGATAAAAGATGATTACACCGTCGAGCTTGCGCTGAGCGAGCCCCGCAACGACATTATCTCTCAATTAAGCCATGTGCTTAACAATGCCGCGATCTTACCTAAGGAAATCGTAGAGGCAGCCGGACCGGACGGCGTGAAGGAATACATCGGTACCGGCCCGTTCAAGCTCGTTGAATGGAAGCAGGACCAGTACGTACATGTTGCGAAGTTCGATGACTATCAATCCATCGACACCCCCGCTTCCGGTCTCTCCGGCAAGAAAGAAGCCTATCTCCAGGATATCTATTTCGATATCGTCACAGACAGCGCGACACGCTTCTCTTCGTTCCTCGCGGGCACTTACGATTACGTTGATGTTACTCTAGACAATCTGCCGCAGGTTGAAGGCCTTGCAGGTGTGACGGTGAACAAGAACCTCGGATCGGATATCAACCTGGTGTTCAATAAGAAGTCTCCGCTGTTCTCGAACATCAAATACCGCGAAGCGGTAGCCGCCGTGCTGGACGCCGATGAGATTCTGCTTGGAACAGTGAATTCTCCGGACTTGTACCGCCTTAACCCGAGCTACATGTATCCGGAGAATACGACCTGGTACAGCGAAGCCGGCAAGGAGAACTATAATCAGAAGAATCCGGATAAGGCGAAGCAGCTGCTTCAAGAAGCCGGCTACAGCGGCCAGGAAGTAACCCTGCTTACGACCAAAGAGCTCGGCGGCTCCTTCTATAACGCAACAATCGTCCTCCAGAAGGAACTGGAAGCCATCGGTGTGAAGACCAAGCTGGATATCAACGACTTCGCAACCCTGCTGAAAAAACGCGCTGACCCGAACGCCTGGGACATCTATGTTGGACTGTTCACCATGCCGTCCACCCCTTCCCAGCTGCTCTACCTGAATCCGACCTACGGCTTCGCTGAAGATGCTAAGCTCGCTGAGCTGACCAAGCAGCTGACCGCAGCCTCCACACCGGAGGAGATCAAGACAGCCAACGATGCGCTGCAGCAGTACGAGTGGGAATATCTCGCCGCCGTCAAGATCGGTGACACCTACTCCCAGAGCGCAACACGTGACAAGCTGACAGGATTGACCACGCTGGCAGGTTATCCAAACCTGGCCAATACGAAATTGTCCAAATAAAGCAAACAGGAGCCGCATGAATCCCCCAGGGATTGCATGCGGCCCTTGTCCTTCATTACCCGCCTGGAAGGAGGCGCCATTCTTGGCATTTTACATCACAAGACGGCTGCTGGCCATGATTCCTGTTTTCTTCGTCCTGTCCGTGATCGTCTTCCTCATCATCTATCTGATTCCCGGTGATCCGGCTGCCGTCATGCTTGGCGATGGCGCCAGTCCGGAAACGATTGAGGCGCTGCGGGAGCAAATGGGTCTGAACCTGCCTCTTCTCCCGCAATATCTGCGGTGGATCGGACATACGCTGCAAGGCGAGCTTGGCGACTCCTTCTTCATGAGGCAGCCGGTCCGCACAGCGCTTGCCGAGCATCTGGGCCCGACCTTCTCGCTTGCCGTGCTGGCAGAGCTTATCGCCATTGTCATCGCGGTTCCCTTCGGTGTTCGTGCAGCCTCCAGAAGAGGCGAGCTTGCGGACAAGGCGTTGACAGGATTTTCGCTGTTTGGCATCACGGTTCCCGGGTTCGTACTCAGCATGTTCACGGTGCTGCTTTTTTCCGTACAACTTAAGTGGCTTCCCGTGTCCGGTTACAAGCCGCTCTCTGACGGCCTGATTACACACCTGAAGTATCTGATCCTCCCGGCCCTCTCGCTCGGCATTGTCCAGGCCGCCTTGCTGGCAAGAGTTACCCGCTCCTCGATGCTTGAAGTGCTGAACGAAGGCTTCGTCAAAACGGCGCTTGCCAAAGGCGTCAGCGAGCAGGGCATCGTATACCGTCACGTCCTGCGCAACGCGCTGCTGCCGATATTGACGGTGATTGGCGGATCATTTGGTGCTCTGCTTGCCGGAGCAGCCGTCATTGAATCCATTTTTAATATCCCCGGTATGGGACAATTGCTTGTCAACTCGGTACAGCGAAGGGATTACGCGGTTATCCAAGGGGTTATCCTGTTCGTCGCCTTCGCTTATGTAATGGTCAATCTCGTCGTGGATCTGCTCTGCACGATCGTCGATCCGAGGGTCAGACTCAAATAACGGAGGGAAAGGAGAACTATTGCTAATGCCCCTATTGGACATAAAGGCGGATGAATTGGCTGCCCGCAGGCTCCGCCTGAAGCGGGAGAACCGCAAACTATTCGTGCGGAGATTCTTGGTCAACAAGGCCGCTGTTACCGGCAGTGTGCTCATTGCACTGGTCGCTGCCGTTTCGCTGTTCGCGCCCTGGATCGCAAGCCGCGATCCCTACGCCATCGACGTCGTCAACCGTCTTAAGGCTCCAAGCGCCGTATATCCGTTCGGTACGGACAACTTTGGCCGCGACCTGCTGACGCGGGTCGTATACGGAACGCGGATGTCGGCCGAAGTCGGCTTCGCGGTCGCGCTTGGTTCGTCGGCAATCGGTCTCGTCATTGGCCTGTACGCCGGCTATTTCAAATGGCTGGATCAGATTCTGATGCGCGTGATGGATGGTCTATTCGCTTTTCCGGCCGTGCTGCTGGCGATAGCAATGATGGCCGCGCTAGGGCCGAGCGTCGGCAATCTGATCCTCTGCCTGATCATCGTCTTCGTCCCTTCCATTGCCCGGATCGTCCGTTCCTCGGTGCTGACTGCCAAGGAGACGACCTATATTGAAGCCATGCATACCTTGGGCGCGTCACACAACCGGATTATCTGGAAGCATATTCTGCCCGGCACCCTGTCCACGCTTATTGTTCAAGGCTCCTTCATCTTTGCCGAGGCAATTATCGTGGAGGCGGCGCTCAGCTTCCTTGGTGCAGGCATTCCCGCTCCTACGCCAAGTCTCGGGAACCTGCTGTCGGACGGCAAGCTGTATATTTACAACTCGTCATGGATGACCCTCTTTCCCGGCCTTGCGCTTGTCCTCGTCGTGCTCGCGATGAACCTGTTTGGCGACGGCCTCCGGGATCTGCTCGATCCCCATGCCCGCCGTTCGTTGACCAAACGCTTGGTCCAACCGCTGAAACAGCGTCCCGTTCCGTTTCAAGCGGGTTCCGCTGCGGCGGATGAGCCGCTTCTGCAGATTAGGGAGCTTAAGACTCAGCTCCATACGGAACGCGGCCGGGTACCCGCAGTGGACGGGGTATCGTTCGAGGTGGGCAAAGGAGAGGTCGTAGGAATCGTTGGGGAATCCGGGTGCGGCAAAAGCGCCACTGCCCAGTCCGTACTGCGGCTATTCGACGAGAAAAGGCTCGCAGAATACGAAGGGGAGATTCGCTACAACGGCATTGATCTGCTTAAGCTCACCCCTAAACAGATGCGCAGTGTCCGCGGCAATGAAATTTCTATGATCTTTCAGGACCCGCTCAGCTCTCTGAATCCGGTTCACACCATTGGAGAGCAGATCGTCGAGACGCTGCGGCTGCACCGGCCCATTGGCAAAAAAGAAGCCTGGACGAAGGCCATCGGGCTGCTGCGGCTAACCGGTATTCCTGCTCCCGAACGGAGAGCACGCGAATATCCCCATCAACTCTCCGGCGGCATGCGCCAACGCGTTATGATTGCCATCGCTCTTGCCTGCGAGCCGCAGCTGCTCATTGCCGATGAGCCGACGACTGCACTGGACGTAACCATTCAAGCGCAGATTCTGGAGCTGATCTTAGACCTTAACCGCAGGATGGGCATGAGCGTCATGCTCATCACACATGACCTAGGCGTCGTGGCCGAAGCATGCAGCCGGGTCGTCGTCATGTACCTTGGCCAGGTGGTCGAGAGCGGCGACGTCCGTACCCTGTTCGAGAAGCCTCTTCATCCTTACACGATCGGGCTGATGCAATCGGTTCCCCGTCTGGACGGAGACCGCTCACAAGAGCTGGCTGCCGTTCCGGGAAGTGTCCCCTCCCTTGATCAGATTCCGCAAGGCTGCCGGTTCGCGCCGCGCTGCTCCTATGCGGACGACAAGTGCCGGACCGTTATGCCTGAGCTTGCCGCGCTGCCGGGCGGCGATACCCTGGTCAGATGCTGGCATGCCGGTAAGCTGAGTGGAATGGAGGTCTGACAGATGATAACGACAACGATAAAACACAGGGAATTAGCGGTCGAGCCTCTTATGCGGGTCAACGGCCTGAAGAAATATTATTCCGCCGCCAATCAGGCAGGCTTCCGCCAGTCCGTCGTCAAGGCTGTCGACGGTGTCTCCTTTGACCTCCGGGAAGGAGAGACGTACGGACTGGTCGGGGAATCCGGCTGCGGCAAGAGCACGCTGGGCAAGTCGCTGCTCCGATTGACAGAGCCTACAGACGGAGAAGCGTTCTATCAGGGGGTCGACCTGTTCAAGCAGCCGCGCAAAGCGTTTCAGACCTACCGCCGTGAGCTGCAGATGGTGTTCCAGGACCCCTTCTCCTCTCTGAATCCCCGCCAGATTATCGGCCAGGCGCTGGAGGAGGCACTGGCCATTCACCGCATCGGTACGCCAAAGGAACGGACCCTGCATGCGATGGAGATGCTCCACACGGTTGGCTTGCAGATGGAGCACTATTACCGGCTGCCCCACGAGCTGTCCGGCGGACAACGGCAGCGGATTGGACTTGCCCGCGCGCTTATCCTTAATCCGCGGATCGTCATCTGTGACGAGCCCGTATCCGCACTTGATGTCATTATCCAATCTCAGATCATTAACCTGATGCGCCGGCTGCAGGCCGAGCTGAAGCTCACTTATCTGTTCATCGCCCACGACATTGCTGTCGTCCGGCACATCTCCGACCGCATCGGGATTATGTATCTTGGCAAGCTGGTTGAGGAGGCGGATACGGACAGCCTGTTCGCGAACCCGCTCCATCCTTACACACAAGTCCTGCTCTCGGCTGTTCCCGTACCGGACCCGGCAGCACGGCGCCAGCGCATCATTCTGGAGGGCGACCTTCCTTCACCGCTGGACCCGCCCTCCGGCTGCGCCTTCCATACCCGCTGTCCGTACGCCATGGACCGGTGCCGCACCGAGACACCGGTCCAGAGGGAAGCGGCCGAGGGCCATTTGGCCGCATGCCATTTAATTTAGAGCCATCCTCCAACCCCATCACCAAGAAAGGCAGGAATTAACATGAAAAAGATCCATCTCGGCGTATTCGAGGTCAACAGTGTCAACCATCTTACCCAGGGGATCTGGGCACATCCTGACCAACAGCGCGTCCATTACAGCAAGATCGAGTACTGGAAGAACATCGCCCAGCTGCTTGAGAGAGGAAAGTTCGACTTCATGTTCTTCGCCGATACGTACGGCTACCCGAAGCAGCGGACGGAGATGGCCTTCCGGGAGGCAACCGGCTTGCCCGGAAATGACCCGATGATGCTTATTCCCGCGCTCGCCATGGTTACCAAGAATCTGGCATTCACGATGACGACCTCGACCAGCTACGAAGCCCCCTACTCGAATGCGCGGCGCTTCTCCTCGCTTGACCATGTTACAAACGGCCGGATTGGCTGGAATGTCGTGACCACAAGCAACAAGTCTGCTGCTGACCTGTTCGGACGCGAGGATCTGTTCCTGCCCCATGACGAGCGTTATGATATGGCGGACGAATATATGAGTCTCAGCTACAAGCTGTTCGAGGGCAGCTGGGAGGATGATGCCGTGCTGATCGACCGTGAGAACCGCGTATTCACTGACCCGGCCAAAGTGCACAAAATCGTTCATGAAGGCAAATACTTCAAGCTTACCGGCTATCACGGGACCGAGCCTTCCCCGCAGCGGACACCGGTTATCTTTCAGGCGGGCAGCTCGAACCGGGGCCGCGCCTTCGCTGCCAAGCATGCCGAGGGCATCTTCCTGAAAGCACCGACCGTTGAAGTGCTGCGGGATCAGATCAGCGACATCCGCCGCAGAGCTGCCGAATATGGCCGCGACCCTTCGGCCGTTAAAGTATTCACGGGTCTGTCGGTCGTCGTCGGGCGGACCAGGGAGGAAGCCGAGCGCAAGCATGCGGAGTACCTCTCCTATCAGAGTACAGAAGCTACGCTGTCCAGCTATGCCAATGTCACAGGCATCGACCTGACCCGGCTCGATCCCGATTCCTATTTCGAGAATATCCACACCGAGATGGGTCAGACCCATACCGACCGGTTCACCAAGCACAGCAAGACGAAAAAGACTGTCCGTGAGGTAACAGAAGATTTCCTGGAGAAAGGCTTCCGCGGCTTGACGGTGATTGGCACGCCCGAAGAAGTAGCCGACAAAATGCAATACTGGATCGAAGAGACAGACCTCGACGGCTTCAATCTGGAGCCTTACATTCTGCCTGCTTCCTATGAGGACTTCATCGAGCTGGTCGTCCCGGTATTGCAGCGCCGGGGTATTTTTAAAGAGGAATATGAGGAAGGCACCTTCAGGGAGCGTCTATTCGGAAAAGGTGCCTCCCGCCTGCCCGATCACCATCCGGGTGCTGAGTTCCGTGATCCGTCGCGGCTAACGCAGGAATAAGCTATAAGATTATTGAGGTAGAAGATTACCCGGATCTGTAAGTGCTGAGGCGATTATGCCCTGCGTCCCGGTGTAGGAGCGAGCTTACACATGCATAAATCGAGCCGGAGAGGCCTATGCCCCTCCGGCTCGATTATTCTATCTCTATGAACAGAAACCTTGTTCCCTCTGATTGTCTTACAAGGAAGACCTGAGTTCTGACCGCTCATGGTCAAACTGTAGGCTGTGGCTGCGGCACCATCTGATTGCGTTCCATCAGCGCCCACACTTGTTCTGCCAGCTCTGCTGCGGAATACGGGGTAGCCCGGGTAACCAGCTGTTCAATCATACCGGTCATCGCCACCGCCAGAAATTGCACCAGTATTCCCTTATTCATCTTCTGGTTAATCCCGCTCATATCCATCTGTTTGTCGAACCCCCGCAGCAGTACGGCCTGCAGACGGTTTCTGAACGCAGGAACCCCTTTGTTGGCCAGTGCCGCGGCATAGAAGGATGCATGCTGATCCAGGTACTGGAACGTGTAGAGCAGAGCTGCCTCCGTCGGGAAAAGCGCCTGCTCGCCGCACGGCAGACAGCTGTCAATCAACTGGACAAAATGGGTTCTGATACACTGATCCAGCAAATCGTATTTGTCGGTATAATGCAAATAAACGGTGCCCCGGCTTACATCGGCCCGCTCAGCAATTTCGTTTATCGTGATTTGTTCAAAGTTCTTCTCTGCAATCAGCAGGATAAAGGCCTCGATAATAGCTTCCCGCGATTTACGTATCCGTCTGTCCATAAGCAGCTCCTTCTTGGCCCCGTTCTCTTGATTGAACATTTCTCCCGATTCTGTACAGTACTGAACGGATTCAGGAATTTCAGCAATTGATGCAGCCACACAGCATTGGTACGATCATTATATTGAACGTCTATTCGTAAATCAACAGATGTTCAAACATAGAGATCGGAGGCTTCTGTCATGAATGCTATTGTTATCCAAAATTACGGAAATCCCGGAGTGTTCACCCAAATGGCTCTCACTTCCCCCGCCATTACCGATACCCAGGTGCTTATCGAGGTGTATGCCACAACTGCAAGCTCCGCAGACCAGCTGGTCCGCTCAGGCGCATTCAAGCAGGTGATGCAGGTCCGGTTCCCGCATGTGCTGGGCGTTGAAGTAGCCGGAATAGTGAGGGAAACAGGAAGGAATGTGTCACAGCTTAAGGTTGGTGACCGCGTCATGGGACTCTCCAGATTGGGCGGCGGTTACGCAGACCTCGTAGCTCTGGAAGAGAACTCAGCCGTTGTCCTTCCGCCCGGGCTTCCCTTCCAGGAAGCTGCCGCCCTGCCGGCCTCTGCTCTGTCGGCCTGGCAATCCTTATTCCAGTATGGCAAGCTGGAATCCGGCCAGCGGATTCTGATTCATGCAGGCGCAGGCGGCGTGGGACATCTGGCCGTTCAAATGGCCAAACAACATGGCGCCTACGTCATTGCCACAGCCCGAGCGTATAATCACGAATTCGTGCTGAACCTTGGGGCAGACGAAGTCATTGACTACACGACGACTGATTTTGCAGAAGCAGCCGATACAGTAGATGTCGTGCTGGATATGGTGAGAGACGCAGCTATAGATTCAGATACAGGAATAGGAGCAACCGAACAGAAGAACATCCTGATTCTGCGGGACAACGGCAGGCTAATTTCTCTCGTAGATCCGTCGATTGCTGCTCACCCTAAAATCCGCGGCATCGAAGCCAAGTTTGCCTATATCGAGCCTAGCCGAAGTGATCTGGCCTCCATTATCCGGCAGGTCCGCGAGAATAAGCTTAAAGTCCATGTGGATGAAATTTTCCCGTTTACTGTACAAGGAATATCCGAAGCACATGATCATTATGAAACCGGGAGGTTCCGGGGGAAGTTAGTGATTGTCAACAACGAATCTTTACAAAAAGATACGCCATAAACAAAACAACATGTTAGCCAAAGCACTTAAAAACAAACAAGGGTCCCAGCTCAAAATGAGCTGATACCCTTGTTATACTAATGCCGGGGACGGAGGGCAAACGGAGCTGCTATTGGAATACTTAATTTAACTATATATTTCTCTGTTTAAATTAACAATATCTTCATGTGAATATCTTCCTGCAGCTGTTGACAGGTTCTCTATCACTTTGTCCCTTAGGAATGGAGCCTTTTGTTTATTTGCTTTTTTTAATGCAGAGGATAATTCCTCTTTGGTTAGTTCTGTGCAGTATGCCGGAGTTCCTGGCTGCTGTCTCCAAGATTCATTTAGAGAACCACTATCTACCGGATCAAAGCCAAGTTCATTTACTATACTCATAACTTTTTGCTTTTGCTGCAGATCATTACCGGCAACCGCTGTGGCAATACGTCCACTACCGCCCTCTGGAGTTCCGCCATGTTCTAAAGTATAGGCTAATAAATTGTTGAAGGCTTTAATAATGGGTCTGCCTAATTGATTTGAAACCCAGACACTTTCAACCATCCCGATCTCAATTTCTTCAATTATACCGCTTATTTGAGGATAATAATTTGAAGTGTCAACCACAACAACTCCCTCTCCAGCTTTATCTACAACTTTACGAATGCCAGGCAGTGCGTGGAAAGGGATCGATATGATTAGAACATCAATATTTGTAATTACCTCTTCGACACTCACCGATGTTCCTGTAAGTTTTTTACCTTCCAAATGTTCAAGCCCGCGAGCATCTGCAATCTTCACATCATGCCCATTCTCAACTAATTTCCTAGAGATGTTTGACCCGATTGGCCCTGCACCTATAATTCCAAACTTCATTTGATTCCTCCCAAGTATCCGTTCATGATTCTATTTAGCCTGCTAAGTAAATTCGCGAGTAGAACTTACAACAAGCTCCTCTCCATCTGCTTAAAAAGCTATCTTAAAAGCAGGCGCCACATCACTTGATGGCCTTTTACTTATTGGCATATCCTTGCTTATTTAAATATTCCAGCATTTCTGGCAGAATACTTCTTTCGAGATGATCCTGTATATGCTCACTCCATCCTTTTACTTTTTTCACGGTGAACGGAGCTTTAACGGGACGGCCCTCATAATACTTCAGCATCGTTTCATCATAAGCGGCTAATTGCTTTTTATCGAGTGGCTGATATTGGTTTTCAAGCAATACCATGGATTGGGGTAACCGCGGCTTCAGTGCAGGCTTATCTCCAGCCGGAACACCGATACATAGTCCCACCAATGGAATCACATACTTAGGTAGGTTCAATAGTTCCGTTAACTCTTTGATATTAGCTTTAACCCCGCCTATAAATACGCCGCCAAGTCCCATGGATTCTGCTGCGGTTAAGGCATTTTGAGCCATCAGACCGGCGTCCAGTGAACCGATCAGAAGAAATTCAATATACTCAATATCAACATCCGGGGCAATTTGATGATTCCGGTTGAAGTCAGAGCAGAAAATCCAAAACTCAGCCGCTTCTTCAATATAAGGCTGATTGACACAGAGCTGCATCACCTTTTTACGCAGATCCGGATCGGTGATTCTAATGATGGAAACAGCCTGCAGAAGGCTGAAAGATGAAGTCTGATTCGCCGCCTTAAAGATTGCATCCCGTTGTTCGTCTGTCAGGGGTTGACGGGTATAAGAACGAACGGAGGTATGATTGTGTAGCAGTTCAAGCGTAGTATTCATTCAATGGGTCTCCTTTAGGGATGAGGTTGCAATAATCATTAGCTTGCTAATTATATAACAATGCTTGTATCTAGTTATTAGCCTTGAAACCATCATAAGCTCAAGTGATCCATTTGCAAAGAAGGCAATATAAATGAACCTAGTACATCTATTTGTACCTTTAGAGTAGGAGCGATATCATGAGGGTATGCAATGGAGGATAAAAGCTGCCCTTCTGTCTCATAGTCTTACGCAAGCGCCGGCTCCACATTCTTAACTAAGGGGTAAAGGGCGCCAGGGCGCCCTATGTAACCAAATAGACTTTGTATAATATATTCTTATTCCGAAAGCTCTTAGAGAGTTTCTATCTTGACCTTTTTAAACTCTGCTGTACCCTGGCTAACGAATACGGCAAGCTTTCCTTGCTGAATGTCGTACATTCTGACACTCATCGCCACGTCCCCGCCGATATAAATTTCGCAAATCGTGCCGTCAATAAATACCTTCAGCTCATATTCCTGTTCCGGCAGCAGCTTCAGCGGACGTTCCAGCTCCACATCATAAGGGAAGGTTTTACCTCCCTCTTCAGATTGCATAATTGGCCCACGGAAGGTAATTCGGCTGCGCTGGGGCTCCAGCGTGATATAGTAGGCAAAATCAAGACTTTCTCCGGCCCGAAGCATGAACCCCAGACCCTGGGTCGCCCCCGAGAAACGAACGGCTGTAGAAATCTTGCACTGATCGGGAAGCTCCTCCTGTGTGATACAACCTGCAAAAGCATAAGGAGATTCACAAAGCAGCACATCGTCCGTGATCGACCAGTCTCCGGCGACTCCATGGAAGTCCACAGGCACCTGCTTGGCAAAAGCAGAATCAACGCTTTCGGGGACGTTCACGCCTAGCGTTCCGTCTTGGCGTTGTATAATTTCATGCACAATCATATTGCCGCCCCAATCCCAGGTGTCATAGTCTTTGCCTGGAGCTTTGGGCGGGTTCCAGCCGAACAGATCGTCATCCTTCGTCGGATTCCAGCCGAACAGATAACGTTTCTGTCCATCCGATACTGACTTGGCCGCATAATAAGCCCGTCCATCAAAGGCTTCTTCCTGCGGTGTAATCCACGGTCCGTTCAAGGTACGGCTCATCCGGTAAAAGGTGCCGAAACGCCCTGTATATGAAGAGTAGATCAGGTACCACCAGTCTCCCATCCGGAACAAGTCCGGGCACTCATGCGCGCCTACATGCAGGTTCGGTGCATAGAGCGGCTCCCGGTATTCCCAATGCTTGAGATCCTTGGACGACAGCAGACCGGTGCAGCCTTTCCGGCTTGTCGGTCCTTTCGCCAGGGCAGCGATCAGCATCCAGTATTGGCCTTCTTCTTCATTCCAGAATACAAAGGGATCACGCCAGTCCGCCAGCTCATAAATTTCGCCATCCGGACCAAAAGTGTCTTCAGGAATCGGCTCCCATGTTTGCATATCCTTACTGACGGCATGACAGGCAAACTGTTTTCCATCAGGAAAAATACAATAGAACATATGATAGACATCATCCACCTTGAGGATGTGGCCAGTCCCGCCTTCAATTTTGCAAGCTCCATCTTCCCTGTAATTCACGAAATCTTTCGTGCCAAGCAAATGCCAGCCATGATCGAGACCTTCCCGGTAGTTGTCTCTCCACCCGTGCAAATAAAATAGCTTAAACTCTCCGTCTTCATAATAAGGGATGACATCCCCTACCCAAGCGTTGTCCGGACGATAAAAAAATTCTTTCATTAGTAATTCCTCCATCCTTCTTGAGTATGATGATACTCGGTATAACCGTAGAGAAAGCCGGAGTCATGGCGAAGGCGGACATCACCTTGCCTCCCCGGCTTTCCCTTAGCCATTATTTATTGACTTTATCCAGCAACAGCGAGATGATTTGCGCGCTTTCCGCACGATTTACCGTTTCATGTGGCATGAATAACTGGTTGCCGCGCCCGGTAACTAATCCGAGTTCCTGTGAGGCAGCCACTGCATCTGCAGCCCATGCACTAATCGTACCGGCATCATTGAAACTACTCCTTTGACCGAAGACAGGATTCTGTCCTGTATGGAACAGATACGCCTTGTAGATCATGGATGCCATTTCTTCACGGCTTATCGTTTCCTCAGGTGCAAAGGTATCTGTGCTTCTTCCCGTTACAATCCCCGCTTCGTATGCTGCGGCAATAGAAGATGCATACCAATGCTCAGGTTCTACATCCTTGAATGCGGTTAAGCTCGTCCCTGTTATTCCAAGTGCCCGGGTGATCAGGGAAGCGAACTCCGCTCTGCTGACCTTTTGCTTTGGTGCGAAATCCGTCTCACTCACACCCAGGACAATTTGCTTTGCTGCCATCCTTTTGATTACGTCATAGGCCCAATAAGAGGCATTCACATCTTCAAAGGATTTATCATAAGTAAGGACGGCATACTTGCTGAAATGACTCACCTTTGCCGTCCATTTACCGTCTGCATAGGTTCCACCCATATATTCCAGACTGCCGTCATCTGGGATGTAATAAATGCCCGTTATATCTTGGCGGGAATCCTCCTGTGAGCCCAATCTGATTGTGATGGGTTTGGAGAACTTCTCAAGCGTCAGCTTCGTTCCGTCGGGCTTTACAATAGACAATTTGAATTCGTAGATCTCTCCAGCCACTGAAATGGCTGCCTGATTTCTTTGTCCAATTTGCCCAACCCGCTCTTTGCTCTGCTCTGAAGTTAAAGGTTCCATTTCAAAAGAGATCTTCGCCTGCCCAAGCTCACTGCCCGTAACCATTGCCTGTAAATCCTTCAATACTTCTGCGGGAACTTCAATCTCCACATCTGCATGCTTGATCTTCAGCGCATTCTTACCGTCATTGGCTGCCAGAGTCGCAGGGAATAGTACCTGTCGCTCGCCTTTTCCCAACTCGAATAACAGGCTATTCTGACTCTCCGGCTTGCTTGCCGGAACCACCGGTTTACCCGGAGGACTGCTTGGAACGGCTGTGTCAGTCGGGTTGGCTGGTTCACTTGGACCGGTTGGGTCAGGTGGACCGGCAGGGTCAGTTGGGTCAGTTGGGTCAGTTGGGTTATTCGGATTCACCGCATTCTGCACCTTAACCGGTACATTGAAATCATCGACATTAATATGTCCGAACCCGCCTGTAGATTGGTCGACTACCTTAATGTAGAGCTCCTCGCCGATATACTGCGAAGCATCCCAGATCTTACGCTGATACTCCTCATAATTCGTGGCAGTCTCTTTAAACAGCTCTTTGCCGTCCGATGCCCGGACTAGCGTAACATACAGCTTATCGATATCACGCCCGCCGCTAACCAGGAAATTGAGCTTGCCGTTCCCGCCAAGCACGAAATTCTGTGATTTCAGCGTTCCCGTTAAGCTGTCACCTCCGGCTTCTTCGTTGAAGCCCCATAAATGATAGCCGCCCGGAATTTTATGCGACGGATTGAAGTAGATCGTGTCCCAGAAGAACTTGGCATCGGTCACATGAACATCCTGGAAGGCGTCTCCTTCAGTAATCCAGCCTGTTAGGTCTCCTGTAGCAAAATCATGGTTTGGCAGCTCCGTAATATCGGTATACACCGAGTTGTCCCAGTTGTCAGGCACATCGACCGGAGCAGCCGGTTCACCCGTCAATGCATTCATATTCCATACTTCCATGGACTTGACCGTAATATCGTTGTCAGCCCAAACCTGCAAGCCCAAGGAATCGTATCGGCCTACATAGACTCTGGTTGTCAGCTTTTTCTTATCATTGGCAAAGGCTTCAACAACCGAACGGTCAAGGAAAATATGCAGCTTCAGATTCTCTCCGTCCAGATCCACGGCCCCGCCTTGAATCCCGTCTACGCGTACATCCGGATCAATGCTGCTCTTGGTCCGGTCCACATTGAAGGTCCCGTTCGTCTTGTCATAGTAAATCAGTGTTTCCTCCTGGCCGTTATCGGAGCGACGCACTTTGAGACCGAATTTCTGGGCTTCACCCGGATCAATTTCCATCACAATCTCCAGCATGTCACCTTTGACATTATGGATTAATTGATTGGCGGCAGCCAAATTTTCGTCCGTGAAATCAACTACCTTATCTCCCCGGAGACTCTGCAATTCTTCAATGGGCTCAATGCGAAGTTCATCGTGTTCATCCAGGCTCAGGGAAACGGGCAGTGCCAGATTATGAGCCCATCCAGCCTGATATTCAGCCTGCGGCGTTCTTACATTTTGCACCATGGAGTATACGACCGTTCTTCCGTCTGGTGTAACCATCCCGCTCTCGGCGGTTAAATATCCGTCTCCCACATCCATTTTGGTGGGTGCGTCCTGATCAGGTATAAACTTGAAGTTATCTCTATCCCAGGTTCCAATCCAGTAAAAGACTTCAACATCTCTTAGCACATCATCAGCTGGAGGAACCTGCTCCGGCTTCTCATGGGGATTAACCATGAAAATGTATTTTTGTTGTCCTGTACTATCCTCACCCAGCGGCAATAATACCGGCAGTTCCCATACCGTACCGAGCTCCGGATAAAGATTTCTGTCACTAACGTATAAAGGCCCCTTATACTCCCAGTTGTACATATCGTCAGATACATACACCAGTGCTGTACCACTGCTGAAGTCTTGAAGGCCGGATGTCACCAGCTGATACCACTTATCTGTCTCTTGGTCATACCATACAAAAGGGTCGCGGAACTCATTATGGATACCGTTTCCGTTCTGCTCCGTCACCGGCTCAGGATATTTCACCCATTGCTCCAAATTAGGGTCCGACAGATCTGCCGGAGTCGCCAGGCCTGTTCTTTGATTGGGTGACAAAGCGTCATTGCCGGCAGTATAGAAAAGCACGGGATTGCCGTCACGGTCATAAGCTGCGCTGCCAGACCATGCACCATCCGGGTCAAGAGTACCTGCTTCCGGCGCAAGTGCAGGCCTCACATTCTTCCAATGCACCATATCGTCACTCACCCAATGTCCCCAGTGGATTTGATGCCAGAACGGACCTTGCGGGTTATGCTGATAAAATAAATGATACTGGCCGTTATAATAAATTGGTGCATGCGCTTCATTCATCCAGTTTTGCGGAGGCATCGCATGGTACTGTGGACGGTGCTGATCACCGTCAAATACACTAGGATCCTCGTCAATGTCACCATTCGGAATTTCTGGAACCATCCCGCCGTGAAGCGCCTTCACATTCTCGTATTCAGCAAGAATCTCTTGCCCCGTAAGCGCTTTGTTCTGCAGTTTCACTTCATCGATAAGTCCGCTGAACATATTGTAGGAGAACAATCCTGCAAACTCTGCAGATCTATTGTTTTTTCCGATAATCAGCTTTTCCGTAGAATGTGTAACCGGAACGTTGACAGGAGTTTCCTGAGAAGCTACTTCCTGACCATTTAGATATAATTTAATAATTCCGTCCTTTTTGTCGAACGTAGCTGCAACGTAATTCCATTTGTATTTCTCAAGAGGATGGTCCTTGACCCATACCTGAATCCACTGTCCGCCGATTCCGACCTGCATTGACCATGTACCGTGGCGGTACATCCCCAAAGCGAATCCTTCCGTCTTATCCTGATCGGACTGGTTCACGATAGCAGACAGCTTGTTTCCGTCTCCCCATTCGTAGCTGCGCGGGGCAACCCAGGCTTCAAGCGTTAACGCGTCACTTACAGGAACGGTATCCTTTGCGTCGATCTCAATATCATTTGAGTATCCATCGAATAGCAAGGCCCCGCCTTTTACTCCGCGCAGAGTCCATCTTGGATCTTTGGAGTCCATGTATCTGGCGTCATTAAATACATAGTTTACATCATGCTCAAGATTGCTTACTTCCTCAAGCGCCTTTTTTCCTGCGCCTTCATCAAGGCTCATGTAGAAAATGGTTCCCGTATTATTCGCTCGAAAAGCGTCAACGGAAATACGGGCTTGATTGGATTGATCGATAACCTTGATATAAAGCCTCTTATTGTAGTGCTTCTGCATTTTCCAGGATATCTGCTCATTCGCACTGACGTTCCCGGTCTTCTCAAGCAGCGTGTTAGTGCCGGCATCATATAATGCCACGTAGGCTTCCTGCGGATTAATGATGTCTAAAACAGTGAAGTTAATCGTCCCGGTCCCGCGAAGCGTAAAGATATTGGAGGTAATCGAGCCCTGTCCTTCCAAGGAGGACTTGGCATAATAGTTACCTTCTTTACCAGCCTGGGCATCATTGCTCACTTGAAAAGCGTTATCCTGGGCGGTCCAGCTCTCTAAGTTTCCGGTTTCAAAGCCGGGATTCTGGATTTCAGTCGGCATAATGTTATCTGCCATGACTCCTTCTTCCGGTACGAGTTCATTGAAGGTGTGGAAGGCGTCCGCAAAGATTACTCCCCAATCCGCGTACCCATTATCGACGATCTCCACATATAGCTTCTTGCCGATATACTTGGAGAGATCAGCTTTATATTGCTCCATATTCGCGAGTCTCAGGCCCTGTGCCGGATCCGGGAACCCGGACTCGTTAAATTCGGTGTTGCCGTACCTGGCGATCATGTCCCCTGTATCGGCATTAATGACGTTCACGTACACTTGATCCGTATGCTTGCCTCCGCCCAGTCTGAAGGTAATCCAGCCTGTTCCGCCCAGCTCGAACGTACTGGAACGAAGCTTACCTGTCGCAGTCTCGTTATACTTCAACCCGTTTAAATGATAAGTGCCTTCCTGGTTATACGGGATTTGTTCAACCCAAAAGGTGGTTTCATCCGACACGCTGTTCGGACCAAACGCTTCTCCTTCTTCAACCGTCCAGCCTGTTAAGTTCCCGGTTTCAAAGCTGGGATTCTCAATTTGATAGCGTTTGAAATCCGGCTTGATATCCGTGGCGGCAATTCCTTCAGCCGGCTCAGCTTCATGGTACATGAAGAAGGCGTCCGCAAAGATCACGCCCCAATCCGTGGTTGCATTATCGACGATCTCCACATAGAGCTTTTTGCCCAAATATCCGGAAAGATCCGCCTTATATTGCTCCATATTGGCAAGCCGTAAGCCCTGTGCGGGATTTGGGAAACCCACGTCAGCGAAGGCGCTATTGCCATACCGGGCAATCACTTGTCCCGATTCAGCCTCCACGACATTTATATAGGCCTTATTAGGATTTTTGGCGCCGCCAAGCTTGAAGCTGATCCAGCCGCTGCCGCTCAGCTCGAAGGTACTGGAACGAAGCACACCGGTCGCAGCCTCGTCATGCTTCCAGCCGTTTAAATGAAAGGCCCCTTCCTGGTTGTACGGAATTTGTTCCGCCCACCAGGTGGCTTCGTCCGATACACTGTCCTGACCGAACGCTTGTCCTCTGACAACCGTCCAGCCTGACATATCCCCGGTTTCAAAACCTGGATTATCGACTTCATAGGGACTGGTTAATTCAATATCCGGCTTAATATCCGTGGCAACAATGCCTTCCGCAGGCTCGGATTCATGGTACATGAAGAGCGCATCCGCAAATACCACTCCCCAGTCCGCAGTTGCATTATCGACGATCTCCACATACAGCTTCTTGCCTAGATATTCGGAAAGATCTGCCTTATATTGCTCCATATTGGCAAGCCGCAGGCCCTGTGAGGGATTCGGGAAACCAACGTCCGCAAAAGCGCTATTGCCGTAGCGGGCAATCACTTGACCTGTCTGGGCTTCCACGATATTTACATAGGCTGTGTTTGGATTTTTCGCGCCACCTAGCTTGAAGCTGACCCAGCCGCTGCCGCCCAGCTCGAAAGTGCTGGAACGAAGCACGCCGGTCGCAGCCTCATCATTCTTCCAGCCGTTTAGATGATAAGCACCTTCCTGATTGTACGGGATTTGTTCCGCCCACCAAGTGGTTTCGTCCGATACACTGTCCGGACCGAACGCTTCACCATTGACAACTGTCCAGCCCATCATATCCCCGGTTTCAAATCCCGGATTCTGGATTTGGTAGACTGTATCCGTAACTGACAACCCCTCGTCAGCCTTAGGAATAGGATAGACCGCATCCGTAACCGATAATCCTGTGTCAGCCTTAGGGGTGAACGCCTCCCGGGTACCCACTCCAGCTTCGGCTGCAGCCGAGATTCCGGGAGCTACAAGCTGAAGAACCATCACCCCTGCAACCATTCTGGAGATCCATGCTTTGTTTCTTTTGACTTCTCTCATCAACGAGCCTCCTTCATCATTTCTTATTCATGAAATCATTCATACGTAATTTTGAAATGACTCTCCGTATACAAGGATGCATAGTCATGAAGTAAGAGAGGTGTGAATGAAGCGCTTCCATCAAGAGGAGTGCTAAGTGGCTTAAGTGTTAGTTACATTACCCATCGGGTATAGTAAGGAGCGCCTAGGCGCTCACGTTACCATATAGATTGCATATCCCATATTTCCATAGACTTCACCAATGGCTTACCGTCTCCCCAGAGCTCAAGCCCTAATGCATCCTTACGGCTTGGATATACCCGGGTCGTCAGGCTTTTCAACCCGTTGGCATACGCTTCGACCATGGAGCGGTCCACATAGATATGCAGCTTCAGATTCTCTCCTAACAATTCCAGCTTGCCCCCTTGAATCCCCCTACACTTTTCACCCGGATGCAGTGTTGTTTTCGTGCGGTCGACCAGGAGCTTAGCTTCATTGAAATCGTAATACAGCAGGGTTTCTTCTTCTCCATCCGGTGTACACCGGACCTTGATTCCGAGTTGTCCGGCATTGCCCGGTTCCAATTCCAGTTGAATCTCAAGCATGTCGCCTTGTACATCCCCCAGCAGGACATTAGCTTCAGCCAATGACTTGTCCCAGATCGATAACCGTTTCTCGCCCCGCAGCGATTGCAGCTCCTGAATCGGCTCGATGCCCAATCGCCCGTCATCTCTTAAATACACGCTTAATGGCAAACCTCCGTTATGCGCCCAACCCGATTTGTATTCCATTTCGGATGTACGGTCGCCCTGAGCAATTGTAAAGACAATATTCCGGCCGGTCTTCGGATCCACCATACCGCTCGGACCGGTGAAATGAAAATCACCGACATCTATCAATTGCGGTTCTTCCTGATCCGGGATAAAGGAAAGCTTATCCTGATCAAGCTGCCCGATCCAATAGAAGACCTCAACATCGGCACCTTTTCCCACAGGACTAACCAGCAGTAGATGCTTGTTGTCCCCCTGCTTGTCAGTGCCTAAGGGAAGTAGTACAGGAAGCTCCCAGATGGGCCCGAGATAAGGAAACTTCTGAATATCCGCTTCAAAGAATGGGCCCTTGTATATCCAATTCAGCATATCCTCTGAGGCAAATGCCAGCGCTGCCCCGCCTTCACCTTCAATTCCCGACCCGACCAGGGCATACCAGCCCTCTTCATCCTTCCATACGAACGGATCACGGAAGTCTCCGAATGCGCCCATTCCCTGCTTCTGAACGATAAGCGGCTCCGGATGTTTAATCCACGTTATCAGCTCCGGGTCTCCATCCTGCGGGTAAGTGCTACGGGCAAGCGCCACACTCTGATTCGGCGAAGCACTGTCATTACCTGCTGTAAAGAACAAGGCAGGAAGTCCGTCCGCGTCATAGGCCGCGCTTCCCGACCAGATTCCGTCCGGTGCAAGCTGATCCTTCTCTGGTGACAGGGCCACGGGAAGATCACGCCAATGTACCAGATCTTCACTTACCCAATGTCCCCAATGGATATGGTGAAAGTACGGTCCTTGCGGGTTGTGCTGATAGAACAAATGATACTGCCCTTCAAAATATATTGGCGCATGAGGCTCGTTCATCCAATGTGCCGGCGGGCTGACATGATACTGCGGTCTGTGCCGGTCCGTCAGCAGAGGTGTACGATCCAGCTTGATGTCGTCATAGTTCAACTTCGGCCGGACGCCTCCATGTGCGGAATCCAACACTTCCTGATAAGAAGCGGCAGCCTCCTCATTGCTCAAGGCCCGGTTATAAATCTTCAACTCATCCATGATCCCGCCGAACATATGAAGGTTGAACACTTCGATAAGCTTACTGCTGTGATTGTTCTTGCCAATAAGCAGATCCGTGTCCGCTGCGGCTATACGGGAACCGCGGGGCACAGCAGACGAAGCGATTACTCTACCGTTGAGAAACAGCTTCATTTCCCCATCGTCGCCATCGAATACAGCATTTAGATAAGACCACTCGTTCTTCGGCAATTCACAGCCGTCCGGCGACCAGATCTCTGCCCATTCTCCTCCCTCAAGTCCGATTTGGAAGGACCAGGAGCCGTGACGGAACATGCCAAGCAGGAAGCCCTGTTTATTATCCATATTGTGCTGGTTCACGATAGCTGCGAGCTTGCTTTCATATCCCCATTCATACGTCCGCGGGGCAACCCAAACCCCAATGCTGAGAGCTGATAGAAATTCCGGCTCTCCGTTATGCTCTTCCCCGTGGACAGGATGGGCGATATATGTTGAGTAACCATCGAAGAAGAGGCCATTTCCCAACACTCCCTGTCTCCACAGCGGAGTACAAGGGTCGGTAAACTCCGCATTGTTAAATACGTAGTGTACATCATGCAGAGTTCCGGTTACGCTCTCCAGAGCACTTGCTCCGGTTCCCTCATCAAAGGCCCAATACCTCATTAGTCCCCGGTTGACAGCTTGGCTGCTCATGCCTCATTCCTCCCTGAAGTCTGCCGTGTTCTAACACTCGGAATTTGAATGGACTTCAGCGTATGGATTTGAAGCGAATTCAGGACAACCTGTCCTGCTCCTGTGCTTACCTGAATATTCTCAATTGGAGCGTCCGGGAAAATCTGATCGGTCAGCACCACCAGGCCATTATCCGCATAAACTTCAACTGCATTACGATCCAGCCAGATGTGCAGATTAAGCTTCCCATTCGTAGCGGCCAAGCTGGCACCGTGACGGCTTGCGAATGCCGGGTGGAAATCAGTCTGACCGCTTTTGGAACGGTCGGTGAACAGCCATTCCTTAGCAGGATCATATCCGATTATAATTCCGCTCTCTCCGCCAGATTGCAGATGGATAGATACCTCATCCCCGGATTGGATATTAATCTCTACTTCAATCTCTATCAGTTCACTCTTCATCTGCTGTATAAAAGGAGTCTCCGACGTAACCGTGACATTGTTCCAGCTCATTGATTCATTACGCAGCTGTTCTATTTCCCGGACAGGCATTTGGCACAGCACGATACTTCCATCCTTACTGGTCAAGGACAAGGTGCGGGGCAAAGTCATTGCCCCTCTCCAGGAGCCGGTAGGTGTCTCGTTAGCATATTTCCAGTTACTCATCCATCCGATGATTACGCGGCGTCCATCCTGCTCCGGAATATCGGACCAGGTAACTCCCGCATAATTATCTCTTCCATAGTCCAACCACAGTATATGATCTGCAGGATTGTCATTGATGAACGTCTTTCCATCGAACTCTCCAATAAAATATTGCGTACGCGATCCTTCTGGACAATTGGGATTATCTCCGATGCTGATGATCAGCACCCATTTCGAACGCCCGGTATCATCCACCGGTAATTGAAACAAGTCAGGGCATTCCCAGACACCGTCATGTGACCCTTCTTCTCTGCCGAATTCACCAGTCAGCGACCATTCACGTAAATTCTCGGATGCGTAGAACAGGGCATGATCTCCAGCGACAATCACCATAATCCACCGCTTACTTTGCGGATGCCAGAACACCTTAGGGTCCCGGAAGTCCACTATCCCCTCCTCGGAAAGCACTGGATTACCCGCGTATTTCTCCCAGGTTACTCCTTTATCACTGCTGTAAGCCAGGCTCTGCCGCTGGCGCGGCTGCCCCGTCTCCGGATGGGTATCTGCATGGGTAAAGATGGCAACGAGTCCGTGCGAATCTTCGAATAAACCGCTGCTATTATTCCAATCCACTACACAGCAGCCAGAAAATATGGCCCCATGCTCATCCGGGAATAGAGCCACAGGTGCGTGTACCCAGTGAACCAGGTCTTCACTAATAGCATGCCCCCAGTGCATGGGTCCCCATTTACTACTGTAAGGATGATATTGATAGAATAGATGATAGCTTCCCTCAAAGTAGACTAATCCGTTTGGATCATTCGCCCAATTGGAAGGAGGTGAGAAATGAAAGCCCGGTCTGAAGCGATCGGCATTACTCTCTTTACTGGACTCTATCATCTGGTTAATTTCTTCTGTCGTAGGCATAGACCCAAGAGCCCCTTTCCGTGTTGTAACTAACGCTCCGCCGGCATTAGCAAAAGTCAGCATGCTGGTGATTTGTTGGCTGGTCAGATCCTGCAGAGAACTTCCGCTCTCCAGAAGTCTGTATAACAAACAGCCTAGAAAAGCATCGCCTGCTCCAGTCGTATCGATAGCCTTTACCTTAAAGCCCGGCACATAACCATCCAGACTAGCCAACCGGTAATAGCAGCCCTTTTCCGCTAAAGTGACGACGAGGAGTCCGATGTCATATTGCTGCTGGAGCTCTTGTGCGCCTTTTTCAAGATCGCTGTTGCCTGTTACAAAAGCAAGCTCTTCTTCCGAGATTTTCAGGATATCGGCATAATTCATACCCCAAAGAATATTCTGTCTGGCTTCCTCCTTACTCTCCCATAATGCAAACCGGATATTCGGATCGAATGAGAGCAGCACCCCTGCTTCCTTGGCCTTGCGGACTGCCGTTCGGGTTGCCGTACGGGCAGGTTCATGGGTCATGGACAACGAACCAAAATGTAGCGCCTGACAGGCTTTGATCCTTTCTAATGGGATATCCTCCGAGCGCAGAAAGGTGTCTGCTCCCGGTTTCCGGAAGAAACTGAAGGATCTGTCACCTTGGTCATCCAGATGTACAAAAGCCAGCGTTGTACTTGCTTCATTCGTAACTGAAACGCCGGCTACATCAACACCATTTTCAAGCAGCGTGCTATACAGTAATGAACCGAATTGATCTTCCCCAACTTTGCTGATCAGTGCCGACTTGGCGCCCAGGCGGGACAATGCAGCAGCTACGTTAGCCGGAGCGCCTCCTGGGTTGCATTCAAACTGTTCTTTTCCCCCAGTTGAACGGCCTGCTGGCGTAAAATCTATCAATACTTCGCCTATAGCGATAACATCAAGCACAGTTTCTCCCCACCTAACTTCTATATATTTATTTTTTTAGATTTGCATTATAACGATCTAGTCCCTTTTGATAGATCTCCATAAGTTCATTCAGGCCCATCTTGTCCAGCGTCTTAAGATAGTTGTCCCAAGCCTCATCCGCACCGCCGTCCACAATGAATCTTCCTCTTTGGGTATTTACATACTTAATCAGTTCAGGCTCAATTTTATTGATTTTATCCAATTCCTCTGGCTCAAAGAAGATACTCGGATAGTTTTCCTTTTCCATATAAGGATTGTAGTATTGCTCCAAATCCTTAGCACGCTGCTGAGCACGAGGCTCCATATCTACAATTTTTCCGAATTCATCAAATGTAATGACACCAGGTGCGCCCGATCCAGGAGCAACTTGTTGACGGAATTCACCTGCAGAGGTTCCTTCAGGAAGTGGCAAGTTCACCAATTTCCCGGTTTCATCCTTCTTGTAGACGACATCCAGTGGGCCCCAGTGAATTTGAGCAGTCATGTAGGGCTCAAATTGCTGATCTACCCAACGCATAGTGATTTCCGGATTGCTGTTCGCTTTAGTGATTACAAAAGATCCACGTCCCGGGCCTCCGCCATTGGAACGACCAATACTTTGATCACCATTCGGTCCTTTCAACGGGGACAGTAAAACATAATCCTTGGCCCGCTCGGTTCCGACAACTTCTTCAACTTCCCACCAGACATAAGATCCCAGCGTTTCATCCGTTGTTTTACCTTTGGCCAGATACTGTGCATCATCCTGAGTGAAGGACTCAGGATCGATCAGTCCCTGTTTATACCATTTTTCATGGAAATAATTCAGTGCTTCCTTGTATTCAGGCTGTGTAGCTGTGAAAATTACCTTGCCGTCACGGACAATCCGATGCTCCAGGTTATCAGGAAGTCCGAAAGCGGCGAACAATCCGGCAATATCCGAGCACCACTGCATGTGTCTGAAGCTTAGCGGAATTTCATCCTGCTTCCCATTACCATTCGGATCCTGTGTTTTGAAGGCCAGCAGAGCTTCTGTATATTCATCCAATGTCTGTGGTACCTTCAGTCCCAGCTTATCAAGCCATGCTTTATTGATGACGTGGAAGAATGGATTGGTCCCCAGGTTATTCTCTTCAAAGGATGGCAGCCCATAGATATGTCCATCTGGTGCTGTAATCGATGATTTGATATCAGGGCGTCGTTCCAGAAGCGCTTTCAAATTAGGCGCATACTGATCAATTAAATCCTCAAGCGGAATAAGCGTTCCATCTTTACCATAATTAATTAACTCGTAATCAGTGAATCCGGCTGTATAAAAGGCATCGGGTAAATCGCCGCTCGCGAGCAGCAGATTTTTCTTTTCTGTATAATCCGTGTCAGGAATATTTTCCCAGTTAATTTTAACGTTAGTTTCCTTTTCCAGACGTTTGAAAATTTCCATTTCTGAGAACTCCGGTGCCAATGAGGCTTTCGGAGACACCATCCTTAAAGACACTGTTTTGTTAACAATCGGAAGACCCGTTTGATTGAAATTCGTCTCCTGATTCTGATTATTACCTGCTTGATTGTTTGCCCCGTTACCATTTCCTGAGCATCCGCTTATTGCGAACGCACCAGCCAACATTACAATTCCCGCACCTTTGAATACAGATTTCATTAGTACATAACCTCCCCTTATTTTGTTTACAAGCGAAAATCATATAATGTTTTCAGTTTCATCCGATTTCGGACATCCCCCCTTTCAAGACCCTGCCTAGTATCATCCCTTAATTGAGCCGATCATCACGCCTTTAACAAAGTACTTCTGCAGGAACGGATACAAAATCAGCAACGGCAGACTGGATACCATGATGACACCGTATTTAATCAGTTCTGTAACGCGCATCTTGGCTGCATAAGATTCCACATCGATCATCATGCCCGAACTGACCTGATTCTGAACAAGGATGTTGCGAAGCACTAATTGTAATGGATATTTGTTCCCATCATTCAGGTAAATCAATGCGTCGAAGAATCCGTTCCAGAATCCGACCACATGGTACAGCACCATTACTGCTAGAATGGATTTGGATAAAGGCAGTACGATACTCCAGAAAAATCTGGTGTTGGAGCATCCGTCAATGGAAGCCGCTTCCCACATCTCATCTGGTATGGAGGACTGAAAGAAGGTTCTTACGATGATGACGTTGAATACTCCGCCAGCCCCGGGAATGACCAGTGCCCACATCGAATTCAGCATGTGAAGATCCTTGATCAGCAAGTAGGTTGGGATTAGCCCCCCGCTAAAGAACATCGTGACCAGCAAAAACCACATAATTATAGATTTTCCAGCCAGATCCTTACGAGCTAACGGATAAGCAGCGAATACCGTCACAGCTACTCCAATTAACGTTCCCACTGTTGCATAAAGTATTGAATTCCCATATCCGATCCATATGGAGGAATCACTGAAGATTCGCTCATAACCATCCAGAGTAAAGCCTTTCGGGAACAGCCAGACCTCACCTGAGTAGATATAATTGGGGTCACTGAATGATGCTACCAGAACAAAATACAACGGGTATAATATAAGCAACATAATGATGGTCAACAAAATGTAGTTGATAATGTCAAACCATACATCCCCACTGCTCTTTCTCTTTGTTAATTGGTTCAAACTAAACTCCCCCTTACCACAAACTGGTTTCTGTCATTTTTTTGGCAATCCTGTTAACTGTGAAGATCAAAATAATATTAATAAGGGAATTGAACAGGCCGACCGCTGTAGAAAAGCTATATTGAGCCTTCTGAATCCCCATTTCATACACATAGGTAGGAATGATATTGGAAGTGGCATAATTTAAATCACTCTGCATCAGGAACGCTTTCTCAAAACCGATGCTCATTATATTGCCTAGTGCCAGGATCAGCAGGATAACAATTGTCGGTAAAATGCTTGGGATATCCACATACCAAACGCGCTTCCATTTGCTCGCTCCATCCACAATGGCCGCCTCATGAAGTTCAGGATTAACACCGGCCAGGGCAGCAAGGTAAATAATGGTGGCGAAGCCTGTCTCCTGCCATATCCCAGATAAAATATACAGAGGACGGAACCAGCCTGCATCGGCCATAAACAGAATGGGATCTCCACCGAGCCAGGTGATGAAGTGATTTACAATCCCACTATTTGGAGACAGAAAAACATTTAGCATACCGACCAGCACAACGGTAGATATAAAGTGCGGAGCATAAATCACGGTCTGTACAAATTTCTTGTATGTCTTACCCAGCATCTGATTCAGCATAATGGCGATGATGATTGGAGCCGGGAAACCAAACAACAACGAAAGGAAACTAAGTGAGAGCGTATTCGTGATGATAGTCCAGAAGTTATAGGAATTGAAAAAATCTTTAAAGTGCTGAAAGCCTACCCATTCACTACCCCAGATCCCTTGACTTGGTGAGAAGTCCTTAAAAGCAATTTGCACCCCGTACATCGGATAATACTTAAAAACGAGGTAAAGAATAATGATCGGCAATAAAAACAGATACAGTTCGTAGTCTCGTTTGAACCTGCTCCATGTTTTGCGTTTTGGTTTGATGATGGAATGATCCACCCCGCTGGTTGTAGAATTCACGATTATTCTCCCTTTCAAAAAAAGTAATCATATTTGAAACGTTTCCAATTTATCTTGAAAAACATCGTTTGGAAGACCTGTAGCCCGGATTAACCGGATGTGTGATGTTATTCGTTGTCTAATCTTAAATAAAATTTACATTGTCGTTTTGAAACGTTTCCAATTTATCTTGAAAAACATCAGTTTGTAGATAATTATACAGGATGCGCTGAAGTTTTCCGATCCTCATGGATCATGTTGTTTCTCCTTGCTTGAATATAACAGGTATGCGATACACTTGGCTTTCTAAAGGTAAGCCTTCAATCTTGTTATAGAGAAGTCTGATTGTCATCCGTGCCATCTCTTCTACCGGCTGCCGGATCGTTGATAAGATCGGATGAAAATAGGGATTATCCTGAATCCCGTCATAACCGATAACCTTCACATCTTCTGGAATACGAATCCCCTGCCTGCGTGCGCTGTCTATATAGTGGGCAGCCAACATATCAGTAATGGCAAAAATGCCATCAACATCGCCATGCTTGTTGATGAACTCGTTAATATAGGCATTCTTATCCACGATGGGATCCGGCTTTTCGTAGATTACATAATCGATTCCTAAAGCCTCAGCCTCATGAATGAATCCTTGCCTCCGGTTCATGGTTTCGCTGAATACGGAAGTGACACTTCCCATAAAAGCCGGTTTCCGGGCTCCCGCTTTCACAAGCTCCCTTAACGCCAATCGGCCACCTTCATAATTATCCGATGTTACACAGGTGATCTTCTTGTTGAAGTGCCGGTCAATGCTCACAATAGGAATGTCATTGCTGACATTATTCTCGATATCGTTATAAGTTATGCCAACAATACCAGCCACTTTGTTCTGCCGGAGCATATCCAGATAATACAGCTCCTTCTCAGGTTTGCCACCGCTGTTGCACAGCATAAGCTTGAAGCCTTCCCGGTCCAGTTCATCCTCAATGTAATAAGCCAATTCTGAGAAGAATGGGTTCCAGATGCTCGGGAGCAGCAACGCTACCATCTTGGATTTTTGCATCTTGAAATTCCGGGCCACTTCATTAGGAAAATAATTCAGTTCTTGTATGGCTTCCTCTACTTTTTTACGTGTCTTGGGTTTTACAGCGCCGGAGTTATTAATGACTCTGGACACGGTACCTACAGCAACGCCGGCTAAGTTAGCTACATCTTTAATACTTGTCATTTAACACCCCCAAACTCTCTATGAAAATTATAATAGCACCAAATTGGAAACGTTTCAATATTTATTTTGAAACGTTTCCAATTTGGTGAACTTCATACAGAACAGAACACATCTCCAATAACCGAAGATGTGTTCTGTTTAATATATCTGCTTATGGAACACCCTTACACGTTAAAAACTCTAGTAGTTTATCGTTGCATAGAAATTAACCCATGAGCTGCTTTTTTAATTCTAATTCACAAGTACCGGCACGTTCACATCATCCACATTAATATGGCCGAAACCTCCAGTAGCATTGTCGACAATTTTAATATAGCAATCAGTCCCTACAAAAGAAGCAGCCTCCCAAGTAATGCGGCTATAAGCCTCATCGCTATTGCCTGTCGCTTTTAGCAGCTCAGTGCCATCCGACGCCCGGACCAAAGCAATGTATAAATTATTGATATCGTTCCCTCCGCCGATCAGAAAATCAATCGTTCCATTACCGCCAAGGGTAAATGACACAGATTTCAGCACCCCTACCTGAGAATCACCGCCATCCTTAAACCCCCAGAGATGATACGCACCGCTTTGATTAAAGGGCCCTCCCCATCCCCAGCTCGTATCCGCTGCAACATCCGCATCACTGAACGCATTACCACTTACAATAATCCATCCGCTCAGATTTCCGCCCTCAAAGTCGTGGTTAGTCAAACTGCCAGTCTCCTGTGCAGCTTGGGTGGTTGCTGTGACACTGTTGCTTGCTGCCGAGATATTTCCCGCAGCATCCTTTGCTTTGACCGTATAGACATAGGGTGTATTGGTTGTCAGTCCGCTATCTGTATAGGTTGCTGTTGTACTAGTAGCTACCTGTACTCCATTCCGGTAAACCAAGTATCCAGTTACTCCTATATTATCTGTTGAAATCGTCCACCCCAGGGATACAGAATCCTTAGTTGTGCCGGTTGCTGCCAGATTCATCGGAGCTGCCGGAGCTTCGGTGTCAGCAGCTCCACTGCTGACCGGAACGTTCACATCGTCCACATTGATATGGCCGAAACCTCCAGTAGCACTGTCGACAATCTTGATATAGCATTCCTTTCCAATATAAGCAGCTGCATTCCAAGTAATACGACTGTAAGCCTCATTGCTGTTGCCTGTCGCTTTTATCAGTTCAGTGCCGTCCGATGCCTGAACCAAAGCGACATATAAATGATTGATATCATTCCCTCCGCCGATCAGAAAATCGATAGATCCGCTGCCACCGAGGGTAAATGTAGCAGACTTCAGTACACCTACCTGAGAATCTCCCCCATCCTTGAACCCCCAAAGATGGTACTTGCCACTTTGATTAAACGGTCCTCCCCATCCCCAGCTCGTATCCTCCGCAACATCCGCATCGCTGAACGCATTACCACTTACAATTGTCCAGCCGTTAAGGTTACCGCTCTCAAAGTCATGGTTTGTCAAACTGCCAGTTACCACCGCAGCCTGGGTGGTTGCTGTCACGCTGTTGCTTGCTGCGGAGAGATTTCCCGCCTCATCCTTTGCTTTGACCGTATAGAGATAAGCCGTAGCTGCTTCCAGCCCGCTATCTGTAAAAGCGGCTGTCGTACTCGTCCCTGCCTGAACTCCATTCCGATAAATTACGTAGCCGGTTACCCCTACGTTATCTGTGGATGCCGTCCAGCTAAGGGATATGGAATTCGATGTGGTCCCGGTCGCTGCAAGGTTCTTAGGTGCTGTCGGTGCTTCTGCATCAACAGTTCCACCTTGAACCGGGACATTAAAATCATCAATATTAATATGGCCCCACTCATCCGTTCGTTCATCGACTATTTTGATATACATGGATGTACCTATATATTGGGTAGCATCCCAGTATCTCTTGGTGTACCCTTCCGTAACGCCCTTGGTGCTCGGCCAGTTCCAATAGCTTCCCGGTCCGCTTGACCTGAAGAGCTCTTTCCCGTCTGAAGCACGTACAAAGGACACATATAATTTATCAATATCAGACCCTCCGCCGATCAGGAAGCTAACCTGGCCGTTGCCTCCGAGTGTAAAATCCTTAGACTTTAATACTCCGGTGGCAGCATTCCCACCGCTTAATTGCCCGGATAGGTGGTAATTACCCTCATGATTATACGGTTGGTTGTTTCCGAATACCGCTGCATTTGTAACCCCCGCATTAGTAAAGGCTGTACCGCTTTCTATGATCCAACCCTCTAAGTTACCGTTTTCAAAGCCGCTGTTTGAAACTTTCCCAGCTGGCGCCGCAATAACAGTAACTAAGCGTGAAGCTGTTTTGGCGCCGTCTCTTGTTTGGGCCGTAATGGTTGCAGTCCCGACGGATTTACCAGTAACCACTCCGTTAACTACCGGCGCGACTGAGGTGTTGCTGGAAGTCCATATTACATCTTTGTTCGTAGCGCTTGCCGGTGCAATTGTAGCATTAAGCGTTTTTTTGCCGCCTACGGCTACCTCCAGATTTGCAGGACTCAAGCTCACACCACTGACTGCCACTGGGTTATATGCAGAATTCATTGCCCAAACCTTAAGTGACTTAACAACGATTGAGCTGGTGTTTGCATCTCCCCACAATTGAAGACCTTTGGCATCCGCTCTGGTAGAATAAGTACGCGTAGTAATAGATTTAAGTCCATTCAAGTAAGATTCAACCATGGATTTATCCAAATATACGTGTAGTTTGACATTCTCACTGCCGATATCTATAGTACCTTTTTGGATACCCTTATTTTGACCGGCAATCGTCTTTGTTCGGTCGACACCATATTCTTTAGTACTGTTTTTGTAATAAATTAATGTCTCTTCTTCGTTGTTAGGAGATTTTCGAACTTTGATTCCTACACTATCAGCAGAACCGCGGCTCAATTCCATTTCAATCTCCACCGTATCGCTTTGAATGGAAGAAAGGGCAGCATTGGCTGAAGCAAAACTCGTATCTGTTGTAATATTTACAAGTTGCTGGCCTCTTAAGGACTGCAGCTCGGAGATGGGATTAATCCCCAATTTGCCATCCGGGCGAAGCGAAAGTTCTACCGGCAGACCGGCATTATGTGCCCAACCTGCATCGGACTCTTCCTGAGAGTTCCTTTCCCCTTGAGCAATGGTGAACATAATATTACGTCCTGACTGCGGATCTTTAAAGCCGCTTGGACCTGTAAAATGAAAATCTCCAAAATCCATTAATTGAGGCTTGGGATCATCAGGTGTGAACTTCGCCGTAGAAGCATTCCAAGTACCAATCCAATAATACACCTCCACATTCGCTCCGCTTCCGACCGGGCTAATAGCCAATAAATGCTTGCCGTTTCCCAGAGACATCATAACCGGCATTTCCCATACGCCGCCTAACTCCGGATATGTTGACGGATTGGTTTGATAGATTGGGCCGCGATAGGTCCAATTCATCAGATTAGAGTCTGTTGTGGAATAGACTGCTGCAGATCCACCCTGCCCATCATAACCCGTTCCTACCAGCATAAACCAGGTTGAACCCTCTTTGAACACATACGGGTCTCTGAATTCTCCGAATTTCCCGTATTGCTGGGCAACAGCCAGCTTCGGCTCTTTTACCCATTTCTTCAAATCGTTATCGCCATCCGTCTGAACCGTACTACGGGCAACTCCTACGTTCTGGTTGCTGTTAAGGTACGCTCTTGAATCATTGCCGGCAGTGAAGAAAAGAGTAGGATTCCCTGCATCATCAATAACTGCGCTTCCACTCCAGTCACCATCGGGATCTACCTGGAACAATTCAGGTGACAAGGCAGGCTGCAAGTTTCTCCAGTGTACCATGTCTTCGCTGACCCAGTGGCCCCACTGTATATTATGCCAATAGGGTCCATGCTGGTTATTCTGATAGAATAAATGGTATTGTCCATTATAATATAGCGGTGCGTGGGGTTCATTCATCCAATGCCCTGGTGCAATAGCATGATAAATAGGGCGATAGCGGTCTCCATCGTAGACATTTCTGTCAAAACTAAGGTTTGGTGTCGGCAGGTTTCCTCCAAGGGCTGACATGTAGCTCTGATAGGAGTTTTCCGCTTCAGCATTTGTAAAGGCTCCGTTGTATATTTTCACTTCATCAATGAGTCCGTTAAACATATGCAAAGGAAATACAGCAAGTTGAGTGCTTTGGTTGTTTTTTCCGATGAATAGCTGATTCCCTGACGATGTGATTGTGGAATTTGCAGGAATACTGCTCTTACCCACTTGACGACCGTTAAGGAACAACTTCATAGTACCCGCAGCTCCGTCAACAGTAGCTACGAGATGAGACCATTCATATCTGGGTAGAGGTTCATAAGACCAAACCTCATACCATTGCCCACCCGAGCCAATTTGAAAAGACCAGGTTCCATGCCGGAACATTCCAAGGACAAAACCTTGTTTACCTGGTTTATCGTGCTGATTAACGATTGCTGAGAGAGTACCATTGTCACCCCATTCATAGGCTCTGGGAGCAACCCAGGCTTCAATCGTCATACTCTGAGAAGGAGTGGTGATCGGTGAGTGTGTCACCCAATTCGAGTACCCGTCAAATAGCAGGGCTTTGTCAGATATCCCGTCATTACGCCATAACGGGTCATTGGAAGGTTTGTAAACCGCATTATTGAAAATATAATTAATAGAATCATTTGAATTGCTGATGTTTTCTTTTGTCGTTTTCCCGCTTCCTTCATTAAAGCTCCATTCTGCAATTTTAGAAGTTGCAGCTTCGGCTTTTGGTATAGTGATCCCATATGGCATCATTAACAAAGCGGCAAGCACAATAACCAATATCCTAATTGATTTTACTTTTTTCCCCACATAATTACCTCCTTATTTTTTCATTTCATTCTTCTTCCTACTTGGTAATATACTTTGAATCCCCTCCCTTAAGGCACTGTAAATCTATAAATACAATGCGGCAGGCATCACCACCTCTCAGCTTGGATTCAAGCAAATAAATATAATGATACCGCTTACAAAATATTAAAAATAAAGAAATCGTTTGCGTAATCGTTTACTTAACTTATAAAAAAAGTCAGAGCGATTGTCTGACTATTAAATTCGCTTTTAAGCGATGTTCTTTCTTTACTAAAGTGTCATCTTCAATTCTCTGCAGTATGACCTCAGCTGTTTTCACACCAAGTTGAAATGACGGTTGTTGAATAACGGTTAACGGAGGATGAGTGACTTTGGTCCATTGAACATCATCGAATCCAACAACGGCCAACTCGTCCGGTATACGAATTGAATGTTCTTGCAAATACGCCATTGCTCCCATTGCCATCACATTATCCGTTATAAAAATTGCTGTTGGATTCTTCTCTAACAAATCCCCCACCTTGCTATACCCATTCTCAAAACTCACATCGTCAAAACAAATCAATGAATCATCCAGTTCCAGACCTGCGTTTATTAGTGTTTCAGAATAACCTTCATACCGTTCAATCGTTGTCGTTACTGAAAGTGGACCGGATAAAAAGGCAATTCTTTGGTGCCCTTTGTCTAGAATCTTTTGTATTGCGTTCATACTTGCAATCTTGTTGTCAATAAGTACGGAATCTCTTTCACAATGATCAGGGACCCTATCAATATAAACTACAGGATAATCACCAAACAATTTTTCGTAATCGCATTCTCTACTGGCTGGAGCTAGAATCAGTCCGTCAATCATTTGTGAATCAAACATACCGATCTCTTTGTCTTCCACTTCAATATTGTCACTGGAATCACTCAAGATAAGATGATAGCCCCTTTGTTTCAATACGCTTTGAACTCCGGCTGCTACGGACATGAAATAAAAATTTGAAGTTTCAGAAGCAAGGAGTGGAGCAAGAAATGCGATAATATACGACCTGCGGCTGCGTAATGATCGAGCTACCGAATTGATTCGGAAGTTCAACTCATTCATTGCAAAATGCACCTTTTGTTTCGTCTCATTGGACACAAAGCGTGTCCCGTTAATGACGTGTGAAACCGTAGCCGTTGATACATTAGCCCTGAGAGCTACATCTTTAATGCTGACATTCTTTTTCTCAGTCATCTGAATTACACCTATCTTATTTCGCATTAAGCATCCCGATACTTCAATCGTAATTCCTTAGCGTCATTGAAGTAAACGATTACTTACTATATAATATATTTTCACTACAAGGTTTTGTCAAATATTATGACCCTCGAGTGATTTTTCGATAAGTCTTGAAAAAGTCCCCTTACAGTAGCAGATATATTTCAACTGTCTACTGTAAGAGAAATAAATCAAACTGTATTTTCTTGCCCCTTGCTGCCGCAGTTTCTATTCTAGGATTGTTGTAAGCTTGTAAAATTCAGCCCTTAAAGTGTCTAGCTCTCAAACGCAGGTTTCATTTCCCAGACCTCCAGCGATTTTACCGTTAGGGTACCGGCGCCCCAGATCTGTATACCAAGAGCATCCTTACGGCTCGGATAAACGCGAGTCGTCAAGCTTTTCAATTCGTTGGCGTAAGCCTCTACCATAGAACGGTCCAAATAAATTTGCAGCTTCAGATTCTCGCCGTCCAGCTCCAGAGTTCCGCCTTGAACACCTCTATCCCAATCAGCCAATGGGTCAAGCGATGATTTGTTTCTGTCCACGATCAAAGCCGCTTCCTTCCTGTCATAATAGAGTAACGTTTCTTCTTCACCACCGGGGGAGCGGCGAAGTTTTATTCCCAACTGTGTGCACGCTCCCGCCTCTAATTCTACCCGTATCTCCAGCATATCGCCTTTGATATCTTTTAATAGATTATTGGCTTCGTCTAATGGTTTATCTTCAATTAATATGAGTTGTCTTCTGCGAAGCAGTTCCAGTTCTTCGATAGGCATTATTCCAAGCCGCCCGTCCTCGCGAAGGAAGATGCTAAGGGGGATTCCTGCATTGTGGGCATATCCGGAATAATAATTAATCTCTGAAGTTCTGACTCCCTGGGCAATGGTAAATATGAGCTTACGTCCCGTCTTTGGATCAACCATACCGCTAGGACCCGTGAAATGGAAATCACCCAGATCGATCAACTGCGGTTCTTCATGATCTGGAGTAAATCGCATGGCAACTTTATTGAAAGTACCTATCCAGTAAAAAACTTCAACGTCTGCTTCAGGTCCCAGAGGGCTAATAAGCAAAATATGTTTTTCTATTCCAGTTTTGTCCTGACCAAGCGGAAGAAATACAGGCAATTCCCACATACTACCGAGAAATGGGTATTTCTTAGGATCGCTTATATAAAAGGGGCCTTTGTACTTCCATTGAATCATGTCCTTTGACGTATAAGCGAGTAGCGATCCACCCTGGCCGTCGGTGCCTGAACCGATCAGCAAATACCAAGTGTCTCCGTCTTTCCAGACGAAAGGATCTCGGAAGTCGCCATAATAGCCCTGTCCTTTCTCTTGAACGATGACAGGAACGGGGTGTTTCTCCCAACGGACCAGATCGTTATCACCGTCTTTTATAAAAGTACTTCGCGCCAGCCCTACCCGTTGGTTCGGAGTGGCGCTGTCGTCACCGGCAGTATAGAACAGCGCCGGAACACCGTTCTCGTCATAAGCGGAACTCCCAGACCAAACGCCATCTGGGTCCAGGCCATTCTCCTCCGGAGCAAGTGCCCATGGAAGATCCCGCCAATGCGCCAAGTCATTGCTAACCCAATGTCCCCAATGGATAGTATGCAAATATGGCCCATGCGGATCATGCTGATAGAACAAATGATATTGCCCATTAAAATAGATAGGTGCGTGCGGCTCATTCATCCAATGCTGCGGTGGACTGAGATGGTATTGCGGACGGTGCCTGTCGTTGGCAAGCAAGCAGCGGTCCAGTTTAATATCATCGTACGGAATCGCTGGAATCGCACCTCCGTAAGGAGTCACATATTCCTGGTAAGACTGTCTCACTTCCTCTGCCGCAAGAGCTCTATTGTACATTTTCAATTCGTCAATCATGCCACTGTACATGTTGAGCACATATGGTGTATCGCCTAATAGGAAGCCCTTGTTATTCTTGGCAATCATTAAATCCCTGTTGCATGGTGTAATTATGGTGTTAGCAACAATTGATTTGGTCGCTACCTCTTCACCATTCAGATATAGCTTCATCACGGCATTCCTGCTGTCAAAGGTTGCAACAATATGAGACCATTGATTCAGGAGAAGTTCATGTCCATCCGCCCAAATCTCAACCCATTCATTATTTAATCCTACTTGCATAGACCATTGTCCATAACGTAAGATTCCCAAGATAAACCCTTCATTCTTCTCGCGGTCATGTTGATTAACGATGGGCGAAAGCCTTGATTCTATGCCTCTTTCATAAGTACGGGGCGCCACCCATGCCTCTATGGTAAGAGCGTCCTGCAGGATAACCATTTTCTCCGCCGGACGAGCGATCCAATTGGAATAACCGTCAAACATCAGCGCATTTCCGCTGATTCCTTTTCTCCTCTGAGGGTCATGCGAATCGTTATAGCGCGCTTCGTTTAACACATACTCAATCTTATCACTGATTCCGGTAACGTGATCTAACGCTTCCTTTCCACTTGCTTCGTCAAAAGACCAATGGCTGATTAATCCTTGTTTGTTTTCCATCCGCAAAATTCCCTTCACTGTATATTGGTAGAGGACACCTTAGAGGATATTCATCCCTTTCGCCTCTGCCAAGGTTGTCTTCCGGAACAAAGGTGCAGTAATCAAAAGTCCAACTCCAAAAAATGCACCGGCTAACAGGTACATCACCATAACTGACAACTGATCCTTAAGCCATCCTGACATGCTCATCGTTATCAGCATCGAACCCATAAAGAGAGGAGACAGTAGGCCATTTACTCGACCGATATAAGCTTGCTCTGTATTTTTCAATATCAAAGTTTGAACCGCTACCTGAAAGCCAGGTGTAACCATACCTATGAAAAATTGAGCTAAGAGTGTAAGCCACATAAACGTCGATAGACCTGAAATCACCATACACAGCGCATTGACCGCCAAACCGACAGCAAGTAGAGAGCGGGCCTGCATGAATTTGCTCAACACTACCGTTAAGGCTCCTCCGAGAATCATTCCCATACCGTTCAAAGAGAGCATCCACTGTAAATATTCCTTCGGCAATCCGAGTCTATCCGTAATGAGAAAGATGCCCAAAGGCTGGATAAACCCGATGCCAAGTCCGGTAAAACAAAAGCACGTTCCTAATATAAGTAATATTTGTCTATCCTTAATATAATGCAAGCCTTGAGCCATTTCAGTCCTGATGCTATTCGAATGTTTCATATTGTCGATATTAACGTCTGCTGGCAGCAAAGATAAGACCGTAGCCGATAGAAGGAAACAAACTGAAACCAGACCGATAGAAACCGATATGCCGAATTGATAATAACATAGCGTTCCCAGTACCGGTCCGAGTAACGTAAAGACAGCAATCACAGACTGGAACATGGACATTCCAGATTGAAGTTGATCCTCCGGCACATGCTTCTTAAACAATTTCATACTCGATGGCTGAGAGAATTGTGACAAAATTGATGAGACCAGCGTTGCTAAAAAAATGACCTTCCATGTACCAAGCAGCAAGGCCAGCAGAACAAACGCAACCGAAATCGCACTGCCTATATCGCACCAGACCATCGTTTTTTTGGGTTTCCATCGGTCTGCCCATACGCCTCCTATAAAGGAAAAAATAAATATAGGCGCAAATTCAGCAACAGATATTAAGGATACGGCTAATGCGCTTCCATTCGTCTTCTCCATAACAAACATCAAAACCGCAAAGTTTCTGACCCAAATCCCAAGCTGCAAAAAAGTTATTGATAACAAAATCCCAATCATAAATCGATTTCGCAGCAGCTTGCCCATCCCTGTCTTCATAAGTTCACCCTACCGAGACTACGATTGGCCACATACTCGGAAAACTGTCCTACCGTCGAGGATTTCATTTTTTCCCAATCTGCGCTTTCTATTTCAAGTCCGAACTCGGTCTCGACTCTGACTAAAAGACGCATGAAATCAAGCGAATCGAGTCCTAACTCGGCCAAGGCACCCATGCCTACCGTATGCTCTGAATATCCAGCGCCTTGATCCTGTATTTCATTAAGAATTTCAAAAATCCGGTTAGCAACGGGCTGACTACCTGCTTCAAGGTACATTGTATTGTCTTTGTCAGCTACCTGTATGGGATTCGGGAGCGCAGCGAAGTCCGTTTTACCATTGAATGTTAGAGGGATCCGCTCGATCCTTATCAGAAATGCAGGGACCATATATTCGGGTAATGTACTGGATAGATGCGAATGAATTGCCCCTTCATCAATCGTCCCGTCAGAAACGTAGTACACACACAGTGAGGGTTTTTCCCGGATATGAACGAGGTTCGCCACCGCATCGTACACACCACTCACTTGTGTTAGTTGGTACTCAATTTCACCTAATTCGACCCGATGCCCTCTCAACTTTACCTGCCTATCGATTCGGCCCAGATAAACAAGCTGGCCGTCTATATCAACATTCACAAGATCACCCGTTCGATAAAGCCTTTTCCCTGGGTACGCCGGATGCCTGATAAATTTTTGTGCTGTCAGTTCAGCCTGATGCAAATAACCTCGGGCCAAGCCTGCACCGGACACCAAGAGTTCTCCTTCGTAGCCTGTAGGACAAGGTTCCATAGTATCAGTGACGATATGTACCTCGACGTTAGGGATGGGAAGACCTATTTTCACTTCATTATCCGAACCGCTAAATTTGTATACCGTTGTACATACGCTATTTTCCGTAGGCCCGTATTCATTGAATAGATCGGCTTGAGGCACAACTTGATAATGCTTCTTCACAAGCGACCTGGAAAAACCTTCTCCTGCAACTGTCACCTTCTTCAAGCTTTGTACAGCATCCGGGCATTCCTCCAACAGTACCTTGTATAAGCTGGGTACCACAAGCAAGTGAGTAATCTGGCGACTTGTCAATACGTTCCGGACATAATGCAGATCGTTCCTCATGCTCTGCCGGAGAAGAACCAAGACTGCTCCGGATGCCAGCCCCGTGAATAGGTCTTCCACAGAGCTGTCGAAAGATAGCGATGCAAACTGAAGAACGTAATCTGATTCGTTGAGCTTGTAATATTCTTTTCTCCAGGCTATCGTATTGGAAATAGCCCTATGCTCGATCATCACGCCCTTCGGCTTCCCCGTAGACCCAGACGTATAAATAACGTATGCTAAATTTTCAGGTTTGCATAAAAACCTTGACTGCATTTCTTCTGAGGACCAATCGATTGAATCCGTCATAAGAATTCCCAGCGTTCCGCGTAACTGGTTCAATACTATACTGGAAGACAAATTCGCCATTACAATACTTGCACCACTATCCCGAATCATGAAGATTGCCCTTTCCTCCGGGATTGCCTTGTCAACGGGCAAATAAGCACCTCCAGATTTCAGTATGCCAAGGATACAAACAATCGCCTCTATGGAGCGCTCCATATAAATGGCAACGACGTCTTCCGGCCCGATGCCTTTGTCCCGAAGGAGAACGGCAACTTTATTGGCTCTATTGTTTAATTCCCCATAGGTAAGCTCTTGTTCCTCATCAATTAAAGCGACTGACTCTGGCGTTCTGAGCGCCTGCTCTTCAAAAAACTCGTGTAAACATTTCTCCAAGGTTTTCTCTCCCTATATCCGAATAGTCTTAAGAGAACGAAAATCGCTCCAATCCGTTCATTGTCCGTTCGACCGTTTCAAGGTCATTACCGTATACTAAAAAGAAAATGCGGTAAACGGTTTTGTTTGCATCAGCGGTTTTGGAAAAATTGTAAATCAGAAAGGAATCGCGGCTTGCAATTCGGGTCATGGCTGCGCAAATCTCATCGAACCCGTAAGTTACCGTGCTTTCCCCGCGGATGAAACGACTTATAATATAGCGATGCTGTTGCCGAAGCCTCCAAACCAGAGGCAACAAGTACGTCACTTGGGTGAACCTTGCATTGATCTCGATTACAGGAATGAGTTCGTCTTTATCGTCTATGATGGAGTCAACACCGGCAATGCCCGAATAACCCATTTCCATCAGATGGTTTCCCAGCTTCAGCATGCTGTCAGTATAGCTCTCCAGCACAGCGTTTTCGTAGATTGGTGCATAATCGCTCCCCAAATAAATACCGTACTCATCTATTTTCTGCTCAGTTATGCCCAGTAATGTGACATGTCCAGCTTCAATCAAAAGCTGGCAGTTCATTGATCTTTTTATCGGATGCCACCCTTCCAGCAAAAGCTCAAAATCTTTCCTGCGCCTTCCAATAAATTGGAGCATATGGGTGAATGAGGTTTCATCTTTGATGATCCGCATTCCTTTGCCAGACGATCCGAACGGGACCTTCAATACCGTTTTCTCAAATCCTTGCTTTCGCAGCATGCGGTATTTCTGAATTAATTCCTCCTCGCTTGTACAAAAATCCCCTTTAGTCAAGTTAAAACCAATTTCTGCAGCTAAACGCCTCGTCTGGAATTTGTCGTTAATATGCTTGACCAGCAAAGGATCGGAACCATATATGCTAATATCATTACGGTATGCTTCCGCGCAGATAGCCTCATTTACAATATAGGGAACAAGTAACGACTCTCTCCCATATCGCATGTCAGACCAAGGTAGTGAACTGGTGCCGCTGATTTGGCGAATCACGGGAATCTCAATGCCGTGCCCTTCCAGATATGAGATGAAACGTTCATCCGGATTATGGCGAAACAAGAGGGTGTCGTCGCGCCTCGACAAGAAAATCATCTGTTGCTCCTGTTGAATGACCAACTCCATCTGACTATGATCCTGCATAGATGGAAACACGCGGCTGTCGTTCCATTCCTGCTCCTGATTAATGTTATAGAGCCAGTGCACATCCTTCTGCTCTTCGTGAAAACGAAATATGCTGAATGGCGACTTCATTCTGCAAGCGCTCTCTTTTCTTCCACCTTAGCAACTATTTTTCTGACCGTGTCAAAGTGCTTCAATAATAGTTCCTCATCTTCGAATGCAATATTAAATATCGCTTCCAATTCAACAACTAAGCCGACAGCGCTCATAGAGTCGAGGCCTATTGATGCAAGATCCGCATCTGGATCAACGACTTCAGTAATTTTCAACAAACTGCCCACAATTGCTGTAATGTTTTCTTCTAATTTCACGTCCACAATATATCGCTCCCTTATATATCCTTCGGTAAATATTGATGGCGAAGCAGATCTGAGACATCACCCCGCTCTCGGATGACAGAAAGTTTTCCATTAGCCACTAATGCCTCTAGGGGTGTAGGATGGCCTAAAAATTGCAAGGGACTATAAGACAATCCGTACGCGCCTGACTTCAACAGCATAATATAATCCCCTGCGTTAGCTTCTGGCAATTCGATATCCTTAGCCAAGCAATCCTCCGGTGTACATAGAGGTCCGACAAGGTTTACTCTTTCCAGGTTTCCTTGTGCAGGGGTACCATTACTTCTCACGAGCCGGACCGGAAAGTTGTTTCTCATAGTCCTTCCTCTGAAGGTTGAGCTGACATGATGGTGCATTCCGCCGTCGAGGATGAGGAACTTTTCGCCCTTAGATTCCTTTACGTACAACACACGCGCTACATAAGCTCCTGACTCTGCAAGCAGAAACCGTCCGGTTTCAATCATAAAACGTGTTTTGGGAGAATGTTGGAGGTACTCCGCTACCAATTTATTTGTTTCTCTGCAGACATGCTCAATGTCCAATTCTTTCTCATGTGAGAAGTAGGGAACTCCGAATCCTCCTCCCAGATCAATGAACTCGAAGTTCAAACCGTGCTCTATCTGTAATTCCTTAGCAAGGTTTATTGTATAATTAAATGCTTTGATGATCTGATTGCTGTCTAAAATTTGGGTTCCTGAGTATATATGAATACCCTTGAAGCTAATGTTAGGCATGCATTTAAGCTTCTTGACCATTGCAGTAAGCGAAGATTCATCAATCCCAAACTGTCTGGGTAGGCCTCCCATTCGAATCGCCGTATTCACAATACTCATATTGGGATTGATCCGAATTCCAATGCCGGCGGTAAACTTCCTCTCCGCTGCCAGCGCTGCGATCCGATCAACCTCGTCAAACGATTCTGCATTGATGCAATAAATTCCGTATTCCAAGGCATTTTCGAGCTCTTCTGCCGTCTTTCCCGGACCGGAGAAAATGATCCGCTCCGGCGGAAATCCAGCCAAACGCGCCAAATGCAGTTCTCCCATAGAGGCAACCTCAACGCAGCTCCCCCACCTGCGAAGCCGCGCAGCCAAACTTATGTTGTTGTTCGCTTTCAGTGAAAGTCCAATATCTACGGATGGATGTAAAGACATCCTCAATTGATGGTAACGATCGTGTAGGACTTCTTCGTCGTATAAATAAAGAGGCGTACCAAGCTCCTGCGCCCATTTTGCAATCTTGCAATCCTCAACCCTCATATAATGAACCTGCCGTTTCCCCAAATTGTGAATCCAGTCCGATTCCCACCACTTCAAGCGCTTCTTGCAGCACTTGGACATCTAAAGCTTCTGCCCTAAGCAGCATCTCAATCATACGATCCAGATGATGTTTCAAGCCTGAAAAATTATATTTCGACATCCAGAAGTAGGCCTCGTTCAGGTAATCGACTACCAAAGCCGCTTGTTCAAGCAAACGATCGTTCGTCTCAATAAGAGTTAGGTTCTGCAAATAACGAAGCCGAATCAAGAAACCGCTTTTATTCTCAACAAATTTTTTCATACCGAGAAGGATATGCTTGTCCATCAATAAGGATGGATGCTCGTAAAGAATCGTCCGGGCAAGTTCGGCAAACCCTTTATAAATAGAAATCCCAGTCCATTCCAGACACTGGAGTTCTCCTCCGGCCAGCGTTCTTTCCTTGATTTTCCTCTCTGCACCAACTAGACTGTTTTCTATCGATTCATAGATTTTGTATAAGCGCACAGGCTGTGCAGATGGTGATTTTAAACGAATAAGAGTATAAGGCATTTCAAATCTTCCCAGCCATCTATAAGCTTTGCGATCATCCCGAACCTGCTTAAGGGCAAACTCAAAGCTGGTTTCCAGCTGTTCAAAAGGAATCTCGAGTATCGACCAATTATCATTAAGCAGAATCAGTACGTGCCATACGCGGCGCAAGCTGTCATAACCGCATATCAAAAACTCATGGATCACATGTTCTCTCAGATAATACGGCGTTTGCTTCAGATAAAAATGATCGCAGGCGATCAACACATAGTTGTTTCTGTCGATAGCATCCTTTGTAAACGAACAAAACTCGCCTTTACCGGGCATCACCGTAACTGTATCCAGCATACGACCGTAAAACCAATTCATATCGTAATATTCCAGTCGGTAGTATTGGACCCAGAATTGATCAATCGGAGCGCCGAGACTAAAACCCATTTCAAGTTCAATAAACCTTTCCATAAACCATGGCTTGAAATGCTCTTTCGTCATTAAAGGGGCAAGCCGATAGACATGCCAGCAATCATTAGTTATACCTGTAGATAAATGTAGCGGCAGTATTTTTCTCATCTTCTTAACTTCCTTTAAAAGAGTTAATAGCCTGCTGAAAGAGCGAATAGATGCAAGTTCGAACAATCAGGCAGTTCGATGTACTGAATTTTCTTAAGTTTGGTCAATTTGAAATGGTAATCATAAATGAATACCTTATGATTAAGTGGCTGGATAACACCATTTTCGTTTTTGGCGCAACGGCCTGAGTAAATAGAGGACTCGCCGAACATCGGTTTTGTCGCTTCCCAGTCGGTAACTTTAACGGAAATCTGTTCAGAATCCATATCCTCGTAATGAACGATTAAGCTTTCAAAAGGACATCCCCACTCTCCGCACCCCAGAATTGACAGAAAACCCACGATTGGCTTTTCAAAATGAACAGGAATCATTTGTCCGCGACAGGAGATGTTGTCGGGCTTAAACCCGTCTGCTTCCGGAAATAAAAATTCCACTACTCCCGCTTGGATACATCTATCACCCGGTATGTCTTCGCTCAAAAAAAAATCTCCGGTACCCGTAAAATCTGCCTGATGGCCGCCGATTATTGAGCCGAATGCTGTATTATTGAACCACGGTGCCAGTTCGAACGTTTCACAATTATTGAGAGTTGGTCTCTGCTGAGGCTTTTGCCGTGTAACGTCTGGAGCATACTGCAGCACTCCTGTAATCAGATTGTATAATCGCTCTTCCAGATCGGCAGTTTCTTGCACTTTCAGGCTGATGCGTTTCAACAGACCAGATTCTTCCGCACCAGTGAAAAAAGCTTTATAAAACACACCAGTTATTATTTTCCATTTTTCAGCCAAAACTTTGAAATCACTTGCAATTTCTTTAAGCGCGTTTCTACCATGCCATTCTTGTTCAGACAAGTAGCCAAGATATACGCTGAATTTCTTCCGATTGTTGCTTATCGTATAAAGATGATTAGAGATAGGCGGACCATAGGGTGGCAGCAACGGACGATAACCGTTAAATTCTGCTTTCAAATCCAAACTGCGAATATCCTCGGCTAATTTTTTCATAGCTGAAAAAGGATGGTTTTCTCCACTTCCCCTCTCAAAGTGGTTGAGCGATTTGTTGAGCAAATCACGAACATCCGGAACAGCTTCTTTTCCGCTAATCATAAAGGTCGTAACCGGAATACGCTCCCCGACCCATTCTTTAACTGATATCTTCTCCCTCTCACATCCATACCAACTGTCTGTGCAAATAAAGCTTTGAGTCAAGGAATCCCAGCCTGTTGCAATGATAGCGTGTTCATAGGGAGTTTCATGGCGAGTGTAATTCGTATCCCAAGGTATACAGCTAGATTTCAACTCTATAACCGACGGTTTTCCAGCACGAAGCTCCTCCTGAAGCAAAGTTACTGCATCGTTTATGGGGCACGAATGAACGTGAGCACGCACACCATGGTATTGCTCAAGCATGGAAAAGCTGAAATTATTCTCGGTTTGAAGGCACTCTCCGATAGATTGGCCAGGATGACGCTCGTACCGGAAAGACCAAGAATTTGCCAGAGCGCATTCGTAGCCCCTTCCGTAGTATCTGCCAATAGAAGCATAAGAGTTTTCCAGACAATCCAGATTATCGTTTCGTTGGAACGGCACGGAAAGAATCAATAGCATCTGACCTTTCTACTAATAAATTGGTTCAAGCAAACGATTACGTAAACGTTTATATGTCTCGACGTTTTTTATTATAAATAGATCATTTAATAAAGTCTATTAAAAATTTTCAAAAATTAGGAAATTGAATTTCTATACGCCGATACCTCCTTGATTTTCCCAAGTGCGAAGTATACCATTATTTTGTGCGAAGAAGTTACTCAGCTTCCTTTTCTTATGTAAGCAACTGCTGAATTGGAGTTTATTATGGTTTTGCGTCTTGTACCAGCCTTCGAGGAATTACTGCTGCGTATTCGTGAGCTTCAAGCTCTCATTAAAGCCATATGTGGTAAATACTACTGCACTGATTACGAGAAGTATATCTAGCTGGACAAGTTGGGACAACGAGTTAACCGGGCTTTATCACACAAAACTTAACTAGATCTCTTAAAAAAATGGTTTACGTCACATTCGCTATCACGATCTGCGTCATAGTTGTGCAAGCCTCTTACTCGCTAATGGAGTCAGTATGAAAGTAATTCAGGAATGGCTGGGATACAGCAACTATTCTACAACAGCCAACATTTATTCTCACTTGGAATACAGTTCCAAAGTATCTTCAGCATCAACAATGAGTGGTGTTTTGGTCTTTTAACTAAAAAAGATCGCACTGCCCTCCATATTTCATGAGAGTCATGCGATCTCCTCCTCGTTCTCTCCTCCGGAAAAAGGAGAGAACTCGTTAAAAAGTTCTCTCCCAAGCTGTTTCAAAAACCAAGATTTTTCGAAAAAACCCTTATAAACCCTCCACTTGGAGCATGATCATTGAAGGTGTCCTCTTTATAGGCGGCAACCGCACCTCCCCACAAGAATCCTTCTGGAAATTGAAGACTCATATATCAAACCTCTCTGTTATGAATGTTCTAGCGGCGAACGAAAAGCACTGGTGTTCCTTTGTCAATATGCCCCTCTTCCTTTAAGACTTTTATTTCGCTAAAGTCACCAGAATTCGTAACTACAATCGGAGTGATAACTGAATACCCAGCCTCTTCAATGGCGTTAATATCAAATTCTAACAATAAGTCACCTAAAGCCACTTTCGCCTGTTCTTGCACAGCGGCTTTAAAATGCAGCCCCTTCAACTTGACCGTATTCAAACCTACATGAATTAGCAACTCAGCTCCGGACTCTGTTGTAATCAAAACGGCGTGCAGTGTAGGAAACAATCGGCTGACAACACCTGTTACGGGTGAGTACAGTTTCCCCTCAGTTGGTTGAATAGCAATTCCCTTACCCATTGCTTCCGATGCAAAAGCCTCATCAGGTACTTTAGATAAAGATAAGATGTTCCCATTAAGTGGGCTAAGCATCGGTTCTGCTGTTTTCACTTCAGAAAGGACTTCTTGGTTATCCTGAAGCTTTTCGCTTTTCTCATATCCGAAAACCAATACTAGCGCTGCTGCCAATATAATTGTAATAAGGAACGAGATGACGATTGGAATGATTGGAGAAAATGCAGATAAAGCGAAAATGTTGGTCAGCACGAAACCATGCATACGAGCGCCAAAGAATCCATTGATCGCACCCCCTACAGCGCCAGCGATAATGATATATGGTACGGTTCGCTTGTACCGGAGCATTATCCCGTACACAATTGGTTCCGTTACACCAGCTAAAATGCCCGAAAGTGCAGCGGGTCCTGCAGTTTGTTTCAGATCGCGGTTTTTCGTTTTCAAATAAACTCCAATGGCAAGACCGATTTGTGCCATATTCGCTGCAGCTGACATCGCCAACATGTTATCGTAACCGTTTGCAGCAATGTTTGCAAGAACAATTGGGAATAGCCCCCAATGTAAACCCAAGACAACCATAAATGTAAAGCCTGCACCAATGACTGCACCACTTAGCAGTCCACTTGTATTCATCAAGAAGGTGATAACAGAAGCAATACCATCACCTACGTATACACCAAACGGCCCAAAAACAAGTGCAGTGACTGGTACTAAGATACCGATAGACAACATTGGGACTAAAAACAAACTGAGATTTTTGTGAATAACCTTCTTCAGCCAACGTTCAAGATAAGCGAAAACAAAAATCGAGATAAAGACCGGAAAAACCTGTGAAGAATATGTCACTAGAATGACAGGAATTCCGAAGAAGTCGCTCCGGTCACCAGCTTGGCTTAGTGCCGTAAAATTCGGTTCCATTAAAGCTGCACCGATGGCCGCAGCCACATAAGGATTGGCTTTCAGTTTAATCGCAAGGGTTACAGCTACAAGTATAGGCAAGAAGTAAAAGACAGCGTTTCCTGCAGCGCTTAAAATTGCATAGGCGCCATCTTGTTCCGTTAACCATCCTAGCTTGGTCAAAATGATAATAAGCGCTTTTAGCATACCGGATCCAACGATCACCGGCAGCAGCGGAGTAAAGGTTCCTGAAATCAAATTAAATAAACCATCCAAGGATCTCATTTTCGTTTTCGTATTCTCAGTAGATTCTTGACCGCTCCGTCCGATTGACGTATTTTCCATAATCTCCTTATAGACCTCTTCGACATGGCTGCCAACCACGACCTGGAACTCACCTCCGCTTTCGACAACGCTCATAATTCCTTGCAACTTTTTAATTTCTTCTTTATTTGTGTTTTTTTCATCTTTCAAGCGAAAACGAAGACGAGTTGCACAGTGGGTAAGGTCAATTACATTATTTTCACCACCAACTTTTTCAACAATGTGACTGGCTAACGTTTTTTTGTCCATTTTAACCTCTCCTTAAACGATCTTATAAAGCGCGCCCGGGAGGGCGCGGCGTAAATTTCTCAATGAGAATACAAAGATACTTTTAACACTTGTGGCTCGCTGCCTAAAGATACGCGATATTCATCACCATTAAGTCTTCTTCCAGGTACCCAGTTTCCGTCTTCATACCAGCCCTCATCGATAGAGATAAATTCTGCACTCTTTCCCGGCTCCATGGATGTAAATTCCACGGAAAATCCATGCCCCGCAATGATGTAATCATGATCAGAAACCGCGATAATTAAACCGCCAGCTGGTGCAGATTCACTGTTCAAACGGTTCTTAAACCGCAGTTGAAAACGGTATCCACCAAGGCGAACCGCTGACGGATAGGCTGTATCCTGCAGGATACCCCGCATTTGCCGGGTACCGTAATACTGTGTAATCACCGGCGTCATATGATGCAGTAATTCATAACTCTTAGACAATAACGGCCCCACTCCAGTGCTCTCCATGACCATAAAATGATTTGGGGGTAAAAATCCCGCGCTCCATGGATCAACTCCGTTATCCATTGTTTCAATACCAAAAGGTGTATATCCCAACGCCTGATGCTCCCCAATAGCATAAAAGACGTTTGCTGCTGTTACACTATCCCGGCGTGTCTCAGGTATAAATAATGGATTGTCAGGGCGGTCATAGATTTCACAGACTTGTGCAAACTCGTTAAGATATATGTCCGGAGCGATAATATCGATATGCGGGCCACCGGCCTTCCAAATATCGATTACATTCTGGTTTGGCCCTCCGGTAGGGTATTGCCCCGGATCCTGCTCTTCGTATTGCTTCAGCCATACATTGACGAACATTGGAAGATGATATTCTGCCTTTCCTGCCGCAGCAACCTGATCAATAAAACGGGACATATGCCAAGCAGTGAAGATTTCCTCAGCAGCAGATCCAAAAAGCTGTGTCCACCCAAGCAGATCAGTCCCCTCGCTGTCCCAATGCTTTTTAAGGAAAGCATTTAAATGCTCGGCGTGATCCTTAAGATACTGAATCAACTCAGCAGGCACGTTTTCTTCAAACAATTTGTCTGCCTGAGGCGAACAATCACGTGCTGTACCGAGAAATCCAACTTCATTTTCTACTTGGATCATGATTACCGTTTGTTCCGTACTGTCAATTTGACGTATGAACCGCATTAATTCGGCAAAAGCTTTACTGTCGGCTTGGAGTGCCTCTTCGGAATGACAAGATACAATCGGCAATTTTTTTCCATTCGCCGACTGAACCCTTGGAAAGCGGAGTGTGTCGCGCTTGACCCAAGCTGGCACATACGTCGAATGAGAGTTCTTCCACATTCCGAACCAAATGAAAACAAGCTTCAGATTATGTTTCCTGGCGCCTTCAATTAAACCTTGAACCAGTGTGAAATCAAATGTTCCTTCTAACGGCTCGATGAGCTCCCAACTAACCGGTATCACAGCAGTGTTACAATTAAAATAAACTAGGCGCTCCCAGACATTTTTGTTCATATATTCGAGACTGGACGAGCTTGAATTGTGAACTTCTCCAGCCAGGGATATAAAGGGTCTTTCGTTAACGATCAGTCTGTAAGCGTCGCCACACTTATCCAGACGAGGCATTCCATTGTTGTTTATATGCGTCATACAATCCTCCTGTTTTTATTAAATAAAAATTATTTGCTAAATACATTTCATATACTCATTCTATTCACTCTTTAATTAATTGTAAATAATACATCTTTGCTTTATAATATATAAAAAAATTGCGAAAGAGGCCACTTATGAAAAGAAATGTTTTTATTCCACCACCTACGTTCAAACATCATTTGATGTATCCGGTAGTCATTGGGCATTATTACGAATTCCCCACCCATCGCGAGAACCGGGAAAGTGGTTTTTTGGCTCAATATAACCTTCATCTCGTGCTTAGGGGGAAGGGATTTGTTATTCATGAAGGAGAGCGACTTGAATTAACTGGAGGGTGTGGGTTTTTGTATCCTCCGCGAGCGGAGCAACAATACGGAACTGATGAAGACGATCCTTGGGAAATTTGTTTTGTGCATTTCAATGCTGTGGATCCGCTACTATCCATGTGGAAACTCGATAGCACAACAATCTTTAGATTCGCAGGCATTCAACAAGTACAACGGATATTCTCATCAATGTTTGAATTAATGGACACGTTCAGAACAGGTAATGAACCACACCTGTCGGCACTGGTCTACGAGCTGTTGTTATTTCTGTTAAAAAATTCGGAGTCGCTAAAACAGAACAATACCCTTGATCAAAAAGAAGTTATTCACGGAATAGCAGATAAAATTCACGACAAACCTGGTTTCCATTGGACTTCGGAACATATGGCGGAACTGTCTGGATACAGTCTGTATTATTTCATACGGCTTTTTCAGAAAATTATGGGGATGAAACCAAATGAGTATATTAAAATGAGCAGGATATCAGCCGCAAAGAACCTTTTGGTTGCCACTGACTTACCTATCTATGAAATAGCGGAGAATGTTGGATTTTCAAGCACTAGTTATTTTATTAAGGTCTTTAGAGAAGCTATCGAAACCTCCCCGCAAGTTTACCGGAATATATACAAGCAATCTTAAATGAGAAATGTCTCTTTAAAAATCGCCTTTTATGATTCTTATTTCGCTGCTCCGCATGCCGGTTATGATCTGTTAAAATTCATGCAGGAAAGCAGGCAAACGCTTAGAGTTATTTCTAAGTGTTTGCCTGCTTTTTATTATGAAGACAGACGAAAGTGAGCGAAATGATGACAGCTCCTACAAAGAAAAAGCGCCGAATAGGCGCTTGAGGAATGTTTTTATAAAGAATGAAATGGTTGGCGTTGTTCTTCATCCTAGTGCTTTTTTTTTCGTAAAATTATGTCACGGCATCGTTGGTGCTTCGCTTCGCTGCCGTCACTTACAAAAACCAGATAGAATACAATTAATAACGAAGCAGAAAATGGTCTTTCTCCATATATCATTTTCTGATTTTGCTGATGAAAAACGGATATTCAGGAAAGGCTTCGTATAAATCGTTTTGCATAATTTGATATTTAGTATGACTTATATATTCTTCCAACATTTCAAAGGGCGTATATTTTAAACCTGCCATAAACATCAAATGTCCTCCAGGCTTAATTAAACAAAAGCATGAATCCAAGCATTTCTCGAAGTCCCCGGTTTCATTAATTGCGGACCCAATTAGGGTTACAATATCGAAGGCCTCCCTTAAGCCAATATCCAAGGTAGTCGTCCCAACCTCCAGTTCCAATCCCAATATTACATACCTGAATTTCATCAAAAACATCAAATTTCTTTTTTACATAATCCCTTGATGCCAATAGGGTGTGAATGCATGTTGGAGAGGAGTTCTATTCTCTGGAATTCGGACCATTTAGTTCCAAATAATACTGATGTAATTTATCATCATCCATTTTCATTGATAAATGCTCCCATCCTTTAATTATATTTGGTTTCTTCATTTCCGTCCGCATTCAGAGCAGCCGTTCATTGACCTCATCGATCTTCTTTTCATTGTATTTGAATTCTATATCGTTTATTGGATATTCTGTCGTATAGCTTTAATCCGCTTTCAATAAGCTCTAGTCTGTCATGTTATAAATGCTTCCTTTCATTAAAAGATGCATTACCGTTGACAGAAGTTATGTATTGTCCATCAATCTGATTCTTAACTCCGTAACAAAGAATTTTTAATCGAAACAACGTGCGCACTACTATCTGTGCACACGTTGTGTGAAATGACCTTTGATAATGGATTTCTAATTATTGCTTGGTTTGATCGAATGTACTGACTTTGGGATTGAGCCTTTAAATACTCTAAACTCCCGCTTATTTTTGTACCGTTGTGTGTGATCCTAACGCTCTTATCCCAAGTGCTAATGCCCCACACAAGCCGGCATTATCGCCGAGCATAGGGGCGACAATATAATGTTCGATATCCGATACAATAGGCTTGGCACTCACGTATCCATTGAGAATGCTGCCCACCTGCGCTCGGATCATCGGGAATAACTGGACTTGCTTCATCACGCCCCCGCCGAGAATGACTTTCTTAGGGGATAACGTCAGGATGACATTCGATATGGCCTGCGCAATGTAGAACGCCTCCATCTCCCATGCCGGGTGGTCTTCCGGCAGTGTATCGCCCTTAGCCTTCCACCTGGCTTCCAGCGCCGGGCCTGCCGCCATTCCTTCCAGACAATCGCCATGATAGGGACAATTGCCACCAAAATCATCGTTCGGATGCCGCCTTGTGAGGATATGTCCACCCTCTGGATGAACAAGTCCATGTACCAGGTTACCTTCGGTATAAACGCCGACTCCTACGCCAGTCCCGATCGTATAGTAGACACAACTGTTCAATCCTTGTGCTGCACCCCATGTGGCTTCGCCCAACGCGGCAGCATTGACGTCCGTATCACAACCGACCTGAACATCGAAGACCGATTTTAGCGTACCCACGAAATTATATCCGGACCAGCCAGGTTTTGGCGTTGTCGTCACATAACCGTAAGTCGGACTGGAGTGTTCGAGGTCGATCGGACCAAACGATCCGATCCCTATGCTATCGACTCTCTTATCCCGGAAGTAGGCGATGACATTCTCCATCGTCTCTTCGGGTCGCCGCGTTGGAAAATGAACCCGATCCTCAATCTCCCCTAATTCATTCCCGACACCACATACAAACTTTGTTCCGCCTGCTTCAATTGCCCCGATACGCATGTGCTTCCTCCTTGATCTCATCTCTCCATATGCTTCCCAGCTCATTGATTTGAAGCGACACCAGCTTTGCGTTTCCGCCTACCGTGTAAAGCTCAAGTCCGTTGCTTGCGGAAGCGGGGAAAATCATGTCCGAGATGACCGCTGTACCCTCACCACCGAACACTTCAATCGACGACCAATCCATGAAGATTGACATGCGTACACGGTTATCAACAGGCAGCAGCGGTGCCTGGTGCTTAGCTGCGAAGTCCGGATGGAAATTCGTAGTGCCTGATTTCGTGCGATCGACAAACAACTCCATGTTTAGGGTATCGTACCCGACCACCGTTTCTTCATCTGCAGACTTTCTAACCTTCATTCCGAACTCCGTTGCGGTTCCAATTTCGAATTCCGCGATCAATTCCGCTTTATCAATGGTGATGTCCGCCAGCGGATTCGTACCCGGAACCAAGGTTACATTCTCCAGAGCCATAAGCGGTGAACCTATCCTTCTCAATTCTTCTACCGGTTCTTGCACCAGACGAAGGCCTTCCCGATAGGTTCTCAACTTCAGCTCTCGTGGAATGGATGCATTTCCCCGCCACTTGTCAGTCGGAAGCGTCCCGGCATACCGCCAGTTGTTCATCCAACCGATCCAGAGTTTGCGGCCGTCTCCTTCCGGTATATCGCTCCAGGTGACGGCCGCATAGAAATCAGACCCGAAATCAATCCATTTCACATCATGAATCGAAAGAATAGGCTCGTCCGGTGTAAATGTCTTACCATCGAAGCTACCGACGAAGTACATCATACCGGAGCCCCCTGCCGGTGGTTCAGGCTCATTCGGGTTCACTCCATTACAATCGCCCACACTTAGAATGAGCACCCACTTCTTCTGATTGGGATCACCATCGACATGAATCGAGAATAGATCCGGACATTCATAAACGCCACGATGTGTTCCGATGACGTCAGCGCCAAATGCACTAGCAAATGTCCATTCCTTCAAATTTGGAGAAGTGTAGAATTCCACACGGTCTTGAACAGCCAGAGTCATAATCCAATTGGATGTATCATCATGCCAGAATACCTTCGGATCGCGGAAATCAAGCGTCGTCTCCGGAAACAAGACCGGGTTCCCTTCATATTTCGTCCAAGTCCGTCCCTTGTCTATGCTGTAGGCGATGCTTTGAACCTGCGGCTTACCTGGTTGCACCTTGTTGTCGTTATTCGTATAGATCGCCACAAGCCCTGACCCGTCCTCATCAAAAAAACCACTTGTGTTCTGTGTATCGACTATCGCGCTTCCAGAGAAAATTGCACCGTCCTCACCTGGCGGCAAGGATGGTTCAAGCTCCTCCCAATGGACCAGATCGGAGCTTACCGCATGCCCCCAATGCATTCTCCCGAAATCGGGTTGGCTTGCGAACGGAGTGTGCTGATAAAAGAGGTGGTACTCATTCTCGTAATACACCAGTCCGTTCGGATCATTCATCCAGTTTTTTTGTGGCGAATAATGATACTGCGGACGGAACTTCTCTGTATAATTCATGTTTCTCCCACTCCTCCAGAATAATAATAATAGTAGTTGGAGCATGGCCTGCTACAGCATGAACTCACGCTCCGACGGTATGCATTATAATGTAAGTTTCTCCATAAGTCCTGTACGATTCCGGGCTTCCGGTCTTTTATTTTGTGTGATTCCAGAAGTTTGTTGCAAGGTCTCCTTCCTTTAATACTCATTTGTAAAAAATAAATGTGATTTTGGATACTTATTGCACGAAAGTAAGTGCTTCCATTAAGTACTGCCAACGGCTTAATAAATTTAACTTACAACATCACGATTACTTCGTCAAGAATTTTTATGACTATAAAAGTAAACATATGCACACCAACAAAAACACAATTTCATTTTAATAACGATTATTCATTGATTTTTCAGCTTTCAACAACGAAATGATAGTTTTCTCTTACGAAAAAGCCATAACAAAGTGAATGAACACCGTCCATTCCTCTTGTTCATTTGTTTACTTTTGCACAAAATAAAAACCTTATTAATCTTTCTTTTTACTTTTAATCCAATTGTTCATTTGTAACAATTAAGTTGACAATTACATTAATTTGTACTACGATTATTTTGGTCGAGAACGCATTACTTCTGCTAAAGGAGCCATTATCTTTGAACAAAGAAAAAGTAACCATTCAAGATATAGCCGATTCGCTTGGACTTTCTAGGAATACGGTATCCAAAGCATTAAATAATAATCCCTCTATACCGGATGAGACACGCAGCAAAGTGGTTAGGAAAGCTATCGATATGAATTACAAGCAGTTCGCCTTGTTCGAACAAGAAGTCACACCTGCCAAAAGAACCGGTAATATTGCCCTGCTTACAGCAAATATGCCGAACAATTCACATTTTGGCACATCACTGCTAAGCGGCCTCGAACAAAAAATCAGCTCCGAAGGCTTTAATTTGTCGATACATATCGTTCGAGAGAATGAACTCGATTCGTCGGCTCTTCCTGTCAATTTCGACAAAAGTAAAGTAGATGGCATTGTCTGTATCGAATTGTTCGACAAGAGCTACTCGGAGTTTATTACGTCATTCGGGATCCCGACCTTATTCATTGACGCTTCAGCAGAACTGACGTTTTCTGAGATGAAGGCAGATCTACTGCTGATGGAGAACATTCACAGTACTTTCAGTCTAACGAAGAAGCTCATTGATGAAGGAATTACGGAGATCGGGTTTATCGGCGATTCCCGCCATTGCATGAGCTTCAACGAGCGTTGGGACGGGTTCACCAAAGCCATGTATGCCGCCCGGATTGATCTTGATGAATCCTTCTGCATTCTCGAAGACGACCGGCATATCGATGACTATAAGTGGCTTAAGCAGCGACTAGCAAGCATGACTAATCTTCCACCCGCGTTCGTATGCGCCAATGACTTCATCGCTATTAATGTCATTCGTATCTTAAAGGACCTAAATATTCAAATTCCTGGTGAGGTTAGGGTCTGCGGATTCGATAATTCCCCGGAGTCGCGAATCGTGGAACCCCACTTGACCACCGTTCATATCCACCGATCCGAAATGGGCTTCCTTGCCGCCGAGATGCTCCTTTCCAAAATCGAAAATCCCGGCAGACCTCCACTGGTTACGCATGTGAAGACCATGCCGGTTTTCCGTCAATCGACGGGTCATGTGGAGTAGACAGTATGGTGATGTGAGACAACTCAGCTGATGCTGACATCGGAACCCCTGCGCTGATGGCTGATCATCTTGAATAAATGATAGAATCTAGAGGCCACTGAAAAACCAGTTTTTCGTGGTAAAAACAAGTACATGTATCAAAAAGAGGACGGCTTATTCTGAATTCACAGAATAAGCCGTCCTCTTTATCTTGAGATTTATGGATATCACAGTGCATAATGATTTATCAGTAGAGTGTCGAGAAATTGCCTATGAAGATCCTGATGATTCGTATGGTGACAAAGGTGAGCATGGACTAATGGCTTTACTTTTATTATCCCATGAGCCTTTTGAATATAAAGGAATAAAGATTTCGCCATGCGCAAGCATCCTAGCTACAATAGTGGCTTGGACCCCTCTCTTGGTTGGACTTGCACTACTAGATAATGCGTGCCTCTGGGCACGCCTCCAAAATAAAGAGCTGTCCCAAGCAGCCATTTCATGGCTTTTGGGACAGCCCCTTTTTTTATAGGAACTAAGCATTGAAGCTTGTATCTAATCCAGCTGAATTTCATTGTTATTTTCCAAGATGCTTTTTTTGCCGATGCGCATCGGCGAGCCGCTAATTCAGGCGGTTCACCACATGATTCGGCACAGCAAAGGCGACTATCGTCCCTTGACCCGGATCACTCTGAATGTGTAGCCCTTTCCCATATAATTGTTTCAACCGTTGATTAATATTGAATAAACCAACTCCCTGCCTTTGGTTCGAACGTTTGTCGAATAGTTGTTGCAGCGTTTTTGTATCCATTCCCACGCCGTTATCGGCAACGGTTACTTCTGTACGATCCTCATATTGGGCGATGTGAATATGAATCATTCCGCCCGACGAACGACTCATGATGCCGTGCCGCACTGCATTTTCGACAAGTGGTTGAATGGAAAGCGGGGGAAGCCTTAGCTCCATGTTCGCTTCGACTTCCCAAACTGTATTCAGCCTGCCTTCGAACCGTTCATTCTCTATATATAAATAAGAACGTACGAGAGCGAGCTCCTGTCCAAGCGGAACAAGCAGCTCGGAATTTTGAAAGTTGAAACTGGCCCGTAGATAATTACTGAACTCGTCAAGCAGTAGATGCATTCTGTTCAGATTGATGTCGCTAAGCGCAGCTATCGCATTGAGGGTGTTGAATAAAAAGTGCGGTTGTATTTGCGCCTGCAACCACGCTGCTTCCATACGCAGACGTTCGCGCACGGAACGGTTCAAATCCGTTAATGCCCGTACCCGAACCTTTAACTCCATCGCATCCACAGGCTTCACAATGTAATCGTTAGCCCCTGCCAAAAAACCGGCGGCGATATCCTCAGGCTTGTTGCGCGCGGTCAGAAGCAGAACGGGCAGTTCCGAGCTCGAATAGCGCTCACGAATCGCTCTCGTTAACTCGTACCCCGACATATGAGGCATCATGACGTCAGTAATAACAAGATCCCATACTCTCGTACTCAGATGAGACAAGGCATCATTTCCGCTCGTAACCGAAATGATGTCGAAAGATTCCCCAGTCAGAATGTTCTCCAGTATTTTCAAGTTGAGCGGATCATCGTCCACAGCCAATACCGAAGGACGCACCGATCTCCCCACAACAGCAGAATCGTCATCCATACCGTAACGGATGTTCAAGTCGGCAGCGGCGGCGGTTTCCTCATAGACAGGCGGCAGGCCGGCTGCAAAATCCGCTTCCCGTTGAACGGGCGAATCGGACAGCGCCAAAGCAAAGGTGAATACCGAACCTTGGGTAGAGGCAGATGTCACTTCCAACGTTTCGCCGTGCAGCTCTACTAACTGCTTGCAAATGCCGAGGCCCAGTCCGATACCGCCCCCGGGCGACGCCGTAATGCCAGAGTCCCCTTGCTCGTAAGGGTTGAAGATTCTTTGCAGCATTTCTTCGTCCATGCCGACGCCCGTATCCGCAACGCTAATGTACGCCTTCCCGTCTTGTGCGGTCACCCGGATGGCGACAGTTCCCTCGTTGGTAAATTTGATTGCATTGTGAACGAGATTAAACAAAATTTGAATGAGCCGGTTTTCGTCTGCCATCACAGGAGGAAACTCGTTCGGAACCTCATTAACCAGCCGGATCGGTTTACTATCAGTCATGAAGCGAAGCATGTCGAATACGCCGGAAGCGACCGCCTGCACCTGAACGGTCTGCACATGCAGGCGGATGTTCCCCTCCTTGAGACGAGTCAAATCAAGCAGGTCATTTAACATAAACGACATGCGCCGGCCGACTGTTATCACCAGCTCCAAATTTTGAACACTCTCGCCGCTCAACGAATGTTTTTCGCTGTCAAGGACGGTTTGCGCCATATTTAGCATCCCGTGCAAGGGATTTCGCAATTCATGGGATGTGTTCGCCAGAAAATCGTCCTTCTGCTTGTCTGCCACTCTTAACTGCTCATTTAGTTTGGCGTTTTCTTGGGAATTACGGAAGTACTGCTTAAACCAGTAAGCGGAAAAACTGATGATAGCCACCAGCACGTCAAACGGGAAATAAATGTTTATTACTTCCAAGTGAGCATTAATTAATCCCCATGCGGAGCTGGATAATATACTCATAGTGGCAAGCAGCAGGAAGGGGGCACCTGGCTGATTTCTGGCTATAAGTTTGCCAATCAGATAGATAACCCAGGCCATTGGAAACCAATAAAGCAGCCTGAATAATTTAAATTCGATTAAATAGTAAATGAGCGGAGGCGGCATGACCAACACAAATCCTGAATACAAAGCCAGAACAATGGCGTACGTACGGAACAAAACCGTGTTTGTACGGAGCTTGACAAATATTCTGGTAATCAGCAGGAAAAAAAAGGGGACCAACGTGTACGAGAGCATCTTAATTTTCAGTGCCCATGCATAGTTGATGAAAGGCATACCTACCAGCAGCAGGCTGTCGTTATCAGACACAATTGTAAGCCCGGCGGTCAAAAGCAGCATGAAAAAGGCAAGCAACCCTTTTTGCCAACTGAACAGGTATAGCATCACGGCGTACAAGCCAAGAAACATCAGTAACACGAAGGTCACAATCTGAAAGCCAATGGAGATCCATCGTTCAGTATTGATGGCCGTATCCGCCCCGAATCGGATGGCTCTGACAATGCCGCCATTAAACGGATTATCAAAATTGGCCACGCGTACAAGCAGCTCGATCTCATTCACCCCATTTGCCTTATAAAGCGGGGTATAAGAAATCCGGCGGGGCTTATATGTATTCGCTTGCTCAGCCGGTTGGCCGACTCCTGCTATCTGACCATTGAATTCAACAACGGAAGAGGCTTGAATTTCCTGAATCCAGAATTTGAAGGACTGTTGCGGCAAAGGGTCAATCAGAATGCGCAGCCGGTACGTACCGTAACCGAACGACGACTTTGAGCCTGCCGGTAAAGCACTTCGCCAATCTCCCGGAACCATGATATTACGCTTGTCCAGGGATATCCAATCCTTGTTTTCATGCGTGACGAATGCTTCCGGATAAAAATCCCACTCGCCATTCAGTGTAATGGAACGGGAGCTCGCGAAGTCCCAGCCGCGCAGATCGAGCACGCCTTGAACCGCACGAGGATGTTCAGGCGTAAGAAAAAAACCGGACCAAATCCACCGGACACCGAGAAGTATCGAGAGAAACAGGATGAACATCACAGCATACTTCAGGGCGGTTTTGTTTTTTATCCAAATCATACAGGGCTCACTCCCAACGTTTCGCCGTTCAGTTCTGCCAAATGCTTGAACATGCTAAGCACACATCCGGCAGCTTTCATAATTCGACAAGAACAGCGGGAATCCCTTGTTTCATAAATCGGGGGATTGGCACATTAGCCTGTGTTGTGAGACACAAAAAAAGAGGAGGCTGTCAGCCCCCTCTTAATCCTTAATACTAGTCGATCAACTTCGTAGTTTTCAGCAATCTTTCAACCATAGCCGTTGTTTCCGCCCGCGTCATGGCCGCCTTCGGGTTCAACTGCTGTCCGCCGGTCCCTTGCAGGATACCAGCCTTAATCAGTTGGGCTGCGGACTCCCGGGCATACCCGGAGATTTGGTCCATATCGCTGTAAGGAGCCAGAATCTGATTGATTTGTAGTGCGCTCAGCGCCTCTTGCGGCTGAACGATATGCAGGGAGCGGGCGATCATAGCGATGCCTTGCTCTCTTGTAATCTGTTCGCTGCCGTGGAACCCACCGTCTGCAAAGCCTTTGATAATGCCGAACTGGCTGGCAATTGTTACGGCATCGTGGTACCAAATCAACGGTGTTATGTCATTATACGGCGTACCCACTACACCTTGGCGCATTAAGCCCAGTCCACTTGCCACAATCGTGGCAAATTCCGAACGGTCAATACTGCGATTCGGGGAGAAGGTATTGTTGCCTGTACCTTCAAGCTGCAGTCTGGCTGCAATATTGTTGATGCTCGCTTGTGCCCAGTGGCTCTTCACGTCATCGAAATTTTGCGGATTCCAGATGACCGAGTAGCTGCCCTGGCTGCGCAGGTCGTTGATCATTGCAAAGTAACGGTTGTTGATTTTCGTTACGACTGTCGGCACATGGAACACGGTACCGTCCGGATTAACAATGACGCCAGTCGTAATTTTGTTCGGATCAATGCCTTCAGGCAATGCGATATAGCGGGGCGCGTAGCCCGTCAGTTGATCTGGCTTAACGGTTTGACCTTGGTAAGTGAAATTAAGCGACAGATCGACCGGATCAACGAGCAGATCGTAGCCGCCTTTGGTTGCCTGAGCTTTCGCTGCGGCTTTCAATGCGTCAGACGATTTCTTGATATCAATATCGACTGCAATTTCGCCAAGCGGCGCACCGTTCCATTGTTTAATGATCGAACCCAGATCCATTTGTTTACTTGGAATCGGATAAATAGCAAGCTGGTTCTCGATATTCAGCGTGGAGCCGGTATCGGACAACTGCTTCAGGGTTGCTGCGGTCAAACCTGCAACCTTGACCTCACCGTCGCCAGGCACAAGCACATTCAATTGCTGTCCGTTGCCTGTAGAGAGAATAGCTGATAGTTTATATTGATCAATCACAACGGTCGTTACGTTGTTTGCCGTTGTGCCAGTTGCGAAGCCACTGTCCTCATTGTTTACGGTTGTTTTCACGCCCGATACCGGAGCAGGAGTAGCTGAAGGTGCAGGACCTCCGTTCGTGCCGGAGCCACCACTAGGGGCGCGCGTCACCGTTATGATGTACGTCTGCGTGGTGCCGTCCTGCGCCGCTACGACCACCTTGATCGTGTTGATGCCAACGCTGAGCGGCAATGAATCGGAAGCGACGCCACTTGTCAAGTTAATCGGACCTTGTACCAATATGCCTTCGCTATTGTACACGCTCGCTGTCACCGTAGAATAAACAGCATCATATACCGTTGCCGTCACTGTCGTGTCGCTCACGCTGTTCGGCACACTTGTCGTATAGTTTGTGGTGTCTGCCGCAAATGCCGGGCTCAACGTGCTGCTAGACAGCTTCAAATCTTCCAAGCCCGCGTTGTAAGCTACTGTACGAATCACTGTTCCTGTGCTGATAGCAGACGCCAACTGCGTCGCTGTCGCTTTCACACGGGTTACAATTGTATAGTCCGTTCCTGGCATGAGCCCGGTGAACGTCGAACTATCTTGCCACGTCACTCCGCCGTCGATGCTGTATTCCTGACCAGTGACGGCTTGCATTGTAATGCTCGTTACTGTTTTGCTAACTTCTACCGGTGCTGCCGGTGCCTCGTCGCCGTCCGCTGCCGCTACCGCCCCCGTTGCCGCGCTCGTCACGCTTCCTGTAGCATGTGTATCGTCAGCGGTTACCGTCACGGTGATCTCTGCGCCGAAGTCTTCAGCGGTTAACGTGTAGCTTGAACCCGTCGCATTCGTGATAGCGACTCCGTTCCGGTACCATTGGTAAGTCGGCACATTGGCTGACGTGTCAGGTGAATAAGTGATTCCCGATAAGTCCGCAGTCAACGTTTCACCAACTTTGGCGACACCGCTGATTCCCACGCTGCCTCCCAGCTCTGAAATCCCAATATTTTTTGTGGCAGTGATATTGTTGCTAATGACACCGGAATTATATTCGACAATAACTCCCGGATCAAAATATCCGCTGCTGCTGCCGTGTGTATTATTTACAGCTAAGTAACCTATTTTATTACTTGTCGTGTCTAGCAGAAGTGTAAGATGGTCATACGCTCCATTAGCAACAAACTCTTTCGAGGTATCAAGACCTGTTGACTGGCTGTTAGATACATATCTTGTAGCGCTATAACTAGAAGTGTTCCAATTAGGTGCTGTAGTTTTAGTAGCGCCTATAAAGGTTAGAAAGTTCCAATTCCCTCCAAAGAGAGTTTTAAATTCTTTAAACATACTAGCAATCGCAAAAACATCTTGAGGATTATTTGCGTTTGGTTCTACAAGATGTCCGTTATTATTTGTTGCAATCGTCACAGCATCTTTAAAAGTCAGGGTAGCAGCCTGTCTCTGCACATATACAAAATGGCGGCCATTATAGGTACGCACAGATGTCTTCCCATCGGTCAATGGTGCCCCTGGCGCTACATTTACTGTTACGCTCTGGGTTTGCCCCACAGCTTTTGTAAATGTCAAGTTTTGAATAACAGTCCGAATATCTTCATACGTATTCCCATTTGAAAAATTGAACACTCTATTTACAGATGTAGATTTGTCAGTCACAATGCCGCTGATTTTTATGCCATTAATCAACTCGGTGATACCACTTGGAATAGCTCCGACAGTAATAGAGCCATTATTTACTGCCACAGTAAAGTATCCCCCTGCTCCATTCAGGGCACCTGTGCTTCCAAATGTAGCATTGGACAGCTGATAGGTGGTTTCGGTTACACTAACAGGAGTACCAAGATCAATTGTTGATGTTGCAGCGGCTTTTACTACTAATGGATGAAAAGGCATCATCGTCAATACCATAGCAATTGCAATTAGAACCGATAACATTCTTCGATTTTTTAATTTCATATTTTGTGTATACCTGCTAACGAAAGCCTATAGAAAATCTATAATTGCAGATTTCTTTCAGTTAAGCAGGGTTCTCCTTTCTTCTTGACAAAGTTTGTCTATCCCTTCTAACTCGGGCGCTTCTGCACACGCTGGAGTACAACAACCGTTCTTTTTCTATTCCGCTTATACTCCCCCCTGCCCAAAGAGACTTCAAGCCCCTTGATCCTATATCTTGATATAATCTACTTTCTTTCGACAGGTGTGATCATAACAAAAGGATCTTTACAGAATCTCTACAACTGCTTTGCATGCTGTTTTCGCTCAACGGCTGCTCGGACAGTTCTAATCATCCATTGTCAAAATTCCGATAATATTGGTGTAACAGGTCGAATCTTGCCAAAAAAACAATGCATACATGTTATGGAGTGTGAAATACATGAAGATCATGCTGGTGGATGACGAAGCGCTGGTGTTAAACCAGATTCGGCGGATGCTATCGGGATATCCCGGTATTTCGGTAGTCGGCTCGTTCGGGAATGCGCGCGAGGCTATTATGCGAATGCCGGAACTTCAGCCGGATGTCGTATTTTTCGATATTCACTTGCCGGAAATATCGGGAATCAAAGCGGTAGAGCTGGCTCACGAGGCTTGTCCGGAAGCTGATATTGTATTTATAACGGCATATAGCGAGTATGCTGTCCAAGCTTTTACGCTGAATGCGGTCGATTATTTGCTTAAACCGTTGCATCAAGCACGTTTGGATCAAACGATACAGCGGCTGATGCAAAAAAGAATGCATAAGGAAGATGTGCGCTCAACAGCGCCTTCCCGCATTCTATGTTTTCGGTCTCTCCGTTTTCAGAGCAGCGGCGGGTCTCCGGAAATACCGAAATGGCGCACGGCAAAAACGCAGGCTCTGTTTGCTTACCTGCTGCACCAACGCGGCAATATCGTCCTCAAGGAGACACTTTTGGAACTGCTGTGGCCGGAGCTTGATGTGAAGCAGGCGGCGAATCAATTGTACACATCGATTTATCACATTAGAAAGTGCTTGAAGCAAATGGGCATCGATGCTCCCATTCAAAATACTACGATTCAAGAAGGCTACATACTCGACACAAGCCGCATTCGGATTGACGTTGATGAATGGGAAAACGGCCTGCGGCAGTTGAGTGGCGTAAATTTGACCGATAGTCATTCCGAGCTGCGGCGGTTGATTTCGCTTTATGAAGGGGACTATTTACCGGAAATTGGTTATGGGTGGGTGGAGGACGAACGTGAAAGACTACGGAAGCTATGGTATCAGAATGCCCGTTCATTAGCCCGATTCTATGAGAAAGCCATAATGCAGGAGGAAGCGCTGGCGATGTATGAACGGATTCAGGAGGTCGAACCGTATAACGAAGAAGATGGACTTGCGCTGATAAAGCTGTATACGGCAAGCGGAAGGCACCAAGAAGCGGAGAGGCACTACCATAAGCTGGATCATCTGTTTTCAAACGAACTGCGGATCGGCTTGACCGATAAGCTGGTAGACTGGTTCGGACAAGCGAGAAAGAAATTACCCACCGCATACAGGAACTGAGGCAACCATTAAACCGCCCATCAATTGCGGGCTTCATCCAATCCGTTAAAGACTGCGGCTGCAACAAAATCCCCTCCTAAGGTAAATTGTTGTTGATGTCACCTTGGGAGGGGGATGCGGATTGACAATGACCAATGGAATGCCGTGCTGGAATTGTTCTTTGGCGGAACGTCCCCCAGTATAAAGAAGGTGCTTTTTCATTTAAACCTCAAATTAATTCATCACAGGAATGGCTCCATTAAAAAAGACACTCTCCCGAGTGCTCTTTCAACCATCTATTCTCCTGGTACATACTCAATTAACTCCGACAGCTTACATTCAAAAGTATCACAAAGCTTAAATAACGTCTCCAGCTTAATAGTCTCTAATTGGTTTCCTCTGTACAGCTTATTGATGGACAAATTTCGTCACCTAATTAATTCGATCTTTTATTTACAATATCCTTTTTTAACCGGGGTACAAAAAAAGGGCTCATTCAACTGAATGGCCCTTTCATCGTTACTATGGATGCCGAGGACGGGGGTCGAACCCGTACGGTACTCACGTACCGCAGGATTTTAAGTCCTGTGCGTCTGCCTGTTCCGCCACCCCGGCATGTTGTGTGCGTGGTTAACGCGACAAGAAATATAATATCACGTATTATGGGGATACGCAATAAATAATTGCCATTAAATTTTCCTGTATACAGACAAACAGCCCGATCAGCCGAAACTGATGCGGGCCCTTTGCAGTTACTAACCCGTCTAGTGGCGTTCGCGCTCGCCGCTTCTGCTGCGCATACCGACTAGCCCCAGAAGTCCGAGCAGGCCGAGCCAGCCCCAGTTAGAGCCGTTATCGTTATCGCCTGTGGTGCTTTGTGCCCGGTAGATGCCGGTTGGTGTAGTGTTGTTCAGCGGAGAGACGGAGCTGTTGTCTCCGGTACGGATTTTATCCTTCATGATCGTCTCATTCTTATGCATGGTGCCTGTCGTCTGGTTCATCATGGTATTGCCCCGGCCGTTCATCATTTGTGTGCTCCGGCCATCCATGTCACCCATGTTACCCATTGTGCCCATCCGGGTATCCGATGTTGTGCTGTTGGTAACGGGTGCCGTTCCGCCCATTCCTGTCGTGCCAGCCGCAGCAGATGTGTAACCGGCTCCGAGCAGACTCATGGAAAGTACTGTGCCGCATGCAAGGCTTGTAATCAGCTTGTTCAAGATGGTATGCCTCCTCTGTGGTTGTGGTTTATCGCTGATAATTTCCCCACACGGCACATCATCTATGCAACGCAGATTATTCCTTTATGATGTTCACGGTCTTGCTGAGCGCATCATAGGTCACTTTGGCTCCAAGCGCTTCGGCAATGGTGCGTACCGGAGCGTACGTGGTGACGTTATCCAGCACGCCGGTCGTGAGCTTCTGTCCGTTCAATGTGATATTTACTTTAACCTCAGTATTCACCTCTGGGTCACCTCCGTTAATCCGGCTTAATGCGTCCTTCACCTGCTGAACGGTGGGGTGCTTACCGGCCCGGAGCTCAGCAGTGGTTAGTCCGAAGGTCATCTGCAAATGAGAGTAGTCCTTGAAGGAACTCCAGTCCCCGCCCCACTCGAAACCGAGCTTCTTGGCCTCTTGCGCAACCTCCTGCCAGTCCGCTACCTTATCCCCGTCTCCGTCACGCTTCATATCCCAGGATACGCTTTTGCCATCCGGCAGCAGCAGTGCGAAATCAATTGCCAGCCCGTAATTGTGATAGCTGTTCCCGCCCTTGGCATTGGTTACAATAGCGCCTTTCTTCGTTCTTCCCTGCGCGTATAGTGCATTCTGCTCGGCAATGGTGCGCATTCCCTGGGTAATGAGGATCGGAATCCCTCTGGCATAACTCCGCCGGATGAGCTCTGTAGCACCCGCCAGCAGCACCGGATGCAGATTGCCCAGCCACCCTGCCGATTTACTCTTCACTTGATCCAAAGTCAGCATATACTCACCCCCTGGTATAGTAAATGCCCCCTTGTACAATGTTGCATGTACACTTTCCCCCCTGCATCCGCCCAAGTTTGCCAGGCTCCCTGAAGCATACGAAATAAGCCCCCAGGCAATCCTGAGGGCTTTAATGAGGCTTGATCCAGCTTAGCGTAAACAGGAGCCAACAAGGATGAATTGCTGCCCCACAGGCCACACTAACATGGAGTACCGTTAATCCTTAATCCCGCATGGAAAGGTGGACAACCATGGATATTCACAGTGACAGCTATAAGGTAGCCGCACTTAGCGATCAGGAGGATGTTGTTGAGGTGATCCGCGAGGCCGAGTCGGCCATCGCCCGGATGACCGGGAATCCCGGAGTCACGCTGATTGCTTATGAAAAGACGGAAACCGCCGGGAGAAATTAACCGCTCCGTCCGCTCCGGCCAGCTTCGCCTGCACCCTCAGACGATATAGGCGTCCACAATATCATCCACGTTCAGCCACTTCCATTCCTCCGCCCACTGCAGCTTGAATTCGCGCGAGTGGGTGTGAATGGAGGTCACAAATCCGCTAAGCAGCTTGTGCTCAAGAGGGTCAAACAACACTACCGTTACCCGTACATGACTCCGCAGCGACAAAGCCAGCGTATGCTCAATCTCCTCCAGCTTGTGCTCATCCGGAACCGGCCTGACGCTTTGCCACGTCTCCCGTTCACCTCTACTGATTACGCGCATCTGCTCCGGCAGTACTGTCCGGTTGCTGTCCCACAGGTTATTGCCCTCCAGCTTTTTGCCCATTGCCGCTCCCCCAATCTATGGTCTGTATACAATACCGCAATACGTTGTCCGCTCATCAACCGAACGTATGTTTGTATTATATCCGTGATCCGGCTTTTTAAGCAAGCAGAAATATATGTAAGCACCAAGACCTGGAAGGAACCATACCGGACTCCGCCGGCACAACAAAATAACCCCACAGCAGTGGGGCTAGCTTGAATTCATTCTGGTAATTACTCAGGCACTAAACGGGGATGAATACTTTTTAATTGGCCGTGTTTCCTGCCGTGCTCTCTGTCGTTGCAGCTCCCGTATCCGTCTTCGCAGCCGCGTCCGCTTCTGACGGGTCCACAATTAGACCTTCTGTGCTCTCTTCCGGGTCAATCAGTCCGGCGGCCGCTCTGGCTTCATTCAGCTTGGAGATGCCGTACAGCATCGCTACATCCGCCTGCTGGTTCATTGCATTGAATTCCTCGGCAGTTACATCGGGAGAAACCGCGCTTTTGGAGGCCTGCTCTTTAATGGAATAGGCACTTTTAAAAGCAATAATTGAATCTCTGAGCAGCGTCTGGATGGTGTCCGGCAGGCTCTTGGAAATCTTCACATCACTCACCTGATCGGCAATATCGGAGGCTGTATCCTGGAACTCGTCTACGGCCTTCTGCAGCTCCTTCTCGGTTGCCTCTCCGGTTGAATAAGAAGTTAAGGTGGTGTTGAAATTTTCCAGCGAGGATTTACCCATTTCATCGAATTTTGACATTTCATTGTAAAAGCTCTGAACTGTATCCTGCACTACTTCCTGCGAAGCAGGTTCTGCGCTGTCATTGCTGCAGGCACTTAGGACTACAACCATCATAAGTAATCCTGCAAATAAAAATCGTCTCATATTTATATCCCTCCACTTAACAGAATAATATCGAATTTTGTTAAGTGCAAATGAAATTAATGTAAAATCGGCCGGGATGAAACATTTTCCTGAGATAAAGCGTATTCACAGAAAGAAACACAAGAAGAACCCGGTAGTGACTGGGAATTCTTGTTATACTATAATCAAATTATCCGTTATACGAGAGGAAGATATCTTATGCCTTATTGCACAGCCTGTGGTGCGGAATATAAGCAAGGCGCCAAATTCTGCGGAGAATGCGGAGCAGGTACAGAGGATAATAACGCTCCGGCAGCAACACGCCGTCCGGCGGCAGGCCGGGTCTCCGGAACAAGCACAGAAACCGAGCTGTGGCAGGGTAAGCCTGCGGGCATATCCGACCGGCTCAAGGGGCTTATTGGACTCAATACCACCAGATACACAATTACAACCCAGCGGATTATGGTGAAGAGCGGACTGATCGGCAAGGATGTCGAAGAAATCGAGCTGCTGCGGGTCAATGATTTTTCCGTCACGCAGTCGATTCCCGACCGTATATTAGGCATTGGAACGCTTACGATCCTCTCGGATGACGCCTCGTCGCCGCAGCTTCCTTTCCGCAAAATCCGCAAGGTTCAGACCGTAAAAGACGTGCTGCGACAAGCCGTCCGCAACGAAAAAGTCGCCAACAACATCAGCTACCGCGAACAAATCTGACCTAAGGCCTTACTGTTAAGGAAGATACAAAGCCCCTGCCGGAATTACGCCTTTGACCTGGCTGGGGCTCTCCCACATCAGCACGGCCCGCGCATCCCCCTGGTTCTCGTAATACTCCACCTTCAGCTCATGCAGCTTACCCGCAATCAGCTTCACACTGCCTTGCCGTTCCTGCCCGCTCTGCTTCATCCAGCTGTCAATAATCAGCTTGCCGTCGATCCACACCCGGATGCCATCATCCGAAGAAGTATAGATGGTGTAAGTCTCACTGTACACCGCACTTAGCCTGCCGCTCCATCTTACCGAGAACAAATCTGCACCAATAGCCGGATCAGGGGCTGCCTGTCTCCAGATGAAGTTGATGTTGGCATCCGTCCGGGTGAGGGCGGGCGTACCGCTGAGCGTAATATTATTATAGTACTGGCCATACAAGCCCGGCTTAGGAATACCGCCCGGTGATGGATCCATTGCTGCCGCCTTTGCTGCATATTCGTCTCTCGTGAACACGAAATTATCCTTCATAAAAGCTTTGATCACCGCATCACTGTTCTTCTCATACAGCAGCTTGCCCCAGGTCATCTGGTAGCTCCATTTGTTCTGGGAACCAGCCAGCAGGGCTGCCGGAGGAAGCTCCCCATTCTCGCCAATGGCGATCAGCTTGCCGCGCCCCAGATCCCAGAGGCTGTCATGATGGCTCCCCTTGAAGTCCGCGTCATAGATATCCAGTGCCAGCACATCTACTCTTCCGCTGCCCGGGTAATATTTCGCAGGTTCGTCACACCACTGATTCTTCGCATTCGGACTCCACACCCACAGCAGATTCTGCAGCTTGTGATATACGGTATACCGCTCGAACATAATCTCCCAGAGGGTGCTGAAGGAAGACTTCTGCCCCCACCAGAACCAGCCGCCGTTCATCTCATGGTAAGGTCTCCAGAGCACAGGTACACCAGCATCCTTCAGCTTTTTGAGATACACGGCTACTTTGTCCAGCTCTGCAATCATTGCTGTGTATTGGACGGTTCCCGGAGTAATATATTTGTTGAAATCTGCTTCGCCGAGGCTCATCGAGACATTCGCCCAGGCCGGAGCGGTTCCCGGCAGATTGGCATGATAGCTCATCGTCACGATTCCCCCGGCCTGATGCCAGCGGACCGCACTGTCTGTGACGGCCTGCCGCTGGCTGCTGATTTGCTGCTCCGTCTGGTTGCTGATGGCACCCATTTCATAGCCGTGAAGTCCCGCATAGCTCCCGCCGGTATTCTTCAGCTTCACGCTGAATTCATCCGGGCTCTCCAGATAATCATGCTGTCCGCTGATCACGCCTTGCCCCTGCAGCCAGTATAAGGTGTTCAGCAATTTACGCGCCGGCAGGGCCAGCTCCGCATCCGCAGGACTCATCAGCACACTGCGGAAGGCGGCCTGCCATTGTACATCCCCTACCAGCCGTGACGCGGAATCCAGCAGATCTCTGAGTACACGCTGTTCCACTTTATCCACCATCCTTTTCCATCTGTTTGTACATTTTATGGCGAATTATGTAACATCAGAACGGCGGATAGACAAGAATTACGTCTGTTCCAATCCCGCAGTCATACGCTATACTATTGTGAGCGCAGGCTTCATGCGCCCACAATACTTAAGCGTATGCTTCCGAAGCGAGTTTTGCCGGAGCTTATCATTGGAAGCTATGCTAACAAAACTTTTAAGGAGCAGATATGAAAGCCAAAAAATTCATCACCAGTCTCATTATTGTTGTTCTGCTCAGCCTGGCTGCTTACTACTTCGGGGAGAATGGTCAGCTTCCGTCCCAGACGCCGTCTTCTGACAATTCGGAGGTTGTCCGGCTGGAATTCCCATCGGGCCGCTATCCGGAGACCGCCAGACATATTCAGGAAGCGATTGAGAACGGGGAGTCCCCCATCTGCACGATTGACCGGAATGAAGCCGAAGAGAACCGTAAGGAATCCCTGAAGGGCGTACCCACCAAAAAAGGTTATGACCGCGACGAATGGCCGATGGCGATGTGTGCGGAAGGTGGAGCCGGCGCTGATATTGAATACATAACTCCCAGCGATAACCGCGGAGCTGGAAGCTGGGTCGGCAATCAGCTGGAGGACTTCGCAGACGGTACCCGCGTAGAGTTCATGTTCAAATAGGCAGAATGCCTGAATGCTCCGGCTACCGCTACCGCAAATGATTGCTGATAAGAAACAGATCGCATATTAGCCGCTCTCCTCTCCGTCATATAAGGACATTTGCATGCCTGTTATGCGAACGACAGTTCTTTATGCAATTTCACCCAAATAAAGCGTAAAATAGGGTGGGATATTATTCCATAGACGGAGAGCAGGGAGTGTTCTATATCTGTTATCGGGGGAAAAGGCTGTACGGCCCTATGTCCGAGGCTGAAGCCTTACAGGAATGGTTTGCACTTGCAGGTACAGTCAAGGAGTTGTATATCATTGAAACGGATGAGCATACAGGCAGAATCAAACGCCAGATCGGTCCGGCGGCACGCAAAAAAAAGAAATAGCCCCATCCGGCCTCAGGCCAGACAGGGCAGCACTTGTTCAATGCGGTTCTAGAACAAACAGGCTTTAGTGATAATAACCAGCAGAATGAACAGAACCAGAATCGCACCAGTCGAAGTCCAAGGGCTTACAACCGGAACAATCGGAGGACCCTGATTAACTCCACCGACGTTATTTCCACAACCGCAACCATACTCTGCTCCCATAATTTAATTCCTCCTCTTGAATATTGAATACAGCACAGAATATGTGGAAATCTAACCGGTGGCATGGGCCAATTGGCAAAGAAATGCCATTCACCTAACGGCCAAGCCCTATTCGGTCGATATAAAAGGTGGATGCGCTGCTTCAAAAAATCTTGGAGGAGGAACACAAATGGATATTGCTGCACTATCGGTTGTCATGAACCAGTCGTCTTTATTGCAGGCTGCGGGATTACAGGTCATGAGTATTGCCAAAGATCAGGCACAGACGGATGCCCAGAATATGGTCCAGATGCTGAGTCAGGGCGCACACCCCACCTTGGGAAAAACACTTGATATTCGCGCCTGATTGCTTTATGCTTACATACATAGGAACACCCGTTCCATATCCATTCAGCTGCTGACTATTGAGTGTGCTGATTGCTTAGCCCTTCAGGGCTTTTCTTTTGACCTTTAATACGAACATACGATCTTATATTGAGGTGATTGATTATGCAATCCTATTATCAGATGACTGCGTTGGAGAAATGGACAGAGGATTTATATCAGCGCATCGGTGTCCGCCAGCCGTCCGACATATCCATTGAATACATAGCCGAGCGGCTGAATATCTGGATTCATTATCTGGATGTCCGAAGCAAGAGCATTGAGGCCAGCGCTGGAATGTACAGCATGTTTATCGACAACAGGCTTCCTCCCGAACTGCAGCGGCTGGAGTTCCTCCATGAGCTGTGTCATCTGCTCCGCCATGCCGGCAAGCATACTCTGATGCCTGAACAGTTCACGCAGGCGCAGGAGGATGAATCGGAGCGGTTTATTCTCTATGCCGCCATGCCCTATTCCATGATTTCTGCACGGACACTGCCTGAACTGCGTGAGGATGCCGTGCCTGAGCTTGCCAGTACCTTCCAGGTTCCTGTGGAGCTGGCTCTGCAGCGAATTGACCAGATCCAGCGGCGGATTTTCCAGGGGCAATTGATGGCCGTAATGGAAAGAAACGAAGACAGAAAATTAATCCATAGACATATTCGCTAAGCGCTGCGGGGATAATACCGGCATAGACATTAGAACAACAGATGTACCTCTATGCATGGTTACATTTCAACCGTAAAGGGGAGCGACATGGAAGCCATAAAAGTCATTCAATTATTGCTGACCCATCCGGATTACAGCGTAGATGCAGTTCATCCCGAAATTCCGGATTTTGTCGGCATTGAGACCATTGAAGTGGACCACGAAACGCAGACCTTCTCCATCTTACTGCAGGAACCCAAGGAGTACGATTAAACCTCCGTGAAGAATAATCAGCATATAGAGAGCTGGCTCAGTCCATAACCTTTCACCCTATAAAGAAGTGACCCCGCCAATATCCGGCAGGGTCTAAGGTTTCTATCAGGGGGTATATATACACTATACTCACCGTTGCTTAAACCAACCTTAAATCAGGCTGAACAGGTTCTGATTATGGGCAAAGGGTCAGGGGACTGCAATTTTCAGTTTTCTCTTGTGCTACCATATTGTACAATAATGGGAGTAACTGCAATTTATTATCCCCGCGGACGGAGTGATTCTATCACTATCAGGACAATCAAGAAATGGATCGTAGCCGCTCTAGTCTTTCTAAGCCTATTGAGTATTCTTTACTATTTACTATCCAAGGTCGTATTCGAATACATAACGTTCTCAGATCCCTATAATAATATCTTTCAAATGATCGCAATGGGCATCATGCTTATTGTAGCGCTGGTCTGCACTTCTCTGCTGATTAATGACAAGAATAACGACTAGCCGCTGCTGACAAACTGGATAATCCCGATACCCGCCATTGCCAGGGAGATTCCGAGTATTACCGCAAGCATGATCCAGACTACCTTTTTGGTGGACTGCGGGGGCGGGTTATAGTTCTCCATCACAGCAATCCGTTTCTCCAGCGCAGCAACCCGCTTCTCCAGTTCACGGTTGTTATCCTCTGCTTCACTCATTGCCACTCTTTCTCCACTCTCCTCTGGTTATATATTTTTTAATCGTTTCATCATGTTTCTGTAACTTATATCCAGCTCCCATCCCTTACTATGGACAAGGGAGGTGTTTGTAGTGGAAATTCTAAGAAGTGTTTGGTTATTGCTGCAACTTGCAGCTGGTCTTTGGGGGTTCACATTTAATCCGATGCCCGCACAAGCCGCTGATACAGGTGCTTCTGTGTCTACAGAGAACATTCAGACTTATCAATATAATTTGGATGAGGTGCACGGTTGGAAGGTCACTTCGGCCGGTTCCGGGATGTTCAGAGCTGATAATGCGATCTACCAGACGGCCGATAGCGGCAAGACCTGGGATAAGCTCAGTGATTCGGAGAATGGAACCTTACCGTCCGGACCGGTTGGAGCATTTACATTCAGTAGTGCGGATAACGGCTGGCTAACCATCAACACTCCGCAGCCAGGGACCCAGCGGCTGTACACAACCGGAGATGGCGGAGCGCACTGGACCCAAGAGAAGCTTGAAGTGCCTGATCAATACGCCTCTTCCATGTTCGATCCTGCACCGCCTGTTTTTTTCAGCTCAACATCCTATGGAATCATGATTCCGGATCACACGGAGATACAGAATGCACAGGGCGGAAACACTTCGTTTTTCCTGTTTTTCGTGACCCAAGATTACGGGCGGCACTGGAATGCTATAACTGCCCCTACCGCCGGTACATGGAACAGTTTGTCCTGGGACGCTGCTGAAATTCAGGATAAGGAGCATTATTCTTGGGAAATCCGCATTGGCCATGCCCTTTGGACTTCACCGGACGGCAAGGATTGGGCTACATCCATGGAAACAGCACATCAAAAATCCTCGTTCCATAAATGACAACCGCAAGACCCAGAAAGATCCCGAAGACTCCGCCCACCCGAAGAACCGTTTGCTGGCCTGGCGTAGCTGTAGACTCCATAGTTTCCCGGAAAGGCCTCCGGGTTCGAATCTTGACCCCTTTTCGGGAGAAGGCCAGCTGCACAGCCGAGTAGATAATTCCTATTCCCACCAGCCGCGAGAACCAATCCATAATGCTCCAGTCTGCGATATTCATAGCCTCACGCTCCTTTTACAAGTTATTACCCAGTAAATGGAATGTGAAGTCAACTTCTCCCTGAAGTCATTCTTAGAACTTCGGAACTCTACTTCGCTCTTCTGCGCGCTAATAACCAATCGAACAATAATCCAAACCCCAGCCAGAAGAAGAAGTGAATTCCGTATAGTATAAACTGGAACAGAAGTTCATTGTCCATGGTGTAATGCAGATCTGTCAGCTGAGGGTTAAGCCATAACAGTAAAGGACCGGTCAAAAAAAGCAGCAGGTTTTTATCATCTTGTCCTGACAGATTAATCATACATACCGCTACAGACAGAATCGGTAACCACAAACCCAATCTCTTCATTAATTTCATCTAAGCCCCTCCATTTACTAAATACTACCATATAATGATAGACGGGGACCATGACATACATTTTGAATCCATAGAGAACCGCGCCAGAATATTATCTATTAATAATTCTCCCCGGCATAATACCGCTCCAGCTTATGCTCCAGATGTATGAGCTGTGCTTTTTTCGCTTCTATATCATCCAGTAGCTGTTTCTTCTGATTCTGAATAAGCGTAATCCGCTCCGGTAAGGTAGCCGTGCCGGCTTTGACCATATCATGATACTTCTTGATCTCCTCCACACTCATTCCCGTTTCACGCAGACATCTAAGGAAGATCAGCCAGGTAATTTCCTGCTCGGTATACAGTCGGTTGTTCTGCTCATTGCGGGCTACTGCATCCAGAAGTCCTTTTCGTTCATAGAAGCGGATCGCCCCTATGCCCACCCCAACTTTTTTGGCGACTTGTCCTATCGTAAACATCGTAAACATTCCGGTTCACTCCCAAATATTTATGTTGACCTACACTTAGTGTAGCATAATAAGCTTTGAATTGTTGCTAGACCATATCACACAGAAAGAAGGATTACGATGAACAGAACCGCTTTTGTAACAGGCGCCAATAAAGGAATTGGATTTGAAATTGCGAGACAACTCGGTGAAGCCGGCTGGAAGGTGTTGCTTGGTGCACGCAGTGTTGAACGGGGGGAAGCCGCAGCTTCCGAACTAAGAAACCAGGGATTAAACGCAGAGTTTGTGCAAATTGATATGACTAATCAAGAGAGTATTGAACAAGCAGCCGGCAGCATTCAGGCCAATTACGCTGATCTGAAGCTTTTAATTAATAATGCCGGCATGCCGGGAGCCTTCTCGAGCTCATTCAGTGCAACCCAGGAGGCCGATTTGCGCAATGCCTTTGAAGTGAATTTCTTCGGAACGTTCCGCCTGAATCAACAGCTGTTCCCTTTAATCCAAAAGAATGAAGGAACCATTGTGAACGTATCGACCGATATGGCTTCACTTCACTTCATGCAGAGCTCTGCATATGCGCTTAATGCTTTTGACTATAATGCCTCCAAAACCTCCAACAATGCAATGACCGTGGCCATGGCGATTGAATGCAAGGACAGCAATACTCAAGTATTCGCCGTAACTCCCGGCTTCACCAAGACGGATTTGAACGGCAATGCCGAGGGCGGCAAATCCAAAGCAGACGGTGCAGCTATTATTGTCGGCTACGCAACGGATGGTAAGCGGTATAACGGGGAGTTTCTCGATGTAAATGGGGTTTATGCCTGGTAATGCAGGTTAGACTTGCCACGAAAGAAAAGTGCCCGCCAACGGATTACGGTTGACGGGCCTCAATATAACAGACTATCGTGTCACTTCCATGAAAAACTGCTGTAAATCCAATTCGGATTTTATATTTTCAATCACATTTTTCAAACCAGGAACCCAGAGCAAAGTGTCTTGCCGAATATAGTTTAAAACTAAGGCGCAACTCCGTTCAAATTTTTCAATATGGGGGCTGTGTTCATTTTTCAAAACTTTTCTGACCTCATCTGCTAATTCCATATAATCAGAGTCAATGTGATCTTGCTTATTTATTTCAGCGGGTTTTAATTTAGACCAGGCGTAAGCTCCTCCAGCCACTACTTCTTCAGATCCCTCCACATATTCCAGAGACGAATCCTCGTTAATGAATTCATTAATCCGCGCCTCTAGACCTTTGAAGGTTTGGACAAAATTAATTACGTCTTCCAAAAAGACACCTCCCAAATAGATAAGAAGATGTGATTTTCCGCTGCTGTAAAATTCCTTCAGTTAGCAATCACAATCTTGTGTGAGTCCAGTGTATCGCATTTTTAAACAAAAATACATTGTGAAAATTTGAACCTTCTCCAGAAAACTCACATTAGATCCTTAACAACTAAATGGAACTAATTAATGTATGACGATGAAATAGAAGAGAGCTGCTAATACAAACCGATAGAGGGCAAACCATTCCAAGCGAAGACGTTTAATCAGTTTGATAAAAGTCACTACGGCAATCATTGCCACTATAAAGGATGCCGCAAAGCCAATTAACATTAGAAGTAAATCGTCAGAATTCAACAAATCACGGCTATCATACAAATCCAACAAGCTTGCACCAAACATGACAGGGACGGAAATAAGAAATGTAAAATCTGCGGCGGCTTTTTGGCTAGTGCCTAGCAAAAGGCCGCCTGAAATCGTCGAACCCGATCTTGAGAATCCCGGCCACAACGCCAGGCATTGGAACAGACCGATTCCGAAGGCTTGTTTATAGCTAATTCCATCCATCGTATCAGCGGTTTCTGTCCGCCTATTCCGTGCAGCGATGATCATCAACAAGCCCCCGACTACTAGACCGATCACGACAGGAGTCGGGCCGAATAAACGGCTTTTTATAGTATCCTTGAAGAGGAGATACAGGATTAATGCAGGCAACATAGCTAATATCATATGAATGATGTTTAATCCTTTACTTTTGGAGAAATCCATTCTAACCATATTAGACCCAATCTCCAAATACCTTTTCCAGTAAAGAATTAAAACCGCCATTACTGCACCCAGCTGTATAACAATCTTAAAAGTGATTGCAGCTTCTCCCTCAAAGCTAAGCAAATCACCTGCTAAAATAAGATGTCCGGTAGATGATACCGGTAGAAACTCAGTTAAACCTTCGATTATGCCAAGAATGATTGCTTTAATAATGTCAGTCACCAGTGGATAGTCCCCTTTCGATAATGGAAGCTTTTTATTTCCAGTATACGGGGGACATAATTATTTCCCAATCGATTGACCTTACAATCTTCCATTCAGCATGACATAATTGTCACATTGATCATTTATAATCAGCAAATCCGGATTTTGGCCCATCCCACCGATCAGTAATAAAATATACCGATTGAAACGCATCTACTGGCTTTTCTCGCTTCATAGGTTCACCTCATAGCAAGTTCTTTAGGGCAGCTGCCACACAGTTAATCCATTTCCACTGCTAAACATAGCCGCCTCTGGCCCTTCGTTATCTTCTCCTCTTAACGAAATCTCCAACACCATATTATTATATCTGTCCTAATGTAGGATGATACTAATGAATACCACTGAACTCATTTCTTTGCCTGAAATATCTCTTAGATGACTTACGGAATGCTCATTGGACATGGCTAATTCTCCCCACTAAAAAATTTTCGGCTGTTGAGCTGTAGCGTTATTTGTGTCCCACAAATTCGCAGGTCTATCCGAATCCGGCATGACAAGTCGTACAGAACAAACGGATCGCCGGTACATGCAGATAGGATTTCCTCTTGAAGACCGACAGATGGCTCATTGTGATTAACAAGCAGAATCTGGCTTACGTGTAACTCTGGTATGTTGAGAAGTTCGTTGATATACTGGGTTTGCATTTTACAATAATACAGGAGTGGCAGGAATCAAGTAGACCGATGAATTCCCGGATTGGCTTTCGTCTAAATAAACGAAGGCATCAATGACAACAAACCATTTTGAAGATGAGGTGTTAAAAATGGTATTAATGTCCACATTCACGAGCTTCAATCTGCCTGTAAACAACGTAGAACAGTCGAAGGCGTTCTTCACCGGACTCGGATTCGAGCTCAACCCGCAATTCCCCGATAATGAGAATTCGGTAGCCATCGTGATCGGCGACAACCTGCAGATCATGCTGCTCACCAAAGAACTATTAAAGTCGCTCACGCAGAAGGAAACCGTTGATACGGAAAAGTATGCGCAAATGACGATCGCACTCACCTTCGAGAGCCGAGAAAAGGTGGATGAAATCGTGAATACTGCGGTCTCCTTGGGCGGGAAATCGTACGAAGAGCCTGAGGACTATGGATTCATGTATCATTGGGCCTTCGAGGACTTGGACGGCCATATGTGGGCAATCAACTACATGAACACGGATGCCGCTCAAGGTTAAGGATAACGGAGAGCGCACTGATACTTGGATTAACAAGGGAAGACGACGGGTGCCTTCCCCGGCGTCTTTTTTGCGACAGGGTTATTTTATGTATGCTCTTAATTCAAATCGTTGACCGCACGAACCGCGCACCATAGATTGATTTTCCTATACTTTTTTTCTTAAGGAAGGCCATGCTGAGGATATAAAGTGGCTTACTTTAAAGCGGCTTACCCATAAAGGCGGCGATTCTGAAATCACGCAGGATAACCAAAATAAATATGATGTAAAAATCGAGTTTAAAGCTTGAACCTGTGGAATATAAGTCTCCGTTAGCTATTCCGTTAGCATCTCAAAATTATGACCTTACCCCACTCAAGCCTATTCGCTCCGCCGACTCTATAAACAGCAAAAAACCCTTACAGGGTAAGGGTTTTAGTGAAGTGGGCCCTACAGGACTCGAACCTGTGACCAATCGGTTATGAGCCGACCGCTCTAACCAACTGATATAGGGGAAAGGGATAAATGCATTAAACTCTATTCACTAATCATTGATATTATTGGGATTAGCTATTATGGAATAAACTGAATTATAAAGAGTTAGTGACCAAATTTGTGACCAATAAATCCTGGAGAAATCCAGGGTTTATTTCCTGTTCAATCAACTCTATCCAACTGAGCTTGGGGAAAGGTTAATCTATGTTAAATTATGTTCCTAAACGATGATTAACACAGTGTTTTCAAGATATATATTTATATCCGTTTCGTTCAGTTCGTTTACAAATTCGTTAGCATAATAATGTTCCAACATCGATTAGTTTGTTAAATTGAGTCAAGTGCTTGACTATATAAATCAATATCCATAGCAGGAGCGGTCCCTAGGTTTTGTAGTTGAGTAAACAATTTAATAAAAAAGAAAATCAATGTTTCTTCACTTGAACTGGTATCAAATGTCCCATCCGGTTTTAAGAGAAATGAACCGCTGTCTAATGCACAGCCGATGTTGAGTCGTTGCCACGGCTTTAACGCTTCAGTCACTTCCTGAAACGGCTTTCCGAATGGTGGAGTCCAGTCGGAAGATGTGGTAATTATGCCCGCCACGATGTCGAAAACCGGTCTTGGTGGATAAGTCCCACCAGCGTGAACAATAGGTACGGACGTACGCTTGAGCGCTCGGACAGACTCTGCTTTCTCAGCCGCATACTCGATGTGCTGTTTGTTTAGTGTTTGCTTTACTTCAAAAATTGCATATACACTCTCTGCAGGTATGTACTTAATACCAGCATGGCAAAAGACAAAGGGTGAGTACTGTTGGTCGTAAATGACAAGATCAATCTGATCACTGCGTGCACCAGTATTATCCACAATAAAGGCTTTGTCTACACAATATCGGTTCGGTAAATAAGTCCCAAGAAACTCAATCCAACTTAATTCAACCGCATCTCCTTTGGTTGGGGCATGTGTAACATGCTTTCGTATTAAACGTAGTCTCATAAGCATTTCTTGCTGCATTTCAAGAAACAGTTCTTTCATATTCACTTTATTAGTCATAATTCACCTCCTACCAAATTATGTATTTCCAGTATTTCTGAGAACGGCTTTCTCTCGCCTTTTTCTGAATAGCTTCTTTCTCATATTTATATAAGTCTTCGGAAATGATATTGTTTGTATTCGCAGGGTCAATGACCTTTTTTCCTATGAATTCATCCCCCAGATATTCCAATAATAATAAAAAGTTGTTTGCGGGAGTGTTTTTATTCTTGCCTCTTAACGCTTCAATAACGGTTAATTCCAAATAGATCGACGGGAATTCTAGTTTGTGTAGCTTACGCCAAATCTTCAACATTACAATCTCTGATATCCTACCAGAATTCTGCACCTTGTTAATATGTTCAATTATATTAGTTTGAGTCCATGTATCCCTTTTGTTGATGTAAAGACTGTGGTCATTTGTGTTTCCAGGTCTCTTCTTAGCTGGACACAAATCGATTTGCATTCCAGAAATGTTCACACCAATCGAAACATTTTGTTTTCGCGCTTTATATCCCGCAGAGTCAATATAATTATACAGCGAATCGTAAATCTCCTTGAGAGTAATATCTGTTGTTGATTTTAGCGAAATAAACAAATCAAGGTCTGAAGACAGCTTGATCGCGGTACCTTTAACCCTAGAACCTGATAGGTAAATTCCGTTTAGAAATTCCCCAGCCCATTTGGAGATATGTTGCACTAACGGATCTATCACATTCTTCTGGGTCGATGCATCAATTACAGATTGGATATGATATTTGTTTTTAATCGTTAGCACGTATTTATCCGGCATGCTTACCTCCAAAAATGAATTGTTTTAGAATTATAATCACTTTTACTTAATTTTACTTTTACACAAGTTTCCTATACTCAACCTATTTTAGTCAACGCTTAACCTCACTTGTTGCAATATTCTGCCGGTTAGTTTAAGAACGTATTGTCAGTTAAAGACTATATTTTAAGTTCATAGATTCCAAAAAGTCTTAGATAGACTCTACTATAGTACAAAATGGTACACATATAATATCTACCTATACTAGAAAAAGAAAAAGAACCGTTCAGGGATTTCCTGAGACTCATTTTGCATTTTGTTATCTTTCAATAACAATCTTTATTCATCAACCGACCAGCGCATTACGAGTGCGGAACACATGGGTTTCACAGGTGTTTATTAGGTTCTATTAGCTTTCAATTGCACATTGTAGCACGTATAAGGTTCTATAGATATCATTAAGGTTTTTCATGATGGTAGAAGAATGGGTAGAAGCGATGAATATAGAACAATTATAGTAACACGCATTATAATGCGTATATAATTATTGACACGCATTATAATGCGTGTTATAATCAATTCAGAAGGGAGGGGAGCGATTGGGAAAACAAGTTACAGTAAGGGAAATGCTTAAAGCCTTGAAAGACGCCGGATTCATACCTTCACCTAATCACGGCGGACGTGGAAGCCATCAACGGTACATACACCGTACAGACCCTACGCGATACGCCGACATAAGCGTCCACGCTCAAGGACAGGTTATTCCGAAAGGAACTCTAAAAAGCATCGAACGAACTTCCGGGGTTGAGTTTTAACCCCGGGGTTTTCCCCTATCCCCTCCCACAAGTGATAGATAAAATAAAGGAGTGTGAACGTTTTGGCAAACCTTGTGCATCGTTATATTTACCCTGTAGTTGCTGAACAAGGCGAAGACAGAGGGTTTGGACTTTACTTTCCTGATTTTCCGGGAACAGCAATACTTGCACCTGACATCCAAACAGCTGTCAGAGATGCAAAAGATACATTAGTCGATTTAATGCTGGAACTAGAAGACAAAGGAGAAACACCTCCAATTCCTTCGGACCCTGATCAAATTAATTTAGAAGATCCATCAGACAAGATTATTTTTATTGATGTGTATATGCCTCCATTTCGCGACGAAGCAGCGAATAAGTCTGTAACTAAGAATTGCACGCTGCCAAAGTGGTTGCGCGAAGCTGCGGACGAGGCCGGTTTGAACTTTTCTCAGATTCTCCAGAGCGGTCTTAAGGAAGCCTTAGGGTTAGAAAAACGTCAATGAACGAATGTTGTGTAAAGACGCACAATAAAAACAAGCCGTACCGCTGATTTAACGGTACGACTTGTTTTTATGCATCTACTCAACAGAAAGGCTTTATTCCCTATTCCAAACTTGTGTGGAACCCTCTTCCCCTTGGTTATCAAATGACTGAAGCGATAAAGTATCATCTTCAGGATTATAGGTTAAGGTCATTTCATACCACTGACCAGCGTCCCCTAAATCATACAGATCATACTCGTTTTCCTTCACTTTTATCACATCGCGCCATTTAACATTCCCTTGAGTAAAGATTCCTTTTTCATCTGCTTTGGTCACTTTTCCCCGGTAATCGCCATTATCTAGTTTCTCCAGGGTAACTTTCATACCTTTAAACTGAGAATCATCATTTCTCACCCAGTCACCGGCCATACCACTTTTCGAGCTAGAACAGGCAGTTAAAATCAATACAAATATCATAAAAATAAATAATTTTTTTCTCATCTTCCCCTCCAGCAGAGACAATTATTATAAAATATATTTTACTATAATAGTTATCGGCAAAATAGATAAATATTTGCACTCTAATAATGTGTCCAGTACTCTGTGTTCCACACAACAGGTGTATGCTGTGACTTGTTTGCACCTGTCTCTGTCTGTTCTTTATATTTCACGTCCCTTTCCCAAGCCTCAATTACAACGGCGGTTTCCACTGGCTGTTTCTCGTCCCATTCAATATAATGACGTTCGACCAGTTGTAGCATACCCGCCTTGATCGCTCCCGTTCTTCGGCCACTCAGCCGTGCTAATTCTGTCATTGTAGGCATCCGGCGAAAGTGTCCCTTAAATTGATACATAATCCGTAGCAACTTGCGCGGTGTATCCTCAAGCAAATCTACACCCCCAATATAAGAACAATTGTTTGTATTATAACTTCGAGAGCAATTTTTTGGCAATAGCTATATGCCTCGAAACGCAAAAAAAGCCCATCCACCAGTTAAGGTTGACGGGCTTTTGCCGATGCTTTCGGACAACTTCAGATTACTATCAATGGTGCATTTTGTAAATGATATTTTTAGCGTTTTCGGATTTACTCTTTATTGGAATTGCTTGCATCTGTGATTGCCTCTGCCAGCATGTACACGGCGCAGGCTCCCACCGCCGCAATGATCCCTGTAATCTTGACCGCTGTATCATCCGAAGCCCCTACGGCTCCGAGAATCGATGTAGCCAACGCGGCGACCAGCGCCCAAAACTTCCGACTTGCAAGCTTTGCCTTCCAGTCCACTTTGCTTTTCATGATTACTTCGCTCCCTTCTTAAACAGCCCAATCCGATCCATGATCGTAATCATCCGGTAAAAGTCATAGCTGCCGTTTGCCGTGGTGTCCAGATAGCCCGCTGCCTTCGCTGCCTCACAGGCGGACAGCGCCCACTTAGGGATTAAAGGAAGTTTAGCCGCATTCTCCAATTCCGTGATCCGATTGGACAAACCAACGGTTACTTCAGCATGTGCCTTAATAAGCAGCTGCATCGTTTCAAATTCTTTCTTTTCCTGTGCTGTCATTTCTTCGATCGCCTCCATATATTTATCAACTACGGCAAATGCCTTCGCTATCAAAGATACTGCCGGTTTCTTGCCGCCCCGCAGCTGCGTTGTAGTGAGTCCGAACACCATCTGCAGGTGTGGCATGTCCTTAAACGTCCGCCAGTCACCGCCCCACTCAAAGCCTAGCTTCTTGGCCTCTTCCACCACTTCGGACCAATCCGGCAAGCTGTCCTTGTCGTCGTCCCGCAGTGTATCCCAGCACACGGTGCGACCGTCCGGCAGCAGCAATGCAAAATCAAACGCATATCCAAAATTATGATTACTGTATCCGCCCCGGGCATTGGTCACAACGTCCTCTTTAGGTTGCGGCGTTACCTTGGATAGCCCCACGGCGGCAAGCTGCTTCGCGGTCCTTCCCTTGGCGTAAAGGTTGTCTTGCTCGGCATACGTACGTAAACCCTGAGTGATGATAATCTGTACGCCGCGGTTATAGCAGCCTGTAATCAGCGCAATCATTCCAGCCGCTATAACCGGCTGCAGCCCGGGCAGCTTGGAATCTGATTTAAGCTTTACTTGCTCTAAAGTTAGTGACACCTGTATCCCTCCTATGCTGATTGATTATTATCCGGATGATCCGGCTTAGCCGGGTTGTTTTTGGACTTGTCTTCGCTGAGCTGCAGAAGAAAATCTTTAATTCCCTGCGGCAAAGGTATCCCCAGCACCCCGAGATTTTCAACGACAGACAAACCTTCGCGTCCGGCGTAAAAGTAAATGGCAGCCGTCCGGAAGATCGGCGCGCCCGGCTGTATCCAGTCATCCATAAGTGAAGACAACCCCACAACAAACAGCACTACCGCTTTGCGGATGCCTCCCCAAAACATCACATCACTACTCACGGTTTTTGTCTTAATCGCTCCAAGTACGCCAGTACCATAATCGCCCACCATTAAGACGATAAGCACCAGCAGCCCCTTATCCCAACCTCCCAGCATCCCGGTAATCGTCGCCAGTAGCCCCGCCATAGCTGTAACTCCCCCCGTTGCTACTTCGCGGCTCCCGGAGCCTACAGCAGCCGTATATATAATTGTTGATAATTGCTTGATATGATTGAGCATTCCCCCGCTCCCTTCTCCCCCTGTATAAAAAAGCCCCCGAAGCAGCTCCGAGGGCAAAATAAAAGCGCCTCTATGGGCGCATCAGGTAATATCTATTCAACTTCCAGCAGAGCAGCAACATCCGGCCGGATACCCTCCGGTACCTGATCCAGCGTCTTGAGGTTCTTTCGGATCAAGCTTGCATAAACTTTAGCCATTGTCTTGTTCACCTCCCTCTGCAGGTTGTTGTCCTGCCACCACCAGCTCGTACAGCTCCGTAAGTGCAAGCTGCGTATCTGCTGACTCCTGGCGGCTTACCTGCAACTCTTCATAGGTTTCTGTCAGCGCGAGTTGCGCATCCTGCAACTGTGCCTCGGTCGTATTGAGCCGTGCCAATGTGTCCGCAAGCTGCTGCGCGGTGTCTGCGGCTCCGGCCTCCACTGCTTCCAAACGCCCCTCTAACGGGTTAGGCTGCGGGCCAGGATACGTAAATTCAAGGGTGCCGCTGTCTGGATTAACCCGGTAGCTGTCACACTGAGCAAACTCGCGGGAGTACTGGCCGTATTGGAGTTTGAGCACGCCGACTGTCTCCCGGACCCGCTGGGCCAACTCTTTGATGCTCGCAAAGTCCTGGTCTTCTGTGGTCTCCACATAGCCCCGGCCGACATACTCTCCTGTATTGTGGATTACATTGCCGGTTGCTTTGTCATAATAGATTTTCATACCGATTTGCATTATACGTTCCTCCCGTTAATTTAATTTGTAAGCTGTCCAACTGCCTCCAGGCAATATATTACCTGATAGATGGCTGGATAAATTCGTATAAAATCCTTGACTAGTAAACTCGGTGGCCTGAAGACCAGTAGTTATTGTCCCATAACTCTTACTTCGCATAATCAATAAAGAGAACACACTACCTAAAAATGAGATAGTGGACCCGCCTACTTGCTGGGTATCTGTCTCAAAATAAAAAGTAGCATAATCCGGCTGAAAAGGCGCACCACCTGTGTTAAGAGAGGTTCCATACATACCGCTTGAACTTGTATGTTTGGGTCGGTCTACTAACGCACCTGCCACACCATACACCCACACTCCAGCCCGGATATTACTTGGTACGATATTGCCGTCTGCGCGGGCTTGGGCAGCGCTGAGAACAATTTCAGGCGTTCCTTGTCCACTGTTGTTCTGGTAAACCCCTCCGGGGATACGGACAAACAATTGATTTCCATCCCATCCCGCAGATACCGCATTAGTATAAACACCCCGGCGAGGGATGCCTCCCTGTAGTCCAAAGATGTTTATATCCTCGGGGATGTTGGCAGAATTAAAGTCCGGGTCATTTACTCTAATCCACATGTCACCCACAAATGCTGTAGGGATCGGATCATTAGGATCAACCGGGCCGACAAACAAATCCCCCGGAGATCCAGAAGGATTAACCACTGTCCGTTTTGGCCAATGATGATTCGGAGAGCTGCCAGCATCGCCGTTCTGCGAGGTTTTTAATGGAATCACTCCATTTTCTAATCCCGCTTCTCTTCCCACCGTGTATCCTGTAAGTGTTTGCGCAGCTCCTGCTGTTCCATACTCACCTCCTTCACCCTGTAACGTAAAAACTGAACCGTCATAAATGACCGTGTACACGCCGCCCTGTACCAACGGAGGGTTATTCCCGTTTGGCTTTTTAATGGATTTCGCTCCTAGCCCGTTCAGATTAAGCGTGACTGGCCCCGTTGTGGCTACATGAGCTTTGATAGATACCCGCAGCCCGGCGGACAGTGCTGCTGGTGCCGGAGTAATCGAGGCGGCCAATGCTGGAGCAGTACCGGTAGTTACGGCGAAAGCCAAAGAGCCTTGTACCACTTCGGCCAAGGTTCTTCCTGAATGCAGTTCTACACTTGTTCCTTTGTTAAATACGGGGACCGCAGTTTCAGTTATTCCAGCCCCCACATAAGACGGCAGGAAGCTCATATCCCATCCATGAGCCCAGCCATTAATATTGGTGTAACCCGCAACTACTTCCGACAGAGTGATTTTAGGATATCCCCAAATCGTTTCAGGGAACCCGATTAAAATACAGCACTTATTTCCGTCATGAGCAAATCTAACCGAGTTTGATTCTTTAAACGGAGCAGCCCCCGCTATCGTGGCACTAGTACTTAACCACGCCGTTTGTGGAGCATAGGTATAACCTGTTAATAGCAGTTCAAATGCAGACGGCTCTCCTACTGCTAGTGGATTAGTGCTGTGGATCAGTCCTTCAATTTTCAATCTGAGCATTGTATTGGACCAGGAATGGGGCAGTGTGATCTTCAACATGCCTTGAACGTTATCGCCCATGTCAACATTAGCAACATCGTAATATTTCCGAACAGAATTGAAATTGTGTTGCAACGGTCCATCCATGACAGCTCCTGAAGAACTGATTATCCCTTCAGTTGCGATGCCTGGCGCAAAGCTTAACGTATGAGCGAAGTATCCATCCGGAACCGTCCCCGGTCCTGTTTGCCAATCTACAAATTCCCAGCTTGTAGAATCATACATAAATACATTCAGTATAAAACTTAATTGTCCAGTGCTGTAGACTTCCAGGTATGCGCGACTATCAATATAATTAGGTGTCGTAACAATTCTGGCTGCAGTAATTCCTGTAGCTTCTGAAAAATTAGAAAATAGCGTCTGAGTAATAGTTGGCCCTGATCCGTACATGACACCAGCGCTGAATTCTGCAATACCGTGATACCCGGATTGGCTCCAGTCCACTACGAATTTCCCGTAGGTATGAGCAATAAATAGAGGACTCTGTGCAATACGGTACCACCCGGCTCCCGGTAATGTAGTGACGTAATGCTGACGAATATCTGCGGGCATATTTACTACTGGCATTCGGGCATCCCCATCTAATGCCCCCACCCCCCAGGGCGCTCCACGTTGTTCAATGGGTATAGATGCCGCCTTAGCTTCGTCCCGGGCGGAATTTGCCCGTGCTTGAGCGCCCGCTGTCGTTTCAATCTGCTGACCACTTTTAGTAACTGTATCATCCGGTATAACCTGTACTGCCAAGGGTAGCGTTGTGGCGGCACCTGTGTAAAGTTGACCCAGCACAAAAATAGGCATAGTATCGTGTGGGCTTGTGCCTTCCACAAAAACTGAAAATGTATTAGCATCTGCTGACCGTGATTCAATTGAAACCTTCCATTTTCCGGCAACTGAACTCCATTCAAGGTCTGATATGCTTAATTTCCCTCTTATACGACCATTGACATTAATATACTCGCTATCTTGATAATCAATAATTGAACTTGATTGTGTGTGTATGCTAATTCGCTTAGTCAAATTACCTACTGCATTATCATCGTACCATGTGCCGCTAATACTAATATCGAGATACCCTATCACATTACCAGTTACAAATATATCTATTTTTTGGTTAACATTCGAGAATGAAAACCTCCCCAAATCATTCATATAATGGTGTCCGTAGATAGCTCCATTGGCAACTACCTCTGATTCTGCATTCAATGACGCCACACCACCCGCAGCACCCTTTTGTGCCAATGGGATAGATGCCGCTTTTGCTGCTGCCTCTGCTGCGTCAGCCTTAGTCTGTGCTCCCCCAGGTGTTTCCTTTGCGTTCCAGGTTGTACGTTCGGCAGCTGTAAGGTGCCGGGTATTATCTCCGGCATGGGCTGAGAACACACTGCGGATCTCTGCAAGTACTTTATAAGTGCGGTTGAACAACCAGTTAAGCCAACCGGCAGGTGGTTTATCATTGACTTGCCAGCCCGCGGTCTTTTTGGATGGCGGCGGCTCGATCCCTGCCTCTTGCCAATCTGGTAATTGCTCATTAAAATCTGCCAAGCTAATCCCTCCTATATCGGTAACGGATAATCATTACCTGGTACATATACCTCTCCCAGCTCGCCGCCGGTTGTCATCTCCGGGTTCCCTAACCCCAGAGGGCTTGTTTCAAGGACAGCATATTGCGAAGACAGCGCGAACGTTCCGGCCAGCTCGATCTGAGCCACCCTAACGCCAGCCGCTACCGTTTTTTGTATAATGCGTGCAAACTGGAGCGGTGACATCCCGACCTCATTCAGCCGCCTGACCGGCACACGAATCAAATTTATTGCTGCAGGCTCCGGCTCCAGCGGGTCCGAATATTTCTCCTGAATCTTTATATCGCTATAATCACAATCCAGAGCTATTGCCAGTACCGTGATAATCGTATTGATATCCGTTTTGGACAAGTTACGGGCGATTTTGGATTTAAGCAGCACTCGGTACACTTCATCCGTGGCAGCCCCGCGCGGCTGCACGACGTTAGTTCCAATGCGGTCCAACGTCGTACCCTGAGCATTGTCGATGCTGCGCCACTCGCGGATATGAGTAAAGGTATCATCTAGCGCCGCCAGCTCTCCGTGAAGGATGCCGATAAGTTTGCCCAAGTTGCTATTCGGACTTTTGTTGTAGGTATCGGCAAAACGTCTCAGCATATCTTTAAGGCTAAACATCACTTACCACCTCAATATGTGCCGCTGTGGTCTGTGCGACCTCATAAGGCTGGATATCCACGTTGCTACTTCCTTGGAGGCCCGCTACCTTGCCGACGGTTAACACCACATCCTCAACGCCCTCAACGCTGTATACCGCGCTGATTAATCGCGTATATACTACGGGGCTTCCCATGGATAGGCCGTTATAGTAAGAACCGGCCGCATCTGTCCCGCCAATATACCGGATAATTGCACTTCTCACCTGCTCATCACCGTCAGCCGGATACCGATCATTTTTATAAACAGCAACCGATACTTTAATAGCAACTTCGGCGGCACGGGAGAATTTGATGGTATGAATCTGGCCGCTTAGATCCTCCACCTGTTTGCTGATTACTCCGTGTGGCTCGATACCGCCGCTCTTGGTTGTCAGAATGGTTTGTGCAATCTCCTGCTCGTCACCGCCCAATACATACGCCTCAAAAGACTTCGGAGGCCGTCCGGCGCTGTCTGCCGTCATGCGGGTATTTTCAATGATTGTTGCTGCACGTACGGAGGGCATCCGCAGCAGCGCACCGCGCAGCGCATCCACCGACGCCGCGCCACCACCGGCGACAGACTGGTCAAAACGGTTGCGGAACTCGGCGTCCGTCTCCTTCTCACGTCCTCCGCTGGTGGGTGCAGCATTGGTCACGCTGAAAACGTCCGGCACGGGATTGACAACAACGGTAATCATCCCAGCTCCCCAATTGCCGCCGGAGCCAGCTTCCAGTGCCTCGACGGCCACCGAGCCGGAACCGCCAATCAGCGTCACATCGGTTAGTGTCTCAAATACAACCCCGGAGGCCGTTGCCGCCCGGAAGCCCGCAGGCACGACATATCCAGGCGTACCGGTTATTCTCACCTCACCAGTAGCCCATTGCGCCAGAGTGCGGGATATCCCGACCTGCGGCCCTAGCCGGTCCAGGTTGTTTCCCGTGGCCGTCGGGATGTATCCACTATTGTATACGTCCTCGGCTGTACTCCAGATGATGGCAAGAAACCAAGCGAATATCCGAAGGATGATTCCCAGCGGTGACCGAACAGAGGTATTAACCGTATCCCCGAATGCCTCTTTGGCCTTATCTTCCATTTGCGCAAAAAGGTCGTCAAATCGCATCCTCTTAAAGCCTGTGCTATCCAACAACGGTATCTACCCCCTCGATTTTAATAACATCCCCGTTGACTGCCATCGCCGTAAAGTTTGCTGTGGCTGTACGGCGCTGTCGGTCAAAGGTGACGTTCACAGTGTCCACGGTTTGGATGCGTGGCTCTTGCAGCACCCCCGACGTCAGCTCGTCGCGGATCTCTTCTTCTGTGACTCCCTTGCCGGTGATCCGGGCAAAATCAATACCCATATCCGGATCTAGTATCCACTCGCCCTTGTTGGTGCCTAAAGCCAACTCACAACATTGGGCAATCTCATCCGGGCCAGTTATCAGTTGCAGCTCCCCACTTAAAAATATCAGATCACCAGAATCATCCAATTTTAAAGACTGCATGGCATCACCCCCACGATTACCGCATCCATCCGGCTATGCCGTCTGCTCGTGTCCGGAGCCGCGATCTGCCCGGTCAGTGTGTTTTTAATCTCAGCATCGGCGAAAACAACATATACGGTGTCGCCCTGTTCTAGTGCCGGGCGCATGACCGTTTCAAACTCTTGGGGACCCTGGCCGATATCCAATTCAAATTTCATCTTTTGCCCGGTGACAGGTACAGACAGGATCTGCGCCGGTTCGGATCCGGACAGTTTAAGCAAAGGCTGCACAGAGGCCGTCAGTGTCACAGGATCAAAGCTGATCACCTTGCAGGGAAGCGCGACGTTGATACTGTCCGACTGCTTTGCCTTATCTCGATCCAATATGCGGGCCAGCGCTCCGGCCGGGTCTGTTTTACTCACATGATCGCCTCCACCTCTGTAATGAAATCACCTGTGTTTGAAAACTTATGGCTCCCGCTGCGGACGTGCAGCTTACCGGACCACTCCCGGCAGGTTAGATTAATCACCGAAGCCGTGGTAATCCGGCGCTGCAGCTGCGCCTGAATCTTGTATCCCTTGATTCCGTTATCCTCGAAGTATTCCGGGCTGCCGATCAGCCCAGTTGCCGGAGACAGCGCAAAGACCGCATCCGCGCCGCTGCGCAAGTTGCGGACATAGAGCTTGCCTTGATTGATATAGCAGGATGTGCCGCAGTCCTTGCAGACCTCCGTAATAATGTCGGTGACCTTGCCCTTTGCGGTGTATCCGGCCTGGTAACGGTAATCCTGGTTAAGTGTGAGCTGCGCCACCGGCAGGCCGATGTATCCGGCCATTTGCTTAATGATCGCGCTGGCAAGTGTTCCTTTGGCGAAGACGATTTCCGTAACCTCCCGCTTGCTCAGATCCTCGCTATCCAGGACATTAATTGTCGTTACCTTGTCTACGCCCTCCCAGCGCGTCCGCACCACCGATATGCGTCCATGGAGGATCAGGCCAATATCCCCGGTATAGCCTGCATTGACCATCAGCACCCCGTTACGCTTGATGTTATTAATCGTAGTCTGTGCCAAATTCCAAATTCGCAGTTCTGATTCGTTCGGCAATGCGTCATTGTCAAAGGGGATGTTGCCTTCCATCGTATATTTGCTCAGGGCAAAGGACATATTGCCGGTCATGATCTCTGCAACTCGGCCAAAGTTTGTTTTAGCCATCTGTTTCACCGTCCCACACATACAAAAAGACGCTCACACCGAGCGTCTCCCAGGTTGCTTCCTTGCTCTGTTCCGACTGATCCCACACAACGATAGGCAGGTTCGGAAAACGCTGATCCTGAACATCATAAAATAGCGTCTGACCATAAACCAGCTTTTCCCCGTATACCAGGACCTCCCCATCGCGTTCCAGATCTACAGTGAAGAAATCGTAGTCTGGATTATAATGTACCTCAAATGTAAATATCTCAGACGCAATGGAGATATCAAACCGATAGGGGATAAGATCTTTCTCAATTTCAATATATTCCATAACTCACCTCATTTGATGTTACCTGTCCCCCACTTGCTGCCGGACTTGAATTTGACCTTTTCGACCTTATCCTTGTCCTTATCCTTGGCGGCAGCGCCATCTTTAGGCTTGCCAGTGCTGGATTTATCCTTGGTCTGCTTGGTGCCACTGTTTACAATCGGTGCAGCCTGCGCCTTAATGGGAGGCGGCAGCGTATCGACATAGGAAGATGTAGCAATCCGTATCTCGCGCAGTTCCATCGTAAAGGTCATGCCGTCCGCCGTTTTGTAACTTGTCGGCGTTGAAAATCCGGTGATAATGCCAGTAAACGCATTTCGTCCGACATACTTCACAATCTGGCCTTTATCCTTGGCCGTGATGAGATAGGCCCGGGTTTTCGCAGCGTCCGGACCTGAAATCACACCCGACAGGGATATGGTGCGGGCCTGCGCCTGTACATGGTCCACCAGGGAAATACCTTTCTCCACGGGCTGCTCCGTGGCGACAACCGGGAAATCTGGAGACTCTTCTTCTACCGTGATGTATTTCCCATCAATTAGCGCCACTCAGTTCCCCTCCCATAATTCGGGATGCGGATTCCAGTATATCTTGCATTTCTTCACGGATCGCCGCCCGCAAGCTGGCAATTGTCTGATTATCCGCTTGTCCCTGTATATTGATATGAATCACCGGATTCACTTCTGCTTTGCTCGTGTTGTTAGTGGTTCGCGCTGGAGCATTCTCAGGCGTGTACCTGGAATACTCTTCGTTTTCCTTTGCAGTTAGGACGCGTTCCCCTTTGTGTAGTTCTCCGATATATCCATCCCATGGAACATACGAAAGCCCCTTGGCATGACTCCCATCCGGTTTTGCACCTAAAACCGCATCAGTATCTACAGAAACATTCGCAGTAGCCTTAAATCCAAATGTTCTTTTTACGGAACTCATAAAATCTTTCCCCATAGATTCAACTTTAGAAATGAGAGTTGAAGTCATAGAGCTGACACCATTAATTAATCCCTGAATAATGTTTTCGCCAATGTCGAAAAGGTTGATCCCATCAAAGAACCCCGTCACATTGCCCCACAGGTCAGTAACTGCCGTTAAAAGACTCACGCCTTTAACCTTGATCCCACTGACAATCTGGTCCCATATGCCGGTGATCTTATTCCAAACCTTCGTCATGAGGGAGTTGGTGGTATCAAATACCTTGTTCCAGGCCCCCTTAATCACGCCCCTGACGTTTGTTACCGCGCCGGATATGGTGTCGGTGATCTTGTTCCAAATCTCCCGGACTTTGTCCCGCACCGCTGTAAGCATGGACACTGTGGTTGCTCTGATCTTGTCCCAATTTTTATACACCAGGAGAGCAATCATAGTAAACGGTCCACCCAAGACGGCCAGAATCGTGATCCCCCATTTTTTAACGAATGAAGTGACTGCATTGAAGGCGATCATAAAGTACTTCGGAATCGTAACCCTGAAGAAATTCAAAGTGGCCATCGTCGCCGTCTTGATCCCCGCCCACATCTTATCCATGAAGGCCCGGAACTTATCGGAACGCTTGTAGGCGACCACCAGGGCCACACCCAGCCCAACCAGCGCCAAGACGACAAGCATAATCGGGTTCATGGCAAGGACCGCATTAAACGCTGTCTGCACGGCCGTGAATGCCTTCGTGATCCCGCCCCAGGTTTGCGTAGCTAATCCCGCAATCTTGGTTGCCGTGGACACCGTGAACATAATCGTTTTGTAGGTCAACAATGCTGCTGCAATGCCGGAGACAATCGGAATGAATGGCTCCCACTCCACAATCGCTTTACCGACCTCGTAAATCTGCCCGGCTATGTTTTGGATGTCCGGCCAAAGAGCCGCAGCCTGAGCACCAAATTCCTGCAAATAGGGTATTAATGTCTGCACCCAGCCGCTCACCTTTTCAATAGCCATTCCCAGGACAGTGCCGATCAGATCCCCGAAGGCGGCAATTTGCGGCTGATGGCTGGCAATCCACGCCCCCAACATGCTCAGATACGGCAGCAGCTTTTGCCCAATCGGGATCAATATCCCTGTCTCCACATGCCGCTTGAAGTATTGCAACGATTCACCGATGCTCGTAAAACCATTGTTGAGATTAGCCGCTGAGTCCTTGCTTTGATCAAAGCTAGTATTCACATCGTCCAAGGCACTGAAGGCTTTCACGCCAAGCTCCTCGAACATTGTCCCAAACAGTCCGATACCGACAGTATTTTGTTGCACCGGGTCCTCGATGTCTGAAATCATGGATACGATATCTTTAAATGCAGCCTTTGCCGCTGGCCCACCGCTGGAAAAGGTCTTCATCATCTTATTGGCATCTAAGCCCAATGCTTGGAAGGATGCTTCCGCCGTCCCTCCCGCCTCAATGGACAGGATGGAAAATTCATTCATGGCGTCCCCGAGAAGGTCTGTATTTCTCGCTCCGGCTGCTAAGCCATTTGTAAGGTATCCCATGGTGTCTTCCATTGTGAAGCCCATACTTGCAAACGCCTGAGAATACTCGTTGATGGAGTCAAGCATGTCGCCCTGTGTGTTTGTGCCGTTCTCCTGGCCTTGGGTCAGCAGGTTAAACGCTTCGGTACTGGTCACTCCAAAGTTTTTCATGGCAACAGATACCCCAGCAATAGACTCCGTAACGTCCCCGTCAAATTGCCCCGAGTACAGCATCGCTTCGCGGGATGCCGACTCTAGCGCATCGCCTGTAAGCCCTGTTGCCTTGGCTACTGCCGCGATAGAGCCGCCCAGGTCGTCCCAATCCTCACCAAAATTCTGATTGTACAGATTCTTAGCGATTTCCCGAGTAGCTTCCATTTGTTCGGTCGTTTCTCCGGTCGTCATTTGCACATTGGACATTGCGTTTTCAAAATTACTTGCCGCCGACAGAGCGGCCGCTCCAAGTCCAATTAATGCCGTGCCGCCAGCTGCCCCGAGTCCAATCACGCTTTTGGTCAAAAGGCCAACTTTAGAATCTGCCTCATCCAATCCGCTGGAGTTGAATTTAAACCCCACCGCGTACATAAGTGATCCTATAATGCCGCCTGCCATTCGCTCACTCCTTTCCAGCAACAAAAATAGACGCCCCAAAGGGACGCCCGTTACTTGCTCTTATTCAAATCCTTTTGCTGCTTGATATGGATATCCAAAGCCGCGTTTGCCTCTGCAAGATCCTCATCATCCATGATCAGCAAATCGGAATACGTAATCCCCATGTCCGATAGCAGCAAACGCCACTGGCTCCAATTTTCAATCGCGCGGCGTTTGGCTTCGCTCTTACTGATCCTCGGCATCGTCTTCTAGCTCGTCGGCATCGTCTTGCCCAGTGATGAAGGCATACGATTTCCCAATGATCTCAGTCAATTCAGCAAATGATTCGAAATCATCAAGCTTCAGCTTCGGCTCTACCACAACATGCGCAAGCATCTCTTCGGCTAACCGTTCATCGGACGGAATTCCGTGTTTGTTTTTAATGCGATCCGTAATTTTGGTGACCGCGCGCACTCCCGGGAATTGCAAGGTATACGTCTTTCCCGATTTTGTGGTTACAGTTTTCTGTTTGAAATTTGACAATTGAATTACCCCTCTCGAATTTTGGATGATTAGTTCATAGACAAATCAAGGCATTGGAACTCATACGTTTTGTCGCCAGCTTCAGCCCCATACTCCCGGTCCGCAGGCTTTTTGAGATACGCCTGTGTGGATGTATTGGTTTCCTTCGGTGTTCCAGCATAGACGACGGAAACGGGAACCAATTTCCCGCTATTCGCCAAACCGTCCAGGTATGGTACTTGTGGACTGGTGCGCTGCAGTGTGACGGTGATCGTTCCCAAAGGATTGTTCACCTTGCTGCGGGTTACATCCCCCTGAGCACCTACAGCCACTGTAAACTGTTCTTCATCCTTGACGACAGATACCAAATCCTCGCCGTACCCCGTCAAAAAGACGCCACCCACAATGGTGGTGACGTCCATCGGATCATATGTTTTTGGTTCAGCCACTCTTAACCCCTCCTATACGAATTTAATCGTGCCGCGAATGGCGGCTTGCTGAATCGATCCAGCAATAACAAAATCAAATTGCCCATCCGGATAGTTACGGGCGGCGACCTGCGCCGGGTCCACCTGGGATCTTGGCGGGAACGTCGTATTGTACAACGGCACGTTATCCTCATTCGCGGCAATCATCCCCTGCAGGAAAGCTCGCTGCAGCACCGTCCGCACCGCGCTCTCGATCTGTGCAATCCCCCGGTTATCATACGGGATTTTACTCAAGGCAGCCTGCGCCTGATTGAACAGGTCCTGCACCGCATATTGAATGGAGTACACAATGTAGTCCTGAGAGTGGATAAAGTCGATGAACTCCCCGCTGACGGACCGCCCGTCACTGGTGACATTCGTCCCCGCTTTGGTGACGTAGGTATTAGCACCCAGCGCGTGAATGGCATTCAGCTCCGTGGCGTCAATGTCTAACGGCGCAATGCCAACCAGCGTCCAGCCCTTCCAATCCACCGATCCCACCGGCAGGCTGCCGACAGCGCCCACCCATGCCGCATCAGGATAGTTCGTGACGGTCGTGTGATACATCGGTGCCGTGCGGTCATAATTTTTAGCCTTGATCGTTGCTAAGTCGGCTTTGCTGCTGGTCCGGAACAAAAAGTACCGGGACTTGTCCGCTTCCACCGCATCAGCAATCAAAATCAAGTCTTCTACCGTGGTTGTGGTCGTAACAAGGAAGTGCCAATCCTTGAGAAATAGTGTCGGCAGCAGATCCGCCAGCGTCACGGGGCTTGCTCCAGTCTTGCGGGAAATAATCGCAATCTCTGCTGGCGGATTTTTCTGAGCGAATAATGCGGCAGCTGCCTTGTATTCCTCCGTGTTGGCGGCATAGTCTACCTTCACCGCGTCGATATCCGCATAATTCTTATAATCCTTACCTGCCACGCTGGCCCCGAGAATCAAGGGCTTACCGAATCCGCCCAGGATAGGCGTCGGCTTAAGCACGGCAATGGTTACTGTAACGTCACTAATGCTCAACATAATCACTCCTTTGTATTGGTGCTGTCTCGATCCAGCCGGACAGGTTGGTAATCACAAGATCCGTTGCTCTGAATTCAACGTCAAAACCCTGCCGCCGCTCCCACTCTTCACCGATGTTAATATCCCGGTTCTGGATTTCCCCGATCTCGATCACAATAACGTCCAGCGTGTCTTTCAGCAGTTCCCGGCCCGTCACCTTGAACCAGTCACGGGCGCGCATAGCGTTTTCTATGCTGTCTTCTGACAGATCCGCATACGAATTAAAAGAGACGGTAAATGTCACCGTCTCCCGCCTGTGCTCTTCGCTATTTTGCTGTGTAATCACCGGTTGCCCCGTTGCCCCGCCGAAACCGTCCGGAAAATCATAGGTAAAGAAACTCCCGGCAGGAATCTTGCCGCCGCCATTCATTTCAATAACCGGAATATTCAGAGCCCCTTTAAGGCCGCGGGCTATTGCTGACCGAATCGCTTTAAACGGGAGCATTGGCGACCACCTTCCTGAGCAAATACTGATTAATGTCGCTGTATTCCCGCTCGGTTTCCTCGGCCACGCGGTATTGAATGCCTTGGTGCTCAATGACATCGACTGTACTGTGGGTACTGAGCGTGTATAACATCCGGTCTGACTCTGTGTAGTTCCCGCCCTCCGCTGCCTTTAGGCGGGCGCTGAGAGGCTGTACGCTACCGCGAAGGGGAACCCGCTCCGCCGGAACGTCTCTCCATACGCCATCCTCGTCATAATCACCGCCGCCCGCACGAACCAGCACATAAGGCACGAAGTATTTGCGGACCACACCACCAAACCTAAAGCTCCGCATCCCTATTCCCCCTTCGGTACAATGTCATAGGTCAGGGAGTCGTGCAATTCTTCTTCGCGCTGCAGCAGTTTCCGGGGGCCAGTCTTATGGGCTGCATACCGGGCAGACAATGGCGGCTGCTTGATCCGTTCAAAGTTCTTCTTCATCCGGTCAAGACCCGTCTCGCCTATCTCAGTGAACAGGGAATCCACCGACTTGCGCCCGTGGGCGATTTCTGTCACTCCGGCGCGGACCAGCTTGCCGATGGCGGCTTGCCCCTTCTTCTTGCCCGTGCCGATGAAAGACCGGGCTGGAATGTTCATTTTGATGCTGCCATATTCGTGGACGCCTGCAATCATAGCCAGCTCTGCGTCCCCTTGCATACCAATGCGGACCTTCTGTCCCGCAAGTGGCCGCAGCATTTCGGCCAGCTGCTGCAAGTTATCTTCGCCGCTGACCTGGACACCGACCCGCCGCGCCCGTGCTCTTGAACTTGCCATAGGTTCACCTCACAGTTCTGGCCGGATATGCGGGGCTATCAGAGACTTGACCGCCAGAGGCATGTCCGCTTCTGCTGCCGCATACGCAACCGATATATCCCCAACCCGCTCCGAAGCAATGCCCGGCTCCCGCTGCAGATGTTTTGCCATCAGTACGCAAGCATATTCCAGCGTTTCCGGAAGGGTGGACGGGTTTTCTTCCGTGGCATCTTCCGGCAGGACGTAACCGGCGGTGTAGGTCACCGACAGCCCGCGCTCCCCACCCGGCCAGCCGCAGCGCCGGAAGAACACACCGTTATCAAGTGTCTCCACATCCGTGAACGGGTGCTCCGGCTTGTGATACACGGATATAGAATGAACCGGATAGTTAGGCAGATACAAATACTGCCCGCTCATCCCGTTCACCCGCCCGGTGTACTCCTGGAGCTTGAAGGCCCGGCGGCATTTCTCTTCAATCGCGGCGGAAGCCACGGTAAGCAGCGCCGTCAGCTCTACATCTTGCAGGTCGCCCGTCGGATCAATGCCCAGCAGCCTAGCTTTTGCCAGCGTCGTCAGCATCCGGCGTCACCTCGTCCGCTTTTCCCTTGTCTGGCGTCTGCACATCTGGCTCTTTCTCCTTCTTTTCGCCGGATTTCGGGGCATCCTGTGCCTGCGGTTCAGCTGCCAAATAGCCCGCTTCCTGCAGCTCCGTGATACGTTCCGGGTCCTTTCCGGGGTACGAAGCGCCCACAATGTAGCGTTTTTGGGTCTCCTTATCCCGGAACACCTTCAAAACCTCATACATTTCTACTGTTTTAGCCATGAATGGCCTCCTTCTGCCGGATCATCCGGCCATGGGTTTAAAAAAGGGGCGAGTTGCCCCTATACTTCGTCCGAAATATCCAATTGGCCGAAAACAGCCGCGCCCGGGTCCCAAATCTTGATATCATCCCGCATGATCGTCCGGAACTCCGTAGTGTCCCGTCTCCAGGCGTCGCCACCCTCTTTAGTGCTAGCCAACTCGAAGAATTTGCGAGAGAAGAGCTTAATCAGTTGTTTAAGGTTCCCGATGATGATAGGCGCTTTTCCATTTACGGCGTCGCTTGGTAAATAGCGATTCGCAACCACGACAATCCGTCGTCCTTTATAAACCATTCCCGTAGGGGATGTAATGTCAGGTTGCAATAGTGGGCGCCCTTGGCTATCTACCAATTGATCCAACCAGTTGTAGCCGTCCTGGTTGGTCATAATCACTGATGTTTGACTGATTGCAGGATCTAAATCTACATTAAGCACGCGTTTAACGTCCCCGAAGGAAGCCAATTCCACTTTTGGCAATGTATTTACCAAGGTAGTTATTAACGTATTGCGAGTAACTACCGCCTTTCTACCGATCCAATCCGTAATATAGGCGATCAAATTTTGATCGCTGTCGGCTAACAGTTCATTAGTCAAAGGGAGAACGCCACCGCGTTTACGAACTTTATAGGAAATATCCTGAAAACTTGGATTATCGGTTTCCAAGATTGGTGCGTATTCGTCAATGACCGGGAACGGAATCATCGTTTGGATCTTCTCCATTACACGAGTACCGGACAGGGTAGTTACATTAATGACATCTACGTATTGGGACAAATCATCCAGGCTACGCATAAAGGTGAAGATTTGGGTTTGAATGTCCTTTGGAACCAGCAAATGAGAATCCCCTGCAGGGATTGCAGGGTTGGTTTCCCCTTCGTTCATTACAGCACGGCGCTCATACTCTTTCACAACGCTGCGCATGTCCGCCGTCACGCCTTGGCGCCGCAGGCCGCGCAAGAAGATACCTTGATACTCCTTCTCCAGTTCGGTATCCTCGCGCTTCTCCAGATCTGTATTACGGCCGCCAAGTTCTTCACCGCCGCCCAAGGTATCGCGTTCCTCATTCTCTAGCTCCTGCAGCATCTTCACCTTCGCCTGCAAGGAACGGACTTCATTCATTAAATCCTCCGCTTCCTTCGTCTTATCCTGCGCCAGGAAAGAGCGCACTTCCGTTTTACGCTGCTCCAACTTCGCCAGCAGCTCACGCAATTCTTTATTCATAGGTTGTAACCCTCCGTATAATGGTTTTTGGCAAAACAAAAAGAGCCGATCAAATCAGCTCCAGTTCAATCGAAATTTTCTGTTTTAACAATTGGTCGGCGGCACGCTGTTCACTGGCTTTGTAATCCTCCAGGCTACGGGCGGAAACCTCATTTGCCGGATAGGCCGGGAAGGCAACCGGGGATATCTCGTATAGCTCTGCGTTCAGGATGGACCGTTTGTAGAGCTTGCTTTTATCCTCTCGGGTTTCGGATGCCCATTTCTCCTTGGTAACCCGCATCCCAAAGGATACACCGTCCACATCCCCACGTTGGATAATGGCAAAAGCATCATTACCGGATGTGGTGTCCGGCAGGTCGCACTCAAAACGCAACTCCTTAGTGTCGCTTATCAGCCGCAACGTACCGCTCTTGGTATTACCGAGCACCTGAGATGTATCATGCGACCATAGGCTAACTACCCCACGCGCAGCTAGGCTTTCATCGAACGCACCGGATGCAATCTGCTCGACAAAAGTATCACCATACCAATCCCGCATTTCCTCACTGTCAGTGTCATACTTAATCGCGCCGGTGATGGTTCGCTTACTCTTTTCCCCTTCCGTCGCTTCCGTCTCCCGGATCTCCAGTGTTACCGGCATTGCCCTCTTCTCCTTCGTCGGAGTCGGGTTCGTCTTCTTCTGGCTCAGTTTCTTCACCCCCCTTCACGTATTGCTGGCCTGCCATGGTCAGCGGTATGACATTTCCATTGAACACCAGCTGATCCCCGCCCGGCATTGGCGGCTTGTCTTCCGCTGCCCGCGCCTCATTGGGCGTGAGAAATCCGCCCGAAATCCCTTTGGCATGGGCTTCATACCGGGTTTTCAGGTCAGCACGCAAAATAGAATCCACATTGAATTTGCAATAATACCCGTCGTCCAGCTCCGAATCGATGAACAGTTTGTAAGAAAGCTCCTGTTCATAGGTGGTAAGAATGGATTGCTGGGTATCACTGTAGAACGCAAGCTGCTGCTGCTCCACGTTGCTGTACGTGGCCTTCGCTAAGTCGTTCAGCTGGTGCATTTTGACGCCGAAGGCATTGGCTATCTGCCGAAAGGTCAGTTCCGTATTCTGGAGGAACTGCGCATCGGCCATGCTGATGGCTATCGGCGTAAATTGATAGCCGTAAGGCATCATAGCGACCCGGTGACTGTTCTTAAGTCCGGATGTCATGCTTTCAAAATTATCCTTGAATACCTTTTTGGCTCCATCATCCAGCGTACCGGTATATTGAACCAAACCCTTGACCTGAAGCCCCTGCTTATAAAAGTTGTTGATGAATTTACCTGCAGAAGCCGCATTCTCGGCAGACGTCCGCAAGTAATCCATGGTATGCACGCCGATTAAGCCGTCCAGAGTAATACTCCCTTTAAAATGCAGCACCTCTTCCGGCAGCAGCTTGCGCTTTTGCCCGTTGCCTATGTCCACCTCGTACCATAATCGCGTCTGGCTGGAAACAATGCGCAGTGTGGGGTCCGGTAAGATCCCGGCATCATCCACAATCACCCGGACTTTGCTGGAATCCATCGGCCACAGCCCAATTACTCTACCGGTGCGCTTATCAAATTCGATGGACGCATACGCATTCCCCATGGCTCGGCTGGCTTCTATCGCCTTCCAAAAATCGGCGGCAGACATATACGGGTTCGGCCTCAGCTTGAGCAGCCGGTACAAGTAATGTTTAGCTGCCCTGGTAATCCCGGATTCATCCTCCTGGTACACCTTTAGCGGCAGCTTAGATATCGCATCCGATAGAACCTTGATACAGGCATACACCGTGTCTACCTTCAGGGCATTCCACCCCTTGATGTTGACTTCACCGGGCCCGATATCCAGCCCCAACCATTCCAGAAACTTACGGTCATTCAGACCCACCTCATGACTGCGTGTTTCCACTTCATCCCGGCCAAAGCCAAACATTCGGGTTAACAAATTCTGTCTCACACATGCACCCCCTCCCTTCAGAATGTCAGCCCCATAATTTTTTCAAGAAATCATCTTCGGCAAACTCATCCACGTTAGGATTGATCTCTTCAAACATCATGGCTGTAGCCATGGCGTTAATCATGGCGACAATTAAATCAATGCGTTCCTTCGACTTATTTTTCATGGGCTTCACGTTCTCGTTACCGTCCACAGCAACGACGATATTCCCCCAGCACCAGCGGGCTACAGGATTGATTTCATGACTCATCAGGCCGCGCTTCATCAGCTGCTCAATCATCTTCATGGCAGGGCTCATATTCTTCATGTCCTGGGCGATTTCTACAACCTCCATGCCTTCCCGCATTAAGTGCTGAGTGAGCATTCGGCTATTCCATGGGTCCGTTCCGAGCGTGTGGATGTCATATTGCTTGTTGGATGCCAGTAACCGGGCTTCCACAAAGTCATAATCCACCACATCCCCGGGCGTAGTGAGCATAAATTTCTGATCAACCCAGCGATCATATGGAACCTTATCCCGCTTGACCCGCTCCCGCATGTTATCTTCCGGAATCCAAGCATCAAAAATCACCCGCCAGTCTGGAATTCCTTCCTGTGGTGGAAACAGGTAGCAGGCTGCCGTAATATCCGTGGTGCTGGATAAGTCAACGCCCGGATAGCAGCGTTTGCCCACCAGCTCCGATAATCCCCACTTGCCCACCGTCTTGTCCCACAAGGTCAGGGGCTGCCAGCCGGTCCGCTTCAGGCTGATCCATTGATTAAGTCGCAGCCAACGAAAAAGGCGCTCCGCCGACTCCTTGTTCCGAGCGGTTAGCGCCTCCTGCCTTACAGCATCTATGTCTATGGTATGCCCAAGGCTTGGATTCACCTGGTACCATAGATCTTCATCGTAAATATCAATCTCCTGGCCGTTTTCGTCTTCTCCATCTTCTGGAATGCCATATATTTTGACGTACCATGATGGGTCAATCTTCACCCCGTCGCGGATCTGCTTGGCATATTCATGCTGTTCCCAGCCGATAGAGCCCCGATCTGGATCATCCCCGGCCGTGGTAATCACCCACCACAATGGTTCTTTACGCGCAGCTCCTGAACCAAAGGTCATAACATCCCACAAATCGCGGTTTGGCTGAGCGTGCAGCTCATCGAAGATAACAACCGTTGGGTTAATGCCGTGCTTCGTGTACGCTTCCGCCGACAACACTTTCATGACTGTGCCAGTAAGCAGATTTTTTATTTCCTTGGAGCTGTCCAGCACCTTTAGGATGCCTTCAAATTCCGGCTCCTGTTCAATCATGGCGGCGGCGGCTTTATAAACGAGCTTCGCCTGTTCCTTATCTGCCGCGCAGCAGTATATTTGCCCACCCGGTGGATCGCAGACCAAATGATACAAACCTACGGCAGCAATCAGGCTGGTTTTCCCGTTCTTCTTTGGGACTTCCAGATAAGCATATTTGTATTGTCGATATCCCCGCTCCGTTACAGTCCCATACACATTCCAAAGAATTTCATGCTGCCAGTCCAGCAGGATAAACGGCTGTCCATAAAAATCATCAACCGCATGCAGCATCTGAATGAACTCAATGGGTTCAAGCGCCCGCTGTTTATCATGTGCCATGGCTGCCGCCAGCTCTCCGGTTCATGAATTGGGCCATCGCGGACTTCTTGTCCTCTTTTTTGGGAATGGTTACGTTCTTCACTTTAGCCAGCGGATTAAGGAATAATCGGTCTTGCAATTTCAGCAGCATATCCACCTTTTTATTGATGGCCGTTTCCACCTTTAGAATCCCTTCCAGGCTGGCTAATTGCGAAAGATATTGAAGCGCCTTTAAATTGACGTCCAACGCCTTTTCCGCTTCTCCGATATATTCATCCAAGATGTGCTCGTCAATGACGATGTTCTCCAGCTTTTGATATTGGTCCAAAAGGTTCTCATATTCGCTGTAGGTCTTACAGTAAAGAGCAAATGTCCCCACATCCGTACTGCTTAATAATGAAACTCCCTGATTAGCGGACTCTTGGTACTCTTTAATCAATTCGCCCCAAAGTTTATTCGCAACTTTATCTTGAGAAATGTACTTTGGCTTTTTTAATTTTTTCAAATCATTTTTTCCAAGCTTCAATTCAGACTCTGTCCGCTGTTTAATTTCCTCCTTGGTCAAACGATTAGGGTTGCCCTCTGCAATGTGCAGAGCAACCGGCTTGGCGTTTCTCCCTGCCATGAGGGCGCACCTCCAATTTCTAAAAAGTTTCAAAAAACGAAAAAAATTAATACGAGAGTCCGATGCGGTCTATTCCATTTCATTTTTAAAAGTTTTCCAGGCCCCCCCGGGGTCTGATAAAAAAATAGATTCATTCTCTATTCAATCTGGTATAATAAGTAAGCCACATACAGCTGGTCGGCGCGGCGCAGTGCCGTACTCCTGCCGAACCTAAGGGAGGTTGGTTATGGAGATCCATATTAAAATCTCCCCGGCCGTCATTAGGACTATCCTGATACTGGTCGCGCAATGGTTCCTGTAATGGGACCAAAGAACAGCTCCCGAACGTTGGGGGCTGTTCTTCTTTTACTGCCTTCCAAATCCGCCGTCTTCTTTAACTGTCTTCTCTCCATGACAGGAAGCACACAACGGCTGCCAGTTACTCCGGCGCCAGAACAGCTTGTCGTCACCCTTGTGCGGAATGATATGATCGACGACAGTAGCTGCTTCTACCGTTCCGGCAGCCAAGCACATGACGCAGACAGGGTTATTCTCCAGGTACTCCAACCGTTCTTTTCTCCACTTGTGACCATAACCTCGGCTGGCTGAAGTCCCTCGTCGCCTGTCTTTCTCCTTGCGGTGATTGTCACAGTATCCCTTGTCCGTTAGCTCTCTGCAGCCTGTCTTTCCGCACGGTCGCTTAGGCTTGCTCGGCATTACTCGTTCCTATCCTGCCTATAAGCCGCCAATTTCTGTTGTACATTTGTTCCCTATCCTTTTGCATCCGGGCGGCAGTGGATTTAAAGTCTTGTTCAATATCGTCCAGCGAAGGAATTTCCCACTTAATCGCATCAAAACGTTCTTGATACTCCTTGCGGATATCAACAGGGATGTGATCATCGTTCACGACTTCCTGCATAATCTCGATTACATTTTGAACTGGCTGCATGTTCAATACATCCACCTGAATAGTTCCCTTGAGCTCTACCATTGTAATCACCTCTTCCTGTCTGATTGGTACATCATCAGCACAAATGCAGCGTTTAACAAAAGCCAATAAATCCACAACGACACCAAATTCGACCTCCCAGACACCCATTGTATAAATATTCAACGATGATTTTACACCAACAAAGAAAAAAAGCCCTTATAAATAAAGGCTTCTTTCTGCTGCTATTAAATCAATAAATACATAAAAACAATGCCCAAACTGCATGAATTGCATAGAAAGTCAGTTCCTCATATCTTATTATTCTGCATAACTCGATGGGCGGCTGCTATCCCTTGATACATAAGGGTTTCTGAACACCTCTCCAGCATCAGTTATACACTCGCTAAATATGAATAACTTATAGGCCAAAACGATTCATAGCCGTGTTCATCATATCTTGATCCATACCAATGTAACCCATGGTGATACTCTCATTCGAATGGTTCAGAAGACGTTTCACAAGCGTAATGTCCTTCGTCTTTTGATACATATGATAGCCGAACGTCTTCCGCAAGGTGTGAGTACCGATGTCCACAAGGTCAAATTCATCCGCTGCCTTTCGCATGATCTTGTACGCCATATCGCGCTTGATGGGTCTATTCTTCCCACCTTGCCGAGAAGGGAACAAGTAATCATCCATGTCCATGTCAGCCGTATACTTTTTAAGTTCACGCTTAAGGGTTGGGTTGATCTGAATAATCTTCCTTTTTCCGGTCTTCATTTCGTTCATAACGATCTGTTCCCCGATAACATCCCGTTTGCGGAACTTCAAAATATCCTGAATCCGTAACCCCGTGTTAATGCCCAAAACAAACATCATGCAATTTCGTTCACCCTGTTTGCCAAATTCCTTCCGAAAGAATCCCTTGATATTATCAATCGTCTCTTGATCGCGAATCGGCTGAACAAAGTTCATTTGCTCTCACCGTCCACCTTAATACAGCCTGACGGTTTGGAACAGAACTGAGCAGCTGCTTCCCACTTCCCCCAGATACAACCCTTGCAATTAACCGGCTGCTTCGGTTCTGGCGGTTCTCTAAGCCTCCTTATCTCTTTCATTGCTTTTCCCCCAATATAAAAAGCCGCCCTGTGATAGGGCGACTTCGAATGTTCACATTGCACATAATCCCGTATTTGCATGGTGACGGACGGCAATGCCGTAACATATCCCCTATGCGCCTATCGCGCCCGGGTGGAGCGCCTTTGAGAGTGATAATGAACCCTCATTCCCCCGCACCATACCGCCGCGAACACCTACTTGCTACTTGTGCTACAGTTCCACCCTTGCGCTCTGTTCCGCAAATGGCTTCATCACTGATTCAGCATGGCCGAGTCCTGCTGGGATAAGGGGTAGCAGGGACACCCGGACGATGTTTCCGTCCTATGTCCCTACTGTAAATCCAAAATACAGACGCTTTGCTGACGTTAAACTGACCTAAAACAGACGCTTTACAGACAGATTACAGACACGTTTTAGATAATGCCGAGCATTTTAAGGGTACCGGCTACTGATTCTGTCCCTTCCTGGATCTTCCTATCAAATGACCTCTCCGAGAAAATGGACCATTTTATTAATGCTGCTTTTCGTGGGTTTCGGTCAATGAACCGGTATTCCATGATCTCTTTAATTTCTAAGTCCAAAATGGCATTAATCGCCAACTCAATATTTTCAATTATGGGGTCCCACTTTTTAAGTGTAGATTTCTCTTTAGGGGAAAGCGAACCTCTTAACTTTAATCCATTGACGGTGATTGCCATTTTGGGATATTTGCGAAGCAAAACTTTTGTAATTTCGATATCAAATTCGGTCGCACTTGGAAACAATTCCCCTTGTTCCAATACCATTGCCATTCCCCTCGCCCCTTTATGATATAATGGGTTTGAGGTATAATTTACCGTTTATTGACTCCCAGCCCCCGCCAAGGATTAGGGAGTCTTTTCATGTTCATTAGGCATATTTTTGGCCCCTCGGAATCTTTCCGCCTTGGTCTAACACTAAATCGCTAATTATGATTGCTGCATCATTCGTAATATATTGGTCTTTGAATTCACCGAAAGTGATTTTAAAGCCGTTGTGATCGCGCTGCGCCCGGAATGAAACTCCGGATACGATGCACCCAGCCGGTGAATTGACGTTTTTCACTGTCTTGATGATCACCCTCATGCCTCCTTTCTTCGATTCTCTGTAATATTCGCCGTTTTTGGATAGGAGACCCAGGCAAAACCTATCTCTTCGGCGATCAAATCTTCTCTTATATAAGAATAGCCTTTTGACAGGTACTCACTTGTACAGATCCGCAAATTTCCAAATGCCGTGTTGATTAATTGATGCTGAGCCAGTTCGGATCGAGGGCATACATAAAGCTGCATGCGTTCGGCTTTCCTGCCTCTTCGGACTACCTGACCAAGAGCCTTGTTAATCATGTTCATGGCCTGTGGATGAATTGGGGATAAGGTGCTCATAGCTACCTCCCTCCGGCAACTTTACCCAAATCACTGCTCCCTGTGGGTGGTTGTAGGGAATCGGTTCAGGGTATACAATTGGATTTTGCAATACCCACGCATACGGGGTCTTGTAATTAATATCTGCGAATGGCACAAGATGCTTGTCCTTATTTGAATCCCAAGCATGCATAGTTAGCGGCAGATACCCCACGAGATTCACGGTTCCATATATAAGCCCACTGCCACTCTTGATAATCCCGATTGTTCCGCGCTTATTCGTCCGGCTCCCTCTTATCTCCCAGGTCTTGGAACCGGAGAGAATCAACTCCGCCCATTTCGGTTTAATGACCAGTCCTTCCATATCACATAGCCCCTTTCCGTTGAACTGTTTCTTCGGACTGTTCAGCAGAGTTGCGCCTGAACGCGGTCGATTCTTTCCCTTGCAATGTTGACGTACTCTATTTCTTTCTCGATACCAATAAAATTACGATTTAGTGAAATTGCAGCCGCAGCTGTTGTACCACTTCCGATGCAGTTATCCAGGACAAGATCGCCTTCATTCGTGTAGGTCCGGATAAGATATTCAAACAGCCCAATAGGCTTCTGAGTAGGATGAAGCGACTCTTTTTGCTTGTCAGTCGCAAAGGGCTGCACACTTCTCGGGTATCGCTCAGTGCTGCCTCCGCCACTTATGCCGATAGATGTTGCGCCGTAATTGCTGCCATCATGCTGATGTTTTGTGTAGCTATTGACGGGCCTATGACCTCCGGTCTTTTGAGGATTGTACGTAGGTAGATTTTTGTAAAATACCAGTACGTTCTCATGTGCCTTCATCGGCATTTTCTTAGCATTCAGATGGCCCGTAGCTGCTGATTTTTCCCAGATCCATTCATAGCGCAACCATTTGAGATTGCTATATCCCAGCACTTTATCAAATGGTGTTTGTGCGGTCAGCACTATAGCACCGTTATCCTTGATAATTCGCCGGTAATGCTCCCAAAGCTCATTTAAAGGAATGATGCTGTCCCACTGGTTTTGTGTGGTCCCGTAGGGTAAATCACAGAGAATCATATCTATCGACTTTTCAGGAATTGATTTCATTACCTCTAAGCAATCTCCATGAATAATTTGATTTATCACTTCTGCCCCGTCTCCTCCCTGGTGAACCGTATTCGTCCACTGCTATCCGATCATCTTCCCAACAGGATTATTAAAATTTTTCCCATCCTTGTACCCTTGCGCCCGAGCAGCACCGTCACCCAATGTGGACATGTTAGTTGGTTTACCAGTTTTCCATTTCGCTTTGTCGTAGTACTCAACTACTGCATCATGCTTCACCAGCACCAAAGATAAGCATTCCACCTCTACCTGTTCCTTGAACTTTTCACGCAATCCCTGAATAAATCCGGTGATATAATCATTCTTCAACATATTGGTCTGTCGCCGTGAACCAAAGTAATAGTTGCGCGTCTTCAGGTATTCACTTGAATGATGCCGGATAGCATCTTCAGCAAAGACATATACTTCTTTGGCAATTTCAACATCTTCGGGTAGCCCAAGAAACCCAATGTATGAACCCTTTGCAAAAAATGAGTAGCATCGAAAATTATCAGCCACAACTCCCAGAAGTTTGCGATGCCACCACTCAATTCTGCTTTTGCGAATTTTACCTTCTAGCGCTTCCGGTTGTTTTTGTTCAGGAGACCCAATATCCGAAGCCGTCAAACCATGTTTAGCCATTAAACGCTGAGCAAGTAAGATTGCATTCTGTGCTTCCTCTGCATTTGAATTATCGTCTGCCAACTTAAGAGCTTTTTGAATTTTTCTAATTGCGGAATCCATACATTTCATCCCCTTAAAAGTTAATTGTTCATTAAGACCTGACTCTATCGTCACGACGCAGCATCATGCGCTGTGCGCCCTCTCATAATTAACAAATTTATTGAATTGCTTCAGGAATACCAGTTCCACCGTGCCCACCGGGCCGTTTCGCTGTTTGGCAATGATGATTTCGATAATGTTCTTTTTCTCGGAATCCTGGTTGTAATAATCGTCCCGGTAAAGGAAGGCCACAACATCCGCATCCTGTTCTATGGCTCCCGATTCCCGAAGATCGCTCATCATCGGTCGTTTGTCCTGGCGCTGCTCAACGCCCCGGCTGAGCTGGGACAAGGCAATGACAGGAACGTCAAGTTCCCGAGCAATCTGCTTCAGGGTACGGGATATTTCGGAAACCTCTTGTTGACGGTTCTCCCCCGACTTGCCCCGGCCTTGAATCAATTGCAGATAATCAATCACTATCATACCCAGGCCCTGACTCTTCTTTAGGCGACGGCAGCGCGCGCGTATCTCCTGAACAGTGATTACAGCCGGATCAGCGATGAAGATGTTTGCCCCACCTAGAATGGAAACAGCCCCGGCCATTTTGTCCCAGTCATGCCCTTTCATTTCCCCGGTCCGCATGGCATTGGAATCCAGATTACCCTCAGCGCTTATCATGCGCTGCACTAGTTGAGGCGCGGACATTTCCAAGCTGAAGATAGCAACCGTCTTCTTCGTTCGGACTGCGACATTCTGCGCGATGTTCAGGGCGAATGCTGTTTTCCCAACAGAAGGACGGGCTGCAACAACAATGAAATCGCCGTTTTGGAAGCCTGCAAGCATAGCATCTAAATCGGTGTACCCGGAATAAAGTCCCGTTGTAATGCCATTTTTGACGTTTGTACAACGTTCCTCCGTCGTATCAATGACCTGCATCATCACCTTATTGATGGGCTGGAAATCATCGTCGGATGAAGCCTGATCTGATAAGGCCGACGCTTCGTTGAGCATGGTACTAACCACAAGTCCGGCGTCGTCGCTTTCATACGCCTGCCGCATCTGGCGTTCGGCGGCATAGATCGCCTTGCGCAGCGTGTGCTTGTCCTCCAGGATACCGATGTAATACCCAATCTCTGCCGCCGACGGCACCGAATGAGCCAGTTTGAGTAAATAGCTTGTCCCGCCAATCTTGTCCAATTGCTTTCGGCTCTGCAACTCATTCGCCATCGCCGGAAATTCAATAGGATCACCGCCCCGATGTAAAGTGACGATGGACCGGAATATCTCCTGATGCACAGGGTTTAAGAATGATTCAGGCTGAAGAGCGGACGCCAACTCTACCGCATCCCCCGTTTTGTCCATGAGGACCGCCCCCAGAACCGCAGCTTCCGCAGCCGGGCTATTCGGTAATTCTCGAATCTCTTCCAAGCTTTGCATATAGTGCCTCCTTCCAGCCCGCAGGCGGCAGCGCCACTTCTGCGCGATTATTTTGTCTCTCAGCCAGTACATGCGCGGCCTCTATTTTGCTTCGCATATCCTCAGTCATATCACCGTGCCCAGCACGTATCTGGGCGATTTTGGGTGCCCATGAATTTGTTAAAATATGATGCCGGACGTTTTCGATGGCTTTATCAAACGGGAAGTCTTTCAGCGCTTCGTAAAGCCGGGTAACTTCCTGGTCGCTGGTGTCTATCTGGTGCGTATACTCCCGTTTGAGTTCTATCAGGAGTTGTATCACTTGCGCTCTTTTCAAGGTCTTCGGCCTCCTTCATGCGACGTTGCAGGTCTTCCATTTCCTGCTGCTGCTTCGTTTTGCGCGGCGGCTCTGATGGAGCTGCCTTAGCTCCTGGCTTACTTCCAGGCTTGCCGTCAGTCTTGCTGACAGTTTGGGTATTCTTCCAGGCTTTCTTAATGCCGCCTGTGTAATAAGCGAAGCTGTTAGCCGGTTCAAAGTCTTCGCCCTCACGCTCCTGTTTCTCCCTGTACATGGTTTCCATAGTTCGGATGGTAAAAGGGACTGGAATCCCTCCGGTGACCATCTTACCCATGGCATCGCGTTCTTTCGGGGAAACATGTATATCTGATCGGCCGTGTAAAACGCAGTAAGCTTTCATCAGGACGAACATGTCATTTTCTGGCGGGGTTTGGTTTGGCTCTTCTTCCCACCACTCTTTTTCTAAGTTAATAATAGTAGTAGTAATAATAATATCTTTTGCATCGGACATTTTTGTCTGATCACTACCCAAATCCGGGCTGTGATCGGACATATGTGTCTGATCACTATCATTCTGAACGGACAAAAATGTCTGATCACCATCCATGTGAACGGACAAATATGTCTGATCTCTATCATCCTGATCAGACAATTGTGTCTGATCACTGCCGCACTGATCGGACAATATTGTCTGATCATTGTTAGATGAAGGGACATTTTTGTCTGATCGCTTCAGCAGGCCTTTCTTTGACTTTCTAACCCTTATGATCAAACCCCGGGGCGCTCTGGTGATATGGAGGTAACCGTGCTCCTGCAGGTCACTTATCCATCTGCTGATGCTCTTGTCGGCAACCCCGAAGATTCCACCGATTTCAGAAAGCTTCATCGGCTTGCCGCCAAGGACAAGCCCCCAGACAGTTCCGTCCTCTTCGACTTCCTTAGTCGTGGAGCTGATGCACCAAGCAAATAGCCATATCGCGCTGCCTATATTGTCGTAATGCTGCGGTGAAAACAGCCCGGAGAAGATCGGAAAAGGAAAGCTATCTGCTGGCATAAGCTCACCTCTGCTGTATCATCATCGTTTGCCCTTCTTAACTGGCGGGCGTTTCACAATCTCCGTTACATTCGTGCGGAGAAAGAACGCTAATTCGCCGTCTTCCTTTCGGAGCTTTGCCCAGGGGCGGGCGATGCCCCATGTATCCAGTACCTCACCATACAGGCCGCAGCTTGTCCGCACCGTGTCACCTTTGAATACAAGCATATTGCGCCCCTTTACCTATCGAGGCGAAGCAGCAAGGCTTCACGCAGGATTTCAGTGCTCTTGTTGTCTAAGCGGTCAGCCTGTGAAAGATCAATTTTGTTGATACCGTTAAAAAGATGTAGGGCAACTTCCAACATGAATTTTTCGCATGGACTCCAACCCTTAGATGCTTTCAGCAAAGCTTCCACATGTAAAGACAGTTCTTCAAAATCAAAAAAATCTGGATTCGATAAGAATTGCTTAAGCTTGTTATGATTCGTGAAAATATGAAGCAGCCCCCGCCAGTAACGATCCTGAAATAAATGTTCAGGTATCATAATGCCATTCCCCTTTCATAAGATTATTGCGTCAGCTGCATCGTGCAACGCCAAACCGGAGGAAGGTTACTTCTAAGGTTCGACGCTGCGCGATGCAGCTGCGGCGGATATCCGCGACCCCTTGCGGGGTTTCGGCCTGTATCCCTCAGGCCTCATCAGGCGGCAAACGGTTGATTTTGTCTAAAGCCCTCATGGTGCTTCCGATCAATGCTTTAGTGTGATAACCTGGGCGTTTCTTCAATTCGTAGGTTTTAAGACGCTCTTCTAATGTTGTTAGCTTATCTACGAGAGCAAGTTGAATCGCAATCAGTTCATCTGGAGTAAAATGAAGTGGCATGATATCCCTCCTCTGGCTGAGCGGCCCTCTTGCGCTCGGCACGATCTACGGTTAAAATGGACACAACGAGGCTCTTTAGATGGGTTCTCAACGGAGTCCGCCCTGCCAGGCGGGCTTTTTCATTTTCTGCTACGCGAATGAGCATCATTAGATAGTCTTCAATGGAACGGAATTCTCCGTGCTTTACTGCCTCTGGATTTTCCCGAATTACCTTTAAATTGTGCTTAGCAATTTTCCCGGCCTCAATGGCTTCAGCAATCATTACTGCTCTTTCCATCCCACTACCTCATTTCATGTAATTTTTAAGCTTTAATTCGGCGCGATGCTCTGACCAAAGCGCTATGTACGAAAATTCATACTTGCGGCACAGGGCGGCGGCATTATGAGTAAGTGCCGTTATTGCCTCAAGCTGCTCCATGATGCCGTTTTTGATAACATCCCTGTCACCAGCCTTTAATTGTTCAAGGCTCTTTGTGATCGGCAGGGTAAGCAGCGCCTGCAATGCTTCCTGAATCTCTTCAATAGTTTTGATATGTGTAGAACTTGGATGAAGATCAGCGTTATTGAGCCAGGGGACCGAAGCGCCCCCGGTTACCTCAGCTGCCGCAGCCAATAATAATTGAGCATCATCATAATAAGTCGCTGCTGCCTGCATCACCTGTTTGGATGCTTTACGGCTACCATTAACAATCTTGCCGATCTGTGACCCGTCTACATGTGCGGCTTGACCAGCTTTAGCCAACGTCACACCCTTGCGCTGCATAACTTCCTTTAGCGCTCCAGGAAATTGTCCAATTGCCATATCAATTCCTCCTGTATTTGTCCAAATATAGGGAATGCTTTTGGACAGAGGCGTGATGTATGATTAATTCAAGCAACTCCCCTTGCCCACCATTCCCGGCCGCCGCATTGTACGGCGGCTTTTTCTTACTCATATCTCTCGGTCTTAAGCCATTGGTAAAGATCAGATTTAAGGACGGTAACGGCCTCGCCCTTTCGGCGGTTGCGATTTAAGTGTGGGAATGTCGGATGATTGGTAAGCTCATTTACCTTCGGAGGGCTGAGCCTAAGGAGTTTCTGAATATGTGCTGGTCGAAGCACTTCAGGATATTCCCCATTCAGCCGAAGTTCTGCGAGTTGACGTTCTAGCTTTTCATTCTGTTCTGCCAAATCAGCAGCCAAGCGAAGGGCTTCTGCGAATGTTAAAGGTGTTTTTAATGCCTTTGCCATGATCAGACCACCTCATTAGCTAATGATTGTTCAATTCTTAGAGGAAGTAATTTTGTTTCGAATTTCAACACATCAGGATTAAAAAAAATATCTCCTAACGGACGCTTTAGAGCATCGGATATTTTTTTCATAGTTTCAGCACTAGGGTTATATGCTCCAGTCTCTATTTGTGACAAAGATGTACGCTCCATTCCTATAGAATCGGCCAGTTCTTGTTGTGTTATCTTCGATTCCTTACGGATTAGCGCGATATTGTTGCCTAATACCTTACTCATGTGCATCACCTCGCCATCTGTTTTGTATTTCTAAACAAATAATAATCCTAAGTGTTTTGTTTGTCAACACATGTTTTGAAATTAAGAACATCTTTTGGTTATGTGTTGTGTTTTGTATTACAAAACGTTTAATATCTGATTAGGTGATGATAAATGAAAAACACTCTTCTGCTTGGGAAGAAAATTAAAGAGCTTCGCTTAAAAAACGATTTATCTTTAAGAGATCTCGAAAAGAAATCAAAGGTCAGTTATTCTTTCATCAGTTCAATAGAAAATAATAGATATCAAGCCTCAAGAGACAAAATTATCAACATCGCTAACGCACTTGAAGGTTCTAATATCAATGAACTGTTACTGTTGGCCGGTTTCGCACCAGAGGGCAATACTTCAAGTGAGGATAATGAAGAAAAATCACTTACTTACGAAGAATTTATTAACAATCCCGAACATGGAATATTTTTCCGTGACTATCTATCTGCACCCGAAGAACGCCGGGAAGAAATGCGAGAAATTTTTAGAATACTGCAGGAAAAGGAAAAAGGCCGAAAGCCTGGTGATATCCAAGGCGAGAGCTGATTGGATACTACTAGCCAGAAATGGCTTTTCTTTTTAGTCTTAATAAGAACATACGATCCCATTTAGAGGTGAACAACATGATTATGAATTACAAGACCCCCCCACTCGAACAAAAGATAAACGAATTGTACAAAATGCATAGGATTACCAAACCTGCGCATTTATCTGTTGAATCATTGGCAGCAAAATTCAATGTGTGGGTCCATTACCATAATAAAAAAAGCAAAGGAATTGAAGTTTCCCCTGGCGTGTACACCATATTCCTAGATAACCGTCTTGCAGAAGATCAACAGCGTCTTGAATTCCTTCATGAGCTATGTCATATGCTCCGCCATGCTGGAAATCAGACAATAATGCCCGAGCTATTTACTAAAGCGCAGGAAAGTGAAGCGGATCGTTTTGTTTTTTACGCCGCAATCCCTTTCTTTATGCTAGAAAGGTTAAGTTTGTCATCCGTGAGAAGTGAAGCGATAGGGTACATATCCCGGGAATTCAATGTCCCGTTAAATTTTGCAAAAAAACGCTATGAACAAATTGAAGATCGAATTAGGCAAGGAGAATTTTTATCCGCTATTGAATCAGCTGCTGCGACTCATGAAATCATTCGTGACTCCCCAGAAAGCTACACCGCTAATCGCACCAACCTACTTATTCGTGCTTATTACAATTGGGATGGCGATTGCTCCCGGCCGGATACGCTGATCATCGAACAGCCCTATGGCTTTGACTGGGACAACCAGTTAGAAATCGAGGTTGATGGCAATTATGAAAGCTGCGATATGCCCTCATACATGTCTCATGATTCAGCAACTATACTTTCTGGAGATCTCTCTATCCTGCCAGATCGCAAAGGCTTTATTGCCATTAACCTATCGCGTGTAGCATGGCGATATGGCAAACTGTCAACACGGTTGTATTTAACGATGGAGGCAATAGACGACGCTTTGAATTTTTAAAATTTTGAAGGGAGTGATGAATATAGGAAGTATCTGAAATTTTCGTTAATTCTAGGAGGTAATTATGAAAGGGAAAGTATTCAAACGAGGGAAGACCTGGACTTATGTTGTTGATCTACCACCGGATCAGGGGACTGGAAAGAGAATTCAAAAAAAGAAAGGAGGCTTTGCAACACAAAAAGAAGCAGATCGTGCATTGATAGCTCTTCTTGCCAGTGTTGACAAAGGGGACTATGTTTCTGAAATCAATCTTACCATTGCTGATTTTTTTGATATATGGTTAAAAGATTATGCCCTTCAGAAGTATAAATCCACGGTTTACGATGTCGAAGAATCCATTATTAGAAGTCGCATTGTGCCCGTTATTGGTCGGCAAAAATTGCAGCAAATCAAGCCCTTGACCATAAACAGATTTTACAATGGATTATTAGAGAAATATTCTTCGGATTACGTTCGTCACGTCCATGCTATATTGCGTAAAGCTTTTGGTCAGGCCGTGAAGTGGGAAATGCTTGTCTCTAACCCTATTGATAAAGTGGAAGCACCAAAACTGCGTAGGAAAGAAATGAAAACTTGGACTATGGAACAATGCTTGCATTTTCTTGAAACCGCCGAAGGACATGTTCATTATATTGTTTTTTCTCTAGCCATTCACACGGGAATGCGCAAAGGTGAAGTACTGGGTTTGAGATGGAGTGACATAGATTTTGAAGCGAAGAGTTTGATGATCCAGCAAACAGTCAATTGGACTCCATCCAAAGGCATTATCATCCAAGATACCAAGACATCAAGCTCAGCCCGCAGAATTCCTATTGGTAATATGCTTATCACTGACCTAAAGCATCGTCTACAAATTATTGAAGATAATAAGCAAAACATTGGGATAGAGAACTATAAAGATCATGATCTAGTATGCTGCTATGCTAATGGTGAACCGATTAAGCCTCGACGTGTTACAGAAACGTTCGCATTCTTAACCGGAAAGTCAGAGCTACCCAAAATCCGGTTCCATGACCTTAGACATTCACATGCATCCATGCTATTGAATAATGGGATAAATGCAAAAATCGGCGCTGAACGTCTTGGTCACAGTAGCGTACAAATTTATCTTGATAGATATTCTCATTTACTCCCCGATATGCAGCGAGATGCTGCTGACTTGATTGATTCAAAAATGCAAATGAGCCAAAAACCTATTAAATGAATCGACACCGTGACCAAAATGTGACCAATTCTTATTTTCACAATTTCATAGCTCGTCCTCTTCCAATCATTTGCACTCCCCAACATAGCAAAAAACCCTTACAGGGTAAGGGTTTTAGTGAAGTGGGCCCTACAGGACTCGAACCTGTGACCAATCGGTTATGAGCCGACCGCTCTAACCAACTGAGCTAAGGGCCCGGACTAGGATATCCGTATTATACAAGTGCTGTCTGATGAAATAAAATTGGTTGCGGGGGCAGGATTTGAACCTGCGGCCTTCGGGTTATGAGCCCGACGAGCTACCGGGCTGCTCCACCCCGCGTCAGTAATCATATTCAAACAGCGACAATAGATAATATACAATATAAGCATAGATAAAGTCAAGGATGAATTTGGTTAATTTGTTTATGGCAGAAAACGCACACCGTAGCGGCCCTTGCGCGAACGGTAAATTTCCACAAAACGCGGATCATGATAGCCGTAGATCCAGCCGTCCTGTTCAAGTCTTTTAGCCAGACAACCCGCTTGAAATCTTGTCCTGAACAATTTCGCGAAGTATATCCAATTCATGATGCCCTTCTCCTTTTTCGTATTAATGTTTGCTGCTGCTCTGATCATTATCATGCCCAGTTTTTCATTAATAACAGGAAAAAAGCCCTGCGGAACGGCTGGCAATTTCTGCACCGCTTGTCTGAAATTATTTTCCATTCAAGAATTCAGAGGATAGTTGTATAATGTACAATTAAAAACAGCAAAAAGGGATGCTTGCCTCTTATAACTGTAGTCTGTACAACTAAATCTGCCCGAATCGGGGAAAACCGTCTGCAACTCGAAGTTTAATTGCACGAAATACAACTAAACGATTATTTAGTTATAAATCAGACGATTTAGTTGTACAAAGTGCACTTAAGCATACCGGATCGGATATACCATAATGGGGTCACTACAAACCATTGGCAAATGATTTTCCAAAGTGGTTCTCACTAGTTTAAATTTGACGCTATACTACTTGCCCTTCGCACTTCGCTCCAGCCAGCCGTTGTCCAGATTGAACAAGACCGCGGGATCTTTGCGCATCGCGTTAAGCATATGGTTGCCCTGCTGCTCCCAGGCCTTGAGGGCATTCGCTACCGTCCGTTTGCCTTGAATGACTTCGCTGAACAGCATTTGTCCGGCCAGATTAATCTGATAAATATTAGGCATCTTGTACGCTAGACTCTCCACATTAGCGTCCGTCACCGGCACAGGCTTCACATTGTAAAAGGGTTCAAGGCTTACTCCAGCCTTCTGTGAACGGTTGAAATCCATCCGGGAGGTAAGCTGATAAGGATTGGCCGCCTTGATTCTGGCTACTTCGTTGCTGTTCACAAATTTGATCAGCTCCCAGGCATCCTATTCATTCTGCGCGGTACTGCTGATGGCCAGCATCTGATCCAGTCCCGCGCCGACGACCACGCCCGGCTTCTCGGCAAACGTAGGTACGGCGGCGATTCCCCAATCCACATGTCTGAAATTAATGTTCTTAATCAGGAGCGCATTGCGGTCCGCGGAAGCCAACTCGTTGATATAACCATATTCCCCGATGACCATTGCCGCTTTGCCCGTCAGAAACCAGTCTCCCAGAAACGGGTTAAATCCGGTCTCTGCAGGTTCGGCAACAGCTGCGGCTGCGGCTTCAATATCATCCGGGCCGGGGATAATCTTCTTCTGAATCAGATTGCTGAAGTTAGTCCAGCCTTTACTCCACAGCGCATTGTTCACTGTCATTGCCCCGCCTTGGTTATCGTACATAGCAGCTTGCAGAGGAGAAAGATACGCCTGCATATCCCCGAACGGATCGCCGACATAACGGCTCCTTGAGAAGCCATATATCCGCTCATCCATCTGCTTGGAGGTCTTCGTCACCATACCTGCAAGCTTGAAGAATTCATCCCAGGTCATCCCGTCCGTTGGATAATTCACTCCGGCAGCATCGAATATCCCTTTGTTATAGAAAACTACACTGGCGTTGAAAGTAGGTGCCAGCGCAAATAGATGGCCCCTTCCGAGCTCACGGACACCATTCAGCATCGTTGGTGCCATATTGCTGATATCATAGCCGTCACGGTCAATCAGCGGCTGCAGAGGCTCAAGCATGTTCTGGGCTGCCAGACTCCTGATCAGGCTGCTGTCTCCTATGACCACATCTACCGGATCACTGCCAACCATGATGTCACGCATATGCCCCAATGCTTCCGGTCCTTCCACCATGTACGTGTTGGTGAAGCGGAACTGCTCCTGATCCACCGCCGGAACAAACTCCAGCTTCACGTCCGGATGCGTGAACTCATAGAGGTCAGTCAGATTCTGGCGCAGATAGGTATCATCGCTGTTACTCCACAGACTGCCGATCCGCAGGACCCGCTGTCCTCCCGATGGCTGCGTCACCACGGATGCCGTCAGGGGTTTGGCCGAAGTGGCAGAGCTGACAGGGGCTGCCGCCGCTTCAGCCGAAATAACAGGCAACAGTACCGCCGCACAGAGTGCCAGCTGAAGACCGCGCCTGAGCAGAAGAGGAATCGTTGATTTAGCCATATTTATAGCCTCCTAATGAAATATCATAAGCCTGGACAAGTGGCTGAGCATGCCTTTATTTAGCATTATATAGCCTATTCGAATATCGGAAGTGACATCCCGTTTAAACTAAAAAGACAGTTTGTTCACCTTGGCACAGACTGCTTTTGTCTAACGCAAAAAAAGAAGCCCTGCTGTACCTGTGAAGGCACGGGGCTTCTTGCTGTATTTCTGGCCTGCTTCCGGGCGGCGGCTGTTGTCGCATGAATTTCCCGATTCATCCGCCTTTTATTGTAGGGATCCGTCAGCTTTACACAAAATCCTGCACAGAATACAACATTTTCCTCATCCTATCGGCCAAAATCGAAGATTGTTGTAGAAAATGCAGCATTTCCTCTTCACCAAGCGGCTTAGCAGGAATATTCTTGTATTTCATACAACAATCCTCCTAAACACCTGGCTATGCATGAGACAAAGTTGTAAAACGTACAACATTAATGTCCACACCGCTCACTAAGAAGTTTCATAAGAAGTTTCAAATGAGCCGGTAACAAATCAAGTGTGAGGTATTGATGTATCTGCAATCCAGCTTATACGCCGAACGCTGCCGGGTCTTTACGCCACGATTGCAGCAGCGCTACATCCGAGTCAGCGATCGTGCCTTGAGCCAGCGCCACATCAATGAGTGTGCTGTAATTGGACAGGCTCTGCAGCGGGATTTCCGCAGCGGCGAAGGCATCTACGGCGCGGTCCAGCTCATAGCTGAAGATAGCCAGTACGGCCAGCGGTACGCCGCCCGCTTCCTGCACAGCCTGCGCGGCCTTGATCGAGCTGCCGCCAGTGGAGATCAGATCCTCAATCACGATCACCTTCTGGCCGGGAGCGATCAGGCCTTCGATCTGGTTCTGCTTGCCGTGGCCTTTGGCCTTGTCGCGGATATAAGCCATCGGCAGACCGAGCTTATCGGCCACCCAGGCCGCATGCGGAATCCCGGCGGTTGCAGTCCCGGCAATGACCTCAGCGTCCGGATAGCTGGCTCTGATCAGCTCTGCGAAGGCCTCAGCAATGTAGCCCCGGACAACCGGAAAAGACAAGGTCAGACGGTTATCGCAATAGATCGGCGATTTGATGCCGGAGGTCCAGGTGAACGGCTCCTGCGGGCGCAGGGCTACCGCTCCAATCTCCAGCAGGTAACGTGCAACTTGTTCACTTTTATTCTCTAATGGGCTCATACTTCGCTCATCTCCTCAATAATGGTAAGTGCTGCGGCGCGCGGATCTGCCGCCGCTGTAATCGGCCGGCCCACTACCAGGTAGTGGCTGCCCTGCCGTATAGCTTGTCCGGGTGTCATAACCCGGGACTGATCGTCAAGGGAGGCACCGGCAGGCCGGATACCCGGGGTCACCGTGCGGAAATCCGGTCCGCAGGCTGCTGCGATCACCGCTGATTCCTGCGGCGATGCTACCACACCATGCAGGCCGGCTTCCGCCGCAAGCTTGGCGTACCGTACAACCGTGTCCGTCACCGTTCCGGCGATGCCGATTTCGCTGTTCATAACCTCCTGGCTGGTGCTGGTCAGCTGGGTCACCGCGATAATGAGCGGAATATGCAGCGACGGATGCAGGCTGACGGCCTTCGCTGCGCCTTCCAGAGCAGCAGCCATCATGGCAGCTCCTCCGGCGGCATGCACGTTGAACATATCAACGCCCAGCATGGTCAGGCTCTCCGCCCCGCCCCGGACGGTGTTCGGGATATCATGCATTTTGACGTCCAGGAAGACCGAATAGCCGCGTTCCTTCAGCTCCCGGATGAAGTCCGGCCCGGCAGCATAGAACAGCTGCATGCCGACCTTCATATAGCAAGGGATACCTTCCAGCTGGTCGAGTAATAGCCTCGCCTGTGCCGCATCCGGATAGTCCAGGGCAACCATCAGCCGTCCGGCCATTTCATTACGCTTTTCTACTTGCCCGATGTTCTCATGTTCGTGGTGCTGCTGTGCTGCGGTCCCGTCCATTTGCCAGCCTTCTTTCTGTAATCAAGTGGTAATAAGCTCTTCAAGGTCCCGGGCATAGGTGAACGGTCTGCGCTAACGCAAACCGTCCTTGTAGCAGCCTGTAGCGGCTGCCCTCACCCTATTTATTATTGTCCGACAAAAGCAGGCATCGACTGTGACGAGAAGTTGATCGTCTGCAGCATTCTCAGCAGCGCGGTTACAGTATCCAGCGAAGTCATACATACAACGCCGTTCTCAACCGCTTCCCGGCGGATACGGAACCCGTCACGCTCAGGCGTCTTGCCTTTGGTCAGTGTATTGAAGACGAAGTTCGCCTGACCGCCGCGGATCAGATCCAGAATGGTCGGCTCACCTTCATCCAGCTTGTTGACGTTCATCACGTTCAGCCCGGCCTGCTCAAGCGCAAGCGCGGTACCGCCGGTAGCGATGATTTTGTAGCCCATGGCATGGAAGCCCTTCATCAGCTCAACCGCTTCAGCTTTGTCTTTATCTGCTACGGTAACGATGATTGCTCCGGTGGCCGGAATCTTCATTCCCGCACCGATCAGCCCTTTGTAGAGCGCTTTGGCATACAGCTTGTCGCGGCCCATAACTTCGCCGGTCGATTTCATTTCCGGTCCAAGCGTCGGTTCTACTCTGCGCAGCTTGGCAAAGGAGAACACTGGCACTTTTACCGAAACGTAGTCACTTTCCGGCCACAGCCCTTCTGTGTACCCGTCTTCCTTCAGCTTGCCGCCGAGGATGATCTTGGTTGCCAGATTAGCCATTGGAATGCCTGTCACCTTGCTCAGGAAAGGAACCGTACGCGAGGAGCGCGGGTTAACCTCGATCACATACACTTCGTTCTGATAGATGACAAACTGGATGTTAACCAGTCCGATCGTCTTCAGCTCCTTAGCGATCTTAATCGTGATCTCGGAGATCTTCTGCTTCAGGCCTTCATCCAGATATTGCGGCGGATAGACGGCGATGGAGTCACCGGAGTGAACCCCTGCGCGTTCTACATGCTCCATAATTCCCGGAATCACTACGGTCTCGCCATCGCAGATCGCGTCGACTTCAACCTCTTTGCCCAGCATGTAACGGTCGATCAGCACCGGATGCTCCGGATTAACCTTCACCGCTTCAACCATATAGCTCAGCAGCTCTGTATCGTTGTAGACAATCTCCATTGCACGGCCGCCGAGGACATATGATGGACGAACCAACACCGGATACCCCAGCGCTTGCGCTGTTTCAACGGCTTCGTCAATGTTGATAACCGTCTTGCCTTTTGGCTGTGCGATATCCAGACGGGCCAGAAGTGCTTCGAATTTCTTGCGGTTCTCCGCTTCATCGATGCTCTCCAGGCTCGTGCCCAGAATGTTCACACCTGCTGCTGCGAGCGGTGCAGCCAGATTGATTGCTGTCTGTCCGCCGAACTGTACGATAACCCCGATCGGATTCTCCTGGGCGATAACGTTCATGACATCCTCGAAGAACAGCGGTTCAAAGTACAGGCGGTCTGATGTATTGAAATCCGTTGACACCGTCTCAGGATTATTATTGATAATTACGGCTTCATAGCCGGCTTTCTGGATGGCCCATACTGCATGCACGGTAGAGTAGTCGAACTCAATACCCTGGCCGATCCGGATTGGACCGGAGCCGAGCACGATAACCTTCTGTTTATCGGAATGAATCACTTCATTCTCGGTCTCATAGGTCGAGTAGTAGTATGGCGTTGAAGCTTCGAATTCGGCGGCGCAGGTATCGACCATTTTGAATACCGGAACCAGACCCTGCTGCAGACGCAGCACGCGTACTTCGGATTCCTTGGTGAATGCCCCGCCCGGACGCCCTTCGGCACGGATCTCGGCAATCGCCCGGTCGGTGAAGCCCTTGCGTTTAGCCTGATAGAGAATTTCTGCGGACAAGGTTTCTTCCGCGCGGATCTCGTCCTCGAAGTTCACGAGGCCTTCGATCTTGGACAGGAACCACCAGTCAATATTCGTCGTATCCTGAATATCCTGCAGCCCGTAGCCGCGGCGGAACGCTTCTGCGATCAGGAACAGGCGCTCATCATCCGCTTTGGCGAGTCTATTACGCAGTACACTGTCTTCAAGCAGCTCTGCGCCAGGCAGACGGAAACGGTGCACACCGATCTCCAGCGACCGGATCGCCTTGTGAATCGACTCTTCGAAGGTACGGCCGATGGCCATTACTTCTCCGGTTGCCTTCATCTGGGTACCGAGCTTACGGTTCGCAGAGATGAACTTGTCGAACGGCCAGCGCGGGATTTTGCTGACGATATAATCCAGTGTCGGCTCGAAGCAGGCATATGTCTGTCCGGTAACCGGATTGACGATTTCATCGAGCGTGTAGCCGAGGGCGATTTTGGCGGCCATCTTGGCAATCGGATACCCGGTCGCCTTCGACGCCAGCGCCGACGAGCGGCTTACGCGCGGATTCACTTCAATGACATAGTACTGATAGCTCTGCGGATCAAGTGCGAACTGTACGTTACAGCCGCCTTCGATATTCAGGGCGCGGATAATCTTCAGGGAAGCGCTGCGCAGCATCTGGTACTCACGGTCAGACAACGTCTGGCTTGGAGCCACTACGATACTGTCGCCAGTATGTACGCCAACCGGATCAAAGTTCTCCATGTTGCAGACTACAATACAGTTGTCGTTCTTATCACGCATCACTTCATATTCGACTTCCTTCATGCCGGCGATGCTCTTCTCCACCAGACACTGGCCGATCGGGCTGTAACGGATACCTGCTTTGACGGTCTCGCGCAGCTCTTCCTCATTGTCGCAGATCCCGCCGCCTGTTCCGCCTAGCGTGTAGGCCGGACGGACAATCAGCGGATAGCCGATGCCGGCGGCGAAGCCCATAGCTTCTTCCACACTTGTGATGATGGCACTCTCAGGAACAGGCTGATCCAGCTCACGCATCAGCTCGCGGAACAAATCGCGGTCTTCTGCTTTCTCGATGGATTCCAGCTGTGTACCCAGAAGCTTCACATTCTCGGATTTCAGTACGCCTGCACGGGCCAGCTCCACTGCCATGTTGAGGCCGGTCTGTCCGCCCAGTGTCGGCAGCAGGCCGTCCGGACGCTCCTGGCGGATAATCGCCGTCACGAATTCGAGCGTAATCGGTTCAATATATACTTTGTCAGCCATATTGGTATCGGTCATGATCGTAGCCGGGTTGCTGTTAATCAGCACAACCTCTACGCCTTCTTCTTTGAGCGCCTGGCAGGCTTGTGTGCCCGCATAGTCAAACTCGGCGGCTTGGCCGATGACAATCGGACCGGAGCCGATAACCAGAATTTTTTTGAGTTTATCGTTCTTAGGCATGTTATAGTGCTCCTTTCACGGCTTCAAGCTGTGCTGCAGGTTTCGGTGCCGTGATTCTGGCATTGGCCGCAAGCTGCGCCTGGCGCGAGCCTGCCGGCAGTTTCGCCTTGTGGTCTGCGATCATCTGCAGGAAACGGTCGAACAAGTAGCTGCTGTCATGCGGTCCCGGCGCCGCTTCCGGATGGTATTGCACCGAAAAAGCGGGGTAACGGGTATGCTTCAGTCCTTCGACGGTCTTATCATTGTTGTTAATATGCGTTACTTCCAGATCCGTGTTCACTACGGATTCTTCATTAACCGTGTAACCATGGTTCTGCGATGTGATGAAGCAGCGTCCGCTCTCCAGCTCTTTGACCGGATGGTTACCGCCGCGATGGCCGAATTTGAGCTTCTCGGTATCGGCGCCGCATGCCAGCGCGAACAGCTGATGACCCAGACAGATGCCGAAGATCGGATATTCGCCGAGCAGCTCGGATATGGTTTTAACCGCATAAGGCACATCCTTAGGGTCCCCAGGGCCGTTCGACAGCTGGATTCCGTCCGGATTCAGGCGGCGGATCTCATCTGCAGTCACATCGTGAGGCACGACAACCACATCACAGCCGCGGCTATTCAGCTCGCGCAGAATGCCTGTCTTCGCGCCGTAATCTACCAGCACGATACGTTCCTTATTCCCCGGGCTGCTATATGTCTTGGTTGTGGAGGTACGGGCTACCTGATTGCGCAATTCTTCAATTGTAGTATCGCCCATCATTTCCATCAGTTCTTCCACACGTTTATTCGAAGTGGTGAGGATCGCCTTCATCGTGCCGTGATGGCGGATAATGCGGGTCAGCATCCGGGTATCAATCTCGCTGATTCCGGGAATGCCGTATTCCTTCAGCAGATCGTCTACACTGTATTCAGCACGCCAGTTGCTGGGCACAGTCTCGTGACGACGCACCACAAAGCCGTGCACAAAAGGGCGCACAGATTCGAAATCATCACGGGTAATGCCGTAATTTCCGATCAGCGGATACGTCATTGTGACGATCTGGCCGCAGTACGAAGGGTCCGACAGCACCTCCTGATATCCCGTAATTCCTGTGTTAAATACAACCTCGCCCGTCTTTTCGCCTTCCGCGCCAAATGCGGTGCCTGTAAACAGCGTTCCGTCCTGAAGCAGCAATCTCGCCTGCATTCCCTTCCACTCCTTCTTGTTTCTGTAGTCTGATGCTTATGTCACGGCCGGCAGCCTGGCTGCCATAACCGTCAGTTATACTTCACTCCATACGGCTCTGCCGTCTACCCAAGTCTTCACCGGCCAGCCCTTAAGCTTCCATCCGCCAAAAGGAGTATTCCGCCCTTTGCTGGCAAACGTTGCCGGGTCCACTTCCTTCTCTTCATTCAAATCAATCAGTGTCAGATCGGCAGGCGCCCCTACTGCAAGGCTGCCAGTGTTCAATCTGAACACCCGGGCCGGATCAGCGGTCATCCGCTGGACCAGCAGGGACAGATCCCATTTGCCAGTGGCCACAAAAGCGGTATACAGCAGCGGGAAAGCTGTCTCAAAACCGACAATGCCAAACGGTGCAAGCTGCATGCCTTTTGCTTTCTCTTCCGCACTGTGCGGTGCGTGATCGGTAACGATGATATCTAGTGTGCCGTCCAGCAGTCCTTCGATGCAGGCCTCCACATCGCGGCGCGAGCGCAGCGGCGGGTTCATTTTCCAGTTCGCGTCCATTCCCGGAATGTCTTCCTCCGAGAGCAGCAGATGATGCGGGCACACCTCAGCGGTCACCTTGATGCCGATCTGCTTAGCCTGACGGATCAGCCGTACCGATTGCTCGGTGCTGACGTGGCACACATGGTAGTGAACGCCAGTAGCCTCAGACAGCAGTATGTCGCGGCCTACATGGATGGCTTCCGACTCATTCGGAATTCCCTTAAGCCCATGCTTGTCGGCAAACGTACCTTCCGCTACCGCGCAGCCCTCAACCAGCGAGTTGTCCTCGCAGTGCGCGATGACCGGCATATCCATTCCTGCCGCCAGCTTCATGGCATCCTTCATCATTTGTGCGCTCTGTACGCCTACACCGTCGTCGGTGAAGCCGATCGCTCCAGCCGCTTTCAGTGCCTCAAAATCAGTCAGCTCAAGTCCGAGCTCATTCTTCGTAATGGCCGCATAAGGCAGCACCTTCACGAGTCCGGCTTCACGCGCCTTGTCTTTTACCAATTGAACGATCTCTGCACTGTCTGTTACCGGGCGTGTATTCGGCATGCAGGCGATGGTCGTGAATCCGCCCTTGGCCGCCGAACGTGCGCCGGTCTCAATCGTTTCCTTATGCTCAAACCCCGGTTCACGTAAATGCACATGCATATCGATCAGTCCCGGAATCAGCAGCTTGCCTTCCGCTTCAATAATCTCCCCGGCTTCTTCAACCGCTTCCGCGGCATCCAGAATCTTAGAGATTACCCCGTCCAACACTACAATATGCTTACGCTCCAGCACGCCTTCTTGGCCCAGTACACTGGCGTTTTTAATGATCACGGTTATGATTCTCCTTTGTGCCTCAGGCCGCAGCCGTAAGCTCTTAAGTTATTATATAATAAAAATTCATCTTTGTGTATATTTATTAATAAAGTTATGTGAGGTTTTTTTGCGGAATCTTGCTATTGAAGTGCTCTCTCCATCACTGCCATCCGTACCGGGACTCCATTCGCCATCTGCGGGAAAATCCGTGACTGGCTGCTCTCCACCACTGCATCATCGATCTCGACATTGCGGTTGACCGGCGCCGGGTGCATGATGATCGTCCCCTTGTCCAGCTTCGCAGCGCGTTCTTCCGTAAGTCCGAAGTGCTCCCGGTACTCTGCTGCCGATAAAATAATACCGGAGGAATGCCGTTCCAGCTGCACTCTCAGCATCATAACCACATCCGCTTTCAGCGCTTCTTCCATTGAAACGTATGGGGCGTAGGCGGCAAGCTCAGGAGCCTGCATATTCGCCGGTGCGCAAAACTGAACGCTTGCACCCATCTTCGTCAGTGCCCACAGGTTGGAGCGTGCCACCCGGCTATGCATAATATCTCCGATAATCGACACTTTCAGGCCCTTCAGTTCTCCAAAATGCTTGCGCATCGTGTACAGATCCAGCAGCGCCTGTGTAGGGTGCTCATTGTTGCCGTCTCCGGCATTAATCAGCGGGATGCTTACCTTCTCGGCCAACTGCTGCAGCACGCCTGCAGGCTTCAAACGCACAACTCCGGCATCGATCCCCATCGATTCTAAGGTGCGTACGGTATCGTAGATCGACTCGCCTTTTTCTACACTGGAAGCTGCCGCCGTGAAGTTCAGGACCTGAACGCCCAGCCGTTTCTCGGCCATTTCGAAGGAGAAGCGGGTCCGTGTGCTATTCTCAAAAAACATGTTGGCAACAAAATGCGCTCTCAGTACCGGCGTGAGCTTCTCGCTCTGATTGTCCCAGTAAGCCGTTCTGTTCAAAAGCTGGCTGATTTCCGAAGCGTCCAGCTCCTTAATCCCCAGCAGACTGCGTTCCTTCACTTTGGTTGCCGTCATCATTGTTATCGTTCCTCCCGGTTTGAAATAATGTACACTTCGTCCTTGCCGTCGTATTCGGTCAGTGACACTTCAATCTGCTCATGCCTGGAGGTAGGTACGTTCTTGCCGATATAGTCGGGGCGGATGGGCAGTTCCCGGTGTCCGCGGTCAGCCAGTACCGCCAGCTGGATCATCCGCGGCCGTCCGCAATCCATCAGCGCATCCATCGCCGCCCGGATGGTTCTGCCGGTGTACAGCACATCGTCGAACAGAATCACTTTCTTGTCCTGGATGCCGTTGCTGCCCGGGGGCAGGGTCAGATTGCTGTTGACCACAGCCTTGTCCATCGACTCCCTGTTGTCACCGCCGCCTTCGCGGTCATCGCGGTAATGCGTGATATCCAGCTCACCGTAAGGTATATCCACGCCTTCAATCTCCTTGATGCGCTCCGCAATCCGCTGGGCCAGATAAATCCCTCTTGTACGGATGCCGACCAGCAGACAATTCTCAATACCCTTGTTCTTCTCCAAAATCTCATGTGCAATGCGTGACAGTGCCCGGCGAATCGCCGTTTCGTCCATAATGACATTTTTTTCAGTAACCATCATCGTGCCATCCTCCTGCTTGATCGCCTGTTCAAGTTCCCGGATAAACAAAAAACTCCTTGCCCGAAACAGGCAAGGAGTGAAATCCGCAGATTCAAAAAGATGGCGTGTCCGCGCGCATAAAAAGGCTCTCCGTACTCATACGGATTCCTGCTTCCATGTTCGCGAACCTCGATTCACGTTACCTTGCCAGCCTCACGGGACTGAATTAAAGGCGCATATTCAACTATAGGGAATTATGACAGATGAAAGGGGTGGTGTCAAATGGGAATGAAAAATTCTATGAGGGGGAGTTTAGGTGAATTGCGCGGCTGCGGTGATTTTGGACTTCCGGCCGCTGTTGTCTCCAGATTTATTTGATTAACCGCTAAGCGGATTAAATCCGGAGACAAAGGCGGACGCTAACGCTCCTACAGTTCCAAAAACCCCTCCGCCGCTTCCACCTAAACGGGGTAAACCATTACCGATTGCCACCACCCGGGGAGGGGTGGGGCAGGCAAGGTGCACTATAGCACTGCGCTGATAGTGCATATTTGGAACTAAAGCTATCCTGAAAAGCATGGCCTTTTCATTAAACATGTCTTTCTAAGCTAACATTTTCTTACATACAACAATGCTGAAAAGAGAATGAACCTTTTATTCAGATTCCTTCCGCAATAATGTCAAAAGATCATCAAAGATTCCGGGTGTCGTGAATACGGCCTCTTCACCATAGAGTTCATTAGGAATGTGTTCGGGCACCACATGTACATTGCAACTTAATGCTCCCGCCTCCCGTGCAATCAAGCCTGCGGCGGCTACGTCCCACGGTGAAAGACTTTCCGTATGCGCATCTAATTTACCGGACGCCACATAACAAATGTCTACTGTCGGTGCGGCAAAACGCCTAATGTCACGACAGCTTCTTCTGAGTCGGTTCACTCTTTCGATTGCTGGTTCCACTTTTGCTGGATCATGCGGAAAACCTGTGCCTATGACAGCATCTTGCAGCGAAGTACATGTACGAATTCGTAAACGCTCACCATTGCAATAGGAGCCTTCCCCTTTAATCCCAACATAAGTACAGTGCAAATCCGGCGCATATACTGCTCCTGCAAGCACTACACCATCGAGGGCAAAAGCCAATGAAACGCCGTAATGCGGCAAGTTGCGGGCAAAATTAACTGTTCCATCTAAGGGATCAATTACCCAAACCGGACCGTCAAACTTGAAATTATCCCAGTTATGTACTCCATTTTCCTCCGAAAGAATTCGATGACCTTGAAATTTACCCATAATGGCTTCTTGAATGATTCTTTCCGATAACAAATCAGCGGATGTCACAAGTTCACCATAATCCTTGTAATTCACTTCAATTTTTTCCCGGCTGCGCAATTCGGAAATTCTGTCACCCGCTTTTGTTACAGCCTGCTCTGCAAACAACGCTAATTCTCGGGGGTCGAACTTCATTTCGTTCATTTTCCTCCTTATCGTGCGTTTCTTTTAAGTAATTTCTTAAAAACAGTAATGATTATGGTATCTGCTTAATAAGGAATCATCAACATTTTGAGAGACAACTTTGATGATCTCGCTTGCTTCAATTTAATCATACCTTCAAAAAATAATCATTGCGTAATTTATAAAATTATCCAGCTTATAAAAAGGCTTATTTTCGTTCCCGCCCCGCCTCTGCTATGATTAAAAATGGAGGCGAACAAATCATGGACCTGGAGTTTATTACAGTAGATAAATGGGATGAACAGCTCTGGACGCAGATGGAGCCGGTGTACCGGGAGGCTTTTCCCAGCGGAGCCAAACCGGAAGGGATTCTGCGCGGTATGCTGGAGCGGCGAATTGCTTATCTACATGCGGGACTGGATCAGCAAGGGCAAGTTGCCGCTATGGCCGTTACTGGGGTCGTGGAAAAGACTGAAGATAAGGTACTGATCATAGATTACTTGGCTGTCGATAAGAAGCTGCGCGGGGCGGGTACGGGAACCCGGTTCCTCGGACAGATCAGGGACTGGGCTGTCCGAGGTCACGGCATCCGAGGGATTATTATCGAAGCTGAATCCGGAACCTCAGATACACACAAGGAGCGCATTCATTTCTGGGAGCGGAACGGATTCGTCCTGACCTCCTACGTCCACCAGTATATCTGGGTGCCGGAGCCGTATCAGGCGATGCTGCTGCCGCTGGATGGTAGCGGAAATGTACCGGATGACGGCGAAGCACTGTTCCGTCATATTAATGCCTTTCACAGCAAGGCCTACCGGAAAGGTTAGGCTATTGTTCATTAGGTCAGCCGGGAGTTCCCGGCTGGCTTATCTTTATATCAGAGGCTGCTAACGCCACCTCACTCTCACACCGTCACATGCATGCTGTCCCCCCCCTGTTACCGGCCTGCCTGTCCAAGTAATGTTGCACATTTTACAGGATTTTTGCTCCGCAAATGCATCAATGGGCTAAATGTTGTATTTTTTCCAGCATTTAGGATGAATATTTACTTTTCTGAAGCAGATTGTTGTAAAGAGTGCAGGATTTGCGCTTTCAGGGCCTGTTTCGTCTGAGTAAAGTTGCAGTTTGTACAACATTTGACCAGACCGGAGCGGATAGTGAGGCTCGGGAGCGATCGGCTGCCATAACAAAAAACCGCCGCAGATTTCTCTGCAGCAGCCCCATCAACCATACTTAAAATTCGAATTCAACGTCGCTCAGGCGTCTTTGAATTTCGGAAATTACACGCTTCTCATCTTCCTCGCCTTTGGCAACGAAAGTCACGGAGAAACGGACGAACGCGCCGGCATCATCCCAAGGCACGGTGGAGATCAGCTTCTCGCGGATCAGGAACTGTGAGAAGTCCTCGCCGGATTCGAAGCGGCGTCCGCCTTTAACCCCTTTTGGAGCAGCTACATACAGGAAGAATGAACCCTTCGGTTTCTCTGCCTTGAAGCCCAGGCTGTTCAGTGCATCCACCAGCATGTTGTGGCGGCGGGAGTACTTGGCGGCAATCGCTTCGGTAATCTCAGGATGAGACAGACCGTATGCGGCAGCTTTTTGAATCGCGATGAATTGACCGGAGTCATTGTTGTCCTTCACATCACTGAACGCCTTAACGATCAGCGGGTTGCCGGCAACGAAACCGATTCTCCAGCCAGTCATGTTGTAGGACTTGGACAGGGAGTGCAGCTCCACGCCGACATCCTTGGCACCAGGTACGGACAGGAAGCTCAGCGGCTTCACGCCATCATACGTCAGCGCTGCATAAGGAGCGTCATGGATAACGACTACATCATATTTCTTCGCCCAGGCTACTACTTCGCTGAAAAATTCAGGAGTTGCGCTTGCGCCTGTAGGATTGTTCGGATAGTTCAGGTAGAGCAGCTTCGCCTTGTGGGCTACGTCTTCGGGAATAGAGTTCAGGTCAGGCAGGAAGTTGTTCTCCTTCTTAAGCTCAACGGAGTAGACTTGTCCACCCAGATATTTGGTGTGAGTGCCCAGCACCGGATAACCCGGAACGGTCATGATGGTGATGTCACCCGGATTAATGAAGACCGATGGCAGCATAGCCAGTGCAGGCTTCGAACCGATGGAATGTACGATTTCATTTACCGGGTCGATGCCGTCTACCTGGAATACTTCCTTCAGATAAACAGCAGCCGCCGCTTTGAATTCAGGAATCCCGTTGTCGGAATATCCGCGGTTTTCTTCTTTGGCAGCTTCAAGGGCAAGTCTGGCCACAATGCCTTCATCCGCCATTTCGTCCGGCTCGCCGACGCCCATGTCGATCAATTCAATGTTAGGAAAATCCTGCTTCGCCGATGCTTTGGCGCGTTTGATTTTCTCGAATTTGTAGATGGAAGTGTCCTTGCCATATCCGGCGCCGCCGATGCGGTCCGCAAAATTAGTCTGAATGAATGTTTCCTGATAGTGTTCAATACTCATAATCTTCGTCTCATCTCCTGGCTTTTGTTGTGAATCCATGATCTAAATATGAAGCAAAGCTGTCTTAGAAGCCATGGACTTATAATCTATTCATTTGTACTTATCTGCTGCGCAGTGTGTACAGCACTTCTTCCATATCTGCCGGAAGCGGCGCGCTGAACTCCTTATACTCTCCTGTGATAGGATGCACAAATCCCAGTACAGCGGCATGCAGAGCCTGTCCAGTCATCGTCGTGCCTTTGCTGCGTCCATAGATTGGATCGCCGACCAGCGGATGACCGATGAACTTCATATGCACACGGATCTGATGCGTCCGTCCGGTCTCCAGCTGCAGTTCAAGCAGTGTACAGTCGCCGAACCGCTCCAGCACCGTAAAATGCGTCACAGAACGTTTGCTGTTCTTCTCGGTGACCATATACAGCTTACGGTCATGCGGATCACGGCCGATTGGCGCATCTACTGTGCCCTTATCATGAGACAGATTGCCATGCACTACTGCGATGTAGCGGCGGGTTACACTGTGCTCCTTCAGCTGCGCGGCCAGCGAAGCATGACTGGCATCATTCTTGGCAGCCATAATCAGACCGGAGGTATCCTTGTCGATGCGGTGCACAATGCCCGGACGAATCTCGCCGTTAATGCCTGACAGGTCCTTGCAATGATACATCAGCGCATTGACCAGGGTGCCTGAGGGATGTCCTACTGCCGGATGCACCACCATACCACGCGGCTTATTCACCACGATAACATCGCTGTCTTCATATACAACCTCAAGCGGGATATTCTCCGCAATTAAATCCGTAACTTCGGCTTCCGGAACCGTAACAGCCACCTTGTCGCCTTCATACAGCTTGTAGTTAGCTTTGACCGGAGCGCCGTTCACCGTCACATGACCACCGCTGATCCACAGCTGAACCTGCGAGCGGGAAACATCTTCTTCCCAAGACTCCGTAATGTACTTATCAATCCGTTCCCGGGCATTCTCCGCGGCAACCATCCATTCGGTGACGTCTCTTTCTTCTTCGAGGGCGCCAGAAACCGCCTGCTCATTGACGTCTTTATTCAAAATCATTCATTCCCTTCTCTGACTTCCTGTGATTCCTTAACTTCGGTGACTTCCTGCTCGCCTTTCACATCCAGCAGCGTATCGAGAATAATCAGGGCTACCCCGACCACGATGCAGGAATCGGCTACGTTGAAGATCGGGAAGGTATAGCTGCCGAAATTGAACATCAGGAAATCCACAACTTCACCGTTCAGAATCCGGTCGAGGAAGTTTCCGACGGCTCCTCCAAGCACCAGCGACAATGCCGTAGGCAGCAATTTGCGGGTCTTCCGGGCCTTGTTCAGATACCAGACGATACCGGCAACAACTATAACCGTAATTACAATGAAGAACCACTGTTGTCCTTCAAGAATTCCGAAAGCGGCTCCACGATTGCGGTGGGACGTGATAATGAAGAAATCCTTTATAACCGGAATCTGCTCTGCAATCTCCAGCCGGGTAGCAATCAGATATTTGGTACCCTGGTCAATCAAAAATACAATTAGCGCAATCAGAAAGTACACCACAGAAGTTGTCACTCCGTTCTTATTTTTCCCGCGGTCCGCGGTACGAATACTGTATAAAGACTTGTATATTGTAGCACAGGCCTCAAGATACCGTCCATTGCAAGGCACTCTAAACCCGCCAAAGTCCGGGCACTATTTTCCATCGCTAAAAAAGGGCCCCTGCGGCCAAGCTATACAAGCGGAAACGGCTTTGCCCTTCTTTATAAAGACGGTACCGTTTCAGCGAGGATTAAGCCACCGAAAGGAGCTCACAGCAATGAGCCATCTGACATCAACCCAGCTCTCCGGGCTGCGCGCATTACTGCTACAGCAGCAGGAGGACATCAAGCACAGGCTGCAAAATAATGAGCATTACGGACTGCAGGAAGCTATGCGCGATACTACAGGAGAGCTGTCCGAGATCGACAACCATCCCGGCGATGCCGCCACCGAGCTGTATAACCGTTCCATGGATATTTCCCTGCTGGAGCGGGACGAGCATGAGCTGGACGATATCGAAGCGGCGCTGCGGGCGATGGATGAAGGCACCTATGGCATTTGCATAGCAAGCGGCGAACCGATTCCTTATGAACGTCTGGCCGCGATTCCATCCACCCGTTACACCAAAGAGCATGCTCCCCGCCAGAGCGCTCCGTTTACCCGCCCGGTGGAGGAGGAGCTGCTGTCTCCGCCTTTTGGACGGACCAGCCTGGATGAGCGGGAGGACCAGAACGGCTTCGACGGGGAGGATGCCTGGCAGATTGTAGAGAGCTGGGGCAATTCCGATTCCCCTGCCATGGCCGAAGGCAATAACATCAGCTCCTATAATGATATGGAGATCGAAGCGGACGAAACCGAAGGCTTCGTGGAGCCATGGGAGAATTTCGTCGCTACCGACATTACGGGAAATCATCTAACCATCATCAAAGGCAACAGTTACCGCCATTACATGGACGACGGGGAAGGTGACTACCTGCTGGACCCGCTCAAAAAAGAAAGGGAGTAGCCGTGTGCTGCTCTTTTTTAATTTGGACCCGGTTCAGAAGGTCTTCAGCTCCAGCTGATGCTGCACGATCCGCACAATGTCCGCAATATAGTCCCCGATAATCGGCAGATTCAATGCCCCGAGCACCTGAAGCACATAAATAATCGTCGCCGCAAAAAAAGTAAACCCGAGCGCAATCCCCAGCCCCCGGGCTACTCCGGATAAAATATTCAGCCAGATCAGCCGGAACGGCGAATGCAGCAGCTCCGTATATTCCGAAATCCGCGATTTCTCCATCTGCTGGGCCAGCTGGGTGGTCATCCGGTACAGCGCGTTCAGCTTTTCCTCCTGCGGCAGATCCGCCGGATCACCGGCTGCTGCGAGCGCGGCTGCAGGCTTTTGAGAAGAAAATGGTGTCTGTATACACTCCCCGGAATGCAGGAATTGCCGCTTCTCCTCCGGTACTTTACCGGTATCCCTGCTGCTGTCTACTCCCGAGGTCTGAATTGAAATTCTGCCCGGCCCTTCCGGCCTCTCCGGCTTCCCGGCCTCCGTATCTACATCTTTCCATCCGCCCATGCCTCCGGCACCTCCCTCGAATCTCTATGACCCGCAAAGCAAACGAGCCCGGTTAAAGAGACTTATCTCTTTAAGCACGGGGCTCGTCATTTTGCATTCTAACCCATAGAAGCTTTTCCTTTGCGGCTAGTATATGCCATATAGGGACAAGTGATGCAGGGTGTGTGTTACTTAAGCGCCGATATGAATTCCGATGCTCTTGCCGCCGGCATCCACAGTTTCATAGGTATAATCTCCGTCAAAATCAACCGTAGTCACCAGTACATTCTCGCGCAGCACATGCTCGAATGCGGTAACCGCCGCCTTAAGCTCGTCATCGACATGCAACGTAAGAGCAATCCGTTTGTCGATCGGCAGATCCAGGCGTTTACGGTAATCCTGCACCGCACGTACGACTTCGCGTACCCAGCCTTCCTGCACCAGCTCCGGTGTGATTTCGGTATTCAGCGCCACCGTCAATCCATAGCCGGAAGCCGAGGCAAAGCCTGGTTTGGCCTGCTTCTCAACCAGCAGCTCCTCGGATGTGATCTGCAGCTCTTCCCCGTCCGGCGATACAATGGCGAGTCCGCCGTCCTGTACGGTTTTGCGGGTAGCGTCACTGTCCATGGCCTTAAGGAAGCCCTGCAGGAAGCCGACGTTCTTGCCGTATTTCTTGCCTGCGACCTTCAGGTTCAGCTTCAGGGTGAAGTCTACAAAGCCGCTGTCGCTGTGCTCGATCACAATATGCTTCACATTGATTTCGTCTTTGATCAGCTCTTCATAATCTGCCACATTGAAGTTATCGTCAATCGAGGCGATCAGCTCAGACAAAGGCTGGCGGGTCTTGATGCCGCTCTCGTTACGCACGTTGCGGGCCAGTTCCACGATCCCTCTGGCGCTCTCCATATCTTTTTCCAGTGCAAGATCGATCAGGCTCTCATCCGCTACCGGGTAATCCGCGAGATGCACGCTTTCGCCGCCGCCCAGGTTCGTAAAGATATCCTCGGACAGCATTGGTGTGAACGGTGCCATCAGCGTAGCTGTGGTCAGCAGGACATGCGTAAGTGTGCGGTATGCGTCCAGCTTCTCTTCGCCCAGCCCGCTGCCCCAGAACCGGTCACGGGAACGGCGGATGTACCAGTTGCTCAGCTCATCTACGAAATTCTCAATTGCTTTGGACGTATTCACGAAATCGTTAACGGCAAGACCTTTATCCACCAGCAGGATCAGACTGTTCAATCGGGACAGAATCCAGCGGTCGAGCTTATGCTCTGACAGCTTGAACGGGTGATCCGCAGGATCGTAGCCGTCGATACCGGCATACAGCGTCAGGAACGCATGCGTGTTAACCAGGGTATCCACAACCTTGGACTTCGTCTCTCCCACCAGACCGCGCGAGAACCGTTTGTTGTTCCATGGCGCACTGTCAGACAGAATGGCCCAGCGGAACGCGTCGGTGCCGTATTCGTTCATGATCTCCCAAGGGTCGATGACATTGCCCTTGGACTTGGACATCTTCTGGCCGTTCTCATCGAAAATATGACCATGGGCGATTACCGCCTTGTAAGGCGCTTTGCCCGTGAACAGCGTCGATACGGCAAGCAGGCTGTAGAACCAGCCGCGTGTCTGGTCGATCCCTTCGCAGATCATATCCGCCGGATACTGGTCTGCGAATCTGTCCTCATTCTCAAACGGATAGTGACTCTGGGCGAACGGCATCGAGCCGCTGTCGAACCATACGTCGATGACTTCCGGTGTGCGCACCATTACGCCGCCTTCACTGAACGGACTCCGCAGCTTGATGTTGTCTACATACGGCTTATGCAGCTCGATATCCTCTGCTACTTCGCCGATCGCCATCGATCTCAGTTCAGCAATACTATGCGGAGCGAACTCCTTGCCGGTGTCCTGGCAGACCCAGACATTCAGCGGCGTGCCCCAGTAACGGTTACGGCTGATATTCCAGTCCACCAGCTCCTCCAGGAACTTGCCGAAGCGGCCTTCACGCACATGGTCCGGATACCAGTTCACACTGTTATTGTTGGCGATCAGCTGATCCTTGATCGCTGTTGTCTGGATGAACCAGCTGTCTGTTGCATAATAGAGCAGCGGAGTATCGCAGCGCCAGCAGAACGGATAGCTGTGCTCGTACTTCTCTTTACTGTAGAGCAGTCCCCGTTCGGACAATACCTTCACGATATCGAGGTCGACGTCTTTGACGAACCGTCCGGCAAAATCGCTCACCACACTGGTGTATTTACCGGAGGTATCCACCACATTCACGAAGCTGATGCCATTCTCGCGGCAGCTCTTGTAGTCATCTTCACCATGTGCCGGAGCCATATGCACGATCCCGGTACCGCTGGAATCCGTAACAAACGATGCGCCTACGATCACATTATGCTTCTCTGCCTTGATATAATCGAACGGCGGAGTGTAGCTCTGGCCGATAAAGTCCGCACCGGTATGGGTGGACAGGATCGTATACTCGCCTTTGAGCACCTCATCCACTAGATTCTTGGCCAGTACATATACGCCGTCTTCCTGTTGGGCACGCACATATTCCATATTCGGGTTCATTGCCAATGCCATATGCGCCGGAAGGGTCCAAGGTGTGGTCGTCCAGGCCAGCACATAATCGCCGCTGCCGTCCAGCTTGAACTTAGCTGTAGCACTCAGGTCCTTGACTGTCTTGTAGCCCTGCGCCACTTCATGGGAGCTCAGCGTCGTCTGACAGCTCGGGCAGTACGGGCTAACGCGGTGTCCGCGGTACATTAAGCCTTTGTCATGCACGGTAGCGAGGATATTCCACACGCTCTCGATGTAGGTGTTATCCAGCGTAACGTAAGGGTTATCCAGATCCGTCCAGTAGCCGATTGCTTCGGTGAACTCACGCCACTGCTTCTCATAGCCGAATACACTTTCCTTACATTCCTTGATGAATTTCTCTACACCGTATTCTTCGATGTCCTGCTTGCCGGAGATGCCAAGCTTCTTCTGCACGCCGAGTTCAACCGGCAGGCCGTGGGTATCCCAGCCCGCTTTGCGGATTACGCGGAAGCCCTTCATCGTCTGGTAGCGGCCGACGAAGTCCTTGATGACCCGGCCCAGCACATGCCCGATATGCGGCACGCCGTTCGCCGTCGGAGGTCCTTCATAGAACACATAGTTCGGGCGTCCCTCGCGGTTCTCCATGGATCTGCGGAACGTATTCTCGTCGCTCCATTTTTTCAGGATACGGACATCTCTGGCCCGTGCTTTTTCTTTTACATCTACTTTATGCATGATGGTCAATCCTTCCGTGGTTTAGTCTTTAAACCTTTTCGATCCCTCCCAAACCCTCCCTTCGCCAAGGGAGGGCCCCAAGGGCTCCGCCCTCTGGACACCCGGAAAGTTTGTCGATCTCCAGGGGAAAGGTGTTTGGTAAGTTAATTTTGTTGTAATGCCCGCTTACGCCGCAAGCGGCACGCTCTACCTCAGGCACCCGGCCCGCGAACCCGTTAGGGCAGCGCTGGGCCGGGGCCTCGCTCTTGCCGGGCACCCGGCCCGCGAACCCGTTAGGGCAGCGCTGGGCCGGGGCCTCGCTCTTGCCGGGTACCCGGCCCGCGAACCCGTTAGGGCAGCGCTGGGCCGGGGCCTTGCTCTTGCCCTGGCACCCGGTCCGCGAACCCGAAGGGCAGCGCTGGGCCGGAGCCTCGCTCTTGCCGGGCACCCGGCCCGCGAACCCGAAGGGCAGCGCTGGGCCGGGGCCTCGCTCTTGCCGGGCATCCGGCCCGCGAACCCGTTAGGGCAGCGCTGGGCCGGGGCCTCGCTCTTGATCTTCGCCCTAGGTCTTCCGCAGTTAAGGCCCCGCAGGCGTACCCGTCAGGGCAGCCTAAGAAGGGCCGCGCCATTCGCCGCAGTAATCCTTCCCCTTCCGCCATCGTCACTCACCACTCGGAGCACTTGTTGCAGGTGTCCAGAGGGCGGCCAGCCCTTGGGGTCCCCCTTGGAAAGGGGGATTTAGGGGGATGGACCCACACAAAAAAAGCGTCATCCAGCCCCCAAAGGGGCGAGACAGCGCTCGCGATACCACCCTAATTTGCACCTCATGCACATCCTTAGGGGAGTGTATTCAGTACAATCTCAGTTCCGCATGCAGAAATGCCACACGGGTCCGGGATAACGTCCGGCAGACGGCATAGCTTACACACGTATGCATATACGCTTCAGCTTAGCTTCTAGGGGAGGATCTTCCGGCAAGGCGTGAACGATCGGCTCGCAGCAAACACCGACTCTCTGGAGAACGTTACCTTATCGTACTTGTCCCGTCATCGAATTTCGATTCAATGGATTACAGATATGTTCTAGTTATAGTCTGTTTAGAACCAATTGTCAAGATCCATAGGCCCGGAACCGGGAAGGCAGGGTTATAATAACAGCTCCCAGCTTACCGGAGTGCCGAGGGGAAGATCCTTTTTCATTTGTTTTCCTAACAGCAGGTCGTAGTATTTCGGATCTAGACCATATCCTGGACGAATTACTTTAATATTATCCCCCGTCAGCACTTCACCAGCCTTTATATCCTTAGATACATATATCGACCGCCTGAATTGAAGTGATTTCTCCTCGTCCTTCGTGGGACCGATGGAAACCCTGCCGAGTGCCCTCCAGGCCGTATCCGTCTCTCTCACGAGGGAAGCAAATTCCCCGGGCTCCAGAGAAAAAGCCGCATCAACCCCGCCATCCTCAGGGTTAAGGGTGAAATGCTTTTCAATGACAGTGCTGCCCAGCGCTACACTTGCAACGGCGGCCCCCACGCCCAGGGTATGATCTGATAAGTCTACCTGGCAATGAAACACTTCGCTCAAATACGGAATGGTGTTCAGATTTGAGTTTTCGGGCGAAGCCGGATAACTGCTTGTGCATTTTAATAGAATATACTCACTGCAGCCTGCACCGGTTATTGTGTTTACCGCATGTTCAATTTCGCCGAGAGAAGCCATTCCTGTAGAAATAATCATCGGCTTTCCCTTGGAGGCGACTTTGAGGTTTCATCAAACGGTGTACTGAGGGGAATCATCCCTAGTTCCCTGCAGGCATCAAATATTCTTCCGTGCCATTCCCAGGGGGTATACGCCTCCTTATAGAGCTCAAATAGAGACTTTCCCTTCCAAAGCCCGTTGGATTCAGGAATCATGAAATCTCTCTCCTGGATATTCAGCGTCATCGTTTCGGGTGTATACGTTTGAATTTTAAATGCGTGTGCGCCAGCCTTGGCCACCGCCTTAACCAGCTCAAGTGCCCGGTCAAGTGGCTGATTATGATTGCCGGACATTTCCGCGATGATAAAAGGAGGATCCCCGCTTCCTATACGCCGGTTACCGATCGTGATTTCCTTCATTTGCTCCAGCAGCCTCCTCTTTCAACACTTCACTGTGCTTCTCCCATTGCTCCTGAAAGATCGCCATTAATACCACATCGGTATATTGTTGATTTCTATGCCCCATTCACAGGTTTGGTTGGTGAGGTTGATCTGTGAGAATTGAACGAGACCTATAGGCTGTTCTTGATAAAAGCATAATTTCACAAGCTTGCTTGCATCCTTCTCCGCAGAATTCAGCCATCTGTAATGCTCATCTAAGGGAATGGGCTCAGCATGATTCATAAAAGGACGGATATGGCCGGCGTTGCGCCACTCCAGGACAAGGCTCTTATGTTCTTGACCCAGGTTCTCCAGCTTATAGTCATTAATGTCTGCCATAGTCCCCTCCCATGATCCTGTCTATAACCTCATTGAACCGGCCCTCTCCCATAAGCTGAAGTGCCTTCTCAGACATATCTTTCACCAGTGAGGTGTTCCAGACCATCCTTAGGAATGTATCTGTAGGACATCATGTTTTTCAGGTATTTGCCACAAACCAAGAGGATCTTCAGGGAGACATTACTGTAACTGGCCCTGTTATCATTACTGCAAAGGTTTTCGCGCCGCAATAAAACACAAAAAAACTCCTTTGTAGAAGTCTTGTTTATTAAACAAACAAGATCAATAACTTCTACTAAGGAGTTTTTTATTCAAATGAATGGCCCGGATTCCCGCTCACAAGGCGTTCTCAGTAACCTCGCGGCTCTCAAGCGCATTCCAGTCATCCTGCGACAGCAGCTCCAGCTGGGCCTCCAGCAGGGTCCGGAAACGGGTGCGGTAGATTGAAGCCTGCTTGCGCAGCTCTTCTGTCTCGATCGCTACCTTGCGGGATTTGGACAACGCTTCGTTGATGATTCGGTCCGCATTTTTTTCCGCTTCCTTAAGGATCAGCTGTGACTCTTTTTTGGAGTTGTTCTTCACATCATCTGCAGCCTCCTGAGCCACGATAATGGTCTTGGACAGGCTTTCTTCAATATTGACAAAATGATCAAGGCGTTCCTGAATGGATAAAAGCTGGTTGTGCAGCTCTTTGTTCTCACGAATAACGCTTTCGTAATCCTTAATGACCTGATCCAGAAATTCGTTGACCTCATCTTCGTCATAACCGCGGATTCTCCGAGAGAATTCCTTGTTATGTATATCGAGCGGTGTTAATGGCATGCTGTGCACCTCCTAGAAATTTCGGACATCCATTGTCCCTGAACGATAGTCTGTCCGGAAGACAAAGATGAAAGACTGCTTGCTTGGATATCCCCAAAAGTGAAGGGGGGTGTTTCCCTTGAGAATATCAATTTCGACAAGCACGCCTGTAATCCTGCAAAGAACTCAGACAAATTTGCCTACCAGAATCCGGTAACGGCCTTTCTTCGTCAAGCTGCCGATCTCCAGCACCTTGAACCGTCCGAAGCCCTGGATAGAAACTACATCACCGTCTTTCAGACTGCAGGACGGATCCTCCTCCACCTTCCAGTTCACCCGCACACGTCCGGCTTTGATGGGAGCCAGAATTTTGCTCCGGCTAAGCCGGGTCACATCCGCTGCAATTCCGTCAAGTCTCAGGGAAGCCACGGTGAAATCCATCGTCTCCAGCTTAACCTGGCTGCTGCGTAAGCCGGATAGCGGCAGTATCTCTGTACTAACGTTGATCCGGTGTACACCGGTCAGATTCATGGACAGATAATCGGCGATATCCTCAGCTACCACAACGTGACAGCCGTCCTCCAGCACATGAATATCACCGATCTTGCCTCTTTTGATGCCCAGTCCCAGGATGGCCCCCATATAATCACCATGCTCCAGCGCAAGAAATTTCTGCTCCCCCGAGGTAATGGCCAGCACCTTCAGCTCCATGTCCTCACCCGTGAGATCACGGTAATCCGGCGCAACCATAGCCCGCTTCCGCTCGGCATCGTCAGAACCGCCCTCCCAGCGTACAATGACATCGGGGTGGCGGTTCACCAGGCTCTGCAGTATATATCCCTGACGGGGATCGAGAAACTCGGTCAGCTTGGTCTCATGGTACTCTCCTGCATTCGTAACCCATTCCCAGGCCTTGTCCACAAATTGCCGTTCATCCGGGTGGAAGTGGCCGTAAATTTCATTCTTCATGTGATTAGCCAAACACCAGGGCCACAATGGAATGAAGTCCGCCTACTGCAAACCGGAGCACGACAATCGCAATAATCGGGGAGATATCGATGGTTCCGAACAGAGGCGGGATGATTTTCCGGAATGGCGTAAGATACGGCTCCACAAGCTTGCCCAGCAGCTCACCGATAAAGTTCTCACGCAGATTAGGCAGCCAGGACATGAGAATGTATACGATAATCATGTAATAGTAAATTGTAAATAGGATGTCTATAATTGAAGATATTTGATCCAAAACCTGCTCACCTCATTCTGTTGTAATCTTGATCGTCACCAAGAATTTCTGTTATGGAGCCTTGAATTTCCACTGTATCCGGAGTGCACATAAATATATTGCCCCCAATCTTTGATATTCCTCCACCCAGGGCATAAACCGTTCCGCTTAAAAAATCAATAATCCTCATTGCCTGATCGTTACGCACCCGCTGCAAATTAATAACTACCGTGCGGTGCGCACGCAGATGGTCGGCAATCTCCTGGGCCTCGTCATACGAACGCGGCTCGTAGAGCACAACCTTCACATTTTTTTGCGAATGGATACTGACGACGTTGGCCCGCTGATTTTTGCGTGTTTCTACAGGGGCGGGTTCGTATTCATCCTCATCACGGGAAATTTGCTCCCGCTCCACTATTTCCTCTTCCTCCTGCAAACCCAAGAAACTCATAAACCGGTTCATCACGCCCATCAATCTCCCTCCTAATGACCTACTAGTACCGTACCCAGGCGCACCCGGGTGGCTCCTTCCTGTATCGCCACTTCAAAATCATTCGACATTCCCATCGACAGCTCTTGTATAGGCTCAGGTGTCAAAGCAAGCTGATTAAGCGAATCGCGCAGCTCACGCAGCCCCCGGAATACGGGACGGGTAAGCTCCGGATCTTCCTCATGCGGGGCCATGGTCATCAGTCCGATTACCTTCACACGGCTTAGCGGGGCGATGTCCTTCAGGAAACCCTCCACCGCTTCGGGCGGCAGACCGAACTTCGTATCTTCTCCGGAAATATTCACCTGCAGGAACACCTTAACATCCAGTCCGGCGGCGTCCGCCTTCTTGTGCAGCTCCCGTGCCAGCGATAGCCGGTCGAGCGAGTGTATATATTCAAATTTACCTATAACGTCTTTTACCTTATTGGTCTGCAAATGCCCGATAAAGTGCCAGATTCCCTTGTGTCCAAGCGCATTCCATTTAGGCTCTGCATCCTGCCAGCGGCTCTCCGCAATCTCCGTGAGCCCTGCTTCCAGCACAGCGGCTACCGTATCCAGAGGTACATATTTCGTCACCGCGATAACCTTGACGTCACTTACATCACGGCCGCTGACCGCGCAGGCCTGTGCGACACGTTCCAGGGTGATGGCGATTCTTTCCTGTAATGAGGCCAAAATTCAACTCTCCTTTATTCCGATCCAGCTCGTCATTCTCCCTGTAACCCCATTTTCCTTGCGGTACGAAAAGAACAGATCACTGTTACAGCTTGTACACCAAGTTGTACATTCGATATGAGTCGGCAATATTCCTGCTTTTATCATAATGCGTTGATTCATTTCTTTCAAGTTAAGCATACTTTTGCTGCTGTCCTTATCCGAGCTTCTATATAAGTCCGGCGCCCCTTCCACCATCATCAGCGGGTTCAGCCCGGCCTCCAGCCGGCGGACGTGGTCCATTACATAATCATCTACCTCGTAGCAGCATTTGCCAATCGAAGGGCCTATGGCAGCCTGGATATCCTCCGGACGGCTTCCATACTCCTGTTCCATTCTGTCCACCATCGCTGCTGCGATCTCTGCCACAGTCCCCTTCCAGCCTGCATGCGCCAGCCCCACAACACTGTGCACGGGGTCATAGAAGTAGAGCGGCACACAATCCGCATAAAAGGAAGTCAGCAGCACACCCGGCACATTAGTCAGGAGCCCGTCGGTAGCCTGAAAAGCTGTAGACCGGTCCAGGCTGCCTTTTCCGCGGTCCTGTTCTGTAATTACCGCTATATCTTTACCATGGGTTTGTTCTCCACAGGTCCAGGACTGGAGCCCGAAACCAAGACTTTCGGCCAGCAGCTTTCTGTTGCTGAGCACAACAGCCGGATCATCACCGACATGAAACGCACAGTTGAAGCTGTCATACGGCTTCGTACCGCTGCCGCCCTCTCTGCCTGTGAATCCTGCTGTGATTGCATTATACTTCTCTCGCCACGGCTCCAGATGAAGCAGCATAGGCGTTCCGTCACTCCGCATAAACGGTTCCATATCTTCACCTCCGCTTAAGTGTAACATAAACTCAGCCCCACAAACTCTCCCCCATAAACTCTACCCCATAAACTCTACCCCATAAACTCTACCCCATAAACTCTACCCCACAAAGTGATGTTATGCTCCGATGCCTATCCAAGTACTTTGCGGGGACCCCGAAAACCTGCCACACAAAATAATCCCCACAAAGTGACGTTATGCTGCACACTCCTGAGCCCACCCTATGCCTTTACCCATATACGCAGAAAAAAGACGCACCCGATTAATAAGTGCGCCGCTCGCTGCGTTCCGGCCGCTCCAGATACATCATCTCCCGCTCTTCCTGGCCCTGAGGCATCCGGGATTCCTCAATTTTCACCAGGACGACATCGGCACCGATCTTGACGATATTCCGCCACGGGATAATCAGATCCGAACCGCCTCCGAACAGTCCCATGAACCTTGTATATCCCGGTACGATGATGGCATCAATAACCCCCCGGCGCAGATCCAGCTCCAGATCACTAATCTGTCCGAGCCGCTTGCCGTCCACAATATTAATAACATCCTTGGTTTGAAAATCAGAGATTTTCATCTTTTTGCCCGACCCTACGGAATCTTCATTCATCCTGCCACCCCTGTACATTCAGACCTATAGCTCCAGTATATGTGCTTAAGGCTTGGCAACATGTCTTAATTCATTTCCGGCCTTCGCCGTTACATACAAAAGGATACCCCGGGCAGCCGCTCACGCGCCTTCCGGAATATCCCCCGCTTATCTATAGCCTGCTGTTTAAGACTTCACATGCTTTTGCATTTGCTGAATAGCCGACTTCTCAAGCCGCGATACCTGCGCCTGTGAGATCCCAATCTCATCCGCTACCTCCATCTGGGTTTTACCTTCAAAGAACCGCATGGACAAAATACGTTTCTCGCGCTGTCCCAGCCGCTGCATGGCTTCACGAAGAGCAATCTCTTCAATCCAGGATACATCTTTGTTCTTATCGTCGCTGATCTGATCCATAACATAGATCGGATCACCGCCGTCATGATAGATCGGCTCGAACAGGGATACCGGGTCCTGAATAGCATCAAGGGCAAAGACGACATCCTCTTTAGGTACACCGAGCGCTTCTGAAATCTCGAGGATCGTCGGTTCCCGCGAATTCTGATTGGTCAGGCTGTCTCGGACCTGAAGGGCCTTATAGGCAATATCCCGCAGCGAGCGCGATACCCGGATCGGGTTGTTGTCACGCAAGTAACGGCGGATCTCTCCGATGATCATCGGCACCGCATAGGTAGAGAACTTGACATTCTGCGATAAGTCAAAATTATCGATGGCTTTCATGAGTCCGATGCAGCCTACCTGAAACAGATCATCCACGAACTCCCCACGATTATTGAACCTTTGAATTACGCTAAGAACAAGTCTAAGGTTACCATTTACCAATTTCTCTCTGGCGGATCGCTCGCCCTGCTGCTGCAGCGAAGTGAACAATGCCCGCATTTCCACGTTCGTAAGAACGGGTAGCTTAGCGGTGTCCACACCGCAAATCTCGACTTTATTTCGGGTCATGATGATTTACCTCCCAAGGAGAAACATTACTGTACATTATCTCCCCGGTCCGGCATTTTATTCCTCGGTTCCTTCAGCTTACACCATCTTGTTGAACTCCTTGCGCAGCCGCTTGATAATTCTTTTCTCAAGCCGCGAGATGTAGGATTGGGAAATGCCAAGCAAATCAGCAACATCCTTTTGGGTTTTTTCCTCACCGCCGCGCAGTCCGAACCGCAGCTCCATAATTAATCTTTCCCGTTCACTGAGCTTCTCCAGCGCCTTCTGCAGCAGCTTGCGGTCCACCTGTTCTTCGATATTCCGGTAAATCGTGTCATTCTCCGTTCCCAGCACATCCGATAGCAGCAGCTCGTTGCCGTCCCAGTCAATATTCAGCGGTTCATCAAAAGAAACCTCGCTTCTAGTTTTGCTGTTGCGCCGCAGATACATCAGAATTTCGTTCTCAATACAGCGTGAGGCATAGGTGGCCAGTTTTATTTTTTTCTCCGGATCGAAGGTGTTGACTGCTTTAATCAGTCCAATCGCCCCGATGGAAACAAGATCCTCGATATTGATCCCTGTGTTCTCGAATTTCCGTGCGATATACACCACCAGCCGCAGGTTGCGTTCAATCAGCATGGCCCGGACCGCCGCATCACCGCTTGAGAGCCGCTGCAGCAGGAATTCTTCCTCTTCCCGTGTAAGCGGAGGAGGCAGCGCTTCACTGCCCCCGATATAATAAATTTCCTGGCTCTTCAGTCCCAGCAGAAACAGCATGCGGTAATACTGCAGTTGCAGCACAAGTTTGAATTTGACCATTTATTGTTCCTCCTATATGTTCCTTAACTCATAGCCTTGTCTGCCGGCGCCTCTACAGCGCTCTCATTGTGGGTCAGGTCAGGATGTATGACCGCCCGGTACGCTCCGTCTCCCGACAGTGTCCCGCCATCCAGCCCGATGAGAACCCTCTTGCTGTAAAAGGTTTCGCCGCCAAGCTTTATCATCACTGAATCCGGCTTCAACGCGAGCATGAAGGATGCCCCGCGGTTAACGCCTCTGTACGGCACCAGCCGTATTCTGTCCTGCCAGGCAAACGACTGCCCGTCCGCTTCCAGCACAAGTGTATCTGCCCCTGTCTGTGTCAGCCTCCCTTTCCATGAGGCCGGCAGATGGCCTTCCCATAGTGAGGATTCCATAACCATGACCGGAATTCGCGTAAGCGGATCATTGAGCCGGTTTCCGGTGTCCAGCAGCCCTGGACAGGTAACAGATACTCCGTCAATCTCCACGGTCACTTCACCGATATATGTCTCCAGCTGCTCCCTGCGCCTGCGCGAGGATTGAATCAGCTTGAAGAGAAGAAGCACCAGCGGAAGCATCGCAAGCACGAACCAGAATCCAATTTTCAACCGGTAAGCTTGGCCGCCTGAAGAAGTAAAGATAATGCCGTTCCAGATGTCGCCTGAGCTTTGCAGCAAATAATGAATCCCTACTATACCTCCTGCCGCCGCAAAATTAATGATATAAAATGCCCCTAATGCACGAAGATAGCTTTGCAGACTTCTAAATCCGAACGCGATCCACAGCATCACTACCGACAACCCGAACTTGATGAGGAAGGTGTACATGAAGGACAGCTCCGGTACAAACATCATCACGACATAGAGCGCGCCAACCAGCGCAGAGAGAGACAGGCGCCACCAGGACACCTTCAGCTTGACCAGCCAGCTGGTCAGCCACAATAGAATTCCGTCGATCAGCAGATTGGCGGCGAAGATCAAGTCAATATAAACAACCAGTGTTTTCACCTGCCTGGTAACGGATATCTAGCCGGAGGCCAGGGTGAAGGCTCTCTTTTTAGACGATAAGATTAGTATAGGAACTCTCGCATTCAAAGTCTGTCTAAACTTGGGGGGCGTACTTACGTTTTTTTTGTCGAGTTATAGGTCAGCAGAGATATTAAGAGGATAAAAGAAAAAGCCAGCCTGTTGAGGCTGACTTCAAGTTCGAATATTCATTCAAGTGATAGATTTCAATTCTTCTTCAGTCAGTCCGGTTGCCTTCATTACAGCAGGAAGATCCAGCCCCATAGCCAGGAGATTTCTGGCTATTTCCAGTTTTGCCTCGAGCTCACCTTCTGCTCTGCCTACTGCTATGCCTTTAGCAAACCCTTCTCTTTGTGCACCGTCTCTCTGCGAGGCTTCGTCAAGCAGAAACTTCTGGCGGTCCTCATATTTACGCCGGGCTTCCGAATCCTGACTCAGAAACTCCAGGGTTTCCATCGCCTTCCTCAAAGCAGGTTCGTTCATCAACAGCACCTCCCAATCCGAGTGGTTTATTCCCTTCAAGAACAGCAGCCAGTTCACCAGGCCGCCTTGGCCGGGAACAGCTGGCTGATTCAGCTTGGGTAATTCCAGAAAATGAATTTCAATATCATCCGTGAGCGGTGTTCCGGTTGCATCCTCCCGTAAATGAAATACACTATGGGGATATTCGTTAGGCAGCACCTTATAATTCAAAATGTTGATTGTTACGCATTTCTTGAGGTCTGTATATTTGCCGCTTACCTGAAGCTGGCCCGCATAACGTTTGCTCCAGTAATATAAGGTCCTTTTCTCAATATCGTATTTGTTGAACAGCTGCATTTCAATATTGATCAGCTTGCCCTCCACAGACTTCGCCCAAATGTCAAATATCGATTGCTTATCCAGCGGATCATCCTTATCCGTATACGGATTGAGCAGCACTACTTCCTCCAGCGGCGGATCTCCCGCATCCATGAATATCCGGTTCAAAAAAGCCAGCAGCACATCCTTGTTACTCTCGCTTGCAAATATCCGTTTAAATACGAAATCTACCCGGGGGTCCAGCAGTTCCATTCCATCGTCTCCCGTTATCGTTATTATAACAGCCTGAAAAACAAAAAAACACCGTATTCGTCCCGGCTAAATGCGGGTCGAATACGGTGCTTCCGTAAAAAAACTATGCAGTTTATGGTTCTTAGTTCTTAATCGTTGTTGCCGCGTGTGCGGTTGCGCAGGAATGTAGGGATATCCAGCTGATCAGAGGTTGTCTGATTGCCGAACGGACGAAGATTCGCGTTCTTGTCCTTCTCCGCTGCCGGCTCACTGCTGGCTACCGGACGGCGTGCAGGCGCTACAGGAAATGGCTTGTGTTCAAAGCCGGTAGCAATGACAGTGACCTTAATCTCGTCCTTCATGCTCTCTTCGATAATAGCACCGAAGATCATATTCACTTCGGGGTCCGAAGCAGAGGTAACGATCTCAGCAGCTTCATTCACTTCATACAGGGAGAGGTTAGCGCCCCCTGTGATGTTCATAATTACGCCGCGTGCACCTTCAATGGAGGTCTCGAGCAGCGGGCTCATAATGGCTTTGCGGGCCGCCTCTGACGCACGGTTCTCACCGGTGGCAATACCGATACCCATAAGCGCTGAACCGCGTTCGGTCATAATCGTCTTCACATCGGCAAAGTCAAGGTTGATCAGACCGGGTACCTGAATAAGGTCGGAGATCCCTTGCACCGCCTGACGGAGTACATTATCCGCTTCACGGAATGCCTCCAGCATCGGGGTTTTCTTATCCACAATTTCCAGCAGGCGGTCATTCGGAATCACGATCAGCGTATCAACCTTTTCCTTGAGCGCTTCAATTCCGAGCTCTGCCTGATTTGCACGTTTTCTTCCTTCAAAAGTAAACGGACGGGTCACGACGCCTACCGTCAATGCTCCGCACTCTCTGGCAATCTCAGCAATTACAGGCGCTGCGCCTGTTCCGGTGCCGCCGCCCATGCCTGCGGTTACGAAGACCATATCCGCACCCTTAAGCGTATTGGAGATCAGATCGCGGGACTCTTCAGCCGCTTTCTTCCCCACTTCAGGATTGGCTCCAGCGCCAAGTCCGCGGGTCAATTTATCCCCGATTTGCAGTTTATGCTCCGATTTGGCCATATGCAGCGCTTGGGCATCTGTATTAACCGTGATGAATTCAACACCCTGAACGCCATTTTCAATCATCCGGTTTACAGCATTGCTTCCGCCGCCGCCTACGCCGATGACCTTTATTTGGGCTAAGCTCTCCATTTCAAAATCAAATTCCAACATATTGTTTCCATCTCCCCCTCGAGTAGTGCTTGGATGGCCAGTCCAAGTATATCTGGACTTACACTTATATGAACTCGCTGAACATATTCTTTAGACGTTCCACCAGCCCCGGCTTCTTGGAAGAATCCTGACTAGGTGCAGCACTTTGCTTGCTGCGGTTAACCGTCTTCTTATTGGCGCTTCCGCCGCTGCTTCGTCCGCGGAATCTGCGCACAACGGTATGAAGTATACCCACACCGCCGGTGAACCCGGGGTCACGTACTCCAATATAATCAGGTACGGCAATACGTACGGAGGCTGCCAGTTCAGTCTGGGCTACCTTCAGGACACCCGGCATCGAAACGGTGCCACCCGTTAGTATATAACCTCCCGGAAGCTCATTGTAACCAAGCCGCTTCACTTCCTGGCGGATCAGATGGAAGATTTCTTGAACTCTGGGCTCAATAATCGCCGCCAGATCCTCCTGGTTGAATTCCTTCTCAACATTGCTGCCGATCCGCAGAACCTTGAACACGACGTCCGAGGCAGCGTCATCAATCCAGGCACAGCCATATTTCAGCTTGACCTTCTCGGCCTGATCCGTTAGCGTTCGCAGACCGTATGCAATGTCATTGGTTATAAATTCTCCTCCGATCGGAATCGTAGAGGTTGCGCACAAGGAACCTTCTTCATATACGGCTATCGTCGCCTGGCCGGCACCGATATCCACCAGTACTGCTCCCATTGATTTCTCATCTTTGGAAAGCGCTAATCCGCCTGCCCCGAGAGACATAAGCACAAGATCTTTGACCTTCAGACCTGATTTCTCCACGCAGCGCAGCAGATTATGTATTGGTGTCTTAGCCCCGGTAATGATCGTCGCTTCAACCTCAAGGCGGACTCCGATCATTCCGCGCGGATCTTGAATTCCTTCAAGCCCGTCGACGATATATTGCTTGGCGACAACATCAATGACTTCGCGCTCAGGAGGCAGTGCTATGACCTCAGCAGCCTTGATCACGCGGTCGATATCATCTTCGCCGATCTCACGGTCTTCATTCTGCACGGCAACTACGCCGTGACTGGATTGCAGGCCGATATGATTACCGGATATACCGACATATACCTCGGATATTTGAATACCGACCATTTGCTCCGCATGTTCCACGGCACTCTTGATCGATTGCACAGTCTGATCGATGTCTACAATCGCACCCTTGCGTATTCCTTCCGAATCAGCAGATCCAACGCCAATAATATTAAAGGTTCCATTGGTAACTTCCCCAATAATTGCCCGAACTTTGGATGTACCGATGTCCAAACTAACAATGATGTCATTGTTGCTCAAGCCCTATGGCACCTCCTGTTATAATCATAATAAATTGTGAAGCCAAATAAATATAAAATACGCTTTGATCCCGGTCCCGGGAAACTTCTCTGTACATATTCAACATCCCTAATCCTTTCCCTCTTTTTTCTACAAATTTTTTGAATGGAATAATATAACAGCCTTTTGGCAACAAACAACTGCTTTTAATTTTTTCTAAAGCATATAAGTTCTACCTTTTAAGAAATGACAGCTATATCCATGAATGCATTTCAAAAAATCCGCAGAAAAAAGAGGGATATTGCTTATTGCCCGTAAAACCGATTGTAGCATTTTTTCCGCTCTATTAGTAGGGACTATTTACTCTTGTGTGTCTGCATCCTCCCCGGAATCCTCCGCTTCTGTATGAAATGGGACGTAAGAATCGGCCTCAAGCATCTTGATCAATCCCGGCTGCTCGTTTTCAATCACTTGATTCAGGTATTCTACCTTATCCTTAAGCAGTGAAATTGCCGTAATGACCTCAAACCGTGAACGTGTATACAGCTTAATACGGTCCGGAAAAGACAAAGTCGGGGAGGGGACGATCTCGGATATATCACTGGTCAGTTCATTCGGAATATCAGCCAGCGCCTGGCACAGCTTCGTCTTGTAAGGATCATCACCCTTCCAGTTGGTTAATATCGGCTTCTCAACGGCAATCCCTGTATCTTTGACAGATACTGCGGCTCCGCTGGACAGAATCGCCTCAAGCGATCCAGCCTCATCCAGCTCGTACGCCACCGCGGGAAATTCCTTAATACTGATGTTAATCACACCGGGGAATTTCTTGTCCACAGCCGCTTCCTGAACCGTCTTCAGTCCTGTAAGTGCACTTTCCACGGAATCTCCGGAGACCGCAAAGAACTGTCCGCCGATCGTAAGACCGCTTGTGGCAAGCAATTCCTCCCGGGATGTATATTTATCCCCCTGGAAATTGATTGCCGTAATCTTACTGACGGACGAACGGAAAAATATCACGGCCAGCAGCGCAATAAACAGCAGCAGCAGGATAATGGTGATTTTACGGCTCATTCTCTTACTGGGCTTGTCCTCTTTAAGAAGAGGCATTCGGGTTTTAGGCATTCTCATATCTCCGTAATAAGGCCCTGTCTCCTTCCCGCGCACTCGGGCCGAAGGAGACAGGGAGCTTTAATTGGCCAAATCCAGCGGGTCCGGTACAGGTACCTTGCGGCTAATGCGTGCACCCAGCTTCTGAAACAGTATCTCGATGCCGTCATATCCGCGGTCAATATGATGCGCCTGCTCAACAACGGTAGTTCCTTGAGCGGCAAGTCCGGCGATAACCAGGGCAGCTCCGGCACGCAGGTCGGTGGCTTCTACCGTAGCTCCGTATAATCTCTGCACTCCGCGTATAAACGCCCGGTTCAGGTCAATGGAAATGTCGGCTCCCATCCGGGCCATCTCTTCCACATGCTTAAAGCGTCCTTCAAATACAGTTTCTTTAATCACACTGAATCCGTCAGCCAGGGACAAAAGGACCATCACCTGGGATTGCAGATCTGTAGGGAACGAAGGATAAGGGGAGGTTACAATTCTTTCTACTGCACGCGGACGCCCCATACAGCTGATATTAATTATATCATTGCAAACTGTAATTTGAACACCGGCACGCCTCAGAACATGGATCAGGGATGTCAAATGTCCTGCGTTGGTGTGGGTCAGTGTCACATTCCCCCTTGTAGCTGCAGCTGCGATCATTACGGTCCCGGCAACTATCCGGTCGGGAATGACCTCATAATTGCAAGGATACAGCTTGGAGACGCCCTGAATGGTGATCGTATCTGTTCCCGCACCGATGATTTGCGCACCCATCGCATTCAGGAAATTCTGCAGATCCTGGATTTCCGGCTCTCTGGCCGCTCCGGACACCGTTGTGGTCCCCTCCGCCATAGCGGCAGCCATCATGATATTCTCCGTGGCTCCGACGCTTGGATAATCCAGATGAATATCACAGCCTGTCAGTTTGGCAGCCCGGCAGCAGATCATCCCGCTGGTCTCCTCAATCTCCGCCCCGAGCAGCTTCAGACCCTGCAGGTGAAGATCAATTTTGCGTTCCCCGATGGCACAGCCGCCCGGCTGATAAATCGTTACTTCACCAAACCTGGACAGAAGCGGTCCCATTAGAAAAATGGAGGATCTCATCTGCCGCATTAAATCCTCCGGAACATGGGAGGTTGCGACGCAGGTTGTATCGACCGTAACCGTTTCATCTTCATGCACGGCCCTGCAGCCCAGCCTTTCCAGAATATCCAGCATAGTTTCGATGTCCAGCAGCTTCGGCACATTATGCAGTGAGTGAACTCCTTCGGCCAGCAGGCTTGCCGCCAGAATCGGCAGGGCCGCATTTTTCGCTCCATGGATACGTATGGTGCCTGACAGGGGATTTCCACCCTCAATCACCAATTTGTCCAATGTATCACCTCCGAGATTACCGCTCACCCACCGTTGGGCACTTCCTGTACACAGATCAACAGAAATAGGCCGGGAAGCTACCCCGCTCCACATTTCATGAACTGGAAGTGCTCTGGGTGATTGTCACGATTATAGGATCATCCTATGTTCGTGACCTCTCGTGTGTGACAATGTAAGCCCGGGATTCTAGCGTTTCCGGCCTGCGGCCAGTCTGCGGAGCTCGGCGACAACCAGCGAGGCGGAGTCTCTTTTACCCAGCCGCCTTGAGGCATCGGACATACTGCGGCGTGCAGCGTCCGCTCCGATAATCTTATGCACCGCTGCGAATAGTGCCTCGCCGCTTAGATCCTTCTCCAGCAGCACAACGGCTGCCCCTTCACGTTCAAGCTGTCTGGCATTCGCTTCCTGGTGATTATTCGTCACATTGGGAGAAGGGATAAGCACAGAGGGAATGCCAAGCGCAGTAATCTCTGCAAGAAACGATGCCCCCGCCCGGTTCACGATGAGTGAAGTACAGGCCAGTACCTCGGGCATATTATGAATATACGGAAGAATATGCAGGGAGTTCGGCAAGCTTCCGAGCTTCTCGCGCACAGCTTTACGGGTTTCCTCGAAATAAGCCTCTCCGGTAACATACACATAGTGAACACCATTACCCTTACCCACAAACGGAGCCATTTCAATCATCGCCCGGTTAATTGCCCTGGCGCCTCCGCTTCCTCCGACTACCAGCACAACCGTACTGCCTTCAGGAATCCCAAGTGAAGCGAATCCCCGCTGCGGGTTGGCAGTCATTACCGTAGTTGCCCGGGGGTTGCCTGTGTAGATTACGTTCTTAGCCCCTGGAAAAGCCGGCTCCGTGCCTTCAAAGCTTACGGCGACCGTATCGGCATACCGGCTGAGGAAGCGGTTGGTCAGGCCCGGGATCGCGTTCTGTTCATGGATAAGCGTCGGGATGCCGAGCCGGGATGCAGCGTACACTACCGGCCCGCAGACATATCCGCCCGTGCCGATAACGACATCCGGCTTGAACTCCCGCAGCATGGCTTTGGAGGCCTTCACCCCCTTCAGGAAACGCATTACCGTCTTCACATTGTCCATCGAGAGCTTACGGCGGAAGCCGGTAATATCAATCGCTTTAAAGGGCAGATTCTCTTGGGGAACAAGCTTGCTCTCCAGACCGCGTTTGCCCCCGATATACAGGAAGACGGATTTCTCTTCTTCGGATTCCAGCTGTCTGGCCACGGCTACGGCCGGATAGATATGTCCGCCCGTACCGCCGCCGCTTAATACAATACGCATGTCTTTCACCTCGCATAACGGGATAAATTAAGTAGAATGCCAAGTGCTGTAAGCATCAGGGTCAGCGATGAGCCTCCATAGCTGATCAGCGGAAGCGTAATGCCGGTAACCGGCATGAGGCCGATAACCACACCGATGTTGATGATCACCTGAATAGCGACCATACAGACGATGCCCACGGCCAGATAGCTGCCGAAACGGTCCGGCAGACTCATTGCTACCTTCATTCCGCGCCAAATCAGAATCAGGAAGAGCAGCAGCACTGCCAGCCCCCCGATAAACCCCAGCTCCTCAGCCAATATGGAGAAAATAAAATCGGTCTGCGGCTCCGGCACATAGCTGTACTTCTGCCGGCTCATGCCGAGACCCAAGCCCCCCAGTCCGCCGGGTCCAATCGCGTACAGCGACTGTATGATCTGATATCCGGCCCCGAGCGGATCGGACCAGGGGTCCAGAAAGGCCGTAATCCGCTGCAGGCGGTAAGGTGCGGCGGCAATAAGCCCCACGAACCCGGCAACACCCAGCGCGCCCAGGGAGAGCAGATGCTTCATCCGGGCCCCTGCCGTGAAGACCATCATCAAGGCAGCCCCGAACATGACAGTGCCTGTACCGAGATCCGGCTGGAGCATGATCAGCGCAAAAGCGGAACCGATCAGCGCAAGCGGCGGAAGCAGTCCGCGGGTGAAGCTGGAAATATCATAATCCTCTGTTCCGAGCCACTTGGCAAGAAAGAGGATCATCCCCATCTTCATGAACTCCGAGGGCTGAATCCCGAAGGAGCTGATCCCCAGCCAGCTGCGCGCACCGCCGCGCACGACCCCGATGCCGGGAACCAGCACCAGCACCAGCAGTACGAAGCAGAAAATCAGGGCCGGCCTGGCGAACTTCTTCAGCACCACATAATCCGTATTCGCGGTGATGAACATGGCGATAAGACCCAGGCCTGCGAACAGCATCTGTCTTTTGACAAAATAAAACGAGTCGCCATAATTGCGGAAGCCCAAAACGGACCCGGCGCTGTATACCATTACCATACCGATGGCCAGCAAAGCCAATATCGGAAGCAGCAGCCAGATATCGGGCGCATGACGGGATTTGTTCATCAGGAGCACACCTCTTGCATCCGTAGTAGGGGCTTATCCACCCCCCTACTTAAAGGTTATGCACCGCCTCTTTAAAAATACGCCCGCGCTCCTCATAGGATGTAAACATATCCCAGCTGGCACAGGCAGGAGAGAGGAGAACTACATCTCCTGCTTCCGCAAGAGCGGAAGCCTCCCGCACGGCCTCTTGCAGCACGGCGGCGGCGCTCTCCCCATTATCGACGGAGATGATGGTCTTTACTCCTGCCAGCTGCGCAACCGCGGCCAGCTTGTCCTTCGTCTCCCCAAGGGCCACCAGTGCCTTGACGTTCCCGCCGAGGACAGGCAGCAGCTCCATATAATCAGAACCTCGGTCCAGACCTCCGGCAACGAGGATGACCGGCTTCTTGAAGGACCCCAGCGCCATGGCTGTGGCTTTGGAATTGGTAGCCTTGGAATTGTTATAGTAGGCGGCCCCCGCCTTGTCTGTCACATATTCCAGCCGGTGCTCCACACCGCGGAAGGAAGCCAGCACTCCGCCAAGCACTGCCGGGTCCGCGCCTGCGGCAATAGCAATGCCGCAGGCGGCCAGTGCATTCTCCACATTGAAACGGCCCGGAAGGCCGATTGAATCCACATCGGCTATTTCGGTCTCGCTCTCCGTGTAATCCCGGTAAATGATTACCCGCTTCAGATCATCTTCTGTCTCCGGCACAAAGGATGGACGGACAAAAATGCCCTGAACCAGTTCTTCAGTCATGGAGAAGGGCAGGATGCCTGCTTTGATATATGGAACCAGCTCGCGGCAGACCGGATCATCCCAGTTCAGTACAGCGGTGTCGCCCGGCCCCTGATTCGCGAACAGCTTGGATTTGGAGGCCACATAATCCTCCATCCCCCCATGATAATCCAGATGGGTCTCGGCAACATTCAACAGGGCAGCGACCTTGGGCCGGAAGGCTTCCGTCCCTTTGAGCTGGAAGCTGCTGAGCTCGACAACCATCCAGTTGTCCACGTCAGCCTCCTGAGCGGCCTGACAGAGCGGCGTACCGATGTTCCCGGCAACTATAGGCCTCATCCCCGCTGCCTCCAGCATACGGCCAACCCAGGTCGTTGTAGTCGTCTTCCCGTTGGAGCCCGTAATACCGATCATAGGTGCGGCGCAGAGATGGTAAGCCACTTCTACCTCCGTTACGACTTCGATGCCAAGCTCAAGAGCCTGCTGCACCGGAGCCACGGAATAGGGAATCCCCGGATTCTTTACAACAAGCGCAACACCCTCATGAATCAGCCCTTCCGGATGCCCGCCGCATATAACAGAAATTCCCAAAGATTCCAGTTCGGAAGCTTCGGGACTTTGATCTCTTTCCTTTTTATCATTGACCGTCACAACCGCGCCGCGCTCATGCAGCACCTTGGCCACCTGGACGCCGCTTTTGGCGAGCCCTAGGACGACCACTTCTTCACCACGGTACAAATCCGGATGCTTCATATGTTACAACCCCTTGATGAGATATAGTCCAACAGCCGCTAGCACCAGGCTCACCGCCCAGAAGGAGACAACCACACGCCACTCCGACCAGCCGCCCAGCTCAAAGTGATGATGGATCGGGCTCATTCGGAATACCCGTTTGCCGCGTGTTTTGAACGAAGCGACCTGAATAATTACGGACAGCATTTCGACTACAAAGACACCGCCGATCACCACGAAGAGCAGCTCGGTCTTCGTTACAATGGCAATCGCACCAATGGCACCGCCAATCCCGAAGGAGCCGAAATCACCCATGAACACTTTGGCCGGATGGGCATTGAATACCAGAAAGCCAAGTACTGCACCAATCATCGCCGCAGCGCAGACACCGGCAGCAATTGAGGTTGCCTGCATGGCGACTACAGCAAAAGCAGCAAGCGCGATCGCACTGACACCGGACAGCAGTCCGTCCACACCATCCGTGAAGTTAACCGCATTGGTTACCGCCATCATCATCAGGACAATAAACGGATAGTAGAACCAGCCGCCCCAGTCAAAGCTCACCGATGTTCCCGGAATGCTGATGTTTGTATGATGTCCGCCGGAAATGAGCAGGGCGCAGAGAACGATACCGACCAGCAGCTGGCCGGCAAGCTTCTGGCGTGCCGTCAGCCCGAGGGAACGTTTGAAGGCAATCTTAATATAGTCATCCAGGAAACCGATCAGACCGTAACCCAGCGTAGCTACCAGAAGTACGTAGAAATCCGAATTAATCACCGAAAATTTCAGAAAAGATAACGTGAATGCCACCATGATGATAATTCCGCCCATCGTAGGCGTTCCCGCCTTCTTCAGATGGGTCTGAGGCCCGTCGTCGCGAACCTGTTGTCCGAACTTCATCCGGCGCAGCAGCGGGATAATCAGCGGAGCGGCAATGACCGCAAGGATAAAGGACACAGCAATAGTCAGCAGAAGTAATTGATAATCCATGGGTACACCCCCTCCATTAGTTTAAGTCAGCTTCAGAATATTCTTTCAGGCGGTGAAGCACTTCCTCCAGACGCATCCCCCGGGACGCTTTGAAGAGTACTACATCCCTGGAACCACATTTGGTGTTCAAGGCAGTGATCAATGCTTCTTTGTCTTCAAAAGCAAATACATGTCCGGCCCCGAATCTCTCCGCCGCAGCCGCAGCAATATGAGCAGCGAGCGGTCCGTAAGTGTATACCGCATCCGTCAGTGCAGGATCGAGATAGGTACCGATCTGCTGGTGGAACAGAACTTCATCAGGCCCAAGTTCCAGCATGTCCCCCAGCACCGCGATTCTGCTCCCGCTGCACTTCATGGACTGCAGCACATCTATCGCTGCTCTCATGGACGTAGGGCTGGCATTGTAAGCATCGTTCAGCAGCGTCAGCCCGTTCGCCGCCTGCATCACTTCAATCCGCATGCCGGTCAGCTTAAGCCCGGCTATTCCGGTCTCTATATTCTCGTCAGTCACACGGAAATGGCGCGCAACCGCTAGTGCAGCGAGTGCGTTAATGACATTGTGACGCCCCGGCAGAGGCAGCGTGAAGGCACGCTCGGCATGAAGATGTGAAGTGAAGGTCATTCCAGCGCCGTGAGTCATGAGACCTGTAGGATAGTCATCATTGTCTCCGGACTGCCCGAAACGGAAGCTGAGCATCCCTTCCGGCGGATTAAACCCTGGCTCTGCCATAACTTCTGCGAGCAGCGGTTCATCCCCGTTATAAATGAGCAGGCCGCCCGGCTTAAGTCCGTCCACAATCTCCAGCTTGGCCCGGGCAATTTCCTTGCGGGACCCGAGCTGCAGCAGATGGGATTCGCCCACGTTGGTAATCACAGCCACATCAGGGGCAGCTATCCTGGACAGCAGGGCAATCTCACCGCGCGAGCTCATGCCCATCTCCAGCACAGCAATCTCAACATCGCTGTCCATGGAGAGAATCGTAAGCGGCAGACCGATGTGATTATTGAAATTGCCCTGTGTTTTGTGTACCTTGTACTGCACTTCAAGAAGAGCGGTAATCATATCTTTGGTCGTTGTCTTGCCGTTGCTGCCTGTCACGGCGACTACACGCGGCGCGAGCTCGCCCAGATAAGCCGAGGACAGTCTCTGCAAAGCGGCCAGTGTATCCTCCACCAGAATGGCAGGACCGTCTTCAGGCGCAGGCCCCTTATCCCGCTGCCAGAGCGTAGCGGCCGCTCCTGCTGCCAGAGAAGCAGCAGCGTAATGATGGCCGTCAAAGTTATCTCCGGCCAGAGGAACGAACAGGCAGGCAGGCGTAATTTTGCGGGAATCGGTTACGACTCCCGCAAGTTCAATATCCTTATCTTCAGCAGAGAACAGCTCTCCCCCGCACATTTCCGCAATAGTATACAGCGTTCTTGTAATCAATAGCTTCGGCCCCTTATCACTTCTTTGGCTACGATGCGGTCATCAAAATCATGAACGACTCCGCCGATTAGCTGATAGGTCTCATGACCTTTCCCCGCAATCAATACTACATCGCCGGGGCTTGCCATTTCAATAGCTTTTCTGATCGCTTCCCGCCGGTCGGGAATCATCTCGTACCGTTCCTGTGACACGCCGTCCTCAAGAAGTCCCGCTTCAATATCGCGCAGAATCAGCAGCGGATCCTCTGTCCGGGGATTGTCGGAAGTAACCATGACACGATCACTGTATTTGGCAGCTATTTTGCCCATCAGCGGCCGTTTGGTCGTATCCCGGTCTCCGCCGCAGCCAAAGACGGTAATTACCTTGCCGGCAGCGAATTCACAGACAGCCTTCAGCACATTCTCCAGACCATCCGGCGTATGCGCGTAGTCTACGATGACTGCGAAATCCTGTCCGGCATCCACAGACTCGACACGTCCGTCCACACCGGCTACTGACTCCAGACTGGCTTTGATATCTTCCAGCGGCACATCCTCCAGCAGAGCAGCAGTAATGGCCGCAAGTGCATTATAGACATTGAACTTGCCGACCATCCGGAGCGAAATATCTGTCTTCCCCTTAAACGTATCCACATGGAAAAAAGTTCCTTTGGACGTGATCGAAATTTGAGAGGCCCGGACATTGGCAGGGGTGTCGATACCATATGTAATCACTTCCGCAGCGGTCTGGTCAGCAAAATAGCTGCTTGCTGCATCATCCGCGTTGAGAACTGCATATTTACGTTCTTCCTTCCACGGTGAGATCACATTGCCAAGCCGCGAGAAGAACAGCGCCTTAGCCGCGCGGTACTCCTCCATCGTATGGTGATAATCCAGATGATCCTGAGTCAGGTTAGTGAATATCGCTGTGCGGTAGTCCGTTCCCTTCACCCGTCCCTGCTGAAGTGCATGGGAGGATACCTCCATCACACAGCACTGCACGCCTTTGGACGCCATATCATTCAAAGTGCGCTGAAGCTCAAGCGATTCCTGCGTAGTACCGGACATTGGATAACTTTGTCCGTCATAACGCATCTGAATCGTCCCGATCAGCCCCGTCTTCACGCCATGGTCCTGCATAATTTTCTCAATGAGATACGTAGTGGTGGTTTTGCCGTTGGTTCCGGTAATCCCAATCATCTTCATCCGGCTGCTGGGTGAGCCGAAGAACGCATTCGACAGCACGGACATCGCAAACCGGCAGTCATCTACCACGATCTGCGGCAGATCGATTTCCAGCCTCCGCTCACAGACTAGTGCAGCCGCACCGCTTGCGGCTGCCTGCGGTGCATAATCATGTCCGTCCACTGTATGACCGGGCAGGCAAATGAACAAATCGCCCGGCTTAACCTTGCGGGAATCCACCTGCAAATCACTAATCTCGGTCTCACTTTCCCCGTATAGACGCGAAGCGGCAAGACAGGATGACAATTCATTAATTTTCATAGTAATCCCTCACTCTACATTTGTCAGACTATCCTATTATTCACTGGAAGTTCCCATATAAATCCGGATGGTTGAACCCTGCTCCACTCTTGCCCCCGCTTTGGGCGCCTGATTAATCACTGTATTGCCTGATCCGGAGCGGGCCAGCATGAAATTCATGTTCAAATCCTCATAAATATCCTGAACGGTAGCTCCTGTCAGATCGGGAACTGTCACAATCGGAGTCTCCCCATATTTATAGGTCTTCGGCAGCTGATCCTTACGCTGCGGAACCTTCAGATAATGAAGCGAATCCTCAAGAATATTCTGGACGATCGGAGCCGCTACCACACCCCCAAACTGAATTCCCTTGGGATTATCAACTGCGGTGTACACTACGATCTGCGGATCATCCGCTGGTGCAAATCCGATAAAAGAGACGATATGCTCCGTAGGAGAATACCGGCCGTTAATAACCTTCTGTGCCGTCCCTGTCTTGCCGCCCACACGGTAGCCGTCAATAAACGCCGGCCGGCCTGTGCCTTTGGCAACTACGCTCTCAAGGGCGGCCCGCACCTTCTTCGAAGTCTCCTCCGAGATCACCTGCCGCACTTCCTCCGGCTCAACCTCGGATACGACATTACCGGTATCCGGATTAATCCAGGCTTTGGCAACATGCGGAGTATACAGCCTGCCGCCGTTAATCGCTGCAGACACCGCAGCAATCTGCTGGATCGGTGTTACGGATACCCCTTGGCCAAAGGCCGTGGTAGCAAGCTCGACCGGCCCTACCTGCGCCGGCTTGAACAGAATCCCGTTCGCTTCACCGTTGAGGTCGATCCCTGTCTTCGTGCCAAACCCGAAATCACGGATATACTTAAACAGGGTATCCTTGCCGAGACGCTGGCCCAGGGCAACAAACCCGGGGTTGCAGGAATTCTCCACCACTTCAAGGAACGTCTGGCTTCCGTGGCCGCCTTTTTTCCAGCAGCGCAGCTTGGCACCGCCCACTTCAATATATCCCGGATCGAAAAAATGCTCATGCTGCAGATCAACCTTCCCCTCCTGCAGCGCAGCAGCCAGGGTAATGATCTTGAAGGTGGAGCCCGGTTCATACGTCATCCAGATCGGAAGATTCCGGTTATATACTTCGGCATCGTATTCCTTATAGGAGCCCGGCTCATAACCCGGCCGGCTCGCCATGGCCAGAATCTCACCATTGCGGGGGTCCATCGCAATCGACCAGGCACCTTGCGCCTGATACTTCACCATGGCCTGATCGAGCTCGCGTTCCATGATCGACTGAATCTGCTTATCAATTGTCAGCTGCAGGCTCAGCCCGTCCTGAGGCTCGGTATACTTCTCCGAGGAGCCTGGCATCAGCCGTCCTCCGGCATCGGACAGATACGATATATTGCCTGCGCTGCCTTGAAGCAGCTTATCGTAGATGCTCTCTATCCCGGTGATCCCCTGATTGTCAATTCCCGTGAAGCCGAGAATATGTGCGGCTAAATCGCCATAGGGATAATACCGTTTGTTATCCTCAGCCACAACGATGCCCGGCAGCTGCAAATCACGGATGCTCGCGGCAAGCTCCATCGTAATTTTGCGGCCGCCGGGCTGCAGTTTCACCGAGGCTTTCTTTTGGGTCAGCAGAGTGACCAGCTTCTCCTCGGTCATACCGAGCAGCGGAGCCAGCTGCTTCGCGGTCTGTTGCTTTTCCTTCACCTGCACAGGAATGGCATAGATCGTTGGCGAGCTGATATTATATGCCAGGGCAACGCCCTCCCTGTCCAGAATCTCGCCGCGTTTGGCGGTGAAGGGAATATTCCGCCGCCAGGATTCCTCAGCCTTGGCGCTCAGCTTCTCCCCTTGTGATAACTGTACATAGGCAAGACGCACGGCCAGCGAACCGAACAACACGGCCAGTCCCAGCAGCGTCCACAGCATTCTCCGCCGAGTTACGACTTTCGAAACCTTCATTCCGTTCTCCCCGCTTTCGCTCGTATAGACATGATCTCTTATCTTCATGACTATTCGGGACAAACAGGGGTTAGAACAAGCCTATATAGGCGCTACTCCGCAGGATCCTCTGCATCGGGGTCAACGTTGACGGCTACAGGGATATTCTCCCCGTATTCATTCAGGGGACTGAGCTTCAGAGAAATATGCGTTTTGTTGTTATTCTTGGTCTGCGTCTGCTCTGTGACATAACCTTCGCCCTCAACCGTTATCCCTACTTTGAGCAGATTGAGAATTTCCAGGGCATCACGCAAAGATTCTCCCTTCAAATCGGGAATGGTCATTGCTTCATCCTGCTGGGTAAGCAGATAAATCCGCTGTCCGGCGGCAAGCTTTGTGCTCTTATCCGGATATTGGCTGATTACCTTTGCCCCTGTGCCGACAATCTCGAAGTCAAAGCCTTGATTAAGGAGCAGCTGTCTGGATTCCTTAACGGTTTTGTTCACGAGATCAGGCGTACTGCGCAGCTCTGAGGAGTCAGCCGCCAGCTTGACTGACGTTTTACTTCCCACTGCTTTATCCGAATCAACCGTTTTGGGTACGCCCATATATTGCAGGGACTGCGAGACTATCTCTTTGAAAATAGGTCCGGCTGCGGCTCCTCCGCCGGCAGCATCCGCAGGCTCATCAATTACGACGAATACCGCGATCTTCGGATTATTGGCCGGAGCGTAGCCGAGGAAGGAAGCAAGCACCTTATCCCGGTCATACCCGCCCTTGCCGTCAGGCTTAATCGCCGTTCCGGTCTTGCCGGCCACCCGGTATCCTTCGATATAGGCATGCCGTCCGGTTCCGATTACCTGGTCTGCCACGACCTGCTCGAGATAGCTGCCGGTTTCACGGGCGCTGTCCTCGGAAATGACCTGCCGCACAACCTCCGGCTGAGTCACCGTCGTCTTGCCTGTATTAGGATCGGTAACTTCCTTCACTACATGCGGCACCATCAGCTTGCCGCCGTTCGCAATCGCCGCCATCGCCGTGAGCTGCTGAATCGGTGTAACCAGCAGCTTGCCATGGCCATAGGCCAAGGTAGCATTCTCTATCGGCCTGTTCGGATTCGGGTTGACAATACCGGTGGTTTCACCCGGGAGGTCAATGCCCGTCTTTTCCGTAAAGCCGAAATCCTTGATATATTTCAGCAGCTTTTCCTGGCCCAGCAGTTCATAACCAATCTTGACAAAGGCTACGTTACTGGAACGTTTGACCCCTTGAAGCAAGGTGATATCTCCGTAACCGGCTCTGTTCATATCATAGATCGGTTTGCTGTACCCTTTGATCCGGATAGAGCCCGAATGGACTGTCTCTTCCGGATTAAACAGCTTCTCCTGAACGGCACCGGCCAGCGGTACAATTTTGAACGTGGAGCCCGGCTCAAATCTCGACATGATCGCGTGGTTATAGAAGCCAGCCGCATCCTGATTAAGGTCATAATATTCATTCGGATTGAAGGTCGGCATATTGGCCAGTCCAAGAATCTCCATCGTATTCGGATCGGCAGCAATGACGCTTATCGACTTCGGTTTGTACTCGGCATAAGCCTTCTTCATCGCCTCTTCGATATAGTGCTGAATGGTGCTGTCGATGGTCAGCTTGAAATTGCTTCCGTTTACTACAGGCTGGTAGCTATCCTGTGAATCGGGCAGCTTGATTCCCTTGCCGTCACTCTGATAATTCAGCTTGCCATCCGTACCGGCGAGCTGTTTGTCGAAGTACTTTTCCAGACCCATGACCGCATTGCCGTCCCTGTCGGTGTAGCCCAGAATATGCGCAGCCAGTGAGTCCTTCGGATAATAACGCTTCTGCTCTCTAACAAGCCCTACACCCGTTTCCAGGGTATCATGCTCTTTCTTGAGCTTATCCACAAAAGCCGTAACCTTATCGGCCAGATCCTGATTAATCTTCCAGCCTTCGTTGCGGATCTCCCGGTTCTTGTAGTAATTGCCCTTATCGTCTTTGGCCTCTACCAGCTTCTTCAGCTCATCTTCAGGCTTGCCAAGCAGTTCATGCAGTCCCTGGATGACCTCCTGGCCGATCCCCTTCTCGGCAATGACCTCGGGGTCAACCACAACAGTATAGGCAGGAACGTCACTGGCCAGAACACTGCCGTTACGGTCTTCAATCACACCGCGGACCGCCTTGATGGTTGAAGTATGTGCCCACTGCGTAGCTGCTTCCTTCTGCCACTTCTCACTCTGCATTACCTGAATCCAGAAAACTCTGCCGACTAAAACAAGAAAAAAGAGGGTAATACACCCTCCTATAAACAGCGTGCGAAGTTTTATTCTTTTTACCATAGCAAACCTCACAGATTCTATTATTGCGATTGAAGTCAATCGCTGATTAATTGCCGGCTTTGTCAGTGACCTGTTTACTAAGCGGTACATAGATTGTTGAATCTACAGGAGGAGTCTTATATCCCATCTCTTCCGCCCGCTTGACCACCGTCTGTTCAAGCGTCTGCTTCTCCATCTGATAGGTAGCAATTTGCTTCTTGCTCTTCGCGATCTCGCTGTCCAGCTTCTGTGCCTGCAAGTTCAAATCATAAATATGGACGTAACGCCAGATCAGGGCGGCAGATACCAGGATAAAGGCTCCCAGCGTCATCATATACAAAAGCTTCTCCTGCAGCGGAAGCACTCTCCGCCTGGTGACGACTTTTGTCTTCTCACGGTAAAGCGGGTTTACCTCTTCTTTTCTCTTGGGTTGAACTGCTAAATTGCCGCGGGTATAGGCCATCTCTGACTCTCCTTTATCGTCATTTACAATTTCTCTGCAATGCGCAGTTTGGCTGAACGGGCACGTGAATTAAGCTCCAGTTCCTCTTCTCCGGGTACGATGGGCTTGCGGTTAATCAGTTTCAGGGTTCCTTTGGCGCCGCATACACAGTAGGGCAGGTCAGGCGGACAGGTACATCTGCTTAAATAGCTGCTGAAAATCTGTTTGCAGATCCGGTCCTCCAGCGAATGGAAGGTAATTACGGATACTCTTCCCTCAGGTGCAAGGCAGCGTACAGCAGCATGCAGTCCATCCTCAAAAGCACCCAGCTCATCATTGACAGCAATCCGCAGGCCCTGGAAGCTCCGTTTGGCAGGATGTCCTCCTGTCCTCCGCGCAGCTGCTGGAATGCCCTCTTTAATCAGCTCAGCCAATTCTCCGGTGCCCTCCACCGGACGCTCTTCCCGGCGCTCCACAATTTTGCGGGCAATCCGCCGTGAGAACTTCTCTTCTCCATACTGGAAAAGCACACGGGCAATTTCCTGTTCACTCCAGGTATTGACGATATCGGCCGCAGTCAGCTGTGCCGACTGGTCCATCCGCATATCCAGCGGAGCATCGTGATTGTAGCTGAACCCCCGCTCCCCTTCGTCAAACTGTGGAGAAGATACCCCCAGATCGAACAGAATCCCGTCCACTTGGGGAACTCCGTCCTTTTGCGGAACAAAGGGCAGTCCCTTCAGTACTTGCTCGAGGTCACGGAAGTTGGTCTTAACCGTAACCACTTTGTCTCCGTACTCGGCCAATCTCTCTTTGGCATTGTTCAGCGCCCAGTCATCCTGGTCCAGACAGATCAGCCGTCCTTCGCCGCTAAGCTTGGATGCAATAAGCGAACTGTGCCCGGCTCCTCCGAGCGTACAGTCAACGTATATACCATCCTTCTTGATGTGCAGCCCTTCTGTCGCTTCTTCCTTAAGCACCGTGATGTGGTGAAACAAGCTGCATCCCTCCAAGGCAGTAATTCGAATTGTATGTTTTATAGATCAAAATTGAAATCAACCAATTTCTCGGCAATCTCGTTAAACGATTCCTCTGACTGTTCGAAGTACTGCTCCCATAGCTCCTTGTTCCAGATCTCCACCCGGTTCGAAACGCCCAGAATAACACAGTCCTTGTCCAGCTTGGCATATTGCCGCAGATTCCCCGGCAGATTCACCCTGCCTTGCTTGTCCCATACACATTCAGTCGCTCCCGAGAAAAAAAAGCGGCTGAAGGCACGGGCGTCCGATTTCATCAGTGATAGGCTTTTAAGCTTTTGCTCCATGATTCCCCATTCTTCCATGGGATAAACAAACAGGCAGGAGTCGAGGCCGCGGGTCGCCACGAAGGAGGTTCCGAGCAATTCACGGAACTTAGCCGGGATAATGATCCGGCCTTTGTCGTCAATGCTATGCTGGTATTCCCCCATAAACATGATCTTTCCCCACCCCTAAGTACCGATTCCCCACTTTGCCCCACTTTTCACCACTTAAGCATAATAGATTCGCCATTAAAAATCAAAAACCTTTTTCCGAAGCAAGGTAATTTTTTCTTGTTTGTCAAGTGGCTCTGCAATATTCCGCAAAAAATAAAAACCCGGGCCAGTTGATTGGCTCCGGGCTCTTGCAGATCCATTCTTTAGTCGTTCAGATTCCAGCTGTCCAGGTAGTCCACCTGTGCCTGCGTCAGGCTGTCAATGGCGATTCCCAGACTCTCCAGCTTATAACGCGCAACCTGCTCATCAAGCTCATACGGAACATTCTCCACCTTGACGCCGATATCTTTATAATTATCATTCACATATTTGAGGGATAAGGCCTGCAGCGCAAAGGTGGTATCCATAATTTCTGCCGGATGGCCATCGGCTGCGCCCAGGTTCACCAGACGTCCTTCAGCCAGCAGGTACAGCTTGCGTCCATCCTTCAGCAGATACTCTTCAATATTCTTCCGCACCGTCCGCTGGGAGGTGGAGCGTTCAGCCAGCTCCGGCTTGTTCACTTCAACATCGAAGTGTCCGGCATTGCAGAGGATCGCACCATCCTTCATGACATCATAATGCTCGCCGCGGATAACATACCGGTTGCCGGTAACGGTTACGAAGAAGTCGCCGCGCTTCGCTGCTTCCAGCATTGGCATCACATGGAATCCGTCCATGTGGGCTTCTACGGCCTTAATCGCATCCACTTCAGTAACAATCACGTTCGCTCCGAGACCCTTGGCCCGCATCGCTACACCTTTACCGCACCAGCCGTAGCCCACTACAACCACTGTCTTGCCGGCCACAATCAGGTTGGTTGTGCGAACAATGCCGTCCCATGCCGATTGGCCTGTGCCATAGCGGTTATCGAACAAATATTTACAATAGGCGTCATTTACAGCCACCATCGGGAACTTCAGCATGCCTTGCTTCTGCAGCGCCTTCAGCCGGATAATTCCTGTAGTTGTTTCTTCAGCGCCGCCGCGGACATTCTCCATCAGGTCAGGACGCTCGGAATGCAGCAGTGTGGCGAAATCTCCGCCGTCATCGATAATCAGATCCGGCTTGCTCTCCAGCGCCTTGATGTTCAGCGCCTTGAATTCTTCGGGTGACGGATTATATTTGGCGAACACGGTGATGCCGTCCTCAACTAATGCGGCACACACATCATCCTGTGTGGACAGCGGGTTCGATCCGGTAATCGTAACTTCGGCACCGCCAGCCTGTACCACCTTGGCCAGGTAAGCGGTCTTGGCTTCCAGGTGAAGCGTGATCGATACCTTAAGGCCCTTGAACGGCTGCTCCGCTTCGAACTGCTCACGGATACGGTTCAGTACCGGCATATGCTGGCGAACCCAGTCGATTTTGAGATGCCCCTCGGGCGCGAGCGACATATCGGTTACGATACTATTTTCCTTGGACAAAGAACTCATGTTATAACCTCCTATAATATATTCCTACATATAAATGATGCGGTGTGTTCCGCTGTAATCGGCGGGTACGGCCATTAGTTCCTCCAGCCAGCCCGGACCGTAACGGTTCAGATAATACATCATATTATATACTCTCTCCTGCAGTTTACCCAGAGGTATAACGGACAGCTCAATCCGTTCCCACTGCCGCAGCGCCGCCTCATTCTGCTTCTCCATCGCATCCAGTGCTTTGCCCTTCAGGAAGGAGATCTGATCCATAATCTTGTCCTTGTTACTGTTCCCCAGCTTCAGCAGACCTGCCTGAATTCCGCCAAGCTGCTCAATCAGCGGCTCGTACATCGCGGAGAATGCGGCCTTAGTCTGTTCAAACCGTTCTTCAATCTTCAGCTCATCCTGCGCCGTTAACCACTCTTTGCGTTTATCATCCAGACCAAGACGTACATCCGTGAAGGACAGTCCGTATTTATCCATATGCTTGTGAAGCGTTCCCTCTATGACTGTAAAAGACATGCGCGGAATAATCAGCGGCATTTGTCCGCCCATCACCTTAAAGGCCTGATGCGGAATCGCCCAGTAAGCCATTTCTCCTTGTCCCAGCACCGTAGCCAGCACAGGCAGTACATAGTCCTGCATCAAGGGACGCGTCAGCACGTTGTTGCTGAACCGCTCAGGATGGCTCTCCAGCAGCTCCAGCAGCTCTGTACGGGAAAAAGATACCACGGATTTCCGGTCTGCGAATCTGTCCCCCTCCTTATGCAGCAGAAGCCGTGCGCCCTCATGTATATAAAAGAGGTTGGCATTCCCGGGTGTCACATCCGCCTGCAGCACGTATCCGCCCGCAGCAATACGATCAGCCGCTGCGGTGTAGGCAGCCTCGAGCTCGTCATTGCGCTCGATCATTGCAGCAAACATTGGCATTTCAAGTCTGCGCAGCGCGGAATCGGCAGAATCCAGCAGAATCAGCCCGTATTGCCCAAACAGAGAACCCATCAGCTTGGCAAAAGCGGCAGTCATATTGTCCGCACCCAGCGAAGCTGCTGTGACAAACTCCATAACCTGCGGCTTGAATTCGCTATCCTGCAGCAGTCCGTCCAGCTGCCCTATTGCCTGAAGCCAGCTCTCTGCTTCCACCTTGATTTCACTGACAGAAGAACGCGGACCTTCGCCTTTATCCAGCTTAATCCGCGTAATTTCGCCCGTCCGGTTCAGTACATAGGTATGATTGACTTCATCCCAGTCATGATCTTCACCGGCGATCCAGAACAGCGGAACAACGGGGCGCCCAAGCTGGGCTGCTGCTTCCCGCGCAGCCTGAATTGCAGTAATAGCCTTATATACTACAAAGAGCGGACCTGTGAACAAACCGCTCTGCTGGCCGCCTGTGACCACCAGCGTATCCGGCTGCTCCAATAAGTCAAGGGAGCGCATTACCGCTTCATGGGCATTATGCTCTTCGTTATAGCTGCGTAAGTATGAAACAACCGCGGTACGGTCTGCACGGAGCCCTGCGGTTCCATCAAGCCATTCTGCGCGCTTAACCCGGCTCTCCCGGTTGCGGAAATCCCCGCCGTACAAATGTCCTACAGTTTCATATTGATGTATATAGTCACTGGCGAGCGCAGATCCGCCAGGAAGTGGTTCCGGTACAACATTCATATGCAATTGCCTCCTGTTCTACTATAACCTGCTGTATGTAATCATAAATCGGTAAACCCTTTATGATTGTATCCAAAGTTGGGTGCGGCGTCAAAGAAAGAAGCGCCGCCATGCAGCTACACTTGCATGAATTGAAAGAATAGGCGAGAGCTGAACGCTCCCGCCTACGGTTATAATGCTGTTAATTTTAAGCGAATTGTTTAGCGACGAAATGTCCCTTGGACACTTCGACCAATTCATAATCGCTATCATTGGTTTTTTCATTTGCACTATAAATTGGGCTGCCCAGCTCATCATGCAGATGAATGCGTTTTTTGTTCGCTTCCACTTCCGGATCCGGAACCGGAATCGCTGAGAGCAGCGACTTGGTGTACGGATGGATCGGGTTAGCGTACAATTCTTCGCTTTCCGCGAGTTCAACCATTTTGCCCAGGTACATAACCGCTACACGGTCACTGATATGCTTAACCATGGACAGGTCATGCGCGATGAAGAGATAAGTAAGTCCGAGACGGTCCTGAAGTTCTTTGAGCAGGTTGACTACCTGTGCCTGAATTGACACGTCCAGTGCGGAGATCGGCTCATCGCAGACGATGAACTTAGGATTAACCGCAAGGGAACGGGCAATACCGATACGCTGGCGTTGGCCGCCTGAGAATTCATGCGGATAACGGGTTGCATGATCATGGTTAAGACCAACCATGTCCAGCAGCTCTTCAATCCGTTTCTTGCGTTCAAGACGGCTTCCCGCAAGATTGTGAATGTCCAGTGCTTCACCAATGATATCCGAAACCGTGAACCGCGGGTTAAGCGATGCATACGGATCCTGGAAGATCATTTGCATATCACGGCGCATAGCCTTCATCTTGCTGCCGGACAATTTGTAGATATCTGTACCATTGTATTTCACGCTTCCTGCAGTCGGCTCGTACAAGCGGAGAACCGTACGGCCTGCAGTAGTCTTACCGCAACCGGACTCCCCTACCATACCCAGGGTTTCGCCTTCGCGAATCGAGAAATTAATATTATCAACAGCCTTAAGAACTCTTCCCTTGCCTACATTGAAATACTTCTTAAGACCTTCTACTTCAATCAGATTCTTACTCAAACGAACTGCACCTCCTTGGCCATCGAATGCAGATTCCAGCAGCGCGCCATATGCGTTTCGCTGAACTCTGTGGCGCCGGGATCGATCTGTTCGCAGACATGCATTGCTTCGCTGCAACGCGCTGTGAACGGGCAACCGACCGGCGGCTTAATTAGATCCGGGGGAGTACCGATGATCGGAATCAGCGGCTCACCCTTCTTTTGGTCAAGACGCGGCATCGACCGCAAAAGACCTTTGGTGTAAGGATGCTGGGGATTCTTGAAAATCTCCCAGCGTGTCCCTGTTTCGACCACTTCACCAGCATACATTACGATGACCCGGTCACACATGCCGGCAACCACGCCGAGATCATGTGTAATCAGGATGATGGAGGTCCCTAGTCTTTGCTGCATCTCTTTCATAACTTCCATGATTTGCGCCTGAATGGTTACGTCAAGCGCCGTTGTCGGCTCATCCGCAATCAGGAGAGCCGGGCGGCAGGCCAGAGCAATGGCAATCATTACGCGTTGGCGCATCCCGCCGGAGAATTCGTGGGGATATTGGTTAAAGCGAGCCTCCGCATTTTTAATGCCTACTAATTGCAGCATTTCAATACCTTGCTGTTTCGCTTCGGCCGCTGACATATTCTGATGTTTGATCAAAACTTCGGTTATCTGTTTGCCCACTTTGATAGTTGGGTTCAAAGAAGTCATCGGGTCTTGAAATATCATGCCAATATCTTTGCCGCGAATCGATTCCATTTGTTTCATGCTAAGGTCCAGCAGATTCTTTCCTTGAAAAACAATCTCGCCTTGCTTCACTTTGGAGAGCGGGGCAGGCAGCAGCCGCATAATTGACTGTGCAGTGACACTTTTGCCGCTGCCGGATTCACCGACAATGGCTACGGTCTCGCCTTTGCCTACTTCAAAGTTCATACCGCGTACAGCCTGAACTTCTCCGCCTTTTACAAAAAAGGAAACTTGCAAATCCTTGACTTGCAGAATGGGTTCCATCATTGTTCACCTCCTTATTTCTTCAGCTTAGGATCCAGTGCATCACGGAGACCGTCACCAAAAATATTAAAGGAAAGCATGGTCAAGCTGATCAGGATAGCCGGGAACAGGAAACGCCACGGATAATAAAGCCAGCCAGTCAGTGAATCATTGATCATCGATCCGAGGGAAGCTACAGGAGCCTGTACACCAAGTCCGAGGAAACTCAGGAACGCTTCAGCAAAGATGGCATTTGGTACAGACAGTGTAATGGTTACGATAATCGGACCTACCGCATTCGGCAAAAGGTGTTTGAACAACAGTCTTTTGGACCCTGCACCCATCGAACGCGAAGCCAGAACAAACTCACGGTTCTTCAGCTGCATAATCTCGCCGCGGACAATCCAGGACATGGTAATCCAGCCCGTTATCGTCAGCGCAAGGATGATCGTTCCAAGGCTTGGTTCAAGCACAACCAGGAGCAGGATAACAACCAGCAGGTAAGGAATGGAGTAAAGAATTTCAGATACCTTGTTCATGATATTGTCTACACGTCCACCGAAGTAACCCATGATTCCGCCGTAGATAACCCCGATCAAAAGGTCAATGGCAGCGGCAGCCAGGCCGACAATCAGTGAGATACGTGCACCGTACCAGGTACGGACAAAGATATCGCGTCCCAGATCATCTGTACCAAACCAATGCTCGGATGAAGGAGGCTTGTTGGTACTGAGCAAATCATTTGAGTAGTAATTGTACTTTGAGAACAACGGAGCGATAAGCGCCGCAAGGATAATCAGTCCAAGAATACCCAGTGCTGTCATTGCCATTTTGTTCTGGCGCAGACGTTCCCAGGAATCCCGCCAGGCAGACAAACTTTCGCGCTGAATGACTTCAGCTTGCCGCTCATCAATTCCGATTTTACGGAAATCTTCCGGTTTCAGGTTCGCATCCTGCGATACCAATTTTTTGTCAGAAGCCAATCTTTAGCCCTCCTTTCCACCACTTAGTTTGATACGCGGATCTACAAACACATAAGCAATATCCGTGATAAAGCGTGCTAGCATGAGCAATACGCCGTAGAAGATCGTAATCCCCATAATAACGGTATAGTCACGCACACCAATCGCTTCGACGAATTGCTTACCGATACCGCCGACACCGAAGATCTGCTCGATAACTACAGAACCTGTTACGATGTTAGCCGTCATAGGTCCCATATAAGTTACAACCGGCAGAATTCCGTTCCGCAGTACGTGACGGCTTAGGATTGCTGCCCAGCTTAGGCCTTTGGCCTTAGCCGTCTTGATGTAATCTGCATGCAGCACTTCCAGCATACTTGAGCGCGTTAGCCTCGCTATAAAGGCTATCGGCTGTGCCGAGAGTGCGGTTACAGGTAAGACATAATACAGCGGACCCTTAAATCCGGAAACCGGGAACATGTGGAACTTGTAGGCAAACACATACTGAAGCAGCGAGGCGACTACAAAGCTCGGAACCGCAATTCCCAGCACCGCCAGCACCATAGCCGCACTGTCAATAAACTTGCGATGATAGAGTGCCGCCATCATGCCGAGAAAGACTCCGACAATAACCGACACAATAATTGCGATAACCCCCAGCTTTAGAGACGCCGAGAACGTTTGTCCGATCAAGTGAGTTACATCCTGATTCAGACGCTTCATGGATACACCCAGATCACCCTGGACAATTTCACCCAAATACTTGAAATACTGATGATAGAGCGGCTTGTCCAGTCCATATTGCTCGTATAAACGCGCTTTTATTTCCGGTGGAACTTTCTTTTCAGAAGTAAACGGGTCCCCCGGAATGGCTTTCATCAGAAAAAAGGTCGCTGAAATTAGCACAAACAGCGAGACAAGCATATAGAAGAACTTATTGGCAACATAACGAACCATCCCCATCAACACCTCCTTCGACATTTTTTTGAGACACATAATTAGATTTTATGAAAAAAATGGCCATTTGTCTAATTTCTTATTTTGTAAGTTCGTGAAATCTTTAACAAAAAGCCTGAAATGCAAAAAAAAGGGATATATATGGAATTCCACATATATATCCCGAAGTATATTGCTACCTTCAGACAACCACTATTCAGTTAAGCTAACCGAAGGTTCTACAATTCTTAGTGCTCAAGCAGGTAAGCACGAGTGAAGTCAATTGCACCGCTGAAGTCAAGAGTTACACCTTTGAGGTACTCTTTAGTCAGGGAGTTATTTGTGTAGTAGTAGAACGGAATCAGGATCATATCATCTTCAATGATCATTTTTTCAGCTTTAGCAAACATTTCTTGACGTGCTGCCAAGTCGGAGCTTGCTTTAGCGTCAGCGATCAGCTTGTCATATTCAGGGTTAGCGTAACCAGTATCGTTGTTACCGCCGCCTGTTACCCACATATCCAGGAAGGTCATTGGATCATTGTAATCCGCAGTCCAGCCAGCACGTGCGATCTGGTAGTTCAGGTTTTGACGGTTGTCGATGAATACTGCCCATTCCTGGTTAACAGTGTTTACAGTGATACCCAGAGCTTGTTTCCACATGTCAGCTACAGCCAAAGCGATTTTCTTGTGGCCTTCACTTGTGTTGTAAGACAATTCAACCGGTGGCAGTTCAGTCAGACCTTCTTCTGCCAGACCTTCAGCCAGCAATTTCTTAGCTGCTTCAGTATCTTCTGTGAAGTAGTCGTCTTTAATTGCAGTACGGAACTCGCCGTCAGCGCCAGCGATACCTGGAGGTACATAGCCGTATGCCGGAATTTGTCCGCCCAGTGTTACGTTGTCGATCAGCGATTGGCGGTTAACAGTCATTGCCAGGGCTTTACGGATTTTAACGTTGTCGAAAGGTTTTTCAGTGATGTTGAATTCATAGTAGTAGGTACTTGCGATACCTTTTCTCTGGAATTCGTTAGGAAGCTCTTTTTGTACGATAGGAATCTGTTCTTGCGGGATTTCGCCGTGTGGTGCACCAGCGCGGTCAAGTTCACCGTTCTTGTAGCTCAGCAGTTCAGTTGCACCGCTGTTAACCAGGGAGAAGTCGATTTTAGCAAGCTTGATGTTAGCAGCATCCCAATATTTATCGTTCTTGCTTACTTGCAGGGATTGGCCGGTAGTCCACTCAGTCAATGTGAACGCACCGTTAGTGATCATAGTATCTTTGTTTGTTGCCCATTTAGTATTACCCTCAACGGATTTGTGTACAGGGTAATAAGTATAGAAGGACAGAAGGCCAAGGAAGTATGGAGTTGGTGCTTTCAGCGTAACTTCAAGAGTTTTCGCATCAACAGCTTTTACGCCCACTTCGTTGAAATCTGTAACTTTCTTTCCATAATATTCTTCAGCGTTCTTCAGGTAGTACAATTGGTAAGCATAAGGTGCAGTTGGATCTGTGTTAGGATCCAGCACGATTTTCCAGGCGCGAACGAAGTCAGCAGCTTCTACAGGGTCGCCGTTGCTCCATTGTGCATCACGCAGTTTGAATGTATATACCAGACCGTCAGGGGAAATCTCCCAAGATTCGGCAATTCCCGGCTCAGCTTGGCCAGTTTCGTCATTCATGCGGGTCAAACCTTCATACATAGTTTTCAGGACGGTATTAGCTTGGCTGTCCTGAGCTTGAGCAGGGTCAAAAGTAGGTGGTTCTGCAGTCAGGTTGACTCTAAGTGTCTGGTCAGCAGCCAGTTTCTCGTCACCAGTTGTTCCTGTGTTCGTGCTACCTTCATTACCAGCTGCATTTGTTGCTGCAGCATTGGTGCCGCTGTTAGCATTGTTATTGTTTCCGCCGCAGCCAGCAAGCACTGTGCCGATAACCAAAACTAATGCGAACATGAGCAATAGACTTTTACTCTTCTTCATCTAGCAGTTCCCCCTAAATAGAATGTGGTATATGGTTTATGATTATACAACCAGTGGTCAAAAAAATCTAGAGCAATATTTTCTGAAAACGACTTTTTTTTAATTCTTTAAAATTTTGTGACGTTGACGCTTCACCGGAGCAGTGGAACATTACATCGCTTGTGATATGTATCGTATGAGGCCTACAATCATAAATAGTACGTAACTGGCACCCATAAAAAAGAAAGAAAGTCGCCAAACTGCCCGTAGTAACCGTTTTCCGTCGACCGATCCCTTGAGCCGGTTTTGCGCGCCTCCAATCAGTCCAGCGGATATTAATACAATAAGTAGTATAAGAAAGAACCCGAAATTCGAATGAAAGATCGTATTGAATAATCCTGAAACTGACAGCAATAAAAATAATGTAGTCACGTCCATCGCCAGCAAAAAAGTTTTTCTCTTCTCTTGCTTAAGACCAATGCCCGCGAAATAAACGATTAAAAAAGGAACAATCGGAATAACGCTTAACACGCCGAACGAATTCCGCAAAAATTCCAAACAGCCTCACCTCTCCCTCACAGTCATGCCCTCTACCAGTCCGCAGATCCAGCGGTGCAGCGGGACTTGAGCCCCCTGCTGCTGCCCCATATTCACAATGCTTCCGTTAATCCAGCGGATTTCCGTTTCCCTTGAAGCAAGCACATCGGCCAGCATAGATGAAATATTGCCCGATGTAGCCCGGCATACTTCAAGAATGGCCTCCCAGACATGCTTCTCATAGTTAATCCCGCAGGCATCATAGGTCTGTACGGCCTCTGTGTACAGTTCCTTCATGATCTGTACACGCTCAGGTGAAGCCAACAGCCCGCCGTTTGGGACCCGCCATATTGCGGTTAGAGGATTAATTACAGCATTGATCAAGAGCTTCCGGTAAATGATGGTATCCACTTCTTTCGACAGAGAGGCGTTGAATCCTGCTGCTGCAAGGGCCTCAGTAAAACTTATTACGCTGTCATGGTCCCAATCCTGTGCGTTTGATTCATTTTGACGTAGAGATTGACTGCTTTTCCCTATACAGATTTCCCCTTTACCTGCATGAATAACCTCTGTTAATGTTTTCCTCTTGGCAGCCTCAGTGGTTACCGCCACCCAGAGGGAGGATTCCGGCAGCAGCTCCTGCAGCAGCTCTATATGTCCGCAGCCGTTCTGGAAACATATCATTGTAAGATTCCGGTCATGAAGCGGCCGCAGAATCTCCGGAAGCTCATGATGCAGCACCGTTTGTTTGACGGTTAGCAATGTCACCTCTCCCGGATCAGCCAGCTGCCGCTGCGTATACTTACTCACCGGTTCGGCCGAGAAGCGGTCACCCTTAACGGATATCGCCTCCCCGCCGTCCTCATAGCTGACCGTTAGACCGCTGCTTGCTAATTCTCTGCACTGCTGCTCACTCCGGCACCACAGTCTGACCTCACTCCCCGCACTAATGAGCTTGCCGGCAAGCAGGAGCCCGAGCGCCCCCGCCCCTATAATATCAATTTTCATGCAAACACATCCTCCTGCCGCCCGGTAATTTTCCTAATTATATCCTGCACCTCCGCTCAAAGCAAAACACAAAAAATCCTGCAATGCCGGTGCCGTGAGGCACTGGGATGCAGGATTTGCGGGATTCATGTTCTATTCGATCCGTTCCAGGTTTCCATTCGCGTCCATTTTGAAGCGGGTTTTTTCCTCTTCTTCTTCATTTAGAAATGCGAGTCTGCGGGCCCGGTCCATAATCTGGATCAGCGCTTTGTAGTCATCATTGACTACACGGTAATCGCTCTGGGCTAGATTGACCTCCTTGGATAAGCGTTCATTCTCTGCTCTCAGCTCCGTCAGTTCATCTTCCTTCTCTCGCAAATCCCGCTCCAGCATCTTCAGCTGCCGCCCAGCCTCCTGGAACGTGCCTTTCCATTGTCTCAGAAACCGGATTACCGCATCAATCGATAAGCTGTTCTCGCTTAACCCTTCGCTTCGTCCGTAGTCCTCTTCAATGTCTCCAAGAATCAGTCCCGCTACCTGCGCACCTCTGGAAGCCGGCTGTTTCTTCAAATAACTTCGTTTCTGACGCTGGCCTTTAGCAATCCCGATAGCATCCTCGTAACTTTTGCGTACGCAACTGTTCCAGCGGAAACCGCAGGCAGCCGAGGTTCTGCCGATTTTTTCACCCACCTCTTCAAAAGCAGCAAGCTGTGTGCTGCCCTCACGGATATGACGCAGCGTTATTTCTGCCAATATCAGATCATCTTCCGCACTCCAAGCATCCTGTCTAACGGCTGTCATAAAGCCTAACCCTCCTAACAACATCATGAAATAACCATCTTCAGAACCGGCAGCTCTTGCCGGGTAGTGAATAAGGATAAAAGCTGCTTACTCCATTTCTATGCCTCTATTAGAGTTCATAGAATCTATTTGATACTAAATTGTATTGCCATTTTGGCTGAACATCATACTTACAATGCTATAAATTCTTAAATTCCAAGAGAAAAGCTTGTGTCAATTATAAAAATCATAAATATTATGATTTCCTGCCTTTTTTTTCAATGAATTCGTTTACAGTGTTTTGCAGAGCCGTTATAATGATAAATAAGCAGCAGTATCCGGATTCATACTGGAAGGGGGACTCTCTCTTGGACCGCATGTTTCGCGTATTGGGATTTTTCACACTCGTTATCGGACTTATGGCTTTCGCCGGTGATCTTACGGAAATGGCCCTGCTATTCTTTTTACAAACCGCTTTTTTTGTGATCCTCGGCTACATGAAATTCACGGAAAAGACCTACATTCTGCTCTTCTGGGGTTATATGATCCTGACCTTTACAGGCTTCAGTTATTGGACAGTCTTTCAGATGGGTCTGCCGCTGTAACGCATATACAGTACTGAAACGGATAGTGTTCCTTTATCTCAAGGAGCAACTCCGTTTTTTTTGTATGGGAATTTATATGTTTTCGCTGTAATTTTGTTTGTCCGAATGTAGTTCCCGGATGCCGAAACAGGGTATGATATTTTAACAGGCAGAAACATATTATTAGTACATACCTATTACTCAACTCTGTTCAAGGTGGTGATGTGGTGTTATTCCGCAGTTCCTTACGCCGGTTATTTGCAGCTCTACTCCTTCTCACCTGCACACTTCTGCCGCTGGCTTCACCGGTATATCTGTCCGCCGGCCCAGGTTCCGGCCTCAGTGCTTCAGCACCTGCCGTTCCGGATAATGAAGAAACCCGCAAGCTGCTCGAACAGACTCTGTCCTCAGCGGAGATTGAACGGGAGATTGTCCGGATTACGGCAGAACAACAAGCACTTGAAAGTGAAGTCGCCACGCTGACCCGGCAGTCTGCCGCCAAACAAACGGCCATTGCAGATCAGCAGGAACGCGCAGGCGCAGTTGTGCGGGCTTATTATATGGGGGAACGCGACGGATTGCTTGCAGCTTTACTGTCCGCCAAAAGCATCAGCAGAGTACTCGCTCTTTATGATTATTATGAGATTATTATGGGGCAGGACCGGGACACGCTGTCACAGTATGAAACACAATACAAGGATTTGAAAAAAACAATTGCGGCCGCACAGCGCAGCTCTGATGAGCTCGCCGGGCTCAAAACAGCGCTCCAGGAGCAGCAGAAGCGTGTGCTTGCTTTGAATGAAGAAATTGAGGGCGGTATTCAGGCCAGTACAGATCCTGAGCGCATGGGGGTACTGCTGGAGGAATTCAGTAAATATTGGGAGAATATCGGAATACATGAGGTTAAGACTTATTTCAAGGCGTTATCCTCGGCGATGAAGCATCTGCCGCAGTTCGTCCAGAACCGGGACGGTGTGCTGGTCCGTAAGGGGATGACTTATAATCTTGCGCTGAAGGAAGAGGATTTGAACGAATTCCTGGTCACGCAGAATACGCTGTTCAAGGATTTCGCTTTTCATTTCAAGAATAACGAGATTACAGCCACGGGGAAAAGCGGCGGACTGTCACTGACATTGACCGGTCATTACACCATTCAGGAGGAACCGGTCAACGGATTAATGTTCCATGTGGACCATGTGGTCTTCAATGGACTGGAGCTGCCGGATACTACCCGTCAGGCGCTGGAGGAAGAGTTCGATCTGGGCTTCTATCCGTCAAAAATCGTCTCATTCCTGCATGCCACAGAAGTATCCAGCTCGGACGGCGTGCTCCATGTCAAGCTGTCCCTCTCATTCTGAGGCTGCGGCCGCTGCTTGATATCCTGCAGCATCCAGCTTGCCGGTCATGAGCAGCATTGCCGCTTCAGCCTTGCGGCTCCACTCGCCCTCAGAGTCTGACTCGGGGGCATTATCATCGGTGAGGAATAATCCGGAGTCGAACGGTAGCCGGGAGATTTCAGGCAATCCAGAGCGGTACAGCTCATCCAGTGCAGGCAGATGGTCTGTATTCTCCAGCCATTCCAGCTGAGCCGAGCTCGAGGTCACATAAGCAAGCCACTTGACCGCTGCCTCCGGGCTGCCGGATTGTGCCGGGAGCGCAAAAAAGCGACTTTGGATTGCCTCGTAGATGTTGTGGCCCGTCTGTTCCAGCGGCGCTTGGACCGCCAGCGTGGAGTTTCCATATTTTCTCCATTCGGAGAGCGGCACTACGGCCACCGCAAGCTTGCCATCCTGCAGCATATTCCAGATATCCTGATTAAACCGGCTGGTCAGATAAAAATATCCGCGGGCAGCTTCCGTCCAAGCCGCTTGCGCTTCACTCATAGACAGCAGTCCGCCTCCCATGCTCTGAAGTACAGCTGCATAACCATAAGGGTTCCGAGTATCCATTGCCAGCAAATAATGTTCCTTCGTCTCCTCCCCGTTCAGCCGGCTCAGCAGTCCGCTCCATTCTTCCAGACTTGACGGTGCCCCGGACAGCCCCCATTCCGCAAGCCGCTGCGGAGAATATACCATTACATAGGGATCGATATCGAGCGGAACGCCCCAGTCGTATCCGTTCCACTGCATTTGCGGGATCAGCATGGTAAGAGGGGTGCTCCCGGGAACACTCTGGTATATATCCACAGGCAGCAAATATCCCCGGGAAGCCAGATCAAAAATACTGTGGCCGTCCAGCATTACAATATCCGGACTATCCCCAACCGTCAGTTCCTCCCGTACCTGAGAGGCTCCATCTTCTTCAGTGTCCACATTGGTCAGTTGAACGCTGACCCCGCTCGACAGGCTGTAATTGTTGCTGATCCGCTGCAGTACGCCAAATTCCAAACTGCTGAGCGATACGCGGATGGTCAAGCTCTGCTCGTCCCCAAGCTCACCTGAAGGAGGGCGCTCCGATTGGTCCAGCGGCTGTCTGGGCGGATAGCTTCCCTCGTCTGTATCCAGCTCCATGCTGGGCGACAGGCTTGTCAGCGACAGCAGCAGAACAGCAAACAGCAGCCAATAGTTTTTGCGTCTCAGCACGTGCTTCTCTCTCCTCCCGTGATCCTCGTCTTCCTCATTTTAGCAGACATATACGTGCTTGTCTGCGTTTGTGAAAACGTTCTCTTTCTATTATATAGGTGTGAACGGCATGAGGGGGTGAGTCTGATGAACCGGTCGCCGGTTAGGCGGTATTCGCACCTGCGGTGAATATTTGGACTTCCGGCCGCTGTTGCCTCCAGATTTCTTCGATTGAACCGCTGTGCGCGGTTGAAATCCGGAGACAAAGGCGGACGCTCCCGCTCCTCCAGTTCCAAAATTCCCCTCCGGTGCTATCGCCTTTCCGCTCCAGCTATCTCAGAGATCCCCTCCTGCCGTTCCGGGGGCGGGCAGACAAAAGCCGGGAGTGGTCATCTCCCGGCCGTGACTGTGCCAATCAACCGGCGGGCTGCCGATTGAAGAGCGGGTGCTGCCAGTTAAGCTTGCGGGCTGAAGCCCATTATGCCAGGCTGCGAAGAGCCTAAAGGCTACAGCAAATCTGCGGCCAGCTGAGCCAGATGCGAACGCTCACCCTTTTCAAGGGTAATATGGCCGCTGATGCCCTGCTGCTTAAATTTCTCAACGATATAGCTGAGCCCGTTGCTCGCGGCATCCAGATAAGGATGGTCGATTTGCTCCGGATCTCCCATCAGAATCACCTTACTGCCTTCACCGGCGCGGGAGACAATCGTCTTCACTTCATGCCGGGACAGGTTCTGCGCCTCATCGATGATGATGAACTGCGACGGAATGGAACGTCCGCGGATATAAGTGAGCGCCTCTACCTGGATGCTGCCCAGGCCCATCAATATTTTATCAATATCTCCGGCTTTTTTGGTATCGAACAGGAATTCGAGGTTATCATAGATCGGCTGCATCCATGGACGGAGCTTCTCGTCCTTCTCACCGGGTAAATACCCGATATCCTTACCCATCGGGACCACTGGACGGGCGATCAGCAGCTTCTTGTATTTATGTTCGTCCTCCACCTTGAACAGTCCGGCGGCAAGCGCCAGCAGCGTCTTCCCCGTACCCGCTTTACCGGTAATGGTCACCAGCGGAATATCATCATTCAGCAGCAGCTCAAGCGCCATCCGCTGCTGGGCATTCCGGGCGCTGATGCCCCACACCGCATCATTGCCGAGGTACAGCGGTTCGAGCCGGCTGGCATCGCTGTTCACCTTGAGCAGGGCCGATTTGCCGCTGCCAATCTCATCCTTCAGAATGACAAATTCATGAGGGTAGAGCGGGTAGGACAACGACAGCTGTTTGATGGACAAGAAACGGTGACTATAATATTCATCGATCAGCGAAGGATGCACCATCAGCGACTGGCAGCCGGAGTACAGCTCATTCAAATCTCCGGTGCGGTCGGATAAATAATCCTCCGGTGTTATGCCAAGCACATCCGCTTTGATGCGGACGAGTACATCTTTACTTACGAGTACCACAGGACTGGGATCAGCCTTTTCATTCTCCTCATGGAGATAATTGAGGGCAACAGCCAATATGCGGTTATCGTTCGAGACCTCCCCGAACATTTCCTGTACCTTTACGAAGCTGCGGTGGTTAAGCTCTACCTTCAGCGTGCCTCCATGTTCCAGTACCACACCGCTGTGCAGGTGGCCCAGTTCCCGGAGTCCGTCTAACAAGCGTGACACGGTGCGGGCGTTGCGGCCGATTTCATCGGCATTACGCTTCTTGGAGTCGATTTCTTCCAGGACTACAGCAGGAATGACAACTTCATTCGCCTTGAAAGCAAAAATCGAATTGGGGTCGTGCAGTAGCACGTTAGTGTCTAGTACGAATATCTTTTTCATGTTATCCCCTCCACAGCGCCTGGTTTGATTGATCATACATAACTCTTTTCAGCAAGGGCAAGATAAGGTAAACCACTGAATTATGGCTGAAAGGAGTAAGCACATATGAGAAAATCAATGTGTCTGTTGCTGGTACTGCTGCTGCTGACAAGCTGCGGTATCGCTAATAAAGAGACATCACCCTCTCCTCAGGATAAACAATCGTCAAAGGCCTTGAGCAGCCAGGGGAATCGCGGAGTACGGACATTGTCCGAAGATGGTACAGCCCTTGAACCTACACCAGAGAACGGACAACCTTCTGACGTTAAGGGCGAAAGCGATGTTGCACTTAAGGATCATTTTGAACAGTTAGCCAAAAGAGTTCCCGGTGTAAACGGAGCCCACTGTGTCGTAATGAACAACATTGCCGTTGTCGGCATTGATGTCGACGGATCGCTTACCCGCTCACGGGTCGGAAGCGTGAAATACACGGTAGCGGAAGCTATCCGCAAAGACCCGAGGGGTGTAAGAACGCTCGTTACTGCCGACATGGACCTCACCAGCAGGTTAGCCGAGATGGGAAAGCATATTACCAAAGGAAACCCGGTATCCGGCTTTGCCTCAGAAATGGCCGACATTATCGGCCGGATCATCCCGCAGCTGCCGGAGGATACCAAACCGCAAGGCAACGGACAATAAGCTTGCACATTCCTGTACAAAGCACAGGATCTGGAGACAAAAAAAGCCTAGTGATGGCACACTAGGCTTTTTGCATGGCGGCAAATACTTGTCCGTCCAGCTTCTCAGCCGCACGCGCATCGTATACCTTCGCATATTTCGGAGCAGATTCCAGATGAGCACCATAGAACAGCGCATTGCGGACCGCTTCAATCTCAACATCAAAACAACACATCTTAAAAGGAACATCCGGCAGCGGGTCCTGCTTCACAGAAGCACGGCCGTTGATGGCATGAACCGTTCCCTCACCAAACACAGTAATAGTTACCAGCGGGTTGACCTTCATGTTGTTCACAAGTCTCGAACGGTGATCTACCGATAAGCGCACAATAGAAGGGCTCACTGCATAGATCCAGGAAATCGCAGTAGATGTAGGACCACCTGATTCAGCATCCACAGTGTTTAGAAGAACAAAGGTTTCCGACTGCAGCATAGCTAGCAGTGTTTCGCCCAGCTGAGCAACGGCTTCGGACATAAGTACAGGCCCCCTATGCGGCGTGAGTGCATTCAATTTATTATATTATAGCACAGGATGAAACTTGCATTCAATTTGTAGATTCTTTTCCTTATGGACTGTCTGCGGCCGCAGAAGCAGCGGCACCGGAGAGGCCGGATATCTGGTCCTGAAGGCTTTGCTTGGCTGCGTCCAGCTCCTTATCGTCAATATATACATAGGGACTGCGCCAGGTTCCTGTCACCGGCACAAATTCTACATTCTCCTTAGATATATTCCAGTAAGTCGCTATCATGCTCTTGATCTGCGCATTCTCAATATCGCTTGCCAGATTATCGTCCACGGCATCCAGCACCTTGCCGATTTTGAGCACCCCGCCGAGTGACTGCATCTGCGCGATCAGCGAATTAAGAACTTCATTCTGGCGTTTATTGCGGTCAAAATCATCGGAAGGCTTCGTTGCCGGACTGCAATTGGATTTACGGTAACGTACATAATCAAGCGCCTTATCCCCGTTTAGCTGGGCTTGGCCTTTCTTGAGATTAATATCGGTTCCGTCCACACTGTCCGTGTAGCACATATTCTCGCTGATATTGACATCTACACCGCCGAATTCATCCACGATATCCCGGAAGCCCTGGAAATCAAGCACAGTGACATAATCGACCTGAATATCGAGATATTTGCTCATCATGGTCTTCATTTCATCCCCGGCCAGAATCCCGGAGGTCTTCTCCTTGCTCTTGAAGCGGGAGTAGAACGCATTGATTTTCGTTTTCTTATAGCCGCTAAGCTCTACGTAAGTGTCGCGCGGCAGTGAGACTACGGTCGCCGATTGGGTCTCCGGGTTCAACGCCGCAACCATAATCACATCCGTCAGATTGGACGGGTGCTTCGGACGGTTGTCAGTGCCTAGCAGCAGCATCGTCAGCGGCTTCTCTGAAGCGGATTGCCCGGCCTGAACCGGCTGGTCCACTCCGAACCCTCCCTGATCAAACTTCCAGTACAAGTACCCTGCGTAGCCCAGAGCCGCAATTACGGCAACCAGGAGGATGATCAGGAGCAGTCTCATCAGCTTGGCGAAAAACCCGCGTTTCTTAGGCTTCTTCTTATTAGATTTGGTTGAGTTGGTTGATTTCTTTGATTTGGTCGAGGCAGCGGGTCTGGACTGCTGTCTGTTGGTTCCTTGCTGGCCGTTCGATCTGGGTGGCAGACTGCCCTTGCTTGTATTCATAATTGAATTAGGTCCTTTTCATTCAGGTAGAATTAGATAACTTTATAATAACTTAGACGATCCTGAGCACTAAAAGTTGCGCCTAGTGCCGTTTCGCCGCAGCTGCAGCTTTCCGCTTCTGCCGGGCCTCTACCAGGTAGCGGACCCGCACGAGCAGCATTAACCCTACCGCCACCAGCAGGCACTGGATGATCGGAAGCTTGTCATGCTGGAAGATGAGCAGCATCCCCGAGCCTATAGCCATCATAATATAAAGTACGATCTCTTTGCCGATGGGCAGCTTCTGGTTGACGCGAAATACACGGTTATACACATAAGTCAGTAGAATAAAGATGACAATGTAAGCGACAATTGGATGCTCAGCGAACCAGCTCTGCACAGCTCGTCACTCCTCCCGGATATAAGTATCGTTTACATTATATCATCCTCAGCGTTTTTATACTGCTTTTAATCCCTGCAATTTGAACGGTCTTCTGTCCGGGAAAATAAACAAGAAAAGCCGCCGGATTCTTCATCCGGCGGCTTGAATGGGTGACAGCTTACGCTTGGCTGGCTTGCGCCGCTTTACGCTGCTTTTCTACACGTTCGCGCTCACCCTTGTTCAGGATCTTTTTGCGCAGACGAACGGATTTAGGTGTAATTTCGCAATATTCATCATCATTCAGGTATTCAAGCGCGCCTTCCAGAGAGAACATACGCGGGGTCTTCATTTTAACAGTCTCATCCTTCGTTGCAGAACGAACGTTGGTCAGCTGTTTTTCCTTGCAGATATTTACAATGATGTCATTATCGCGGGTGTGCTCACCTACGATCATGCCTTCATAAATTTCAGTTCCTGGTTCCAGGAAGAGAATACCGCGGTCTTCTACGCCCATCATGCCATATAGAGTCGTATTGCCGGTTTCACTGGATACGAGTACGCCTTGGTGACGTCCGCCAACCTGTCCGCCAATCAGTGGAGCATAGCTGTCAAACGCATGGTTCATAACGCCATAACCGCGGGTCAGGGTCAGGAAGTAGGTGTTGTAACCAATCAGGCCACGTGCAGGAATCAGGAACTCCAGACGAACCTGGCCAGTACCATGATTGATCATGTTGACCATTTCTGCTTTGCGTGTTCCCAGACTTTCCATAACAGCGCCCATGCTTTCTTCCGGAACATCAATCATCAGGCGTTCAAGCGGCTCCATCTTGGCTCCGTCGATTTCCTTGACGATAACTTCAGGCTTGGAAACCTGCATTTCGTAACCTTCACGGCGCATATTCTCGATCAGGATACCCAGGTGAAGCTCACCACGGCCGGATACGACAAATGCATCAGGGGAATCCGTTTCATCTACACGCAAGCTGACATCTGTTTCCAGCTCTTTGAACAGACGTTCGCGCAGCTTACGGGAAGTTACCCACTTGCCTTCTTTACCGGCAAACGGACTGTTGTTCACGAGGAACGTCATTTGCATTGTAGGCTCGTCGATCTTAAGAACAGGCAGCGCTTCTGGATGCTGCGGATCGGCAATGGTCTCACCGATGTTGATGTCTTTGATACCGGCAATTGCTACGATGTCGCCTGCACCCGCTTCTTCTGTCTCAACACGCTTCAGGCCCTGGAAACCGAACAGCTTCTCGATACGCGCTGTTTTGCTCTTGCCGTCACGCATGATAACTGTTACGGACTGGCCCTGCTTGATTACACCGCGGTTAACACGGCCAATGGCGATACGGCCAAGGTATTCATTGTAATCCATCAGAGTTACCAGGAACTGCAGGGGCTCTTCAACTTTTTCAGTTGGAGCCGGGATATGTTCAACAATGGTTTCGTAAAGGGCAAGCATCGTTTCATCCTGCTTCTCAGGGTCCATGCTCGATGTGCCGTTAAGCGCAGAAGCATATACAACCGGGAATTCAAGCTGATCGTCACTGGCTTCAAGCTCAATGAACAGATCCAGAACTTCATCAATAACTTCCTTCGGACGTGCAGCCGGACGGTCAATTTTGTTCACGACAACGATAGGTGTAAGGTGCTGCTCCAGTGCTTTGCGCAGAACGAATTTAGTCTGCGGCATGCAGCCTTCATAAGCATCCACAACCAGCAGTACGCCGTCAACCATCTTCATGATACGTTCTACTTCACCGCCGAAATCGGCGTGTCCAGGGGTATCTACGATGTTGATCAGGAACTCTTTATAGGTAATTGCTGTATTTTTGGCTAGGATAGTGATTCCGCGTTCCCGCTCCAGGTCGTTAGAGTCCATGGCCCGTTCCTGCAAGTGCTCGTGCGCGCTGAAAATCCCTGATTGCTGGAGAAGCTGATCGACGAGTGTTGTTTTACCATGGTCAACGTGGGCAATGATCGCAATATTGCGAATATCTTTTCTTGAATGCATGATTTGTATCCAAATCCTCTCATTTATCAAATTAAAAATGTTTAAATTTATAGCATGTCACGGCAGTCTCACAAAAGAAGCGCCAGGCAGAAACCCGACGCTCCAACATATCCTTAATAGTATCGTGAAAGCACCATGAAAAGCAAGTCTTTTTCTGAAAAAAACGTTACCAACTTCGTTTAATTTTTCTAATTTTGCCTTACGTCAAATGCAGCGGTGTCTATTCCCTCAATCTGTGCCGCTTGCCTGGCTGTCTTACCAGCCGCCGTTCCACTTCTTGCGCCCGCCCGGTCTGCCCCGGCCCAGCATCAGCCAGAGGCCTGCGGCAACCAGAACGGCACCCAGCAGATACAAGGCTCCGGTCCCGAGCAGGGTGAAGATGAACAACACAATGCTTAGCAGCCCAAGGATAACAGCGGTTGTTGTCAGTCCTCTGCTTCTGGCAGAAGAATAAAGCGAATATTCATAAAGTCCGACCGCAATGCCCAGCAGCAGGATAGGCCACAAATGCCTCATCAGGTCCCAGCCCCATGTATTGCATAGTCCAAATAGCAGACCGTATACCGTTAATATGCCCGCAGGTATCAATACAGATGCAGAAGCACGGCGGGTGAAGAAGAGCACATGCAGGAACAGGCCCGGAACCAGAATTACGAGCGGCCACAAGGCATGTCCAAGAAATCCGAACACCCCCAGCTTCCCGAACAGAATCACAATGCCGGCGGCGGCGATGAACACACCCAGTTTCATGTCGTTTTTGGAAGACATCTTTCACCCATCCCTTCAAAATTCGCGTCTTTTCTCTGACCCTCGTCATTTTATATTTTATCTGAAAAATAATTAAAACACCATCATTCTTCGTGTATTCGGGGGAATTGCACAAAAAAGCTGCACCAAAGCTTTCCAGCTTTTGGCACAGCCTCTAGTATTGCCGCTTCTTATCCTGCAGATACCATCCTCCGCTTAAGCATACCTGTTACTACGACAAGAATCCCCAGCACCATCGGCAGCATGGAGTGGAATGTAGGCAGCATGAAGGAAATGACCGCACCAAATTTAGCATCCTGCAGCAGCATATTACCGGCCGTATACGCCAGAATATAGGCTCCGATGAAGACCAGCACCGGGAAACGGTGCAGCCAGCCCACGATGATGCCGCTTCCCCAGACCACAATCGGAATGCTGATGGCAATCCCGATTACGATGAGTGCCAGATCTCCTTTGGCCAAGCCTGCAATCGCCAGCACATTGTCCAGACTCATGATGAAATCGGCGAGCAGAATGGTGCGTACCGACTTCCATACACTGGAGCTCCCCTCAATCTTAAGTTCCCCCTCCTCCTCCAGCAGCAGCTTAAAGGAGATCCAGAGCAGCAGTATCGCGCCTCCGGCTTCAATATAAGGAATTTTGAGCAGCAGCACTGCGGCAAAAGTCAGGATGCAGCGCAGACCCACTGCCCCTGCAGCTCCCCACCATACCGCTTGCCTGCGGTGCTTCTCCGGGAGATTCTTGCTGGCCATCGCAATGACCATCGCGTTGTCTCCGCTCAGCACCAGATTGATCATCAGTATTTCACCCAGCAGTAATAAAGAATCCATTCTTTTCAACCTCCCTGAACTCCATGTAAATACATGTATGCCTCAGGGTGACAAGCTATGCATCCTGTCCTGCTTTTTTAGAAACTACGCATGAGCGGGGCTGTTCCAGCGTATACAAAATTATAGCCTGCCTGCCGTATGTCAAAAAAGCCCGTATATCTTCCAAACAAATTCGAGGAGTGACCCCTATTGAATCCATCCGTTACGGATTTCATACTATCCCTGCTGAATATTGTCTTCCTCGATCTGATTCTGGCCGGTGATAATGCCATAGTGATCGGCCTGGCCGCGCGGAACCTGCAGGGAAGTTCGCAGAAGAAGGCAATTCTGCTGGGCACAGGGGGCGCCGTGGTACTGCGGATTATCGCGACGATCCTTGTCGTGTGGCTGCTCAAAGTGCCCTGGCTGCTGCTATTCGGCGGACTGCTGCTTATTATGATCGCCTACAGGCTGCTGACAGGGGGGAATACGGAGGACACGGACATACAGGCCGGAGGAACACTGTGGTCGGCCGTACGGACGATCATTGTCGCAGATGCGGCGATGGGGCTGGATAATGTTATCGCGATCGCCGGGGCAGCCAAACACAATATTACGCTTGTGGTGCTCGGGCTGCTGATCAGTGTGCCGATTGTGGTCTGGGGCAGCACGCTGTTCATCAAGCTGATCAACAGATATTCCTGGATTATCTATATCGGCTCAGCCGTGCTTGGGTTCACGGCCGCAAGTATGATTACCAGTGAGAAGCGGATTGCCCCCTTCTTCGAACAGCAGCCGCTGCTCCACTATCTGTTTATTGCTCTGGTGATTGCAGGCATCCTTGCCGCCGGCCTCTGGCAGCGCCACCGCGCACAGGGCAGAATTCCGCATAGCGGCAATTCTACCCGGTAATGCATATATCGCCATATATCAGAAAGAGGTGCCCCGGCCAACCAGTATTACCGGCTGCAGGGCACCTCTTCTTCAGCTATTCTAGAACCATTCTTCCTGTAAACCTGCCTGTACAGGGATCACATCGCTCGGCTTCTCATCACCGTATGGTGTAATCGATACCGTCTCTGTTCCGGCAACCGCCGCTTCCAGGAGTGTCTGGTACCCGGGCAGCGTGGCTTCAATCTTGTCCACAATCCGCATGTTCGGATTCGTCGTCGGCGACTTGGGCACGAACAGCGTACAGCAATCTTCATAAGGAAGGATGGACAAGTCATAGGTGCCGATACTCTGGGAGATTCCGACAATCTCACTCTTATCCATCATCACCAGCGGACGCAGCAGCGGCAGCTCAGTGGCACGGCCAATGACATTCATGCTTGGCAGCGTCTGGCTGGCGACCTGCCCCAGACTGTCACCGGTGATCAGGGCCAGCGCCCCTTCGCGTTCAGCGAGAGCGGTGGCAATCCGCAGCATGGCCCGGCGCATTAGTGTAATAATCAGATTATCCTGGCCAATTCCGGTAAAGGAGGTCTGGACCTCCGTGAACGGAACCAGGTGGAGCTTGATCACTCCGGCATAACGCGACAGTACCCGCGTCAGATCTACAACCTTCTGACGGGCAAGCTCGCTGGTATACGGGTAGCTGTAGAAATGGACACATTCCACTTCAAGTCCTCTGCGCATGGATGACCAGCCCGCAACCGGGCTGTCAATGCCGCCGGACAGCAGCAGCATTGCTTTGCCGTTCGTACCGAGCGGGAACCCGCCGACACCGGCAATATTCTCGCAGAAAATATAGGTATGCCCTTCACGAATCTCAATTCTCAGCTCCATCTGCGGAGATTTCACATCCACAAGCAGCCCGGGATATCCCTGCAGCAGAGGAGTGGCAATAAGCTTGCCCATCTCAATGGAGCCATATGGAAATCCCTTCCATACCCGGCGGGCGCTAACCTTGAAGGTCGTTCCTGCTGCCGGGGCAATAATATTCAGGAATGTCCTGCTGGCTGCAAGAATCTCTTCAAATTCCGACCGGGACACCTTCACCGGGCTAATTGAAGCAATGCCGAATACATTCTTCAGTGCATCCGTTAACTCTCCCGCCGGCTCACCGTTCAGTTCGACATATATCCGCCCGAATTCTTTGCTGAGCACCACACCGGGATAGGGTTTAACCATCTCCTTCACATGACGGAGCACTGTTTTTTCGAACCGGCTGCGGTTTTTTCCTTTTAAGATAAATTCTCCAAAGCGCAGCAGAAGCATATCCGCATATTCAATGCTGCTTCCAATCCCCGCAGCGTTTGCTCCGTGGTCTGACTCTATAATTGTCATTTGTTATTTCACGCCTCCTTCAGCAATCTTCAAAGACTGGACAGCGGCAAGCAGCGCCTGCTCCAGCTGCTGCACCTCCTGCTTCGTATGGCTGTCACCCAGACTGATACGGATGCCGCCAAGCGCAGCAGCCCGGTCTCTCCCGATGGACAGCAGCACCCGGCTCGGTTCGGCCAGCCGTGACGAACAGGCGGAGCGGGTGGCAACAGCCATTCCCAGTTCCTCCAGCTTCCTGGCCATAACCTCCCCCTTCATTCCGGGGTAAGAGAAATGGACAATATGAGGCGCCCCATCTCCGCTGCTGTTCAGCACAAGCTCCGGAATTCCGGATATATAATCCTCCAGCTGTTTTTTTAGCGGCGTAATCCGGCGGGTGAATTCCTGCCGCCGTTCGCCGCTCATGCGCACCGCCTTAGCTGTGGCTACAATATTCGGCACATTCTCTGTTCCGGCGCGGTTGCCCATCTCCTGTGAACCTCCGGTAAGCAGAGGGAACAAGGTTACGCCTTCCCGTACATACAGGATTCCTGTTCCGCGCGGGCCGCGGATTTTGTGCGCTGACAAGCTGTACAGATCCGCCTGCCATTCCTTCAGCCGGGTCTCCAGCTTGCCATAGCCCTGCACCCCATCGACATGAAACAGTGTCCGGCGGTTCACCGCCTTGACCTGCCGTCCGATCTCACGCAGCGGCTGCACCGTGCCAATCTCATTATTCACATGCATTACACTGACCAGTACGGTATCCGGCCGGACCGCAGCTGCAACCCGCGAGGGTTCGACGACTCCGGAGCTGTCCGGTGCAATAAAGGTAATCTCCCAGCCAAGCTGCTGCAGCTGAAGACAGCTCTCATAGACTGAAGGATGCTCCAGCTCGGTAGTTATTATATGTCGGCCTCTGCCCTGATATTGCAGCGCCGCCCCTTTGATTGCCAGGTTATTGCTCTCAGTAGCTCCAGAGGTAAACACTATCTCCTGCGGCTGCACGCCAAGCGCTGCCGCACACACTTCCCGCGCACGCTTGATCAGCTTGTCCGCCTCCGCCCCCGCACGGTGCAGAGATGAGGGATTGGCAAAGTGCTGCCTCATGACTTGTTCCATAGTCTGCACTACCTCCTCATACGGCGGAGCAGCAGCGGCATAATCCCAATACAGCATATATCGGCGTTCTCCTTTGCTTATCGTTTCAGCATTCCCATTCTGCCAAGCATATACAGCTACGCCGTCCTTTATTGGATGGTAGCCTTTCAGCAAGAAAGAATAAGTATAGCAAAATTCATTCTTTATTTATATGTTGCAAAAAGGATCAAACGGGCTGCTGCCGCCGGAGCGGCTGGATGCAGATTCCGTTTGATCCTTTATATTATAACGCGTATTGCGCGCGGGCGCGTTCTATTTTGGCAATATAGGCCTGAGTTTCCTTCGGAAGCTCTGAGAGATTAGCCATCAGTTCGGCATCGTTGCTGACGCCAAGCTTATTAACGCGGCCTGGTCCGGCATTATAAGCGGCCAGTGCCATATTCTCCTCGCCATTGTAACGTTTGAGCTGGTAAGAAAGGTAGCGTACGCCTCCGTCAATGCTCTGGGCCGGGTCAAAGGGATCGGAGACACCCAGACCGTTCGCCGTTCCATCCATTAATTGCATCAGCCCTTTGGCCCCTGCAGAAGAAACAACATTAGGATTAAACGAGGATTCCGTATCAATTACAGCCTTGATCAAATCAACAGGAACGCCATATTTCGCGCTGGCCGTCTGGATCAGCTCTTCGTAATCTGTCGGCACCGTGTGCGTTATTTCCCCGGAAATGCCGTCATACGTTTCAGCTGTTCCACCAAGCTGCTGCCAGAGCAGATTACTTAGTGAAGAAGCATCCGTGAGTGAGGTTAAAGTGCTTCCGCTGCTGCCGCCGGTTGCGGATTGCAGGGCCGCCTGCTGTAGTAAAGCCGCGAATTCCGCTGCCGAAGAACCTGTTACTCCGGATGAAACCTTGCCGCTTCCGCCCTTCATGCTTGAACTCCTCAGATCAACCCATTTCAGTTGCCCGGTTCCGCTTGCTGCAGCGGGGTCGATTGCCATGCTCCCATTCCCTCTTTCATAATAAATCTATATAAATAAAATAAAGCATTCTATTTAAATTTGAAATACGGCTTTATTTTACAATTTATTTGCAGTAATTACTATATGCCAAACAGAAAAAACAGACCTCAGACCCGTATAGTTAGGTCTGAAAGCCTGTTTTGAAATCAAATTTCTGCATGCAGCTTACTCTAACGGGCAAAAGGAATTAAGACAAAATAACTTAAGGTAGAGACAATTCCCAGTCCCATGGACCAGGCGCCAGCAGTTTTTTGCCCCCTGGCATAGGCATAATACCCGAGCACTGCAGCAATAGGCCCCATAATTATTGACCAGATAAATAAAGAAACCACACCAAATCCGAGGCCAATATAACCGATTGTCCGTTCATCGCTTTCCTTTACACTGCCGGTTGTACGTTCTGTTTCCCTGTTGGAGGTACTATGGACCTGCACGGGAAGCGGACTGATTTCAGCAGCATATTCCTCGTTATGACTTCTGTCCCGGCGGGGATAATCCACTCTGCGCGGACGCAAAATAATCTTCCTGCGTTCCGAACGGTCCACTTTGGGTTCATCATTCTGATTGTCCATAAGGGCCTCCTCTAGGCGTTCGGCTTGAACGTCAGACAACAGGTTGCGGATGAAGTTCCGGCATGGTCATGATGATTATTTGCCGTCAGCTCTTCAGCATATTCTTCCTTGAAATGGCTGCCTGCATGCTTGTCAATTTCAATAACAATTTCTTCGGCACGGCACAGGTTCTGTTCTCCCCAATAATGACAGTTGCTCACACTGCATCTCACAAGCGGTTTTGCGTTTGTCATAATGATCACCTCGGCTTCATTATGTCCTCTCCGCTTTACTGCTATGCGGCTGAATGGTTTCCAGCTGATGAAAGGGAGCCGTTCATATGTACACCCAAATGTGCACGCAAAAAAGACCGGGCTGTCATGTTGCTCATGACAAACCCGGTCCTTTGCCTGAAACCGGCAGCTCCGGTATTACACCTGATTCTGCATCCGTTTCTCCGTTAAATAATCGTTCTCATAATAAGCCAGATCATCACGCAGCTCTTCATAGACCTTGGTAATCTCCATAATAATATCGCGCGCCGGACGAACCGGCTTCTTGCGGAAACGGATCGCATCCTGACCTGTGTAGGCATAGCGTCCATCTTCGGAGTAGCTTTCATTCTTAGGATAGAAGAAGTTGTTCACTCCAAAATGATATACATTATATAGCGCTTTTTGCGCGAAGGCTTCATCAAAAGTGGCGCGGCGCAGAGCAACCCCAAGCTTCTCATAAGACATCTCCGAGAACACCAGCAGATGGCGGAGATCGGACAAGAACCCTTGATAGAAATGCAGTGTTTCTTCATCCTCTTCGGCAACCAGTTGCGGAAGCGCATGCTCGTTCAGGAACAGTTCCATTTTTCCGATTACGGATTTAAGTTTTTCTCTCGTCGATTCACACAATTTCTGCACATTAGCTGCTGACATGGCGATTGCTCCCCCTTATTAGTCCTTGCTTTGTAGTCGTTACGACATAATCATTTCGAGTAGTTCTATCTTGATAGTATCACAAAACTTCACCGGTCTCCACCCACCGCAGGCGAGGAGAGTCATCCCGGTCCGGCAGACCGGATACAAGCCCCGGAAAGCGCTTATTTTCTGATATTAACATAAAACCCTGTACGGCGGTATCCTTTTCTCCGATGCATAAAACCGGCCCTCTCTTCTAAACCTAACGGGTATTACAATGCCAGGAAGGAGCGGAAACCATGTCACGAAAAAATTTAACCGTCGCCGGTCTGGTCACTGCTGCGCTGACGGTGGTGCTGCTTACTTTTGCCCTGCGGCCGGAAGACAGCGCCATAAACGGTACCCTCAGACAAGCCTCTGTGCCGAATCCCTCTCAGGAGAAAACCATCAAGAAAACAGCCCTGGTACAGGATGTGAGTGCTACTGACCGCCTGAACCGCGTGGATGTAAGCAAACATCTTAGAACTATGCTCTCGGATACCCACGGCGCTTCGCCTGAGGATATCTCAGCATATGCCAGGAACTTACAGCAGGGACACGGTCATATCACCATGCTGATGCTGATTGATTTCCGCACGCAGAAGACAACTACCTATAAATCCTCTCTTCCGGAAGGAACGGACCAGGAGAACAAGCAGCTGCTCAAATACCTGAACACAGCCAAGTCGGCCATCAAGGGGCATCAAGCCTATGAGTCCCCGTCTTTTGTAATCGGCAGCAAGAAATATTATTTCGTGGCACAGCGTGACCAGGAGTGCCAGCTCGGTGTCATTGCCCTGATCAATCAGAAGATCCTTGACCGGGTAGCCCAGCACCAGCTAAAGAATCTCCGTCTGATCCCTTATCCTAAGGAAGGCAAGTACCGCGTAGAATCCGTTCATGCCGATACGCTGAAGGACCTCACTGTCAAGACAGGCCATGACAACGAGAATGCCAGCCACTACTACGAGAACGAGATCGTCGTCCGGTTCCGGAGCGGGCATCCTACAGCAGGCCAGCTCCAGACCATTGCCGCAGATATTCAGTGCAAGGAGCCGCGTAAGCTGGGGTATGCCTATATTTTCCGCTCAGAGAAGATGAACTATTCCCAGCTCAAAACCTACTTCGCTTATAAATGGCACCCGCAATATTCCGAGCCTCACTATATGTATTTAACCAATGATACAGTGAGCGAAAATACAGGAGCCAATGTTATAACGCCTAATGATCTGCTCTTCTCCACCTATCAGTGGAATCTGCCGGCCATTGAAACAGAGCTGGGCTGGAATCTGTCCAAAGGCAGCAAGGAAGTCGTTGTAGCCGTGGTGGATACCGGAGTTCAGGCGGACCATCCCGATCTGCAGGGCCAGCTGCTGGCCGGATATAATGCGATAACTAACGGTGGAGCGCCGGATGATGATGTCGGGCATGGCACGCATGTCTCAGGCATTATCGGAGCATTGACCAATAATGAGGAAGGTGTGGCCGGCATCAGCTGGTATAACAAGATCCTTCCGGTAAAAGCGCTCGACAACTCCGGGGCTGGCACCACTTATTCCGTTGCCGAAGGCATTATCTGGGCTGCCGACCATGGCGCCAAAGTGATTAATCTCAGCCTGGGCAATTATGCCGACTCCCAGTTCCTGCATGATGCCATCAAATATGCCTATGACCGCGACGTTGTCATTGTCTCCGCTTCCGGCAATGACAATACCGAACGGCCGGGCTACCCTGCCGCCTATGAGGAGGTAATTGCCGTGGCCGCAACCAATTCCACCGGAGGAAGAGCGTCTTTCTCCAATTACGGGGATTATATCGATGTGGCTGCACCCGGGGAGAGTATCGCCAGCACCTATCCTGATAATCAGTATGCGGCATTATCCGGAACCTCGATGGCCAGCCCTCATGTGGCAGCGCTCGCCGGGCTGGTACGCTCGCTGAACCCCGAACTGACCAATAAGGAAGTAACCGAGCTGCTGACCTCAAATGCGGTGGATCTGGGTGATGCCGGACATGATAAATACTATGGCTGGGGTCAGGTAGATATCTACAAGACACTGCAGGCTGCCGGCGGAGGTCAGGTTCCCCTGCAGTTATTCCCCCAGCATGTCGGTAAACAGCTGAAATCCATGCAATGAGTTAGACGCTTGTCCGCTTGGCTTGACGCGGGAAGGCTTATTGGCGGATTGAATGCAGATGCCGGTCCAGCAGGTGCAGGAACTGTCTGAGCCCGCGCTCCATGTCTTCTTGCGTAAGCTGCGAATAACAGAGCCGGATATGGCGGGAAGGCGTATCTCCGGCATAGCAGACATCTCCAGGCAGGAAGGATATCCCTTCCTGATCAGCCAGCGCGTGCAGCTTGTCAATCCCGGGGGATTCGGGCAGCTGCAGCCATAGGTTCAGGCCGCCCTCAGGCAGCGTCCAGCTGACTCCGGCCGGGGCATACTGCTTCAGAAGCATCGCCGCCGCTTCCTTGCGAAGGCGCAGGGCGGTCCGCAGCTTCGCCGCGTAAGCCTCATACCTGCGGTCGATGAACGGCAATACCGCGCGCTGGGTCAGCAGCGGACTGCCCAGGTCACTCGACGACTTGGCCGCAATCAGCCTGGACAGGATATTGCCTTCAGCGGCAACGCAGGCGATCCGGCAGCCGGGGGCGAGCACTTTGCTGAAGCTCTTCATGTAGACTACATGCCCGGCGCCATCCATCGATTTGATCGACGGCGGGGGCGGCTGATGGAAATACAAATCACTGAACGGATCATCCTCCACAATGAGACAGCGGTAACTGCGGGCAAGCTCCAGCAGCCGCTGTCTTCTTGTTATGCTCATCGTAGCGCCGCTGGGATTCTGAAAGGTAGGGTTCGTATAGATGAGCTTCGGCGGTCTGCGGTCACACATTGCAGTAAGCCTGTCCACCCGCATCCCTTGCTCATCCATCGGAACGAAGATCATCTCTGCCCCCCGTCCGGCAAAAACATCAATGGCCCCCGTATAGCTGGGTGCCTCCAGATAGACGGTGTCCCCGGGACCGACAAAGGTCCGGGCCACCAGATCGATTCCCTGCTGCGAACCGCTGGTAATCATTAAGTCATTGGACCCAATCGCTATGCCCCGGCTCTGCAGATGCCTGCGCATCACCTCCCGCAGCTCCTGATCCCCCTGGAAATTCCCGTAGGAGGCCATCAGCTCCGGCTCTTCTTGTACCAGAGCCGCCATAGTGGCGCCAATCGGTTCAAGCGGAAGGAGGCTGCTGTGTATTGCTGCCAGATGGAAGGGATACTTCACTTCCGAATAATTGAAGTTGCGCCACAGCTGTGCCCGCGGCAGGTAGTCGTCATAACTGTCCTGCCATCCGGCTGAAGTATCGGGCAAATTCCGCTGCCGCTCCGCTACATAACAGCCCTTGCCCTGGCTGCAGACAATATGGCCGCGGGTTTCCAGATCAGCATAAGCCTTGCTGACAGTTACCTGGCTTACCTTCAAGGAGGAGGCCAGACCTCTTACGGAAGGCAGCTTACTCCCCGGCTGGAGCAGTCCGGAAGTGATCCGCTGGGCGATTGTCTCACTGATCTGCTGCGGCAGAGATTTAGTGCCGCTGCGGAGTAAATCAATATGCATCCCGTTTCCCCCTGACTGTTATATTTAGCGCTTTACTGTTATACTGCTATACCGTTATGATACAACAAAATTCAGATTAGCGGGGAGCATGAACCATGAAGATCAATTATGCTGAGATGACGAACCACCTGGGGTCCTCAGCTGTCCGTGACATTCTCAAAATTACGCAGGGCAAAGATATTATCTCGCTGGCTGGCGGCCTGCCTGCTGAGGAGCTGTTCCCTGTAGAGGCTGTCCGCGATGCCTATAGCCGTGTACTCTCCAGTGATGTTTCAGCGCTGCAATACGGCTTAACCGAAGGATACCTTCCGCTGCGTGAAGCGGTCGCTGCAAGATTGGGACAGCAGGGCATTCCGGTGTCCGCACAGGAAATGCTCCTCACCACCGGTTCCCAGCAGGCTATAGATCTGCTCTGCAGAATACTTATTGATCCGGGTGATGCCGTACTGGTGGAAGCCCCGACTTACTTGGCTGCCCTGCAGGTGCTGGGCTCGTACCGTGCAGACATCCGCGTAGTGGACAGTGATGAACATGGCATGCTGCCTGAGCATCTCGAAGAACAGCTCCGTACGCACCGGCCTAAGCTCCTGTATGCCGTCCCTACGTTCAACAATCCCTCAGGTGCGACCTGGAGCAAAGAACGCCGTGAACAAGTTGTAGGGCTATGCAGGAAATACGGTGTGCTGATATTGGAGGACAATCCGTACGGCGAGATTGCCTTCGACGAGACACCGGGAGCATATCCGCCTGCGCTCGCCGCCATTGACAGAAGTATGGACGGGGATTCCTGTGTGGTCTACACTGGTACGTTCTCCAAAATCGTTGCACCCGGACTGCGCACCGGCTGGATCACCGGGCCCCTGGAACTGATTCGTGTCGTTGCCAAAGCCAAGCAGGCTGCCGATCTGCATTCCAGCGCCATTGATCAGCGCGCTCTGCATGAGCTTCTGCAGAGTTTTGACCTTGAGGGCCATATCCGAGTGATCTCCCGTGAATATCAGTCACGGATGAAGCTGCTCTCGGCTGAGCTCTCCTCGCGGAACTGGGAAGGGGCCAGCTTCCTTGAGCCGCGCGGCGGCATGTTCCTGTGGCTGACCCTGCCCGGCCGCATCAATACCGCAGAGCTGCTGCCGCTTGCCGTAGAGCAGGGCGTCGCCTTCGTTCCCGGCGAGGTATTCTACTCCGCCCGGCCGCTGAAGAATGCGATGCGCCTCAACTTCACCCATACGCGGCCGGAGCTGCTGCCGCTTGCGGTGCAGCGGCTGGAGACAGCCATGTCCCGGTATGAGGAGCGTTTGCTTCCTATGTAGCCTTCCCCCGGATGTTACCTGTAACTGTATACAAAAGGCGGCCCCCTGAGGAGGCCGCCGTCTTAATGTCTGTATGTGTATTGAGTTACCGCACAGTGCTTATTCGTTGTCAGTTAGGAAAGTTTGCCGTAAGCCGGGTTCTGTGCTCGTTGTGGTTCAAACGGGAACTACCCTCCCACCATAAGCGACAATCATCTATCTAGGCCATACATTACTGCACAGCTCCAGCGACCAACCTAGACACGCCTCAGGCGAAGGCTGCTTCTTCCGGTTAGGGAAGACGCTGCGTCTCATTAGGTCTTGCTCCAGATGGGGTTTACCAGGAACGAAGTCACCAGCGTTCCTCGGGGTCTCTTACACCTCGGTTCCATCCTTGCCTGTGCTGCCCGAAAGCAGCCATCGGCGGTCCATTTCTGTGGCACTATCCTTCGGCTCGCGCCGACTGGACGTTATCCAGCATCCTGCCTTATGGAGCCCGGACTTTCCTCCCGCGGCGTTCTCACGCACACCGGCGATTGTCTGTCAAACTTTCCGGAACAACATTGTATATTATACAGACTTGGACCAGCGGACACAAGTGTAAATAATTGCAGCCCAGCAAGCTTAGAGGAAATTAAAAGGCTCGGTGTTCAGCTTGGAGGCATGCACCACAGTACTGCACTTATGCTCCGTCAGCTTACCGGCAAGAAATTCCGCTACTTTCTCCTTCATGATCTTCTCCGCGTTATGCCCGGGATCGATCAGTGCGATGCCTGCCAGGTGTGCATCCTGAGCCGTATGGTAATCGATATCACCGGTCACCAGCACATCCGCTCCTTTGAAGATGGCACTGCTGTAATACTTGGCACCGGACCCGCCCATCACAGCTGCCTTGCGGATAGGACGGTTCAGATCGCCGACAACCCGCACATGGCCGACATCCAGACCGCTCTTAACGGTCTCCACGAACTCTCCCAGCGTGGTCGGCTCCTTAAGCTTACCCACTCTTCCGAGGCCGAGGCTGCGGCCCTTGAGGTCCATGGAATAGAGATCATAAGCCACCTCTTCATACGGATGAGCCTTCAGCATCGCCTGCACAACTTTGTTCCGGATCGGATGCGGCACAATGGTCTCAATGCGGATCTCTTCAGCCCGCTCCAGCTTGCCTTGCTTGCCGATATAAGGGTCTGTCCCTTCCTGCGGAATGAAGGTGCCATAGCCCTCAATGTTGAAGCTGCAATGGCTGTAATTGCCGATCCAGCCCGCACCGGCATTCAGAATCGCATCCAGCACCTTCTGATGGTGATCCTTCGGCACAAATACAACGAGCTTGGACAATTGCTCCGTATGAATATCCTTGATCGGTGCACCGTTCTCAATCCCCAGCGCTTCCGCCATCCAGTCGTTCATTCCGCCTTCCGCCACATCCAGATTGGTATGGCTGATATAGACGGCAATGTCGTTTTTGATCAGCTTCTCATACAGCCGGCCCATGGGAGTATCTGTAAGAATGCCTTTGACCGGCCGGAAAATAATCGCGTGATGTGCGATGATCAGATTGCAGCCCTGGGCAATCGCTTCGTCCACGACACTGTCGTTAACATCCAGCGCGACCAGCACGCCTGTGATCTCTTTCTGCAGACTGCCCAGTTGAAGCCCGACATTATCCCATTCCTCCGCCAGATGCTTCGGTGCAAGCTGCTCCATATATCCTATTACAGTCTGTCCTTTGGCAAACATTCCAGCACCTCCGCTATCCGCTTGATCTGTGCACTGATCTTACTGCGCTTCTCTTCTGCCGCCTCCAGCTCCGAACGCGATAATGAGGTCAGGATACCTTCCAGCTTAGAGATTTCCCCCTGCCACTTCGCCATGAACACTTCATTCGGCGCTTGCAGCAGCCAAGGGCCCATCTGCAGCAGCAGACCCTGATCAAGGGCCAACTTGCCGCCGGCGAGCGTTTGTTCCCGGTACAGCTGTTCATTCGTCCGGCCAGCTTCAGTGCCTTCAGGGACCGCTGTCAGGATCTCATAAGTTTTGCCGTCTTCCTCCAAAATATGCTCCGAGATCAGCACCCAGCCGTTACCAAGCAGCCAGCGGCGCAGAATATCCTCGCCCACATTGGGCTGCAGCGCAAGTGTCTTCACCCCTGCCAGCTTCCCCAGTTGCCGGCCGCGTTCAAGAATAGCAGCGATTAGCGATCCGCCCATGCCGGCAATTGTGATGCAGTCTGCTTCCCCCGGCTCCAGCACTTCCAGTCCGTCTCCACGCCGTACAGCAATCTGCTTGCTGAGGCCTGCTTCGGCTACACCTCTGCCTGCTGCTTCATACGGTCCCAGGTTCACTTCCCCGGCAATTGCCGACGGCACACGCCCGCTCATCACTGCAGCAACAGGCAGCAAGGCGTGATCTGAACCAATATCAGCAAGCCTGCTTCCTTCCGGCACCTGCTCCAGCAATCGCTGAAGCCGGTCTGATAATTTTACGTTGTTTACGTTATTCATGAGGCCACCCACGTTATCCATTTTTTTCTGAAGATGAACAGCAGCGCTAAGCCAACAGCGATCTTCAGTATTAATACAAGCGAAGTCCATTCCGGGAATCCCGATCTGAGCCACAGCGCATCGATTTCCGGCATCAGCCAGAGTGAAACGCCGACGCCCAGGTACACACCCGAGACCCCGCTAACCCGGTGATACAAAAGCCAGCTGAGCCAGATCATCAGCACACAGAGCGGAAGCCAGAGCAGTTCCAGCATGAGAATGGAAGCATCCGGCCTCGCCTGGCCGAAGAATCCCGCGTACAGCAGGGCCCAAAAGGCAAAACCGCAAAAATGAAGGAGTCCGATACGCAAAAAGAAGCCAAGTACACACCATAGAAGACCGCAGGCTGCAATCAGCAAAGGTCTCCAAAAGTCCGGATCCAGATCATGCAGAGCAATTAACCATAGCCCGAACCCAAGGGTTAACACGCTGCCGATTCCTGCCAGCACCAGACTGATCATCTTGTTGCGGTCCTGATAAATAGCAGAATAGCCATAACATACAATTAATACACAGAGCGCCGTGGCAAGTTGCAAAGGCCAGGGAAAAACGCTAAAATAAAGACTAATCAAGAAAATCAAGGAAATTATTCCAAAACCAAACAGCCATATTTTGATGCTTCCCTGTTGGAGATTCCGCAGCGACACCGGATTGCTATCCTTAATTTCTGCTTGATCATCATACAGGTTGGTCAGGAAGTCACAATATTGCTCCGGCAGCAGCTTGCTTCTTCTCCAGTACTGAATTTCTCTTAAAATAGTGTCACGTTTCTCCAAATTCAACGGCTCATCCCTCTTTCCAGATCCTGCCTCTGACCTGTTACATAACCCCCACACAGTGGGGCTTTAGCTTCGATGATGACTCAGGTACTTTGCGGGGACCCCCAGAATATACACAAAGGACCTCCTGCCACCGTGCAGCAGAAGGTCCGGCCTTATACGTCTATTCGAGGAAATCCTTCAACCGCTTACTGCGGCTCGGGTGACGCAGCTTGCGCAGTGCTTTGGCTTCAATCTGGCGGATACGCTCGCGGGTAACACCGAACACCTTACCCACTTCTTCGAGGGTTCTCGTCCGTCCGTCATCCAGTCCGAAGCGCAGGCGAAGCACGTTCTCTTCACGCTCGGTGAGCGTGTCCAGCACATCCTCCAGCTGTTCCTTCAGCAGCTCATAAGCCGCTGCATCCGCAGGCGCAAGCGCCTCCTGATCCTCAATGAAATCTCCCAGATGCGAATCATCTTCCTCACCGATTGGTGTTTCCAGTGATACCGGCTCTTGGGCAATCTTCATGATTTCCCGAACCTTCTCAACGGTCAGTTCCATCTCAGCCGCTATCTCTTCCGGCGAAGGCTCACGTCCCAGCTCCTGCAGCAATTGGCGGGAGACCCGGATCAATTTGTTGATGGTTTCCACCATGTGCACAGGAATACGGATCGTACGTGCCTGGTCGGCAATCGCGCGGGTAATCGCCTGACGAATCCACCAGGTAGCATAGGTACTGAATTTGAAGCCTTTATTGTGGTCAAATTTCTCAACGGCCTTGATCAGACCCATGTTGCCTTCCTGAATCAAGTCCAGGAACAGCATGCCGCGTCCGACATAACGTTTGGCGATACTGACTACGAGCCGCAGGTTCGCTTCAGCAAGTCTCCGCTTCGCTTCCTCGTCACCATTCTTGATTCTCATTGCCAGTTCCACTTCATCGTCAGCCGATAACAGCGGAACACGCCCGATTTCCTTCAGATACATCCGGACGGGGTCGTTGATCTTGATGCCCGGAGGCAGCGACAGATCATCGTCGAAGCTGAAATCATCACTGTCTTTGTCCTCATTATCCTCACTTGGCCGGAGGCTGTTGACCTCTTCATCATTCTCATTCACAACTTCGATCCCCAGATCGCTCAGCTGCTCGTAGAATTCCTCCATCTGCTCGGGGTCTTGATCAAACGGCGATAATTTCTCCATAATATCTTTGTAGTTCAATGATGATCTTTTCTTACCATGGTCAATAAGCTGGTCCTTAACCTGATCCAGAGTAAATTCCGCTTCCAGTTCAGTATGCTGATCGTTCGCCATAATTCGACTCCCTCCTCCCTAGGTACATCCTGTCAATGTCTCATTGTCTCTCTAGGGCTAAAATTTCACTTGCTATTTGTGCTGCACGCAAAAAGTCACCGGATTTTTCCGCCTGAATCATCTCTTCACGCTTGGGTTCTATTTTGCGCTGCAGAGGATACTTCTGCACTTCACGAATACAATCGTCCAGAACCTGGGTATTCCAGTCCGGAGGGGTATCCATCATGGAGATCGCCGTAGCAGTCTTCTCCAGACGGTCATCCTGAAGCGATGATAGAAACCGGCTGATGCCGGGTGGTTTGCCTTGCGCATAATAGGCATATAGATAAGCGGCAATTGCCGCATGATCATCAATATTGAACTCTTCCCCGAGGCGTTCGCCCACATAGGCCGCCGCTTCCGGATCTTGAATCATCAGTGATAAAAGGCGCCGTTCCGCAACATGGTAAGCAGGCAGCAGTGTAGGTGTCTGCACTTGCCCTTTTTTATGCCTACCATTATTCCACCTTTTGTCGTTATTATCCCCTTCGGGAATGTTTTTTTGCATGGACGCCCGAAGTAAATTGCAATCCTGCTTCAAGCTGTCATAGGACAGCTCCAGCTCGGAGGCGATTTCCCTCAGATATACCTCACGCTCCGTCGAAGAATGGAGTCCGGCAATAATCTCCAGAGCCTCCTTGACATAGGCAATTTTGCCGTCTTCCTCTAGGAGTATATGGTTTTTTTTCAGATATATAAGCTTAAATTTTATGGATGATACGGCGGAGTCAATCACCTGTTCCCTGAATCTGTCCCCGCCATGCCGGTTGATGAATTCATCGGGGTCCAGGCCGCTCGGGAGCAGCGCAACCTTAACTCTCAGCCCGCTTTCTTCGAGCAGCGGAATGGCCTTAAGTGCGGCAGCTTGTCCCGCCTTATCTCCGTCATAGGAGAGAACAATCTCATCCCCCAGGCTTTTCATCAGCGCCACATGGCCCTCGGTGAGCGATGTACCCATGGTCGCCACCCCGTTATGCACACCTGCATCCCAAGCCGAAATGACATCACCGTATCCCTCGAACAGGACGATTTGCCGCGTTTTGCGGATGGATGCTTTGGCCTGGTGCAAATTGTACAGGATCCGGCTTTTGTTGAATAACCGGCTCTCCGGGGAATTCAGGTATTTCGGCTGCCCCTCACCGAATATTCTTCCGGCAAAGGCGATGGTCTTGCCCATGCGGTTAGCAATCGGAAAAATGACCCGGCCGCGGAAACGGTCCAGATAACCCTTGCCTTCCCCCCGGGCAGACAGCAGTCCGCCCTTCTCCATCTCGGCGAGATCAAAGCTCCGTTTCTCCAGAAACTGCAGCAGTGTATCCCAACGGTCCGGCGCATAGCCAATTTGAAACTGGTCAATCATTCTATCGCTGAAACCCCGGGTTCTTAAATAATCCATGGCGGCTGTGCCGTATTCCGTGTTCTTCAGCAGATAATGATAATACTTCGCCGATAAATCATACGCCTGAATCAGCCGGTCCCGCTCTGGATCGGGTGGAGCAAGCGCTCCCCCTCTGCCCTCGGGCACGGGTATATCACTTTCTTCCGCCATTATTCTGACTGCTTCGGGAAAGGATAATCCTTCGATCTCCATCCTGAACTTGATGGCATTTCCGCCCATACCGCAGCCAAAGCAATGAAATACTCCCCGGTCAGGGGTGACGGTGAAGGAAGGGGATTTCTCCGAATGGAACGGGCAGAGGCCCCATAAATATTTCCCCTGCTTGGACAAATGGACAACCTTACCGACTGTATCGACAATATCATGCCGCGCCAGCACGCTTTCGATAACCTCTTCCGGAATATTACCGTGTCCGCTAGCCACATTAGCCACCTTCATCTCTTAACAAATAAATATAATTCGCTACAGCTGTACATTCTCCTGCAAAAAAGTTAAAAGTTTTGTCAGTTTATGTTGAAAATAAATTTTTTCCTCTGCGGTAATCGCTTTTGGACCCTTGGAATAGTGGCCTCGCCTGCGTTCTACCGCCCGGGCATGCCTGCCCTCCAGCATAAAATCCATTTTGGAATCCTCATACTCCTGCCCCCGGTTCGAGAGCACCCTGCAGCGTTTGCCCAGCGCCAGCGCCGCAAGTCCATAATCCTGCGTAATTACGACATCTCCCGCAGAAATATGATTGGCGATATACAAATCGGCACTGTCAGCTCCCCGGTCCACCTGGACAACCGTGACACCTTCCTCAGCTTTGAGCACATGATCGTAAGAAGAAACCATCAGTACCGGTATGCCAAAGCTGCGGGCCACAGCATTAATCTCCTGTTTGACCGGACAAGCATCCCCATCAACGACGATCTTTCTTTCCTGGGACCTTACCATGATTCTCACCAAATTCCCGTGTAATATATATACGCTCCGCTTGGCAGAAATCCTTCTTTGTAAAGCATAAATACGGAACGAATGTCAACTTACGCATTGGCACCGTTCCGTATATTTATACCCTAAACCCTCAATCTATACCATAAGTCATAAACATTAGCTGAATTTTCAATCCTTGATTACCACACCAGCTTGCCGAAATCGGCAAACAATCTGGAATCCGCGTTAATGCCGGACAAGAGTGCCAGACGGTTAGCGCGAACCGCCTCGTCTTCAGCCATGACCATAACGGAATCGAAGAATCCGGTAACGGCATCCTTCAGCCCCGACAGAATCTGCAGTGCTTCTGCGGCATGCAAGGCAGCCAGAGCTTCGCGGTAAGGAGCATGAATACTCTGCCAAGTCTGATACAGCTTCTGTTCGGCTTCTTCTTTGAGCAGAGAAGGGTCGATTACCGTTCCTTCGGCTGCTTTGGCCGCCAGATTGCTGACGCGGGTCAGGGAATCCACAGTGATTTTGAAATCAGCTACGTCTGATACTGCATTCATAAGCGCAAGACTTCTGCCTACTACGTCAACGATATCATCGAAACCGGCAGCAATAGCTGCATCCACAACATCATAGCGGACATTGTTGTCGGATAATAGGCGTTTGACGCGCAGACCAAAGAACTCGTAAAGGTTTATACGCAGCTCAGGGGTGAAATGTTTCTCTGAACGTAAACTTTCATGAACTTCCAGCGCTGCAGCGAAAATTTCCTGCAAACTGATACTAAGCTGATGCTCCAGCACAATTTGCACAATTCCTGCCGCCTGACGGCGTAGCGCATAAGGGTCCTGGGAACCGGTCGGGATGATTCCGATCGAGAAACAGCCTACAATCGTATCGATTTTATCGGCAAGGCTGACTACCAGACCTGCCTCCGTTGAAGGAACGGCATCCCCTGCGAAACGCGGCTGATAGTGCTCGAAGATCGCTTTGGATACATTGTCAGCTTCACCGGCCTTACGGGCATAATCCTCACCCATTGTACCCTGCAGCTCAGGGAACTCGCCCACCATTTGCGTAACCAGGTCGAATTTGCAGATATCCGCAGTCCGGCTGACTTCAGCTGCGGCACTTGCCGGCAGCGCAAGCTTCACAGCCAGACGGTCAGCGATGGCACGGATGCGGCGCACTTTATCCCCTACACTGCCCAGCTCTTCGTGATAGACGATATTCTCCAGCTTGGCCAGCGCATCGTTAATCTGCAGCTTCTGGTCCTCTTCATAAAAGAACTTGGCATCCTGCAGCCGGGCGCGCAGCACCTTCTCGTTACCCTTGGCAATTACGTCCAGCGATATGGCATTCCCGTTACGGACAGTTACGAAGAACGGAAGAAGCTTGCCGTCTTCGCCGAACACCGGGAAGTAACGCTGATGCTCGCGCATAGAAGTAATCAGCACATCCTGCGGAATGTTCAGGAAAGCAGGGTCGAATGTACCGAACAAGACGGTCGGTGTTTCTACCAGGAACAGCACTTCTTCGAGCAGATCTTCCTTAATCGCAATCTTCCAGCTCTTCTCTTCGGCGAGCTTGTTGATTCCGCTAAGGATCAGCTCTTCGCGTTCCTTCACATCTACGAGCACATGCTGGCTGCGCAGAGCTTCGGCATACAGGGCAGGTTCAGCGATAACTGCTTCTTCTCCGAGGAAACGGTGGCCGCGGCTCACATTGCCGGCTTTGACTCCGGTAATCGTAAGGTCAATAATCTCCTGACCGAAGAGCGCGACCATCCAGCGGATTGGCCGGACAAATTTGAAATCATAAGCGCCCCAGCGCATATTTTTCGGGAAAGTCATGGCATTGACAATACCTGTAAGACCTTCAGAGAGCAGGGAGGCTGTCTCAATCCCGGTGCTGCTCTTGGTGGCATAGATGTATTCTACGCCCGCCAGTTCCTTGAAGGTAAACTGCTCCGGCGCAACGCCCTGGCTGCGGGCAAATCCAAGTGCCGCCTTGCTCCACTCGCCGCTTGCGTCCAGTGCGATTTTGCGGGACGGGCCTTTGACTTCTTCACTCACATCTTCCTGCCGCTCAGCAGCATCCTTCACCAGTACAGCAAGACGGCGCGGTGTTGCAAATGCGGTAACGCCATTGTGGCTGATCCGCGAGGCTTCGAGCCATTTGGCTGTTCTATCCTTCAACTGTTCCATGGCGGCGCGGATGAAGCGGGCCGGAATTTCCTCGAGACCGATCTCGAACAAAATGTCTTTAGACAAGGTCAGCACCTTCTTTCTTCAGCAGCGGGAAGCCGAGCTTCTCGCGTTCCTCCAGATATGTTGCCGCTACGGTGCGGGCAAGATTACGCACTCTTGTGATGAATCCCGTACGTTCGGTTACACTGATCGCTCCGCGCGCATCCAGAAGGTTGAAGGTATGCGAGCATTTCAGCACATAGTCATAGGCGGGGAAAACCAAATGGTTCTCCATCGCTCTGCGCGCTTCCTCTTCGTAGGTGTTGAACAGGGTGAACAGCATTTTGACATCGGAAACTTCAAAAGTATACGTGGAATGCTCCACCTCCGGCTGATGGAACACATCACCGTAAGTCATTCCGTCTACCCATTCCAGGTCGAATACATTTTCCTTATCCTGAATGTAGGAGGCAAGACGCTCCATACCGTAAGTAATCTCCACCGCTACCGGGCTGGCTTCAATTCCCCCTACCTGCTGGAAGTAGGTAAATTGCGTGATTTCCATTCCGTCCAGCCACACTTCCCAGCCGAGGCCTGCACAGCCCAGTGACGGATTCTCCCAGTTGTCTTCGACAAACCGCACGTCATGCAGCAGGGGATCTACGCCCAGTGCCTTCAAGCTATCCAGATACAGCTCCTGAATATTGTCCGGGGACGGCTTGATGATGACCTGGAACTGGTGATGCTGGTACAGGCGGTTCGGGTTCTCCCCGTAACGGCCGTCTGACGGACGGCGTGAAGGCTCGACATAAGCGACCTTCCAGGGCTCCGGACCGAGTGACCGCAAAAAGGTCATGGGATTCATCGTGCCCGCCCCTTTTTCCGTATCATACGGCTGGACGAGAATACAGTTCTGGGCTGCCCAGAACTGCTGCAGTGTCAGAATCATCTGCTGAAAGTTCATACTACCGACTCCTTCGCTTTACAAGTGTGTACTGCCTCTTTACTTATGACTGGCTCTTGCTGCTGCGCGATGGAGGCGGTCACCGGCTTCTTTCTGTATCCCTGCGGCAGGTTATGGAGAGTATATCCTTCATAAGTCCGCCACAAGGCAAAAAAGCTCCCGCCCCCATGCCTGATTAACAGACATAGGGACGAGAGCCTGAATTCTTCTCCCGCGGTTCCACCCTACTTGATTACGCTACGCGAAATCCACTTTTCATTCTGCCGCTTCCGTACTCCCGGGCGCCATGTTCATGAACGTTGTCCTGCCAGGCTTCCACTATCCCCGGCTCGCTGAAGCGACAAATCGATTCATTACTTTCCCGATCGCTGCACTCTCTCCATGTCTGGAGCAATCACGGCATTCCTATAAATTGCTGTAAAAAGAAACTGAACTTATAGTAACGGATAATTCGCATTTCGTCAAATATTGTATTTATCAAGCTGATCGAGGAAACTCTGCGATTTCAGCCGGAGCCCCAGCTGCATATCCATAAATGCCCGCATAATGGCCTTGAGCTCTGCGCGTGTCTCTGGCTTCACATCCACATTGCCAAGTCTGGTCAGATCAAGTAGCGCGAATAGACGCAGCAGCTTCAGTGCACGCGGAGAAATCTCCATCGCGGGAGGATCATTATGCCGGCAGCTGCGGCAGATTACACCGCCAAGACGCGGACTGATTCTAAGCTCCTCATCCGGCTTGTCCATATCGCAGACTACACAGGTATCAAGCTGCGGGCCATAGCCTGCCGCCTGCAGCACTTTCATTTCAAAAACATTTATGATGATGCCGGGCTCTTTGTCTTCTTCAAGTGCATTCAGGCAGGCGCTTAATTGACGGAACCAAAAGCTTCCCGTCTCTTCATCATGCAGTACCCGGTCAAGCAGCTCGCAGGCATAGGATGCATACGCCGCTTTGACAAGATCCTCACGCAGCGGATGATGGGACTTCGTGATCTCCCCGGCATTCAGTGTTCCGAGTCCTCCATTGTTACGGAAAAATACAAATTCTCCTGTTGTGAACAACTGGATCAGGGCAGCATGGCGGCTTTTCACCTTCTTGGCGCCCCGTACCAGAACACCTACTTTACCGGCGTTCTCGGTGCAAAGCGTAATAATTGCGTTCCCTTCGCCGTAGTCCATGCTGCGGATGACGATCCCTTCCACCCTGTATAGCATGCCTCTTCTCCCAACCACTCGGCAAGCAACCAGTCCTTATTGTGCTTCTTCATCAGTGACCATCTCTTCCTCCGCCGGCAGCGGTCCGCTGCTCTCCGGCGAATCCCCAGCTTCTCTGTACAGCAAATAAGCATCGACATCTCCAGTCATTGCAAAATACTTCCACGAAAAGTTCCGCATTCGTATTCATCCTTTCTTCGGAAACACGATGTCTCTTCAGAAGTAGGATGTACGAAGCTCAGGGATCTATCCTTGCAATTCCTGCCAAGTAGAAGCGGAGGGAAGGTTTATTGGTCTTTATGGAAGCCCAAATCCCGCAGTACGCGGTCCTGATTGCGCCAGTCTTTTTTCACTTTTACCCATAGTTCCAGGAAAATCTTCGAACCCAGCAGGTTCTCAATATCCGTCCGCGCACGCCGTCCGACTTCCTTCAGCAGGGCACCCTGCTTGCCGATAATGATCCCCTTCTGGGAATCGCGCTCCACAAAAATAACCGCTGAAATATGCACTACGCCATTCGGTTCAACGCTCATGTCCTCAATCGCCACCGCAATGGAATGCGGCACCTCTTCGCGGGTCAGATGCAGAATCTTCTCGCGGATCAGCTCCGCACAGACGAATTGCTCCGGGTGATCGGTAATCTGGTCATCCGGATAATACTGCGGGCCTTCCGGCAGATACTTCTGCACCTGCTCCAGCAGCGTATTGACATTGCTGCCCATTTTGGCAGAAATCGGCACGATCTCGGCGAACTCATGCAGCTTGTTGTATTCGGTAATCATCGGAAGCAGCGCTTCGGGCTCGATTTTGTCAATCTTGTTCATCACGAGAATGACCGGCGTCTTGATGGAGTTCAGCTGTTCCGCAATATAACGGTCACCGCCGCCCATGCCCTCAGAAGCATCCACCAGGAACAACACAGCCTCCACTTCATGCAGGGTGCTCATCGCTGTCTGGTTCATGTAATCGCCCAGCTTCGACTGTCTTTTATGGATACCCGGTGTGTCCAGGAATACGATCTGCGAATTATTGGCTGTATATACCCCGTGAATTTTGTTTCTGGTGGTCTGCGGCTTGTCCGACATAATGGCGATCTTCTGGCCAATCACCTGGTTCATAAGTGTCGATTTGCCTACGTTCGGTCTGCCGATAATGGCGACAAACCCTGATTTGAATTTCATATAATCCTCCTATTTATCTTACAACTTGGTCAAAAACGTTCATAACATTTTAGATCAATCTGGAAACCTTGATACTAGGTCAAAAGCGTTTCGATCAAAAACGTTTCAAAACCCTTCGATCAAAAACGTTTCAAAACCTTTCGATCAAAAACGTTTCAAAACCTTTCGATCCCCCTAAGTCCCCCTTCGCCAAGGGGGACCCCAAGGGCCCCGGCCCTCTGGACACCCGGAAATGGCGTGGACTCAGCATCCGGCACGGGGAAAGCGGGGTTGGAGCATGAGCGCTTACGTTCCCTGCGGGAACACGCTTTACTGCGGCGCAATAAGTGACTGACACGCTATACTGCGGCGCGGAAAAGACTGGTTACTTGAATAACCCAAAGCTTGGTCAAAAACAATACTTCCAAATCTTTTCGATCCCCCTAAGTCCCCCTTAGCCAAGGGGGACCCCAAGGGCCCCGGCCCTCTGGACATCCGGAAATGGTTTGGACTCAGCATCCGGCACGGGGAAAGCGGGGGTGGAGCATGAGCGCTTACGTTCCCTGCGGGAACACGCTTTACTGCGGCGCAATAAGTGACTGACACGCTATACTGCGGCGCGGAAAAGACTGGTTACTTGAACACCTAAACCATACTTGAACCCTCTAAAACAAACTTAGTTGTATTTTGTACACTTATTCTGTTTAGAATCAGAGACTCTACAGGTTTAAATGTATTTCGTACAACTATTTCCTCAATGAGAGGCTGTTATTGGACAAACTAGCAAATATAGTTGTACTTTTTGCAGTTATATCGAAGTTTAGCGGATTTAGCGGGATTTTAATTGTACAAAATACAATTAAACTATGATCACAGGCATAATTAAACCCAACTAAATACTTCACCTGTCTTGCTGCTACTCCGGAGCCTGACCCTGCTCCAGGTCCGCAGGACCGAACGCGCCGGGCAGCAGGTCGCGCACTGTAGTCTCCACGATGTCGCCCTTCAGGTTGCCGAGAATGACCGGCATATCAGGGCCGCACAGCTCAACCATTACCTGACGGCAGACGCCGCAAGGCGAGACAGGTCCGTCCGTATCCGCGACTACAGCGATAGCCCGGAAGGTACCAGGCTTATGCCCGTCCGCAATCGCACGAAACATAGCGGTCCGTTCCCCGCAGTTGGTCGGTCCGTAGGCAGCATTCTCAATATTACAGCCGTGGTGAACATTCCCGTCCTGGTCCAGCAGTGCAGCGCCGACCCCGAAACGGGAATAAGGTATATATGCATTGGCTCTTGCCTTGATCGCTTCCTGAAGAAGTAGAGCAGAATCCATAGTTGTCCTCCTAAAAGTTTTGTGAGCATATACTTCTCTGATTAGTCATCTTACAAAACTCACTTCGTAAGCATGGACCTAGTTTTGTGAGCATATCCTACTTCGATTAGTCTTCGTACAAAACTCACTTCGTAAGCATAACCTTAGTTTTGTGAGCATCCACCACTTCGGTTATTCTTCGTCTAAAACCCGCTTTATAAGCATGCACCGCATCCATTATTCTTCGTACACTACCGGCCGCTTAAACGTGGCCTGGTATTGTGGTTCTAAGTAAAGATGACGGAGCGCACAAAGCGGATCCGCCTCTCCCTAAGCTGAAGTTGTAAACTGATTATGACATAAGACTTGTGATCCAGTCCATCACGGGATGATAAAAAACATAGATTCCCGTAATAACAGCAAACACCGCCGTAAGCAGTACAGCTCCTGCGGCGGTATCTTTGGCCTTCTTGGCCAAGGGATGAATCTCCGGCGACACCAGGTCAATCGTCGCTTCAATCGCCGTATTCAGCAGCTCGGCGGTCAGCACCAGCGTAATCGCCAGAAGCAGCAGCATCCAGCTTGACAGGGGGAGCCTGAATACTGCGGCGGCAGCCAGTACAATAACAGCGAGGCCGCTGTGCACCTTCATATTCAGCTCCGACCGGAAAGCCGCAGCAATGCCATGAGCCGCAAAGCGAAAAGAATGCCAGAATTTTTTGTGGCCGACCGCCGTGTTCTTGACCATTAGCGTGTCAACCCGACCTGAGCCAGAACATTCTCCTGCTTAGACATCATCTCGGCCTCAGATTCCGGATCCTGATGGTCATATCCCAGCAAATGCAGGAAACCGTGGACGAACAGGAAGCCCAGCTCGCGCTCCAGCGAATGTCCATATTCCAGCGCCTGCTCTTGCGCACGCGTTACGGAGATAATGATATCTCCGAGCACGTTAGGTACTTCCTCCAGCACCTCGCCCTCACCATTGGGCACAGCATATATAATTTCCGGCTCATCTTCTCCGGTCTCATTCATCGCGAAGGACAGCACGTCCGTTGGACGGTCGATTCCCCGGTACTCCAGATTCAGCTCATGGATGCGTTCGTTATTAACGAAGGTAAGATCCACTTCACCCTCATCGATTCCTTCAGCGCTGCCCGCTTTCTGCAGAATGATCTCCAGCAGGGCGATCAGCTCGCCGTTAATCTCATGATCTTCCTGTTCATTGCTCCAAACGACGCTCAGGCTCATTTTTGATGGCCCCTTCCTCTTTTTTGGGCTTGCGCACATCCTCGGGGTACTCAATCCGGGAATGGAAAATGCCCATTACAGTCTCTTTAAGTGTCCGTGCAATAATGTCCAGCTCTTTGATGGTCAGGTCGCATTCATCAAACTGATGGTCATCCAGCCGGCTTTTGATAATCTTCTCGATCATCGTTTCTACCTGCACGACAGTAGGCTTGCGGAGGGAGCGGACCGCGGCCTCCACACTGTCGGCGATACCGACCACTGCAGATTCCTTCGACTGTGCCTTCGGTCCCGGATAACGGAAGTCCTCCTCCGTGAAGTCGGGCTCCACACCCTTCTCCTCCGCAATCTTCAGTGCTTTATGATAAAAATAATGCAGGAATGTCGTGCCGTGATGCTGCTCCGCGATATCGCGGATCGGCTTCGGCAGCTTGTACTCCTTCTGCATCTCCACCCCGTCACGGGCGTGGGCCACAATGATGGATTTGCTCAGCTTGGGCTCAATCGAATCATGCGGGTTCTCCATATTGTTCTGGTTCTCAATGAAATAGAACGGCCGTTTCGTCTTGCCGATATCATGATAATACGAACCCACCCGGCACAGCAGGCCGTCTGCACCGATCGCTTCAGCAGCGGCCTCGGATAAGTTCCCGACCATAACACTGTGATGGTACGTTCCCGGTGTCTCCGTAAGCAGCTTACGCAGCAGAGGATGATTCGGGTTAGACAATTCCACGAGCTTCAGCGCCGACAGGATGCCGAACGTGGCTTCGAAGAATGGCATCAGGCCGATTACCAGCACGGCAGTCAGCAGGCCGCTGGCAAACGCGAACCCGATGGAATACAGCGTCTGCGTCTCATTCCACACACCACCGCCCAGCATGGTCAGTATAGCTACCGTCAGGCAGCCGAACAGGGAGACCATGATTCCGCCCTTCAGGAGTGTAGAGCGCTGTCCTGCCCGATGGGTGGAGAAAATAGCCACATAGCTCACAATAAGTGCAAAGAAGCCGAAAGTGAAATCAAATACGGTGTTCTGCTGCACATTCAGAATAATACTGGCAAGAACGCTGAACAGAATGGAACAGAAATAGGCCAAGGTCATATCCAGCAGCATGGAGATCAGCATCGCGCCTATCGCTACAGGAGCCAGGAAGCCTATATACGTCCGGACATCCGTCTGCAGGAATGCCGCCAGCTTCATCATAATAATTGTAATTATAAACACCAGCACCAGCATGAGCAGCTGGGAGTTATTATACTTGAAACCGGATGTACCGCCGTTGTAGCGGATGAATGTCATCAGGCCAAAAGACAGCAGCACGGAGAGCAGCAGCAGTCCGAATTGCGGCCAATAATTAACTTCTTTGCTCAAGAGGCCGTTCTCGTCCAGCAGGGCATACAGTTCCGGAGTAATCTCCTGGTTCTTGGCGACCAGCACATCCCCCTGCTCGATGAATACATCAGGTGTATTCTGGCGGGCCTGCACCTTCGCTTCCTTGGTCGCATCCTCATCGTAGAACTTGTTGCTTGTAATGACCAGCCGCACCAGCTCCTGCACAACCTCACGGGCGGTCCGCTGGCTCAGCGAACTGACACTGACCTGCTCGGCCACCTTAGCTCGCGCGGTCTGGGCGTCAGTAATCTGGTCATTCATCAGTTTGGTGACAATATCCCGGGCAACAGGCTTCATCTCAATGATATCCTGGGAGGTTAGCCGCGGAATTTTAATATACGTTTCTTCAGGAATCACATAGGCCTGGTCCTTGATGACCGACTGCATTTCAGCGAGCAGATGCTCCGAATACGTTCCGGCTTTACTGCTGGCAGCAACAAAATTAAGAATAAAATCGTTGGCCCGCCGCGGAATTTCCTCACGGTAGATCGTCGTCTTATCGCTTTGTGAAATCGTATCATCCTGATTCAGCCGGTCAATCCGGTCGAGCAGCAGGGTTACTAGATTCTCAGCCCGCATGGGTATAATTGCATACCGGTTAGTTACATTCTCGGCCGCCTCTTCCTGGGCTTTCAGCTTGGCATTGGTGTCCGGGATTTGCTTGGGCGCCGTGATTTCCTTGGCACTGCGTGTACCCTCTTTGATATCGTACTTTTTGGGCAGCAGATCAGAGGACAGGCTGAAGTAGAAAACAAGCCCCAATAACAGGAAAAGAGCATAGCGCGAGACCGCGCTATACTTCCACCCGTTAGTGCTATATACAAATCCGCTTAATTTCGATGGTTGCTTTGAAGCCATGAAGACAATCCCCTTTTTTATTGGAGGTTTTCGGCAGAGCGGTCATAGGCAACGATAATTTTCTGCACCAGGGAATGCCGGACTACGTCCTGTTCTGCAAAATAGACAAAGCCGAGCTCCTCAATACCGGATAATATCGCTTTGGCTTCTATCAGCCCTGACTTCTTGCCGCGCGGCAGATCAATCTGGGTAACATCGCCCGTAATGACCATCTTGGAGCCGAAGCCCAGCCGGGTGAGGAACATTTTCATTTGTTCTGGTGTCGTATTCTGGGCCTCGTCGAGGATAATAAAAGCGTCCTCCAGCGTACGCCCGCGCATATAGGCAAGCGGCGCAATCTCGATCAGCCCGCGCTCCAGCGCCTTGGCCACCTGATCAGGACCCATAACGTCGTATAGGGCGTCGTAGAGCGGCCGCAGATACGGATCTACCTTCTCCTGCAAATCACCGGGAAGGAAGCCCAGGTTCTCGCCTGCCTCCACTGCCGGACGCGTCAGCACGATGCGCTTGACGGACCCTTCCTTGAGCGCCGTTACCGCAAGCACAACGGCAAGATAAGTCTTGCCTGTCCCCGCCGGCCCGATGCCAAAGACGATATCACGCTTTTTGATGGTTGTCACATAATGTTTCTGGCCAATCGTTTTGACGCGGATGGGTTTACCGCGGAAAGTTGTTGTAATTTCACCTTTGAACAGGTCAAGCAGCTGATCGGCACGGAAATCCTTCGCCAGTTCTACGGCGTACTGCACATCGCGTTCACTTAGTATGTAACCGCCCCGCACCAGGGACAGCAGCACGTTGAACAGCTGGCCCAGCATGTCCACTTCACGCTCAGCGCCGCGTATGGTAACTTCAGCTTCGCGCGAGTCGATAACCGCCGGAATTTCTTTCTCGATAATTTTCAGGAATCCGTCCTGCGGGCCGAACAGGGATTGAGCTTCTCCCGCATTTTGCAAAGATATACGAATGCTTGCAGTCTGTTCTGACAAGTAGCCTCATTCTCCTCAATTGTTTACTATCGGAAGTTCTTCCGCGATTCTCTCTTCCACCTCAAACAGCACTTTCATATAAACTTTACCATTCTCTTTCTTCTCATGCAAAATTTTTTGACTTTTGATGACGCTGTCAGCACCGTAACGCGCGAAAATATCACTCTTGGCCCGCGTCAGGCCTTCCTCCCGCGCGGCCTCCGGAGTCAGCATTTCAGCGGTATATTTAATCTCCAGCTCCTTCTCGGTCATCATGCCCAGCGGCAGCTTAAAGGACCGCCAGGACAGCATATCGGGCTCCGTAAGCGTGCGTGACTTCTCAAAGCCGGAATCCCCGTACCCCCACAGCTGCACCGCCCATTTGCCGAGAACGAGATACGTGCGGTCTTTGCGTTCTCCTGTATAGGAACTGCCCGTTCTTTTGAGGGGCACCTCAAGATTATATTCATGCCATACCAGGCCTTTAACATCGCCTTTGGCTACTACAAACTCTGTATTCTCCTCGTCCCCCAGCGCTCCGGAGATGAGGATGTCCCCTTTTTTGACGCGGGAGTTGCGGCTCACCACAGGTCTGCCCTGCTCTGCATAGATTTCAGTGACAACCGCATCCGTCCTGCTGATCAGATGGCGCTGGCTGAGTAGCGGCTTAGTCTCCGGGCGGTCGGCTTCGACAACCTGGATCGTAATGCTCGTCCCCGTCCGGTGAAACCCTGCCCACGTCAGCCCCGGAACAAGGGTGGTCAGCTCCCTGGAGAGCTTGTCCGACTCTTCCATCCGCCAAATCCACTGAAAAGGGTACACCCCCTCCTTGCGTGCGGCTTCGAGAATGTCCTCGGTAGGAATGCGGGTATTCCCTTCAACCTTAATGCTCCACACCATAGAGGACAGCAGCAGCAGCCCCACACCGAAGATCAGCAGTCCTGCGGCAAAAAACTTCCGCTTCCACAAGCGGGCCGCCCGGAATGGAATTCCGTTACGGGCCGTAACATGCATCCGGCAGCCTGTCTTCTTAAGGAGCGGACGGAGTCTGAAAAAATCATCCAGCAGCAGGTTCAGCGAAGCGCCGTCCCCGGCAGGCCTCACATCCCAGATGACGATGCCTGCTCCGGTTACAGCGTTGATAAAGGTCTCCACCTGCGGTCCCGTCACATGCAGTGTAACGAACCCCCGCAGCGATGACAGAGGCGGCTCTTTCATGGATTCTCCCCACTTTCCTTATACCTGATTTCACCGATAATACCTTCAACGGCAAGCTCCTGGCCCAGAATATTGCGGATGACCAGCCCTTCACCGGAAATCTCCAGATATCCCTTGGCCAACGCCAGCCTGAGCTGTTCCGATGAGAAATGCAGCACACCGCGGTGGTTCTCAATATACAATTCCTTATTGCCGATCAGGGTGATCCGGGGCATCTCCTGCAGCACATCCTGCGGAAGATCCAGTACCCCGTTTGTCCATCCCCGCAGCCTGCGGCCAATACGGGTCATATATAGACGCTCCCCCTTCCTGCCTTCTGTACACCTTATGCGGGAGGGCGTTTGTTTATGAGAAGAACTCACATCATTTGTACCGGGAGGCTCCTGCGGCTCCATCAGTCAGGCAGTGGTATATGCAGCGGATTCTGCAGGATAAGTCCACGGGATAACACGGCAAAAAGCCCGGATCTGCTCCTCTTAAGGAGCAAATTCGAGCTTTCAGGCAAAGCAAAGAGGTAACCGCAGTGCAAAGCAGCCGCTCTTCTGCCGGGGGTTCAGCCTTCCTTGCGGACAGAGGCATGCGGCTGCCGGGAACGGGGCGGTCCCAGAATCTCCGCCCACATCAGGCCGCTGCGCAGCGCCTCACGGTCCTGCACCAGCGGATGTTGCCCTGTACCCGCCTGAGACGGACTGGCGCCCTCTCCGGCAGTCATTGTGCCTGTGGAAGGCACTGCAGCCGCCATGCCGTCAAAAGCCGCCTGCAGCCGCTCCAGCTCCCGCTGCATGCGTTCTGTCCGCGCCTGCACACCGTCCATATCGCCGGTCTGCTCCATGGACATCCCTTCGCCTGTCTCATAGTCAGGCGAAGGCTGCTCTGCCCGCTCCGGCCACGCCGGCGAAGCATCGTATTCCCGCTCTTCCGGCGCGGGATCAGGCCGGCCCGAATTCCCCCGGCGCCCCCCGGGCTCCGGAAATCCGCTGCCCGGACGTTCAGGGCGCCCGCTATCCGCTGTCCGGGCGGGAGCACGGGGGCGGCGCAGCGGACCGCCTTCGCCCCCGCCGCCAAAGGTAGGCATGCCGCCGCGCGGGGCGGACTTGCCTTTATTTTTGTTCCAGTTGCTGATGACCGCGATCACCGCAATGACCACGATGTAGAGTATGCTGCTCATGGGAAATCACATCCCTTTATTTGTGGGGCGGACGACTGCTGTCGTCCCCGTCGTTTAATTTACCGAGGGAGCCGCGCATCTGCGTGTCGGCCTCAATATTTTTGAGGTTCATGTAGTCCATTACACCAAGCTTGCCGGAGCGCAGCGCTTCGGCCATCGCAAGCGGTACCTGGGATTCGGCTTCAACCACCAGCGCCTTCATCTCCACCACCCGGGCCTTCATCTCCTGCTCGTGGGCGACAGCCATGGCTCTGCGTTCCTCCGCTTTGGCCTGGGCGATGCGCTTATCCGCCTCCGCCTGCTCGGTTTGGAGGTACGCGCCAATATTCTTCCCAACATCAATATCCGCAATATCTATAGACAGAATCTCAAAAGCGGTACCAGAGTCCAGACCCTTGGACAACACCGTCCGCGAGATGGAATCGGGATTCTCCAGCACATCCTTGTGCGAATCACTCGAACCTACTGTGGTTACGATCCCCTCACCGACACGGGCAATAATCGTTTCTTCACCGGCGCCGCCGACGAGACGGTCGATATTGGCCCGGACGGTTACCCGCGCTTTAACCTTGACCTCAATCCCGTTCTTGGCCACAGCCGCAACAATCGGAGTTTCAATGACCCGCGGGTTAACGCTCATCTGAACCGCCAGCAGCACATCGCGTCCGGCCAGATCGATGGCTGCAGCACGGGTGAATTCCAGCGGAATATCCGCTCTCTGTGCCGCTATCAGCGCATTCACTACCCGGTCTACATTCCCTCCGGCAAGGTAGTGGCTCTCCAGCTGGTTGATATTCAGGCCCAGCCCTGCCTTGGTAGCCTTAATCAGCGGATTGACAATCCGGCTTGGCGTTACCCGGCGCAGACGCATCGCTACCAGCGTAATAATGCTGATTCGAACGCCCGATGCCCAGGCCGAAACCCACAGCATGACCGGGAAGAAGCTGAAGAAGACGCTTAGTACAATGATCACGACAACCGCGATCAACAAAAAAGTAATCATAGATGCTTCCATCATACGCTTTACAACCTCCGTTATTTTTTGGGATTAACCTTATTTCCATACAGTATTACACGCTGCTGCCTGCTCATAACAGAGGTACAGCTATTTCACGGATTCCTTCACAACCACCCGGCCGCCTTCGACCTTTACCACCGAAATAGCGGTTTGCGCGCCGATGAATCCGCCCTCTGTCACCACATCAATCCGCTCGCCGCCAATAGCGGCAGTTCCGGCCGGGCGCAGCGGAGTTACGCTGATTCCTGAAGCTCCGATCAAACTCAGCTTCTCCGTCACAGGCACAAACCCCTGCTCTTTGGTGAGGCTATCCTGGAGAATGAACCGGTTCCAGATCCCCCGCTCCTTGAAGACCACAGCCACAATCACAATCACCACTGCCGCTGCCGAAAAAGCAATGCCCAGACTGAACATCGCATGCGTAAAGCTGTAAGCAGCTCTTACAACACCAGCCACAAGGCTGACAGAGCCCAGCAGCCCCAGAATACCAAAGCTTGGCACAAACAGCTCAAGCACCAGCATTACGAGTCCCAGAATGAACAGCAGCAACGTCTCCGCCCCGGCGAAGCCAGCCACATAGTTCCCGAAGAAATAGAGAGCAAATGCCAGCGTCCCGATAATTCCGGGCACCCCAAAGCCGGGTACCAGCAGTTCAATGAACACCCCGGCGATGCCGACAAAGAGCAGAATCGTCATAATAACCGGATTCGTCAGAAAATGCGACATTTTCTCCGCACCGGTATGCTCTACGCGAAAAATGTCATCTGTAGAATAACCCAGCCAAGTAATGGCCTCATTGGCTGTACCCGCAATACGGTCGGCATAACCTGCCTGGAGCGCTTCCTCACTGCTCAGAGCGATGATTTCCCCCTGCCCCTTGGCCACGCCAAGTTCGGGCTTGTTCACCACCAGGTTGATATCCATCATCCCTGCAGCCACTTCCGGATCACGCCCGTTCAGCGATGCGGCTCCTACCATCTTGGATTTCCAGTAGGATACCATTTTTGCGTCTTCCACGCTATTGCCATTCCTGTCTACCAGTGAAGCGGCACCGATCATACTGCCCGGCTTCATGATAATGGCGCCAGCATTAAGCGCTATGTAACTGCCGGCGGAAGCGGCGTCGCCTTTGATGTAGGCCGCGGTAGGAATTTTGCTGTCCCTGACCATATTTCCGATTTGTTCAGCTGAATCCACCCGGCCGCCCGGTGTGTCAATCTCCAGCACAATCAGAACCGCGCCGTAATTGGCAGCCTCCTGAAATCCGCGTTCCAGAAAGCTCTGCAATCCGCGCTCAATCTCCTGATCCACCGGAATGATAAACACAGGACCGCCCACAACTGTACCCGCAGCCGCAGCCGGCGCGCGAACCGCTTCATTATCTGCATGGACCCTGCCCGCTAACGGCAGAATCAGCAGAATCATCATCGCGGCTATACAGGACAAGACCCCTATGCGTAACTTTTTCAAGCTTGCTGCCTCCCCTCTGCACGATTTAAAACCACCTGCATCCTTATCATATAATAAAACGCAGCATATAATCCTTAGTACGCCAGTTTCTGCACAGGCGTTTCAACAGTGGATAAAGTGTATCTATTAAGATCATCTTCACTGATGGATTGCAAAACTGTTTGAGGAGGGAATACGGGAAGCTAGAGGTTAATAGAAAGGTTTAGAGAGGTTTATGTTAATAGAGGTAATAAATTTTCATTATGATAAACTGCCGCATTCGAAGCTATGGTACTTGGAGTCCGCAACACTCCACATAACGAAAAACACCCCTAATTAAAGGGGTGCTAGCGTTATATTATTGCAGAAATTGCTGAACCGCCTGGTTCACGAGTTTACCATCGGCGCGACCTTTGACCTTAGGCATCAGTGCGCTCATCACCTTACCCATTTCACTTTTCGAAGAAGCACCGGTTTCCTGGATGGTCTGCTGTACAATTACTTTAATTTCTTCTTCGGAAAGCTGTTCAGGAAGATATTGAATGATAATCTCGATTTCTGCCTTAGTACTCGCGGCAAGCTCTTCGCGACCCGCTGCTTCAAATTCTTGGAGGGCATCTTTGCGCTGTTTGATTTCACGACTAAGGATATCAAGCACTTCGTTGTCGTCTAATGTTCTCTTCAAATCTATTTCAAGATACTTTATTGTAGAACGAACCATTCGAATGGTGGAGAGTCTGAACTTGTCCTTACTCTTCATCGCTTGCTTCATATCTTCGTTTAATCGTTCGCTAAGATTCATGCGTGGGTAATCCTCCTAAAACTTTCTCTTACGAGCAGCCTCAGACTTCTTCTTGCGCTTTACGCTTGGCTTCTCATAATGCTTGCGTTTCTTCACCTCAGCCAAGACACCATCTTTAGCAATGGAACGTTTAAAGCGACGAAGTGCAGCATCAATTGTCTCGTTTTTGCGAACTTTCGTTTCAGACACCAGTTTTCCCTCCCTCCGACCAGACCGTCCAAGAGCATAACAACACGGTTCATCAAATTTCATTATAGGTCAAACCTAAATAAGGTGTCAACCTTCGTGTTATTATTTTTTAGCCGGTCTGTTTTATTGAATTCCTGATTATGCGTGGGAAGCAGAATTCCCGACGAGGGCGCCGAGTTTGGCTCCGCCCAGCAGATGATAATGCAGATGAGGCACCGCTTGTCCGCTGTCCGGTCCGCAGTTGTTAATCAGCCGGTATCCGGAATCAGCGATTCCCAGTTCTACCGCAATTTGCTGCGCCACAGCATGGATCTCGCCGATCAGCGGCAGATCCTCAGGCGTGACATCATTCATCGAAGCGATGAACTTCTTCGGGATGATCAGCACATGCACAGGGGCTGCAGGCTCAATATCGTAGAACGCCAGAATCCGCTCATTTTCGAATACTTTGCTCGCCGGGATCGAACCTTCGATAATTTTGCTGAACACAGTTTCCATACAACGCTTCCTCCCCAAAATTTGTGATGCAGAAGCTTGCATCCGGCACTTTCCGCGGTAAAATCTGTAGCACCGGCAGTCCTTATATTGTAAAAACAGGCGTATTCACGGCCGTTTCCACTTCATAAAAATCCACCGCTCACAGGGGCTTGCCCTGTAATCATTAGCTCAGCTTTTGGCCGGCGGGGCGCATTAGCCTGAATCTGTTGGTTATTCCGGCCTGATCCGCTTCGCGACAAATATAGTTTATGGCTCTAATCATACAGGAAATTGAAACATAACGAAAGGTGGAGTCCAAGCATAAAGGCTGCCTCAGGGAGAAGAAAATGAAATAAGGACAAAGAGGACAAAGCTGTATTATAACAGGCAGCATAATTTTGGTGCGGTGGAGCGAGGATTTAAGGCATAGAAATTTCCATACAAAAAAAACAAAAAAAAGAAACACCCTTCACAGCTCATATGAGCTGCTTCGGCGGCGGACGTATGAGAAGGAACAAATTCCCTGTCATACGTCCGCCGAGGTGTTTCAAATGATGTCGGCTTAGCTGTATTATAACAGGGGGTTGAAGGTGTATCTGTGATCGTTGTCACATTCAACCCCGTCTTTCACATTTTTTCCAAAAGAATGGTTGAACCCCCGCCGCCCTGTTCTGCAGGAACTACAATCAGCTTGCGCGGCAGACGGGCACGAAGCTCGGGAACATGGCTGATGATGCCTACGGACAGCTGGTCATTGTGCAATCTTTCCAGTGAGGTTATCACGGTATCGAGCAGATCCGGGTCCAATGTACCGAAGCCCTCATCCAGGAAAAAGAATTGCAGCGGGTATTGTCCGCGCAGCTGAATCTGGGCTGACAGGGCTAATGCCAGCGCAAGGGAGGTCAGGAAAGTCTCTCCGCCGGAAAGCGTGGAGACCGGCCGCTTCATACCGCCGTTCCCGTCATCACGGATGACAAAACCTCCGCCGGAGTCCACTTCCAGCGCATAACGCTGCTTGCTCAGGAAACGCAGGCGCTGTGAGGCAGCCTGACATACCTGCATCAGCTGTTCTTCCGCTATATATTCCACAAAGGCGTTGCCGCGCAGCACCGTCTGCAGCTTGGACAAGCGCTCCTGCATAGCAGCATGTCCTGCCCGCTGGCCTTCAAGTTCCATCCAGCGGATGTGCCGCTGCTGCAGATCCTCCAGATCACGCTCCGCACGTGCGCGGGCCTGAAGTGAACTCTCATCCTCTTCCCTGCACTTCTGCAGTGTCTCCTGGCTCTCCTGCCACTCCTCACCGCTGAGCACAGCACCATCCAGCTTCTCCTCTATGCTCCGCAGCTGCAATGCACACTCGGCTTCCTCCTCGCGGTGAGCCCGCACCCGCTCAGCCGCCTGTGCCCGCTCAGAGGTCTCCAGGGACGCAGCTTCAACCTCAGCGGCTGAAGTAAACGCCGAAGACTGCAGCGCCTCCTTCCACTGGGAGTCGGCTGCCGTATAATGCTCATGGGCAGACTCTGCCGCCTGACGGGCAACCGCTGCTTCCCGGGTCTGCTGCTGGGCGTTGTCCGCCGCCTGGCGGTGCTCCCGCCGGCTGCGTTCAAGCGCAGTCTGAAGCTCCAGCAGCCTGCGCTCGCATTCCGCCAGCAGCGCCGCTGGCGGACGTCCGCCGGTCCATTCCCGGAGCAGCTGCTCTTTGTCACGCGCGAGCGCTTCTTTGCCTTCAAGCTGGGCGTCCCACTGCGCGAGTTCCTTGTCGAGTCCGGCCAGCTGCTCCTGCAGCGTCTGTACAGCTAGACTCTTCTCGTCCAGGAACTTGACGCTGATCTCCAGCCTGCTGCGGATCTCCTCGGCCCGCTCATCCTTGGCGAGCAGCTCCTGATAGGCTTTCTCCGCCTCCTCTGGCGCAAGCTCCGGAAAGAGCCCGTTCCATTCTTCCCTAAGCTTACTCGCCGAGGCAGCAAGTTCCTCCGCCTTGGCAGCCAGTCCCTGCACCCAGGACTGCTCGGCTTCGGCACCGGCCGTTTCCTTGTGATACAACTGCTCCAGCTCCTGCATGGAACGCTGCCAGTCTGCGGCTGCACGCCGCAATTCTCCGGACCGTGCCTTCAGCGAGGACAGCCGGGCATTCAAACCGGATAATGCTGCTTCATCCGGGATGTCTGCGGCTGCAAGAGATGCAGCGGACGCAGGGGCTCCGAGGGAGTCGAGAGCTGCAGAGGACTCAAGAGCTGCAAGAGAGCCGCGGGCGGCTGAGGACTCGAGAGCTGCGTGAGAGTCGCCGGCTGCTGAGGACTCGAGAGCTGCAAGAGAGCCGCGGGCGGCTGAGGACTCGAGAGCTGCAAGAGAGTCGCCGGCGGCTGAGGACTCGAGAGCTGCAAGAGAGTCGCAGGCGGCTGAGGACTCGAGAGCTGCAAGAGAGCCGCCGGCAGCAGTGGCAGCAGACTGCTCCATCGCCTCTTCGGACGCTGCTCCGCCCAGCTGGGCAAGCCATGATCCGTCCTGCTCCAGCAGGCTGCGGAACAAATGGCGCGTCTCCAGCGCCTGCCGGGCCAGAACGCGGACATGGCGGAGCCGTTGGTCCAGCTCTTCATGTCCCCCCTGCTCCTGATTAAGCGCAGGGGAGGGATGGTGCTGGCTGCCGCACACCGGGCAGGGCACACCCTCCTGGAGTTCACGGGCGAGCGCCAGCGAGAGCCTGTGAACCTCCTGCTCCTTCAGCGCAGCTTCAAGCGCGCTGGTGTGCTGCTCCAGGCGGCCGGCAGCGGCTCCCGCTGCACCTTCGGCCGCAAGCAGCTCTTCCTGGTGCAGGGCAGCGGCGGCAAGCAGCTCCCCGCGCCCTGCACCAAGCGCCTGCCGCCGCGAAGAAGCAGCGGCCAGCCGCGCCTGCGCCGCAGCGAGCACCGCTGCGCGCTCGCGGTGCTCGCGGGCTGCCGACTCCCGCTGGAGCTCGGCAGAACGCAGCCCTTGCAGTCTCTGCATGGCTTCCTGCAGAGACTGCCGCTCCTGGGAGCGGACCGCGAGCGGCTGCAGGCTCTGCTGCAGCTCGTGCTGTTTCTTTTGGCCACGGGCCAAAAGCTCACGCTCCCGGGCCAGGCTCTCCCGCCCGGCGGCCAGGCCCCGGGCGGCTTCGTCCTGGCGCGCCAGCAGCGCCGCGCGCTCCCGGCGCAGCCCGCCGAGCTCGGCTTCCAGCTCGAGCGCGCGGCGGAACAGGCCCTCCTCCTGCCGGAGGGCCGGCTCCCCGGCGGTAAGCGCGGCCTGTGCCGCTGCTTCCGCCTCCGCCTTTACCGCCGCCTCCTGACCGGCGGCGGAGGCCAGAGCCTCCAGGCCCTCCGCGCGGGCATGGCGGCTCTTCCAGGCCTCTTCCGCGCTGCGCCAGGCCTTCAGCGCGGGCAGCCTTTTCTCGGCATCGTCAGCCTTGCCGAGCTTCTGCTCCAGGAGGAGAATCTGCTCCTCCTGGGCTTGTAGAGCCTGCCGCTGCTGCCCCCGGCGGGCTTGCTCCTCCTGCAGCTCGCGGATGCGGGCGAAGCGCTCTGCGCGCGCCGCGGCTTCCGTGAGCCGCTTGCGGCATTCCTCCGCATGCCGGACTGCCTCCTGCACCCGGACAGCTGCCGCTTCCACGTCTGCCTTGCCCGCGCTGCCCAGTCCCTGCTGCTCGGCCTCCAGCGCGCGCAGTGCCGCCTCGTTCTCTTTGACGCGGCGGCTAAGCTTAAGGGCCAGCCCGTCCCCGTATTGCTCCAGATGAAACAGCCGCTGAAGCATCTGCCTGCGGTCTACACCGCGCAGGGACAGGAACTCGGCGAATTTGCCCTGCGGCAGCACCACCGCCCGGGTGAAGTCATCCATCTTCAGCCCGATATGCTCTTCCACACAGCGGGTAACATCCGCAAGCTTATCGGCCATCACAACATCGCCGTCATCCTTGACCTCGATGAACCGGCTGATCGTATTACTGACCGATTGCTCACCGGTCCGTTTAAATTTGCGTTCCACCCGGTAACGGCGCGCTCCGGAAGAAGAGGTCAGCTCGAAGGTGAAGGCTACACTGAGCTGGTCCTCAGAATGGTTCATAATGCCTTGAGTCCCGTTCACTGCGCGCTCCACTTTCCCGTACATTGCCAGCGTGATCGCATCCAGAAGACTGGATTTGCCGCTGCCCGTCGGACCAAAGATCCCGAACAGCCCGGTCTCGGTAAGACTGGTAAAATCTATTTCCTGCTGCTCTCTATAGCTTTGCAGTCCGGATAGTTTCAGTAGTATCGGCTTCACTTAAGCATCTCCTCCCCATCCGCAGATTCCTGCCTTTCTTCTTCAGCCAGCTCCAGGAACAGCTCAATCAGGCTGTCATCCGGTTCCGCACCGCCCGTCTGGCGCTGGTAGAACTTGCGGAACAATTCCTGCACAGGCATGCGTGAACGTGCCATCTCTTCCAGCTCCAGCTCCATCTGCGGATAAACCGGACGGATATGTACAATGCCTTCCCGAGACTTGCGCAGCCGCTGGATATCGTTCATCGACATCGCTTCCGTCAGACGTAGCTCCAGATCGATGAAGGCCCCCGCATCCCTGCCTTCATCCAGCCAGCTGTAGACCTCCTGCAATCCGCCGGTTGACTTCCAATTAACCAGCGGACGGCCGCAGCTCAGATAGATTTCTTCGAAGACCGGCTCCCCGCCGGGCGCAACGTCTATCAGAGCTACAGATTTTGCCTGCCCCGCCTCTGAGAAGCTGTAGGCGAGCGGCGATCCGCTGTAGCGGATCATGCCGTCGCCCTTGACCCGCTGGGCCCGGTGCAGATGCCCGAGTGCCGTATACTGTGCACCGCAGGAGAGCGCCGAAGGATCTACGGTATAGGCACCGCCAACCTGGATCGGGCGTTCAGAGTCGCTCTCCACCCCGCCCAGTACATAAATATGGCTCATCGCCAGATTGACGGTCTGCGGTGAGAACTCCCGGCCGAGCAGATTCATCAGCCTGCCGACTCGTGCGCTGTAAGCCAGCCGCAGCTCAGCCTCTCCGCCGTCACCGGCGAGCAGCTCGCCAAGCCGGGCTTCAGAGGGGTAAGGGAGCGCAGCGATTTTGGCAATCTCACCGGTCCTTGCAGCATGCACCGTCACCGGCTCTGAGGTCGGCATCCCTACAAGTGTAATCCCCTGTCTGCGGACAAGCGGAGACACGGAAGCTACACGCTCCGGCTGATCATGATTGCCCGAAATGACAACCAGCGGCCTGCCGCCTGCCGTCAGTCTGGCTGCAGCCTCGTAGAACAGCTGCTCCGCCGCAGCCGGAGGATTGACCGAATCATAGACATCTCCCGCCATCAGAATCAGATCCGCCCCGGAGGAATCTGCAATCCCCACCAGTTCATCCACGAACTGCTCCTGCTCCTTCTGACGGCTTCTGCCCTCCAGCGTCCGCCCCAGATGCCAGTCTCCCGTGTGCAATATGCGCATATCCGCCCTCTTTTCCCCGCCTGTCTGCGGCAATCATAGATTTATATATAGATGTTTGGATTTCCTGCTGCTGTAGCCAGAGCAAAATTTTGATAATCTTCCATATGTGTTGACCATCCGCGTATTTTGTTGAAATCCTGCACAAAATACAACATTTTCCTCATAATATCGATCCTAATCCAGAATTGTTGTATAAAAGGCAGCATTTCTGCTTCTCAAAGCGGATTAGAAGGAGAATTCTTGTATTTCGTACAACAATCTTTCGAATAGCTATGGATATAAGATTTCAAGTTGTATAACGTACAACATTTGCTCCTGTGCAGCGTAAACGTAAGGCTTTCATTTCTTTTCTGCCACTAACAAATCAGATATAAAGATCAAAAGATTCCGAGTGACAGAATAGCGGTGGCCGGTTACTTGTTTGTTTACAGTCTAAGCGCTGTCTATATAGTAACTCTTCGTCAGTCTATCAGCTCAACCTATATCGTGACTCCAGAGAACACTTCGCCCTCCGGCCGCTGCCCGTCTGCAGATTTCTTGAAATATTCCGCTGTTCACGGTGGAAATCCGCAGACAATGGCAGACGCTGACGCTCCTATATTCCAAAATGGTTCCGCGCCACATTCCCCTGTCTATATACTTTCATGTTCAACCTATATATGTTAAATCTCTCATTCTCTTAAATCTCTAAGTCTATGAGAATCCTTAGCCTCTTGTCTAATAGCATCCTAAGTCTCTTAGACTGTTAGCACAGTTAGCACTCTTAGCACTCTTAGCCTCTTAGCACTCTTAGCCTCTTAGCACTCTTAGCACTCTTAGCACTTAGCCTCTTAGCCCCTTAATCCCCTATTCTCACAGCCTCACAGCATGTCCGCCATCGAAAAAGTACAACCAGACCTCGCTGACCGGCTCGCCCAGAATATCAAGCAGCGCCTTTCTGTACAGCTCCAGCTGGAAGCGGTACTTCTCAGTCAGCGATTCGAGCCCGCCCTCTTGCACCGGGACGAAATCTGTTTTGTAATCGAGCAGAATCAGGCGCCCTTCTTCCCGGAACAGACAGTCGATTACCCCTTGAATCAGAACGGTCTCATCGAAGGCTCCGCTGGCGCCGTCAGCCGGAAGTCCCGCTGCCGCTTCGTCCAGGTATGCCAGCCCCCGGTAAGCCTCGTCTGCAGGAACGCTATAGCTGAAAGGCTGCTCTCTGGTCTTCCAGGAAGACTTAAAGAGTCTGCGGCCCAGTTCACTAGTACAGAAATCCTCTACTTCGCCCAGTTCAACTGCGTCTGCCTGCTCCTTGCTGAGTATGGCTAGCCGTTCAAGTCGCGCAAGTGTAGCCTCGAGAACAGACCGGTGCACCGGCTCATCCAGCGGAGTATGCTGCATAACGGTATGATACGCGGTTCCGCGCTCAGCAGGGGTAAGTCCCCGCTTTTCCATAAATTTCGGGCGCTGCAGATGCAGGCTGTCCCCATATCCGGCACCGCCGCTTCTTGTCTTCTTTCCCCCGGGAATATAGGTTTCTTCCAGCAAATCAAGGGAGGGCTGGTCCTGCATGGACAGCAGTGCCTTCAGCTCGGTCACCGATGTTTTGGCGGGAATGCCGGAAGCAGCCGCATACGGATAGATCCACTGTAGCCTGTCCGCAATCTGCCCTGCTGAGGCAGTTCCCAGCGAAGGCACAGTCCTGCCCTGACGGAGCGCCTCAAGCGCTATACGGCGTTCTTCGTTCTTGTCACTGTCACCGTCTGCTGCCAGAAAAGATCCGGAGCCAAGCTCCGCAGCGCCGAGCACCGATATGCTCCAGTTGGACTCATCGCCGTGAAGCACCGTAGATACCGTGCCTTCACTACCCGCAAGCTTGCGCAGAATAGCGGCTGCGGGATGGCGGATCAGCGCCGGTCCCACCCAGTCCAGATAGCTGCGGCCCCGGGCCAGCAGATGGTCTGCCAGGAGCAGCTCCTCCCGGCCCTGCATAGCAGTCCAGCCGGATACTGTGCGCGGCAAATCGCGGACCGTGCCTACCAGGATCATTTTGTCGCGCGGACGGGTCAGTCCGACATAGAGCACGCGCATCTCCTCAGCCAGCAGCTCCAGCCGTGAACGGCGGTTGATGGCCAGGTAAGGCAGCGTCGGGTAGCTGACCCGTGTCTCCCTCTCCACGAAGCGGGGACCGAAGCCGAGTTCCTTATGCATCAGGAACGGGGAATGCAGATCCTGGCGGTTGAATATTTTGGCCATGCCTGCCAGGAATACAACCGGGAACTCCAGACCCTTGGACTTATGGATCGTCATAATCCGGACACCTCCAGCCTCCTCGCTGCTGCCCCCGGCAACGCCCAGATCGCCGCCGTTCTCTCTCAGCCGTGAGATAAAGACGAGGAAACGGAACAAGCCTCTGGCTGAGGTCTCATTCTCGAACTGAACGGCCCGGTCATACAATGCCTTCAAGTTGTTCTGGCGCTGAAAGCCTCCGGGAAGTCCGCCAACCCATTCCAGATATCCGCTTTCCCGGTAAATACGCCAGATTAGTTCGCTTAAGCTTCCCTGCCGGGCGGCGTTTCTCCAGTCCTCCAGCATGTCCCGGAAGGTCTTCAGCTTCATCCGCAGCTGCGGATGAATAGCCGTCAGCGCCGCAGAGGCTTCTGTCTCGGCAGCCTTGTCTTCAAGCAGAGTCTCTTGCTCTGATGTTGTAAAAAGATCATACGCGGCAGCAGTCTCTGCCGTTAAATCACCGCCTGCATCGCCCCCTTGCTCCACCCGCAGGGCAGCACCCGCTGAACCCATCGCCGGAGGATTGTCCCCCGGTATATTCCCAGCTTCGGATGCCGCAACCAGCGCGTCATAGAACGTTCCGGTGCTGCATAGGCGCACCTTGGCCAGTTCTTCCTCGCGCAGATTCACCACCGGCGAGCGCAGTACACCGGCCAGCGGAATATCCTGGCGGGGATTATCGACAATCTGCAGCAGCGAGAGGGCGATCTCCACCTCGGTAGCCTGGAAGTACCCCTTGTTCTGGTCGCCGTATGCCGGAATGCCTTCATTCCGCAGCTCTTCAATCATCAGCGGCGTCCACACACGGGCGGAACGCAGCAGGATGACGATATCACCGTATACTACCGGACGCATGATCCGCAGTGACTTATCATAGATCAGCAGCGGTTCCCCGCCGGTCATTCCTGTCATCTGCGAGATGCGCCGGGCAATGGCCCGTGCTTCCAGCTGTGCAGTCTCACTCTCTACTGCCTCATTCTCCTGCTGGGGCAGCTCATCGTCCTCCCCGGTTTCCTCCGGCTGACCGGATGCAGAGGTCCCCTTATCAATCAGCAGCAGCTCCGGCGCAAAATAAGTATCCGGCCCTTTCTCCGCCGCTCCCGGGAAGTTGGCTCCATAGACCAGCTCTGCACGCTCGTCATAGCTTATCTCCGCGACATTGCTGTCCATGATCTGCCGGAAAACCATATTTACGGCATTCACAACCTCCAGCCGGCTGCGGAAATTGCGGGCCAGATCGATGACCGAACCGCCGCCATTATCGTTCTGCCCGGGACTGGCTTCAGTCCGGGGATCCGCTTCACCGGCAAGCAGGCCGCTGCCGTTACCGCCAGCAGACGGCCCAGCGCTGAACCTGCGGTATTTGTCCAGGAACAACCCCGGCTCAGCCAGGCGGAAGCGGTAGATACTCTGCTTCATATCCCCGACCATAAAGCGGTTGCCGGGGAACTCACGGGAGATCAGCCGGACGATCTCCTCCTGTACGCTGTTGGTATCCTGATATTCATCCAGCAGCACCTCATCGAACTGGCTGCGGTATTCCATCGCGGCATCAGAAGGCAGGGAATGCCCCGGAACCGAGTCCGGATGGCGCAGAATCTGCAGGCAGTAATGCTCCAGATCACTGAAATCCACCAGCCCCCGGCCCGCCTTCTCCATCCGGTAACGTTCACCGAACCCGATAACCGTCTCCGCCAGCTCGTGCATCAGCGGTGCCGCTTCATGGAGTTCACCCAGGAAAGACTCCGCCGGGCGCCCGAATAAGGATTTTTGCAGCTCCAGCAGGCTCTTCTTCACTTGATCCCGGATTGCCTTAACACTCTCCTGCAGGCCGGGATCGGTTGCATCCTTCTTGCAGGGCTTCAGCTTGCCGAAAGAGATTTCCATGAAAATATCATAGAGTTCAGCCCATGGCTGCGATTCTACCGCATCCCGTAATCCCTGCGCCATATCCAGATCGGCCGCCAGGTTATCCGCATAAGGAGCAGGTCCGCCGGGTTGAAGCGCGATCTCGCGGGCCTGCAGCAGCTGGCTGATGGCACCATCCAGCGTCAGCCTGGCTTCAGCGAGAATGCTCTGTACCCAAGGGGTATGGCTCAAGGACTCCGCATCCGGCAGTGAGAAATCAGCAGCCGTATCCCGCAGCCACTGTGCCGGCCAGGGATGACTGCGCGCGAAATCATGCAGCCGCTGAATCAGCGAATGCACGGCGTCATCACTGCGCTCACCGCTGAACCAGTCCACAAGCCGGACAAATACGCTATCTTCCCCGTCTTCAGTGACCTCACCGTATTTCTCCTCCATCAGCTCTTCCAGCAGCTCCTGGCGCATCATTTCCGCTTCATGCTCATTGAGTATACGGAAGCCCGGATCAATCGGAATCAGCTGATAATACCGGCGGATCACTTCAAGACAGAAGGAATGCAGCGTAGTAATAGAGGCTCTGCCCAGCAGAGCAAGCTGGCGGCGCAGATATTCGTTCTCACCGCTTGTGTCCTCTTCCAGCTTGCGCTCCAGCGCCTCCCGGATCCGCTGCCGCATCTCGGAGGCTGCAGCCTTGGTGAATGTCGCTACCAGCAGCCGGTCCACGCTGAAGCCTGCTTCCTCATTGCTGATTTTGCGGATAATGCGCTCTACGAGTACCGCAGTTTTACCGGAACCCGCTGCTGCCGCGACGAGAATATCGCTGCCGCTCTCGGCAATGGCGCGCCACTGGTCGTCACTCCACAGACTCCCTTCCGGCTTCGCTTCCGTTACAGGATGTATGCTCACAATTTTTCTCCTCCTTTGCGGGACAGCAGATCCCAGATTACGTCTTTGCCAGGCTTACTCAGATTATTGTAGCCATTGCCCTCCACAGCCTCGTCGAACTGGCAGACCGGGCGGAAGGAGCAGAAGGTACAGGCAGTCTCCTGCTGGATGCGGTAAGGCTGAATAGCCACATCGCCTTCCGTAATACGCGTACCGATATCCGAAATCGTGCTCCGCACTGAAGACAGCAGCTGACCCCATTGCTCCGGGGTAGCTACAGACGCGCTGCTGTAGAAGCTGCCGTCGCTCTTCAGCGCTACCGGAACAATAGAGGAATAGCCTTTGTCGAGTGTGGTATCCATCAGTGAGACCACTTCACGGTCAGCCGTCAGCAGACCCTTCATTTTGAAGCGCTTCATCAGCTCCTGCTCCGCCTGCTCCCGGTTCATTCCGTTGGCTGAGGTTAGCAGCGGATCATGAACATGGAAATAGAGCGCGCCTGCCGGGAGTGCAGCCTGGCCAAGCCATTGCTCGGAATAGGTGAGCAGCACATCAAGATAGGTCAGCATTTGCAGCGACAATCCATAGTAGACCTCGTGCAGCTTGAGATCCTTCTGGCTTGATTTGTAGTCAATGACCCGCAGCAGAATACCCTGCTCGCCTTCAGCCATATCCACACGGTCAATCCGGCCGACCACCTCCAATACGCAGCCGTTCGGCAGTGTAATTCTCAGCGGAGGCAGATCCTTCCCGGGACCGAAATCCAGCTCCAGCCCGACCGGCTCGAAGCTCCCTCTGCGCGAATGCTCGCCGAGGATCACTGAAGCGCGGCCGACAATATTCTTCAGCTTGCGTGAGATATAGCTGTAACGTTTGCTGCTCATCAGAATTTCGCCCTGCAGCAGCGGGGACAGACGGTCTACCGTCTCACCCGCCTCACGGCGGCATTCTTCGGCCGTCATGCTGCCCCAGCTGCGGCCCTCCTTCTGCAGCCGCTGCGCCATTTGGCTTAGAGCCGCATGGAACAGCTGCCCGATATCCGGGGCCTGGAGCTTATAGAGCTGGCGTTCCTTCAGCCTTAGCCCGTAAGAAGCGAAATGAGAGAAGGAGCAGGCCACAAATTTCTCCATGCGCGACACGCTGCCGCGCAGTGTGGAGCCGCCGTACAGCCGCAGGCTGGTCTCCCGCTTCAGCCTGATCCCTTCGTTGCGGTAGAACAGCGAGCCCAGCAGCCGTTCAAGCTGAAGCTTCATTGAGACTTCTGCCTGCCCAGCAGCCGCTGCCTGTGTGTTCACCGGTTTGTCCGCATGTCCATCGGCCGCAAACCAGTTATAGACATCCCACCACAATCGGGGAATCTCTACCCCCTGGCGCCACTGCCGGAGCTGAAGCATCAGCATGCGGAGGGTTTGCTCAGGATGGCCGATGAAATTCATGTGGACCGCTTCCGTTTGTGCAGACATGCTGTCTTCAGCTGCCTCCCCTCCCTGGGGGAATCCTGACAGATACTTCTCATCCATCCCTTCAGGGAACATGCCCTGAAGCTGGCGGATAATCTCCGAGGGCAGCAGCACTTTGCCTTCATCATCAGCCAATGCGTAACTAATCCACAGCTTCCTGCTGGCAGTTGTAAGCGCATTGTAGATCAGGAAGCGCTCATCCAGCAGCTTGCGGGATGAGCCGGGAGCCAGCTCCATACCGGCATTCTCCAGCAGCAGACGCTCTCCCTCGGACAAAATCCCGTCTTCCTTGAACTGTGCCGGAACCACACCTTCATTGAAGCCCAGCAGGAAGGCATACTTCACTCCCGACACCCGCGTACGGTCCATCGTTCCGACCAGCACCTGATCAAGGGCAGGCGGGACTAGCCCCATCTTGAGCTCAGCCAGCCCTGTTTCCAGCACGCCGGCGAACAGTTCAAATTCCATTCTTTCCTTGCCCATCATCTCGGCAATCTGATCGAGCAGATCCAGCACAGCCCCCCACAGCTGGTTATGCTCACGGGCAGCTTCCGGGCGTCCCTGCTCCAGAGACTCCGCCCCCATCCGTTCCAGCTTGCGCGCCGCCTCTGTGTCCTCAAGCAGCAGATATACTGCTCTGCACAGCTCCAGGCCGCTGCGGCTGGCTTTGACCCTCTGCTCAAAAGCCTGCAGCGGTCCTGTGATCGCGCTCCGGCAGGCTTCCATTCTGGCCAGCATGGCTTCATCTACAGCCTCACTGCCCTCCAGCGAGAGGCGGGGAATGCCTTTCCAGGAACGGCCGTCAGTCCACCGGTACCCGTGAATACCGCAGGCCAGCACGTAATTCTCCAGTTCATCCATATTGGCGCGCGTAATACTTCCGTCCAGCGGAAGCAGCAGCTCGGTCTTCACGCAGCGGAACACATCCTCATAGCGCCAGCGGCGGCGGACTACATCCAGAGCGGAACGGATGAATTCCACCAGCGGATGGTGCAGCTCATTCAGCTTCTGGTCCAGGAAGAACGGAACGCCGAAGTCCTGGAACAGCGGAGCAATCAGCGGCTCATAATCACTCATATTCCGCATGAATACAGCCATCTCACCATACTTGGCCTCTGAATCTCTGGCCAGGCTCAGCATCTCGCGCAGCACGCCTTCGACCTCGATCCGGCGGGAGGCCGCAGCCCGGATACTGACTGCCTCCTCCGCTTGCCCGGCTGCTCCGTTCCAGCGCAGCCGGCGCTGGAATCCACGCTCCAGATGGGCGAGAGCCGGACTGTCCTTGAACCTTGGAAGTGCTGGCGGCGCCAGAAGCTGATCCCAGACTGTAAGGCCCATCTCCTCGGCCATTCCGCGCAGCTTGATATACGTAACCGCAGCCGGGTGAAACAGCTCCAGCTCATGCGGTGCCTGGCCTGCGGGATAGATCCTGTCCAGCGTCAGGGCAATGGTCACCCCCGAAGCATATTGCATAAGCTCACGCAGTACGATGAATTCCTGATTGGTAAACCCGTGGAACCCGTCTACCCATATCTCGGATCCCCGGATATAGCCGGAATCCTGAATATGCTCAGCCAGCTCAGCCAGCCTGTCCTCCTGATCCATGTAGAGCTGTGACATTTCCTGCTCCAGCTCACTGAAGACCAGGTGCAGATCTTCCAGCTTGCCGGCCAGAATCGGACTTCCTCCCAGGGCATCCCGCATTCTGCCGAGCTGTTCTTCGAGGTCACCTGCTCCAAGGCAGCAGCGCTTGAGCTCCGTGTGCAGGTCGCTGAGCCGTTCCACGAATCCTGGCCGGTCCGAGGAGGCGCCGAACAGCTTCAGTTCCTCCTTGCGCCGGTTGACGATCTTATAGATCAGCATCTTCTTGCCTTCCTCGCTGATCGGCAGACTCGCGCTGCCGCCGGTCTCCTGCTTCACCCGGTAGGCCAGCCGCGAGAAGCTGAGTGTCTGGGCGCGGATGCTGCCCTTCACGTTGCCCGCAGCCAACAGACCGCGCTCCGCACCGAATGATCCCTGTTCAGGGACAAGTATAATTATCGGCGCTCCAAGCGGCTCTGTCTTCAGCCGTGAGGATACCGTCTCCCATATTGTAGTTGTCTTGCCGCTGCCCGAGCGTCCGATCAAAAAGTTAACCGTCATATCAGCAGACTCCTTCCGTGGCGGAGAATTAGAATGCAGGCCGCCCTGCTGCTGCACACACAGAAGCGGATTGCCTGATGAATATCAGAATCTATGAATAATCTCGTCCCAATAGTATAGCATACCTCCACCGCGCGCTCCAGAACGTACGTTTGCCATTGTTTGCAAATACCTGCCGCTTTTTTAAAGGCCACAGCAACCAAGGTCAACAACAAAGAAGACTCTCCCGGAGCCATGGATCGGCTGGTCGGGAGAGCCTGGATGGAGTGTATTATTTAGCCGGATCGGATATATAACCGGGATAGCCGCAGAATTAAGTGTCATAAATCCATCTAGCATCAATCCGGAAGTAGAAACCGGTTCATTAGATGGAGAAAATCCAATTAAATCAGCAGAGTCACTCCTCTGCTGATTCCGGCTCAAGTGCAGGGCAGCACCCAGCGCGATTCCGCTACGTAGTTCATGATCCCCAGCCCGGGAAGTGGACTGAAATTCCGTTATATGAGCAGATCAGGCGGATTCGCCGGGCAAACGGACTCAGATTCCGCTAAGGGACCAGTCAGAGCTGCTAATGGAATCCAGCCGGCAACATAACGGTCTCAGTCCGCTTAAGCCCCATTCTGAGGTTTTTTGGAGAAATAGGAGCTTCTCAGTCCGCTTCGCTCTGCTGACGGTTCCCCGCTACAGTGCACAGCAACTTCCCTGTAAGAAAAAAAGAGAGCCTCAGTAGCTGAGACTCTCAAGACAAGCCTTCCGGCTTGAACTAACATCATTATTTGCTGCGCACTTCAAAGATGGCAAACTTCAGATAATGCCCTTCGTCCACGCCGAGGATCTGCGGGTGATCCTTGCCTGCGGCCCGCCACTCGATCAGCCGGAGCACTTTGCCGGCATCCTTGGCCGCTTCCTGGATGGTCTCCAGGAACAGCTGCGGCTGCATATGGTACGAGCAGCTGGCCGTAACCAGATATCCGCCTTCATTGACCAGCTTCATGCCATGCAGATTGATATCCTTGTAGCCGCGGACAGCGCCTGCTACAGCACTTTTGGTCTTGGCAAAAGCGGGCGGATCAAGTATAACGACATCCCAGGTACGTCCGCCGCCTGCTGTCATCGGCTTCGCGGTATCCGCCTTGGCAGCCGGCTTAGCGCCGGGTTTGCTCTCTGCCGCCGGACCTGTCGCCCGCTCAGAGCGTTCTTCCAGCCCCTTAACCTGATTGCGCAGGAAGGCAAACGCATCATCCACTACAAATTCCACCCGGTCGGTGAATCCGTTGATCTCCACATTGGCTTTTGCACTCTCAATCGCATGCGCGGACACATCAAGGCAGGTTACCTTCTTGGCGCCGTATTTACAGGCATGCAGGGTGAAGCTGCCGGTGTGCGCGAAGCATTCCAGCACGGTTGCGCCGTCCCAGAACGGGAAGGTGACCGGCTTACCGCTTTTGTTGACCGGCAGCGTCTGGAGTGATCCGTCCTCTGCCGCTACCTCCTGCAGCGTGATTCCGCTGCGCCCGCCCCAGCCCTTCATGAGCGGAGCGATGGAGGCTCTGTTCTCGCGCTGATCGAAGAAGTAGCCTGTCTTCTGACCTTCTTCAATATCGACGATAACCTTCAATCCATTCTCGCTTACCGTGATGTGGCGCGGGCATTCCCCGTAGAGCACGCCTGTGGTCTGCTCTAAGCCTTCGAGCTCGCGGACGCTGACGTCACTGCGCTCATAAATGCCGCGCGGCGCCATAACCTGTACCAGCGCTTCCACAATCTCGGAGCGGTGCTGATCCATCGCCAGCGTCAGCAGCTGTACGACGAGAACCTCCCCGAAGCGGTCGATGATCAGCCCCGGCAGGAAATCCGCTTCCCCATACACCAGGCGGTAAGCATCCGCACCCGGCAGGAAACGCTCCCTGTGCTGCAGAGCGCTTGCGAACCGGCCGGCAAAAAATACCGTGTCCATCGCCGCAAGCTTACTCTGCGACAGAATTCTTACCCGGATCTGCGAGGCCGGATTGTAATACCCTGTGGCCAGATAACGCCCCTGATGATTCAGCACATCCACAAGTCCCCCTGCCTGCGGCTCCCCGTCTACCGAGGCTACTTCGCTGGCGTAGACCCACGGATGTCCCTGTTCCAGTCTTTTCTTACGGTTTCGTTCCAGAATTACCGATGCCAATGACTTCAACTCCCTGTTCTTGTAGCTCGATTTGTATACATGTCCCATGCAATGCCTTCATATATTGGTGTACAACCCCCGTCCAAAAAGGAGCCTGTCCTTATGATCCGTGACCTGCTGTTCCCTGTCATTTATGGCCTTGTCATCTTTCTCGCCGGCATGAAGGTGATGGAAGCCTCATTGTCGCGGCTCGCCGGCCCGCTGCTAACCCGGAGTCTGCATAAGGCAACCTCTACGCCGGCCAAAGGCCTGATTGCCAGCAGCCTGCTGTCCGCGCTGCTGCAGAGCAGCACGGCCGTAACCGTGCTGACCATCGGTATGGTCAATGCCGGGCTGCTGACCTATGCCCGGACGCTGGGCATTATCCTCGGCAGCAACATCGGCACCTGCCTGACTACAGAGCTGATCAGCCTGCAGATCAGCACACTGGCAGCGCCGCTGCTGGCCGCCGCGCTATGCCTCTGGGCGGCCGCAGTGATGGCCGGCGAGCTATCCCCGCAGGCATGGCGGCTGGTTGAAGCCTGCCGCCGGATCTCGGGGCCGCTGCAATTCATCTGCCTCGCGGTGGCCGGCTTCGCCCTGGTCCTGTGGGGCATCGCGGTCATGCAGTCGGTCGGCCCCGCCCTTGAAGGCAGCGAATTGTTCCGCTGGTTCCTCGGGCATGCCGCCACAAGCGCACTGTGGGGACTGGCAGCAGGTGCCGTGCTGACCGCGATGGTGCACAGCAGCGCGGCGGTGATCGGCATGGCGATGGGCCTCGCGACCAGCGGCGTCATGCCGCCGGAGCTGGGAATCGCCATCGTGCTGGGCGCGAATATCGGCACCTGCGTCACGACCGTAATCGCCGCCATCGGCAGCACGCCGTCCGGCGTATTCGTTGCCTGGTCGCATGTGGCGCTCAATGTCGGCGGCGCCCTGCTCTTCCTGCCCTTCATCGGACCGCTGCAGTCACTCTCTGCCTGGATCGGCGGCGGACCTGCCGCACAGCTCGCCCATGCCCAGACCATCTTCAATGTTGTGTGCTCGCTAGGGGTACTGCCGCTGTGCTACCTGCCCGTATGGACCAGGCTGGAGCAGCGGCTTCAGCTCTAATCCATACCGTCCGGCCAGGATTACAACTGTCTTATTATACTTCAATCCGCCCCGCAGTTCTACGGAAGCTCCACTTCCAGCATCCCCCTCAGAAAATACTATAAAACCGCGAGCCGTCATAAAAAGTAATAATCGTCGCGGCTGCGGCTATCCCCACCATCAGACACAGCGCAGCATAGTCGCTGCGGGTAAACGGCCGGGCCCGGTACCAGGTCCGGGTGCGGCCAGTTCCGAAGCCGCGCAGCTCCATCGCGGTGCTGATCTTCTCGATCCGCTCGATACTGGTCAGAATCAGCGGCAGCAGAATGGATACGATGTTCTTCAGCCGCTTAGGCAGCTTCTCCTTGCGGGAGATATCAATGCCCCGCGCCTGTGCCGAGAATGAGATATTCTCATAATCCTGCTGGATGTCGGGGATATAGCGCAAGGCCAGTGAAACGGAATAAGCGATCTTGTAATTGACCCCGACCCGGTTCAGCGAGGCGGCGAATTCACTCGGATCTGTCGTCAGCAGGAACAGCAGCGCCATCGGAATGACCACGGCATACTTCAGAGCGATATTGAATTGGTAGAAAAGCTGCTCCGCCGTCAGCGTATAACGTCCGGCGAGATGCAGCAGATCATGCCGGGTGCCATAGATTCGTGTACCTTCCAGCGGTGAGAAGGCAAAGATCGCGATGTGATTCAGCAGGAAGAAGAGCAGAATGAAGTAGAGCACAAAGGCATATTCCTGAAACCGGACCCGTGAAATGCGGAATACGGCCAGGCTGAAGAGCAGCATCAGCAGCAGGCAGCGGGTATCGTAGGTAATCATGGCAGAGACCGACCACACGGCAAAAATAATCAGCTTCGTTGCCCCCGTCAACCGGTGCACCGGAGAATCCTGTTTGGTATAGGTTAGCATCTTAGCTTTCATCCGCGCCGGTTCCCCCTGTCATATTCGATAAACCGCCGGACAAATTCCACAGGCTGGTTAAGTCCCGCCTTCACTGCCAGAGCAAACAGTGATGTCTCCTTCAGGTTGGCGCTGCTCACAATATCCCGGTCCGTCAGAATCACCTCCGGCCGGGCATCCGCCAGCTTCCTGCCCTCCGCCAGCACAATCGTCCGCTCCGCGTACTCCAGCATCAGGTGCATATCATGGGTAATCATAATCACCGTAATCCCGGAGCTGCCGAGTCCGCGCAGAAACTCCATAATCTCGTTATAGTGCCGGTAATCCTGTCCGGCGGTGGGTTCATCCAGAAGGAGCACCTCCGGCTCCAGCACCAGGATGGAGGCAATGGTCACCCGTTTCTTCTGCCCGTAGCTGAGCGCTGAAACCGGCCATTCGCGGAACTCATACAGTCCGCAAATCCGGAGGACCTTATGTACCCGCCCGCGTATCTCTTCTTCCGCGAAGCCCCGCAGCTTAAGTCCGAGGGCAACCTCGTCATAGATCAGCGTCATGGAGATCATATGATTCGGATTCTGCATCACGAAGCCGATATGCTCTGCCCGCTCCTTGATCGTATCCGTTGCCAGATCCCGCCCGTTCAGCAGAATACTTCCCGCTGACGGCTTGTAGAACCCGCAAATCAGCTTCGACACCGTTGATTTGCCCGCACCGTTCCTACCGGCAATGCATAGCATCTCGCCGCGGCGGACGCTGAAGGACAACCCCTGCAGCACCTTCGCCTGCTTGTCATAGCCAAAGGTAAGATCCCGCAGCTCAAGCAGCACAGGTGCTGCTTCCTCCTCCTGCGGTACTTCACTGGCCTCATACCAGGCGCGGAGCCTGGCGGCTCCGGTCTCCAGCCTGATCCCGTCCAGATGCTGCGGGTTCATCTCCGGTGTAATCTCGCAGCCGGCATATTTGAGCGCAGTAAGATAGAGCGGCTCCCGGAGGCCTGACTCTGCAAGCAGCGGTGAACTCAGCAGCTGCGCAGCCGGCAGGTCCGCCGCAATCAATCCTTCATTCATGACAATGATCCGGTCCACCGGCCGGTGCAGCACTTCCTCCAGCCGGTGCTCGATAATAATGACCGTATTGCCGGTCTCACGCTGCACCCGGTCGATCAGCTCAATCGCCCCTGTTCCCGTATAGGGATCAAGGCTGGCCAGCGGCTCATCGAACAGCAGGACGTCCACATTACTGACCAGGACCCCGGCCAGCATGGTCTTCTGCTTCTGTCCGCCGGACAGCTCCTGCGGAGAAGCTGTCAGCAGCTCCTGAATATCGACCGCTCTTGCCGCAGCTTCTACCCGCTCATGCATCTCCCGCACCGGAACCGCTGCATTCTCCAGACTGAAGGCAATATCTTCGCCTACGGTCAGGCCGACAAACTGCCCGTCCGGGTCCTGCAGCACAGTCCCCACCACCTCCGACAGGCCGGCAATCCCCAGCTCCTTCGTGTCTGTCCCTTTAACGGTAAGAGTACCGCTTATTTCGCCCGGATACGCAAAAGGAATCAGGCCATTGATGCAATGGGCCAAGGTGCTTTTGCCTGACCCGGAGGGCCCGACAATCAGAATCTTCTCGCCTTCATGAATCTTCAGGTTAATCTTATGCAGTGTAGGTTCCTGCTGGGCCCTGTATTTAAAGGTGAAATCGGTGAATTCTATAACCGTTTTGCTCATGGGTAACCTTCCTCATATGCTGATTTACGTATCCTAACTGACCCGCTCAAACAGAAAGGCCGGTGACGGGCACCGGCCTTTCTGTTTGAATTATATATTATTGCAGTCTTTTCAGGCTACCCTGTTTCGTTCTTGTCTTGGAGTAGGCAATAGCGAGCAGTGTTCCGATGACCGCCACCGTTACGATGTTGGACGCTCCGGCGATCAGCCCCTGGGTGAAGACCTTGTTAGCCGGTTCCGCGTAGATGAGAATGTCCAGCACCGGCGCTACCAGGAACCAGGCAATGGCGTTGGCAACAATCTGCGCGAAATTGAAGGCTATAATCTCCTTCCGGCCGAACTCACCGTCCCTGATCGCTATTCTGGCTGCCAGCAGCCCGATAATCAGCCCGACCAGTCCCGAGGAGATGACCCAGCTGAACCAAGGGGAGCCATAGAATATCGCATCCTTCAGTGTGTGCCCGATCAGTCCGATGAAGAGCCCTGCAACCGGTCCGTACAGCAGCGCAAACAGCGCCAGAAGTGCGTATGTAGTCTCAATGTTGGTATTCGGGATACCCGAAGGAATGGAACCGAACCTCCCCAGTATTACGAATAACGGCGAACCGATGCCGATTGCCACAATCGTTTGAATGGATAATGCCTTGTGCTTAGCCACCTGCTTCATCTCCCTTAATGGACTTTATACTATGCTTTTCCGAATTATACATCGGTTTACTCGGGATTACTATAGGGGAGAGCAAATTAATATCCGAAACTGTTACACAATAAAAGACCTGAACACCGCCCAGAGGCAAATGTTCAGGTCTGATGATCATGCTTAAGGATAGCAGGCAGTACTGTACTATTTCACAGTAACTGATACCGTCACGGTCTTCGTGCCCAGCTTGCCTTTAACCGAAGTGGTTCCTTTGCTTACCGCTGTAATCTGCCCGGAGGAATTCACTTTAGCCACAGAAGGTTTGGAACTGGTCCAGACTACGTTTCCTGTGACAATAGCGCTCTTGCCTGTATCATACAGTGCGGTTACAACTACGCTTTTGCCTGCACCCGGAGCAAGAATCAGCTTATTCTCACTGACCGTAATCTTCATTAGCTTCGGCACCACTGAGATTTTGACGGTGGCAGGAATTCCCTGATAGGAACCGCTCAAGGTTACTGTACCTTCCGTAATCGCTTTGACTGACGTTCCCTTCACAGAAGCAACTTCCGGATTTGACGATACCCAGTTCATTCCGCCCGAGAAGTTCGCAGTTTTGCCGTTCGAAAAATATCCGGTGACCTTAATCGTTTTGGAGCCTTTGATATTCATCTCAAGCACAGCCGGTTCTACGACAAGCTTCACAACCTTCTGCTCAATCGTTACCGGAACACTGATCGTCTTATTAGAATATGTTCCTTTGAGTGTTGCCGAGCCTTTGACCAGACCTTTAATGGTCTTGGCAGCTGCCGATTGCTTGAGAACCGCGTTGCTTCCGCCTAGTTCCCAGACAATAGTGTCTGTCACATCGAGCTCATCACCGTTCTCCAGTACGGCCTGAACCGCCGGGAGCGGCGTTTCTTCACCGATGACCAGACCCAGTGCATCTTCCGGTCCAATCAGAACAAGCACTTTATTCTTAACTGTAACTTTGAGCTCAACGGTCTTGGAGCGGATCGCAGTAGCAGAACCTGCAGTTACTGCACCTGCTTTGATCTTGCCCGTCAGGGTAGCTGTGCCTGCCTTGCCGCCGGTAAGCTTCCCGTCCTTAATCGAGACAATCTCTTCATTGGCGGAGGTCCACTCGATTTCATCGCTGATATCCAGCTTGGTTCCGTCATATTTCGTTCCGCTTACCTTCGGCAAGCCGGCGGAGTCTGCTGTGTATATTTCCTGTTCTGTCTTCTCGAGGGTCAGCTCCGTCAGGGTTGGATAGACCGTTACCTTGAAGGTTTTACTGATTCCGAGGTGATCTGCTTTGATGACAGAAGTTCCTACCGCTTTGCCTGTCACTGTAGCAAAAGCATTGCTGGCATCGGTAACATTGGCAACTACCGTAGCTGCCATCAGGTTGTCCGAGGTCCAGGTAGCTGACGCCGTTTCGTTCGTGGTCGAATTGACCGCATTACGCATCTTTGCCGTTACATTTAGACTTTCTCCCAGGAAAATAGACTGGTCGCCGGATGGTGTCAGCAGGAGCGCTTCATAAGGCGCCCGCACATAGACGTCAACGGACTGTTCCACACCCAGGTAGCTTGCTGTAATGACAGCCTTACCCACGCCATGAATAGTAATCATGCCGTCTTTTACTGTAGCTACGCTCTCGCTTGAGCTGCTCCAATCTGCCTCTTTCTCGATAGGGAGCTCATCACTCACCGCTGTAGCTTTGGTTACTGCTTTCAGCTGCACCGGGTTGTCTCCAACCAGCATTTCAAGCTCTTTGACTTCCGCACCGCTCACTTTGTCTTTAAGCATGATTGCCGAATAAGGAAGCTCCACAACCGCCTTGAAAGTCTCGGTTAATCCCTTGTACTTGGCAGTAACTGTCGCCGTTCCTTCGCCAACCAGCGTAATCTTACCCTCTGTAATTGTCAGTACGCCTGAATTCGAGCTGCTCCAGTCGGCGTCCTTCGTCACATTTTTCTCTTCAGTGGCTGATTCGCCGCCCTTGGCCGTTGCGGTAACCAGGAGTGAGGCTTCTTTGTCTCCTAGTTTATAGCTGCCCTCCGTGCTGCGTTTCAGTGTCAGATCTTTATACGGATACGTAACAGATACCTCAACAGTATCTACCGCATTATTACTATAAGTAGCTGTAATCATTGCCGTCCCGTAAGTAAGCGGCTTGATCTGACCGTTAATTACGCTGACAACTTCATTCTTGGAGGAGGTCCATGTGGCGGATGCCGTCACATCCCTCTTGGAGGAAGAGCCTTCTACATTGGCATATACCTTAAGCTGCTTCGGTGTCTGGCCAACGGTTAGCTCTATTTTGTCAGAGCTGTCGATTTCAATAGAGTTGATGTCTCCAGCAGCGGCAAAGACGTTTACCGGAAAAGCTGCAGCAACGAGCAATATCATAATGAGGAGCGTTTTTGTCATTTTCCTGTACACGGTCATCTGTTCTCTCCTTAGACGGTCTTATTATCGGTGGCCTTTTACCACACTCTTCCACTATATCGACAAATGGAGCCCAAGTCTTTACCCCATTTTCAGTTAATTTTCAGTTTCTGCTGAATTCAGGTCTTTATAACTATAAAAATTGTGCTCTATATCTATACATTTAGTCCGGCAGGCAACCGCCAAAGGAAGTAGATAAAATACCTAATTTGCACCATTGTCTGAAATTTACATTTCCGATATGGTATTTTATAACATCCTCACTCTATGTATCTCCCCATCCGCATTTACTTCAACGAGAGTCTCTGCCTACTTCCTATAACAGTGTATTGCGTATGATCATTCATTAGGGTTCGCGGATAACAATTCAGAGGAGGATTATCATGAAGCGGCTTGCTCAACTGGATTCCATACGCGGACTGGCTTCGCTGTCTGTTGTGCTTCATCATCTGTGGCAGTCAGCTCCGGTATTGCCGGCTGTATTCTATTATTCTCCGGCCCGGATCTTCATCGGCGGCCATCAGGCCGTCATCCTCTTCTTCATCCTTAGCGGCTTCGTACTCGCCCTACCGTTCCTGAGTGGCAAAACTGCCCCGTATTCCGCCTACATCATCAAACGGATCTGCCGGATCTATCTTCCCTATCTTGCGGCCCTGATCCTTGCTGTCATTGCCGCCAGCCTGCTGCATAACAAGTCAGAGAGTCAAGTGGGTTCATTCTTCTACTTTTTCTGGCAGAGCGGGTTCAGCCTGCGGCTGATCGCCGAGCATCTGACGCTGCTCACCAACTTCAATACCAACGCCTACAATACCGTCATCTGGTCTTTGCTCCATGAGATGAGGATCTCCCTGATTTTCCCGCTGCTGATGCTCCTTGTGCTCAGGCGCGGCCTGGTGTTCAATCTCCTCATCTGCCTCCTGCTGAACATGGCCAGCGCAGCCAATGATATCTTCGGCCTGGAGTCCAGCAGAGGATTTCACACCTCATATATGGACACCGTCTATTACACCCCGTTCTTCATCATCGGCGCCTTGCTGGCCAAACACAGGGCTGAACTGATGAGCCTCTGCCGGCGTGCCGGACAGCTGTACAAGGCGGCCGGCCTGGCCGCAGCCATCCTGCTCTATGCCTACTCCCGTCTCCTCTCCGACAAAATTCATCTGCCGTTCAACCGCGTTATCGACGACTATGGGATCACTCTGGCTGTGGCATTCTTCATCATCCTGGCACTTACTTCAGCGCAGCTGATCAAGCTGCTCTCGCTGAACTTCATCAGCTTCCTTGGTAAAATCTCATACAGTCTCTATCTCTACCATTTCATCGTATTCCTCACTCTGGCCTACACCATCCAGCCTTATATCCCCTACTGGCTGTTCGGCCTGCTTACACTGGCTCTTAGCATTCTGGCGGCTACAGCAAGCTATTATGGGGTGGAGAAGCCGGCTATGGCTCTCGGACGGCATCTCAGCAGCTATGTCACCAGGCCCCGGGCGGGACGTTCCGCGCTGCACAAGGCACCTGAAGCTGAGGCTGTGACGCAGCAGATCTGATTTCTTGATACCGGCAGGCGGTTTGGGTCAGTAGACTAGTCAGCTATCGATCAGGAAGCAAAAAAAGGGGAGCCCTTAGAGCCGTTACCGGCTCTTGGAGGCATCCCCTGAGTGTTGTTCATATTTGCGTACGCTTACGCGCGGCGCGGTTCTGCTGTGGCTCTGCTCACACTGACAAGCTCACCGCGGCATTCATTTACACCAGCTTCTGTCACCTTCACCTCGCAGAGCTCGCCCTGCAGCGAATCATCGCCGCTGAAGAGAATCTGCAGATAGTTGTCGCTGAAGCCGTGCTGAATGCTGCGTCCCGGTGATCCCTTGGCTGCACGCTCAGGAATGACGGACAGTGTTCTGCCGACGAATTTCCGGGCATAAGCCAGCTGCATCTCCTCAGAGAGGTCAATCAGCTGCTGGACACGCTCATTCTTGATCTCTTCATCCACTTGGTTCAGCATCCGTGCTGCAGGCGTACCGGTCCGCTTGGAATACGGGAACACATGCATCTCGGAATAGTTGACCGCCTTCATGAAGTCATAACCGGCGCGGAACATCTCCTCGGTCTCGCCCGGGAAGCCGACGATAACATCGGTTGTAATGCCAACATCCGGCATCGCCTGGCGGATCAGCTGCATTTTGGCATAATACTCTTCGGTCGTATATTTACGGCGCATGGCCTTCAGCACGTCGTTATGACCGGCCTGCAGCGGAATATGCAGATGGCGGCACATCTTGGAGCTGCGGTTCAGCACCTCAAGCAGCTTGTCATCAATCTGGCTGGCTTCAATCGAGCTGATGCGGACCCGCTCCAGGCCATCCACCTGATCCAGCTCCCACAAGAGATCGGCCAGACGGTAATTCTCCAGATCATCGCCGTAGCCCCCGGTATGAATCCCGGTCAGGACAAACTCTTTATATCCCGCCTCCACAAGCTGACGTGCCTGGGCGACAATCGATTTCGGATCACGGCTGCGCGACAGCCCGCGCGACCAGGGAATGATGCAGAAGGTGCAGAAGTTATTGCAGCCGTCCTGAATCTTCATGAATGCACGCGTCCGGTCAGCGAATCCGGGAACATCCAGCTCCTCGAACTCCCGGGTCTTCATAATGTTGCGGACCGCATTCACGGGCTGGCGTGATTCCTGGATATTCTTCACATGGGTCATGATCTGCTCGCGGTCCTGGTTGCCGATGACCAGATCGACGCCGGGGATGTCGAGAATCTCTCCGGGCGAGGTCTGCGCATAGCAGCCGGTTACAGCGACGATCGCTTCAGGATTGCGGCGCACCGCGCGGCGGATCATCTGCCGGCTTTTTTTGTCGCCCGTATTGGTCACCGTACAGGTGTTGATGAGGTAGACATCGGCGGAACCTTCGAAATCAACCTGCTCGTAACCTTCATTTTTGAATAGCTGCCAGATGGCTTCTGTGTCGTAGAAATTGACTTTACAACCTAAAGTATAAAATGCTACGGATGGCATTGTTTAAGCTCCCCCCATTTCTCCGGATTCATATAGAATGCAGGCGGCGGCGACCATACCTGCGGTTTCACAGCGCAGAATGCGTGCTCCCAGGCCTACGGAGACCGCACCGGCCTCTTCGGCAGAGCGGCATTCCTCCGGACTGAAGCCGCCTTCCGGTCCGACAACAATCATTACCTTCGCAGTAGAATCCTGCGGCAGCGAGGACAGCCAAGGCGCGGCTGCGCTGCGGAGCTGCAGCCCTTCTTCTTTTTCATAACAGAAATAGACCGCGTCATACTCACTGAAGCTCTTCAGCAGCAGCTTCCAGCTAAGCGGCGAATGCACTTCCGGAACGATATTCCGGTGAGCTTGTTCAGCGGCCTCCTTGCAGATTTTGCGCCAGCGCTCTACCCGCTTGCTCTCCTTGCGTTCATCATACTGCACAATCGTCCGCTCGGAGAGGAACGGGGTGAAGGCAACCGCACCGATCTCGGTACATTTCTGGATCACCGTCTCCAGCTTGTCCCCCTTCGGCAGGCTCTGGGCTACAGTAATCTTAATCCGCGGCTCGTGGGTCATAGCCAGGTTCTCCAGTATGCTCACGGTTACGAGGCCAATCTCTATTTCAGCGATCTCAGCCAATGCCTCGCGGGAAACGCCGTCGCTGACGATCAGCTTATCCCCTGCCTTGCCGCGCATCACCTTGGCAATATGCCGGGCATCTTCGCCGTCAATGCTTACCTTATCTTGGCCGAACTGCGCCGGTGTTACGAAATAACGCTGCATCTTTTATCATCATCCTGTCCGTTATTCAGCGTAAAAGCGGCGGCGTTCCCGTCAAATCAGGTCCCGGCCGCCGCTTCACTCACATGATTAAACCTCGAAAATACCACATTATATTGTACAACGTTTAGAGCTGCATGAACATCCCTCAATCTGAATTCTAGCCGCCGAATAATCCGTAAAAGAATTGCACGGCTCCGGCGCTCATTTGATTGGCCCAGTTATCCAGCGGTGTAATCGTGTAGGCACGCAGACCCGGGATAAACAGAATCAGCAAAAAGATGAAGACCGCCCACTGCTCATACTGCTGCAGTCTCCCGCGGATCGGACGAGGAGCCAGATCCTCCACGATCCGGTAACCATCCAGCGGAGGCAGGGGAATCAGGTTGAACAGGAACAGGAAGAAGTTAAGTTGAATGAAAATGCCGAAGAACCAGTAAATAGCCTGAAGCACGCGGTCATTGCTGATAGACTCCAGCACTCCGGTCGCAGCCAGAGCCGAATAAATCATTGCTCCGAGGAACCCCAGCAGCAGATTGCTGATCGGACCGACCGCAGATACGATAACGCCCATCAGACGGGGGCGGCTGAAATTGTCACGGTTGACCGGAACCGGCCGCGCCCAGCCGAATCCGGCGACCACAAGCAGAATAATTCCGAAGAAATCGAAATGCACCGCCGGGTTCAGGGTCATACGGCCGATCAGGCGTGCTGTCGGGTCCCCGAACTTATTCGCAAAGTAAGCATGGCTAAACTCATGTACTGTAAAGGCGATCAGCAGGGTAATGAGCAGGAACGGAAGCTGTTCCAGCGGCATTCGTATAAAGCTTTGCAGAAATTCCATCTCTACCTCTTTCCGGCTGTGAACGCCACCCAATCTTCTTCACGGGTTACTTCTATAATCTCGAAACCGGAAGACTTCAGCGCTTCCGCTACAAGTCCTTCCTTATCCTTGTAAATACCGGAGGTGATGTAGATTCCTTCCGGCTGGAGTGCACGGTACACATCATCTGTGAACAGCACAATAATCTCGGCCAGAATATTCGCTACAACAACCCGCACCGGCAGGGTAACTCCCAGTCCCTCAGCAGCCGGAGCAGCGGCAGGAATAGCTGCTTCCTGTCCAGCCTGTTCAGCAGTATAGCCCGGTCTGGCCGAAGGCCACATATCTCCGGCTGTAGTATCTGCCGCCCGTTCTCCGCCGAGCAGGGAGAGCAGATCGCTCTCCTTAACCGTGATGGCAGCCTCAAGCCGGTTCAGCGCCACATTCTCACGGGCACTCTCCACCGCCACCGGGTCGAGATCCAGGGCGAGAACGGATTTCGCGCCCAGCAGCACAGCGCCTACGGCAAGGATGCCGGAGCCTGTGCCGACATCAATTACTTCATCGCCGCTGGCGATATGCTTCTCAAGCGCGCGCAGGCACAGCGCCGTCGTCGGGTGCGTCCCCGTTCCGAAGGCCATGCCGGGGTCGAGCTCGATAATCTTTTCGTCCGGGGAGGCCGGGGTATATTCTTCCCATGTAGGCTTAATGGTCAGCCGTTCCGAGACGCGCAGCGGCTTGAAGTACTGCTTCCAGGCATGGGCCCACTCATCCTCATCCACCGTCTTCCAGGAGATCAGTGCTTTGCCGGGATCGATCCCGAACCCTCTCAGCTCTTCCACCCTTGGCGTTACCTCCGCCACAATCTCGTCCATTGCCGCCGTTTCGGCATAATAGCCCTTAATTACCGCTTCCCCCTCGGGGATGTCATTCAGCGGCTCATCGTATAATTCACCATAACGGGTATCCCGTACTTTATTCAGCGTTCCGGATTCCTCAATGGAAACTCCGCCCGCACCGGCCTCATACAGCAGATTGGATATCATCTCCTGTGCTTCCTCCGTTGTATGTACCGTCAGTTCGTGCCATAGCATGTTAGTAAATCCTCCTGAAAGTTTGGTAGCATATGCTCCGTTGGTTCTGCTTCGCAAAACTTGCTTCGAAAGCATACGCTTAGTTATGAGAGCCCAGTCTCCCTGAAATCACTCCGCGTAACTGGATTCGAAAGCGCGGCTTAGTTGTGTGAAGCATATCTAGGATAGTATAGCATTTCTTACCCGTGCAGCGCCAAACTGCGGGTCAGATCCCTTAATCCGTCACACCGGTGCGGCAAAAGCAATCCAGTACATGATCGTCCACCATCCCCGAGGACTGCATGAATGCATAACAAATGGTTGAACCGACAAACTTCATTCCCTTGCGCTTCAACGCCTTGCTCATGCTGTCAGACTGCGGAGTGGTAGCGGGAACCTCCGCTCTGCTCTTCCATTGATTCACCACCGGCGTTCCGCCGATGAAGCTCCAGAGATATTCTCCGAAGCTGCCTTCCTCCCGGACAATCTGCAGATAGGCCTCCGCATTGCGGATGACCGCATTAATCTTCAGCCGGTTGCGGATAATCCCCTCATTCTGCATCAGCTCGGCTATCTTGTCCTCCCCGTACAGCACAATCTTCTGCGGATCGAAGCCATCGAAGGCTTCGCGGAAATTCTCCCGCTTCTTCAGTACCGTATACCAGCTCAGTCCAGCCTGCATGCCCTCCAGCATCAGCAGCTCGAACAGCTTCAGATCATCATATAGCGGCTTGCCCCATTCCTCATCATGATAAGCAATATAAACAGGGTCCTCATTCACCCAGGCGCAGCGTGTTATCGTCAAGTCTTGTTCTCTCCTTATTCACTGAAATGGAAATTCAGGATAGTTGTATTATGTACAATTAAAAACAGCGAAAAGGGATGCTTGGCACTTATAAGTGTAGTCTGTACAACTAAATCTGCCCAATGGGCGATAATCCGTCTACATAGAGCTGTTTAATTGTATGAAATACAACTAAACGGATAATCGGTGGAAAATCAGACGTTTTAGTTGTACAAAGTGCACTTAAGTATACCGCATATCCCGTAATGGGGTCACGGCCAACCCTTTATATTTATCTACTGCGAGATCCGTCCGCCAAATGACGCGCCCGCTAGCTTACGGCATAAAAAGAGCAGCCCCGGCCGGGCTGCTCTTCCTAATTGGACTCGTTTATTCCTATACTCGCTACAAAATGCTGCCTATTATTCCATGAGCTTATCCATAAGGCGGAGGATCATCACTACCGATTCGGCGCGGGAAGCCGGTTCCTCCGGCTTGAACTGTCCATTGCCTTTTCCCGTTACGATACCTGCTCCCGCAAAGGCATTGATAGGCCCTGCTGCCCAGCCCGCAGTGACGTCAGAGAATGGAACACTATCGCTGCTCACATAATTCGTCAGACGGGACAGCATCGTCACCATCTCCGCTCGGGTGATCTCCTGCTTGGGATGGAAGGAGCCATCGGCGTACCCGGTGATCACTCCGTTGTCTTGAAGTGCACTAATGGCTTCCGCGGCCCAATGCCCCCGCGTATCCGAGAAGCCGGTGCCGCCTGAAGGGCTCAGGCCAAAGGTCTTGAACAGCATCGCTGCAAACTCAGCGCGGCTTACTTTGGCGTCAGGGCGGAAGGAACCATCCGCGTAGCCGGTTATAATCCCCATCCGGGCCGCACGTTCAATGAATGCGGCACTCCACAAAGCTGCAGGAGTATCCGGGAATGTCACAGCAGGAGCGGATTGCCCTTTTGCCATGATCGCTTTTACCTTATCAAGATCTACTCTGTCGTTGAACACAGGCTTCGTCACGGTTGGCAATGTTGGCTCCGTAGTTTCAGCCGGTGTCGGCGTTGCTGTAGGTGTCGGCGTTACCGTTGCCGCCTGAGTTGGCGTTGATGTTGGCCTTGGAGTTGCTGCAGGTACGGTGCCACCATCATTGTTGCCTGTAGCCGCCGTTACGGAGGCCTGAATCTCCTTCTTCACTCCTCCGTATGAAACTGTGATCTTTGCCGTTCCTGTACCCACTGCTGTGACTACACCCGCTTCGCTCACAGCTGCAACCGAAGGATTGCCGGTGGCATATTTCGCTTCCAGGGTCTTGAAGGCGCTAGAAAGGTCGGAATACTTTGCCGTTACCGCTATGCTCTGCGTTTGACCTGCCGTCAGGAAGATGGATGCAGGAGTCACCTCCAAGTCTACCACTGCCGGTGCGGAAACCTCCGTAATCACAACCGGTATCGCAATGGACTTGCCTCCGAACGAAGCCGTGACCGTTGCTTCGCCTGCCGCAACGCCCGTGATAAGCCCCTTGTCCGATACAGAAGCAACAGCAGGGTCAGAAGATACCCAAATGACTTGATCCGTAACCACCAGATTCTCTGCATGATCATATACTGCCGTTATTACAGAAGCTGCGGTCTGGCCCACTTGGAGCCTATGAGTACCTGGATCAGCTGTCAGTTTCAGCAGAACAGGAACCGTGCTTTCCGCTTGAACTGTTACAGCAATGCTGACTGCCGGCAAGTTTCCGTATTGTGCCTCGATTGTAGTACCGCCTGCTGCTACCGCGTGAATCACGCCTGTGGCATCTACCGTAGCCACATTGTCATTGGAGGAAGTCCACATCGCTTCATTCGTGACCTCTGCTGTGGACTTATCGCTATACGTAGCGGTGAGAACTGTCGCGCGTTCCTCCCCGGCCTGCAATGTCAGCACTGTAGGCGATACCGCCACGGAAGTCACCGTAAGCTCATCCTTCTTTTCAATAATATAATTGTCTATTAATGCATCGCTTTCTGTAGTACGGGCCTGGATGGAGATTTTGTCATGGCTGACTTGAATGGCAGAATACACCGGAACGTCCTCGTCAAACATGAAGTTGAGATACTCATACTGCTTACCATCGTAGAATTTCCAGCCGGAGGCGCCCCCGTCCAGATAGACCGTCCCGCGCTTGCCGTTTAGCAGCGGCTTTCCTCCATTCATCGGATAGGTGCGCGCATACACATGGTCATGGCCTTCAAGCACCAGGTCTACTTTCAGTTCCTCCAGAACAGGTGCAAAATACGTTTGCGTGTATTCAATTACATTCCCGCGTCCATCTTCGGTATGATAAGCAGGCTTATGGAACATCACAATCTTCCATTTCTTATCACTTGCCTGAAGATCCGCACGCAGCCATTCGGCTTGCTTAGCCATGGTTACTTCGTCCGCCTCAGAGTTCAGCACAATGAAATGCACCTCACCCGAATTGAAGGAATAGGCGTACTCCTTCTGAACGTCCGGGCCGTTCTCCGGCAGATCAAGTCCCTTGGCAAAAATCTCCTTGCCTGCACCTTTAACATCATGATTCCCCATCGTGTAGCCTGAAGGAAGGGAGGAGGCATAGACTGAAGAAGCTTCCCAGAACTGGTTCCACTCATTCAGGATTCCTCCGTCGTCAACCATATCGCCGCCATGCATAATAAACTGGGTGTCCGGATAACGGGTTAAGGAATCACTGATCAGCTGCTGATAGATTTCAAGCCCATTATCTCCTTTGGTATGTGAATCAGTTACGAATACGAAAGAAACGGGAGTTTCCGGTGCTGCATCCAGCGTCTTGTATTCGTACCAGGCACTCCAATGGCCTTCATAGCCCACCCGGTAATGATAAGCCGTACCCGGCTCCAGGCCGGCAACCAATGATTTGTGGAACTTTATTTCACCCAGCGGCCCGCCCTCCACTTCATGGATGACCTCCACTTCGGTAAGTGCAGTCTGCTCTACCGCCTTTGGCTGAGCACTGTCCGGCCCATTGTCCACCCAATCGCTGTTCTTCACATATTGAATCGAAGTTGCTTGAACTCCGGGGGCCGTCTGCCAGCCCACGCTCAGCATCGTACCCATATCTTCGGTAACAAAGGTCTGGACATATTTCGGATCGTCTCCGCCGAACTGGGTCACAACGTTCATGCTGAAGCTCTCACTGGTGCCGCCATCCTTGACCGCCTGCACTTTCCAGGTGCCGACTGCAAGATTGGCCAGCGAAGTATGAATTTCACCCTTGGCATCCGTCAGTCCCAATCCTTCGGTAAGGCTCTTCTGCTGTACATCGGCAGAGGCAATATAGCCTATCCCAGTTCCATCCGGAAGATATACCTTGACGAATCCGGAGGTGCTTCCTGCTGTAGCGAAGAATTGCCCGTTGTTCTCTGCTGTAAGCAGCACGGCGGACGAATGATCAGCGCTTGTATATATACTCGAATTGGCGGCTGTTACCGTCACATAGGTCTGAGGGCCGCTTACATCGGTAAAATCAATCTCCGCCCCTTCAACCGGAGCTCCCGCATGGGTAGTAACGGTGATGATATTCTTCGTTTGCAGGCCCGATCCCTTGACGGTTAAGGCATACGGGAAACCAATCTTATAATTAACGGGAGAAGCAAACGAGCTTACAGCGGTCCCGCTGCCATAACCAAAACTGCCTTCCGCCATGGTGAACTGCTTGTAGGTCTCGCCACGTTCCATTTTTGCGGACCGGCTCACGGCGAAATCGATGCTGGCCAAGGCATCCGCAGAATCTCCCTGCAGTCCTTCTGCGCTAAATTCAACATAACCGCCTGTATTGTCGATGGTGCTCTGGACGTTGCTTAGTCCGTCACGAGCGTGCACAGCCTCCGCCTGCAGCGTCTGCGGGTCGAACTTAATCTTAGTCAACACGTTTGTTGCTCCGCCGGTATTCTTCGCCGCCAGCTTCAACCGGTAAGGCTCGTTGCTGACCGCTTCCTCCGGCCCTTCCAAGGTGAGCATCGCCCCATGCTCAATTGTAAAAGCATACTCCGCTGAAGCCGGATTACCCGCCAGATCCTTCACTTCAGCAACCACTTGATGATAACCGCCATCCAGCGGCACCTCCGGGTGATATGTGATTGCATTAGTATCCAGATCGTAAGCGTAAGCGGCCGGTGCAACGGACTGGCCATCCACAGTTAATTGGATCGAGTCTGGGTCAATGCCCGACTCCGCATCATCCGCCGACAGGATGATGTCGGATACGGGAGCAGTCAAGATTTGATCCGGTGCAGGTGAAACCGGAGCCAGCACGGGAACATCCATATCCTCATCCGCCGGCTCATCATAAATAAGTCTGACGTCATCGATCCAAATGGAGCCTTTGTTCTTTTTGCTCATTTGCCGTTCTTTCATCTGGAAGTAGAACGCCACGGTACCGGGCAGCGTCAGATCACTCCCTATCTCGGCCTCGACATATTTCCAGCCGCTCCAGTCTATCCCTGTCTCTTCGCTCCTCATCTCATACGTTTTGGACTTTCCGGTGGCTGAAACATAGAACTTGGAGGTTAGGCCATGCCCTTCGTTATTGGCGTAAATCCACATGCCGATTTTGTGGGGCGTTCTGCCTGTCAAGGCTAACTGGGTTGCAGGCCCGACTGCAACCTGGGAGGGATTATCGGTTATGCCGATAAAATCATAATCAATCCGCAAGGATTTTGCCCCGTCACGGACGTATTTCGGATCACTTTCAAGCGCCATATTGCCGCTGTAGATGCGCGCACTGTCAAACGTCAAGTCTGCCAGGCTCACCTGTTCAAAATCCTCCAGCATAACGACACCGTTAGGCTCAGCCGGATCCCCATACACGGTCGATGATGAGAAGGAGGGTGGAATGAACGGGATCAACACCGACATTGCCAATATCCCGGTTAATACTCTCTTTACAAGCGGATGCTGCTTACTCACTGCCTGCCACGCTCCTCGTTGTCTGTTCTTGTTCACCTGGGACAAGTTATTCCAGCATAACGCGGCAACGTATTCGTGAGATCATCGCAATGTAAGCACAATAAATACTTCAGCCCAATTTTCCCGGTGTCTCCTAAGAAAAAAAGGCGTCCGCCCCTTTTCAGGTTTGGACTGCCTTTTAAGGCTGCAATTGCACCCGCGTCTCTTTGTCCGGCTCGTTGGTGGAATAGAAGAACATGTATATAGAAGCTTCTGTTCCTTTGAAGTCCTTATACACATCAATGCTGTGGTTTTTTCCTTCTCCGCGGAAGTTCACTGTCACTATTTTACCTAAGATCCGGTCTTTCCCTGTGCCGATATGAGTCTGATTCACGCCGCCAAAATGGGGATCATCGCTCTTCGTCTCCACATAGAGATCTGCGCCCTGCATATAGTAGGTCCACTGTACCGGATAACCACCGGTTTCCCGGATCAGCGTCTGCTTCTCGCTGGAGATATTGGTCAATTGGAGTGGCACCTTATCGTCCCCATGCCGGGTAACTTTATATTTCCCTACAAGTGTCATTGGCGTCGTCTTTATAATCTCAAGATCTGCCGGCCGTTCGAAACGCAGGGTTGTCAGCTCCCTGTCCCCGGTTGTCGAATGCCATGCTCCGCCTTCCAGCTTCCGGCCGTCCACCTCGAGTGTATAATTAACATACGGCAATTCAGCGAATTTAGCTTTGCTCCGGACGGACACACGAATTTGCGTAGGCGTGACTACCATTTGCTCAATCCTGTTATCCGTGTCTCCCGCTTCCAGCGGCAGATCCAGCGCCGTCTTGATTGTGGCGTCTGCCATCTTCTTCTTGCTCAGTTCCAGATCAAACGTCCAAGGGCCGTCTATATTGCGTTCCAGCTTGGTATAACTGAGCTTATACACTGTATCAGCCTTGGGGACGTCATCCGGCTTATAATACTGAAGCGAGGTGTATTCCCCGTTGTCTCCCGGCTTGCCAAAAGCACCTGATTGAGAATTCCTGACAAGCTCTCCGTCTCTATAGGCTATGATTTGCGGGAAAGCTAAGTCCTTCGCTTCCGAATTATTAAAGACTGCCGCCGTGGACAGCATCAGACGCTCATTCCCCTCCTTAAAGGGCTGAACACTGAAGGATTCCAGTCCATCCCGGTTCACAGGGAAGCTCTGCTGCTGCGGTGAATCGGTATCCAGGTTCAGATCGACCTCCTGCTGTGAATACGACTCGATTCTCTCTGCCGTCAGGCTCACCTTGACCGTCTCCTGATCCGGCGTCCAATTCGACTCGAAATACCCGTTATACCGTTGATTCTTCTCGTCCCATTGCTGATAATTGTATTCCATTTCATCGCCGTTCCCCTTTGCATCCTTAAGGGACATGCCTTGGATATTCCATATTCCGCTTTCCCTGTCTGCACCGACATCCAGACTGTACAGAATCACCGTCCGGTTCTCATCGGTGAGCGCCGTATGCAGCGTCAGGGTTACTCCATCCTTAGTGATCGTCTGTCCAAGCGGCTGACCCAGATTCTGCGCCAGCGCGGCCTGTACACCGCCTCTATCTCTGAGCAGGATGCCCCAGTCATATTGCACAGCAGCATATACCGGTACAGCCACCAGCAGGGCGCTGAGCGAAGCAGCGATGGTGAACTTGCGCCAGCTGCGGTGACGGCGCGGAGCGGGAGCCCCTGCATCGGTTCTGCTTACTGTACCAGCATGTCCGGCCTGCTCCATCCGTCCCCACATCTCCTCAAAATCAGGATACAGAATCTCGTTATCGTCATTTAAGCGACGCTTTAGCAGTGCTTCGGTTCTGTCCATACTGCTCTTCCTCCTTAGCTATAATCTGAACTCCCGTATCCTCCAGAATTTTCTTCATCAGGCGCAGCCCCTTGTGCTGCCTGGATTTGACCGTTCCCAGCGGAATAGCCAGCATACCGGAAATTTCATCCATACTGAAATCATGCATATACCGCAGTGTCAGTACAGCCCTGATCTTTACCGGAAGACGGGACATATATCCGGCCCATTCCAGCTTCGTTTCCTTTTGCTCCGCCAGCTTCTCTACCGGGGGCTCCGGACTCCCCTTGAACAAATGCAGATTAGCCATCAGCTTCTGCTGCAGGCTATTCCTGCGTTTCAAGTGATTCAGGCAGGTATTAACCGTGACCTTCATAATCCAGGCCTTCAAATGATCTATGTTCTGCCACTGGCTGCGGAAAAGGGTAATGAATACCTCCTGGCATAGATCCTCAGCATCGGCAGCATCGTGCACCATATAGTAGCAGGTCCGGTATACCTCTTTACTGTAGGTTTGGAACAATTCCCTATTGCCCACTTGAGCATGCCTCCTTTCTTGTTTGGACTACCCTATATAACAACCGGGGGCTTCAAAAGGTTCATTTTCTACTCACAATAAGCAAAAAAAGCATGTCTCCACGTAAATGCCCGGGATACATGCTGTAAAAGGAACTTCTATGCGGAACTGGAACAGTATTCGGAGAAAGCAACCGTCAGACGATGTTCATTACTTCACGCGCCTGATTGTCCAGTTCCTGTGCGGAAGATGCAATCAAAGTGAATTCATTCAGGGCTACCTGAATCTGCTGCTGGCTCACACCCACATTCTCCTGAACCAGGTTAAGTCCGTTAGATATTCTTCCCACTTCCTCTGTGATGGCCTGGACGCTGTCGCGAACCTCCGTGATCTGATCCTGAACCATTGCGGACAGCTTGCGTACTTCTTTGGCCACTACGTCGAATCCCCGGCCGAACTCACCGGCATGAGCAGCCTCAATAGCCGCATTAAGCGCAAGCAGGTGGGTCTGTGACGCAATATTTCGGATTGTCTGCACAACGCCGTGAATGGCCGCTGCCTGCGTCTGCAAATTCAGCAGTGTATCGGTATTTTCGCTCGAGACTTCGGCAATTTTATCAATACTCACCAGCAGATCCTGACTGCGCTCAATTCCTTTTTCCGCACGCTGATTCAGGCTGTCAGCCATTTCCTGCATCTGTTCCACTACACGGTTCATATTATTCTGTCTGCCCGTGATATTGGTCGCCACCTTCGACACGCCAATGACATGCGTATCCGTCTCATCAAACACCGGCATATACGTGGCTTCAAGCCAGACTGATTCCCCGTCCGCGTCCATCCGTTCGATTTTATCCTGAAAGCTCCGGCCCGCAAACAGGTTCTCCCAGAATAGCTCATAGCCGGGACTGTTCACGAAAGATGGGAAACACAGCTCCTTGTGCTGCATTCCATACATGTCCTCAACCCTGTATTTCATCGAACCGGCAAACACCTCATTTACATACGCTACCCGGCGGTCCAGATCAAATCGGATCAATGCGAGATTCTTTTCCAAAGCTTTGACAACCAGTTCGTCTGTAACTACTTGGGCTGATAGATTCTCCATTATGACTACTCCCTATAAATCTCAATTTTTATCCGGCTTTTTGTTGGTTTTGGTATTCTTCGCTTTACTCATATTAACGGATATCCGGGCAGTTTGGATTATATTAATGAATTAAAAAAATCAGCTTAAATGAAGCAGCTGCACAAGGAAGGCTTCCCGATGCCAGTCACGGTCCAGCTATACAGAAAGCCCCACCCCCGGCTGGCGGAGAATGGGACTATCTTTCTTGGAATGGGGTTATGCGTCTGGTGAGAAATCAACCGATGTGGCCTTCTTCATATATGTACAGATTCCGCACTATTTTCTGGGTCCGTAATCCCCGATCTTAATTCCCCATACACTATCCTTCTGGTACGCAGCCGCTTCCTGCAGATCCGGGAGCCTGGCATCCTGGGGATAATGGCGCTCCAGATACTGGACGAAAGCCCGGCGTAGACCAATCTCATTCTCCAGCTTATTGAACTCATTAGGGTGCTTCTCCATTTCGGCAAGTGAAGTCTCCCAGCCTTCCAGATCAGCAGCCTCCGATTGTCCGGTGCGGACCTTCGCGGTAAGCTCCCGAAGCTCCCGGTAAGCCTTTTTTACTTTGGAAGAATAGACTTGCTTCTGGTTCAGGAAGGTTAGCAGCGCAACCAGCAACGCCAGTCCAATCCATAAAATAACAGTATCCACTTCAGTACCCTCCCGGTTTGGCATGTCTCTTCATTATACACGGCTGCGCACAAAAACACCCCACTTCTGTGGGGCATCTTTGGCAACAGTATCAAACTCACATTATAAGGAAGGTTTCCGCTATTCCTTCTTCAGAATCTCCTCCAGCTGTCTTTTATCAGCCTCCCGGGAGCGATCCATTGCCTCTATATCATCGTGGTCCGCTTCAGCCGCTGAGAATTCAACATCCTCTGCCTTTGCCTCATAGAGCATCTTCAACTTTTCCGTCTTGGAGAAAATTTTCGAGTTTTCTCTGTCCACCTTTAATCAGCCTCCCAAGTAGTGTTATCTGACAATCAAATCATCCCGCCGGCTTCCTCAATGAGTGACAGCGCCTGATCGTAAATAGCCGATTCTACAATTACAGTCAGCAGAATATTTCTGCCTGTCGGTCCGCCATCCCCGCCGTGACTCATCCCGCTGCCGCTCGTATGCGATGCAGAGAGGATGCCCGTATGCTCACTGACAGCGGTCATGGAATCCATACTTGCCAAATTGCCGGTGACCGGATTCACTCCGGACTGCAGCCCGCTTCCGCCAAATCTGCTGAATCTGTCAATGGAAACCTCTTCTACCCGCAGCGCCTGAAGCTTGCGGGAGACCCCTTCCGCTTCCTCCGGAGCCCTAAAGTACGCCAGTATATATCTTTCCAAGACCGTATCCCCGCTCTCTTGAGATTCAAGCTCTTAGTTGTACATGTTTATGTTGTCTTGGCAACGCCATTTTTATGCTTTTTTTTCAATAGCCCAGTATATTAATCGGATTTCGACAATTTATTCAGTACTTTACCGTAATATGGTACTAAAGTAGTATATTCCAATCTGTAAATTGACTGTAAAATAAATGTAATTTTCACAATTTATTTTTGTCTCATACCCAATATGAAACTTAGGAGGGGAAGAACGGATTTAACCGGTTGCAGAAATCAAAACTAAATACTACTGGGGAGGATATTAAATGTTCAAACGCTCCATTCGAAAATTAGGCATAGGTGCAGCAAGTACAAGCTTAGCCATCTCTCTACTCTTTCCTTCCGCCTCTTATGCCAGTACGGGCACTTTCTTACCTGCAGCACCGGACCTTCAAGGCCCCGTTTCTCTTAATTCTAAGCTGGACTTATCCTCGGAAACTTTAAAGCAGTTCATCCAGAATTACAAACCTTCAACTGTAAAGCCGCAGAATTATGCCGGGACAAGCACTTCTTCAGCACCTGTCACCTTCATTGTGCAATTACAGAACGACCCTATTAAAGTTGCAGCGAACCAGACTCAAAAAAGTGCCGCTCCTTCGCTGCAGCACAACATTCTGCGGGCTGAGCACAGCAACTTCAAGTCGGCTGCCGCTCTTATCGGCGCAGTAACAGGCAATGAATACACCGAGGTCTTTAACGGTTATGAAGTAACGCTTCCTGGCAACCAGGTAGACAAGCTGCTTGCGCTGCCGGGCGTAAAGGCTGTATTCCCTAACCAGACTGTTCATGCTCTGGAAACAGAAACCGATCTTGAATCACCTCCAAGTTCAGGAGGATCAGCGCAAGAGACAGTGGGCAACGGGGATATTTTTCATACAGATGCTTTATATAGCAAGGGCGCTACTGGCGATGGTATCAAGGTAGCTGTTGTGGATACAGGTATTGATCCCAAACATCCTTATCTTCAACGTAATGGTGAAAAAGTATATAAAGGCGGATATGACGTCGTTGATAAGGACGATGAACCTTGGGAAACTGCTCCCAAAGAGGGCATGCTCCCCAAAGACGGAAACCCTTATGAAACTGCACATGGTTCTCATGTCTCCGGTATAATCCACAGTGTTGCTCCGGATGCGGATATCTATGCATACCGTGTTCTTGGACCTTACGGCTCAGGAACAACAGCCGATGTTATCAAAGGTATCGAATTGGCGGTGGAAGAAGGAGTCGACGTCATTAACCTGTCGCTTGGTTCTGATGTGAACCAGCAGTATTCGCCGGATGCCATTGCCGTGGATAATGCTGCCAAGGCAGGCGTTACAGTCGTACTTGCAGCGGGCAACGCCGGGCCGAACGCGGAAACTGTAGGCACGCCTGGAGGTGCACATCGGACAATCTCTGTAGGTGCTACTACAACTCCAGCCTTCGCTAATATATTTAAAGTTGGTGCAGTGGATAATATCTATGGCCTTTTGGCAGCGGAATCTGAACCCCTTCCTGATACAGCCGTCGGCAAAGAAATTGTCTATGCCGGACTGGGTGGTACGGTAGAGGATTATACCAAGGCTGGTGTCCAAGGGAAAATAGCTCTCGTTGACCGCGGCGGCGGCATTACTTTTGTATTAAAATCCGCTAACGCAAAGGCAGCTGGCGCCATAGGCCTGCTGATCGCCAATAACGCTGAAGGCGAATTGAATATGGCTATTGATTCTCATGGCGCTCCAACCTACGGCATCACCAAAGCCGACGGAGCTTTAATTAAAAAAGAGCTTGAAGCGAAGCGTAATACCGTTGATTTCAAAATTACTTGGGATACCAACAACTGGCTGGCCGGCTTCAGTTCGCGTGGTCCTGCACTCCCTGAACTCAATATTAAACCGGATGTCCTGGCTCCTGGCGTAGGGGTGAATTCTTCGGTTCCGGACTGGGAAAGCTCAACCGGATACGCCAAGTTCAACGGCACCAGCATGGCAAGCCCGCATGTGGCCGGGGCTGCCGCCCTTCTCCTGGACTGGAAAGAGGATTTGACGCCGGATCAGGTTAAGGTTCTCTTAACTAACAGCGCAACTCCTCTTAAGGATCGTGCAGGCAAATATTACAGTATATACGAGCAAGGCGCGGGACTTATCGATTTGTCTAAGGTGGTTGATGCTGATTCCATTGCCAGAATCTCTGAGATTCTGGATACAGGCCGCCCGGACATAGACAAAGTCGAATATGATACAGGCTCCCTGTCCTTTGGACTTCAATCGGCAGGTACTGTGACGAAGACGGTCTATGTGGATACCCTTTCCGGCTCACCAAAGACCTTCAACGTCAAGGTTAATTGGCTCACCGGACATGCGGGTATTGATGTTCCTGGCTTGGACGGCCTCTCTGTCAGCGGCGAACAAAATTTCCCTGTCTCGTTAACTATCGGTGCCAATGCCGCTCCTGGAGTTTATGAGGCTCTGCTAACACTTACGGAAGAAGATGCCGAGGGCACACCTGAAATACTAACCCTTCCTTTGGGTGTAGTGGTAGGTGACAAATACAAGCCGGATACCGTTACTGCACTCTATATTGGCGAAGATATTATCTCGCCAAATGGTGACGGCTTTCTGGATGAGACAGACTTCTCCTTCTCCGTCAACGAACCTGTAGAAAGCTTGCATATCGAAGTCGCTAATGCTTACACAGGAACCGTCGTCGGTGACGTATACGCCACTGGGGAGAAATATTATCGCGGATTGTATGAAACACTGCATTGGGATGGGTCCGTTATCGACCAGAATACCAAGAGTTCGGTCAAGCTCCCTGATGGAATCTATTCGATCACACCGGTTATCGACGGCACAACCAGTCTGGACGAGCAGGCCATCTTTATCTTTGTGGATACAACTGCACCGCTTGTTACCGGTCTGACTGTAACCGAACATACACGGGATAACGCTGATGAGCCAAGAAGTGCAACAATTAGCGGATATATCGCTGAGGACCTGCTGCTTGAACTTGTTGCCGAGGGTGAAGATCCCAATAATATATTCGGAACTTCCGCAGTCTTCGAGAGCCCTGACGGCGAGGTACTGCAGGCTAACGGATATATTGATCCGACCGGATATTTTGAAATTGAGGCTCCAGTAGCCGAGGGACTGAACCAATACTATATCTACGTCTATGACGTAGCCGGCAACGGCACGGCAGACGAAGATTATGCACAGCTGCTACGTTATAGTACTGATGCGGGCAGCACTAAGGTAACACCTGCCATATCTACAACACAAGCCGTCGTCGGTCAGCCGGTTACCGTAGATATTGGCTTTACGGTTACCGACAATGTATATGGTATTTATGGCGCTACCTTCAATCTCTGGTACAACGACACCTTGAAGCAACCAACTGTAGTGCCAAGCGTACAGTTAGCCACCTATCAAGAAGAGAACTTCCCGGGCGAGCAGTTGCCTGTATTCACTGACCTTATTCATCTTGAGAACGGACAGGACGTGCTGCAATATGGCGTTCACGTAAAGGATGGAGCATACCTTGGTAATGGCGACGGTTCACTTGGACAGTTTACTTTCACACCAACAGCCGCCGGAACTTATACCTTCAAGGTCTCGGATGCTCTGATCTGGAGTGACAGCTACTCGGCTACAGTACCGGCAGGCCTGTCGACTGTAAGCGTAGTAGTCACTGCCCCTGTCGACCCTGTAACACCTAGCAATCCCGGCTCATCAGGACCTGCTGCTACAACACCTCCGGCTTCAGGCACTACTGCGGCTTCCGGACAGCTTACTGTAACAGCTGATCCTGCAGGTGGTAAGCCTACAGCGAGCCTGGCTGTTTCCGACTCCATTCTGGATGCGGCATTGAAGAGTGCGGTGAATAACAATGTCGTACTGAGCATCACTGATGTAGACTTCTCCAAATACGGACAAGTAAGCATTGTGCTCACATCTGCCCAGGCGGACAAGATGAAGAGTTCCGCAAGTGCACTCAGCCTGAACGGCAAGGGATTCTCCCTAACTATTCCGGCTGGCACACTTCCGGACTTCATTACCGCCAGTGGCCTAACCGTCACACTCGGTTTGCATGAGGAAGCGGATACCGCTCCGCTAAGCGGCAGTACCGGAAGTATTGATATCGGCTCCTCCTCACTGACCCTCAAGAACGGCTGGACCACAAGCCAGCCTGTATTTGTACAGCTTGCCCTGAACCCTGACGGCTTGAAGGATGTCCGCAAGACAGGGGCTTATAAAGAATCTGCTGAAAACTCATGGAGTTATCTGCAGCCAGGCACCATTCCTGCAGACGGCCTGCTGCAGTTCGGCATTACCGGTGACGGCACCTACACTGCTGCCGCCCGTAATACCAGCTTCTCCGATATCGGCACACACTGGGCCAAGGATGCCGTCGAAGTTCTTGCCGCTCACGGTATCGTAGCCGGTAAAGGAACTACCGCCAGCTTCAAGCCTGCTGACAGCCTGAATCAGGCCGAACTGTTGACCCTGTTCGACCGTTTGCTTGGCAAAGGTGACACCTGGACAACGCACATCAAGGAAAGCGGCTCCCGTGATGTCCTGACCCGCGAAGAAGCAGCGGTAATATTGGCTGAGGCACTTGGTGCCGATGTCACTTCCTCTGCGCTGACCTTTAAGGATACAGGTTCTATCTCGGCTAACGCCAAGAACGCAATCGCTTATGCAGTAAGCAAAGGTTACCTCCAAGGTGTAGGCAACAACACCTTTAACCCGAAGGGTACCCTGACCCGTGCCCAGGCTGCTGTCATCCTGGAGCGTGTACTCGAGGATCTGCGTAAACAGTAAGACAAGTAATCTGTGTCCTAACTAATATGCCCTACTAAAGCGGCGGCAGCATCCTGATTTGTGGATGCTGCCGCCGTCTTTGTGCTGATTTCAAATCGTTAAGGAAAACAAACCCGAGTTTGCCTGCCGCCTCTTTGCCAGGTGACTTAGACAATAAATTCAGCCAACAGGCAGTAATTTTTAATTATAGACAAATTATATCGCCCCTATAGGATAGGATCCAATTAGAATAATATCAGATATGAATTGGCAAAAAGGGGAATCGAAAGGGCCTCCTACAGCCCATCTGGGCCCTCAGCTAATCAGACGGACTGAAAATCCGCTATTTTCCCTAATCTGGAAGGTTATCTGGTTAAGCGGACTCAGATTCCGCTAATGGGCCTGTCGCAGCCCTTTTCATGCCCAAAATTTTCGCCAGCCTCTGCCCGGCAAAGAACATATACCGCGGATAATTTAGATGTTTTGGAGCAGCCGGGATACTTAATTGGATAAAACGGCTTAAATTACACCATTGAAAATACTGCTTACCAGAAAGCTAAGCTAACGGAACAATAGTTAATTCATGAGGAGGAAATAACTCTGCAAATCATAACTGAACGGCTAATCATTACTGCATTTGACCAACAAAATTACAAGAAGGTATCTGAAACATACCCTATCGGGAAGCATACCGCCGGATATTTAGCTCATCTTGAGGAAGACCCTGAACTGCTGGGCTGGGGAGTGTGGTTTGTAACATTAGCTGACAATAACCAAATTATCGGAGACATTGGATATAAAGGGAGACCGGATATAAAAGGAATTGTAGAAATCGGATATGGAATAATTCAGGACATGCATAATAAGGGGATAGCTACAGAGTCGGTGAAAGCAATTATGGAATGGGCATTCTCCTCAGGACAAGTGAAGAAAATTGTGGCAGAATGCCTTATAGATAACCTTCCTTCCATTAATGTTCTGGAGAAATTGGAAATGACCAGAGTTAGTATAAAGGATGGAATGATTCATTGGGAAATAACAAATAACCGGCATCGTTGAATTAAGGAGAAAAAAACGCCCGCCTCCAATTTCCATGGAGGCGGGCGCTGCTATGCGGCTCCGTAGGGCCGCAGGAATAATACACTTATGAAGATCAGTCCCCGCGGAACGCACGTTTCACGCGGTCAAAGAAAGATTGCTCCTGCTCATGAGTGTTCTCTCCATTATGGGAGGCGAACTGGCGGAGCAGGTCCTTCTGCTCATCACTAAGCTTGCTAGGCGTGACCACAATGACGCGGACATGCTGATCGCCGACTCCGCTGCCGCGCAGATGCGGAACACCTTTGCCTTTGAGGCGGAAGAAGGTTCCGGTCTGTGTGCCTGCAGGAATCTTGAGCTTCACTTTTTCGGTAAGGGTAGGGATTTCGATCTCGTCACCAAGCGCCGCCTGAGCGAACGTCAATGGAACCTCGCACATAATATCATCGTTCTCGCGCTCGAAGAAATCGTGATTCTTGACGCGGAAGACAATGTACAGATCTCCGGCCGGGCCGCCGCGTGTGCCGCCTTCGCCTTCACCGGTCATGCGCAGCTGTGCGCCGTCATCGACACCGGCAGGAATGCGCACATGAATCTTGCGCTGTTTCTTAACCTTGCCCTGGCCTGCACATGTTGTACATTTTTCTTTGATGATCTTGCCGGTGCCGCTGCAATGGGAGCAGGGACGGCGGTTACGCATCTGTCCAAGCGGTGTATTCTGCACGAATTCCTGCTGGCCGCTGCCGTGACATACGGAACAGGTCTCCGGCTTCGTTCCAGGTTTGGCACCGGAGCCAAAGCAGGTATCACAGGTCTCCGTACGCGGAATGGTAATATCGGTTTCTTTACCGAATACCGCTTCCTTGAATTCAATGGTCATCGTATACTGCAAATCGCCGCCGCGCTGCGGTGCATTCGGATCACGCCGTCCGCCGCCGCCGAAGAACATGTCGAAGATATCGCCAAGACCGCCGAAATCTCCGCCGCCGCCGCCAAAGCCGCCGCCCATGCCCTGGTTAGGATCAATATGTCCATATTGGTCATAACGAGCCCGCTGCTGCCCGTCACTGAGGACGTCGTAAGCTTCCTTAACCTCTTTGAACTTGGCTTCTGCATCGCCCGCTTTATTCACATCCGGATGATACTGGCGCGCCAGCTTACGGTACGCTTTCTTCACATCTTCGTCTGAAGCATCTCTACCGAGGCCCAGAACCTCATAATAATCGCGTTTATCTGCCACTGCTTTCACCTCCGTACATCGTTATTCTTCTGCCCTTAACATGGCAAGTAGAAACGGCTACGCCGTCCCGCGGGGACGGCACCGTTTCTTCGAGAAATGTAAGAAGAAATTTATGACGGGAAACCCATAAACCCTTACATTTTAAAGGGAAAGCCAAAACACGGGATGCCCCGGTTTTGACCTTCCCCTCTCACCAAATAGAAACTTATCGTTTAAGGTTACCCTTGATTCTTCTCATCGTCAACCACTTCGTAATCGGCGTCTACCACGTTGTCTTTCTTGGCATTGCCTTCAGAAGCTCCCTGGCCGCCTTCAGCGCCTTGCTCAGCTTGTGCAGCCTGTTCATACAGCTTCACTGACAACTGCTGTACGATCTCATTCAGCGCCTCTGTAGCGGCAGTGATTTCTTCCAGATTGTCGGTTTCCAGTGCAGCCTTCACTTTGTCTTTGGCTTCATTGGCTTTCTCGATTTCGGAAGCGTCGACTTTGTCAGCAAGGTCCTTGATGACTTTGTCCGTGGAGTATACGAGCTGGTCAGCGTTGTTCTTCGCTTCTACCAGTTCTTTACGCTTACGGTCTTCCTCAGCATGCAGCTCGGCATCCTTCATCATCTGTTCTACTTCAGCATCGCTCAAGCCGCTGGAAGAAGTGATAGTGATCTTCTGGCTCTTGTTGGTGCCTTTATCCGTAGCAGATACGTTAACGATACCGTTGGCATCGATGTCGAAGGTTACTTCGATCTGCGGTACGCCGCGCGGTGCCGGTGGAATCTCGTTCAGCATGAAGCGTCCCAGTGTCTTGTTGCCGTTCGCCATCTGGCGCTCACCCTGCAGTACGTGGATTTCCACGCTCGGCTGGCTGTCAGCGAAGGTCGAGAACACCTGCGATTTGCTTGTAGGGATCGTAGTGTTGCGCTCGATCATCTTCGTGAATACGCCGCCTGCAGTTTCAATACCCAGGGACAGCGGAGTTACGTCAAGCAAGACCACGTCTTTAACATCACCAGTCAGCACGCCCGCTTGAACAGCAGCACCAAGGGCTACTACTTCATCCGGGTTAACGCCTTTGTGAGGCTCTTTGCCTGTAAGCTTCTTGATCGCATCCTGTACGGCAGGAATACGTGTGGAACCGCCGACCAGCACGATTCTGTTCAGATCAGCTGGCGTCATGCCGGCATCGCTAAGCGCTTGACGGGTTGGTCCAAGCGTACGCTCTACCAGGCTTGCAGTCAGTTCGTCGAACTTGGCACGGGTCAGGTTGACCTCCAAGTGCTGTGGCACTCCGTCAACAACCGTGATGAACGGCAGCGATACAGTAGTTGTCAGTACGCCGGACAGCTCTTTTTTCGCTTTTTCCGCAGCGTCTTTCAGACGTTGTACAGCCGCTTTGTCTTTGCTCAGGTCAATGCCTTGCTCTTTCTTGAATTCAGCCACGAGATAATCCATAACCAGCTGGTCAAAATCATCCCCGCCCAGACGGTTGTCACCGCTGGTAGCTTTTACTTCGAAGAAGCCGTCGCCCAGTTCAAGGATCGATACGTCGAATGTACCGCCGCCAAGGTCATAGACAAGGATCGTCTGGTCTTCGGATTTCTCCAGACCGTAAGCAAGTGCTGCTGCCGTTGGCTCGTTGACAATACGCAGAACTTCAAGACCGGCAATTTTGCCCGCATCCTTCGTAGCCTGACGCTGGCTGTCATTAAAATATGCAGGAACCGTAATAACGGCCTGGGTTACTGTCTGGCCCAGATAGGCTTCAGCATCGGATTTCAGCTTCTGGAGAATCATCGCCGAAATTTCCTGTGCGGAGTAGTCTTTGCCGTCAATGCTTTCTTTGTGGTTCGTACCCATGTGGCGCTTAATGGAAGCGATGGTACGGTCCGGGTTCGTAATTGCCTGGCGTTTAGCTGTCTCGCCGACGATACGCTCGCCGTCTTTCTTGAAGCCTACCACCGATGGGGTTGTACGCGCGCCTTCCGGATTCGGGATAACGACGGCTTCGCCGCCTTCCATAACGGCAACGCAAGAGTTGGTGGTTCCAAGGTCAATACCGATAACTTTACTCACTGTAATTTGCCTCCTCAGACATAAGGTGAAGCCCGGGGCTTCAACCATTCATATTGTTATTGTGGTGTAACATTGTCTTCATAGAATAATGCTCACTTATATAGACAGAACTACATGCTGACTTTGACCATGGCCGGACGAAGAACTTTATCTTTCAGGAGATAGCCCTTCTGGACTTCTTCTGTCACGATGCCTTCCTCGTGCTCCTCGCTCTCCACCTGCATGATCGCCTGATGATATTCAGGGTTAAAAGGCTGTCCTACCGTTTCCATAGCTGTAAGTCCTTCAGATCTCAGCACTCCATCCAGCTGCCGGAAAATCATATTGATGCCTTTGGTGAACGCTTCGGAATCCGCGCCTGCCGGAGATGTAGCCAATGCACGCTCAAAATTGTCGAGTACCGGAAGCAATTCAGTTACGAGCTTGGAAGTCGCATATTGCGCCAGCTCTTCCTTTTCCTTCTGTGTGCGGCGGCGGAAGTTATCGAAATCAGCCTGTACACGCAGTGCGCGCGCCTGATGTTCATTCGCAAGCTCCTGCAGCCGTCCGAAATCCTCTCCACTGCCTGAAGCCGCCTCGCCGGCCTCTTCAGCCGTAAATGTGCCAGTGCCTTCTGCAGCTTCCGCCTCATCAGCAGCCTGGTTTTCATTTATGGAGGGATCATTCTGTTCATTCATTTCCTGAACCTCTTCCTCTTTCAAGTTGTCTTCACCTCCTTATCATCATTCACCGTAATCAATTACGCTCTGTTCACTTATACCAGTGTGCCAGCATCGCTGTCAAATCCCGGGACAGAATCCCCAGAATGCCCATTACGCGCGCATACTCCATCCGGGTCGGACCCAGGATGCCGATGCTCCCCAGCGCCTTGCCATCCAGCGAATAGGTAGCGGTAATCAGACTGCAGTTCGCAAAAGCATCATGCTTATTCTCTGTACCAATGCGCACTTGCATCCCTGTTCCGCCGCTTGCCGGGGTCAGCATTTTGAGCAGGGTTGGCGTCTCTTCCAGCAGATCCAGAATATTCTTCACCTTGTCGACGTCCTTGAACTCCGGCTGGGTCAGCATATTCGTTGCACCGCTGAGATAGATGCGCTGTTCATGGTCGCTTTCGAGCGCCGTGTCCAGCACCTGCATTAATTCTTCATAGTGGGAGATGTGACGCTGCATTTCCTCACCCAGCTCGGAATAGAGCTGGCTCTTCAGCTTATAGAGCGGTACATTCACCAGCTTGCTGTTCAGCAGATTGACGACCTTCTCCATCTCGGATACAGAAATATCCGGAGGAAGGTTGACGATCTTGTTCTCCACCTGTCCCGTGCTGGTAACGATAATCGCCACCGCAGTGTTGTCATCGAGCGGAAGCAGCTGAAAGTGGCGCAATGAAGTATGAAAAACCTCCGGTCCCAGCAGGATGGAAGTATAATTCGTCATATTGGAAAGAATCATTGCCGCATGTTGGATAACCTGCTCTGTCGCATTCAGCTTCTCGGCGAAAAAAGCGCGGATCGTGCCCAGTTCGGCCGTTTCGGCGGAATTCCACGGTACCAGATGGTCCACATAATAGCGGTAGCCCTTATGAGAAGGGATTCTCCCTGCCGAAGTATGAGGTTGCTCCAGGTATCCCAGGTCCTCAAGATCAGCCATTTCGTTGCGGATCGTTGCAGGACTGTAGCCTACATCGCCGCGTTTCGAGATACTGCGCGAGCCTACCGGCTCAGCGGAAAGAATATAATCATCTACGATTGCATTCAGTATCATTCTCTGGCGTTCAGTTAACATGTTATTCCCTCCTATCGGCTGTGGCTCCGATTCGTTAGCACTCTAGTCAGATGAGTGCTAACCACTAATACAAAAATACCAAACTGACCTTGGCATTGTCAAGTCAGTTTCACAAATCACAAAGCACTGGCAGATGCATTTTTTTCAAGATAAAACCATTATTTCGGATATGCCCCCGCAACCATTCATCCGCTTCATCGTCAGATAGAACAAGGGGTGATGAAATGCGCTTGATGAAACCATGGTTATTTGCCTTATCCGCCGTGATCCTATGTGTGCTGTTGCTTACGGCCTATACAGTGAAAACAACTCAGAACAAGTGTTACTTTGACGATGTGGATTATGCATCCGTCCTGCAATGGAATGGTGTCCTCTATGGCGGTGAAACGGATAGTGATCTCAGCGGACTGAGCAAAGGAAAGGCTATCGGCAAGATTACCTACAGCAAAACCGAGCATAGATGTCCCCGTAAGAAGGTGCAGGATGGAGATGCCACGAATCTGAAGACAGGTACTCAGCTCTATGAAGTGAATAGATATAAACCTTCGGCGAGAATCTGGGCGGGTGACCAGCTCTATGAGGCGTACAGCAACCCTGCAGCCAGAACCCTTAACGATCTGCTGGATGCCGAGGGCAAAATACAAACCGTCCGTTTCATCAGCGGCAATGACGGTTCAGACCTGATGGACTTTACTCCGGAGGCCAACGCCATATTTATCCGTGAATTCCCCAAGCTGGAGTACATCCCGCAAGAGGAGCTGTCCAAACAGACCAAGAGCTGGGTGGGCAATCTGTACTGGATGGAAATCGAAATGAAAGACGGGTCCACCAGAAGGATTGCCTATAATACAATGTTCCCTTCATTTCACTCTGCATATGCCACTCCGGAGCTGGCCGAGCTGATAGAGCAGCAGCGCAAGCTTATTTATGCCAGGTAACCGGTCAACCGCATGTGTGTGCAAAGCGGAATTGTTGTACGTTATACAACTTGAATGCTTAGAAGCAACAACAGCAGCACAGATCCAAATATTCACTATATAGAGTGAAGTGTAACATCCACATATCCGCGCAAAAAAACCACTCCCCCCGGAGCTTCCGATCCGTAGGCAGTGGTTTCTTATTATATAGGCTGCCGCAGAACCTATGGCCCCCGGGTTAATCCAATCTCTTCAGCACAGCAATTTCATCGCAGGCATGCTGCTTCTTGCAGTGCACACAATCAGTCCAGACCTTCTCCGGGAAAATCTCCTTCTCCACCACATCGAAGCCGTTTCTGAGGAAGAAATCCACGGCATAGGTCAAAGCCATAATCTTCGGAATTTTCTGGCGTCTGGCTTCTTCCGTCAGCTTCTCCAGAATCATCGAGCCTACGCCTTTGCCCTTGCCTTCATCCCGCAGACCAATCGAACGTACCTCTACGAGGTCGCTTCCGAGTCTGAACAAGGATCCGCAGCCGACAAATCTGCCGCCGATTTCAGCAATCACGAACTGATCGATCTGGCGGGCCAGTGCTTGCCTGGAACGGGGCAGCATAATTCCGCGCTGAGCGTATTCCTCTATCATCAGATACAGCGGCTCTACATCCTCCACTGTAGCATTTCTGCATATCACTTGCTGATCTCCCGCAGGAGAAGACTGGCGGAACATATCCGTTTTGACAAGCACTTTGACTCACCCCTCGTTGTTAATATGAATAAATATACAACAGAGTGAATTACAATTCAAGGGGTATTTTAAAATTAAACTTCTGTCAAAGCACCGACAAATTCTCCAAATACATCGTTGCCGAACAGGATTCCCTGCTTGCTCAGACGATAGGTTTCCCCCGACTGCTCCAGCAGCCCTGCCTTAAGCATTTTATGCAGCGATCCCGCAAAAATATCCTCCAGCGACTTCCCGAATTGTGAGCGGAATGCCGTATCCGACACCCCTTCGCGCATCCGCAGGCCGACCATCATGAAATCCTCCATCGCCTCCTGCTCGGAGATAGGGAAGCTGTCCAGACGGGGCAGCCCGCTGCGCGTAGCTTCATTATACGGATTAACGCCCTTGATATTCATATGCCGCTGGCGGCCCACATATCCGTGCGCCCCGGCACCGAGGCCATAATAATCCTCGTTGCGCCAGTAGGTAATATTGTGGCGGCTCTCCAGCCCCGGCTTGGCAAAATTGCTGATCTCATATTGCGTATAACCCGCAGCTTCCATGGTGGACATAAGCAGCAGATACATCGCCAGCTCATCCTCTTCATTCGGCAGGGGAAGTTTGTTCTTATTAAATAGGGTGTGGAACAGCGTGTTCTCCTCAACCTTAAGACTATAGATAGAATAGTGGGGAAGATCCAGCGCCAGCGCCTTGTCGATGCTCTCTCTCAGCATATCCACCGTCTGGTTCGGCAGGCCGAACATCAGATCCAGCGAAAGATTATCCAGCCCGGCCGCGCGGGCATTCTCCAGACTGCGGTAGACATCATCCACATCATGAATACGGCCGATTCCGCTAAGCAGCTCGTTCTGAAACGCCTGAACGCCGAAGCTCACCCGGTTGACGCCGCCTTCCTTCATTACTCTGAGCTTATCTATATCGGTAGTGCCGGGATTAGCTTCCATAGAGAACTCGATATTCTCATCCCACTGCGGGAAGTGTCTGCGGACCGATTGCAGGAAATATGCCATCTCATCCGGTTTTAGCACTGTAGGCGTACCGCCGCCGACAAAAATAGTCTTGATTACACCGGGAGGCGTGTTCTTCACGGTCAACTCCATCTCACGGTCAAGGGCATACAGATACTCCATGACCGGCTGATCCTTCAGGACATAGGAATTGAAATCACAGTAGAAGCACTTATTGGTGCAAAACGGGATATGAATATATACGGCCTCAGGGGGACGGCCATTGTTTGCTGTGTTCATAGCTGTCTCCTTTGTTCTATTTAATGTAAAAGCTATTTGCAGCCTCTGCTGCTGAAAAGTAAGAAGAAACGGCTGCGCCGCCCTGCTTAGGTCGGCACCCGTTTCTGCGAGAAATAAGCGATTGATTATTATCTTAATCCTGTTTCTCCGGGAAAAATAACATTTCCAGAAAAGGGAAGCCCTACGGCTTCCCTTGCAGGTCTATAATCCAGCTGTCAGCTCCAAGGAGCCTGCACGCTGCTACTCAATCTGAAGCACAGCCATGAACGCTTCCTGCGGCACCTCTACGCTGCCGACTTGCTTCATGCGCTTCTTACCTTCCTTCTGCTTCTCCAGCAGCTTCCGCTTACGCGAAATGTCACCGCCGTAGCATTTGGCCAGTACGTTCTTGCGCATCGCCTTAACGGTCTCGCGCGCAACCACCTTCGTGCCGACGGATGCCTGGATCGGCACCTCGAACATCTGGCGCGGGATAATGCCGCGCAGCTTCTCGCAGATGACCCGGCCGCGGTTATAAGCGCGGTCGCGGTGAACGATGAAGGACAACGCATCGACCTGCTCATTGTTGAGCAGGATATCCATCTTCACCAGATTCGACTGGCGGTATCCGGAGATCTCATAATCGTAGGAAGCATAACCCTTTGTTCCCGATTTCAGCTGATCGAAGAAGTCATATACAATCTCGGACAGCGGAATCTCATACGTAATGGTTACACGGTTCGTATCCAGATACTCCATGTTAACGAATTCGCCGCGTTTGTTCTGGCAAAGCTCCATAACTGTACCTACGAAGTCATTCGGTACAATAATTCCTGCCTTCACATATGGCTCTTCAATGAAGTCAATCGTCCCGATCTCCGGATAATGCGACGGATTGTCGATCTGAATGGTCTCACCGTTAGTCAGCTTGATGCGGTAAATAACGCTTGGTGCTGTAGTAATCAGCGGAAGATTGAACTCGCGCTCAATCCGCTCCTGAATGATCTCCATGTGCAGCAGTCCAAGGAAGCCGCAACGGAAGCCGAAGCCCAGGGCACTGGAGCTTTCCGGCTCGAAGCTAAGTGAAGCATCGTTCAGCTGCAGCTTCTCCAGCGCTTCACGCAGATCATTATAATCAGAGGTCTCAATCGGATACAGACCACAGTAGACCATCGGATTGATCTTGCGGTAGCCCGGCAGCGGTTCAGGCGTCGGATTCTTGGCATCCGTCACGGTGTCACCGACACGCGTGTCTCCTACATGCTTAATCCCGGCCACAATAAACCCTACATCGCCGATGTTCAGCTCAGGCACAATGGTCATACGCGGCATGAATGCCCCGACTTCGATAACTTCAAAGGTTTTGTCGGTTGCCATCATCTTAATCTTGGAACCGGCACGGATACTTCCGTCCATAACGCGGACATAGACGATAACGCCTTTGTACGGGTCATAGTGGGAATCGAAGATCAGAGCCTTGAGCGGTTCTTCGGAGTTGCCTGTCGGCGCCGGAACCTGCTTAACGACCTGCTCCAGAATCTCCTTAATGCCGATGCCGGCTTTGGCGGAAGCCAGAACCGCTTCGCTCGTATCCAGCCCGATTACATCCTCAATCTCCTGCTTCACCCGGTCAGGATCGGCATTCGGAAGGTCAATCTTGTTGAGCACCGGAAGAATCTCCAGATTGTTATCGAGTGCCAGATACACGTTAGCCAGGGTCTGGGCTTCAATCCCCTGTGCTGCATCCACTACCAGCAGTGCGCCTTCGCAGGCGGCAAGACTTCGGGATACCTCATATGTGAAATCGACATGCCCCGGTGTATCAATCAGATTCAGATAATAATCCTGTCCATCGTCGGCACGATAAGTCAGGCGTACAGCCTGCAGCTTAATGGTGATACCGCGTTCGCGCTCCAGGTCCATTTGATCGAGTACCTGCTCCTGCATTTCACGCGAAGTGAGCGCACCTGTATACTCCAGAATACGGTCAGCCAGTGTCGATTTGCCATGGTCTATATGTGCAATAATCGAGAAATTGCGGATTTGTTGTTGTCGTTTCTGAACGTCAGTCATTCCTTACCCCCACAGACAGCCTAATGTTAATCCTCTTATTATAACAGTACGGGCTTCACCCATCAATCCCGCCAGCTGCGGGAAAATAAAGAAACACCCGGGGCAGCCAAAAATTACAGGAGAATCCGTGAAAAAGGAACGGCTGCGCGCTCCAATTTAAGCGGCAACCGTTCCATAATGACATATTAACCTTCGAAGTCTGTCCGGCTGCACACGGACACTCCTTCACTCCTCCGATGAATCGAAGAGGGAGACTACCCAGCGGATGCTTTTCTGCGAAGCCTGCTGCAGCAGGCCTGCCGTCTTGTCCGCGAGCACATCTACGGTCGGCTTCTGTTCCCCGGGAATCAGAATCTGCTCAGGACTGAGGGTAGTGTAGTCCTTCACCTCCTGCTGCGGAAGGCTCCCCGTCCCGGCTGCTGTATCCGTACCAGCTGCAGCCGGCTGCTGCACAGGCAGCACCTTATAGGCCCCGGTAGCCGGATCAATGACAACCGGCACATATACATAGGCTTGCCCGCCCTGAGCCCTACCCGCGGCCGGAAGAGACGCAGCTCCCGCTGTGCTGCTCTGCCCTGCAGGGAGCTGTCCACCGGCCGAAGAAGTATTCCCGGCCATAGTGTTCCAGCCCGGCAGCACGCCGGAGACTCCTGAACCGCTGCCGCCGCCGAATTGCAGACCCACCAGAAGCCCGACTCCCGCCCATATCCCGACCATGACCAGCTTTTTACCGAACCGCGTCATATTCCCCGCTCCTTTTTCAAGTGAATTAGCTCAGGAAGCACCGCCTGCGGATGTCTTCGCGCTCGTGCCCTCCAGTTTGACATCGCCCTCTTCAGGCGCCGCCGCCTTCTCTGCATCCCGGCTGGCCCAGTACACATCCGCGATGGCATCTGCCAGAATATCTGCTGTCCGCTTCAACTCTTCGGCAGAATTATCGATTCCGCCTACCTCAATCAGCACGCTGTTCGGGGATAGTGTCTGGTTATACTCCCCATTATTCCCGTTTCCTGAGGATTTCCCCCATATGCCACGGGATACTCCCGGATAATTTTTCTCCAGCAGCTGATGAATCTGATTGGCGAAGGCCTCATTTTGTTTCCAATTCTTATTCGCATGCCCGAGGATGAAGTACACCTGTGCATAATTTTTACCATTGATTTCTGCTGTGGTTTTGCCATGCCGCTGCGAGTCGCGGTGGATATCGATCAGCTCACTCATTTCCTGATTGGCGGCCATCGCCGATTTCACAGTCATGCGTGAATATTTATAGGAGAAGTTCCAGTTATAATCCGGCACCTCCGTGGCGTAATCCTCTTGGGCATGGACAGTTCCTATCCCGCGGGCTTCCAGCCGCTTGGCAATATATGATCCTACCAGCATTACATTCTTGGAAGGAACCGCAGAGCTTGGATTATCGCTTGCTGCGCCAAGCAGAGGATTATAGGCCTCGCGGGGATGGGAATGATAGATTAGGATACGTTTGATCGAGGTATCCCCGGTACCGTTCTCCGCATCTCCGCTCCCCGAATAACCTTCGCTCTCACCAGGGTCTGTAACCGTACCGCTTGAATCCGGTGCAGGCGTAGCCTCCGGCTGCACAACTTCTCCGCCCGGGTTGTCCGTTTCGCCTCCGGCAGGCGGATCATTGGTCCCCGCCTCTGTGCCTGTGCCCAGGTCCGTTCCCGGATCAGCACCGGTTCCTGATTCGCCACCAGCCGCTAATTCATCGACACCGGGATGATAATCCGCAGGCGCCCCTGCCGTACCTGTCCCCCCGGAGCCTTCCCGGAGCAGGAAGGGATCATCTGCCGCAAGGCCGGGCATCTCACGCGATACCAGACTTTTGGGATCGCCCGGGTCGACGCTGGTGAGCAGCCGGAATACGAAGGAGGTAACCTTGTCGCCCGAGAATGCTGAAGGCTCCTCACCCTGCGGCAAATGCGGAACCTCCATGCCCAGCAGCTCCATGAAGAATCCGCTGGAGAGTGAAGCAGCCAAGCCCTTCATAGAGGGAATGGGTGAAGAGTTCAGCTTCTGTCCGGCCAATCCGCCGGCTCCAAGCAGCATGAAAAATACAAGTGAACCTCCGGCCAGCAGCAGCATCGTTCTCCCCAGCGACAGAACATCCAGCAGCCTTCCCCGCAGCCGGCCAATATTCCATAGCTGAAACCATTTTCTGTTCATGATTGTTATGTCCTCCTCTAAGCCCTCTGTAATCTCTCATACTCCAAATCTATGAGCGGAAGAGTAATGCTAGAACCTTAGAATGAGAGGACATAGAGAAGACCCGCAGGGCAGTGTTGCCTTACGGCAGACTGTGCGGGCCTGTGAAGAATGGTGCAGATTAGTGAGTATAGGCTCCAACATTGCCCGGATCTACCGCTTCATGCAGTGCAGCGTTGAGTCCGCTGGCGACAATATTGGCGATCTCTTCAATAAACTCGTCAATTTCCTTGGGGGTGACGATGAGGTCATGCCCCAGCGGTTCAAGCACTTCCTTAACCAGCGCCAGCCGCTCCTGCTCGGAGATATCATCCAGCAAGCCCATAATCTCTTTGGTATGAGCACCGCCGCCTTCCATCTTCCCGAAATGATTGCTCATCATCTCCAGCACGTTGTTGACGATCGTTGAAGCGTAGCAGACAGTAGGAACGCCGATAGCAATGCAGGGAACACCCAGCACCTCTTTAGTCAGACCCCGCCGTTTGTTGCCGATGCCTGAACCCGGATGGATGCCGATATCGGCAATCTGGATCGTTGTATTGATTCTTTCCAGCGAACGGGAGGCCAGGGCATCAATGGCTATTATCACATCCGGCTTCGTACGGTCTACAATCCCTTGTACAACCTCACTGGACTCAATGCCGGTCAGGCCGAGCACACCAGGGGCAATTGCACTCACATTCCGGTAGCCGGGCGAGACCTGATCAGGAACCAGCTCATAGAACTGCCGGGTAATCAGAGAATTCTCCACGACCAGCGGCCCTAGAGAGTCTGGAGTTACATTCCAGTTGCCGAGCCCTACAATAAGTACGGAGGAGTTACGGTTAATGCCGATCCTGTCCAGAAAATGCTCAAATTCACGGGCAAACACAGTGGAAACCTTCTGCTGCAGGCCGGTATCCCCTCCGCGCAGTGCCGGAACCTCCAGCGTCACGTAGTTGCCGATGGCCCGTCCGATCGCCTGGGAACCGGCATTGTCTGCTACAGCAAGCCGGGTAACCTTGATGCCATCTGCTTCCTGCACCTCTTCATTGACGCCGGGAATGGGCGCATTGGACCGCGCTTGAGCCATTTCCTTTGCTTCCACTGCCAAATCCGTACGTACCGAATACAGCTGAAGATCCAGTTCCATTATTAGTTCAGCCTCCTTAAGCATATTGCCGATAGTGTGCGAGAGAAAGCCGCTGTTTATACAATCCCCGGTGCTATAATTCAAAAGCTTTTAGTGTTGCTTTTTGCTACCCTTCATGCTAAACTATTTTAAGTTGTGAATCATATGATGATTTCGAATGTCTTCCAGGAGGTGAATGCAATGCCAAATATCAAATCCGCGGTTAAACGCGTCAAGACGATCGAGAAACGCCGTGCACTGAACGCTTCCCAGAAGTCCGCGCTTCGTACAGCTGTGAAAACTGCTGATGTAGCACTGACAGGTACGGAAGTGGAAACTGCTCACGCTGCTTTCCAAGCTGCTTCCAAAAAGCTGGACAAGGCTGTAACTAAAGGCCTGGTTCATAAAAATGCGGCTGCCCGCAAAAAATCCCGCTTGGCTAAGAAATTGAACGCTCTGAAGGCTCAAGCTTAAGCCACGGGCGACAATCATAACGAGCACTTGAAGAACCTGACCGCTATGCTGCATACGGTTAGGTTTTTTTGTGCTATTTTTTCTTATACCGGAATAGCCCAAGAGCCTGCCCACCCGCATGGATGCGGAGCGGACAGGCTCTTAGGCTACGCTAACCTGTACCTGATTACACGCCAAGGCGAAGCATAAACATCTCCAGCCCCAGCACTTTATCGATTGCACCTGTCTTCATCTGATAATCAAGATCGGCCAGTATGCTGAGAATCTGCCGCAGACGCTGGCTGCCGAACTTATGGGCCTGCTCTCCCGCAAGCTTGACCGCATACGGATGCAGCCCGAGCTGGGAGGCAATCTGCCCTTGCGAATAGCTCAGACCGGACAGATCCTTGACCTGCAGGATGATCCTGAACTGCCGCGCAATCAGTGCAGCGATCTTGATCGGCTCCTCCCGCTGCTTCAGCAGCTCATAGAGCGTATTCAGTGCCTTATCGAGGCGCAGATTCGCGATATCCTCCACCAGCGTAAATATGTTCTGCTCCGTGCCGCGGTGGACCAGACTCTCTACTGCCGCAGCATCCACCTTACCGCCAGTACCGGCGAACAGGCACAGCTTGTCCATCTCTGCCGACAGGCCCTGCAGCCCGGTTCCGGCACTTGCAATGAGCACCTCAGCTGTGCCCGGAGCAGCCGTACAGCCGCGGTCGCGGAAGCCCTTTTCCACCCAGCGCAGCAGCTCCTCCGCACCCAGCGGATTGAAAGCTAAGACGGTGCCGGAGGCCTTGGCTGTTTTGACGATTTTTTTGCGTTCATCCAGCTTATCGTTGTTCACCATAAATACAATCACGCTGAATTCAGCAGGATGCTGCATATAATCGCTTAGCAGCTCTACACGGTGTTCAATCTTGGCGTTCTCCTTGCCTGCCGTGAACAGGGCGGCATCCCGCACCAGCAGCAGCTTGCGCTCTACCATAAACGGAACGGTCTCTGCTTCTTCTATGACGGCCTGCACCGGCGTTTCGGAGAGATCGAAGGGAATCACCGCGAAGTCACGGTCCTCTTTGGCTATCAGGTGTTCCTCCAGCATGGCCGTGAATTCATTCATCCGGAATTTCTCGCTGCCATACAGTACATACAGCGGTGAAATTTTCCCCTGTTTGATGTCTTTGGCCGCCGTTTTGGCATCCATCCCGCCACTTCCTTTTCCATTTCATTGCCTGGTTGCGTACAACGTACAACACATACATTCATACATTTTAACAAAAAAACGCCTGCAAATATAGGCAAAAACGGAGCAACCTCGGCAGCCAGGGCCAAAGTTGCTCCGTTTCAGCGGCGCATCTATATAAACGACGGAGAGGGAAGCTCTAGAAACTTACCATCCGGCGGTCATACCGATGATACTCGCAAATCCTGTAATTCCTGTCCTCATACCCTAGCATATTCCGCAGGTGCTTAAAAAGTTCCAGTTCACGATTATTTATTGGACGTTGCCGCGTCCGGAGTAATCACCGGGCTGGACTGCGGGGAAGCAGAAGCTGATGGAGCAACGGAAGGAACCGGTGCTGATCTCTCTCCCGGAACCGTGTATGTCTTCGTTGCCTGCGTACCATCCTGCAGCTGTGTTACATAGGTGAACTGGCTGCTATCCTCCGACCACACGCCGGAGACCCAGGTCCCTTCCATGGGCAGAGAATTCAGCGCAACCCGTTCTCCCTCTGCACTGCCTGCAGGAGCGCTGTAGATTACAACCTGCTGTCCGGCCAGTTCAGCCGTATAACGGCCGTCCGGGGATGGCCATGAAGGCTGGGAAGCTACCAGAGCAGGCAACAGACCCATTGCTCCAGGCTCCGGTGCTGCGGAAGGCTGCAATGCACCCTCCTCGGGAGCTGCCATATCAGCCGTTGCATCCTCCTGGGCCGTGCCCATGAATATCTGGCTCTGGGCAGCCGGATCAGCGGCACGGTCATCATTCCCGCTGCTGCCCTTCCGGGAATTCTCTGCCAGCGGTGCTGTGGCATTGCGTTTGGCGGAAGGGGCTTGCGTTGCCGGAGGCTCCTTGGCCGGAGCCGGACCTGCGTCCGCTCCGTCAGCATTGTCTGCAACATCCGCACTATCCCCGGCAGCAGGCCCTGTACTGTTCAGAGGAGCACCTTCTTCAGCATTCGGCTCCGCCGTGGCTTGCTCTGAGAAGAAGATCTCAGCGCCGCCGTCAGTGCTGTTGTTCTGTCCTGTATCCGCCGGAGCTGCATTGTCTGCGGCTCCCGTCATCATCTTAGAGGAAGCTTCACTTCCTGCTGCATTATACGCCTGATCCATATCCGCCCCCGGCATACTCTCCGGCATGTTGAAGACGGCGAATAACAGAATTACCGCTGCCGCAGCAGCACCGATGCCTGTCCGTGTTGCTATTGAAGCGCCCTTGGGCTTCTTGCCGCGGATGCTTTGGCGTGTAAAGGGAACAATCTTGGGATCTTCAGATCCCACCATAACAGGCTCCTCCCGGACGCCGCGGTCCAGCTGTTCAAGCTGCGGCAGGATAGAGTCGACCAGACTGAAGGGCGGCTTCACATCCGGCAGCTCCTCCAGTTGCCGGGAGAGCATCGTCAGCCGGTCAAAGACTTCCGCGCAGGAAGGACAATTATCGATATGACGGAACATTTCAAGCATTTCTTCCTGACTGAGATCATGATCTAAATAGCGGTGCATCCATTCCATCACCTCCGCGCACTTCATCCTGACACACCACCTTTCTGATACTCCTGAAGTCTATTCTGCAGCTGTGCCCGGGCCCTGAACAGGTAGGATTTCACCGTGTTCAAAGGCAGATCCAGACAGTCTGCAATCTCGTTGTAAGAAAAATCCTGTATATACCGGAGTACAATCACCGTCCGGTGATGCTCAGGAAGCTGATCGATCGCCTCGCGGATATCCTCCGCCAGGTAACCCGACATCACTTCGCGCTCTACGTTATGCTTATTATCTTGGAACACCATTTCGTGCTCATCGATAGAAACAGTAGGCTTCGTTCTCCGGAACTTGTCAATACAGATGTTTGTCACGATCCGCTGAACCCATGTTTTGAACTGGGCCTTCTCCTCATAGGAGCCGATCTTGGTATACACCCTGATTAATGCCTCTTGAGATGCATCCAGAGCATCCTGTTCATTATGCAGAATGTAGAAGGCCGTCTTATACACATGTCCTTCAATTTCTCGCAATAGGGTGATTAGAGCGTCGCGATCGCCCGCTTGAGCGGCTCTGATGAGTCCCTGCTCCACCACGAAGGTTCCCCCTCTCTATGCAATCTTACTGACGCGCAAGACTGCGAATTTGTTGCAAGCCTGTAATCAATATTTTTGGAATACCAAACTTGGATAATAACGCCATAAGGAAGACCAGGTTTCCGTTTTCTGCGGCTGCCGCAGACCGGTCCATAATCCTTACTAAGCATACAGGGGATGCTTCAATCATTCAAATACTCTTTTATAGAAGTTTGTTACAAAAATGACATGAAAAGCAGGCAGCCCCGCACGTTAACCCCCTGCGAATGAAGACTGCCCTATAATTTATAAAGTGTAGCTGCGCATAGCAGGAGGACGGCATAATTCTCCCTGGAATCATCATCAAGCACATATACTTCCCCCTGCGTAAAAAGTTGCGGGTGATTATAGTTCCGGTGCAGCTTATAAAAAGCCCCTATAGTCACCCTGCAGCCGTGTACAGCGGAGCGGATTTCTATATACTCCGCCTCTTCCATATTCAAAGTGGGATACAGCTTGCTGCGAATATCGTCGCCCGGCATAGCATCACCTTTCAGGAAAGCTCATCAATTTCGGCAGGCGCTTCAGCACCCCAATCCTAGTTGTAAGTATTGCCCTGATCGGCCCTTTTCCATCATTTACACATCCGGGAAATCAGGCAGACAAAAAAATGCCCTGCCCAATAGAGGCAAGACATTTCACATGGTATAAAGCTTCAGATCCGCGAACGGCTCTGCCAGCTTACAGACCTTGGATCTCTTTGAATTTCGCCACATACTGTGCAGCCAATTCTGTGACCTGGTCATAACGGCCTTCTTTGGCCGGTGCAGTCAGGTTGCCCCCGATGCCGACAGCGATACAGCCGTTCTTGATCCACTTCTCCATATTGTTCAGATCCACGCCGCCGGTAGGCATAATGTTCACATGCGGCATCGGGCCCTTAACTGCCTTGACATAGTCCGGTCCGAACGCACTGCCAGGGAACAGCTTCAGCACATCCACGCCCAGCTTCAGGGCTTCCTTCATTTCATTCAGCGTCATGCAGCCCGGCATATAAGGAATGCCGTAAAGATTACACATCTTGGCGGTATCTTCCTCAAAAGAAGGGCTGACCACAAATTCCGAACCGGCCAGAATAGCGATTCTTGCGGTAAGCGGGTCGAGCACTGTACCTGCACCGATCACAGCGCGGCTTCCATATTCGGCAACGAGGCGCTTGATCGCCACATCTGCATCCGGAGTCGTGAAGGTGACTTCAATGTTGTTCAGTCCGCCTTCAATACAGGCTGCCGACATTTTATAAGCATCATCGGCATTATCCGCGCGGATAACGGCTACAACGCCAACAGATGTGATGTTCTGCAATACTTTGATTTTCTTCATTTAGAAACTTCCTCTCTGGGTACATTCTGATAAGAATATTTATTTAGATAAACTAATTTATCTAATTTACTAACACCAGGCTTTATCCTTCTAAGAAAATAGTAATAATATTGTTGCCATCAGTCAATATATATTTATGTGAACAACTGAAATACACTTTAAATAAACGCATAAAAAGCTTATATATCAAGGATTTACGACTTAAGTTACGCAACTTCCTAATAAAATAAGGCCGCTGAATGAGCAAAGCTATATTGTACAAAACCGTTTTATGTGATAATTTCAATTTATATTCGATCCCACAGCTTTATACGGGGTTCATGCTGAACCTTTGCTTATGCTTACCAAACATTTCGAGTACGCTTCCGTAGCGAGTTTTGCGAAGTGAATTCAGGAAGCCTTATGCTATCAAAACTTAAGCGTACGCTTCCGTAGCGAGTTTTGCGAAGTGAATTCAGGAAGCCTTATGCTATCAAAACTTTTAGGAGGAACTATTAATGAGTAAACAGCTGGATGCAGTCACATTCGGGGAGCCTATGGCCATGTTCTACGCCAATGAAGCCGGCCCCTTGCATGAGGTTACTTCTTTCTCGAAAGCGCTGGCAGGTGCGGAGAGCAATGTGGCCACCGGATTGTCACGCCTGGAGCACCTGACCGGTTATGTGACCAAGCTTGGCGAAGACAACTTCGGCCAATTCATCGTCGGTGCGCTGAATAAAGAGAAAATTAATACGGACAGCATTACAACGACCAAGGAGTTCTCCACCGGCATGCTGATCAAATCCAAAGTGCTGACCGGAGATCCCAAGGTTGAATATTTCCGCAAAAATTCCGCCGCCTCCAAGCTGAGCCTGGCTGACTTCAATGAGGATTATTTCGCTTCTGCAGGTCATTTGCATGTCACCAGTATCTCTTCCGCCCTCTCGGCTTCCTGCCATGAGTTCTCGCTGCATGCCATGGAATTCATGAAGCAGCGCGGCAAAACCGTCTCGCTCGACCCGAATCTGCGCCCGACCCTCTGGCCGGACACAGAAACCATGGTCAATACAATCAATGACCTGGCGACCCGCTGCGACTGGTTCCTGCCGGGACACGGTGAAGGCAAAATCCTGACCGGCCTTGATACTCCGGAAGAGATTGCCGGTTTCTATCTGGAACGCGGCGTATCCCTTGTTGTCATCAAGCTCGGTCCTGAAGGTGCTTATTACAAAACGTCCGCCGGTGAAGAAGGTTATGTGGACGGCTTCAAGGTGGAGCAGGTTGTGGATACAGTCGGCGCCGGAGACGGCTTCGCCGTTGGCGTAATCAGCGCCATGCTGGAGAAGCTGAGCGTAGCCGAAGCTGTGAAGCGCGGCAATGCAATCGGCGCGCTCGCCGTAATGTCGCCTGGCGATATGGATGGGCTTCCAACCCGTGACGGGCTGGAGAAATTCATGAACGCTGGCGTGTAAACGGCTTCCCGCAGCTGCCGGGAACGTCTGATCCAAAAAAGTGCGATTCAGCAAACAGCATATGAAATCTTATATTTTGAAATAAGGAGCGTCATAATAAGCCACCCGGCTTATTATGACGCTCCTTTTCGTGCAGAACTTTATATAAACCGTTTTATTTCTTCAGCACCGGCGGCCGGACCGACTGGCCCTGCTGCAGCGAAGGCGGAAAACGGTAGGTAATCGGCACGGAGCCGTCCGCATCGTTGATTAGGGAGAGCATAATCTTCGCAGCCTGCATGCCCATCTCATAAGCCGGCTGGCGGATCGTAGTGATGTCCGGATTATAGATCCGGGCGAATTCCGCATCGTCAATCCCAATGACGGACAGCTGGCCGGGAATGGCAATGGCATTACGGTTCGCGTACTTAAGGATCTCCCCTAGTACAAGATCATTGGCGGCAATCAGCGCCGTCGGCGGCTGGGGAAGCCGTAGCAGCTCATCCAGCGCAATGGCGATTTCTTCCCGCGGCACACTGCGCATATAGGCATCCTGCAGCGGCAGGCCTGCTTCCTCCATCGCTTTTTTGTAGCCGCTCATCCGCTCTTTGCGCGGGGTAATAGCATTCAGGCCAAGCGGCAGTGACAATATGGCGACCGCCTCATGTCCGTGTTTGGTCAGCTCCTTGACCGCAGTCTTCACCGCCATCTCGTTATCGAGCAGCAGGCTCTGGGTCGAGATCCCGTCTACCAGCCGGTCCATGAAGACCAGCGGGTATTCCGCTTCAATCAGCCTAATGTATGGCGCAGGCAGATCGCCGGTCGGGAAAATAATCAGACCGTCCACCTGGCGGGCGACCAGCGTCTCCACATAAGTATTCTCCTTGTCCGCATTCTCGTCAGCGTTGCAGATAATGACCTGAATTCCGTGGCGCTGCAGCTCATTCTCAATCGCCCGGATACACTGGATGGACAACGAATAATCAATATTAGCCACAATAATACCCACCATATGCGTACGGTTCTGCTTCAGGCTGCGGGCCAGTCCATTCGGCTGGTAGTTCAGCTCATCGATAACCTCAGCGATACGCTGTCTGGTCGCCTCACTCATATATTTGAACCGTTTATTCAAAAATTGCGAAACCGTGCTTTTCGATACGCCCGCTTTCTGGGCCACATCATCTATGGTCAGCTTTTTCATTTACCCCGCCCCACTCTTCTATATAGAACCAAACCCGGTTGTTACGTTACCGCTAAGATTACTAGTGATAAACGGAGAAAAACTTTACTTTCTGATATTACCAAAAAGTATAGCTTTTTTTTAGTAAATTATCTAGAGGGATGGAGCTAAGAGCGCGGAATTTGGAAATATGAGGTGTCGAAGGTTAGGAAAAGCGATTCGGAATTGGGCGGATAGTGCCGGGGCATTAGCGGCGGGCAGGCGATAGTAGAGGGTACTAAAAACACAGCCAGTACGATAGGCTCGGACTGAGATGCGCTTATTTTCTCAAAAAGCATCATTTCGCCTTGCTTGCGGACTCCAGTGCTCTTATTCACTGTAAATCACCTGAAAACTGCACGATTTGGAAACAATAAGCGCACTCCAGTCCGCAAGAGTGGCAAATGTGCCAAATAGAGATAATAAGCGCTTTACAGTCCGTAAGGGGCTGGAGTTTGGCAGGAAACCGCAGAATGTGAGAAGCTGAGGTACTGGGGGCAAAAAGAAGAGGTCCCCCGTAATCTCACCGGGTTTCCTCCTGCATCTCCTCGCATGCGTCAGCTACGGAGCCTCGGGCAGCATCAGCCTACATCTAAGGCAGCACCAAGCTCCAACTCGCGCAATCCGGAACACCTGCTACGATAGTGAAGCAATGTAACATGAATCTGTTCATCACTCAGCATCGTTGAGTTTTATCATTATTAAACCCTGATGCTCAATTTCCTTTTTGGCTGTGTAACTCACTGTCCTTTCAACATACTCAGCCATTCGGAATCGGAATACCACTTCCGGCCGAGGAGGAACACTACTTCCGCTTTACGTTTTGTCCCGTTCACTTCATAAGTAGCCGTCTGCTGCTGCCCCTGAATGTCCATGCCGATCTTGCTGACCACGTCCTGAATTCCGCCTGTTTCCATGTCGTATAGCCGGCCATGGACGTCGTAACCGTTATGACTATTGTCGCTATAATAGACGAGCAGCATATCATCATTCACTTTATCGATTGCAAGATAAGATCTGTATTCGAAGTGTTCATTCTTCAAAGTAAACAGATCAACTGGCGTAACGGTCTCACCGGCTGCGGCCGCAGTTACGTTAACGGCTGAGAGTTTTACCGGGGTTCTGATTCCGCCCTTGCCTAACGTATATGTGCTGCTGGTCATAACCACATGATCGCCGCCGGCAAAGATTACGCCCAATTCATAATAGGTCTGCGAACCTCCCGCATACAGCGGAAAGGAATAGATCCGCTTAGACGTAGCCTCCGATAGCTCCGGCTGCCCTTTTGGAGACAGATACAATGTGTACGGCTCAGTAGGATGTGTGTATTTAGGCTTACTGTAATTTACCATCGGGGGTGGAGGCGACCATACAATCCCGGCATTCGTTTCTACGGCACGCGCAAGTCCTTTATTTCTGTTTAAAGGAAGGGGCATGTAGTACTTCATCCCGCCTATCTCAAATTCAGCAGAGCCAATCGGCGGATTGTAAGATTGCGGCGATGAGGAAGAAGTAGCTGCAGGTGATGCCGAAGGCTGAATTGCCGCTGCACCAGAACTTTGATTGAAGATCGCCGCCAGCTGCCCCATCGGATTGCTGTCCCCCCATTGTCCGAACGGCCATAGGAGCACTCCGAACAGCAAGACCGCTGCCAATCCGCCAAGCCCTGCTATACGCCCGAACCGCAGACTGCGTTTTCCCGCAGAACGCTCCTCGGCAGCCTGTTCAATCTTGGCCATCAGCTGCGGTGTAAAGCCCGGCTCGGCCAGCGGGTTGCGTCCTGCTTTGCCATACCAATCCTGCGTTCCGCTCATTACTTGTACTTGTTCGTCCCCGTATTCCTTCTTCACAGGTCTTCCTCCTTTATCGCCGTTCTCACTTTATTTCTGGCCCGGCCGAGCCGGGATTTGACAGTCCCCTGCGCGATGCCGAGCAGAGCGGACATCTCGGCCACCGATAAGTCCTGCTGAATATCCAGCACCAGCACCTCTCTGTACTTATCCGGCAGCTCCATAATGATCTCCCAGATGCGGTTCGCATATTGATTGCCGATGGCTTCCTTCTCTGCGGACAAGGCTGCTTCTCCGGTATCCTCCCGGTCGCCAAGCGGGGCGAATCTGCGCCAGAAGCTGTTCCGCCTCCAGCTGAACGCGGTGTTGCGCGTGATGGTCAGCAGCCAGGTTTTCAAGGTGGCCTGGCCCCGGTACTTGCCGACACTCTTATATGCCTTAAGGAATACCTCCTGGCTGATATCACTTGCCTGCTCCCGGCTGCGGGTTAAGAAAAAAGCATAGTTCCACACATCCGAACCGTAAGTCTCCATCATTTCCCGCAGGGTTATGGACGGAGCGATGGTCACGCTATAAGGCATCTCTCTACTTTGCATGCTTCACTCTCCCCTCTTGCCCAATAAGACTCAGCAGATCCGAAACGGTTCCCAGTAAACCCCATATTCATGTCAAAAATTATTTACGAATAAGAGATGCACACGATTGTCCTTAAATTTACGTTAAAAAAATTTATTTTTTACGTTATTTTTTACGTTTTTTATCGTAGATTCCTATGGAATGGATGATTATAATAACAGTGCCGGAAGCGATATACTGCGGCAGCACGATAAAGCGGGGGATTCTTTTGAAGACTAAAAAAGTAACGATCACACATATCGCCCAGGCCATGGGCCTCTCACCTGTATCAATCAGCCGGGCACTCAGCAATCAACCCGGAATCAGCGACGAGCTGAAGGCAGCCATTGTACGGAAAGCAGCGGAAATGGGCTATATTAAGCCCAAAAAGCATACGCCTGCCCGAATTCTGGTGCTGCACCAGAAGCCCTATTCGCATGATAACAGCAATTTCAGCTACATGGTACAAGGGATTGAGCTCGCTTTGCAGAAGGCGGAGACCGATTACAGCATCGAGTTTCTGGATAAGGAGAATCAGAATAAGCTGATCCTGCCTTACCGCCTGAGCCGGGGGTTCAAGTTCGACGGGGTTATTCTGATCGGCAGGTTTAATCTGGAATATGCCTCTTTTATCCATGAGCAGATTCCGAATCTGATTTTCTATACCGGTTATTCACCGGCCTATGATTACGACAGTGTATGGTTCAGTTTCCTGGGCGCGGGCTATAAGCAGTGCAAATATCTGCTGGACCGGGGGCACCGCCGGATTGGTTTCATTGGAGATCCCAGTGCTTACCGCAACAAGGAAAAGAAAACCGGCATCACCTCTGCATTGGAAGAGCACGGGGTGCCTGTGGATGATGAGCTTTTTCTGGGGCGGGATGAGACTCTTCCCCTGAGACTGTCCAGACTTATTGCGGACGGCCTGCTGCCCAGCGCATTCATCTGTGATCATGATTTCACTGCGGTTGAACTGCTTCGCGAGCTGCAGGAGCAGAACATCAAAGTGCCCGGAGAGGTGTCGGTGCTCAGCAGCGGCAATACCGAGGTCTCGGCCTTCTCGCTGCCCGCTTTGACCACGATGGATCTGAATATCGAATATTCATGCCGTACGGTTGTTGCCACACTGCTGAAACGGATCGCTGAGCCCGGCAAGCCTGCCGAGAACATCGCCATTCTCAGCACACTGGTGGAGCGGGACTCCGTGCGGGAGCTGTGATTTTGTAAACCCCGGGCTCTTTATTTAACATGCGCACTATCTATAACAAGGGTATTGTAAAGGTGGGAAACCGATGAATTCATCTGTATTACTGCGGTTCTTCAAGTCACGCAAGCTAAGCTACATTATAGGCTTCGCCTTCATGTTCGCCGCCTCCTTCATTCAAACGCTGTTCCCCAAGGTGCTTGGCAGTGCGGTCGATCTGATGAAGAATAACGGCTTTGAGCCGGGGCAGGTGCTGACCCAGGTCTTCTGGATGGTGCTGATTGCCGCTATCGTCTTCCTCTGTACCTTCCTCTGGAGAAACATTATTATCGCAAACGGGCGGAACCTGGAATGCTACATCCGCGAGGAGCTGTACCGGCACTTCCTGAAGCTCTCTCCCGGATTCTTCAGCAGCCGCAAGACCGGCGACCTGATCGCTTATGCCATCAACGACATTTCAGCGGTGCGCATGACCTTCGGTCCGGCTACGGCGATGTCTTTTAACGGAATTGTTATCTGTATCTCCTCGGTCTATTTCATGTTCGCGTCAGTCAGCCCCAGCCTCACTCTACTCACATTGTCCCCGCTCCCCTTCATCATTCTCCTGATGCTCTTCAGCGGCCGCAAGGTTCAGACCCGGTTCAGAATCGTACAGAATCAGTTCGGCGCCGTCTCGGACAGGGTTCAGGAGAACATTTCGGGCATCCGCGTCATTAAGGCCTATGTGCAGGAACGCTCTGAAATGGAGAAATTCAGTGAGTTGAGCAGCCGTATGAAGCAAGCCAACCTGGATCTGATCAAAGTGTCCGCCGCCCTTCCTGCGATGATTGAATTCGGCTTCGCCGTCTGTTTCGTCATGAATCTGATGTTTGGCGGCCGGATGGTGCTGCGGGGGGAGATCAGTATTGGTGACTTTGTCGCTTTTAACGGCTACCTCAGTCTGATTGTAAGTCCAATTGTGTCGATCGGACGGATCGTGACGATATTCCAGCGCGGGTTGGCTTCACTCGGAAGATTAAATGATATTCTGCGGGTTCAGCCTGAAATCACGGATCTCCCCAACGCTGTCCCTATTCAGCCGGAAGGATCTATGGAGCTGCGCCAGCTGACTTTCTATTACGAAGGTTCCGATGTTCCGGCACTGCATGAGATCTCGCTCGTTCTGCCAAAAGGACACACGCTGGGAATCATCGGCAGGACCGGCTCCGGCAAAAGCACCCTGGCCTCCCTCCTCTTCCGCTTCTTCAACGTGAAGCCTGGGCACATTCTGCTCGACGGGCGGGATATCAACGATTATGCCCTGGACCCGCTGCGGAAGGGGCTTGGGGTTGTGCCGCAGGATACCTTCGTATTCGCCGCCTCCGTGAAGGACAATATTGTCCTGTTCAAAGACGGCTATACGGACGAGGATGTGCAGCATGCCGCAGCGCTCAGCCAAATTGCCGGAAGTATCGAGGCGTTCCCGGACGGCTATGACACTCTGCTGGGTGAACGCGGTGTGAACCTGTCCGGCGGACAGAAGCAGCGGCTCGCAATCGCGCGGGCACTGATCCGGAAACCGGCCATCCTGATTCTGGACGATGCGCTGTCAGCGGTGGATGCGGTAACGGAAGGGCAGATTCTGAACAGCCTGCGGCAGACCCGCAAGGGGAAGAGCAATATCCTGATCTCGCACCGGGTATCGGGCATCATGGAAGCCGACGAGATCATCGTACTGGATAAAGGGCGCATTGCCGAACGGGGCACCCACGAGCAGCTGCTGAAGAAAGGAGGCATGTATTATGACATCTATACCGAACAGCTTGAAGAAGGAGAGGTCTGCTAGACGGGACAAATCCGAAGCTGGTGCAGTAAGGCTCCTGCTGCGGTTATCTGCCCCTTACAAGTTCCAGCTTCTGCTTGCCTGTCTGTGCGTGGTGATTGTAAATGGCGCTTTTCTGATCCAGCCGCTGATTCTGCAGCGCGTGATCGACCACTTCCTGATCGGAGGCGCTGCTCAGAGCGGACTGAATTCGATTGGAGGCTTAGCCCTGCTGTATGTGACCGTAGCCGCGGCTGGCGGAATCTTCTCCTATCTCCAGGCGCTGATTGCCGGCAAAGCGGGACAGAGCCTGATCCATGAGCTGCGGGTCAGAGTGTTCTCCATCATTGAACGGCTCCCCCTGCCTTATCTGGACCGCACCTCCTCCGGGCGGCTGATTACCCGGGCCACCAACGACACCGCTGAGATCAGCGAGCTATACACCGATGTGGTCATCTCGCTGGTCAAGGATGTCCTGCTGCTGCTGGGGATAATCTACGCCATGCTGCTGCTCAGCCCGTCCTTAACGCTGGTCTCTTTTACTGTGATTCCGGTGATGGCCTTCCTGGTTCTCTTCATTAAGAACCGGATCAAAAAGAACTTCTTCCATATGAAGCACTTTATTGGACAGATCAACGGGTTCATTGCTGAGAGTATCTCCGGGATGCGTGTTATCCAAAGCTTCCGCGCAGAAAAGGAAAAAGAGGATCAATTCCTGAAGCTGAACGGGGAATATTTCAAAACCACCCTGATTCAGGTCCGGCTCAACAGTGTGCTGAAGCCCGCCTCGGATATGTTCCAGAGTCTGGCCGTAGCCATTCTGGTCTGGTACAGCATCAGCCGGATCTCCGGCGGCAACCTGCAGATCGGCGTGCTGTTTGCGTTCACGACGTACATCAAGCAGTTCTTTGGCCCCATCTCCGACCTGGCCGACAAGTACACCTCCATACAGTCTGCCCTCGTATCCACAGAGCGTATCTATGAGCTGATCCGTGAGGAGGACCGCCTGGAGCAGCCGGATCGCGGCTTATCGATGGACCGCCTGCACGGAACCATTGAGTTCCGCCATGTATGGTTCGCCTATAACGACGCCGACTGGGTGCTGAAGGATGTAAGCTTCGTGATTGCTAAAGGGCAGACCGCCGCCTTCATCGGTGAGACCGGTGCAGGCAAAACTACAATTATCAGTCTGATCAACGGCTTTTACCGCGTGGAGAAAGGCGAGATTCTGATTGACGGTGTCAATGTGAACGATATCCGGCTGGATGATCTGCGGCGGAATATTTCCGTTGTCCTCCAGGATGTCTTCCTGTTCTCCGGCACGATCCGCGACAACATCACCCTTGGCGATGATATTGCCGAGGAGAACGTGCTGGAAGCGCTGCAGGCCTCCTGCGCGGAAGAGTTCGTGCTGGGCTCTCCCGGCGGGATGGAGGGCCCGGTCACTGAGCGGGGCGGCACTCTGTCTGCCGGCCAGCGGCAGCTGATCTCCTTCGCCCGGGCCATCGCCCATGATCCGGCGATCTTCGTGCTCGATGAAGCCACCGCTAACATCGACACACATACAGAGAAGCTGATCCAGAAGGCGATCGACAACGTCGCCAGCGGCAGAACGACGCTGATCATCGCCCACCGGCTGTCTACAATTGCCGGAGCAGACCTTATCATTGCGATGAAGGAAGGCCGGATCGCCGAATCCGGACATCCCCGTGAGCTGCGGCAGCGGGGAGGATATTATGCCGAGCTGCTGGAGGAGAGCCGGAGTCATATTATGAGTTCGTGACGGCGCTGCTCACACGGGGAATAATATAGTGCTTGGCGGGGCTTATCTTAGCCCCATAGCCCATCGGGGAACCTCAGCCAGTCAGGCGGACTGAAAATCCGCTATTTGCCGAAATGGGGCAGATTTGCCGGCTAAGCGGACTCGGATTCCGTTAATTGGCCTGCGACAGCCTGTTTCAGGCTCAAATGAGCAAGATAGCTGATTCTCAGTCCGCTTAAGTCCCGGAAAAGGGTTTTTCAGGGAAATAAGGTCTTCTCAGTCCGTTTCATTCTGCTGACGGTGCGCTCACCTGCTAAAGCACCAAGCAAGCTGCAGCTTATCTTCGCCAGGCTCTGTCCTGCAAAAAAACAACAACCCCCAAGCGGCTTATCGCTTGGGGGTTGTAATGATGCGGCTGCTACATTTCTTTGTAAATATTATACAGAAGCATTGCCGCTTCCGCGCGGCTGGCTGTCTTTACGGGTTGAATCATTCCGCCGTCCCCCTGAATCCATCCGGCTTCAAGCATGCGGTTCACGGCTTCTGCGGCATAACCGGCTACAGAATCCAGATCCCTGATGCCTGCCGCCGCGGTCCCGGCAGTACTGCTATCAGAGGACGGAGCATGGATTCCCGCAAGCTCCAGCGCTCTGTCGGTCATGACAATCATTTCTTGTCTCGTAATCGGCGCAGCCGGAGCAAAGCTTCCATCCGTGCTGCCGCTGACGATCCCCAGCCTATGGGCAGCATTCACCGCTTCATAGAAGTAGCTGCCCGGCAGCACATCTGTGAATCCGGATGCTGCGGCCCCGCTGCTCTCCAGGCCGAATGTACGCATCAGCATAAGAGTATAATCAGCTCTGGTGACGGCCGCGTCCGGGGCGAAGGAATGGGCGGAGACGCCATTCAGAATGCCTGTAGACGCCAGTACTGCAACCGGCCGGCTGGCCCAGTGTGCAGTCCCAAGATCAGCAAAAGATATGCGGTTTAATACCACAGCATAAGTGCTGAAGTGGCGGACCTTAAAGCTTATTGCTGCGGATTCCGGTTTATAGCGGCCTCCGGTAACCGGGTGGCTGAGGCCGTTCTCATCAATATGCCATATGGCCAGGAATTCAGCATTCAACAGTTCGGCGGTAGTCAGCTTGTAGGGAATGCTGACCTCTACCTGCGCTGAACTATTCTTCCAGCTCAACTCCTTGCCGCCGGAGCTGATAGAGAGTTCCACTGCGGGTCTTCCTCCGTTTGCAGTGGTAACCAGTGAATTCGCGGCGGTTATATCCGCTGCAGAAATCTTCAGCACCACCGTATCTTCCAGCACCGCCTGTTCACCCTCCAGCATCCCGGCGGGCAGAACTACTGTAGCCAACGCTGTCTGAATCTCCAGCGTCTGCCCCTGCGCTGGTGCGCTCAAAGCTGTGGCGGGCAGTGAGATTTCATAGGCGGCAGCGCCTGCGGACGGGTTAACGGTCACCGTTATCCGGTTCCCGCTGTTGCCCTCTGCCGCCGCAAGAGCAAGCGCCTGCTCCAGCGCTTCCCGGGTCAGGGCCACCTGCGCCGTTGCCGCTCCGGCAGCGGACTGCGGGTTCGCGGTCAGCTTACCGCTGCTGACCGTCACAGCCGGCAGCACAGCAGTTAAACTGCCGGTGCCGCCGGAATTTACCGGAGCAGTCCCTGTCTCCGGACTGGTTCCCGGCTCCGTTGTACCCGGATCTGTTCCCGGCTCCGTCGTACCCGGATCTGTCCCCGGCTCCGTTGTTCCCGGATCTGTCCCTGGCTCTGTTGTTCCCGGATCTGTCCCTGGCTCCGATGTTCCCGGATCTGTTCCCTCAGTCGTATCCATAATCCGGATAGCCACAGTGGCATCCTTACCCTGGTCGAAATCGAAGACCAGCGTTATCGTACCCAGCGGCTGCTGAACGAGGTATGAAGTTGCGATGCCGTACACATTGCCGGTGACGCTGTAATCCGTTTCGCCCAGTTCCGTCCCGCCACTGCGGATCGCTGAGAGCGTATTGCCGTTCCACTCTACTTCAAGCATAACCGGCTGACGATTTGCCGGATTCTTATCAAAGACTGCGGATAACGGATTCACTGCGGAATCCCTAATCTCAGGCTCAGGCTCAGGTTCAGGTTCAGCGGGAATATAAGTTCCTTCCCAGTTGACAGTAAATAGATAGGTTCTATAATCCGTGCCATCTGCCGAGGCAGTCGTCACAGCAATTTCACTGACGCTCTCCCTAAGCGTAATCTCTTCAGAGGCTTCGCTGCTGCCGGTCACTGTTCCATTCACGCGGATCTCCGTGCCGGATGCTCCTGCCAGCGGCATTACCTTCAACCCGTATACGCTTGCCGGAACGCTCACCGTATAGCTGTCCTGATCATAAGCAAATGCGGGAGAGAGCGATAATGCCTCACCTTTGCTGCCAGCAATCCGCAGGTTCCGCAGGGTAGAATCAAGTGCAGCAGGTGTACGGTTAATAATTACATTAACTGTGCGTGCTGTAACGCCGTCTTCGGCAGTAACAACTACCGGAATGGTATTAACGCCTTCTTCCAGCATAACCTCTTCTGAAGGCTGTCCGCTTATAGCTGCCAGACCATTGATAGTCAAAGAAGAAATGTTTGGGCTGTTTACCGTCGCTGTCAGCTGTACAGTCTCCATAAAGTACGGAACCTCCAGACTGTAATCCTCTCCTTGTTTGGTCAGAGGGCCCAGATCCGCCGTAACCTCTGTTATTCCGGCATCATTACGCTCATAGGGAATTCCTTGATAGAGCTGTACATTATCGATATAGGCCGTGCCATAATTAGAGCTGTTGGCGTAGTAGTCAATGCGGCCGATATCGGGAATTTTATTACGGAAGGCGGCCTGCTGGACGACTGGAATATCATTGACGTACAGATCGAATTTGCCGGATCCGGTGTTCATCACCAGCCGCAGGTTGTACCATGTACCCGGTTCATAAGGCATTAGATTAGTCGAAGTTCCGCCCTTGTAAGCGACAATCTGCCCTTTGGAAAAAGCCAGCGATACACCCACGTTCGTACTCGCTGTTCCGGCACTGCTATAAATATAAGGCAGGCTGATCCAGTTCGTACTGCCCGCATTGTCGAGCTTCATGACATCGGCCGTCAGCGTGACTATACCCTTCAGACTTCCGGCAGCAAAGGTCTGCGCCATGGAGGTATTGCCGCTATTGCTGCTGCGGGTAAGCTTGATGCTTTTGTCGGAGGCACTTGGCAGTTCAGCTGCCCCCACACTCCCGCCGTTAGCCGTCACCGTCCAAGGTTCGCCCGGCTTGGCATCTGTGTCCAGATCATTGTAACCGGAAGCACTCAGCAAGACCGCCTGCTTGCTTACCACATACAGCTCAGATACGGCCGTGTTGAGCGCTGGCTCCACATGAATGCCGGGCACCTCTGCCGTTCTGAAGCCCTCTTTAGCCGCGGAGACTGTATAATTCTCCCCTACCTCCACTGCCGGGAAGCTGTACAGACCGTTAAGATCACTCTCAGCGCTCAGTACAGGTAATCCATCCAGCATAAGGGTCACTGTCACTCCTGCCGCTGCAGCCAACCCGCCATCCAGCACCCTACCGGTGATGGAGCCTGTTGCCGCGTTAGAGGTCAGCCGCAGATCGCGGGTAATGACATTGCCTGCCTCAACGCTGAAGCTCCCGGTTTCGCCTGGAGTATAGCCGTTCTTAACGGCCTGCAGGTTGATGCTGCTGCCGACAACGGCACCTTTAATGACATAATAGCCGGAGTTGTCCGTAACGGCCTGCAGCCCGCTGCCGGACAAATCACTTACCGTGACGCCGCTCATGCCATTGCCTGCGCTGTTCGTCACCCTGCCAGCCACAGCTGCTGTGTTCAGCGAAGCATCATAATACTCGAATGCCCCGGGATCAGCGTTACCATTGTAGAGCGGTTGCCCTGCGAAATCTTGTACTCCGGAGCTTTCAGCCAGAATATTCACTCCCCGGTTAACCAGCATAGATTCCGGCTTCAGCTGATATATGCTGCCGAGGCTGCCTAAAGCAGGTCCGTCTGCTTCAGAACCGGATATACCCTTCCCCGGATCTGTCAGCTGCGGATTACCGGTCAAGGCATGAAGATCGCCTGCCGGGGGCGTAAGTGTGCCAACCGTAGAATAGTAGCTGTTATTGTCATAAGTAATCGTCGGGCTCACCGTCAGTTCCTGAACGGCGCGGGTTGTATACAGAATATTGTTGCGGATGTTGTAGGTGGCATTCAGCGAGGTACCGTAGCCGTAGATCATATACCCGCTGGCATCATTATAGATCGTATTGTTGTATACCTCAGCTACTGCTTTCTTGTCCGAATGCAGGTAGATCGGATAACGGGTATTGCTCTCCAGCACATTGTAGCGGATGATGGTATCCCCGAAGCTGAACTGGCAGATCAGGATACCGTCCCCGTTGTCATGCACATAATTGTACTGGATCAGCATTTTGGTCGTTCCCTTGTCAGGGTCAATGCCGTTGGAATCCGCTCCGCCTGCTTTTTGGGAGGTCTTGAACACCTCGTTATACTGGATGACTATATCATCAGCATAATAAGTCTCAATTCCGGAAGTGCCTGCACCTTCCACTACGTTATTCTCTACGATCGCACTTCTCACCCCGGTCAGATACATCGCATTGCAGCCGAAATCCGTGTCCTTCTGCGTAATATAGTTGCCCCGGATGATGATGTTCGTATGAGGGGTGAATTTCGGATCACTCTCACTGTCGCGTGTACCCCAGCCGGTGCTTACGACACCGCTGCTGCTGTCCCCGCCGCCATCACCGGCATACTGCTTGAATATGATCCCGCCGAATGACGTGTTCTTAACCGTTGAATTCTCAATAATCACATCGTTGAAAACAGTAGCCTGCTGCGGGTGCTTCGGGTCGGCAACCTTTGTGTCGAACACAATGCCGCCGGTTTTCTTCGATCCGTCCCAGCCGGTCTTGAAGCGGATTCCCGGGTCAGGTACCGGCGGCACAGTGCCGCTGATCCAGGCGATTTCTCCCGATACATCATGCACATCTACACCGCTGATACGGATATACTCAAGCTTGCCGGCATCCGCGCCCGTGACATGGATTCCGCGGAAATCGCCTAGCGACTGGGCGAAGCTGCCCGTTATCGGCGCGGTATTCGATACATCCAGATTACGGATCTCCCAGAATTGCTGACTACTCAAGGTAATCGCATCGGCATGTTGCCCGTTCGCCTTGATCTTAGGCTTATCCCCGCTGCCGTAGCGGTCAATGATAATCGGCTTGCCTGCGCTGCCCGAACCCTGGGGTGCCAGCGTCTGGTTATTCCATATACTGCCGGATTTCAGCAGAATCCGGTCACCCGGCTGAAAGACCGTACCGTTCACTTTGCCCAGCGTCTGCCACGGACTGCTGTCAGCCGTGCCCGGATTGCTGTCGCTGCCTGCAGTACTGTCAACATAATAAACGGTGCCCGAACCCTGAGTTGTCTTTGCCTCTGCCGGGCCTGCACCCGGAAACATTCCAAACAATATTACCGTAATGATCAGCACGGACAGCCATGATTTACTTTTGCTACACCTGATTGCCTTCATAATAATAACTAACCTCCCCGTAACTTATTTTCCGCCTCCCGAAAGAAAGCGTTATCATGAGTACGTGCCCATTATAAAGGATCATTCAGCTTCTCCATGAGAGAGAATAGAACCGGAATCTTTCACTTTAGAACACAAATGCATTCCATTCCGCGGTTGTTCTTTCAATTCTGGACTATCTTGTACAAAAAGAACCAGCCGCACCTGCGGCTGGTCCCGATAGCGGATTATTTGGTTTCCGCAGCGTATTGTTCTGCCAGCTTCAGCAGCTCTTCATAAGCTTTGTCCGGTGTGGATTGCTTGAACTGCAGTTTTTCTACAATCGTTTTGTAATCGTTCTTGAAATTCCCCCAGCCTTGAGGGTCATTGATGAACTGCTGCGCATCCGGCGTTACCTTGTTCAGGAAATCAAGCGAAGTTTTGTCCGCATCGCTGAAGGTAGGCGTGAGTGCTTCAATCACTTTGGAGTTGATTGGTGTACCGCGTGTCAGACCCAGCGTCTGGCCGGCTTCCTCATTGTTCACGAACCAGTCTACAAATTTGACGGCTTCCGCCTGGTTGGCGGACTGGGCATTAACGCTCCAGAACATTCCCGGCTTCAGCCAGCCGCCTGCTTCCGTACCGTACGGCATAGAGGCATAACCGAATGCACCCGGCTTCAGGGCTTCAATGGAGCCGACCTGGTTAGAGAACAGGTGACGCACTACGGCATTGCCGTTGATGACGCTGTCCAGCTGCGGGTCAAGCTCTTTATCGGTAGTGGTGATATCGGCCGGAGTCAGGATGCCTCTGTCACGCAGCTCATTCATTTTGGTCATGAAGCCGATCCATGTGTCCTTGTCGATGCTAAGATTACCTTCGGCGTCGAAGATATACCCTTTGCCCATGCTGTATTGATAGGCGGTGTAGTCTACCAGATCGGCGCTCTGATCAGCGAACACATATTTATCCTCGCCAAGCTTCGCTTTGGCCGCTTCACCGAAGGCATAATAATCATCCCAGGTCCAGCCGAAGTCCGGCGCTTCCAGGCCCAGCTTCTCAACAACCGTCTTGTCATATACCATACCAAGTGCAGCAACACCCAGCGGCATAGCGTATTGGGTACCGTTTACTTTACCGCCGTCTACAGTAGCAGCCTCAATATTATCCACATTGACGTCCTTCAGATCAGCCAGCAGCCCTCTGGCCGCATAATCATTCAGATAAGCCGCATCCATCTGGATGATATCCGGCGCGCTTTTGGCGGAGTATTGTACAGCCAGCTTGTCAAAATAGCCGTCCCAGCCGGAAAACTGCGTCTGAAACGTAACATTCGCATTCAGCGCCTTATATTGGTCGAGCGCCTTCAGTGTAGCGTCATGTCTTGCCTGGGACCCCCACCAGGTTAATGTGAGCGTCAACGGCGTGCCGGCGTCTCCAGTTGCTCCTGCCGGAGCTGTGGTAGCCGCAGCTGTAGTGCCCCCCGCGGTAGTGCTGTTCGCTGCGTTATTAGTGTTGTTTCCGCAAGCAGCAGTCGCTGCAACCATCGTCATTAAAGCGATTGCAAGAAAACTTTTTTTAACCTTCTTCTGCATTTCAATTTCCCCCTTCTGTCAGCTGAGCCAACATTTATAGGTCGATATTATCACCGGGGCTATTCACCGTATAGAAGAGTAATGAACACAAATCTTTCAATATCCACTTCAATCTAGCGTTTGATCAGCTCACTGGGACTGACACCGCAATACTTCTTGAACAGGGTACTGAAATATGGAACATTCTGGTATCCGACCATCTCCGAGACCTCATAGATCAGATGGCTGCCTTCCAGCAGCAGCGCTTTGGCCTTCTCAATCCGCACACGGATAACGTAGTTGGTGAACGTTTCTCCGGTCACTTTCTTGAACAGCTGATTCAAATAATTCTTGGAGATATACAGCTGCGAGGCCAGAAGCTCCAGCGTAATATCCTCCGCATAATGCTTGTGGATGTATTCCGTCATGAATTGTACCGCTTTGCGGTGCTTCTCCTGAATAGCCGGAACCTGCGCCCGGCGGAGGCTGCGGAGCTGTGTCTCCAGCCATTCTTCAATCTTCGGAAGCTCCGTCATCTCACTCAGCTCGCGCAGCGCCAGCCCTTCATCATCGCTGCGGCCGGGAATTCCGGCCATCAGCATGGCGTTATGCAGCATGGTCCAGAGCTCCGCTGCCAGCATTCGGAAGGATACCGGATCCACCGGCATTTCCGGCTGTCTGCGGTGCAGGTACAGGCGGATCAGCCGCATGACTTCATCGTCACGCTCTTCCTGCAGCGCTTTGGTTATACTCTGGTAGTAATCGGTCAGCAGGGACACCTCAACTGCTGCAGCCGCTTTTCCATCATCCGGATTATTCCCGCTTTGCAGATTCAGCGGCTGCTTGGCGAACAGTCTCTGCAGCGCCTCGTCGCCGGACGGTTTGATTCCTCTCCAGCCGGATTTCGCAGTGCCGGTTCCGAAGCGGATCTCAAGTCCGAGATAGGTCTTCATGCTGCCCACCATCAGCTCTCCCAGCCGGTCTGCAGCCTGCCCTATTGCCTGCTCCCCCTCCCGCTCTGCCGATGGCAGCAGCAGTGCTCCATGGTTGCCGAACAGCCAGACGAAGCAGGTGTCCGGCCACTCCCGGCCGGATACCTCGGCAACAATGTTGGAGACAGCGAATTTGAACAGGCTCCAATCCGCCAGGGAAATACTGCGGATGCGTTCGGTCCACAGCACCTCGATGATCATCACCGTATATTTCCGTTCCTTAAGCAGCTCCGCCGGAACCGATGCTTCGGAGCTCTGGCCCCAGCCGTTCAACTCGCCAGCCAGCCATTCCTCAAGGCATAGCTCTTCGCGCCGCTCAGGTGACTGCACCTCTCCAAGATTCAGACGGTGCAGATAGGTCTCCTCCAGCTTCTCAATCGTTTCCGACAATACGCTGCGGATCTGCTCCACCGTCACAGGCTTGGTCAAATAATCATCCACCCCGAGGCGGAGCGCAGTCCGGGCGTATTCGAAATCATTGTATCCGCTTAAGATCACGAACCGGCCGGCGAAATCCCCGGCTTTCAGCTGTTCGATCATCTGAATCCCGTTCATCACAGGCATATAAATATCGGTCAGGACTATATCCGGGTTCACCTCGGCAATCAGCTTGAGGCCTGCCTCGCCATCAATGGCTTCACCGGCAAATTCGGCGTCCAGCTCTTCCCAGGGAATGACTTTACGGAGTCCCCTCACGACCTGGAAATCATCGTCAATGATCACTACTTTCCACATGCTGCAATCCTCCTTTATGAGATGGTGTATGGACTATAGGCAGAAGGATGACCGCCTGTGTACCGCCATCCGGTGAGTTGCCCAGCGTGAAGCCGTAGGGTTCACCAAACAGCGCAACAATCCTTTCGCGGACATTCCGCAGCCCGTAACCACCCTTGGCACTCCGCTTCTCCTGCCAGTTCTCCTGCAGCTGGCGGCCGTTATCTGTCACTTTAATCTGCAGCAGCCGGCTATTCTGGATACTGACCGCAATAGTTAACGATGCCTGCTGTTTACCGTGGAACCCGTGTATGAAGGCATTCTCGACAAACGGCTGCAGAATAATTTTGGGCACAAACAGGTTTCGGGCCTCATCTTCGAGCAGCACACGGTAATCCAGGCGGTCCTCCCAGCGGATCTTCTGGAACTGCAGATAGCTCTCAATATGGGCCAGCTCCTCCGACAGCGGTACAAGACTATCACTGTTCGATAGGGCGAGCCGGAAAAATTGTCCCAGATGCGCCAGCATATTGCTTATCTGCGGCTGCGAAGCCTCAATCGCCATCCAGTTGACCTGATCCAGCGAATTGTAGAGGAAATGAGGGTTGATCATCATCTGCAGCGCTTTAATCTCAGCAGCCCGCTGCCGCTCATGCTGCTCCTCCAGGCTCTCATAGAGCTCTTCAATCCGGTAGGTCAGCTTCTCATAGCCTTGGAACAGACGGCCGAATTCATTCCGATAATCTTCAGGCAGCGAAGTCCGTTTACTTAGTGAAAAATTGCTCATTGCTTTCAGCAGCAGTCCAATCGGCTTGACGAACTGACGGGACAGGAATACAGCCAGCAGCAGAATCAGCACAATGGTGGCGATCCCGAATGCCAGAATAATTTGCGTCTGCTTCAGGCTTCCCGCCGTGATCTGACTCCAGGAGGTAATCTCTACCAGTGACCACTGGGAATCGAGCGAGGAGGACCATACGAGAAATTCGTCACCGGTCCGCTTGGCGCCGTTCGTCTGAGAATCGAGATGGGTCTTGATCTGCGCCTCATTCTGCACGAAGAAGCCGGGGTCGCCTGTAGCTGTAATCAGCTTGCCCGTGGCATCAAGCAGTGCCAGGTTGGAGCGGTTGTCCTCCGTGGCAATCAGCGACTGAAAGGCCGGAACCCGAACATTGAAGATCATCACAGCAATCGACCGGTTAAAGCGGTTATGGACCTTGCGGGCAAAGCTAATCACCGAGGTATCCCCGCTGTTGGTCTTGATAATCCGCTCTCTCAGCCAGCTGTAATCGGAGTTGCGCAAATCCTCATACCAGACCTCCTGCTCCATCTGTGCAAGCGGCAGGAACTGTACAAACTCCTGCACATTATAAGTCGGCGTCATATCCGAATAGACATGGATTGACTGCAGGATCGGCATCCCGAATACATAGTTGTTCAATTGGGAGCGGATACTGGCTTGTCCCCGCACCCGATCATACGGGGTGCCATTCAGCATCGCTTCATACTGGTCGCTCAAATTCTGAGCAGCCGTATTGGAGCTTTGCTCAATATCCACGAGATTGGTGTTCAGCTTCTTATGCAGCTCAATGAGCAGCTTCTGCTGGTAATAGGATGTGTTGCCGGCAATTTCTCTGGACCCGCTTACATAACTGAAAAAGACAGTCACGCCGACCAGGGCTGCCACAATCAGCGCGAAGCCAAAGAAGAAAACAACATCGATGCGCAGCGTTTTAAAGGGGTTAACCCGCATGTGGAATCCTCCTGCTATATCTCATGAAACCTGTATGGTCCTAATCATAGAAAGAAAGCCGCGAACCATCGCAGCTTTAATTCCCTCTTATTAGATAATTTATAAGGCATCCTAGCCCTTCAACGCCCCCGCAGACATCCCTTCCACGAAATGCTTCTGGGCGAGGAAGAAGATCAGTACGGACGGAGTAATGGATAGAAGCGACATGGCCAGCATCTGGCCCCACGGCACTGATCCCTGTGAATCTATGAACAGCTTAAGTGCGAGATTGATCGTGTATTTTTCAACAGTATTAATATAAAGCATCTGCCCGAAGAAATCATCCCAGTTCCAGAGGAAGGCATAGATCGCCACCGTAACCAGCGCAGGCTTCACCAGCGGCAGCATAATTCTCCAGTAGATGCTGAACCAGGAGCAGCCGTCGATTTTGGCCGCCTCATCCAGCTCTTTGGGGACGGAGCGCATAAACTGGACTAACAGATAGATGAAGAACGGGCCGCCGATCCCGCCGGCGAACAGATGGGGAATGTAGAACGGCAGATAGGTGTTGATCCAGCCCCAGCCGCTGAACATGACATACTGGGGTACAATCGTAACCTGGGTTGGCAGCATCAGGGTAACCAGCATAATGGCGAACCAGAAATTGCGCAGCGGGAAATCAAGTCTGGAGAATGCAAAGGCAACCAGACTGCAGGAGATCACACTTGTGAACAGCACACCTAGTACAAGCTCAAAGGTATTGAGATAGAAGTGGGTAAAAGTAAAGTTCGGCACCGATACCCAGCCTTCGGAGAAGTTGGCCCAGTGCGGAATCTTCGGGAACAGACCCGCCGAACTCATCTCCTCATTCGTCTTCAGCGAGGCACCCAGCCACCAAAAAATCGGATACATCATAATCAGACTGACGACGAGGAGAGATACATGCGTTAATATTTTTTTGCTTGAGCGGGTAGCATCCATTATTTCTTGCCTCCTTGCGATTCATAGAACACCCAATATTTCGAAGTTCCGAACAGCACGGCCGTGAACAGCCCGATCAGCAGCAGCAGCACCCAGGCCAGCGCCGAGGCATACCCCATGTGGAACTTGGTAAAGGCTTCTTCATACAGATACATGACGTAAACAAACGTAGATTTCACCGGACCGCCGTTCGTGATGACAAATGCCTGGGTGAACATCTGGAACGTATTGATCATCGTCTGAATGGCATTGAACATAATGATCGGTGAGAGCATCGGCAGTGTGATCGAGATGAACTGGCGGAATTTGCTGGCTCCGTCCACAGACGACGCTTCGTACAGATCACCCGGAATCTGCTTCAGTCCGGCCAGGAAAATAATCATCGACGAGCCGAACTGCCAGACCATCAGCAGGATCAGCGTACCCAGTGCATACTTCGGATCCGCAATCCATGCCGGTCCCTTGATCCCGAAGATCCCCAGGAAGTCATTAATGAAGCCGTTGCGGCTGAAAATATTCTTCCAGAGAATCGATACGGCGATACTTGTCCCGATCAATGAGGGGAAATACACCATCGTCCGGTAAAAGCTGATCCCCCTGATCTTGCGGTTCAGCAGCATGGCAATCGCCAGGGCGAACATCAGCCGCAGCGGCACGGTCAGCAGCACGAAGGTAATCGTGATCCGCAGCGAAGACGGAAACACATCATCCTGGGTGAAGATTCTCGTGTAGTTGGCAAATCCGACCCACTCCGGTGCTTCCAGCAGCGAGTAATCGGTAAGCGAGTAATACAGGGACATAATCATCGGCCCCAGGGTCAGCAGGAAAAAACCTATTAACCACGGAGAGAGAAACAGATAGCCGGCGAGCGGAGATTCCCAGCGTTTGATCCGTGTTTTTCCAGGCGGAACCGTTTTCAAAGAACCCGCAGGGGCTTGCTTTGCAGCAGCATTATTCATGAATTTACTCCTATCTTCCTTCTGTATCGGAACTTTTCTTTTATTATAGATTGACAGGGGCCGGGCATGAAGGAGGGTAATGAATGCTTTTCTTTCACTATTGATCAATTCTCGCCGGACACCGGCGCACAAAAAAGCTTAAAAAAAATACTAATAAATTATAAGAGAATAGAATGCAGGCGGGGCGTGGTTTTCTCCCTTTTTCATAGGCAAATCAGGGGGTTAGAAGGACCTGTGGGTCTATTGACTTTTCAATATATGGTAGTAAAATGATTAAACGTTACTAAATATAGTGTATATAATAGAAAAGCCAATAAATCTAGTGAAATTGCCCGTCATCATTTGTCAAGTAGAAATAGCTACATGTTATAGGAGGTTAGGGACCATGTTGATTGCTTACGATTCCAAGACCGGCAACGTTAGAAGGTTCATCAATAAGCTGAAGCTTCCTGCTGTTCAAATCGAAGAGCATATGACGATCGACGAGCCTTACGTGCTTGTTACATACACCACCGGATTTGGACAGATTCCAGAGAAGGTAGCTTCTTTCTTAGAGAAGAACCATTCCAGGCTCAAAGGCATCGCCGCGAGCGGCAACAAAAACTGGGGTGAGCTATACGCGCACAGCGCAGATTTAATTGCACAGCGTTACAACGTACCGGTGGTCGGCAAGTTTGAGTTGTCGGGAACATTTGGTGATGTACAGCGCATAAAACAGGAGGTGGACCGGGTTGCGGCATATTGAACTGAACAACATGTTGATGAAGAGAGACGAAAGCGGCTTTTTCCAATTGGATAAGGACCAGGAGGCGGTAGCCGAGTTCATGCGGGATGTGGAGCGGCGCAGCCTGACCTTCACAACAACCAAAGCAAAGATCGATTATATGATTGCCAATGATTACTACGAGGACCTGTATGACCGTTATTCCGCAGCTGAGATGGAGGACGTCTACCGGATTGCCCACGAATATAACTTCCAGTTCCCTTCCTATATGGCGGCTTCCAAGTTCTACACAGACTATGCCGTCAAAAGCAATGACCGTAAGCAATACCTTGAGCATTACCCGGACCGCGTAGCTGTGGTGGCCCTGCATCTGGGACGCGGCAACGTGGAGACAGCCCGCACGCTGGCCCGCTCGATGATGGAGCAGCGCCTGCAGCCGGCTACCCCGACCTTCCTCAATGCCGGCAAGAGCCGCCGTGGTGAGATGGTCTCCTGCTTCCTGCTGGAAATGGACGACTCGCTCAATTCGATCAACTATGTACTGAACACCTGCATGCAGCTGTCCAAGATCGGCGGCGGTGTTGCGGTCAATCTGTCCAAGCTGCGCTCGCGCGGCGAGACGATTAAGGGCGTCGAGGATGCTGCCAAGGGCATCATGCCTGTCCTGAAGCTCATGGAAGACGGCTTCTCCTACGCGGACCAAATGGGCCAGCGCAAGGGTTCGGGTGCGGCTTATTATAATATTTTTGGCTGGGACGTACTAGAATTCTTGGACAGCAAGAAGATCAACGCCGACGAACGGACACGCCTGAAGACGTTGTCTATCGGCCTGATCGTGCCTAACCGCTTCTACAAGCTCGCTCAGGATAATCAGCCGCTGCATGTATTCGCTCCTTATACTGTGTATCAGGCGTATGGAACGCATCTGGATGATATGGATCTGGACGTGATGTACGATACCCTGCTTGCTGATTCGCGCGTGAAGAAGAAAGTTGCCATGAGCGCACGCGACATGCTGACCAAAATCGCCATGATCCAGCTCGAATCGGGCTATCCGTATATTATGAACAAGAGCAATGCCAATAACGCCCACGCCTTGCGTAATGTGGGTCAGATCAAGATGTCGAACCTGTGCACCGAGATTTTCCAATTGCAGGAGACTTCCGAGATTAACAACTATGGAGAGCAGGACGCGATCCGCCGTGATATCAGCTGCAACCTGGCTTCCCTCAACATTGTGAATGTGATGGAGCATGGCAAGATTCGTGAATCCGTTCATGAAGGCATGCTCGCCTTGACTGCAGTCAGCGATATGACTACGGTCTCCAATGCTCCGGGTGTGGCTAAAGCGAACAAAGAGATGCACTCCGTCGGCCTGGGTGTGATGAATCTGCACGGTTACTTTGCCAAGAACAAGATTGCTTATGAGAGTGAGCAGGCCCGCGATTTCGCCCGGACCTTCTTCATGACGATGAACTTCCATTCGATCGAAAAGAGTATGCAGATCGCTGCGGAGACTGGCGAGACCTTCCATGGCTTCGCAGAATCGGATTATGCATCCGGCGTGTATTTCGACCGTTACCTGACCACGGACTACCGTCCGGTTACTGCAAGAGCGCAGGAGCTGTTCGAGGGCATCTACATTCCTACAACCGAGGACTGGAAGCAGCTGCGTGATGACGTGATGAAGAACGGCCTGTACCATGCCTACCGTCTGGCGATTGCGCCGACTGCGAGCATCTCTTACATCCAGAATGCCACGTCCAGTGTAATGCCGATTGTAGAACAGATCGAGACACGCACGTATGCCAACTCGACCACCTACTATCCGATGCCTTACCTGCGTCCGGACAATGTATTCTTCTATAAATCTGCGTACCAGATGGACCAGTTCAAGGTGATTGACCTGATTGCGGAAATTCAGCCTCATATCGACCAGGGTATCTCAACGGTCCTGCATGTGAACAGTGATGTAACGACCCGTGAGCTGGCCCGTTCTTACCTGTATGCGGCGCACAAAGGGCTGAAATCCCTGTACTACACCCGGACCAATAAACTGTCTGTCGAGGAATGCCTGTCCTGCTCCATCTAAGAGCGGGCACAGGTACAGAAAGGGAGAATAGATCATTATGAGCGCAATCAAAGCCGTGAACTGGAACCGTCCCGACGACGACTACTCGCTGATGTTCTGGAATCAGAATATTATGCAGTTCTGGACCGACGACGAAATTCCATTATCCGATGACAAAATGTCCTGGCTCACGCTGAGCGAGATCGAAAAGGACTCTTATATGAAGGTGCTGGGCGGACTGACCCTGCTCGATACCATCCAGGGCGGCGTCGGCATGCCGCAAATTATGGAGCATGTGGACGGCTTGCAGCGCAAGGCGGTCCTCGGCTTCATGGGGATGATGGAGCAGATCCATGCCAAGTCTTACAGCAGTATTTTCACAACACTTGCTTCGACCGAGGAGATCGACGGCATCTTCCGCTGGGTGGAGGACAATACGTTCCTGCAGTTCAAGGCGGAGACCATCTCGGAATATTACAAGAAGATTGAGTCGCCCAAAGACCTCTATCTGGCAATGGCTGCCTCTGTTCTGCTGGAAAGCTACTTGTTCTACAGCGGCTTCTTCTACCCGCTCTATCTGGCCGGCCAAGGCAAAATGACCTGCAGCGGCGAGATCATCGACCTGATCCTGCGGGATGAGAGCATCCACGGCGTCTACGTCGGCGTGCTCGCCCAGGAGATCTTCGAGGAGCTGTCCGAAGACGATCAGCGTGATGTCTACCAGACGCTGGTCGGACTGCTGCGTCTGCTGCATGCCAACGAGGAGCAGTATACCGAGCAAATCTACGCCCAGATCGGGCTTGTAGATGAAGTGAAGGCCTTCCTGCGCTACAACGCCAACAAGGCGATGATGAACCTGGGGCTGGACCCGCTGTTCGCAGAGGAAGAGATCAACCCGATCGTCCAGAACGGCATCAGCACCCACACCAAGCAGCATGACTTTTTCTCCAAAAAAGGCAACGGCTACGTCCGCGCGATGAACGTTGAGCCTTTACGGGATGAGGATTTCAGCTTCTGAAATAGAAGCTGAATCTAAGAACCTAACTTAAAGCTCAGCCGTCACTACAGAGAATATTTGGACTTCCGGCCGCTGTTGTATACAGATTTCCTGATTATAACTGCTGTTCGCGGTGGAAATCCGTATACAAAGGCGGATGCTACCGCTCCTACAGTTCCAAAATTCCCTTCCGATCCTTCCCGCTTTTGGTTATATTCTTTTATTCAGCTTATATAGTTTTAATTAATAAGGCACCCGCCAGCTGAGAGACAAGCTGACGGGTGCTTTTTTTGAGACTTAATACTTGCGTGAAACGTACCAGTAGGAGTGAATTTGATTTTGTGGAAGGGAAGTGTGCCGGTGTGGCCTTGCATGTTCAGGAATCTGGAGATCAAAGTGCATCCTATCTGATGGTATTCTTACACGGTGGCGGAGTGAGCGGCTGGATGTGGGATAGACAAGTGAAGTATTTCGTCCATTATCATTGCATGGTTCCAGACTTGCCTGGACACGGGTTAAGTAATGATGACATTATATTTTCAATTCAAAGCAGTGCAGAACAATTAATCCAATTGATCGGAGAAAAAGCAGGCGGAAAGAAAGTCGTCCTGGTCGGATTCTCTTTAGGTGCACAGGTTGCTGTCCAGATGATAAGCCTGAGACCTGCGCTCATTGATTTTGCCATAATAAACAGTGCTCTGGTCAGACCCATGCCATACGCTAAAAAGTGGATTGGACCGGCAGTCAGACTAACCTTCCCTTTAATTAAACAGAGATGGTTCTCCAGGCTCCAGGCTAAGACACTATATCTGGGCGATGAATACTTTGAACGATATTATGCAGAAAGCTGCCGGATGCCGCCTGACGCCCTGATCGCAGTGCTGGAAGAGAATATGACGTTCACTATTCCAGCCGGTTTCAGTGAGGCCGCAGGCAAGATACTGTTTACAGTAGGTGAGAAAGAAAAAGCTGTGATGAAGCAATCCGCTAAGGATCTTGTTGCTGCCAGCTCCAATTGTAATGGCGTGATCATCCCTGGCATTGGACATGGGGTCTCTCTGGCGAGGCCTGACTTCTTTAATCAAATGGTCGACACATGGGTGCATAAAGGTGATGTACCCAAGGAATGCAAAAGGTTTGATGTATTTTTTTGTTCATCGTAAATAGTTTATTCCGTAATCTTCATATTAAGCTTATGTCTCATAATTATCCCTTCCTTACCCACCCTGAGCTGAATCTCGCCATGCTGGTCGGTCCGGTATACCTCTGTATTTTCGTCTTTTAGCCGGTCTAGTACATCGCCATTTGGATGCCCGTAGAGGTTGTTCACACCCGCAGAGATTACCGCCGCTGCCGGATGCCAGAAGGTCAGCCAGTCTGCGCTGGTGGCGGTTTTGCTGCCGTGGTGAGCGACTTTGAGGATGTCGATGGGCTTACCTGCCTGTATTCCGGCCTGCTGTGCGGATTGCAATATCGCTTCCTCCGCTGCCTGGTCCATATCGCCTGTGAAAAGAAAGCTGCGGCCGTTCATCTCCAGCCGAAACACGACCGATTCGTGGTTCTGATCCTCCACTTCATCCGGCAGAGTCTGCCCGTCCGCAGGCGGCTCCGGCCAGAGAAAATGCAGCTGCGCCGCCTCATCCGGAGCCAGGAGCATGCCCTGCTGTACCGGATACAGCCGGACTCCTGCGGCAAGCGCTGTAGTCATCAGCTTGGTGTACGGCTCCGTATCTGCCAGCGTCCCGTTGAACAGCAGAGCAGACACTGGCATACCCTCCAGCACCGCCTGCAGCCCTCCGGCATGGTCCTGATCGCCATGCGTCAGGATCACCGCATCCAGCCGGTGGATGCCCCGCTGCTTCAGCAGCGGCAGCAGCGTCTTGGCTCCGACCTCGAACGGGCTGCGGCGGATTCGCCAGGCTTCCTTCTTCCCGAAACTCACCGTTCCGCCGCCGTCCACCAGAATATGGGCTCCGCCCGGCGTGGTAATCAGGATGCTGTCTCCCTGCCCCACATCCAGGTAGCTGATCGCTCCCGTCCCGTTCAGGTCTTCTGCGTAGTAGCCTTTGTAGAGCAGAAGGGCTAAACCTGCGGCGCACAGCATAGCGGCGAGACTGCTCCAGCGCGTAACGTCTGAATGCGGAAATGCCTGGAGGGCCAGCGCGGCTCTTCTGCTGTTCGCAGCTGCCGCTGGGACCGCCTTGTTACTGCTGGTATTGCCGGCCTTACCACGGCTCTTTCCCGGCAGCTCCAGCTCGGTCAGCGGCCGGGTCTCATCCTCCATATACTGTGGAGCAAGCGTAATCTCCGTCCGTCTCTTCAACGCATACAACACACCGTAAAGTAGTCCGTAGTATAGGCAAATCCACAGTAATGAAGGTGAAGCCCAGATCAGCACACCTGCTGTAAACCCGTTTACCCACTCCACTGCCTCAAACGTAGCATTATTCAGCAGCTCTGCAAGCTGCACAGTTAAGAGGGCGGCAGTATTCCAGAACCGTCCAAGCAGCAGCGCCAGCGTACCAAGCGGCAGCACCAGGAACGTGATGAAAGGAACGAGCAGCAGATTGGCGGCAAAGGACAGCAGCGAAAATTGGTTAAAATAATATATCGTTAGCGGGAAAGAGACCAATTGCGCAATGAAGGTTACCGAGAGGGCGCTGCCCAGCCAGTTAGGTAAACATCTGAACAATGGCGCGGCCAGCGGCGTATATACCATGAGACCTGCTGTCACCAGAAAGGACAGCTGAAAGCTGACGCTGAGCAGCAGATACGGGTTCCAGACCAGCATCATCAGCGCCGCAGCGGCCAGAATGTTCATTCCATCCTTAAGGATACCGAGCCTTGCGGCAAGCAGAGCAATCATGCTCATTATCCCGGCGCGAACCACTGACGGTCCGGCACCGGACAGCAGTACGTAGGCTGGTACAAGCAGTAATGTTACCGTGAGTGCTGTTTCTCTCGTGAAGCGGCAGCGGCGCAGAAGAAATAAGATCACCCCGACATAAACCGCAACATGCATTCCCGAGATCGCCAGAATATGAGTCAGCCCCAGCTGTGAGAATTGCTTAAAGGTCTCCGGGTCCAGATCCTCCTGGATGCCGATGACGAGTCCCTTCATATAACCGGCATGCGGCTCCTCGAATAAGCGCTCCATCTCTGCACCGAGGGTGGCGCGCATCCTATCATTCCAGCGCAGAATGCCGGATAGCTGCCACGATGCCGGAGGAGCAACCTTTACGCTGGCTGTTCCGCTCCCTTTTAACAGCCAGTGGATTTTGTTCGTGAGCAGATAAGCTTGGTAATCGAATCCGCCGAAGTTACGCGCTATCTGCGGCTGCGCCAGCTCTCCTTCAATGACTACCCGGTCTCCCCGCTGCCATAGGGCAGCTACAGCGATTTCGCTTTCTTCCTGAAGCTTGATTTGAACGGCAACCAGTTCCCCTTTTGCTTCCTCTTCTGCTCCTGTTATTGCGTCTGCACCTACTCCTGTTTCTGCTTCTGCTTCTGCTTCAGCACCTTCAGCTTCTGCACTTCCTCCATTTTCCGCATCTGCTGCTGCCCCTGCCGCTACCACGACAGCTACTTTTTCTTTTGTAGCTACTTTAGCTCCCGTTTCTACATTCGCCGCTGTTTCGTCCACCTGACTTCCCTGCCGCTCGAGTCCGATCCGTGACAGCTTCACCGTAAAATCAACCCGGTCCCCGTCCCGCTCCACCGGAGACGCAATAACGCCAGCGGCTGTAACGTTAGCCTCATTCAGTTCGGTTGCCGATCGCCCCAATTGCTCCGGCAGCAGGCTCACGTTACGCGCCTCACTCCACTCCCAGTACATGGCTGCCGCAGCAATCGCCAGCCCGAACACAGCAGCCGTTCTCCAGCGTATACCGCCGCTGACCGCCCAGATTGCAGGCAGCAGCAGCAAGCCTGCGAGGTAGATCAGCAGACTGCGTCCGGAGAACAGACAGCCTGCCGCACTTCCGGCAATCCAGCAGATCGTGAAGCTTAAGAGCGGCCTTCTGTTCATCAGCATCTCTCCTTTAATCATGGGTCTATTCTCTTCTTCCCGTCAAAATGGAACTACTCTTTTCCTGTCCCGCTGCCGCAGCAACGACAAAGAACCCCTGCAAACGCAAACACATGCGTAAGCAGAGGTTCTTCCCCTGAAGATCTGAAGCTATCCATAACACTAACCTGTCCCTATTCTGTGTGGTGACGCAAGTCCTCCGGTATGCTTCCGGTTATTCCGATACCGAGATCATTGTTTCCTTCGGCGGCTCATAGTTCTCCAATTGGCGGAACACAATTCCTTTGGAAGACAGCATGGCCTCAACCTTCTCCATATCCTTGCGGTACGGACGCAGATAGACAATCTCTACAATCCCGCTGTTGGCTAACATATTGGCACAGGTCCAGCAAGGTTCATCCGTGACGTAGACGGTACTGCCTTCCCGGTCACTCCGGTCTGTGAACAGCAGCAGATTCTGCTCAGCATGGATTGTACGGATACAGCGCTGCTTCTTCACCATGGTCTCTACGCCGTCAATGATCTCCCGCTCATATTGCTCGGAGACCATACAGCCTGCTTCCGAGCAGTCCGGAACACCCATCGGTGCGCCGTTATAGGCGGTGCCCAGCAGCTTCTTGCCCTGCACCAGCACAGCGCCGACATGGCGGCGGGGACAGCGCGAACGGGTGGAGACCATGCAGGCAATATCCATGAAGTATGTATCCCAGTTCTTGCGGTAAGCCACAGTCATCAGCAATCTCCACTTCCTCTTAGATAGTTGTTCATTATTGTAACATAATGCAGCATTCTTTCACTATACAGCTTGTCCTAACACTAGCCTGCCAACCGTTCTCATTACAGCATCATGCTGCGTAAACCGCAATTGCTGATAGAAACGTCGATTCTGGCGTTAAGCTCAGTTTCCGGCAGGCTCAGGCTTGACCTGTTACTATTCCCTTTCATTTTCTGGACTTAACTGTATTCTGTACAACTAAAAAGACTGAAATTCGGATGAAAAGCAGTTTAATTGCACTTCGTACACTTATATCACGATCTGCTGAGCTAAAATCGCCACACAACGTATTTTAGTTGTACGAAGTGCAACTAACTTTAAGAAATTAGTAGTTTTACAGTTTTTAGTTGTACCAAATACACTTATCTGACTGGCGGAGCATACGGTTGGGCATGGCGGGTAGGCTCGGCTCCATCAGACAACTTTGTGTAACAACAACCCGGTAATTCCCTGCCAATTGTAGTTTATACAAGCGTCAGTATGGATGCTGCCGCCCGTTCGAATCATCCAGCGGGTCCCTGGACTCAAAATGCCACCAGCGGCTTCAGCTGCTCCAGCAGCTTCGGTCCGATCCCCTTCACCTTACCCAGATCGGTCAGGCTGCGGAACGCTCCCTTGCTGCTGCGGTACTCGATAATCGCCTGCGCCTTCTTCTCCCCGATACCCGGCAGGTCCATCAGGGCTGCGGTATCGGCAATGTTCACGTTGACCCTGCCATCAGCAGCCACTGCTGGAGCTGCGGCACCTGCTGCTCCAGCGCTCCCAACTGCACCAACTGTCCCGCCACCTGCAGCGCCGCTGCCCGCCGATCCAATCACTGCACCGCCAGTTACTTCACCACCGCTAACGGCTCCACTTCCCGCTACCCCAGCCGTTCCACTTACGGCGCCATTTCCTGCTACTCCTGCCACACCACCATCTACAGCGCCACTCCCAACTGCACCAACCATCCCCCCACTAGCGGTCCCACTCCCAGCTACTCCTGCGTCCCCACCACCAACCGTTGCCCCGGCCTTACCGTTCGTATTCCCGTCATCCCCACCTGCCGCTGCCCCGGCTGTCCCCGCCGGAGCAGCAATCCCGGTGCCATTAATCACTCCGGCCTTATCACTTACAGCACTGCCCTCACCACCTCCGGCCTTATCACTTACAGCACCGCCCTTACCTCCGGCCTCACTTACAGCACCGCCCTCACCTCCGGGCGCTGCCAGCGCCTTACTACTCCCGGCACCGCTGCCACTAATAGCCGCTGCCCCTTCAGCGCCGCTCCCACCATCTTCACCACTCACCCCTGCCGTTCCCGTGCCGCCATCCGCCACCCCCAGCGCCTGCGCCATCCCGGCGTTCAGGGTCTCCCACCCGGCGATGCCGTTCTCTGCCCTGTGGTCTGCAGCCCAGACCAGACCACCGCCCAGCAGGGCAGCGGCGATGGCGCAGCCGATCATTCTTTTGCCCATGAAGCTGTCCTCCTTCAGTAAACTGGAATTTTATTCAAAAACAAGCTTAAAACCTGTCATTTGTCCAAGACTGCCGTGCATACATTGAACGAAGAGTATTCCTGTAAGCCCAGAACCCAGCAACATTAGAAAGGAGGTAACCACAGGATGAAAGTGGGATTTATCGGAACAGGCAGCATGGGCGGTCTGCTCATCGACACCTTTCTTCGTTCGGGAGCCCTTGACCCGTGTGATGTGCTGGCCAGCAACCGCAGCCCGGGCAAGCTGAGAGAGCTGAAGAAGCTTCATCCCGGAATCACTGTATGCTCGGGCAACATCGAAGCCGCGTCCGAGAGCGATATCGTGTTTCTGTGTGTCAAACCTTTGCAGTTCAAAATGTTAAGCGATGAGATTGCCCCTTACCTGCGCAGCGAGCAGATTGTCGTATCCATTACTAGTCCAGTTCAGCTGTACCATCTTGAATCCGTACTGCCCTCCAAAATTGCCAAGATTATTCCCAGCATCACCCATTCCGTCAAAAGCGGGACTTCTCTGTGCATCTTCGGAAGCAGATTAAATAAAAAAGACAGGCTGGTCCTGCTCCGGCTATTCTCATGTATTGGTGTTCCTGCGGAAATCCCGGAGAGTCATACGCGGATTGCCTCTGATTTCTCCAGCTGCGGCCCGGCGTTCATCAGCTATTTCCTGGAACGGTGGATCGAAGCGGCTGTAGAAGCAACCGGCATTGATGAGGCCCTGGTCAGCCGTCTGGCCGGTGAAATGCTGCTTGGTACAGGCAAGCTGCTGACAGAAGGCTCCTTCACCCCGCAGGGGCTGCAGGAACGGGTTGCCGTCCGCGGAGGCATTACAGCGGAAGCGCTGAACCACCTGCGTACGAGTCTGGAAGGGGTGTTCGAACGCCTGATCACCACTACGCATGACAAATACGATGAAGATGTGGAAAAGCTCGACGAGCTGTTCGGGCGCAGCAGCATCGTCCAGAGCCCACTTGACCGCTAAGGCAGCTGCGGCGATAGCCTTCTGCCAACGTCCATTGCCATAGCTTATTGCAAGGGCCGTATGCCTTGCCATCGTCCTTCCCCTCTTGCCATGCCCGCCTTATGCTACGCTCTGCCGCTCCGTTCTCCGCTTCCGGTGCACTGCCGGAAACCAATAAAACCCGCAGCACGGAGTCATCCGTTGCTGCGGGCAATGTTGCGTTCTTCGCTTAACCCACTACTATATTTACCAGCTTGCCGGGAACGGCAATAATTTTACGTACGGTTTTGCCTTCGACGGCTGCCTTCACGTTCGGCAGGGCCAGCGCATGGTTCTGCATGTCTTCCTGACCCATATCCATAGGGATCAGTGCGCGCTGAACGATTTTACCGTTAACCTGCACGACAATTTCCACTTCCGCATCTACGGTCCAGGCTTCATCATAAGCCGGCCATGCGACATAGCTGATGCTTCCTTCGTGACCCAGCAGCTGCCACAGCTCTTCGGCAATATGCGGTGCCAGCGGCGACAGCATCTGGACGAACTGTTCTGCCGCTTCTGTGGACAGGCTCTCCTGCTTGTAAGCGTCGTTGATGAAAATCATCAGCTGGCTGATCGCCGTATTGAACCGCAGATGTTCAAAGTCTTCGGTTACCTTCTTCAGCGTCTTATGCCAGGTCCGTTTGAATTCATCGGTACCGCCATCTGCCGAGATCTTAGCGCTGATGCTGCCATCTTCGTTCACGAACAGGCGCCATACGCGGGAGAGGAAGCGGTGGATGCCTTCCACGCCTTTTTCATTCCAAGGCTTAGTCGCTTCCAGCGGCCCCATGAACATTTCGTAGACGCGCAGTGTATCTGCGCCGTAAGCTTCTACGATTTCATCCGGGTTGATGACGTTGCCGCGCGATTTACTCATCTTCTCATTGTTGTTCCCCAGGATCATCCCCTGGTTCACGAGCTTGTGGAACGGTTCCTTCGTATCGACTACGCCGATATCATAGAGAACCTTGTGCCAGAAGCGGGCATACAGCAGGTGGAGCACCGCATGCTCGGCTCCGCCGATGTACAGGTCAACCGGCAGCCATTCCTTCTGCTTCTCGGGTGAACACAGCTCCTGATCATTGTGCGGATCAATATAACGCAGGTAGTACCAGCAGCTGCCGGCCCATTGCGGCATGGTGTTGGTCTCGCGGCGGGCTTTCATTCCAGTCTCCGGATCAATTGTTTCGACCCATTCGGTTACATTCGCCAGCGGGGATTCACCTGTGCCCGAAGGCTTGATGGCATCCACATCCGGCAGTACCAGCGGCAGCTGGTCCACAGGAACGGTCTTCATTGTGCCGTCTTCCAGATGCAGAATCGGAATCGGCTCCCCCCAGTAACGCTGGCGGCTGAACAGCCAGTCGCGCAGGCGGTAGGTTACTTTGCCCTTGCCGCTGCCCTTCTCTTCCAGCCAGGCAATCATTTTGGCGATAGCTTCAGTATTCGACAGGCCATCGAGGAATCCGGAATTTACGTGCGGGCCGTCGCCGGAATAAGCCTCTTCTTCGACGTTGCCGCCTTGCACTACTTCAATAATATTCAAGCCGAACTGCTTGGCGAACTCCCAGTCACGGGTATCATGGCCCGGAACAGCCATAATCGCTCCGGTTCCGTAGCCGGCCAGCACGTAGTCGGCAATCCAGATCGGCACCTGTGCGCCGTTCACCGGATTGATTGCATAAGCGCCGGTGAAGACACCGCTTTTCTCTTTGGCCAGATCGGTACGCTCCAGATCACTCTTGCGGGAAGCCTTGTCGCGGTAGTCTGCAACGGCAGCCTTCTGCTCTTCAGTTGTAATCACATCAACCAGCTTATGCTCCGGTGCCACGACGCAATAGCTTGCTCCGAACAGGGTATCCGGACGGGTGGTGAACACTTCAAGCGTAGCCTCATGCCCTTCAATGGCAAAAGTCACCTCAGCGCCGGTCGATTTGCCGATCCAGTTGCGCTGCATATCCTTAATGCTCTCTTCCCAGTCCAGCTCATCCAGATCCTCGAGCAGACGGTCTGCGTATTCGGTAATTCTCAGAATCCACTGGCGCATCGGTCTGCGGACCACGGGATGGCCTCCGCGCTCGCTTTTGCCGTCGATCACTTCTTCATTCGCCAGGACGGTACCCAGCGCTTCACACCAGTTCACGGAAACCTCAGCTACATACGCCAGACCGCGGTTGTACAGCTGGATGAAAATCCACTGCGTCCATTTGTAGTAACCCGGATCAGTTGTGCTAATCTCGCGGTCCCAGTCGTAGGAGAAGCCCAGCGACTTGATCTGGCGGCGGAAATTATCAATGTTCTTGAAGGTAATGTCACGCGGATGCTGTCCGGTATCCATCGCATACTGCTCAGCCGGCAGTCCGAAAGCGTCCCAGCCCATCGGGTGCAGCACGTTGTAGCCGCGCATCCGTTTGAAACGGGAAACAATATCAGTAGCGGTGTAGCCTTCAGGATGGCCTACGTGCAGCCCTGCGCCGGAAGGATACGGGAACATATCCAGGGCGTAGAACTTCGGTTTGCCTGCTTCTTCACTTGTTTTGAATGTCTTGTTCTCGTCCCAGAATTTCTGCCATTTCGGCTCGATAGTCTGGGCACGGTAGCCGGTGTGGGCTTGGGTAAATGTGTTGTCGCTCATCTTATGCTCCTCCTTGGAGTGTTGCTGTCTTAGGTAAGGCTAATGTTATAAAAAGAAATACTGTAAATAAGGGTCACTGCAGAAAGTTTTGGGCTTCCGCCCGCTGTTATATTCGGATTTCCTGATTAGAACCGCTCATCGCGGTAGAAATCCGAATCTAAAGGCGGCCACTAACGTTGCTACAGCTCCAAAATTTCTATCCGTTCCTTTATCTTTACATAAGTTCTGTTAAACCAATCCGCTGGCCCTGGCGGAACAGCAAAGTCCAAGAACCCGCAATGATTCGCTGGGGGCCGGAAGGGCTGAAAAGCCAAACCCGCCGTTGATTCGCCAGGTTGGCAGGAACCCGCCCAAGCTTCGCCGGACCGGCAGAATCCGCAAAGCCCAGGCCCCGCTTCGGATCGCGGAACTGCTGGAATATCCTTGACCGTGCGGCGCCGCTGGAACCATCCCAGGCTTCCCGCCGCTCCGCCGGACTAACCGCAAAAAAACCTCCCATCCCTAGCGTATTATCGCTAGGGACGAGAGGTTTGAATTCCCGTGGTACCACCCTAGTTAGCGGCGGACATTCTTTGTCCGGCACTCACTTTGACACCCTTTAGCGGGGGTGAGGCGACGACGGTTCACACGCCGGTCTCCTTATTAATGAAGCTTAAGGAACCTGCGGCTCGCGCCGTTACTCCGAGGTGAGTTCACTGCGGTCCGTTAACCGGCTCGCACCTGAGGTGCCGGCTCTCTGCAATAACGGTCTCACGAATTAATACTCCTCTTCATCGCACTGCTATGTGTACTGCTTCTTATTCGTAATATTCACCACATTATAACCAAAAGATACATGTACCGTCAATGATTTAGCAATATCCCTGCTTTTATGCCGGCTTTCTGCGGATATAATAGGCGATGATATGCTGAATGACCACTTTACCGGCTGCGAAGAACGGCACCGCCAGAATCAGTCCGATCATTCCGGCGATCTCCCCGCCGACCAGCAGCGCGAAGATAATCAGCAGCGGATGCAGATGAAGCTTCCGTCCGACGACCTGCGGCGAAATGACGTTGCTCTCCAGCATTTGGCATAGTGTATTCACCACAGCTACCATTAGTACCAGGCGCCACGAGAGGGTTGAAGCCATTACAATGGCCGGAGCCGCACCCAGAAACGGACCCATATAAGGCACAATGTTAAAGACCGCTACCACACAGGCGAAGAGCAGCGCATAAGGCATACCGATAATCATATAGCCGATATAGGCCAGCACGCCGATGATGATGCAGACAAGAAACTGCCCGCGGATATAATTGCCGAGTGCCTCATCAATATCCTTCAGCAGGGTGACAATCGACTTGCGGCGGGAACGGGGCAGGCAGGATACAACGGTCCGTTCGAACACATCGAAGTCCTTGAGAATGTAGAACACCAGAAAAGGCACAATGAATGCATTGAACAGGATACCGATCGTCGACGCAATATTATCAAGGAAATGGGAGATACCTTCGGCCAGTCGGTTTTCCAGCTGATAGAACCAGTTATTCATCCCCGTCTCCACGCCGGGCGGAATCAGTCTGGAGTTCATGTTCCGCATCAGACCCTGCGCATGCAGTGTCATCTCCGGCAGGTGCTCGTTTAGCTCCTCAAGCTGCTCGATGAACATGGGGATCAGGTTGATCAGAATGACCGCCAGGGAGGTGAGAAATACGGCATAGATCAGCAGGACGGCCACGCTGCGCGGCATTTTTCTCCTGGAGAGCATGGATACCACGGGATTCAGCACATATGAGATGATCATTGCCGCCAGGAACGGGGCGAGGATCGCTTTTAGAAACAGGAATATTCCCTCCAGCATGGGGCGGAGCAGCCAGACGAAATACAGAATGATCAGGGAGAGCAGCACGCCGATCATCCAGCGGAACCATTTACTTTGGGACCATTGCTCCATAATACCCCTCCTGAACATGTACAGCCTCTAACAGTCATGCAATATTAGTATGTGTGAGAGGGTAATGAAATACTCTTGCCTGCAAAAAATTGGTTTTTTGTTATTTGGGTTGGAAAGTTGGTATAGTGGCCGGCATCAAGGTCCGCTAAAATCATATTGTAAAACGCTTTCATTCCGAGGAGGGGTACTTTTATTATGAAAAGGTTAAAACGATTATGCGGTGCAGGTATGCTGTTGCTGCTTGCCGGATTGCTCACTGGAGCTCCGTCTGTTTCGGCAGCCACCGTCTTTGATGAGCCTCTGACCTACTTCAATTCCGCAACCTGGCAAAAAGCCGACGGCTATTCCAATGGCGGGATGTTCAACTGCACCTGGCGCGCTAACAATATCTCATTTACAAGCGGCGGACAGCTTCGTCTGGCACTGACCAGTCCCAGCAATAATAAATTTGACGGTGCAGAAATGCGGTCTGTCTACAAGTACGGCTACGGTAAATATGAAGTCAGCATGAAGCCTGCCAAGAACAGCGGAATCGTCTCTTCCTTCTTCACCTATACCGGACCTTCCGACGGCACGCCCTGGGATGAAATTGATATCGAGTTTTTGGGCAAGGACACCACTAAAGTCCAATTCAATTATTATACAAACGGGGTTGGCGGTCATGAAAAGATCGTGAATCTGGGATTTGACGCTTCCCAGGGTTATCATACGTATGCCTTCGATTGGCAGCAGGGCTACATTAAGTGGTATGTGGACGGCGTTCTGAAGCATACAGCCACCAGCAATATTCCGTCCCGTCCCGGTAAAATTATGATGAATCTCTGGAACGGAACGGGAGTGGACTCCTGGCTAGGTTCCTATAACGGAGCCAACCCGCTCTACGCTTACTACGACTGGCTGAAATTCACAGGCAACTAAAAACGAAATTTGGACTCCGGCGGTGCAAAGAGCGCACCTGCCGGAGTCCTTTTACATCTGCCCGGAAGCCGTTATCTTCAGAATTTGTTATCCGGATTGACACATTGGTATAGCGGCCAGAGCCTGGGTTCTGTACGATAAAAGCAAGAAACATCATCACAGGAGGAACAGAATTGATACGCAACAGGTTAATCAAAGCATCCGTAGCCGTTGCTGCTCTGTCGGCAGCAGTATGGGGCCTATGGGCCTTCACTACAGCACCCCGATCCGAAGCAGGAGGCGCGAAGGACAATTTTACAGAATTCAATTCGGAGTTCTGGAAGAAAACGGATGGCTATTCCAACGGAGACATGTTCAACTGCACCTGGCGAGAAGATAACATCTCATTTGCCGGGGATGATCTTATGACCCTGTCTCTTACCAGCCGGTCCCCCGGCGAGTTCGACGGTGCAGAATACCGTTCGCTGGAAAAGTACAGCTATGGCAAGTATGAAATCCGTATGAAGCCGGCGGCCAATCCCGGTGTAGTCTCTTCTTTCTTCACGTATACCGGCCCTTCGGAAGGCGAGCCCTGGGATGAAATCGATATTGAATTTTTGGGTAAAAACACCCGCCAGATGCAATTGAACTACTTCACAGACGGCATCGGGGGACATGAAAAGGTGATTGACCTCGGCTTTGACGCGTCAGAAGAATTTCACTGGTATGGTTTCGACTGGAAGAGGGATTCCATTACCTGGTATGTAGACGGCCGCCCTGTTCATACAGCGACCGAGAGTATTCCCTTTACTCCGGGCCGTATTATGATGAATCTCTGGAACGGAACAGGTGTGGATTCCTGGCTGGAGGCTTATGACGGCAAGGCTCCGCTACATGCTTATTATGACGAATTCCGCTATACTCCAGCGCCAGACCGGGGCGAGTAAGAAGCTCCAGCGCCTCTCCGACAAGAAACCGCCTTGATGAAGGCGGTTTCTTGTCCCTGCAGACTCATCGGCGGCTGCGGTCCCAGGCATTGACCTCCGAGGTTTCGGACAATCCCCCGTAGGCCTTCCATTTGCCGACAAACTCGTCAAATTCCCCGATACCGCTGTCTGCAAAAATTATGTTTTGAAAGCTTTTTTGTTCCAGCTTCTTCAGCAGCTCACCGTCGCTCTTCATCGTCTTGGTGGGCGGTCCCGTGAACTGTTCCTTACGGGAAGCCTCCTTCTGGCCCAGCAGCACCGGGGTAATATCCTCCGGAATCTCCTTGATCACTTCGGAGGGAATTCTCGCCCCGTCGAAGGTCAGTGTGTAGGAGGCCGCCCGGATGACGCCCATCGGCAGCGCAGAGGGCTCAATGGTCGCCTTGCCGTCCGCCATTGCCCAGTCATAGCCCTCTGCAAGACCATTAATGAACTCGCCGGTGGAGGTAGCATAATAATCAAACATATAATTCTGATAGGTAAAAAAGATTTCGGGGTGCTTCATTTTCTTGTTAATCAGTATTGCTCCGTTGACAGGTAAGGTGCCTCTTCTCATAGCGGTACCTTCCGGTCCGGAGGGTATCGCAACAGCCTTGACAGACGCCTGCGGGTCTGCGGCAGTCAGGGAAGACAAAGGCCAGCCGCGCATCCAATACGGGCCGGCAATCATGCCGGCCTTGCCGGAGACAAACCGGTTGGCGGCGCCCTCTTCATCAAGCCAGGCACTGTCCGTCGACAAGTACCCCTGCTGGACCCAATGCTTCATAAGCGCGACAGCCTTCCGGGCGCCGGGCTGCACGGAACCATATTCCAGGGTTCCGTCACTCCGGCGGTTCCATTGCTCGGGAACCGTGCCAAATGCTCCAAAAATCCAGCTGCTGTCCCCCATCCAGGTACTGGGACCGTTTCGGAATCCTAACGCAAGGCCGTAAGTATCCTTTAATCCGTTGCCGTCCGGGTCCTGGTTGACAAAAGCGTCCATGACCTGTTCCAGCTCATCCAGAGTCCGCGGTGTTTCCAATTTCAGCTTGTCCAGCCAATCCTGGCGAATCCAAAGCAGCGGATCGGAGTTGTATTCGTAATCCATGATGGGAATCGCATACTTATGCCCGTCCCGCACGAAGGCATTCCATGCCGAGGTGTCCTCGGCAACAGCCTTCTTCCACACCCGGGAGGCATAATGTTCAAATAAACTGCCGACTTCCATGAATTGCCCGGAGTCAATCAGCTCTTGAATGATGGCTGCATCCCTTGTAGTGACAACATCGGGCATATTGCCTTTGGCCAGCTCAAGCCTCAGCTTGTTGGCGTAGTTCTCGGAGGTGCCGGAGATGGTCCAGAGATAACGGATACGGATTCCCAACCGTTCCTCCGCCCAGGCCGTATGCACATTATGTTCAAGGCTCTCGCCTTTTTTAAAGGTCAAATTGGGGTTCACGGAGCCCACTGTGTACAGGTCTATGGGCGGATTATATTTACCCGCTTTGACGTCAAAATGAGGCGCCGTGCTCTCCGGGGAAGCTGCCGGGAGAGTGCCCCCGGAGCTGCGGAAGGTGCAGCCCGACAATATCAGGACCAGCGCGATCAACGGCAATCTGAATTTCATGGAACCACCTGCTTTTCGTAATGTTCTGGAGGGCCGGACAACTTGTATCATAATCTTCTTCGGCATCACATGGTACACTTCTTTTATTACGGCTAACAGTGAAAGCTTCTGAAAAGGATGATTTTATGGCCTGGCGTCCGAGTTTGTTTATTAAAATGGTTGCAATCCTGCTCTCCCTTATATCAACCACACTCTTATTCTACGGATTATCCTACCGCAAGGATATCGGAGTCATCACGAGTCAGATCAAGACAACGGACCTGAATCACCTGGAGTTCCTGACCCAGCAGATGGACAACAATATCAACCAATTGGCGGGCAGCATGTATGCTCTTCAGAGAGACCCGACCATCCGTGACTACGAGCAGATCCGGCAATTGGGCCATCTTATTGACCCCGCCCAGACCATTATGACCGTGCTGGAGAAGCTCTCCCTTCAGACCAGCTCCAGTACGTGGGAGAACCGGATTGTCCTGTACAAGCCGCACAACGGTGAGACCTTGGGGTCAGATTCCTCACTCTCCTTTGATTCCTCCGTACTGGAGAATCCGCTTCCGGCAGGCTGGGAGTATATTTCTGAGGACAGGGGCAGCACTGAAGCGGGCTTCCGCCTGCTGCTGTCAGATCCCGCTACAGAAAGCAGCCCTCCCCGAGAGGCGGAACTGCTGTTGTCGATGTATTTCCCTGTATCCAACATTGAACGAATGTTCGATGCCTACCAGTCACAGAACAAGGGCGATACCTTCCTGTTCCATCCGGTTTTCGGGATGATCCTCTCCCGCAATACCGACCGGGAAATGGCTGAACGGATCACCGCAACGCTTGATTCCGCAGACGGACAGGGCACATCGGAGATCCTCAACCTCAAGAAGGGCAGCTTTCTTATCAGTTCGGTTCCTTCATCGGCCATTAACTGGCGGGTCGTGCATTATTCGCCGCTGAAGCAGATTCTTCAGCCGATCCGCAGCAGCCGTTATTTCTTCCTGACGGGATCGGCTTTTCTCCTGGTCATGAGCCTGTTGTTCTCATTGCAGCTATATCGTCAAGTGCAGCGTCCGGTTAGCCTTTTACTGCGTTCGCTCAACAGGATGAAGGAAGGACGCTGGTCTACCCGTATTCATACCAAGACCAATCCTGAGTTCACAATGCTCAACGAAGAATTCAATGAAATGGCAGAGAAAATTCAATTGCTGATTGAACAGGTCTACCTGGAGCAGCTCCGGGCCAAGGATGCCCACTTGAAACAGCTTCAATCGCAGATTAATCCGCACTTCCTCTACAACTGCCTGTTCTTTATTAAGAGTAAGGCCGTTGTCGGCGACACCGATTCGGTGGAGGCTATGGCGCTTAACCTCGGAGAATATTACCGCTACATCACCAAGGCGGACCATTCCCTCACTACGCTGCAGGACGAGCTGAAGCTGCTGGAGAATTACCTGGAGATTCAGAATTTGCGGAAACAGCGCATCCGCTATGAGATGGATATCGCGGAAGATCTGCTGGGTCTGCCGATTCCCCGGCTGCTGATCCAGCCCTTGGTGGAGAACAGCATCATTCACGGCATTGAGAAAAAGATCGGCCAAGGCTCCATTCGGATCACCGCCTCCCATACACAAGAGAGTGTCATAGTCACCGTTGCAGACAACGGAGCTGGCATGACGGATGAGGCAGTTACCGCTTTGCAGGCCCGGATTTCCGAAACGGCGCGCGAGGACGGAGGCTGCGGGCTATGGAACATCCAGCAGCGCCTCAGGTCCCATTATGGTGATTCATCCGGCCTTCTGATCGCCCCTTCACCTGAAGGCGGCTTAAAAATCACTCTTCGCATGGAGAAGAAAGAGGAACCCTATGCATCAAATTCTTCTGATTGACGATGAACCTTATGTCGTCGACGATCTATCCATTTCGCTTCCTTGGACGGAAATGGGATTTGAACAAGTCCACAAGGCTTATTCAGGATACGAGGCACTGGAGCTGCTTCAGCGTTATCCTATCGACATTGTTGTCACAGACATCAATATGCCTGAAATTTCAGGCATCGAACTAATCGCCTCCATCCGTAGCCGCTGGAAGCATATCCGGGTCGTTATGCTGACCGGTTATGCCGAATTCGAATATGCCCGCAAGGCGATTGAAGAGCAAGCCAGTGCCTATCTGCTTAAGCCAATTGCCAATGACCAGTTGGTTGCCGTTATTGGCAGGCTCCAGGAAGAGCTGCGCGGCGAATGGGAGACTTGGTCCTCCTATCAGCGGACAATGCAGACCTTCCGCGAGCATCTTCCGCTCCTGCGGGACCGGCTGCTCGGCGAGCTCCTGCAGGGGCGGAAGATGTCCAGGCCGCAGCTGCACGAGCGGCTCTCCCAATTCGATCTGCCGTTCTCCACCAGCCTGCCGGTATGCCTTGTAATCGTCAGACCGGAGGAGTTCTTCCGGCGTCAGGACATGGGCAGCATGCTGCTGTTCGAATACGCCATTATTAATATCGCGCAAGAGCTGTTTCAAGACCGGTTCCACATCTGGTCAAGCAAGGATGTCCATGATTATCTTGTATTTCTGCTGCAGCCCAGGGAAGACATTGAACCCCGCCTGAATCTGGCAGATGATATCACCCAGGCCGCCTATCAGCTGCAGAATCATGTCAGCACGCTGATTGGCGGCGGCCTTTCTGTGGTCACTACGGGTTGGGGAGGATTCCCGGATCAGGTGTACACGCTCTATCAATCCGGCATCTCAGCTATCCGCCAGCATATCGGCAGCGAAACAGGCATCTATCTGGATGCCACGGACAACAGCAGCTTTAACCCTGTAGAAATTCTCCAGCCGCTCTACGAGCCTCCGCTTTTCTTCCATTTATTCGAAGCGAACAACTGGCAGGGGATCGAAGACAAGCTGAACGCCATCGCTTCGGAGCTGGCCCGGAATCCGGACCACTCTCTTGAGCATATCCATGAGGCCCGCCTGCATCTGGAGACGGCATTCTATTATTTCGCCCATAAGAATAAGAAGATGCTGGGCGAGATCGTGGGCAATCCGCTAATGAAGCAGGCCCCCTTCCAGACGGCAGACAAGCTGCGGGAATGGGCGCTGGAGATGGTTAAGCTGCTGAAGGAGCATTTCGAATCCGAGCGGCGGGACAGCCGGACAGTCCTGATTCGGAACGTACATGAATATATTGACCGCAATATACATTATGTCTCCCTTCAGGCCATCGCCGATCACGTCCAGATGCATCCGGTATATCTGTCCAAAATGTACAAGCTTGAGACAGGCAAGCGGATCAGCGACTACATTAGTCAGGTTAAGATGGAAAAAGCGGCGTATCTGCTCATTCATACGCCGCTGAAAATTTATGAGGTTTCCGCCGAGCTGGGCTACTCCAATGCCCATTACTTTATCAAGCTCTTTAAGGAGTACACGGGGATGACCCCGCATGAATTCCGTGACCGGGCATTATAACATCTTTACTCTTCAAACCGCAGCTCCACCTCGTGGGTGAGCCCGTCATCCGGAGTCGGAATAAACCGATCCTCCAGCGCCCGGCCATCCAGTGTCAGACGGGCATCACCGCCGTGCATCCGGCGGAAGCCTTCCGGTTTACTGATCCGGATACAGTACGAAGATTTGCCAAGCTTGAGAGTGTAAGAGAATTCTGTCTGCTCTTCCCGCAGGATCGGACTCAGTGCGATGCCCTGCGCCGTATATTCAATGCCCAGCGCTTCCATCAGCGAGAGGGTGAGCCAGGTCGAGGTGCCGCTTAGCATCGGACCGATATTCTCACCGGTCTCGCTGTTATTATATTGAGTGCAGAATCGTGGATTTCCGCAGACTGCAAACGGATCCTCCATCGTCTTGAACGGCATGATCCGGTCCAGCAGCCAATAGCCGAGGCGGCCCAGCTCGGCAGCAAGCCCTGAATCCGAGACTTCCTTGGCACCCTTGAACATCGCAGCTGCGGCCATCATGCAGGCATGTTTGAATACGCCGCCGTTCTCCCGGTCACCCGGAAAGTATTCGTCCGAAGCTGTGTGGGTAGAGACCCGGCCCAAGGCAACCGGCGAAACCAGCTTCAATCCGAAAGGAGTCATAAGATGCGACTTCATAGTGTCCAGCATCACCGAGATCTGCGACTCATCGGCACAGCCCGACAGGATGCTCCAGCTGAAGGAGTTTAAGAAGTAAGAACCCTCGGATGCCGGATCTGCTGACAGACCGTCTCCGGCAGCTCCCAAATAAGTGTATTCGCCATCCGGGTACCGGTTGAAGAGCACGCGGGCGAAGAAATCGCCCTTCCAGGCATGCTCCTGAATACGCCCGCGCAGCTTGGCTCCGAAGCGGTTCAGCTCATCGGCATCATCCTGCTCCCCTTTGCGGGCAGCCAGAGCAGACAGTCCATCTACCGCTACCTTCAGCAGGAAGGCGTTCATGACGCTCTCGGAATAATCGCTGTCCAGTGAATCCCCGAAGACCCCGCCTGCCTGCAATTGCTCCCGGTAGAGCTTTTCCTTAGCTGGACCGTTCAGATACGTGTCATCCAGCTTAAGACAGTCGTTCCAGTCTGCGAAGTCCAGTAAGGGCAGACCGTGGCGGCCGATTGAAATCTGCCCTGAATAGACAATAATCGCCTTGAGTGTCTCGAAGACCGGCCGGCTCGCGTCTTGTCCCGCTACCGGACAAGACTCGTCCAGGAACTCGAGATCGCCGGTAAGCATTACATAGCGGTAGACGGCTTGAACAAGCCATAACGCATCGTCGGACCATTTGCCCGGCTCCTTGCCGGCCCAGAAGAAGTTATGATAGGCATAGCCCAGTTCAAACACCATGCCGGTCCATTCCTTAAGCAGACTTTTCACCAGAGCGCTTCGTCCCATGCCGACAAAATAATACATCGATGCGTACAAATCCTGGATTTCGCGGAAGCCGATCTCCCTGTAGCCCTTCTGTGTCTGGCAAAAGGAACGGGAGACAAAGCTTTGATAGAGCACCTGAAACGGCAGATTGCGGTTGACAAAGACATCGAAATTCTTGTCATCGGAGAATACCTGCAGGAACTTGCTGTAATCCCGCACGAACCCGGCTGATTCCGCCAGCGCTGATTCCGCCGCGCATGGGTCGGAGAAACGGGCGACCAGAGCCCCCACTTCATCCGCCAGCACTGTGTCATTCCAGAGCGCCCCGCTCTTGTCGGAGACAAGACCGGTCAACTGGTCAACAGCTGTCTTAGTTCCCGCAGCCGCTTGAATTTCCCCGGCTACCGCGAAGAAGCCGGGCCCCTTACGGTGCAGAATGTTACTCAGTCTGAGCGCGCCGGACGGACGGTGCAGCGAGCCTGTGCCGACAAATTCATTGTAGCTGACGCAGTATTCACGGGGCAGCACCGGTCCTTCTGGCCCGTGAACGATCATTGTGTGGAAGCGCAGATCATGACGGCCGCCTTCGGGATAATAATCCGGACTGATGGCTGCCACGGCTCCCGTATTATCCTGGAGCACTCCGCCCTGCATAATAACGTTGCTGTACAGCACATCCTCAAACAATGCACCCGGTGCGGCGGAACCGAACATTCCCGTGTAGACGATCCGCAGACGGCGGTCGGCTTCTCCATGGTTCTCAATCTCAATCCGCTGTAATTCGGTAGCCAGAGGCAGGCCCTCGTATTGAGGCAGAATAGAGATGATTCGTGTAATCTCCAGTCCGCAGCGCGTGCGGCAGGTGATTCGGGTTACATTCTGTGAATGCCGGCAGACCGCCGATTCCATTCCCTCATCTCCGGGGTCCGCGGAATAGAAGATCTGCTTCCCGTCCTCGAACAGATAGAATTGCCGGTTAGCCGGGAACCCGTTCTCCTCCTGGCGCATATCCCAGCGGGTGGCCAGCACCTGGGTGGCCGCATGTGAACGGAAGCTGCCGCCGCCCAGCCGGTCAACAACGCTTTTCGGGGTGGTCTGAAGCGGATGGGGAAAGCTCAGACGGTTGCCCATCAGCAAATTGACCGCGAAATGCGGACCCGGCACGGGTGAACGCAGATCAATTACATGCTCGCCCTCAGCGTTAAGCGCGCCTGCCCAGCCCGGGGCAGCCTGCAAGTGCGCCAAAGCCACGCTTGCGGCAGCCTCCGGTACGTCAACAGTCTGCTCCTGTCTTCCGGCGTGCCGGATATACAGTGACAATTCCGTGGCTTCTTCGTTTACGGCGAACAACGCGGAGGCACCCGCTTCACCCGGCAGCAGCGCTGCCACAGCGGGGAGCTTCAGCAGCTCCTGAATGGCAGGCAGCCGAAGCGGCAGACCAGCTATGCCTACAGCCCCCCGGCGTTCCGAATCCGTAAAGAGGGCGCTGATGTGCGCCCCGGGGCCAATCCGGTCTGCGAAGGCTTGTCTCAGGATCTCTTCAGCCGAAGCCATCGCTTCTCTTGCGGTAGTAAATTTCAGCATGATTGCTCTCACCTTTCCTGGCATGCTGCGGGTCAGCCCTTGACGGCCCCCGCGGTCATACCGCTGATAAAGTATTTTTGCGTCATGAAGAATATGACCATGACCGGCACGGTTACAACCGTGGAGGCTGCCATCAGCAGATCGTAGCGGGTATTGTATTGGCCGACAAACAAGCGGATACCGACCGGAATCGTCTGTACATCCGAGCTGGTTGTCAAAACCCAGGCGAAGAGGAGCTCATCCCACGCGGTAAGGAAGATGAAGATGCCTGTCGCAATAATGCCGGGCAGAGACAACGGCAGAATGATTTTGTAGAAAGCCTGAAATTTCGTACAGCCGTCAATCGTAGCCGACTCTTCCAGATCTCTTGGAATTGAGACAAAGAAACTCCGCATAATCCAGATACTGATTGGGGTGTAGAACGCCGTGTAGACGAGAATCATTCCCCAGTACGTATTGATCATCGGCAAACCGAACGTATTCTTGATCCACAGGAACATCAGATAAATCGGGAACAGGAACATAATCCCCGGGATCAGCTGGGTGGATATGATACTCATGCTGAACAGCTTCGCTCCGGGAAAATCAAACCGGGCCAGCGCATACCCGGCCAGAACGGCAAAGGAGCCGGCAAGCAGGGTTGTCGCACCGCAGATCAGAAGGCTGTTGCGGAAATAGACGGCAAAATTAACGGTATCCCACATATTGATATAATTGACCCACTGCGGCTTCGGCAGGCTAAAGGTAGTGATACCGTTCAGAATTTGGTCATTAGAGTGCAAAGAGGTGAAGATCATCCACAAAATGGGGAATATCGTCAATACAACGATGACCCAGGTTAGTGAGGTCAGCAGGAACGAACTGACGGAACGTTTACGGTGTGTACTCATTGGGCATTCAACTCCGATCTAAAGGCGCGGTACCAGATACCGACGACCATCAGCATGGCAAACATCAGCATGATTGAAGCGGCAGAACCCGAACCGAAGGACCAATAACCGAAGGATTGGCGGGTCAAGGCTGTCATCAGGAGGTCTCCCCATTCCCCCGGATATCCGGCACCGTTGCCGAACATCGTGGAGACGATGTTGTAGGAGTACACATTGTTAATAATCTGGAATAAAAGCTGTACCGCAATAACCGGCTTAAGCATCGGCAGCGTCATGTTCCAGAACTGGCGGAACTTGCCCGCACCGTCAATGGTTGCCGCTTCATAGATATCTTCGGGAATAGTCTGGAGTCCAGCCAAGAAAATGACCATCAGGAACGGCCAGCCGCGCCAGATGGTTGGGATAATGATCGCCCAGATCGTATTCGGTCCCAGCAGCCAGAAAGGCTTCTCATTGAAGAGATGCAGGACATCGACCAGGAAATAGTTGATAATGCCTTCCTTCTGCCACATGAAACCCCAGAGCACACCGACCACATAAGACGGAACGACCCATGGGAGCAGCATGGCTGTACGGGCAATGCTGCGTCCGGGAAAATCACGGTTCAGCAGCAAGGCCATCATCAGGCCCATGATCATTACACCGATCGTTACAATGACTGAATAAATCGCGGTGTTGCGGATGGCAAAGTTGAGCCCCTGGCGGACCGGGTTATCGGTGTTGAACAACAGGCCAATATAATTGTCGATCCCAACAAACGGCGCCTTGAGATATTTGCCCAGTGTAAATTGGTTCAGCTTCAGGAATGACATCCAGAATCCCTGAATCATAGGGAGCAAATGCACCAACAGCATGAAAATGATGGTCGGCACCATCAGCATGTAAGCAAATTTATTCTCTCTGACCCGTTTGCGCCACAGTCCGCGCTTGTCGGAAGCAGCCTTCGCAGGCAGATTTTTTTCAGTATGGAGTCCCATCTCTTATCCCTCACTTTACTAATGGAAGAACCGCCGCACCCTATCGCGCGGCGGCATCCCCCTAATCCTCATAATTATTGGTTAATAATTGCTTTGACTTCGGCCGCTGCAGAATCCAGCTCTTGCTTGACGGTTTCTTCACTATATTTGCCCTTCACACCGGCGACAATATCCCAGATGTTGGCAAAATGCTTTTGCAGCGCCGTTTCCGTAGGTCCCCATTGAGGAATGGATGGATAGGTTCTTCCGTATTTCGTGGCTTCCGAGAATGCTTTCATGCTTGCATCCAGATCAGGCGATTCCAGAAGTGACAGTCGAGCCGGGAGCTGGCCGGATACGGCAGCATAAGCCTTCTGCGCTTCATCGCCAGTCAGGTACTTAATCAGATCCCAAGTCGCTTCCTTGTTCTTCGAGCCGCTGAATACGGTCAGCTCGCTGCCGCCGACGAAGGTAGCTTGTCCGCCCGGACCTGCCGGAAGCGGAGCCACCGCGAAGTTCTTGGCCGCTTTCTTGTCATCCATACCGCCGTTTGCTTTCGGTGTCGCAAAGTTCTTGGCGAGCCAAGGGCCGGAGATAATGACCGCCGATTTACCGTCGCCGAAGTCGCTCTCAATCTGAGACGAATTCTTCTCAAGCGAAGATTTATCCACAAGGCCTTCAGCGGCAAGTCCGGTGTAGAACATCACGCCGTCAAGCCCCTTCTCTTCGTTGAAGGCAACATTTTTGTTATCCTCCGAGAGAACATCGCCGCCTGCAGCCCAGATCCAAGGGAAGATATTATGCACTACGTTCCAGTCGTTTTTACCCGGAAGTCCGAGTGCAGCGATCTTTTTGCCGTCAACGGTCTGTCCGTTGACCGCTTGCAGCGCGCTTTTGAAGGAATCCCAATCCTTGAAGGCTGTGGCTGTATCAACCCCGGCTTGCTTGAATACATCTGTCCGGTAGTAGATAGCACGTGCATCTACGAACCAAGGTACTCCGTAGACTTCACTGTCGCCCGCGATAGAGGTAGTCTGCCAGATTGCCGGCAGGAAGGCTTCGGCGCCGCCCACATCAGCTACCTTATCCGTTACTTTATCAATGCCCCCCATGCTGGCGATAGCAGGGACCCAGGTCGAGCCGAGCTGAAGCAAATCCGGGCCTTCGCCGCTTGTAGCCGCCGTTGTAATCTTGGTCCAGGCGGACCCCCAGTCCAGCACGGTTACCTTAACGGTGACATTCGTATGCTCCTTCAGGTAAGGATCAAGCGTCTTCAGGAAGTCAGCATCCGGCTTGGGACTGTTCGGCATCACCCACGCGTTCAGGGTAACAGGGTCCGTGCTTGGCGTTGCAGGAGCGGCAGTTGCACTGGATACTTCTTTCTTTTCTCCGTTGTTAGCCGAACTTGATTGATTGTTATTGCCTCCACATCCGCTGACCACTACTGAAAATGCCATGAGTAGTGCGGTGATGGATACTGCTGTCTTTTTCACAATAAATCTCCCCCATTGTCGTTTGAAAATCACGGAGAACGGCTGCCCGTCCTCCATGTATTGATTATAAAAGTGTTTCTTGCCGGTCTAAATACCAAATCGCAAGCCTGGATAACAAATTCTAAAGCTTGTTCAGGGTGCTGCTACGGTTCCGTTATTCATAAGCACAATATCATCGATATCCACCGCAAGCTGACCCGTGCCGCCATCCTTAATGTTGCCCAGCTCGAACGAAATGCGGCCGATAGAGGTACTGTCTCCGGCAACGTCGAATTCCAGGGTATATTCGGTGTATTCCGTACCCAAATCAACAATCTTGCTTGTGTACCCGTGCCAGGTGTAATTATTCGCCACATCCAGCCAGCCGATGCTGATATTCATTTTGCGCTTAAGATCCGCCTTGGCCTTGAAGGTAAGTGTATAATGATTGCCTTCGTTGTAAGCGACTCCCTCATAAAAGACCTGCCGGTCCCAGCTGTTCGTTCCTGTGGAACCTACCTTTATCTTCAGCGCCCCATTCACATTGTCAATGGATAACTCGCCGCTGTCGGAGGAGAAGCTGCTCCAGCCCTTAAGCGGAGCGGAGAAGTCTCCGTTCGGAATCAGATTCTCCCCGTACGCCTCACCTGCCATGACCGGGCTCACCTGCAGCAGGGAAATATTGCTCAGTCTAACCGTATGCTCTCCCAGCAGCTCGTTAACCTTGCCCAGACTGAACTGCAGCACAGCAGCGGGATCGCTTGCCGGAGCAGTGAACAGATATTCATAATGTCCGCCCGCTTCGCTCAGACTTACTGTCTCGTTCGTATAAGGGGTCCAATCGTTGTCTGTAGTGCCGTCATGCTGAACCAGCACCCGTATCTCCCGGTCCATGGAGGCATCGGCATCGAAGCGAAGCAGATATTTCTTGCCTTGCTCTACGGGTATCGCTCCTTGCTTCACCTGTACATTCCAGTCGTCATCACCGGTGCCGCCAAGGTCAACCCGCAGTGCACCGTACACAGCGTTCATTACGGTGTTCTTCACCGGATTACTGTCCCAGTCCCTCTTGTACAGCGTCCAGCCTTCGGTAGAATCACCCTTGAAGCTGCCGTTCACCACCAGCTCGCGGGTCAGATCCAGCCAAGCCAGATTGTAGCCGCTGCCGCCAAGACGGAAGTAATAGGTTCCGGCAGGCAGCTCAAGCGGTGCCCCGATGATTGCGCGGTAGGAATGAGGTCCTCCGGTATCTCCGATTGCCGTACTATAGACAGAGGTCGTCACTACACTCTGTTTGCCGGCATCCAGCACCGACAGCGTAAGCTCCGAATCTGCTCGTACACTGGATACCCGGGTTACCGGAACAATACTGGCGGCCTGAGGGAGAACCACTTTGTATTCCACATAGTCGCCCTGGTGCATATCCGTGATGTCCTTGCCGCCTTCGCCGCTCGGAATCAGGCCGGTACCCGATGTTCTCCAGTACTGGTCGCCCCGCAGATGCAGGTAATCGTTCATTACAGGCGGATCAACCATCCGAACCAGACGCACATTGTCGATCTCGGTCTGCCCCGGAGTCTGGCCCAGAAGGAACGATAATGCCGCTTCTGTACCGGACCCGCCAGACAGCGCTATTTCCGCTGTATAGCTCTTCCACTCCGTTGTCAGCGTGAAGGTAGACCCGTCAGGATAGACGGTCTTCCCATCGCCGCCGTCCAGCTTGATGCCAACCGGCAACTCCTGCTCCGATCTCGCCTCAAACGCAAGCTGATAGACTCCGCCGGCTGTCACAGGGATTCCTGTCTGGATGAGCGTCACATCCTCAGCCGAGCCTCCGGCTTTCTGGACATCTGCCTTGAATTCGCGCTTCATCAGCGGCAGCTCCAGGACATTGGTTACACTGGCCTTCGCAGCAGCTCCCGATTCCGGCTTAACGGCGAAGCTCCAATAACCCAGCCGCCCTTCTCCCAGCTCGAATCCGCCATTGTAGATCAGGTTGCCGTCAGACAACGGAGTACGTACCACTGGCAGGGGCTGCGTCTCCACCACTCGAACGTTAGCGAAATAGGCGGCAATATCGCTCAGTCCCAGATTGAACTCGAACCGGACATTATTGTCGGAATTCTGGGCCATGGTAAAGGTATACTCAAATGACTGCCAGTCCGGCGAAAGCTGGAAATTTCGTTCCTTGGAATACGCCGTCCATCCTCCGCCGAATTCGGTCAGCTTGCTCATCAGCGGACGGTTTGCGTCTGCTTTGGCATCAAAAGTCACTTTGTAGGCTTTGCCCTTCTCCAGCAGAAGCGGCTTCTGGGTGAGCTGAATGGAATAATTCTGCGTTCCAGCCTGCTCGACGGCAACCTTCACTGCCGCACCCTTATCCTTGTCTTCAATGACCGAGGCTGTTCCCTCACCACCTGCATTCTTGATCATTTCCCAGTATTCCGGCAGGCCGTCCGCTGCTACCGCACCCTCGAACTCCCCGTTATAGATCTGATTGCCGTCAGCCAGGGCAGGACGCTGCGGAGTCGAGAGCTCCGGATTCGTTGGACGCTGTCCTGTCACATCAGGCCATTGATCCAGGTTCTTGTACTTGTAGACCCGGACATAATCTACATACATCTCGTCGGACTTGAAGTCAGCTGCCGGATTCCCCGGCCAGTCACCGCCTACCGCCAGATTAAGAATCATATAAAACGGCCGGTCAAACGGTGCGGGGTACGTATAGTAATCCGGCTGGCCCTCACTTTTGGTTCCCCAATCGCTCGTTTCAAAATACATTTTACCGTCCACGTAATACCGAATCAGGCCCGGAAGCCATTCAAGCGTGAAATCATGAAAATCGTCAGCGAACGTCTTGCCTTCCGGTAGAACGTAGGTCTTGGACTGGGACATATGCGGGATGTCGTAATGAAGTGAGCCGTGCACGGTTCTTGGATACAGATCCGCCTTCTCCTTATCCCCGGCTACCGGTCCTGTTAATTCCATAATGTCCATCTCGCCGCTTCCGGGCCAAGGTCCATATTGCTTCTCTTCATCCGTTGGCATCATCCAGATGGCCGGCCACATTCCCTGCTGAATCGGCAGCTTGGCGCGCACCGTGAATTTGCCGTAGGTCCAGTCGCCCTTCAGCTTGGAGGTCAGCTTGGCCGATGTATACTCTTTTCCGCCGTAAGCCTCCTTCCGCGCTTCCAGCGCCAGTACGCTGTGTCCGCTCTCTGTTGTAAGTGAAGCGTTGCCCGGATGATAATATTCCAGCTCGTTATTGTATACCGTTCCGGTATCCTGGACATTCCATTTGGTCTCATCTATGGAGCTGCCGTCGAATTCGTCATTCCAGACCAGCTCCCATGGATTGTCTTGGGTTGGCGGAGTAACCGCCGGCGTTGCTGTCGGCGTTGCCCCAGGTGTCGCTGTTGGAGCAGGTGTCATAAGTGCAGGCGTTGGCGTTGACATCGCTCCGCCTGAACTCCCGCCACTCCCCGCAGAGGTGGCGGCTGCACTTGCCTGTGGTGTGGCTCCATTGCCGGACAAGCCCCGAAGCGTCTCACCTGCCTTGAGCGCTAGGCCGTTGAGAAGCACACGATCCGCTTGGGTCTCAAGCAAGCCGATGTCTCCCCGGTTCACAATCTCTGATCCGGCAGCGCCGGGACCGATAATCAGTGCTTCCACCCTTGTGCCGGCCCCAATCTCAACCTTGGCCGGCTGGAGCAATTCAATCCGGGCTACGGTGCTGCTATCCTCCAGAACGAGCCGTACCGGTGCTTTGGGCTTGTTCAGCTTGATCTGCCCCAGTGAAGATTTACGGAAAACTACCGAATGGTCACCGCCTCCAGAGATATGAGTGGTTCCCTGCACCTTGATTCCCGAGAACGTTACTTCTCCCTCTCCTACTCCGGCAGTCACATAGAGATTTCCGTTAACCGGCCCGTTCTCGATCTGCACATTCGCCCGGTTGACTATCACATTGCCAGACACCCTGCCAATCGAATGGCTTCCTTCGCCTGAGCTGATCCACCCGATCATCCGGCCCAGCAGCTCCGCCAGTTCAGCCCGGGTCATCTGCGTCTGCGGATTCAGCTTGCCATCCGGCCCGCCGCGCAGGTAGCCTGCGTCAAGCATGGCACTCACTGCTTCCCGGGCATAGTCGCTGACCGCTGACCCGTCAGGCTGCGCAGCCAGCGTAGTTTGCGAGGCCGCCTCCAGGCCGAAAGCCCGGCTCAGCATCGTCATGGCCTCCTGCCGGGTTACAGCTGCTCCCGGCTGAAACCGTCCGTCCGCGTAACCTTGGATTATGCCTGCTGCACTAACCCCGCCCACATCCTTGGCATACCAGGAAGAAGCGCTTACATCACTGAACACAGCCGTTCCCGGAGCTGAGTAACGAAACACACGGCCCAGGATAACCGCTATCTCTGCGCGTGAGATTGCACGGCTTGGTCCAAATCTCCCCTGCCCGTTCCCTTGCAGGATTCCGGCGGCTGCCAGCCTGTCCACCGCCGGCGAAGCCCAGTGCTGATTCATATCGGCAAATGCTGCCTTTCCGGCTGCAATAGCGCTGCTTGCTCCTGCGGCTGATACGGGAAGCTCTTCCAGTCCCTCTGCTCCTGCCACTCCCGTGTTTCCCGGAAGCTGAATCCCTGACAGCAGCATACCCGCAATCAGCAACTTGGATATTCCTTTACGGTACATTTCAATATTCCCCCTTATGCAGAACCTTGCAGAATCCGGCGTTGCCGCCAGTCGATTTCAGTATAGAGCCCGTATCCCGGAGGCGACATACCAATTCGTTAGCACATATAACAAAGATGCAACTTCCGCATTTATAGGAGAAGTTATCCTGTAAACAGACGCTGTCCAGGGTCCACACACAACAAAAACCAGCCAATCCTGGTCCAGGATTGGCTGGTTTTTGTGTTGCAGAAGATTGAAGAACCGTTACGTGGAACACCCACCGCAGGCTTGCGGATCTCCTGCTTAAGAGCAAACAAGGCTGACCCAGGCATCCATTCGACGCTTTGAGGTCAGCCCCACGGCGAATCTATGTAACTTTATCCGGGAATGAATCAGGCTAATGATCAGGAGGATGCATGGATCTGCGGGAAATCCTGTGCAACATCTTCACCCGAGAACAGATCGTCAAGCGAACTGAGCGTGCCATCTTCTTCAACCTGATAAACCGACATTTTCTCGCCGTTGACCGTTAGTTCGATGAAACAGCCCCAGCAATAGAACTGGTGGGAACCGATCTTGCCGATATCCTTGGAGTTGCAGTTTGGACACTTCATATAATACATTCCACCTATCCGTTAACAATATTAATGGCTTTTTGAAGCCGTTCTTCGCTCATCGCAGGAACCAGTACCGAATTCTCCCCGATAGACATTCCTTCAGAACAAGGCAGCCATTTGCGGCCTTCGATCAAATCAGTTACAAGCCCGTCACTGATTTCCAGCGCTACTATTGTGTTTCCCATCTTTTGGTCAAAATAAACATCCGATATTCGTCCAAGTATCGTTCCGGATGCTGTAAGCACCTGCAAATCCTTCAACTTGTTCTTTCCCAAGAGGAAAGTATAGGGTATATGGTCAGCGTCGGTCTTAATAATCGACTCTTTATTGCGGATCATGACAGCATCTTCGCCATAAGCGACAATATCATCCCATGCCACAACTTTCACATGACTGGAGAAAAAAGTTTTGCTTTCCAGTTCAATACCCGTAATGTTCCAGTTTGAATCCAGTCCAATATCGATTATTTCACCGACTTCAGTACCTTCTTCAACTTCATATACGGTGAGGCCAATCATATCTTGAAGTTTCATGGCGTCCAAAGTCCCCTCACCTTAAATAGTACTTACGAGTTCCCTGAGGCTAGAAACCTTCCAAACGGATGCCAGACCGCAAAAATGCCTAGTCTTTAGTACGCAGCCGGTTTAAGATGGTTCCAACTTTTTGGGCAACAACCTGCATTTCTTCATTAGTATTACCCAAACCTGTACTAAAGCGAATCGCCGAGTTCAAAAGTTCTTCCGGAAGCTTCATCGCCTGCAGGACATGCGAGATTTCCAGAGAGCCCGAGGTGCAGGCTGAACCGCTGGCGGCCGCAATCCGCTCCATATCGAGATTCATCAGCAGCACATCTGTCTTCGCACCCGGGAAGCTTACATTTAGAATTCCGGGCACCGTCTGCTGTTCATTTCCGTTAATTACATATCCGCCGGCTCCGGCATGCTTGTCCAGCTCCTGCAGCAGTGTACTCCGCAGACTGACAGCCTGCTCATGATGCTCCGCAAGTCCGCCTACAGCCAGCTCTACCGCTGTAGCGAAGCCGGCTGTACTGGCCAGGCTCTCCGTACCTGCCCGTCTGCCGCGCTCTTGAAGTCCGCCATGTTGCCTTGGCTGCAGCGGTGCTCCCCGCCGGACATACAAACCGCCAATTCCCTGCGGACCGCCAATCTTGTGGGCCGAGAAGCTCATATAGTCGACAGGCAGCTCGCGGAGCACCATAGGTAGCGTGCCCAGGGCTTGTACAGCATCCACGTGAAAAAGAATGCCCCGCCCGGCCGCCAATCTGCCAATCTCTTCTATAGGCTGTACAGTTCCCACTTCATTATTCACAAACATTACGCTAATCAATACTGTATCCTCACGCAGGGCAGACTCCACATCCCTCAGAGAGACAAGTCCTGTGGAATCTACGGGAAGATAAGTAACCTCGAAGCCCTGTTGCTCCAGTTGTCCGCATGTATGCAATACCGCATGATGTTCGACTGCTGTGGTAATAATATGTTTACCCTTATGAATAGAGGCATAGGCTGCGCCGAACAGGGCGAGATTATCGCTCTCTGTACCGCCGCTGGTGAACACCCACTCATCAGGGGAACAGCCCAAAAAGCCCGCGATCCTGTCGCGCGCTCCGTTTACGATTCTTTTGGCCGACCGTCCGAACTGGTGTACACTGGACGCATTGCCATACTGGTTCAATAACATATTGTACATAACCATAGCCACCTCCGGATGAACCGGTGTTGAGGCGGCGTGGTCCAAATAGATGGGTTTCATAACGAGATTCTCCGCTTCTTGAAATTCAGGATTTTCTTAAAATATAAGAATTTATATGCTTCACACGATAATTTATCCTTCTATTTCTCGCTGAAACGGTACCGTCCTTGAGAGAACGGCAAGGCCGTTTCCACTTGCAGGACTACTCAATTATACTGCTGAACAAGCCCTTTTACCACCTGTTAATAAACACAATATTGTAACATTTGTCCATGGAGTATTATTGGGAAAAACTATGGCTTGGCCGGTTCGTCAGCCCCGAGTTCTTGCAACCGCGCAGCCAGCTGCTCCTCGGAGATCACTTCAATGCCGTGCAGCCGCAAGAGCGCTGAGGTTACACCTTCTCCCGGCACCTTCACACCGGCAAATTCTCCGTTATAGATCATGGAACTGCCGCAGGACGGGCTGTTCTCCTTGAGCACCACCAGAGTTGCCGATAAGCTACTTGCCTGCTCCAGTGCGGCATAGGCTCCCTTTATATACATTGCAGTTACATCATTGCCTGTTCTGTCGATCACCCGGGCCTGGCCTTCCAGTACATCCCTGCCATTGCCGCCTATGATCTCAGCCGGTTCCCGGGGAGTAGAGAAGCCGCCCATCAGTTCAGGACATACGGCAACCGCCTGCTGATTGTCCAGCAGACGCTGGATACCCGGATTCAGACAATCCGTGCCGTTATATCTAACCTTCATTCCGGCCAGGCAGGAACTTACGATAATCATAGCCGCCGCCCCTCCTTCACAATCCTTAAGTTTCTTCCTCTATAATGTAATGCTATCATGAGAAATATAGGCAGCATAGCACGAAGCGGCTATGCTGTAAACTGGCAGCCACTAAAGGGAGGCACGGGCAAAATGTGCGGAAGATATACGATTACCGTAACACTGGAAGAGCTGATGACCAGGTATTTCACCGGCGATCCTTCCTTCGACCATTATGCACCGAAGTTCAACGCGGCTCCGATGCAGTATATTCCGGCTGTTATTCATGATGGCAAGCGCAATAAGCTTGGCCAGCTGCGCTGGGGGCTTCTGCCTTCCTGGTCCAAGGAGGATAAGAACGCTGCGAAGCTAATCAATGCCCGCAGTGAATCGCTGCTGGAGAAAGCTTCATTTAAAGGGCTTGTATCGTCCCGCCGCTGCATCATTCCGGCAGACGGCTTCTATGATTGGCAGGTCAAGGAGAGCGGCAAGCAGCCGCTGCGCATCACCTTGCGGGACGGACAGCTCTTCTCCATGGCCGGCCTGTATGATATCTGGACAGATCCAAGCGGCCACAAAATCGCCACCTGCACCATCATCACCACAGCTGCGAACAGCCTCATGGAGGAGATTCATGACCGGATGCCGGTCATTCTGGGCAAGGACGCGGAAGCACAGTGGCTGGACCGCAGCAATCAGGATATCCCCTCCCTGATGAAGCTGCTGCAGCCTTATGATGCAAGGCAGATGCTGGCTTATCCGGTCTCGTCCGCAGTGGGCAATGTGCGTAATGACTACCGGGAGCTGATTAACAGAGCCGGGGCAGATGCCATATAGGCTGCATCACTCTATCCGGGTATTATCTGCCGGTCATCCATCTGCTGACCGGCAGTTGTTTTGACCAGCTGAGGCTGTATGATTCGGAAATCCCCACCTTTGTAAGCTCTCTATCCCCGCTCCCGCTCACCCACTATTTTCCATCCCATGACCCTTCCATCTGGTGTTTAATTCCTATTTATCCCGGGTATTAACTAAAGCTCATAATTCATTCGTTATTATATCCATTCATTATTGATCCCAGGAGGAATAGACATGGCTATCAGCAGACATGCACTGACATCAGCAACAGCACCAGGCACCTCCATTGAGCTTGAGTGCCTCTATCATTCTCCGCAGGGCAAATGGGCCTATGCTTATAACAGCACTACCTTTCACCTGCGTCTGCGCAGCAAAAGGAATAATGTGAAACGGGTATTTGCGCTAACGGGCGATAAATACGATTGGGAGCATCATCATCAGGAGTTGGAAATGCTCAAGGTGGGTTCAGATGCCTATTTCGATTACTGGGAAGCTGAGGTAACGCCCGAACGCAAACGTTTCTCCTACGGCTTCCGCCTGGAAACGGATGCGGAGACGGTATGGATGGTTGAATCCGGCTTCTATAGGAAAGAGCAGCCTACGCCTCCCGGAGGCTATTATGAAATGCCTTATATTCACGAGGTGGATCTGCTGCATGTTCCGGAATGGGCGAAGTCCGCGGTCTTCTATCAGATCATGCCGGACCGGTTCGCCAACGGCGATCCGGCGAATGATCCTGAAGGAACGCTCGAATGGGGCGCTACGCCGGCGAATGACAGCTTTTTTGGCGGAGACCTGCAGGGCATTATCGACCATCTGGATTATATTGTTGAGCTTGGCGTAACGGCGCTATATCTGACACCTATCTTCCAGGCTCCCAGCAACCATAAATACGATACGGTAGACTACGGAACGATCGACTCCAGCTTCGGGGATTTGGAGCTGCTGAAGCAGCTGGTCAGCCTGGCCCATTCCAAAGGGCTTAAGGTAGTGCTGGATGCCGTCTTCAACCATACAAGCGCGGAGTTTCCGCCATTCAAGGATGTAATTGAACATGGGGCAGCCTCCAAATACGCCAATTGGTTTCATATCTATGATTATCCGGTTAAAGCCGAAGGTGACAATCCCAATTACGATACGTTTGGCTTCTTCGCCGGGATGCCCAAGCTGAATACGGCCAACCCGGAAACCAAAGAATATCTGCTGGATATCACCCGCTTCTGGCTCAGTGAGGTTCAAATCGACGGCTGGCGGCTGGATGTGGCGAATGAGGTGGACCATGTATTCTGGCGCGAATTCCGCCAGGCGGTCAAAGAGATTAACCCGGAGGCGTTCATCATCGGTGAGGTATGGAGCGACTCCCTCAACTGGCTGCAGGGGGATCAGTTCGATTCCGTAATGAACTATCCTTTCTCTGACCGGCTGCTGGAGTACTTCCGGGGAGAGGAGATAAATCCGGCAGCCTTCGCCTCCCATATCTACGGACTGCTGATGCGTTACCCGCGGCAGGCAAATGAAGTACTGTTCAATCTTCTCGCCAGCCACGATACTCCCAGAGTCCTTACCCGGCTGGGCGGGGATACCCGGAGACTGAAACTGACAGTCACCTTCCTGCTTACTTTTACCGGAACCCCGTGTATCTTCTATGGAGATGAAATCGGACTTACGGGAGAAGATGACCCGGATTGCCGTAAATGTATGATCTGGGAGGAGGACCGTCAGGACCGTGAGCTATTCAGCTTCTATCAGCGCATGATTGCCCTGCGCAAGGAACATGAGGTACTGCGTACCGGTCACTTCCGTTTCCTGCAGAGTGATGCAGATAGCCGGGGCCTCGTGTATGAACGGTTTGATGACAACAGCCGCTTTACCGTCTGGATGAACAATTCCAGCGAACCGTTAACCCTTCAGCAATCATTCACCGGGGGCAGCTGGCAGGACGCCTTCAGCGGTGAGCCGGTGGAGATGGACGGCGATGGAATCAGCATTACGCTGGAGCCGCTGGGGTTCCGGATACTGCGGAGTGTGGCTGAGGCTGCGGATGATGGTGCGAAGCCTGAGAATTAATTGACCCGGCAGGCTGCCAAAAAAGGAGGTGTTCCCGGAGCCATTACTGGCTGCAGGGACACCTCCTTTGCATGCTGGACAGCGACGTTTGCAGCTAAGAACGCCGCCGCACTGTAATCGCAGGGACCTTTCGGCCGCTCACTTCATCGTTTCCGTACTCGCGCACACTATTCGGTTGCTCACTTTGCCGATTCTCCTCACTGCCTGGACAAACATATAGTCGCCTCGCACTTCGTATACCGTTTCGCGACTCAAGTTCGCCGTACGCACCTGTAGACACTTGTTGGTCGCCAGTTTTGCCACACCGCCCGAAATAAGTGGATTTTCAGCATCTATTCATCCCTTGGAATTCACTTTACGGGTAACAAGTGGATTAACGTCACTTATTTCCATCCCATTCCCCGTTATTAGGCAGCGTTAGTGAATATAAGTGTCGTTTATCCAACTAATCCTGCGCAAACAGCAAATCCCCCAACTTTAGATGTCGTTTATCCACTTATTTCCCCGGCGCAGATAGCGCTAATTATATAAATCCCATCCGCGCTATTGATCTCCGGTGTCGCGGTATATAACCCAGGCTCATAGAAGCCAACGACCTTCTTTTGGCGGTAATTACGATCCGCTGAATGCCCAGCTTCCTGATCCATTGCCCGGCAGCCCCGATCAGCTTCCTGCCATAGCCTTGGTGCCGGAGGAGAATGAGCAGGCTGCCGCCACCGCCCGGATTAATCTGAACATGGGGAATACGCCAAGATCGTCCATGCTGTCATCCTTCGCCAATGCCGGGGTATGCGGAGCATCTCTTTCGTTTTCCTATAGGCGAATTTAGCGAATTGGAGATTCCGGTCGGGGACGTTCTCCCGCATGCAGCAGATACAAGCACAAGCCCCTCAATTGCGGGTATATTGTAATTGTTAAAATGAAAAAGCCGCCAATAAGCGGCTTTTAATTTTTGGCTCATACCTAGTGAATTGTAAATGCAGATTGATCTTTACGATGAAATTGTCATAGCTTTATGCATGCTAAAGCTGTGAGGTATGAGGAAGCTACCCGAAGAAAGGCTATGTGCTCTGAGTTGGCTTTTTGCGTATACTTGTGAGTTCAAACGCCTCTTTAGGAATTCCCAATTCATGAGCCTTCTTCTTCTTAATCACCATGGCTTGTTGTAAGCTTGTAGCTTGAAATTCAATTGTAGTGCCAAGCGGATCCTCAAATGCATAGTAGCTTTTTTTATTGGACATTAACTTAGGGCCTCCTCATCTTATTCTCTAATGATTGTGCAATTCAAGGCCGCTCACCGAGTTTCCGGATCGCTGCAGCTGTATCTGCTTGCAATGAGACTGGATGGTAAATCGCCCTAATAGTGTGCGTCTCCTCTTAGAGATCTATTCCCGAAGACGGCCTTGAAACAAGCTGCCCTTTCGGTTTCTTGTTTCGCGCGCTTCAGGCACTCAACTGGCTAAAACCTAAATAAGATGACTCCTGATTCATTCAAGAGTCATCTTATTTACGCCTAGTGGCTATCCCTTTTCTGTCATCCGGCCGTTTGCCTGCCGAGCCGCGGCAATGCGGCCGGCACATTAACCGGGCGCCACTCTACCGTATTTCATCGCTTTCCCCGTTCCTTCATTACCCTTTCACACCGGACATCGTAATGCCCTGAATGTAATAGCGCTGCAGGAACAGAAACAGGATCAGGATCGGTACCGTGGAAATGGTGCTTGCGGCAAGAATCTTAGACCAATCTGTTCCTTCCACCGAGGAGAAAGTGGCAATGGCTACCTGGATCATCTGTTTCTTTTCGTCATTGATAACGATTAGAGGCCACAGATATGAATCCCAGTTGCCAAGAAAGGTCATCAGCGCAAGGGTGATCATCGGCGGGACAGCCGCAGGCAAGACAATACTGGAGAAAGTCCGGGACATCGAGGCTCCGTCGATTTTGGCCGCCTCCAGAATCTCATCCGGAATTTCCGCGAAGAACTGCCGCAGCAGAAAGATTCCGAACACAGACAGCATCGAAGGAATCACCAGCGCCTTATAGGAGTTAAGCCAGCCGAAATAATTCATCAGCAGATAGTTTGGGACCAGCGTTACTTCACCGGGAATAATCATCGCCGACATGAACAGGGCGAAGACAACCGCTTTTCCACGGAAACGCAGCTTGGCAAAAGCAAACGCCGACATCGAATTCACCAGCAGCACCAGCAGGGTTACAATCCCTGCCACAAACAGTGTATTAGCGATATAGCGGAGAAAAGGGTTGCCCTCACTGAAGATAACTTCTTTGAAGTTATCCAGCGTTGGCTGGACAGGAACGAACAAATGAATATTCAGGCTGGAGGAGTACTTGAACAATTCCTCATAAGGGCGTAGTGAACCCGAGATCATCCAGAGGATCGGGATAATTGAAATGACAGCCAGGACGGTCATAACCGTATACTTGGCAATGCTTGCAAAGCGGTTCATGTGGATTCCTCCTAGTAGTCTCATTAATATTCCGCATTCCGGAACAGTCTCATCTGTACGAGCGAGATGGCGAGAACAATCGCGAACAGAATAAAGGCGGCAGCGGTGCCGTAGCCCATCTGCATCTGCTGGAAGGCCATTTTATAAATATAATAGACTGCGGTTTCGGTAGCCCCGTTGGGTCCTCCACTGGTCAATACAAAAACAAGGCCGGACAGCTTAATGGCATCAATTGTCGTCATAATCACAACGAAGGCCGTGGTACGGTTCAGCAAAGGAAGCGTAATGCGGAAGAACTGCTGTATTTTTGTAGCACCGTCTACCCGGGCCGCCTCGTATAAATCTTGCGGAATGTTGTTCAGTCCGGCCAGGAAGATAATCATGAAAAAGCCTACGCCTTTCCATATTCCCAGCATGATCACACCGTTCATCGCCGTATCCGGGTTGGACAGGAAATTGGTAGTGGGCAGATGAAATGTCTTCAGCACATTGTTCAGAATCCCGAATTCCTTGTTGTAGATCAGTTTGAACACCGTTGCGGCCACTGCCGTAGAAATGACAACCGGAATGAAATAGAGGGTGCGGAACAGACCGGTAAGCTTGAACTTTTTCTGGATTAACAGTGCTAGGCCCAGTGAAATCGAGGTCTGAATCGGAATAACTACGATGGCAAAATGAAACGAATGCCTGAGACTGGCCAGGAAATCCCTGTCCGTCACCAGAGTCTTGTAATTATCCAGCCCGATAAAGCTGCGGGTCGATCCCACCAGGTTATAATTCTGAAAGCTGATCACAAAGGCTTGCAGCATCGGATAGAACACAAAGATGAGCAGCAAAGCAAAAGAAGGCAGCACGAACCACCAGGCGGTCATTTCTTCTCCCCGCAGAAACCGGCGGGGCTTTTTGCTTGATGGGGCAGTTTTGGAGGCAGACTCAGCTGCCGCTGTAACGCTTGTCATGATCTTTTCACTCCATTTCAATCCGGTTTATAGACGTACACGTTCATTACGGCATACACTTGCCCACCCGGGGCAAGAGCTTTAATCTCCGTCTGGCCTTCCTTCAGCCCCTTTACGACAGCGGATGTTCCGGCACGGCTCTCCACCTGTGCAACTGCCTCATCACTCGACACCCAAGTAAGATCCTGGGGAGCTGTCAGCGGAACGACCGCCGCTGCCGCTTCCACAGTGCCGCCAAGCGGAACATCCACACTGGATTGGCTAAGCAGGACGCGAAGCGGTTCCGAGCCGTCCGGATCCTCATTCCGCCATACACTGGCCATCGGATAAAAGACGGCCTGGTCCAGCATCACATCACCCTTTTTCACATACAGCTCCAACCCGTTGCTGGTAGCCCCCGGGAAAAGAATACTGGAAACCACAGTCTCACCGTCTGCGCCGAACACCTCCAGCGTCGATTCATCCACATAGATATGCAGCCTGATTTTGCCGTTTACCGCTCTTAAGGGAGCCTGAACCGTTTCGGCAAACCCGGCTTCAAATGAACTGTCGCCTGATCGGGTTCGATCCACTGTTAGTGTCGAATTAACGTTGTTATAAGATATAATAGTTTCCTGATCTCCGCCTTTTCTCAGTTTGAATCCGAATTCCGCCTCTCCCTTCACGGTGAACTCGGTATCGAGTTCATAGGAAGTCCCGTGCAGACTGGCCAGGGGATTGTTGCCTGGCTTGAGCCGCTGGGTTCCCACCTTGACCGCTTGGCCACGCAAGGCTTCCAGCTCTTGTACCGGCTGCTGGACGAGGCGCAATCCCTCACCGGGAATGTCGCGCAGCTTCAGCTCCCGCGGCAGCGACATATTCCCTTTCCACGGAGCGCTTGGCATAGAGAACGGATAGCGCCAATTGGACATCCAGCCGGCATAGATCCGGCGGCCGTCACTCTGCGGAATATCAGAGTAGGACACTGCGGCGTAGAAGTCTTTTCCGTAATCGGTCCACAGCACTTTGGAGGGCTCATTCTCGTTCTTGAATGTCTGTCCGTCAAAGCTACCGATGAAATATTGCGCCGCCGAGCCACGGGTTGAGCTGTTATTGCCGATGCTGAGCGCCAGCACCCACCGGGTCTCCTTGCTGCCTTCCACGGGAAGTTCAAACAGATCCGGACATTCCCAGACGGCGGCATGCGAGCCCTGATCGGCGCCGAATTCGCTGGCCAGCTGCCAGGTCTTCAGGTCTGGAGAGGTATAGAATCTCACCCGGTTGTCCACCGAGACAACCATCACCCAAGCGTGCGAAGGCTCATGCCAGAACACCTTGGGATCTCTAAAATCCTTGAGTCCCGGATTCGGAATCACGGGATTGCCCTCATATTTGATCCAGGTGCGTCCTTTATCAGAACTGTACGCCAGGCTCTGCGACTGCATTCCACCTTTGAAATGGGTGAAGATCGCAACCAGTCCCGCTTTTCCGCCAAAAAAACCGCTCGTATCCTTCCAGTCCACCACGGCGCTGCCTGACCAAATCTCCCCGAGCGAATCGCGCAGGAGCGCTACCGGCAGATGCTGCCAATGGATCAGATCCGTGCTGACGGCGTGACCCCACTGGCCGCTGTTCTGGTAGAACTGGTGATATTCACCTTCGAAATAAACCATTCCATTCGGATCGCTCATATTCCCGCTTTCCGGCGACAGATGATACTGCGGGCGGTATAGCTCCGTGTAGTAATCAGGAACCGCAGAAAACTGAAAGGCCGCAGGTGCAGTAGCAGAGATGGCATTGGACGGAGTTTTAGAGTCAGAAGTATTGCTGGTATGATTACCGTTGCCGCCAATAGTGCACCCTGCGATAACCAGCAGTACTACGGCCACACATGCCAGTTTGCTTGTAGCTTTGCTCTCTTTATGTGCTTGCTTCTCTCCAGAAACATTCATGCTGCATACTCCTATTCCTTGTTTGGTTGACACTATTGTAGCTGAACGGCTAGAGAAATCATTTCAATATGATCGGCTCAGAAGTTGTGATGTTTTCAGGGGTGATTCTTCAAATACCATTCACGGTATTCTTTGGGGCTTTTGCCGCTATTTTTTTTGAAAGAGGTGCTGAAATAGCTGGAACTGGAATAGCCGACAAGCATGGCGATATCGGTCAGCTTCAGTTCGTTCTCTTGCAAAAGCTGCTCCGCCTTGGTCATTCTCAGCCTGGTGACATAGTCGCTGAACGTAATGCCCACATGCTGCTTGAACAGCCCGGATAAATAGGTCTCATTCAGATGAAACATTTCGGCGAGGGAAGAAAGCGTCAACTCGTAGGAGAAATTCTCCTCCACGTATTTTCTGACCGCTTCGACCATATGCTGTCCGCTGGAGAAGCGGAGCTTCCTCACTTCGTCCATAACCAGCTGCGCCAGCTCATCGATCTGTCCCCGCACGCCTTCACGCGACTGGTAATCGGCAATGGTCATCTGACAGTTCCACAAATACTTCTGCAGGGCGGAGCCGCCGAGCTCGAACTTCTTGGCGATGGAGCTGAACATCAGCAGCATCCGCAGGGCCAGAAAGGTAAAAGCAAACATCGGCGTATCTCTTTCGCTACTGAAAATGGTGTCAAGCTGCTGGCGGAAGGTGCTCATGTCCAAATTTTCAATCGCCTGCACCAGCTTCCGCTCCACCTCCGGGGTAAAAGCCTGCGTAAGCTCCATCACCCGGCTCCGTTCGCCCTTTCCATCTTTATACACGGTGCTTTGGCTCCAGGACAGCATGCATGAAGCATAACCGTTCTTCAGCCGCTTGAGTCCGTTCACTTCCTCGCCAATCCCCGTCACACATTCCAGCTTCAGGTAACTGGCGATGTTTCGTTTCAGTTCTTCTACGAACCTGTCCGTTCGATCGGCATGCTCCGGCCCCGGCTTCATAATAACCAGAAAATACATCATCGCTGAATTGGCGACATCGCTGAACGGATAGATTCCTTTCCGCTTAGCAGCCGTCTCCCGGCATAACATCTGAAAAGCCAAATTGAGCAGATCCCGGCGCTCCTGCCGGTCCGCCATCCGCCCCGCCGGCACTCTCATCTCCACAGCAACAAACTGCAGCTTCAGATCATCCGCCGTCAGCGGGGTCAGCTGGAGCTGCTGCAGCCGTTCCCTGATAGCCGCCAAGCTGTACCACTCGTCCTTGACCATTTGCAGCAAAAAATTCTCCTGCAGCAGCCGCAGCTGCTCATTTTTCTGCAGCAGATCCTGCCGTGAGGCCTGCAGGTTTTTTTGCTCCTGTCTAATTTCTTCACCCAGCTTGCCAAGCAGCTCATTCAGTTCTGCGCGGGCTACCGGCTTCAGCAAATAATCCTTCACTCCAAGCTGTATGGCCGATTTCAGATAATCAAAGTCAGAGTATCCCGACAGCACAACCGTCCTCAGCAGCGGATACTTCTTTTTGCAGATGCGGATAAATTCAATGCCGTCCATCTGCGGCATACGGATATCGGAGATGACCAGCTGCGGCAGCGGTCCCTGCTCCAGCAGCTGCAGCGCTTCATTGCCGCTTGAGGCCTCCGAGACCACCCGGAAGCCGGCGGCTTCCCAATCGATTTTGGCTTTGATACTGTTGCGGACCCCCTTCTCGTCATCCACCAGCATAATCTCATACATGATTATCACCTCTCTATCATCGGCAGCTTCAGTGTAATGGTTGTTCCTGTATATAGCTTCGAATCAAGCACGGCTTCAAACTGCTCGCCGTAATACAGGCGGCAGCGGGAGAGCACATTGCGTAGTCCGATGCTGTCCCCTTTATGATTTAAGATTCCCACACTGTTCCTAAGCTCCGTATCGGCAAGAATGCTGGCGATCAGTTCCGGTGTCATTCCTGGACCGTTATCCTGGATCTGCAAGTGCAGGCGCTCTCCACACACACTGGAGGTGATCGTCACCTCGGCGACCCCCCCTTTTTCCAGGCTGTACTTCACCGCATTCTCTACCAGCGGCTGCAGAATAAACTTGGCGATGAGCAGCTGATCCGCGGCGGAATCCTGCCGGACCGTCACCATCAGATGATCCTCATGCCGCAGCTTTAGGAGGAACAGGTAGTCACGGATATAGCCAAGTTCCTCGCTGACTTGTACCAGATCCGTATCGAGACTCAGCGAATAACGCATCATTTTACCCAGTGCTTCCGTGGCGTCCATGACCAGATCCTCCCGTTTCATCGCCGCCAGACCGCTGATGATCTCCAGTGTATTGTTGTAAAAATGTGGATTGATTTGCAGCAGGAGCGCTTTGTATTCGGCATTTTTCCGGCGCAGATTGGTCTCGAATTCCGTCTCAATCAGATACTTCAGCTGATGGGTCATCTGCTCAAATACACCGGCCACATAGTCCACTTCGCTCTGCCGTGATCTAACCTTTGGCATGTCCTTAATCGCCAGCTCGAACTGCCCGTTTTTGACATGCCGCATGGCCCGGGCCATGGCACTTAATGGCTTCGTTATGCCGGTGGAGAGCCACAGCGCGACAATAATGACAAGGATCAGCAGAACAAAGCTGGCAACGAGCAGCGTTTCTTTGAGCATTGTGATGGTGGCATACAGCTCCGCCTCCGGCACCTCGCCGACGATCAGCCAGTTCTGCTCAGGCAGCCTGCGGTAAAAGAACAGATAGTCGGTCCCCCCTTGGCGAAGCGGAAACATACCGCTGGTCTGTCCTCCACTATGTTTCTGCACAGTAGCAAGCCCGTCTCTAAGCAGGCCCTCAGATCCTGTCAGATCCTGATTGAGTACACTGAGGCCTTCAGCCGTCAGCAGGAAGGCTTTGCCGCTTTTGCCGAAGCTGATTTTATCCAAATCCTGGCGCAGCAGCACCGTAGGATAATTGATTTTGATCACTCCGACATCCTTAAGGGACTGGAGCTGCACCAAAGGGAGCACAAGGCTATTGACATCGCGCGAACGTATGTTGTCGTCGGCCTGATCCCTGTCCTTATGAGCCTGCGTCCAGCGTACGTCCTGCTCCTTATACTGGCTGTACCAGCTGCTCTTCAAGTAGCTCAGGTCCTGTGTCCATAACCCGCCCTTTCCCTCCGCAAAGGTGGAAATGGAAATCACATTCGAATTATTGATCGCATAAGAGGATAACAGCTCCCGCATCTTTTGCTTGGCCAGATACTTTTCACCCTTAGTGCTCTCATCGTTCAGGTCGGCGGTTATCCATTCCTGTGTGATGTCGCTGCTCAGCACCTGGTTGCCCATATCCTCAATCTGCGTCAGCAGTGTGCTGACATGGGAGGCAAATTGGTCTATGGTTTGCAGCGTGGAAGTCTGGGTAGATTTTCGGATCTGCTCCGACGATTCCTTGCTGAGGATAAAGACAACCGCCGTAATCGGAAGGATCAGCAGAATCGAAAAAGCCAACATCAATCTGCTGCGTAACGAGTAGAACATGACAACCGCGCCCCTTGCTATCATTATGGTCCAAAAATTCAAAATAACCCCACAACGTGGAGCTAAATCTAAAGCTTCTTTAAGCTGAAAGAAGAAACAGCTTTACCGCCCTTTTGATAAAGGGCGGCTGCCGTTTCTGCAATGTTTGGAAATTTTATTATTTTTGCGGCAGATCTGCATATGCCTTGTCAATCTTTTTGATGGCGTCGGCAATGGCTGCATCCGTGTTGCGTCCGGCGATGGTCACTTCCTCAATCATCTTGTTTACCGCTTCGGACATTTGCGGGAAGATCGGTGTAATCGGACGCGGTCTGCCGAATTTCTGATTCTGTACGACAAAGATATTCTTCGGATATTGACCTAGCTCAGGGAACTCGTTGGCTACTGAATAGCGGGCCGGAATATCTTTTGTGATAGAGCAATAGGTCTTAGCCCCTTCAGTACCAGTCACCCAGTTTACAAACTGCCAGGCAGCTTCGGCATTTTTACTCTTCGCGGAAATGGCCAGCGACCAGCTTCCGTTCGCGACAGCCTGCTGGGTTTCCTTCGGAAGTGGTGCGATATCATAATCTTCGCCTAATTTGAAATTAGGGAACTTGTCGGCATAATTGCCCAGTGACCAGGAGCCGTCAACCGTCATCGCCAGCTGGTTGTTCGGGAACGGATCTGGCGGGTATTCCAGGGAGGACACTTTATCTTTATTATACAGGTCGGAGAAGAATTGCAACGCCTTTTTGGTCTCTGGCTTATCCAGGTAGCCTTTGGAGGTTGTTCCATCCGGGCTCATGATCTCGCCGCCAAACTGCCAAATAATCGGATATTTAAAGTATGCTGTTGTTCCTGCATTACCGAAGCCTTGCGCCGGATCAATACCGTACACGCCTTTGGCCGGGTCGTTAAGCTTTTTAGCTGCATCCAGCACCTGATCCCAAGTCCAAGGCTCTTCCGGGTTCTTGGAGGGAAGAGGGATTCCCTTCGCTTCAAACATTTTTTTATTATAGAAAAGAGCAATGGAGGATTCGGTGAGCGGAGCCATGTAAATTTCATTATTATAGGTATACGTGGCAATGGTCGATTCCGGAATATCCTCCAGGTTACCGTCCTTCTTGAAATAGGCGGTCAGCGGCTGTAAGGCACCCGCATGGGCGTAAGAAGCCATATTCGGACCGTCGACGGCCATAATATCAGGGGGACTGCCCGAAGCAATGGATGTTCTCAGCTTGGTATCGTAATCGGCATACGGAATCGGACTCATCTCAACCTTGATATTAGGATGCGCTTCATTAAACGAGGCCACCAGCTTGTCATAGGCTGAATTCTCGGCGTCATTGCCCGAGTTTCTCCAGAACGTGAGCGACACCTTCTCTTCTTTGGGTGCCGACGAACTTCCCGCCTCCGGCTGCGCGTTATCCCCTTTGCTTCCACATCCGGCGAGCAGTCCGCATGCCAACATCGCGCTTAGTACCACTTTACTCTTACTGTTCAATAATGCCCTCCCCTTTCATCTACTGTCTGCGCTTACAACTGAATATTATCAAACATGCCCGATGATAAAATTCATTATCCTCTGCACTAAACTTTCAAAATGTTCGGTATTTCTATCAAAAGCAATTATACCGGATACGATCGGGTGACAAATGATTAGAGGCAAGGCAATATCTACGAACAGAGGCAGACCCTTATCTTTTTTCAAAACTGCGCGAACGGACCGTTGTTCCAATCGCTGTTTAAACGGGAAATGGACAATAGTTATAAAAACGCAAAGCAGCGATCCTCTAATACCAGGAGAATCGCTGCTTTGCTGAGTTTTACCGTTTAACAATGAAGGTTTGCTATGACAACTAACAATCAGGGTTGGAATAAATAGCTTATATCCGCTTACAACACGACTCTTCACTTTTCATCATATGTTCTTCTCTATACTGGCCGGGACTTACGCCCACAACCTTCTTGAACACCTGGCAGAAATACCGCTGGTTATCATATCCGACATTTTGGGATATTTTGAAGATTTTAAAGCTGCTTTCTCTTAGCATCTTTTTCGCTGTCTGAATGCGCAGCAATGTAACATATTCCAGAATGGTCTGTCCGGTCGACTTGGAATATAAGTTGCTTACATAGGAAGAATTGAGGCCGAATCGTTCTGCCAATTGATCCAGCCCAATATTTTCATGGTAATGGGATTCAAGATACGCTTTGATTTCTTGAACCACCTTTTCCTTCATGGTAGTCTTGGTTACACTCAAATAAAATTGCACACTCTTCGCTAAATCCTGCAACTGTTGCTGCAAAGACGACCAATCCGGCGTTTCCAGTATCCTGTCAATCAGCTGCATGCGGGCGCCGATCACTTTCTCAATCTTGATTCCATAGTCCTGTTCGATCAGATCGAGCATCCGGTTCACCCACTCTATGCCTGCCTTCTTCAGCAGAACAGGAGCCATCAGCCGTCCCGTCCCCCATTCCGTCCAACGTTCAAGCATCTCCTCGAACTCTTTCTGTTCGTAACGGACGAAGGATTGGGTGTTGTCAGACCAACGGGTCAGCCACTGCCCGGATACGCGGGTAATCTCCTCTAAGCGGCTCCCCTCCATAACCGGAACCCCAAAGAACACCCCCATTTCACATGCCTTGTCGGCTGCCGCAAAAGAGAGATTTGCATCTATAATTCCAGCTACAACCGGCCCTAGTCCAAACGACAATGAAATATCGTCCGCTGAGCTGTCATTCGAGAAGGCTTCGGCTGCAGACAGCAAAATTTCTGTTAATGGCTCGTTGTCCTCCATGGCCGCCATGCATAATAAGATGACTTTCTGTTGCTCGTAGAGTAGGTCCACAACGATTCCGCGATTCGTCAAAAAGCTAAGGAGAGCATCTGTAGCGCCATTGTTCTTCATTCGTTCGAGCCACAGCGTCTCCGTGCTTCCAATCACTAGGACCGCAAACTGGTTATATCGTTCGTAGGGCGTCTGATCAAACGATGGGCGTTTGGCATGGACGATTAGATCTGTAAACGCCGCCCGGTCCAAGGCTGTTGCATTCCGAAGCTCAGGGTGATTCCCCGTTGTATCCGCTTTACGCTCCAGACGCTTGAGCGCCCTCGAGACAGTCTTGGCTACTTCCTCAAGCTCTGCCGGCTTGATCAGATAATCCACCGCCTCCAGCTCAATGGCTTCTTTGGCGTATTCAAACTCGGAATACCCGCTAATGATGATACATTCCGCCTTACGGCCTTTCTCCTTCAAGGCACGGATCAGCTCCAGCCCATTCAGGCCGGGCATCCGGATATCTGTCAGCACAATGTCCGGATCGGACTGAAGAATCCGTTCCAGGGCTTGTTTGCCGTTAGTTGCCGTCCCCACAATCACTATGCCATACGAGTTCCAGTCGATCACAGCCGACAATGTCTCCACCACCAGCTGTTCATCATCCGCTATAAACAGTTTATACATGATGTAATCCCACCTTCATAGCCGGTCTTAATCCATTATTCCGATCCTTAGGGTAACTTTGGTTCCGATGCCTGGAATGCTGTCTATGCGCAGCCCGTGGTTCTGGCCATAATGCAATTGAATCCTCTCCTGGATATTCCTTAATGCATATCCCTTAGGCTGCGTAACCGCAGGATCAAAGCCTACGCCGTCATCCTCGACTTCGAATACAAGCGTCTCTCCTTCGATACGTCCCCGAATGTAAATATTCCCTTGGCTCTCCTTCAGCTCGATTCCATGAAAAATCGCATTCTCCACCAGCGGCTGTATCAGGAGCTTAAGCATACGGATATGCTCAATTTCCGGTTCGAGCTCAATGGCCACCTCGAATTTTCCGTTATAGCGGATATTTTGAATCTCCAAATAATTTTTCACCTGGTCGATCTCATTGCGGACAGTGGTAATGTAATCTCCATTATTCAAGCTTAACTTAAACATGTTAGACAGCGACATGACCATTTTCGAAATGTTTTTGGCACCGATTCGTTCGGCCATTAGATAGATGGAATTCAGCGTATTGTATAGGAAGTGAGGGTTGATTTGACTTTGCAGCGCGTGCAGCTCTGCTTCCCGCTCCTTCAGCCTGGCTTCTATTAATTTGTCCGATAATTCAGAGTTGGTGCGGAAGGTCCTCAAGAACTGATTGCCTATTTTCCCAATTTCATCTTCCTCCTGAAAGAGGATTCCTTCGATCATCTCCCGTTTGGCCGCTTTTCTGGCGACGGAGGAGAGTAACGTCAATTGCTTCGTGATACGCTTCGAGATTAAATACGAACCATAGGCAGCCAACAGGAAAGCCACCATTGTCAGTGTGAGCGTAACATTACGTATCCAGACAATCTCCGAATTGATGTTAGAATAAGGGATCATGCTGACCACTTTCCACTGGGTTACCGGATTGGTATCGAAGGTGATAACATACCGTTCTCCGCCCATCGTTTCGATGCGGGTACCCCGTTCAGGCAAGCCATAGAGCAGATTCATTTCTTTGGGAGGAAGCTGTTTCAAGTCGGCAGTGCGGGAATTATAATAAATGACTTTATTTTGCTCCAGGATCATCAAATTCCCGTTTTCCGCATTGGAAATATTCCGGAACATTTCATCGAAGACCCGCCTGTCGATTGAAATAATTAACATGCCGATCGGTTCGAGCGTCTCCAGGTTGTTTAACTGTTTACCGTACAGCAGCAGGTTCGGACTGTCCTTGACAAGCCGGACTTCATCGCTGTTCAGCCACAAGCCCCGCCCGCCCATACCTCCCACCTGTTGATACCATTTCGTCCGTGAGACCGCCTGGTAGATATTGTCGTACGTTAACCTGTCCCATTGGTTCGTGGTAATCAGTTCCCTTTGCCCGCTGCCCACGTAAACGTAACGTATATAGGATTTGTTGTTGGTAATATTGACGATCAGATTGCGGGTCGCATTTTGAAGGTCATAGATCTCCTTGAAATCATTTTTAGTATAGGAAAGGAAATTCTGAACGTCACGGGAGGACAACATCAGCTTCGAGATCGCTTCCACATCATTCACGAACGTCTGGATATTCCAATTGATGGAGCCCAGCAAGTTGGAGGTGGTATCGGACATCTTGTTTTCGATCACTTTGCTTAAATAGACGAAGGTTAAGGAAGCAATCAGGACAAGCGGCAGCAAGGAACAGGCGATGGACAGTATAATGATTTTGCTGCGGATGCTGATTGACAGGAACAGCCGGTGTATTTTCATGAGATCCCCCTGACCCAGCAAAGTTGCAGCCTGGTACTTTCAGTATACCTTCTGACAAAGGGATGCGGGAGATCAACCTTTCGTTGCTCCTGCGGTCATGCCGGAAATAACGCTCTTGTTGAAAATGAAATAGACCACCATCGTCGGAATGGTCGTGATGCTGATTGCAGCAAAGGTCGCTCCCCAATCCGTCAAACCGTACTGTCCAATATAATCCATTAAGCCAACTGGAATGGTCCGTGATTTCAGATCATGAATAAACGTATTGGCAAAAATAAATTCATTCCAGACAAATATCAGATTCATAACGACAACTGTGACGATCGTATTCCGGGATAGAGGGAAAATCATCCGCCAGAACACCTGGTACACACCGCAGCCATCCATTACAGCGGCCTCCATGATCTCATTCGAAATGTATTTATAGAAGCTCACGAACAGATAAATCGAGATCGGCAGGGCAAAACCCACTTGGGGCAAAATAAGAGAAGCGAGCGTATTGATAATTCCTATTTTGTTATAAAGAATGAACAGCGGGATGAGCACGACCTGAATCGGGATCATAATGCCGCACAGAAATAAGAACAACACACTTTGGCTCCATTTAAAAGACATCTTCTCGATCACAAATGCAGCCATGGCACTGAATAAGATCACAAGCACGATGGTCGTCACGGCGACTATGAAACTATTGGAAAAATAAGTCCCCAGGTTCCCTTTGCTCCACACATTGAAATAATTATCGAAAGTGTATTGGCTTGGCAGGCTGAGCGGATTATCCCCTGAAAAATCGTTAGGCCCTTTAAAACTGGAGATGAACACCCAGACCAGCGGATACACTTGAATGACAAGCAGAGCAAAGGAAACAACTAGAAGAACCGCCTTCGAATAGCCAGAAATTTTCATCATCAGGTCTCCTTACTGTCCATCATCCGTCTGATAAAGGCAACTGCAATGAGGCTTTCAATGACGATAAATACAGCCATCGCGCTGCCATAGCCGAAGTCCAGACTGGAGAATGCGGTTTTATACATATAGGTTGGCAATAATTCTGTTACGCGGCCAGGTCCCCCGTTCGTCATGATATACGGGATGTCGAACCCTTTAAGCGCCCCCGTAGTCGCCATAATGATTGAGACCATCAGAACCGGCTTAATCAGCGGCATTTTGATCGAACGAAACAGATTCCAGGAAGAAGCTCCGTCAATTCTGGCAGCCTCCTCGATATCGGAAGGTATGGAAATTAATGCACTATACAGGATAATCATATAAAGACCGATATAACGCCAGCCTTCGGGTACCGATACCGCACCCAGAGCCCAATTGAGGTCGGACAGCCAAGGTTTGCTCCAGTCTCCAAGACCTATCTGCTGCAGACAAAAGTTCAGGATTCCGACCGGCTCAAACGAGTACACATTTTGGAACAACTGTGCTATCGCTACTGATGTGATGATGGCAGGGGCAAAATATAATGTTTTGAACAATTCTCTCCCTTTGGTGATGCTGGTCAGCAGGATGGCAACCAACAAACCAAGAAATACCTGCATGGCTACAATAATGGAAACATAGATCAGATTGTTGCTGAACGCCTTCCAGAATGTTTTGTCGCCGCCGAACATCTTCGTGTAATTGTCAAAGCCGATATAGAGCATATCTGAAACTCCGTCCCAGGAGAAGAAACTGAAATACATCGACCAAAGGATAGGCGCCAGCACGGTGAGCAAATACACCAATAATGCAGGCAGCAGAAAGACGAGAGCGGCTTTGCGGTTGCGCAGGACTTTATCCATATGCTTGCTCATTCCCTAATTTTAGTTTTATTGTACTTACAGCAGCCAACCGGCTTGCGGCTGGCCGCCATGTTTAGAATCGTTATTTGAAGTATTTCGGCGCGTTTTCTTTAATCGCCTGATCCATTAGTTCGGCAAATTCTTCCGGAGTATGGGCTCCCAGAGCCAGGGCATTCAATTCGTTGCCCAGCAGCTCATTCGTGGCCGGATCAAGGCGCGTATCCCACGGGACCGCAAAGACGTTGCCGGATTTCGCGATTTCGTCCTGAATTTTATAGAAGAGCTCCGGCATCCCCTGTTCTTGATCAAGTGAATAATTGAAAGGCGAGAATTGGCCTTTCTCCGTATAGGCCTTCGGGTATTGCTCCAGAAGGAATTTGACGAATTCCTTCATCGTATCATCGAAGGTCTCCTGGTTGAAGGCAACGCCGATACCCGAGTTGATAAAATAATCATTGTCAGCCGTTGTGGCGCCTTCCATCATGGGAAGCCGGAAAAACCCGATATTATCCTTCATTTCTGCGCTTACTTTATCATTTACGAAGTTCATGGTCTCCCACGAACCCATGTAATACATGCCGGCTTTGCCGCTCAGGTACAAGTCGCGCGCTGCGGTGTAATCCGTTGCAGTGAATCCTTGCTGAAAGTACCCTTTGGTGCCCAGATCGTGAACGAACTTAATCCCTTCCATGCCGGCCGGGTCCTTGAAGGATGCTTTGCCTTGCTTTACATTTTCGATAAAATCATTGCCTGTCATGCGGAACGGTTTGTACGCCAGGTACCGGAGAACCGGCCATTTATCCTTGCCGTCGACGGCAATCGGTGTAACCCCGCTTTGCTTCAGCTTATCGGCAACCTCCATGAACTCATCGAACGTCTTCGGCGGCTCCAGGCCAAGATCCTTGAACATCTTGATGTTGTACCAGAATACCTCGATTCCATATTCCAGCGGGAAAGTATACATGCTGCCGTCTGCGAACTGCTGATATTGCAGGGCCACCGGACGGAAATCTTCATATTTCCCAAGCTCCTCCAGCAGTTTTTTCATATCTACCAGTTTGCCTTGCTCCACGAGCTTGGAAGCATAGGCATCCGGATCTGTATCAAACATGGCGGGCATCTCATTGCTCGCAATCAATGTCCGCAGCTTCTGCAGATAGGACGGGCGATCACCCGTGCCCTCCAGAACCAGCTCGAATTCCGGATGCGTCCTTGAGAACTCATCTGCAATCTCCTTTACAGTAACAGCCGGAGGGCTGTCTACGCCGCGGGCCACGAACCACTTGTATGTTTTCTTGTCCACCTTCTGCGGATTTGCCGATCCGGTTTCTGAAGCGCCGTTATTAGTATTTTTGCCTCCGCATGCGCTCACCATCGCCGCCAGGACAACCAGTGATAACGAGAGAGTCAGCCATTTGACATAACGTTTCATTTATAAGACCTCCTGTTAGTTGGGAACCGAAATGGATGCCTGTTCGAAATTCGCCCGGCCTTCCTGAACAAAACAGCCCCAGTTGCCGGTTTTTAAATTATACAAACGTGTAGTCATGGCGACCTGGTCGGCCAAGTATACGACGCAAACCGAATTCTCCACAACAATCTCGATATTATAATCCGTATCGGCATGCAACTCTATGGGTACTTCCAGCTCTACCGCATGCGGGTGGTCTCCTTTGATATGCCACTGCATCTCACCCTCTATCCGGCGGGGCCACATGTCGAACACCAGGCGGTTATGAATGGGTTCCAGGCGAATATAATAGGCATCGTCGTTGTCCTCGCTAACACGAAGCATAATACCGCAGCTTCTGGTTCCTTCGGAGAAGGATAACCGGGCCGAAATTTTGCAGATTTCCGGCATGGAACCCGCAGATATGCAAGAGAAGGTCTCGTCAGCCACCGCCGCTATGCCTCCCTCTGACTCCTTCCAATCCCCAAGCCGGGAACCCCACACGGCAGCCTGTTCATTGGCAAAATGACGGGAGACTGTCTCCGGGATACGAACCGTTAATGTTCCATCCTGTTCCTGAACGAGTTCATGCACGACCAGATTCCCCGCCCATTGCCAATCACCGTAGTCATCCTCGTTTTCCTTGCTGGGGTCCCAGCCAAAAGCATATCGCTTGTTTCCGTCACTCCATGTTTTGGCGGCATAGAACGCCCTGGCGTCAAACGCATCGTTTCTCGGTGCCGTCCAAGGACCGCTTAAAGATTTACTCATGCGGTAATGGGTGACAAACCGCTCCGAGAACGTGGAGTAGACCAGATACCACCATTCCCCGATTTGAAATAAGTCCGGGCATTCATGTGTCACGTACATATTTGGATTCCAGAACGGTTCGCGGATCTCCCATTGCCTCAGATCCTTGGAAGCACAGAGTCCGATACTTCCCCGGCGCCGGGAAGGCCCTTCTTTGTTCCTTGCGGCGAGAAGCATCCAGTACTCTCCCGCCTCTTCGTTCCAGAATACAAAGGGATCGCGCCAGTCATGCCTTTCATATTGAATTCCGTCGGAATAGAAGGTATCCTCGGGGATTTTCCGCCACTGCTCCATATCCGTGCTCACCGCGTGCATGACGCATTGGAGCGGCACTCCGTTCTCCACGAATTCCGGATTCGGATTGAGGCCGGTGTAGAACAGATGATATTCTCCATGGGCTTCGATGATCGAGCCGGTGTAACAGTTGAGATCCTGCTCGCTCACACTTCCATGCTTCAGCATTTCGCCCATTTCTTCATAGTGTACAAAATCGCTTGTGCGGAGCTCAAACCAGGAAGTTCCCTCCCCGTGAATACTCTTATTCTCCCTCCAGTCATGAAGATAGAACAAACGGAATGTACCGTCTTTATAGTAGGGAATGAGGTCTCCCACCCAGGCTCCTGCCGGCCTGTAAAACAAATTCGACAATGTTTGCAACCCCTTTCTTTTAACGTGCCTTGAGTATATAACATTAAGAAAGCGCTTTATATTCCAAGTTCTTTATCCTGTGTTCAATATTTTTGGTTTTCAAAAAAACCTCCGTCTGCCATCACAACGTGGCAACCGGAGGTTCTTTTGAATTATTAGTTTAAAGTGATGCCTCGGCATTTCCTCTGATCTCAAGATTTGTAAAGACCGCTTCACCGTTCTCGATGAACAGGCCGGCTCCCCCTGTAGGGAAATCATAGGCTCTGGCGGCCAGCGCAACATCATTGGCATAGGCGACAACGATGTTGCCGCTGATGAATACCTTGATCCGGACCGGCTCCCCTGCTTTGAGGGAGATTGGACGTTCTTCGATATAATGATAATCATCGTGGAATTTGTTCGAACGATCAAACAGGAGTCTCCCCCTCTCAGGCTCTATACGAACCTGGCACCATTGTTCCAGCTTGTCTCCACCCGTGTGCAGCATCCAGCCAAAGGCACCGGTTCCCGGCTTCCAGTCTACATCCACCTGGAGCAGAGCTTGTTCCGGAAGCTGCACGAGCTCCTGCCAACCAAAACCATAACGCTCAATACCCGTGATGCTGGTTGTCCCGCTCCATTCACCCAGATGGACTTCGGGGTCAAGCACCAGCGAGCGGTCGAAGGACTGCTCCACCGCTGGGACCGGCATCACGCCAAGCATCCCATCCGGACGCTGCACCAGTTCATGAACCAGCACACTGCCTCCCCATTGATACTTGGCGTTGTCGTCCATGTTCATCCGGATGCCCTGCCAGCCCACCAGATAATGGCGCTCACCGTCGGTTACGGTCTTAGCTGCATAGAACGCCCGTCCGTCAAACATATCATCGAAGCTTGGCGTGATCCATGGCCCATCGGGGCTGTCAGCCATCCGGTAACGGGTCTCCCACCAGCGGGTCAGGTTGGAGAAGATCATATACCATTTATCGCCGATCTTGAAGAAGTCGTGACATTCCTGGGAGTCGAACATGCGAGGGGCGTACAGCTTCTTGCTGTGCGTCCATTCGTTCAAATCCGGAGAAGTCATGATATGGGTACAGCTGCTCCGGTGGAGCAGTTCATCCTTCTCGGTCGCCGTCACGGCCAGCCAGTAACAGCCCGCTTCTTCATTCCAAAAGGCATGCGGGTCACGCCAGTGCAAATTGCCGTAATGCTCCACATCCGGTGTCACAAAAAAGTCAGGATCAAAAGTCCAGCTTCTGAGATCCGTGCTCGTTGCCCGCATCAGCACCTGCTCGAATTTCCCTTCAATATCCTTATGCCCCTCATTAAATGCCGAGAAATAGAAATGGAAGACGCCGTCCCGGTGGATGACGCTGCCGGTGCCAATATGCCAATGCTGATCTTCGGGACTGCCGCAAATGAGTGCGGGCTCCGGGTCGGTGTAGCTTACGAAATCCTTCGTGGTGGTATAATAAATACAAAATTTATACAAATAGAACAGGTAGTAAACACCCTCATGGTAAAATGGCATAAAATCCCCGCATACGTCAGTACCAGGCATCGGCGCCCGTTCCTTTTCCGGCATAAAGAAAATATGTCTGCTGCCCTTCATTAAAAATTCCTCCTCGGGAAATATTGAATAATTAATTCTCTCGCCTGCTAGAAGCCCTGATAAAATTTGCGTGCGCTCTCCTTCTCGGACAGCGGAAGCCGGAGATTCACCGGCAGCATTTCCGGAAATGCCTTATGCGGCTCACGTTGATACCAGTAAGCGACCGAAGAATAGTCATTGGATTGACTATTGCCGTGGCCATGCTCAATGCTGAAGCGCAAGGACTTGCTGAATATAATCGGGTCCAATAGATGGAACCGGTACATGGTCCATTTACCGGAATAATCTTTAAAGGGAATCGTTGCCTTCGAGCGCCATGCAGGTCCATAGCCCCGAAGCGGTGCCGCTAGTGAGATCCCGTGATACGGGGAATCATATTTCCCCGAGGGGTATCCCCAGGCCGCACAGAAATAATCCTCCGTACCCGTGCCATGCAGCGTCGGCGGCCACTGGTCTCCGTCGATGAAGAACATATCGTCGCCTTCCCCCGGCCAGCTGAAGCCAGGAATCGGGTCGATATGGTCTATGCTCAGATTACAGCCAACGTAGTGACCTTCTCCTTCTGCATCCAGGATGCAGTAATTCTCGGTTCCCGACAGATTTTTGGCCGCATTCACCTGATTCTCGCTCCACCACGGATCGGTTTGCAGATCATGCGCCGGACGCAGCGCCGCAAGGTCCATGTTGCCCGCCGTTGGATTCTCGCGTCTCCACTGGGCATGAAAATAAAAGCAATCATCGCTTACGGCCATTTCTGTGTAATCGATATAGTAATACAACACGATATCCTGCTCGCATTCATTCACGATATCAATGACCGCCTCTTTGCGGTAGGGCATCTGAAAGAAACAGTTCATCGCCGCTTTGGTCTCTATCTCATGCTGCGAAGTAATCATATTCAGAGGCTGAGACACAAAATGGCTGGCTACTCCGTGTCCGACTCCGAAAAAATCACCGATCGGGCAATCGACACTCGGCGCGGCTTCACCATCCCAAAACATGCGCAGACGCATTTTTCGGAATACATACTGCTCTTCAGAAGCGATTGTGATCCAAATGTGACGGATGATTCCTGATCCCTTAATTTGACCGATGGATAAGGAGGCACCTGCCTTGACCGTGACATTATCCCGGTTCCCCCCGGTTTGGTCCCAGCTCGATTGCCGTCTGCTTTTGCCGGATTGTTTGTGGATCAGATTGTATAGTTCACTCATCTCTTTATAATCTCCCTTCAGATCCGGGCCTGCATTATTTGACAGCGCCGCTTACGATCCCGTTAATAATGTATTTTTGCAGGCCGGAATATACAAGCAATACCGGCAGCATAACCAGCAGATAGGACGCGAATGCCAAGCTGAAATCCGTAGAATATTGTGTCTGGAATACATATTGGAGCAAAGGCAGCGTATATTCGCCCGGATCGGACAGCATAACCAGCGGCAGCAGGAAATCATTCCAGATCCAGATCGTATTCAGAATGATCAGCGTGGCGGTCATCGGCTTCAGCAGCGGGAAAATGATTTTCCAGAACAGCCTGAACGGCCCGTATCCATCCACCTGAGCCGCTTCCTCCAGTTCCTTCGGAATCGACTTTAGATAGCCAGTGTAGAGAAAGACGCTTTGAAACAGGCTGTAAGTCGTATAGAGCAATATAACACCGTATTTATTCAGTAATCCAAATGCGCTGATCTGCTTCAGCAGAGGCAGCATAAGCACCTGAAACGGAACGAACATTCCACTGATAAAGAAGTAGTACAGAATGCGGGCAGACTTGGAACGGCTTCGGGAAATGCCATAGGCAGTGCTCGCCCCGAACAAAATGATCAGGAACAGGGAGATGACTGTAATGAAGGTCGAATTCAGCAATCCCTCGAAATATCGTCCGAGCTCAATAGCCTGTTTGAAATTCCCAAAGTATATTTCTTTGGGAAAAGTCATAATATTGCCGCCCTCCCCAGGCTTCTTCAGTGCAACGGTAACAGTCAGATAGAGCGGAAACAGCATCAGTGCGGCCCCAAGCCATACCAGAAGCTGTATAGCCCAATTTGCATAACGGTTCGACTTCATTACAGCTGCACCTCCTTCCGCCGTAACAGCATAACTTGCAGCAAAGCGGTCAGGAGAATAATGATAAACAGCAGAATCGAAGAGGCCAGCCCATAGGCATAGCGGTTATTTAGAATTCCGACGTTATAGATCAGCATCGTTACGGACTCGGTACTGAAGCCTGGTCCGCCACCGGTCAGGGCGACGAGCAAATCGTACACCATCAGGTTATTCTTCATGGCCAGGACAAAACATATCGTAATGGATGGCATGATCAACGGAAGCGTAATTTTCGCAAATTCATTGAACCGGTTTGCCCCGTCGATGCTTGCCGCCTCATACAGATCGGTAGGAATGGTCTGCAGTCCTGCCAGGTAAATCACAAGCAGCAGAGGAGCTGACTGCCATACCGTAACTAACGCAACTGCCCAGAATACTAAGTCAGAATCGGATAGCAAATTACTTTGCAAAAAACTGATATGAAGAGAATTTCCTAGTAAAGGAATCACTTTGCCGAAGATTTCCCGCCAAATATACCCGATAATTAAGAGGCCAAGAACAGATGGTAAAAAATAAATCGAACGGAGCATATTTCTGAACCGCATCTTGCGATTGAGCGCGAGGGCCGCGGCCAGAGCCACTACATTGGCTATGACCGCGCACACCAGCGCATACTTAAAAGTGAATAATAGTGTATTTAGAATTCGGGCATCCGTCAGCAATGATACATAATTGTCCAACCCGATGAAGTCAAAGCTTCTCGCCACTCCGTTCCAGTCCGTAAGACTGTAAACAAATCCAGATATCAGCGGGTACGTATGAAAGACAATCAGCAACAGCAACCCGGGCAGTATAAACCCGGCATTTATCCAGGAGGCACGCCCACCTTTCTGTCGCATGTGTCAACACCCTTTCTCTATCTATAATTTCTCTATTCTTTATACATTATGAACATGTCGTTCAGATTCTTTAGATACGCCTTGCTGTCTCTGCTCATCAGGAATTGCTGCGAGTATTTACGGAAATCGTTCTCCGCTCCAGTCCCTCCGTGCCAGTAGTGGTTAGGCCAGTTCGAGGAACGTCCCTCTTTCACTAGCTCAGCGATCTGTTTCACTTGCTCCTTGTTCATTTGGACATCCTTCACCGCACTGATACTGCCTTCATAGTCGGAGAACTGTTGTGCGCTCTCTTTAGAGGTGAGGAAGGCAAGGAACTTCTTAGCTTCTTCCGGATACTTGGCTTGGGACGATATCGTGAATCCGGTGTCCACTCCGCCAAGAACCAGATTCTTGTCTTTATCATTGGTGGCCGGGAACGGGAACATGCCATATTCAAATTCCGGGTTCAGCTTTTCTAATTGCGGCAATATAAATGTCCCCATGACATACATGGCGCCTTCACCATTCACGAACCTTTGGTTGATCTGATCCGCCTTGGTTGCGATCGAATCCTTTTGCGCATAATCATAAGCTACTAGCATTTTCTTGGCGATATCTTCCCAAAGCGGGTCACCCTCGATTTTCGCTTCTCCCTTGTTGGCTTTCTCCCAGTATGCCTTGTCAAACGAGTTGGCCAACAGGTTCATATTGAAGGCGCTAACATCGGCTGTCGCATTAGGCATCAGAATCGGAGTTATGCCGAGCTGCTTGAATTTCTCCATGGTAGCGACAAATTCATCCCAGGTTTGAGGAATCTCGATCTTGTTCTCAGCGAACATTTTCTTGTTGTAAATGACGCCCATTGCATTCTGGCTCAAGGCCACTCCATACATTTTGCCGTCGATCAAATAACGGTCCTGCACTTCCGGGATGATATTCTTAACGAATTCTTCGTTAGTAAGATCAAGCAGATAGTCGTTTTGTGCGCGAAGCACATAGTCTTGTTCAATCGGGTAGGAAATGAAGATATCCGGTATATCCCCCCGGGCAACTCTGGTCTTCAGCACCGCAGGACCGTCGGGAACATTGACCTGCTCAATTTCGACACCGGGATTAGCAGCTTCGAATTCTTTGATCTTTTCATCAAAAAAGGATACCGCTTCCACTTTCCATTGAAAAAATTCAATTTTCTTCTCTGCTGGTTCACTGCCCTTCACTTCTTCCGCAGCATTATTCTTCGCCCCGCAGCCACCAAGAACCAGCCCTGCCATTAGCATCATGCTTACCCATTTGACCCCGTGATTCTTCAATATCATAACCTCCTCTTTGTTTGTAAGTGCTCTCAATAACTTGTCCTCTCTGTCTACAACCCTATTATATTTTTTGTAAGCGTATCTAAAAACGAGGCGTTTCTATGATTCATGTTGAAAAATCTATTCTGTCATTCATTCATATAAGGTCATACATCTGCGTTCCGGGACAATCCCGCCCGGTATTCACTCGGCGTCATGTTCATTTTGCGCTTGAACACCTGGCTGAAATAACGCTGATCGGTATAACCTACCTGGTTTGCAATCTCATACGTCTTCATGTTGGTTCCAGAGAGCAGCATACAGGCCTGCTGTATTCTCAGCTCCGTCATATGCTCTAAAAAAGTGCTGCCCGTCATCTGCTTAAGCAGTGCGCTGAGATGGCTAGTGCTCATGGCTACATGCTTCGCCACCTGATCAATAGCCAAATCCTCGCGATAATGCTCATTCATATATGCGAGCGCTGCTCCAATCTGTTTGGCCGGCGTTTTGCGGCTCGACAGCGATTGGTCCACCTCCTGAATCGTCCACACCCGGTGCTGAGAAGTCTCCGCCGAATTCAGCGTTTGCAGCAGATCCAATATGCCGACGGCCTCATCATACGATTCCGCGAGTTCCTCCAACCCGCTTACCACCGACCCGGCAGCGATCAACATGTCATCCCCGAGGAGACTGCCCAGGTACTGCAACTCAGTCGCAGTCAACTCCGCAAAACCATCTTTCTCACTTTCTATGTAAAATACGACCACAGCGTAGCGCTTAGAGGTAGAATAGACGAATCTGCGAAGTCCTTCAGGAGTCGCCCTTCCTTCCCATTGCACCAGATGCAAACCGCTGGAATCGTCAGCCAGAATGACTGCAGTCCGGTACATGGCGGTACTGCGGAACTTACTGGAGTCAAACCGGCTGCCCATCATCGCATCGTATAGCTGCTGTTTCATTGTGGAGTGTCTGACTTGCTCCTTTTCCTGGAACCATGCGATCATGCTGTGGATGCATTTCTCAAGCTCCAGAGGATCAATCGGCTTGAGTATATAGTCGAACACCCGGTATTGCAGTCCTTTGCGGGCATATTCAAAATCGCTGTATCCACTGAGAATAATCACTTCTGGGCGCTCGGGCCAGCGGCTTATCTGCTCCAACAGCTCGATACCGTTCATGCCCGGCATGGAGATATCGGTTAATATGATGTCCGGAAGTCCTGCCTGCATCAGCTCCAGCGCTTCCTCGCCGTCTTCCGCGATTCCGATGACCTTACAATCCATGCCGCTCCAGTTGATTGAAGTTTGCAGACTTTTTAGGATCAGTGGCTCATCGTCAACGATCAATACCTTATATTTCATTTAGCTGCCTCCCGTTTCAGTGGAAAGTTCAATTGAATGGCCGTTCCTTCATGAGGGTGGGAACAGATCATCAGACCATAGGTGTCCCCGTACCACATACGCAAGCGCCCCTGCACATTGGATAGTCCGTGAACGAGCCCGGGCTTGGCAGCCGACATCTGTTGCAGTATACGCTGTAAAGTGTCGTCATCAATCCCGGTTCCGTTATCCTGCACCCGAAGATAGCCATCCCCCCGCGCATTGATTCCTCCGGTAATATGGATGGAAAAATCGGGCTTCTTCTTGCTGTATCCGCGAAGCAGACTGTTCTCGACCAGCGGTTGCAGCACCAGCTTAAGTACATGGTGGTCCAGCAAGGCATGATCTACGTCTATCTTGTAGGAGAAGCGGTCATCGAACCGTACCTTCTGAATTTCAATATAGCTGACCACATGATTCAGCTCGTGATTGACTGTAACCTCATCGTCCGCATGAATGCTGGACCGCAGCAGCTTGCCCAGATTGATCACAATATTGCTGATTGGCTTCTGATGGTTCATCAGCGCCAGCGCGTTCACCGATTCAAGCGTATTGTACAGAAAATGCGGGTTGATCTGGTTTTGAAGCACCTGAAATTGGGCCTTCCGCTTATGCTCCTGCTCCAGCCTAACCTCCTCGACCAGTTGGCGGAGCCTGTTGCTCATCCGGTTGAAACCGTAGGCCAGCCGCGACAGTTCTACCGAACGGTATTCAGGCATGGATGCATTCAGGTTACCGCTTTCTATTTTTTTCATGCGGGCCAGCAATTGAATGATGAAGCTTACGATTTGCCGTACATACAGAAAATTAAACAGCACAGCCAGCAGGATGACAAAACCAACCAGCCAAACCGTCGTATTGCGGATGTAATCGGTCTCCTTGGAAACCGCGCTCCAAGGCTTGATAGATATCAGATAGTATGGGGCATCCCCCGGATGCAGCGAATCCGATGTGATATAGGAAATCAGGCTCTTCTGACCGCTTTCCGTATCGATCAGGGTACCTTCGGTCCCAGAGGACAGACTATTCACGATCGGCAGTTCCAGACGTTTTCCTATGTTGTCGTGATTGGCTTCATAGAGAATGTTCCCTTTGCTGTCCATCAGGAGTTCCCTTGATCCATCCGGGTATCGTGTGAGGAAGATGTCGTCGAAGCGTTTGATATTGATTTCGAGAATCAGGTAGCCGAGATTTTTCAACGTTAAAGTGTCCTTAATCGTCCTGCCGAGCATGAATGACCACTTTTTTTGATCCGGGTATCTCTCCGTGGGCGGCAGCCATACACTTTTCCCCTCGGCTTCCAGCATGCGGCGATAAAAATCCGTTTGCTGAAAATCCCGAAACGGGAGGATGTCCCCGTTCATAAAGTGATAGTCGCTCCCCCCGGCGCTATACAGAATCAGATCATCCAGTGCATTTTGACCGTACAGAATTCCGGCAATGGCCTGGCGCTGGTAGTAGAAGTCCAGCAGGGAATCCTTGTTATTATGTTTTAAGAAACTCTGTATTTCTTCGGATGCAATCACATACCCGGAGAAGGAATCGGCCTGCTCTACCACATTTCGAATATTGAGGTCTGTCGCCCGCAGGGTTTGAAGTGTTTCCTGGCCCACCTTTTCCTTGATCGCGGCGTAAGACAAACGGTAGGACACGATCCCCAACAAACTGATCGGAACCAATATAAATACAACAAAGGCAAGATAAATTTTACGATGCAGCGCCATCACAAACTTCCTCCATTAAGATTCCTAATATAGTCTATCCAAAAGCCATTGTATCAACAGCTCTAATGCCTCCTGCACCTTCTCCATGTCCTTCCCCGTTACAGCTTCCTCAATTCCGCTTTCGAAAGGAACTAATTGCAAAGAAGGCTCCTTTGAATTGTAAGCGATATCATTATGAATAGCGGGTCATGCATCACAAACAGCTCCGCCGGGATTGAGAGGAGTATACCTGAATAGGTGGAGCTCACCGCCAAAAACTCAACTTTTAGGAAGAATAGCAATAGAATAGCTCCTGAAATCGCCCGCGTCAAAAAAATGCTGCCATCTCCTAGGCCTCTTTCCCTCTTGTCTCTAATAACAATGCTTCAAATGCCAGCCGAAGAGTCAGTTGATCAGTGACCAAGTCACATTCAAGATTACTATCAGTGCAAGCTTGACGAAAATAGTGTGACAACCAATACTGTTCTCACGGAAGCGCGCTCCAGATTGCCCACGATGCCTTCAAAGGGTCTGACGACAAAATTAATGGGCAAGAAAAAAAGGTCTCCTTAGAGACCTGTAATATAACATGAGATTACTATACTCGAAGGAGGCAGGGCTTCAGTATACAAGAGTTTCAACGTGCAATGAAGTGGCAAAAAGACTGTTCTGACTCCTTGGGACCTAAAAACGTTGGAGCACCACAGCACCGGCTAAGCTGGTGTTATAATTTCTGATGATCCTTCAGTGCTGCCCCGAGCTCCGCTGTATATTTGGTCAGCCTTAAGCTTATTTCCGTGCGCATCACATCACGCGTAAGTCCGAACCGTTCCTGATACCCCCGGCACAAGATTTTGTGATACACCAGGAACTCCTCCTGCTCATCGGGCAGCACTTTGATATTGCGCTGCTTCAGCTCTTTTTGCAGCTGGTAGGTATCCTGCATGATCCGGCGCTGTATCGCTTGACCGGCAATCACAAAGGCGCGCTTAAGAATACTGCTGGACAGCTCGATCTCCTTCAGGCTCCGGCTGACCATAGTATCTATGTAAGGGAGCAAAATGAGGTCACGCACCATCGTCCGCTCCTCGACAGTGATCATTTTTCTAACCGTATCCTCTTGCTTCTCCTCAAACTGATCCACATGCTCACTCATCAACATCTTAGTTTTCCACCGCTCATTTCCGTTTAATTTGCTCATTTATAATGACCCCCAATCTGCTGCGCCCGTTCCAGTGCAACCCCGGATTCCAGCAAAGAGGATGCGCGGATAAGCGCCCGGCTGCCGTATCTGGTTTTGATCTGATCCACTGCCCGTTCTCTGCTCAATGTGCGGAGGCGGTCATCGAATAAGGTGAGCTGCATGACACTGTCATCGGTCAGCTGGGAGATAGAGATCGCCAGACGGCTTAGCGGCATCCCCGTCCAATGATCCACAAATAAGCGGTAGGCCGCCGCTGCCACCTCATGCGTTAAAGACGACGGCTCCGGCAGTGTCACTTGTCTGCTGTAGGAGTTAGATTTGTTACCGTCCGTCTCTGCCACCACGATAGACACCACCGACCCCATATACCGGTATTTCCGCGCCCGCTGGCACACCTCGATCACCAGCTCCAGCAGAACAACCTCAATTTCCGGCAGCCGGGTATAGAGATTCCAGCGCAGCGCCTTCCCGTGCCCGACCGACTTGATCTGGTGGCGTATCCCGGTAACGACCGGGCTGGGATCAATGCCGCGCGCCGTCTGCCAATAATATTCCGCTTGAATATCGCTCTGCTTGCCCATGGTTGTGCGCATTCTCCGCTTGAATTCCCCCAGCTCCATCCGGGCAATATCGCCAATCGTGGTAATCCCCATACGGTAAAAATTCTTGGTCATCCGTCCAGCCACCATGAACATTTCATGCACCGGCAGCGGCCAGAGCTCTGTGTCTATATTGTCGTAATCGAGCCTGAAGATCCCTCCTTCCTTCTTCTTGGCAAAGTTGTTGGCCATCTTGGCCAGAATTTTGGTCGGTCCGACTCCCACCCGGGTCCACACCCCCGTAGATAACAGGACATGATGCTGGATGGAACGAATCATATCCGGCAGATCTCCTCCAAAAACACTCAAAGAACCGGTCACATCCAAAAACTGCTCATCGATGCTGAAGGCCTCAACCTGGTCGGTATACCCCTTATAGATTTCTGAAATCATCAGCGAGACCTTGATATACGTACTCATCCGCGGGCGGATCACTACGAGATTCCGGCATTTGGTCATGGCTTCACCCACGCGTGATGCGGTGGTTACACCATGAGATTTGGCGATGGGGCAGGCAGCCAGGACAATACCGTTCATCCGCGTAGGATCGCCGACTGCGACAGGCTTATCTTTATACTCGGGATGCGCAGCCTTTTCGACACTTGCATAGAAGGATTGGCAATCCGAGAGCAGAATGATCCGGTCTTTAGGCATATTTCTGCCTCTGTACCGGGTGCCAGGACAAGATGCTGTCCGTCAGGAAAACACGGGGCAGGCCGGTGCTCAGACAGGTAGCCCGTATGCGGCCGTCACGAATTCCATGCACTTCAATTTTCCGCTGCGTAATCTTGCCCGCTTTGTCCAGGTATATCATTTCAATCGTTTGGCCGATACTCATTTTCATGACTGATCGCCTCCGGTATAATAAGAACATTTGTTTGTATTATAACCAGGATTAAGTTTTTTAAGCAATGGTAAAATAGAACAGGCGTTCTTGTTTGGTAAGAGTAGCTTATGCATTGCAGATAATTATTAGAACCGGATATGGTAGGGATGGGTTAAGGGAGAGATAACAGTGGGGATAAATCTTATGAGGAATAATGTGAACCTTAGGCTCATCCAAAAGGCAGGCTTATAAAGTCTCCTTTTTTTGTTTGCGGCGTTATGCGTAAAGATGCTACGGAATTTATTGGAAAATCGGGATAAAAGCATCCGGACTGCGAGGCGGCTGATGTTGACGCAAGAATTCCTTGATCCAGCGATATCTGTGGCAGAGATCAGGGGGTTTTTTATAGAATCCTGCACATAATACAACATTTCCCCTCATCCTATCGGCCCAAATCCAACATTGTTGTATAAAATGCAGGATTTCACCTCACCCAAGCGGCTTAGCAGGATTATTCTTGTATTTCATACAACAATCCTCCCAAATACCTCGCTATCTATGAATCAAAGTTGCAAAACGTACAACATTTATCTCTAAAGAGATGTATATCCAGCAACACAACAAAGCCCCTTCAAAGTCGCGGACGACTCGAAGGGGCTTTGTGTCCTAATTACCTTAAATATAGAACATATAATTATCCGCGTGGCTCTCTTCCTTGAAGTTGATCAGATCGGATAATGTGGTGGAGTCCAGCACATCGGCAATGCTGTCGCGGATACGCAGCCAGAGGTCGCGCTTGGCCGGGTCATCCTCTTCTGTGAAGTCCACAGGAGAAATCGGGCCTTCCAGTACGCGGATGATATCTCCGGCAGTAATGGTGCTGGTCTCGCGGGACAGAATATACCCGCCGTATGCGCCGCGGATACTTTTTACAAGTCCGGCATTACGCAGCGGGGCGATCAGTTGCTCCAGATAATGCTCGGAAAGTCCGTTTTTCTCGGCAATGCTCTTAAGTGATGTTGGCCCTTCACCAAATCTCAGGGCAAGCTCCATCATAATGGTTAATCCGTAACGTCCTTTGGTTGATATTTTCAAAGGGGCACCTCTTTCGGTTTAGTTGCTGGTTCTGTGGTTCCTGTTTCGCTGGTTAGACATGAGATATGTCATATCAACGTATTCCGATGTTTGCTCTCAGCTTATGTTATCATATCTTTGGACACATTTGGAACACCCAACGGGAATAATTCGCGATTTTGTTCACCAGTGGTGGACAAATTGTCAATTTTGGACTCTTTTTCGCAGGAATTTATACCAGCCTTGTCCTGTTTGGGGTAGACAGGTATGTTATAATACACAATGAGCCGGGTGTTCAGTCAGAACGCCGGTATTTTGTGCATAGAAAATGGTGATCACGATGACAAAAGCTAACCAGGATATCCGTGTCGTCGTCGGTATGTCGGGTGGGGTCGATTCCTCTGTTACAGCGCTTCTGCTGAAGCAGCAGGGTTATGACGTCATCGGCATCTTCATGAAGAATTGGGATGATACCGACGAGTTCGGCGTATGTACGGCGGAGACCGATGCCGAGGATGTGCGCCGCGTGTGCGAGCAGATCGATATTCCTTACTATACCGTTAATTTCGAGAAGGAATACTTTGATAAAGTCTTTTCCTATTTCCTCGAAGAATATAAGGCTGGCCGGACACCGAATCCGGATGTGATGTGCAACCGCGAGATCAAGTTCGGGGAATTCCTGAACAAAGCGCTGCAGCTTGGCGCAGATTACGTGGCTACCGGACATTACGCCCGGGTAGTGGAAGAGGATGGCATGTTCAAGCTGCTGCGCGGCGTGGACAACAACAAAGACCAGACTTATTTCCTGAATGCACTGAACCAGTACCAGCTCTCCAAGGCCATGTTCCCGATCGGGCATCTGCCGAAGCCGGAGGTGCGGAGAATTGCCGAGGAAGCCGGACTCTACACCGCCAAGAAAAAAGACAGCACCGGCGTCTGCTTCATCGGAGAACGTAATTTCCGTGAATTCCTGAGCCAATACCTGCCGGCGCAGTCGGGCAATATGGTCGATACCGCCACCGGTGAAGTCAAAGGCCGTCACGACGGGCTCATGTATTACACGCTGGGCCAGCGTCAGGGCCTTGGTATCGGCGGCTCCGGCACAGGCGAACCCTGGTTCGTGGCCGAGAAGGATCTGGCAAGCAACACCCTGTATGTTGTGCAGGGCGAGAAGCATGTCAGCCTGTACTCCACCAGCCTCACAGCTTCGGGTGTGAACTGGATCGATGCAGATACACTTGGCGACACCCCGCTGAAGTGCACCGCCAAGTTCCGCTACCGCCAGCCGGATCAGGGTGTTACGCTGACGAAGCAGGAGGACGGAACCGTGCATGTTGCATTTGATGTTCAGCAGAAGGCGATCACGCCGGGACAGGCTGTGGTGTTCTACCTTGGTGAAACATGTCTCGGCGGCGGAACCATTGAGACTGCCGAGAAGGTTGTGCCCCTGCCGCAGGTGTAACTGCATCACCTGCCTGAGACGAGCCCCTAATGCATACAAAAGAACCTTCAACACCACCGGATCGTGGAGCTGAAGGTTCTTTTATTCGTTATTGTACGGAATAATGCTCAGACCAGCAGACTCCGGCCGGATTCCCGGCAACAGAATGTCCGCTTTATTACGGCTGAACCCCCCATACCCGTACACCATTCAAGTACAGTGGTACCCGGTTCCAGTCTGTATAAGCCGTTTTGGTTGAATCATAGGAATAATCATCGGCCTTATTGTAATTGCTCCAATCGGTTTTGTTGATGCGCAGCTGAATTTCCCCGGTGTTCGCCCCGGGTGCCAGACTGCCGGCACCGGCGCTGAAGGAAATCTCCACATAATAATCCGCTCCTGCAACCGCAGGATCAAGCTTCACGAAGCTGCCCAGCACATTGCTGCCGCCGAGTGTTGCATAATCGACATTGAACTGCTGAGGTTTCTCTCCGTCAATCGTGTAATAGTAACGGAGCTTGACCTTACTGAGGTCCACCGCTGTCGTCCCGTTGTTGACAATCCGCAGCTGCGGACGGAACTGCGAATCTGTGGCGTTCGTATCCGTTGTACGGTATTGAACCACCAGGTTCGCCGCAGCAGGCGTAGCCGTTGGCGTGACCGTTGGTGTAGCCGTTGGCGTCGGCGTAGCTGTTGGTGTGGCCGTTGGTGTGGCCGTTGGCGCTACTGTCGGTGTGGCCGTTGGTGTGGCCGTTGGCGCTACTGTCGGTGTGGCCGTTGGTGTAGCTGTTGGAGTGACCGTCGGCGTGGCCGTTGGCGTTGTGGTCGGTGTAGCTGTCGGTATTGGACCGCTGCCGTTATTGATTAGCCGGTCGTATTCCGCATAGGCTGTAGCGATGTCCACCTGTGACCAGAAGCGGTGATAGGTGAACTCAGGTGCGCCATTGTCCCATGTCTTGGTTGTTTTGTTGTACGAGCTGTTGTACTTGCCTTCCAGATAACTCCACTTTGGATCATTTTTGATATCGGGAAGCACATCGGTATAGCTCGCATAGACTCCGTTTCCGCCCTTGGCCGGATCAGAAGGTACTGTCGCGCTGCCCGGTATAGTGTTTCCTTGGCCGAAGGTACCCGTCCAGCCCGCAGGGAAATATACCTCTTTGGTGAAGAACCGGAAATAATCCGCACGCTTCTCAAGCGTCGTAATTCCCAGTCCATCATTGTAGCCCCAGGCTGTATCCAGCAGGGACTTGGCCAATTGTGAAGCGGTTCCGCCGAGCGCAGTATAACTGCCGTGTTCCGCTTTGCTTCCTGCGGCAAAGAACGTAAGCGCTTTAATATAGCTGCCCAGCACGCCGGTATCCTGTCCGGGATCTTTGGTCACTGCCTTGAGGCCGCTGTTGCCGCTAAAAGAGTTGAAGCCGCCCCATGTATCCGGCTGGCCCTGCCACTCCACATTGCCCGGAATCCAGAACTCGCCGGGTGCGGACACGGTGGCAATCTGCGGATCATCTCCGCCCAGAATCCGGTTTCCCTGCAGGTCCAGATAATAGCCGGCGGCATCCGTTACCGGACGGCTGCCCGCAAAGGCATAATCTGTAGACCAGTCAATCCAGTTCTCAATCACCCGTTTGGCCATTTTGAAATTGGCCGAGGTGGTATCCCCGCTGGAAGCCAGAATGTAATACAGCTCGGCTACCCGTTCAACACTCCAGGCCTGCATCCCGAACCAATTGTTGGATGGCGGGTCATGGTAGACTGGAGCCTCGTCATAGGCCATGCCATAGAAGGTGCTTGTTCCGGCGGGATAAGCGCTGTATGAACCGCCATAACTGTTCGTGGCACCGCCTGCAATAGCCCCTTCAGAGGATTGCAGCCAGTTGTAGAATTCCAGCTGGCGGGTCAGCGATTTGCCCCAATCCTCTCCGGCCGTTGCCGAAGCCGGAATCAGGCCGCCGTCTGCAGTGGACAGTGCATAGGCTGCAACCACATTCTGATAACCCTGGTGCGCATGGCTCGCGCCAATTCTCCAGGCCCAGTTGCCGGTTGTTCCAAGGCCCCCGCCCCAGGCAGTATACCAGGCCAGCAGATACTGGCTGGAATCCTTGCCGGTTCCCGCTTCAGGTGTGCCGTCAGCAGCGCTGCCGACTTTCTGGAAGTACTTATCGTACATGCCGTAACGCAGGAAGTCGCCCATTTTCTTGGCTTTGTTCAGATAGACCGTATTGGTGTATCCAAGGTCCTTGGCCCAGTACATCGCTTGCACAGCGCGCGCATCCGCGTCTGTAGCATTCGTATAACGCCATTGTGCGGAAGGTACGCTATTTTCCTTGGTGAACAGGCTCATGAAGCCTTCATTCGTCTTGCCGAACGATTTGTCATCCTGTGAAGGATGCGCTACCGCTTCCCAGACGGATTCCTGCACTCCGCGCTGGAAGGTATTCACATAAGCAGCGGTATGCGCAGGATTCAGCAGATTGCCGAAGCCGTACCAGTTGTCCACATCCACCAGCCAGTGCATCAGATAGGTCTGGTTATTACCGTAGGTCGACTTCAGCTCTCCATCCAGCGGGTCCTTGCCCGGCGTATATTTGCCGTTCAGCGCACTTGGATACAGGTCCGGCTGGGCAAGCTCCGAGGCGTAGGTTGCCGGACTATTCGGGTTGTAATTGCTCATCGTCGGCTGCTCCTGCACGCCGTCGCCTTCATTAACCGGGATGATGTATTTCTCCATATTGTCCCAGGCGGCTTCGAGCTTGCTCCAGTCTCCGGTATTATAGCCATACAGCACTTCAAGCCACATCCAGTAGCTGTAGGCCTCGGAGGTGGTCATATGCCCGTAGTTGGGCGCCTCGCTAAGCAGGGTCTCCACCGCGTGATAAGGAATGCCTTCCGCCGAGAAATAGCCGCTCGCCGGGTCTTTCAGCTGGGCATATAATTGCAGAAATCTTGTCTTTTCTACCGATGCAGCCTTGGCTGTCCCGGGTCTGAAATTAAAGATACCGCTTGTAAGAGAAATGATCAGGATGGCAGCCATTACTATGGAGAATGGTTTCTTGATTGAACTCAGCTTCATCATTTCGGCATACTTCCTCTCTGGAATGATTTATGGTTCCAAGCCCCACACAAGCGTTCCTGCACGGTAAAGTGTAGCTTTCTCCCAATCCGCGAAGGTCTGCTGGGTTCCTCCATAGGAATAGTCATTGCTCTCATTGTAGGCCGTCCAGTCGGTCTTGTTGAACCGCACCTGAATCTCCCCGCTATCCGCCCCCGGAGCCAGGCTTCCTGCCCCTGCGGCAAAGGAAATCTCCACATAAGAATCCGCCAGGGATACCGGCGCGTCCAGCTTCACAAAGCTTCCGCTCAGGTTGCCGCTGCCGACAACAGCGTAGTCACAGTGAAATTCCTGCGGCTTGTCCCCGTCCACGGTGTAATAATAGCGCAGCTTCAGACCACTGAGTGCAATGGTCTCGGTCCCTGTGTTGACAATCCGGAACTGGCTGCGGATCTGCGAATCGCCGGGACTTGTGTCATTGGTGCGGTACTGTACACGCAAAGCTCCAGTAACCGGCGGGGTGGTCTCGCGCGGCCGGGCCGTAGCCTGTGCAGACGCCGTACTCTCCCCCACACTGTTCGATGCGGTCACCACGTAATAGTAGTCCACTCCGTTCGTCAGCCCGCTGTCGCTGTAGACGGCTCCGTTTGCCGTGCCAATCACCGTGTACGGTCCGCCGCTCACCAGAGAGCGCTTGACCGTATACTGGGAAGCACCGCTGACCGCATTCCAGCTCAAGGCCACGCTGGCATTGCCGGGTACCGCCTGCAGGCCGGACGGACGGCCCGGAACCTGGGGTTCACCGGGGGTTCCGCCGCCGGAAGGCAGCTCCCCGTACACCTTGACACCCGCATCAAATACCGGAATATACGGATTCTTCGTCGCCGAGGAAGCACCTGGAGCCACTCCCTTGAACGAGAAGTCATTACTGTTGTCCCAGAAGGTGGTGTTCAGCGGCCCGGCAATCCGGAACTGGACCTCCTTGCGGTAAGCGGATTGTCCGCCCGGATAAATCGGTGTGCCGGAGAAATCTACTTTGGTGTAGTAGATATGATTCGCTTCATCATAAGGCAGCAGCTGCGAGACGGTTGCCCCCTGATTGTAGCCTCCCGCCTTGACGGTGATATCTGCTGGTCCATACCCTGCAGCCACAGCCTCACTTATGTCCATATAGTAGTTGAAGGACATTTGACTGCTGGAGCGGGCAGGCCACCCGGAGCGGTTATTGAGCAGCGCACGGATTTCCACAAAATTGCTGCCGCTGGCGTTCACAGAGGTCTCGGTGAACATTTCATCCTCACGCGTTTCGGCCGGCGGGAAATTCACAAGCGGCTGCTGGCCCTGCCCGTGGAGCAGCATCATTTTGGCCAAAGCGCCGGTAAAGGCTGAATTGTAATCGGTTGCAACCTCATTGGAGACATAATCGCTGATTGTATCGGTGTAGCTGTCTGTCTTGGAAGGTCCTCCGACCAGTGCGCCGTACAGCACATGCCGGTGGTTCGCAGGAGTCGTCTGGCTGTCGCTCCAAGAGCCGTGTGAGGTGCGGTGATGGGGATGCTGGGGCGAATTTGCGCCGAAGCCAATCACATAGCTGCTATTGCGCGGATTATCGCCCAGCATATAGGTAATCTGCCGCTCCGCAAAGGTCTGGGCGGTGTTCTTCTTCACCGGATCTGAAACCCAGTCCGCATAGACAAAGGCCATGAATGCCTGGTTGGCCGCATACCGCAGCGCCCCCCATTGGTCCAGATGGGCCAGCCCCCCGGGAGTATAAGCTACCCGGTCAGAGGTACCGTTCACTCCGGTGGTCCAAAACTGCATATTCCGTTCAGTGGATTGAATGAATTTGGGATCACCCGTAATGCGGGACAGCAGGAGTTGTGCACCGTAGTGCTTGTCATCCCAGGATTGGGTCCATTGATAACCCCAATCTCCGGCTTGGTTCGTGCCCCACAGATTGCTGGCGGCAGTAGCCTTATCCAGATAGGTCTGCTCGCCGGTCGCTAAGTACAGCCAGACACCGCCCCAGCTTAATTCATCGGCGTAGCTGCTCCACGAATTGTAATACTGCTTGGCATCAGTGATTGTATCGGAGTAAGCCCCGCGGTACGTATCGGCAAAATTGTATAATTGCTTGGCATGCAGCAGCAGCTTGTCCGCATAAGCGGCATCCGAATCCCTGAAAATAATGGAAGCTGAGGCAAGCGCAGCAGCGGTCTCCGCTGCCAGATCAGAGCCGGGATGCGCAGCATCAATCTTGTAGGATGGACGTGCCATTTGCATGACCTCCGCCGGTCCCCACCAGTTATGATCCGCCGTGCCGTTGCCGACCTGTCCCCACAGCTCATTAGGAGCCGTATGCGCTTTCACAAAATAGTCTGTTGCCCAGCGGATATTGTCCAGAATCTCATCCAGCTGCCCCGATTGCACGTATCCATCCTTGTATTCATAGACCGACCATGCCAGCATGGTGGAGGTGTACGCCATAGGAAATCCGAATTTAACATGATCCCCTGCGTCATACCAGCCTCCCGTCAGATCGTGGCCGACATCCGCACCGTCCTGCAGCCCCGAATCGCCCCGCCATTCCACACGATTGTTCGCCGGCAGATCACCCGACCGCTGTGTCTCATAGAAATAGATAGATTTCTGCAGTGCCTCTGCATAATTAATCCCTGCGGTTGCAGCTTTGCTGACTTGCGGATGAATAACAGTCCCTGAAGCAATAGTGCAGGTTAGCATTAAGCTCAGTGCTGCGATACAGCCTGTCTTCCGTCTCGTTTGCTTCACCTTAACTCATCTCCCTTCGATTCTTACGTTTCAGCCCGATCGGGTGACTCACGCGCAGATACCTCCCCAGCGTCCATTGAAGACATTTCATAAGACATTCTATTCAGTACACTCCATCCTCCACCCCCACTTACAAATTAAGGAAATAATCTCCCTATCTACACATATACCACATAAAGTAATTTAATTCTATATATTTACAATTATATCCACCGAAAACAGACTCGTTTTGTCAAAAAATTTCCATTTTTATCATATTTGCCGTTTCATCAACCGAAAAAAATGCCTAACGCGCTTCAGGTGCACGCCGATACGCAAGCAAAAGACCACCGCAGTTGAGTGCATGCGGTGGTCTCACTTTACTTCTCTTCCTTTATTGGTCTTCCCATGCATCTGAGTGGAGCGCTATTGCCGGCGCCGCAGCTGCTGGTTATGGCGGATCTTCGCCTCGTTGCCCTGCTCGGTCGCCTGATAGAACACTCTCCGGGAGATCGCCTTCGGAAGATAGTCCTGCTTCACATAATGGCCGGGGAAATTATGGGGATACTGGTATCCCTCATGCCCCAGCTGGGCTGCGCCTTTATAATGCGTATCCCGCAAATGCAGCGGCACCTCAGCCGACTTCAGATCCTCCAGGCTATCCATAACGTTCGCGATTGCCATTACCACGCCGTTTGATTTCGGGCTCTCCACCGCAAACAGGATTGCCTGTGCGATATTCAGCTTCGCCTCCGGCCAGCCGTTGTTGCGGTAGGCATCCAGCGCACTGACAGCCTGAACCATCGCCTGCGGGTTAGCCAGGCCGATATCCTCGCTGCTCGCGGCGATCAGACGGCGGATGAAGGTCATCGGGTCCATGCCGAGCTTCTCCACGGCGTAGAGGAACCAGAACAGGGCGGCGTCGCTGGAGCCGCGGATGCTTTTGTGAAAAGCGGACAGCACATCATACTGCGTAGACTCGTCCGCTTTGACAATCGGCCGGCGGATGGACTCCTCCGCCACCTCCAGCGTGATATGCACGCTGCCGTCACTCTCCGGGGCAGTGGTCATCGCCGCCAGCTCCAGCGCGTTCAAGGCGCGGCGGATATCGCCGTTAGCCATCGTGGCGATATGCTGCAGCGCGTCCTCATCCGCCTTCAGATCCATGAACCCCAGGCCCCGCTGCTCATCGGCGAGCGCCCGCTTCATGGCAATCAGGCTATGCTCACTGGTCAGGGACTCCAGCTGGAACAGCGTGGAGCGGCTCATAAGCGCCCCGTTCACATAATGGAACGGATTCTCCGTCGTGGCGCCGATGAAGGTAATCGTCCCCTTCTCCACTGCCGGCAGCAGCGCATCCTGGCGGGAGCTGTTGAAGCGGTGGACCTCGTCCAGAAACAGAATGGTCTTCGAGCCGTACAGCGCCTTGTTGCTCTGGGCGCGTTCAATAACCTCGCGGACATCCTTGACCGAGGCTTCCACCGCGTTCAGCCGGACAAATTCACCTTGGGTATGATGCGATATGATATGAGCCAAGGTTGTTTTGCCGCAGCCCGGAGGCCCGTACAGCAAGATGGAAGACACCTGGTCGGCCTCTATGGCTCTGCGCAGCAGCTTGCCGCGGCCTACAATATGCTCCTGTCCAATATATTCATCGAGATTCACGGGCCGCATCCGGTCTGCAAGCAGCCGTCCGCTCCCGTTCCCGTTATCCTCACCCAGCGAGAATAAATCCATAACTCCACTTCCTTGCTAGTAATCTGGTATTTCGCTATTTCTTCGATAGAAAGAACTGGCTGCCTTCTATCATACCATACCCGCAGCTTTCATTAAAAAGAGCATGACCTCGCCATCACCGGCGGGAGCATGCTCTTTGTTCTATTCTTAGAACTTATATGTTGTGGGGCTGTTTCAAATATTAAGACTAGCTGTTCAGTGCCAGCCGCATTTTTGAAATGATTTTGCGGATGCTTTCTTCGGATAAATGATATCTCTTCTGCAGCTCGTTCACCGAGCAGCCGCTGCTGTGACTACAGAAGATCTCTTCATTGCGGTTCGCAATTTCTTGCCGGGAGCCGCTGTTCTCGCCCCATCGTACCCGCTCTTCCGTCTTCTTCGGGATGTATAGCAATTCACCCTGGATGTAGCCCTGTAGCTCTTCGAGCAATCCCGGGGGGAGCACATCCTTTCCATTTACGTAACTCACGTTCTGGTTCCTCCTTCAACAGGTGTGTTCCGTTAAGTCCGATCACTGCGCTGTTCTTGATAATCATGCCACCTGCCTCCTTTCTTCTCCTCAAATTTGGTAAATAACCTAAATTCATTATATTAAACCCTGCGGTTAGCGTCTACATTCATTGTTTATCAGTAATCTATCAGTGGTTTGTCAGTGTACTTCTATATATTTTAGCTAAGCCTGAAATATATAGCCGCTATCTATACATAAGGAGGCCTCGCGGCCTCCCCTTAAACAGGCTTCCGTCTTAGACGGAAACCACCTCGTATTCTGAAAACATTGCCATCAGCCTCCTTCCAGAAGTAATCTTGCCCGGCCGGACACTTATTATTAAGCCACAGGTATCCGCGGGTTACAAGTTCAAGAATAGTTATAATCGTTCTCCACCTTGAGCTCACGTTAATCATAACTTTCAGGAGGAAGGCATAGCGGTAATTTTAGCCAAAAAAATTTTGACGAAAAACTAATTTTTTAGTCGATTAGTGTCGAAATAAATATTAAATTATCTATTTACTTCGAGATATGGAAATTAATTTAACCCCATCCATTCAGAAATTCAGGAGGAACCTTCTATGACAACCCCACGGAATCCTTTAAAGCGTGTATTTCACATCACCAAGCTCAGAACGGAACTCATGCTGCTAATCATCATAGCCATTGTGCTCCCCTCCCTTGCCCTGGTTGTCATATCCACAGAAACCTCAGAGTCGGCACTGCGCTCCAAGATGGAAGAGACCACAAACTCAAGCATTCATATTCTCGATAAAACCCTTTCGCAATTAATCCAGCTGGAGAGCGCAGGTGTGAATGAGCTTGCTTACCAGATTAGTGCCGCCGATCTCACCAGCGATACTGCAAAAGTACGCAGCCTGATCGACAAATTCAAGCTGGAGCATCCTGAAGTGGATATCGTAGCGCTGGGCAACGATGAAGGTAAATACATGTTCGCTCCGGATTCAGAGCAGCAGGATTATGATCCCCGCATCCGGGACTGGTACATAGACGCTCTAAAATCACCGGAGACCACATCGGTTATTGATCCTATTTTCTCCAAAGTGACGAACAGCTACATTCTGCCGGTTTCCAGGGCTTTTCCGGACGGCAAGGGTGCCGTTACCATCAGCATCAGCATGAACGAGCTTATGGAGCTGACCAAAAATGTCAGTCTGGGCGACAGCGGTTATGTATATATTCTAGACGGCAATAACAAGGTGATCTATCACCCTACCATGGAGGTGGCTTCTGATGCAACAAGCCAGATGCTGGCTGAAATGGGTAAAGGCCCGGCAGGCAAAATCTCTTACAAGGACGATACAGCCAATACACAAATGGACGGCTTCTACATTACGAACGAGCTGACCGGATTCAAAATGGCCGGTGTGCTGCCGGAGAATGAATACACCAAGGCTGTATACCCGATTCTGTACAAGTCAGGTATCGTGCTTGTCGTCTCCCTGCTGCTTGCTTCGATCGTAACCTTCCTTATCATCCGCCGCATTACCGGCGCTGTGGAACGCTTGAACCGTTCGGCCAAACGGGTAAGCGAGGGTTATCTGGATGAGTCCGTGGAAACGAACCGCAAGGATGAGATCGGTCAGCTTGCCGGCAATTATAATGCGATGGTGTCTTCCCTGCGCAAAATGGTTCAGGAGGTCGCTGAAACGTCAGGCCACCTGGCGGCAGCCAGTGAACAGCTGACAGCCAGCACCGGCGAGAACAGCAAAGCGGTCGAATATGTGACTGAGCTGGTCGAGGAATCCACCCGTGGTGTGGAAACCCAGGCTTATGCTTCCGCCGAAGTGGCTATAACGATGGATGAAATGTCAACCGGCATTCAAAAAATCGCCTCCGCCTCAGAGATGATAGTGGGCGCCGCAGTACAGACGGAACAGGATGTCTCCACCGGCAGCGCCAAGATGCAGCATGTCGGAGAACAGATGAAGACGATCCGCGAATCCGTACATCAGTCCGGCACGCTGATTGCTGAGCTTAACGGATTAAGTGCCAAGGTGGCGGACACCAGTACGGCCATCTCTGCCATTGCCAAGCAGACCAATCTCTTGTCGCTGAATGCCGGCATTGAGGCTGCACGGGCCGGAGAACATGGCAGAGGCTTCGCTGTAGTCGCCGGTGAAGTGCGCAAGCTGTCCGAAGCTTCCAATGTCAGTGCAGGACAAATCCAGGAGACCATCTCTGAGATGGTGGACCTGATTGCCAGCGCCTATGATGTGATGCGGCATAAAGTGGTTGGAGATGTGGAGCAGGGAATGGCGCTTACACAGGAAGCCAGTGAGGCCTTCCACCAGATCGAGCAGTCCACCCGGCATGTAGGCGAGCAAATCCATGAAGTATCTGCGATTACCGAGCAAATGTCAGCCAGCAGCGCAGAAGTAGCAGCATCTGTTCAGGAGATGGCCAAGATCGCCCAGGCCGCGCTGGAATCCTTCCAGAGTGTAACAGCGGCGACAGAAGAGCAGCTTGCTTCCATGGAGGAGATCACTTCATCCTCCGCTGCGCTCTCCGCCATGGCTTCGGATATGCAGGGACAGGTGGAACGGTTCCACTTTGAGCCGAAGGGCAAGGCTTAAGAACTTCCGGCGTAATGAGGGGCACTAATGCCCCTCATTTGCTCATTTGGCCCGCGTCCAGTGAATTCAGGGGCACTAATGCCCCTCATTTGCTCATTCAGCACGCAAAAAAAACCTCTCTTTTGAAATGGTTAATACATTTCGCCAAAGAGAGGTTTCTTTTTTGCGTTTTTTAAGATTGCATATACGTTTCCCGCTTAAATAGCGGATCGGACCGGACGGCCCGCGGAAAAAGCGTTAGCGGTCGCCTTGTGTCCGGATTTTCACCGCTAAGGAAATTTTAAAAATTGGGCAGCGATTGGAACAACGTTCCGTTTGCGGAGTGTTCTCACCAGGCGCAACCCTCTATCCCATTCCAAAACAGGGCTGCCCTTGCCCAAGATAATGTAAACCTTAATTCCCTTCGGGTACCGGCCAGCCGGAGACTGTTTCGTCTCCAAGCAGCTGTACGTAATGCGGAAGACCGCCGTCATGCAATAGCCACAGCTCATGCAGGGCACGTGTACAGCCTACATACATCAGCTTGGCATCCCAGGCTGCTCCTCCGTAGTGCGCACTGTCCGCATCCGCCAGGATGACGGCATCGAACTCCAGTCCCTTGGACAAATATACGGGCAGTACGGACAAGCCGCCGCGGTATTCGGTGATGCTGCCGTCAATGAGATGAATATCCTCGAACTGTCCGGCAAGCTCAGCGTACAGCTCAGCGGCTTCACGCAGGCTGCGGGTCAATACAGCCACTGTGCGGTATTCGCGCCCGGAGAGCGACGACAGGGCGCTTCTGACAGCGCTGAGCCGCTGGCTGCCGCCTGTAGCCGGTTCCGGCTGCGCATCCTCATAGGAAATCAGCCGTACAGGATTACCGCTGCGGAAGACCGGCACGGCCAGCAGCGCGCTGCCGACGCCGGCGGACAGAATACCGTTGGCGAATTCAATAATCTCCATCGTTGAACGGTAGCTGCGGGTAAGCGCATGATACGCTGTATACTCCCCGGCAAACAGCGACTGCATCTCATTCCACTCATGTACCCCTTTGTAGGCATGAATCCCCTGGGATAAGTCACCCAGAATGGTGAAGGAGTGTCCCTTCACGTACAGATCCAGCACGGCGATCTGGAACGGGGAGAAGTCCTGCGCTTCATCAATGACGATATGGTCGAAGCGTTCGGTTCCCTCATTGCCGTTCAAAAGATAATGAATATAGAGCAGCGGCGGAAGATCCTCTTCGCGCAGAATACCTTTCTTCAGCTCTTTCACCGTTTCCTTCAGTACAGCCTGCGGAATTTCTTCCGGCGCCTCAGCCGGCCAGTCCTCCGGAGTCTTCGCCGCGCGGAATATCTGCTTGTAGATGGCCAGCGGTTCATATTTCGGCCACTTGGCGCTGTACGCCTTCTCGCGGGCTGCGCCTTTTTTCTTGCGGTCCTTCAGCGCAGCGGCCGACGGGCTCTTCTTCAGCTCCATCTCGATCCAGCGGTGAATCCGCGCCATCACGCGTTCCTTGCGTTTGGCCGGCGGATACGGAGCATATTCCTCATTATGCCAGCGCAGAATCATCGAGCGGCGCAGCACAGCCCCGTCCCACGGGCTGAAATCCCCTTCAGGCACGGCGCTGGTCTCCAGCAGCTTAATGCTGGATTCAATGACACTCATCAGCACCGTGGAGCCTTTGAAGCGTCCCGGGGTCTCTTCTGTAATGACAGGCATCGCTCCTGCTGTTTCGAACCAGCGGTTCATCGTTTCCGAAGCGTCCTGCTCCGGCAAAGTTACGCCCAGCACACCCGCCGCCCAGTCCGGGAAGGTGCTCTGGGCAATATTGCCGACGCCGAGCTCCGGCAGCACATCTGAAATATAATCCAGGAACATCCGGTTCGGAGCGAAAATAATCATTTTCTCCGCCGAGACCTGATCCTTGTATTGATACAATAAAAAAGCCAGCCGGTGCAGCGCGACGGTGGTTTTACCGCTTCCCGCCACCCCTTGAATAATCAGCGCCTTGTTCTTCGCTGCCCGGATAATCTTGTCCTGCTCCTCCTGTATCGTCGAGACGATATCACGCAGCCGGTTGTCCTTGTTCTCACCGAGCCGGTACACCAGGAATTCATCCGACACCGCCGGCGCATCACTGTCGCGGTTATACGTATCCGCAACCCGCTCCAGAATCTGCTTGCGGATGACCACGTTGCGTTTGAGGTAGACGAGCCCTTCAATCAGCCCTTCCGGTGCTTCATAGGAGGCCGCTTCTGTCCCTCCTGTAAACGAATAGAACAGGCTTGCCACCGGTGCCCGCCAGTCAATGACCAGCGGACGGTCGCTTACCTGCTCACGGTCTACGCCGATTTTACCAATATAAAGTGCCTTGCGTTCTTCCTCGTCATTGCCCTGAAAATCAAGCCGTCCGAAATAAGGCTCCTGCCTAAGCTTGGCAAGATCTTTGCGCTTCTGTTCCCTGGAGTCCTCCAGCACTTGCTCCGTATACTCGTGTCCCGTGTACACCGGAGTGCTGCGCAACCGCTCAAGGGTAGAGTCAATCTCTATAAGCGCATGGTTCAGCCTGTCTTCTTCCTCTTGATAGGCACTTTGAAAGTTGTCTTCCAATTTCAGTTACCTCCTAAAAGTTATGCGGGCATTAGCTTCCTGAATCTCTCCGAGCAAAACTCGCTCCGGAAGCATGCACCTTAAGTGATGTGAGCAGTACATCATATCACAAGAGGACAGGGAAAGCCATATATTTCAAACTGCCGTATAGAACGGCTCACCTGCCCTATATGAGGCGCATTTAGCCCATCAGCGCATGGAGCACAAAGTTCGCTACGAACAGCCCGGCAATGCCGTACAGCGCCGGCGGGACATCCTTGCCTTTGCCTGTAGCCAGCTTCACAACCGGGTAAGTGATGAACCCAAACGCCATCCCGTCCACGATGCTGTAGGTGAATGGAATCATCACCATAATCAGAAACGCGGGGAACAGCTCCGTCATGTCGCTGAGATCCATCTCGCGCACACTCTGGACCATCAGTCCGCCGATCACGATCAGAATCGGCGCAATTGCGCTGTCCGGCACATAAGCCAGCAGCGGAATGAACAGGAACGTCGCCCCGAACAAGAGACCGGTGACGAGCGAGGTTAAGCCGGAGCGTCCGCCGGCAGCGATGCCGGCTGTAGATTCGGCAGCGGCTACTACGGGACTGCTGCCGAACAGACCTGCTGCGATGTTGGCTATGGACAGCGCCCGCAGACTGCTTTTGAAGCGTTCCGGACGGCCTATCATCAGTGTCTGGGAGGAGATCAGGCCGATGTTCTCGAAGACAACGATCAGCAGCAGCAGGAATACGGCAATCCAAAAGACGAGGCTGATGAAGCCGCTCCATTGCATACTGGCGAACACATCGCCATATCCGCTGAACACATGTCCGGATTCGGTATTCTCAGGCGCATGAGCCGCTCCCAGCAGGTAGGCCAGGCCTGTCCCCGCCAGCATGCTGATCAGCAGGCCGCCGCGCGTGCCGCGGATGAACAGGACCAGGGCGAGCAGCAGCGTCACCACCGAGGTAATGACGGCAGGATCGCTGAAATGCCCGATGGCGACAAATGTCGTGGCATGGGCAATGACAATCCCGCTTTTTTGCAGGCCGATAAACGTCAGAAACAGACCGATTCCGACAGTTATCGCATGCTGCAGATTATGGGGTATGGCATCACTCAGTATGCGGTAGAGCGAAGTGAACGCTACAATGGCGAACAGCACACCCGTCACCACAACAACGGCAAGCGCCTCACGCCAATCCAGCTTCATAGAATGCACCAATGTATAGGTGAAAAAGGCATTGATGCCCATACCCGGGACGACGATAATCGGCGTTTTGCCGCCAAAAGCCATTAGCAGACAGCCTGTAATCGCTGTCAGCAGTGTGGCCACCATTCCCGCCCGCAGCGGCATTCCTGCATCATGCAGAATCGCTGCATTGACCATAACAATATATACCGAAGCGAAATACGATAGGATGCCTGCCGCCCACTCCCGTTTCCAGTTGTCGCCCGGCGCAAGTCCCACGCTATCCCGCCAAAAATTCGATTTCATCTAAAAACCTCCACTAGAGAACGTGAACTTAAGAATGTTATACAAGAAGCTGCAATAATGCCGCAGCCCACTGCTCCATCTTAAGTTTTCTTATATTATGATGTTAAGTTCCGCTGGCTATTACCCGGCTTGTCTGGTCTGTAATCAGCCATCTCACCGGTATGCTGCTCCAGGCAGCAATAAAAGGGCATGCAGCGGGGAATCAGCTGCACGCCCTTGAATCCTGTCAAACCCTCATTCAAACGTGATGCCGCCGGTCTCCAGCAAATCACGTACCGTAACACTAACCATAATCAGACCAACTACCGGAGGCACGAAGGACGTACTGGCCGGAGGCTGCTTCGCCTTACGCCGGTCCGGCGCATTGGCGGGAACAATCTGCTCGGTGACATCCTCACGCGGCTTCACAGGCTTTTCGGTTGAAAATACTACCTTAACGCCTTTCTTGATCCCTTCCTTGCGCAGCTTTGTGCGGATCACCCGCGCAATCGGGTCCATACTCGTCTTGGAAATATCGGCCACCTGGAAACGGGTCGGGTCCATCTTATTCGCCGCTCCCATGCTGGAGATCATCGGGATCTTCCGGGTCAGACATTCCTTGATCAGATGAATTTTGTAGATAATCGTATCCGAAGCGTCAATGACATAATCCAGCTTGTATTTGAACAGCTCCTCATAGGTCTCTTCGGTATAGAACATGTTTAGGGCACTCGCTTCGCAATCCGGGTTGATCAGCTTGACGCGGTCTACCATCAGATCGGTTTTGTTCTGGCCGATGGTCGTCGTCAGCGCATGGATCTGGCGGTTGATATTGGTAATATCGACGGAATCCTTATCAATCAGGATGATGCGTCCGATACCGGTACGGGCGAGGGCCTCTACAGCCATGGCGCCCACTCCGCCAATCCCCAGCACAGCCACTGTGCTGTTCTTCATGATCTCGAGACCTTCCGGTCCGATCGCCAGTTCCGTACGCGAGAACTGATTCAGCATGATGTCAGCCTCCTTTAGCAAGCCTGCGGGGCATAGCCGCTTAAGTCCGCCCTATGCCCCGTCAGCCATTTATGTTTTATTTCTTTTCTTTTTCCGGTTTTGGCGCCAGCTTGATATGCAGCTGCTCGAGCTGTGCAGCATCTACAGGTGCCGGAGCATCCATCAGCAGGTCGGTTGCACTTGCTGTCTTAGGGAAGGCAATCGTCTCACGCAGGTTCGTGCGGCCTGCCAGCAGCATAATCAGACGGTCGAAGCCAAACGCGATTCCCCCATGCGGAGGCGTTCCGTATTCGAAGGCATCCATCAGGTAACCGAATTTCTCATGGGCCAGCTCCGGTGTGAAGCCCAGTGCCTCGAACATTTTCTCCTGAACCTCACGTTTATAGATACGCTGGGAGCCGCCGCCCACCTCGTAACCGTTAAGCACGATGTCATAAGCCTGCGCACGGATCGCACCCGGATCTGTATCGAAGAGATGGAGGTCTTCATCCATCGGGCGTGTGAACGGATGATGCTCCGCCATGTAACGCTTCTGGTCTTCGTCATAGCTGAGCAGCGGGAATTCTGTAACCCAGGCGAACTTGAACACACTGTCGTCGATGAGGCCAAGCTGACGGCCGATCTTCAGGCGGAGTGCGCCGAGTACATCCGCAACGACCTTCTTAGTGTCAGCGGAGAAGAGCAGAAGGTCGCCTTCTTCAGCACCCGTGCGTTCCTTCACGGCGGCAATTTCCTCTTCGGAGAAGAACTTCACAATCGGTCCTTTGAACTCGCCGTCTTTGACTTGAATCCAGGCCAGGCCCTTGGCGCCGTAACGTGCAGCGTAAGGTCCTAGATCATCAATTTCCTTACGGGTCCAAGTACCGCAGCCCTTGGCGTTAAGGCATTTCACTTCTCCGCCTTTTTCGATCACGGAGGCGAACACCTTCACACCGCTGGCAGCAACGATATCGTTCATCTCTACCAGCTCCAGGCCAAACCGCAGGTCAGGCTTGTCCGAGCCGTATTTGCCGATAGCTTCGGCATAGGTCAACCGCTGGAACGGAGTAGCAACCTCAACACCAATGGTTTCCTTCAGCAGGCGCTGCATCAGGGTTTCCATCATGGACAGCAACTCATCCTGCGGCATGAAGGAGGTCTCGATGTCGAACTGGGTGAATTCCGGCTGGCGGTCTGCACGCAGATCCTCATCGCGGAAACAGCGTGCCATCTGGTAATAACGCTCGATGCCGCCGACCATCAGCAGCTGCTTGTAGATCTGCGGTGACTGCGGAAGCGCGAAGAATTCCCCTTCATGCACACGGCTTGGCACGAGATAATCACGTGCGCCTTCCGGTGAGCTTTTGGTCAGAATCGGAGTTTCCACATCGATGAAGCCTTCGCTGTCCAGGAAGTCACGGAAGATCTTCGCCGCTTTCGAACGGAGCAGCAGCGTCTTGTGCATTTCCGGACGGCGCAGATCCAGGTAACGGTATTTCATCCGCAGCGATTCATCCACTTCCACACCGTCTTCGATGAAGAACGGAGGCGTCTTGGCAGCATTCAATACTTCAATATCTGTAATCTGGACTTCAATCTCGCCGGTCGGCAGGTTGCGGTTGATGGTTTCATCATCCCGTTTAACCACTTTACCCGTTACGGCAAGCACGTATTCACTGCGCACCTTATCGGCAATCTGCAGCGCTTCTCCGGAATAGTCGGGGTTGAATACAATCTGTACAATCCCTGTGCGGTCGCGCAGGTCAATAAACAGTACGCCCCCAAGGTCACGGCGGGTCTGTACCCAACCGTTCAGTGTTACTGTCTCGCCGATGCTCGCCGTTGTTAATTGTCCACAGTTATGGCTTCTGGTCATCTCTTATCCTACCCCTTCATGGTTAAAATTACATGTGCTGACTGCAGCTTACTTGCGGATACATCCATACTTAAATCCTAACTCAACGCCTGCGCCAGCTCTTCCAGCTTAACGGTCCGCTGCTCGCCGGTTTCCATCGACTTCAGGGCGATAACGCCGCTGTTCAGCTCATCTTCGCCAAGAATCGCCGTATACCGGGCCGACATGCGGTCCGCCGACTTCATCTGTGCCTTCATCTTCCGCCCCAGGTAATCGCGTTCTGCGGAGAAGCCCAGGCTGCGCAGATGGAACAGCTGCTTCGTGATCTCCAGATCTGCGGCTTCACCGAGTGCGACAAAGTACACATCCAGCGGCTTCACTGCTTCCAGCTCTACCCCCTGATTCTCCAGAATCAGCAGAATACGCTCAAGGCCGATCCCGAAACCGATACCCGGCTGATCCGGTCCGCCGATCTCTTCCACCAGGCCGTTATACCGGCCGCCGCCGCCCACCGTGTCGATGGAGCCGATGCCTGCCGCTTTATACTCAAACGCTGTATGCGTGTAATAATCCAGGCCGCGTACCAGACGGGGGTTAATGCTGTACTCCACGCCCATCACGTCCAAATGGCCCTTTACCTTGGCAAAATGCTCTGTGCACTCTTCATCCAGACTGTCCAGAATAGACGGGGCACCGCCGAACTTATCCTGATCGACCTTGCAGTCCAGCACGCGCAGCGGATTACGCTCCATCCGGCGCTGGCAGTCGCTGCACAGGCTCTCTCTCATCGGTCTCAGGAAGTCCAGCAGCTTCTCGCGGTAAGCCGCGCGGCTAGGCGCGTTGCCCACGGAATTCAGCTCCACTCTGACATCCTTCAGCCCCAGATCAAGATAGAACTGGTACCCGAGCGAAATCACTTCCGCATCGATTGCCGGGTCCACTGCACCGAAGGCTTCAATGCCGAATTGGTGGAACTGGCGGTATCTGCCTGCCTGCGGACGTTCGTAGCGGAACATCGGGCCGATATAATACAGCTTGCTGACATCCGGCTCACCATACAGCTTGTTCTGCACATACGCGCGTACAACGCCTGCAGTCCCTTCGGGACGCAGTGCCAGATCGCGGTCGCCTTTGTCCTTGAAGGTATACATTTCCCCTTCTACAATATCCGTTGTCTCGCCTACACCACGCTCAAACAGCCCGGTGTGCTCGAACAGCGGTGTGCGGATCTCCCGGTAGTTGAAGCGGCGGCAGAGATCTCTTGCTTTGCCCTCAACGTACTGCCATTTCTCCACTGCACCCGGAAGCACATCCTGCGTACCGGTTGGTTTCTCGAATCTTTCTTTAGCCACAGCCTATCCCTCCTGAAAATAACCCCTCTTACTCCTCGTGGAACCCATTGTCTCTGCTTCTAAAAACAACAAAAAATCCCCCGCCCTGTTTAATTACAAACAGGGACGAGGGATTATCATAACCAATAATTCACCCGTGGTACCACCCACATTCCGGACTTAAGCAGCTGCGCTGCTCCAAATCCGCTCTAAGCGGTTAACGCCCGCCTACGCGCAATCGGCTACTGACTCTGGGCAACCTGCTGCTGCCTGCTTTCGCCGTGCGTTCTCGGGGAGGTCATTCATCCGTTCATCAACAGAATCCTTACAGCCGTGCGGATCAGGTGTTGCCGTCCTTCACTTGGACAGCCGCCGGATCAGCGGGATTCCTCTCTGGGGTTGTGGGTTACGGATTACTTGGTCCCGTCATCAAAACAATATAACATACCGTATATTGTTAGATTCTACTGAACCACTGTGCTAAAGTCAAGGAATGAATTGAATTGAGTTAAGTATCCCGGCTCGCAGCCAAGGTGAATCAGCCGGAGCTGTGCAAGCGCACATGGCCTGCGCAGGAACTGGGCGCGCCTCCTCAGGATTACCTGCAGCCAGGAGGACTGAGATTCCGTTATTTGAACAAATCCGGCAAAATCGCGGGGCAAGCGGACTCAGATTCCGTTATGTGTCCAGAGATGCCTCATTTCGAGCTCGAATGAACAAGATAACGGAATCTCTGTCCGTTTCATCCTCTAGCGTAAGCTTTTATGGAAAATAAGGGCCTCTCAGTCCGCTTCACGGCCCGCTAGACGATCCACTACACGATCCGCTTCACGTTGCCGGCTACTGACGCCCTTCGGCTCCAAGCATACCCGCTACAGCCGCAATAAGTCACAAATCCCCTCTAAAATCCCCACACAAAACGGGGCTTTGGCGTAGATAGATGACTCAGGTACTTTGCGGGGACCCGAAACATGTAGATTCTGATATTGTAAAACAAGTGGAAACAGTTTTGCTGTCCTTGTATAAGGACAGAAGCGTTTCAGCGAGAAATATGAGGATAATTTATAGTATGAAGCATGTAAATTCTTAGATTTCAAAAAAAATGACCTGCAGCCGATTGCTGCAGGTCCATCATCATATATTATAAAAAAGGGGGTCATGCTTCTATTATAAACACGCTATATTAAGGAATCATGAATGTAATATTACAGTTGCATTACAGAAAAGAAAGCGTTTTATTGAGTGGTCCATGCCTGTGTCTAAACCCTACACAACAGGTTACACTACAACCCTATTCCCTGTCTAGAGAATTCATGCAGTTTCCGCTGCCCTGCGGGTAAATAAACAGCTCCAGCCTCTCCCTGAGGGAGGACTGGAGCTGAATTGGTTATCCGGACTACGCAGGGCCTCCTGCTTAATCAAAAATCTCCACATAGGCCTGCTTGCCGCGCAGAACCTCAACAACCTCATTGTAATGATTCTCGGCCACTTTGAGATCCATGACGTAATGCAGGTTCTCCAGATCGCTGTTTTTCAAATCAGAGCCGCTGTGAACCTCTCCCGCCGTACGTTCATCATCTGTCCGGCCCAGATCATCATCAACAGTAACTCCAGGCACAATGGCTGCTCCGGTAAGCGGCCCTGTCGCGCCCCCTGCTGCGTAGACCCCTCCGGCAGCTGTAGCCGAAGTATTGTAGGGAGCCAGCGGAATCAGAATATTGCGGCGGTTGTTTCCGCCCGTATCCAGAGGATCTGTCAGCGCCGACACTTCAATTCCTTCCACACCGTATGGAATCAGTGCAGTCTTGGCACCTTCCGCTGCATCTTCCGTGCTGAAATAGGCTTGGATTCTTTTAGTCATTGTCAATCCCTCCCAGTGGTTTGTTTAAATGTATTACAACACCTTAAGCAGCTCACGCACAAATGCGGGCTCATCCTTGGGTGTGCGTGAAGTAATATAATTGCCGTCCACGACGACCTCTTCATCCTTGAATTCCGCACCGGCATTGATGAGATCATCCTTCAGCGGCGGATAGGAGGTAAGCGTGCGGCCTTGTACCAGATCGGCACTGATCAGAATCTGCGGCCCGTGACAGATAGCAGCTATAGGCTTGCCGGCACTGTCCGCATCTTTTACAAATTGCAGGATATCTTGGTCAAGACGAAGGTTCTCCGGCGAAGATCCGCCCGGGATGACTACAGCATCATACTCTCCGGCTTTCACCTCGCTGACCGCTTTATCGGCGGCATAAGACACGCTGCCTTTTTTACCGAGCAGGGTCTCATTTTTCTTCAGACCAATAATCTCTGCCTGATGTCCTGCCTGCAGTACTTCTTCATAAGGCACCTTCATTTCGGAATCTTCAAAACCATTAGCGAGCAGAAATGCTACTTTACTCATTGAGATTAATTTCTCCTCTCTACGCTATTCTGTTCTCGTCATTCTATTACCCGCATTCCCCGGCTTTCTAACGAGCCCTCACAGGTTTCGCGAATTCCCGCCGGCTAAACACCATTTGTACGCTCCAAAAAACAGAGAAATAAGCCGCCTTCCCCGCACTCCTTACGTTCGCGGCAGAAGATTGCGGCTTGTTCCCTTCAGCACCTGCAGATCCCTCTGCTCCCCGGCTCCCCTTGCCGTTGCAGAAGCTTCTGTCATCGACCCCGCCGTATGGCCCTGTATACTGTTCCATATCCATGCTTTCTGTGATTGTCTCATGCTACTGGCTCCCCGCAACTTGTGAATATTATTCGTTCATCACTAGTTTATCCAGCAGGGGAGAACGCTATCCTATATCAAAAAAGACCCCACAACGTGGAGTCCTCACATCAAGCTGTAAAATTAGACCGGCATATTAAGCCCGCTCTGCTGCGCCTCATTCAAGGCCTAGCCCCGGCTGTCCAGCAGCAGGGTAACCGGTCCCCAATTCGTCAGGGAGACGTCCATCATCGCTCCAAAAATACCGGTCTCCACCTGAAGCCCGCCTCTGCGCAGCTCCTGGTTGAAGTAGTCGTAGAGCCGCTCGGCCTCTGCCGGAGCCGCCGCAGCCATGAAATTGGGCCGCCGCCCTTTGCGGCAGTCCCCGTACAGGGTGAACTGGGACACGGACAGGACGCTGCCTCCGGCATCCGTTACGCTGAAGTTCATTTTACCGGCGTCATCCTCAAAAATCCGCAGTCCGGCTACCTTATCAGCCAAATACTTGGCATCCTTCTCCGTATCCTCATGGGTTACGCCGACCAGCAGCATCAGGCCCTCCCCAATCGCTCCGGTCACTGTTCTGTCCACCGTAACACTCGCATCCCTGCAGCGCTGTACAACCACTCTCATACCATCCTTCAGCTCCTTGCCTTGTTGCCTTCAAGCCTTATTGCATAATACGGTTAACCGTATAGACATCCTTCACGCGCTTGACCTTATCCACCACAGACTGCAGATGATCGGTGTTACGGATCAGAATCGTCATATGAATCATCGCCATCTTGTTCTTGTCAGAGCGTCCCGTAACCGCCGAGATATTGGTCTTGCTCTCCGATACCGCCTGCAGCACTTCATTCAGCAGTCCGTTGCGGTCATGGCCCGTAATCTCAATATCGACGCTATAATTGGCTTCCATGCTGCCTTCCCATTCCACTTCAATGACACGGGCTGATTCCTCCCCGTCCCCTTCACCCGGAATATTCGGACAATCCTCACGGTGCACGGATACGCCGCGTCCGCGGGTTACATAACCGATAATATCGTCGCCCGGCACGGGATTACAACATCGTGCGAAGCGTACAAGCAGATTATCAATCCCTTTGACACGCACACCGTTGGTCGGCTGATTGCGCTTCTCCCCGCTGGACTTGATCTCCTTCATCTCAGAAGTAAGCTCCAGATGACCGGCAGCTTCTTCCTGGTCCTTACGCAGCTTCTCGGTCAGCTTGGAGGCAATCTGCGCGGCCGTAATTCCGCCAAAGCCTACTGCGGACAGCATATCCTCTACATCATTAAAGGCAAATTTCTTCGCCGCTTCTGACAATTTATCTTCCGTCAGCCAGTCAGAGATCTCCACGTTCAGGCGCTTCAGCTCGCGTTCGATCGCTTCACGGCCCTTTTCAACGTTCTCTTCCCGCTTCTCCTTCTTGAACCATTGCTTAATCTTGCTGCGTGCATGTGAAGACTGGGCAATCTTCAGCCAGTCACGGCTCGGCCCGTACGAGTTCTTCGAGGTCAGGATCTCCACGATATCCCCGGTCTTCAGCTTATGGTCGAGCGGTACGATGCGCCCGTTGACCTTGGAGCCGATCGTCCGGTTGCCGACCTCTGTATGGATGCGGAAGGCGAAATCAAGCGGCACAGAGCCTGCAGGCAGCTCTACAACCTCACCCTTAGGCGTGAACACGAAGACGAGGTCGGAGAAAAAGTCCATTTTGAGCGACTCCACGAATTCCTCCGCATCCTTGGCTTCATGCTGCAGCTCCAGAATCTCGCGGAAGAACGGCATCCGGTTCTCCGGATTCACATTGTTGCTGCTGCCTTCCTTATACGCCCAATGCGCGGCTATCCCGAATTCGGCAGTGCGGTGCATCTCCCAGGTACGGATCTGCACTTCAGTAGGCTCCCCGCCGGGACCCACTACCGTTGTATGCAAAGACTGATACATATTCGCTTTGGGCATGGCGATATAATCCTTGAACCGGCCAGGCATCGGCTTCCAAAGAGTATGGATAATTCCTAACGTAGCATAACAATCCTTAATATTGTCGACGATAATGCGGATGGCCAGCAGGTCATAGATTTCGTTGAACTGCTTGTTCTTGGTGCTCATCTTGTTATAGACACTGTAAATATGCTTCGGACGTCCCGAAAGATCGCCTTCGATGCCCATTTCATCCAGCTTGGCGCGGATTCGCCCGATAACGCTATCGATAAACTGCTCACGTTCTGCCCGTTTCTTGTGTACAAGATTGGCAATCCGGTAGTACTGCTGCGGATTCAGATAACGGAGGGCAATATCCTCCATCTCCCATTTAATCGCAGAGATCCCCAAGCGGTCTGCAATGGGACAAAAAATCTCCAGAGTCTCATAGGAAATTCGGCGCTGGCTCTCTTCCGACTGGTACTTGAGCGTGCGCATATTATGCAGACGGTCCGCCAGCTTGATCACAATGACCCGGATATCCTGAGCCATAGCGATGAACATTTTGCGGTAATTCTCGTTCTGCTGCTCTTCCTTGGAGCGGAACCGGATGCGTTCCAGCTTGGTCAGACCATCCACCAGCATTGCGCAGGTATCGCCAAATTTCGCGCGAATCTGGTCCAGTGACACCGTCGTATCTTCTACAACATCGTGTAACAGCGCTGCAATAATAGATATAACATCCATTTGCATATTGACGACAATATCTGCGACCGCCAGCGGATGCAGAATGTATGGCTCCCCCGATTTCCGAACCTGCCCGTGATGAGCCTGATCGGCAAACTCATAAGCTTCCCGGATGCGGAGAAGATCTTTTTCTTTTATATAGGCGCCGGCCTTTTCGGTTAATTGCTCTATGCCCATTCTCGTCGTATCCGTTTCCCTTCTATAATAAAATGAACCCGCAAGCCGTGCAGAATTTGCAGGTTCCATATGTTCCAAACTGCACTACGCACAGATTAAAGTTGTCTATAATTATGACGCTTACGGAGGATTACGTCAACACTTGCCATAGCGTGGTATTCCTGTAAGGGAAAGGGACAAGAAAAGACAATTTTGTGGCGCGCGCAAAAATGTTGTTGTAAAAAGGCGCCGATCTATTTAATCTAGTAAAGGCGGTTTTTTAGCGCCAGGCTTACATCAAATTAGATCAGAAAGAGAAGTGAACTCCATTGCAACGCGAAATTCAAGTTAACGAAAGACTCCCTTGGGGCCCGGGTTTCCTCCTGAGTCTTCAGCATTTGTTCGCCATGTTCGGCAGCACAGTGCTTGTTCCCAACCTGTTCGGGGTAGATCCCGGCATGATCCTGCTGATGAATGGTATCGGCACCTTGCTTTACATTTGGATCTGCCGCGGCAAAATCCCCGCATATCTTGGCTCAAGCTTTGCTTTTATTTCGCCGGTACTTATGGTCCTGGCTAAACACACAGACGATCATGAGCATGGATATTCGCTTGCACTTGGCGCATTTATTGTTACCGGTGTTATTTTTATTCTAGTCGCTTTGATCGTTCGTTATGCGGGCACCGGCTGGATTAATGTCGTATTCCCTCCGGCGGTTATGGGCGCTATCGTAGCCACCATCGGACTGGAGCTCGTTCCTGTTGCAGCACGTATGGCCGGACTGATCGCTCCTGAAGGTGTGGCCGCCACTGACTGGATTCCGGACGGCAAAGCTATTACCTTATCCATGGTCACGCTGGGCGTTACCGTACTCGGCTCCGTGTTATTCCGCGGCTTCCCCAAAATCATTCATATCCTCATCGGTATCGTTACCGGTTATGTACTCGCTTATATCCTGGGCCAGGTAAATATTGGTGCTATCTCTGAAGCCCATTTCCTGTCCCATCCAACGATTATCACCCCATCCTTCGACTGGCAGGTTATCTTGACGATCATCCCTGTATCGCTTGTTGTAATTGTTGAGCATATCGGCCACCTGCTGGTTACCAGCAACATTGTCGGCAAAGACCTGACCAAGGATCCCGGACTGGACCGCTCACTGATGGGTAACGGGATTTCCACTGTACTCTCAGGATTCCTGGGCTCCACCCCGAATACCACTTATGGTGAAAATATCGGCGTTATGGCGCTTACCAAAGTCTACTCGGTATACGTAATCGGCGGCGCTGCAGTGATCGCTATCCTGCTCTCGTTCTCCGGAACGTTCTCGTCGGTCATTGCCAATATCCCCCAGCCGGTCATGGGCGGTGTCTCACTCTTACTGTTTGGTGTAATTGCCGCATCGGGCCTGCGTATTTTCGTAGAGCAGAAGGTCGATTTCTCCAAAGCCACCAACATGATTCTGGCTACTCTGGTACTGGTGGTAGGTATCAGCGGCATCACATTAACGGTTGGCGGTGTACAGCTGAAAGGGATGGCATTGGCGACTATCGTCGGTATGCTTCTCTCCTTGCTCTTCAAGCTGTTTGAAGTTCTTGGCCTGTCCAATGAACAGGAAACAGAGAAATCCGCTCATTAAGCCTCTTACCATTTACCACGTTCAACCTATAATACAAAAAGCGGACTGCTGTCTTAAATCGACAGCAGTCCGCTTTATATTTCCCGGGAAAAGTTGTCCGGGCGAATTAATCCTCGTAAGTCAACAGGGTAACCACTTCAATATCGGACAGCTTATTGCGTCCGGCCAGAGCCGTTAGCTCAATCAGGAAGGCAGCGCCGACAACTTGTCCGCCAAGCTGTTCCACCAGGCTTACCGAAGTAGCGATCGTGCCGCCGGTAGCGAGCAGATCATCGGCAATCAGAACCTTCTGTCCCGGCTGGATAGCATCCGTGTGTACAGCAAGGGTATCTTTGCCGTATTCCAGATCGTATCCCACTTCAATCGTCTCGTAAGGAAGCTTGCCGCTTTTGCGGATGGGCACGAAGCCAACGCCCAGTGCGTACGCCAGCGGTGCGCCTACTACAAAGCCGCGCGCTTCCGGTCCGGCAATGACATCAATCTCCAGATGGGCAACGAGAGCCTTAAGCTCATCAATAGCGGCACGGTACTTGGCCCCGTCTTTAAGCAGGGTAGTAATATCCTTAAAGCTGATTCCCGGCTGCGGGAAATCCGGAATCACACGAATACTGTCTTTGAAATCCAAAAGTATCATCTCCTAAAAGTTATGAGGATAGGCTATCCTCACCTGAATTCTCTGTAAAAGCTCTTACTCTGAAAGCACGCTACACCCGTTACGAGGCGCCTAATCGGCGTGACAGCATGAATTCCTGCAGTTCGCCGCGGCTGCCCTCCATGAAATACTGCTCCATTTCAGCAGTCTTGCCCAGCCTGATGAAGTGCTCTGACGTCGTCAGGCTCTTGGCGGCAGGCTGCGTGACAAAGGTAATGCTGCCGCCGCTGCGTTCAATGAAATCAAGCTCAGCGAACACATCAAGCATCCTGCCCAGCATGCGCACACCCAGTGCAGACTGGCGGCTGAGCCGCAGCAGTACTTCATGCTCGGGGGTTGCCGTTGCTGCGATCGAGGCGATCAATTTATATAATGACTTGAAATGATCCCGTGTAGGAACCTGCAACCGGTCACGGCCGTCGCGGATCGAATGCAGCAGGGCAATATTCTCTGTGCGGGGAAACGCAGTGAACAATGCTTCCAGCTGCTCCGGCGTTTCCGGCATATCCAGCAGACAGAGCAGCGTTATCTCTGCTTCGTCATTCCCCGGCTCACCCTGATGCACCTGTGAAATTCCTGCATCCTCATCGTAGACCCACAGCGACATGCCCTTCAGCTCGCGCAGTGGAGATCTGCGGCTGTTCTGAAATACCGCCGCTGTCTTAACCGGACTGCTGCCGTTGTACGAACGGAGCAGCTCCTGAATATGCGCTGCCTGCTTAACCGCATCGGCAGCACCGCGCAGGTCGAACAGCTGCGCGGCAGGCACTGCAAGATCCTGCAGCATCAGCTGAGGCTTGCGTGAGCCGTTCCATTCATTCACCGACAGCTCCGCCAGTACATCAATGATTGTACCATCAGGCAGCAGATCAGCCAGCGATCCCTTGCCGAAGGCCACCGCTTCGATCGTCACCTTATCCTGCTGCAGGACAAGCCTCAGATGTTTGCCGTCCTGACCCATCTTGCGGGTCTCCTTCACAGCAGCTCCGCGCAGAATGAATCTCGGCAGCGGGTTAGCCATCCCGAAAGGGGCAAGCCGCTCCAGTTCAAGCGCAGCCTGGAGTGACAAATCAGCAATAGAGACCTCACCGTCTGCAGCCGTCACGGCTACAAAGTCCTCTGGTGTCAGGATAGATGCAGCATAAGCATTAAGCGCTGCATCAAAGTCTTCAAGCTTGTCCTGCGGCAGGCTCATTCCGGCCGCAGCCGGATGCCCGCCGAAATGGTCCATCAATCCGGCACATGAAGACAAGGCCGCATAGATATCCAGCCCGGGGATCGAGCGGGCAGAGCCTTTGCACATCCCTGTATCCGGGTAAATATCCAGAATAATAACCGGACGATAATATTTTTCCAGCAGCTTAGAGGCCACAATCCCGACAACACCGACATTCCAGCCCTTCTCAGCCAGCACAATAATATCCGGAAGCCCGGTTTGACTGATTCTCTGCTCCAGCCTGGCCGTAGCTTCTCCTACAATTCTCTCCACGACCAGTTGACGTTCCTTATTCAGGAGGTCAAGCTCTCCGGCAAATTGTTCAGCCTCTTCAGCATCTGCGGTAGTGAGCAGTGTGACCGCCCGGCCTGCATGGTCCAGCCTTCCGCTGGCATTAATGCGCGGAGCCATGCCGAAGGCAATATTAACAGCGCTTACGGTGCTCATCGTAATTCCGCTGACAGAGAGCAGCGCCCGAATTCCAGGAAACGGCGAATTCCGCATGCTGGTCAGCCCCCGGCGCACTAGACTCCGGTTCTCCCCAAGCAGCGGCATCAGATCCGCAACGGTACCGATAGCGGCAATCTCACACCATTCTTCAGGAACTCCGCTACCAAGAAGAGCCTCGGCCAGCTTGTAAGCTACCCCCACTCCGGCAAGCCCCTTGAAAGGATACGGGCAGTCCGGCAGCTTCGGATTAATGAGTGCATAGGCCTCAGGCAGCAGCTCCGGCGGCTCATGATGATCTGTGACTATGACATCAATGCCCAGCTCTGAAGCGTAGGCAATCTGATGGTAGGCACTGATACCAGTATCCACAGTAATAACGAGAGATACTCCCTGCTGCAGCGCCCAGTCGAGCGCATGATTATGCAGACCATAGCCTTCGTTGGAACGATGCGGGATATAAATGTCAAAAGAAGCACCCAGATGACGCAGAAGAAAGATCATCAGCGCAGTACTGGACACCCCGTCTGCATCATAATCGCCATACACCAGAATATGTTCTTCATCTTGCAATGCCTTTCGAATCCGTGGCACAGCCTCGGCCATTCCTTTGAGCAGGAATGGATCATGACTATCCTCCGCTCCGCCATCCATGAATACCAGCGCCTTATCGGCAGTATCCATGCCTCTTTGCACGAGCAGTGAGGACAGAAGCGGAGAAATAGAAAGGCTCCGGGCCAGTTCCCGGTTTTTCTCGGGATCGGCTGCCGGAGATTGCCATCTTGTTTTTGAATGAAGCAATACAGCTCACCTTTCTCTCACCTTGCAGACTACTGAAGCAGCGTGGGAATATCATTATCCACGAGCTCATGGTTGCTTTTATAGGGATAACCCGGGTCATACGGCACCACATCCATTTGAACCTCGCCTACATGAACGAACCGGTGCTGCAGCAGCTTCCGGGCACATTCCGAGATATCCTGGGCTTCCATCACGCTAATCCGCGGATTTACGCTGATCTTGACATGAAGATTCACATAACTGCCTTCCTCCATTGCCTTGAGCTGCTCCACCCGGATGACTCCATGCACACGCTGGACGGTCTCAATGAAGCTGGCGGCCTCTTCGGAAGGAAGCTCCTGAATCTTTTTGCTGTAGACAGAGGAAGTAATCAGAGAATAGCCTTTGCGGATAACAAGACATCCGGTCAGCAGTGCGGCAATCGGGTCCATATAGAGCATAGGATGCCAATTGAAATACCCGCCAGTCATGGCCAGAGCAATACCTATAAATACGGTTATGGAAGTATATAGACTGAAACGGTGGGTATCCGCATACGCGGCATGACTGCCATCGTTCTTTTTTTTATAATAACGGTATTGGTATTGAAAGATAGCCTCTTTGAACACAATGCAAATCAGGACGGTTACAAGTGCCGACTGCCCAGGTGCCGATAAATGTCCCCGGGTTAAATCACGAATGGCCGAGAAAGCAATCTGCAGCCCGCCCATAAGAATAAGCACAGAAAAAAGAATGGCCGCCATCGGCTCTTTATTTCGTTGACCGGCCCGGCTGCCCGATGATGCTGCATACTTGTGACTCTGCTTCGAGTTCCACGGAATAACCCCTGCCAGCTTGGCGGCGGCATCTGCTCCGGAATAGATGGCATCCCCCATCAATGCTTTGCTGCCTGAAAGATAACCGAAGGCGCCTTTGGCCAGAGCCAGCCCAACATCACTGAGGATTCCGGTCCAGGCAACGGTGTCTTTTGCAGCTAATTGTTTGTCATTCATAACGAGGCCCTCCTTACCACTAGCAAGTAATCTCATGATGATGAAACCAGCTAAGATGCTGATCCAAAGATTCCGAAAAGCCGCGTCGCTTGTGACACGGCTTTCCGGGAAACTTAAGTTTTAGGCTTTGGCCGGGTTGCTCTTTACCGGTGTCTTCTGGCGTTTCTTGAGCAGCAGCCAGAGCGGGCTTGCAATAAAGATCGAAGAATAGGCTCCGAAGAGCAAACCGATTACCATGGCAAGTGAGAACATTTTGATCGACTCTCCGCCCATAATCAGCAGGAAGAATGCGGCAATAAATACCGTAAAGGCTGTATACAATGAGCGCATGAGGGTCTGGGACACACTCTTATTGACCAGGGACTTAAGATCCTCATACGACTTCTGTTTACCGAACCGCAGGTTCTCGCGGATCCGGTCGAAGATAACGATCGTATCATTAATGGAATAACCGATAATGGTCAGCACCGCAACAATGAAGGTCAGGTCTACCTCCAGACGGAAGATGGAGAAGATCGCTACAACCATAAAGGCATCATGGAGCAGCGCCACGATGGAAGCCAGCGCAAACCGCCATTCAAAGCGGATACTGACATAAATAATAATCCCGATACTGGACAGAAGCACAGAATAGATCGCATTGCGGGCCAATTCCTTAGCCATCTCTGTATCTACTGTGTTGACTTCGAAAGATGCCTGATCGTCAATCTTGTTGATTGCCGTTTTCAGGGTTTCACTCTGAGTATCATCCAGTTCTTCATCGTAGCGGATATTAACCCGTTTATCCCCGACGGTAATTGTAGGATCATGACCAATTCCAGCTTCATCCAACGCCGGCTGCAGCTGAGCCAGCGTCATGCTCTTGGAGAGAGCCACGTCCACGTTGGACCCGGCCTTGAAATCAACGCTGTAATTCAGGCCGAAGGTTGCCAGAAAGACCAGACCCGCCACAGTAAGGGCGATGGAGAAAATATAGAAAAATTTACTTAAATGTACGAAATCAAGCTCTTTCTTAAAGCGCACTGATGTCACTCTCCTTTACCCCAAATTGCTTCGGCTTTTTGAGTGCGCCGGCTTTAACCAGCACTGTCAGCAGCCAGTGGGCAAAATAAAGGTTTGTTACAATACTAAGTACAATTTCCACGATCAGAATCAGCGCGAAGCCTTTAACCGCACCTGTACCGAAGGCGAACATGACAGCCGCTACAATGATCGTAGTGACATTCGCGTCCATAACGGTACGGAATGAAGTTTTGTTACCTGCTTTGACGGAAGACAAAATACTCTTACCGCTGCGCATTTCTTCCCTAATCCGTTCATTGGTAATGATATTGGCATCGACCGCCATCCCTATACCGAGAATGAACGCGGCAATACCGGGAAGGGTCAAGGTGAAATCAGCTATAACGAACACCAGAATCAGCAGCCAGGTATGAAGAATCAGCGCGAAGCTGGCCAGTACACCCGGAAGACGATACATAAACATCATGAAGACCAGAATGATCAGGGAACCCACAATACCTGCTTTAACCGTTTGATCAAGAGACTGTTTACCAAGTGTTGCCCCTACGCTCTGGGAATATTTCTCCGTAAGCTTCAGCGGCAATGCACCGAGATTGATCGTATCTGCAATCTCACGGGCCTCATCCAGTGTATATCCCCCTGATATGGAAGCTTTACCATCGGTCAGGACTGCCCTAACATAAGGAGGCTCGGACAATAATGTCTCATCCAGATAAATGGCGAGTTGCTTACCCAGGAGACGTTCAGTAATTTCCGCAAATTTATCTTTGTCCTTAATAGAGATGCTGATCTCCGGACGGTTGAGGTTATCGCGTTGCACGTCTGCCGCGCCTTCAACAAAATCACTGCCTACCAGTTCAATCTTGCTGAAGACTCCGGGTGCATCACCATCAGCGGCACTGCGGAAGGTCAGAACTGCCGGTTCTTTCATTTTCTTGCGGACCTCGGCTTCGTCAGTAACGCCCGCAATCTTCAGACGGATGCGGTCCGTACCTTCGGTTGTAACCTCAGGCTCGCTTGTTCCGAGTGCATTCGCCCGTTTCTCCAGGCTCTCCGCTGTTTTTTGCAGCGAAGCACGGGTCAGGGTTCCTCCCGTATCCATCGGCTCGGCGTGGTACAGAATCTCAAATCCGCCCTTCAGGTCAAGACCTAGACGGACCTTGTCCAGCAGCCCGGGAGTTGTAAATCCCATGACGCCGGTTAGAACGACCACGGTGATGATAAAGCTCAACATTCTCTTCATGCTCTAGCTAGTTCCCCTTTCATTACTCAATATTCCTATTATAGCTACGTGCGAAATCACCGTCAATTCAAGAGGAATGACGGTGCCGGATTCACACAAAGAAACGGCCGGTTCTGCTTCTGGGCGCAAACCATCCGTTTGGATAGGAACTGTTGAATTACTCTTCTCTTACTTTACTGCTTCCTGTAGCCGTTTGCAAAAGAAAATCGTTCCTTTTGGCAAATTAGGCCGTCAGTTCAACCCCCGGTAGGCCGCAATGGTCAGGTAATTCATGTAACTGCCTGATTTCAGCGAATAAATATCATTGACCAGTTTATGCAGAGGAGGTCTTCCTTCCTTAACATAATTACGGCTGACACAATCCCAAATATCCTTACCGGTCACATATTCATAGCCGAGGAGGCGGAATTCCTCCGCTTTGCTGATGCACATGGCTTCGATTTCTTCACTAAGCTCGTCATATCTCCATTGTTCCGATTCCACGTGTTGACACCTCCAAAGATTCCCCGTTACGTATGCTCAGAGATAAATATTCGACCCCTCTGCCGCTCTTTCCTTCTTTCGGCCAAAAACTTGTCATATGGAAAGCTTGTCATGGAGTTGACCTGTAGCAGCATATCCTTATACAAGCCTGCTTGAGAGAGGAACAAATTCACCGGAAGTTTTCATCTAATTTGGGAAGAAGGAGTGCCCTTTGAGGAAACAGACCTTTATACAAGGAACATTAATCCTGTTATTTGCAGGCATCATTAACCGGATGCTTGGTTTTATTCCCCGGATTGCTTTGCCGCGGATCATCGGCGCCGAAGGAGTAGGACTATATCAGCTTGGATATCCGTTCTTTATCGTACTGGTAACCGTCATTACCGGCGGGCTCCCGCTGGCAATTGCCAAAATGGTTGCTGAAGCAGAAGGAGAGAACCGGCCGGAGCAGTCCCGCAAAATCCTGCATACGGGCCTGGCAATCAGCCTGACGCTCGGTATTTTTTTCACCATTGTAGCTCTCCTCAGCGCCTCATGGGTATCAAGCGTTATTCTGACCGACCAGCGGGTATATTACACCTTTGTCAGCATGACTCCAATGATTGCAATCGTGGCCGTTTCGTCCATCTACCGCGGATATTTCCAGGGCAGGCAGAATATGCTTCCCTCAGCGTTTTCCTCTGTGCTGGAATCAGTCATCCGGATCTTCTTTATGCTTTGGTTTTCCTGGCTGCTGCTCCCGAAAGGAATTGCTTTTGCGGCGGCAGGTGCGATGCTGGGCGTTACTGTGGGTGAGATTGGCGGAATGCTGGCCCTGCTGCTGCAATATTATTATATCGTTAAAAAGGACAAGAATGAGGCTCCGCCTCCTGCCGGAACAGCTGTTTCCGGTAGCTCTGCTGAGTCCGGAGATGAACCGCAGAGACAACCAGGGAGTGTGCTTAAGCGGCTGATCGGCATCTCTGTACCTGTAACCGCCGGACGTTTGATCGGTTCCTTCTCGTATCTGCTCGAATCCATTATTACTGTGCGCAGCCTTGCACTTGCCGGAATAGCTGCTGCAGCTGCAACTGCACAATATGGTTCCCTACAGGGAATGGTTATCCCGCTGCTGCTGCTGCCGGGTGTGCTCAGCTCCTCGCTGGCCGTGTCCCTTGTCCCTTCCTTATCCGAGGCGGCTGCCCGGAATGACCTGCCCACGATTCATAAAAGAATGCATCAGGCCCTGCGGCTGGCTATGGTAACGGGCGCTCCGTTTGCTGCTGTTATGTACGTTCTTGCCGTACCGTTGTGTACACTGATGTACGGCAATGCAGCGGATACGGCACCTATGCTGCGGATGATGGCACCGTTCGCTTTATTCCTCTATGTCCAGGCCCCGCTGCAGGCTGCACTTCAGGCAATGGACCGCCCGGGCAAGGCACTGATTAATACACTGATTGGTGCGGTCGTCAAAATCCTGCTGATTCTGCTGCTCGCCTCCCGGCCGGAATACGGGATTCAAGGAGCCATCATCGCCATTATTGTCAATAGCCTCCTTGTGACTATACTTCATGGATACAGTGTTATCCGGCTGACAGCCATGTCCTTAAGATGGTCGGATCCGGTCAAAATTATAGCGGCTACGATCATCATGGCTGCCGGAATGTCTTACGTCTATACCTCAGTTCACATCTCCTCCTCACAGTGGATACAGTTTCTGGCTGCCGCTGCCTGCGGGATGGGCGTATACTTTAGCATTTGCCTGTTATCGGGCCTGATTTCCAGGCGTGATCTGGAGCGTGTGCCCTTCTTCAAACGCTGGCGCAGCTAACATCTTCTCCTTATCTTGAGCCGATCGGGTCAATATATATCTGTCCCTTATGATCAATTGAGCATAGGAAAACATCACGGAAATCGGAGACACCCTTCTGGCGGATCTGGGTTCTAAGCCAGAATCTGTTCTTACCGATCATCTCCAGGTTATCGTCCTGCACCTTTCCGTCCATTATCAGCGGAATCGGGAGGCCTTCGTAGCGGATCTTGTGCTTCGGAAGCTTAACTTTACCGGAACTGTCTGATTTGTCTGATTTGTCTGAACCTCCGGAGCTCTCCTGGCCTCCGCTGTTCTGCTCCTTCTGCTCAGCGCTTGAACTGCTGTTTCCGGTCTGATTGGACGAAGATACACCTTTATTCTTCTCAATCACGGTAAGCTGCCCGCTTGTTTCAAGAATGGCAAACTCTACATCGGCCGGACTGTCTATGTTCTGCCCGCGTAACTGCAGCAGCAGATCATCAATGTTATATCTCTGTTTACGCATCTCGCCCCGGTGGAGCTTACCGTCCGAGATGAGGATACTCGGCTTGCCATCCACCAGCAGGCGAAGCTTCCGGCTCTTCAGACTGAGCTGTGCGACCAACACCTGAATCAGAACCAGCGTTGCCATGGGCACGAACCCGTCATAGATGGGCCGCTCGATATCTTCAATTACAAACACAGCGATCTCAGCAATCATAATGGAAATCGTGAGGTCAAATACCGACAATTTGCCGATCTCCCGTTTGCCCATGATCCGCATACTCAGGAAAATGAAGATATACATCAGCACGGTCAGAAAGATATGGGCAGTAATATGCTGGAACAACATATTCTCTTCGCTCCCCTTCCGCTTCTCACCCGGCGGCTGAGAGCCGTAACGGGCGGATTAATGTACCCCTATTCTGACCTGCCTGCCAAGGGAACATTCGGAAGCCTGCTGATTAATTACTGGTAAAAGTCCAGTCTGCCATTCTTGTACTATTGGGGCAAGCCTTCCCATACAATGATTAGTACCAGCTCAGGCAGGACACTTTTTTTCAAAGCCCAACCAGAAAGTAACGCAAACAAACTTAGCGTATGCTTTCCAAGCCAGTTTGTAAGGAGCCCGTCCAGGAAGTAACGCAAACAAACTTTTAGGAGGTTTTACCATGTCGTTAATTAGGCGTCTATTCTCATGGAAAATATCTAGTCCTGTATTGTCGGGTTTATGCCGGTCGTTCCTGTGGATGCTGCTGGGCGCATTCGTTCTCTCCCTGCTGCTCTGGGGCAGCGGACTGCAGGAACAGGATCTTACCATGTACACCTATATTGTACACGGCATAGCTGCCGCTTTCGGAGGCTTGACCGCAGGCGGCAGAGCTTCAAGCAAAGGCTGGTATCAGGGAGCACTCACCGGCGCATTCTATGGATTAATTGTTCTGCTGATCGGATTCCTGGCTCTGGAAAGCGCCCCGGCAGGAATTGATTTCCTTTGGGTAATGGCTGCAGCAGGCATTGGTGCACTCGGGGGAATATTTGGGGTTAATTTGCAAAAATCCTAATTAATATAATTTTTCGAAATTTGAAACCTATCCTTGAAAATATGTTACACTGAGTGCATCTGACTTCATATGAGGGATTTATCAAGGAGGCTTTGAATGCTTTGCTTTACCAGTCCATGAATCTTGTAGTTGTATACACCGTTGCCATTGTAGTGGTATTGATTTGGATCGGCGCCCGGCGCAATCCGCTAATGGCCCTAGTTGAAATCGGGAGAGAGCTGCTGCGGTCCTATAAATTCACTCTGATTATTATAGGAATGTTCAGCGTGCTTGCTCTGAATAAATATGAGCTGCAGATCGAGCGGAAGATGAACCTGACTTCGGATTACACAGCCTTTGTCTTTGGTCTCGAGGGCCACTTTGTCAGACATGTGCAAGAGCTGTTCTTTACGCCTTGGCTGACCCCAATCATCGTCTTCTTCTATATCTTCATGCTGCAATCGGTGCTCGCCGCCTCGCTAGGTATCTATCTGCTGGATAAGAACCGCGTGATGCTCTATGCGACCTGCTACACGATCATGATAACCTATGCTGTTGCTATTCCATTCTATCTGTATTTTCCGGTAAATGAGGTGTGGTCCTATCTGCCCGCAGGGGTGCGATTTACCATGCTGGATGTTTTTCCGAAGTTTGAACAGGAGTACCGGCCGCTATCGGGCCTTAACAACTGCTTTCCCAGCCTGCATACTGCCATTTCCGTATCTATGGCGCTGCTGGCCTACCGTTCCGGCAACCGCCGCTGGATGGTGATTAGTACAATCTCGGCCGTTGCTATCGTCTTCGGAATATTCTATCTCGGTATCCACTGGCTGACCGATATGCTCGGCGGCACTTTGCTGGCCGTTCTGTCCACAACTGTCGCAGTGCAGCTTGCCAAATTCACCCTGCGCAGCGGGGAAGAACGGCTGAGAGTACGAAGCCGGGCAACGGATGTACGTTAACATCAGCCTTTGAACTGTATAATGTAAAAAAACCGGCGTTCTCTTACGAGAGACGCCGGTTTTTATGTAATTTGGTGCAGACAAATCAATCTTTGTCTTCTACTTCCGTGACAGAGTGACTGATCGAACCCCGGTCAAAGGTCAATCGGGTCACGTCATTAACCCGCAATACAACGATGTCATCAGAAATCTCCATAATTGTTCCGTGAAGACCGCCGATAGTAACTACCTTATCGCCTTTTTTCAAAGACTTGAGCATCCCGTTACGTGCTTTGGTTTTCTTCTGCTGTGGACGAATCAGCAGGAAGTAGAAGACAACAAACATAAGTACAAATGGACCTACCAGGCCAAGAATATTGCCTCCGCCGCCTGAAGCTGCTGCCAGTTGAAAATGTGACATATCATTCCCCCCTTTCCAAAAAATTTAACATATCACTCAGTACTTTTAGAAGCCTTTTAGATTATCATATAATCCGTATTGTGCAAAAAACTCATCGCGAAAATCAAGCAGCCGATCTTCCATGATGGCTTCACGCACTTTACGCATCAATTCCAGCAGGAAGTGTAAATTATGGTATGTCGTTAACCGCAAGCCGAAAGTTTCGTCAGCTTTGATCAGATGGCGCAAATAAGCGCGGGAATAATTCCGGCAGGTGTAGCAATCACACTCCGGATCAAGCGGCCCGAAATCACGGGCATACTGCGCGTTGCGTACAACGAGTCTTCCCTGACTGGTCATCGTCGTTCCATTGCGGGCAATACGGGTAGGCAGAACACAGTCGAACATGTCTATTCCGCGGATTGACCCTTCCAGCAGTGCATCCGGTGAACCTACGCCCATTAAATAGCGCGGTTTCCCTTGCGGCAGCAGTGGAACTGTATAATCCAGCACTTCATACATTAGCTGCTTGGACTCTCCGACGCTGAGCCCTCCAATAGCATACCCCGGGAAATCCATGGAAGTCAAATCTGCCGCGCTCTGACGGCGCAGATCCTCGTGCATGCCCCCCTGTACGATTGCGAACAGCCCCTGATCATTAGGACGTGCATGGCTCTTGAGGCATCTTTCTGCCCAGCGGGTGGTGCGTTCAAGTGACTTTTTGACGTATTCATATTCTGCCGGATAAGGCGGGCATTCATCGAAGGCCATCATAATATCGGAACCGAGTGCATTCTGGACTTCCATCGCTACTTCCGGCGAGAGAAACTTCTTGTCCCCATTTAAATGAGAGCGGAAATGAACGCCTTCTTCGGTAATCTTACGCATGTCGCTCAGCGAGAATACCTGGAAGCCGCCGCTGTCAGTCAGGATGGGCCGGTCCCAGTTCATGAATTTGTGCAGACCGCCGGCTTCGCCGATGATCTCATGGCCCGGACGAAGGAACAAATGGTAGGTATTACTCAGAATAATCTGCGCATTCATTTGCTTAAGCTCTTCGGGGCTCATTGTTTTGACGGTGGCTTGTGTGCCTACCGGCATGAAGGTCGGTGTTTCAATAATTCCGTGTGGAGTATGGACTCTTCCGAGCCGTGCTCCGGACTGCTTACAGGTCTTAATGTGTTCATAAGTGATTGCTGCCATAGGTTTAACCCTTCCTCTTGCTTAATAAATGAACATTGCATCGCCAAAGCTGAAGAACCGGTACTGCTGCTTAATCGCTTCTTCATAGGCGGCGAGAATATGCTCCCGGCCGGCTAAAGCGCTCACCAGCATGACCAAAGTAGACTTTGGCAGATGGAAATTGGTAATCAATGCATTGACGACAGTGAATTCGTAGCCGGGATAGATGAAAATATCCGTCCAGCCGCTTGATGCCTTCAGCGGTCCGCCCGCCGCTTGTCTCCCGGCCGTCTCAAGGGTCCGGCAGGAGGTTGTGCCGACAGCGATAATTCTTCCGCCTCTGGCTCTTGCGGAGTTCAGCATCTCTGCCGTCTCTTGGGATAATTCATAATATTCGGCATGCATCACATGCTCTTCCACGGTTTCTACCGACATTGGACGGAATGTGCCAAGACCTACATGCAGGGTGATATAAGCGATATTCACACCGGCCGCTGCAATCTGCTCCAGCAGCTCTTGGGTGAAATGCAGTCCAGCCGTAGGGGCGGCCGCCGATCCTTCATGCCGCGCGTAGACTGTCTGATAACGTTCGCGGTCATCCAGAGTTTCCTTAATGTACGGAGGAAGCGGCATCGATCCGAGCCTGTCCAGTATCTCCTGGAAGATACCCTGATAGATAAAGCGCAGCGTCCGGCCGCCCATATCCGCTTCGTCCTCTATTACGGCGCGAAGCTCTTCGCTGAAGATAATCACCGCTCCGGTCTTCAGCTTCTTGCCGGGCTTAACCAGCGCCTCCCAGCGGTCTTCACCGAGATTCTTCAGCAGCAGCACCTCTGCCTTCGCCCCGGTATCCTCCTTGACACCGAACAGTCTGGCCGGAATAACTCTCGTATCATTCAATACCAGTGTATCTCCGGGACGGAATTGCTGCAGTATATCTGTGAAATGCCCGTGTTCCAGCTGACCGTTCTCCTTGTTTACGAGCAGCAGTCTGGATGAGCTGCGGTCGGCAAGCGGAGTCTGGGCAATCAGTTCCTCCGGCAAATTAAAATCATAATTATCTACATTCATGATGGGATCTTCATTCCTTAACTATAGTAACGTTATTAAAATAGTGTTGCAATATTTGACGATAATCATACCCGCTATCTGCCATGCCCTTTACGCCCCATTGGGACATGCCCAGGCCGTGCCCGTTGCCCCAGCCGATGAAATAGAATCCGGGACTGCTGGTGACCACTCTGGAAGATTGATCAGCACCCATGACTACGGTTCCGCTGCCATTTGCAGTTACTTTGCCGGTTGCAGAAAGCACCCCGGCGCTTGTTGAACTACCAATAGTGGCTGTAGTGCCGTCAGCGCCTAGTACAGTATAACTGCCTGCCGGGACAATATCAAACAAAGTACTGGGCAATCCGCCAAAGGAAGAACGGAACAAATCCGGGTATTTCACCTGCAGAATCTGGCCGTTAGCCTTGACTTCCACCGCTCTCCCCGAAGGCCCGCGCTTAGTCACCTGGAGACTGGTTATGGAAGACGGAAGAGCGTTGCTTGTTTTGCCGGACAGGCTTTTGAGCAGCTCTGCCGAGGTATACGGCCCTTTGATCCAGCTGTAGCTGCCGGATTCATAGACCTGGCCCAGCACTACGGCGTTATCGCCGGGGTTCAGCTTGCCTGCGGGAGTAACACTGCTATCAATAATAGGCAAAGGCCGGATATTCACATCCTTGGTGGTAGCCGTAGCCAGCGGAAGTCCGGCTGCCGTTGTGTTCCCGGTTAATTTGATATTGTCTTCACGGGCATAACCGGAGATACCGCTGTTCAGCAGCACATAATACCACTTTTTAGATGAAGCAACTGCCGCAGCATCCTCGCTGCTGACTACACTGACGAAGGTATCGCCGCCGTTGTTCCACACCTCAGACGGGTCTGCGGTAACGCCGCCGCCGTTGGAGGAGAACACAGCTTCTACTATTTTGCCGCCGCTCATCAGCACTTCGCCTGCGGTAGCATCCACTGCCTTGGTAATGACTGGAGCTTCAGCGCCTATGCCGTTGTACACCTGGCTCAGCGTGGTATCGACAACATTGGCTACATCGAAGCGGTTGCCCTGGGCCAGCGCATAGCTGCGCGCCGCAACGGCCTGGGCTTTGAGCGCCTCTTCCGGCCAGCCGGATGAAACCTCTCCGCCGACAACCGCATACAGATATTGCTCCAGCGGCACTACGTTGATTACAGACAATGAACCGTTCAGATTGCCCAGCTCCAGATTGCCTCGGTAAGTACGCTTGGATCTCTCCGTAAGCAGAATCCCCTTCTCATTGCCGGCGGCTGTGAACTTCGCGTCGCTTCCGGATAACAGATAATGAAAGGCCTGGACTTCACTGCTGAAATCAAGTCCTGCGTCCATCCGGATAATTAGTCCCGCTGTACCTGCCGCCACCGGCGACAGAACAAGCTGCGGGAGCAGTGCAGCTGCCGAGGCAGAGACCGCTGCAAGATCGCTGTCGCTCGCCGCTTCGCCTACCCAAACTTCAGTCCGTGCACTGCCGCCTTCTCCGGACACGAATACCGGCCAGGCATCGAACCCGGCAGCGGTTAGGCTGCCGACAACCGCCTGCGCTTCCTCCAGCGTCGCGTAGGAACCTGCGGACAGATGTTTGGTCCCGGCAACAGCCGGTGTCTGTCCTTCCGGAAGGCTTACTCCGGCTTTCATCACGGAGGTCAGCCCTGTTTTGGCGGCAGCTTCACTGGCATAGCTTCCAGTGTAGAGCTGATACACCTTAGCTCCGCCCCGTGATGCCATAAACAGCTGGGGTTTATCGGAGGTAGCCTGCAGCTTCTTGGCTGCATCCGCTGCCACCTGCCAGGTTGGCGTTTCCAGCACCTTCACCCGGTAGCCGTCCAGACTGACACGTACTTTGTTCTGGGCAGGAACCGACAGCAGAGGTGTTCCGGCCTGCGAGAGCAGGCTGAAGCCCAAATCGGACTGAAGCGTGACCAACGGTACGGTAGATTTATATTTGCTGCCAATATCGGCATACAGTGCAACCCGGATCGCCCCGCCGGTATCGGCGTGAGTGGTACCCGCAAAGGTCAGAAGGCTGCCTGCTACCATTGATGCGGCCAATACTCCGCGGCCCAGCAGCCCTAACCCTGTTTCTTTCCACCTGGCAAGATTCATTGTAGGCCTCCTAAAAGTTTTGAGAGTAGCTGCTCCTGAAGCAGGCTTCGTTCCAAACCCTGCTTCGGAAGCATACATACTCTTTAAGTTTTGAAAGCATGACATCCTCAGAAAGCTTCGTTCAAAACCCGCTTGGGAAGCATACTCTTAAATGTGTTATATAAAACGCACTCTAGACTGCAACCAATTAAGCACCCGGTCGGGCACTTATGTGACGAGCGGTTTATTCAACTTCTCGCACCTAATCTATTGCAAAGAACATTCAAATTCTTAAGTTTCTCACTTGTTTAGGCTTAATTGTTGTACGGATTGCAACTTCATCCCCTAGATATCTGGCGGTTGGGACAGATTGTTGTATGAAATACAAGATTTGTCCCGCCAAACCGCTTGGAGGAGAAGGAATGTTGCCTTTTATACAACAATTCGGGATTGTAGCCGGGATCATACGAAAAATGTTGTATTATGGGCAGCATCAGTTCTGCTGCGGAGGGAGCGGAAGTCCCAGATGATGATACGCCGCCGGGGTCACTATGCGCCCGCGCGGCGTGCGCTGCAGGAAACCGATCTGCAGCAGGTAGGGTTCGTATACGTCCTCAATAGTCTGGCTCTCTTCGCCTATCGTAGCGGCAATGGTATCGAGCCCGACCGGTCCGCCGCGGAAGGAGCTGATCATCGACTGCAGCATCTTGTGGTCGATGCTGTCCAGTCCGCGCGGATCTACCTGAAGCATCTTGAGCGATTCAGCGGCAATCTCCGGCGTAATAATACCGTCGCCGCGGACCTGCGCATAATCGCGCACCCGCTTCAGGAGACGGTTGGCAATCCGCGGAGTCCCACGGGCCCGCAGGGCAATCTCTTCCGCAGCATCTCCCAGAATCTCGATGCTGAGCAGCTCGGCGTTGCGGGCTACGATGAAGCTCAGCTCATCGATTGTGTAGTACTCCAGCCGGCTGACTACGCCGAAGCGGTCGCGCAGCGGAGCGGACAGCAGCCCCGCGCGTGTCGTTGCTCCAATGAGCGTGAAGGGCGGCAGGTCCAGCCGCACCGAACGGGCACTCGGGCCTTTGCCGATCATAATATCCAGCGCGAAATCCTCCATCGCCGGATACATAACCTCTTCCACCGTGCGGTGCAGGCGGTGGATCTCATCAATGAACAGCACATCGCCTTCCTGAAGGTTGGTCAGCAGCGCGGCCAGATCGCCCGGCCGCTCAATTGCCGGGCCGGAAGTGGTCCGCAGATTCACACCCAGCTCATTGGCGATAATATTCGCCAGCGTTGTTTTGCCGAGACCCGGAGGCCCGTACAGCAAGACATGATCCAGCGCTTCGCTGCGCATCTTGGCTGCTTCAATATATATTTTCAGGTTTTCTTTCACCTGGTTCTGGCCGATATATTCACCCAGATAACGGGGCCGCAGACTTAATTCAACCGCCTGCTCGTCCATCATCAGATTTGCTGATATAATCCGGTCATCCATTATTCCTCACTCCGTTCTTCAAGGACCTATTTGGCTATAAAAAGCAGCCCCAGCGCCTTTTTCATCAGCACGTCAACCGGTCCGGTATCCGTTCCCTCTTGCTTCATCTTCAGCCATACGCGGTCCAGCTCGGTATCGGTATAGCCCAGCGCCCTCAGGGCATCCCTGGCCTCTTCCCACGGGAGTGCCTCGGCCTTAGCCTGGGCTTCAGCCGCTACAGCGAACAGGCCTGTCTGCAGGGCAGCTCCACCGAAGCCGTCCAGCTTGTCCTTCAGATCCAGAATCATCCGCTGCGCCGTCTTCTTGCCGATGCCCGGCAGCTTCGTCAGGAAGGTGATGTTCTCCTGATAGATCGCCGAGATCAGCTGATCCGGCGTTCCGCCGGTCAGAATGCCCAGCGCCACACGCGGGCCGATGCCAGACACCTCGATCAGCTTGCGGAACAGCTTCTGCTCCTCACGGGTCGGGAATCCGAACAGGAGCGTCGCATCCTCACGGGTCTGATAATGAATGAAGATGGTCACCGGACCCTCCACCTTGGCAAAAGCATACGGATTCGGGCAGAAGACCCGGTATCCTACGCCTTGAACATCCAGTACTACATATTCTGACTCCAAATGTACAACCGGTCCTCTTAGGAAATCTATCATTTTCGCAATACCTCATTTAATTTGGAATTAAGACTCACGGAATGGGCGTGGCATACCGCCACCGCCAGTGCATCCGCCACATCATCGGGCTTCGGTACAGCCGACAGCTTAAGGAGCAGCTTGATCATCTCCTGAACCTGTTTCTTCTCCGCCTTGCCGTACCCTACTACTGCCTGCTTCACCATCATAGGAGTGTATTCCGCCACCGGCAGCCCGCGCTGCACGGCCGCCAGAATCAGCACTCCGCGCGCCTGCGCCACCGGCAGGGCCGTTGTCACATTGCGGCTGAAGAACAGCTTCTCTACCGCAACCGCATCCGGCTTATATTTATCAATCAGCTGTACCATGCCTTCATAGACATGCAGCAGACGTTCTTCTTCCGGAGTATGCGCCTCAGTCTGGATGCAGCCGTACTGGACCGGAGTCAATTTGTTACCAACCTTATCTACAAAACCAAAGCCGACAATCGCCAGCCCCGGATCAATCCCCAAGATGCGCAAGATCCTTCTCTCTCCTCTGTGCCAGGGCAGAATAGCCCCTGCGGGTTCATCCATGAATCCGCCCTAAAGCGAACATATGTATTCCTTCTACCCATTATAGCAAAAAAATTTCCCCGGGGAGACAAAAACTTTGTCCCGGGGAAATTAAAATCAGGCTGCTATTTCAAACAAAAAAACCCGTGAGCCTCCTGCCCACGAGTCTTCAAACAGTTATATCCTTCACTTCATTCCGCATGCATCACCTGTTCCGCCGAGTCCCGCGCATAGTCGCTGAAGGTAGACAGCACACTGTTGTACTCCTCCATGTCCTGCACCCGGATGCCCTGATGAAGCTGCTCCCAGATCCCCTCCGGCAAAGAGGATTTCATCGAGCCCATATCCAGCTGAAAGAAGGTCTTCATCACCTTTTCCGACGTCGGCGGTCCTTTGAACAGCGTCAGATTCCCCTGTTCATCCACTCCGAAGTAGGCCTCTTTTTTGGTGAGCGGTGACAGATCATTAACTCTCTGCTCCAGCCACAAATCGCCTTCCTCGCTGAGCCAGCCGCTCCAATCGGAATGCTGTCCGATCATCATCTTCAGCTGGGCCGGTGTCTGCTTGCCGGGCAGTGTCTGCACCTCTTCACCGGATACATAAATTGTCTTCAGGTGCACCGTTCTGCTGACCGCTTCCCGGCTGACTGCTTCAAGCAGCTCTTTGCTGTCCATCACAGCAGCTTCATCTTCTGCTTCATTCCCTGTATGGTTATAAACGGCTGCCACAGCCGGAATACTGCTGCCGGGTTCCCGGTTCTGCTCCTCTATTCCGCTTAGTGTTCCAGGCAACGTCCAGGCTGTATGCTCCAACAGCAGGCTGATCTCTTCCGGAACCTGCATGCCACGCCAGGCCAGCACCGTAAGCGCGATGCATGCCGCCCCCACCCAGGGAGCCTTTTTCCAACGTCTCCACCGCCGCCACAGTTGTTTTTTCAAGCGAAAAGCATTCACGTTAATCCCTTCATTCTGGTTTTTCCCTATTGTGACCTGTGAAGGGAGCATTTATGCGTTTTTGCTTGAAATTCATTCCAAGCGGAATTAATCTGTGTCCAGCGGATTCTCAATGGCTCCGAGGAACAGGACCACCTGAGTCTGCACATCCTTGATCATGAACAGAAACGGCCGGTTGACCGTCATTTCAAAAGGCGTATCTGCAGGAGCAGCTGATCCTGCCCGCATCTGGATCACTGTGGACGCCGCAGCCTCTGTTCCCCGCTCATTCACATCGATGTAGGTTTTGTGGATGACCTTGCTGAAATAAATCGGGCGATTCAGGTCCGCCAGCAGCGGGAAATCCCCCTGGTCCGGGTCGAAAGCCAGCTTCACACCCAGCGCCTGCAGAACCTTTGTAAGCTCTGCCCCGTAGCCCGCTGTAAAACGCGGCAGCCGCAGCGTCCCCCGGGCACTGGCGAAGCCCTCATCAAGCGGGAGGCTGCCCGCCGCAAGCTGATCCGCAAGCTCCTGCAAGGAAGATTCCCCGCCCGGCAGGATTACGGTCATCTCCATCTGGCCCTCTCCATAAGGAAGCTTCACAGCCTGCCAGTCCTCATTCTCAGCATACTGAAAATATCCGCTCCGCTTCATCATCATTGCCCGCACTGCTGCCCCGTCCGGGGGATAGAAGTCTGCTGGCGCAGTTGCCTCCTCCGGAAACACATCACTCCAGCCGGCTTTGAGATACAGCGCGTTGACAAGTACCGCCACAGCCTGCGGTCCCGGCGGCTCCGTGAGCATTTCATTAATTCTATGCTCCGTGTGGTCCGAGACCCAATCATTAATCTGCGTCACAGATTTCTCTGCAGCTAAGTCTGTCGCCCTGATCTCTGCGTTATAGAAATCCTTACCTGTCTTGAGATAGTCCTTGCGCAGCGGCAGCCCCTTCATGCCCCAGACCGAATTCGCGATCTTCAGCTCAATTCCCGGTCCGGCGTCATTCAGCAGCTGCAGCAAAGCCTGATGCCCGGTATTCAGCTGCTCCCGCTCATCAGGTGCATAGCCCAGCAGCGTTCCCAGCTCCTCTGCTGTCTCTCCGTCCGCACCGTTATAAGCAAGGGCCAGCGCAGCGGCAACACTATAAGGTGACACCGTCAGATTCCCGCCGCCCGGCTTCCACAACTGGCCAAACAGCATCGCGCCCAGCCGGTTACTTCTCTCGGCCAGTCCGAAATCAAGCCCGGCTGCAGCTGCCTGTCTCTCTGAATAGCTCATTTTGGAACCTCCTTTACTGCAGCCGGCCAGGAGCAGCACGGCTAACAAGAGTACGGATATTCTTTTGATCATCATAACTCCCTCCTTGAGTCCATCCGAAGCGGCAAGGATATGTACCAGATGCCCTTTCACATTCATGGACGATCCCAATTGGAAAAAGTTGCAAATGACCGGCTCAGATATTCATTAGAAATTCGGCACCACCGGCAGCTTAATATGGCTCGGATACTCCTGGTTATGGCAGATCGTCTGCTGCACAATGACCGCTTCCGTATCTTCATACGGATTGTTTCCGGTGTTTGTGTTAGGAAAGGCCACGAATTTGCTGGAAGAAGTGATTGTGAAGCGGACCCGGTGTCCCGCGGCAAACGAGTGGGCGATGTTCTGCAGGAAAATATCATACTGCTCCACCTGCCCAGGCACCAGCAGCTGCGGCTGGTCCAGCCCATGCCGGTATTTTGCCCGCACGATATAATTGGACAGGCGGATGGAATCTCCTTGTTCATTCACATCACTCAGCGTCACGACCCAGTCCGTATCCAGACCCGAGCTTGCCGCATAGATGACCGCAGACAGCTCACCAGCAATGGTCAGCTTCTCCGCCAGCGGCTCACTGGTATAGACAACGATATCGCTGCGCAGCTCATGCTTCCGCATATTCTCCGGCTCCCGCTCGCCGCTGTCGGCCACCGGGTCAGCCGGATTATAGATGTAAGTGTCTGCTGCTGAATGTTCCTCCGGCTCCATAACCAGCCGTCCATCGCCCAGTGATGAATTCGCCCGGCCGTCTCCGCCCAGATAGAACGGAGTTACCTTTGCTTCTGCCGGTGTCCAGTCCTCCGAGGTTCTCCAGCGGTTCTCGCCCACCACATAATAGGAAGCCCGCGGCTCCTGGTCGATGCCGTTGGGGATATCCTTCAGGAACCGGTCGAACCAGCGCAGCACGGAAATATCATAATCGTACACCACTGCATCATTGCCGAAGGACACGCCCAGCAGATCCCGCGCCCGGTTCGGTCCGTGCTCCCAGGCGCCAAGCCGGATTTTGCGGCTCTTCACATCATGCTCCGTCAGCATCCGCCAGGTCTCCGATACCCCCGGGCTGTCACCGTCATACCAGCCGGAGATCACATACATCGGAACCTTAACCTGATCTCCGCGTTCGGTGAACGTACAGTTTCTCCAGAAATCGTCATACTCGGGATGGTGGCTCCACAGCTCCCATGGCCCCGAAGTGCGGCCAATCATCTGCTGCGGAATATCCCTGATGGGTCTGGCATCGACCGCCGCTTCCGGGTCCACTGTAATGCCGCCAAAAATATCAAAGTCCGTCCGCGTCCCCACCGACTGCGCAAGCGTCCAGGACAGCAACGGCCAGGAGCAGAGCGTTCCTCCTTTGCGCGCGGTGTCCACGAACGGCGAACCTACATTAACCTCATCCACCACCGCCAGCAGGTTCGGGTGACCGCTGGTAGCGGCTGCTACAACAACATAGCCGAGGTAGGAGGCGCCCCACATTCCAACTTTGCCGTCAGACCATTCCTGGGCAATAATCCAGTCAATGGTATCGTAGCCGTCATCGCGTTCATTGTAGAACGGGATCAGCTCACCTTCCGAATCCGCGCGGCCGCGTACATCCTGGGAGATCACGGCGTAGCCTTTATTCGCCCAGCGCATGAAGATTTCTTTTTTACCATTCCGGTCGTAACAGGTTCTCACCAAGATAGTTGGTACCTTCGTTCCCGGCTCAAGACCTTCAGGAAGAAATACATCGGTAGCCAGCTTCACGCCATCCCGCATCGGCACAAGATACGTTCCCAGATCGTTCACACCATATTCCGGCTGCGACAGCAGCGGTTCAGCATAGAGGGCGAGCGGGGTCAGCTGCTCATATCCTGCCTTAACGATCAGCTCAATGCCATAGCGGTTAGGGGTCAGAAAGGCGATCACCTCCCCGTCCAGCGTTACAATATCCAGCGCCGTGCCCCCGCGGTAAGCCCATACCTGCGAAGTCCGCTCTACACCGGAGATCTCCGCCTGATAGGTAATATGCTTCTGATATTTGTCCCCGTTCTTGAGGATAACCTCGTCCCCGGCCCATTCCGCATCGGTGTACACATGAAGCTGCCCCGCGATCCGCGCCAGCGGAAGAACATATTTCGCGCCAGCATCCAGCACATTCTCCTGCATCTGTGTGCGTCTGCGGGTGTCAACCTTGGCGTGCATGACCTCCTTGTCCGTGAAACGGATGGTGCCGCTGTATATCCCCGAGCAATAGAAGTTGAAGCTTGTCTGCTGTAAGTATGAATTCATCTGTAAAAGTCCCCTATCCGCAAATTTGTTCGAACACACGCAGCCAGTTGCCGCCCATAATCTTAGCGATCTCTTCATCGCTGTACCCGCGCGCCACCAGTCCCCGCGTGAAATTGCTGAAATAACTGTATTTCTCAAGCCCTGCTACGGTTTCCGTGGAGGGACCATCCCCTTTGGCGAATCCCAGCTTAGGTGCAATCTGCTCCTTGAAAAAGACCAGTGACCACTCCAGGTCACTCATAGGCCAGTCCGTTCCGATGCCCACATGCTCTACGCCTACCAGCCTGATCACATATTCAATATGATCCAGCACATGCTCAATGGTGGTATGATCCGGATCTTCATGCACAAACCACGGCATCGCAAAAATACCAATCACCCCGCCGGTCGCAGCAATCGCGCGGATCTCCTCGTCACTTTTGCAGCGCATATGCGGATAGATGGCTTCCACGCCGGTATGCGAGGCGATAACCGGCGCTTTCGAGGCTGCACAGGCATCCAGGGTGGTCTGCCTGCCGCAATGTCCGGTATCGACGATGATTCCGAGCGTGTTCAGCCGTTCCACAAACCGCAGACCGTATTTGGACAGCCCGCCATTGCCCGGCTCCGCACAGCCGGAACCTATCAGATTCTGGTTGTTGTACGTTAACTGCAGAATCCTTAGACCAAAGCCATGCAGCGCGTCAAGCAGCTCCAGATTTTTCCCCAGCGCATCCGTTTCCTGTGCCGTTACAATACCGGCCTTCCTGCCCTCACGCTTAGCCCTGCGGATATCCTCCGCCGTCAGTGCCTTCACCAGCCAGTCCGCGGAATCGAACTGCAGCTGAACCTCGCCCATACTGGTAATCATGCTCTCTATATCATTCAGGTGCAGCTCACGGTTCCCCGCCGTAATGCCGGACTTGTACCATTCCTCTTTGTAATCCGCAATCTCACCGCCGGCCGACAGCCGGGTAATGATCTGCGCCGGCATGGCGCTGTAGACCATCGGTTCATCCTTGTACGGCTCGCACAGCGCCTTCACCTTAAGCGAGACGCTCTCCGGGATAGCGCTTGGGGACAAGGGCCCCTGGAACAGCAGATCAATATTGATATTCTCCTCATGCAGGCGTTTCGCCCGCTCCTCCTGTGCAGCACTCAGTCCGAACTCATACCAGCCTTCCCGTTCCTGTAAATTCACTTGATCCGGCCCCTCCTCTATGAAACTACCTATTTACTTGATGCTCGCTCGTCCCTGCGGTGAATATTTGGGCTTCCGGCAGCCGCCGCTCCTGCCATTCCAGAGATCTTTTTCTGTCCTTGGTCGTTGTTGTAAGATCTAAACTAGTGAAAACCACGTTGTTGTCACGCCGCTTGCTGAGGCTTTGCAGTAACGAATTACGCTAAGCTTAACTGCACTTTGTACAACTAAATCGTCTGATTTTCAACCGATTATCCGTTTAGTTGTATTTCGTGCAATTAAATTGACCAATGTAGTTGGTTATCACCCATTCGGGCAGATTTAGTTGTACAGACTACAGTTATAAGAGGCAAGCAGCTCTTTTCGCTGTTTTTAATTGTACATTATACAACTATCACTGAAGTTTCACTTGGAGCTGAATACATCCATTGCCGCTTGCTGCATTATTGAATCGACACACTTCATTAGATCTGATGTCGGACTAGTTACTCTTAATAGAAATACCGAGATCTATTTAAAATGAAATCTCCACGCCTTTGTGCAGAGCAACCGCCTGTTTATAAATATAGAAGGCTGCGGCAAGATCCTGAACGGCAAGCCCCAGTCCCTTAAAAAGGGTAATCTCATTGCCGCTTCCCCGGCCGGGGACACGCCCCTTCAGCAGCCCGCCAATTTCACCAATAATATGGTCCGCCGTAATCGACCCTTCGCTGAGCGGAATCAGATAATCTCCCGCTTCATGGACCGCCGACTCCAGCCGGTCCACATAGAGCCTCGCCCCGGCTACCAGCGCCGTGTCCAGCTCCCGTTCATGCGCCCTGCATGCGCCGATCGCATTGATATGCGCGCCTGGCTTCACCCAGGCGCCGTGCAGCACCGGCTCCCCCGCCGCCGTTGCCGTACAAATAATGTCCGCGTCCATCACCGCGTCCTGCACAGACAGCGCTGCCGTGATCTCTGCGTTCCACCGGCTGCTCATGGCATCGGCGAACGCCCGGGCCTTGCCCGGCGTTCTGCTCCAGACCTTGGCGCGCTTAATGCCGCGCACCTGCAGCATCGCCTCCAGATGGCTCCGGGCCTGCTCCCCGGTGCCGAGAACCGCCAGGGACTCCGCCTCTTCCCTGGCGAGCAGCTTCGTCGCCGCCGCACTGACCGCCGCCGTGCGGATGGCTGTAATCGACTGGCCGTCCACTATGGCCAGCGGCACGCCGGTGGCGGCGTCGAACAAAGACACCATCCCCTGATGCGACGGCAGACCGCTCCCGTGGTTGCCAGGGAATACGCTGATGATCTTAGCACCAGCGATCCCTTCACGCCGCAGATACCCGGGCATCATTCCCAGCACATTCCGCTCCTCCAGCGGCAGGACCTGGCGGAGGCTCTGCACGGCCTCCCCCTCCGACAGATCAGCGAGGACGGTTTCCATCACAGCGATGCAGGACTCCATCGTTAGAATCTCCGCAACTTCCTTCCCGTTTACCATCAGCACATTTAGACCCTCCCGGATTCTTGATAACGCATATCCATTCTTATCTTTTCAAAAAAAGATTCAAGCTTATCTTTCTATGCCATCATTTGCTATACTCTATATTAGCGAAAAAAGTTAAAAACTAAAACAAAGGGGATATCCTTGATGATTATTCAGCCAAAAACACGCGGCTTTATCTGCACGACTGCTCACCCGGAGGGATGTGCCGGACAAATACAGGAACAGATTGACTATGTACGGGCACAAAATAAACTTACCGGTCCGGCCAACGTGCTGGTCATCGGCGCTTCTACCGGCTACGGGCTGGCTTCCCGGATTGCGGCTGCATTCGGCGCAGGTGCCAATACCATCGGTGTCTTCTTCGACAAAGCTGCTGAAGGTGCCCGCACAGCATCCGCAGGCTGGTACAATTCCGCTGCTTTTGAGCAGGAAGCGGCCAAGCAGGGGCTGAAATCGTTCAGCATCGTCGGAGATGCCTTCTCGGATGCCATTAAGACCAAGACCATCGACCTCATCAAAGCTGAATTCGGAACCGTTGATCTCGTTATCTACAGCGTAGCTTCCCCCCGCCGCACCCATCCGGTTACAGGAGAAGTCTTCTCTTCTGTGATTAAGCCGGTTGGAGAAGCTTACACGAACAAGACGATGAACTTCCACACTGGTGAAGTATCCACGGTTACTATTGAGCCGGCTACGGATGACGAAGTCCGCCAGACCATCGCTGTTATGGGCGGAGAAGACTGGGGCATGTGGATCAATCAGCTGCAGGAAGCAGGCGTGCTTGCAGACGGCGCAACAACCGTGGCCTATTCTTATATCGGACCTAAGATCACCCATCCCATCTACCGGGACGGAACCATCGGCCAGGCGAAGAACCATCTGGAACAGACGGCGGTCGCGCTGAACGAGCAGCTCTCTGCTACAGGCGGACGGGCCTTCGTATCCGTGAATAAGGCTCTGGTTACCCAGTCCAGCTCCGCCATCCCTGTGGTGCCGCTGTATATTTCCGCACTCTATAGAGTAATGAAGGAAAAAGAACTGCACGAGAACTGCATTCAGCAGATGTACCGCCTGTTCGCAGACCACCTGTATAACGGCGGCGAAGCTGCAGCAGACGGCAGCCACCTGATCCGGATTGATGACTGGGAGATGCGCGAGGATGTGCAGATCGAGGTCATGAGACGCTGGAATGAGCTTGAAACGGATAATGTTCCTGAACTTGCAGACCTTAAGGGCTACCAGGATGACTTCTTCCATCTGTTCGGCTTCCGCACCGGAGGCGTGGATTACGAAGCCGAGACTGACCCTGCTGTTGCTATTCCCAATATGGTATAAGCATTCCGCCTAATACATGAAGCCGTTCCCTTTACCGGGAGCGGCTTTTTGGCGTGCAGATTCCAGGTTACCGCTCCAATTCGGGCATAAAATAAGGTTTGACTTTAGGTTATTCTTGCAGTATTTTATATCTAAAAGATATATCTTACAGATTGGATGCGTGCATATGGCTGCTAACAGGAGCAAGACAGGTTACGTGTTACTGGGACTACTAAATGAAGAGAACTTGACTGGGTATGAGATCAAAAAGATCGTAGATACCCGGCTTTCCTTTTTTTGGAGCGAGAGCTTTGGCCAGATCTATCCGGAACTGAAGCGGCTGGCTGCGGGGGGCCTGATCGCTGTGTGTGAAGAACCTGTTTCTTCAGAAGGCAAGAACAGCAAACAAAGCATCAAGTATCAGATAACCGTACCCGGAAGGTACGAATTACAAGAATGGCTTAAGACACCGGTGGAAAAAGAAACCGTACGCTACGAGCTGCTGCTTAAGCTGTATTTTTCCAATTCTTCCTCTTCCGCCACCATGCTGGAGCATGTCCGGGAGTTTGAAATCAACCACCGGCGGCAGCAGCAGCTGTTCGGCAAATTCGAGGAACAGCTGAAGCAGAATCTGGATGTCCACAGTAATCACAGCCGCATTCTGATGGTCCTGTCCTTTGGCCAGAAGCTGTGGGAGTCTTACGCCGACTGGTGCGGGCAGACTATAGCTTTGCTGGAGCAGGAAATCGCAGAACATGAGAACCCGCCGAATGAATAAAACCGTGGATTTGTATTACTTTTCAGGCACGGGCAATACGAAAGCGATTGTAGACTTTGTGGGCAGAACCCTTAAGACCTATAACATCCGCACTTCCCTGAATCTGATCGGCAGCGAATCTATGCCAAGCAGTCCGGTTAATGACCTGTGGCTGGCCTTCCCGGTCAATTCGCAGTTCGTATCCCCGTTCATCTGGAGATTCCTCCGGCGGCTCCCGAATAGCCAGGGCACCAGAGTATATGTGATCGCTACGCTCAATAACTCAGCCCATATTCTGGAGCCGCTCTATACCCTGCTGAAGAATAAGGGCTACATCCCTGCCTCCGCCTGCGAGATCAGTATGCCTAATAATATGCTGAATGCTGATTCAAGACCGGAGGATGATCAGGCCCGGCTGAGCGCAGCCTATCAGAAAGCTGAGACTTTTGTCCATCAGGCACTTGCCGGTGAATCCGCCTGGAAGTCAGAGTATCCCGGGTCGAAGGCCGTCTCCGCTCTCTCCAGAAGAACCGTGCTGCCCTGGATGTCGATGCGGCTGATGCTCAGATTGCGGACGGTCCCTTCCAAATGCATCAGCTGTGAATTATGCGTTCTGCAATGTCCCACCGGTAATATAGTAGTGGTCGATGATCTGCCATACCATGGGTACAAATGTGATTTCTGTATGAAGTGTGCGGCGAACTGTCCGCGGAACGCAATCGTAGTATCTGGCAAAGAGAACCTTCATTTCCGCAATGCCAGAATGCATCAATCTACTTTGGAACAATAGGACGGAGAGGAGAGTTCACATGGGTCTGCACATTAAAGGATTCATCATACCCTTATTAGTATTGCTGCCGAATCTGATCTTCATTTTCTTCCCGCCCAGGAATGCTCCTGATTCTTTGGCCTCTACACCCCTGATCTTCACGATCTTGGAGCGGGCAGGCCAGATCACTTGCTTCATGATGCCTATTGTCCTGGGCCGCAAGCTTGCAGAACAGCCCCTTGGCCTGTCTGCCGGACTGATGGCTGTCTGCCTGCTGATTTATTATATATGCTGGGCCCGCTTTTACTGGAATGCGAGAGAATTTGCCGTGTTGTTCACGCCTTGGCTTGGAATTCCTATTCCTATGGCCGTCTTTCCGGCAATCTACTTCATGCTGCTTGGATTCTGGCTTGAGTCCTGGCTGCTCCTGATCCCCGCTTTTCTGTTTGCCGTGGGTCATTTGGTGAACAGCTGGAATGTTTATGCTCAGGTGCGCTAGAAGCCCGCTGGTATCCGCTTCACAACATATCGATCCTGTCTTTCATAAAAAAACCGCCATTCCCATCAGGCTGAAGTTTTTGCAAACTTGCCCGGAGGATGGCGGTTTCTTGCAGATCTATTATGCTTCTGATACGGAAGCCGCAAGCCAGTCCGTTAACCGTGTAGGGGCAATTCGCGGATGGTCTCCGGCCGGAACAAGCGAGTGATCCTGCAATGCTGTTCCGAAATAATGTGCCTCCGTATCGCCGACCACCTGACGCGCATCCCCCTTAGCCTTCAGCGCTTGCCGGACGAATTCATCCAGAGACAGCTTATCCGGTCCGGCCAGCTCGGCTATCCCGTTCACTGGGGCTTCAAGGGTATAATCAACCAGCGCAGCTGCTACATCCCCAGAGGCTATGGGCTGTACCCATGCCGAAGGCAGACGGACGATATCCCCCTCTGTAGCGGTATAGGCAATGCCCTCCGCGAAGTCGAAGAACTGGGTCGCCCGCACGATGGTGTAGGGAACCGGGGAAGCCTGGATCAGCTCCTCCTGAGCCATTTTTCCGCGGAAATAACCGCTCTGCAGCAATCCGTCAGTCCCCACTACAGATAGCGCCACATGATGCTTCACTCCTGCTTCAGCTTCAGCAGCCAGCAGATTGCGGGTCGTTGTCGCGAAGAATTCCAGCACAGCATCGTCTGCGAATGAAGGTGAATTTGCTACATCAACAACGGCATCAGCCCCTTTAAGCGCTTCTGCCAGCCCCTCACCAGTCATAGCATTGATGCCCAGAGAAGGTGATGCAGCCACAGTCTCATGACCCAGCCCCTGAAGCCGGCTCACCAATTGCTTTCCAATAAGTCCGCTGCCGCCAACCACTACAATTTTCATGTCTATTTCCTCCTGGTTTATAGCCTATATCCATAGGCCGGTATTTAGTAAACGCTTTGCAACAGACACAAACCGCCCTGCCACGGGCGCTCTGCCTCCATCCTATTTTCTTTGCTGTACATCCTGTAGACAAACTAGACCGGAGTTCTGTGACAAACAGCCCTCTCCCCGCGTAACAAGTTCCGGCACCGTTCCTACTAAACCGCAATTCACCTAAGAATTCGCGCAACAAACCAACATAGCAGCAGGCTTATAATAACCATAAGAACAATATAGCGATATTATGGAGGTTATTATGAACTGGAAAAATGCGATTGAGCACACGCTCTCTACCACCCGCCTTAACATCAAGCGCTTTGGTGACAAATCTCCAATTGTAAGCCTGGGCGACGGCAAATATCATCTGACGGACCATACCAGCTGGACGGAAGGCTTCTGGTCCGGCATTCTGTGGCTGAGCTATGAATACAGCCAAGACCCTGAGATTCACGCCGCCGCCATCCGGACGGTTGACTCCTTCAACAAGCGCATGATTTCCGGGAAGGAGCTCGACCATCATGATATCGGCTTCCTATATTCACTGTCCGCCAAGGCACGCTGGATTACCGAGAAGGATGAGGCTTCGCGTCTGCTGGCCTTGCAGGCAGCCGATGTACTGATGAAGCGCTGGCGCTCTGCCCCGCAGCTCTTTCAGGCGTGGGGACCGGAAGGGGATGCAGACAACGGGGGCCGGATTATTATCGACTGCCTGATGAATCTTCCGCTGCTCTGCTGGGCCACTGAACAGACCGGAGATCCCAGCTATGCCGAGTATGCCCGAATTCACGCCGAGAAAAGCCGGCGCTTCCTGGTGAGGGGAGATGACTCCTCCTACCATACTTTTTATTTTGACCAGCAGACGGGGAATGCCCTGCGCGGAGGAACCGCACAAGGTTATCAGGACGGCTCCACCTGGACGCGGGGACAAGCATGGGGGGTCTACGGCTTTGCCTTGGCATACCGCTATTTTAAAGAACCTCATTATCTGGAAACCTCCAGAAGAATGGCCCGCTATTTCCTGGAGCATCTTCCCGCCGACCATGTCGCGTATTGGGATTTCGATGCCCCGCAGGAGGAGTCCACTCCACGTGACAGTTCAGCTTCCGCCATCGTTGTATGCGGTCTCCTTGAGCTGCTGGAGCACCTGCCGGAGGAGGACCCGGAACGGGTATGGTATGAGGAAGCCGTCAACAAATCGATGGATTCCCTGCTGAACCGCTACTTTACCGCCGGCAGCCCGTCGGAAGAAGGCTTTCTGCGTCATGGCTCCTATTCAGTCAGAGGGAACTCATCTCCGGATGATTTCATGATCTGGGGAGATTACTTCTTCCTGGAGGCGCTGCTGCGTCTGCAGCAGGGTGTTCCGGGGTATTGGTACGAACGGGGATAGCATATTACTGCATCTTCATTGACTAGAATCTGATCTGCTGGTGCGCAACATCAACTGCGGCACCCGGTTGATAATCCTTTATACCGGCAGGCTCTTTTACAGAGTCCTGCCGGTTTGTGCTCCTCTAGAATGAATGCTGTCGGTGGATACTGTTACAATCCTGCAAGAAATACAACATTCTCCTCATCAAATCAGCCCAAATCCGGAATTGTTGCAGAAAATGCAGCAATTCCCCTCCTCCAAGCGGCTCAGCGGGACAATTCCTGTATTTCATACAACAATTCTCCCGAACGCCCAGGTATCCGGGAACCAAAGCTGTATTACTTACAACATTTTAGGAATGGAGGATGGGATTTTCACAGTTGCCCTGCCAAAGAGCCATGGATTGGCTGGTTGTTTGGTTCGTTGCTTGGTTCGTTCGTTTTTTGCTTACTTGGTTCGTTCGTTGGTTCGTTGCTTGGTTCTTTGCTTACTTGCTTGGTTAGTCGGTTGCTTGCTTGGCGATTGCAGTCTTATAAGTGTGGCCGAAATCGCAGTTTTATTTTTAGCAGCCTTCTATTTATACTGAAGTTAACAGTAATGGAATTAATAGCAGTGAACTATGGTTGATAAGGGAGCGTCGTATGAGCATGGACAGGAACAGGAACGATCATCCGCCCGAGGGAATGGACCCCGGTTTGTTTATGTACAAATATAAATATATTGACGGGGAATCCCTCTATTTTCATGCGCATAGGGGAATTGAAATCCTGTACATTTACAGCGGCTGCGGTGAGATCATGGTGGAGAATCAGACCTACCCTATTGAGGATCATACACTGGTCTTGTTTCAGCCCTATCAGCTGCACCGTGTAATGGTTCCTCCGGCAGAAGGCCGTTCCTATATCCGGACCAATCTGACCTTTGATCCTGGTTTCATGGACCATTATCTTTCCGCGTTCCCTATCCTGGGGCAATTCTTCCGGAACCTGTGGAGGGGCAGCCTGCGGCAGCCGGTATTCTACGGAATGAATGACACCCGTATTCCCGAGGTGCTGGAAGAGCTGCATCAGTGCACCAAGCACGCTGCTGCCGGCCAGGAGGAGAACACAGGTCTGCTTATGCTTCAGCTTATCCGGCTGTTTCAGACCCGGCTGCCTGATGTCCTGTCCAATCTCCTCCATTCACGCGGCAGCTCACATGTCCAGCGGATTACCGAATGGCTGGATGAACATTACAAGGAGCCTTTCAGCCTTGAGGCGCTGGCCGCCAGCCTGCATCTGTCTCCCTACCATATTTCGCATGTATTCAAACAATATGCCGGCATCACACTGTCCGAATATCTGATGCAGCGGCGTGTCAGAGAGGCCTGTATCCTGCTCGCCAACACCAGCCAATCTATCGGGGAAATCGCGGTAGAAGTAGGCAATCTGTCCCCGTCTTATTTCAGCCAGATGTTCAAGAAGAATAAAGGAATCTCCCCTGAGAAATATAGGAACAGCATCCATTGAATCTATAACTGAACCGTATCATAAGTAGGAGCAAGTTTTTTGGGAACTATTGTTTAGCATTAGCAGTTTGGATATCTAGTTGAATGCACATCCCTAAAGACTTGCCTTTCGTTACTTTAATTTAGTCCTCTTCACTGTAAGTGCGCTAAGCAGTCATAAGTGGTACTGCTACGGTAATTAAATAATGAACATAAAATGAAAAAAATCATATTGACATTTTGCTGAAACAATAATAACGTACGTTATATAACATACGTTATTATATACACTTATTGTATGGGGAGTTGGAAAAAATGCCTCCAAAAGCAGAGGTTACTAAAGAACAGGTTTCCAATGCAGCGTTTGAGTTGACCAGACAAAAGGGATTCGAGATACTGACAGCCAGAAATATTGCTCTAAAACTGAAATGCTCTACTCAACCGGTATACCGATTGTACAGGAGCATGGAGGAGGTCAAAGAGGATGTTTTCAGACTTGCTGTCGATTACGCTTTAGTAGAGATCAAAAGCTACAACAATGAAAAAAATGAGCCTGCTATGAACTTGGCGGTTGGTTGTTTGCTTTTTGCTCAATCCGAGAAGCAGCTTTTTCGTTTATTGTTTTTGTCCGATTACAGCAGTGACTACACCATTAACAATAATGACATCATTACGGAGGAGATCTATAATGCGTTCTTACTGCTCGACCCACAGCTATGTACCATGAACACAACCAAGGCTCGGGAACTGTTTAAAAAGCTTTCGGCGTATTGGCTAGGAATTGGGGTCATGATCCATATGAATTCGCACGAACTGACCCTTGACGAGGCGATAGTCATGCTGGAGGAAATGTATCATGTACTGAAGCGTAGTGCAATGCTGGGAGTAGTCATTAAGGAGGAACAATCATGATTACATATCTGACGCATTATTACAGACAAGGTGACCCGCCGTTCCGCAGCTTATCCGCATTATGCGATGCAGAAGCGATTGCAGTTATGGAGTCTCTGTATGAGGATAACCCATTAGCTGATAGATTCAAGGAGCCGGCTCAATATATGAATAACAGAAGACAGGTTGAACATTGGGTGAAGAATGAATTTATAGCAAAGGGAGGAGAACCCAAGGAAAACTATCCACTCTATGCAGTACTCGGCTACTCTCATTGGATGGAAGAAAACTTGTCCTTCCTTGAATTAAGCAGCCTGCGTGTTCCGCTTACTATTTTTTCGCACGGAGATATTAGCTTCACGTATCCGGATAGTATGGTTACCTACTGGCTTGGGATGGACAAGGAATCTGCTCATTTTCAATCTCAGTATCACGGTAAAATCTTTACCCTCTCTGACTTGGATAGGCTGAAGCATATTTACGGTGCGCCGGAAGATAAGGGGAGAACTGCGCTTTGGGAAGGCATGGGCCCCTATATTGAATATATTGAAGCTCAAATCTGGAACCAACAGCCACTGTCTGATTACTTGAAGACAATCTAACCTGAGTTGGGGAACTACGCCGCAAGCTGCAGCATCAGTTTTAAGTTAATGGACGGTTTATCAAAGGAAAACATACAAAAAAGCTTTGCATAAAATGGACAACTAATGTAAAGAAACTCACCCAACTTAGTTATATAGTATGGGTGAGAGGAGGACGCATGGATAGTTACGACAGAACCGAAGCAGTTATCAGCTATATTGAATCCAATATACTAGAAATTGATTATGATGAAATTTCAAGAATTGCCTGTTGTCCATTGGGACTTTACCACAGGATTTTCTCTTATATAACAGGTATTTCAATTGCTGATTACGTGAGGCGTCGAAGATTAACCTTGGCGGCTATCGAATTAATTAATGGAGAGCAGAAGGTCATTGATGTAGCGGTTAAGTATGGATATAACTCTCAAGCTGCCTTTTCACGAGCATTCAAAGAACACACGGGCATACCTCCATCGTTTGTGACACATGAATTGAATTTGAGGTTGTATCCTCGAATGTCAATTCAGTATATAAATGAAACTTATCGGATTGAGAAAGGAAAGAAAACTATCGTGGCGAAATTGGCGAACATTGAGTTTGTAGACTTTGGTAGTTTTACAATGGTAGGTAAGGAGATCAGAGCTAAAATAAGTGAAATAGGTTCATTTTGGAAAAAGTGTTTTGAGGAAGGCATGTATGATCCGTTGATCAAAATGAAGGAATATCTTCCTGAGGATATTGACGAATATGTAGGCTTTATTAAAGGCTACAACGACGATGATGACTCCTTTAATTATGTTGTAGGAATGTTTATGAAGCGGGATGTCCCAGTACCCGATGGTTATGTTGGATATGATGTACCAAAGCGGACTGTAGCAAAGGCTTGGATTGAAGGCGAAGAAAATGATATTTATAACAATGCATTCTTGCTTACAACAGAAGCTCTAAAAAAACATGGATATGATATTGATTTAAGCAGTAATTATTGTTGGTGTGAGGTATACACAGACCAACGCTTTGGAATTCCGAAATCAAAAGGCGAAAAACTCTTGACACTGGATATCTACATGCCCTGTGTAAAAATACATTAACTATTTTTCGGTTCGCGGAATAATTGAACAAGCGATCTCAAAGAAGGGACCATCCTGCATAAGGATGGTCCTAAAACTTGCCGTTACAGAATAACGCGGTGAACCGCTTTAAAGGGTTTTAAGCTAACAGGCAGGTTAATGAAACCACACAGTTCTTCGAAGCGTATAACCATTATTCAAATTTTCCCAATACGGCTCATACGGAGGTGAACTTGACTGGAGCATTTTTATGACTTGGTTCAATTGGCACTCTCAATTGCTCTCATCTCTTCCTTAGTATTAATTCCATTCACCCATTTTTCTTTACAAGAGGTACACTGGGGTCATGAAACACTTGCTGCAGCCGGTTCAACCTGGTATGTGGCTGTCAGACTGTCTCAACCGAACAGCATTCAGAAGTGGATAGTTCGTACCGTCAGACGAAGAGAAGCACCTGATGATGAAGACCATAGTCCTTCCCCACATTGATATTCATACTTTCAATTAGGGAGGACAACGATGATAAAGATTATGTTGCTACAAAAATGGGCCAAGCCCATTCTCGTCATGTTGATTGGAGTTATTCCGGTCATTGTGCTCAGCGGGTGTTCGGCAGCATCCCAATCCAACCCGATTAATGCCGGTTCACCAGGCATATTTAACCATTTTTTTATTTATCCATTTTCGATCTTGATTAAATTTTTCGCGGATACCTTTCACGGAGACTACGGATTAGCGATCGTGCTGATGACATTCATCATCAGACTTGCGATCCTGCCGCTCATGATGAATCAAACCAAGAAACAAATGGTTATGAAAGAAAAGATGGCCGTCCTCCAGCCGGAATTAACTGCACTTAAGGAGAAGTATAAGAACGATGTCAGTACGGATGCCAAAAAACAAGAGCAAACCGAGATGATGCAGCTCTACCAGAAGCATCAATTCAATCCCTTAAACATGGGGTGTTTACCGATGCTTCTCCAATGGCCGATCACTCTCGCATTTTATTATGCCATTCGCCGTACCCCGGAGATTGCCGCTCACGATTTTCTGTGGTTTAACTTGGGGACAACAGATATGATTTTGCCGCTGATTGCCGCTGCGGTGTATTACGTTCAGTTCCGTGTGTCTCAATCTGTTTCAGCACAGCCTCAGCAGAATCAGAATAGCCAAATGGCTTTTATCGGATTGTTATCACCGGTCATGATGGGTTTATCTTCTTTTGCTATGCCCGCCGCGTTGCCGTTATATTGGGCAGTAGGCGGTATATTTATTATCGTGCAAACAGTGATACTCAATAAAATGTACACGAAGCCAAATGCAGCGGGTAAAAATCTGCCTGCCAGTGTAGAAGATTTATAAGATTTCAACCAGTCATAGAACAATACTAAATACAAGGCATCTGAGGCGCGGCCTCAGATGCTCTTTTTTGTTGGCGGCTTGTTAACGTGGGAACATAAACACTCCTCTTAGATTCCCAGCCTGCTCAACTGTAAAAGCGCCCTTCCCGCAGGAAGAGCGCCCTCGAAGCTTAGATTAGTTTTATGGCAAGACCGAGAAAATAATATCATCGAACAGCATATAAGCGAAGCCGCTGGTATAGAAGCCGACCTTGCCGGACGGGCGGTGCCCCGGATCGCTGCCGGAGAGCCTTAGCGAGCCGTCCACAGATACGGCGATATCTCCGTCCCGGGCCGTCACCTTCACCTCATACTCCGTATCCGGCAGCAGGTCATGTCCAGGCAGGACCGTCTCGGTCAGCTTCTGCCAGGCTGTGTCGTACAGTATCCAGGCGGAGGTTCCGTCTGCCCGGGTACGGTAGCCGATCCGGGTGGAGCCGGAGCTGTCCTGGCGGTCGAAGATGTACAGGATGCCGTTATCCGGCATCACAAGCGGCGTCTTCAGCTTGAACTCCAGCTGATAAGAAGTGAAGCTGCGGTCGAGCAGGCCGGTAGCACCGTTCAGCAGTTTATAGCGGCGGTTCCCGTCCGGATCAGCGGCGATGCTGCGGTTAGGGTCTACCGGCCAGCCGTTGCCCCCGTTCTCAAAGTCTGTCTCATGCATAATGCTAGAGACGGTTACTGTAATGTCCGCCTTAATGAGCGGATTTACCGTAGACACAGCCGAGATAAGGGTCTCCCCTTCGTATACGGCGTGGACCACTCCGGTGCTATCCACCGTGGCGACCGCCGGATTGGCCGACTGCCAGGATACGCCTGTATCCGGCGTATCCGCAGGATCAAAGGATAGCTGCAACTGTCGCTGTTCCCCTGCGGCAATACGCACCTTGCTCTCCGCCGGAATGATCCCGGCCAGCGTAGTCGTAAGTGCCTTGAACTGAATGTCATCAAAGTGCATCTGGCTGACATTGCTGACGTAGAAGCCGACCTTCCCCTCCGCATTATGGCCCGGATCGTTGCCCTTCAGGCGGAAGGCTCCATCCAGGTACACGCTGATGTCACCCCCCTTCACCAGCATCTTGACCGCATACTCCGTATTCGGCTGCAGGTCATGCCCAGGCAGCTTCACCTCTTTCAGCACCGTCCAGGCTGAATTGTACAGCAGCCAGGCGGAGGTGCCGTCCGCCCGCGTCTTGTACCCGATCCGGCTAGAGCCGCTGCCGGCCTGGCGGTCGAAAACATACAGGGTTACATTATCCCCCATAATCTCCGGCGTCTTCAGCTTGAAGCTCAGCTCGTAATCGGAGAAGGACTTGGGACTGAGCGCTGAGGCTCCGTTCAGAATCTTGTACCAGCGGTTTGGCCCAATCTTCTCAATGCTGCGGTTCGCATCCTGCAGCCAGCCGTTCGCGCCGGATTCGAAATCTGTGAAATCCATTACGCCGTCGCCAGCCTCCACGTTGACCGTAACCGTGGCCGTCAGCAGCGGATTCTCCGCCGAGGCTACCGTAATGACCGTGCTGCCGACCGCCTGGCCGGTTACAATACCTGCCGTATCCACAGCTGCGATACCGGGATCGGCCGAAGTGAAGGTCAGGACGGGATGATCCGCGTTCCAAGGAAGCACCGCCGTGCGCAGCTTCAGCGTTTTCCAGCGGTCCACAGTAACTTCGCTGTCATAGACGGCTACTCCCTGAACAGGATAGCTGTCCGTGCCTGCTGTCGTGCCAGCTTTGCCAGTAACGCCGATGTCGTTAAACGGAATGTCTGGAAACCCGGGAATAACATCGAAGACATCCGAATCCGGCCGCAGCGACAGATCGCCTCCCGCCAGGTCGGTGAAGCCGGGATCTGCTGCGCTCACCCAGTTATTGGCGTACTGCACAAGCCCAAATTTGTCATACGCCCCGTACACATTGGTCGTTACGCTGCGCGGCAGCGACGGATTGTAGACCACATTCCCCTGGAACGTATTGGTGTCGGGATAATACCGGTTCTCCGTGAAGAAATCCGCCAGCTCGGGATACTTCGTCAGATACGGGGTTCCGGTGAAATTATTGTTAGCCGCAAACAGCGCCTGCCACTTCGGCATGTAGTTCAGCGGCACCTGATCATCCGGCTCATCGCCCAGGAACATATCCGCATAATCATAAGGAATTTTGCTGTCGATAAAAATATTGTTGCGGGTCAGGATATGCGCGCCGCCGTTGTTTTTAATAGCCGAATTGCCCATCTTGTAAAAAATATTCTCGTCGATAGTCAATCCCATCGTGAAATTGTCGGGATATACCCCCTCCACTCCGGCCTTGCTCTCGCCGATGTTATGAAAGTAATTGCGCCTGATGACCGTGCCGCGCTCATGGGGCTGCTCGCCGGCATTCATGTAGATCGCGCCGAGATCCGAGAAAGTGGTGCATACATCATAGATCTCGTTATACTCCACGGTATGATCATTGCCGAAGATCAGCACGCCCGGATGGGGCGCATCATGCAGCTCATTGTGCGACATGCGGTTGCCGACGCCGGACAGCAGCACCCCGGGATTGTAGGCTTTATGATAGTAGGCAAAATCATGAATATGCGAATTCTCCACCACATTATTCCCTGGCGCAAGCGTCGTTTTGTTGCCGCCTGTCAGCGTGACGGCGGTGCCGCCGATATGGTGAATATGGGTGCTGATAATGGCGTGGTCCGTTCCCGGTGCCCCTTCAAAATTGTTGTAATAGAACCGGCTCTGTGTGTTAACCAGTACCCCGCTGTTGGTGAAATTGCGGATCTCGCTGTTCAGAATACGCATATGGCTGCCGCCCATGAACACTGCAGCAGAATCGCGGCCATTCTCAAGCACAAGCTCGGAGAAGTCAATGTACGAAGCATTCAGCGCGTTGATCATCGGACTCTTCAGCATCGTGACTTCAATATCCGGATTCTCGGCGGCTGCAAACTCGGCGTTCGGCAGGAAATACAGCTTGCCCGCCTGGCGGTCGATGTAATATTCGCCCGGCATATCGATTTCCTCCAGCAGATTTTGCGCAAAATGGAAATCAGGGTACCAGTTTTTGAAGATGCCGCTCATTTCCCCGTAACGGAGGGTGATGCTTCGGGCAGCCGTGTCAATGAAAGCAATCTTGTTATACGACCACTCCCAGCTGTAGCCGAAGATCCCGTCCAGCCAGATATCGTCTGCCTGCGTCCAGTACTGGGGCCGGTCATACGTATAAGTGAAGGTGCCGCCGCGCGTATGCACCTCCCCGTCCGGGTCCTTCCTTGTCGGACCGGGATCAAGGATTTCATCCATCTGGACGGTGCTCTCATTGGGCCAGCGGGCCAGCGTCATGCCCTGTCCGGCCACATACAGTTCCATTGGCGGCACCTCGCTCAGATCATTGGCCAGATAATAGCCATGACGGCTGAGCTGGCCGTAATCGGTGATCCCGAGCGCTGCCAGATCAGCTACCAGTACCTCACTTCTAGCCTCTGTACTTATAATACGGCTGAGCACCGACGTGTCCGTGACCGGAACGAACGCTGACTTGGCCAGCTGCTCCGAACCTGACAAAGTCACGGACTCACCCGGATAAGCCGTGTAAGTGACCGGCTTGCCGGCTTCGCCTGAATCCTGCTGCCGCAGCTCGAAGCTGGACGTCCGTTCATACCCTATGAGGCTTATTTCTTCAGGCCTTTATCCTTAAGGAATTGCTCGAATTGTTTGGTTACCTCTGCTACGTATTTCTCTTCGCCCGCTTCCTTCAGCTTACCGTATAATGCAGGCCAGGTTTCTTCGAAGTCGAGTGTTCCCGTAACCAGTCCCCGTTTATATTCACCCCAGACCGCATTCAGGTTGGCGATCTCCGTATTCACCGGCTCGGAATTGAACTTGAAGGCACCTACAGGATTGACCTCTGAATTGGAATTGATCTTTTTGGTCTCTTCCCAGACATTCTCCGGTTGCCCTTCTTTCAGATAGGAGTTGAATACGCTGCCAAAAACCCAGTCCATATTCGGCAGATAACGGGAATCCGCCTTTGCCTTGATGTAATCCCCATCGGCCTTATCATAGTGTTCACCGGCAACACCATTGCAGAGCAGATTGTACAGCTCTTTGTCGGTATTCACCAGATTAAGGAACATCATCGCACGTTCCGGATTAGGGGCCGTACGGCTGATCGACTGGTTGGTCGTAGCCGAATAGCCGTTGGAGAACCAGTCGCTAAGCGGTACAGTAATAACTTCGTTGCCGCCGTTTTTGGCCTTCACCTCAGCCTCCACACCCGGCTTGAGAGTAACGTTGAAATCGACTGCAATTTGGCCTTTGGCCAGGTAATCATTCGCTTTTTCGGTAGCGGCATCCTTGTAAATATAGCCTTCCTTATACCATTTGCTGGCCAGACGGAAATTGTCCAGCTCTTCTTCCGGATAACGCTGCAGCGTATACGTAGGATCATCCGTTTTGATATAGAAATGGTCATCCAGCCCCGGAACTACCCAATATTTGTCGTCATGGGACTGCGGATTGATGAAGGAAGTGCCGAATACGCCAAACGGAATGATGTCCGGTTCATTTTGCTTGATTTGGGCCAGGAACGGTTCGATATCCGCTATCTTCTTGATGGAAGCGGTGTCAAGTTTGTACTTGTCGGCGAAGCGCTTCTGGATGATGAAGCCGTAACGGGAGCCGTTGATCTGCTGGTTCGGGATACCGTAAATTTCCCCGTCGACCGACAGACCGTCCCACATTACCTGCGGCACATCTGCCTTAAGCTCCGGCGCATATTCATCCAGCAGGGCATCCATCGGCTGGATGGCACCTTTGCGCACCAGCTCTTCGGGCTTCAGCATGTAGCCGGTCCAGAGAATGTCGAACTTCTCGCCCGCTGCAAGCACCGTGTTCATCTTCTGCACATAGTCCCCGATCGCAACAGGCATCAGCTTCACTGTGGCATTAATCTTCGCCTTCACAATCTTGTTGACTTCCTCCTGCACCTTCTCCTGATCGGCCTGCAGCTGCGACAGCGGATAATACCAGGTCAGTTCGACCGGCTTCAGCTCGCCTGCGTTTCCTGATTCCGGAGCTGCACTTTGCGTGCTTTCCGCTCCGCTTCCTTCCGCGCCCTTCCCGGCATTGCTATTGCCGCCGTTATTGTTGCCTCCGCAGCCGGATAGCACCGATCCAACAAGCAATACAGATGCCAGAACTCCAAACAGCTTCTTTTTCATGTAAGTGACCTCCTGTACTTTGTACATGTAATTGTATGTTAACCCTTTAGGGAGCCAACCGTAAGCCCTTTGACGAAAAACCGCTGAAAAAACGGGAAGATCACCAGCATCGGTCCGCCGGCCAGTACGGCAATCGCCATCCGCGCCGAGCTGTTGGGGAAACTCGATAGATCGATGCCCAGCTGTCCGGTAAATTCAGAGTTCGTCGTGAGAAATTCAATGCTGTTGAGCGTCCGCACCAGCAGCAGCTGCAGCGGCACTTTGTTCGGATCGTCGATGTAGAGCATCGCGTTGAACCATTCGTTCCAATACGTGAAGGATATCAGAAGACCCAGAGTAGCCAGCGCAGGCGTCGACAGCGGCAGGATAATCTTGAAGAAAATGCGGAATTCACGCGCCCCGTCGATTTTGGCCGATTCAATGATCTCCAGCGGAATTTTGGACATGAAGCCTTTCATTACCATGATGTTGAACGGCGACAGCAGAATGGGCAGAATCAGCGCCAGCAGGCTGTCTTTCAGATGAAGATATTGCGTAATGAGAATGTAGGAAGGAACGAGCCCCCCGCTGAACAGCATGGTGAAAAATACATAGAAGGTCGTCGCCCGGTTATACCGGTAATCCTGCCGTGAGATCACGTATGCAGTCATCGCAGTCAGGAGCAGGCCGGCCAGCGCGCCAATAATGGTCACCGTGAAGGTCACTCCATAGGCGCGGAGCAGAATGTCAGGAGCATCCAGCAGATAGCGGTAGGCATCCAGACTGAAGGTTTTGGGGATAAACTGATACCCGTTTTCGGTCAGCGACTTCTCATCTGTCAGCGACACGGCGATGACCAGCAGAAACGGCAGGACGACCACAATCGACAGCACCGTAAACAGCAGATTAATGAACAGCATGGAAAATTCGAATTTCTTGCCCACTGTCAGGGCACCTCCTTACCACAGGGAATTATCAGAATCAATTTTGCGCACGATTCCGTTTGCCGTCAGCACCAGCACCAGACCTACAACCGACTGGTAAAAGCCTGTAGCCGCGGACATGCTTACATTACCGACTTCACGCAGCGCACGGTACACATAGGTATCGATGATATCCGTAGAGCCGTAGAGAAAACCTGAGTTGTTCGGGATAAAATAATGCAGGCCGAAGTCGCCGCGGAACATGTTGCCGATAGACAGGATCAGCATAATGATGATGATCGGGGCCATCAGGGGGATTGTGATTTTGAACGCCATCTGCCGTTTGGTCGCCCCGTCGATCCGCGCTGCCTCGTAATATTCGCTGTTAATGCCAATAATGCCGGCAAAATAAATCAGCGTGTTGAACCCCACCACTTTCCATAATTGAACCAGAATGAGAATCACCGGCCATGGCCCCGCATTCTGGTACCAGCTCACCGGATTCAGCCCGAAGGATTCCAGGGTGCGGTTGATAAAACCATCCGAATGGTTCAAGAAGGCATAGGCCACATAACCCACAAGTACCCAGGAAAGGAAGTGTGGCAGAAACAAGGCTGTCTGGTAGAACTTGCTCCACTTGGCCTTGATTTCGTTCATCAGAATCGCCAGCAGCAGTGCTGCCGAGGTACCTACCACAATGTAGGCGGTATTATATAGAACCGTATTACGGGTTATCCGCCACGCCGTATCCGTAGTGAATAAATAACGGAAATTATCCAGTCCCACCCACTTGCTGCCGAAGATGCCGAGATCATACCGGTAATTTTTGAAGGCGATAATCAGGCCGATCATTGGAATATACGCAAAAATCAATTTGTACAGGAGTCCCGGCAGTGAGAGCAGAAACAGCTCCCGGTTGTTCCGGAAATGGTGAAGCTCTCTTCCAATCCACGTTCTTCTGCGCGTTCCCGGCGGCGCACCTGAACTTGCTCTTTGTTCCGCTAGTGGAACCTTATTCAACATAACCAAAGCCCCTTCCTTTCCTTCCTTAGCTGCAGCTGTTTGCCTGTGTACCAGGCTTTGCATGACTAACAATAGCGTGAATCAGGCTTCGGCGTTACTGTACAATTGCAAGATTGCTGTAAAGAGGGGCTGTATTGTTGCCAGTTTCCTGTTCCGGCCGGGCGAAGCCATGCGTGGCGCAGCAAAAAGCCCGCTAAATGAACATCGCTCATTTAGCGGGCCTGGCTTAAGGCTGAAAAAACTTGTTTATTTTCTTTTTTTATTTGCTGCGGTCAATGGCGGACTTCAGGCGGTATTCCTTCGGTGTCGTTCCGTAGCGGCGTTTGAACAGGCGGTAGAAATAGCTTTCGTTGCCGAAGCCGACCTTTTCCATAATCTCCGTAACGGTCAGGTCCTTCTGCTCCAGGTACTCTTTGGCATAGGCCAGGCGGGCTGAGTTGATCTGATCCACGACTGTCGTGCCTTCCTGCGCTTTGAACACCTGGCCCAGATAGACTTGGTTCATCTTGAGCATATCAGCAATCCGCTGTACATTCAGATCCGGATCGGCGTAATGCTTATCAATAATTTCCTTCACCGTTTCGGCCAGCAGCCGGTTCTTATCCTCCCGCCCGCTGCGCCGCTGCTCCGCCACCTCGCGCACAACCTCCAGAAGTACGGTCTCAATCTCATCCAGCGTCTCTTTTTCCAGAATACGCCGGTTAACGGCCTGCAGGTTGACCGATACCGGGTTGACGTTGCGGTTGTTCATCTCGCCAAGCGTATTGCTTAAGGTAACCGCAAGATGAAGAACCGCCGAGAACATATTCTCGTAGCTGAAGCTGCCAAGCAATTCTCTCCATTTGCGGATCGTCTGCTCTGTCTCTGCCAGATCCCCGCCCTTCAGTCCTTCTGTCAGCTGCCGTTCCAGCTCCTGCGGGATACGCAGCGATTCATTCCGCTCATTCTCCTGCAGCATTTCAGGCTCAATCACTGCTCCCTTGCCGAAGACCATCCGGTAGTTCGAGTGACGCATGGCCAAATTGTAATGCCGGGTGATGCAGCGGTAATCCGTGAACACTTCGCTCAGCGTAACCGTAAAGGTAATATGGTAGTAGTCAAAAATCGTCTGCTGAAGCTCCCGGAAGCGCTCTTCCAGCTTCGCAAGTGTCCCGGCTCCGCTGCCGGTGATGAAGACCAGATGGCCGTTTTTCATATCGGCCGCTTCACAAGTGCCTTCCAGCCGCAGCTGCTCCTGGCCGATATTGGCAATGGCAAAGTACAGCAGGGATTCCATAGGCAGCCCCGGATCTGCCGCAAGCCCCTGCAGATTGTCGATCTGCACCAGCGCCAGCCGCAGCGGCGACGGATAAGCGATGTCTATTCCGTGCTGCTCCCTGATCTGCAGGAATGCCTGTTCATCGAGGCTCTGGCTTGACCCGATCAGGCTGCGCAGCTGGTAGAGCTTCGCAATATTCGACTGCGAGGCCCGTTCCAGCTCCAGACCCTTCAGCTTGCTGATCATCTCGGTTACATTCGCCGCAATCAGCGACAGCTCATCCTTCGCCTGCGGAGCACCGCGTACATCCTGCGGCACCAGCGTCAGCAGCTGCCCCACCGGCTTATACAGCCTTAAGGCAAAGAACACGGACAGCAGGATAGCGAGCAAAGCAACAGACAGCGTGACCGTTATCTCCGTCCATTTCATCTGCCGGACGCTACCCAGCACAACATCGTAATCCTGCATGCTGACAATCTGCCAGTTATTCAGCGCTTTGCTCAGATAAGTGACCTTGTACTTCCTGTCTCCAAATGTATAGTTAAAAGAATTAAGCGGCGCAGCCGAAGAAGCAATCCGCGGCAGCAGGTCCGCTTTGATATTAAGACCGGCCGGAAGCAGCCCGTCGGTTGAAATAAGCACCTCGCCGTCACTGTCTGTAATGAAGAGTACATCATCTTCCCGCTCCGCCACATGATTAAGCGCTTTCATGTTATCCAGCATCCAGCCCGGCTTCACCGTCAGAATCAGCACATTGTCATTAATGGAACCGAGAGTGTCCCCGTCATATATAAAGATCGCAAATACGTCTATCCCCTCATCCTTTCCGTCAAGGTCCAGCGGAATCAGCTGCAGCTTCGGAAGATCCGCCCGCGAGGCCATATAGTTCTTAAGGGAATCGTACAGGAGACTATTGTTAATTTCATGGTTAAGCGACGAGAAGAACCGGTGCTGGGCCCCATTGTAAAAGACGGCAGCATGCAGATACGGGGAAGCTGCCACAGTATGGTTGAGGCGTTCAATCTTGAGAATGCTCTGCCTGTAATCCGCGCCGGACTTCAGGGCGAGCAGTTCTTCGTCATTGTACAGCGAAACCGCCAAATCCTTCACGATACCATTCATATTCTCAATATTGTAATTGATTTGGGTCAGCAGCTTCCGGTCGGCTTCGTTCTGCAGGCTGAGCACCTTGCCGCGGGCATTCGAGTTCACAAATAGCGAAGCCACAGCCAGTGTGGCAACAACAAGCATAAAGCTGAGTATAATCCGCTGTAAATATTTCCGCGAGCGGATCGTCTGCAGTACATTCATAGGTGATCTCTCCCGGCTCATAGGGTGACCTTAATATAATCCCGCGCCATTTTGCTTGTCAATCCGCTTTTCCGCGGGCCGCCTCCCCCGATTCCTCCGCACCCGGCAGCGTATCCGGCTCTGCATCGAACAAATTCCGCAGAAATGTCCGTGCGATTACCCCGTGTCCCGCTGCGTCCGGATGGATTCCGTCGCCATATCTATACGAGGCATTCAGTGACCGCTCCTGCCGGATATGCTCCAGCAGCGGTGTGCGCAAATCGATGATGCCATCCGCAGGACATTCACCGGACAGAAGCCAGCCCGCATAACGCTCCAGCACCTCATCGTAATTCTGGTAAGGAGCCAGATAGCTGAAATCAGCCGCATCCGCCGGCTGCAGCCGGCCGTTCATTGACGGGGCATCGAATGGCGGCGGTGTCATCAGCACGACAGCGGCCCCGGCTTCACGGATTTGTGTGCTCAGCTGCTGCATTCCCGCCTGATAGGCTGCGAAACGCTCTTCCGACAAGGGATGATAAATCCCGTCATTCATCCCGTAGCAGGCTACGACCACACCCGGAGACGCTGCCGCAAGCTCTCTTGCCAGCCGTTCATGGATACAGGGACGCGGAAACGGATGCGCCGCTTCACTCAGTCCCGAGGCCGCCTCGCTGGGAACACCGCACGGGATGAGCTCCACCGCCAGATCCGGGCGGTGCTGCTTCAGCCATTCCCGGATTAAGCGGATATACAGGCCATCCGCCGTAATGCTGTCCCCGAGGAACAGAATCTTGAGATTCGCGGATTTTTTTGTCACGCTATCGATAATCATATTAATATTTAAAGGCGGCATATCTTCCCTCCTGATCATTGCGCCATTTCCCCGGCTTGGCCTATGCCAAGCGTTTCTCCTGCAATCTAATGGTAGCGCCCCCTGCCCTTTTCCGCCTTAACGATCCCGACTTTCTTTAGCATGATATCGACATGACTGAGCTCTTGGCAGCACCCGCAGCGGCCCTTAGATTTCCTCCGTGCCGGTAGAGGCAGCTGTATCTTCCCTCTGACGCAGCCGCCGGCGGTACGCTCCGGGAGTCAGTCCAAACCTCGAACTGAACAGGCGCGTCAGATAGTTAGGATCTTGAATGCCTACCCGTTCGGCAATTTCCGAAATACCCAGCACCGTACCGCCCAGCAGCTTTTTGGCTTCTTCCAGACGCAGATGGAGTACATATTGCAGTGGCGTAGTGCCGATATGCTGTTTCATGCACCTCGTAATATAATCCGCCTGGAAATGAAGCTCCTCTTCAAGTCCTGCAAGATTAAACGGCTGTCTCCAGTGGACGTCCAGATAGCTGGCTGCTGCCCGGGCCAGCCGTGCTGCCGGCTCCGGCTGTGCAGTCCGAATACATTCCGCCTGAAGCGCCTCCAGCAGCCCGGCCAGCAGCAGGTGGAGACGCAGCGCATTTTCTGCACTCAGCCGGCTGTGGATCTCGTTCATCTCATGCAGAATCGGCTCCAGCGTCTCTACGTCGACTGTGGCATATTTCGGCATGTACAGGCGCTGTTGTGCAGAGGGCTCCTCATCCTCCACCGTTCCTTTGGCCAATAGAGATGACCAGGGAATATCCTCCCGCCGGATATACGCCGGCTTAGATTCATGGATGAAGTGCACCCAATAAATTTCTGTATCCTCCTCACATGCCCGGTAACCTTCATGCGGCAGTCCCGCCTCAAGCACCAGCAACTTTCCCGGACCCACCGCATACTCCTTGTCCTCTTCTCTCATATAGAGCGTTCCGCGCTTCACCAGCAGCAGATCATACACACCGAAGGTGCGGGCGAAATGCCGGTCCCCCGGCGGCCAGACGGCATGTCCCACCGTGACGAATTGCGGCAGCGGCGGAATCGCTAATTCCAGACACAGCACTGGCTATCTCTCCTGTCCAAGTCGATTTTGTGCTATTCAAAGTCTATAATATCACTGGCTGCCCCGCCATAAAAGAGGTACATTGACTGGGAATCCGCTTTTCATCCAAATCGTATAAGGGGCTGTGTATCCATGCGTTTTCGACAGGTTCACCTGGACTTCCATACTTCTGAATTCATTCCCGGCATCGGCAAAGATTTCACCAAATCCCAGTTTCAATCCATGCTGCGTGCCGGTCATATTGACTCTGTTACGGTATTCTCCAAATGTCATCACGGCTGGGCCTATCATCCCAGTGAAGCCAATGAAATTCATCCGCATCTCTCCTTTGACCTTCTGGGGGAGATGATCGGTGCAGCTCACGAAATCGGAGTCAAGACACCGGTATATCTGTCCGCTGGCCTTGATGAGAAGCTGGCCCGCCGCCATCCCGAGTGGCTGATCCGTGATGCAGAGGACCGCACACGCTGGGTGAAGGACTTCATGACGCCGGGTTATCATGAGTTTTGCATGAATACACCTTATCTGGACGTTTTGCTGGCGCAAATCCATGAAGTAGTTTCCCGTTATGATGCTGACGGTATCTTCCTCGATATCGTCGGTGGCCGTAAATGCCGCTGCCAGTACTGCGTCTCGGCACTGCAGGCAGCCGGCCAGGATCCCCGCGATGAAGCAGCCGTCACTACCCTCGGTGAACAGACTTATCTGAATTATGCACGCCGTGTCCGGGAGACGATTGACGCGGTAAAGCCAGGCCTTCCGGTGTATCATAACAACGGTCATCAGCAGCGGGGCCGCCGTGATCTTGTCCAGGTTAACAGCCACCTCGAGCTGGAGTCACTTCCGACCGGAGGCTGGGGCTATGATCACTTCCCGCTGTCAGCACGGTACGCCCAGACCCTGGGCATGGAATTTCTCGGCATGACCGGCAAATTCCATACCTCCTGGGGCGAATTCGGCGGCTACAAGCATCCGAACGCGCTGCGGTATGAGGCCGCGCTCAGCCTTGCCCACGGTGCAAAATGCTCCATCGGTGATCAGCTTCACCCTTCGGGCTTCATGGATGAAGCGACCTATGCCCTAATCGGCGCTGCCTATGCCGAGGTAGAGGCGAAGGAGCAATGGTGCAACGGAGTGGAATCCGTTGCGGACATCGCTGTCCTGTCCCTGGAGGCGGCCCGTGAAGCCTGCCCAGACGGACAAGCGCTGAAGGGACAGCGGAATCTGGCTGATGCAGGAGCAGTACGTATACTGAGTGAAGGACACTACCTGTATGATATCGTAGATACGTTCAGTGATTTTGCCGCTTACAAAGTCCTGATCCTGCCGGATGAAGTGCCGGTATGGCGGGAACTGGCTTCCGCTATTGAAGCCTTTACCGCTGAAGGCGGCAAAGTGTTGGCCACCGGCCGTTCAGGACTCAATACGGCAGGTGATGCTTTTGCGCTGAATCTGGGAATCAGCTGGCTGGGAGCCAATACCTACCGGCCTTCTTACTTTAAGCCGTATTTCACTCCCGGCGCCCTCCTGCCTGCTTCCTATGTAATGTATGGTGAAGGTCAGCTGGTAGAATTGCGGGAAGGACAATCGCTGGGTCACCTGGAGAATCCGTATTTCAACCGCGATGTCTTTACTTTCTGTTCGCATCAGCATACACCCGGTACCAGAGAAGATAATGGACCGGCCATGGTTGAGAGCAGCAGCGGAATCTACATCGCCTGGGAGGTGTTCAGCGACTATGCGGAAGGCGGCCACCTTATCCTCAAAGAAATGGTGCTCCATGCACTGTCCCGGCTGCTGCCGCGTCCCTCCCTGCGCACCGGTCTGCCGGCCCGGGGAATAACGACCCTGCAGTACCAGCCGGCGGAGAAGCGCTATGTAAACCATCTGCTCTATGCCGCCCCTGCACTGAAGGGCCGGATCGAAGTCATCGAGGACATCGTGCCGCTGCGTGACATTTCTGTCAGCCTGAAACTTCCGTCTCCTGCCCAAATCCAGCGGGTCTATCTGGCTCCTTCGATGACTGAACTGCCGTTTACGGTAAGTCCGGAGGGTGAAATCTCGTACACAATTCCTTACATGGAGAATCACCAGATGGCAGTGATAGAGCTTGCCCCTTAAAAACAAAATTCACCCTACTGGTGAATCCAGATCATACTTATTGATTGCATTTCACCTCAGTTGAAGTTTACCGGGCGGGCTCTATATGAACTATCCGCTCAGCAGGCGGACTGAGATTCCGTTATTTGAGCAGATCTGGCGAAATCGCGGAGTATCCGGAATGAGATTCCCCTAATTGTCCTGAACTGCCACATTTTAAGTCCAAATGAACAACATAGCGGATTCTCAGTCCTCTTTCACCTTAGGAGGCATGTTTTCGGCAAAATAACGACTTCTCAGTCCGCTTCAGCAAGGATCTCCTGTTTGTTGCATAGTAGTCACAGTCACCGGGCTCTTATTAATTACTGCGGGTAATCATAACAATGAAGAAAACCGGCGGCGGATGCCGGAAGAGTCAGAGGAATTATACCGCTTGGAATGACAGGCTTATTGGGAGCTAAGTTAAAGGTAATCGACAATAGCTTAACCTGTATAATTACCTTAAAGAAAAAACAGGCTTACAAATTTGCCCGAAAGCAAATCTGTAAGCCTGTTTATGATGATACCGGCGAGAGGACTCGAACCTCCACGGTTTCCCTCTCGATTTTGAGTCGAGCGCGTCTGCCATTCCGCCACGCCGGCAAATTATAAGAATAAATCCATTACGGACCATTTAATTTGAAATAATGGGGCGCCCTGAGAAATGCGGATGCTACGCATCCGATTGCGACGTAATTCTATCGAAGCTTAAGCTACAACGAACTCATTCTAATCTTAAGGACACTTTGAGTATTCAATAAAGTTATAAATGGCGCGCCCTGAGAGATTCGAACTCCCGACCTTTTGATTCGTAGTCAAACGCTCTATCCAGCTGAGCTAAGGGCGCAAAATATGGAGCGGACGACGGGAATCGAACCCGCGACCCTCGCCTTGGCAAGGCGATGCTCTACCGCTGAGCCACGTCCGCACACGGTATGTATTCAATATGTTACTTAAGTAAAAATGGCGGAACCGACGGGATTCGAACCCGCGATCTCCTGCGTGACAGGCAGGCATGTTAGGCCAACTACACCACGGTTCCAAATTGGTTGCGGGGGCAGGATTTGAACCTGCGGCCTTCGGGTTATGAGCCCGACGAGCTACCGGGCTGCTCCACCCCGCGTCAGTAATAAATGTATCCACTTCAATCTTGCAAGTCTCCATGGTGGAGGCTGAGGGGTTCGAACCCCCGACCCTCTGCTTGTAAGGCAGATGCTCTCCCAGCTGAGCTAAGCCTCCATCGAAGAAGCAACTTAATGATCATAACACATTCTCATGAGATATACAATCATTATTTATTTCAACCTTAGAGATTGAAGAAGATTATGGTGACTCGTATGGGATACTCTTCACTCCGTTACGAGATTGCGAAGTATTCCTTCCGAAGCCCATCCTCCAACGAACCCAGGGAGTTCTCATCCCATGATTCAAAGAAGATTATGGTGACTCGTATGGGATTCGAACCCATGTTACCTCCGTGAAAGGGAGGTGTCTTAACCCCTTGACCAACGAGCCATATCAACAAACAATCTTTCGACAACAAAAAGTATTATATCAAATATATGAGTATAGTGCAATAGAAAACACAATGATTATTAAAATCTATTATCCGTCCACTTCAACACTATTCTAAACAGGCCATTACAGATCTCCGTTTCCTATTCCATGGTCTCCAACAGAGACATAATAATTCCAGCTACCTCTGGAATGGATATCTGCTCAGTGTCCACATAACACTCAAAGACCTTGTTCTCCAGCCCTGTAAGACATCTCTCCATCTGTACAGCAGCCCAAGAGCCCCTGCCTTCACCACGGCCCTGCAATCTGCTATACAGGGTCTCAGTGGAAGCAGTCAACGTGAAATGACGAACTACTATCCCTTCGCTTCTCAGTCTGCCCACAATCTGCATAAAGTAGTCTGTATCTACTAGGGTCATAGGTACAATAATCGTTCCATTATACTCTGAATCTATGTATCTAAGCATTGAATACGTAAGCTCACGCCAGAGCGGATGGCTCTGAAAATCGTTTTTTGACATGCCTCCTGGAAGGTTATCACGGATATAAAAGCCGGCATTCTCCGGATCGAATACATAAGAATGTGGAATACTCCGGTGGAGCTCAATCGCTGTTTGCGTTTTTCCTGAACCAAAGGTTCCATTCAGCCAAATAATCACATACGCACCTCCCCGATACATACACCAATTATAATCCATATACAAATAGACTATATAAACCATACTTTAGATTACAACTAAATTAGTAACCGATTACTGCTTATGTGATACGTAATTTATTAAATTACCTACACCTGATTCGTCGCTTTCAGATTTGATATTCTTAAGTTACCACTGTACAGGCTTAAATGTTGATCGTATTTTGCAGGAAATACAAGAATTGCCCGGCTATGTCGCCTGTAGGAAGAGAAATGCTGCTTTTCATACAATATTTTTGGATTATAGCCGAGATTATGAGGAGAATGTTGTATTATGAGCAGGAATTTTAAATGCATTCCGTTTCTTCCCCTCAGGCAACGGGCTAAAATCGTGAAATTCATGTGTTATCTATACAACAAAAAACCACCGTTGAATATCAACAGTGGTCTTAAGTGCTTGGCGGCGTCCTACTCTCCCAGGACCCTTCGGTCCAAGTACCATCGGCGCTGGAGGGCTTAACGGTCGTGTTCGGGATGGGTACGCGTGGAACCCCTCCGCTATCGCCACCAAACATGATTTTTCGAAGCTTCCGCTTCTCGAAATCGCTGCAGAAAATATCAAACCATAGGTTTAACATCCTGCCAGGCTTGATCGCCTGAAAACTGAATCCGAAACGAATCTGCGTTCTTCGAAATTTGGATAAGCCCTCGACCGATTAGTATTGGTCAGCTCCATGCATTGCTGCACTTCCACCTCCAACCTATCTACCTCGTCGTCTTCAAGGGGTCTTACTAATTGGGAAATCTCATCTTGAGGGGGGCTTCACGCTTAGATGCTTTCAGCGCTTATCCCGTCCGTACGTAGCTACTCAGCCATGCTCCTGGCGGAACAACTGATGCACCAGCGGTACGTCCATCCCGGTCCTCTCGTACTAAGGACAGCTCCTCTCAAATTTCCTGCGCCCACGACAGATAGGGACCGAACTGTCTCACGACGTTCTGAACCCAGCTCGCGTACCGCTTTAATGGGCGAACAGCCCAACCCTTGGGACCTACTTCAGCCCCAGGATGCGATGAGCCGACATCGAGGTGCCAAACCTCCCCGTCGATGTGGACTCTTGGGGGAGATAAGCCTGTTATCCCCAGGGTAGCTTTTATCCGTTGAGCGATGGCCCTTCCATGCGGTACCACCGGATCACTAAGTCCGACTTTCGTCCCTGCTCGACTTGTAGGTCTCGCAGTCAAGCTCCCTTATGCCTTTGCACTCTGCGAATGATTTCCAACCATTCTGAGGGAACCTTTGAACGCCTCCGTTACTCTTTAGGAGGCGACCGCCCCAGTCAAACTGCCCGCCTGACACGGTCCCCGTACCCGATTAGGGCACTAGGTTAGAACCTAGATACGATCAGGGTGGTATCCCAACGGCGCCTCCGCAGAAGCTTGCGCTCCTGCCTCAACGGCTCCCACCTATCCTGTACAGATCGTACCCAAATTCAATATCAAGCTGCAGTAAAGCTCCATGGGGTCTTTCCGTCTTGTCGCGGGTAACCTGCATCTTCACAGGTATTAAAATTTCACCGGATCTCTCGTTGAGACAGCGCCCAAGTCGTTACGCCATTCGTGCGGGTCAGAATTTACCTGACAAGGAATTTCGCTACCTTAGGACCGTTATAGTTACGGCCGCCGTTTACTGGGGCTTCGGTTCACAGCTTCGGATTGCTCCTAACCACTCCCCTTAACCTTCCAGCACCGGGCAGGCGTCAGCCCGTATACTTCGCCTTGCGGCTTCGCACAGACCTGTGTTTTTGCTAAACAGTCGCTTGGGCCTTTTCACTGCGGCCCCCTCGGGCTATTCACCCTACCGAGGCACCTCTTCTCCCGAAGTTACGAGGTCATTTTGCCGAGTTCCTTAACGAGAGTTCTTCCGCGCGCCTTAGAATTCTCTTCTCGCCTACCTGTGTCGGTTTGCGGTACGGGCACCTTCTCCTGGCTAGAGGCTTTTCTTGGCAGTGTGAGATCATGACCTTCGCTACTACAATTTTCGCTCCCCATCACAGCCCAGCCTTAGTGATGTGCGGATTTGCCTACACATCAGCCTCACTGCTTAGACGGACATATCCATCAGTCCGCGTCACTACCCTCCTGCGTCACCCCATCGCTCATAGCGGATTACGGTGGTACAGTAATTTCAAACTGTTGTCCTTCGACTACGCCTTTCGGCCTCGCCTTAGGTCCCGACTTACCCTGAGCGGACGAGCCTTCCTCAGGAAACCTTGGGCTTTCGGCGGATCAGATTCTCACTGATCTTTTCGTTACTCATACCGGCATTCTCACTTGTATGCTGTCCAGCGCTCCTTACGGTACACCTTCAACCTACATACAACGCTCCCCTACCCCAGATGCAAAGCATCTAGCCATAGCTTCGGTGGTGTGTTTAGCCCCGTTACATTTTCGGCGCAGAGTCACTCGACCAGTGAGCTATTACGCACTCTTTCAATGGTGGCTGCTTCTAAGCCAACATCCTGGTTGTCTGTGCAACTCCACATCCTTTCCCACTTAACACACACTTGGGGACCTTAGCTGATGGTCTGGGCTGTTTCCCTTTTGACAATGGATCTTAGCACTCACTGTCTGACTCCCGGCAAGAAGTTAATGGCATTCGGAGTTTGACTGAGCTTGGTAACCCTTGCGGGCCCCGCACCCAATCAGTGCTCTACCTCCACCACTCCATTCACCGAGGCTAGCCCTAAAGCTATTTCGGGGAGAACCAGCTATCTCCGAGTTCGATTGGAATTTCTCCGCTACCCCCACCTCATCCCCGCATTTTTCAACATGCGTGGGTTCGGGCCTCCAGTGCGTGTTACCGCACCTTCACCCTGGACAGGGGTAGATCACACGGTTTCGGGTCTACGTCCACATACTTAGTCGCCCTATTCAGACTCGCTTTCGCTGCGGCTCCGGCTTCTCACCTTAACCTTGCATGTTAAACGTAACTCGCCGGTTCATTCTACAAAAGGCACGCCATCACCCCTAGATCGGGCTCTGACTTTTTGTAAGCACACGGTTTCAGGTTCTATTTCACTCCCCTTCCGGGGTGCTTTTCACCTTTCCCTCACGGTACTGTTTCACTATCGGTCGCCAGGTAGTATTTAGCCTTAGCAGATGGTCCTGCTGGATTCATACGGGGTTTCACGTGCCCCGCACTACTCGGGATCCGTCTCGGAGAGAACACAGTTTAGGCTACAGGGCTTTTACCTCTATCGCGGGCCTTTCCAGACCTCTTCGCCTACCATATTCCTTTGTAACTCCATGTGAGACGTCCCACAACCCCAAGAGGCAAGCCCCTTGGTTTAGGCTGTTCCGCGTTCGCTCGCCGCTACTGACGGAATCACTATTGTTTTCTCTTCCTCAGGGTACTTAGATGTTTCAGTTCCCCTGGTCTGCCTCTGCGTATCCTATGTATTCAGATACGAGTAACTGCGAATTACCACAGCTGGGTTTCCCCATTCGGACACCCCCGGATCAAAGCTTGCTTACAGCTCCCCGAGGCAGTTTCGTTGTTCGCCACGTCCTTCGTCGGCTCCTGGCGCCTAGGCATCCTCCGTGTGCTCTTATTAGCTTAACCAATGCGTTTTCCGTTAGGAAAATCGCTGTAGCAACTAATAACTATTTCAACTTGCTTACACAAGTTTCAGCTAAAAGATGTTCTAAAACGCAAATTCGTTTCGGTATCCAGTTTTCAAGGATCAAGGTGCTGAAATTTCGGGACAATCACGATTGTGATGTTCGAAAATTCAGACAGTGTAAAGATGAGAGCTTAAACTCTCAAAACTGACCAACGAGTGAGTAACAGGCCTAAACCTGAGTTTTGGAAGTAATACTTCCGATTTGAATGTCACCGTTGCAGGTGACGATTCTCCATAGAAAGGAGGTGATCCAGCCGCACCTTCCGATACGGCTACCTTGTTACGACTTCACCCCAATCATCTACCCCACCTTCGGCGGCTGGCTCCCTTGCGGGTTACCCCACCGACTTCGGGTGTTGTAAACTCTCGTGGTGTGACGGGCGGTGTGTACAAGACCCGGGAACGTATTCACCGCGGCATGCTGATCCGCGATTACTAGCAATTCCGACTTCATGCAGGCGAGTTGCAGCCTGCAATCCGAACTGAGACCGGCTTTGCTGGGATTGGCTCCACCTCGCGGTTTCGCTTCCCGTTGTACCGGCCATTGTAGTACGTGTGTAGCCCAGGTCATAAGGGGCATGATGATTTGACGTCATCCCCACCTTCCTCCGGTTTGTCACCGGCAGTCACTCTAGAGTGCCCAGCTTCACCTGCTGGCAACTAAAGTCAAGGGTTGCGCTCGTTGCGGGACTTAACCCAACATCTCACGACACGAGCTGACGACAACCATGCACCACCTGTCTCCAATGCTCCGAAGAGGGGCACTATCTCTAATGCTTTCATCGGGATGTCAAGACCTGGTAAGGTTCTTCGCGTTGCTTCGAATTAAACCACATACTCCACTGCTTGTGCGGGTCCCCGTCAATTCCTTTGAGTTTCAGTCTTGCGACCGTACTCCCCAGGCGGAGTGCTTACTGTGTTAACTTCGGCACCAAGGGTATCGAAACCCCTAACACCTAGCACTCATCGTTTACGGCGTGGACTACCAGGGTATCTAATCCTGTTTGCTCCCCACGCTTTCGCGCCTCAGCGTCAGTTACAGCCCAGAAAGTCGCCTTCGCCACTGGTGTTCCTCCACATATCTACGCATTTCACCGCTACACGTGGAATTCCACTTTCCTCTTCTGTACTCAAGTCACCCAGTTTCCAGTGCGACCCCAGGTTGAGCCCAAGGTTTAAACACCAGACTTAAATGACCGCCTGCGCGCGCTTTACGCCCAATAATTCCGGACAACGCTTGCCCCCTACGTATTACCGCGGCTGCTGGCACGTAGTTAGCCGGGGCTTTCTTCTCAGGTACCGTCACTCCGGTAGCAGTTACTCTACCGGACGTTCTTCCCTGGCAACAGAGCTTTACGATCCGAAAACCTTCATCACTCACGCGGCATTGCTCCGTCAGGCTTTCGCCCATTGCGGAAGATTCCCTACTGCTGCCTCCCGTAGGAGTCTGGGCCGTGTCTCAGTCCCAGTGTGGCCGTTCACCCTCTCAGGTCGGCTACGCATCGTCGCCTTGGTGAGCCGTTACCCCACCAACTAGCTAATGCGCCGCAGGCCCATCCCCAAGTGGCAGATTGCTCCGCCTTTCATTCTCTCTTCAGGAGAGGAAAGAAATTATCCGGTATTAGCTACCGTTTCCGGTAGTTATCCCAGTCTTGAGGGCAGGTTGCCTACGTGTTACTCACCCGTCCGCCGCTAAGCATGAATGGAAGCAAGCTTCCATTCAAACTCCGCTCGACTTGCATGTATTAGGCATGCCGCCAGCGTTCGTCCTGAGCCAGGATCAAACTCTCCAAATTGTATTTAGAAAGAGCGATTGCTCATTTTGAAACATCTGACGAGAATTTTCATTCTCACGATGAGATTTCCAAAGCGTACAAGACGCTGTGAAACTCATCATTTTCGGAAGTCACTTTCGTGATTTCCGGTACTCACTCGTTGTTCAGTTTTCAAAGATCAAGCTCGTTGTTAGCGACGATTACCGCGTCACCAGCAACTTTTATAATATATCATGTTTCTCATCTGAATGCAATACTTATTTTTCAGAAGCTGTTTGCATACTCGTCAGATTAACATGTCCAATCTTGTGAAAAGGCTTCCGCCTCGCGATTGGATTTATAATATACCATGCATTTATTACTAAAAACAACCCTCAATATTTACCATTTCAAAAATGGTTCTATAGAACTCCATAGTTATACTATACAAGTCTCTGTACCTGCAAAACTCCAAAAAGTGCAGCAAGCCCGCATTTTATGCGTGACCTGCATGCACTCCATAAACTAAAGTTTCAGACTTAGTTAGAAATCCATGGATTCTTATTCTTTTTGGCTGTACTTGAACGTCCGTTTGAGCTTGAACTTGTTTTGGAAGAAGTCTTAGCTTTGGCTGTGGTTGTCTGGCTGGAAGTTTTCACTTTTCCCGCTGCCGGTTTGGAAGCTCCACCTTTGGAGTTCTTAACAGTCTGTGCTTCGGTGCGTCCTGCTTCAGGAGTCTCTGCTGCTTCCTGCACTGCAGGCTCAGGGACCTGGATTTCAGGTACACGGTTATGGGCAAAGTTCTCCATACCAGGGTAGGATGGATAAGGCGGGATATTCGATACCATTGGCTGATCGTACACCGGTGACAGCGCACTAGGCATTGAATTCATTTCTGCTGAATAAGGGGATACCATTCCCTGCTGCGGCATACCATACACCGGATACGTATTGTACATAGGCTGCATTGCTTGCTCATACGGATAAGGCTGAATAGACATTCCGCCGCATCCGCAGGAAGGCCAAGGGAGATTGACCGGCTGGCCGCTATACTGCGGAGATACAAAAGATGCGTTATCGTTCACAGGGCTCACTGCGGACATTGCCGCATTGTTATAGTCTGGCGCAGCGTTCGGGTACCAGGCTCCGGGATAATCTCCTTCAGGATAAGCATAGTACGGCGGGCAATCCGGCATGAAAGCTGCAGGCTGAATGTAGTTAGGTGCAGCGTTTATATCCATCATCCCCATTGGCTCATACACAGGATACACCGGCGGATAATTCATGAAATACGGGTTTTCATTCAGACCTGGATAACCTTCGGTCTTGTCGCATGGAGAGACTTTACCATCGTTCCATGCCGCTGGCTGAACCTCAGTTTTATGTGCTTCTTTGGGCATCTCATATGTGATGGCTTCTTGTGCCGGAACTGAGATTTGTACATATAAGCTTTGTTTCTCATGGACGATTTCCTGGATCGGCATCACTTCGGGTGCCTTATTGGGCGCAGGGTTAGGCGCTGGCACAGGAGCAGCAATGGGAACCGGGACAGCTTCTGCGGCAGGGGACACGACAGGAGCCGGCTTTTCTATGGGCCCGGTATAGGTTTTTCCGCCAATAGCTGTTTTGTCTACGACTGCAGGTGCTGTGGATTGTGCCTGAATGGGAGTAGTATTAGCTTTTGCCGGAGAGACAGACTGAGCCTGAATAGGAGAAGCAGTATTAGCTTTCTTAGGGATATTCACTACTTCCCCTGTCATCAGAACATTGGGATTCTTAAGCTGCGGATTGGCATCAATCATGTCCTTCAGCGTAATGCCCCATGCTTTGGAGAGCTTCCACAAGGTATCGCCTTGCTTGACGGTATGCTTGTAATAGACCTCACTGTTATCTGGTACAGGTATCGGGGCTGCCGGTATTTTGACCTTATCTCCGACAGCGAGTACATCTGGATTCGTGATTTGCGGATTGGCCTCAATTATTTTTTGCAGCGGCACTCCATACTTCTGCGATAACGCAAACAGCGAATCGCCTTGCTTAACAATGTGTATTTTCACGCAGCATTTACCTCCTAATAAGTATCTGTTGATCGACGTTGCCCCCCGGTTCAGGGATTACTGCACTTCAGCATGGTATATGCGGTACAGCCGCCTCCTTCGTTACTACATCTTATGCAGCCCATGGGCGAATGACATCCCTAATACAAAAAAAATCCTCCCATGGCTCCATGGGAGGATTGCTTCTATATTCATTCATTGGTTTGCGGAATAACTATTAAGGAACTATCCCCACACCTTATAACCGTCTTTATCCACAACATTGCGGAATTCTTCAAGCAGCTGCAGGGTAATCGGGCCAGCGTGACCGGAACCGATAATCCGGCCATCAATTTCACGGGCCGCAATAACTTCGGCTGCGGTACCGGTGAAGAACACTTCATCAGCAATATATACATCATGCATGGTGAACGGTTCTTCCTTCAGCGGCAAGCCCAGTTTCTCACATAGCTCGATAATCGCCAGACGGGTAATTCCTTCAAGCGCGCCCAAATAGCAGGGAGGCGTGTAGACTACTCCTCTTTTGATAATGAAGATGTTGTCGCCCGATCCCTCGGTTACATATCCTTGCGCATTCATCATGATCGCTTCATCGGCTTCCGCCAGATTAGACTGGATCTTCACCAGAATGTTGTTGAGATAGTTCAGCGATTTGATCTTCGGATTCAGCGCATCCGGGATATTACGGCGCTGGGATACCGACACGGCACGGAGTCCGTTCAGATAAGCCTGTTCCGGGTAGATCGCCAGCTGCTCTACAATAATAATGACACTCGCTTTGGGACAGCGGCGCGGATCAAGCCCCAGGTTACCGGGACCGCGCGAAACAATCAGACGGATATACCCGTTGCGCATTTCATTAAGGCGGATAGTCTCAGCCATAGCCTCCAGCATCTCATCATACGTCAGCGGAATCTCCAGCATAATCGATTTGGCCGAATCATACAGCCTGTCCAGATGCTCTTTGCATTTGAAAATGTTGCCGTTATAAATACGGATTCCTTCGAAAATACCGTCTCCATATAAAAAGCCGTGATCAAATACAGATACCTTAGCATTGTCCTTCGTTACATGTTGTCCATCCAGATAGATCCATTGTTCAGCCATGAACTTACTGCACCTCCGCTTTCTCTTCCTCATAGGTGTATGTGGGATAGGACCCCAGAATCCGTACCTGGCAACCCAAGGCCTTGATCTCTTCGATCGCCCCCGGGAGAAGCACCGACTCTATCGGTTCCAGCACATCAATATAGAAATAATAAGTACCCAGTTTCTTCTTGGTCGGACGTGATTCAATCCGCGACAGATTCAGCTTCCGCCAGGAAAATGCAGCCAGCACCTGATGCAGCGCACCCGGAAAATCCTCAGGCAGCGTCACAAGAATACTCGTCTTGTCCCCGCTGCTCTCTAGCGGGAGCTCCAGCTTCTCCTGGCCAACAAGTACAAAACGCGTGTAATTGTTGTTATGGTCTGTAACCTGCCGCTCCACGATCTCCAGCCCGTGCGTAGCTGCCCCCAGTGACGTACCGATGGCGGCCCAGCCCTTGCCGGGATTATTCTTTACAATCTCAACGGCTTCGGAAGTGCTGCCCACAGATTCCAGCTCCGCCCAAGGTGCGGCTTTGCGGATGAACTGCAGACATTGTGCCATAGCAACCGGATGGGACAGGATTTTGACAATCTTCGTATAATCCTTATGTCCGCTCCCATCCGTGAATTCCTGCGGATTACCAATTAGATTCTGCACCGACGGAAAAATCCACTCCGCCTGCATCGGCAGATTCACCTCGTTAATGAGCCAGTCAATATGCAGGCTGACCGAGCCTTCAATCGTATTCTCAATCGGAATCACACTGTAATCCGTAACTCCGTTCGCCGTAGACAGAAAGACATCGGATATCAGCTTATGATGCTCAATATTTACCGGGTTACCCCCAAATAAATGCAGCAGCGCTTCATGCGACACCGAGCCCTGAGGCAATACCGCTATTGATTTCATGACTGTAATTCTCCTTTTATCATATCCAAAAATGATCCGTTTTGCATCCCGTTTCTTTCAAGCACCTCCGTAGTAACACCTGAAGTACATGGCGACAGCCATACAGTCCGGGAAGGAATCCCGTTCTCCTGCATCGTTTCTGTCAGGAAATGCTCCAGTTCCTGCTTCTTGTCGCTGCTACGGTCCACCATACATAACAATGTAGGGCCTGCGCCGCTTAGCGCAATCCCCAGAGCACCACGTCCCGGCGCCTCGGCAAGCAGCTTCTCCATACCCGGCACCATAGGAGCACGGTACGGCTGATGCAGGCGGTCCTGCATCGCTCTGCCAATCATATCGAGCCGGCCGGCGGATAGTGCTGCAGTTAGCAGTGAGGTACGGCTGATATTATGGACAGCATCGCCCATTGTAACTTCGGCAGGCAGCAGCCCTCTTGCTTTGACTGTCTCCAGCTCAAATTCAGGAATAACCACAAGCACTTCCAGCGCCTGTGGAGGCTCTATCCGGATATAATCGGCATGCTGCCCATCCCATGCTGCTGTGATAATCCCCCCGAAGATGGAGGCTCCAACATTATCAGGATGCTTCTCAAGCGCTGTGGCCATATCAAACAGCTTCGCAGACCCAAGCGGTGAACCAATCATAGCATTAGCTGCGGCCAATGCGCCAACAATCGCGGAAGCACTGCTGCCGAGACCCCGGGTAAGCGGAATTTCTGAATACATCGAGATGGATAGTTCGGGGACCGAAACCCCGGCTTCTGCAAATACCATCTGGGCTACCTTGTACAGCAGATTGCTTTTGTCACGGGCGATACCCTTCATCTCATCACCATACAGGTGAAATACCGTTTCTGCCGCCTCTTCCATCTCAATCCAGGCATACAGTGACAGTGCCATGCCCAGTGTATCGAATCCCGGACCGAGATTGGCGGTGCTGGCAGGGACTTTTACTCTAGACCTTCCGTAAATACTCATGGCGTGGGAAATCTCCTTCGTTATATTTGCACGCAGCCGATGAATTTCGGAATGCGGTACTCAGCCTTCTACACGATAATGGCTTTTGATGCGGTGAATGACGTTCAATTGCTCTAAATGCCGCATTACTTTATTCATACTCGCCTTGCTGGCATTGTGCGTTACAATAATGATTTCTGCATCCGGGTTATTGGCATTAGCCTGCTGCACTACGGAATCCAGACTGACATCATATTCGGCAAACACTTGAGTAATCTTCGCCAGCACACCCGCTTTGTCATCTACGTGCAGGAGGAGGAAGTTCTTGTAGAAGATATCTTCATCGCTCTTCAGCTTCTTCTGCTTATAGGGGACAATCTGCTTAAGCCCATTCACACCCAGCTTCAGATTCTTAATTACAGCCACAAGATCTGCCACAATCGAGGTTGCGGTAGGCATTGCGCCTGCTCCGGCACCATAAAACATCGTTTCCCCTACAGCTTGCCCATACACATATACGGCATTATATACTCCGTTCACGGATGCAATCGGGTGGCTGGCACGGATCATCGTAGGCTGCACACTGATGCTGAATTCTTCATCCTGGCGTTCGGCAATGCCGAGCAGCTTCATCTCATAGCCCAGCCGCTTGGCAAAAGCAATATCCTCTTTGCTCACGCCGGAAATCCCGCTCACACTGACATCGCTGAGTTCAACGTTGGTCCGGAAGCCAAGGGTGCCCAAGATCGCCATCTTGCGGGCAGCATCCAGACCCTCCACATCGGAGGTTGGATCAGATTCAGCATACCCGAGTTCCTGTGCTTCCTTCAGCACATCCAGATAAGACGCGCCTTCCTGGCTCATTTTGCTAAGTATGTAGTTGGTTGTCCCGTTAACGATACCCATAATCTTCATAATCTTGTCGGAGGAGAATCCTTCAATCAGTGTACGGATAATCGGAATGCCTCCAGCAACGCTGGCCTCGTAGAACACATCACACTGCTTCTCCTGAGCTTTGGCCAGAATCTCCGAGCCATGCAGGGCCATCAGGTCCTTGTTGGCTGTAACGATATGTTTGCCGCGCTCCAGCGCCTCTAGAATGTACTCTTTCGTTCCCGCAATACCGCCCATGACCTCGACAATGACATCAATTTCCGGGTCCCGGATAACCTCCCACGGGTCATCGGTGATCTTGGATGGATCGACTTCAATTTCCCGCGGCTTCTCCGTATTCTTCACGGCAATACGTTCAATCAGGATCGGCGAGCCTACCTGGCTGCTCAAATCCTCCTGATTCCCTTCAACGATACGGACTACGCCCGTACCTACTGTACCCAAACCCAGCAATCCCACTTTAACCGGCTTCATTTGTATCCTCCTAAAAGTTTTGCGAGCGTCTGCTCCTTGTATTCACTTCAAGCAAAACTCACTTCGTAAGCATAGGCTTAAGTTTTGTTAAGCAATACTAGCCCTGGCCGATAATTAACGCCCGCTTCACACCCGAGATTGCCTTTAGACTATCCAGTAAATCGCCTAATTCTTCATTTAAATGAGAAATTTCAACAGAGATCACCACGTTGGCCCGCCCCTGCAGCGGGATACTCTGGTGAATCGTCAGCACGTTGGCCCCGTGGACAGCTACTGAACCCAGCACTTTAGAGAGCATACCTGATTCGTGCTCCAGATCTATCGAGATGGTTACTATACGCTCACGTTCCAGCTGATGAATTAAATGAATTCCGTCTTTGTATTTATAAAAAGCGCTGCGGCTAAGCCCAACCTGCTCCACGCCCTCGTGTACCGTTTTGGCATCTCCTGCTTCCAGCAGCTGCTTGACCTGCATGGTCTTCAGTACAGCATCGGGCAATATGTCCTCCCGGACCAAATAATAGCGTTCTTTCACGAACGTCCTCACCCCAAAGACTTTTGTATGTACATAGTGGACATTATACGGGATTGAAGACTTAAATTGCAACACTTTTTCCTCTGACAGCATGTGACCTTGAATTTTCAAAAAAGGCTATTCCACCCGTTAATCAGGAGGAACAGCCTTCACTTAACTGTAAGAGACGGTCGTACCGCAGTAGTCACAGCTCTTGGACTGAAGAGGGGAGACTGTATTCTGCGCACCACAGCCAGGGCAGCGTATGGACTTCGGCTGCTGCTGCGGTCTTGGCGGCTGATATACCGCTTGTCCGCCCGGGGAAGAAAATGGCGATGAATCCGCCTGATTAACCGGAGCATCAGGCTCAGTATCCGCTCCCTCACTGAAGAGCAGCCCGGAGTCCAGCACCCCATACTTCTTGAGGTAGATCAGATCTCTGTTCACATCGCTCTCACTTTGGCCGGTACGGTCAGCCAGATTCCCAATATAACGTACTCTTCCCGCAGTAATTAGCTGCACATATTGATTAGCCAGCTGTGAGAAGCGGAATCTGGCTTTGGCCGCCCTTTTGGCAAAAGCTGACGCGGGCAGGAGCAGAACAAGGGCAAAGAGGATTAACATTATAATTAACGTCATGACATCGATCCCGTCGTCACTATATATCGAATAAAGGATAAAGCCCATCATCTGTACAAAACCCCCTACAAAAACATGATACAGCAGGCTGTAGTTGACGGGTTTGCGGTAATTTTTGTAATGTGTTCCAAAGAAGCGGATCAAAGCAAGCACAAGGCCGATTGGCATCACAAGGTAGCCCACTCCAATAGTTACATAGTCAAATGTTGTCCGCTCATATTTGGGCAGACCGTCAGACGGCTGGCCTTCCCGGCCCGGCAGCAGTCCCTCTAGCTCATTCACGATACCCATTCCGTAATCTTCCTCCTATTTAAGTGCCGCCAGCTCCCGGTTGCGCCGCTGGAGCGTGCCGGCAATACTATCCGTCAATTCCTGTGTTTCCGCTTCCCAGCCGCCTGGCGGCTCCTTCAGTACAAGCAATAAGGCAACATGATCATGAAGCAGAGAAATCTGCTGGCTTATCATATCCTCGGTTGCGGCCAATTCCGGATTCGAAACCGGATCACTGTACTGGAACCTTTCCTCTAAGGAACCCACCAGCTCAGTCAAACGAATGGATTCCGGATGCTTCCAGCTCCCCGCAAGCTCTCTAATCTCTCGCAGTTCCTGCCGGTAACGCCGCAGATTCCTTGAGGCATCGGCATCCCTCTGTTCCTGTGACGCTGCATTCCGGCCATATAACCCTATCGCTTCCAGAACAGCCACAGCAGTAACCAACACAACTAGCTGCACTCCCGCATACCAGAGCGGGCTCAGTTCCAGAATCCAGTCAAGCAGCACAGCTAAAGCAATTACCACGAATACATATAGGGCAACAATCCAAGCCCCGCTCAGGAGTAGCGGTGAAGTCCTGCTGACATCAGGAGCGGAACGCAGCCAAAATACGCAATAACCATATACGGCAGTCTCAGCAATGCATACGGCAAGCAGAGTCACTATGAAACGCACCAGCGACTCAGAAAATCCAAGCATGAAGAAGGAGAAAACAGTGACCGCCAGAACAGCAGCATAAATGACAGTGATAAGCCCCGTGTAAGACCTCTGTTTATTCATCCGGCTCACCCATTAGCCGCCCTTGTTCCGCATTCCGCGCAGAATTTCTGTCCGGGCTGCAGTTCATGCCCGCAACCCGTGCATTTAATGATCAGGCTCTCCCCGCAGTGCGGGCAGAATTTGGCGCCGGGAATTACCGGCTTGCCGCAGCTGCGGCAAGTACTGCTAGCTGCAGCAGGCACCGGCTGCAGGCTCTGACCGCAGCCGGTACAGAACCGAGCATCTGCCGGGTTAAGCGTTCCACAGCCTGCACAGGATTTGGAATTTGTTCCCGGTGCTGCCGCCGTACCGCCGTCCAGTGACATGCCGCGTGTCATCCTGTTCATCATATCAGTCGCAGGTCCGGCAAGGCCAAAGCCCATACCGAGCCCCAGGCCGGTATTCATCATCCCGGCGCCTAAATTACCCGGATTCCCTGCGGCTTCCTCCATGGTATCGAAGCTGCGTTCCTGCTGATAGGTGAAGCCGATGATGTCCATCTCTGCTTTTTTGGCTAAAGCCTCTTTCAATCGGAGTATGGCCGGATCATTATCAGGAATGTTAATGGAATCAATAAAGAAATTATTCAGCTCGATCCCGCTATCTAGGAAGGACGACGCCAGACGGCCTTGTATATGCTTCGAAATTTCTACTACATAGGCATTGATCTCCAGAATGCTGATTTTTTTGTGCACCAGATAAGAAGAGATCAGTTCATTAATATTGGACATCAGCAGCCCGCGGAAATAACTCACCATAGTGTCCTGATCAAATAAAGGCAGCGTCCCCACCAGCTTCAGCAGGAATTTGCGGGGATCCTCAATCTTGACTCCGAATTGGCCGAAGGCGCGGACAGAGATCATGATTTGGTATTTGGGATCCTGCAGCTGCAGCGGCGAACTTGTCCCCCACTTGACGTTCATAGAGTTCATCTTGTTCACGAACCATATTTCCGCTGTAAACGGTGATTTGCCGCCGAACGGCAGATTCACTACATTCGACAGAATCGGGATGTTCGCCGTGCTGAGCGTGTGACGTCCCGCTGTGAAGGAATCGAGTGCCTCACCGCCTTTGAACAGAATCGCCTCCTGGGATTCATTCACAATCAGCTGTGTCCATGTGCCCAGCTCCTGATTAGGATATTTCCAGGCGAAGACGCCTGCAGGCCCGTCATATTTGACTACTTCAATAATTGCCATCTGCCTATTCCCTCTTTCATGACAGGTTTGTATTTATATTATCGGTTGGTTCAGCTGGAAATTAGTGCTTATTGCCCTTAATTATATACGGGGATTTCCTTATTTGGATTCGGTTGCAGATAAATCCGTCCGCCCATGACCTATTCCCGTTCTCGGGCCCACATATGATTGTAGTAAATTTAGCCAAATATTTAAAGCAGACTTTATAAGAAGCAGTTCTTTTATTCCCCTGTCTATTAAAAAAGCCGGCTGTGTCCCCTCACGGGAAACACAGCCGGCATATTCAAAGCCGCTTGACAGCATTCAGCAACAAGCGCAGATATTAATAGTAGCTGCTGTTCTCAACAAACTCGAATTCGAAATCAGCAATGCGCACAATAGTGCCTTCTACAGCACCGCGCTTGCGCAGTTCGGCATCCACACCCATATGACGCAAGGTACGGGCCAGCTTGAGGATAGCATCATGTGTACTCAGCTGCATCCGCTTCAGCATCCGCTCAATACGCGGACTGGTGACTACAAATGCTTCATTGTCGCGGGTAATGGTGAAGGAATTATCTTCTTCCGCTTCCAGCTTGTACACCTTGCGCTCAGTAGTTTCAGCCACTTCTTCAACGACCGGTGCGACAGGAATACTATCCAGCACGTCCGTTGCCCGGTAGAGCAGTTCCTGCACTCCCTGACGGGTAAGCGAGGATATCGGCATGATTTCAAGATCCGGACGAAGCTCCGCCACACGCTCGCGGAAGGCGGCAAGATTCTCTTCGGAATCAGGCATATCCATCTTGTTCGCCGCAACAATCTGCGGACGGTCAATCAGGGCAGCGTTGTATTGCCTCAGCTCGTCATTAATCATCACCCAATCCTCGAAGGGATCACGGCCTTCAGAGCCGGACATATCCACGACATGAATGATGATACGTGTACGTTCAACGTGGCGCAGGAACTCATGTCCAAGCCCCACACCTTCACTCGCACCTTCAATCAGGCCCGGCAGATCCGCCATAACAAAGCTGCGGCCATCCCCAACGTCAACTACACCAAGGTTTGGTGTAATTGTTGTGAAGTGATAGGCACCAATCTTCGGCTGGGCAGCAGATACTACCGACAGCAATGTAGATTTACCCACACTCGGGAATCCTACCAGACCTACGTCTGCCATTACCTTCAGTTCCATTACGATATAACGCTCCTGGCCTTCTTCGCCGTTCTCGGCAAGCTCCGGCGCAGTGTTGTTTGCAGTCGCAAACCGGGTATTCCCCCGGCCGCCACGGCCGCCGCGGGCCACAACGACCTGTTGTCCATGACGGGTCATATCGGCAATGATCTCCTGGGTATCATCATCGATCAGCACAGTTCCCGGAGGAATGCGCACGATCATGTGATCAGCGTTCGCCCCGTGCTGGCTCTTATTGCGTCCCTTAATTCCCTTATCGGCCTTGAAATGGCGCTGATAACGGAAATCCATCAGTGTACGCAAGCCTTCATCTACACGGAAAATCACATCTCCGCCGCGGCCGCCATCTCCGCCGGCAGGACCGCCCTCCGGTACATACTTCTCACGGCGAAACGCCACGAGACCATCTCCGCCGTCGCCGCCCTTAACATAAATCTTAGCTTTATCTACGAACATTAATGTTCACCTTCCTTACATCTCCAGCGGTAAACGCAGTTCTACATAGCTTGTGCTCGGCTGAAACTGCTCCGCCTTCATGATTTTTCCTTGTACTATATTATAAATTTGCCCCTGCAGCAGTTCGGGATTGCCATGATCTCCCTCACCTTCGAAAGAGATAAGAATGTCTCTTCCCTCCTGTGAAAATCCGAGCCGAAGCTTCCGCGCTTCTCCTTGCGGTGCAAGTCCGCTGTACTGATACGCCCTAACGGTCTGCATAATCACAGACGTCAGCTCATCGCCTGTTTCGGGACTGAGCTTGTCCTCCAGCTGTAGCCCTTCTTCCACCTCTATTTCCAGCTCCAGGCTGCTTCTGTAGGTACGGAAGGATTGCAGGTAGAATACCAGTGAAGGAACCCCCAGTTTGGCGATACGGCTGTCCAGCGCGATACGCTCCTTTATTCTTTCCACACATAACACGGATTTATCAGGCTTGCCCAGCTGGATATATCCGTAAAGCACCTGCAGATCGTTCATCCAATCATGACGATGGTGATTCAGTGTCCGGTTTGCCGCCTGCTGCAGAGTCTTCTCCTGTATACGCAGTTCCTCTTCATAATGACGCCGGTTGTAAAGAAAGCTGAATGCAAGCACTGCCGCTACCCATACACCGAGCAGCAGGCATGTGAAAAGGGAGGGTTGCCAATACACGAGACCTAAAGGAAGCACTGCGGATAACATGACTGCCCAGACAATAATTTTCCAGGATTTCATTCTTTCTCCCCGTCCCTCGGTTCGCAAAATTCATTCCAATGTAGCGGTTGCTTATATTGCTAGATATTTTCCATTTCCCAGTATAACACAGGCTTTCCCTGCAATCACCAGCATTCCTGCCGGGTGTTTGACTTGAATTCTATAGGTGCGAATATTTTCAAAAAAAGCCCCCGGCACTCATGCCGGAGGCTTCTCATCTAAATAGGTTCCGAAAGCTTACGCTTCCAGTGCCGCTGCTACCGGAGCGACATCAACCGGATACACGCTCACTTTTTTGCGATCGCGACCCCAACGTTCGAACTTCACTACGCCGTCCACAAGTGCGAACAGTGTATCATCCTTACCGATGCCCACGTTAGTGCCCGGGTGGATTTTTGTTCCGCGTTGACGAACCAAGATGTTGCCGCCGGTTACTGCTTGACCGTCAGCACGTTTCACGCCAAGACGTTTAGAGTGGGAATCACGTCCGTTCTTTGTGGAACCTACACCTTTTTTCGATGCGAATAATTGAAGATCCAATTTCAACATGTTGTCAACCTCCTTCTTCAAATAATGACTTCCTGTATCTGAACAAATTTTCTGTAAGATTTAGCGATATCTTTGAGCATCAGCACCATGGATTCCAGCAAAAGCTGCACCTTGGCGGAGACTTCAGGATCATTCACGGGAACCAGGGTTCCACTCAGAAAACCATCCTTCATCGAAGTATCCAGGACTACACCGGTCAGGCTTTCAATCGCATTCACAGTTCCAACCGTAACGGTCGAAACACCCGCGCAGACGATGTCTTTACCATTCCTTGCGTATTCCGCATGCCCTTTGACGGCAAAACCGACAATGACACCTTGAGCAGAAGCCCGTGTAATCCGCACGTTAATCATTAACGCACCTTCTTACGCCTGAATCTTCTCGATAGTTACTTTGGTGTACGGTTGACGATGGCCTTGTTTCTTGTGGTAGTTCTTCTTAGGTTTGTATTTGTAAACTACAACCTTATGACCTTTACCATGTTTCTCGACTTTGGCTGTTACAGACGCGCCGCTTACCAGCGGAGTTCCTGCAGTCAAACCACCTTCGTTAGAAACAGCCAAGACACGGTCAAACGTTACGCTTGCGCCGTCTTCAGCTTCCAGCTTCTCAATGAACAACACGTCGCCCTCTTGGACTTTGTATTGTTTACCGCCAGTTTCGATAATTGCATACATTGTACTTGCACCTCCTCATGTCTCAGACTCGCCTAGTCTAGGTGGCAACCCCCGGAGGAATTGCACTTGATATACCCGATCGGAGCGGTTACAGCATGTGCAGGAAATTAACAACCAAACACATACTTGAAGATATTATCATACTAATTATCCTAAGTCAAGTAGAAAGCGGCTTTATCATCCTTTTAACAGACGGTACCTTCTTAGCGTGAAAAAACTGCCCTACTCCAGCCATGTCCCTACTTTGCCGGTCCCGCCGCAGCATTGACAGATCACCGGAGCAAATCCGGCCGAATCATGCCTTGCCTTCTTGCGGGTCATTTCCAGCAGGCCCAGATGGGTCCAGCCGAGAATATGCGTCTTGGTGCGGTCACGGCTGATGATGCTCTCCAGCTTCGCGATGACCTGCTTCCGGTGCTCCTCCCGCTCCATGTCAATGAAATCAACGATAATAATGCCGCCCGTATCCCGCAGACGGACAAGCCGCCCGATCTCTTCCGCCGCCAGCAGATTAGTCCGTGTTACAGTATCCTCGAGGTTCGTCCCGCCGGTGTACTGAGCCGTATTCACATCAATAACGGTGAGCGCCTCTGTCTCATCCCAAATGAGCGTAGCCCCGCCTTCAAGGATGATTTTGCGGCTGAAGCTCTTATGGAGCTGATCTCCCACACCATATGCCGAGAAGATGGACTCTTGTCCACGGTAGAATCCTACAGGCTTGTACCCTTCGGGAGCCATATCTGTAAGGAATGCTTCCGCCTCTTTAACCGCCTTGGCCGAATCAATCATCAGCTCATCACGCTGCGGGTTGAAGGCATCCCGGATAAACCGCTGAACGATGCTCAGATCACAGTGCAGCAAAGCCGGCGCGTCCGCTTCCTTAGCCCGCCGGGTAATTACTTCCCACTGGGCCCGCAAAAAGGCCAGATCCCCTTCAACAGCCTCCACAGGCTCGTCTTCGGAGACTGTACGCATAATGATTCCTTCTTCACCCTGGCGCAACCGTTCGCCGATTCCTTTAAGCCGGCTGCGCTCGGATTCGCGGCTGATTTTTTTGGAAACCCCGACATACTCGGCAAAAGGCATATACACCATCCAGCGTCCGGGCAAGGTATAATGGGTAGTCACCCGCGCCCCCTTGCCGCCACGCGGCTCTTTTCTAACCTGGACGACGATCTCCTGACCGGGCTGCAGCAGCGTCTCAATAGAGGGCTTCACCTCCGGCTGCTTCTCCAGATGGGGATGCAGCACATCGTCTACATACAGAAAGGCATTCTTTTTCTGTCCGATATCTACAAAAGCCGCCTGCATACCCGGCAGCACATTCATAACCCGACCTTTATAATAACTCCCGACCAGACCTTGCTGCTGATCGCGTTCAGCCGCATATTCCACCAGCCTCCCGTTCTCCAAAAGTGCCATACGAGTAATATGCTGTGTGCAGTGAACGATCATTTGTTTCATGGCTTCACCTCTGGTTTGAATCATTCTAGCTTTATATTCCGAAATAAGAAGAAATCAGACGCTGCTCAGGGAGAACAGCCACTATATCACTGTCCTCGTTCATTACATAGATAAAATGATAATGGTTACGTTTAAATAGACGCAATATATCATCCAAAGGTTTCGCAGAGAACGCAACTATTGGCCGGGCAACGCTCTCCGACTGCAGGTACCGCTCATAGATCTGTTCCCTGTTCATCAAAAAGGCAACAAACCGGTAAGGCAGGTTGCGCTGGTCCGTTACATTGGAATAGAGCAGAAAGGCACCAATCATCAGCAGGTTAAGACGGAGTCCGCCGCCGGTTCCCAGCGGAAGCAGGGCGAACACCACAACAAGCAGACTGGCCGCAATACTGACTCTGCCGATCCACAGCAGGGTGTAATAATACGGAAGCAGCAGGCTTAGAGCTGCCTGCAGGATTTTGCCTCCGTCGAGCGGAAGCACCGGCAGCAGATTGAACAGCGCGATCATGGCATTGGCCCCGATGAAATAATCCAGATAAGCACTGCTGCCATACTCCGCTTGCTTGAGCGCCAGCGCCAGCAGGATCATAATCCCGTTCTGAAGCGGTCCGGCAACGGCAATCCCCATTTCACGTCCGGCTGTTAGCCGTCCATGATCCTCTATGACCGCGACTCCCCCGAACGGCAGCAGCTGCACGGACTTGACGGTAACCCCGGTCAATAGTGCCGCACATACATGTCCGAGTTCATGGATAAATACAATTGAAAACAGAGTAATAATTTCAAGGAACTGTCCGGTAAGCACGGAGAAAAACAGAATCAGCACGAAGAGCGGATGCAGAGACAGCTCAATACCGAAGATCCTAATCAAACGATACCACTTCAGTAGGATCAATATAAGACTTGTCTTTCATAATCGCAAAAAAAAGCATCGGAATCTGTGCATCCTCTGTCCCCTGAATCCAGCCTACTGCATCTCCGCTCTGTACCCAGTCATCCACCGCGAGCCGCGTCCCGCTCAAATGGCCGTATTCCGCCGTTATATTTCCGGTATGGCGGACGGTGATCCGGATGCCTCCCTGTGCTTCTTTGGACACGGACAATACGCGGCCCGTATCTACACTTTCTACTGTGACACTCGAGCCTGAATCATCTGCCGGTATCACTTCGACCCCCTTAAGGGACGCGGCAAAGGGACGCACAATGCTTCCCTCCAAGGGGGCGCTCAGTTCATGAACGGCTGTCACTTTCTCTGCCGGCACCTCTTTATCTCCGAAGATCGGAATGAACGAAGGGGCTCCATTGAAATGCTCCTCATACCACACCTGCACTGCAGCGAAATCCATATCATTACTGAGGGCGCCAGTGATGAAATACTGCGACTTCACGGCCCACGGCTCACTCACTGCGAAGATTCCCCACACCGCTCCGAAGACCAGCAGGCTGGCTATCGTCCTCCGCATGAAACCTGCGCCAAAGCGCGGCCCATCCCCGCCTTCGTCCTCCCAGCTGTTGCGCTGCTTCTTCCACATCACCTCAGGATCAGGTTCCGTTGAAGCAGTGAATTCATTTCGGGGAGCCGCCCCCCATTCCCTGAATGGGATAGTGTTGTCAGGCAGCGTGAAAAGCGCAGGCGCTGATCCGGCTTCGGTCTGCTCCTCTAATAAGCTCTGTATACGTTTCTTACGGCGATTTTTGATATCTCTCTCGTATTCCATATTGATCCCTCCGGACGGGCTTGTTTTACTTCCATTTTATGAGTAGCGGAAGCTGCTTTAGAACAAGCCCTGGGGGGAGATAACTACCAAGCGTAAGTGATTGTACCGGCCTTACTCCGTATATTCGCACAAAAAAACCCGCCAAGGATTTCTCAGCAGGCGGGTCAAGACGAAAGGTCGCTATAAATAAGTGCCTGGCCAGGGTTCAGCCCATTCCAAAAAATTTCTTGAACTTCTTAAAAGCACCCGGTTTCTGGTCCAGCTGCATTAACGGTACCGCATCGCCAAGAATACGCCGGGCAATATTGCGGTAAGCAATTGCAGCTGCAGAATTCGGATTCATCACGGTAGGTTCACCGCTGTTCGCTGCCTTGATGACCAGCTCATCATCCGGCACAATCCCGATCAGATCAATATTGAGCACCTGCAGAATATCCTCGATATCCAGCATATCGCCGGATCTCACCATACCCGGACGGATACGGTTGACCACCAGCTTCGGTGATTCCACATGTGACTGCTCCAGCAGACCGATGATCCGGTCCGCATCCCGCACCGCAGCATGCTCCGGAGTAGTGACCACAATAGCTTTGTCGGCCCCTGCAATGGCATTGCGGAAGCCGTGTTCAATCCCGGCCGGACAATCGATCAGAATATATTCGTATTCCTTCTTGAGTTCAAGAATAATATCCTTGACCTGCTCCGGAGTGACTGAGGTCTTGTCTTTGGTCTGGGCTGCAGGCAGCATATACAGCTCTTCAAAACGCTTGTCTTTGACCAGCGCCTGATTCAGACGGCAGCGGCCTTCCGCCACATCCACAAGATCGTAAATGATCCGGTTCTCCAGCCCCATGACTACATCCAGATTCCGCAGTCCAATGTCAGTATCGACCAGACATACTTTTTTGCCCTGCAATGCAAGTGCGGTCCCAATGTTGGCTGTTGTGGTTGTTTTGCCAACTCCGCCTTTGCCCGAGGTTACGACAATCGCTTCTCCCATGGAGGCTACACCCCTTTAAACACATTTAAATCCTGACGTAATTTGACTATATTATGAATTTTGTCGATTTGCATAGCACCGTCTGATAAATAGGCAAATTCCATGCTGCTCTCCCGGGTTCCCCATTCGTCCGGCGGTCTGCTGATAATATCAGCAATCCGGAGCTGGGTAGGAGCCAGCAGCGAAGCCGCAATAATCGCTTCCTGATTGCCGTTGATTCCGGCGTGTGCCATCCCTTTAAGCGCTCCAAGAATATAGATATCCCCCGAGCAGGTAATGGTTCCCCCCGGATTCACATCGCCGAGAAACAGCAGATTGCCCTCATGATGCAGTACCTGGCCGGAACGGAGCATTCCGCTCATCATAAATAATGCTTCCGTATCCTTCTCTTCAGGGTCCTCCAAGGCTTCAACGGAACGGATTAATAAATTCCCCTGGCTTTTGAGGATATCCAGAACTGCCTCTTTATCTTCTTCGGTAACAGGACGGTTGCCCAGCTTGATGTCCACATGCACAATCGGTCCGGTCAGAATATTTTGATGGCTGTGCTCCAGCTTATAGCGAAGCTCGCTTAAGAGATCTTCAAAGGGACACTTGTCGTCTAGCAGGAATACCAGGCCATCCTTGATGCCCTTAATCCTTACATGCTTGGATTTAACTGTCATATGCCTGTCCCCCCATCCTCATTCATTCGTGCCGGGCCGGGCAAATTCCTTCTTTATGGGATAAGAAAATGCAGCAGCGGCTTAAGCAGCTTCTTCTTTGCGGGTCTCTTTCTTCAGCAGCTCCAGCTGGCGCCGGAGCGGGATGTAGAGAAGCAAGCCGATAGCAAAATGAAACAGCATAGTAGGCAGCATATGGTGCAGGAGCGCCCAGTTATAGGGTTCTTTACTCAGATTAAAGACACTGTAAATGGCAAAAAGCATGCTGTCCTCCAGCAGGCTGCCCAGCAGCACCACCGTCATCATCAGCGGCAGCGGTGCACGCGGAATCTGGAATATCAGACCAATCAGATATGCGGATAATCCCATTGCAAAAGAATGTGCCCCAAGAATGCGGCCATAGAACACCACGTCATGCAGCATTCCGAAGGATAAACCAAGAATAAGTGCCGTATGCCGGTGATGGTATACCGTCACAAACAGGATTACAATGAACACGAGATCAGGGATAATCCGCATCTCCCAGGCATTCGGAATCAGCCAGGGGAGAATAGTGCCTTCAAGGATAAATAAGAGGAACAACAATAGAATTAGAACGGATCTGCGCATCCTCACTATTCCGCACGCTCCTCCGTAAAGACAACGAAGAGTTCCTTCCAGTCCTGGAATCCTGCCGCCGGCTTAATGATTGCAGTAGAGGTTAAACCAAACTCCCCAGTCTTCACCTCTTGAACCGTACCGATGGTCATTCCGAGCGGATACAGTCCGCCGATGCCGGAAGAGATGATCAGGTCATCCTTGGCAACCGGATTTCCTGCCGGAATTTTGTTCATCATCAGCATACCGGTCTGCTGGTCGTATTTCTCAATCATCCCAAAGGTTTCGCCTTCCTTGTTGAACACCGTTGCCGCAATCGCCGGCTGGGAGTTGGGATCATTGATATCCATCATCGTCATCAGCTTGACGGTGGAGGTGAAATTACTCACGTTACTTATTACTCCAACGAGTCCCTCAACGGAGGTCACGGACATATTCAGCTTAATGCCGTCCTTAGCCCCGAGATCAATGACCAGCATGTTGTTGCTTGGCTCTGTCGTCAGGCTGACTACGTTAGCGATATGATACTCATAGTTATACAGATTCTTTTGAGCTTCAGTGAATTGAAGATCTATTTTATATTGCTCATTCCGGGCTTTAATGAAGTTATACTGCGCCTTATCCCGGGCGTATTGCGCTGCCAGGATTTTGAGCCGCTTATTCTCTTCAGCCAGATCATGCAGGTTCCCGATATCTTGGAACAAGCCCGCTACGTATCCAGCGGGCTTGTAGAACAAATTCTGCACGAATCCGGTCGTATCTCTGAGGAAATTCTCCGGCCAGGACAAGTTTTTCCTTTGTCCCAGGCTGAAGCCCATCACCACGATAAACATGACCAGTGTAATCAGCAATATAAATAAACGTTTATTATTAAACAGCTTAAACAGTTTCAACACCCTCTAACAACCGAATTTCTCCCACATCAGGGGTTGACGTTCACAGGTCAGAATTGTCCTAGCGTTTGGAACGAAGACTCGAACTGCTGCGGCTCTTGAACAAATGAATATTCTCGAGTGCCTTGCCTGTACCAATAGCTACACAGTCCAGCGGATTCTCGGCAACGATAACCGGCATTCCGGTCTCACGCGCCAGCAGCTTGTCCAGGTTACGCAAAAGCGCACCGCCGCCTGTAAGCACAATACCGCGGTCCATAATGTCGGCAGCAAGCTCAGGCGGACATTTCTCCAGCGTTACTTTTACAGCTTCAACAATAGCGTTCACTGTATCCGACAAAGCTTCACAGATCTCATCAGAGGTAATAGTCAGCGTCTTCGGAAGTCCCGTTACCAAATCGCGGCCGCGGATTTCCATAGTTTCGGCTTTCTCGAGCGGCAGAGCAGAACCCACATCCATCTTCAGCTGCTCCGAAGTGCGTTCCCCGATCATGAGATTATACTGGCGTTTGATATATTGGATGATGGACTCATCCGCTTCATCGCCGGCTACACGGACAGAACGGCTTGTTACGATACCGCCGAGTGAGATGACCGCCACTTCGGTAGTTCCGCCGCCGATATCCACAACCATGCTTCCTGTAGGTTCCCATACCGGGAGATCTGCTCCGATGGCAGCGGCAAAAGGCTCTTCAATGATATAGGCCTCACGCGCTCCTGCCTGCTTCGTTGCATCTTCAACGGCGCGTTGTTCAACAGCCGTAATTCCGGATGGAACACAGACCATGACATTCGGGTGGCGCTGGAACATCGAGCGCTGCTTCTGTGCCTGGCGGATAAAATATTTGATCATTGTTGCCGTAGTATCAAAATCGGCAATGACCCCGTCCTTCATCGGACGAATGGCACGAATGTTGCCCGGTGTGCGTCCGATCATTTTTTTGGCGGACTCCCCTACAGCTTCAATCGTCTTAGTATCAGTATTAATGGCTACCACGGAAGGCTCTCTTACAACAATCCCTTTACCGCGCACGTAGACAAGCGTATTCGCTGTCCCCAAGTCAATTCCTAAATCTTTCGTAAAACCACCTAACATCTTGTATGCTCCTTTTCCTTGTGGATCTAGACAATTGTATTACATATAACCTTTTTCTTTCAAACTTACAAAGCTGCTGTCACCAATGACCAGGTGATCCAGCACGTCGATGCCGACGATTTCACCTGCCTGTATCAGCCTTGAGGTCAAGGAGATGTCTTCAGGACTCGGCGTCGGATCACCGCTCGGATGATTATGTGCGCATATAATAGCTGCGCTGCTGCATTTCATGGCTGCCCGGAACACCTCGCGGGGATGCACAATGGAGGCGTTAAGGCTGCCCATGGACAATGTTTCCTGCGCAATAACATGATTCTTCGTATTCAGAAACAAGCAGATAAAATGCTCCTTCTGCAAATAACGCAGCTGCTCGGTCAGAATCTCCGCCGCGTCCTGGGGACTGCGGATGATAACCGGTTCTGTAAGCCGGGAGTTCGCCATCCGTCTTCCCAGCTCTATGCCTGCTTTCAGTTGCACGGCCTTGGCAGGGCCAATGCCTTTGATTGTTGTCAGTTCTTCAATGCTCAGGTCCGCCAGCCCGCGGAGGCCGCCTGTAATCCCCAGCAACCGCTGGGCGATATGAATAGCCGATTCACTCTGCGCACCTGTGCGCAGCAGAATTGCCAGCAGCTCCGCCTGACTTAATGATTCCGCCCCATAATGCATCATGCGCTCTCGTGGTCGTTCTTCATGGGGGAGGTCACGCAGCATAAATGTTTGCGACTCCATCCCTAACCCTCTTTCTTCCTGCTATCCTTGCCGGTTCAGTACAGAAATGCCGAACCCGGACAACATGCCGCTTAGCAGCGACAACGGCAGACCGACCACGTTAAAATAACAGCCTTCAATTTCGTCCACCAGGGTGGCACCAAGCCCTTGTATTGCATAAGAGCCGGCTTTGTCGGCAGGCTCCCCGGTCGCTATGTAGGCGCAGATTTCATCTTCGCTCATTGCTCTCATAGTTACAGAGGTTACCCTGTGATCTACCAGGGTCCGACCCTCTGCGAGACCGATACAGGCCACCCCGGTATATACCTGATGTGTCCTTCCCTGCAGCATGGCCAGCATCTTAGCGCTGTCCTGCTCGTCCACCGGCTTGCCGAGCACCTTGTCGTCAAGCACGACAATCGTGTCGCTGCCGACAATAACAGCATCCCGGTCTCCGGCTGCAGGGAGTACTGCCTCCGCTTTGCGCACCGCCAGATTACGCACGATGGTCTCAGGCGTCCATTCCGGCGGCGTACTCTCATCAGCATCACTGACCAGAACCTCGAAAGGCAGGCCAAGCGAGGCTAACAGTTCACGCCGCCGCGGCGAACCCGAAGCAAGAATAATGTGTCGCGTGTTGTTATGCTCCACTGTAATAAACGTCCCTTCTAGATGCCGGCAGCGAACGCTACAGTCTGCGGTACAGCCATACAGCTGTTATCATTCCGGCAAGACTGAGCAGGCACAATTTCAAATGGATAGTGATGTCATAGGTTATGATGTCCAAATCAGCTTGCGGCGACCACTTGAGTACAGTCGAGGTTGTAAGAAAAGACAGAGCTTTTACAGGTTCCAGCAGCTTGGCAATCCATGCTCCGGCCAGCCAGCCCAGAATTAGAAATAACAGCAGTGTTCCTACATTTTTCTTCTTCATTTTGGTCTTCCCTCGCCATTTTTTGACACCCTAATTATTATACGGTGAAACGGAGTTCAATACAAACGCAAAATCCGTTCAGGGAATGTTTACCACAGCCGTGCCGCATAAAGCCCGATTTCACCAGTCTCCGCCGGGTGTGGTTCACTAACATTATCCGACTCCGGCACAATAGGCAACTGATTTATCATGCAGCAGCTATACTGGCGAGAAACACAGCAATCCCCCGTCCGGCAAACAGCCGGTACGGGGGATGGGCAACATCTTATTCAATGGGGTGAACGTTCAGCTTATCGCAGACAGCAGACTTTTCTGGCCGGTCAAAAAGCTCATCATAGCCTCCTGCACTTCCCAGAGCAGGCCCTCTGCCTTATTCTTGCCGTACTCGTTCAGTGCGGATATTCCCCGGCTCATGGATTTCTCCAGCCCGGTGGCAATACTCTTCCCTTCCGGAGACAGCCCGGACTCGAGCTGCTTGACGGTTTCAGTCCACTGCATATGAAGATCACTTACCGCTGAGCTGTCTGTACCGCTGGCCATACCGCTCAGCAGCGAAGCAGACAGGCCGCTCAGCTCACTCAACAACTGGCTGCTGACTGCAAAATAGTTGTCCACTGCTTCCGCCGTTCCGTTATAGCTGACCTGATCCACAGCGGGCAAGGCCACTTCCCTTACATACAGCTCGATGCCCTGATTCTTCAGACCGCTGCTGAGCAGCTTGGCCTGCTCGCGCTCAGGCGACATCCCGGCATACACCCGGTTGCCGTCCGCTGGGTCCAGACCTGCGGCAAGCCCTGCGGCAAGCAGCTCCTGCTGAGCCTGCGCAGCACCAGCCGGTGTGCTGAATACGCCGTATTGGAGCAGATAATAGCTCTGCGCCGCAATCTGTACCGGAACATGCACTGCCACCGCTTCACCGGTTCCTTCAACCGGCACGCCTGTGATATCTGCTTCCGCTCCCCCGCCAGTGTCATTCTGGCTCTGAACGATCCCCGTCTGAACAGCGGAACTGCCGCTTCCATTCCCGGTACCCGTCCCTCCGCCACTGATGAAGGACAGCGCTGCATAGCCGAGCAGGATTCCTGTGCCTAATGCTCCTGCTACTGACAAAGCGAACTTCCACCAATAAGAAGGGCGTCGGGTATGGTAGGAGCCTCCATACAGATTCCCGTGTGTGCTGAACTGCCCGAACCGTTCCTGCTCAGCGCCCCGCTCATCCTCAAACAGCGGGTAGTGCTCACCTGGTGGTGCATTATCATCGTCCCTGTAAACCTCCGCATAAACTGGAATTGTGCGCGTACTTGAGTCTGGGAGATATGAATACTGTCCAGTATCATACTCTCCATCTGAATCATCCCAGTTGCGGCGGCGCGGACCAGAGGATTTCATATAAGATACTTCAGCTGCACGGGGGATTTCCACCCGCTCCAGATCAACTATATATTCATCTGCACGGAGATTCGGGGCCGTTCTGATCTCCTCACGCTGTTCCCTGTCCTCAACCTCCAAGGCTCTAACAGGTTCTCTTCCTATACGGCGGTCTGCCATTTCCGCCTTACGTTCTGCCGTCTCCCCATCAAACCGGAATGTCATTCTTCCGCTATTCAATGCTCCCACCTCGCTATCTTCAGTTCTATACTGAAATATATGATAGATGTGAGATGGATATGCTATTTTAATATATTTACACCAAACTAAGTACTTTCTCCCTGACCCCTTCCGCCGCGTAATGCTTGAGCAGTGTCCGGTAAGCCTGATCCGCAATAATGGAGCCCAGCTCAGGCGTTGTCAGCAGCTTCACCAGCTGGCCGGCAAAGACTGCACTCGTGCCTGCGAGCAGAATATCCCGTCCCGTCTCACAGATTAATTCCTCCGAACCGCTCAAGCTGCACACGACCGGCGTCCGCAGCGCCCAGGCTTCCAGGATCTTAATCTGCCCCCCGCAGCCTTCGCGCAAAGAAGCTACCACGGCGCTGGCCCGCCGGATGTAATCGGCTGTATGTTCAAATTCCCTGACAATTTCAATAGAAGCATCATTGCGGGCCAAGGCGGCAACCTCCGGATGTACTTTATCGCTAATCATATAGCACCGGAAATCCGGCACCTCAGCTTTGACCAGCGGGTATATCTTCTTTAAGAACAATAAAGCCACATTCTTGCCCTGGCCGGTATTCATATTCCAATGAAGGACTATGGATTTCTCCTTGATTACGGTCTCACCGGAGGCATAAGCAGGCTCCTTCAGGTCAATGTAAGGCGGAATTACATGCACCTTGCCTGCATCCGCAAAGGATAATGCCTTAAAAGAAAGGGCATCCCATTCTGTAGCGGTCAGCAGCAGACTGGTCTTGTTCATTAATCGGCGCTCTTCCCGGCGGATCAGTGCGGCATTCAGCTTATGATAGCTTTTGCTAATTCCGCGTTTGCCGGCTGCCCTATTCTCCAGCATTCTGCTCCCGAAACGGTGGGCATCTGTAATGATGACGGCCTCCGGAAGCATTGAGGCTACAATATCCAGGCAATTACTCAGCATATAATACGAAATAAACACATGACTGTATGTATTCAAGCGGCACATTTCTGTGATTTCCGCCCGCAAAGACTTGTCAGTACCGATCAGCGGAGAATGTGAGCGTAGCTTGTTCAGCGGGTGCAGCAGTGACCTCTGTGAAGCAGAAGACCTCTTCACCTGGTGCACCGTAAGCGCAGGTCCAGACTCTACCGCTGGCTCCCGGCGGCAATGACAATACTCGAGCAGATCAATATCAAACCGCTCCAGCAGAATATCAAGAAAATTCTCTGTTCTTATTTCTCCTTCTAAATCTTCGGGATAACGACTCTGGGCTGATAGGAACAGCATTTTCTCTCTCATGGCTATAGCTCCTTGGTTCTATGTAAATGGTTATTATTGTATACAAAGAAAAATAGGCCGGATTACATCCAGCCTTCATTTATGAATCTTTAGATGTAGATCAATAGTAACGCAGTTCCCGGAAAAAGATTGTCGATTTATGGGATGAAATAATATTTTTTTGTATTCCCCTTACAATTAGACAAGACTTAGCAGCTTTTCCCGGACACTTTCCGCCTCATAGTTAGCCAGCAGGGTCTGGTAGGCACGGTCCGCAAGCACTACTCCCTTTTCGTGATCCTGAAGTAATTGAGTCACGCTTTCGGCAAACGTAACCGGATCATCGGCAATCATAATATTCGCGGAATGCTCATACAGCAGCCCTTCTGCTCCTTTGGTGCTTGAAACGACAGGAGTCTTGAGCGCCCAGGCCTCCAGTATCTTCAGGCGTGTTCCGCTGCCCTCCTGCAGAGGGGCAATCACAACCTGCGCCTTCCGTATATAGTCCGCCACACTGTCCACATATCCGGTGATGATGATGGAAGGGTCCTGGTCCGCCAGAGCGGCAACTTCCGGATGCACATCCCGGCCGACGATATACCATTTGATGCCCGGAACCTTGGCTTTGATAAGCGGATAGATCTGACGGTAGAAATAGGTAGCTGCATTAATGTTCGGGAAGTAGTTCATATTGCCCGGAAGAATAATCCACGGCTCTTTCGGAAAAAGCGTATTTGTCCGATAATCGCCCATACGGATGAAGTTAGGGATTACGTGGACCTTGAAAGAATTTTTAAAAGAAAGTGCCTTAAAGCTCAGCCCGTCCTGTTCGGATGTTGTAAGCAGCAGATTGGTCTTGTCCATCAGCTTAAGCTCATCTCTGCGCGTCCATACCGCATTAAGGGAATAAAAGAGTTTGGCGATCCCCCTCTTCCTGCGGGCAAGCTGTGCAGACAATCCGCTCTCGAAGTTATGCGCGTCCGTGATTATAACAGTGCCAGGCAGGGAACGGCGCACAATGTCAATGCAGCAGCCGAGCAGACTGTGCGAAATAAAAACATGGCTGTACGCATGCTGTACGCAGAGCTCTGTAATCTTCTCTTTCATATCCACATCTACATGGCTCATATAAGAGCAATTGCGCCATTTGTACAAGGAGCGAAGCATCGCCTTGCGGTAATTCATTGTGCGCTTCACCTCATGCACGGTAAGGGACGGTATGGCCTCCGTATCTTTGGAACCTGAATACGTTAAGAGATCCACATCGTATTTGGCGAGTAAAATATTCAGAATATTGCCCGTTCTCAGCTTGCCACCGCTATCCTGCGGAAATGGATTCTCTGCAGATATGAACAGCAATTTTTCCCTCATGGCTTTTTCTCCTACTCTCCATTTATCTGTCTGTGTCTGGCAGTGCCAGGTATCTAGCATATATTACCCCAAAGTTCTGCGGAGTTTTGTCGTTTCTTGGCTAATGCAAAAATAATTTCAAAAAACTGTCATTTCACGAAGCCCGGACACAAAAACAGCGCTGCTCCAGTAAAAGGAGAAGCGCTGTTTTTCCTGATTTTTGTGATTTTATTTAAATTGCAGTTTAGACTTATGGTCAGTACATTCAGGAATGTACTTCAAGCTCCCTCGCTGCATGGCCTTGGCTGCGGACCACACAATTGCGTCCGCGCTGCTTCGCCTGGTACAGGGCGGTATCGCTCAGCTTGTACAAGGTATTGAGCGGGACGCGCTCGCCCGAGACGATCGTAATCAGACCGATGCTCACTGTATACGAGAGCGTTATCCCATCAATGGTGGCGTCCAGCACGGACCGGCGAAGCCGCTCAGCCACTTCCCCACTCGCTTCCTCATCCGCCCGGTGCAGCAGCACAGCGAATTCTTCGCCGCCGAACCGTCCGAACAGGTCCCCGTTGCCAAGCTGGCGCTCAATTCTGCGGGCAAAGTCGCGCAGCACCTTGTCACCCGTGTCATGGCCATAGGTATCATTCACCTGTTTGAAATGGTCCACATCCAGCAGCAGGAAAGAGAAGGGCGCCATCTCCTTGGCAGCCGCAGCAATCAGGGGCCGGGCACGCAGCACGAAGGCTCTGCGGTTAAGAATGCCGGTGAGCTCATCGTATGTGGCTGCACGCTCCAGTTCAGCATAGGACTGCTCCCTGGAGAGCAGCATGAAGCCGGCGGTTCCGAGAAACATCAGCAGGTATATTCCAATATAGAAAAAGACTTGCATCCACTCACCAATGGGTGAGCCCTCAGGCGGAGGATATACCAGTCTGCTTGCATTGCAGAGCATCGAGAGGATAACAATTCCGTAGAGCAAGCCCATAATTTCCTGAAGCGGTGTTTTTTTTACTTTCCAGCATAGCATATACGCAGGATAGATCAGCAGCAGTGCCCCGGCAAGCGAGGCAGCTGCAATTAGCCGCGGTACGTCCGGAGACAGCAGATACAGGAGGAGCAGAGCAAGTGCGGCACATCCGGTTAGTGTATAATAAATCCGCTTTATCCGTTCGGAATGGACCTCCAGCATCTTGAGCAGCGCGAAGATTTCTGCGGTTCCACCGGCCAGATTCAAGAGAATAATGCAGGGAAGCACAACCTTAAATTCACGATATTCCCTTAACAGCAGAAGGATCATAATCACCAGCTGCAGAATTTTGGCGGTCAGGAACAGCAGGGATGTACCATCTTTCGGATAACGCGACCGGTAAGCCAGAGTGAGCATAACCGTAAAGAAATTACCAAAAAAGAGACACGCCAGCAGTGTCTTGAAATCCAAACTGGCAGCCATAGCGTCCACCCCCTTGCTCATTGATGTCATATGTATGATGTGTATAATCCCGTTCTTTTACCCGGCTCTGACCACACGGTCCCGCCCGTCCTGCTTCGCCTGATACAGGGCTCTGTCACTAAGCTTGTACAGGGTATTCAAGGCGGTCTGCTGATCCGGAAGCACTGTAATCATTCCGATGCTTACGGTGTACCCGCCGGCAAGACTGTCTCCCGAAGCCTCCTTGACGGCTTGGCGCAGTTCTTCCGCCTTGCGGCTGCTGTTCTCCGCATCCTGCCCATAGAGCATAATGGCGAATTCTTCGCCGCCAACCCGGCCGAACAAGTCACCGATTCCCAGCCGGCTCTCAATGGTAAGCGCGAAATCCTGAAGTACTACATCGCCTTTGTCATGTCCATATGTATCATTCACTATTTTGAAATGGTCCAGATCCAGCAGCAGCATTGAGCAGTATTCCCGCTTTCTTGCCGCCATCGCCAGCTTCAGCTCTGCCTCTATCAGAAAAGCCCTGCGGCCAAGGATTCCGGTAAGGCTGTCATAAGCGGCTATGCGCTTCAGCTTCTCATATGAATGCTCATTGGAGAGCAGGATGAAAGCCGCAATTCCCCCGACCAGCATCAAAAACATCCCCAGGTAATACAAATACTGTGCCGGATTAGCTGTCAGCGGCCCCATCTCCGGTTCCAGAATCAGCGCGACAAAGGACCGCAACAGCATCACGGCAGCAATGGTATAAAATACGCCACCCATTATTTTCTGGAGCGGAGAACGTTCTTTCCCCGCCGTCAAACGGTACCCGGGGTAGATCACAAACAGCATTACCCATAGCGAGGTCGTGGCCACCCGCAGGTTCGCATGGTTAAAGAACAGGGCGACGATACAAAAGCTCAGAACACTGCCCGCAACCAGCCCCGAATAATAGAGCTTCGCCTTACGGTCCATCATCCCCATCATCATCAGCAGGGCCGAAATTTCCAGACCTCCTCCAGCCAGAATGATCGCATTGCTTAGAGGTATGGCGATCCAATGGGGAATATAATCCCATAGCAGAATAGAGCCCCAGAAGACGACCTGAAGCCACTTTGCAGTTATAAAAAGGACCGAGGCGGTATCCTTGGCGAAATGGTAGCGGTAGAAGGTAATCAGCAGTCCGGAAAACAAGTTCCCCAAGATGAACAAGTACAACAATGTATTAATATCAAGCTGAAAGCTCATGAGTACACCACCAAATATGCGGGAATACCTTCTTTTAATTGAGGACAATATCATTCACAAGCTATATCGGCAAAATGGCGGTGTAATTTCACTTCTAATTTCTTAGACCGCCAGATACCTCCAGACATAAAAAGAAGAAACGGCTTCGCTGTCCTTATTCAAGGAACGGAAACCGTTTCTGTTAAATTGCCTAGCTATCCTATTACTGTAAAGAGATATGTGTAATCTGCATAGAACGGCCTAAGCCTTATTCACGATTCTTCAGATTATCAGCCAGAGCATACCCGACCTTCCAGATATCACCCGCACCCATTGTAATCACCAGATCACCGGGAGCAATGCGGTCCTGCAGGTCAGCCAGCACAGCTTCCTTCGTCGGCAGATGCCGTGCACCGGCGTTGCTGTTCTGCACAATCAGCTCCACCAGCTTCGCGGAGGTGACTCCCTCGATCTGCTTCTCTCCGGCAGGCGAGTAGATATCGGTAATAATCACTTCGTCCGCTTCGCTGAACGCACGGCTGAACGCATCCAGCAGGAAGAAGGTACGCGTGTAGCGCTGCGGCTGGAACACGGCGATAATCCGTTTGCCTGTAGCCTTGGCAGCACTAATGGTAGCCTGAATCTCCGTTGGATGATGCGCATAATCATCAATGACGAGAATCTCGTTGATCTCTCCCAGCACCTGGAAGCGCCGCTTGGCACCGTGGAATTTCACAATTGCTGCAGCGATCGCTTCAAAGGCAATGCCGGATTTCAGACAGGAAATTACCGCCGCCATTGAATTATACAGATTGTATTGCCCCGGAATGGAAAGCTCAATACGGCCCAGAACCTCCGTACCGCGATTCATCGTGTACGACACCTGGCGGTCGCCCAGAACGATGTCGGTCGCCGTGTAATCTGCAGTCTCCGAATGAATTCCGTAGGTGATAACCGTACCTTTTACTTGAGGCAGCAGAGATTTCACATTCTCATCATCCGCGCACACAATAGCCGTTCCGTCCTCACGCAGCTGGTTCATAAACTGCACATAAGCTTCCTTCAGCTGGCCGAAATCACCGCCGTAGTTCTCCAGATGGTCGGCTTCAATATTCGTTACAATGCCCAGCCAAGGATGGTACTGCAGGAATGAGCCATCGCTCTCATCCGCTTCGGCTACGACGAATTCCCCTTGTCCTGCCTTGGCATTCGTACCGACGTTCATAATCTCCCCGCCAATAATATACGTAGGGTCCACTCCGCAGTCTTCCATAACCAGAGCAATCATCGACGAGGTGGTAGTCTTGCCGTGCGCACCCGCAACAGCCACACCCTTGCGCTCATTCAGCAGACGGGCAAGCATCTGCGAACGGTGAAGAATCGGTATTTTGAGACGCTCCGCTTCTACCCATTCTACGTTATCCGACGCAAGCGCCGTAGAATATACGACCAGATCCGCGCCTTTGACCTGTTCGGCCGTATGTCCGATGTAGACCTTGGCACCTTTGGCAATCAATTTCTCCGTTAACTCTTGTGCAGCTACGTCAGAGCCCGTAACTGTATATCCCATCTCCAGCATCACCCGGGCAATCGCGCTCATACCGTAGCCGCCGATCCCTATAAAATGCACACGTTCAGTAGTATCCAACAGTTCGTCACCAGCCTTTTTCAGAATCGGGTTGCCGTAAAAGCGTACTGCGTACATCAGAAATCAAATACAGCGTTCCGGACACGACCGCAAGGTCATCGTCCGCTGTGATCGTCTGCAGCAGATGCAGCGCTTGGCCCCAATTACGTTCTACTATGATTTCCAAGTTTTCCTTGGCATATTTATTCCGCAGACTTTCTGCGATGGCCTGCAGATCTTCCGCGTCCATTTTCTTCCGGAAATCCGGTTCGGTCAGGATGAGCGTATCCACTATAGGCAGTATATGCTTGAGATACGACTCGTGATGCTTATTTGCCAGCATCCCCATGAGCAAATTTAATTTACCGTATGGCCCAAACTGCGGAAGACTCTTGGCCAGGCTCTCTGCACCTTCCGGATTATGTGCTCCGTCCAGAATAATTCTGGGTGAAGTGCCTACTTCCTCCAGCCTTCCGGCCCAGAATGTACCGCGGAATCCCTCCAGCACATCCTCGTCCTCCAGCATGAAGGCCATATACTGCCGCAGCACCTCAAGGACCATCATAGCTCCCGCTGCATTCTCCAGCTGATGTTCGCCTTTCATAGCGATATCAAGCTCTAGCGAGCGGAATGGACCCTGGAAGGTGAAATGCTGGTGGCCGTCCCTGAGCTCTACACCACTATAGCTGAAATCTTCTCCAGCCAAATATAGAGTAGAACGGGTAGACGCCGCTTTAGCCTTCAGTACTGCGATGGCCTCCGGCTGGCTCACGCAGCTGACTGCAGGAACGCCCGGCTTAATAATTCCGGCCTTCTCACCGGCGATCAGCTCCAGTGTATCTCCGAGTACATCGGTATGATCATGTCCGACATTCGTGATTACAGACACTACCGGAGTAACAATATTCGTTACATCCAGCCTTCCCCCAAGACCTGTCTCCCATACGACTACATCCGGATAACAGACTTCGCCATAATAGAGAATGGCCAGTGCCGTCGACACCTCGAACATTGTCGGCGAACCCAGCTCACCGCCCGCGATCTCTTGAACCAGCGGTCGCAGTTTATTTACGAGTTCCAGTAAAGTCTCTTCGGAAATATCTGCTCCATTGTACTGGAAACGGTTCGTGAATTTCGTGATATAAGGAGAAGTAAAGGTCCCCACCGTGTACCCGCTCTGAATAAGTACACGGGTCAAAAAAGCACAGGTAGAGCCTTTGCCATTCGTCCCTGCCACGTGAATGAACTTGAGCTTGCGGTGCGGATGACCCAGCTTCTCCATCAGAAGCTCTATCCGCTCCAGCCCTGGCCGGATTCCGAAAGGAATCAGGCTGTTGATCCAGTCTACCGCTTCTGTATAAGAACTTAAGGGAGCGGCACCGCCGCTCCGGGTGATCTCTTCCATATCCCTTATCCTCTCAGCTCTGCGATACGGGCCAGCACTTTCTCGCGTCTATCAGAATAGTCCGCCTGCTTCGCCCGCTCCTCTTCGATGACTTTTGCTGGCGCCTTGGCGACAAAACCCTGATTGCCGAGCTTTTTCTCCACGCGCTCAACCTCGCTGTTCAGTGTCTGGACTTCTTTTTCCAGACGGGCAATTTCCTGTTCAATGTCGATCAGTCCTGATAACGGCAGAAGCAGCTCGGCTCCTGTAACCACAGCAGACATCACTTTATCCGGTGTCTGCGGCGCAAGCCCTGCTTCGAAGGAAGAGGTATTGCAGAAGCGCCCGATGTAATTGTCGTTGCGGGAAATAATGTCCAGGGTTTCCTGACCCCCGGCTTTGATAATCAGTTCTACCTTCTTGCTCATCGGCACGTTCACTTCCGCACGGATATTACGAACGGCACGGATAACATCCATCAGGAGGTTCATCTCTGCCACTGCCTGCGGATTCTCAAGCGCAGAATCATACTTCGGCCATTCAGCCAGCGTGATGGTGTCGCCCTGATGCGGCAGATGCTGCCAGATTTCTTCCGTAATGAACGGCATGAACGGATGAATCAGGCGCAGCGTGCGGTCCAGTACATAGGCCAGAACCGATTGTGTCTTGGCCTTCGCAGCCGCGTCCGCTCCGTACAGCGAGAGCTTGGCGAATTCGATATACCAGTCGCACAGATCATCCCAGATGAAGTTGTACAGCAGCCGGCCGGTCTCGCCGAACTCGTACGAGTCAATTAGACGCGTAATATCGCGGGAAGTTTCGTTCAGGCGGTGCAGAATCCAGTGGTCCGCCGTGCTGAGCTCACCTGTGATGTCAATATCTTCAAAAGAAACACCTTCGAGATTCATCAGTGCAAAGCGTGAGGCATTCCAGATCTTGTTGGCAAAATTCCGCGCCTGCTCTACCTTTTCCATCCGGAACCGGAGATCCTGACCGGCTGTGCTGCCTGTAGTAATCATGTAGCGCATAGCGTCTGCACCATACTGCTCGATTACATCCAGCGGATCGATACCGTTGCCGAGTGATTTGGACATTTTGCGCCCTTCAGCATCGCGTACGAGACCATGCATCAGCACGTCGGAGAATGGCTTCTGTCCGGTGAATTCCAGAGCCGAGAAGATCATGCGGGCTACCCAGAAGTAGATGATATCGTAGCCGGTAACCAGCACATTGTTCGGATAGTAACGCTGATAGTCGCTGCTGTTCTCATCAGGCCAGCCCAGTGTAGCGAACGGCCAGAGGTTCGAGCTGAACCAGGTATCCAGAACATCCTCATCCTGCTTCAGGTCCGTCAGACCGCTGATTGTGCGCGCTTCTTCTTCATCATTCGCAACAACGATCTCTCCCGTAGATTCGGAGTACCAGGCCGGAATACGGTGGCCCCACCACAATTGGCGGGAAATACACCAGTCGCGTACATTCTCGATCCAGTTCAGGTAAGTCTTCTCGAAGCGGTCCGGTACGAAGTTAACACCGCTGCCATCCTTCTGCGCTGCGATGGCCGCTTCTGCCAGCGGCTGCATCTTCACGAACCACTGAGTGGACAGGTAAGGCTCAACTACGGCTCCCGAACGCTCGCTGTGTCCAACCTGATGTACGTGGTCCTCAATGGATACAAGTACGCCCTGCTCCTTCAGGTCAGCAATGATCGCCTTGCGGCAGTCGCTGCGGTCCAGTCCCTGGTATTTGCCTGCTTCCGCATTCATAATTCCGCCTTCATCCATCACATTAATCTGTGGAAGATTATGGCGCACGCCCATCTCAAAGTCGTTCGGATCATGTGCCGGGGTAATCTTCACCGCGCCGCTGCCGAATTCCTTATCTACATAATCATCAGCGATAACCGGAATTTCCCGCAAGGTAATCGGCAGGATCAGCGTTTTGCCGATAAGATCCTTGTAACGGTCATCTTCCGGATGCACGGCAACCGCAGTATCGCCCAGCATCGTTTCCGGCCGGGTTGTAGCTACAGTAATATAGCCGCTGCCGTCCTTAAGCGGATAGCGCAGATGGTACAGATGGCCATTTACCTCTTTATATTCAACTTCGATGTCCGACAGAGCCGTGCGTGCAGCCGGATCCCAGTTGATAATGCGTTTGCCGCGGTAGATCAGGCCTTTCCGGTACAGCTGAATAAACACCTGGCGGACACCGCTGGACATTCCTTCATCCAGGGTGAACCGTTCGCGCGAGTAGTCTAGCGACAAGCCCATCTTGGCCCACTGCCCGTGAATCGTCTCCGCATATTGCTCCTTCCAGGCCCATACCTGCTCCAGGAACTTCTCGCGTCCCAGATCATGGCGGGAGATCCCCTGCTCGCGCAGCTTCTGCTCTACCTTAGTCTGTGTAGCGATACCCGCATGGTCCGTTCCCGGCAGCCACAGCGTATCATATCCCTGCATCCGTTTGGTACGGATCAGAACATCCTGCAGTGTGAAATCAAGCGCATGCCCGATATGCAGCATTCCTGTTACATTCGGCGGGGGAATAACAATGCTGTAAGGCTGCGCATCCGGACGTTTGCCTGCTTCGAAGAAGCCGTTCTCCATCCAGTAAGTATACCATTTCTTCTCCGCCGACCCCGGATCATAGGTAGTCGGCATATCGCTTTGCTTGTGATTCGCAGTAGCGGTGTCTTCTGCCGCTTCCAGCTGGTTCGTCAGCTCTGCTGCTGTATTGTTGTTATCAGCCATTGTGAACCCTCCATTAGAGAAAATGATGAGAAGCTTTTTGTATTCTGTAACGATCTGACAAGTGGAAACGGCTTTACCGTCCTGTCTAAGGACGGTACCGTTTCAGCGAGAAATATAAGGATGATTGATAGAGTGAAACATATATATCCTTATATTTAAATACAAAAAGACCCTTCGTCTCAAAGGACGAAAGGCCATTCTTTCGCGGTACCACCTTTGTTTCGCGCTAATCAGGTGTAAACGGCTGTGCCGTCCTTCAAGGGACGGTATCCGTTTCAGCGGAAATACAAGGATAAAGTATAATGTAAAACCTATACTTTCTTGTATTTCAAAAATAAACCCCTGCCTCGGACTCCTTACAGGTCCGGAAGCTTAGCGCGACACTCATGCAGATAACGGCTGCGTCCGGCCACATCCTAACCTGGTCTCCATAAACATGGAGGCAAGCTCAGAAGGGCGACTCCGGGGCGACTTCGGGGGCTGCATCCTGCGGAAATTCACAGCAACTACAATTCCGCTCTCTGAAGGGCTGACCGCCTACTCTTCCCGTTCCCAGTCTTTATGCTAGTTATTACTTATGTCAATAATACATTCAGTCCTATTCCTAGTCAACCAGCATACACACAAAGGTCAGAGTTTATACCGCCCGGTTCAAAAAAATGTCTAACGGAGTTGTATACACAGGGCTAACAGAGATAAATACACAGAGAGCTGCCCATCTACCGCTTACTTCCCGCTCCAGATCACGTTGACGATATTGTAGCCTCCATAGCTGCCAGTTCCCAGGTAGGCGTCCAGTGTAACAGAAAACGTGCTTCCGGCATCGATAATCGAGAAGGCTTCCGCGGAGATCTCCTCGGATTTGGCGGTGGCGCCTTTGCGCACAAAATACTCTTTGTACGTATTGCCAAGCGTCTCCAGGTCCTGCTTCGTCAGATAGCTGAACGTCGCAGACGGCGTGCCGGTCGCCGAGCCTTCAATCAGATTGAATACTTTGGCATCGGACGGCAGCGGGAAGTCGGACGGCAGGCTCTTCGGACGCTGTACCGGTTCCGCGGCCGGTTCCTGAGAGGATGTGCCAGGAGAAGCGGAGCCGCCGATGACGACCCGGCTGTTTGCGGCGTCATAAGTGACAGAGGTGTTCAGCGCTTCACTGATTGAGCGTACAGGCAGGTACGTTGTGCCATTGTACGTGATCGGGGCAAGCGTTTTACCGTTGCCGTCTTTCATCGTATAGACCTGCCCGTTCACGATGATCCCGAGCTTGTAATTCAGTGATGCCCGGATCTCCTGCAGGTTGCCCGCGCCATAGACGCCGGCCGAAGCAGTCAGCGCCACGCCCAATGCGATCGCGGCTGCCGTCACTTTTTTCTTCATAAATATCTCATCCTCCCAAGAAGTGGTGTATACCGGCGCACAGCTGGTTGAATCTGCCAAGACATAAGCCGGTAGTGACCATTAACCCTGCCTAAGCGAATATGAACCCGCAACAGGCCGGGCCAAGATATACCCTATGTAAAAAAATAAGGCTGCCCCAAGCAGCCATGTCATGGCTTGTGGGACAGCCCCCCGCAACTTCCTGCCGCATTCCCCAGTCCATCCTAGGGAATATACAAAACCTGACCTTCTTCTACATTCTGTCCGGAGAGCCGGTTATACATGGACAACTCTCTGGTACTGAGCTGATATTTCTCGGCAATCGTATCCAGCGTTTCTTCCCGCTGGACGATGCAGAGCCGCACTTTGCGGAACAGCTCTGTACCGCCAAGGCCGCCGATGAACCGGCTTTTCCATTCGGTATCATTCCCTACCTCAGGAATAACCGCCGCTTTGGAGGCTACCTCCTCGGAATGAAGAATCTCCTGCTCCTTGCGCGCACGGCTGGAGCTGAGCAGCGAAGAGAAGGTCAATGGCTCCTGCTCGGCAATTGCCGGATCTTTTTTGCTGCCCAGCGCAATCTTGAGATCCTGCTTCTCCTCCTGGGGAGGTAAGAACTCCTCGGACACGAAGCTCTCATTGTCTATAGCCTGAACCTCTTCAGGCACTTCTTCATTCTCGGCCAGCACTGCTGTATCATCACTGGCTGCGGATGTGAATACCGGCTCTGCCTGATTGACTGCATGAAGACTGGCAGTACCCCAATGATCCACAGTATTCAACGCGGCTGTCCCCGTCTGGAAACCGGGCTCCTCCGTACCTGCCTTGAACGAATCATTTACCGCACCAGGCTCTTCTGTCTTCTCCCGGGAAGGAAGAAAATGACTGGAGACCGGCTCAGCCGCAGATTTGCTGTAGTTCTGCCCGGAATCCGCTGTTCCGGATGGAACGGTTGCGGGTGAGGAATCCAGGTTATGCGTTCTTACCTTGGGTTCCTTGTCCTTCAACTGAGCGGATACTAAGGCCGAAGGCTGAGTGTATAAAGAGCCTTCCAGGAATAGCGGATTACCCGCGGCTTCCACGGAATCCGCATATTCCTGATCCTCCACTGAAACCTCCGCGACACCTTCCCCGTAGGTCCAGAGCGAATTTTCATATAGCGCATCATTCTCCGGCCCGCGGTTATCCGCTTCAGCCTCAGGGGAGTAGGCTACTGTATATTCCTCCTGCTGCCAGGCCGGCTGGGCATCCGCGTTTCCGATTCCGCGCAGCGAGAGCACCCCTGTTATGTTGACGGTTCGCATCGTAAGCAGGTCAATATCGAAATTCTCGATCTCAACCCCTATGTCTTCAAGTGAGCTGACCCGTGTCAGCGGGACTGTGATTTCAACAGGAATCGCATGCTCCAGACGCTGTGTGCGATCATCTTCCCCCCGGTAGAGTCCGGTGAGCAGCAGTTGCCCGTGCAATTCCGCCCGGTCCTCCCGCTGGATTACCTGGATGTCGGGAATCAGCTCGACTTCCTCCAGCTCAGCTATTCCCGGAAGCTCTTCCGAAAGGTGAATGCGTTCATAAATATCAAACCGCAAGCCGTGTGACTGGTCAAACACGGGAAATGTCCTCCTTCTTGGCATAATCTATCCCTGAGACAAGCCCAGAGCATAAGCCCAAAATGTTACTCCACTCATGTATATGCTTCAATCAGGAAGGCATGACAACTTTGCCGCCTACTTCGGCGGACAGGAAATTATTTCGGATCGGTGAGTACCGTAAGAGGGTCCGGAATGGAATAATCCTGCGGGAGCCTTGCCCGCATGCTCGCCGCAAGCGGAATGCCGGGATACATTGCATTCAGCACATCGGCTGGATGGAAGGCTCCGGGAACGGGTCCTGCCGCCGGCTCTGCTCCCAAGGCCGAGCGGACTGCCGGGCTTTGTACGCTCTCCAGCATACTTATGGCTTTACGGTATACATTCAGCGTTCCGGCCGCCATGACATCCAGTGAACGGCTGCGCTGCGCCCACTCCCTTGCCTGGAAGCCGGTACGTACTCTCAGCTCCTCATTATCCAGCAGCTGTTCCAGCAGCCCGGCCAGCCGGGCGGCATCACCGGGCGGAACGATCCAGCCGGTCTCCCCGTGGCGGACCATTTCCGGCATACCTGAAGTGCCGGCAACAATCGGGGCAATGCCTGCAAGCTGAGCCTCGGTGACCGAGAACGGCTGAGTATCCTGCAGGGAAGGCTGTACATAAATATCAGCCTCACTTAGTGCTGCCGGAATATTATCCAGCTTCCCGGCAAAGCGGATATGCTCCAGAATCCCAAGCTGGCGCGCCTGTTCCCTGAGCTCTTCCAGCAGGCTGCCTATGCCGGCCACTACACAGGTCCAGTCTGTGCGGTGCTTCTGCAGCATTCCCAGAGCCTCGATCAGTACATGCACACCTTTGATATATTCGAGGCGTCCGGCATACATGATTACTTTGGTTCCGCCTCCGATCTTAAGCGGTGAAGGCCTCGCCGCCCTGGCCGCATACTGCTCCAGATTCACTCCATACGGCAAAGTATGAATCCGTTCTCTGCTTACACCGAGCTCCTGAGTCAGCTGACCAATCCAGTTCGAAGAGACCATAATCAAGTCAGCTGACCGGGCCGCGAGCGCCTCCATCCGCCGGAAATACCGCCAGATCGGCCGACGCTCATATTCCTCGCGGGTAAGTCCAGGCTCAAGCCCTTTGTATTCATAATAAGCTTCCCGGGACAATGCCCCGTGCACACTGGATACGAGAGGAACCGGACGTCGCATAATCCGCCGCAGCGCGTAGGAGGCAATGGGGTCCTGGGCATGAATGACATCATAATTCTCCAGCCCCAGAACCGCTGCTCCACCCTCAAATACATAACGTCCCAGCTCAAAGCTGAATATCCCATGCTCCAGATGCAGATGCGGGAATAAGGTAATATCGAGGTGCGGGAGCAGCAGGGTATAGAAAGCTTTTTTATCAAAAGAAGCATTCTGCCCGAGCAAATACAAGGTGTTGTTCTCCACATGGCTTCCCATGAGTGTGACGGAGTGTCCCTGTTCGCTCAGCTTATCGGCAAGCTGTTTCATATACGTCCAGATCCCGCCCATATTGGTAAGGCCCCAGTAGGTAACCAGCAATATTTTCATAACTTCCTCTCCCCGGCTTATAGATTCACTTCTGCACGAGAGCAGACGGCTCCACATTAACAAAGTATTATATGACCGCTGCCGGATATAGGACATGGGTGTATGGTTCAATCTATAAAAATCCCAAAATAACTTTATAATCAAAAAACGTCTTTTCGGTTATAATCGGTATAAATCCTGAAAGGAAAACTTCTGTCATGTCTAAAGCACGGGTATTTGACCTTTCCCTGTTTGCCGCTTCCGTTGCTATAGCTTTCATTCCCAAACATGCTATAGTTCTGGACCATACATATATCAAGGCGCTGGTGCTCTATACGCTCTTCTCCAGCTTCTACTTTCAACTGCGCATCGTGACCCGGAGCGGGAATTCTACGATCGATTATGCTATCAGCTATACCTCTTCGTTCGGAATTTTCGCCGGACCGCTGGGCACCTTTCTGTTCGAAACCGTATACCGCTTCGTTGTATTTTTCTATAAAAAGAAGACAAAAACCGCCGATCCCGGCGAATTTCTGGACACCTTCTACAATATTGGGTCCTTTACACTGGGCGGCTCGGCCGCGTATTATCTGTACACTGTGCTTCACCCTTTTGCGGAGAGATTTCCGCTCGGATACTGGCTCCTGTTTCTCCTGGTCGTCTGTGTCACCACATTGCTGTCCTCCACGTTCCTGATCATAACCTTCGCGCTCTCTGGAGACATCAAGACACGCAAGGAAGCCCGTCACCTGCTGTTCCGGAGCCGTAACCTGCTTGATTTCAGCAAGGTAGCCCTGACCAATGCGCTGCTCCTGCGCCTGCTGCAAATGGAGAAATGGGAAATGCTGATTGCCCTCTTCCTGCTCAATTACATCGTCAGCCTCTCCTTCTATTCCAAATCGCAAAGCGCCCAGCACAAATATGAACGCGACAAGTTCGAGCAGATGGCTTACCGCGACTTCCTGACAGGAACCTATAACCGGGCCCACATGGACAAGATGATGAAGGAGCTGAACCAGAGCGGGGAATATATCGGAATTGTAGTGGCGGATATCGACCGTTTCAAAAAAATCAACGATTCCTTCAACCACGCCGTCGGTGACCGCGTCATTATTGATTTTGCCGATACACTGAAGCAATTTCTGCAGGAAGAAGACATCCTGTTCCGCAGCGGCGGGGAAGAGTTCACCGTGTTTCTCAGGAACAGAACCTTTGAGGAGTGCCAGTCACAGATTCAGGCAATCCTGGACAGCCTTCACGGACACAGCGTAGCCGCAGAATTCGAGGACCAGATGATCCGCGTGCCGTATTCCGCCTCTTTCGGACTGTACTATTACAAGGCAGACCCCGGCCAGAAGACTTCTATGGAAAAAGGCTATGTCTACGCCGACCAGCTTCTGCTTGAATCCAAAAAACTCGGCCGCAACCGGCTCTCGTACCGCAATGACCTTCGTCCGTAGCCGGACTTTAGAACGGTGAAGATCAGGTACGGGAGCGCTGTGCATTGCAAGCAAGAGGGATCTGTCCCAAAAGCCATGAAATGGCCGCTTGGATGGACGCTCCGCTGTTTAAGCGGGAATGGTTACAAAAATCTTTAAAGAACTATAAACAATAACGCAAAGCAGCGATCCTCCAATGACCAAGAGAATCGCTGCTTTATTGACATTTAAAGCTTTGGAGAAGACAGAGGGCCTGTCTTCGCCAGTATAAACCAGCATTGGGACGGATACGCTTGCCTCTACCGTTCAGTATCTACAGCTTAGCCTCTACAGCTCAGTGGCATTAAAAGTATCTCCGCCTTCAATGGTGCCGGAGTTGAACCCTTTGTAGAACCAGCGTTTGCGCTGCTCGGAGGTGCCGTGAGTGAAGCTGTCAGGCACCACATAGCCTTGTGCCCGCTTCTGGATCGTGTCGTCCCCCACTGCGCTCGCCGCGGTTAAGGCTTCCTCCAGATCCCCTTCCTCCAGCAGGTTCATTCCTTGGGCATGCTTCGCCCATACCCCGGCGTAATAATCGGCCTGCAGCTCAAAGCGGACCTGAACTTTGTTGAATTCGGTCTCGCTCAGGCTCTGGCGCAGCGAATTCAGCTGCTCGGAAGCACCCAGCAGTGTCTGCACATGGTGACCCACCTCATGGGCAATTACATAAGCCATGGCGAAATCGCCCGGCGCATTGAATTGCTGTTGCAGCTCGTCGTAGAAGCTGAGATCGATATACAGCTTGGCGTCCCCGGGGCAATAGAACGGCCCGACTGCCGAACTGGCGGTTCCGCAGGCAGAGTCAACGCTGCCGCTATAGAGCACAAGCGTAGGGTCCTGGTACGTCTTCCCCTGCTCCTGGAAGACTTCGGACCAGACATCTTCGGTATCTGCCAGTACTACGGAGACAAATTCCGACAACTCCTTCTCCTGTGCGGTCTGCTCGTAAGGAACATTAGAGCTGGTGCTGGAGCCTGTGGAAGTCAGATTGCCCATAATATCACCGATATTCCCGCCGCTCAGCAGCGTAACAATCACCACAATAATGATCCCGCTAATTCCGCCGCCAATCAGCTTGCCGCCTCCGCCTCTGCTTCCTCTGCGGTCTTCTACATTCGAACTGCCTCTTCTGCCCTGCCATTTCATGGCCCAACCCCCAGTTATGAATTCCGGTTTACAGGATGTATTTCATCTTAATACTGTTATACCCATAAACACAGGGGTCCCACTCGCCTCTCCCCGTAAAGCGGACATAAAAAAGACTCCCGCACAGCCGCAGCCGTGAAGGAGTCCCGTAAGTAAATATGAAAAGGGCAATTATTTGGCAGCTTTAGCAGCGTCCAAAATTGCTTTCAGATAGTTAGAGGTATCCACCAGAGTAGCACCGCTTACAGCATCAACTACTTGCTCTGCGGACTTCTTGCTAAGCGTCATTTCAAGGGATTTGATTGTTTTGCCTGTAGCGAATTTCTCAACAGCAGCAATGTTCTTGTCATAAGAAACTGTGGAGCCTGCTGCTTCAGCCATATGCTCGCTGTAGTATTTAGCGTTAGCTTTCTTGGAAGCCAGAACTACGTTAGGGTCTTTGTAGCCGTTCAGGCCAAATTCTTTGTCGGAGTTAGGAACGCCAGTTGCTACATCTGTACCCAGGAATTGATAATCATCCAGCGAAGCTGCAACGATTACACCGTTCTGTACTACAGCAACAGCTACTGTGAAGCATTTGGTACCATGGGCAGCCGCTTCCACCCGGCCTACCTTAAGTGGTGCGCTCGCTGCAGATGTTACACTGTTCAAGGCGCCGCTGTTGCCTACCCCTACAAGTGCCAACGAGATACCAGCTACGAGCATTAGTTTTGTTACTTTTTTCACAAAGATTCCCCCAGTTAATGTTATGAGATACGCTTACATACTATATTTATCAATATATTGGATATCCGTCTGTTACAAATGTTACTAGTAAACTGCAAATAATTGGGATATGTATTTTTAACAGGGAAATGAAGGGATAACTGGAGGTGAAACGCGCTAAAAAGCAGATCGCCCCCATAAAACCAGCAACAATATCAGCTGCAATTCTCTTTCACAGTCACTTTATTATTCGTTATCGTGACCTTGGAATATCCGGATAAGGATTCGGTGTAGGAGCATATTCCAACCGTTTGAGCTACCTCCGGCGCCCTTGGATCTGTATATTTCAGATAAATGCCCCCCTCGCCGCTTAAGCTAAGCCGGGGTCTGATTTTGATTGTTTTTCCGCTGCTGAGCGTTTTCCCGAGTTCATCAGTGGAGGCACCGGCAGCTGCGTTCGTAACCACACCAGTCTCAAGGATGCTCAGATCAAAGTCGGACTCATTGTATACTGTCACCTTGAAGCTCTGGAACTGGGCAGCCATACTCAAAATGCCGTATTTGCTGTTCAACTGTGCGGCCAGTATCAGTCCGGTGGCAATAACCGCTGCACCCAGTGCTGTTGCCAGGATTACTCTGCGTTTGCGTCTCATAGACTCATCTCCTTTACAGTAAGACGAACAGCAATGCGGAAATGTATCAGCGGAACCCTGCGCTCCGCCGGAATATTTACAGCCGGATAGGCCTGGGTAACAGAACAGCAAGAGCTGGAGAAGAAATAGCGGCGTTGGCCTTGTTCAGCCAATCTCTGTCACTTCTATTAATTTGTTCTGCAGATAGCAAAAAAGCAGCGCCCCTCCTATGGGAGAATCGCTGCTTGGTTAATTTACATAGCTTCGCGGATGACGATCAGCCGCTATATGAAATTCCATTTCAAATGGAAACTCGGTGATAGTTGTATTCTGTACAATTAAAAATAGCGAAAAGATGTGCTTGCATCGTATAACTGTATTCTGTACAACTAAATCCGCCCGAATCGGTGAAAACCTTCTATAAACGGCAGTTTAATTGCACGAAATACAACTAAACGGATAACTGGTTGTAAAACTGACGATTTAGTTGTACAAAGTGCAATTAAGCATGCCGCATACTCCTAAGCGCTATACTAGTTCAGCGGCTCCCCGCCTAATTGCACGCGAAGCTTCCGCATATCCTCCGGCCATGGATCGGATACTTCGACCCTGCTTCGGGTCCAGGGGTGGGCAAAAATAAGCTTCTCGCCATGCAGCGCCTGCCGGTCTGCACCTGCCGGCTTCGCCTTGGCCTTAAGCTTAACCTCCGGCCGGCCCGGACCAGCCAGCTTGCCTGGCTCCTGCAGTCCCGGTGTAATGCCCGCCTTCTCCTGCTCTTCGAACCAGGCTGTAATCGCCGACTTCACCTTACCCGGCTCCGTACGCAGCGGCAGCTTGTCGTTCTTGCTGCCGCCCGCACGGACACTTGCTGTATGCCAGCCGGGTCCGCCGTAGAGGTCATCCCCGTACAGCGGATGACCCGCATGACTGAGGTGGACACGAATCTGGTGCGTGCGCCCCGTCTCCAGCTGCACCTTCAGCACAGTTCCGCCAGGCAGCGCTTCCCGCCCTATGATTCGCGTGACCGCCGCCTGTCCTCCCGGCGAGACCCGCCGGCGCGCCGCATGATGGCGGTCACGGCCGATCGGGGCATCGATCACGGTAAGCTCAGGCGGCACAATGCCTTCCACAATCGCCGCGTAGAGGCGGGATACGGTTTTGTCGCGCATATCCTCGTCCAGCACAAGCTGGGCGTATTCGTTCTTCGCATAGAGCACAGGTCCTGTTGTATCCTTATCCAGGCGGTGAATATGGCGGACGGCTACTCCTCCGCCGGAAGCGGCGTAATGCGCTGCGACGATATGATCCAGCGTTACGCCCGCTCCGCTGCCATCCGGATGAACCGCCATGCCGGCCGGTTTATGGACCACGAGGCAGAAGTCATCCTCGTACAGTACTTCAAGCTCCTGCCATACCGGCTCAATACCTGCTTCCCGGTAAGGGAACAGGGATAGCATCAGCCGGTCGCCCTTCCACTGGATGCCGCCTTCGCGGCGCAGCCGCGAGTGCAGCTTCTCCGGCATCCCGGCCGTGCCGAGCAGCCAGGCGTCAATGGCGGCCTGCCTGTCGGCCGCAGCCGTAATCACCCGGCCCGGCATGACTTGAAGCCACTCTCCGCGCCGGGTCCATTTGCCGCCGCCGGTGATGTTCCTGATGACCGCGCCAGTATTCCCTGTATCTGCATCCGCTCCACTAGGGATACTTGTGCCGGACAACTCCTCCGGCCCGCCTGTCATAGCGACTTCAGGGCATTATAATGGCCCTCAATCGTATCATCAATATCCTGCTCACTGTGCACAGCGGATACGAACATGCCTTCAAACTGGGATGGGGGAACGCTGATGCCCTGATCAAGCATTTTGCCGAAATAACGCTTGAACAGATCCAGGTTGCTGGTCTTGGCCGTCTCGAAGTTGACAACCGGTCCTTCAGTGAAGAACGGGCAGACCATAGAGCCCACACGGTTAATCGTGAGAGGGATGCCAGTTTCCTGCGCGTTACGCTTAAGGCCCGCTTCCAGACGTGCACCCAGCACCTCCAGACGGGTATATACTTCAGGTGTCAGCAGCTTCAGCGTGCTGTAACCAGCCGCCATGGCCAGCGGATTCCCGCTGAGTGTGCCTGCCTGATAGATCGGACCGGACGGAGCGATCTGCTCCATAATCTCTCTTTTGCCGCCATAGGCACCTACCGGGAGACCGCCGCCGATAACCTTGCCGAAGCAGGTCAGATCAGGGTCCAAACCGTACAACCCTTGCGCACAGCCGCGGTCCACCCGGAAGCCGGTCATCACTTCATCAAAAATCAATAGCGCGCCATACCCCGTCGTCACCTTGCGCAGACCCTCCAGGAAACCCGGAAGCGGAGGCACTACGCCCATATTCCCGGCAATCGGCTCAACAATCACAGCGGCAATCTCATTGCCGTAACGTTCGAACGCGATTTTGACCCCTTCCAGGTCATTGTAAGGTACTGTTATGGTGTTGATGGCTACACCTTCCGGCACACCGGGGCTATCCGGCAATCCCAATGTGGCAACCCCGGAACCGGCTTTGATCAGCAGGCTGTCGGCGTGGCCGTGGTAGGAGCCTTCGAACTTGAGGATTTTGCTGCGTCCTGTATATCCGCGGGCTAGCCGGATGGCACTCATCGTAGCTTCTGTTCCCGAGTTCACCATGCGCACAATGTCCACCGATGCTACACGTTCCACCACGGTCTTGGCCATTTCGGTCTCCAGCAGTGTCGGTGCGCCGAAGCTTGTCCCTTTAACCGCAGTCTCCTGCAGCGCCTTCACCACTTCCGGATGGGCATGGCCCATAATCAGCGGTCCCCACGAGCAGACGTAGTCGATGAAGCTGTTGCCGTCGATATCGAAGATACGCGAGCCTTCGCCTCTGTCTACATAAACCGGGGTCAATCCTACGGATTTGAATGCCCGGACCGGGCTGTTGACCCCTCCCGGAATATACTGTTTCGCTTCTTCAAAAGCTGTGCGGGAAGCCTCTTCCCTGCGTGTAAGCGGCACATTGCCCATGCTTCTTCACTCCTGCTCTGCTGAATTATACAGCTGAATATAGTCTAGCCGCGCAGCCAGCGGGCTGCATCCTTGGCGAAATACGTAATAATAATATCTGCTCCGGCGCGCTTCATGCCGGTCAGCATTTCCAGGACAACTGCCTGCTCATCGATCCAGCCCTGCTGTGCAGCCGCTTTTACCATTGAATATTCACCGCTCACGTTGTAAGCCACCAGCGGCAGATCGAACTGGTCGCGGATCGTCCGGATGACATCCAGATAAGCCAGCGCGGGCTTAACCATCAGCATGTCAGCGCCTTCCAGCACATCTGAATCAGCCTCACGGATCGCTTCCCGCAGATTGGCCGGGTCCATCTGGTACGTTTTGCGGTTACCGAATTGCGGTGCAGAATCTGCCGCTTCACGGAAGGGGCCGTAGAAGGCGGATGCGTATTTTACCGAATAGGACATGATCGGCACATGCTCAAAACCATTCTCGTCAAGGCCGCTGCGGATCGCCTGCACGAACCCGTCCATCATATTGGAAGGCGCGATAATATCCGCACCGGCCCGGGCCTGGGATACCGCCGTGCGGGTCAGCAGCTCCAGCGAAGCATCGTTAAGCACATCGCCATGTACTACGCCGTCAACTGTATGGGTATGTACCATACCGCAGTGGCCGTGGTCGGTGAATTCACACAGACAGGTGTCGGCGACAACCAGCAGCTCGGGATACCACTGCTTAATCAGCCGGGTAGCCTCCTGCACAATGCCGTCCTCAGCGAATCCGGAGGAGCCGATGGCGTCCTTCGTTTCGGGAATGCCGAACAGTAATACGGCCGGAATTCCCAGGGAGGCAATCTCATCCACTTCCGCCTTCAGGGTATCCAGCGAGAAGTGATACACGCCGGGCATGGAGCCAATCTCACTCTTCACACCGGTACCGTAGGTTACAAATATCGGCTGGATAAAGTCCAGCACGTTCAGGACAGTCTCCCGCACCATTCCTCGGATTCCGGCTGTACCGCGCAAGCGGCGGTGTCTAGTTATTGGAAAGCTCATTGCTGTTTCCTCCTGTACAGTAAGTATTTAAACACATCTATCTGTCTCAAGCCTTATTCGAATATGAAATCACAAAATGCAAAGTTGAAATGCAGTGTTCAAAATTTCAGAGCCCAGATTGCATTAGCGGACTGGACTAGCGGAAACCAGGCCGCAGGTTATCTGAGCCTCGTTGTTTCATTCCAGCGGCAGAGCTCCTGCACCAGCCCTTCGATCGTCGCTACGTCCGGGAGCAAGCCCGGAGTCAACCCGGCCTCCACAGCAGTCTGTTCGGTTACCGGACCTATGCAGGCGATTTTGACCCCCGCCAGCAGCGTCAGCGGATCTTCCAGGCCCATCCGTTTCAGGATAGAGATGAAGTTGCGCACCGTGGAAGAGCTGGTGAAGGTGACCGCATGAATCCGTTTCTCTTCGAGCAGCTTCACCAGTTCAATATCATCTTCACCAGTAACCACAGTCTCATACGTATCCACTTCAGTCACTTCCAGCTCCAGCTCCTTCAGCTTGCCGGGCAGCCACTCGCGCGCCAGATCGCCGCGCGGCAGCAGCACCTTCTGCCCCGGCTGCAGCTGATCGCCGAAGGCTTCAATCAGCCCTTCTGCCTGGAAGCGTCCAGGCAGTTCTTCGGCAATCAGCCCGCGCCCGGCAAGCGCCGCAGCCGTACCCGGTCCCACCGCACATATCCGCGCACGGTGCAGACCGCGCAGATCCGTCTTCAACTGCGCCAGATGGCGCATGAAGAAGTCCACGCCGTTCGGACTGGTGAAGAACACCCAGTCGTACTCTGGAAGCCGGCCAAGCGCTGAAGCAATCTCTGCCTGCTTGTCCGCATCACGCTGCATAACCGTCTCAATGACAGGGAACTCATACGGTTCGCCGCCAAGCTCCTCGATCCGGTCTACCAGTTCGCTGGCCTGGCTGCGGGCCCGCGTCACCACAATCCGCTTGCCGAACAGCGGCATCGCTTCAACCCACATGAGGTGCTCCCGCTGGAGCACTACATCGCCGACAACGATAACGGCCGGCGGCTGGAAATCCGCCGCCTTGACCTTCGCTTCAATGTCGGCAAGCGTGCCGGTTAGTGTCTCCTGATCGGCACGTGTCCCCCAGCGCACCAGCGCCACCGGCGTTTCCGGCGGACGCCCGTGCTTCATCAGCTGGGCGCTGATATATCCGATTTTGGCGACGCCCATCAGGAACACCAGGGTTCCCGTGGCATTCGTCACCTTATCCCAATGAATGGAATGATCCAGCTTATCCGGGCTCTCATGTCCGGTAATGATCGACAGGGAAGACGCAGCCTCCCGGTGGGTTACCGGAATACCGGCGTATGCCGGGACGCTGATAGCCGAGGTAATACCCGGCACAATCTCGTAGTAGATGCCATGCCGCCGCAGCAGCTCCGCTTCTTCACCCACCCGGCCAAAAATCACCGGGTCTCCGCCCTTCAGACGCACTACCGTTTTGCCCTCCAGAGCGAGATCGACAAGCAGCTGATTAATGTCCTCCTGCTTCATCGTATGGCGGTCCGGCAGCTTGCCTACGTATATTTTCTCCCCGCCCGGCTTCATCCACTTCAACAGCCTTGGACTCGCCAGCCGGTCATAGACCAGCACATCTGCCTTCTGGATACACTCCAGACCTTTAACCGTAATCAGCTTGGCATCCCCCGGACCTGCACCTACAAGATAAACCTTCCCCGCCATCTCCGTCATCCCCTTATCACCTTATCCCTGAGTATCCTGTCCCTTTACATCCGCCAAAATCTTCTCTGCGCCCCTGGCAATCAGCTTGCGGGCAACCTCCGCACCGAGCTGCACCGGATCTTCTCCCGTGCAGGTTTCTTTAAGGATTACCGATCCGTCCGGTGTTCCCACCATTCCGGTTAAAGTGATTAACAGGCCGCCTTCTCCAGAAGTCCCGCCGGAATGAATAGTCCCGGTTGTTCCCGTTGTCCCGGCCTTCTCCGTCTCCAGCACAGCGTAGGCGCCGATCGGCACCTGACAGCCGCCATTCAGGGCGCCGAGGAATGTGCGCTCCGCCGTCACCGTAAGAGCGGTGCGCTCATCATTGTAGAGCGCGAGCAGCTTGCGCAGCTCCTCATCGTCTTCACGGCATTCGATGCCGAGAGCTCCCTGGCCCACAGCGGGCAGGCAGATTTCCGGCGGCAGATAAGCCGTTACCCGGTCCTGCCAGCCCATCCGCGACAAGCCTGCCGCTGCCAGCAGAATCGCGTCGTATTCGCCGTTCTCCAGCTTCTTCAGCCGCGAGTCAATATTGCCGCGCACCGGCTCAATAACCAGATCCGGCCGGAGCGCGGCCAGCTGGCTGGAGCGCCGCAGGCTGCTTGTGCCTACGCGCGCGCCCTGCGGCAGATCCTCAAGGCCTGCTCCGCTGCTTGAGATCAGGCAGTCCCGCGGATCTACCCGCTTCGGCACTGCACCATTAATCAAGCCTCCCGGCAATTCGGAAGGCATATCCTTCATACTATGTACTGCCATATCGATTTCTTTGGCCAGCATGGCCTGCTCAATTTCCTTCACAAAAAGACCCTTACCGCCCACCTTGGACAGTGTGACATCAAGAATCCGGTCGCCTTTGGTAACAATCTTATGCACCTCAAAAGTAAAATCAAAGCCATGCTCCCCGCTAAGCCGCTCCAGATCGGCAATCACATGCCCTGTCTGCGTCAGCGCCAGCGCACTCTGTCTGCTGCCCACAATAATCTTCCGCATGAACCATTCCCCCTGTTCAAGTTACCTGCACCCGCCCTGTTTCCTGCACGATACCTCTCATTTGCTCAATTGTGTCACTTTCGCTGGAATTAAGGGCACTTTTGCCCTTCATTTGCTCATTCGCGCCACTTTCGCGGGAATCAAGGGCACTTTTACCCTTCATTTGCTCATTCGCGCCACTATTGCTGGAATTAAGGGCACTTTTACCCTTCATTTGCTCATTCGCGCCACTATTGCTGGAATTAAGGGAACTTTTACCCTTCATTTGCTCATTCGCGCCACTATTGCTGGACTTAAGGGCACTTTTGCCCTTCATTTGCTCATTCGCGCCACTATTGCTGGAATTAAGGGGATTTATACCACTAATTTGTTCATTTCGGGCGATTTCGCCCGAATTAGAGGGATTTATCCCTCTAATTTGCTCATTTCGGCGGATTTAGCCCAAATCAAAGGGATTTATCCCTCTAATTTACCGCACAACAGTCAGCTTTGGTCATTCCAGCCACATACCCGCGAATCCGCCCACTTCAACGTCATAAACACATCCACTTATTCTACTTATTCGTCTATTTCTCTGATCATTCGGCCGTTCAGCCGTTGGTCCATTCAATCGTCTATTCAAATATGCAGGCCGTCAAGCATTAACCCGCCAATTCGTTTGGAACAGATTCATCTGCACGATTCAATCGGCAACTTGAGTCAACTTCTGCCGCAGCTTATGTCTTTGCAGACTCAGTTTCGAAGCAGTCTCAATGATTGATGAATTAGTTTTGAAGCAGCCAGAGCAGATGCAAACTTACTCCGCAATCGCAGCAGTTGTACTTGATGCTTGCTCCATCCGCTTGTTCGATCTACGTGATGGCCTGCTCTACCCAATCAATCTATCTACGCCTCCCGATAACCTGCTCCATCCGCTCTTTCGATCTACGTCTCCCGATGGCCGACTCCACCCGATCATTCCGCCTACTCCTCCCGGTTACATGCAATCCAGGATTCGATTACCTCTGATGTCCATGGTATAAAGGTGCCCTGCCGCATCTCATCCAACACATCAAGCTTCCCCAGCCTCCGCAGCAGCCGGGCGCGAATCTCAGCTACAGGCTCCAGCCGCTTGATTTCGGTGCGCAGCTCATGCAGGAAATCCAGATAAGGCTCGTATTCCTCGCCCAGCAGCCCGGCGATCTGCGCCGTGATCTGCGCAGCAGCGGACGGTCCCGCCCCGGAGGTCGAGACCGCAACCGTCAACCGCCCCCGCCGGAGGATACCGGGCGTGATGAAGCTGCCCGCCTCGGCGTGGCTGGCGACATTGACCGGCAGGCCCAGCATCCGGGCCTCCCCGGCCACCGCTTCATTCACCGCCCTGTCGCTGCTGGCGGCATAGACCAAGACAGCTCCCTGGAGATCTCCGGGAGCATAGGGGCGGCTGACCCATTTCAGCCACCCCTCCGCAGCCGCTGCGGACAACGTCCCGCTAAGTGCAGGACTGACAATCACCAGCCCCGCTCCTGCCTCCAGCAGCGGAGCCGCTTTACGTTCAGCCACAGCTCCGCCGCCGATCATTACCACCAGTCTGCCCTGAACATCCAGCATAATGGGCAAATATTTGCTCATCCCGCCTCACTCCAGCATCCGAAAATTTACTATACTCCACACCACAATACCCCAGCTTGCTCAACTAAGAAATCAGTCCCCGGTTGCCACTACAGCAGGACAGCAGTCCGGCGCGCACTCAATTAACTTTTCTCATTAGCCGCCCATAACACTTCAGTACAATCACTCGCCCCATAAGCTGCCATAGCACTTCAGTTCAATCACTCGCTTCATAAGTCACCATAACACTTCAGTACAATCACTCGCCCCATAAGCTGCCATAGCAACACTTCAGTACAATCACTCGCCCCATAAGCTGCCATAGCACTTCAGTACAATCACTCGCCCCATAAGCTGCCATAAGTACAATCACTCGCCCCATAAGCCACCATAGCACTTCAGTACAATCACTCGCTCCATAGCCACCATAACACTTCAGTACAATAACTCGCTTCATAAGTCACCATAGCACTTCAGTACAATCACTAACTTCATTAGCCACCATTACACTTCAGTTCAATCACTCGCCCTATAAGTCACCATAACACTTCAGTTCAATCACTCGCCCATAAGCTATCGCTCCATAGCCACCATAACATGCCCGTATAACTTCCCGTTTCTTGTCTGTACATTCCAGCATAACCCCTTGCTTCTCATCCACCTGTGCTCTCGAGCACAATTCAGGCCGCCTCCGCACTTCAGCACACCAGCCGCCTCCGCACTTCAGCACACTAGCTGCCACCGCACTTCAACACACCAGCTACCTCTTTCAACACACCAGCCGCCTCTGCACTCCAACACACCAGCCGCCTCCACACTTCAGCACACTAGCTGCCACCGCACTTCAGCACACCAGCCGCCTCCGCACTTCAGCACACCAGCCGCCTCTGCACTTCAGCACACCAGCCGTCTCCGCACTTCAGCACCCAGCCGCCTCCGCACTTCAACACACCAGCCGCCTCCGCACTTCAACACATCAGCCACGCCTCTGCACTTCAGCACACTAGCTGCCACCGTACTTCACACACCAGCTACCTCTTTCAGCACACCAGCCGCCTCCGCACTTCAGCACCCAGCTTACAGCCCTACTACCCGCCCCAGCCATGGAACTCAGACCATGAATTCAGCAGGAAATTAAGGATGATAAAGCCATAGCCAGTAATGGCCCAGCGTGCCATCGCCGTACCGCTTCTGCGGCCGGAAACCTTCAATACTATATAGAGTATGTAGACTCCGAGGCCGATAAGCGTAGTTAGCACCTTCAGATCCTGGAACAGCGGCGTCCGCCCTTCCGCAATAATCGATAAGCCTGCCAGAATCAGCGAGGCCAGCAGCAGCGGCACACCGGCAAGGATAGCAGTATACGAATATTTGTCCATTGTCTCCAGGCTTGGGAGCCTGCGGACACGGTCATCCCACTTCTTATTCTTAAGCTTGCTATGCAGAAACAAATACATTATCGCAAATACGGTCCCCAGTGTCAGTGCGGCAAAGCTCAAATTGGCCAAAATCACATGCATCGCCAGCCAGCCGTGCACCGCACTCCAGCTCTGCAAGGCATGATCCTCTGCAGTTAGCCATACCCGGTTCAGCAGAAACACGCTGAACCCTGCCATGCTGAGCAGCAGAATTGTAAACTCGCCGCCCCGCGTGTACGCAATGGCAAGTGAGATCACCACCATACTGAAGGAGAACCAGAACAGGAAGTCATACGGTGTGAAGATCGGCAGACCGCCCTCCTGAGAGAAGCGGATCGCCAGCCCCGCAAGCTGCAGCAGGCCCACAACAGCAAGAAGCCCTGTGCCCAGCCGCTTTCCGCCCGGATTGCGCCGAAGGCAATCCGAGAAAACAAACAGCAGGCTCAGGGCATATAGCAGCAGAGCGGCATCATATATTCCGTTCAGCAGTTGCATGTCGCTCACCCGCCCAGCAGGCCGGCCGGAGCAAACACCGTCCCCGGCACCGCGAACTTTCCGCCGGAAGATACTTCAGCAGGCGCCTCCTCAACCGGTATAGCACTACGGTCATCCGGACCCGGGTCCAGCTGCTCCTGCAGTGCAAAAATCTGGGTGAAGTACTCCAGAGCTTCATTCCCCTGCTTCCCGCCAGACAACTCCTTGATGACATTGATCGGATCATGCATCATCTGGTTCACAATACTTTTGGTCAGGCGGCGGATAACCTTACGCTGATGCTCATCCAGTTCAGGCAGCTTGTTGAACAGACTGTCCATCGTTTCTTCATAAATCCCGTTCGACTTGTCCTGCAGCGCACGGATCACCGGTCTGACACCTAGCGTCTTCAGCCACAGCTGGAATTCATCCATTGCCTCACTGATCATCACTTCAATCTTGGCAGCTTCACTGCGGCGCATTTCCAGATTGCTCTCCACAATGCCTTCCAGATCATCGATATCATAGAGGAAGACATCCGGCACACTTGCCGCAGCCGGATCAATATCGCGGGGCACGGCAATGTCGATCATGAACAGCGGCCGTGACGGCCGGCGCTTCATCCCTTCAGCCACTTGGGCAGCCGTCAGCACATAACCGTCGGCTCCCGTGGAGCTGATGACTATATCCACTTCATCCAGACGCTTCAGTGCTTCCTCAATCGTGCTCGGCTTGCCCGAGAACTTCTCGGCCAGCTCCACCGCCCGGGACAACGTCCGGTTGGCGACGATAACCTCAGCCGCGCCGCTGCTGTATAGATGCTTCACTGTCAGCTCACTCATTTTGCCGGCGCCGAGAATGAGCACTCTTTTGCCGGTAAACATCCCGAAGATCCGCTTGCCCAGCTCCACCGCTGCATAACTGACCGAAACCGCACTTTCACCGATGGAAGTCTCGCTATGCGCACGTTTGCCGAGCGTCACCGCCTGCTTGAACAGCCGGTTGAACCACGTTCCGGTTACACCCTCCGCCTGGGCAGTCAAAAAAGCACTGCGTACCTGTCCCAGGATCTGCGTCTCGCCGATCACCATGGAATCCAGGCCGCAGGTTACACGCAGCAGGTGGGCAATCGCCTGCTCGTCTTCATATATATACATATGCTGCGCAAATACATCACTTTTTACACCGAACCACTGCTCCATGTAGCTGCGGATGAAATATCCGCACATATGAAGGCGGTCCACGACCACATAAATTTCCGTCCGGTTACAGGTGGCGACTACGACCCCTTCCAGAACGCTCTTCGTCTGCATCAGCTGATGAAGCGCAGCAGGCAGATCCTTCTCGGCAAAAGCGAACTGTTCTCTCACCTCTACGGGAGCCGTACGGTAATTCAGGCCAACGACGACAATATGCATCGCTTGTTCACCATCCTAATCTCTATTCATTGGTGTAGGCACTGTTACTGCTTATTAGCATGTATTAGTATCAATTTCACAAGATCTCAAATCGCTGTGTTAAGTATATCACATCAAAATACGGCTTTTTACAAAACCTTTGAACTATTTATGAATTGCAGATAATAATTATTATAAATAAAAATCCGCCAAAGCACCATGCTTTAGAATGGGTTATTTAGAGTTTTTTTATGAATCCGCAGGTTATCTGTATTAAATATAATCCGTTGAGGGTCCGGCACAAATAAACCGGCTTTAAAAATCAATTCAAACACGTAAATGTGATCTTATATAACATTAAAACAAAATATTGACACACATTATTGCGGATGATAGCATATAACAAATGATATGCGTAATATTATATAACACCAAAATCGTAAACAATCATTTATAAACCATCCGATTCATTAATATGTCAGATTCTCTAATCAAACATCTCTTGTATAAGCTCGTTAATTTGGAATGAGCGTATCTACAGGCAACCGTAAATTGCCCCAGGCTACAAGAGGCCAGACAAGATACTGGAGCAACCAGTGAAGGGAACACGGCTATGCCCGGCTTCTCCTCCTGACGTACCAGTCTTGTCCTGCGCCTCTTGGTCCTGGGGTTTTTGGCATCTAGAATAGAAGGAGTGAGGGCAATGAGTGCATCCTACGCACGGTTAAGCGAATCGATCAGCCAAGCCAAGAATGTGAGGATCTACAAGAATAAAGATACAGCCTATGACTTTAAGCTATACCCTTTTGGAGAACGCGGAACCTACATCACCCCTGAGCTGATCAGCGAGATTACCGACAGTCTGGCAGAGGCCGTTACGGAACAATTCCCGGATTTCGATTACATCGTATCGCCTGAACCGGGCGGGCATACCTGGGGCATGCTTGCAGCCTACAAGCTGATGAAGCCGATGAATATCCTGCGGCTCAGCACGGAGCTGTATGAGAATTACGAGGTCAGCATCAAACGCGAAACGGCGTATAACGAGAATTATATTTATTTTGACGGATTCTCCGCCGGTGACCGGGTGCTGCTGCTGGATGATGTGATCAGTTCAGGCGCTACCATCCGCTGCATCGCTGAGCAAATGTCCGTTATGGGCATTGAGCTTGTGGGTGTGCAGGCAATTCTGGCAAAAGGGGAACACTACAAGCAACTGGAAACGGACATCGGGGTGCCGGTAAGGTTTCTATCCAAGGTATGAAGTGTATAAATCAACAACCGCAGAATTGTTGAAACTTTAGCAGGGGAGTGACAAGCCATGGCTTATTATTATGAGCAGCCTTCAAGAACCTTCAGTGAGTTCCTGCTGGTGCCCAGTCTGACCACCAAAGAGTGCATCCCGGGGAATGTCGATCTCCGGACGCCAGTAACCAAATTCCGCAAGGGCGAGACTCCGGCGCTGACCATGAATCTGCCTGTTACCTCAGCAGTCATGCAGGCCGTATCCGACCATAACATGGCGATTGCCCTGGCCAAAAGTGGCGGCATCTCCTTCATCTATGGCTCACAGTCGATCGAGCAGCAGGTCGAGATGGTCCGCCGGGTCAAAAAGTTCAAAGCCGGCTTCGTCCTCAGCGACTCCAATCTGAAGCCGGAGGATACACTGCAGGATGTACTGGCGCTGAAAGCGCGCAGCGGCCACTCCACCATTGCCATTACGGACAACGGGGAACCGACAGGCAAGCTGATGGGCATTGTCACAAGCCGCGATTACCGCGAGAACCGTCTGCCGCCGGAGTGCCCGATTACTGAATTTATGACGCCGTTATCTTCACTGATCTATGCCGAAGAAGGCATCACCTTAACCGAAGCCAATGATATGATCTGGGATCATAAGCTGAACTGCCTGCCGATTGTTAATGCCAGCGGCCATCTCGTCCACCTTGTGTTCCGCAAGGATTATGACAGCCATCAGGAGTATCCGCTGGAGCTGCATGATGATAACAAACAGCTCATTGTCGGCGCGGGTATCAACTCCCGGGATTACAAGGAGCGCGTACCGGCGCTGGTGGAAGCCGGAGCAGATGTCCTGTGCATTGATTCCTCTGACGGTTATTCCGAATGGCAGGCCGAAACCATCCATTATATTAAGGATACTTTCGGGGAGAAAGTGAAGGTCGGGGCGGGCAATGTCGTCGACAAGGAAGGTTTCCTGTACCTCGTGGAAGCCGGGGCGGATTTCATCAAAGTCGGCATCGGCGGCGGTTCCATCTGTATTACCCGGGAGCAAAAAGGGATCGGACGCGGCCAGGCCTCCTCCGTCATTGAAGTCGCAGCCGCCCGCCAGGAATATTACGAGCAGACCGGCATCTATGTCCCGATCTGTTCCGATGGCGGGATTGTCCATGATTACCATATTGTGCTGGCGCTGGCGATGGGAGCTGACTTCGTGATGCTGGGCCGCTATTTTGCCAGATTCGATGAAAGCCCCGGACGCAAGCTGCTGGTCGGCGGGAACTTCGTCAAGGAATATTGGGGTGAGGGGTCGAGCCGCGCCCGCAACTGGCAGCGTTATGACTTCGGCAATGCCGACAAAGAGAGCAAGCTGGAGTTCGAGGAAGGTGTGGATTCATTCATTCCTTACGCCGGACGGCTCAAGGATAATCTGGATCTCAGCATCAGCAAAATCAAATCAACCATGTGCAACTGCGGCTCGCTGACCATCCCGGCACTGCAGAAGCAGGCGAAGATAACACTGGTTTCCTCCACAACCATCTTTGAAGGAGGCGCACATGATGTTATGCTGAAGGAAAAGGACAGATCATCCTCCTGATCACATCCTAATCCATAAGGAGCGTCAACCATGACACAAATTATCAAAGTTCTGGTCAGCAAGGACCAGCTGCAGCAAAGAGTTCAGGAACTGGGCGCAGAAATATCGCGTGACTATGAAGGCAAAGAGCTTGTACTAATCGGCATTCTCAAGGGCGGCGCTGTATTCATGTCCGATCTGATGCGCGAAATCACCCTCCCGGTCGGCATTGATTACATGTCGGTGTCCAGTTACGGGGCAAGCTCCACTTCCTCCGGAGTGATCACGATCAAGAAGGATATCGATACCGATATCCGCGGCAAACATGTGCTGCTCGTCGAAGATCTGATCGACACCGGCCTGACTCTGCAGCATCTGAGGCAGCTGTTCGCCCTGCGCGAAGCTGCAAGCGTCCGTATCTGTACCATTCTAAGCAAACCTTCCCGCCGCCTGGTCGAAGTTCCGGTCGAATACTGCGGCATTGACATTCCCGACGAATTCGTTGTCGGCTATGGTCTGGATTACGCCGAGCAGTTCCGCAATCTTCCTGAGGTGTGGATTGTGGAGACGGGCGATTAAACTAGGATTAAGAAACCGTCAATTCTCCTATAGCTGGAGAATTGACGGTTTCTTTGTTCAGCAGAGAGATGGTTCCGCAACCGTCTCCCCTGTCAGAAACGGTCCCAGCAGCCGGATTTGCTCATAAGGTGCCAGCGGATTGGCAATCCGCCGCAGCATCAGCTCAGCCGCCCGCTCCCCTGCCTCCTGGACCAGCAGCGCCGGGCGCGACAAGCCGGGACAAGCCTCCAGTTCCCCATGCTCCATCGCAACAATTGATATCTGCTCCGGAATATTAAGTCCCAATTCCTGCACCTTCCGCAGAATGGGCCAGGCTTGTCCATGATTCGCCGAGAGAATAGCCGTAGGGCTTCCGGTCTGAAGAATGGCCGATAAGTCAGCAAGCCATTGAGGATCAGCGGGGTTCACATGATACATCTGTTCAGCAGCGGAAATTCCCCGGCTTGCACAGGCGGCCCTGAAGCTCTGATAGCGCAAGCGGAATCCCCGCTGTCCGTCCGGCTCACCCACGTACAGAATTCGGCGATGACCGCTGCGGCAGAGCGCATTTACCGCAAGAATGATCGCATGCTGGACATCCCAGATTACACTGTCCACCTCGGCACCTTCGGGCGGGAAATTGATCATTACCTTCGGAAGACCAAGCTGCAGCAGAATGGTCTCTGCCCAGACGGGCAGCAGCGGCGACAGAAACAATCCGTCGCAGTATAGAATGCCGCTCTCCTCCAGCCAGTCCGCCAGCTTGTCCGGCTGGGGCCCCTCAAACGGCAGCAATACGGATTGTACCTGATGGCCCAGTTCATCCATGCGCTGATGCAGACCATGGAACTGCAGATTCAGAAATGAGTGGTCTGCAGGCATCAGCATGACGAACCGGCGGGGCTTGCCCGCCGCATAGGCAATGGATTCAGCGGCAAGCCCCGCTTCCTGCGCTTTGGTCGCATAATTCATTGCCCGGGCAGTAGCGAATACCAGCCTGCGGGTCGGTTCCGACATGCCCGGCAGCCCGCGCAGCGCTTTGGACACTGTGTACACGCTCAGCCCCAGGCGGTCCGCCAGATCGCGCAGCGTGACCGTTTTTCTCTTTGACACACGGCTTCCCCCTTTTACTTGGCCATTCCATTCTTCCATAGCTCTCCTGCAATGCAAGCCCACAATCCCCTAAGTACAACTAAAATCAAGCTATAATCCCTTGTTCCTTATATCTATTATAAAGCTAAGCTCTATATAGAAAGGATGAATATGGTGAAAAAAGAACAGATAAATCTGCAGGTGGCTGCAGAGATATATGAGGAGGCCGATGTCGTTGTTATCGGGGGCGGTCCGGCCGGGACAGCGGCGGCGATCTCCGCCGCCCGCTGCGGACAGAAGGTAATACTACTAGAGCAATCAGGGCAGCTTGGAGGGATGGGAACACTGGCTAATGTCAGCATCTATATGAGTGTCGGCAACGTGACCGGCATCTACCGTGAAATGCTTGAAGAGACAACTCCCGAAGCCGTTCCCGGCTCCCACCTGATGTCGCTGCACTCCCGGAAGGACCAGTACTCCCCCTTTGCAGTGCGCCATTATCTGAACGGCAAACTGCACCGGGAGAAGGTTAAGGTCTTCTACCATACCGTCTATGTCCAGCCCGTCATGGAGGGGCAGCGGGTACGCGGAGTACTGGCCCGGACCCGCGAAGGGCTGAAGGCCTTCATGGGCGGGATTGTGCTGGACTGCTCAGGGGACGCCGCTGTGGCCAGGGATGCCGGAGTGCCTATGCGCTACGGCCGGGAACAGGACGGATTAACACAGCCTATGACCCTTATGTTCACCATGCAGAATACCGGTAAGCCGGTTGTCCCTTATCTTCCTGAGGACTGTGAGATATATGAGTCCGTAGACGATCTGCCGCAGGGACGCCACCTGTACTGGGAAAAGAATGATGACGGCACGCTTTTGGTCAATATGACCCGCGTTAAGGGCAACGGTGCCCGTATTGAAGACACCAACTTCGCGGAGCGCGAGGCTCTGCGCCAGGTTTTCTCAACGGCCCATTATTTGCAGCGCAACGGCTTTGAGAATTACATTATTGCCCATATTCCCGGCCAGACCGGTGTGAGGGAAACCGGGCAAATCGTTGGCCTGTATACATTGACCGAACAGGATTTGCTTGAAGCCCGCAGGTTCGGGGATGTCGTGGCGCAGACCAATTATGAAATCGATATTCACAGCCCTGACGGGCAAAAAACGACGGAGGAGCGCCAGCTGGGAAGCTACGATATTCCGTACCGCTGTATGGTACCTGCCGGTGTGCAGGGGCTATTGGTAGCGGGACGAAGCATTTCGGCGACTCATGTAGCCATGTCCTCCATGCGCGTGCAGGCCACCTGCTATGCGCTGGGTCAGGCAGCCGGAGTCGCAGCAGCTGTCGCCAAGGAAGAGGGCACCGTCCATATGGCGGATATTACAATACCGCGGCTGCATCAGCTGCTGGCTGAGCAGGGCGTACAGTTTCATGGAACTGCGCTGTCTGCCGGGAACAACGGCCAGCAGGTAGCCCCCTGAATGTTCCGGGAAATTATAAGCCTTTACAGCAACCGGCCCGGGCTATCTACCGCCCTGCCGGAGCAGCTTACGGTAACGGCCCGGCGGTACACCTGTCAGGCGTTTGAAGCTGCGGCAAAAATAAGACAGATCTTGAAATCCGGCTGTCACCGCAACCTCGATCAGCGGCATACTCTCAGCTTCCAGCAGCTCCTTGGCACGGTTGATCCGGTAATGTGTTAAAAATTCCAGGATCGCAATGCCGGTCTCCTGCTTAAATATCCGGTGCAAATAGGAGCGGGAGAAATGAAAATAACGGACCATCTCTTCCATCCGGAAGGGGAGCTTGTAGTGGTCGGCAATGTAGCCGGTCATCTGCTCCGCGAGCAGCTTCCTGCGCTCCTCCGCTTGCCGGGGCGGCGTGCAAGCCTTCTGCCGTGTCAACACAGCGAACAGCCGGAGCAGAAGGCTTTGCACTTCCAGGGTGTACGCTTCCCTCTTGCCTGCAAGCTCGCTCTCCAGCTCGAGCAAAATAGCCCGGACGCTCTCCAGCTGTCCGGTGTTCAGCTGCCAGAGCACAGAAGCAGACACTCCATCGGGCAGCCATTCGCAGACTTGCTCCGCTGTGGAGAGGTCTACGCTGCAAAGCCTGTCCAGATACCTCTCGTCTACCGAAAGAATCAGCCGGTGCAGCGGCTGGCCATTGGCCGGTCTGGGCATATGCAGCACGGACGGCCTCACAATAATCAGGCTGCCCGCGAAAATCCCGTAGGCTTGATCTCCCGCAATGAATCCCCCGCTTCCTGCCAGGCAGAAGTACCATTCATAACCGTGATGCGAGTGCAGTTCCGCCTGCTTGATGCCATTAATGCGCTGTACACATTGAACCGGGTAATCTGCAAGCGCCCTGTTCGTCATATCATCGACCATATAGGAATTCTGCTTCTTCAATCCCGCTGAAGAAGCCGAATCCAACTCATTTACAGATCTCATTCCAGACATGCCAAGCTTCCTTTCCTCATCAGTATAAGTGTACAATTCTCCAATATATCGGGCAGGATCGCCCAAGAATTCATACAGGCAAGCCATTTATACTGCTTAATATAAGCTCAACTCTAGATCACAGGAGGACTAGTAGATTATGACAACCTTACCTTCATCACAAACACTTGAGTATGCAGCGGGCAAAGTGTACTCCTATATGCTGCGGAACCATTCCGGTAATTGGGGAATGGACATGGCGCATTGGGATTGGGTTCCCGGCGTAGGTGCCGCCTCTATTCTGGAATATTATCAGCAGGACGGCGGCGATGAGATTATAAACCGGCTGTCAGAATGGGCCCTTGCGCATTTGCACCAATCCGGGCATGCAAAGGTTATTAACTCCATGGCTCCGTTTGCCATCTTTCCCGCACTGTACAGCGTCACAGGGAATCCTGTCTTTAAGGAGAGCGCAGTCCGTACCGGTCAATGGATGCTGCATGAAGCGCCAAGAACCCGGGAAGGCGCTTTCGAGCATACGGTGACCGAACAGGCAAGCTTTCCGGAGCAGGTCTGGGCGGATACCGTGTTTATGGCTGTGCTGTTTCTGGCCCGTCTGGCCCGTCTGGCCCGGCTGACCGGAGAAACCGGGTATGCCCGGGAAGCCCTCAGCCAGCTGGAGCTTCACCTGAGACTGCTTGAGGATAAACAGAGCGGCGTGCTGTTTCACGGCTGGAACTGTATCACCGGTGACCATATGTCTGCAGCCAGATGGACAAGAGCCAACGCCTGGATTGCCCTTGCAGCGCCCATGATTCTGCAGGAGGTGGAGGGCCTGCTGCCTGTGCCTGCCTCCATTACGGAGAGATACCGCCGCTTGATGGCGGCGTTAATCGGTTATCAGAGTCCGTCCGGACTCTGGCATACAGTCATGGACCGGACAGACTTCTATCTTGAAACCTCCGGGAGCGCCGGCATCGCAGCCGGGATATTCAAGGCTGTACGGATGGGCCTGCTCGGCGAAGCAGCTCTGGGACCTGCCAGAGCTGCACTTGAAGCGGTGCTGGGCACGATCAAGGCCGATGGGGAGGTCGGCGGCGTGTCCGGCGGCACTCCGGTGATGCCCACTGTGGAGGACTATAATGAAATCTCCTGTATACCCACTCTCTACGGTCAAGGCCTGGTGCTCATTCTTCTGGCCGAAGCCATGAAGTGAAGGCTGACTCCGTTCACAAGACCCTGCCTATGCGGGGGGAAGCCAGACCAAAGGCACCGCAATCCTTGCGGTGCCTTTGGTCTGTGCCGGGCTTGTATACCTAGCACTTAATGTTCAGATACCGAAGATCAGTCTCCGGGCCTCCTTACCCCTTAGTCCTGTCCTCTGAGCGCTTCCACCATGTCCGGCTTCAGCCGCAGATTAAGCGCCAGTTCCCCATCCTCCGTACTCCAGCTTGCAGTAACTTCTTCCCCGTTGCCTGCGGCCGACATGGTTACGAAGAAGGAGTCCGGGCTGCTGTCCCGTCCCTCATCCTCGCGTACCGACAAGGTAAAGACGACCGCTGCCTCGTCCAGAGCCGTAAAATCAATTCTCCGGCGTTCACCGCTGTACAGCACCAGATCAAGGCAGAGGGTGTCGCAGCTGTGGACAATTTCCCATTCCGGATTCTGGACCAGCGAAGTTGCCCCTCCGGCAAACCGGGTATACAAACCGCGAAGGGAAAGCTTCACCCCGCCTATGGATACCACCGCCCCGCCGTCCACGGCATTGGCGGTTACACCGTCAAGACGGCCGCCGATTTCCAGCCGCAGGCGCAGATCCTCTGCCTGGATGCCGCCGTCGATCCGGTCCAGACCGATATGCGTATCCCCGCCGTTCAGCGAGAGCTGAAGACCGCACAGCACGTTCCCCTTGCGCTGCTCGGCGGAAAAGACGGGTGCGGAAAAATCATAGCCGTCATGCAGCATCCGCAGCGCCGCATAGACCGTTCCGCCGGGACCGTCCACATAGGCCAGCAGATTGCGCCGCTGATTCCACATGACCTCCTTGCTGGCCGAACCAAGCGCATAGCGCGTAGTCATGTAAGTTACAGCGGTTTTTTCATAGCCGTCTTCACTGCGGTAATACACCTCGCGTACTTCCCTTTCAGCGGCTTCCCTGAACAAGGCGCGGTAGGATTCGGGACAGGAAATACCAAGGTTGTACCATTCCAGATCGTAGAACATATCCGCTGGAGCACAAAAATCCAGTTCTCCCTCCAGCGCCAGCTGCAGGAACGCCCTAGCTGCATCCGGCAGCAAGGTGGAATAACAGCGGCTATGTGGCCCCGCCCATTGCCCTGTGGACGCGTGAAAATGCCGTGCCACCCCCTCCCAGGCCAAATTCAGCATATCCTCGCATATTTCCAGCGCCTGTCCGATCCTGGTCGCGGAGCGGATGCGCGATAATTCAATAATCGCCACCTTAGTGTACGTCGGACTGTTGTATTCCTGAAACGTCCGGGTTCGGCTGGCATATTGATGGAAGGCCTCGAATTTCTGCAAGCCATAATCCAGATAGCGCGGATTCTGAAACACTTCTCCCGCGAGCAGCGTCACAAACGATCCCATAATGGCAATATTCGTATAATGCGGACCCATGTTGCGCCGGATGATGGACTCGCAGGCGTGAAATACCGATTCCCGCACCCTATCCAGCAGCTCCGCAGGCATCCGGTGCTTATGCCGGATTACTGTTGTTAGAAGTACTTTCCCGATAAAATCCGCCCAGTTCCAATCCGGGGGCCTCATGCTGGACAAGGGCTCTTCCAGATAATACGACCAGATACCATAAGTCACGCTGGCCGGATCATGGTCCTGAAGTGAAACGATTTGCCGGATCACGGCAAAAGCCCTATCCTCAGCATCCGTAAGCCCGGTATCCAAAAGCCCTTGGGCATATTCAATGGAAGAACGTATGGAATGCACCTGTTCCACATTCTGAAGTGCGGTGTGGTAGCCGTTGGTTGTATATTTCTCTCTGATCATCGAATGCACCGGGCTGAATTGGTTCTCCAATTGTTCAAGCCTCCACCGCAGAAGAGCCTGTTCATCGAGCATATTATTCATTGTGATCCTACCCTTCATATAGGAAGGAGAAGCCGCCAATGCCCCGGCTTCTCCCGCTCCCTGTTACTTGCGCCGCTGCTCCCGGTATTCGGAAGGCGTCAGCGCAGTGAACTTTTTAAAAATGCGGACAAAGCTGTTGACGTTGCCGTAGCCGACCGCTTCGGCAATATCCATAATTTTGCCGTCCGTCTCCTCCAGCAGCCGTTTGGCCTCAGCCATGCGCAGCGCCATCAGATAGTCGATGAAGTTGCCCTCGGTCTGCTCCTTGAACAGCTTGCTCAGATGGGACACGCTGACCCGGTATTCCTCAGCCAGCAAATTCAGCGAAAGATCGGTTCGGCTGTAATTGTCATGAATATATTCCAGTACCTTCAGAATCAGGCCGTTTTTCTCCCTGCAGCTCCGTTTCTCTTTGATGGCTTCCATATGCCCCTGCAGGGTCTTCATTAGAAATTCCTTGATCTCTTCCAGGCTTTTGTGCAGATTCAGCGCCTCCTGCAGCTCCTGGGGCATTTGGATATTATTGTGGCCGATGCCAACATCCTCGGCGATTTCCGCCGCCTTCATCAGGCATTGAAGGCTGAGCTGCCGGATGATCTGGGGCGGCACGCCATATTCGGCGAAGGCTTCGAACCATCGTTCCACCTGCTCGCGCAGCTTCGTGCCGTCCAGCAGCTTCAGCGAATCCATCATATCCTCCGTCATCGCCACCAAACGGTAGAAGCGGGGAGAAAGATCGCCGTGAATATCCTCACGGGTAATGATCGAGTTCGCGCCGAAGACAAGGCGGTAGGACAAGGCTTCTTTGGATTGCTTAAAGGACTTGTGAAGCTCTGTCATAGACTCCACCAGCCCTCCCACCCCAATGGAGATGGTGCGCCGGAAGTGCTCTTCCACATACGATTTGATCAGTTCCGCTACAGCCACCGCCCGCAGCTCGGCATCGGCATCATCGTCGGCAAAGCTGATGATGATCGCACAGGTGCCATTCTCCAGCTCGATGGCAGCGCCCTTTCCCTCGGCCAGAATCAACTCTTCGGCCAAATTACAGAGCGCATAATTGTACAGGTGCACATCCCGGATCGCGGCAATCTCCTCCCGCCGGTCCAGCTCCGCATTCAGCACGACAAAGCGGTTCGGATGAAACTGGATTCCGAGCATTTCCATATACTGCACAACATTAGAGATATTGATCTTATAGTTGGAGAGCAGCTCCATCAGCAGCTGCCACTTCAGCATGGGGCGGGTCTCCTGCATCTGCTTGTGCAGCTGGTCGCTCTGGACCAGAATCCCTTCAAAAGCGGACTCCAGAAATTGCAGATCATCTGCCCGGTCTGTCTCCTTCGCCTGCGGAGAATATTCATTCAATTTGACGGAGAGTGTGTGCAAAAACCGGTTCAGCGGTCTGAAGGTCCACTTGCCGAGCGCCAGGCCCATGGCGGCAGCGGCAATGAGGATCATCGCCGAAATCACGGCCAACGTATTGCGGAGTGCAATAAGCGGCTGGTTGAGCTTAAGGTCAGAAACGGTGCGGACTAGCGTCCATCCGGTATAGGGAGAGTCCATATAGAAGACCATCGACGGCTTCTGATCCACCTGTGAGTGAAAATTCCCCGTTCTGCTCTTGCGGCTCAGCGCCTCATGAATGTATGAAGACTGGCCGATGTTCTGCCCCAGCTTATTCTCGTCAGGATGAAGCACGATCTGCCCCGTCTCATCCACAATATAGGTCTCCCCAAGATCCTCATCCTCATTGTGAATCAGCGAGAGCAGCATTTCCGTCTTCAGATTCAGTGCCATCGCCCCTTTGCGGGCACCCACGGAATGAAGCAGCGGATAGGTGCGGACCAGCGTGACCACATTTCTGTAGATCGGCGAGGTGGACCGGTTAATGACCAGCTGGCGGCTCGGCAGCCACTCAAAATATCCGTCGAACGTCTCGAACGCGGTAATCCAGCCGTAATCCTCCAGCTTGCGCTCTTCGGTCAGCATATCCCCGGAAACCAGCCTGTTCTGGCTGTAAGAATACATATCGATGGAGAAGATGTAATCGTCGCTGCGGATGAGCCGGTCGATCTGTCCGCCCAGCCGGAAATCATTGCCCGCCGCTTCCTCGCTGGGAAGCTTCTCATCAAAAAACTTCTGGACCTCATCATTCTGAACGAGCTGCACGGACTCATTGTCCACACTCTTCAGCACCAGCTCCAGCTTCTGGTTCATATGCTCCAGCAGCTCCATATTCGTCCGCGTCAGGCGGTCCCTAAGATCGCCGGTGAAGATGAAATAGAACAACAGCCCCGATATGCACACAATCAGGAACAAAAGAATCAGCAAGCCCGCCATCAATTTTTTTGCCCATTTATTCTGCAAAGCTCCCCATCCTTTAGTTCCCGACTGATCTCAGCCGTTACTCAAAACTTGCCTTGTTCTGCTCGTACCATTCCTGCGCCTGGACCTCTACCTGCTCTCCGCCCAGCCGTTTCCATTCCTTACGGATTTCCTCAAGCGCCCAGGCACCGGTATACTTGCTTCCCTGTGTGGTAACCTTGGCGCGGATCTCATTGATAAAGGGCGTCATGGATGTCTGGATTTCATTGAATTCCACAAAGCTTGGCTGATATGGAATATCCCGTCTGAATTCATTCTTCATCGCCAGCTCAAGCCCCTGCTGGCTGAGCGCGGCGAGGCGCTGGGAAACTTCGTCCGCAGCGGCCTTCACCAGCAAATCTTCCGGTTTGAACGTATTGTTGCGCAGGACGGCGTATTCTCCGGCGTATCCTACTTCTTTCTTGAATTTGTCAGGGTCGATCACCTTGGCGACTCCGTTCACGTCGGTGTAGTGCTCGCCCTCAAAGCCGTTGTTAAGTGCCTTCCAGCCTTCATCCACCATCCAGTCCAGATAATTCACAGCCGCTTCGGGATCGGCCATATCCTTGTTGAAGGCAACATAAATGAATGGGGAAGTCTCCTGATACAGGCCGAATTTGCCGTATTTCGTGGATACCGGCTCCATTGGCACAGGCTGCGCATCCGGCACATTGGCCAGCATATCCTTCAGCTGAGATTCCATCGTTCCACCGCCCCAGTTGGCGATATAGATGCCTGCTTTGCCGGTGGTCCAGAGCTGGATGGCCCGCTGATTGTTCTTGTCGGTCAAATATTCCTTATCGACCAGCCCCTGCTCGTATACCTGCTTCTCCAGGGACATGACATCGCCAAACCGGTCAAGCAGGGCACCGTACGCCATCTTGCCGTCTTCCAGATACCACTGGTTGTTCATATCCGCATAAATGGCCGAATAGAAGTCAAAGGTGGTCGAGCCTACGATCGGCGTCGTATCCGCGGCGCCGTTGCCGTCCGGGTCTCCATCCTTGAAGGCCTGGGCGACCTGAAGCAATTCGTCAATGGTTGTCGGCATGGCCAGTCCAAGCTTATCCAGCCAGTCCTGGCGAATCCAGGCGCCGTGATTGGCAACGGAATTCATGGTCCGCTCCGTGGCGACTGCATACATTTTTCCGTCGAACGTCAGGTACGGCTTAAGTTCTGGATGCGCTTCCAGATAGGCTTTGTAAGAGGTGCTGTACTTCTCGATATATTCATCAATCGGCTGGATCGCCCCTTGAGTAACCAGCTTTCCGATATAACTGCGGTCATATTCCCAGATCAGGTCCGGCGCCTGGTTGGAAGCGATCAGCACATTTAATTTATCCTGGGCCTGTGCCCGGGGAACCGGAATAATCTTCACGTCTATCCCGCTCTGCTCCTTGATCCATTTCACCCAGCGGTTGTCCTCATACGTGCCCTCATCACTGGAAACGCCGCCGCGGTCGAACATTGAAACGCTTACAGCCTTGGGCTTGCTGTTTGTCGCCTCGGGGCTGGAGGTTGCCGGCGAATCTGTCTTGTTATTCGCCGTGTCCGTGTTGTTCGCGCACCCGCTCAGCAGCGTGGCCGCCGCTATCCCCAGCGTCAACGCTGAGGACAGCCATTTGGTTTTGTGCATTTTCATTTTTAAATAACCTCCCTTATTAATCTAGCATATCTTCAAGCTTGTGGTAAGCTCGTGATATCAGCCTTTGACCGAACCCAGCATAACGCCTTTGACAAAATGCTTTTGCAGGAACGGGTAAACACAGAGAATCGGCGTGATCGAGAAAACAATGGATGCCGCGCGTATTCCCTCCGGTGTAATGGAAATCTGCCCTACGCCTTCCCCGCTCTTCAGCAGTTCGGGACTGACCATTTCGATCATCTGATACAATCTGACCATCAGGGACATTTTGTCGGTGCTCTGGATATAAATCAGCACATTCATATAAGAGTTCCACCAGCCCACTGCATAGAACAGGGTCAGAGCCGCAATGACCGGCATGGACAAGGGAAGGATAATTCTCCAGAGTATGGTCAATTCATTGGCTCCATCGATAGCGGCGGATTCTTCCACCTCTTCCGGAAGTCCCTCGAAAAAGGACTTCATGACAAACATGTTATAGACGCTGATTAATGCGGGCAGCCAGAGCGCCCAATACGTGTTGACCAGCCCCAGAGCGTTAATTAACAGAAAATGGGGAATCATCCCGCCGCCAAACAGCATGGTGAACAATACAGCCATCAGAATAGCATTTCTTCCCCGCAGCCTGCTTTTGGACAAGGGATAGGCGCACAGCACGGTGAACAGCATGTTAAAAGCAGTCCCCGCAACGGTGATGAACACCGTATTTTTCATGGCTACTACCAGTTGCCCGTCGTCCAACAGATTGCGGTAGGCGTCCAGATTAAAATCAACCGGCCAGAGGAAAACCTCCCCGCCGCTGATCGCCCGGCTGCCGCTGAAGGATGTGGCGATAATATTGATAAAGGGAAACACTGTCGCCGCGGCAAACAAGGCAAGCGCGATATAATTCAGCCACCGGAAAAATACGGATGAGAACTCGGCTTTGGCTTTCATAAATGTAATCGACCTCTTTCTGTAAGCATGATTCCTCCTACCACAGGCCCCGCTCTCCCATAGTCTTGATCAGCCGGTTGACCGAAATGACCAAGATAAAGGCGATAAGTGACTGGAACAGCCCCAGGGCCGTTGTATAGCTGTATTGAAGATTTTCGATCCCGCGGGTATAGACATAAGTACTGATAACCTCGGCAACCTGGCTGACGGCGCTGTTCTTCATGGCGTAGACCTGCTCAAAGCCGACATCCATCATTTGGCCTACCCGGAGAATCAGCAGAATTGCCGCGGTACCGCGGATACCCGGCAAGGTGACATGCCAGATTTGTCTAAATTTACTGGCTCCGTCGATTTTGGACGCCTCGTACAGGGTAGGGTCAATGCCGCTTATAGCCGCCAGATACAGAATCGTTCCGAATCCCGCCTCCTTCCATATGCTTGAAGCAATGAAGGATACCGGCCACCAGAAGGTGTCTGCCATGAAATAAATCGGCTCCAGACCAACCCATTGCATCAGTTGATTCACAATCCCGGTGGATGGGGACAGGATGGCGATGACTATGCTCCCCAGAACCACCCAGGAGATGAAATGCGGGATGTACAGCAGATTTTGCAACACACGCTTGTAGCTGCTCCGGGTCACCTCGTTGAGCAGTATAGCCAGAATAATCGGCACCGGGAAAGCAAATACGAGACTGTACAAATTAAGCAGCAGCGTATTCCGCAGTACTGTATAAAATTCCGGGCTGGCAAACAGCTTCCTGAACTGCTCCAGACCTACCCATTCGCTCCCCCATATTCCATCCGCCAGCCTGTAATTTTTAAATGCAATAATTTCTCCGAATAATGGGCCGTATTTGAACAGCACAAAGAATACAGCAACCGGAATAAGCATGAAATACAAATATTTATCCCGCTTCAGCTGTTTCCGGAATCGGCTTTTGGATACTGCGGCTCCGGAGCCTTTCTGCATCGCCGGTGGTATATAGGGCTCTGCGGATTGTGACAAGTTAATCTCTCCTTTCTTGTTTCTTGCTAAAGGCTCGTTCAGCAAGCGCATCCTCTGTCTGAACGGCTGCCCTCAAATTAGCATGAAAGAAGGAGCTTCCGAAACCTTCACTTTCCCGTTTTCTACACCATTTCCCGATCTGGCACCCTTCATCATTTGTTCCAACCTTCATTTTTTAAGCCGGGCAGTACATTCGGTTCCTTTTTTGGAAGATTATATAGCACAAATAGCGGCATTCCCGAAGGAATGCCGCCCGTGCAAACATTATAAAGATTCGCCGCCCTCTATCTTAATTTAAGACTCAGACACAGCCGTTTCCTGCTCCATTATTCTCAGCAGGACCACTACCGCTTCGGCGCGGGTCGCGGTCTTCAGTGGAAAGAATTTCCTCTGAGCGTCACCTTGGAGGAAGCCTGCTTCGGTTGCGCCGGATACCGCTGCTTTGGCCCAGACCGGAATGTCTGCTTCATCCTTGAAGGATATCTTCTCCGCAGCCAGCTTCACTTCCGTTCCGTAGTGCGCCCGCATGAGCAGAACCGCCAGCTCCGCCCGGGAGAGCGGCGCTCCGGGACGGAGGGTGCCATCCGCGTAGCCTTCTATCCATCCGGCCTGCACAGCCGCGGCCGCAGAGCTTCGCGCCCAGCTGCTTACCGACTGCGCATCCGTAAAGGACAGGCCGCTCAGACTCTCTGCCGGCTGCAGCGCCCGGGCCAGCAGCGCCAGGAACTCCTCGCGGACAACCTGCTGATCCGGCCGGAAGGTTCCGTCCGCATAGCCGTTCGCGAGCCCTGCGGATATTGCCTGCAGGATGCTGTCCTTGGCCCAGTGGCCGCCAATATCGCTTGGAGCGGCTCCGGTGCTTGTTCCATCCTTCTCCGGTTCAGCCGGAGAAGGGCTGAGCGCGAATACGGCAAACTTCGTGAACCTATTCACCCCGGCAGTAAGCCGGTCCCCGTCCACCGTTCCTGCAATCTCCACCCAGATACGCTCCTGCTCGCTCCAGGCAAACATTGCGGGCTGCTGATGCGCCTTCAACTGCGCCTTATCAAAGCGGATGCTAAGTGTAGCAGATTTGGCGGGCATCAGGTCAGGCTCCATGGTGATCTCATAAACCGGACTGATCAATCCTCCCGGCAGAGTCCCGCCGGAACCCTGCCCTGTCTGCAGCTTGTTGATGGAGAAGCTCACTGCAGTATCTATAAACCCACTGGGGAGAAGGAGTCTGACTTCATCTCCGAGCCGCACCTCCCCGGCCTGCCCTGCCGCCAGACTCAGCTTGCCCGGCAATGTGACGCTGTCCGTGGTGACGGGATTGCTGCCCGGATCAGGATTGCCGCCCAGATCGGGATTGCTGCCAGGATCGGGATGGCCGCCCTCTACGGTTCCCAAGTTAAGCAGCTGCGGCGTGAACGGGGCAAGCGTTACGGCCGATGCTCCAAGACTCTTGCCCTGAATCAATTCCTGTATGCTTTCCGGCGCCTGTCCGTTGAGAAGTATATTTACCTGTTTGGTCTGCCAGCTGTAATTGGCGACATTCAGCAGCAGTCTGCCTTCGTATACACTGGTTCTCCACTCCACATTGGAGACTGTTTCTCCGGTTTGAGCATCCTTCAATTCCACCTGAAGCAGATTAAGCTGTCTGAGCAGCGGAATAAGCTGCGCTTGCAATGCCGGGAGAGTCGGCGAAGTTAACGCGTTTGCAGTTCCTGTTACAGGAATAACTGCAGCATGCGCCATAATATAGCTTCTGGCCGCTTCCGGATGCGTCTGGTTATGGGCATCCCGGATAAAGGAATCCTGGCCCAGCACAACCGCCTGCCCCCCTTGTTCAATATAGGCTTTGACGGCTTCTATAGTCTCAGAGTCCACATTCCGGGCATCCGGAATAATCAGCAGCTTGACGGAAGACAGCTTGCCTTCCCCGATCTGCTTCTCACTGACAAAGCCGACCTTCTGCCCGGAGAGGGACAGAGCGGAATAGGCCCGGTCCACCGCCTCCAGATAAGCCGGACGGTAGAGGTTGGACGCCTTAGAATACAGAACGGCCGTTTCTGCCGGAGCGTTCTGGAAGGAGGTCACCTCACGGGCCAGACGGTTCAGGTCCATGCCTGTTGTGCCGATAGCCGAAACGACATCCGGACGGTACAATACACTGCCCTCGAAATCGCTGGCGGGATCAGTGGTTCTTTCCCATACCCAAATGGTGGAAGCGCTTCGTCCATGGATAGCTCCCTGCCATATATCGTTGCGCACATGGGGCGCCTGTTCAGGCACATAGCGGCTGTCGCGGTCGGGAATGATGTGGTCTTCCGAATTGAACACAGGAGCCGTTTTAAAGGAGGACAGCAGATCATAATATTTAAGCTTCTCTATAATCGTTGCTCCCTCGTCATGCAGATAATTCCAGGCATCCAGACCATTCAGATCACTGAGGCCGGATATCTGCTCCGGATCTATCCCCCAAGATAACGGGGACTTGGCCAACTGGGACTTGGCCAGCACTCCACCCATGATTTTTACACTTACAGGAATATCCGGCGCCATTTCATGGATAATATCTGCCATCCATTCATGCCACTCAGCAAACAGCTGGTCATTAAAGCTGATCCAGTCATAATAAAGTGCTGTCCGTTCCTCCGCCTGCGGCATCGCAACCTGCTCAAAGGATTCATAGGCGGTATTGTACACGGCATTCAGCTGTCCAATATCCGAATACATCTGCTTCAGATAAGACTGCCATGCGGGCTTTTGCGCAGGATCTTTATAAGAGATGAACACCGGCTCATTGGACAATACGATATTCTGGAGAGCAGGATAATCCTTGACCATGGGAATCAGAGTGCGCAGATAATCCTCAATCGCCTCCCTTGCCTTCGGATGATTAAAGTTGAATTTGATGAAGCCGCTGTTAGTAGAACGGATTTCAGGGTACTTTTGCAGCAGGAATTCCGGGAAATAGTGCGGTGACAGCAGCAGGCTCACCGCCTGATTATGTTCACCGGCACTTTGCAGCGCCTGCTGGATATCATTGCGGATGGTGGCCGTAGAGATGAGATAATCCTCTTTCACTACCGTACCGTCATCCTCAAATCCGGGATACGCCGCCAGATTGGCGGTGGTCCCGCTTTCCACAATGCCAATACTGTCGATCAGCAGAGAATCGGTTACATTCTCGGACACGATGCGGAAATCCAGCGAGGTCTCGGCACTGCCCGTGCGATAGGTTTTGGTGATTTTCTGCCAATCATAGGTTCCCGCCGGGATACCCAGCCGGGTTGCGAAGGTCCCGAACCAGACGTTGTTTACATTGGCGCCTTTGACCCACATGCTGAATTCATAATTGGTGTTTGGCTTGACGGCTATTTTCTGCCATACCGTTCCGTACACATTTGCAGTCTTGGGCGTAAGGTTGACTATCTTCAAGGCACGGCTTCCTTCGTGAACCACTTCTGTCCCGTAAGAAAAGCTCGCCTTGGCTCCCCCCCTGAGCTCCGTGCTCCACCCAAGTATCGTATTGGGCGATTGGAGGATACGGTTAGGCCCGGTCTCCATCTGGATCATGTTCGACCCAAGCTGGGACAGAACAGGAATATCCTTTTTCACCTGGGCAAAATGCCCGTAACCGGTAAAGAAGACCGGTCTTGACTCCTCTGTCCCTGTCTGCGAATTGATCGTGTTGCCAATGAAAGATTGCCGGTCGATAGTCACATCGCCGGTAACATAATGCGGAACCGGGAAACTCGTCTGTGTCCCAGCCAAATAAGCCTCAAGGCGGTCCTCGGTCTGCTGGTACAACAGCAACAGCTGGTCCCTGACATATTGCGCCCGTTCCAGTTTATTTTGGGCAATATCTTCCTTGCCGTAAGGAATAAATTTATCGATGACCGCGATATCCAGCTTTTCATAATCCACTGCAATCCCCTGCGCCTCCACCTGCTCCAGCAGCGCTTTCAATTCACCCATATTATCTTCAAGCTGCTCTATGTCCTGTTCAATCTGAGTGCCGGAAGGAAGAATGTCGAGCTCCCACTCCAGTGTCCTCTCTTCGCCCGTTCCCGTTTCCCTGACCTCTGCCGTGAGCGATTGCTCTCCGGTTCCGGCAAAGGAGGCCGTAATCGGATACTGCAATACGGAATGCGCAGGTACTGTGATATTCCTCCATGCCGGGTCCACTCGAGCTATCTTTGTCTGGAATTGCTTCGCCTGATCTGTGGAATTCACCAGCTTCAGCTGAAAGTCCAGCGGCTCATTCTGCTCCGCTGTGTAGCGGTTCTCTTCCGGTTGCATATAATCTCGGTCCAGCCATGCCGCCCACGTACTGTTTTGCGGGATGAAGAACAGATTCCCGAAGCTGTACTGATCCTTCAGTTTCCCTATGCCCGGCGTCCATTCCACCCAATTCTTCCGTCCGGCTCCGTCATTGTCATTCAGCACAAAATTGAAAGGCATGGATGCCCCCGGTTCATCCGCATGGAGCGCACTCCAGGGAATTTCAGCCTCATAGATGGTTTCGGAGCCAACCCGTTTGGTCTGCAACCGGATAGGCTGCTTATCTGCGGGCGTATCTCCCTGATTCCATGTCCATACCTCAGGCGCTCCGTTCACCTGGGCGAATCCATACTCCGGACCATACAACACACTTGTTCCCGAAGCGAACTGGATACTGTCCCCTGACCACATCGCTGCTCCGGCCACACCGGATTGCACATCATCGCGCACCTTCACGGCAAAATAGAGGAGATTCTGATTATAAGCAAAATATACTCTGCCTAATAAATCGTCAGGTCCCTGCCAGCTGGCCAAATTGGCCTGGCTGCTTCCGGGCAGCGGCAATTCGATGTAGGAGGCTTCGTCCCATTCACTTAAATCACCGTCCAGGACGATCCCGTCCGCATAATAGACAGGCACCGCCTTTCCTTCCGCCAGACTTCCAAGGAAAGTCTGCTCATCCGTCACCGTGCCTGCCCCGGCTCCGTTTACGCTATAGCTGAAGGTTGAGACAGGACTGTCTGCATATCCCAGGCTTTTTGCATACGCTTTCAAAACTAATGAACGATCGATGGCGACCGGCCCGGTGTACCATTGCTTTGTCGGAGACAAAACAGGGTCCGTGCTATCTGTTGTGTAATAAACGGCAGCAGAGACGGTTGCTGTAGCCAAGCTGACAGTTGTGCCTGATTCCACGGGTCCAGAAGGAGGATCGGCGCTGACGGCCGCGGCTTGCGGCACAGTCTCAAAGTCCCCGTTCTGCAGCAGATTGGTATCCGTTCCTGCCTCCACCATCGTCAAATCATCAAGCCAAAGCGCCCCTGTTACGCCCTCGGAGAGAACGGTGAACGGGTAAGAGGTGGCCGAGGCATCTGTTGTAATATTAAACATCATGGACTGCCAATCGAAGGTTCCCGCCGGCAGAGCCTTTTTTAGCGACCAGCCGGCATTCAGTGCGATACTTGAGTACGAGGCTTGAGCCCCCTTGACCTTCAGGCTTACCTGATAGGTGGTATTGGGCTTCACCGGAACATTCTGCCGGATCGCCAGAAACACATTGCTGGCCTTGGGCGTCCGGTTCACTATTTTTAACGCGGCCTGACCTGCGCTGAATACGGTTTGGTCGATGTAGACTTCCCCGTCCACCCCATTGTTATTGTAGCTTGTTGGCCAGCCTGGAATATTGGCGATCGGCGCAGATGCGGCATATGCAGGGGGGATGTTAATCCCGCTGTCCAGGATCAGCAGCACACTGAGCAGTACGGCAGCAACTCTTGCGGAATACCTTGGGGTTATCAAAATCGAATGCCTCCTTTGCGGCTATAATTGGCTTCGCTTATTCTCGCTCTCCGGCCGGAGCTCCGGACGTTCCTCCTTTCTTTCAGAGTCTAAAGCACCTATAACCTACCATCTGGCATCGTTTTGTGTTATCTGCACCTTTTGTGACGGTCTGCTTTATTTGTGATTTTGAGGTTTCTATTTTTGTGCTTCTCTCTATCTAATGCTTAAGATGCGGGATGGCTATTCAACTGAGCCCCATTAATCCATAGAAAATAACACCCGCAGCAGGAGATATATCGCATCTCCATTCTGCGGGTGTTATCGTATATCTTGCTTATAGCTAGTAGCTGCGGCTGTCCTGAACATGAATATAGTTAACGCCTTGTGCGGTCAGTTTAGAGCCGCTCGTATTCGCAACGCGGACTGCTTTTTTCCCTTTGCCGCTGAGGGAGAAACTGATATTATTGGCCAGCTTATTCTCCACAATCTGTTCCAGTGCACTATGGTATCCCCCGATTGTTATACCCTCCAGGTTCTCCAGCACCGGTTCTTTGCCCTCTTCAATCGTCTTGAGAATCTGATAGATCAACGACTTGCTTCCGTCCATCTTCCATTCGCCTCCCGGGTCTATTGTGAGCGTTTACAATCTTTCGGCTGCGTACACAAAGTGAATGCTTTTGTATATGTATGTCTTATTCGACAATGTATACCCATTACCTCTTATTGGAAAAGCGGAAAAGGTTGTCAATAGTATGTTTCGTCCATATGTTTCCCGTACAGGCTGGAGGTTCCGACAAGTCTGAATTCCCCATTTACTTTGGCATACGTATAGTCCACATCAGGTTCATCTTTGAATAGTACATCTGCATCATAGTCGCCCGATTTGAAGCTGTAGCCTCCCCGGATTTCCTGAATATTTGCAGCCGGGTACAATCTTGTATGAACCAGATATTCTTTCACTTCACTAGCGATCTGACTTTTCTTATGAGGTAATCCGGTAAGCGATATATATATCCCTCCGGCCAATATAGTCATTACCACTAACACAATAATTGAAATCCGGTTTTTAAATCTCAAAGGATAGCCTCCGTTCCACACTGGAATTTCAAAAATGCGATAGAATAACATATTTTTACATCTACTTTCATTTTAGCATAATGGCCCTTATGAGGCTAACATCAAAAAAAGCACCGGTTAAGGTGCTTCTCATATTGCAACATGCTTATGCATTCTGCTGGTAAACCGGTGCACCCAGGGGAGAACTGCCCGCTCCGCCGTCTACAGCGATATCGGCACCTTGGATATAAGAGGAATCATCCGAGGCCAGAAACAGCGCCACCTTGGCAATCTCTTCCGGATCACCCGCACGGCCCAGCGGAATGGAACGCGACATGCCAGCTTCCACCTGGCGCCAGTTATCCATCGCAGATTGTCCCCAGATGGGTGTGCGCGTCACGCCAGGGGCAATGTTGTTAACCCGGATGCCCAGCGGGGAGAGCTCCGAAGCCAGCACTTTGGTCATGCTGCTGACCGCCCCTTTGCTGGCGGCATATGCAGAGTTACCGGGTCTGCCAGCCTTAGCCAGCACGGAGCCGGTCAGAATAACTGATGCCCCGGCCTTCAGATAAGGCAGTGCGGCCTGAACAGTGAAGAAGACACCGGTCACATTAATCTTGAGCACTTCCTCGAAAGTCGCCAACTCTGTGCTGCCGAGCGGTGTTGAAGCCGCTATGCCTGCATTGGCATAGACAACATCCAGTCTGCCGAATGCCTCAATGGCTGCTTTCACAGCCGACACAGCGCTCTGCGGATCTGTCGCATCGGCCTGAACCGCAACGGCATGCTCCGCGCCCAGTTCTTCTACCGCCGCCTGCAAAGATACCGGATTGCGGCCGGTAATAACGACTTTGGCACCTTCAGCAACAAACAATTTGGCGGCAGACAACCCGATTCCGCTATTCCCTCCTGTAATCAAAGCAACCTTACCCTCAAGCTTTCCCATCGTGAACACTCCTTAAGTTATAAGTTTATTTGTTGTTACTGTGTAATCAAGCTTCTGGCTGTTATTAAGACCGAACGTTCTAATATTATCAAAAAAATTTATCCGTCTCACATTTGCAATCTTAGCATATTGAGAACGAACGGTAAAGTATTAATTTCACCGGTGTTCTCAATAAGCCCCTCGCTTAACTCTCTCCATGAATTTGCCTGGTCACCGAGACCTCCAGCTTCTCAATAAAGCGCAAAGCCTGATTGCTGCCGGGTTCAAGCTCCAGCAATTTACGGGCTATCTTAAGTGCCGTCTCATAGTCTTTCAGTTTAGCATGGCAATAGATGATGCCGGTCATGCACTCCGTTTCATCCGGCTGGATTTTGGCCGCCAGCCCGAATGCTTCCAGTGCCGCCTTAAATTCACGCATTTCCAGAAGAACAAGACCTTTATTACGCACAGCATCATAACAGGACGGATCCAGTTCAAAGGCTCTCTCAAACTCCTTGAAGGCCGACTTGGAATCAGACATCCTAACGTAACACATTCCCAGGTTCAGATGCGTTTCAGACTGCGCTTCATTGAGCTTCAAGGATTGTTCATAACATTGCTGCGCCTGTACATAGTCCTCAACCTCATAATAATAGGTTCCCATATAATATAGAGCATCTTCACTGGCCGGATTCATTCTCAGAGCTGTCTCATAATAACGGAACGCTTTGTCCAGCTCCCCCAGTCTGAAATACACCCGGCCGAGATTAAACACTGGTCTTTCCCACTCCGGACTCTCCTGCTGAAGACGTTCGAAACAGGAAAGCGCCGCCGGATACTCTCCCAGTGACAAGTGGCAGCAACCCATATAATTCAGACAGTCACCGGAATGCCCTAACTCCCACTCCTCCGTGAACAGTGCAAGCGCGCGAACGAAATCCCCGCTGATATACGCTTCTTCACCCTGATCGTAAAAACTATCCACTTCCATCCCCTCCCTTTTATCCAGCTCCTCTATATAGACAGCCATGCAAAAAGGAACAGATATCCCGCGATCCACAGCAGCGCAGCAATAATAATTAAAGCCCCTAAGTACCCCACCCAGCTGGCGGGTTTCCAGTTAAATTTAAAAGTACAAAGCGAGACAACAATCAGAGCCGCCGATGGAACTCCAACAATTTGCAGCACTACCGTACTGATGATATCCATGATCCACCCCTGGGTAAGCCAATGATTCGTCAGCATGAAAAAGAACACGATTGAAGCGATATTCAGCACAACAGCGCTGATCCACAGTATTTTAACGGCTTTAACCATGCTCCACCTCCCACCTCTATCTCATTACCCGGCATGCTGGTAAATTTTTCACAGCATCAGATATTCTGCAAATTGGATTGAAACAGGGTATCTGCTATTCACCACCGTAACTACACTTGCCCACACTTTAACTGTACTTTCTACAACTAAAAGTGATTTTTAATCACCCTTGAGAACTTTAATTGCAGTTCGTACACTTAAAAAATCCACTTTTGCCATAAAGGTACACTTTCCTTAATTTTAGTTGTACAGAATACACTTCGCCCGGTAAATCGGGTTTTTCTTCGTCTTTTAATTGCAGGAAATACAGTTATCCATTGACGCTGAACGGATGTCGAACGAAACGCTTTACAAACTCCGTACGCAGGCTTCCGCGTTATATGTCATGTACCTTTTTCAGTTCAATCAATATATATATCTATGGTGTACAAAAAAACGGGTCCGCCCTCGCCAGGACGACACCCGTTTCTTCATTCATTAGAAACCTTACCGCCCCGTAGTCTCAAAAGAAAACTTGGACGTCCAGGTGGCACCTGCATCCTTCGTCACATAAAGTGTCGAGCTGTTCAGGTCTCTCACCGCAAGCCAGCCTTGATTATGATCGGTGAAGGAGATCGTCCCTTCGTAGCCGGGAACCGTCATCTGATTACTCCAGGCCTGCCCGTTATTCTTGGTGAATCCGATCCCCACTTGTTCCGCTGCGGGTTGGAATCCCACCAGGAAAGCCGTTGTTTTGCCGATCATCACCAGATTGCCGGGGCTGCCCGAAGCGGGCCCCTTCTTCACCTTGGCCGCGCCGCTTCCCGGAGCCGGACCGCCTCCAGCCGTCTCTTGGGCAATCACCCGCGTCCAGCTGCCGCCGGAGTTAGCGCTGCCGTAGAGCGAATACGAAGTCTGCGACATTCCGTAACCGCCGTACAGTACGGCATACACCTGACTGCCGTTCGCATAGATTTGTCCGTATGAGGGTTCAGCGTAAGAAGATTTCAGCATCAGCTTCCAGTTCGTTCCGCCGTCTGCCGTCCGCATCACCTGATACCCGCTGCCCGGTACAACGACCACGGCCCATCCGCTGCTCAGGCTGGTGAAATACGCTCCGCGTGTATTCGCTGGTGTCTTAATCAGACTCCAGCTCTCTCCGCCGTCATTCGTATAATAGGTGGACGCACGGTTGTAGCCGAATCCTTTGCTGCTGTCCAGAAACTCCACCCGCTCAAAGGTCACAGCCTTATTCGACAGCCTTTTCCAGGTAGAGCCTCCATCCGTGGTCCGGATCAGATATTTAGCCTGACCGTCATTGACCGCGGCAAGCGCCCAGCCATGGATATTATCAGGGAAGTCGATCTGCTGAAAGCTCCACTGCCCTTCATAAATCTTCTGGAAATGGCAGCCTCCGTCCGAGGTTCCAATCAGGAATCCGTTCCCGGCTGCCCGCCCCGTATCTGCACTCAGAAACTCTACATCAGAGAAGCTAAGCGGGATCGCATCTGCTCCGCTATGTGCTGCCTGCAACTCCTGAAGCAGTCCATGATCTCCCGTGCTGCAGGACGGAGCCGGGGTTGGCGCCGCCGCCGCCTGCACCGGAGAAGCCGAGGTCCCCCAGCCTAGAGTAAGGAGACTAGCGGTAAGGAGAGTTAATGTGATCTGCTGCAATCTGGTTGTCCAATTCATTGGTGACACCTCCTAGAATATATATACCCTGTATGCGGACTGCTACTCTGCGCTGTGTAATTGCTTTTCCGGCACAATCCACAAGAGCATTCAAGATGAGATTATCGCTTGTTCGAGAAATCAACCTGTTAGCCTAACCTCGGAGGGTTGCGGGTCTATATTCACTTATGAGTATAGTAAGAGTAAAACTCCTGCAATTCAACGTATATTATAAATGGTACAAAACTGTAACCAATTGAACTGTTACATTATTGCTCTGTGGTTTAAATAATAAGTACAGAAGCTTACTAACATACAGTTACTAAGAGCAAATAAGGGAAGTGAACGAGTATGATAAAAAAGGACATTCAACATGCGCTCCTCTCCAATCTGTGGCAACGCGTTCACTTGATCAGCGGAGAAACTTACACCGGAGTATGTAAAATAGATCACTCAACAGATGCACTACACATTGCAACGAACAAAGGCAGCTTCACTGTCCCTTACTGGACAATCAAGCGTTTCGTTTAAGGCCTAGTTTCCGCGAACTGTCACCAAAATAAAGTATCTACCTCTGTTTCCTTCGCCGGACTCACTTTTGGCGGAATGAAGCAGGGGTATTTCTGCTTCTTATTCCTGCGCCGGACCCACTTTGGTGCCGAATTAGATGCCCACGTTCCCTCTGTACGCGGAATTCTGACGGACGGGCGTGTGTCAGATACGATATTGTTGTACTTTTTGCAAGATTTCTGACTGGTTAGGCGGGTCAGATCCGGTATTGTTGTACTTTTTGCAGGATTTCTGGCGGCTGGGCAGCTTATAGCCCCGTATTGTTGTATTTTCTGCAAGATTACTGCGTATCGGCAGTTTTGAGTCCGGTATTGTTGTATTTTCTGCAAGATTCCTGGCGGCGACCTATACTCCCCTCCTTCCCGCGTCATTCCCGCCTAACTCCCGCGCCGGCGTGTCCTGCTCCCGGCCAGCCCGCTGTCACTCCCCTACAGGGGGAGTAGTTCCAAATACAACAAAGACCCCATCCTCCACATGCGTGGATAACGAGGTCTTGTTGTCGTCAAAGTCAAATCACCGGATTCGGCACAAAGCTGCCTCCGCGGCAATGCTTCAAATAATTCAGGGCATGTACCTGGCCGGTCATCTCCAGCTCATCGCGGTAAACCGGATCATGCCAGCCTTCGATGTCGATTGTGCCCTTATAGCCGCCCTGACGGAGAATGGTGATAATATCCGTCCAGTTGGTATCGCCGAAGCCGGGCGTGCGGTCCCATACATAAGGCTTGGGACCATGAATCCCGTATTCCTTGATAATGTCCCAGGCGATAGTGACATCCTTACCGTGCACATGGAAAATCTTATCCACCCATTTGCGCAGCTGCGGGACCGGATCAATCAGCGCAGTCAACTGGTGGGCAGGCTCCCATTCCAGCCCGAGATTATCTGCCGGAACGCTATTGAACATCTTCTCCCAAGCTGTAGGGTTATGCGCGATATTCCAGTCGCCCTTCTGCCAGTCCCCGCCCATCGCACAGTTCTCAAAAGCAATCCGCAGACCCTTGTCCGCGGCCCGCTTCGATAATCCTCCGAATACTTCGGCGAATCTCGGCAGGGACTCGTCAATTGAAGAGCCGGGCAGCCGCCCGGTGAAGCCGCCGACAATATCCGTGCCGAACAAGTGGGCATGTTCAATCAACTGCTCCCAGCCGGCAAGGGTATCTCCACTCTCGGGGTTGCCGCCAAGCGGATTACCATAGATCCCGACAGCAGAGATCACGAAGTGATGCTCAGCCGCCAGCTCCCGAATCCGGGCCGCTGTCTCCACCAGATCGGTATCGCCAATCGTCTGCCAGAAATTCAATTGGAAGGATTCGAAGCCATGCTTCACAATCTGCGGAATGACCTGGACGGCTTCACCGCCCCGGACCAAAGTGCCTATTCTCAAAGATTCTTGCATCCTGGATATCAACTCCAATACGTTTATAGTCAGCGCCCTGCTGTTATCGGCTCTTGATCATTTTGCAGGAGCCCCGTTTGAGCAAGACTGCATCATAGACAATATGCTGATGGTTGGTGCGATTCGAAATAAGATCAAATAATACCCCTACACTGGATAGAGCCATTTCCGTACCCGGCTGGCTGATCGTATCCAGCGCAGGATGATAATATTCTGCCATCTCAATGCCGTCAAAGCCGATAATCGAAATATCATCAGGGATGGACAAGCCGGCGGTAAGCACAGCCTTGGCCGCACCGATGGCAATGGTATCGGAAGCAGCAAATATTGCGGTCACCGCTCTGTCCCGGTTCAGCAGTCTGCGTGCAGCGTTGAAGCCCGAGCTCGGACTGTATTCACAATCCTCTACAAGCCCGGCATTGTAAGGCAGATTATTTTCTTCTAATGCCAGCTTATATCCCATAAGCCGCCGGCTGCCCGTAGTTTCATCCAATAAAGGTGATTTGGCCAGGAAGCCAATGTTCTTGTGTCCAAGTGAGATTAAATAACTGGTCGCCTTGTAGGCCTCTTTCGATTCATTGATGGTTACGCTGGAGAATATGGCAGGGTCCACTTCCTGGGATGTAGTGATCGTCGTCAGTACAAACGGAACCGTCAGCTGCTTGAACTTCTCTTCGGAATGATTATACGTACCGCCCATGAAAATAATCCCGCTTAAGTTCTTCTCCTTCACCAGTTGAATCGCCGCATTGATCTCATCAGTCCCATCCTCTACCTGATGGATGAGAAACGGATAGCCGCGCAGATTGACCTGCCGTTCAATTTCCTTGATCATGATGGCGAAGAACGGATTGGTAATCCCCTTGACCATGAGTGCAATGTTCTTGGACTGCGTGGTTTTTAAATTCCGTGCGTTGGAATTCGGAATATAATTGTATTCCTTCACGACACTCAGAACCTTCTCGCGGGTCGCATCACTCACCAGTCCCTTATTGTTGATAACCCTGGATACAGTCGAGATGCCGACTCCGGATATCCGCGCGATATCCTTAATATTAACGTCCACACTACTCCCCCATTTATAGGTAAGGGAGCTATAGACTATAGCTCCCCTGTAACCTATTTCATTCTTTAGTTAACAGGTGTAAATTCTGCCAATTGTTTCTCTACTTCGGCAATGACCTTGTCAACTCCTGCTTTTGTCAGCTGATCGCGGTATTCTGCTACAGCTGCCTTTGGATCTTTGCTTGTTTTACCCAGCATCAGCTGAATACCGAGCTGTGCATTGACGTTCGAGATCGAAGCAATTTCAGTTGTTACATTCGAAGGATCGAAGCTGAAGCCGTTGTACGGATCATCGATTGCTTCTTTATCCCATGCAGCAAACAGGTCTTTACGGATCGGGTTCTCAGTATCACTCGGAATCACGAATTTGTCGTTTCTGAGGGACCAGGCCGAGAAGCCTCCGCCATCTGTTTTTTCATTGAAGCCTTCCGGCTGCTTCTTCACGCCATCTTCAATGACGTAGTGCTTGCCTTCGATACCGTATTGCATCAGGTTGTAGTAGCTTTCATCGGTCATGAATTTCTCAATTACCATCAGAGAGCGCTCCGGATTAGAGGAATTCGCGCTGATTACTGTCGAGTTGTCTACACCCATTTTACGCTTGATTTTCTTATTCGCTTCAGCAAAAGTATAGAAGCTTGTTGGAGAGTCAGGCAGTGCCTTGATATCTCCGCCGTACTGCCCGATCCAGTCCTGGGCATGAGTCAGATAACCCGCAGAGTTCGCTGCTCTGAAGTTGTCCTTGCTGCCGAGGGAAGCGGACAGAACGTCTTTGCCCCAATAGCCCTTGTCGCCCCACTCACGCATTTTCACAGCCCAATCCTCGAATTCCTGGGTGAAGGCTGGATGGAATACGGTCTTGTAATCCTCCGGGCTCTTGGTGACCAGATTCAATTCATTCAGCGAGATACCAGGTGCGTTCAGCCACATGTCTGTAGTATCTACGAGCATTCTGTACATGTTCTGTGCATCCTCAGCCTTACCGTTGATTGGCGGGAAGGATTCGTTGGCAACCACATTATCCATGTATTTAACCATATCATCGATTGTCTTAATTTCGGTCATGCCGTATTTCTTCAGCAGATCCGTACGGTATGCATAACCGGCAGGCGTATATTCACTGAACAGACTCGGTACGCCGTAGATTTTGCCATTGACCTTGGTGTTCTGCCAGGAGGCTTCAGGAATCTCCGCCTTCAGCTTAGGCGCCACCTTGTCCAGCATGTCGGTAATGTCAGTCAGTGCCCCTTCAGTAGCCAGGGTGTAGTAAGACACAGCGGCACCCGGGGAAGCATGCGACAGATCGAACGATTCGCCGGAAGCGAACAACAGCGGATACTTGGTACCTACGTCCGGCCAGTCAATATACTTGATTTCAAGTGTAGTATTCAGATCAGCCTTAAGCTTCTTATTGATCTCAGCCAGAATTTCTTTATTGGTAACCCCTTCACTGCCCCACAGGTAGTACACCAGCTTTGCTTCCTTAGAGGTGTCTACTCCTCCAGCATTGGTGGAAGTGGATGGAGTGTTCGACGAACCTGAATTATTTCCATTTGCATTATTGCTTGACGAACAAGCGGATAGCACTCCAGTAAGCATGAGGACAGCAGCTAGAGAAGAAGCAATCTTTTTACCTTTCATTCGGTAAGCCTCCCTTTTCTTTTCTATATTATGGATTTTGCATCTATAACAAACACCCTTCGATTGAAGCAGGCGTCTATTAACCCTTAACAGCACCGACGGTAAGACCGGTTACGAAGTAACGCTGAATGAATGGATACAGGAGAATGATCGGGCCTGTGGCCAGCACGGCTGTAGCCATTTTGATCGATTGGGTAGGCAGATCGGCTGTATTAATGACCGCTCCCGAGTTGATGAGACTGCCCATATTCGCCTGGTTGATCATGCGCTGCAGGAAGTACTGGAGCGGGAACTTGCTCGGAGAGTCCATGTACAGCATCCCGTTGTACCACTCATTCCAGAAGCCCAGCGCCGAGAACAGCCCGATAGTCGCCAGTGAAGGAATCGCCAGCGGCATGAAGATCCGCCAGTAGATGCGGAAATCGCCCGCGCCGTCAATCGTGGCTGATTCATACAGGGAATCCGGGATCGCCTTCATGAAGTTACGCATCAGGAAGATCGACCACGCCCCTACCACAGCCGGCAGAATCATGGCGAACAGGTTATCCTTCATATGCAGATGCTTGACCATCAGAATATAAGTCGGAATCAATCCTCCGCTGAACAAGGTTGTGAAATAGATCAGGAAGGAGAAGAAGTTACGGTATTTGAAATCCTTGCGGTTCAGGACAAATCCGGCCATGGACATCATGAACAGACCAAGTACTGTACCTACCACCGTAATGAAAATCGTAACCTGATAAGCATCCACCAGCTTGGAGGAGTTACTGAGCAACAATTCGTAGGCCTTGAAGGAAACTTCATTCGGAATCAGCTTATATCCCTCGCGGACAATCTCCTGCTCATTCATGAAGGAGGAAGAGATCATCAGTGCAAAAGGAAACACACAGAACAGTGCAAAGATCGTGATGCAGATGTAACTGATCACTTTTATGAACACACTGCCGGAATCCTGTTTGATTTTAATAGTTGAGCTTGCCATTTTCATCACCCCTGTTTCGAGTCTTGTCTTAGAACAACGCGCTGTCCGGTTCAACCTTGCGTACAATAAAGTTAACCACAAGCACCAGGACCAGGCCGAATAAGGATTGGTAGAATCCTACTGCAGCACCCATCGAGAAGTTAAATTGTCCCACCAGGGAGCGGAAGACATACGTATCTATGATATCCGTCTGCGGATACAGCACGGAGTTTGTGCCAATGAGATTGTAGAACAGGTCGAAGGAGCCTTTGAGAATCCCGCCCATACCGAACAGCAGGAGCAGTATAAAGGTCGGCTTCAGAATAGGCAGGGTCATGTAGCGGATCCGCTGCCAGGTAGTAGCACCATCCATGTAGGCAGCCTCGTACAGATCATGGTTGATCCCTGTGATCGCAGCCAGATAGACAATCATACCGTAGCCGGTACCCGCCCAGATCTTGAAGGCCACAATAATGTATTTCCAGATGCCCGGATCGTTATAGAACTCATAACGGTCCAGCCCTGCCCCCGAGATCATCGTATTGATGAATCCGGAGTTGAAGTTGAATAGATTGTAAGCAAACACACCAACGATAACCATCGAAATGAAGTTTGGCAGGAGAATAACGGACTGGGAGATCTTCTTGAACCATTTCCCGGTTATCTCCGACAACATGATGGCAAACACAATCTGAATAATATTCCCTAAAGCAAGGAATACCAGATTGTAGAGCAGCGTATTCTTGGTGATATTCCAGAGCTCTCCGGTCTGCACCAGGAATTCAAAGTTCTTCAGACCGATAAAATCACTGCCAAAGATACCTTTGTTGAGCTTGTAATCCACGAATGCAACATAAGCGCCGGGCATTACCGCATAATGAAAGACCGCGAAATACACAATGACAGGCAGCAGCATGAGATACAGCACTTTGTTCTTAAACAGTTCCCGGACGATATTTCCGCCGGCATGTACAAATCTTGCCAATGAGCCCACCTCCAAATTGAACGATGCATTCTTACCGCATGCATATCTTTGTTTCACTTCTTGTCCTGCAGCCGGAATGACAACTGCGTGCATACCTTTAATATTTAACCGTATTGGACAGTATAGAAACGTTTCCATTATTTCTTTGTGTTTCCCCTTGCTCAGAGCATACTCCCAAGTTGTATACGCTGTCAAACATTTTTTATTTTCGAATTACAAGTAAAAAAATTACATTCCGCGATATAAAAACGATAATTCGGTCGTTTTTTCGCAGATAATTGACTTTTTTTCGTCTTCAGACTAATATCGAGATGTATCACTTATGGAAACGTTTCTATTTATTCTTTACACGGACATGTCACCTTGTTCTTGTGACATCTGATGATGAATTCCCCCTAACCTAATTCATGTCCCAATCACGTACTGGAAAGAGAGGGTTATTATGATTTTCAAACAACAATCAAACATGATTACCTTAACCCGGGATGACCTTAGTTATACGTTCCTGCCAACAGGAGACATCTTCGAGTTCACCCATGAGTCTACTCTCATTAATCAGTTCCAAGGCAATCCTGTAGATGGTTCAGCTAATAATATCTATCTGCGCGTGCATACGGAGCAAGGAATCAGCAGCTATCCTTTACTCGGAATCCGCTCGGACTCCAAGCTGTCCCATAGTCAAGACCAACTGATTTTTGAAGGTTCTATAGAAGCAATCAGCTACCGTGTGACCTTCGCGCCTGCCCGGGACGGAATCTGGTTCTGGCATATTCAGCTCTCCGGCAGCGGTGAGACCGTGGATGTGGTCTACGGACAGGATATCGGTGTCGCAGGCAAAGGCGGCGTGCTGGCCAATGAGCTGTACATGAGCCAATACCTGGATCACAGCATCTGGGAAGGCACGAACGGCTATGCCGTATGCTCGCGCCAGAACCAGCCGCAGGGCATTGCTTTCCCTTATCTCCAGCAGGGTGCAGTGGGTACGCGCGCAGTAGGCTATTCTACTGACGGTATGCAGTTCTTCGGCGTGTCTTACAAAGGCAGTTATGTACCTGAGGTGCTTAGCGGCAATCTGCAGAACAGCAATTATCAATACGAGCTGGCCTATACCGCGCTGCAGACAGAGCTTATGACGCTGTCCGCTCCCGCCGAATTCGCCTTCTACGGGCTCTTCCGCCCTACTCATCCGGCTGCTGTTACAGAGCTTGAGTTCCAGGCCGAGCTGCAGGCAGCTTACGATGAAATCGACTGGAGCGCGGGTGAGGCTGTGCCGAGCAGAGATGTGCCTGTGCTAAGTACTGATATTGGCGCACCTTATGTCTCTGCACAGTGGTCACAAGCTGAGATTGAGGCGGCTTACCCTAACCGGAAGCTTGAAGAAATTGAGAACGGGGAACTGCTCTCCTTCTTCACGGATGAGCATGTCCATGTTGTACTGCAGCCCAAGGAGCTGCTGGTTGAACGTCCGCACGGCCATATCATCACTACGCTGCTCGATAAAGGCCAAGTCGATAACAACCTAATTTCTTCCACTAACTATATGTACGGAATCTTCAACGGCCAGACGGTTGTCGGCAATACCTCTTTCCATAAACTGCTCTCCACACCACGCGGCCTGCTGAATATTCAGCGGAACAGCGGACAGCGGATCTATGTCCGCCTGGATGGGGTCTACCGGATTCTTACGCTCCCGGCAGCTTACGAAATGGGCGTTAACTTTGCCAGATGGCATTACCAGATTGAGGATGATCTGCTCACGGTTACCGTCTTTGCCGCAGCAGGCCAGCCGGATGTTGCCCTGCAGGTTCAGTCGAAGCTCGGCAAATCCTATGATTATCTGATCACGAACCAGCTTGTTATGGGTGAGCATGAATTCCAGCATCCGGTAAGAGTTGAAGCCAAGGACGGAATTCTGCAGGTTCTTCCTGACGAAGCGTCCGTGCAGCAGCTTCCTTATCCCGGTCTGCATTTCGATATCCAGCTTCCGGGAACGGCCTATACGTACAGCGATGACCGGATGTTCTATACGGACAGACAGCCGCGCAACGGAACGCTGCTGACGATTTCCGTCACGCAGTCGGCAAGCTTCCAGCTTGTAATCCAAGGCCGGCTCACACAGGCCGACAGTCTTCCCCTGGTCTCTCCTTACACTCCGGAAACCGAGGAAGCGCTGTTTAAAGGCTTCTATGAGACATTTACTTCGGGCTTCCACCTCCAGCTTGAAGGAGAAGAGCAGTCACGGATTGATATTCTGAACGAAACTGTATGGTGGTACACCCATAATGCGATGACCCATTTCATTATGCCGCATGGCCTTGAACAGCCGGGCGGAGCCGCATGGGGCACACGCGATGTATGCCAGGGACCGATGGAGTATTTCCTGATGACCCAGCATTATGAGCTGGCCAGAAATGTACTGCTGAAGATCTACTCCCATCAGCTGTGGGAGAGCAAGGAATGGCCGCAATGGTTCATGTTCGACCAGCATCCGGTACAAGCCCATGAATGGCATGGCGATGTCGTACTCTGGCCGCTGAAATGCATCAGCGATTATATTATGGCTACAGGAGACTACACGATTCTTCAGGAACAGGTAGCTTACCACCATCTGGCAGATGCTCTGCCAAGCCAGCAGACCGAAACGGTGCTTGAGCATGTCAAAGCTGCTGTAGAGACAATCCGCGAACGCTTCGTACCGGGCACTTCCCTGATCAATTATGCCGGCGGCGACTGGGATGATACGCTGCAGCCTGCCGATGAAGCCCTGAAGACCAAGCTTGTGAGCGCCTGGACTGTCGCTTTGGCCTTCCAGGTCATCCGCAACCTGTCACAGGTCACGGCAGCCGATGCCGAATTCTCCGCCAGCCTTGCTGTAATGGCAGAAGAGATGAAGGAATCCTTCCGGACGCTGCTGATCAAGGATGGCGTCATTGCCGGCTTCGCTTACTTCCAGGAAGACGGAAGCATTGATTATATGCTTCATCCGCTGGATCAGCAGACGGGTATTAAGTACCGGTTACTGCCGATGACACGCAGTATCATCGCTGAACTGGTCACCCCGGAACAGGCGGTTGCCAATTTCCGCCTGATTGACGAGTATCTGAATCACCCGGATGGCGTGCGGCTGATGGATCGTCCCGCCCGCTATGAAGGCGGCGTAAGTACGATCTTCCGCCGTGCCGAGCAAGCCGCCAGTGTCGGCCGCGAGATCAGCCTGCAGTATGTGCATGCCCATATCCGCTATCTCGAAGCTTCCGCCAAGCTTGGCGAAGCTGACCGCGCTTGGGAAGGCCTGTTCCAAATCAATCCGATCAACATCCGGCAGAGCGTCCCAAATGCCCAGCTGCGCCAGAGCAATATGTACTTCAGCAGCTCGGACGGGAATTTCCCTGACCGTTACAGCTATCAGCAGAACTTCGATCAGCTGCGCGACGGCAGTGTAGAAGTCAAAGGCGGCTGGCGCCTGTATTCCAGCGGTCCCGGAATCTATCTCAATCAGCTCATCTCAGCTATTCTGGGTATCCGCTTCAGCGATGAAGAGCTGATCATTGATCCGGTGCTGCCGGCCAGCCTTGACGGACTGCGCTTCACTTACGAGTGTTTCGGCCGTCCGTTAACCTTTGTCTATCACATCGGCTCAGGCCCGGCCCGTACTCCGGAGCTGCATGCAGCGGGAGTAGCGGTTACCGGCCAGGTCCTGTCCAACCCGTACCGCCCGGGTGCCGTAAGCATCGCCAAGAACAACCTGCTTACACTGCCTGGTGATGAACTGCATATCTATTTGGCACAATAATATATACAGACGATAACTTTCAGTACGCTTAACGAAGGAGTTAGCCATGACTAAACCGTTTATCCAAGATCTCGTGAACGATATGACACTAGACGAAAAGATGGCCCAGCTAACCCAGCTCGGTCCTTACTATTGGGGTCTGGATGATACCGTGGATTTAACGGGTCCATTCAAAGAATTGAACATCAAGCCGCAGGTGATGGAGAACATCGGAAGCGTTCTGAACGGCATTGGCGCACGGAATGTCATTGAGCTGCAGACCCGGCATCTGGAATCCAGCCGCCAGAAGATTCCCCTGCTCTTCATGGCGGATGTCATTCACGGCTACCGGACTATCCTGCCGATTCCGCTGGCGATGGGCAGCAGCTTCGACCTTGAAGCCATCGAACGCTTCGCTGAAATCGCAGCCAGAGAGAGCGCCGCTGCCGGTATTCATGTCACCTTCTCCCCCATGACTGACCTCGTGCGCGATCCGCGCTGGGGCCGGGTGATGGAGACCTCCGGTGAGGACCCTTACCTGAACGCCCGCGTGACCGAGAGCATGGTCCGAGGCTATCAGGGGACAGACCTGAAGGAGCCGGGGCGGATCGCAGCCTGTGTGAAGCATTTCGCCGGCTACGGCGCGCCTGAAGGCGGCCGTGAATACAACACGGTGGATATGTCCGCCGGTGTACTCCGCGAATTCTATCTGCCGGCTTATAAAGCTGCAGTAGATGCCGGTGTCGCCATGGTCATGGCCGCGTTCAATACCATTGACCGTATTCCGGCCAGCGGCAACAGCAAGCTGCTCCGCGGAATTCTGCGGGAGGAATGGGGTTTTGACGGCGTCACCATCGCCGACTTCAACTCTGTCAATGAACTGGTGCCCCATGGCGCTGCACAGGATGGCCGCGAAGCCGCCCACAAAAGCCTTGCCGCAGGCCTGGATATCGAGATGATGTCCACCCACTATCTGAACCATGGGGCCGCGCTGGTCGAAGAAGGACTGCTTGATATCAGCCTGATCGACGAAGCCGTCACCCGGGTACTGGAGCTGAAGGATGCCCTCGGGTTGTTCGACAATCCGTTCAAGGACGCTGATCCGGTGACAGACGAAGCGGATAAGCCCAGCGCTGAGCATCTGCAGGCTGCACGTGAACTCGGTGCAAGCTCGGTGGTGCTGCTGAAGAACGAGAATGAAGTGCTGCCGCTGAAGCCGGGGATGAAGCTCGGTCTGGCCGGTCCATTCGCCACCTCTATTCATGTACTGGGCGGCTGGGCAGGTGCCGAGAAAGATCCGGCAGTCTCTCTCTACACCGGCATCACCGGCAAAATCCCGGCAGCAGATATTACTACAGCAATGACTGGCGAGCTGGGAAGCATGCTGGAGGGTGTCTTCGATGTGGAAGACCACGCTGAGGAGGCCTTCGAACAGCTGAAGGATTGCGATGTCATTCTTGCCGCTGTCGGCGAGAACCAGCAGGATACCGGGGAAGGCGGCAGCAAAGCCAGCCTCCGGCTGTCCGCAAACCAGGAGAAGCTGATCCGGCGTCTGAAGGATACCGGCAAGCCTGTCGTCACTATCGTATTCAGCGGCCGTCCGCTGGAGCTTGCGCCAGTGCTTGATGCAAGCGACGCGCTGGTACAAGCCTGGTTCCTGGGCAGCGAGTCGGGGAATTCCATTGCGGATGTGCTGTTCGGCGATTATAATCCGTCCGGACGCCTGTCCATGAGCTTCCCTTACTCTGTGGGACAGATTCCTGTGTATTATAATGCTTATCAGACGGGACGCCCGTATGATCCCCAGTATCCGGATGTGCGTTATGTAACCCGGTATCTGGATATCCCGAATGATCCGCTGTTCTGCTTCGGCTATGGCCTGAGCTACTCCAGCTTTGCTTACAGCAGCTTCATCGTTGAAGCTGCGGCTGATGGCCGGGTGCTCGCCTCCATTGAGGTAGAGAACACTTCGGAGGTTACCGGCAAGGAGACCGTCCAGCTCTATATCCGCGATGTTACGGCAAGTGTGGTCCGTCCGGTGAAGGAACTGAAGGGCTTCAAGCAGGTTACCCTCGCCGCGCATGAGAAGCAGGTTGTCACATTCGAGATCACCCGCGAGATGCTGATGTTCTACGGCCAGGACGATGAGCTTGTGTTCGAGCCCGGAGACTTCGACATAATGATCGGCCGGAACTCCGGCGATCACGCTACGCAGCGGATCTGGATCGGCTGAGATGCTGATTTGGGCTGCATTTAGTTAGCTGCACCTGGCTTCAGGCGGGTGCAGCACTGCTTCAGACAGGTGAGCACTGCTGGACAGCTGTCTATAACCAGCTAGCTATTCACCAGAAAGCCGCCTATAGCTGGCGGCACACCAGAAAGCGCCAATCTTCCTCACCTTAGGGTGTAAGAGGATTGGCGCTTTTTTGAATTTTCTATGCGGCTTCTGTAAGTTATGCTCCTGTATGTTATGACCCTGTCAGCAGCTCTATATCCAGCCGGGCAAAGGTATCCTTCCATTCTCTTGAGCAGCCGCTGTCGGTCAGAACCATGGAGATATGTTCCATCGGGGCAATCTGCGCAAAGGTAGTGACCCCGAATTTCGAATGGTCGGCGACCAGAATCGATTCCTCGGCCCGTTCCATCATTTTGCGGGAGATGAGTGCTTCTTCAAGATGATAATCGGTAATTCCTTCCGAGAGTGACAGACCTCCGGCAGAGATAAAAGCCTTATTCACCTTGAACTGGCCCAGCAGCTCATGAGCAGTGATGCCTACAGCCGCCTGATAAGCGGCATTCACCTCACCCCCGGCAAAAATAATCTTCCCCTGAAACTGTTCCAGCGCACAGTTTAGGACCGGAACCGAGTTGGTAATGACCGTCACGTGGGCGCGGTCTGTAAGCTGCCGCATAATCTCAAGTGTGGTCGTCCCGTTGTCGAGGATTACTGTCTCGCCATCCTGAATAAGCGAAGCCGCGAGCCTGCCAATGGCCTGCTTGTCCGTCAGATTCATCTGGGAACGCTTCATGAAGGTGGGTTCATTATTCCCGGAACGAATCCGTACGGCTCCCCCATACACCTTGCGCAGACGCCCTTCCTTCTCCAGACGGTCGAGATCGCGCCGGATCGTCTCTGTGGTTACAGCGAACCGCTCAGCCAAAAAATGCACCTGCACTTTCCCCTCCAGCTCCAGCTGGGAGAGGATGGTCTGCCTGCGTTCTTCATAGGTCAGGGACATGTATGATTCCTCCAGTTATAGTGAATTCGCGTTCGCGAATGCTAATTGCCTTATCCGATTTAGGTTATCCATATGTATATGTAATGTTGTTTTGAGTGTATTTTTGTTGATTTCCTCAGTATATGAAGCCGAATCCCACTTGTCAATGCAGCTGCTTTTATCAAAAAGATTTCTCTGGTGGACGGGTGTATCTGCTTACGCTTACGCATCAGAAACTTTAATTCCTTAAATCCTTAATCACTTAATTCTTAATTCCTTAAGTTTCTTACCCCACCATGTTCCCTTGCACTTAGCGTCATTATCTTCTGTTCACGCATATGCCTGCTGTTTGCGTACGTATCGAAGGCGGCGATTCATGGAATAGTTGTATTTCGTACAATTAAAAGTTAGCTAAAGCGTGTATTTATTGCGATAAATGTATTCTGTACAACTAAACATAGCGTGTAGCGATCATTCAGGGAATGGCGGGCTATTTAATTGTATAGAGTGCAGTTAAAATGCTCTGGCGCACCGTATCCGGCAACTTTAGTTGTACAAAATACAGTTAAAGCCTGCGAAGCGAGAAAACGCTCTGCTTCAAGCAGGAGTAAGGTTCCGCACCGGTCGCACTTCCAATTATAGTTCTACTGCATTTTCTGCAGCAGATACCCCCTAATTCCACCGAATAATAGATTCTGTTGCACTCTGTACACTAGAATTTTGTAAAAGAGGTCTTTTGGAGCGAAATTAGAGGAATCAGTTGTATGAAATACAGCAGAATGAGATTTCACGCCGGTATGAGCGAATTCTATTGCAGAAAGTGCAATCTATCCAATTATAGATTGACAGAAACGGATTATCATCCTAAAATCAACATGAAACAACATAATAAAATATAAAACAACACAAAAGCACTTGAACACCTAACGAACTAAATTCATAACTTTATTCAGGCAGAGAGGGGATTTTCACATGAAGCATAAATTATCATTCCGCCAGGATGGAACCTTTACCATCGTACAATTCACCGATCTTCACTGGATGGATGGAAGAGCGGAGGATCAGCGGACGCGGGAGCTTATGGAACGCGTGATGGAAGCGGAGCAGCCGGATCTCGTTATTTTCACAGGTGATCTGATCTATACCGGACCTGTCCCGGAAGGAGAGAAGGCATGCGAGCAGCCCAAGCAGGCGTTCCGGGAGGCTGTGTCCGCTATAGAGAAGAGCGGTACTCCGTGGGCCTTCGTCTTCGGCAATCATGATACCGAGCAAGGTGTCTCCTATAGTGAGCTGATGGATATTGCACTAGAGCATCCCCACTGCCTGGCTGAACCAGGTCCGGCAGAGCTGGCCGGTTCTGGGAATTATACGCTTGAGATTGCGGGCACCGGCACCAGGGCGGGCGCCATTCTCTATATGCTGGACACCGGTGCCTACTCCGGGCTTGCGCAGATTCCCGGCTATAACTGGGTCCGGCAAAGCCAGATCCGCTGGCTGACGGAGCAATCAGCCCGGCTGAATCCCCAGGCAGGTGAGGCCAAGCTGCCTGCGCTGGCATTCTTCCATATCCCGCTGCCGGAATATGCCGAGATGTGGTCCACTCAGACCTGCTATGGCCATAAATTCGAGCAGGTCTGTGCTCCAATGCTTAATTCGGGACTCTTCACAGCTATGGTGGAAATGGGCGATGTGGCAGGTACTTTTTGCGGACATGATCATGTTAACGACTTCACCGGCAGCCTGCATGGCATCCGGCTCAGCTATGGCCGGGCCACCGGCTACAATACTTACGGGCGGGAAGGCTTCATGCGGGGTGCACGTGTCATCCGGCTGACTGAGGGTGATAAGCAGTTCGAGACTTGGCTCCGGCTTGAGGATGGCTCGGCTCTGCTGAAACAACCCTCCCATCCCCCTGTACCTGCCGCTGATTCAGAACACTAATCATCTCTTAAGGGGTTGAATTTTAATGCTGCTGCCAATTCTTTTGGTTCTGGCTTCCGGAATGTGTCACGCGGTGTGGAGCATGTTCACCAAAAGAAGCCGGGACAAAAGCATCTTCCTGTGGTCGATCATGATGATCTCTACTATTCTGCTGCTCCCTATCCTAATAACCGAGCTGTGGACTCACCCGCTTACAGCCGGAGCTTATGCCCTGCTGCTGCTGTCTGTAGCGCTGCAGGCCTTATATTCCTGGCTTTTATCCAGAACCTATGAGATGGGTGACTTATCACAGATATATCCGGTGATGCGGGGGACGAGCACGCTGCTCATCCCGCTGATCGGTGTTCTTTTTCTGGGCGAATCGCTGTCTGTCTATGGATGGGCCGGTATTGCCTTCATGCTCGGCGGATTCGCAGTGCTCAGCGGACTGGGCTCCAGAAGCTCATCCGCATCCCTATCTGCATCCACATCCGCCGCCTCCCGGAAATCCGGATATACGCCGATTCTTATGGCGCTCTGCGTGGGACTCTGCACAACCTGCTATGTATTCGTTGATAAGCTGAACCTACAGCATATGTCTCCGCTCGCGTTGCTTGAGGTCACCAATATCGGTTTTGTCGCCGGTCTGACTCCGGCAGTCCTGAAATCGCGCAAGCTGCTGGAGGAGTGGAAGAGCAACAAGTTCACTATCCTGCTGGGAAGCGTGCTGAATCCGGGCTCGTATCTGCTGTTCCTCTTCGCGCTGCAGCAGGCGCCGCTCGCCCATATCAGCCCGTTGCGGGAGATCGGGACCATATTCGCTACATTCCTGGGCATCCTCCTGCTGAAAGAGCAGCAGGGCTTACGGCGGATTCTGTGCTCAGTAGTCATCTTCGGCGGCATTCTGCTTGTCGGGGTATGGGGGTAAAGCAGGCACCCGCCATTTCCCGGCAGGATAACCCCGAAACATGTCGAATAGAGAACGTATGATGAAGACTAACTTACCGAAGCAAACCATGATCCATACTAAAAGCATATTGAATCTCAAGCACGCTCTGTTGCTGCTGTTATATCTGACCCTCCTGATCAGCATACGTCATCTGTGGTTCAACGCGTATGAGGCGCCTGAGCATCCGGAAGCGAAGCAGGGTATCCTGGATATGCGGGGCTGGGACTTCGAGAACTCCCGGTCTGTACGGCTGGATGGTGAATGGGAATTCTATCCCGGCCAATTCCTCACCTATGAGAACTTCGCCGGACACCCCCCGGATGCGCAGCAGGTTGTGCAGGTTCCCGGCGACTGGAGCAGCGGCTTCCCTGAAGAGGGGCACTCCTCCTTCGGCTACGGCACTTACAGGCTGCGTATACTGGTAGACCCGTCGCTGCAGAAGCCTTACGGATTCTGGATTCAGCGTATCCAGGCGGCCTCCAGCATTGAGGTTAACGGACAGACCGAAGGCAGCTTCGGGCAACCGGCCGTGAGCCGCCAGGACTACAAACCTAAGGCTGTTTCCTATACGGCGGCCTATAATGCGGCAGGACAGCAGGAGATCACGCTGCTGGTCCGTGCAGCCAATTACGATCACCCGCTCGAAGGAGGGATTGTCCGCTCCATCCGTTTCGGCTCCCAGGCAGCGGTGGATACGGAACGGATGTATTCTATCGGCTTCCAGATGGTCACTTTTGTGATCATGCTGCTGCATGCGATGTATGCAGGCATCCTGTTCTTTTTCAACCGCCGGCAAAAAGCGTTCCTGGTGTTCTGCCTGCTGCTCCTGGCGGTAGGTGCTTCAATAGTGACCGATAATGATACCTTGCTGCTGCTCTGGCTGCCGATCAACTATACCTGGGCGCTGAAGCTCAAAATGCTGGCTTATCCTGCGATCTCCCTGTTCATGCTGCTGCTGACCCGCAGCTTCTCCGCACAGGAGCGCCCGGGCCGCTTGTTCAAAGGTTACCTCCTTGCCCTGTGCCTCTACACCGTCTATGTACTGGTACTGCCTGCGCAGTATGTTGTATATGCAAGGCCTCTCTTCTCAGTGCTCTACCTGCTTCCGATCGCAGGAGTCGTGTACTCCATTGGCCGAATGGTCGCCCGGCAGGAGCAGGACTCCGTATTTCTGCTGTTTGCCGCCGCGGCTATCGGCTCCAGTGTCCTTGGCGGTTCCTTGGAATCGAACAGCAAGGCAAGTATTCTGTATTATCCGGTAGATGTCATCGTGGCCATCATCGGTTTCTCCGCTTACTGGTTCAAGCGGTATTTCCGCAATGCAGAGGAGAACCTGCTGCTTAACCAGCAGCTGAAGGAAAGCGATCATCTGAAGGATCAGTTCCTGGCGAATACCGCACATGAACTCAGAACACCGCTGCACGGCATCATCAGCATCGCCCAAACCGTAACAGCGAAGGAGAAATCCCTCCTGGATCATCAAAGCTACCAGGATCTGGAGCTGCTTATTACCATCAGCCGCCGGATGTCCCATATGCTGAATGATCTGCTCGATGTGACCCGTCTGCAGGAGAAGCGGATTGTATTACAGCGTGAACCGTTGGCCATCGGGCCGCTCGTAACCGGAATTCTGAATATGTTTGAATTCATGACGGACAGTAAACAGCTGCAGCTGCGTAACGAATTACCCGCTTCCCTGCCGCCCGTCTGGGGTGATGAGAAGCGGATTGTGCAGATTCTCTATAACCTGCTGCGCAATGCCATCAAATACACGCAGGCCGGATCAGTCACGATATCTGCCGAGGTTACAGGCAAAACCGCAAGGATTAGCGTGTCCGATACCGGTATAGGCATCGACAAGGAGACACAAGCGAGGATCTTCTCGCCTTATGAGCAAGGCAGTAAGGGCATCAATGACGGAGGCGGGATCGGGCTCGGCTTAAGCATCAGCAAGCAGCTGGCAGAGCTTCACGGCGGAGACCTTACCGTGGATTCCGAACCCGGGAAGGGGTCCGTGTTCACCTTCACCCTTCCCCTGGCATCTGCTTCTGAGGTCCGGCATGTGCCGGAAGAGGCCGCGGCTGCAAGGATGAATGACAGCCCCGACATGGAAGACCTGCTGCTTGAACAGGGAGGACTGTTATTCCGGCAGTCTGATACCAGCAGTATCACTGCAGTTGCATCACAAGAGATCCCTTCTCTCCCTCAGCTGCAGGACACCTCCATGACAGCCAAGACTCTAATTCTCGCCGTAGATGATGACCCGATCAATCTCAAGGTGCTCGCCAGCATACTTTCGGATGAACAGCATCAGCTGGTCACGGTCACCAGCGCCCAGGAAGCCCTGGAGCTGCTCGGCACCGAACCCTGGGACCTGCTGATCGCCGATGTCATGATGCCGTACATGTCCGGCTACGAGCTAACGCGGATCGCCCGGCAGCGCTTCTCTGTCTCGGAGCTGCCGATCCTGCTGCTCACTGCCCGCAATCAGCCGGTGGATATCTATACAGGGTTCTTATCCGGAGCCAATGATTATGTCGCGAAGCCTGTGGATGCTCTGGAGCTGAAATACCGGGTCCGCTCCCTGACCGGACTGAAGCAGTCTATTAATCAGAGCCTGCGGCTGGAGGCTGCATACCTGCAGGCGCAAATTCAGCCGCACTTCCTGTTCAATACGCTGAACGCACTGCTGGCCTTAAGTGAATTCGATCTCCCGAAGATGCGTGATCTCGGAGAGGCGTTCTCCTCCTATCTGCGAATTAGCTTCGACTATATGAACTCGCAGCAGCGGGTCGGACTGTCCCATGAGCTGGAGCTGGTCGAGTCCTATCTGTTTATTGAGAAGGCCAGGTTTGACGAACGCCTGCAGATCGAATGGGATGTGGAACCGGGGATCGAGCTGCTCCTCCCGCCGCTCACCCTCCAGCCGCTGGTCGAGAATGCGGTCAGACACGGCCTGCTGAGCCGGAAGGCCGGCGGCCTGCTGCATATCCGCATTCACCGCCGGCAGGGGTACACATCATTTGAAGTAGAGGATAACGGCAAAGGGATGCCCGATGAGCAGGTTCGTCATCTGCTGGACGACAGCGGACTCGGCTTGCCTTCCCGCGGCATCGGACTGCTGAATACCAATCGGCGGCTGACACAGCTGTATGGCCAGGGACTGGTCATTCACAGCCAGCTAGGAGTCGGCACCACCGTTTCTTTTGTAATTCCAGAGCGGGTGAATCTGAACTCTTAACACTCAATTCACCAGAATGTATAAGGGCCGTGGATCAGCATTGATCCACGGCCCTTATACGCTTTTAGGACATCAGCTTGTCCCATAGCTGCTGATAAGACTTATACACGTGCGGGTACTTACGCTTCATTTGCCGGATGCCTATACCCTTCCGCGGTGAAGAAATCATAGGCTTTGGCCTGTACGCCCGGGTACATGCCTTTGTCTTTGATCAGCCGGTCGGTTTCCAGGAGCAGCTTACTTCCCCTTGAGCCAGGCTGCGCTGCTGCTGCACAGCCGGATTGCCGGGATCCATATAGTGGGCAAGCTCGGCGAAGAGCAGCGCTTCTTTGTAGGCTCTGTTCTCTGCCAGCTCACGGCTCTCTTCCAGGAGACGGTCCACCGCTGATTCTCTCTGCCCCCTCAGGCAAGGAGCGCAGAGCTCCTTACTGCCCGGAGCAGGACGGATATGTATCAATGAAGAATATACAACCAGCTGAGGTAGTATATAGAAATAACTATTTTGTACCATTGTCCCTGCCACTTATATCCGATATCGTAGGCTATAACACACCTATGGAAGGGGGCAGATGTCACCCCATGCAAGCATCACAGCCTTCATTATCTGCAGGAAATGGCAGTACGCCGAAGACCACACGGTTGAAAGTTATCGATATGGTCCGCGGCATCACCATCCTGCTGGTCGTCGTTGGACATGCCGGCCTGACTCCAGCTGTACTGAACGATATGTTCAGAGATTTCCGCCTCCCGCTGTTCTTCATCGTCTCCGGTTACTTATTCAGCGCCTCCAGGTATTTTGACAACCTTAAGCTATTACTGCGGACCAAGCTCCTGACTCTCGTCCTCCCCTACTTCACAGCCGGGCTGCTGACTTACTGCCTCTGGGCACTCCTGCGGATGCTCGCCAGCGACCATAGTCCGGGTGTTGGCTGGGTCCAGCCGCTGGCCGCCCTCCTCTACGGCAACTATTCCGATGGACTGCTGCTGAACATCCCCATCTGGTTCCTGACCTGCCTGTTCGTCACACAGATCGTCTTCTGCATCACCATGCGCTACATACACACACGCTCATGGCAGCTCCAGCTCGGAATCATGCTTGCCTTAAGCCTGACCGGCTACGGCCTGGGACGGGTCATCTTCCTGCCCTGGAACATCGATGTGGCCCTCGTGGCCCAGCTCTATGTGTTCATCGGCTATAAGCTGAAGCAGCATCAGGCACTGAGCAATATCCGAATTTTCAATCTGAATACGCTAATCCTGCTGTTCATCTTCCTGGCTGCCGCCTACTTCAACTCCTATGTCGATATGAACAACCGGGTGTACGGCAACCTGCTCCTCTTCTACCTCGCCGGTATCGCCGGAAGCCTGCTCGCCATCAAAGGCACCCAATTGCTGTCCAAGTCCAAATTATTCGCGGCCCTCCTGACCTACATCGGCCAAGAATCCCTGGTCATCCTGATCTTCCATTACGGCGTCTTCATCCTGCTGCTGAACTTCCTCGAACATTATGTGCTGGGGACCTATCTGGGCTGGTTACCGACTACTATAATTGCAGTAGCCGGATCGCTCGCCTTGAACCTGGTGATTCAGAAGGTCCCGGTGCTTAGCTTGCTGATTAGCGGGAGGAGGGGGAAGGGTAGTAGACAATCGACCTCTGAGCCCGATGGCAGAAATGCTATTACACTAACGGGTGGATAAACGTACTGATTTTCCTATACAATGAAAAGAAGACCTTGGGTACTCTCACTCACCAAGGTCTTCTATAGATTATTATAGATATATATCTATTCAGAAGGCTCTCTTACATCAGCTTCTTAATCTCATCCAGTGGTAACTCAACGGCTTTGGATACAGCTTCCGGAGTAAATCCATGAAGCAGCAATTTACGGATAATCTCCGCTTGGGCTTCTTCTTTTCCTTTTTCTTTTCCTTCTTCTATTCCTTCTTCGTATCCCCAACGTTTCCAGTGTGGCATCAGCTCCATTATTGCTTCACCTTCCTCCGGGTATTGTTTCATTAATTCTCTTAGAATCTCTTCATCCTGTTCACGATCCGGCTTGAAATACAAATCTGCCACGGACATAATCAGCGCCAGCCGTCCCTGATCCAAACGTGCTTTTAGCTGCATGAACATTCGCAGGAACTCCCCGCGTACTTCTCTCGCTTCTCTTGTAGTATAACCCATTTTGGCTAGTAACGCAGCAGCCACTGCATTATCCGAATTAATAAATTGGCGCCAGTTCTGCTTACGCAGCTCCACCTTTAGAAACTGGAAGCGAAGGATTTGGTGCTCCGGAATACTCATTTCCAAAGTGTCCTGTTCTTCCCTGATCTCGTCTGAAGTAAAAACCGCAATCGGAATAATCAGCTTATGCTCTTTCCGGTAGCGCTCGAACAGACGGCTGAAGTAAATAAACATCCGTTCGTGAAACTGTGTGTCTCTATACGATTGCGGCTCCAGATGGATTAGAATATAACCGTCAAGCCCTTTGTAGCGGATCTCCAGCAGCAAATCCAGTTCCCGTGCTTCCTCGCCAACGATGTCCACCAACAATTCCTGCATCAGAAACCGGCTTTCACTGTAATCAAGCATAGAATCCAGCTCAGGAAAAAACAATTCAATAAATTCCTTGAAGAACGTCTCCAGCAGCTTCTTAAAAGCCTCATCATGCGGTATGGATATTTCTATCGCCTCCCGTTTCAAAAAATACAGCTTGTCCCATGTGATTATATTCCATTTTACTGGATTCGCATATGATAAAAGGAACAAATGTTCGCTGAAAAAAATGTAAATGAGCAGCGCAAAACGACGGAAACCATTCAGGTTCCCATCGTCATATGAACAAGATTTCATTCTCAAAAAGTCTCCATCGTTTCTATACCAATCACGGAGCAATTCCGCTTATGCCGAGCAAAAAGCAATCAAGCCCGCTCCCGCACAACCTCTTTCAGTGCTGGCTCCCGCCGCGCCGACGCACTTGCCGACATCAGGCTGGAGAGCTGCTTATAATTCATGGCGAACAGCATACCCAGCGCCGCCTCCATCAGGATGATGAGATCCCTGTTCGGGGTCACGAGCGGAATGGCAATTACACCAATGACGATGATCCCCCATGGCAGGAGGTGTTCCAAATACTGCGCTATGAAGCGGTTAAGCCACAGCAGTACATGCATGCCAACATAGGTGCAGATCAGCACCAGCCCCCATATCAGCACAATGTGCAGACGGCCAAGACCCAGCCGGTCAAACGCGAGGATCAGGAACAGATGGGTAAACAGAAACAGCAGCGAATGCCTGCCGACATACAGCAGCGGACTTGCGGGAGCATAGCTTTTGATGCTTCGGAAGAGAGAGAACGCCCCGAACAGCACAGTCATAGACAACAGCAGATAGGGCATGGACATATTATATTTCACGTAATCCGCCTCACTTACGCCACCGTAACTTACAATCCCCAGCAGTGCGGCGGCAACCAAAGTCAGGATGAGGTTCACCCGGTTACTGGCCCGGTACGCAAAGACTCCCGCCAAGAAAGCAAACAGCCAGGGAAAATACGTAAACCCGACCGTCTCTGTGAACACAACAGATTTAAGCGGAAAGTCCGGCAGCCGGTGCCCGATGAACGAATGTACCGCAAACACGGCCAGTGACAGCAGCAGATACAGATAGAGCGGGGGCTTAAGATATTTTTCCAGCAAATAGACACTGAGGACGCCAAGCGCGATGATCTGGGGAACATCCATGATGCGAAAAGCCTGTACATCCGGTCTCCACATCAGATTGTAGGTGAACCCGATGACTGCGAACAGCACATAGAAGCCGAGCAGGGAACTGAAGCTGCGCCGCTTCACCTGCAACGTAGTAGTCACACCTGAGACCGCGAAGAACAGGACAGGGGCCACACCCGCAACAATCTGGAACACCCGTTCATTGCCGTGGAAGTACAGCGGAATATGCGCAATAATCATCAAAATACAGCTAATCCCCTTAATCGCATCCAAGGAATAATCATATGGCTTCATCCCCTCACCTTCCTCTCCGTTCATATGTATTTCAACTAAAGTATAGAGTGAAATCTAAGATCCGCCATCCCTCCAAAGTGTAGCCTTCCATAACATTTTTGCGTATATGTGTAAGTTATAGGTAATGAAAGTGCGCTTGAAGCCAAAAAAATAGAGACCCCTCAGGTCTCGTTAGGTCTCTGTCGTCTCTATATCCCGTTTGCGAAGCAGGTGCCTCCGCTGTTTACCCCGTTTAATCCACATCCGATTCGCATCATCGCGGTAGAACCGGATCTGTATCCATCGCAAAGGTGTCCATATTTCCCTAAAATGATAATTAGGCATGGTCCATCTCTCCCAGACTATAAATAGATTTGCTTCTTATTATAGACCGGGATACCTAGTTTGTTTGTCGGTTTGTGGATGGAAGGGCTAGAATATTATGTACTGTATAAAAGAACAACGTTCCCGGTATTCCGGGAACGTTGCTGAGTACGCCGATTAGATTATTGCTGCCTGGTAAGCATCAACCACCACCTAAACCGTGTCCCATAGTTTGAACTAGAATCTGAGTGCTGATGTTTTCTCCGGGCTCAACAGTAACAACAGGTATAATAATTACAATAGCCAGACTACAGGAAGCTAGAAGCTTGAACAATTTTCTTTTCATGTGAGTCCTGCACCTCTCTAATTAGAAGTTTGTATTGCCCTTTCTCTTCTTCATCTGCCAGATGCCGATGCTGCTCGAATAGATCGACACATTTGAGGATATTGCTCTCATCATTGATTCTAGCAGATGATTCCAAACTCTGCAGGATGAATCTTATTCCTTCTTCACGCTTATTATGTAAATAATAGGCTGCCATTTCAGCGAGGAATTGGGTGTGTTGGTCCAACATAACCTGCCGATTGTAATCGCCAAATTCTGTAGAATACGTCCGGTAAGGGATATAGGAAGCAAACCGCTCCAGAATATAATCAACATTCCAATCATAGCGATTAGCCGATGAGATAATATTGTGTAAAGCTATGAATATCTCATCTGGTCGCTCGGAGATATATTCGACATATTCAGAGAGAGCCCCATATTGTCCTGCCATCACCCGATAGAGCAGTCTGTTCGCGGTCCCCCATTCCTGGAACTGAGCTACAGTCCGCTTCGCTTCTTCATTGTCTTCCTGTATCCAGCTTCCATCCATATAGAGGGACACCCAATCTAATGCCGATGGGTAGTCTCCTATTTTCTCAAACACATTTGAGCGGATAAGCTGTGCGTATAGGATGTAGAAGTACAGGGGTTTCTCAGTTTTTCTCTCGTTGTCCTCTCTGCGGTCCGACTGACGCTGGAGATTATAACGAAGAGTCGCTAATTGCAGCATCTCCTTCGCCAGCTCATCCACCTTATGCCACTTATGCATCGAAACATATACATGAGCGAGATGCTTCAACCCGTCCAATTGATCCGCTTCATCCAGCCGGTCCAGGTAACATTCGAATAGATGCGCCGCCTGCAGATTCCGCGTCTGGTCGTCACCAATGGCAATCCGGAACAGACGGTATTGGCATACCGCGAGTCTCTCGGAATTCTGGTACTTCTCACTGGCACTCACATTCTTATACAACAATTCGGCAGCTTGCCACAGCCCCTCTTGAAACAGTCCTTCAGCCACTTCGAACAGCATGGGGGCATAGGTCAGATTCTCTAGCAGATTCTGAACAACCTGTTCAACGCAATCCAGACGGCCTAGCGCAGCTGACCGCACAAGAAACGGCCGCAGACGCCGCCAGGTTGGTGACGAGTAATAGAAACATTCATCCACGTATAAGCTGTAGAAATAGTCCTCCGGCAGATCCATTGCCTTGGTGATTCGCTCCAGATGATCCATAGCAATCGGCTGCTGACCACTAAGTATCCGGCTGAGCGTTCCTGAATTAATTCCGGATTGTCCGGAGAATTGATTAATGGACATTCCCTTCTGCGACAGATATGTCGCCAGTGCATCGCGAATCATAGTTGTAGTAGGGACCACGCAGACACCACCTAACTGGAATCCAAATATTATATATTTCTTTTATAGATGTAATAATATGTCACATTATCCCAATGTTCAATAGTGTAGGATGTTGCAGATTAGTATAATCCGTGAACTGCGGGCAACCTACTTGCCATTTTCACTGGATTTTACTGTGAATAGATTACGATTCCCGGTTATGGCAAAAAAATAGAGACCCTAGTGGTCTCATAAGGTCTCTGTCGTTTCTATTCCCCGTTTACTTAATAGCTGCCGCCGCTGCGATCCCCGCTTAATCCACAGCCGATTCGCATCATCCCGGTAGAACCTGATCTGTATCCATCGCAAAGGTGTCCATATTTCCCTAAAATGATAATTAGGCATGGTCCATCTCTCCCAGACTATAAATAGATTTGCCTCTAAGTATAGACCGGGATGAACTATTTGTTTGTCATTTTGTGGATGCAGAGGCTAGAATATTATAAGTGATTTTGTCGGAATTGGCTAAAAGCTTAACAATGTATTTTGTACTTCATTACTTTCACTAGGTGCAAAATGACAATTTACAATTTTATTGTTTCACACCAATTTGAACATCTACATAAATAGAGCAACGTTCTCGGTATTCCGGGAACGTTGCTTAGTCTGCGGAATATATTATTGTTGCCCGACAAGCATCAACCGCCACCATAACCGTGCCCCATAGTTTGAATCGACATATGAGTGCTGCTGTTTGCTAGGGGTTAATTGTACTTATAGGTATGCTCCAATTTGAACTTTGTATTGTTCATTCTCTTCTTCATCTGCTTGATTCCGATGCTGTCCAAACAGGTCGACACATTTAATTACATTGCTCTCGTTATTGATTCTAGCAGACGATTCCAAACTTTGCAGGATGAATCTAATCCCTTCTTTGCGCTTGTTATATAAATAATAGACCGCCAATTCAGCAAGAAATCGGGAGTATTGGTTAGCTATGACTTGTTTGTTGTGAAGAATGCCATACTCTGCAAGATTTGTCCGGTAAGGAATATAGGAAGCAAAACGCTCCAGAATATAATCAACATTCCAATCGTAGCGGTTAGCCGACAAGATAATATTGTATAACGCTATGAATATTTCATCTGGTCGCTCGGAGATATATTCGACATAGTCAGAGAGTCCCTCATATTGTCCTGCCATCACCCGATAGAGCAGACGGTTCGCTATCCCCCACTCCTGGAACTGAGCTACAGTCCGCTTCACTTCTTCATTGTTCTCCTGTATCCAGCTTCCATCCATATAGAGAGATACCCATTCTAATGCTGCATTGTAGTCTCCTAATTCCTCACACACTGTTGAACGGATAAGCTGCGCGTACAGGATATAGAAGTACAGGGGTTTCTCGGTTTTTTTCTCGTTACTTTCTCTACGGTCCGACTGACGCTGGAGATTATAACGAAGAGTCGCTAATTGCAGCATCTCCTTCGCTAGTTCATCCACCTTATGCCACCGATTCATTGAACCATAGACATGACCCAAATGCTTCAACCCGTCCAATTGATCCGCTTCATCCAGCCGGTCCAGGTAACATTCGAAGAGATGTGCCGCCTGCAAATTCTGCGTCTGGTCGTCACCAATGGCGATTCGGAACAGACGGTATTGGCATACCGCGAGTCTCTCGGAATTCTGGTACTTCTCACTGGCACTCACATTCTTATACAACAATTCGGCAGCTTGCCAAAGCCCCTCTTGAAACAGTCCTTCAGCCACTTCGAACAGCATGGGGGCATAGGTCAGATTCTCTAGCAGATTCTGAACAACCTGTTCAACGCAATCCAGACGGCCTAGCGCAGCTGAACGTACAAGAAAGGGCCGCAGACGCCGCCAGGTTGGTGACGAGTAATAGAAGCATTCATCCACGTATAAGCTGTAGAAATAGTCCTCCGGCAGATCCATCGCCTTAGTGATTCGCTCCAGATGGTCCATAGCAATTGGCTGCTGACCACTAAGTATCCGGCTGAGCGTTCCTGAATTAATTCCGGATTGTCCGGAGAATTGATTAATGGACATTCTCTTCTGCGACAGATACGTCGCCAGTGCATCGCGAATCATAGTTGTAGTAGGGACCACGCAGACACCACCTAACTGGAATCCAAATATTATATATTTCTTTTATAGATGTAATAATATGTCACATTATCCCAATGTTCAATAGTGTAGAATGTTGCAGATTAGTATAATCCGTGAACTGCGGGCAACCCATTACTGAAAATAGATTACGATTCGCGGTTATGGCAAAAAAATAGAGACCTTAGTGGTCTCGTAAGGTCTCTGTCGTTTCGATATCCCGTTTGCTTAAGAGCCGCCGCCGCCGCGATCCCCGCTTCACCCACAGCCGATCCGCATCATCCCGGTAGAACCGGATCTGTATCCATCGCAAAGGTGTCCACACTTCTTTAAAATAATAATAATAAGGCATGGTACATCTCGCCCAGACTATAAATAGATTTGGTTCTAATTATTGAACGAGAAGCGAATCAATTTACTGTGGAATTGTTGATGCCCGATGAATTGCTTTATGAGTCCATACATAAGGATTATACTGTGCAAGAAGCCGCGGCAATTTACGGAGTCCCCTCTGGGTTTGAACATTTAAAGAAAATTTCTGATTTTGAATTATAGATATATCTGATTGGGAACACTGAGTGAGACATGCTTTTGAAAAAACAGGCTATGGTATGCGACTTCTGTCTCATACCATAGCCTGTTTTATAGAAAATCACACCTCAAATCCAGAGGATTCAAAGAACCTAGCAATGTGTTAGTGCTCTGTCATACTACTTCGATTGTTTTAATATTCTAGCATTCGAAAAACTCCAACAACCATAGAATTGCCCCTTCGAGCTACCACACTTTGCAACCCCCATGGTTTGTACACGCAAATTAAAATTCATATTATCTGTAATAATATCTTAGGGCACTATCACTTACATAATAAGGACATGTGGTATAGTAATGTTGAACAAGTCCCAATTGCCCCCATTTAGAAGTCACATAATATCCAGTCAATCTTCCTAAACTAGTTACTACACCTGAATGTTCATTTCCAGCTGTACTGTAATAGACTTTACCTCCCACTGATGGAGAAGAACTTTGATAATAGCTCCCATCAGTCATATAAGCGTTTGGATAATTCATCCAATACGGATTAGTTGTGCTTTGGCTATACCATGCGTAGGAGTGACAGTTATAAATTGATGTAGCAGGGCTTAATAAGGTAGCGCTTGAATATTTATCTGCTACATAATTATCAGCAGCTTTTTTTTCATCAGAAGTCAGTTGCTCAGCACTTTTATCAACCTGTACTGCTGTACCATTTGGTGTATACACAGTATAACTTGACATTGTGCCAACATTTATCCCTTGTTTTTCTGCTAATACCGAATAGGAACTTGCTGCGGTTAAACCATAAATATTTTTTTGTGCTTGTTTTTGTAAATATTTATTTTCTACTTCTTTTTCTAACTTTTCAGCTTCAGATGTGTTGAGTTTTTTTTGTATTTCATCTTGTCTTAAAATTATTTCCATATTAGATAAATCAAATATTTGATTTGAAGTAACTGTTTTCGTATCTTTTGCTACAGGCATTTGTTGATACTTTTCAATAAGTTTATTAGGTGCATCCTCTCTTTGGTATAACTCTTGAATTCCGTTAAACGTTTTCGATACCACATCAATACCTTGTTGAAGAGTATCATACGCATAGATATCCATTAAAAGTGGATAATTTAATACGGTTTCTATTAACTCGTTTGTTGTTAATTTCTTAAGAGTATCATCCGGAATTTGAGATACCTCTATCATTTTTGTATGATCTATCAATTCATTCCAGGAACTCGTTCCAGGTTTTATAGGATAATCATAACCTATTGCTGCTGCTGTATGTAATTCATTGGTCTCGTTGGCATAGGCAGGAATTGAAAACAAACTAACGCAAATTAAAACGGATAGAATTACAGAAAGGAAAGAAATAGATTTTTCTTTAATTTTCATTTGAATCTCCTCTCAATTTGTTAGTCTTTTCTTGATTTGTTATTACAGCATGACAAGAATGTTAATTATCTCTATAACTAAACTCTAATTTCTTATGTTTCCCACCTCCTCAGTTAATAGTTGATTATCTTTCGCTATACCGTATGATAGATACGGTTGATAGGATCAATTGACATAGAGATCTCAGATTGCAGTAATATTCTCTAAATCTAAGAAAAACAAGGACTTTGTTATTCCAGATTACTTATCCCCATTGCCCTTCCTAAATTTTTCGTAATAAAACCGCCTTCTCAGAGAGCGTTTGATTCGATAACAAATGCGTATTTATATTCACCCTTCCCCCAGAATGCATCTATTATAAAACCTCTAAATACAGTTTTATCTATTTTAGAGTAGGAACTCAATCGAGATGCAATGTGTGTTTCTAATTTAAAACTATAAATTCCTTTCTTTTTGACGTATGGAACCTCGACTATTTCTTTAGGTGTATATAAATAATCTCCATTCGAATTAATTAATCCATCACTTATGGAAAGTTTGTCAGGTGGATTCGATCCAAAATCCAGCGAAATTTCATCACCACTTTTTAAAAATTTTATTTTTTTTGAATTCCCTCCCTCAAAGGCAAATAAAAATATTTTTTTTGTGTCGTTTAATGAAGAACCTTTTTCGGTATTATTCAATGTATTATATTCAATTTTCTCTTTTCCACCGATTATCTCAACAATTCCCGTATGACTGTCATCACACCCGCTAAATGTTATAAACATTGAAAATAAGAATATATTCAATAATATTTTTTTATTTTTATTAATAATGATCATTCCCCTCTTTATGTTCATATAAAATATGCTACAAATACCACCTCACCCTAGTCTAAATCGTACATCAAGAATCCATTTATGTAATTATTTTCTTTTTAAAAGGATATAAATTGAATATAATCTATTTTATTCATAATATCAGGATGGTATTATATATGGCTATCACAAAATCCAAGCTTGGAGCAAATTATATTCGAGCCTTTTGACTTATCCAATAGTTTAAAAAACCATTGGCCCCGCCTGAGAGAAGAAGCACACCACACCAAAAAGATCTAACACACTTGTGTGGGCGATTCTAACAATGGATGAAGCCCATTTATTGGACCGGGAGATGCTGGAGGAGCTACGCTTTCTGCTGAACATGAAAATGGATTCCGAGAGCCCTATGGCCTTAATACTCGTCGGACAAAGTGAGCTGTGGGACCGACTCGGGCGACAAGCATACGCGGCGATCCGCCAGCGAATCGATATGCAGTGTTTATCTTCCACATCTGGGCCGCGCAGAAATGGGAGGCCTATATGAAGAGGCATCTGAGCGCTGCCGGTGAAGCGCACGAGTTGTTTATGGAGGCGGCGATAGATGAAATCTACCGTTTTTCCAGCAGAGCTGCCGGCTGGTGAACAAGCTATGCACGCACGCCTTAATCTACGGCGCACAGAGCAGGCACCGGATTGTGGACGACCATATAGTCAAGCATGTGATTCAGGAAGAATTGTCATGATTCTCCCTGTTTTTCTCCCTTGCTGCGGACTGATTGACCGTCAATAGCAGGACAACTTATACCGTCAACCTCTGGACATTATGAGCTAGCAGCAACAGGGAACACGCAGGTTGGAAACACCCGTCAAGGCTAAATGAACGCTTCGCGGCCTTGACGGCTTCACGGTGTCGGTCAACAATTCCAGCTATTTGAGGACATCCTACCCCGTCATTTTTTGGACATTATGTGGTAGCAGAAACACCTTGAGTGAAAAGTAAAAGAGAGCCAAAAAAATAGAGACCCTATAGGTCTCGTAAGGTCTCTGTCGTTTCGATATCCCGTTTGCTTAAAAGCCGCCGCCGCTGCGATCCCCGCTTCACCCAAAGCCGATCCGCATCATCCCGGTAGAACCTGATCTGTATCCATCGCAAAGGTGTCCATATTTCCTTTTACCGGCGGAACCAGCGTTTAATCTGTTCAAGCGAACTCTTCGCTTCCGGGCCATTATAGCCGAAGGCATTGCCAATCATCTTGATATACTCGTTAAAAGTAGTCTCCCGGCTATACCTGTCACTCCACCATGTCTTCGCATTATAGCCGGAGTCGGAGCCTGTATAGGTCAATTCAATCCCTGATTTCTTATAGACATGATCGAAAATGAATTTCACCCGCCGCATATGGAAGTCCGAGGACACAACAATGGCAGACTTGAAGCCGTGCTGCTCCATAATAGGAAGCGTGAACTGGGCGTTCTGATAGGTGCTTTGAGCAGCGTCTTCGGTGAGGATGGCCTCTTCAGGGATGCCAAGGGCTAGGGCGGTTTGGTGCATGTCGCCGGAGGGGCCTGCATTTTCTGAAACTGCCGATAATAGCATATACGGTGCGACGCCCTCCTTGAAAAGCTCCACCGCTTGCTCAACCCGGCCTCCACCGCCGCTAAGTACGATAATGACATCAGTCTTCTTTGGAGATTCAGATAGAGGTAGGAACCGCCCTGCATACAGGAATAACAGGACCATTAACAGAACAGGCAAGTACAGAAAGAGGATTCTCTTTCTACGCTTGCCCATCTTTTTACTGGTTAATTTTCTGCTCATAAGCTACTTCCGGTACTCGCCGCTAAGTATTTGCTCCCACCACTCAGCATTCTCCGTATACCACTGAATCGTCTGAGCAATTCCCGTCTCAAAGGTATAGGTGGGCTTCCAACCCAGTCTTTCCAGCTTGGTCGGATCAATAGCATAACGTTTATCATGACCCAGCCGGTCTGCAACGAATTCAATCAATTCCTCAGACTTCCCTAAGGTATGAATAATAGTCTTCACCACTTCGAGATTCGTACGTTCATTATGTCCGCCTACATTGTAGACTTCCCCACTTACACCTTCATGCAATACAAGGTCAATAGCAGCACAATGATCCCAGACATGCAGCCAATCCCGGATGTTGGCACCATCCCCATAGACAGGAACCTTCTGTTCATTCAAGACCTTCGAGATCGTAAGCGGAATCAGCTTCTCAGGGAAGTGGTAAGGGCCGTAATTGTTAGAGCAGCGGGTAATGTTCATTGGCAGGCCAAAGGTTTCATAGTACGCGCGAACCAACAAATCAGACGATGCCTTGCTGGCACTATAAGGACTGTTAGGTTGCAGCGGTGTCTCCTCTGTGAAGAATACCGTAGGATCGAAATCCAGTTCGCCGTACACTTCATCCGTGGACACATGAACAAATTTCGCTACCCCAATGGTCCGTGAAGCATCCAGCAGTACCTGAGTTCCCATTACATTCGTGCGGACAAATATAGCCGGATCTGTAATCGAGCGGTCCACATGACTCTCTGCTGCGAAATGTACTACAGAGTCGAAGCGCTCTTGTTCAAAAAGTGACATAATCGCATCACGGTCAGCAATATCCGCCTGGATGAAATGATAGTTATCTCTATCTTCAATCTGCTTGTGCTTGGTTAAATCACCGGCATAGGTTAACAGATCCAGATTATAGACATCATAATCGGAGTATTTATCCACAATGTACTGCACAAAGTTCCCGCCAATGAAACCGGCACCTCCGGTAATCAGCAATTTCTTCCGACTCATGAATTACACCTCAGAATTATTCGATTTAGTATCTACTCTGCTTCAGTTATTATAGGTAAAGTTCAGAATAGCATCTTTCAACACAGGAGCCTGTTCGTCTTTGCCGGATAGTACTGGAGTAACATGTAACGGCCACTCTATTCCAATGGCAGGATCATTCCACAGAATGCCGCCATCACATTCCGGAGCATACAATTCATCACATTTATACTGAACTTCAACATCCTCAGTCAGTGTCATGAACCCATGAGCGAACCCTTTAGGAATCAGCAGCTGCTTCTTGTTCTCGGCACTCAGTTCAATTCCAAACCACTTGCTGTACGTAGGACTGCCTTGTCTGACATCCACTGCCACATCGAATATGACTCCACGTGTGCAGCGGACAAGCTTCGTCTGAGCTTTAGGATTCAGCTGATAATGTAATCCCCGTAAGGTCCCTTTAGTAGCTGAATACGACTGATTATCCTGTACAAAAGCTATATCAATGCCCTGCTCTCTAAATTTCGCATCACTGAACGTCTCCATAAACCATCCCCGGTGATCGCCGAACACCGCAGGTTCCACGACAAATACGCCAGGGAGCGCCGTTTCCGTTAACTTCATATCCTCCACACCTTTACTGCTTAATATTGAATCTTCCCGGTAGCTACCTTGATCAGATATTGGCCGTAGCCCGTCTTGCTTAGCTTCTGCCCGCAGCTTAACAGGTGTTCTTTTGTAATCCACCCATTAATATATGCAATCTCTTCAAGAGCGGCAATCTTAATCCCTTGATGGTCTTCAATCGTCCGGACAAAATTCGTAGCATCCACCAGACTCTGATGAGTTCCGGTATCGAGCCAAGTGAAGCCTCGTCCCAGGAGTTCAACATCCAGCTCGTCCATTCTAAGATAGGCTTCATTAATGGAAGTAATCTCAAGTTCGCCTCTGGAGGAAGGCTGTACATTCTTAGCAATCTCCACAACACGATTATCATAGAAGTAGAGACCCGTGATCGCATAATTGGACTTAGGCTGTGCAGGCTTCTCTTCCACGCTTAACACTTTGCCTTCATCATTAAATTCAACCACACCGAAACGCTCCGGATCTTGTACGTGATAACCGAACACAGTCGCACCTTGTGCTTTGTCCGAAGCACGCTGAAGCATTTTGCGGATCCCATTCCCGTAGTAAATATTATCTCCAAGAATCATAGCCACAGAGTCATCCCCAATAAATGCTTCCCCCAAAATAAAAGCCTGAGCTAAACCGTCAGGACTTGGTTGAACTATGTATTGCAGGGAGATGCCGAACTGAGACCCGTCGCCGAAAAGACTTTGGAATCTCGGAGTATCCTCAGGTGTAGAGATGATAAGAATCTCATTAATTCCGGCAAGCATAAGAGTAGATAACGGATAGTAGATCATGGGCTTATCGTAAACGGGTAGAAGCTGTTTACTGGTTACCATTGTTAATGGGTAGAGGCGGGTTCCAGATCCGCCGGCTAGGATGATGCCTTTCATAATAACACATTCCTTTGCTTTATATAATCTATACAACTTACGGCTATGAGTTTCCAAGATATAAGGAATTATATTAAAATCCATTAGCTAATATATTTTTTCAAAAAGTACAAAGTAGTTTTTATTTTATTTTTAGAGCATATTAAATACACTCCATAGCAAAATGAATAGATTATAAATCCTTTAAATGGCCCTGTAAACCAAGTAGCACCCACAAAAATAAGAACTAATAATGATTCCTCTACAACCCCACTCAGCGCCTTTCCGCCTATCAACTTCATTAAGTGGAATTCCGAGACAATACTTCTAAATGCTATTGCTACCACTGAAGACAGTACAACTACGTATATATTATTAATTAAATAGCCACCTAATACAGCAAGTAAAATGCTTAATGATAAGGATATAAGATTAATTTTAAGTAATTTTTTTTCTAAACGTAAAACTTTAAAATATGTAGTGCATAGCAAATTCATTTTTCCTTCATACACACATAATGGAAGTAAAAAAATCAAATATACTAAACTTTCTTTATATTGTGGTAGCCATAAGTTTAAAATATAGTACAACGGCATATATACTAGAAGAAACCCCGGCAAAATCAATCCTAATATTTCGCGTGACACTCCAAAAATTCTTTTTTGCTGTTCTTCATTACTTTGTCGAAGAGCAGGAAATAGAACCATACTTATTTGAGCAATAAAAGAAAGCAAAAACGTTGCAAGAGTTACTGCCAGCGAAAAAACACCAAATACCTCAATACCCCAGTTTTTATCTACTACAAATCTACCGCTACCTAAAATAAATAAACCGGCGACATTCGAAAACATCAAATTAATTCCAACAGATACATTATTATAAATCTCTTTGAATATTTTTTTTGAAAAGTATGGTTTAGAAATGATAATTATCCTTCCATTCCATATTAAGAAGGTTATCGAAGCCAACTTTCCGACAATATCCAAAATAACAAACCATATAAAATTATCATTTTTACAAATTAGAAGTATAATTACTACAATAATAAACCACAGTTTATCTATTATTACTGATAAAGAAAATAATTTAGTTTTATTTACAGACTGAAAAATGTAACCAATAAAACCAATTGCATTAATGAGTGGTAAATAAATACCGGTAGTTATAAATACAAACTGACGCTTCCAATCATCAATAAATAATAAACTATAGATAATAAAGGAACACCCTATTACACAATGGAAAATAAATGCTATCCAGAATTGAGAACCTAAAGATTTATAGTCTAATCTTCCATATTCCGCTCCACCCAGTCGTAGATAAATACCATCGTTCAGGCCAAAATGAAAGAATCCTAGATAAGTCATATAAAAAATTGATAATTGCCAATAGCTAAACTCCTCAACTCCTAATACCTTTGGCACAATTAGCGATAAGATTACACTTAGCAAAAAAGAAATGCCTTGTGCTGAAAACGCATAGAAAACATTAGTAATTACTGTGGAAAATTTCTTATTCATTTTCAATTTAATAGATCTCCAATTTACAAACATTTTTTGGGTATATTATTAGAATACCTATGAATTTCCATCAGTTGAGAAAATTCATTATACGATTTTGTTCAAATATAGGGTAAAATACATCACTACCACTCATATAATAAGCAAAAAGCCACTCTGAAAAAAACACAAATACTATAGTTACTATTTTAAAAATGGTCATCTTTTTATTTCTACTTTGACTCACCGCAATAGAAAACAATATATAACTGATAGGAAGAATATTTCTATAAAGTCTTATAAAGTCAACCGAAAAAAACAATAAAGGGTATACACTAAGTATTATTATATTCACCTTATAGATAACATCAGCCATTTTGATAATTGTATGATCCTTTTGGGTACTTAAATTATTCAATTCTTTTTCATGAATGTTATCTTTAATTTTTTCGTATGAAAACCGCACCAATTGAAAACCTATAATAAAATAGAAAAAATACCCTATACGAGTTATGATACTAGTCTTTGTAGAAAAATAACTTACACTTCCTAAGAATGGTACAGAATATCCACTCTTCATTAAGAAGAGCATAAACACTAAAAAAGCTGTAATCAGAGTAACCCAATTCACAAGCTTCTTAACACTCTTCATTTTAGCAAATAATAGAATCAAGTAGAATAAACCTGCACTTTGAAACGAGGCCGCTAAAAAGACAAAAAAAACATATTTAATCAAGTCTACTTTTTTAGATGAGAACAAATAACGCACCCCGTATATGATAAGGGCCATCGCCATAAAATTTCGTATTTGTACAATATCCATTAAAAAAGGATAAATAAAATACAAGGCTAAAACGTACCCTGGTTTACTTGTGAATTTTATAATTGTACTTCCGATAAGTAACAATCCAATTAATGAATATACAATAAGAAAGGTATCATAATCCACACCGAGTGAGAACAAAAATCTGCTAAAATAACGATATCCGATTTCAAATTGTTCAAAATACTCATAAAAAATATTATATGAACCTATGGAGTAATATGTTTGTTGATATCCATAATAGTCAGCATTCCACGTATTCCATCCAAAAAGCATCCACATAAAAGAAAAAAGTACAACAAATAAAATTTTTGATTTTTTTACTTTCAAGCCTAAAACTGCCAATATTCCCGCTATAAAATATTGCACGTATTTCCTCTCCTAAAAGCAGTCTTTTTTAAATTGTATAATTTTGAAACATTTTTTTTAGTGTACTTTTAAAATACAAATTAATATTGGTTCTGAAGTTCTGATGTAATAGAGACATAAAAATGTACTTGGCTGTTCTGATAATATATAGTGGGAATAATGCAACTTTTGACGTTTTTAGATATTTTCTAAAGTAGTATATTTCGCTCTCAACCAAACAAATATATGAAAAAGCCTTAATATGTTTAGTACTCTGACCATGAGCATGTATGACTTCACTACATGGATAATAAATGGTTTTATAACCTTTTTCCTCCATCTTAATTCCGATAATCAACTCTTCTTGGTATAAAAAAGTTTTTTCATCAAAAGGAGTAATATCATGAGCACATTTTTCACTCATCATAAAACAACATCCAGATACAGAATGAACTTCAAATGGTTTGGTTAAATCTTGATCCATAGCACAAAATTTCTTTATGAATTCCTTTACAAAAGGTGAAAATATAGTCTTTCTAAGTAAATACATATATTTTTCTTTTAGTCCCGTTTTTATACCCATGTTAATCATTTGTAGTTGACCATCAGTTAAAAAAATTTTCGGGCCTACAATACCGACCTCGTTATTAAGTTTCAAGTATCCTTGTAAATTATAAATACTATCTTCTTTAATTAAAACATCATTATTTACTATTAATATTTCTTTACATCCATCTGAAAGAGCCATCTTTACTCCACTATTATTACCTGCTGAATATCCATCATTTGTTTCTCTTTGAATAAAAGTAATTCTATTATCCCCTAAGAAAAGCTTCTCTACTTCTTTATTCATCCTATTAGGTGAAGCATTATCCACCACATAAATATGGTAGAAAGCCTTTTTTTCGTTTACAAAAATACTTTCAATACATCTAATAGTATCATCCCAATTTATATAATTAAGAATTATTATCCCTATCATAAATATCTCCAATTTGAAAATAAAGTTGTTTTTTACAGTTACTTAAAAAAGTAACATCTCATTCTTCATCACAACTCCAAACTAAAGCAAGTCTTCATTTAGAACTACTTGCCTCCAAAATTCTTAATCACCAGAATTCTGATACAGAACAGATTTTTCTTTTAAGAAATTAATTTTTCTTATTTTATTAAATATACTTTATGGTAAATAACTCAAATATGTTTTATATAGTTTTCGTGAAAATTCATCTTCAAATAATTGTTTTTGCTCTATATCTCGGTTTTTCTTGAAATCGCCTAATAAATTCACGATTCGCCCCAAACTTTTTCTGTATACAGGTTCTATATAACAAAATCCATCTAAAGAGCTAGCTTCTCCATTCATAGCTCTTAAAAATTCATTTATAACATCATCTATATATATAAGACGCAACTCAGTTGAAGGATCGTTAATTGTTAAAGGTAACTTATGTGCAACGTTATAACAAAAAGTAGTAACCGCACTATTAAAATTAGGCCTCCCCCATTTACCAAATATATTAGTCAGTCGATAAATATATACTGCTACACTAGTTTCTTGATTATACTGGATTAATGCATTTTCACTTGCCCTCTTACTAATACCATAAATATTATCTAATTCAGCTTGAGTAGATGACGCAAGTATAATTGGGCTTTTATTATTATATTTTTTCAATTTTTCAAGTATTAAAACAGTCGTTTCATAATTTCCCTTCATAAATTCATCATTATTTTGCGGTCTTTGAATACCAGCTAAATGAAAGATTATGTCACACTCTTTGCAGTAAGAATCAATTTTTTCATCAAAATTTTCACGTGTACATTCAAATATCTGATTCTGATATTCTTTTTTTAATTCAGCAACAAGATTTTTCCCTATAAAACCATTAGAACCAGTAATTAGTATTTTCAACTATCTCCCCTCCCATGCTGCTAATTCTATTTTTATTTCATCAATTTCTAGGAGTCTATTTTTTATCTCTTCAACTGTAAGTATCTTTGTATTACTTGAAGTATACTCTTCTGCTACAGTAATTTCAGATGAACCATTTTCTAAGTATTTCTCATAATTTAAATCTCTGTTATCAGCAGGAATACGATAATAATCTCCCATATCACTTGCCTTAGCAGCTTCTTCTCTAGTCATCAACACTTCATACATTTTCTCACCATGACGAGTTCCAATTATTTTTATTTCATTGTCTACTTGAAATAATTCTTTAATAGCTTGTGCCAAATCACCAATATAACAAGAAGGAGCTTTCTGTATTAATATATCTCCTGTTTCTGCATTTTCAAATGCAAACATTACTAATTCCATTGCTTCTTCAAGACTCATAATGAAACGAGTCATCATAGATTCAGTAACAGTTAGTGGTTTGCCGCTTTTTATTTGTTCTACAAATAAAGGAAGAACCGATCCTCTAGAGTATAAAACATTTCCATATCTAGTACCGCAGATAAGGGTTTTATCTGGCGATACTGTTCTTGATTTAGCTACGAATACTTTTTCCATCAGCGCCTTAGAAATTCCCATCGCATTTACTGGATAAGCTGCTTTATCAGTTGATAGACAAATAACTTTTTTCACTCCTGATTCAATACATGCAGTTAGGACATTTTCAGTACCAACAATATTAGTTTTAACAGCTTCCATCGGAAAAAACTCGCAACTTGGCACCTGTTTTAGTGCCGCAGCTTGAAAAACATAATCAACGCCTGATAATGCACTTTTTAAACTTTGTAAATCTCTTACATCTCCTATGTAGTATTTAATTTTATCATTTTGATAGTGTCTGCGCATATCATCTTGTTTTTTTTCATCTCTTGAAAAAATTCTTATTTCTTTTATATCAGTGTTTAGAAAGCGTTGAAGCACTTCATTTCCAAAGCTTCCTGTACCGCCAGTAATTAATAAGGTTTTATCTTTAAACATATCAAGTTCCTCTTTCTTTACAATTATATTATTTGATAATCTCTTAAAACAAAATTCACACCAAAAAGATTAAGACCATATTTAAATGGTTAAGTTTACTGTAAAAATGGTTTTGGCAAATCTATTAATCACGTAATTAAAGTCAAAGTAAATCAATATTTTTTATTACTTATCTGACGTGAATGAAAATCCTAGCTTTGATAAATTTTTCTTTAAGAATCTTCTGGACTCATTTGAGAAAATGGGGCTCAAAGAAGCACGTGCATTAATGCTTAATTGATTCTTTAAGGAGAGCACGCCTCTTGCTCCTTTATCAATAGAAAACCCATTTTTCTCAAAGTATTTTAAAGTTTTCGGAACCCACTTACCTTTAATTACTCCATTGTGAATGTCAATGATTTCTCTTGTATCAATTACGCAACCTTTAATATTTCCAGAGAATTTATCTTTTACCTTTTTCAAATGATTAATCTCCACTGCCCAAGCTGAACAATCAATATCTCCTAAAGATTTCTCGAAAAACTCCTTTTCCCAGATTGCGGCCTGTAAGTTAACTCCATATGCTTGATTATCTGCTATGGGTGATAAGTATTTATATTTTTTGTATTCAGATTTACCTTTAGGCTGATTTGTTATTCTATAATATACAATTTTTTCGGAATCCATAATATTTAACGCTTCGGAAATTTTTTTTGAATTTACGTGTTTTCCAATATAGTAGTCTTCTAACATAAATAAAATATATTTTTCTTTAATTTGACCTAATGCTAATTTCACTCTTCCTGACCAATCTTTTTCATTACCTGCATTGATAACAGTTACTGTCTGTCCGTAATCTTTACTGAGTGTATTATTAACAAAGTAAACAGGGAAAGGAGAATCAGACCAATATTTATAATAAAGTGGGAAAAAATATTCAGCCACATCTGCATAAGCATCACATGAAACAACTAGAATAGCCATATCACCATTTTTCTCCAAACTAATCAACCCCTAATCCTTTATTCCCAAATAATATCAAGCTATAATCCCAGTACTCACTTAGAAATCAATCCTAATTTCCCATTAATTACTTCAAGAATCAATGGATAAGTTTGTGCTCTATCAAATTTTTCTTCAGCTAACCTCCGGCTATTTAATCCCATTGCCTTCCTTGATTCATCATTTTCATATAACTCTTTTAGTTTGGCGGCTAAATCAACTGGATCATTGTTATTACAATTAATCCCCATTTTATACTCATCGACTAAATTCTTATATTCCAAAGACTCTTGAGTATTTAATACGGGTAGTCCAGCAGCAGCATAATCCCCATGTTTATTAATTATACTCTGAGCCGCTCTAGGACTAATAGGATTGACAGCAATATCACATTCGATCAATATACCAATCATAGCGCCATAACTAAGTCTTCCTAAGAAATCAGCTGAAATCCTCTTTTCTTTTGCATACGCTTCAAACCTATGTTTAAGCGGACCATCTCCTAAAACTATAAATTTAATATTACCAATACCCTGTTGTTTAAGTATAGATAACGCATCGATTACGCAAGTTAAATCATAACTATGTCCCAAAGTACCAACATATACAAGCCAAAACTCATTCTCCGGTTTATTAATTATTCTATTTTTTTCAGCTAGCATATCAAATGATTTTAATTCAGTACCTAGATACACACAATAAGCGCTATTGGATTTTCGGTTTACTTCCAAAGCCCTTTCCGCATAAGTATTTGATACTGCGATAATTTCATCAGCAGCTTTATAAATAAAGTTTGCTCTTATTTTCATCGGTGTAAAAAACATTTTTTTTAATATAGGTACATTAAAAATCATTTCAAATGCTTCGGGCCATAAATCTTGAATATCAAGCACGAAATGGATCTCATGCTTTTTAGCGTACTTTGCTACAACCATAGCCACATCTAGTGAGGGAACAGCACAATATATCAAATCCGGCTTTTTACGCGATTGTAAATACTTTCTCAGTCTTCTTCCCATCAAAAAATGACTTTTGAATCTATTTAATGATACATTTTTTAAGTAACGTGGTTCCTCAATGTACTTTATTTTGTAATTCAAGCTTTCTTTCAAAATTTCTTTTTTCTTTTTTCTGTTATGGGAAAAATCTGAAGTTACTACTTCAATATTATGCTGCGATTCTGATAACATATTTGCAATATAACTAAAACGATTATTCCCACTATTGCCTAAATCGCCGAAAAAATGTGCAACTAAAAGTATATCTTTTGTCACAATGCATGCCCCTTTTAAAGTATATAAAGTAAAAATTAAAAAAAACCTGAAATTAATTAATTTTTAATTACTCTTAAACAACTTAAAAAGAAGTTCAATAACCAAACTTATTTGAGCTTCACTTAAATTACTTCCAGAAGGTAAACAAATACCATCTTCAAAAACTTCATTTCCTAAATCAGTTTCAAATTCTTTAAAGCATTTATATTTTTTGAAAATCGGTTGAAGACTCATTGGTTTCCAAACAGGTCTTGATTCGATATTATTTTCTTCAAAAAATCCGATTATATCATTGGGCCTAATCCGGCTCTCTTTTTTAATAGTTACAACTGTAAGCCAATAATTTGACGAACCATCTTTTGTAATTGGTAGGAATACAATTGGTAGGCCTTTGAGCTTTTCTTCATAAAAATCTCTTATCCTTTTTTTTGATTCTATACGTTTTTCTAGAACTTCTAATTGCCCCCTACCTATTCCTGCACTAATATTAGACATGCGATAATTATATCCAATTTCCTTATGCTCATAGTGATTTACTGGCTCCCGAGATTGTGTAGCCCAAAAACGCATCTTCTTAACTGCAGCCTCGTCATTTGAGACAACCATTCCTCCACCAGAGGTAGTAATGATCTTGTTTCCATTAAATGAAAAAATACTAATATCACCAAATGTGCCACACTTTTTCCCTTTATAGGATGCACCTAACGCTTCTGCAGCATCCTCAATTACTGGAACACCGTATTTTTTGCAAATAGGGAGAAGTTGATCGTAATCGGCACTTTGTCCATAAAGATCTACGATAATAATAGCTTTTGGCATTTTATCTTCCCTTAAAGCCCACTCAAATGCTTTTTCAAGAGCAACCGGAGACATATTCCATGTTTCTGGTTCAGAGTCAATAAATACTGGATTCGCATACTGATATAAGATGGGGTTACAGCTACCAGCAAAAGTTAAATCAGAACAAAACACATAGTCTCCTGGACCAACGCCGTAGTACTTCAAAGCCAAATGTATCCCAGCTGTACCTGAAGATAACGCTAATGCATGATCTACTCCAACATACTCACAAATTTCCTCTTCGAACTTGTCTACATTTGTTCCTAATGGCGCTATCCAATTCGTATCAAATGCTTCTTGTATATATTTCATTTCATTCCCACTCATATGAGGAGGGGATAAATAAATCCGTTCTTGCATTATTGTTCATCTCCAAAGTATTTTTTTATTTTTGATGGAACCCCCGCAACCATTACATTATCTGGTATATCCTTTATTATTACTGCACCTGCAGCGACTATGACATTCGTACCAATGGAAATATTATTGATAACCTTCGAACCTACGCCAAGCCAAGTGTAATCCTTTACTGTCACAGAACCACTAATATTAACTCCTGGAGAAATATGAATTCCATCTCCTAATACACAATCATGATCAATTGTGCTGGATGTATTAAGTATGCTTCCTTTACCAATAGATGAATTAGCATTTACTATTACACCAGCTAGAGCTACACTACCTTTGCCTAAGCTACTGAAACTACTAATAACACTATATGGATGAATAATTGTCGCTACACTACAGCCTTCTTCTTCCAACCTCTCTAACCAGCACATCCGCAATTTATTATTACCTATAGCAACGAACACAGCTGAATATTCTTTAAGATGACTTTTATAGCTTTCAAAATCACCTAAAACCCGGAAGCCTTGTACATTAATCAGGTTAATATTATTATCTAAAAATGCTATATCGCTCCATTTTCCAGTAGCGATTGCTGTATCTGCCACTACTTTCCCATGACCACCAGCACCAAATATCAATAGTCTTGACAATATAGCACCTTCTATTTATAGATTCATTTACTTTCCATTTGATTACCATTAAAAACAGGCATAGTAGCATTTTGTGAATTGTTTATACCATCTCTAATCAGAACATTTTTAATTGTTTTGAAAATTATCTTCAGATCCATACGTAAACATATACTATCTACGTACCAAACATCATATTCAAACTTTTTCTCCCAGCTAATAGTATTCCTACCATTTACTTGAGCCCATCCGGAAATACCAGGAGTAACTTCATGTCTTCGAGCCTGTTCAGGAGTGTAAACTTTAAGATATTGGACTAATAGCGGACGTGGGCCAATAAAACTCATTTCACCCTTTAACACATTTATAAGTTGAGGTAACTCATCAATACTGCTTTTTCTTAAAAAAGATCCTACTCTTGTTATTCTCTCTATGTCAGGCAATAAATCTCCTCGTAAATCTCTTTCTAATGACATAGTTCGGAACTTAAGGACTGTAAAAATCCGACCATGTTTTCCAGGTCTATTCTGACGGAATAGAATTGGACCTCTAGATCCGAATTTAATTGCTATTGTTGCTGCAAACATAATGGGAGATGTAATAACAATCAATATACATGCAAAGAAAAAATCAAATAATCTTTTAACAATTAAATATGGCTTCATTTCACCCTCAACCTCTTCTATTAAGAAATAAGAGGCGGAGACTAGTCCGCCATACCAGCAACTACTTGTAAGCCAGTCTTAAGCTCTGACTCAAAAGCACTTCTATATTGAGCAATTATATCTGTACTGTATCCATTTGCTTTGAGTTGTACTTCGGCATCTGCAACGATACTATTAAAACTTGCTGTAAAGGATGCCAGTTGCTGTTTCCCTTTTGCAACAATGCTCTGCTTACTGGCCTCGTCCTGAGCAGCAAGATATTCCACAGCGGTACTGAATAACGTTGACTCACTTTGCGATTTCAGGGAATTAAGTTTAGCTTCTGTTGAACTAGTAATAGATTCATAAGAAATTTTCTCAGGTTTTTCTTTTGAAGTATCCGTCTGTGATGGCGTGGAAGTAGCTGAAGGAACTGTTCCCGCATTACCTTGTTTACTTTGTTCTTGGTAAGACTTAGAGGTAGCCGTAATGACTTTTGCCTTTTGATCCCACTCAATCAAATTCCCTGCCGACTCTGAAAGAAATCGAAGTGGCACATATAGAGTTCCATTTAATATATAACTGGACTGGCTGTTAGGAATTATTTTGACAGCTCCATTAAAAACATAGCTAGCCTTCACCGCAGATAAAGTAACACTCTTGGATGCATCCAAAGTTCTTTGGATATTCGCTGCATTCATTAAATACTCTTTAATTACGACTAGCTCCGTACTGGTTGGTTCGTTTACTGAGACCTTAAGATTTTTAGCATCCCATGTTACACTCTTTTGAAGTGCATAAGACATGAATCTTACGGGGACATAGGTTGTATTCTTATGGATAAATACTAATTGTCCAGACGGTGGAAGCATACTTATACCATCAAATGTCATCTTAACATCCATATTTCGAACTTTAATTAAGTCGGTATTTACAGATGGAGTTGTTACTGCCGCTACTGATGCAGCTGATGCGGATAGAGGCGCTGATGCTGTTAATGGAGCAGCCCCTATTAATAAAAGCAACAGTAAGACTGCTGCAGGCATTTTAATTTTGTTCATGGCTGTTCACTTCCCTCTTCAAGTGCCTTTTCTTCGGCTATTATCTGATCTTGTGTCTTTCCTTGACTCACTCCGTACTTCTTAGCAATTGACGAAAGTTCATTATATTGATCCTCCGACACATTATTAAGAATAATACTGCGCGCTTCACGTTTTTCTTCAATGGTTAAGCCTCCTGAGGCCAACTCCTGCAATCGTTTGATATCCGATACACTTAATTGACCCATTACAATAGAGGCGACATCTGCCTTTTCTTTCACAGTAACATTTTCTTGAATCTGCTTAGCTTTATCAGTTGAGACCTGCGCAGTGTATCCTTCAGTTTCTGTCACCTTCTCAGAAGATGGAGTACTTGCAGGTTGAGTAGTTGTAGCGGGAGTAGCCGCTTTCACACTCTCCCCTGAAGTATTAGGAGAACTTATTGGCTTATTCTCCTCATTTGTAACTGATGATGCTGAGGGAACAATCTTTTCAATATCACTCTTCCCAATAGTAGCTGTATTTGTCGGTTCAGCAGTAGGTCCCACAGTTGGTTCAATAACTACACTCTCGCTATCGGAAGTGTTATCCTGTTCTAAATCCAATCCCCCAGCCATTGAGGTCATTAATTTATCAACCGCATAGTTTGCAGCAAACAATCCACCAATCACTATTACTAAAACTACGGACAGAGACCACACTAGCACTTTCTTCCATCTCTTTTTGAACATCGTTATCCTCCGTTAATGTTAGTTAACTAATGGCGGCTTGGGCAACAGGCTGCATCGGAACAATCTGATTAATCACCTCGCGAATTGCACTTGGCTCTTCAGTAAGAACTCGTTCCAATCGTTTGAATTCCAGTTCCAATTGATTCTGACTTATAACGTTAGGTCTGCCAATGAATATACGATCATGCTGAGTCGAGCCAAGATTCTCTTCGTCAGTGAGCAGCTCTTCGTACAGTTTCTCACCTTCACGAATACCTGAGAAGGTAATATCAATATCTGTATACGGCTCATAACCGGATAAAGTAATCAAATCCTCTGCTAAATTCAGAATCTTCACCGGTTCACCCATATCCAGCACAAACACTTCGCCACCCTTGGCAAAAGAACCTGATTGAATCACCAGTTGAACTGCCTCAGGTATTGTCATGAAATAGCGGACCATCTCGGGATGTGTGACGGTGACTGGGCCTCCGGCTGCGATCTGCTTCTTGAAGGCTGGAATTACACTACCACGACTACCGAGCACGTTACCGAATCGAACTGCCGAGAACTTCGTATGACTTGATGTATTTAAACTCTGCACGTACATCTCAGCAATTCGTTTCGTTGCTCCCATAACACTGGTTGGGTTAACCGCCTTATCCGAAGATATCATTACAAAGCGTTCTGTTCCATACTTATCAGCACAATCCGCCACATTCCGGGTACCGAACACATTGTTCTTTATTGCTTCCGATGGATTACGCTCCATTAGCGGAACGTGTTTGTGCGCTGCTGCATGAAAGACAACATGCGGTTTATAACTCTGGAATACGTCCATCAGTCTTGCACGATCCTGTACATCGGCAATAATCGTTACGATGTTCAGGTAAGGGAAGTTCTTACGCAGTTCCATCTCTATGGTATAGATGCTATTCTCTCCATGACCAAGGATTAACAGCTTATCAGGTGCAAAGGGAGAAATCTGACGGCATAGCTCTGAACCGATTGAACCACCTGCTCCAGTAACTAACACAGTCTTATTATGAACATAACCCAGAATACTGTTCATATCAGCTACAATCGGCTCACGACCTAGTAAATCTTCCACACTAACATCACGGAGCTTCTTAACAGAAATCTTGCCAGCGATCAGATCATTCAAGGCAGGGATAATCTTCAGCTTAGCGCCGGTTGTCTTAGCTAGATTGATTATCTCCGATATTTCAGTTCTGGAGACTGAAGGCATCGCAATAATAATCTCATGAATATTCTTCTCTTTCACCAGACGAGGCAGATCATATCTGTTCCCTAGGACAGGCAGGCCCAGGATAGACATATGATGTTTATTCGGGCTGTCATCAATAAAGCCTACTAACTTCGTATGAGCAAACGAAGGTCCCATCATTTCCTTGGCGATTAGCATTCCACAATCCCCGGCTCCGACAATTAAAGCATGTGTCTCTGTATCCTTATCATTCATTCGTTCCTTCCGAAGAAATCTCCAGAGAAAACGAATACCGCCAACAAGAACCAGAGTTGTCTCCATAACCCGGACTTCAACTCCAAAAGGTACCCGTGCCGGTAGAATTATTAAAGAAATACCATAAGCAATGATGGCCCCAAAGACAATAGCTTTAAGAATGGATACTATTTCTCCGATACTGGCATATTGCCACATCCGGCGATACAGCCCAAAATAAATTAAAGTCCCCCCGATAGCAACCGTCGAAATCGATCCAAACTGCAGCATTTGGACAACATACTCATGAGGAATGCCATCGAAGAAACGAAACATGTAGGAAGTAACTACACTGAACCAAATTATCGCAATATCAATCATAAATAACATTAAGACTCTAGTTTTCGCTGTCATTTTTAGTGCCTCCAAAAATAACAATTTTCTTCAATAGGAAACTTAATTGCCATAATAGTAATAATAATAACCTTCGCTGGCTTTACGTTTCACATTGTTCAGTACTACGCCCAGCATTCTTGCCCCTACCCGATCCAGACCCGCTTTTGCCTTAGCTGCAATATCTCGCTTAACCTTGCCATAACTCACGACCATAATGACACCATCGCTCTTGGAAGCCACAATCTGTGCGTCTGTAACTGCCAATAGTGGCGGTGTATCAATCAGAATAACATCGAAAAGCTGGCGTAGCTCCTGCAGAATCGCACTCATGCGGTTGGACGCCATCATCTCTGCCGGATTTGGCGGAATCGGACCAGATGTCATCAGCGAAAGGTTATTTACACCGGATTCTTGAATGACTTCAGACAAATCCGCCTGCTGGGATAGTAATGAAGATAAGCCATAACGGTTACTAAGAGAAAAGGTCTTGTGTGCGGTCGGCTTACGTAAGTCACCATCGATGAGCAGCACCTTCTTATCCGCTTGAGCATACGCAGCGGCAAGGTTAGCTGTCACTGTAGACTTCCCTTCCTCCGGTCCGGAGGAAGTGACCATAATGATCTGTATCCGTTCATCTACCGAAGAGAAATCAATATTCGTGCGCAGTGCCCGAAAAGCTTCAGATACAGGCGAGCGCGGGTTCGTCACGGTAATCAGATGGCGTTGTTTACTTGGCTGCTGTGACATGTTCGAGATCCCCCGCCTTTCTGGTCTGCGTCTGTACTTGCTGTTCTGTAGTCTTCGTTTCTTCTTGTCCAAGCCGTGTAATCATGGCGATCGTTGGCAGTCCAAGGTATTTCTTAATGTCATCTTCGGTCTTAAGCGTATCATCCAGATACTCCAGTAAGAAGGCAATTCCGAGACCAATCATTAAGGCTACGATAAATGCAATCGCGAGGTTCATCAGCACATTGGGTTCTACCGGTCCTGGAGCAACCGGGGGATTAAGCTTAGCTTCATTGAGGATGGACACATTCTGCACATTGAACAGGGAAGGAATCTCCTGCTTGAACACAAGTGATATGGCATTCACGATTTCTGCGGCTCTCTGATATGAATTATCTCGAACGACAAGTGTCATCACCTGCGTATTATTTACGGAACTCACATTAACTTTCTTCAGCATCTCCTCTGCAGTAATGGCGAATTGCGGATAGTCTTTGGCCACAACATCGAGGATTGCCGGTGTCTTAATAATTTCCTTGTACGTGTTAATCAGCTGAATATTCGTATTAATCTGGTTAAGATCCAGCTGTCCTACTGTAGATTGAGTAGGTGTCTGATTAACAATAATCTTCGTTGAAGCCTCATACACCGGATTCTTGATGTATAAGCTGTAGACCCCGGCAAGAACACATGCCACGATAACAATGCTGACAATCATCCACAGTCTCTTCCTGACAATCTGGAAATAATCGCGCAGATCCAATTCTTGTGCTGACAAGTGAATTTCCCTCCAAGCTGTTTCTGTAATGTTTCGTTCCACTTAAAAAAGCGCCCCCTCTCTAATAGACGAGAGGAGGCTCTCCACACTTACTATTTACTTACTTGAAGTTAATTGTACGGTAGATAATAACTGCTGCTTCTGCACGGGTAGCAGTGTTGTTAGGGTTGAACTTACCTGCGTTGCCGATAACCAGGTTATTGCTGGCAGCGAAGGCCACTCCGTCTCTCAGCGATGCACTAATCTTAGCAGCATCGGAGAATTTGCTAAGTGCACTTGCACTTGTATTTGCAGCAGGGTTAACCGACTTGATCGCACGGGAGATCATAGTCGCCATTTCTGCACGGGTAATAGTTGCATTAGGATCAAATTGTGCAGCGCTGCGTCCGGTGATGATCCCCTTCTCAGCAGCAACAGCTACGTATGGAGCATACCAGGAAGTAGTGCTTACATCACTGAAGCTCTGCTTAGCGGAGTTGTTCTCCAGGTTCAATGCACGAATCAGCATCTTGGCGAATTCAGCACGGGTCACATTGCTCTTCGGAGCAAAGTTGCCGTTACCCACACCTTCAATAGCGCCCTTGGCAGCTACAACGGCAATTTGTCTTCCAGCCCAAGCTTGTACACTTGCAATGTCTTTGAAGCTTACTTTGTTCTCCACTACTGCGTAGGAAGAGAAAGTATCGCGTGGTTCAATGATGTAATCCCCATCAACGGTACCACCCTGGAATTGCAGAGCACTATATACAACCTTCGTAACGGAGAGCAATTCTTTGTCAAGGCCAGTTGCATTCTTCAGTGGCAGCTTAATGATGATTGGCTGCTGGAAGGTTGTTGTTGCAACGCCGCCTACAGTCAGATCAAATTCATACACGCTGGATGCCAGCTTCAGGCTGGAAATCGAAGTTACAGTAGAATCAGCAATTGTCGATGCTGTAAGTGTAATAGCTTCACTGAATTGGCCCACTGGAATCGTTACGGTCAAGCCGTTGAAGGTAATTGCGATATTAGCAATACCTTTAGCCTTGGCAGCTTCGATGATTGCTTTGGACAATGGAACTTCCACTGTTGCAGCATTCACTGTACCCAGGTTCAAGGTAAGTGTAAGGCCTGTCTTAACTGTGCTTGAAGCAACGAGTGCATCAAATGCCTTCAGTACGTCAGCATCAACCAGCTTAAGTGTCGCCTTGTCTCCAACAATAGTTACCAGCTTGGATACATCGTAAATTCCAGGTGTAGCTGTTGGATTGGTAACTGGAGTTGTTACTGTCGAGCTGCCGCCACCGCCACCGCCGCCAGAACCAGTACCAGGATCAACAACTGCACCAGACTTAAGATAAACGTCATAGTAAGCGGCAGCAAGGATTACGGCTGCGTCTTTAGCTTTTGTAACAGATGGAATAGCTTCCAGATTAGTCTTCAGTGTGGATACGAGGTTAGCATCAACGCCAAGTTCCAGAAGCGCGGCCTTCAGTGTGTAATCTGTTCCTGCTACTACATTAGTATTGAGCGCAATATTCTTCGCTTGAACTGCCAATGCGCTGCTTGGATTTTTGGCTGCTGCATACAGATCTGCCAGGTTTGCTCCTTTGAAGGCTGCAATCTCCTTCTGCTCAACTACAGAAATGAAATTATATACTTTGCCGACAGTCAGATCTGTAATACCGGCCTGTTCACCAATATTCTTCACCAGCGCCTGATAAGCAGGATAATTCGGTGATTCCAGAATATCTGTAATCGCTGTTACATCAGGATTGTAGTAAGAACCTACTACCTCTAAGTAGAAATCAAACAATGTTGTCTTCTCTGTAGAAGAGAGAGTAACATGATCCAGAATCGGTGCAAGGGCAGTTTCAAGTTCGGTACGGGATACCGACTGGAGCTCTGCGCGGAACTCACGGAGTGTCTGCTTGGATGCATCACTTAATTTGCCGTACAACAGATTGGCACGGGCTTTCAAAGTTTCATAGTTTGCACTCGCTGCAGAAGCTGTACCCACGATTCCAGATTGTCCAAGAATACTGCTTAGGGGCAATCCGGCAACGGATGCCGCCGCCATGCTTACTGCTAGTGTAGATACTGCCAATTTTTTCTTCAAAGTCACTTTTCATCCACCTCATTGTATGTATTTTTATAAATATTATAGCTTTAATCCAGTAATACCCATTCTACCATTAAAAACTAGGAAGGTCATCCCTTACGAGAAAAAAATCCGAACAATCTATGAAGTTTGCTGTTGGATTGAACAGGATTAACTCGAATGATCTCCTCATTAGCAACAATTCTACGCGCATTGTGTAGAAAAAAGTCGAATGTCTCATTTCCCAAATGTTTCTTCACGACTTCGTAAGCCTCGCTTAAGCCAAACGGACGATTACTAGAATCATGCGCATCTGATGCAATCACATGTATAGTCCCCCGCCGGCACAAGTCTAGTGACAGCTTCTGCAGCTTACTCCCGAAGGTCCCGGCAAGACTCTGTGCCGTCAGCTGTCCCAGTGCTCCTAATCCGGTTAACCGCTCCAGCTTGGACGGATTCTCGGCAACCTCGGCATTACGCTCCGGATGGGCGATCACCGGTACATAACCTTGGATGATCAGCTCATGGCAGGTCTCCTCCATATTACGCGGCACCCGCGAAGAGGGCATCTCCAGCAGAATGTATCTGGAACCGGCAAGCGTCAGCAGTTGTCCCTTCTCGAGATCATCCAGCAGATCGCCGTAGATACGAATCTCCTGTCCGGGCAGTACCTGAAGCGGATTGCCAGCCTCCTGGAGCTTCACGTTCAGCAGCCGCACTGCTGCTTCAATATCCGGAGCCGGATTCATATAGACTCCGTTCGCATGATGCGGCGTAGCAACTACAGTGGTAATACCATCGTTATGGGCGTCTTGCGCCATGGCGAGAGCGGCTTCAATATCAGCGGCTCCGTCATCCATGAAGGGTAGAATGTGGCTATGGATATCTATCATATGTAGTTTATCGGTCCTTTTCGAGAGGATATGTATAGTATACGTAAAAAAATACAACCATTTCGCTAGGAAATGATTGCTAAATTTTAAAATAAATTTCGTTATGCTTCTAATTGAAACAGCCGATAAGTTACCATCTTAAGCTGTTCGTCTACTTCACGGATGTCCGCTTCATGCTGACAAGTATTGCGGAGATCCAGCAGGCTATTAATCTTCCGGCGCTCCTGTTCTATCTCATGCTCTACCGTCTGCAGCTTGTAAATAGACATCATCTCTACTAATGAATATTTATGCTGATAGATCAGCTTGGTGCCGCCGGGTCTCACTTCCGAGATCCGGCGCACCGAGCCGCCCTCATAGTAATACATCATGGTTAATTCCTTATAAATCCGGTTCACGGTTCCCGTGCCCTTATACATGAAGAAGAGCTTACGGACCGCATTGATCAGATGAGGATTCACTACCCTGCAGGACAAGGAACCAATATAGATGCCGCCTTTGCGTTCAAAAGACAGATGTACCTCCTCGCCTCCGGCTTCCTCCAGCACAATCTCCTGTTCACCCGCGCCAAGGATCTTCACACGGTGGCTGATATAGCTGGTATCGGCGGTAAGCAGAAACTGGTTCAGCTGAAATTCGGTCATTTGCATTGTTGCATTCACATATTCCATAGCCAGACGCTGAGCCATAACCATCCCTCAATTCTATGACAAACCCTTAAGTCTCAGAAGAGTCTTCGTGCTGTGGTTCATCCCCGGAATCCTGATCGTCCGGTTCTGCCGGAGGTTCTTCTTCGGTAGGAAGAGTATGTCTATCGATAAGTTCCCATAGTTCGTCTTTGCCAAGTCCAATCTCTGAAGAATAGGCAATGAAGTTATCACCCGGCAGCACACCGAGCTCCTGCTTCATCACTTTGATATGCTTCGGCCAGCGGGTCTTCGGAATCTTATCCGCCTTGGTTGCCACTACACAGAGCGGCAGATCATAATGCTTCAGCCAGTCGAACATCATCTTGTCATTGCCGGTTGGCGGATGACGAAGGTCTACAACGAGCAGGACCATCTTCAGCGTTTCACGCTCGGACATGTATTTCTCAACCATTTTGCCCCAGGAGGCGCGCTGCGTCTTGGAGACCTTGGCGTAGCCGTAACCCGGAAAGTCAACGAAATACATACTTTCATTAATACGATAATAGTTCATATGCTGCGTCTTACCCGGTGTAGAACTGGTGCGGGCGAGATTCTTGCGGTTAATCATGCGGTTAATCAGAGAGGACTTCCCTACATTGGAGCGCCCTGCCAGAGCAATCTCCGGCAAGGCATCCTCAGGGTACTGATCAGGGCCCACGGCACTGATCACAAATTCGGCATTGTTAACTTTCATAGGACTTCCTTTCTAATGCACACTACTTGGCGCTTCAATACTTATTTCTGTATCCGTATCTGTGTCTCTGCCGCTGACGGCCTCATGATCCACAAGTGCATGCTTCAGCACCTGATCCATATGGGCTACCGGCACAAACTCCACATCGTTCAAGACACTCTCGGGAATATCCTTAAGGTCACGCTCGTTGTCCTTAGGAATGAGGATCTTCTTATAGCCTGCACGGTGGGCAGCCAGCGATTTCTCCTTGAGGCCCCCGATCGGCAGCACACGCCCGCGCAGCGTAATCTCGCCGGTCATCGCCACAGTCTTCGAGACATAACGTTTCGTCAGGGCGGAGATCAGGGCTGTTGCAATCGTAATCCCTGCAGACGGACCGTCTTTGGGGATCGCACCTTCGGGAATGTGGATATGAATATCGTTCTTCTCATGGAAATCCGGCGCCAGTCCCAGCTCCTCCGCCTTAGAGCGGGTATAGCTGAAGGCGGCCTGCGCCGACTCCTTCATCACATCACCCAGCTGTCCAGTCAGCGTCAGCTTGCCCGTACCCTGTACAACCGTTACTTCGATCAGCAGCGTGTCGCCGCCAACCTCGGTCCAGGCCAGCCCGGTCACGGTGCCGATCTGATCCTCCAGCTCCGCCATTCCATAGCGGTACTTCGAGGCGCCCAGATAATCCTTAATCTCTTCCGGAAGAATGCTTACGCGTTCCTTCTCTTCCGAGACAATCTGCTTGGCGGCTTTGCGGCATAGGGCAGCAATCTGCTGCTCCAGGTTCCGCACCCCGGATTCCCGGGTGTACTCGCGCACAATCTTCAGCAGCGTATCGTCCTCAATGGACAGCTGTTCCTCTTCCAGCCCATGATTCTTGCGCTGCTTCGGCAGCAGATAGCGGCTGGCAATCTGCAGCTTCTCAAGCTCCGTATATCCCGGAATGAACAGCATCTCCATCCGGTCCAGTAACGGACGCGGAATATTATGCACGGCATTCGCTGTCGTTACGAACATGACATTCGAGAGATCGAACGGCAGCTCTACGAAATGATCGCTGAACGTATTGTTCTGTTCAGGGTCAAGCACCTCCAGCAGAGCCGCCGACGGATCGCCGCGGAAGTCCGCTGCCATCTTGTCGATCTCATCCAGCAGGAAGACCGGGTTGATACTGCCCGCAGTCTTCATTCCCTGGATAATACGCCCCGGCATAGCACCGACATAGGTACGGCGGTGACCACGAATCTCCGCTTCATCCCGCACGCCGCCCAGCGAGATGCGGACGAACTTACGGTTCAGCGAGCGGGCGATGGAGCGGGCGAGCGAGGTTTTACCGACACCCGGAGGACCTACCAGACACAGAATTGGCCCCTTCAGACTCTTGACCAGCTTCTGTACCGCCAGATATTCCAGTACGCGTTCCTTCGGCTTCTCCAGACCGTAGTGGTCTGCATCCAGCACCTGCTCCGCCTTCTTGATATCCAGATCATCTTCGGTTGCTTCGCTCCACGGCAGACCCAGCAGCCAATCCACATAGTTGCGGATGACGCTGCCTTCGGCCGAGCTTGCCGGCATTTTCTCCAGACGGTCGATTTCTTTCTCGATCTTCTCCTGCACACGCTCTGGCAGATTCTTCTCTTCCATCTGGGCGCGCAGCTCATCCGCTTCGCCTGCCCGGCCTTCCTTCTCGCCAAGCTCCTTCTGGATCGCTTTCATCTGTTCGCGCAGGTAATACTCCTTCTGGGTCTTCTCCATCTGCTTCTTCACGCGCTGGCTGATCTTGCGTTCCAGCTCCAGCACTTCACGCTCATTATTGAGGATATCGAGCAGCTTCTCCAGACGTTTGCTGACGTCAATGGTCTCCAGAATCTCCTGCTTCTCCTTAATTTTCAGCGCCAAATGACTGGTGATCACGTCGGCCAGCCGGCCCGGCTCTTCAATATCGGAGACAGCGGCCAGCGTCTCGGGAGTAACCTTCTTCGACAAGGTGATGTAGTGTTCGAACTGGCTCAGTACGGTACGCATGAGAGCATCACTCTCCTGATCGACATCCTCCTGCTCCGGCAGCTCACGCGCCATTACCTCGTAGTACTCCTCGTTATCCGTATAATGAATAATCTCGGCACGCTCTACGCCCTCCACCAGCACTCGGATCGTGCCGTTGGGAAGCTTCAGCATCTGCCGCACATTCGCAACTGTACCCACCCGGAAAATATCTTCTTGTCCCGGTTCCTCTATATTCACTTCCGACTGGGAGCAGAGGAGAATCAGGTTATCTTCAACCATAGCTTTTTCCAGTGCCCGGACTGACTTCTCGCGGCCTACATCTAAATGCAGAACCATGCTGGGATATACAAGAAGACCTCTAAGCGGTAATAAAGGAAAACGACGACCTTTCGATTTGCTTTGTATCATCGCTTTCGCACCTCCCATGGTTCATAAGTAGTGTCATATGCATTCATTCTAACAAAAGCGGCATGAAAACACCAACAAGCCTTGTGCCGCAGATGGTTACACTAAGCTTTATTTTGTTTGGTATTTAACATTTGCATAATACTCTCATGAATGGCACGGACATCCCTATTATTTACTGTATTTGATTGTACTATGCTAATCATGCACTGGATCTATATTTAGGAAAGAAAAACCATAAACGTGTGATGGGATATCTTAGTCAAGATGTAAGATACTTACCCTCTTACTTTAATCAGGTTTATCCCACACCTCATACTATTTCAAAGCAACAAGGAGCAGGAACACCCTGCACCATGCTCTTTCAGTATGTAATCAGGTGCTAATGATTTTCGCAGGAACTCCATAAGCTTTTGTGTTACTAGGAATATCCCTAACTACGACTGAACCAGCACCAAGAGTCGCATCAGTTCCAATTGTGACACATTGAATTACAGATGTCCCCATTCCTATTCTGGTGTATTTCCCTACTCTAACTTGTCCTGCTAAACGCACACCTGGAGAGATCTCCGCATAACTATCTATAAAACACTCATGGCCTACTGATGCTCCGGTGTTTACAATTACATATTCCCCTAGTGTAGCTTCAGTAACAATAATCGAACCAAATCCAATAAAAGCACCTCTACCAATTGTTGCAGATGGAGAGATAATCGCAGATGGATGAACAGCACTCACAGTATCGTAGCCAATTTCCGATGCGTATTTCATCACACTCTCTCTTTTCCTATTATTCCCAATAGCCGGGAAGATGTGTGTTATTCCACGATTAATAAGATCCGGTAAAAGTTCACTGCCACCCAACACAGGTAAACCCATTATAAATGCCCCCTGTTTTTTCTTATCATCATCTATAAATCCCGTTACTTTAATACCATTAAGAAAGAAAATTTCTTGTACTACTTTAGCATGTCCACCTGCTCCGAAAATCACAATTTTCATTTCCTAACCTCACTATCCATTATTTCTTTATAGTCCATATTTCGGTTTTACCGCATTGAATATTTATAAATCATTATTTTTATAATTCAATATTTTTCAATTTACTAACTTAATCATCTCATCAAAATGCATTTTAAAGATGAAAAGATCATTCACCACCCTCGCGGCATAGCAACGGCTGAAAGTGGATCTCCGTGCAGCACGTATGCAGCGCAGTAAACGAAATTCCACTCTGCAAATGCGTTGTTGCGTAATCAGCGGAACTCATAAGACCCCTCGTTCTTAAAGATATTATAGATATACGCTTGTATTATATCCTCAGAGTAGTAATAAATTCTTTTTCCCGCAGCACCTTGAAGTAATCTAGTCCCCTAAGCAAATCATTCATCTGAACCGGATCCAATTCTCCGATCTCATCCAAGAAGAGAATCCCGCCGTACGCATAACACATAAAAAAAGAACGCCCGTCACGGACGTTCCCCGAATGTATTATTATTTTGGACGATTAGCCCTGATTACGCATTTACACTTTGTGCCTTACGGTCCTGCCTTGCATGCAACGTCTTCATTGCCAATCTTGCGATCGGCTGCGCAACCAGCAGTTCAATCCAGAAGGCTATCCCAAAGTTCCTTGGCCAGATATGAAGGAAGTTTCTGATGGGCTCCAAACTTACATGCCCCGTTCCAACCCATGTGCCAATAACCGATAGTGAAATCGATAATATTGTAACATTCAATAAAATATTCAATAGAACCCTGGCATTAAATCCGTCGGTTTGTCCTGTGAATTTCGGCAGCACTTTGCGGACAATAGGTCCGGCCACCAGCCGTACCAGCAGAACTACGATTACCCACATAAATGGAAGGATCTTCAGTGTATCCAGATATACTTCCTTGCTGAATCCGAGTTCCAACCCTACGATAAGAGGAGCAATAGTATTGACTGAAATAATTGAGACAATCAATAAAAATAATAAACCTTCTTTGGCGTTTCTGGGCAGTCTTGTTTCTCCGTGCATGTACGTCATCTCCATAAAAATAGTATTTCAGATGGCAGACGTATCCTGAGACATATATTTTCAGTCTATAAAAGACTAATATCTCCACACACTGATCTATTTATTATATCACTATCTTTGGTTGAATGTCAGACTTTCCGCTCGAATTTCATCATTGAATCTGCTTGGCTCCATAACCATCCAACCTGCGAGACCGTATATAAGTTCGATACGCATAGAGAATTATCATTCCGAATAGTATCCCCGCTGTATCAATAACTGCGTCGTACAACCTGCCGTCACGTCCAAAGAATAACTGAACAATCTCAGTGGAAACCGCAAATATCACAGAATAGATAATACTTATAAGGAAGCTCTTTTTTATCCTGAAAATGAGTAATCCAAAAATCAAAAATCCCGTAAAGTGCCCAATTTTCCGGATAATATATCCCAATGTATACGTCAAGTCCAGTTTGAGTAAGTCATGAAAATTTGGAGACAGCGATAAGCGGAAGTATGGTATTGTTCCGGAAGCCCAGAAATTCGAGTCGGCTGCGCATGTGAATACCAACAGTGCCATCCCCCATACCAACAGTATTAACATTTTCATCTATATCCTTCTTTCATTAATTAGAAAATTAAACATTGTTCATATTATAAGTTATGCACTCTTGCCGTTACAGTTTTTATATTCTAATCTTAACACTAAAGAAGGCGATCTCTCAAAATACTAGCTGAGAGATCGCCTTCTATTCAGGTCAAAAGCTTAACTCACCCACCCAGATTCTCTCCCGAAGCATCCGCCTTCAGCAGGGAAGACGCCGAAGAGAAGGTCTCGCCCGACACGGCCGGCATTCTCACGTCTGCCGTATCCGCGCCGAACAGATGGCGGAAAACTTCTTCGACGGTGTCCATCGGGATGACCCGCAGGGGACCGAGGTCGGCGAACAGCGACTGCCAGTTCTCCTTAGGGATCAGCACGGTGGTTGCACCGGCCTGGAACGCGGCCTCGACCTTGGCGACCACGCCGCCGACCGGCTTCACACGGCCGTGGATGCCGATCTCCCCGGTAATCGCTACCGTGTTATCCACCGGCAGCTGCCGGATGGCGGAGACGATAGCCACCGCCATGGCTACTCCGGCGGACGGGCCGTCAATCGGTGTGCCGCCTGGGAAGTTAATGTGCAGGTCGTAGTGGTCCGGGTCCAGCTTCATCGTACGCAGTACGGTCAGCACATTCTCGATGGAGCCTCTGGCCATACTCTTGCGCCGGGTCGTCCGTGAGCCGCCGCGCAGCTCTTCTTCATCGACTACACCGGTTATATTCAGTCGGCCTTGTCCATTAGCAGCAGGTGCGGCGGAGACTTCAATCTCCAGCAGCGTGCCCATGCCCGGCCCGTAGACGGCAAGGCCGTTAACCAGCCCGATCTGCGGAGACGTCGGAATCTTGCGCTCCGTCCGCAGCGGCAGCTGGCTGCTGCCCGCGACCCATTCCACTTCGGCAGCGCTCAGGGTATCCCGGCCTTCGGTCAGGGCCAATCCGGCGGCCAGCTGGATCATATTCACGGCCTCGCGGCCGTTCGTGGCATATTGCTGCACCACTTCCACCGCTTCGGGGCTTGGCTTCAGCCCGACCTTCTGGACGGCATCCCGTCCGATCACCGCAATCTCCTCCGGCAGCAGCGGCCGGAAATAGATCTCCATGCAGCGCGAACGGAGCGCAGGCGAGATTTCATCCGGCGAACGTGTCGTTGCACCAACCAGCCGGAAATCGGCGGGCAGGCCGTTCTGGAAGATATCATGGATATACGCCGGTGTGTTGCTGTCTTCTGAATTATAGTACGCACTCTCCAGCAGCACCTTGCGGTCCTCCAGTACCTTCAGCAGCTTGTTCATCTGAATCGGATGCAGCTCCCCGATCTCATCCAGGAACAGAATCCCGCCATGCGCCTTGGTTACCGCTCCCGGCTTCGGCTGCGGAACTCCGGCCACCCCCATGGCCCCCGCACCCTGATAGATTGGATCATGCACCGAGCCGATGAGCGGATCGGCAATCCCGCGCTCATCGAAGCGCGCGGTAGTGGCATCGATCTCTGTGAATTTGGCATCGCGCTTGAACGGGGATAGCGCATTCTTCTTCGCTTCCTCCATGACCACACGCGCAGCGGCTGTCTTGCCCACACCAGGCGGCCCGTAGATAATAACATGCTGCGGATTGGCACTGCAGAGCGCGGCCTTAAGTGCGCGCAGCCCGTCCTTCTGTCCGACGATATCATCGATGGAGGCCGGACGTGTTTTTTCTGAGAGCGGCTTGGTCAGAGAGATCATCCGCATCTTGCGCAGCTTATCCAGCTCCTTGCGCGATTCCCGGTCTACCGCCGTCTTGTTGGTCTTCTGTCCACGCAGCAGATTCCAAAAATAAACGCCGATGACCAGCGCGAAAAAGAGCTGCACGATCATCAGCAATATACTTAGTTGCATAGCACACCCTCCTGTTTCCTTCCGTCTGCCTGTCCAGTATTTAACTACTACTAGGTAGTATAGCCGTTTCAATCATTCATAAACGCCTGTGCCAAAAAAACAGAAGACTCCTGCACCCTTCCCGGCCCGCAGATTGCATACGATTCCCATAAACGGAAAGACTATACCGGATAACAGGAGGCGAATGCACATGACGCAGCTGGAAAATGCAGGATCACCGCAGGAGAAGCTGCCGGAATCTCTGTCCGTTTTTATAGAGGGAATGCAAGTCCGCCTGGGCAAAAGTACAGATATCATCTACCGGTTCATCACACTTGGCCCTTTGTCCGCTGTGCTTGTCTTTATTGAAGGCCTGTCTGATCCGCAGTCTCTCATTCAAGCGGTTCACGAGGATGCCGGCCTGTTCCATGAACTGGACGAATTCACGCCGGTAACCTGCCTCAAGCTGCTGCAGGAACGGACGCTTACCCTGGGCAAGGTTGGAGAGATCAGCAACTATACAGAGGTTGAGACGGAAATTCTGGCGGGCAACACGATTCTCTTCATTGAAGGCAGCGTTACGGCGCTGTCTGCCGGTACAGAGGCTCTCAAGCAGCGTGCGGTGGAGGATGCGGTCTCCCAGTCGGTAGTCCGCGGGCCCCGAGAAGGCTTCACCGAATCCCTGCGGGAGAATACCGCTCTGGTCCGCAGGCGCATCCAGAACCCGAAGCTGCGGATCGAGTCACGCAAGCTGGGGGAGCAGACCCAGACGGATGTCGCGGTGATGTACATTGAAGGCAATGCCGATCCCGTCGTACTGGAGGAGCTGCGCAGACGGCTGGATGATGCCAGGCTGGATAGCGTACTGGAGAGCAATTATATCGAGGAGATGATTCAGGACAAGCGCTACAGCCCTTTCCCGACCGTCTATAATACCGAGCGTCCGGATGTCACGGCATCGGCACTGCTGGAAGGGCGGATCGCCATTCTGGTGGAAGGGACTCCGTTTGTGCTTGTGGTTCCCGCACTGCTGGTGCAATTCTTTCAATCCAGTGAGGACTACTACCAGCGGAGCGATTTCGCCAGTCTGGTGCGGCTGCTGCGATTTTTTTGTTTCGCCATTGCTCTGCTGACCCCTTCCTTCTATATCGCCATCACTACTTTTCATCAGGAGATGATTCCGACCACACTGCTGATCAGCCTGATCGGGCAGCGCGAGGGGATTCCTTTTCCGGCATTCCTTGAAGCCTTCATCATGGAGATTACCTTCGAGATTCTGCGCGAGGCCGGTATCCGGCTGCCCAAATCCATCGGCCAGTCCGTGTCTATCGTCGGAACCCTGGTTATCGGTCAGGCAGCGGTTGATGCGGGGCTGGTCTCAGCAGCCATGGTCATCGTAGTGTCGATCACAGCGATCGCTAATTTCGCATTACCGGCCTTCAATGTCGGCATTTCTGTGCGGATGCTGCGTTTCGTGCTAATGGCGATTGCCGCCTCCTTCGGCCTGTACGGGATGATTATCGCGATGATTATTCTGGGCCTGCATCTGTGCAGCCTGGAATCGGTAGGCGTCCCTTACATGACCTCCTTCGCGCCTATGCGCTGGCAGAGCCAGCGGGACACCTTCATCCGCGTCTCGCGGCGCAGCATGAAGAAGTTTTTTGGACGAAACTAGAGGTTGCCTGTGAATCTATAACGAAAGGAACGCTGCCTAATGCGGGGAAGACGTGCCCTTACGATCCTCCTGATTCTAAGTCTCATGTCACTTACCGGATGCTGGAGCCGCAAAGAACTGAATGATCTCGCTCTGGTCATGGCGCTTGGCATTGATCTGGTTCCGGAGGGGTATGCGGTCACCGTCCAGGTTATGAATCCCAGCGAGGCCGGTAACCAGAAGGGAGCCTCCTCAGGAAGCCTGCCTGTCGTAACCTACAAATCCGTAGGCCGTACCGTCCCCGATGCGCTGCAGCGGATGCTGGGCATGACTCCCCGTATGCTGTATCTGGCCCATATCCGTGTGCTTGTCTTTGGGGAAGAACTGGCCCGCAGCGGGGTCAGCGATGCGCTGGACTTCATCTCACGCGACCATGATCTTCGTACCGATTTCTACCTGCTGGTAGCCAAGAACTCGAAAGCTTCGAAGATCCTGGAGATTATCACACCTTTCGAGCATATTCCGGCGAACTCCCTGTATTCTTCCATTCTCGTCTCCCATAAGAAATGGGCAGCGACCGGGAAGGTAACCCTGCAGCAGTTCATTACCGAGCTGGAGCGCGGCGGCTCGAACCCGATCATGTCGGGAGTACAGTTAAAAGGAGATCTGGAGGACGGGGAGTCCGCCAAAAATGTGCAGAGCATCAGCCCGAAGGCCCTGATCCAGCATGCCGGCATCGCCGTGTTCAAAAAAGACAAGCTGGTCGGCTGGCTGGGCGAACCGCTCAGCAAGAGTGTTAATTATACGCTGAACGATGTAGACTCAACGGTTGGAAATGTCCCCGGCCCGGATGGCGGAACCGTAGGCTTCATTGTTTACCGGGCAGACACTTCGATGGATATCAAGCTGAATGACCAGGCCAAACCCGAATTCACGGTGCGGCTGAATATAGAAGCGAATCTGACGACAGTGGAAGGAACCCTAGATCTGAACAAGCCGTCCAGCATTGAGGGCATTGAGAAGAATCTGGAGAAACGCTTCGACGACAGAATGGCCAGTGATATCCGGGAGATCCAGCAGAAATATAACTCGGATATCTTCGGCTTCGGAGAAGCGCTGCACCGCAAATATCCGAAGCTGTGGAAGGATTACCGCGACCATTGGGCGGACACCTTCAAGACCGTTAAGATTGATGTTCATTCCAAGGTGGCGGTCCGGCGCATCGGCTCGGTCATACAGCCGCTCAAAAGGGAGCTCGAGGAGAAATGAACTGGAGTCTGCTGCTACTGTTCTTCCTGCTGTTTGTACTCTTCCTGAAGACACCCGGCGTTCTTAGGCTCCGTTCCGCCCGGGATACCGCTGCTTTCTATGGCATCTGGGCTCTGACTGTCATAGTTACTCTCGCAGATAAGGCGGATCTGCCCCAGCTTAGGCCGCTTGACTGGGTTCGCAGCATAATGGAGCTGCTGTCCTGAATATTTTTTTGCGGAAAGGATGTGAGATAGAGGTGAAAAGCCGTACCGGTATTGCCGCGAGGCAGTTCTACATTATGACATTCGGTTTAACCATCGGCACCTCTATTCTGGTCATCCCGAGCGGACTTGCGCATACCGCCAGAGAAGATGCCTGGATCGCCTCGCTCTGCAGCCTTATGATCAACCTGGTCATGGTGGTGCTGTATCTATTCATCGCACGGCTTCACCCCGGCAAACATCTCTTTGAAATTCACGAAGCTGCCTTCGGTAAATGGCCCGGTAAAATAATTTCACTGCTGTATCTGTTCTATTTCCTCATTCTCACCGGCACTCTGCTGGGTGACCTTGGATTCTTCATGTCGAGTGAGATTATGCCGGAAACGCCGATTGAGGCCGTCCAGATTGTGTTCCTGATTGCTGCGGTTATGAGTGCCGGCATGGGGGTTGTCATACTCGCCAGATTGGGGGAGCTGCTGTTTCCCTGGGTATTATTTCTGTTCCTGATCCTTGTCCTCACGCTGATCCCCCAGATTGAATGGAATCATATCAAGCCTGTGTTGGAGGGAGGCACAGGTCCCGTTTTCCAGGCCGGTTTTCAGGCCGCCATGTTTCAGGAGCTGATTGTGATGATGACGTTCCTGCCCCTGGTCCATAAGCGAAAAAGCGGGGAGAAGGCCTTCTTGTGGGGCACTCTGACCGGCGGTATCGTGCTGCTCCTTATTGTACTGCTCAGCATTCTGGTGCTTGGCATTGAGCAGACCGAGAATAGCACCTTCCCTGCTTACGCCTTGGCCAAAACGATCAATATCGGGAACATTCTGCAGCGCGTCGAAGGATTACTGATCACCATCTGGATATTAACCTTTTTCATCAAAATTTCGCTGCTCTACCTCTCCATCCTGAAGGGTATCCAAACGGTCTTCGGGCTCAAAGCTCCACAGCATCTGATCTACCCGTTGGCCGTATTGTTCCTCATCATCGCCTGGAATACATATATCAACACCGTCTACGTCAATGACATTATCGGAACGGTATGGGGGAAATTCTCGTTCATTTTCCTCCTGCTGATCCCGTTCATGATCTACGTTCTAACCCTGCTGAAGAAGGTTGTTTTCCGGAAAAGAACATAAAATAACCCCCAAAACATCTAAATTCTTAGCTATTAAAAAGCGCCCCGCCGCAGTCGGTCTGAACGAACCAGACCTCTGCAGCGGGGCGCTTCATGTATATAAACATAGTTGCTATTAGGATAGGATGCGATAGAATCAGTTCAGTTAATTGCTGCCCTCTGGGTTACCAACAACTACAGCCGGAGCCAGTCCCGCATGCTTGCGGCCGGGAATCTCACCCGTTTCTTCAAAATGCGCCACAATGATGTCAATTTCCTTCTTCAGCTCGGAGACCAGCTCTGCCTCAGGAACCTTACGGATCATCTTGCCGTAACGGAACAGCAGACCTTCCCCGCGTGCGCCGGCGATGCCGATATCGGCTTCCCTTGCTTCACCCGGCCCGTTCACTGCGCAGCCCAGTACAGATACCTTAATCGGCACCTTCAGCTTGGAGATGTACTCTTCTACTTCATTGGCGATAGAGAAGAGATCAATGTCCAGGCGTCCGCAGGTCGGGCAGGAGATCAGTGTAGCCGCGTTCGAGATCAGACCAAAGGTCTTGAGCAGCTCACGTGCCACCTTCACCTCTTCTACCGGATCAGCACTCAGTGAGATACGTACCGTGCTGCCGATCCCCATGGAGAGCAGCGCACCAATCCCGGCGGAGCTCTTCACGGTTCCTGCGAACAGTGTACCGGACTCGGTAATCCCCAGATGCAGCGGGTACGGAATAACCTCCGCCGCTTTGCGGTAGGCTTCAATGGCCATCGGCACATCGGATGCCTTCAGCGATACGATAATATCATGGAAATCCAGCTCTTCGAGAATTCCGATATGGTACAGGGCACTCTCCACCATAGCTTCCGGTGTAGGATAGCCGTATTTCTCCAGCAAATGCGTCTCCAGGGAACCGGCATTAACCCCGATACGGATTGGAATCCCTTTATCCTTGCAGGCTTTAACTACAGCTTCCACCTTATCGCGGCGTCCAATATTGCCGGGATTGATCCGCACCTTGTCGATGCCGTTCTCAATCGCCAGCAGGGCCAGCTTATAGTTGAAATGAATATCCGCTACCAGCGGGATATGAATCTGTTTCTTGATTTCCTTAATTGCCGCCGCCGCTTCTTCATTATTAACCGTCACACGCACGAGCTGGCATCCGGCTTCCTCCAGCCGCAGAATCTCGGCTACGGTCGCTTCCACATCGGCGGTTTTGGTCGTACACATGCTTTGGATAGCAACCTCGTTGTTTCCCCCAATAATAACCCCGCCGACATTGACGGGACGGGTCTGGTGTCTCAGGAACATGGTTTTCTCCCCCATAACGATCAAAGCTCCACCCTCTCCGCTCCCGCAGGTACTGCGGGGTGTGCGGGAGAAAGTGGAGACCCTGAATTGTATTGTTAAGCTGCACTAAGCAGATGATTACTCATTGCTTACGCACTTTCTTCTTTTTTCTTATCCTTTTTGAGACTAAGCTCCGGCAGGGACTTCTCCTGGACAACCTTCTCGGTAATGACACAATCCTTGATGTCATCACGCGAAGGAACCTCATACATCACGTCGAGCATAATGCTCTCGATGATTGCACGCAGTCCGCGGGCACCGGTGTTGCGTTTGATCGCTTCCTTGGCAATAGCTTCCAGGGCAAGCGGTTCAAACTTCAGCGCTACATTATCCATCTCGAGCAGCTTAATGTACTGCTTCACGAGCGCGTTCTTCGGCTCGGAGAGGATACGTACCAGTGTGTTCTCATCAAGCGGCTCCAAGGTCGAGATGACCGGCAGACGGCCGACAAACTCAGGAATGAGGCCGAACTTGAGCAGATCCTCAGGCAATACCATGGAGAGGTATTCGCCGGCTTTGAGATCCTTCTGACCTTCAGCCCCTGCGTTGAAGCCGATGACTTTTTTGCCGATACGGCGTTTGATCATTTGCTCCAGGCCGTCAAAAGCACCGCCTACGATGAACAGAATGTTCGTGGTATCGATCTGGATGAATTCCTGATGAGGATGCTTACGTCCGCCTTGCGGTGGAACAGAAGCCACTGTACCTTCCAGGATCTTCAGCAGAGCCTGCTGTACGCCTTCACCGGAAACGTCACGGGTAATGGACGGGTTCTCCGATTTACGGGCTACCTTGTCAATTTCGTCTATATAGATAATGCCGCGTTCGGCCTTCTCCACATCATAATCAGCCGCTTGAATCAGCTTCAGGAGGATGTTCTCAACGTCTTCACCGACATAACCTGCTTCCGTAAGGGAAGTGGCATCTGCAATGGCAAAAGGAACGTTGATGATCTTCGCCATCGTCTGCGCCAAGAGGGTCTTACCCGAGCCTGTAGGTCCGAGCAGCAGGATGTTGCTCTTCGTCAGCTCCACATCTTCAATCTTGCTCTGGCTGTTCACACGCTTGTAGTGATTGTATACGGCAACGGAGAGCGATTTCTTCGCCTGCTCTTGGCCGATTACGTATTGATCCAGAATATCGCGGATTTCCTTCGGTTTCGGAATATCCTTCATATCCAGTTCTTCTTCGTGACCGAGCTCCTCTTCCACGATTTCCGTGCACAGCTCGATGCATTCGTCACATATATAAACGCCAGGTCCTGCTACCAGCTTACGAACCTGCTCTTGCGATTTGCCGCAAAAAGAACATTTCAGTTGCCCTTTTTCATCATTAAATTTAAACATCTTACCACCCCTTTAAGATATGATCGGTGAAGAGAGTACCTGGTCAATGAGCCCGTATTCCTTCGCTTCTTCCGCGCTCATGAAGTTATCGCGGTCCGTATCCCGTTCGATTTTGTCAAGGGGCTGACCTGTGCGCTCTACATAAATCTGATTCAGCTTCGCCTTCGTCTTCAGAATCCAGTCGGTATGGATCCAGATATCGGATGCCTGCCCCTGAACGCCGCCAAGCGGTTGATGAATCATAACCTCGCTGTTGGTCAGCGCAAATCTCTTGCCAGGCGCTCCAGCTGTAAGGAGCAATGATCCCATACTGGCAGCCATCCCTACACAAATCGTTGAAACATCCGGTTTGATATATTGCATCGTATCATATATACCCATGCCGGCTGTGACAGAACCACCGGGCGAGTTGAGGTACAAGTGAATGTCTTTTTCGGGGTCATCTGCTGCCAGGAACAATAACTGGGCAATAACCAGATTGGCGACATCATCGTCAATCGCACTGCTTAGGAAGATGATGCGATCCTTGAGCAATCTCGAATAGATATCGTATGAGCGTTCTCCCCGACTTGTCGTTTCCACAACCATTGGTACCAGACTCATGCCACCAACCTCTTTTCTCTATACAGATTAGTCTTTCCGTTTCAGAAATATTTTAACACGTTCAAAGCGGGATGTCATTTATTCACTGCTGCTCTTAACCGCACTGCTCATGTGCATGCCATTATATCGCAATTCCGCGGGCAATGCCAATTCTTGATTCGTGGTATGTACTCACATAACGTCCGCCCCGATAAAAATAAGGCACGTAACAAAAACTTACGTGCCTTATCTGCTCTTTATGGAGGCCTAATGGAAATGGCCGTGCTAGGTAAAATTTCTAAAGAAGACTACTCAGCAGATGACTACTCAGCGCTTGCTTCTTCTGCAGCCGTTTCTTCAACGGGCGCTTCTACAACAGGAGCCGGAGCATCAACTTCTACGCTATTGCTAACGAGGAACTCAATAGTCTTGCGCAGCGAAATTTCGTCACTCAGGCTGCTCAGGGAACCATTGGCCGCCAGAATGCTGCGGATTTCTTCAGGAGTACGTTTGTAAGCTTCTGCCATAGTAGCAAGCTCTTGAGTAACTTCCTCTTCGGAAACTTCGATCTTCTCTTCCTTAGCGATGACTTCCAGAACAAGGTTGTTGCGAACGCGCTTCTCGGCATCGCCCTTCATCTGTTCCTGCAGGTCTTCACGTGTCTGGCCGGAGAAGCTGAGGAACATATCCATGTTCATGCCCTGCTGGCGAAGACGGGTGTCGAAATCACGAACCATGTTCTCTACTTCACTGGCGATCATAGCTTCAGGAATTTCAACTTCAGCATTAGCAGCAGCTGCATCAACTACTGCAGTTTCGCGAACGCCTTTGAGTTCTTCCTGTTTGCGGGACTCCAGCTGTGCCTTCAGATCTGCCTTGTATTCTTCCAGAGTGTCGAATTCACTTACATCCTTAGCGAATTCATCATCCAGTGCAGGAAGCTGTTTGCGTTTGATTTCGTGCAGCTTCACTTTGAATACAGCTACTTTGCCGGCAAGCTCAGCAGCATGGTAAGCCTCAGGGAAAGTAACTTCAACATCTTTGAAGTCTCCGGTGGACATGCCAACTACTTGCTCTTCGAAGCCCGGAATGAAGGAGTTGCTTCCCAGTTCGAGGGAATGACGCTCAGCCTGTCCGCCTTCGAAAGGAACGCCGTCAACGGAACCGTCGAAGTCGATCACAGTGATGTCGCCGTTAACAGCTGCTTCATCTTCAACTACAACAAGCTCAGCATGACGCTCTTGCAGACGTGTCAGTTCAGCGTCCAGCTCTTCATCAGTTACTTCAGCCTTCTGTACAGGAACTTCCAGACCTTTGTACTCGCCCAGCTTCACTTCTGGCTTAACAGTGATCTTCGCTTTGAAGATGAACGGCTGGCCTTTGGCGAATTGCTCGATGTCTACTTCAGGACGGTCTACAGGGAAGATGTCGGTTTGTTCAACTGCTTCGCCATAAGCTTCAGGAAGAAGAATGTCGATGGCATCCTGGTACAGGCTTTCCACACCAAAACGGGATTCGAAAATTGGCCGCGGCACTTTACCTTTACGGAATCCAGGTACGTTTGCTTTCTTAACCACTTTATTAAAAGCTTTGTCGAGTGCTGCAGCTACACGGTCTGCTTCTACTTCGACTTCAAGAACTCCAAGGTTCTTCTCTATTTTTTCCCAGGTTGCTTTCATAATATACTTTTCCCTCCAAAATTGGTTACATGTTTACTTAAAAAAAGTCATACAATTCACGCACAGAATAACCATTATATTATATACAACATTACTTTATTTATCAAGTAGAGAACTCTTTACAAATCCTTTGAGCGAACGGTAGGCCGCTTCGAATTGAAAGCGCATGCTGTCCGTGATCCCGTACATACTCCGTGTTTCCTCTTCATTGCGGTTTCCGTTCAGGCTCTCCGACACCATCTGGTGCAAGGCTCCGGCCCAAATATCCAGCAGTGAATACTCTCCGTCCAGCAGCTCGCGGTATTCCTTCGTTCCATAAATCGACATGATGAACTGCCCCCAGAGCTCCTGGGCAAAATAGTACAGCGTCGGCTCATGCACCTCGGCCTGCTCCGCCACCCGCTCCAGCACCTGGCTTACCTGCGGCGGGAACTCGTCATTCTGCAGCGGCACAGCCTCGATCTCCACCTCAGCGGCTTCGTGGCCGCGGCTCAGCCTGACCGCCCCCTGGGCCCCGCGGCGGCGGAGCGTCTGCAGCGTGCGGAACTGCAGCAGCGGATGCACCTCAGCCTGCTGCAGCCAGCCGGTCAGCGCTTCATCTACATGGCTTCCCTCCAGGTAGGAGAGCTGCTCCAGCGCCAGCACGGTCGCTTCGGACAGCGGCTCATTCATGACCCGCTTCAGCAGCTTATCGGGATAATCCGCATCCTCCTCCAGCTTGGATTTGGCCAGAATCCGGGCCATATCCTCTTCCTTCAGATCCTGCTCTTCTGCAGAGGGGGCATCATCCGCATCCCCGCCCTGTGCGGCGTAGGGAAACGCCGCCTCCAGCCAATCCAGCAGCGACTGCCACTCCTCGTAGTGCCGCTCTTCCTGTCCTTGGCACTGCAGCAGAAAACGCAGCAGTTCCATCGCTTCCCCGTAACGTTCACTTTCCAGCATTACCGTAAGCTGGATCTGATAATAATCCAGCGTCTTCGGGAACAGCACGATATTCTCTTTGGCAGGGGAATTGAATTGATTCATGAGGGCACCTCCTTTTCTCCGTTCCTCTTCATCCGAACCCTAATCAATTGTTGATTATAGCATATCCCCGTACGGTTTCAAAAAAACAAGTTGAAAAAATAATCTATGTATGATAACATAATTTTTGCTTGCTTTTCAGTCAGGCACCATGTCCCGGTAGCTCAGTTGGATAGAGCATGCGCCTTCTAAGCGCACGGTCGGGGGTTCGAATCCCTTCCGGGACGTCATAGAACAGCCTCCCTTCGGGGAGGCTGTTTGTGCGTCCGGAGGATGAGAACCCTCGCGCCAACGGGGACGTTGGAGCATACGCTTCGTTAGGATCTGCTTCGCAATCAGCCCGAATGGGCTGTATTCTTCCGGGACGGTACGTGCCAGCACATAGCGGGGCCCTTGCGGACTGGAGGGCCCTTATTTGGGCGGATCGCGCCATTCCGCAGGCCATGCGGACACAGATTCCGCATATATCCTGGAATGCTCTATTTCCTCGCATACAGTCTACAGCGCCCCTCATCGTCTTCACCTTATTCCTCACCGCTTCTTCTATCTTGCCTGTTACTCCCTACACTTGCATCATCCTGCCGCTTACCTTCACTTACCCTCACTTCGCTTCATCCCTGCCACCCGCACCCGTATCCCCGCACTCTGACGTTCTCCTTCACTTCGCCCTATTTCTCACTGCAACATAAACAAAGAGCGCCCACGCAGCCACAAGGCATACAGGACGCTCTTATATTACACTACCCTCTCCCGGACTCCGCAGCCAGCTTCATGCTCCGCAGACTCTCGGCGTTGAAGACCAGGTTCTCCACCGGCTCGGTGATGTCTGCGGTATAGCGGTCAATGGTGACTTTGCCCAGGTACATTTTGCGGACGGAGATGCTTTGTTTGGCCTTGAGGTAGGATTGTGCGCCGCTCTCCCCGCCGACATAAAAGGCAGAAATGCTGCCCCCGGCCTCCAGCTTGGAGCCGCGGCAGACGGAGAATGTTTTGAGAAACGTAATATTGCCCGAAGAGAACAGCTCACTCTGCACAATCCCGTCCCGGTGGATGATGATATCGCCGTTGGATTTCAGCGTGCTGTTCTGGCATTTGCCGATGTTAACCTCGACCTTAGTCTCCTGCATCCGGGCCACACCCATATGCAGCTCCTCCAGCATGCCGATCACTCCGCTGAGCGAAGCTTCACTCATATAATCCACCAGCTGGGCAGGCTTCAAGAACAGATTCAGGAAATGCAGCGTCTGCTCCAGATCCTGATGGTAAGAGGCCTGAACCGTTGCCAGCACCGAGAGCAGCTCCTTGATCAGCTGCGGGATCTTCTGGAACTTGCTCTCCAGCAGCAGCAGCACAGCCTGTCCGTACTTCACGCTCTGCTTCCGCCCCTGGACGGCCTGAACCAGCATCCGGACCGCGGTCTGGAGGATCTTGGTCTCTTCAATCAGCAGCTTGGAGCAGTTGTAGATCCGGTTGTACATCACGCCGAAATACCCGGAGTACAGATTGCTGTTCACTACATTGCCTTTGACAAGAATACTGCCGGTGGCTGTGATGGTGGAGTTATAGATGCTGCCGGCAACATAGACGTTACCCAGCGACTCAATGATCATATTGTCCTCGACATCGCCCCGTATAATGACATCGCCGGAGAATACAATATTGCCGGATTTAATGTTCACATTGCCGGGTACGATGTAGGACGTGCAGATGTCGAAATATTTGATCCGGTCACCGGTCACCCGGGGCCGGCCTTCACGCAGGGCGCGGATTTCATTGCCGATCAGCAGGACTGTATTATTTTTGGCGAGAATCGTAAGGTCTGCAGGCTGCGGGGGATATAGAATCTCTCCATATACGTCATAGCCGGGAATCCCCTCGATAACCGGAATTTTGCGCGCCAGCACTTCACCGCGGATCGCGGAAGGAATACGCAGATGGCTGCGGTAATCCACCTGGCCTTCAATCTCGTTGAATTCATTCTCAATCGTCTCGGAGAAAAACAGTTCAAGATACGCATTCTCCCCCGGCACAGCCGCTCTGCCCTGGGCAGCGGTAATTGGCTGATAAGTGGGATTCTGCAGTTCAGCATGAATTCCGGAGATATTCAGGTTCTGAATGATTCCCCGGCGCTCAAAGTCGGCAATAATCTGGTTCAGGCCCAGAATTCCGACAACATTCTCCGTATTCATCACGGCGTCTACTTCCACCATTCCGGCGGATAAATGATCATTCAGCTTCCAGGAGAATTTCTTCGTGGAATGGAGGGTGAAAAAAGCCAGCAGACGATCCTCCGACACGGTAATCGAATACAGCGGCGGCTCCGAGATTTCCCACTCTATAGTATCCTCCGTAGTTACCTCGGCCGGGCCGGAAACCGGCTCGCCGTTGACATATAGATTAACCGGAAGAACTCCCATAATCACTGCGGGCGAACCGCCGGGCAGCGGGTCCTGTACGAAGATTTTGTCAGCCCGGACCAGCACCCGCCCCCCGTGGTCATGATCCGGGTCACCGGATACCATAAATGAAATATCAAACTCGATATCACCGTCACCCTGCGACAGCTCCAGCATATTAATCAGCTTATTCAGTTCCTGCTCGGACATACGGTCAGGCATTCGGCATACCCCCTGTTCCTTATAACCGCTTTCATTCATTCTAGTATTATTATAATTTTAAGCAATGGAAATAGATAGGCTCCCCTGTGAAAAAAAGCCCTCCGGCGCCTGCGATCCTCCGCGTCTCCTGTCACGTCAAACAGGCTGCCCGCCGTGGATTATCCACAGCAAAGGCAGCCTGTCATTCACATATACCGCTCCAAGTCTAAGTCTCAGCGCCCCCGGCGGCGGTTCCCCAGCCACAGCGGAAAGCGGAAAATAAAGTTAATCAGCAGGACTACGAACACCAGCACCGCAGCGGACTTGTCCGCGATCTGCCGCGCATCCTCGACAATCGCCTCGGACTGCACGTACCACAGATGGACCGCCAGGGTCTCACCCGGCGAGAACAGATTGAAATCCCACATCTCACCGGAGGTGCTGAGTCCGGCGGTCAGGATAATAACCGCCGATTCCCCGAAGGCGCGTCCGGCCACGAGGCAGACGCCGGTGATGATAGCCGGAAGGGCTACCGGCAGCACGACCTTGCGGATGACATGGAACTTCGTCATGCCGAGTGCATAGCCGGCTTCACGGATCTCGCCGGGGACCGCGCGCACGGCTTCTTCCGTGACGCGGGCCAGCATCGGCAGGTTCAGCAGTGCCAGGCTCACGCCTCCGCCGAGGATGGTCAGGCCGACACCGAAGTACTCGGCGAAGATCGCCAGGCCCAGGAGGCCGAACACGATGGACGGAACGGAGGCCAGGGATTCCACACAGATGCGCAATGCGCCTGTGAAGGCATTATCCGGCGCATACTCTGCCATATAGATACCTGCCCCGATCCCGATCGGAACCGAGATCAGCAGCGAGATGAACAGAATATAGAAGGAGTTGAAAAGCACAGGGCCGATCCCCCCGCCGGCATCCATCTCTTCCGGTTGCTTGATCAGGAAGTCGGGCCGGAGCGCCGGCAGGCCTTTGCTTAAGATGGTGAACAGCAGCCAGAAAATCAGCAGCATCACCAGAGCGCCCAGTGTGTAGAAACCGATGGTTGCTATTTTGTTGCGCCGCTGCGCCCTTGCCGTATATCGTGTACGAGTAAACCCGTTCATCAGGCATCCCTCCGTTTCCGGCCCAGCACGCGGATAATTAGAATCAGCACAAAGGAAATGAGCAGCAGCAGGAAGGCCATCATATGCAGGGAGTAGTTCCAGGTGGACTCAAACTCAACATTCGAGATCTGCATTACAATGTTGCTGGTCAGCACGGAGGTTGGCGTGAACAGGGTCTTCGCCAGCTGAGGCGTATTGCCGATCACCATAACCACCGCCATGGTCTCGCCGATCGCACGGGTCATGCCGAGAATAACGGCCGAGACAATCCCCCGGCTTGCTGCCGGCAGTACAACGCGCATAATGACCTGAAGACGGGTCGAGCCCAGCGCATACGCGGCGTCACGGTATTTGCGCGGAACGGACACAATGGCATCATCGCTGATCCGGCAAATGGTCGGCAGCACCATCAGCGCCAGCACGAGGGCTGCGGCGAGCAGTCCGTCCCCCAGGCCTTCTCCGCTCACTCTTCGCAGGAAGGGAAGCAGTACGGTCAAGCCCAGATAACCATATACAATAGAAGGAATACCGACCAGCAGATCCAGCACCGGACGGATGAAGCTTGTCAGCCATTTAGGCGCGATCTCCGCACAGAGCACGGCCATAGCGACTGAGATTGGTACGGCGATGACCAGGGTCAATGCGGTAAGCGATAATGTATTTACAATAAAGGCAGCGGCGCCGAAGGCATCCTCTTCCGGTGTCCAGTTGAACGAGAAGAAGAAATCGAGCGGCGAGACGCTCCCGAACAGCAGCAGCGCCGTTTTGCCGATGAATACAATAACTAGTCCAAGCACCACACAAAGCGCAAGGATACTGAACAGGAAATAATAACGGGATATCGTGTTGCCAAGCAGATGTCTCTTATGTCTTCTGGTATTTACTTTAACTTCCTCAAGGCTCTTCTGTGTCTGTGCTGTCAGGCTATGAACCGGTGCCCCCATACTTTCCCTCCTGTAAGAGGCCAACCCCGCATGAAGCTCCGGAGCTGGCCGCTGTTACCTATCAGTCTGTTACCTTGTACTATGGTTGATCCTAGGATTGCATGGCGGCAATCGGAATGAATTTAAGCTTTTTGAGCGAACCCTGCTGGAACTTCTTGCTCTGCACGTATTCGATGAATTCTTTGGTAGCGCCGGTAGGCTGGCCTTTGGTCATGTAGTAGCCGTAAGCCCAAATCTTGTATGAGCCGTTGATAACATTGTCCGTAGTCGCTTCCACACCGTTGAACTTCACGGCTTTGATGTCACTGCCGGTCACGTAGACAAGGTCGATGTATCCGATAGCGTTAGGAGTAGTGCCCACAGCTGTTTTCATGTCGCCGCTGGAGCCGGTTTCCTTGTAGTTCTTCTCTTTCTTCACAATATCTCCGCCGGCAAGTGCCTTCGCCTGATAGTTGACACGGGTACCGGAACCGAAGGCACGGGTGATAACCACGATGTTGGCATCAGCTCCGCCGACTTCTTTCCAGTTCGTGATTTTGCCGGAGTAGATTCCTTTAAGCTGTTCTGTAGTCAAGTTGTCTACACCGACGTTTTTGTTCACGATGGTTGCAAAAGGAATGACCGCTACCTTGTTCGCTACCTGTCCTTCAAAAGCTTTGAAGCCCGGAACATCGATGCTGGCATCCCAGTCGCAGGCGCCGATATCCGCAATGCCTTTCTTCACGGCTTGAGGTCCGGTTACGGAGCCTTTGCCTGAAGCGGCGATTTTCACTTTAGGGTGAAGCTTCTGGAATTCTTTGGCGGCCTGCAGCGTCAATGGAAGCAGTGCGGTCGAACCGTTAACGGTGATTTTACCCTTGAGACTGTCCGCAGCAGCGGCAACCCCTGCAAAAGCTGCGGTAACCGCGATAACCGCGGTGAGCGCTGTAACTGTTAATTTCCGGAAAACCTTCATGTATAATTTCTCCTCCCGGCGGCCAGCGCCGATATATGTTGTTGTGAATCAGTGAAGCTCAGTATTAGTCAGTATTAATTGGACAGCTGCACTGCTTTGCCGTTCTGAATTACAAGGATTTTGCCGTCGCTGACAATGGCCACCTTGCTGCCGTCATTCGAGACAGACACCTCGGACACATCTTCTGCCGTGCGGAATAATTCAACCGGTGCCGCGCCGCCTGCAATAGAGTAGATTACAGTGCTGCCATCTGCGCTCAAGCCTGCAACCACCAGACCTGTACTTGTTCCGGCAGACCAGTTGGCTTCAGCACTCAAGGTGATATCTGTGCTGGTGCCGTCAGCTGTAATCGACTTCAGGGTGTTGGCGGCAGTGCCCTCCGGATCTGCACTCAGGTACACTACGCTGCCGTTAGCAAGGATCTCAGGGTACAGCTTGTTGTCGAGCGCAGTAGTCAGGGCTGCCGGCTTCGCGCCTTTGGTGGCCAGATCCAGCTTGTACAGCTGTTCTCCGGCTTTGCTGAAGTCTACAGTCAGTGAATCTTCTGTACTGTCGGCATCATTCTTGGCTGTGCCTGTTACATTGACAATGTACACGGCAGTTTTGCCGTCCGCCGATACGCGAAGCTCCGATTTATTCTCCACTTTATCCTCAAGCAGCGCTTTGACCTCTCCGGTCTCTACAGAAATCTGCGCCAGCTTCTCCTGCTTGTCGCCTTGAATGAAATAGATTGTCTTGCCGTCGCTGGACCATACGAGGTCCGTCTTCACGCTGGTGTCTTTGCCAAGGGTAGTGATCACTCCGCTGGACAGGTTGATCAGCTGCAGAAGGCCTGTCTCATTGCTGAACACACCCCACTGCTGGTCCGCAGAAACTGCATAATCCACAGCACTGCTGTTGGAAGAGAACCATTCATAATTGCCGGGCACCTGGCTGAATTTATAGAGCAGTGTGGATTCAGCGTCGCTTTGGCTGGCGATCAGGCCGCCGTCCGCACTCCAGTGAAGGGTATCGAATTGGCCGGTCGGCCGGGCGAAGCTCAGGATACTGCTGGTTTCAGCCTGCAGTTCACCGCCAAGTGCGGTAACCAGCTTCGTGAGTTCAACATAGGTTTTGCTGTTATGAACGACAGGTGCTACTGTAAATTCCTGTGCTTCACCATCAACCTGATAGCTTTTTACACCCGCCTGAATCTGTACATTATGTAGGCCCTTGCTGTCATTTAATAGAAATCCGCTGCTGCCGAGCACAAGTCCTGCTCCAAGCTCCCCTGCCACCTGGCTTAACGAATAGAGTTTATATCCACCGCTGTTGATTGTGCTGAGTGCAACCGGCGTACCATTGATACTCCATGTAGTACTTCCCTCCCCGACTGCGGCTGTCTTGACGGCGGCGGCGCTCACACTGCTGCTTGTAGCCAAAACACTTACTGATCCCCCTGTTACGAGAAGTGCTGAAGCCAAAGCTGCGCCGATCCATTTACTGTTTGTCAATTAGATTCACCCTTTTCCTATAGGTAACTGCTAATGTTATTTTCATCTACGAATGTCAATTCTGTTGCAGAGGAATGTTATGGAAATATTAATTGTAAAAGTAAATACAAAAAGGCCAGCCCAGGAATGAATCCCGGGCCGGCCTTACCGTAAAAGTTATGTTAATTCAGTATCCACGTCACAATAATCTCATTACCGCCGGGCTTCGAGTCCGAACTGCTGCCGATAATAGAATACGAATAAGAACCGCTCACCTTGCCATTAATTAGAATGTTGTTGCTGTCGACAATCTCTGTGCCGCGTTCCAGGTCCTTGTCTCTTACATATTTCTGATATGTACTTCCGAGAGCGGCCATACTTTCCTCTGTCTCATAGATCAGCATAGAGGATTTCTTCCCCTCTGCCACCTCACCTTGGGTAAAAGTAATGCCCGCGCCTTCCGGTATCGGCAGATCGTCAGGCAAATACTGCTGCGCGTCCGCATTCTCTTCCGCCAGGGTATGAAAAGCTCCGCTGTCCGCTTCTGCTCCGTCTGTACTGCTGCAGCCGCTAAGTCCGGCCGCTGCCAGAAGCACTCCCAGAGTAAGGAGCAGCTTATGTCCTGCCATGATTCGCACCACCTTCTAATGTAATGGGTTCCGGTTGCCGGCAATCTCCAGTATTCTCCTTATTACCCTGATAACCGGTATAAGGAAACGGGTAATCCATAAAATTTAATATGTTTGTTGCGCCGGCAAGCGGAAACGGCTCCTCGTCCTTAATACATCGTGCATGTGCTCTGCGGGAGCCTGACGAAGCTTCTCATAATCTGTCCGCCAGTCTGGCGGACAGATTATGAGAAGCTATTTCGGGTAAAACATGCAGATTCCCGGGTTAATCGGACTCAGATTCCTTTATTTGTCCGCAATAGCGGAGATCAATAGAGCACCAGATATATATTTTTGTGTACTTGGAAAAGAGATTTACTTTTACCAAGAGAATCATTATTATAATGAGTGAGTACTCACTCATTATGCGGAGAATTGAGGAGATCACAATGAAACAAGCCAACCCAGTGATTACAGTAACTCATGTTGACCGTGCTTTCGGCAGCAAGAAGGTATTGAAGGATATTACGCTACAGGTGGAGCATGCGGAAACCTTCGGGATTCTGGGCCCGTCCGGCTCCGGCAAAACCACGCTGGTCAAGCTGCTCACGGGCATAGACGAAGTTACCTCCGGCGAGATTAATGTGCTCGGGGTACGGATGCCGAAGCTTGCCATGCTGCAGCAGATCGGCTATATGGCCCAGTCCGATGCGCTATACACGGAACTGAGCGCCAAGGAGAATCTGGAGTTCTTCGCTTCCCTCTACGGTCTGAAGGGCGGCAACCGCACACGGCGGATCAGAGATGTAATGGAGCTGGTGAACCTGCAGGAGCATTTGCGTAAAAGAGTAGACCAATACTCCGGTGGCATGAAACGCCGCCTGTCACTGGCCATCGCGCTGCTGCATGAGCCGCCGCTGCTGCTGCTGGATGAACCTACGGTCGGGATTGATCCGGTGCTGCGCCAGTCGATCTGGAAGGAACTTAAGGCGTTGAACCGTAAAGGCACCACGATTGTACTCACCACACATGTTATGGATGAAGCGGAGAAATGCAGCCGGCTGGCTATGATCCGGGATGGCGTTCTGCTCGCAGTAGACACTCCCGCCGGACTGCTGCAGGCAACCGGCTCCGCTACTATTGAAGAAGCCTTCCTGTATTATGGAGGTGTACGCTCATGAGAATTCGTGCGATTACCCTGAGAATTCTGCAGCAATTCATCCATGATAAAAGAACTATGGCGCTGATGTTCATCGCGCCCCTGCTGGTGCTCAGCCTGATGAGCCTGGTCTTTAACGGTGATGCTTATGAGCCGAAGATCGGTGTAGCCCCCGGTGCTGCAGTGTTCAGCACCGCGCTGGAAGCCCAGAAGGCTGAAATTACCGGCTATGATAATGATGAATCCGGCAACGCCGCCCTTCAGGCCGGGGACATTGATGCTTATATTACAATGAAAGGAACCACTCCTGAGATCATGCTGGAAGGCAGCAACCCGGCCGCTAACCGTGCCGTAATGATGGCCCTGCAGGAAGCTATGCAGAGCCTGCAGCCGTCAGCGGCAGGCAGTGTACAGAATCAGCCGCAGATCAGCTATCTCTACGGCGCCGAGGATATGAAGACTATCGACCGTTTCGGCCCGATTATGATCGGGGTATTTGTATTCTTTTTCGTCTTCCTGATCGCGGGTGTCTCCTTCCTGCGCGAGCGGACCACGGGAACACTGGAACGCCTGCTCTCCACTCCGCTGAAGCGCTGGGAGATCGTGCTTGGATATGTCTGCGGCTTCGGTATCTTCACCGTCTTTCAGGCGCTGCTGATCTCCTGGTTCTCAATCCAGGTGCTTGGCATTATGATGGCCGGCAGCTTCGGCTACGTTCTGCTGATGACCTTGCTGCTCTCGATGTCGGCGCTGACGCTGGGCACCCTGCTCTCGGCATTTGCCGCCAATGAGCTCCAGATGATCCAGTTCATTCCCCTGGTCATTGTGCCGCAGATTTTCCTGAGCGGACTATTTCCGCTCGATACCCTTCCGCTCTGGCTGCAGCGCGTAGGACTGGCAACCCCCATCTACTACGGCGCCCAGGCGCTGATGGATATCATGATCCGCGGCAAAGGCTGGAATGATATCGCCCTTGATGTATTCATGCTGATCGGCTTCTCCCTGCTGTTCATGCTGCTGAATGTGCTGGCCTTGCGCAAGCACCGCAAAATGTAACTTCGAATTAGCGGTATAGGCTGTGGTACACTTGGAGGTAAGAGCAAGAGAGTTGGAGGGTCCATCATGGAGAAAGACAATGCTGCTGAGCAGCAGGGGCAGGAGCAGTGGATTCAAGAGCTGCTGGCCCTCAGTGAAAAGGAACAAATGACTCCCAAGCAGATATCCATTCTGCAGGCGGCCATTGATACATTCTCGGAGAAGGGGTTCTCGGCAGCGGCCACCAGTGAGATCGCCCAGAAGGCAGGCGTGGCTGAAGGAACGATTTTCCGCTACTACAAAACCAAAAAAGATCTGCTGCTGGCCATCGTAGTCCCCACCATGAGCCGGATGATCGCTCCGTTTGTGATGCGTAATTTCAGCGGTGTGCTGGATGTATCCTTTGAGAGCTATGAAGCCTTCCTTAAGGCATTTATGGTGAACCGGCTCGATTTCGCCCGTAAGAATCTCAAAATTATCAGAATCCTTATCCAGGAGATCCCCTTCCAGCCCGCGCTCAGAGAACAGCTGGTCGAGAATATTCTCAGCCAGGTGCTGGAGCGTGTCACTGTAATTACGGAGCATTTCAAGGAGCAGGGCCAGATTATGGATGCTCCTACTCCTGCGATCATCCGCTTCACCATTTCTTCGGTCATCGGCTATCTGCTGGCCCGCCTGCTGCTGATGCCGGACCATGACTGGAATGACGAGGAAGAAATTGAGCAGACCGTCAGCTTCATCATGCACGGAATTGGCGGGGCAAGGACACTGTAGGCGGCTGGATGGGACATTGCTGGAGCAGCTACGCCATTTCGGGACAGTCTGAGCCGGTCTGGGAGCACATCGTGCTGGCCAGGCTGGCTTTTACTTGGTTGGCTGCTGCTAGTTCTACTGGTTCAACAATGCAACAATTGATGTAATCAGTTCCTCCAAGTGGAAATTCAGTGATAGTTGTATACTATGCAATTAAAAACAGCGAAAAACGTTGCTTGTCTCTTATAACTGTAGTCTGTACAACTAAATCTGCCGAATTGGTGATAACCAGTCTACATAAGGCAGTTTAAGTGTACGAAATACAACTAAACGGAGAATCGCCTGTAAATCAGATGATTTAGTTGTACAATGTACAATTAAGCATACGCATAAGCCATAATCAGGTCACTTCAAACCCTCAGCAAGCGATTTACCCATGTGATTTTCACTACTTTAAATCTGACGCTATACTAGTTCTGCCGCTTCTACTCCCTCACTTATACCTTGCGAACTTCTGCTTCTCTGCTATTCTTGCTCATGCACCTGCCCGGTTCTATTTGCCACCTTACTACTTCTTGTACACAATTTACACATAAATAACTGTAATGGGGTCCGCAGGCGCGGTGAATGATGTTGTCCGGGCAAATAGAGCACCCCAGTCCGCTGCTATCCATCAAGATAACTCCCGCATTGCTTAATTCTTCAGGACAGAGCAGACAGAACTGCTCTCAGCATAAACCCTTTTGAAGGCGTACGCCTGTTCTGTTATTATGGGTACTATAACGATTGTCGAACGGGACAAACCAGGCTTTGGCTTGGGAGCCATTTAGCCATCAGGAATAGAAGGAAGTGAGGATTACATTGGGTTTCCAGGTACCGGAACGGGTAATCAAGCTGCTGTGCGGCAGAGCCGCTTTTGATCAGGGGGTAACTTATTATCACGCTCATAAGGTTGATCTTATCTATACAGAGCACAACGATGAAGGGGAATATTCGAAATACCGCGCTGCGGTTCATGGTCTGGAAAGCCATGAAGTAGTGCTGACCATAGATAGTGACGGTGATGTTAACGGGGAGTGTACCTGCCCGGCCTACTACCGCGGCGGACCTTTCTGCAAACATATTGCAGCTGCACTGGTTAGTGTCCTTTATCTCGGCAAAGATATGGACATGGGCCAGACTCCCGATCCGGATGGGCAAGAGCCGGAGGCGTTCACGGGAGAGACCGGTATACTTACACCCCGCCATTCCGGCTCTGCCGGAGACGGATACACCGGGCGCAGTGGGGACCGGCAGCTGGTGAGCAGCATGCTCGGGATGTTCACCGGAGTGCGGCAGCGGCCGAGCGGAGCCGGAGCTTATATGGATCTGCGGACACCGCTTCAGGTAGAGTTCATCTGCAAGCCTTTCTCTTACAGCTTCGGCAGCACAATGCTGGGCATAGAACTGAAAGTAGGCCCTAAGCGCCTCTATATCGTGCCCAAAATCCGGGGGTTTCTGGAACGTGTTCACCGGGGTGAGCCTTTTGAATTCTCCAGACATTTCAGTTATGATCCCGCCCTGCACAGCTTCTCGAAGGAAGATAATGAGGTGCTCGTGAAGCTGATTGAAATCATGCTGAATGAAAAAATATACCGCAGCAGCATCAGCCCTTACGCTCCGCATACCGGCACTTCGGGAAATGAACGGCTGCTGGCTGTTCCTCCCTTCTTCTGGGAGAGCCTGCTGCCGGCACTCTTGGCTGTACCTGCAGCCCGTCTGCAGCACGGCCAGGTCCTGCACGAACGTCTATCTCTCTCCGCTGAGGCACTCCCGCTGAGCTTCCAGTTCGATCAGGCGCAAGGAGAGGGGTACCGGCTGGATGTCCAGGGGCTTCAGCAGCTTACGATTCTGGAAGATTACGGGCTTGTCTTGTCTGAGGGCAAGCTGCTGAAGCTGCCGGTGCAGGAATGCGGGCGTCTCGCTGAGCTGAAAAAGCTGCTGAACCCCTCTCGGCAGGACGGAATTGCCATTGCCCCGGAGCAGATGGAGCCATTCATGGAGGGCGTCATTCCCGGACTCAAAAAATTGGGCCAGGTATTCATTGCCGATGCCATCGCGGACAGAATCGTTCAGGCGCAGCTTCACGCCAGACTCTATCTCGACCGGGTCAGAGACCGGCTGCTCGCCGGGCTTGAATTCCAATATGGCGGGATTGTCATTAACCCGCTGGATGAGAAGGCGCATGAGCGGAGCAATGAAGTGATTCTGATGCGGGACGGGGAGGCCGAACGGCGGATTCTCGACCTGATGGCCCATGAGTCCTTCGCACGGACGGAGAGCGGATATATCATGCGGGATGAGGACGGGGAATTCGATTTTCTCCACCATACCATTCCGCTGCTGGAGCCGCTGCTTCAGGTCTATGCCACTACTGCGGTCAAGGAAAGAGTACTTACGGAGCATGCCATGCCCAAGGTCAGCCTGAGCTGGAATGAGAAGACCGACTGGCTGGACTTCAAGTTCAGCATGGATGGTATTCCGGAGAAGGACATCGTGCTGGTGCTGAAATCCCTGCAGGAGAAGCGTAAGTATTACCGGCTGCCGGATGGTGCGCTGCTCCCGCTGGAAACTGCAGAATTCCTGGAAATTATCGCCCTGATGAATGAGCTTGGCGTTCAGAACGGGGACTTCAATCATGCAGAGTTCTCCCTGCCGCTGGTGCGGGGTCTTCGCCTGCATGCGGATACCGGCAAAGGCGATTCCGTCCAGATCGGCCGGTCGTTCCGGCGGCTGCTGGCCAATATGGCGAGTCCCGAGAATCTGGACTTCCCGGTGCCGGAGAGTCTGGCCCCTGTACTCCGCGACTATCAGCAGTACGGCTTCCAGTGGATGAAGACGCTGGCCCACTACCGCTTCGGCGGCATTCTGGCGGATGATATGGGTCTCGGCAAAACGCTGCAGAGTATCGCCTTCCTGCTCTCCGAGCTTGATGATATCCGTCAGGGCGGAGTCCCTGCGCTCATTGTCACCCCGGCCTCGCTGCTCTACAACTGGCATAATGAGCTGAAGCGTTTCGCCCCGGACATCAAGGCAGCCATTGCCGACGGCAGTGCGGACGAACGCAACCGGACGCTGCGGAATTCAGCCGGCCATGATGTCATCATTACCTCTTATCCGCTGCTGCGCAGAGATGCCGTGGAATACGCCAAGCGGTCTTTCCATACCCTCATCCTGGATGAAGCGCAGATGATTAAGAACCATGAGACGCAGACTGCCCAGGCAGTTAAGCTTCTGCAAGCCCGGTACCGCTTCGCGCTTACGGGAACGCCGGTGGAGAATGCGCTCGAGGATCTGTGGTCAATCTTCGGCGTGGTATTTCCCGGGCTGTTCCCCGGCAAGAAGGCCTTCCATGACCTTCCCCGGGAGACTGTGGCAAAGCGTATCCGCCCCTTCCTGCTGCGCCGCCTCAAAAGCGATGTCCTGAAGGAGCTGCCGGACAAAATTGAATCACTGCAGGCCTCTGAGCTGCTGCCGGAGCAGAAAAGGCTCTACGTCGCTTATTTGGCCAGACTGCGCAAGGAAGCGCTCAAGCATCTGGACAGCGACAGCTTCGGCAACGGCCGGATCAAAGTCCTCGCCGGTCTCACCCGGCTGCGCCAGCTGTGCTGCCACCCCTCGCTGTTCGTGGACGGGTACACTGGAGGATCGGGCAAATTCGAACAGCTGCTGGAGATTATCGACGAATGCCGCAGCTCCGGCAAACGGATGCTGATCTTCTCACAGTTCACGCAAATGCTGGGGATGATCGGGCGCGAACTGGCCCTGCTGGGTGTGCCGCACTTCTATCTGGACGGACAAACACCGGCTTCCCAGCGTACCCAGCTGTGCACCCGTTTCAATGAAGGGGAACGTGATCTATTCCTGATCTCGCTGAAGGCGGGCGGCACCGGCCTTAATCTGACCGGAGCCGACACGGTCATTCTCTACGATCTGTGGTGGAATCCGGCTGTCGAGCAGCAGGCTGCTGACCGCGCCCACCGGATCGGACAGAAGAAGGTCGTGCAGGTCATCCGCCTGGTTGCGCAGGGAACCGTAGAAGACAAGATGTACGAGCTGCAGCAGAAGAAGAAGAATCTGATTGATGAAGTAATTCAGCCGGGACAGGAAGCCCTGTCCAGCCTGAGCGAGCAGGACATCCGCGAGATACTCGCGATATGACAACGGCAGGCTTGCAATAGAATAGCTTTCTGCGCCAAATCTCACGACTTCTGTTGTATAAAGTACAATCATGCTGAAGATCTCCTGTGATGCTTGGGGAATGAAGGTAATCTTGCTCAGTTTGGAAGCGTTTGGCAAGTCCGGTATAAAGGGAAGGCTTGTATCTTATTCAGGAGGTGCTTGTAAATGAGCTTTACGTTGGCGCTTGGAGACTCAGCCCCTGACTTCGCCCTGAAGACGACGGACGGACAGACTTATTCCCTGGAGCAATTCGCGTCCGCCAGCTTCCTGGTTGTTTTTTTCACCTGCAATCATTGCCCGTTTGTAGTCGGTTCCGATGAGCTTACCCGTGAGGCAGCGGAGAAATTCCGCGATCAGGGTGTCCAATTCGTTGGCATCAATGCCAACAGTGAAACCACGCATCCCGATGATTCGTTCGAGCATATGGTTGCCCGGATGGAGGAGCATAAGTTCCCTTGGACTTATCTGCGTGACGATACGCAAGAGACCGCCCGGGCCTATGGCGCACTGCGCACGCCCCACTTCTATATCTTCGATGAAGCCCGCAAGCTGGTCTACACCGGACGCGGCGTTGATAATCCGCGCGAGACCGGCAAGCTGACCGTCAACAATCTGGATAACGCCCTGACAGAGCTGGTATCCGGGCAACCGGTCAGTGAACCCCTGACCAACCCGATCGGCTGCAATGTGAAATGGGACGGCCAGGATGCCCACTGGATGCCGGCTGAGGCTTGCGATCTGGTGTAACACGGCTGGCTATATAAACCACACTTATGACAACAACCTAACCAGCTTACTGGTTAATCGCGGCGGGACGAGAGGAATTTGTTAATTCCTTACACACAATTCATTGCCGGCAGAATGTAGGCTTCTTAGTACGCACGAAGGCATAAATGTTGTACGTTTTGCAACTCTGATCCCTAGATACCTGGGTGTGCGGGAGGATTGTTGTATGAAATACAACAATAGCTTCGTTGATCGGCCTGGAACGAGGGAATTGCTGCCTTTTGTACAACAATTATAGATTTAGGGCGTGTTAATGGGGGGGAATGTTGTATTCTGTGCAGGATTTTAATAAAGTTACCTGATCTGTGCCACCAACAACGGATGAAATCAGCCCCCCCTACTTCAACATTAGCTATACAGAAGTACAAATATACAACTACAATTGAGTGCTCTATGTAAATAAAACAGGGACGCTCCTGAGCCTATAGGCTTGGGAGCATCCCTGTTTTATTTCTTTTGGCTTGCAGCGCCGGGTTTAGACAATTGTAACTCCACCGCTGGCATAACCGGCAACCGTTGTCGCTACATCAATTCCGGCTGATACCGTTGCCGAGAAGACCATCAGCAAACGAGTGCCGGCAGTTACCGGTATACTAAGCCCGGTAGTCAGACCGCTGCTGATCGTACCGAGGGAAAGAACTCCTGTCAATGGCGGAGCTAAAGTTACTGTGGCGCCCGGTACTGCCGTGAAGCTATTATTGGGTGTAGTCGATTGGAATAATCTCGCAGTTATGGTTACGGTTGAACCCACTAAGCTAAGTCCCGCAGTCGTACTGAAATAGCCTGCCAGTGAGGTAATGGTGCCTGCACGCGGTACTGAGAAGGCAAAGTTGAGTAAGGTTCCAGCCGCACCTGTCAAATCAATGATCCCGCCTGTAACACTAACACCTGCAGAGCTGCTGCCAAAACCTACAAGACTGGACGTATTCAAGAGTCCGCCGAGTACCGTTGTCAAAGATACTGGAAGGCCGGAAGCATACGGAATGATTGCCCCTGAACCCGTTGCCCCTGTCGCGCCAATAACACCGGTAACCCCAGCTGTGCCTGTCGCTCCAGTAACCCCAGTCGCTCCAGCTGTGCCTGTCGCACCGGTAACCCCAGTCGCTCCAGCTGTGCCTGTCGCACCCGTAACCCCGGTCGCTCCGGCTGTGCCTGTCGCACCCGTAACCCCGGTCGCTCCGGCTGTGCCTGTCGCGCCGGTAACCCCAGTCGCTCCAGCTGTGCCTGTCGCGCCGGTAACCCCAGTCGCTCCAGCTGTGCCTGTTGCGCCGGTAACCCCAGTCGCTCCGGCTGTGCCTGTCGCACCCATAACCCCGGTCGCTCCAGCTGTGCCTGTCGCGCCGGTAACCCCAGTCGCTCCAGCTGTGCCTGTCGCACCCGTAACCCCAGTCGCTCCAGCTGTGCCTGTCGCTCCAGTAACCCCAGTCGCTCCAGCTGTGCCTGTCGCTCCAGTAACCCCAGTCGCTCCGGCTGTGCCTGTCGCGCCGGTAACCCCAGTCGCTCCAGCTGTGCCTGTCGCGCCGGTAACCCCAGTCGCTCCGGCTGTGCCTGTCGCGCCGGTAACCCCAGTCGCTCCAGCTGTGCCTGTCGCGCCGGTAACCCCAGTCGCTCCGCCGCCAGAACCCGTCGCTCCCGTAGCGCCTTGAGCCCCGGTGGCACCTGTTGCTCCTGCTGCACCTGTGGCACCGGTAGCTCCGCCACCCGAACCTGTCGCTCCTGTGGCGCCTTGAGCTCCGGTGGCACCCGTTGCTCCGGTAATACCGAAGATTTCGCCCAGCAGTTCTGCAGAAACCAGACGGTGCGCGGTTACCAGTGCCCCGGTGCTGCTCTTACCCCAGAGCGAAATCTGGACCGGATCATTCACAGTGGCAGGTGTTAAGAAAGTAAACTCTAAACCATCCAGATCAGCAAAGTAGGTAGTGGTTATCGATTGATTCGGAGCAACATCGATCGCCTCGCTGACATACAGGTTTCTGATGCTGCCACTCAAATAGTATCCCTGAACCGATACTGTGGAGGCAGTGATATCACTGCGGTTATCAATTCTGACTGTAACCTGGGTAGTTGGTCTCACACCGCCAACCATATTATTTTCTATCGGTCCCGTGGATAAAAAACTCATCGTTTCAGCACTCCTTTTCCTAGTAGAATTGGATGAATCTCTATACTTCGGAGCTTAATTTCTCATGTGTAACAATGCGATGGGCATTCACCAGCTGGCCGGTAGAAGACTTGCCCCATACTGAAATCCCGATCTCCTCCCCGGTTGCTTCTCCGATCGTAAAAATAAATTCGAACGCATCCAAATCGGCAAAGTAATCCCTGGTTACCACTTCATTCGGAGCAATATTAATAACCTCACTTACATACAATATTCTTGTCGCTCCCAGCAAGTAGCCCTGAATACTGACTGAAGAGCCTACCATGCCATCACGCTTCACCAGCTTTACTGTAACAGTCTGCGTAGGTCTTATTCCCGAAACGGCATTGTTCTCGATAGGTCCTGTTGATAAAATCGGCATCCCGTCTCATCCCTCCTTCCATATCTAGCATTTACGGCGTGAAACTCAGTTACTAGCGACGGTTGATCTTTAATCGCACAATATAATAATATTCTGGCGTCCTCCGGTCGGTGTGGACATAAGACAGGTTTCATTCACCAATATCTGCGGGGGCGCATATCTTTTAATTAAGGAGAGACCGCCCTTGCTGCCGCTTTCCTGCAGAATGACCAACGGAAGAAGGGAGTCCCATGCCCCCTCCTGGAAAAGGAAAGAGACCTGCCGCCAAAAAACCACCAGCCAGCTCCAAAACACAAACTCCAAAAGGGCTTGAGTTCGCCGTGGCTGCCCTTCTTTTGACCGGCAAGCTGAAAGTAGACTCCATCCAGATGTACACGGACGCATCCATGTTCGTCAGTCTGGTAGGCAAATATAAAACCTTAAGTGATCTGAGCAACGACAACGTCGATAAGCTGGTCAGCTTCCTTGATGACAACAGCAGTCTCACCCTGAACGAGATTATGACCGCTTTGAAAAAGAAAGCCGAAAACTCCTGACCACCTAATTAGAAAGTGAAAGTGAGGCGCGGGGATATGGACAGTTTTGACGGGGAGGGTTTCGCCGGTGGTCTGCTGCTGGTGATTGTAATTGCCCTGCTGATTTATGGTTCTACGGACATCAAGAATCTGACCGGTGCGCCTACTGCGGACTAGGCATTTCCTCTGTCAGAGATTCTGAAGAGGTCTGCTTGCCGAGCTGGCATTGTAGTCCATTGCCAAGCGGCATCCATGTGATTACTTATGATACAATAAGCTGCCCTAACTATACTGGGGACAGCACCCTGTTTGTGAGGCAGGGATCAAAACGCCTGGTAAGTTTAAGCAGCCCGTCACCGACAATCCATCGGTGACGGGCTATTTAGCTTTACTGGAATCCGAATATCTCTGAATTCTACTCTGCCAAGCTTAGTTTATTTTTTGAATCAGGATAGAGGCGTTGGCATTGGCTTGTGTTCCGCCTGACAGCGTCTGCAGCGTAATTGCCGCTGAACTGGAATGATTGCGCAGAGTCAGGGAATCTCCCGCTGCCGCTACAACAATCACCATTCCGGGATTGGCCTGAGTTCCGGCGCCGGAACCATATGTGGCGCCCGCAACAGAAGTACCATTTTGAAAAAGCGAAAATTGATTAGGCTCAACTCCCGTTGCGTTGAACCAGACTGCATAATCTCCAGCAGTACCTATAGTAATCACAGAGCTTCCTGGCGTGTGTGTAATCGCCCCAATTATGGGACCATTATTACTAAAAGTAACATCGGCCTCCAAAGGAACCGTTTGGGCAGCCAAATTATAAATATACGCATACTCGGAAAGACCAGCCGGACTGGTTCCTGTCGCACCTGTGATGCCCGTCGCACCTGTAACCCCAGTCGCTCCTGCTGTGCCTGTCGCACCTGTAACCCCAGTTGCGCCTACTTCGCCTGTCGCGCCTGTAACCCCAGTCGCTCCTGCTTCGCCTGTCGCACCTGTAACCCCGGTCGCTCCAGCTTCGCCTGTCGCACCGGTAACTCCAGTCGCGCCTGCTTCGCCCGTCGCACCTGTAACCCCGGTCGCTCCTGCTACGCCCGTCACACCCGTAACCCCAGTCGCGCCCGCTATGCCTGTCGCACCTGTAACCCCAGTCGCTCCTGCTTCGCCTGTCGCTCCCGTAACCCCAGTCGCTCCGGCTGTGCCTGTCGCACCTGTAACCCCGGTCGCGCCTGCTACACCCGTCGCACCTGTAACCCCAGTCGCACCAGCTACGCCTGTTGCACCTGTAACCCCGGTCGCTCCTGTGATGCCCGTCGCACCTGTACCCCCAGTCGCTCCTGCTTCGCCTGTCGCACCTGTAACCCCGGTCGCGCCTGTGATGCCCGTCGCTCCTGTAACCCCAGTCGCTCCTGCTTCGCCTGTCGCTCCCGTAACCCCAGTCGCTCCGGCTGTGCCTGTCGCACCTGTAACCCCAGTCGCTCCTGCTGTGCCCGTCGCACCTGTAACCCCAGTCGCTCCGACTGTGCCTGTCGCACCCGTAACCCCAGTCGCTCCTGTGATGCCCGTCGCACCTGTAACCCCAGTCGCGCCCGCTATACCCGTCGCACCTGTAACCCCGGTCGCTCCAGCAATACCTGTCGCACCTGTACTCCCAGTCGCTCCTGCTGTGCCTGTCGCTCCCGTAACCCCAGTCGCTCCTGCTACGCCCGTCGCACCTGTAACCCCGGTCGCTCCAGCAATACCTGTCGCACCTGTACTCCCAGTCGCTCCTGCTGTGCCTGTTGCTCCCGTAACCCCAGTTGCTCCTGCTATACCCGTCGCACCTGTAACCCCAGTTGCTCCTGCTACGCCCGTCGCACCTGTAACCCCAGTTGCTCCTGCTACGCCCGTCGCACCTGTAACCCCAGTCGCACCAGCTACGCCTGTCGCACCTGTAACCCCAGTTGCTCCTGCTTCGCCCGTCGCTCCCGTAACCCCAGTCGCTCCTGCTACGCCCGTCACTCCCGTAACCCCAGTTGCTCCTGCTACGCCCGTCGCACCTGTAACCCCGGTCGCACCAGCTACGCCTGTTGCGCCTGTAACCCCAGTCGCTCCTGCTGTGCCCGTCGCACCTGTAACCCCAGTCGCTCCTGCTATACCCGTCGCACCTGTACTCCCAGTCGCTCCTGCTATACCCGTCGCACCTGTAACCCCGGTCGCTCCAGTAATACCTGTCGCACCTGTACTCCCAGTCGCTCCTGCTGTGCCTGTCGCTCCCGTAACCCCAGTTGCTCCTGCTATACCCGTCGCACCTGTAACCCCAGTCGCTCCTGCTGTGCCTGTCGCACCTGTAACCCCAGTCGCACCAACTACGCCTGTCGCACCTGTAACCCCAGTTGCTCCTGCTACGCCCGTCGCACCCGTAACCCCAGTCGCTCCTGCTACGCCCGTCGCACCTGTAACCCCAGTTGCTCCTGCTTCGCCTGTCGCACCCGTAACCCCAGTCGCTCCTGCCGTGCCCGTCGCACCTGTAACCCCGGTCGCACCAGCTACGCCTGTTGCACCGGTAACCCCGGTCGCTCCGGCTGCGCCTGTCGCACCCGTAACCCCGGTCGCGCCTGTGATGCCCGTCACTCCTGTGGTAGCTCCCAGGAGTTCAGCAGAAACCAGGCGGTGTGGCGTTACTAAGCCGCCTGAGCTATTTTTTCCCCAGACTGAGATTTGCACCTGTTCATCAATGGTTCCTGAAGTGACAAAAATAAACTCAAATGCATCCAGATCCGCATAATACGTGGTTGTCATTACCTGATTAGGCAGTACATTCAACGTTTCACTGACATATAGCGTGCGGGTTCCATCCAGATAGTAACCCTCTACCGTCACCAAGGAAGACATGGTATCACTTCGGTTATCGATTTTGACCGTGACCTGCTGGGTAGGTCTTAGCCCGCCTACCGCATTATTTTCAATCGGTCCTGTAGATAAAAAGCTCATCTTGAGTTCTCCTCTCCGAATATTTTAATAATGATAACAACTTACTATATTCGAGCCATCACTGGAGGTGTGGACAAAGCCGGATATCTATTGCAAATACCGGATGTTATGGGTTGCATTTTCCGGAAACAAGGTTCCGCTTGACATTCCGCTATTGCTTTCTTCCAGAAATTCGCTATACTGATAAAAATCATATTGAATCAATGACCGGGAGAGTAATGGCCCTGAACCCTAGTCCCCAGCGAGCCGGGAGAGTGTAAGCCGGTACAGATCAGGATTATGAAGCGCACCCGTGAGATGGACTTCTGAACCTTAAGAGTAGGAAGCCCCGGCTAAAGACCGTTAACCTGCAAGGTGGTTGAACTGTATGTTCAGCAACGAGAGTGGTACCGCGAGCGCATAAGCCTCGTCTCTTTTGAGACGAAGGCTTTTTTTGTTGTTTTTTCACCTTACGGACCCTTGAAGTCTTCCGCCCTCAGCCACTGCTTACACCATTCACAACTATTTCGGGAGGTACTTATTCATGTTAAGCGAGCTAATTAAAGACAGTCTGGAACAATGTATTCACAAAGTATCTGAAGAACTGGGAGTTCCCGGCAGCACTCACGTAAAAGCGGCTCTGGAGCAGCCTGCGAATGCGGAGCATGGGGACTATTCCAGCAATATTGCCATGCAGTTGGCCCGCACCCTGCGCAAAGCCCCGGCCGTCATCGCAGAACTGATCATCGCCGAGCTGAAGTCATCGGGCTCCGTAAACGGACTGCTGCAGAGAATCGAGGTTGCGCCGCCGGGTTTCATTAATATGTACATCGATTGGCAGGTGTGGGCCCAGACTGATTTTGCAATTCCGCAGGCTGGCGGTGAGAAGGTTATTGTAGAGCATACTAGCGTTAATCCGAATAAGAGCATGCACATAGGACACCTGAGAAACTCCTGTATCGGGGATGCACTGGTTAGAATTTTGAGAAAAACCGGCTATACGGTCGAGGTACATAACTACGTGGATGATCTCGGCAATCAGCTTGCAGATACTGTAGTCGGCCTTTTGAATGTCCCGCTTGCCGGGGAGCATGTCCGTTTCGGAGATTACTGCTGGGATATTTACGCTGAGATCAACAAGGAGTACGCGGAGCATCCTGAAAGTGTAAATAAACGGACTGAAATTCTTCACGCGCTGGAAGAGGGGCATGGCAATACCGCCTGGATTGGCAACCTTGTCGCCGGACAGATTGTAAAAGAGCATGTGGAGGAGATGCGCAGCTTCGGCATTCACTACGACCTGCTTGTTTGGGAGAGCAGTATTCTGAAGGAAGGCTTCTGGTCTTCTGCCTTTGACCTTCTGTCGCAGACAGAAGTGTTCGTTCAGGAGAAGGAAGGCAAGCTGGCCGGCTGCTGGGTGCTGAAGCAATCCGCTGGCACTGGCGCACAGGAGACACAGGAGACAGAAGAGGAGCATCTGAAGGATAAGGTGCTGGTGCGCTCGAACGGGATTTTGACCTATACGGCCAAGGATATCGCTTATCATCTGTGGAAATTCGGCCTCTTGGACAAGGACTTCGCCTACAGTGAATTTGGCAGCGGGCTGTGGACGACCGGCTTGAGGGGTGAGACGCTGCCTTTTGGACGCGCAGACAAGGTCGTGAACGTGATCGACTACAGACAGGAGTATCCGCAGGCGATGGTAAAGCAGGCCTTCCAGGCACTGGGCTACAGCGAGCAGGCGGATCGGCTGCATCATGTAAGTTATGGTGTGGTTTCGCTAAGTCCGGCTTCCGCCGCTGAACTTGGTATTGATACCTCCGCCGGCAAAAGCTCCTACGCCATGTCCGGACGCCAGGGCATCGGCATCAAGGTTACCGAGCTGGTCCGGCTTATGGAGCATTCCATTGAGGCTACCCGTTCCGACAAAAACGGCCTGTCCAGCCGGCTCATCGCCACCGCTGCCATCCGCTACTATCTGCTGCGCTTCAATCTGGGTACAGAGATTGTGTTTGATTTCAAACAGGCCATGGAGATTTCCGGCAACACTGGCGTTTATCTGATGTATGCCTATGCCCGGGCAAGCCGTGTGCTCAGTAAAGGCAGCGCCTTGGCGGAGAGAGGTACCGGAAATAGCGGCGGCAACGAGCATGGCGGGAGCCGGGAGTACGGGGGGCACGGGAATAGCGGGGATAACGGGAGCAGCAAGCATAGCGCGAGCAGCGGGCCTGACGGGAGCAACGCGCATGGCGGGCTTCCGCTCTTTCCGCCGCAGCTTGAGGCAGCCGAGCTCGCCCTGCTGAGACAGCTCAGCCTGTGGCAGGATACCCTATATACGGCAAGCCGGGAGCTTACGCCGAATACGATCTGTAACTATGCGCACAGTCTGGCCGTACTGTTCAGCAATTTCTACTCCGGCTGCCCGATCCTCAAAGGAGAGGCTTCCAGCGTAGCCTTCCGTCTATGGCTAACCCGGAGCTTCACCGATACTTTAGGCGAGGCGCTGGATGTACTCGGTCTGCCTAAGCCGGAGCGGATGTAAGCTGGGACGAAGAAGCGGTAGAGAGTCCCGCATAGTTCAAGTAGGGCTTATAGTAGATAACTGTACTCATCGGGTGAAAATGATGTTGGTTACTTGGGGGATCGCTGTAGGCGAGCGGGGGTTTGGGTTTGAGTAACAATAGTAATAGTCTAGCGGATGGCTGTACAAAGAGTGACTTGAATGCTCAGACAGCAGGGATTTCCAGGAAAATTGTCTGCACTGTGCAGATGAAGTCTTCTGCTAAGCTATGCGGACTCAGATAACGCTATTTGGCGAAAAAACCTGTTTTTCTGACCGATGCGGACTCAGGGGTCCTTATATTGCAGTTTGGAGCTAAAAATGAGGAAACGGGTTAGTTAACGACATCTGAGTCCGCATAGACTGCGAAATGATGTGATCCGCCGAAATAAGATCACCTCAGTCCGCAACGCTGCTTCTAAACGTGAGGGTCCCGCTTCAAAGTAATTTATGCTTGGGTATCCCCGCTGCCGCCCGGCTTCTCATCCTCCGGACGACAAAACAGCCTTCCCGAAGGAAGGCTGTTACTTGACGTCCCGGAAGGGATACAGCCAAACTTCGGCTGATTGCGATGTATTCCTATCGAAGCTTAACCTCCAACGTCCCCGCTGCCGCCCGGCTTCTCATCCTCCGGACGACAAAACAGCCTTCCCGAAGGAAGGCTCTTACTTGACGTCCCGGAAGGGATACAGCCAAATTTCGGCTGATTGCGATGTGTTCCTATCGAAGCTTATGCTCCAACGTCCCCGGCTGGCGCCTAGGGTTCTCATCCCCCCGGACAACAAAACAGCCTTCCCGAAGGAAGGCTGTTACTTGACGTCCCGGAAGGGATACAGCCAAATTTCGGCTGATTGCGATGTGTTCCTATCGAAGCTTATGCTCCAACGTCCCCGGCTGGCGCCTAGGGTTCTCATCCCCCCGGACAACAAAACAGCCTTCCCGAAGGAAGGCTGTTACTTGACGTCCCGGAAGGGATTCGAACCCCCGACCGTGCGCTTAGAAGGCGCATGCTCTATCCAACTGAGCTACCGGGACAAATGAAGAATCATGAAACCTAAAGCTGTAAAGATCATATGTATTAATGCAACGTTATTTATTATACCTGAATCACAGAATTTATCAAGACTAAACTCTCCCAGCCGGCAAAAGAAGCCCCTACATCCCACCGTGCAGGCGACTTCTGATCAGTCCATGAGATTTCCCGATACACAAACCCCAATAAAAAAGAAGCCTCCCGCATCCTGAATGCGGCAAGCTTCCTGCTCTATGGCCCATCCTATAGGTTATTGGTTGGTAATTGTGCAGTGAAGCTTCGAAGCAAGAGGTCCCGCCGGAATCAAGAGTACTGCCTGAAATGCTCACCCAGCTGCTTCTTGAGCTCTCCGAAGATCAGCAGCTCACGCTGGAACTTGGACCGTTCATCCTCCGGGCTCATTACAGTGCTGCCGGTGAAGCCGTTGACCGTCACATCCTTGAAAGCATCATGCAGATTGTTATCAAACCAATCGGTGGCGGTGTCCGCGTCATTCGTCAAAATACGGACAATTTCGTAACCCTCCTCACGCTGGTCCTCAACAATATACACCAAAAGTGCTGAATCGCCCACAGCTCCAGGCAATACGCCAACCTCTGCGCAAGGTGCTCCGTCATACTCGGTCATTCTGCGGATTTTGGCGTCTTTAATGTAATACACTTGTCATCCATCCCTCCTGGCAAATTTCCCTCTCCCCTAGTGTTCGGATAAGGACATACATTTTATCCCTTCCTTCGGCATATATCTGTATTACTTGGCAAAAAAGAAAGGACAGACAACAATCGCACAAAAGAGAGGATGAACCAACATGTGCGGAATAACCGGATTTGTCCAGTGGCGCGGTGATCTTACAGGGCACTCGCAACTGCTTGTCAGAATGACTGAAACTTTAGCGAACCGCGGACCGGATGCAGCCGGAACCTGGATTTCAGGACCCATTGCCTTCGGACACCGCAGACTCAGCGTCATTGATCCCGAGAACGGCGCACAGCCGATGATTGCCCGCCATGACGATAAGGTGTATGCAATTGTGTATAACGGCGAGCTATATAATGCCCCTGAGCTCAAAAAAGAGCTGAAGCAGCGCGGCCATCATTTCCTCACAGAATGCGATACCGAGGTACTCCTGCATGCCTATATCGAATGGGGACCGGACTGCACGGAGAAGCTGAATGGCATCTTCGCTTTTGCCGTCTGGGACAGCTTGCGCGATCAGGTCTTTCTGGCCCGCGACCGCCTGGGCGTGAAGCCTTTGTTCTACAGCCAAGTGGACGATGTCTTCGTATTCGGGTCCGAGCCGAAGGCGCTGCTGCAGCATCCCAAAGTCCAGCCGAAGGTTGGACCGGAAGGCCTTGCCGAAATCTTCATTATCGGTCCGGCCCGGACACCGGGACATGGTGTATACAAAGATATATTCGAGCTTCGTCCAGGTCATGCCATGATTTATAGCCGCAGCGGTATCCGTACCTACGCATATTGGAAGCTGGAGAGCGACCAGCACACGGATAACGTGGATGAAACGGCAGCCCGGGTGCGGGAATTACTCCAGGATACGCTGGAGCGCCAGCTTGTTTCCGATGTTCCGGTCTGCTCTCTGCTCTCCGGCGGACTGGACTCCAGCGCCTTAACTGCGCTTGCCGTAGATTATTACAACCGGACCGGCCAAGGCCGGGTTGATACCTACTCGGTGGATTATGTAGACAACGACAAGCATTTCAAAAGCCATTCCTTCCAGCCCGGAGCCGACGGCCCCTGGATTCAGCGGATGATCGATGAACTGAATACGAACCATCACTTTATTGCTTTTGATACACCTGAACTGGTAACAGCGCTCGACAACGCCCTCTACTCCCGCGATTTGCCGGGGATGACCGATGTGGATTCATCACTTTATTTATTCTGCCAGGAGATCAAAAAGAAGGCGACTGTCGCTATCTCCGGCGAAGCGGCAGATGAAATTTTCGGCGGCTACCCCTGGTTCCACCGTGAGGAGATGCTGTCTTCCGGCACCTTCCCCTGGTCGGTAGCACCCAAAATGCGTGCCAGTCTATTGTCGCCGGAAATGAATGAGTGGATACGTCCGCTGGAATATTTGGGTGACCGGTACAGCGACGCCGTGGCCGAGGTGCCGAAGCTTGACGGTGAGACCGGCAAACAGGCGCAGATGCGCGTCATGTCCTACCTCAACATTACCCGCTTCATGCCTACGCTGCTGGACCGCAAGGACCGGATGAGCATGGGCGTGGGCCTGGAGGTACGCGTTCCTTATTGTGACCACCGCCTGGTGCAGTATGTATTCAATATTCCCTGGGAGATCAAGACCGTAGGCAACCGTGAAAAAGGCATCCTGCGCAAAGCACTCGAAGGTGTACTGCCGGACGATGTGCTCTACCGCAAAAAAAGCCCGTACCCTAAAACACATAATCCTGCCTATCTGAACAAGGTGCGCTCACAGGTACTGAGTATACTGGATGATCCTTCTTCGCCAATCCTTCCGCTGATTGATCCGGCCAAAATCCGGGAAATCGCCGCATCACCGGAATCCTCCAGCAATCTGCCGTGGTTCGGCCAGCTGATGTCCGGCCCGCAATTATTCGCTTATCTGGCCCAGGTAGATCTGTGGCTGCGGAAATACAATGTCTCCATCGGCTAATGCCAAATAGATGTGAACATGCCCGTCAAGACCGTATAGCATACGTTCAGGCGGGCATGTTTTTTACATTAATATGAACTAAGCCTGTACAAGCCCGCCTACAGCCGCATACTCCGGGATATTAAGCGAAACGTTAATATTGAACCGGAATTCCAGCTTGTTGTCCTCAAAAATAATCGTGTACGTGACCACATAAGGAGTCTCAATGTAGTACAGCGCAAGCTTCAGCGTGTCCCCAGCCAGCCAGTTCGCGTAAGTGACTACCTGTTGCCGGTGTAACGAGAGGTCTTTGCTAAACACATCCTCCGTCCATACCGGTTTGCTGAAATCGAATGGCAGCACATTGTCCCGCTGATCGCCATACACCATTTGCAGCTTAAGCAGCGTGTTATTCCTGGTAAAAGATATCTCCCGCAGCCCGTGGGGATTGCTGCTGATCTGGTATGTACCGCTGAGACCATACATCAGCCATTTCTCCGAAAAAGACTGCTGCGCCACAGGTAAGGCTGAAGTACTCCAATCGGACAATAGCTCCTGCAGACCGGCGTTATCCCCGGAATCCGGCAGCGGACTGCCTCCAAGCGTATCAAAAATATGCTCAAAAATCAGATCCAGCAATACCTGCAGCCGGTTCATACTCCCGAAGCTTGCCGCCACAGCAATGACTATATTCTGCTCCGGAGCCACCAGACACAGCTGTCCAAAAGATCCGTCTCCCCGGTAGCAGCCCCTACGGCATAGATGAAATTGGTAACCATAGCCCTGCGCCGAGTCAATCCGCTGCGCTCCGGCCCGGTTGTCGCTCTGCTCACTTGTAGCACGCTGTATGTACTGCTCCGATACAATTCTCTGCCCGTTATATATGCCTTTATTCAGCAGCAGCAGGCCAAACCTGGCTACACTTTCTGTAGACAGGCTGAGTCCCATCCCGCCAGCAGTGATTCCCTGCGGACAAGTCTCCCAGGATGGTCTCGGGATACCCAGTGGTCCGAACAAACGCGGCATCAGGTAATCGACCATACTTTGCCCGGTCACCCGTTCGAGGATGGCCGCCAGCATATAGCTGGAGGGGGTACTGTAGCGGTAATAACTTCCCGGCTCATGCTCAACCTGCTGGGCGAGGAAGGCGGTGATCCAGTCCTGTTCCTTGACTACAGCAGGATAAATATCTTCATGATGGCCCGCATTCATGGAGAGCAGATGATGCACTGTCATTTGCGCCAGATTAGAAGACACAGCTTCAGGCAGCTTGTCCGGGAAAAAGGAGATCACCGCATCCTCCAACTGCAGCAATCCCTCGTCCCAGGCAATGCCTATGGCTATAGAGGTAAAGCTTTTGCTAAGTGAATAAAGCAGCTGCGGGGTATCCGGACGGTACGGCATCCGGGTAAACTCTGCCGTAACCTTGCCGCCTTGCAGCAGCATGAAGCTGTTAACCTCAAGCCCCCGCTCCCTGACCTCCATGACAAAACGGCTTAAAGCCTGCGAAGATAATCCATGCTTCTCCGGATAATCTCTTATCAATTCCAACGTTGTGCCCTCCCATTGATTCCTTCTTTTCTCAGCATAAAAGCCGGGGCAGCGGATGTCGATGAGCTTTGATGTCTTGCCATTGGATTGTTGTCCTGCTTTTAAAAGCAAAGAGCAGGCCCCATTAGAGCCTGCTCCTTTCTTTATACGCCGCCACCCATAGATTGAACTAAGAGAAAACCAATAAAAGATGATCGTACAGAGGGGAATTTTGGAACTGTAGGAGCGTCAGCGACCGCCTGAAAGCTTTCCGAAGGAAAGCTCGCAACGGAAGCATAAGCAGTCCCCGGATTTCTACCGCTTATAGCGGTATGAATCAAGAAATCTGGGGACAACAGCGGCCGGAAGTCCAAATATTCACCGCAGTTACGGCCAACATCTAAATTGTAAACTGTTCTTCGTCAATCTATCCCACCTCAGAAATTGAAATTATCCGGGTCCGGGCCGAAGCGGTGATTCTGATTCAGATCCTCAATGGCCTTGACATCGTCATCGCTGAGGGTGAAGTCGAAGAAGCCGGCATTCTCGATGATCCGCTCCGCATGCACGGATTTCGGAATCGTGATAACCCCCTGCTGCAGGTCCCAGCGCAGGACAATCTGCGCCACGGTCTTGCCGTACCGCTCCGCCAGCTCCTTCAGCAGCGGCACATCCAGGTTCCCCTGCATCAGCGGGCTCCACGCTTCCAGCTGAATGTCATGCTCCCGTGTATATTTCAGCAGTTCGCGCTGGGTTAGCAGCGGATGGAACTCGACCTGGTCAACCACAGGTACAACACCGCTGTCATCGATGATATCCTGCAGATGATGGGTCTGGAAGTTGCTGACGCCGATTGATTTGACCAGGCCTTCCTTTTGCAGATGAATCAGTGCTTTCCAGGTCTCTTTATATTTGCCGGCAACCGGCCAGTGAATAAGGTACAAATCAATCTGCTCCAGACCCAGCTTCTTCCGGCTGACTTCAAAAGCCTTCAGCGTAGATTCATAGCCCTGATCAGGATTGCGCACTTTAGTGGTGATAAACAGCTCTTCACGGGGTACCCCGCATTCACGGATAGCTTGTCCAACGCCTTCTTCATTGTTGTACCCGGCTGCCGTATCAATGCTGCGGTACCCGGTCTCCACGGCAGCTTTCACTGCCTGGATAACTTCATCGCCATCCTTGGTCTGCCATACGCCAAGACCCAGCCAGGGCATGGTCACTCCGTCGTTCAAGGTAGGCCCGCCTGTAAATGGTGCGTTTAATTGACTCATATGTTTACCCTCCAAGCCTAATTTGAGTTCATCAAGCATCCTTAACCTTAAAAGCGCCTTCATAATCATCCAAAATCAGAATCAGTATAACAGATAGGAGCAAAGCCGCCAAAAGTGGCAAAAACATGTCCGGTCATCGTTGGCTGCTTCGGATAAAAAATGGAGTACAGCCTATTCTCCGGCTGTACTCCATTTCATTCCTGCTCTTATTTCTTGTCAATCAGCTTGAAATCATCAAAGTGGAACTCCGGTGATACGATGCAGGAGACCAGCACCGGCTCTTCACCCAGCGGACGGGCTGCCTGCCATACTCCGGCAGGAATAACTACCTGCGGCTGCTGGCCTGCGGCGATGTCCAGCCCCAGAATCACTTCCGTCACGTTCTCCGGCTGTTCACCGCTGCCGCCCAGGCTTAGCACAATCGGACTACCGGAATGATACAGCCAGATTTCGGAGGACAGCACAGTATGCCAATCCGAAGTCTCGTCAGCATGAAGCAGGAAATAGATCGAGGAAGCTGAAGCACGCGGCCCCGAATAGCTTCCGCCCAGAGTCTCCTGGGGAATCTCGAAGGATGAATTCCAAAGTCTCTTGTACCATCCGCCTTCAACGTGAGGCTGCAGCCCCAGCGTTTCTACGAGCGGTGAAATCTCTTTTTGCGTCACAGTATCTTCTCCTTAAAGTTTTGCGTAGCAAAACTGTCTTCGTAAGCATAGGCTTAGTTTTGCGTTGCATGCTTCGTAAGCATAGGCTTAGTTTTGCTTTTAACTTTAACGGAATGTGCCGCAATTGTAAAATAGTTCTGAGCTTATTTGCCGTCCTTGCTCGCCTTGAATACTTCTGCAATAGCTCCGATACTGCCAAGCGTTTCAACAGCACTGGTCGGCAGGAACACTTTGTTCGCCGGTCCCTTGGAGATTTCAGTCAATGCTTCGAAGGACTGATAAGCCAGTACTCTTTCATCCAGTCCTGCACTGGCGATCAGGGCAATCCGCATCTTCTCGGCTTGCGCGACCGCTTCAATCGCCTTGGCCTGGCCGAGGGCTTCCAGCTCCTGCGCCTGGCCGAGACCTTCCGCCTGACGGATACGCGCTTCCTTATCCCCCTCAGCCTTCAGGATCTTACTCTGCTTATCCCCTTCAGCGCGGAGGATCATATCCTGTTTGGCGGCTTCCGCCTCCAGTACAATCGCACGCTTGCTACGCTCAGCCTTCATTTGTTTGTCCATCGCTTCCTGGATATCCAGCGGAGGCTTGATGTCGATAACTTCTACACGCTCAATCCGCACGCCCCATTTCTCAGTGGCTTCATCCAGCGCAAGACGGATATCCGAGGAGATTTTTTCACGGCCGGACAAGGTTTCATCCAGCTCCAGCTTACCGATAATCTGCCGCATCGTGGCTGTAGAGATATTACGTACACCATAGACATAATCGGAAATTCCGTAAGTTGCTTCTTCCGGTCCTACCACTTGATAGAAAATAATCGTGTCGATCTGTACCTGTACGTTATCCTTCGTGATTACCGTCTGCGGCGGTACATTCGCCTGTTGAATCCGCAGGTCATGATAGACCCGCACCTGATCAATTACCGGAATCAGAATATTCAGACCCGGTGTAAGCAGGCGGTTAAATTTACCGAGACGCTCCACGACCCCCACTCGTTGCTGCGGGACAATCTTGATAGTCAGTGCGATAAATACTACGACAACAACAACAATAATTCCGATAATAGCTAACTCCATCAGTACATATCCCCCCATCGTTCTACTTCAATAATTGTGGTGCCTCTTCTTACAACAATAACCTCTTGATCCTTGCCTAGCGCCACTGTGGATGTTGCACTCCATGTATCGCCGCCTACCTTGACCTGCCCGTAACGGCCGGGCTCAATCGCTTCGATGACCAGACCCTTTCGGCCGACAATATCGGTACCGGTATCCTTGAAGCCCCTGGAATTGCGTAATCTCGCTGCCAAGGGTTTGGTGAAAACCGTCAATATCAAGGCCACCAGTGAACCGGCCACCACTTGCAGCAATAATGCTTCCGGGAGCAGAAGCGCGACCAAGCCGGCAACCAATGCTCCGAGACTAAGCCATAATAGGTAGAATGTAAACGTAAACATTTCTACAACAAACAAGACGCCAGCGGCAATCAACCATAATACCCAAACAACCATCGGTGAATCCACCACCTTCCGCTATATACTACTATAACGAAATAAACAGCATCACGTTTCATAAATAAATTAAAACCGGGACAGCAGCCTGCCTCTTCATTATATTTCAGCTTATGGAAGCTTATGAACGCTGGCAGTACTTCTATGTATTACAACGCATAATTTCCACCTAAGTATATGTAAACATTTAATTATTCAAACGAAGCAGTAAAAGGCGGGAATGGCAAAATGATACTCTGGCTAGAGCGCATAAAAAACGGTGCAGGCTTATGCCGGCACCGTTTCTTCGTGTGGAGATATATTATTGCTGATAAGTCTTCATTTCTTAGTTCAGCTTCCAAAGAGCCGGTGTTGTAGACGGTTCCCAGCTTACCAGCGAGGTGTGTGCCTGCAGACATGTATATGATTTCCCGCTGTAGGTTACAACATCACCCGCTTTATAAGCAATTCCGGCAGCCCAGGCTGAGGCACCCGTGGTTGCCGTCGGGGTTGCCGTGACCACAGGCGTCGCGGTTGGTGCTGCTGTCGGCGTAGCCGAAGGACTTACAGTGGGAGTGGCTGTAGCGGAAGGCTGCGGTGTAGTGTTGCCGCAAGTGCCGACAACCCTCCAGACTCCGAAGGCACCGCTGAGATCCGGCCGTTCGCCCTGCGTCCACCACTGGGCTTGATAGAGCAGTCCGCCGTAGGAGGCCTGCTGTCCTTGAGTGTAGACGGCGGTTGAACTCCAAGCCGCTGCCGTACATTGACCTGGTGTTGCAGTAGGTGTAACTGTTGCGGTCGGTGTGGCTGTAGCAGTCGGTGTGGCACTCGGCTTAACCGTTGCCGTAGGTGTCGGCGATGGCGTTGCCGACGGTTTCACTGTTGCTGTTGGCGTAGGGCTTGGCGTCGCCGAAGGCGTTGGTGAAGGAGTCACCACTCCGCCGTTAAGATCAGCGCTTAGCTTCGTCTGCAGTGTCCGGTTACGGTCGCCGCTGGTCTCCCAGAACATGGCTCCGGCCAGGCCTTTGGATTTCAGATAACTTGTTTTGTAGCCAATGGATTCTACATCATCGTAGCTGATAAATGTCTGATTTGAAGGATTATAAAGATAAGGAACCTTGGAAGTGTTGTTCCAGTAGCGGGTGTAGCCGTTCTTGTTGATGTAGTTGGCTTCCAGATCACTGAAATCATAGTTGCCCTTCTCCCAGGTGCCTGTGGAGGAGATTCCCGCCGAGACCTGGTACTGGCCATTCCCCGCAGCCGGAGCACCTCCCCAGCCTCTGCCATAGAACGGCATGCCGAGCACGAGTTTACCCGCCGGCACGCCAGCACTCAGATAGCTGGTAACCGCTTTGTCGATATTGTAATTCGCCGGCTCGGTCAGCCCCGATGAAGCTGCAGCCGGATCATAATAGAGCGGCGCGTTGTGTCCCGTAGTTGTATTCCAGCTTCCGTTGAAGTCATAGGTCATGATATTAATCCAGTCCACCACTGCAGCGATCCCGCTGAGATTATTGTTCTGGATATAAGCAGGTCCTGCGCCGGAAGCAATGGTCAGCAGATACGTTTTGCCGTCGGCAGTTCCTGCCGCATTCAGCTTCTCGCGGATCTTCTGCAGCAGAAGAACATAGTTCTGTTTATCCTCCGGACGGTAGCTGTTGCCCGCCAGTCCTCCGCTGACCGGGTATTCCCAGTCCAGATCAACGCCGTCCATCTGGTATTTGCGGATGAAATCAACGGCTGAATTGGCGAATACCTCACGGGTTGCCGCACTAGCAGCCACATCCGAGAAGCGGTTCGACCACGTCCAGCCGCCGATGGAGATGACCGTCTTCAGGTTTGGATTCTTCTCCTTCAGCTTCCAGAGCTGCTTCAGGTTACCCTTGATCGGGTCATCCCATTTATCGTCGCCGAAGCTTTTCTGGGCATCGATCCAGGGATCACCCAGCACAATGGTTCCGTTCGGAACGCTGATCGTCTGGCCTTGCTCGTTCTGACAGGACCAGGTTACCGGATTCGGACCGGTAGGGTCTGGATTGCCATGTATCCCGTTCCAGCAAATATCCGCAAACGCATAGTTGATTACATTCATTTTATTAGGATCAATATCCGTTACATTGTACGCCCGCCCGTAAGCGGCCCAGGAAGCATAATACCCGACAAGCTTGTAATCCGAAGCTGCATTAGCCGTTCTGGGATTTGTACCGAAAGCCGAAAAAAGGGTAAGGATAAGAACTGCCGCCAAGCCAAGCACAAAGGGTTTACGAGCTTTCCTTTTGATAAAGAACATTTCGTTATTACCTCCCCGGTTCAATGCGTTACCCAATCAGAAAGCTTCAGCGCTCACCTCCAGGACCCTATTGACCCCCACCCTGTAAATCTATTAAATTCACAACTAGCAGGCTGAAATGCTATAGGCCAGCCCAAAAAAGCGCAGCTAAGCTGCATACCTGCGGATCTCGTGCTCTCTTGCCGGGTGTCTACTCGTAACTATGGCTTATGCTTGTGTAGTAAGTTTTGCGTCATTCAGCTAGGCTGCCTCTGTTTGCAAAACTTGTGAAGGGAATGGGGTAGCGGAAGAATGCAGAATGTTCGAAAGGGGTGAAGTCAACTCTTATTCTCATACAAAGCACGCTGCTGCGCTAGGGGTAAATTTCCATACTGAGGGGGGATTATCATCTAATTTCCATATCACAATAAAAAATCCGGAAGCCCCGTGCATGTTACACATGCATGGAGGCTTCCGGATAAGCTTCAGCTTCTATTTCACGTCCCGCTGCGCGGCAGCAAGCTTCTCTGTCAGCAGACGCAGTGCCGCGCCACGGTGGCTGACCGCCTGCTTGTCTTCCAGCGTCAGCTCCGCCATCGTCTTCTCAAACTGCGGAAGATAGAAGAGCGGGTCATAGCCGAAGCCTCCTCCGCCCGCAGGCTCCGAGGTAATCCAGCCTTCCACTGTTCCTTCCGCCGTCAGCTCCCGCCCGTCCGCCGGATCATACAGCGACAGAGCACAGACGAACCGGGCCGGACTGAGCAGCGGCTGGCCGGTATCCTCACCCTGCTTCAGCCTCTCCAGTTCGCTCAGCAGCTTCAGGTTGTTCGCTTCATCATCTGCAGGCTCTCCGGCGTAGCGGGCCGAGTATACTCCCGGACTGCCGTCCAGCGCTTCCACGCATAGACCGGAATCATCCGCAAGCACCGGAAATCCGAGTGCATCCCCTACCGCCCGGGATTTTTTGAAGGCATTCTCGGCAAAAGTCACCCCGTCCTCCACCACATCCGGCAGATCGGGGTAATCGAACATGCTTTTGACGGTGAGTCCAAGGGGAGCAAAGGCGTGCTGGAACTCCCGCACCTTGCCTTTATTCTTCGTCGCGACAATCAGAATCCCGCTGCCGGACTTCATATTACACCTCTTGGCCAGGCTGGCCGGAAGGGATTTTGAGCGCAATGGGGCCCAGTACTTCTTTTTGAACGGCGATCAGCTCGTAGATCCCCTTCTCGCCCAGACCCAGCAGCTGGTCAAGCTCCTGGCGGGTAAACGGCCGCTCTTCGCCTGTACCCTGCACTTCAACAAACGCACCGCCGCCTGTCATAACCACATTCATATCAACCTTCGCTTTGGAATCCTCTTCATAGTTCAGATCGAGCAGCGTTTTGTCACCGACGACACCGACGCTGATCGCCGCCAGGTAATCCGTAATCGGAAATACGGCCAGCTTGTGCTGCAGCGCAAGCTTATTCATGGCAAAGGCCATCGCTACAAAAGCGCCCGTAATCGAAGCTGTCCGTGTCCCCCCGTCCGCCTGAATCACATCGCAATCCAGCGTAATACTGCGTTCGCCCAGTGCCTGCAGATTCACTACGGAACGGAGTGCCCGTCCGATCAGACGCTGAATTTCCATCGTCCGTCCGGTAAGCTTGCCGCGTGCTGCTTCGCGCTGGTTACGGGTCTGGGTGGCCCGGGGAAGCATGGAATATTCGGCAGTGACCCAGCCTTTGCCTTGTCCTTTCAGAAACGGCGGAACTTTCTCATCCACGGTTGCCGTGCAGATGACTTTGGTATCTCCCATCTCAATAATTACAGAGCCCTCTGCATATTTGTTGGTTTGGGTGGTTATCGTCAGCGGCCGGAGCTGGTCTTCTTGGCGCCCGTTTGATCTCATCTTTTCTGCCTCCTACATCGTATAGCCCTAAGTTGTGTGTACACGAATCCATCCCTTATCTTATACGCAGAAACGGGTGCCGTCCTCTGCTTCAGAGAACGGCACCGCTATTCCTGTCAAGATATCCGGATCAATGAACCTTTATTCTATCAAAGAGCAGGCACAAAAGCATCTTTTAGGCATGCATATCATTCTACAGCGGCAGCTCGTTCACATATTCCGGTGCCGAGACCGGCTGGCCGTAATCGATATTATTGGTTCCCGTAACTGTTTCTTTACCGTTCAGGCGGATCTGCACCAGGGCATCGTCCGTATTCTGGGCAACCGTCAGCACGACCGATTCCAGCATTTCCTCAGGAACGCTTGTGCTGCCTTCGAACATCTCATCCTTCAGGGAAACGGTAACTACCCCATTCTGGCCTGCTTCCACGGAATCAACCACCGTGCCCTGCGTCATGACCATCTCCAGGCCATTCTCGGACTGTGGTCCGGCAATCAGCTCGTTCAGAGCTGCCTTCACCGAATCTCCCCCTGCGGGTACAAAGCGCGTAACCGGAACATAATACTGATGAATGCCATCCGGAGAAGCAGCAGAGAAGTAGACGGTCACTGCGCTGGAGTTCATCATGAGCGCACTCTGCTTCGGCAGGTTAATGCCCATGGCGCGGGACAGCGGCCGATCCAGCGGAGTACCCTGCAGCGGCATTTCGGTAAGCTTTTTGCCATCGACCCAGAGCTGTACGCCCTGGATATCTTCCTGACCCGTCAGGGTCCAAGTGACTGCCTCCAGAATTTTGCGTTCATCCGCCGGATCATAGTCATTGAATGCCGAATTGAATTCAACGATGGCCACCTTATCCTGGCCGATAGATACATTGTTCACTTCCGTCCCTGCCGGCAGTACGCCCTGGAAGCCTTCGGGCAGTACAGATTTGTATGCCCCCTTGCTGACTAGCGCAGTAAGAGAATCCTCCAGCATTGCTGTGCCCTCCCCTTGCGGAAGAGCCAGAGACACCGGTGCCAGCAGGCCGTGCTGATCCTCCAGGTACACGGTTGTCCGTTCTCCAGCCGCAGCGGAGACTGCCGCATCTTTAACCCCCGCTGCGAGATCACTCTCATCCAGCGAGACCGGTCCCAGAACCCCGGTGTCGAGTGTGCCTTCTCCGCTGACCTGCAGCATTTGTGCTTCGACTTCACCCGGAGGCGGGTCTACCGCTGCCGATTCCGAACCGAACAGACTGCAGCCGGAGAGCATAATCGGAACGGCCAGCAGGCAAGCCGCGGAAACCCCGCGGATGTGTTTCATAGGCTTATTCAATCTTCATTACCCCTTTCAACGCTAAGATCAGTTTGTACTGCTATGTATACGAGCCCTTAGTCCAAAAAATAACAACAGCTTATCCTAAATTGCAGAAGTTCTGTCCGGACGGGCAGATACAGCCAGGGTCCGGACCGATGCAGCCAGATACAGCCCATGAATCCGCACGGTTCTGGACATCAGTCTGCCGCTTGCGTACAATTTAGTACAAACAGCTATCCTAACTTAATTACGAATGGAGGACTTCTCATGACTGATTCCAAAATCCCTTACAGCCTCAACAGCAAAGCCGTCGCCGAAGCCACCCGGTTCTGGCTGCAGAAACGCGGGGTAACCATACTTGAGATTGCCGAGCTTGTCATGCTGCTGCAGAAGAAGTATTATCCGAACCTGACCATGGAGGAATGCGTTCATAATGTGGAGATGGTACTGAGCAAAAGAGAGGTGCAGAATGCGGTGCTGACCGGCATCCAGCTTGATGTACTGGCCGAGGAAGGCAAGCTGTTCGCTCCCCTGCAGGATATGATTGAGAATGATGAAGGGCTGTACGGGGTGGATGAGATTCTGGCGTTCTCCATCGTGAATGTATACGGCAGCATCGGCTTCACTAACTATGGCTATGTGGACAAGCTGAAGCCTGGAGTACTGGAGAGGCTGAATGACAAGACAACCGGCCAGATCCATACGTATCTGGATGACATCGTAGGTGCTGTAGCCGCAGCTGCCAGCAGCCGTATTGCCCACCGCAAGCAGGCAGAACGCGAACAGGAGCTTGGGCTGCCCCATGCACCGGAGGATGTTGAAGAAGCCGCGCGGAGAAAGGTTCCGGAGAATGAGGAGCTGGAGTAAGACGATATTACATTGATTTTATTTTGAAAGGTGCGAAGTGTGAATGACCTATTCGTTTGTAGTTGAGCCTGTGTCCGTTCTTGATTTTGACAGTGAAGATGAGCTGATTGACCGGTGTAAGGAATGGAATCTCCTGCCCGCTACAGCCACCCGGGTCAAAACTTATCAGTATAAGAGAAACGGCCTGACACTGCCGGTAGAAATTGTAGGCTACGTGGACAGCCTGACCGTGGTGATACAGTTTGAGAATAAACAGCAGCACTGCATACATCCCGCTTATCTGAAAGAAATGCAGACCGCTGCTTTTGGACAACGCGCTTCGGCGGCTGAAGCAGCCAAGGCGGATGATTCCACAGAGGTAACGGAAGAGACTCTGCCAGCCGTGAACGTTCTGGAGGAGCAGGAAAGCCAGGAAGTACCGGAAGCAGAAACAGCAAGCAAGGAGATTCTGGCTGCTCCGGACAGCGCAGATTCAGATTCACCAAAGCAAGCGATACCGGAAATTCCGCAGAAAAAAGCAGCCGCCTCCAAAAAGAAAGCCGCTGTCCAGCTGCCTGAAGACAAGCTCGCGATTACCGCTAGGGTCAAAGAGTTCACAACCGTCCCCAATCATTTCTCGGACAACGATGATGAAGTTATTATATATGAAGCCGTTTCGGTCGAAGGCCATGATCTGGCGATTGAGGAAGTCTGGTCCAGCCATAGCGCCACGCTGAAGAAGCTGGAGCTTAATCCCGGCGATAAAGTATCCTTCGAAGCCAAGATCGTCGCCAAGAAGCTCACGCAGCATCCGGTTAAATACAAGGTCAACAACCCGTCCAAAATGAAAAAAATCGATCCGGATTCATAGGATTCCTAGAGTCCTAGTAAATTGCTTGCTGAAGATATGCAATGACCCGATTGCGTATCAGGCGGTATGCTTAATTGCACTTTGTACAACTAAATCGTCTGATTTTCAACCGATTAACCGTTTAGTTGTATTTCGTACAATTAAACTGCGATTTATAGATTGGTTCTCACCATTCAGGCAGATTTAGTTGTACAGAATACAGTTATATGATACTAGAGTACCGTTTAGCTGTTTTTAAGTGTACGTTCTACAACTATCACTGAATTCCGCTCGGAGCTACTACATCAATTGCTGCATATAAACAGCGGGATGTCTTTTTTTCGGAATAATGTTGCAACCTACCAGCTTCTACAGATCTATTGCACAGTATCCAGCGGCCGTGGTGCCATTTGATTGCGCTCCATCAGAGCCAGGATGTCTTCGATCATTTCGTTGGCCGGGTATGGCATCGAATGGGTGATCCACCACTCCATTACACCTACTACAGCCGATGCCAGGAACTGGATCAGCATCTCTTTGTTCATCCCGCGGTTCAGGCCGCTCATGTCGATCTGCTCACTTAGACCCTGCAGCAGAATCGCATGCAGACGGGTCCGGAAGGCCGGAACGCCTTTATTGTTAAGCAGTGTAGTGAAGACCCATGCGTGCCGCTCCAGATATTCGGCTGTGCGCAGCAGCGCGCCCCCGGAGGCGATATGGGCGTCCTCCCCGCCGGCCAGGCAGCTCTCGCACAGCTGTTCCATTTGCGTCTCTATACACTGATCCAGCAGATCGTACTTGTCTACATAATGGAGATAGATTGTTCCTCTGCTTACATTGGCACGCGCTGCAATCTCATTTACCGTAATCTGCTCAAAGTTCTTCTCGGCCATCAGGCTGATAAAAGCCTCGAAAATAGCTTCCCGCGTTTTGCCTATACGTCTGTCCATAAGCTTCTCCCTTTCACTTGTCATCCAGTTGCTTAGTGCACTTATTATATTTAACAAATGTCAATAAATCAACAAGTGTGCACATCGTCACCGTGCTCTGCTCTGCCCGCCATACTGCGCTATATGCGCCCAGCGGTTCAGCACAACGGGATACATTGGGCTGGTTACCTTCGCGGTAGCACATTATATTCAATTTTTCGCATACATTGGGCTCGGTTACCTTCGGGGTAGCCCATTGTATTCGATTTTTCGCATACATTTGGCCTGATTACCTTCGCGCTGGCACATTGTATGCGATTTTTCGCATACATTCGGCCTGATTACCTTCGGGGTAGCTCATTGTATGCGATTTTTCGCATACATTTGGCCCAGATGTCCACTTCCGGCGGTTTCAGAAGCTTCTTATTTTCATGCTCGGAGTAACTTGGTACTTTTCTAACTAACACAAAAAACGGGTACCCTCCTTAGCGGATAGTGCCCGTTTCTCTTAAGTATGCTGTATTCTGGTAGTTGTTTGGTATTGGAAATAGTCGTAGTAGTCGTAGTAGTAGTGGTAACAGTAAAGGGTAAGGTTCCCGCGACTGTTGTAAGAACAGCCTCAAGGAGAGACGGCAACGGGCACAGATGGACTTATGTCTGCAACAAGCATCCTATTGCAGCTTACCCGGACACCGCCGCCGTGAACAATATGCTCCCGCCGGGGCCGCCCTCCGTCTCGGCCGCCCGCTCCCGGCGCACCAGCTCGGCCAGATGGGCCAGCGCCTCGCTCATCGCGAACCGCATCTGATGCGCAGTCGCGATCCGGCTGCGGAACAGCCCCTCACAGACGGCGAACCCGCTCAGCGGTCCGCCGGCAAGCAATGCGGCTGTAGCATCCAGCCGCTCCTCATGATGCCGGAGCAGGCTGTCCGCCCGCGCCGTGAACCCGCTGAACGGTTCCCGGTGGCCCGGGAACGCCAGCTGCACCTCAAGGCTGCGCAGCTCCCGCAGCCCCTGCAGATACGTCCGCAGCGGCTGCGGATCGCTGCCCGGCTGCAGGCCGACATTGGGCGAAATCTGCGGCAGCACAGCATCGCCACAGAAGATTTGCCCGCTGCCGCCGTGGTAGAGCGACACATGACCCGGCGCATGCCCGCCGGTCATCAGAACCTGCCATTTGCGGCTGCCCATTACAAACGGCTCCGCCTCATTGATATAGGTGACCTCCGGCTGCGGGGTCACCTCCGGCCGGAAGCTCTCCAGATGCTCCCGGATGCCCTGAATCCAGGCCTCCGGCATGCCGTGCCGCAGGAAGAACAGCGGCAAAGCCTCATCCAGAATCGCCCCGCTGCCCCAGGCCAGGCCGGCTTCAGCATGAGCCCGCTCCGACATCCATACCCGAGCACCGCTGCGCGACTGCATCCAGCCGGCAAGACCATAATGGTCGGGATGATGATGGGTAACGACGATGTCCCGCACCTTGGACCAGGACAGATCCAATTCCTCCAGCACGCCCTGCCAGGCAAGCTCTGCATCCGGGGTGTGAGGGCCCGGGTCAATCACCGTAATCCTGCCGTCCCGGTCAGGCAGAATATAACTGTTCACCTGACGGAGCGGCAGCCCCATCGGCACAGATACCTGCAGAACTCCGCCATCCCAAGATTGAATATCCGCCTTGTGCAAAATCCTCTCTCCTCCTCCGGCTCTTCTTCCCGCCGCCATCTATGGTCTAGCTCCTGTGAAGATCATCCGGGTTGAGGACTCAGCATCATATTCCTCTTCATCGTAGCTGCCATGCACAGCTTCAAGCCGCAGCCCGGCAGCAGCGATCATCTCGCGGAAATTGTCCACGGAATAGAGCTTCACCCGTTCATGATATTTCCGGGGCGCCCCTCCGGCCTTCGAGATCAGAAGGATATCCTTCTTCACGTAACCCTCCTCAATCCGGCGTGATTCATCGATCAGAGTATCCCCGTCCTCACGGACAGAGTGGGGCACCAGATGGCGGATGACATAAGCCGGATTCAGAAAATCAATAATAAATTTGCCCTCCGGCTTCAGCATCCGGCAGATTTCCTTCAGCACCTTGATCTGCTCCTCGTCTTCTTCGAAATATCCGAACGAAGTAAACAAATTGACCACTGCATCGAATCCGCCCTCCAAGGGAAGCTCACGCATATCAGACCGCAGCCAGGTTACGGCTTCCGCACCCGCCTGCGAACGCGCTTCATGCAGCAGCGCCTCGGATAGATCAACCCCGGTAACCTCATAACCGGCCTCCGACAAAGCCAGCGAATGGCGGCCCATACCGCAGCAGAGATCAAGCACCCTGGCACCCTTGTGCAAGTCCAGCCAGCCGATCATCGTCTCCACCTCATGGCGTGCACCGCCGAAGTCCCTGTGTCTATAAACGATTAAATAGTCCTCGCCAAAGCTTGTTTCGTACCACTCACTCATCTCTCTATTACTCCCTCCACAGCCTTTTTCCCAGTACGGTCTTATGCCTCTCTTTAATAACGCTTATTGTACCGTCTTTTACTGTGGAAACAAAGCATCAGGATCACAATTCGCCGGAACATAGATTGAATAATTATTTATTTTCGTGAAAAAAACAGCAATCCCCGGAGACCACTCCCGGACTGCTGTTTTGGTTTCTTCAGCCGGCGGTCCGGGGAACCCGGGTCCGGCCTTACGCCTTGCTGCTTAAGCGCTGCAGATATACGCGCGCCTCATACGGACGCAGCTTTAGACTGCGCAGATCATCCTCTTTGGCTGCTGGATAATTAGAGATCAGCAGCTCCAGCTTCTCCGCCGCCTGAAATTCCTCCGGAAGCTCAAATACCGGCTCACGTTCATAGAAATTCAGAATGACCAGCAGCCGCTGGTCCTCCAGCGTCCGGGTGTAGGCATAGATTTCAGGATGCTCTTCCAGCAGCAGACCATATTCGCCGTAGACGATCACCTGATGTTGTTTTCTAAGCTGAATCAGCTTTTTATAGTAATTGTAGATGGAGTCCGGGTCCTTGACTGCATTAGCCACATTAATCTCCCGGGAGTTCGAGTTCACCCTGATCCAGGGATCCCCCGTCGTAAATCCGCCATCCTCACTATCGTCCCACTGCATCGGCGTGCGGGCATTATCGCGGCTTTTGGTATGAATAGCGGCCATAATGTCGGCTTCGGGTACGCCGGCGGTCCGCTTTTCCTCGTAGAAATTCAGCGTCTCTACATCCCGGTAATCATCAATCGACTCGAAAGCGACATTGGTCATCCCAATTTCTTCACCCTGATAAATGTAGGGGGTGCCTTCCAGCATGTGGATGAAGGTGGCCAGCATTTTGGCTGACGGGATACGGTAGAACAGATCATTGCCGAACCGCGACACCGAGCGCGGCTGATCATGGTTGCACAGATAGTTGGCGTTCCAGCCCCGGTTATGCAGAACGGTCTGCCAGTTGCTGATGATCTTCTTCAGGTCACCCAGCTTCCAGGGCACGACATCCCATTTCCCGCTGCCTGGTGAAGCGGCATCCAGATTCATATGCTCGAACTGGAAGGTCATGTTCAGCTCGCGCCGTCCGTCACCGACATAATCGAGCGCCTGCTCCGGCCCAAGACCCGAGGTTTCCCCCACCGTCATAATATCGTAGTAATAGAGCACCTGATCATGCAGATTCTGCAGCAGCGTATGCACATGCTCAAGGTTCGAGAACATATCATACGCGCGCACGGTCGGCGTGCCGCCGGGATTCAGGGCATCCGGATAACCCTCGGCCTTCACAATATGGGCAATCGCATCAAACCTGAAGCCGTCAACCCCCTTCTTCAGCCACCACTCCACCATCTCATGCAGCTTGTCGATCACCGCGGGATTCTCCCAGTTGAGATCGGGCTGAAAACGGGAATACAAATGCAGATAATATTCATCCGTACGGGGATCGAGCTCCCAGACCGAACCACTGAAATAGGATTCCCAGTTGTTCGGCGGACCGCCGTTTTTCCCTTTTCTCCATATATAATAGTCCCGTTTGGGATTATCCTTCGAGCTTCTGGATTCAACGAACCACGGATGCTCATGCGAGGTATGATTCAGCACCAGGTCCATCATCAGCTTCATCCCGCGGGTATGCATCTCACGCAGCAGCAGGTCAAAATCATCCATCGTGCCGAATTCCTTCATAATGTCGCAATAGTCGCTGATATCATAGCCGTTGTCATGGTTCGGTGATTTATAAATCGGGCAGATCCAGATCACATCTACACCGAGGTCCTGCAAATAATCGAGCTTCGATAACACTCCGCGCAGATCACCCTTCCCGTCACCATTGCTGTCCATGAAGCTGATCGGATAAATCTGGTAGGCAACACTTTCTTTCCACCATTTGGGGTTCAATTTAGATTCCCTCCGCTTCTATTGGTTCCTGCCTCTGTAAGACATATTAATATATCTTAACCAGACCGAAGGAAGAGGATAACAATTTATTCGAAAAGCATGCGCCTACTCCGCCGCAATCAATCCCCGTATGGCTGCCTTCAGCCGCTTATCGAGCTGCTCATTCCACTTCTGCCCCTCTGCCGCAGATTCTCCGTGGATGTAGAACATAAGTATGGCCCCTTCCTGATAGGCTTTAAAAGGAATCAAATCCGCAGCAGCCGTCAGCTCCCCGAATTCTCCCCAGCCTGCAGCCCGCTCCTCTGCTGAAGCGAAGAGATATAGCGACAGCTCCACTCCGTCCATGGAATAGACCTGCGGCTTAAGCCCGTTCAATTCCAGCTGAAAAATAGAGCCAGGTACCTCTTCCCCCGTCTGCAGCGACAGTCCCTGATCGGCAAAAACAGCAATGACATCCTCCCGGGACAGCACACGGACCTGTTCCGGTGCAGAATTCTCCGCCTGCCTGCATCCTGCTAATAGCAGGGCGAATCCGGCCGTCAAGATCAGCACAATGATCATCATCAGATACCTGTAGTTAACCTTTGCGGCTACACTCATGATCTCCCCCCTCTCCCTCTCCAGCTCTTAATCTGACGGAGGCTAATGGTTCTAGGTTGCGGCGATACCCTATATTTTGTAATTTCCTGCACAACAAAAAGACAGGATACCCTCTACCCGGTACCCCGCCTCCCTCCAAGCCTGTTCTGTAACCTTCAATTCACTCTGCTTTCTGCTACTGCTAGGCCAGCTGCTTAATGACAATCGACGCATTGACATTCGCCTGTGTTCCGCCAGCCAGTGTCTGCAGTGTGACTGCTGCCGACGAGCTGTGATTTCTCAGCGTCAGCACATCTCCGGATGACAGGGAGAAAATGGCCTGCCCGGTATTCTGCTGCGTTCCTGCACCCGAACCATATACCGTCCCCGGAACCTGGGCACCATTCACGAATAGGGCAAACTGGCTCGGCTCTACACCGGATACCGAGAAATTAACCTCGTAGACACCCGCATTGGTGACCGAAATGGTGGTTGTACCCGGAGCATGCGTAATCCCGGGCGTAAGGAAACCATTCGTATCAAAAGATACATCCGCCTCAATCGGCACCACCTGTGCGCCGAGGTTATATACATAACCGAACTGGGCAATCCCGCCAGCGGGTCCGGTTGCTCCGGTAGCCCCCGCCGGACCTGCCGCTCCTGCGGCTCCCGCCGGGCCGGCCACACCTGTGGCACCAGTGGCCCCGGCTGCCCCCGCTGCTCCGGCCGGTCCTACAGGCCCCACTGCCCCGGCTGCCCCGGCCGGTCCTGCTGGCCCCACTGCTCCGGCTGCTCCGGCTGGCCCTACAGGCCCCACTGCTCCTGCCGGTCCTACAGGTCCTGCAGGTCCTGCTGCGCCCGCCGGCCCTGCGGGACCGACCAGTCCGGCAATTCCCGCCGGACCGATCCCGCCCAGCGCTCCCGCTGCACCGGCAGCTCCGGCAGCACCCAAGGCGCCGGCGACTCCCGCAGCGCCGAGTGCGCCTGTGGCTCCAACTGCGCCTAGCGCTCCAGCGGCTCCAGCCGCTCCCAGCAGCCCGGCGGCACCTACGGCGCCCAATGTGCCGGTTGCTCCACGGGCACCCAAGGCACCCGCTGCGCCTACAGCGCCCAGCGCTCCGGCCGCACCGACTGCGCCGAGTGTTCCGGCGGCGCCCGGTGCACCGAGCGCTCCGCCTGCACCTGCTGCGCCAAGCGCACCTGCCGCGCCTGCAGCGCCAGCTGCTCCCAGCGCCTCTACAGCTCCGGCAGCACCCAGGGCACCTGCTGCCCCGGCTGCCCCCAATGCCCCTAATGGAATATTAACGCGTACGATCTGCTTTTTGACGATAATCTTCTTGCAGTTGCATTTGTTATCATGCACTTTTCTTTTCGGACGTTTAATTTTTGGCAGCGGACACTCCAATACATCGTCTTTGCAAATACGTTTTTTTCTCTTAAGTTCCGGACGACCCATAATTAGCACCTCCAATAGACTTTATGTATCCTACTCCGTTGACCCAGATAGGGCATGGACATTCATCCCGTAGGCAAATATTTATTTTTGGAGAAACGGGTTGTTTGTACCGGCTGGACAACCTGTTTTCAACCGGGCAGAGCCAAAATTGTTCACCCGCCTTATCACACCCCGTCCAGCCAAAACATATACTATTGCCGGACAACCCGCCCTTTGGAAGCCGGGCACAAAAAAAAGAGCATCCTACTGCACAATCTGCAATAGAATACTCTTTCGGCATCTCTCAGGCCAGGTAACGCCCGGCTTCCGCTTACACCATCCATCCCTGCCTTACAGCAGTCCGACCATCTTCAAGCCTTCGTAAATCCCGTCCTCGCTTACATGCTTCGTTACGTAAGCGGCGGCAGCCTTCGCTTCAGCTTCCCCGTTGCCCATAGCAATACCGTAGCCGACGAACCCCAGCATCTCTACATCATTCAGACCATCGCCAAAAGCATATACATCTTCCTTCCGGACGCCGATAACCTTCAGCATTTCCGCAATTCCGTTAGCCTTGGAGCCATTGCCCGGCAGCACATCCATACACAGCGGGTGCCAGCGGATGAAGTTCAGCTGCGGATACCGCTCAGTGTATATAGCCTGACTCTCCTGCGGGCAGAAAATCATCGCCTGATGCGTGTCATTCTTCAGGAAATATTCTGCATCATGCGTCGGAAACACCAGCTTCAGCGAACCGATGCTCGTCTTGATATACTCATGATCGGCCACGTTTACTTTCATGCCCGCCGTATCTGTGTATGCCACCGGATGATCCAGCTTCTCAGCGAACAAGGTAAGCTCCTCCAGTGTAGGCTTCTCAATCGGATTGCTGTACACCGGCTTTCCTTCATATACTACATATTGCCCGTTAAGCGAAACATAGGAATCGATCCCCAGCTCCGCGCGCAGCTCCTCGAACATATAGTCCGCTCTTCCGGTAGCAATCGCCACATGGTGGCCGCGTCTTTTCAGTTCAGCTATCGCTTCTTTGGCGGACGGGGGAATCTGCTTTTCCTCATCATAAATCGTGCCGTCAATATCAAAAAAGATCGTTTTCCTCAATGTCATAGCTGCCCATTCTCCTTGCTTTCTTCCGAAGTAACATCCTGCTCAAAGTGTAGATGCTTCCTGCAAGCGATGCAAGTTATCTTTTCTGAAAATGGCGGTTTCACAGCAAAAAAGCAGCACTGTTCTCCCTAAGGAAAATCAGCACTGCTTAAAATAATCAACATTCCAAAGCTGTCCTATACCGCATTCTGGGCCCGCTGCTGCTCTTCCATCAGCCACTGCACCAGCATATACTCCGGTACGGTGCCTTTGCGGGCTTCCGCATATTCACGCACCTTCTCCAGCAGACGGCCGGCCGTATCGGCACTGACTTCAAGCCCCCGCTGCTCCAGCACATGGGTCACACCGCCGCTGCCGGAATGCTTGCCGAGCACGAAGCGGTGAGCCCGGCCTACCTCCGCAGGATCGAAGGACTGATACGTGGACTTCTCCTTCATCAGCCCGTCCACATGAATCCCCGATTCATGGGTGAAGGCAAGCTGCCCCACAATCGGCTTCGCGTCGCCGACACTGCGGCCGGAGGCGGCAATCACCATGTCAGCCAAGCCTTTGAGCAGCTCCAGCCGGACCGCACATTCTCCGCCGTACAAATAGCGCCAGGCCATGGCTACTTCCTCCATGGCCGCATTGCCGGTCCGTTCACCGATTCCGGCTACCGTTGTGCTGGCCCATACCGCCCCTGCCGCGATGCCGCTAAGCGTATTCGCGCAGGCCAGACCGAAATCATTATGGCAGTGCACCTCCAGCTCCACATCCCCAGGCACTGCACCCCGCAGCCGGCTCACGCGGTCTGCCATCTGCCCCGGATGATGCGCCGAGACGGTATCCGCATAACGGAACCTGCGGATACCTTCCTTATATAATGTATTTACCACTTCAATGAGGAAATTCATATCTGCCCTGGAGGAATCCTCCATGCCTACCGACACCGTCATGTCCTGCCGTAGCCCGTATTCCACTGCACGAAGCAGCTTGTTCAGACCTTCACGCTGCGACAACCCCAGCTTACCCTGCAGCTGAATCTCCGACACCGGAATGGAGATATGACTCCAGTTCACTCCGGTAGCCTTTGCCTTGTCAATATCTCCGGGAACCGAACGGTTCCACGTCATCAGCTTCATGGGGAGTCCCAATTCAGCGATGGCCGCGATATCCTCCTGCTCCCGTTTGCCCATGGCAGGAATTCCTACCTCTGCTTGCTCTACTCCGCACTCCGACAGCAACTTTGCGATTTCCAGCTTTTCCGCCCTCGTGAATGAAACTCCAGCCGCCTGTTCACCATCCCTCAGTGTCGTGTCACATAGCTTGAGACTTTTCACGGTTTACCTCCTTCTCCGCAGCAAGCGCAATTCGGATTACGGGTAATATGGACGCTATAACAGGCGAAGTCGAGTGAGCTGAAGCGATGCATTACGCCCGCATAAGTTGTCCCTACCCCTGTAATCCATTTTACGGCTTCCAGCGCTGCCAGACAACCTGCAATCCCGGAAGTCGCACCCAGAACAGGAAATCCGAACGGCTCCCACTGCGGCTGCACATCCGGATACAGGCATTCGAGGCAAGGCGTCAGTCCCGGAATCACAGTAGTCAGCGATATTTCAAAGCCATACATTGCCGCTTCCACCATCGGCGTGTTCGTATCGACACACAGACGGTTCAGCGCGTACCGCTCAGGGAAATCGTACCGGGCATCAATCACAATATCGGCATCCCTTACCCAGGGTCTGGCCGCGTTATATTCAATTTTAGAATTATAGCCTTCAATTGCCACGTGCGGATTCAGCCGCTGCAGCTGGGCAATAGCCGTACTCATCCGCTCCTGCCCCAAATGATCACTATCCATCAGAATCTGCCGGTTAAGATCCGGCGCAAGAATGTTTCCCTCATGGGCCAAAATAAGCCTGCCGACACCTGCCGCCGCCAAATAGAGTGCAGCTGTTCCCCCAAGTCCGCCGATGCCGGCCACCATGACCGTTGCTTCCTTCAGTGCCTTCTGCCCGTCTTCCCCGAGCAGCTTCAGCTGCCGGGCATACCGTTCCAGCTCCAAACCTCCGGCAAGCTGCTCCATCCCTGAATCCCCCTGTAACTGCGAATTAAGATCTGCTCTAGCCCTCCAGGCTGAACAGCCCGTGCTCTGAAGTCATCACCTTGTATTTCTCCAGAAAAGCCAGCCCCTCTTCAATGCACTCCACCCCGTACCGGATCGTCTTCTCTGCAGAAGTGAACGGGAAAGGTGCGCCCGCCCGTAAGCTTTTAAGCACCAGGATAACTCTGCCGCTATACAGCAGCCCCCGTCCAAAACCCTCGCCGTTAATCTCAGCGGTACTCTGGATCATAAGGCCCGTTCTTTCTTCCATCACTCCGGCCATCGCCTGGAACAGCAGTGGTACCTGCTGGCGCACCTTCGGTGACACGGCACAATTGAATTCGGATTGATTCTGATCCTCGGCAGTAGCCAGGAACAGCTTCCCGATCTTCTCCAGCGGCGGAAGCATGGCATTACGCCCGAAGAAATCTCCGGCATCCAGCAGATGGCACAGCCGCCGGACCAGAGCATCCGCTGTCTCCTGATTCAGTTCCTTGCGCACTTTCCGGCTGCGCAGCCTCATTGCCGGGGCTTCCGTGTTCCCCGTATCCTGCTGCACCGCATGCTCATTAGCCATGGGTTCCATTCGCTTCTCCCCCTTCGCTCCCGCTATTCTCCTCCGCCCGCAGAACCTTGGCCAGCCACATGGGCGGCTTACCCTGAAGCATCTCCACCAGCCGTTTCAGCTGTTCCTCTATGGGACTGCCGAAAGGCACCTTCACCGGCATGATCTTGCGGCGCGTCACCCGTGCGGCCGCTGACGCACCGATCTGCATGATGAAGATCAGGGTACAGTCGCTTACCGCATCCAGCCGGCTGTCGATTTTGCCTGCTTCATCCTGGTTCAGCACCGCTGGCAGCTTGCGCAGCTCAACCAGTGAGGCGCCTGATTTCGTTACATTATATACAGCAAACATCGGACTTTGTCCGAAATGGGCATTCACACGGTTTCCATCATCTGTGGCGAACGCTACTTTCACGGTGTCCTGCCTCCCTTTGCATTAACAAATTCCCTGCTTTATTACTCCATTCCATAGCGCCTCGGTACCCGACCGAGACAGACATATAAGCACCCAGCTCATTCCAGACCGGGAATCCGGCCGGCATAAACGCTGCTTCGATCCGCTGCGCACCTGCGAGCCCGTGGGAATTGCTGATCCACAAATCCGCTCCCTTGCCGAGTACCTCGGCATCATCCAGATCCCCCACCCATACCTCGCGTTCCATTCCGGCAACGAGCGGAGTTTCGTATGAGGTAATCAGCGCCTTCTGCTCTACCCCCAGCTCCTCCAGCCATCCCGATACCGAATACAAATGATCCGGTTCCAGCGCCGTCAGAGCCGACATTCCGGCGAACTGAAAATGGGCATCCAGCATGCTGTCGAGCAGATTCTCCCTCTGCCAGCAATAACGCAGCGGCACCGGCTCCCCGCTGATCTGATGCAGGAAATGCAGCAGTTCATCGGTGGCTTTGAGCCCCATAGCGCCTTCGAATACCTTATACGGCGTGCCCAGCGCATTGTGCAGCCGCCGGGCCGGACGCTCCATGCTCCCGCCGATGGCAATCGTCAGCCCGGACTGCAGGCTCTGCAGCATGGAATCCAGGGGAACCCCGCCCCGGGTCAGCGGCGAGAAGCCTGTCAGCAGATGGCCCGACAGGGACGTTGAGATATCCGGCAGCGCAATCACTTCGAACCCGAAGGAGGAGATGATCTCCTTCAGCTCCATTACATCGGCCGGGGTTAAGAATGATCCCGGCAGCAAGGTGATCTGCCGGGTGTTTACACTCCTGGACCCCCGGTGTCCGACCTGCTGGATCATCTCGTCAATCATGGCTTCTACCGTAGAGCTGAAGCCCGATTCCAGTGATCCGCGAAAATCAGGGAGCACGACGGAGAAGGCGAGGCCGCCGCGCATATTCCGCTCTCTTTTATACGTCTTAAGCATGTTCTGATAATCCACACCCGCCACATCGGTCAGCTCTGTTCCAATAATGCCGATGATATCGGGACGGTGCTTGCTCAGCACCAGGTTCAGTGCCTCTTCCAGATTGCGGTTGGCGTCGAAGATGACATCCATCTCCTGCAGCGCCGAGGTCTGCACGGCAATCGGTTCCCGGAAATGCCGGGTCAGCAGCGCCTTCGGAAAAGCGGAGCAGCCCTGGGAGCCGTGAATCAGCGGCATGGCCCGGTAACAGCCCTGCAGTGCCAGCACGGCACCCAGCGACTGCCCGATCTTCATCGGGTTGACCGATGCCGGCTTCTTTCTCCGGTTAACGGTCATAAGGAGGAGCCTCCTTATCCCATGGGGCCGGGCTCGCCGCCAGCTTCCAGATTGGATTGGCCAGCGAATAGGTCAGTTCCTTGGCCAGCCTCAGCAATCCCTCATATCCGGCATACGCCTTGTGCCGCTCCTGATTAATATCGATGAACGGGATCTGCTCTTTCATCGCCACGTACATATTGCGTCCGCCGGCAATCATAATATCAGCCTTGCGTTCCCTGACCGTCTTAATAATCCGGCTTGCTCCGCCTTCGGGAATGTATTCCGTATCGTCGCCCACCCGGTCGGCAATCCGCCGCACATCATCCTCAGTACTCTTGTTCGTGCCTACCCCGACTACCTGGACACCCAGCTCCTTCAGCGCCGAGATCACCGACCAGCTCTTGACGCCGCCTGTGTAGAGTACCGCCCGTTTCCCTTTCAGCAGCTTGCGGTATGGGCGCAGATCCTGGCTTAGCCGGGCTTCTTCCCGCTCTGTGAGCCGGTCCACCCGCCGCTCCATCTCACGGTCATTCATCAGAAACGCCATTTGCCGCAGCGAATAGGTCGTTTCCTTGGCACCATAGAACGAACCTTCGAAATATGGAATGCCGTATCTGGATTCCATCTCCTTGGCAAGGCCCAGCAGCGCCCGGCTGCAGACCACCATATTCACCTTCGCCCGGTGCGCCCAGGTAATCTCCTTGTAACGGGCATCTCCCGTTATCCGTGAGGTTACCGCTATCCCTGCGCTGTTCATCAGCTTCTCGATATCCCACATCTCACCGGCGATATTATACTCTCCGATCAGATTCACGCCCAGCGGCGTCAGCGGCTCCGGCTCTCCCGTACCGATGACGTACTGCAGCAGGGCATCCCCGGCCAGGCGGTTGCCGAGATTCTTGCTGCCGACGAAGCCGGGACTGTTCACGGGGATCACAGGAATCCCGATCCGCTCTGCCGCAGTCTTGCAGACCGCATCCATATCTTCGCCAATCAGCGCTGTCACACAGGTTGAATATACAAATATTGCCGGAGGCGCAAAGCGCTCGGCAATATAGTCGATACTCTCCTTCAGTTTCTTCTCGCCGCCAAAAATAATATCAGAATCCGTAAGATCCGTAGCGAAGCCATATTGGGACAGGGAGGGGCCGCTTGATAACGTTCCTCTGCTCTCCCAGCTATTACCGGCACAGGCAATCGGTCCATGGACAAGATGTGCAGCGTCCATAATCGGCAGCAGCGTAATTTGGGCTCCGTCGAAGGAGCAGCCCCCAGCTGCTTCACCCGGTTTGGGCCGCGGACAGGGCTTTGCTTTTGGGGCTATGCTCCCGCAAGCCTCGGAATCAAATTCGTCTTTTCGAACAGGGTCCATCGGCTCTTCATCTCCTTCGCTTAAGATGCTGTGTTTCACGCAAATCTTGCGCTGTTCCTGAGGCGGCATTTGCACATGATGGCAAGAATCCCGGCCCTCCGCTGCCCCCGCGGATTCCGGTCATAATAACCGCTGCCGAAATGTACCGGGGGACGAAGGATGCCAGGTTGAGTATTTTTACATTTATTCAAATAATTACATTGATAATATACATTTCATTTCAGAAATTTTCAGTAATCCCTCTCACTCTTAGTGATCACTTTAACTTAGATAGCTGATAAAACTATGTTTAGCGCACCAGCTCAAAGTTAAATCCGGAATTATTATCATCGAGCTGCTGGAGGGTGGTATTCACAATCAAGCTAAGCAGATTTAACGTCCCCTGATACCCGATAATGGGATAACGGTGCATATGATGACGGTCAAAGATCGGGAATCCGACCCGGATCAGCGGAACATCGGCATCCTTGGCGGCGAATTTCAGATGGGAGCTGCCGATTGCCAGATCAACCGTATCATTCAGCAGCAGCGAGCGCATATGCCACAGGTCTTTACCCACATGCACAGTTGCTTCTGAACCGTAGGGACTTGCCGCCAGCAGCGCCTCTGCTTCATCCTTGAACTTCACTTCATTGTAATCAACATCACCGTTCGAGCAGACGATATGCACCGGCTCCATCCCGGTTTCCAGACAGAATCCGATCAGACCGATCAGCAGATCCGGATCACCTACAAGCGCAACCCGCTTGCCGTGCAGGTAAGGATGACTGTCCATGAGCGCATCTACTACGCGGCCGCGTTCTTCGGTAAGTGAAGCAGGAACCGGCAAGCCGGTCAGTTCGCTGATCGTTTCCAGCAATTTATCAGTACCTTTAATCCCAAGCGGTGTCGATAATGCGGAGATTTGCTGCTTCCAGGTTCCGCTGATATATTCCTGCGTCTTTTTCAGCGTATATTTTTGCAGAGACAGGGTTCCCAGTGCATTCGCTGCCTGCGGAACATCCTCAAGCTTCGTGCCGCCATAGTAATACTCGTATTCTCCTGTGGCCGGGGAGTCATAGTTTCCGCTGTGGTCTCCCAGGATGGTGTACTTCGTATCAAAAGCCGCCAGAATCTTGCGCAGTTCAGCAAAGTTGCCGGTGTACGGCTCGAACCCCAGCAGAACATTCAGCTTCTCTCCGCTTTCCGCACCGCTTCCAGGCTTACTCTCGATTCCCGAACGGGTATAGAGGTAGCTCAGAATGCCTTTGATCATGGCGTCATAGCCTGTGATATGCGAACCTACGAAGCTTGGTGTGTTGCAGAAAGCTACCGGGTATTCTTCACTAATCACCCCTTTGATCCGGGCATTGCCGATAAAAGAGTTGAGGTCATCCCCGATAACCTCAGCCATACAGGTGGTACAGATGGCAACCATCTCCGGTTTGTACAGCGCGACACTGTTCTCCAGACCGTCGATCAGGTTATTCATTCCGCCGAATACGGCCGCATCCTCGGTCATTGAAGTGGAAACGGATGGCGTGGGTTCTTTAAAGTGACGGCTGAGATGGCTGCGGAAGTAGGCGTTGCAGCCCTGCGAGCCGTGTACAAACGGCAGTGTTTTCTCGAATCCGAGCGCGGCCATTACGGAACCCAGCGGCTGGCAGGCTTTATGCGGATTGATGACCACATTCTGGCGGCCAAAGTTCTTTTCCATATATTCAGCGGATTTGGAGTAAGCGAGTGCTTCAGCAGTTTCCTGCTCGCTGCAAGGCGCTTCGAACTGTTTCTTGTTCTCCCGCTGCTGAACATAACGCTCCTCCTTAAACAAGCTGGTATTATCTTTAATGTTCAGATCGTCCTTGCTCATATGCTCGCCTCCTCTGGCTGGATTTTGGATTTCCGGGTTACCAGATCCCATACCGGGCTGTTCACAGTCATATCCATATCCTTGGCAAAAACCTTAAAGCCGTCGAAGCCATGATAAGGACCGCTGTAATCCCAGGAGTGCATCTGGCGGAATGGAACACCCATTTTGTGATACACATACTTCTCTTTCACACCTGAACCTACCAGATCTATGTTCATTCTCTGGGTGATCTCTTCCAGCTCATAGGCTGTTGGGTCATCCATAATGATCGTTCCTTCCTGCAGCATCGGAAGCATCTTCTCATAGTCATCCTTATGGGCGAATTCGTAACCGGAAGCTACGATATCCATCCCCAGATCCTCATACGCTCCGATGGTATGACGGGAACGTAATCCGCCGATCATCAGCATGACCGTTTTGTTCTCCAGCCGGGGTCTGAATTTATGGATAATGGCATCCATCACCGGCTTATATTTGGCAATCATTCTCTCGCAGTTTTCCTGAATCGTAGCATCGAACAGAGCGGCGATCGCCCGCAGACTCTCATAGGTCTTGGTCGGTCCGAAGAAGTTGTATTCCAGCCAAGGTATACCGTAGGCCTTCTCCATATGATCTACCATATAGTTCATCGAACGGTGGCAGTGAATCAGGTTCAGCTTCGCCTTGTGGGCTACTTCCAGCTCATTGAGGGAGCCGTCACCGGACCACTGGGCAATCACGCGCAGGCCCATCTCCTCCAGCAGGATACGGGATGCCCAGGCATCACCGCCGATATTATAGTCGCCGATAATGTTGACATCATACGGGCCGGTCTCCGCCAGCTCCGCACGGCCCATGACGAAATCGCGGATTGCATCGTTTGCAATATGGTGGCCCAGCGATTGGCTGACCCCCCGGAACCCTTCACAGCGTACCGGAACAATCGGCATATCCAGCTCTTTGGACATCTTTTTGGATACCGCTTCAATATCATCACCGATCAGACCGACCGGGCATTCGGATTGAACCGAGATCCCTTTGGCCAGCGGGAACATTTCGGTGATTTCACGCATGATTACGGCCAGCTTCTTATCTCCGCCGAAGACAATATCCGTCTCCTGAAAATCACTGGTGATCTGCATAGCTGTAAAATTATCAATACCGAGCGTCCCGTTCGCAAAGTTACGGCGTGAGCCCCAGCTGTATTGACCGCAGCCGACAGGGCCGTGACTAATGTGAACCATATCCTTGATCGGGCCCCATACTACCCCTTTGGAGCCTGCATAAGCACAACCGCGCGGGGTCATCACACCCGGACGGGATTTAATATTGGACTTGACTGCGCAGGTCCCGCAATCTATTGCATTATCTGTAGCAACCTGGAAATGCTTCTCGCGGTCTTTCTTCGCTTTTTTCGGGTAAGCTTCCAGAACTTCTTCTACCAGTTTTTTATTTTCTTCGATATTCAGTCCCATGTATTGACCCTCCTTTTCTTGATGCAGGACGTCTAAGCCGCCTGCGTGGCTAATACCACCTGAGATGATCCGGCGAAGGCCGTCTCTCCACTCCCGTTCACCGGATCACTCTGTAGATTACGGCTTAGAGTCTTATTGACCGGAAGCCTGCAGCTTCTTGATCGCAGCTTCTTCATCTTCGATGATGCCGAATTCCATCAGCAGCTCTTCCAGCTCTTCCATGGAAATCGGAGTAGGGATGGTCAGCATTTTGTTATTGAGGATTTTCTCAGCCAGCGTTTCATATTCTTTCGCCTGCTGATGGGTAGGGTTATATTGGGCAACGGTCATTCTGCGCAGCTCGGCATGCTGAACGATGTTATCGCGCGGCACAAAGTGAATCATCTGTGTGTTCAGACGGCGGGCCAGCTCCATAATCAGCTCATCTTCACGGTCCGTGTTACGGCTGTTGCAGATCAGGCCGCCCAGTCTTACACCGCCGCTGGTAGCATACTTCAGGATACCGCGGGCGATATTGTTCGCTGCGTACATCGCCATCATCTCACCGGAACAGACAATGTAGATCTCTTGCGCCTTGCCTTCGCGGATTGGCATTGCGAAACCGCCGCATACAACGTCACCAAGCACGTCATAGGATACGAAGTCCAGATCCTGATAGGCACCTTCCTGTTCCAGGAAGTTAATGGCGGTGATGATCCCGCGTCCTGCGCATCCTACTCCAGGTTCAGGGCCGCCGCATTCTACGTTGATAATGTCACCGAAACCTGTCTGCAATACATCTTCAAGCTCAAGATCCTCTACCGAGCCAAGCTCAGCCGCCAGTTCAAGCACCGAGTTCTGGGCTTTCGTGTTCAGGATCAGACGGGTAGAGTCTGCCTTAGGGTCACAGCCTACGATCATTATTCTTTGTCCGAATTTTGTAGCCAGCTGAGCCAGGGTGTTTTGTGAAGTTGTCGATTTACCGATACCGCCTTTACCGTAGAAAGCTATTTGTCTCATTGTTCATCATCCCTTCGAAATGTTTATATTTTCAAAATAAGAGCTGTACTTGACGCTTTCGAGAATGGCTTCCTGAATTCCGCCTTTGCGGACGAGGGGCAGGACTCCGATCTTGTTCAGGCTGGCTCTTGGAGCATCGCCGATACCGGAGCAGAGAAGAATGCGGCAATCACTTAGAATGGAGATGATTTCTTGCAGCGTGGCGGCTTTGTCGCCGTTACAGTCTGCTTTGCCATGACAGTATGCTTGTATTTTGCGGACACCCAGGAGTTGTACATCTGCGCCGTCAGTGTCGTAAATCAGAAACTCAGTGGCATGACCGAAATGCTGATTCACCTTATCGCCGCCTCTAGTGGCAACTGCGACTCTGGTCTTCGGCCCGCCTGCCTGAATGCGTCTGGCCTGCTTGGCTTTGACGCGCTCGCGGATTTTGGTATCCAACTCACTCTGGAACATTGCCCTGGCTTCTTCATTAATGACCGGTTCAGCTTCCATCGCTTCAAGCGGGAAATCCTGATTGCGGTCCTGGCCAAGCAGCCCGATCGCATCCGCCCGGCATTGGCGGCAATGGCGCATGACCTTCATCCCGTCACGGCCTAGCAGCTCCTGCAGGTTAAGCAATTCCTTCGGACGGGGCGCTTTGCGTCCATCCGCTTCGTATTGGCTGCCCGGCGCGATAATCAGCGGTGTTACATTATGCAGCGTGGCCCCGAGTTCTTTTACTCTTTGGGACACGGCGGGCAGATGATGATCGTTGACCCCCGGAATCATAATCGAATTCACTTTGACCAGAATCCCCAGCTTCGCCAGCATCTCAAGCCCCAGCAATTGGCGGCTGATCAGCAGCTCAGCTGCTTCCCTTCCTTCGTACCGGACCCCTTCATCGAATACCCAGGGATAAATCGCCTGGCCGACATCAGGATCAATGGCATTGATGGTGATGGTGACATGCCGGATGCCAAGCTCGATAATCTCATCCACATGCCGGTACAGCGTAAGTCCGTTGGTACTGAGGCAAAGGGACACGTCTGGCACATACTTCTTGACCCGGGCAAAGGTATCAAATGTCTGCTCCGGATTCGCCAGAGGATCTCCGGGTCCGGCTACACCCACAACCGAGAGCTGCATCAGCTGAGCGGCAACGCCCCTCACCTTGCGTTCTGCCTGCTCCGGAGTAAGCACTTCACTGACCACACCCGGCCTGCTTTCATTTACACAGTCGAACTTGCGGTTGCAGTAATTGCACTGGATGTTACAGGCGGGAGCAACCGGGATGTGCATCCGGGCATAAAACCGGTGGGCCTCCTCGCTGTAGCAAGGGTGGCGGCTAATCTCCTCCTCCGCTTCACTTGATATACATGACGGCTGCATCATTTCCCACCTCCTAAAAGATTTGTAAGCTAAGCTTCCCTGTACAATCTTCGTACAAAACTCGCTTCGGAAGCATTCGCTTAGTTTTACGGAGTATCCGCTCCTTGAAACCACTTCGCAGTAAAACTCGCTTCGGAAGCATCACTCAAGTTTTGTAAGCTAAGCTTCCCTGACATTCCCATATGCGACAGTCAACTGGCTGCCAGCTCGGTTTAATGTTATGTTAATTAACACAAACCTTGCTTGCTGCTTTAATTAGTCTCATCATATTTTCATAACAGGGCATCGTCAATTAGCTTAAAGCTTGATTTGCCCTTAATTTCCTTATGTTTGCAGTTTCGACATATGGTATGTCAAGTTATATAACTCGTATATGCCATGTTTCCGTTTTCAAAACAATCATTTCCTGATGATATTTATTCTCATAAACATTGACAACGCCTCTCAACTCATATATGATACTTTTAGTCAGATACGTAAATCCTAAAATTTCATATATCCCGTAAAGGGGAGTAGCTGTTAGATAAAATCGTCAATACGAGAATATGAGGATATTCTCCGGTTTTATCGGCAATTTATCATTGTTAGCGAGACCTTTACCAATCAGGTTACCTTTATTCCAAAGGCTAATCTGTTTGGTAAAGGTCTTTTTTATATAGTTTTGGTTACAATAATGGTAATAAGGGTATTTTTTACGAAAAGTATCCAGAGCCACATGAGGAGGAAACAGCAATGGATTGGGGATTATTATTAGAATACGGATGGGTATTGCTCGTTCTGGTCGCACTGGAAGGGCTGCTTGCCGCAGACAACGCACTTGTATTGGCAATCATGGTTAAACATCTTCCTGATGAGGAACGTAAGAAGGCGCTCTTTTACGGATTGGCAGGAGCGTTTGTGTTCAGGTTTGGATCACTTTTCGTCATCTCTTATCTGGTCGACATCTGGCAGGTACAAGCTATCGGCGCAATTTATCTGTTATTTATCGCGGGGAATCATATCTTCCGGAAATTGCTGTTCAAGAAACCGGTCACGGATGAAGCAGCTGAAAGCGGCACTTCCGGGGCTGTCAACAAGAAGAAATCCAGCTTCTGGTTCACCGTACTTAAGGTTGAGATTGCAGATATCGCCTTTGCAGTAGACTCCATCCTCGCAGCTGTTGCCCTCGCCGTTGCTCTTCCGCCAAGCGGAATCGGCCACATTGGCGGGCTTGACGGCGGACAGTTCCTGGTAATCTTTGCGGGCGGATTCATCGGCCTGGTTATTATGCGATTTGCCGCTTCTTTCTTCGTCAAATTGCTCCACACACGTCCAGGTCTCGAAATTGCCGCCTTCTTCATTGTCGGCTGGGTAGGGATTAAGCTTGCCGTCATCACTCTTGCACATCCTTCGCTGGGTGTATTGTCTGAAGACTTCGCGCATAGCACCTGGTGGAAACTGACCTTCTACGTGGTTCTGATTATTATTGCGGCTACAGGCTGGTTCATGAGCAGCATCAAGACCGAAGACAATGTCGGCGAGAATCCCGTCAAGGAAGTCGACAAACAGCTCGGCAAATAAGCTTCTCCACTTCATAATGCGACGTCAAAAAGCCCGTTCCCGCCATAGTGGCGGAAACGGGCTTTGCTGTGCTCCATTCTCTATTGGCCGATCACCTGATCGGTTCTGCCCTGCAGCTCTACGAGCTTCATGATCACATTAGCTGCCTGCGCTTTGGTTACAATCTGCTGTGGATTGAACTTCCCGTTCTCTCCCTGCAGCAATCCCAGCTTAACAGCCAGTGCTACTGCCCCTTTATCCTGAATTGCCGCATTGTCACTGAAGCCGGTTATGACAGAATCATTACCCAGAAAAGCTGAAAGCTTATCGTACTTCAGGAAGGAGGCCAGCAGAACAGCAAGCTGTTCGCGGCTTAACTTACTCTCAGGCTGCAGCGCAGCCCCTCTGCTGATCCATTCACGCTCTGCCGCATAGCTGACGGCTTCATAATAAGGGCTGTCCGGACTCACTCCAGCCACGGCTTTAGGTTCAGAACCATTCGAATACCCTGCATAATACGGTGTTGAGGATCTGGCAATCAGGGTGAACCAGTCTCCGGCCGTTATCTCCTGGTCCGGATTCACCTTCTTATCCGCATCTACGCTCAGCACGCCGTAGTTCAGCAGCTCGGTCAGTGCCTGCTCTGCTGCATGCCCCTTAAGATCAACTGCCTCCGCTCCACTCCGTGATTGCAACGGGCTCTCGTAGGTCGTGACCCATTCCTTAGTTTGCGCATCCAGTACCTTATAGGTATCCTGAGAATCTGCCGGAGTCGGAGCATATACCAGCTTAACTACCGGTTCAACATACTTATTGTCTATATTATATCCGCCTATACTGCTGTACTGCAGCTTCAGATCATATCGGCCGAGATAGCTCTGAAGTGCTTCCGCCCCGGAAACTGCCGGAACAGGCTTATCTTTGAGCGCTTCATAACCGGTGTTGCCTGTATTCATGTAGCTTTGCAGTCTGCCGTAAACATCCATAGTCATGACTATATTACTGTCACTAACCGGAATACCCTGATAATAGCGCAAGAACTGGTAACGGTACCCCTTCCCGTCCTCAAGGATACTCCACTTTCCTCCATGCTCAGCCAGCTTAAGACTTCCGCTGGCCTTAGGATACAGACGGTTGATAAGCTCTATCGCCCTCTCCTTGGCTTGTGCCTGCGTCAGTTTGGTTCCGCCTGCAGGTGCAGGCTGTTCCTTCAATGCCTGGCCTCCATACTGCTCCAGCTGGAATTGAATGATTTCTCCGGTGCTGGAGTCTACTTCAGCGTACGTACGCTCCGGCATTGCCATATTAGCAGCCGTGCGGCTTGCTTCCCAGGATAATCTCCAGAGCTTTTGCTTATCATTCTGGGAATTCACGCCAGAGTTCTGGCCTGAAAGCTTGCGTTCTGCAGGAATCGCAGCGACCTGCTGTACCAGCTTCGCCGCTGCAGCTGCGGTCAGCCCGGCGGCGCTTGCAGGCTGGAAAGTATTCTTCCGCTCTGGAATCGCCTCATAAGTGACAGCTGCCGTAATTGCTTCGCCTTCATTATCTATGCTTTTGCCAGTCTGGGCATCTACAAGGGACAGGGATTCACTCTCAGGGCGCCAGCCCAGAATCCAGCGCACTGCCGCGCCATCTTTATATATAGGGATATAATAGAGGCCAACCTTAAAGTTCTCGGCAAATTGCTTGCTAGCTGATTCCGGGGAGACCGCCGGCTTCGCTGACGGATACACTCCGTCTGTAGCCGGTTTGCTGAATTGAACGATATTCCCGTTTCCATCGACGGAGATGTTCAGCATATCCGCTGCTGAGGGAAGCCCGTTTCTCAAGATTCTGAACGGAAATCTATATTCAAACATACCAAAGAGCGCGTCCCTGCCCATATAAGTCTGGTCGTTATCATCCAGTACAAGGTCCTTGGCTGCCAGGGATGGTGCGGCCGCGGCAATGAAGCTGCGGGCTTTCGCCAGCGCCTCCTCCCGGGAGAATTCCGGAGGGTAAAAGGCATTCTCCCTCAACATAGGATAAGAAATATACGTATTCACCAGATCACCTGTCATCGCATCGACCAAACTGGAGAACCCGTAACCTGAGCTGCCCAGCTGGTACTGCCACTGGACATTCCACACCATCTGGTTCCCGGAAGGAGGGTAAGAATCCGTGCCAAGCCGTACATTGGATACCGTCGCTTCCTTCAGAACGGGAAACAGCTCTCTTAGCTTGGCAATGGCCTGCTCCTGTGTGATTTTGGCCTTGGCCGGGTCCGGGGCTGCGGAATTGGCGGCCTGTCCGGCAGCTGCTGTGGAGAGAGGCACCCTTACCGAAGTGTAGCCGGAATCCGCAGCAGCCAGCCCGCCAGGCAGCAGTAATGCAAGCGCTACCGAAGTAATCAGGGCTGTCCGGGCGGTTTGCTGAATAAATTGATTGCGTTTACTGTTCAAAACATTTCATCCTCCTCAAATAAGTAACATGAATATTCTAATTATAATTATATTTAGATATATTTACCATGTTATATTTGCGACAGGAAATTACAGCATTCTCAAACAAGTAGAAACGGCTTTGCCGTCCTTTTAAGGGACGGTGTTGTTTCAGCGAGAAATAGAAGGATAAGTTATCGTGTGAAACATATAAATTCTTATATTTCAAAAGAAACGGGCACCGTCCTTATGCGGACAATACCCGTGTACAGACTACCGCCGCCACTTCATAAACCGGTAATCCAGCAGATCCACCAGCAGGAAAAGGACAAAGCCTACCAGACTGAACAGCATAATTCCCGCATACATCTCCGGATAATCCAGCCGCAGCCAGGCATCCATAATGAAGAAGCCCATGCCATGCTCCGTACCGTAAATTTCGGTGAAGAACAGCACCGATATTGCCGTTCCAAGGGAGATACGAATGGTGCTGAGAATGACCGACAATGCGCCGGGGAGCGTCACATTCCAGAACTTCTGCATGGAGCTGGCGCCGATGCTCGTCAGAACATCATATGTACTCTCAGGGATCGCCTTCACACCATCACGTACGGATATGATTACCTGGAACAGCAGGATCAGCATGATCATCAGCACTTTGGAGGTCTCTCCGAGGCCGAAGAACAGCATCACTACAGGCAATAGCGCAATCTTGGGAATCGGATAGGTCAGATACACTACCGGATCCAGCAGCCTGTTCCAGAGTGGAGAGCGGCCCATCAGCAGGCCTACCATCAGTCCGAGCAGCAGCGCCAGCAGCACACCCTCGAAGATCCGGAGCAGGCTGTAGCCGACGTTCAGCGCCACATCACGCGCACCCAGATGAAACATAGCTTCATAGACTGCACCCGGACTTGGCAGAATGGAATGATTCATCAGCAGATAGGCTATATACCAGATTACATTCATGCCCGCAAAAACGAACAGCAGCCGCAGCAGGTGAGGGAGATGCCGTTTTTTCACCATTTCTCCATCATTACCTTTCTGATTCTCTTACTTTGCTCGAAATACTCATCGCTCTCCCGCTTGTCCACATGCTTCATGGCAAACACAGCGGAGTTATCGAGAATCTCCGGCGGCTCCTGTTGCCCGGGCAGCATCACGATAATCTTCTGTCCCAGGAGAATCGCTTCTTCTATATCATGGGTGACGAACAGCGTGGTTGCCGGATGCGCCTGCCAGTTGTCGATAAAAATCTGCTGCAGCCCTTCCCGCGTAATGGCATCCAGCGCCGAGAACGGCTCGTCCAGCAGCAGAATAGTCGGCAGAATGGCGAATGCACGGGCAATAGCTACCCGTTGCTGCTGTCCTCCGCTCAGGGAGAGCGGAAACCGGCCGGCCAGCCCGGCTATACCCATGGACTCCAGCCAATGCAGGATTTGCCCGTCCTGCTCCTGCCTGTTTGTGCTCCCGCTGCCGGGGCGGGCAATTTTCATGGCAATCCTGATATTGTCACGGACTGTCTTCCAGGGCAGCAGGCCATAATTCTGCGGCACCAGGCCAATCAGCGTCTCCTTCTCATGGACGGATCTGCCGTTGAAGAGCAGTTCCCCCTCATACCCCGGCAGCAGGCCGGCAATCGCCCGCAGCAGCGTGGATTTGCCGCTGCCGGAAGGACCGATTACTGTGTATATCCCATGCTCCGGCAGGGTCAGATTCATCTCTCCGAGTGCCAGCTGTCCCTTTTCGTAGGCTACATGAAGGTTGTTAATGCGGAGTCCGCTATTCTTTAAACTGGACATCGGAGATCACTTCTTCAGCCGATATATTTTTGGTGAGCAGTCCTTTTTCACGCGCCCAGGCGAAGGCCGCTTCTACTTCCTTCACATCCACCTGGTAAGCAGGGAGATATTCCGGCACCTTAATCTCATTCTTCAGCGTGTCCGGATAACCCACTTCCTTGATAATCAGATCGATATATTCCGACTGGTCATGCGTTTTCATATAATCTACAGCTTCATCATAAGCGGCGTACATATCACGGATACCTTGTCCCTTGGCATCAATCGCACTCTGCGGGAAAGCCAGCACGAACGGATTGATTCCCGCACTATGGGTCGAGCTGAGGACACGCAGGCCAGCAGTTTTGCCCATGGTCACGAACGGCTCCGGAAGGACGGCTGCATCGGCTTTATTATTCTTGAGCAGCTCCAGGCGGGTTGGAATCTGCGGCACTTCGGTCACTGTAATATCGTCTTCAGTCAGACCGGCCTGCTTCAGCATCATCGCCACGGTATACTGGGTCGAGGTATTCTTGGACAGAATGACAGTTTTGCCCTTCAGATCCTTCACCTCTTTGACTTCATCATTTCCGGTCAGCAGATCAAATTCACCCGTTGTAGTACTGGTGATTTTGACATCCAGTCCCGCTTCATTATAGATGGAAATCGCTACAAGATCTGCGCTGAGACCATCTACTTTGCCGGCTTGAAAAGCTACATCCCGGTCCTTGGCGCTCTTGAAGGTCTGGATATCGAGGTTTACATTATGCTCTTTATCAAAGCCTTGCTCATGCGCAATAATAAATGGAATCGCATCAATAGAAGGCAGCAGACCCAGCGATAGGGTAACCGCCTCGGCTGGAGCTTCCGCAGCATTTCCGGAGCTTTCATTATCGGCATTGCCTGCATTATTGGAATTTCCGCAGCCAGCCGCTACCAGGCCAACCGCAGCGGTCAACATTGCTATTTTCATAAGGTGCTTCCAGTTTCTTCTCTCCATGATTCTTAATTCCTCCGTCTCTTTTCGGTTCATCTTGTTGCTGTACCTTCGCTTCTGCTTCCGGGAGCAGGATAACCCTGTGGTGCAATGCAGCATAATCCCCTCAGGCCTGAGGTCCATGCGCATTTATTCACATATAGGCATAGAAGTAGAAACGTTAATGCCCCCCCCTTTGAAGGGCAGCACCCGTTTCTCTGTATATCCATGCTATTCTGCTCGCCGGGAAGACCTAAGTAATGCAATTTTACACCCATTGCCCTATTTTGTATATTTATAAATTGAAATAATCAGGGTAGTGCCTACATGTATTTCCCGTAATCCTTGATTGTCACCTTGGCCTTGCACTCTATCTCCACCTGCGGATAAACCTCCCGCCAATTCATTTGATTCCACTCTTTATAGCTCAAAGTATTCCTTATCTGTATCCCGATTCCGAGACTATCTACGTTATGCTGCTGCATTTGCGACACCATTTCTTTGGCTTTGGCCATAATCACATCTGCGATATCCCGCTCCAGCTGTTGTCTTACCCCGGCCTTATTCAGATAATGGTGTCCGGTATATTCAAGCACGGAGCCCTGGATATTCGCCAGAAGCTCGACTTTGAACCGGCCGGGCCCCAGACGATGAACCTTCACCTTGCGTGAATTCAATAATGAACTGAACATCACTACCACCTGCCGGCCATCCTTTTCCCCCAAATGGAGAGCGGCCTCCCCTTGCCTCAGGTCATCACGGAAAAGCCCGAAGAAGATCCCGTCTTGAGCCGGAATCTTCATTCTGTAACGGTCCTCCTGAAACAAGGCAATGCCGTCAATAACGGCTTTGTCCCCGCTATCCTTTACTATCGGTGCCACCGGATCTATGCCATCGTCATTATAGTCACGGGAGAATTCATACAGAGTGGTATTGGGAATGCTGTTGCCGGCCGCCTCTTTCTCCAGCAGATGATTGATATATCTTCCGGTATCCGTATGCGGCTCGTAATCCTTGGCCAGAATTTCACCGGCATCCCCGTTAATAATTGTAACCTTGACGCCAAGGGCTATAGAGGGATCACGCAGCAGGGTATCAATGTAATCCCCGAGTCCGGCTTTGGCCAGCTTCAGACCAAACAATGCATCTCTGAGCTGCCCGCTGACAACCGTCAAATCCGTCTGTCTGGAGAACATGATTCTCGCTTCCTTAATGCTATCCGAGACAGTAGACAACAGCTCACGGCGTGCGGAGGAATCCGGGTCAATGACCGGGACGCAGGAGGTAACTTTGATCCTGTTATTCTCTGCAAGATCATAGCTCGCCGTCTGCACCAGGCCCAGCTTCTCAAGGATTCTCTCGTCGCTTTTGCATCCGGTCAGCAGCAGAGGAAGCAGAAGCAATAGACTCAGGGACAACCTTGCCAAGCTATAAATCTGTCTATGCACGGACCTCTCCCCCTTTCCGCTGAATCAGCAGCAATAGAAGCAATAGTACAGGAAACCCGAAAGCAATCCCGGTCACCGCATACCCCAGGTTAGTGATCCAGACCCCCACTGCATCCAGTGTCTTCGGAATAAAAGAGATACTGTAGGAAATCGCAATCAGTAAGAAAGAGAGCACGGATAGTTTTATTCTGGGGAGCATTCTTCGTACCGACTCTTGTGCCGCCCACCAGTACATTACAACAGTGACCAGAACCGGGAACAGAAACAGCCCGTACAGCAGATTCTCCAGCCTCTCTATAAACGGAAATTGGATATACGCCAGCAAATCAAGCAAAGGATAGAGCAGTTTTTTCAATTGCCCCAGACTGAAGAACCCGAAGCAGATGATCGCCAGCGAGATATACAGTACAGCTAAATAGAGATTTCCCGCATGGACGCCCGCCATAGCCTTTTTGTTCTTGTTCACGTAAGGGAACAGCAGTATCGATAATTCGTAACCGAGAAAAGCGGAATAGATCTCCATCGCTCCTTTGAACTGATTATGCCCGCCTTTGAGAATAAACGGAGTCAGGCGTTCCCAGCGGAACGCCGGAAAAAACCACAGCATGAGCAGATACATCCAGGCAGACAGCCAGAAGAACAGCGTTGCCGCTTTGGAGATGGAATAGATTCCTTTGGTAATCATCAGAAAGGCCAGAATGTCCACAGCCAGCTTGAACACCATGGGATTCGTTGTCGGGAAGGACAGCATTTGGAAGATTAGTACGTATTTCTTGCCGATCATGCAGCCAAAAACAAGCCAGACCGCAGCCAGGCCGCCATAAAAGGGATACAGCACCGGCCTTGGAATTGTCTGCTCCATAATCTCAAATACAGACCTCCCTTGGCCAAGCCGGAAGACCAGTGAAATTAAATAGATATTGAAGGTAGAGACTACGATACACGGCACCAGAAAAAGCCATCCGTTGGTACCGAAATAGTCGGCCAGATTGCGGGGCAATGTGAAGATCACAATTCCGGATTGGGTCATATGCATTAGAACGGCAATATGAAAGGGGCGCAGCTTTTCGGGCATAACGTCCACTCCTACTTTTTGTTTTTTTGCCTGATGGAATTCATGGTCTTGCTCTGGGACGGACGGCTGCTCAGCTTCGAGAAAGGAGCACGGATAAACACATCCTTCCAGTCTCCCGTCTTCATTGGAGCAATAGGGGTCAGATAGGACGAACCCAGACTCGTCAGGTTGGATAAATGAATTACGATCAGGGCTATACCCATTACAAGTCCAATATTGCCCCATATTCCGGTGAGTATTATGATTCCGAAGCGGATCAGGCGGATAGAGGCGCTCATCATATAGCTGGGAATCACAAAAGAGGCAATGGCAGATGAGGCTACTGCGATAATAAGCACATTGCTTGTCAGGCCAGCCTGTACAGCCGCTTGACCAATCACAATCCCGCCCACGATCCCGATCGTCTGCCCAATCTTGGTTGGCAGGCGCGCTCCGGCTTCCCGCAGCAGCTCGATCATGATTTCCATCAGCAGCGCTTCATAAACAGGAGGAAACGGCACCCTGTTCCGTGATTCAGCCAACGTTCGGAGCAGCGCTTCGGGAATCATCTCGTAATGAAAGGTAGTTACCGATACATACATCGCCGTGAATGATATCGTTATTACAAGAGCCAGAAACCGGAGCAGCCGCAGTGCCGTCCCCAGTGCCCAGCGCTGGTAGTAATCATCCGGTGATGAGAAGAATTCAAAAAAGGAGGAGGGCGCACTGATCGCTGTCGGACTATTGTCAACGATGGTGATGATCCGCCCGGCCGCCAGCTTCGACACAGCCACATCAGGTCTTTCCGTAGTCAGAAACTGCGGGAACACCGAATTCGGCATATCTTCAATGAACTGGGTCAGCGTCCCGCCGTCATTAATCGCATCTGTCTCAATCCGGTTGATCCGGTTCTGCAGATCCTGGACATATTTAAGATTGGCAATATCCTTGATATAAAGGATGTACACAGTTGTTTTGGAAATTTCTCCGATCTCACACCGGATAATTTTCAGATGCGAGCTTTTGATCCGGCGGCGGATTAAGCTCAGGTTAGTAGGAGCGGATTCCACGAAGGCATCATGAGGGCCGGCAATTACCGTCTCCGTTTCCGACTGCTGTACACTGCGGCCTTCCGGGCCGTAGGCGTCCAGTAAGTAAACAGCTTCCCCGTGGAAGACAGCTACACAGCCCTCCAGTATGCCGACCACCACGGCTTTGGACTCTCTTGTCTCAACAAATTGGGACTGGAGGAACAACTTATCCAGCCCATCCGCCTGAAGCCGGTCAAAGGGCAGCAATATTTCCTGGATTAGCAGGTTGTTATCCACCGTATGCGGGAAATACACAATATCGGCGGAGAGTTCAGGAAAGCGCCGGTGGCTGAGATCCGCACACTGATCGAATTCATCAAGAATATGCCGCAGCGTAGGAATATTCTGTGTGTCCGGTTCCATAGATGCCCTCCTTCCCCGTTCGTTTGGTATAGTATCCCCAAGATTTTCTTGGATATTTAAGGCTGCCGCAATAAAAAGCCTTCTTCCATCCCGCAGGATAAAAGAAGGCTATCATGTACATCTTCTGCTTGTGCTACATCTACATTGCCGTACCGGTAACGCTCGTTCCGTTCTTGGTGATCTTGTAATTCACGACTTCGCCGCTCCAGAAATGGAACTTCAGGATCACGTCACCATTGTTCACTTCATTGAAGAACGCCGGCAGCAGACTGATTTCACCCGTGGTATAGGAAGGCGTAAACGTATAAGCAAATTCTTTATAAGACGTCCAGTTTTGCGGGCCGGCATTCCCTCCTGAAGCATATACGGCTTCCATGGTAGCGAGAGTATCGCCATTGAACACAGCCGGTATTTTAAAAGCACTGGCTGTTCCCTGAACGCTGCTTAGCTTTGGCGTATTATAGAGAATTACGTTAAAATTCCAATCCGCTCCTTTGTTGAAGCGGGCCGTCAAAACTGCATTGACGCCAAGCTTACCGGAAGAAGTCAGGCTGGTGAGCTTCGCTGCTTTGAACGTCAGCTGGTCACCGCTTAGGGTATAATCCGTTCCCTGCACCAGCTGCTGGCTACCGTATAGAATTGAAGAGAGCGTATTGCCGTTCAGATTCAGCTTAACCGTCACATCCTTGGCTGCAGCACCCTTTTTCAAATGAATGAGATCGCTTTCAGCAGTGGACGAGCGGCCGGTCCAGCTTGCCTTCATCATATTGTAGAGCTGCGGATCGGACCACTGGAAGGAAGTGCGGCCGAAATGCTGGCCATTGTCCCACAGCATCGGTGTAATTTGCTTGGACTTCAGATAATAAGCCAGGTATTCGAAAAATTTCAGCTTCTCCCCCTGCTCGATCACACCTGTATTCTTGTCAAAACCGAGCAGCCCATACTCGCCCACAATAACGGGAATGCCTCTGGCGGTAAAGGTGTTATAGACATTATTAAAGGTAGTCACGATATCGTTCTGGGTATCGGTCTCGAACCTGGTATACCCGGCAATATTGACACTGAACGGCCAGAACCCGTAATAGTGTACGGTTGCGATCAGATTGGAGTCGTTCAGCCTGGTGATGGTCTGGTACAGGGCGTCCATCCGGGTCTGCGTCGGTGAAGCTTCCAGCGTGGACAGCACCAGCGGACGGGTGGCATTATTCCCGCCGGAGGCTCTGACGATGCCATGGAAAGCCACATTCAGCTCATCCAGCATCTGAATCGCCTTGGCCTCATCCGTCGTTCCGCCATCGGTGAAACGCGGCTCATTCACGCTCTCGAACATCAGCTTGGCGGAATATCCCTTGAAGCGGTTCGCAATCTGAGTCCAGACCACCTTATAGCGGGCCAGCACCAGATCATGCTGCTGCTCCATTTTGCTGATCCACAGCCAGGAATCATGGTGAACGTTGATCATGACATACAAATTCTCTGCTACTGCCCAATCAACAACCTGCTGGACACGTGACAAATAGGCCGCATCCACTGTATACGGGGCAGCCGCTCCCGTATGTACATCCCAGGTCACGGGAATCCGGATGCTCTTATAGCCTTGGGCAGCAATTTTCTTGATTAGAGCCTGTGTGACGGCCGGGTTGCCCCAGGAAGTCTCATCGGCTCCGGTCGCATCCAGTGAATTGCCCAGATTCCATCCCGGCTGCATGGCATCTACGTAGGATTGAAGACCTGTGGATGCAGCCGCAGCTGCGGCAGCCTGCTCCTGCGGCGCCTGTTCTTCCGTTGCAGCAGAGACCATCGGTGTGACCATAGCGAGCAGCAAGACTGTGGTGAAGATGAATGACAGAAACGATTTCTTTTTTGGCATGGATCGTTTATTCCTCCCGGTTTGTTGTGATCGGCTGATGCATAAAATCAGCTTCAGGATTTTTATGCAACCGCTTACCAAAATCAATATAGCATCTTTGCCGATTGGTAAATATCCCAATTATTAGTGTAAAAAACACTCATAATTAGAGATTTTCTTTGTTCCAGGCAGGAATGCCGCGCTTCAGCCAGTTTGCTCTTTTTCCTCGGCCTGTCCCCCCGTCTTATGCTATAATAATTAAAAATACTCCAAAGAGCCCGCTTCTGATGTAATCCATATTTGAGGAGCTGTGACGATGAGCGATCCGATTTTGCAACAGATTCTTACGGAATTACAGGGAATGAAATCTGATCTGAGCGAGGTTAAGTCTGAGCTGAGCGAGGTTAAGTCCGAACTTGGCACAATGAAGGCTGATATTGACAGCATCAAAGAAGATACGAAGCTGATCCCGCTGATCCAGCAGGCTGTATCCGAAGTCAATGCTGAAGTCATTGCAACCCGAGACACTCTTGAGCGGATAGACAAAACATTAACCGTACATGATGCTACACTGGACATGCTGGCCAGACGTTCTATTGATCAGGAAGCCGCATTGAAACGTATCAAATAAGCTTTCCCTACAGGAGTTTGCTGCAAGCGACCGCCATATCCGGCAGTCGCTTTTTCTTTTACCATTCCTCATCCCCTATTGTCTCTCCCACAAGGACATAACTCCTTTCACAAAGCACAAAGCCTCTCCAATTCACACTTTGTACTCTTTTATTGTCTATTTCACACGGACACACCTTTGATTTTCGACTGATCCGTGTTATAATGAAAGCGTAAACAAAAGTGATCGAAACCCTATTTTCCATCGGATTTCATCGCCAAGGAGGATGAATGCAATGCTGGCAGGAATTAAGGAACTGAAGAATTGGGTAACCGGAATGTGGCAGCCTGGAATGGCTTCGGGAGAAGAAGACTACCGGAAAATGGAATACAGCGTAGAGCGCCATTTGCACACACCGCAAACGCCAAGCCCGCTTACTTACGAACAGGAATCACGGATCAAGACTGTCAAATTCCATTAATCTAACCGGATGTATATAGATTGAACAATATTTGATACTTAAAAATCCACACTCAAACAAGGCCGCAAGGAACCGGATCATCCGGTTCATGCGGCCTTTTATTTATTTCGTGCGCCTAACCCTGAACCGAACCCTTTGATATAGCTCTTTGGATACCGGCGTGCGGATGGCATATAGTGCAGCCGCGAGGATCGCCCAAATGACGGCAGTTCTTTGCTTTGTTGCCTATGGAATTCCCCATATCCTATATAAACATCTATACCCAGTATCCCCCCTGGGGGGGGATATGTGTCAAACTAAATATCAAGCGCTGCATGATATCCCTGATAAATTGCAGTAGTGATCGTTGACGCTTTTACACAGTCCCCGATCTGAGCCACATAAGGAGCACAATCAATTAACTCCTCTACGATATCTCTTCTTGCCCGTTGTCCAAGTGCGCAAATTACAGAGGTTCCCGGAATCAGCTGCTCTTCCCCGCTTGGATTCAGGCAAACTACGCCCTCCGGCGTAACACATAACCCTTTATATCCCAGATGAACCTTAATATTCAGCTTGTCGATCTCCTTCAGCATAATCGGGCGATGTCTGATATTGGCATCCGGTGCCAGCTCAGTTCTCATCTCGACCAAATGTACTGTTTTGCCTTCCTGGGCAAGGTGAATCGCTGCTTCACTGCCCGCAAGGCCCCCTCCCAGTACAACCACACTATCGGTAACCTTATCTTTCTCCAGATAGTAGTCATTAACTACAACTACATTATCACCATCAAGTCCCGGGATTGGCGGAACAATGGCTGCGGAACCGACGGCTATAATTAACGCATCCACATTTTCATTATCAACATACGCTTGGGTCACAGGTGTATTTAGACGAATCTCGACGCCTGCGTCTTTGGCTAATTTCCCGAGAGTAACTCCCAGCTCATACATCTCATATTTGAAGGGCAGCGCCTGCTCTCCCCGCAGAATACCGCCCACATCATCCGACTTCTCACATAAAATGACCTGATGTCCGCGTTTGGCAGCAGTCATCGCCGCATACAGCCCGCCTGGGCCAGCACCCGCTACCAGAACCTTACGCGGATTAGCCGAAGGATAAATTTCTGTCCCGTCCATTTCACGGCCGATTAACGGGTTCACCGTACAGCGTCTTGTAGAGGTCTCCGCACGCTCCGCCATACAGGTGAAGCATCTCAGACATTTAATAATGTCCTCGTCACGGTTGCTCATGACCTTCCGGGGCAGCTCTGGATCAGCCAGCAGTGCGCGGGCCATCTCAACCACATCCGCCTGACCGCTGGCAATGATCTCTTCCATCTGAGCCGGATCATTTAAACCGCCGACCGTAGCAACGGGGACACTTACATGCTTCTTGATCTCTGCTGCCAGATACACATTACTGCCATGCGGCAAGAACATCGACGGATGGGTGATTCCGAAGCCGGTCTGATACGTGCCCGCAGATACATGCAGCAGGTCGACTCTAGATTCGACAAGCTTGGCAATTTCAATACCTTCAGTAAGGTCATATCCGCCTTCAAAAAACTCCGAACCGCTTATTCTGAACTCGATAGGGAAGCCAGGGCCTACAGCGTTGCGGACACTGTCAAGAACCTCCTGGGCAAACCGTACCCGGTTCTCCAAAGTTCCGCCATACTTGTCGGTTCTACGGTTGAAGTACGGAGAAAAGAACTGATTGATCAGCCAGCCATGTCCGCCATGGACCATAATCATCTCATAACCGGCTCTCTTAGCCAGTCCGGCACATCTGCCATAGGCTGCTACGATGTCATCAATTAGTGCTTGTGTAAGCTCCTTCACTTCCCTGCCGTCTGGGCGTACTCCGGGGCTGGGCCCCCACTGGGCCAATTCCTGCTTCTTATTCTTGTCCGTCAGATATGTACCGGCGTACTGTCCGGAATGGGATAGCTCCACACTCGCAATAGCTCCGTGACGGCGGATGGCATCTGCAGTATAAGTAAAGCTGGCAAGAGAATCTACAGTTCCCAGGTCCAGATGGTACATATGGGAGGCTTCGGTTTCGGGATGTACAACAACTTCACTGACTGTAACTGAGGCAGCGCCGCCTTTAGCTCTTAATTCATAGAACGCTGTGGATTTGGGTCCAATCGTACAGTCTGCTGTAATATCGGTTCCGCCCATAGGAGAGCCAAACATTCTATTTCTGAAGGTTACATTACCAATTGTGATGGGTTTAGACAGGTTCGGATATTTTCTAATCATGATTTCATTCTCCTTCTCTCTATACATTGCTTCTGTTCTTTATATACTAGCTTCCTGAGGCTTAGCAGCAGTTCTCGCCTGATATTTGACAGCCCACTTATAGACAAAGGTCAGGATAATTCCGGTGATGCCAAAGATGGCCGCAATCACAAAGGCTCTTTGATAGCTGCCGTCTGCACTGTACACATTCTTCATAATGGACGGGCCAAAATAGCCCGCTAATGCAAAGCCGATAAACATAATTCCATAATTCACACTATTATTCTTGGCACCGAACTGATCTGCAGTAAATCCGGGGAATACGCCCATCAGGGAGCCAAAGCTTAAGCCGATCACAGAAATACCGATATAGAAGGTCGCCACACTGTTAGCTCCTGAAATATACAGCAGGGTGAGCCCCACTACAGATAAGAGTGAAGCAAAGGTAAGCGTGTTGATCCGGCCGATTTTGTCAGAAATATAGCCCGCTAGGATGCGTCCGCCCGTGTTGAACAGAGCCAGTACAGAAACCACAGTCGTTGCCGCCGCCGCAGACAGGCCAACCATTTTTTGAGCGATAGGTGAAGCTTGTGAGGTACACATTAGTCCGGCAAAAGCACCGCTGATTAATAACAGGATCATTACGTAGAATAGCGGACTTGCCAGCATGCCTTTCCAGTCTTTGTCGCTTTTTAGAGAACGGCCAGTACCCGGCAACTTGGCTGTCCAGCCTGCCGGAACGAAATCAGACGGACATTTCTCAATGAAGAAAGAAGCGGAGCAGATGATAAGAAGAAATGCGCTGCCGATGATTAAGAATGCTGATTTCACTCCAGACGAGCTAATCAAGCCATTGGCAATTGGAGGGATGATGACAGAGCTTAATCCATAGGCAGCAGTGGTTACTCCGCCAACCAATCCCCGTTTGTCAGGGAAGAACTTGATGGAGTTACTGATAGTGCAGCCGTAGACCATGCCAGTTCCAAGGCCAAGTACGATGCCGTACGTAAGGACCAGGAAACTAACCGAGGTTGCAAACCCGGACAATATCATCCCGCCCCCGAATAACAGGCCACCTACCAGAATTACCCGCTTAGGCCCGAATCTGTCATTAATCCATCCGCCTGAAATCATCGTAATTGGACCGACTGAATTGGTAATCGTAAAAGCGATAGCCAAATCCCCCGGCGTTAAGCTGAGTCCTGTCAGTTCGCTCAAATACGCTGCCATCGGGGCAGCAAACACACTCCAGGCGTAGATTGAGCCAATACACAGGTTAATAAAGCAGCTCGCAATCAGAATAATCCATCTCTTCTTTGTAAGTTCCACTGCAATCTTCTTCTCCTTCATCAATCGTATTGTGAATTTATTCACATCTAATCCGATTTCATATTAGCACAGGCTCTTATTTATATCAATACAAACATGTATATATTTATATGTTTAATAAAACACGTTTATTCACATATGTAACAAATGTTATTGTCGACTGGCTAAATATGCTATACTAACGAAGTAGAAAACGACGAATATGTATAGGAAGCGAAGCTTATGAGAACTTTGAAATACGCTATTTTGGGGTTATTAAACAAAGAGCCAATGACTGGCTATGATATAGGTAAGGAATTCGGCAAGGATTTAGGTGAGTTCTGGAATGCCAAGCACAGTCAGATCTATCCGGAATTAAAAAAGCTGCTGGATGAGGGACTTATTGTATTCGAGATCCAAATTAGCGGAGAAATACTGGAGAAAAAACTGTATTCGATTACGGAGCATGGCAAGAAAGCTTTTTTGCAATGGCTGAAAAAAGAAGAGCCGCTTGAGCCTACGCCTAAAGATGTGTTCCGGCTGAGAATGTACTTCTCCAATAATCTGGATATAGCCACCCGGATTCATCTATTGGAGCATCAGCTGCATCAGCATCAGGAGAGACTGAAGCATTTAAGCAGGAATAAAGAGCGGTATGACAGCATCCCCCCACTCGACAGCGATAATTTCGGTGATTATCTTGTGCTGGATGGCGCAATTCTGCGTGAGACGGTAACGATAGAGTGGCTGGAGAATTTCATAGCCCACTGCAAGCAATAAACAAACAAATAGAAAGCATAAAGATTCGAGATTTTGTCACCTCGGATCTTTATGCTTATTTTGGTTAAAATTCTCTTCTCAGCCACTCCAGAACAGTCTCCGCTGCTTCCAGATACCGCTGCCCTACGAGCAGACCGGTATGCGTGGTGTCCCACAGGCCTTTGTAGTCTGCATGGAAATGCTCTGCGTTCACTTTGCCCCGGCGGTCGTCCTCCGCACAGTTAACAGCATGGATAACCAGACAAGGGCACTTAATGGACCGGCTGTCCACCGGGATTCCGTCCGCACCGTAATGATAAGAAAAAGCGCTAAACGCCTTGGCAGACTCCATAGTCAGGTACTTTCTTTGAAAAGCTATATCCTCTGCCGATTCATCTATGCCCGTCAGCTCCTCACGAACCGGGGCAGGCACTACGAGGCCAGGTTGTGTCCGGACAATGTCCCGGTAAGGCACCCTATCATGAACCTCCTTACAAATACTTGAATCGATCAGCACAAGCCCGGCTAGTTCTGCCGTTTCCGCCAGCTTTTGGCTTAGAATCCCGCCCATGCTGAACCCGATCACAATAGGCGGAGCCCCGCATTCAGCGATAACCTCGCTTATATCCTCCAGATAGTCCCCGAAGGTTATCTCCGTCATATCCAGCACCCGGCTTCTGTAATGGCTTCTCAGATTCATGACATAACAGGTCCAGCCTTCACGGATAAAATGGGGAATGTATTTGCTCCACATCCAGCTTCCGGTAAAGGCACCATGCACGAACAGTAAAGGAGGCCTGCGGTCAGCATCCTCCGGGAGGTTCCTTCCTGCAAATATCTGCAGATACAGATCGTTCTCTCCGATGTATTTCTCTGTGTGCGGCGGCAATTCTGTCGTGTAATCTCTCACAAGTATTTCCTCCTTTGAACTTTAGTTTGATATCAAACTATATAATATATTTTTTTAGAAGTTGTTATTGATTTTAATTAGAATGCCCAGCAGCGCTTCCTTCTCCTGTTCGGTGACATTGAGGTAAAACTGCTCCAGCATGTCTGCAGATATCGCCTCAAAAACCGTTTCTAGCTCCCTCCCCTTCCCCGTCAGAGCAACGTATACAAACCTGGTGTCCTCCTTCTCCCTTTCCTTCGTCACTATGCCAAGCCGGACCAGCTTATCCACCAGTGCAGTGACGGTCGATTTGTCTTTATTAATTTTGGCGGAGATCTCTGCCATAGTAAGCCTCGGCTTCTGCAGCAACGCATAAATAATGTCCCCGTGCGAAGTGCCGATACCTTCCAGCCCCTGCTTCACCATCTCTGCAACAATGAACCGGTTAACCTTCTCCCTGATCTTGGAGATCAGCGAAATCACATCTCTAGTTTCCATACAGGGATTATAGTTTGATATCAAACTATTGTCAATGGCGGGCATTTTATATAGTGAGGCAACGCAGGTTTACTCATCGTCCGGAATATTTTCCAGCAACACCACATCTTCACCCTGCTGCTGTCTGATTGCAATGTTGGCTCTGCCCCATGAACACATTACGTCAATAATTCCATTGGCTGTAGTTCCATATTCCGTTATATAATATTCAATTTTGGGCGGCATTTGATTATAGACCTGTCTGCCGATCATTCCGTCCCTTTCAAGTTCGCGGAGCTGCTGGATCAGAACCTTTTGCGAGATGCCCGGGATACTGCGCTGTAATTCACTTGTCCGTTTCTTACCCGACATTAGATTACATATGATTAACGCTTTCCACTTTCCTCCGAGAATTTCAAGCGTTGCTTCTATGCCTAAATGATATTCTTTCATACCTTCCACCTCATCACACCCTAATTAATTTAGCCTATCTTATCTTATGATTTCTATCATGCCATATAACGATCCGGAGTCCAATGCACACTTTGAGGTAACCATGTTACTTTATTGTGTGTATTTACATTTTTACAGGCATCCAAAATAATATAAACAGCTGCACAAAACCAATATCCGCCGGAAAGGTGATTAAATATGAAAACCCTTGTGATCCTAGCACACCCTCATATTGAGAATTCAAGAGTAAATAAAAGATGGAAACAGGAGCTGCTGCAGCATCCAGAGGAAGTTACGATCCATGAGCTTTACAAGGAATATCCGGACTGGAGCATTGATGTTCCGAAAGAGCAAAGTTTACTCGAAGCACACAGCCATATTATTTTTCAATTTCCTTTATATTGGTATAGTTACCCGCCTTTACTGAAAAAGTGGCTGGATGACGTCTTCACCCACGGCTGGGCGTATGGTTCAAACGGGAATAAGCTGAGAGGAAAGAAGCTGGGGATAGCTATGTCCATTGGGGATAAGCAGGAAAATTACCTGCCTGCCGGTTCCGTTTCTTTTACTGTAGATGAGGTTATTGCACCCTTTAAAGCCAGCGCAGGACATGTGGGTGCGATCGCATTACCCTATTTCGCCGTCTTCGGAGCCTCCTTTCAGGCGGGTGATGAAGAAATCAATCAGAGCGCAGCAGACTATCTTCAATATATTATTGAGAATCGATAAGGGCCCACAAACCTCCCTCTCACTTACTTTTGAGAATCCTGCACAAAATACAACATTTTCCCACTCATCTCGGTCAAAATTCAAAAATGTTGTACAAAAGGCAGGATTTCTCTTCCTCCAAGCGGCTTAACCGGATAATTCTTGCATTTTATACAACAATCCCTATGAAATACCTTGATATCTAGGGCTCAGAGTTGCAATATGTACAGCATTACTACCGGTAGGGTGTGAAAAAACCTTCCCTCACCCAAAGGGTAAAGGAAGGTTTAAACGCGTCGCCTCAGAAGACGGAAGCTATACTTTCAATTCGCCAAGGCAGCTATTCCCGTTTCTTCCCCACTGCGCCAAGATAGATAACAAACTCCTCATCGCCGTCTAACTCTAAAACCTCATCAATCAGCTTCTGATCATAGATGCCAATGGCGCAGGCACCTGCACCAATGGATTCGCTGGCTAAATACAGGTTCTGGCAGACATGTCCTACATCGATGAGGATTTTTTTGTGGGCGGAAATATCATATTTCCATTCGGAGCGGTAGGGTGTGGTACTCCAGGCAAACAGCACAGAAGCTTTGCGGGCAAAGTTAGGGACAAAGGGCTGATCCAAAGTGATCGCATCAATCTTCTGTTCCAGCTGATCTAATTCAAACATAAATAGGAGCTTATGCTCCACCGGGAGGTATCTGTAGATCCCTTGCGGAATGCCCTCTACCCGCATAATCATTAAATAGGTTTCAAAGGTGTGTGTCGCCCCACTGCAGGGCACGGTCCGCAGCGTAAGCCCGTTCTTGCTCATGCCGGTGATCCCTTGGGTCGCCCATAATAAATAGGATAACTCCTCCAGACTCAAAGTGTCGGCAGAATAGAAGCGTGTACTTCTTCTTTGCCCGATACAATCAAAAAAATCCTCTTTACTCACTACGTCTCTGCTAACCTTCGGCAGATCAATAATTAGTGATTCCGGATCAAACGGCTTAACAATTGGCGGCTGGGCAATTCCTTTGATCTTGTCTGTTTTAATATGTTTGAATTCATGAAAATTGGATTTCAGAAAATTTCTTTGTTGTTCATATCTGGTCATAACAGTTCCTCCCGGATTAACTTGATAGCTTTAATTTACCACTCCGGCAAAAATAGATTGTGATTTCATTCACTTTACACCTTGCAAAAATTCAAATACCAAAAAACCTCCCCCACCCGAAGGGTAAGGGAAGGCTTAAACATGTCGTCTGAAGCGCGGGCGCTATAATTCCACCTTCACCAAGCATGATGAGTCAGGAGAACTGTTTACGCTTGGCTTATTACTTTACTGCCTGGCGCTGTGCTCTGCCGATATTGCGCTCTGCCGATTATATTCCAGCCTCCGCTTCCAACGTCAGCCGGTATCCGTTCTTTCCATCCCTGGCAGCAAGTCCCCAGGCTTCGGCGGCTCTCCAGGCTGGATCACTCCCCAGCCGGACCTCAAAGGCCTGACAGGCTTCGACCCGCTTGCGCAATTCTTCATCGGCTCCGGGCAGAGGCGTCCCGGCAACCTTCTGCCGCAAGGCTCTCCACAGCTCTACATCCGCCAGGGCTCTTTGCAGCCAGGGTCCTGCCTCTTCCTTAAACTTGGAATTCTCCATTTCAAGTAACCGGTAGGAGACGCTCTCCAGGCGGTCGAAATACAAATCAAGCCTCGGGATATCTTTGCTCTGCAAGGCCTCTTTCAGTTCCTCATACCCGCCGCTATAGAGCTGGCTATTTAGATTCTGGCTGCAGAAGAACATCATATCCTCTGCCAGCTCTCCGGCGAATTCCCGGACCGACAGCTCCCAGGAAAGCTCCGGCATATAACGCTCACTGTTCCACATATAGTGGGCCATTGTGTTCAGTGTAATCTTGGAGCATTCCCATTGAACCATCGGATTCGCTACCACTGCCTGATGCCCGGTCTGACCAAGCTGCGAATAACGTCCGCGAACCGGGTCCAGAAACAACCGGTCGTAGTCGGCATCATTGACGGGAATGTTATCCCACAGCCACAGCTCATGTCCGTAATAGCTGTAATTATTCCGTGCATCCCTGCTTCCGACTTGCCGGGCAAAGACGGAAGAGCCGGTCCAGAATATGTTGATGTCCGTATGCAGCTTCTCGCGGATATCCCGCTTATATTCGGTATCCCAGTTAGACCAGTATTCTGAGGGGCACATCACCAGAGTAACCTTCTGCAATTGACGGCTTAAATAGTCATAGACACGGTTTGCCACATAAGCATGCGCCAGTCCGGAGCGCTCCAGGTAATGGAGGTTCTCCCCTGACAATGCGTAGTCGATGTCGTCCATGAGCAGGGCGAAATGCCGGACACCGATGGCGATCATCGCTCTCAGCTTCGCTTCCAGACTGGCAAAATCATCTTCACTGCGAAACTGCAGATCATTTCCCGGACTAATGCAATAATAGAAGTCCACCAGCTGGGCATCACATTCCTGCTTGAGCTCACGAATCTGGGCAAACATAGCCTCAGGATAAGGCTCACGCCACAGCTCACGGTGATAGGGATCATCCTTGGGAGCATGCATGAAGGCGTTCATGCGGTGAGCCGCCATATAGCGCACAGCATCTATCCGGTCATCAAAGCTCCACGGCGTGCCATAGAAACCTTCAATAATGCCGCGGACTGGAAAAGAAGGCTCATCGTGAATTGTAGCGACAGGCAACCGGCACTTGCCTTCATCTATGCTCAGCAGCCGGTGCAGAGCATCCATCCCATACCTTAGTCCTCTCTTATTGGAGGCTGCAATTGTAATTTTTCCGTCCTTACGGATGTCCAGCCGGTAGCCATCCGCCTTAAGCGACCCCTCATATTCAAGCTCCAGCGTGGCATTGCCCGGTGCGGGTGTCTCTCCTTCTTGCGGCGGTTCAATAATTACAATCAGGCCATCCGCAGCAAGCGGCCACTCCCACTTCTGGATCATGGAGAACTTTGAAGTCAACCCGATTCTCAGCCGCTGCCCTTCCAGCACCAGCTCCTCACCCTGATCGTAGTAGTCCCGGAAGTAATACTGCCGTTCCCGTAGCGGCATAGTCATATTCACGCCTCCTTCAGCCTGCCTATCAAAGTAAACTTCATTTCCCGGCTCTTAGGCTTAATCCGTAACCTTCACATTTCCAAACACGGCCTTGCCCCGCGAATCATTCCCCGGATTGCTGAGGGCTATGCCGATATACACCTTGCGTTTCATGGGGATCTGAACCGTTCCGACTGTCTGCCAGTTGCTCCCGTTTGCCGAAATCGACCCTTTGAACGTATTTCCGGTTCTGGTCAGCTTCAGCCATTTCGGAGCCGAGCCGGCCGCAGTATGGTCGGTCATATCGCCTGCGGTTTCAGCACGATACTGGAAGGTCGCCCCATTCCCGGGGGTAAGCATCATATCCGCGTGCCTGGAATTATGGCCCATGGATTCCCGGATCATAATGCCGGCCTTGGCCCAGCTGTCCAGCCAGCTGGTGGACTGCACCTTAACAACAATCTCCGCATTGCCGCTCACGGGCTGGTATATATAATTCAGCTGATCTGCATTCCCCCAAATATCCGTCGAGCTGCTGCTGAGTGTAAATTGCTTATTGGAAGCATTGTAGGTGGCGTTCCCCGGCATGGAACCGATATTCCGCGCCTTCCACACAGCGGGCAGCTGGGCCGGATAATCTTGCTCTACCGGAGCCGTCCAGCCTGGCGTCGGCCAGGTCTCACGTTCATGGATGTTCGCCAGCTCATCTTCCGGCCAGGCCCCGTAGGCAAAGAACGACAGGCGCTTCACGTCCGGATAATTCTCGCGGATGCCTTTGTAAACCTCCTGATATTGATCATCGGTCCAGTCATTATCCAAGGTGGCTACGATGTCCGCAGCACTGCCGCTGATCCGGTCGCTCGTATCCTTCAGGATGCCGTAGGAAGTGCTGTATACCCAATCACTGTTGAACTCCCAGTCATCGAAGTACGCCATCGGCGCGACAAAGTCGATCTCGTCCTTGAACTTGGCTACATTCTGTCCAACCTCTGTAAATTCCGGCGGCAAAATATACACACCAAGCTGCACATCCGGATTCGAGGATGTGGAAATATCCTCACGGATATCGCCTACATACTGCCCAATTTGTTCGGTTCTCCATTCGTTCCACTGCTGACGCTGCGGCGAATCCGTATCAAAGTCAATGCTGAGCGGCGAATACCCGAACTCCGCCTGATACTTCGCAACCGTATAATCACTGACGTCCATGTTGTAATTGTCGAAGCGGATCCAGTCCAGCACAACGCCGTCCACATCATAATTCTCAATCACTTCCTGAATGATGGAACGCTCATACTGCTGCACTTCATGATGAATTGGATTGATGAAATATTCGTTGCCGTTAGAGCCTGTAAACGGAGTCTGAACCCCGTCCACCAGCGCCTGCATCTGCCATTCATCGTGAGCCAGGAAGGCCTGCTGGTCATGGAACTGGGGAATCCAGGCATGAACCTTGATTCCTGCGGCATGAGCTGCCGTAATGACAGCCTGCAGAGCATCGAAATTCTGGTAGCCTTGGGCAATGGGCGCGATATCACTCTGATAAAATACACTGCCGGACGGAACCTCATCATCTTCATCCTGCTTCACGTTCATGCTGATGACATCGACCCCGTAGCTGGTGGACAGACTGATGAAATTCTGGACATCCGCCATGTTCTTGAACTGGTTCACGGTCCGTACAATCACTTCCGTCTCAAAAGGGGGATTGTTCCCCTCCTCGGCCTGGGCCGGCACGGGAAGGGAACCACCTGCTACCGAAGAAACCAACACGATACCCAGCACCGCCATGAACCCCGATCTCAGTGCAAATGTCATAATCTCGCCTCCACATCATAGTCTTATTGAACTTCTAACAAGAGTTATTTCGTAGCGTTGATTTTCTTAACATTCTCCTGCCACTTTTCAGTTCTGAACTCAAGCAGCTTATCCAGCCCTGCCTTTGCGGTGTTCTTCTTAGCCGTCTCCAGTGCCGCCAGCACCTCTTCATCCGACTTCGCCTGAACCATCTGGGCGTAAGCAAGGGTATAGATATCCGCGACATTCTGTGCGATGATGCCGGTCTCTGTATCGGGAAGCGGATCGGTATTTACAAATTCCGTAATGTCCAGCGCGGTTTTCCAGGTCACCGTGGACTGCGCTACGGTCTCCCATGATTTCTGGTTCGCCGAGAGCAGCGCCTCGAGGCTCATTTTCGCCGTATCAATGAAGGTCGTATTTCCCGCCCAGTTAAAGTCCTCGAATTTTCTCATCGTATCCGTACGCTCGTTAGCAGGAGTGGTCTTGTATTTCTCGTTCGGGATGGGCGCTCCATCCGCGTCCTCTTCATCCCAGTATAAGCCCTTAGGGCCGAAGAATAGCACCTTTTGTCCCTCCGGACCCGTAATCCAGTCAAAGTAAGCGAAGATAGCCTCCGGGTCCTTGGCCTTTTTCGTAATAACACTGACGTTCCAGCCCAGCGTCTCAAAGCCGCTTACAAATACTTTGGTCTTATCTATACCGGCTTTATGGATCGGCCAAATAATCTCATAACCGCTGTCCGGATGGCTTGCTGTCAATGCCCGGTGCCCCTCGGCTCCATACGTAGTGATATTGGATTCAACCATGACCGCTACCCGGCCGGTATTGACCTTTTCCTTGACCGCATCCTGGGTTTGCTGCAGCGCATCCTGTGTAATCAGCCGTTCACGGTACAGCTTATTGATATACAGCACCATCTCCTCGTAAGCGGGATCGTCCAGGATAGATGTCAGCTTGTCGCCCTCCGGATGCCCCATGAGTGTAACGAACTTGCTGGTGGAGTTCTCCCTGAAACCGCCATACATAATTTCCAGACCTGCCCCCTTCTCCCCAACCTCCAGAGGGACTACATCCGGGTACTTGTCTTGCACCATGAGCAAATACTGATATAAGTCATCAAAGGTCTCCAGCGCCGGTCTGCCGAGTGCGTTATAAATATCCTTATTCACCATCCACCCGCCGTTGCCGAATTGCCCGGAGGTATACCAGTTCGGGATTTGATAGATTTGCCCGTCATCTGAACGGAGCAGATTCAGGGTGGATTCTTTGACATATTTCTTGAAGTTCGGATATTTCTCATAGTAATCATCCAGTGCAACAAGCTGCCCTGCCTGCACCAGCCGTTCTACTGAGGACCCCCGGTCCGTAAAAATAACATCCGGCAAATCACCGCCGACGATCATCGTGTTGAGCTTTTCTCCGGCTGCTCCTCCGGATTGTATCGGTTCAACCGTAACCTTGCGGTTCTCCTGAATCCACCTCGTCGCCTCGTTCTCCCCCCAGGGTGAGGTCGTAAGCCAGTCGTAGTTGCCATAGAAGCTGAAGGTAACGGGCTTGATCCCGCTGCCGTCCTCTGTGCCGGCCCCTGTATTCAGATTGTTCTGCGAAGCGTCAGAATTCCCACCTCCGCTGCAGGCCGTGAGCAGAAGCACCAGCGAAGTCAGCAACAAAGCTATCCATTTCAGGCGTTTACGCATTCTTTTCCCTTCTTTCTACGTAATATGGACACTGCTATTCTTTCAATGAACCGATCATTACGCCCTTCACAAAGTACTTTTGGAGAAAAGGGTACGTCAGGATAATCGGAAGGGTAGCGACCATCATCGTAGCCATAGTCAGTGACTTCGTGGTAATCGTCCGGTTCCGGTTCATATGATCCAGCGCGATCGCATTCGAGGAGCCAATCTGGGTCATAATGTTGGAGTTCATCACCTGCCGCAGCAGCGTCTGTATAGGAAGCAAGTGATCCTTGGTGATATAGATCGCTCCCGTAAACCAATCGTTCCAGTAACTTACTGCGGTGAATAAAGATATCGTGGCCAGAACCGGGCCGGAGACGGGAATCACGATCCGGAAGAAAATGCCGTAGTTGCTGCTGCCGTCGATTTTGGCTGATTCCTCCAGTCCCTCCGGCAATGCGCTGAAGAAGGTGCGGACGACAATCATGTTCCAGACACTGATGATGCCGGGGATAATCAGAACCCAAAAGGTGTCCAGCATGCCCAAAGAGCGAATTAGTAAGTAACTGGGGATGAGCCCTCCGCTGAAGAACATCGTAATCATGAAAAACACCATATATTGTTTGCGGAAAAGCAAAGTCTTCTTGGACATTCCGTAGGCTAACAGGGCGGTGAAGAAAACGGATAATGCTGTGCCGATGAGCGTTCTAAGAATGGTGATCAGAAAAGAATTCAGCAGGCGGTCATCCTGAAACACAATATAATAATTCTCCAGGGTAAATGCTCTTGGCAACAGGGTTACACCGCCGAGCGCCGTATCACTGCCCAGATTAAAAGAAATGACTAACGCGTTCCAAAACGGGTACAGCATGAGTAGCGCCAGCAGTGTCAAAAGGATATAAATAGTCCGCTGCATCACTTTGTCGCCCAGGCTTAGTCTCATTGTTCACCCCTCCTACAAGGTTTATGGAGCATTACTCACAGTCGATACACCGCAGTAAAACTTGCACCCGGAAGCATTCGCTATGAGTAGTAGTACCTACCAGAGACTAACATTTGCCCGGCGGGCGATTGTGTTGGCCGTCACCAGCAGAATGATACTGATTACCGCTTTGAACAGCCCTACAGCTGTCGCATAAGAGAATCTGGCATTTAATATCCCAACACGGTATACATAGGTGTCGATAACATCGGAGTAGGGGCGCAGGATCGGATTGGTTGCCAGCAGCAGAATGTCCTCGAAGCCCGCACTGAGCAGACTGCCTATGGCAAGAATCATAAAGATGACAATAATAGGGGTAATGCTGGGGAGTGTAATCAGGTGAATTTGCTTAAACCTGCTTGCTCCGTCTATAGAAGCGGCCTCATATAGGGTCGGATCAATACCTGCTATCGCAGCCAGATAGACAATGCTCCCAAACCCGACTTCCTTCCATACATTTACACTTACCAGAATGGACCAGAAGTACTTGGGTACCGCCAGGAAGTTAATGGGCTCCCCGGCCAGATTGAACCGCTCCAGCACATAGTTCACCGTTCCGTTATCTACGGATAGCAGCGAAAATACGAAACCGGATACAATAACCCAGGACAGGAAATAAGGCAGATAGCTGACGGTCTGGATCACGCGTTTAAAGCCCATATGACCGACTTCATTCAGCATCAGCGCAAGCAGAATCGGGGCTGGAAAAGAGATAATCAATTTAAGCAGGCTAATCACAATCGTATTTCGCATCACATTCCAGAACTCCGGGGCTTCGAAGAACATTCTGAATTGCATAAGTCCAACCCAGGGGCTCTTCATCATGCCGCTAAAAATATCGTATTGCTGGAACGCCATCACTACGCCATACATAGGAATATAGCTAAAAATGAATACAAAGATAATGCCCGGCCAAACCATGGACTGCAAATCCAACTGACTGGTAAATCTCTTCCACCTGCTCGCTTTTCCGGCCGTGTTCATCCGCTTTACCTCCTCTGGAAGATTCTAGTGAAATAACGGTAAATACGGTTTGTTCTTCTCCAGCATTTCATCCAGCAGCTGTTCAGCTACGGTGACTGATGGCATGAGCGGATGATGGACCATAGCCTGCAGAGCCACATCCCGGTCTCCGTGAACAGCCGCCTCGATGGTGAGACTCTCATACTGCTTGACCGCAGCCAGCAGGCCTCTGACGGACTGAGGAATTCTGCGCAGAGGAATCGGCAGCGGACCCTGCTTGGTGACCACACAGTTCACCTCAATGGAGGCATCGTCCGGCAGGAAGTCAATAATTCCGTTATTCCTTACATTCAGCGTCTGGATATCGCGGGAATCATTATGAATGGAGCGCATCAGCAGCACTGCCGCCTCCGAGTAATAGGCTCCGCCGCGCTGTTCCAGCTGCTTCGGCTTCTCCTTCAGCTCTATGTTCCGGTACAGCTCAAACAACTCTTCCTCCACCTTCTTCACAACTTCAGCGCGTGATCCGGTCGTTGCCGCTGCTTCCTTCTGTTCCGCCAGCATCTCGTCTGTCATATAGTAATAGCTCAAGTAATACGAGGGAATAGCCTGCAAACTATTCAGAAACCGGTGGTCCCAGGCATCAAACGGCACATTGCCTGCCTTATAGCTCTCGGGGTAATCAATAAGCTCCTGCAGCTTGCTCTTCCCGTCAATTACGACATCGGATACCCAGTGCAGATGGTTGATGCCGACAAACTCGGCATAGATCTTCTCCATGGGAAGTCCGAAGAACCCGGAGAGCCACTTTTGGAAACCGATCGGCGAGTTGCACAGGCCTACGCTTTTGACCGATGAATACTTGTGGACAGCTTCAGTCACCATTCCGGCCGGATTCGTGAAATTCAGCAGCCAGGCATCCGGGGCCAGCTCCTCGATGTCCCTGCAAATATCCAGAATAACCGGGATGGTCCGCAGGCCTTTCATCATTCCTCCGGGACCGGTCGTCTCCTGGCCGATGACACTGTATTGAAGCGGAATCCTTTCGTCCCATTTGCGCGCTTCCAGCATACCCACCCGGATCTGCGTGCAGACAAAGTCCGCTCCGGCAATAGCTTCCCTGCGCTCAAGCGTCTCTACTACAGTAATCGGCAGTCCGGACTCAGCAATCATGCGCTTGCTCAGCTCCGCAATCGTATGCAGCTTCTCCCTGCCCTCCTCAATATCCACCAGCCATATTTCGCGGATGGGAAGCTCCTGGTGATGCAGGATGATCCCTTCAATTAATTCAGGTGTATACGATGACCCCGCTCCGATGACAACCAGCTTCAATGTTTCCTCCATGACAATTGTCCCTCCTTACCCTCTGATAGATGATCAAGAACCTCCTGATTCACATGCACACCGCTGCTTTCCATTGCCAGAATGACCGATCCTACAACCGGTTCACGGGTTAGAATCCTTAAAGTGCCATTCGGAGCCGCCAGCTTCACTCTTCGCTCAATGGCCCGCCGGATGATGCCTGAGCGGTCTCCCTTGGTCAGCAGGCTGCCTGCAAGCACGATATCGAAGATGTCCTCCTCCATGGCCAACCGGCGGATGGCCGACGCCGCAGCCAAACCCAGCTCATCCCCTTGCTTGACCAGAAGCCCGGTGGCAACGGGGTCCCCCTCCTCTGCCGCTTGAAACAACAGCTCGGCAATTTGGGGAGGCAAGTCTCTGAAATGATCGAGGTAATCCTCTCTTAACTCTGAAACGGTGGTATAGCCCAGCAATTGAGTTAAGCGTTTGCTAAGCACTGTCTCCATTTCTCTTCCGTCATCCGCCCTGAGGACGCTGCGGAATACCTCCATACTCAGATCATAGCCGCCGCCGAAATCCCCGAACCGGTAACCGAAGCCGCCGCATTGGTATGCAGCACCCGCCGGATTTTTACCACTGCAGTTCACGCCCGATCCGCAAATCAGCACGATCCCATAGTTCTTCTCTGTACCTGACCGCAGCGCATTCCAGGTATCGCAGGAAATCTCCGTCCGGGGAAGGCCAAGGCTGCCGATGATCGGCCGCAAAATTCTAAAATCAGCCTCTCTGTCCGCTCCCGCCAGTCCGAACCAGGAGTAATCCAGCTGATCCCGGGTCAGCCCTGAAGCCGTAATGGCTTCCGATACGGCCTGGTGCAAGCTGTCCGCCGCCTGCTCACGGCCCAGTTGATGATTCCCGTTCCCGCTTTTGCCTGCACCCATGACCTTCCCCTGTTCGTCTGCAATCATTGCGCAGGTCTTACTGCCTCCTGCATCCACTCCCAAAAAATACTTCACAGATGATTCACTCCTATAATTCAAGTTAATCTGACAGATGCGGTGGATTCACGAATGAGCAGCTGAGGAGCGAGCTTCGTTACAGCGGGCTGCGTCACCTCCCCGTTGATCAGTTTCAGCAGTAATTCAACGCCTATATTGCCCATTTGCGCCTCGGGCTGCCTGACTGTCGTGAGCCGCGGGTAGAATTCACCTACGAACTGCTGATCATCAAAGCCGACCACGGAGATATCCTGCGGTACCAGAATTCCTTCCTCACGCAGGGCTTGAACAACCCCGAGCGCAATAAAGTCGTCTCCCGAAAAGATGGCTGTCGGCAGCTTATCCTCGCGAATCCATCTCTTCGCTACCTCATAACCGCTGCTTACCGTAAATCCGCAATATTCTGTGCAGAAGGGCGTTAGCCCCGCTTCATCCAGCGCCTGGACATACCCCCGTTTGCGCTCCGTTACACTCAGAAACACCGAAGGGCCGCCGATATAGGCGATCCGGGTGTGACCAAGACTAATCAAATGATTAGTCGCTTCGTAACCACCTTGATAGTTATCAACCAGCACACTCGGAACATCCTCATGCTGGAACTGGTTATCCAGCAGGACAACCGGAATGTTTTTTCGTTTCAGCTCCTCCACATATTCTTTCTCTTCAAGCGGAGATAACAGGATAATCCCGTCCACGCGGTCCTTCTGAAACAGGAAGTTCACACCGTCATCCTCATTCTCAGCTATAGACAAGGCCAGGAAGTACCCTTGCTCTGCCAGCTTCCGGTTCACCACGCGAATCACGCGGTCATAGAAAGAGTCGTTAAAGTTGGTAATCGACATCCCAATGACTCCAGTCTTGCCGCGAACCAGACTACGCGCTGCTGAATTGGGCTGATAATTCAACTCCTCAATCGCACTCAGCACTTTCTGGCGGTTGCCCTCACGTACAGAGGGTGAATTGTTTAGAACTCTGGATACGGTCACTACAGAGAGCCCCGACTTCTTGGCTACATCATGAATGTTCATTTAAGTATCTATGCCTCCAAGTCCTAAAGTTTAATCGATTTAACTTTCAGAGAAATAAAAAAGAGTAACTCCTCTCGCAAAAACTGCATTATAACTGAAAATCGAACATTAGATGTGAGTTTTCTCTTTATCCAAAACTTCAAAACCGTTCTTAAAGTTTAAAGGTTTATACTTTAATACGAATATACAACCATTCCCAATATTCGTCAATCTATAAAATGCAGATCAGTTACAATGACAATCACCGCACTCACTTCCGTCATCCTTAAGCATCTATACTATACTAAAAATAAGATTAACCAAGCGAGGTGAAGCCGATGAAATGGGGAGAGATTACGAAATTGCACCCAAGCCGCTTTGTTCTGGTGGAAGCAATCAAGGCAACCTCCAGCAACCGTGTACGCCAATTAGAGGATATGGCAGTCATTCAAGACTACGATAAATCCGAGGAGGCATGGAGCGGTTATAAAGAGATGCATAAGCTACATCCGACTCGCGAGCTGTATGTTTTCCATACGAGCAGAAGCGATGTTGAAGTGGTAGAGGAATTCTTCTCAGGAGTACGGTAACCGCTTTTGATTCTGATGGATTAGCTGCAATAGGTATCCACATTGATTTTATATAAATGGGCGAGCCAGCGGATGTATGGAGTATGGGGAAAGAGTGAAATTTGTTATGAGAAGCAGATTACCAGCTTCAGCTTGGTTCGATTCAAGAGCCTTATGGTTTTGACGGAATTATTGGTATTGATTTTATGATGAAAGCCAAATGCAAGGTGGATTTTGAAACCATGATTATTAAGTTTGAGAAATAGACCGGGCAACGCTTACCCTCAAGGGACAGCAATCGCTTGGTCTATTTGCATTTTATTCACAGTTCACTTATAACTGAAACAAAAAACCTCCCCTCACCCCGAAGGATAAAGGAAGGCTTAAACGCGTCACCTCTGAAGCACGGCAGCTATATTTTTAGCTCCCCAAGCTTGATCAGCCAGGGCAACCGCTTGCGAACGGCCTTTTACGTTTAATTTTTGCATGACGTTCGTGGTGTGGTTTGAAATACACTGATAATCTAGGCACTGGTAAACTGATTGTTGATATTAAGGAAATCACCTAATCAAAAGACGGTAACGGTAACGTAATTTAACTATCGTTCCCGTTAGTTCATGACTTTTCACTACTTAGGATGGCTTCAAATATTTTTTTGCCTGTAGCGTCTATCATAGTTCCTTGAGAAGGCTCTTTTTTAGTAATCCATTTCATTAATTGAGCAACATAATAATCCATAAGGATCTGAAACAAAATTATGTAAATCCTTCATAGTAACAGCTACTCCTTTTAGTTTTATGATGCTTACAAAAATCCTCGGTTGTTAAAATCACGCTAATCGACCTATTTGGGATGCTGAATTATGTTTTCGTTTCCATTTATTTATATTCCTGCTCATTACTTCAATTAGAAACGGCAGCTGAGCATTAGACAAGATACCGTAGTGTATTGAACAATCGTTCCTCGTTACTTCAATGAAGTTTCACTTTTTCGGCCAAAGTAAGGCCCACATCATCCAGTCTCATGAGTTTTTACATATGTCTAGTTAAACTCTTGTCTACAACATATATATCAGATTCGGTGAGCATATCATCAACTGTAAACATAAATGCCTTCTCGAAAATTAATGCATAATCTGAATGTTGATAAAAAACAAAACAAGAATCCTTTGGTTCATTATTAAACACTATATTAAGATAACTTCTATTAATCAGCGAGCGCTCGTGTAATATTCGCTTTTGCTTCATCAGCTACTCTTTCATCTTTGTCGTCAATTGCTTGCATTAATATTAACATCGGAATATACACAGCAATCAAACGAGCTAATAACTTCGTCTCTTCATCCACTTCCCCATATTCTCTGAAAAACTCAGTACGAGCATGATAAGGCAAAAAGCTATAAACAACATTCAAATCACAGGCAGGGTGACCAATATTCATATCTCCCCAGTCAATAATTCCTGAAACTTTTCCATTCTCGTCCACCAACATATTTTTAAAATGAAGATCACCATGAAGGAATACGTTCCTTTGTTTTACTTGGTCTGTTTTAAGCTGCACCAAATAATCAGCAATTGCAGAATGTTCTTCCTCCTTAATATGAATTTTCAGATCGGACAAGAATTTTAGCATTTTTTCTTTTCGTAATGCTATATCTGTGAGATTCCTGTGGTCATGTTGAATACCGTTTTCTTGAGCCACCTGTACTGGAAATGCATGCAATCTTTTTAAAAAGTGCGCGAGTGTTGCTACCGATAATGTGCGTTGCTCATCAGTTAATCCAATTGGAAACATTCCCGATAAATATGGATAACCAAGAAATGGTGCAGGATAGTCACTATTCCCTTCACCTAAAAAAAGTGGTTTCGAATAAGGGATAGAAATAAAATCCTCAAGCTTCGGTAATATCTTCGCTTCCATTTTTAACGAATCAATAGCAACTTTTCTTCTTGGAAAACGAAAAACATATTCGTCTCCAGCAAGGAAAACTGTATTATCCCAACCATAACCTAGTCTTTTGATTTCTTTAGACGATAACTGTGGAAACTGACTACTTATTAATCTTTGGGCCAATTCCTCTGAAATTTCCCAATCTGCATCCCATAAATTCGAACTTCCCATATACCTTCCCCTAACAGTTGGCGTTTTAATAATGACATGCAAACATGAAACAGTATTATTTTACCACTAAAATTTCATTGCGGTTGGTATTAAACAGTTATAGGAATTAACTCTCGAAACTGCCCTATAGTACATTTAAGAAACCTGTATCCACAACGCTATTCTGCCCGTTCGTATTATGAGATCAACCAGTTCTTTCTGGTTGATCCTTTTTTCATTTGCATAGAGGATTAAAGTAGCCTGGTCGAACGTACCTGCCCGTGGGACTTGATCCCGAGTGCTATAATGTTCACCCTACTTGTCATGACCATGATTGAGGCTGGTTGGGACGTAAGATCCCGTATAACAAGCGATGCTATGGAGCGACAAGAAGAACCGTAGGGATGCCGGTGAATTTAAACTTACAGGGAGAGATGAGATGAAATGAATCCAGTTGTCGGTCTAGATATTTCAAAAGAAGAAAGTCATGGACAAGCCTTTTTAGCGCGCGGAAAGCTCTTCAGAGGGACATTCCACTTCGAGCACACTCGTGATGGCCTAGCAAATCTACATCAAGTTTTAAAGGACGTTGAATCGGTATCCAAACAACGTCCTTTACTTATTCTAGAAGCAACAGGACATTACCAAAGCCCTGTTGTTCAGTTCTTAGAGGAACATCACTATATTTACATTGTCATTAACCCGCTAATCTCCAATCGGCTTAGAAAGTCTCAGCTTCGTAAAGTAAAGACGGATGCTGCTGACGCTTACCTATTGGGTGAGTTGTACTACAGGGAAGAGTTTGAACCTTTTAAGAAAAGAGGTGTGCAACTTCTCAATCTGCGCTATCTTACAAGGCAATATGAGACTCTTTCAAAGATGTGTGTATCGACTAAACTGCAATTCCAAGCTGTTTTAGATCAGGTTTTCCCGGGTTATAAAGGCGTGTTTGGAGCTATGTATTCCGGTGTTTCACTGCGGTTTTTAAGTGAATTCCCAACCTCATATTTAGTTTTACAGACGGATGAAGATACACTTAGAGCTAAGATGAAAGAACTGCTTTCTTCGAAACGGGGGCGTTCAGAGGACTGGATTAACCAACGGGTTCAACGATTAGTAGATGCGGCAAAACAAAATCCATTTCAGCAAACCATGTATGCAAGTCATTTAATCAATATGAGAGTTCTTATTACCCTTATTCTTCAATACCAAGAGCATCTTGCTGAACTGGAACAGAACATAGATGCTCTGGCTGAAGAAATTGAAGAGTATGAATTAATTCAGTCGATTCCCGGGATTGGGCATAAAATTGCTGCAACAATTTTATCCGAAATAGGAGAAGTCGAACGATTTGATCATCCTAAGAAGTTAGTCGCCTTCGCAGGCATTGACCCGAGTGTCTTTGCTTCCGGTAAGTTTACAGCGACTCGAAACCGAATCACGAAACGTGGTTCCAGGCAGCTGCGTTACGCACTGGTGATGGCTGTTCAGTGTGGACTTATACGCTCCCGAAATATGCGAATCAAAGCGTTCTATGAACGTAAGAGAGCTGAAGGAAAACCACATAAAGTAGCTCTAATCGCATGTGCAAATAAACTCGTCCATTGGCTCTATGCGATCTTAAAAAATAAAAAGGAATTTCGTCCAATTTAAAAAATATTATTGGCATAACCTTCCAAGACACAAAGAAAATTGGAGGGTTTTTTGGCATGCCTCATTTTAACTATACCACATGATTTAGAATCACTTTACTGGTAATGTTGACAAGCTATTAGCTGGTATAGTTTAATTATGAGTCCTAAAGTCCATACATTCTTGAAGTATGTCTCGATTCCTTAATCCTCTAAAATTTGCATATTCTTAGCTGTTATAAGCTGAGAATCAACTATACCAGGAAACTCGAGTAGATCGAATGCAACTTTTTGACCTTCTTTGAGAAACCGAAAGCCGTTCGGTAACCTATTTGAGTCTGGTAGTATTTTGCTAAAGTGTACAAAACATGGTTACCACCCTGCCCGTCTAGCATTATCTGTCCGTAACCTTCATCTTCTTTGAACCAATTGACGATCCCCCATCTGGTGTTCGGGCAATCTAAACAGGTCTCTTTTTAAGAGGGTCTCATGGTCAATCCATAAAACCACATAGACGACATTTAGGGTTAACTCCTTTACTTTATCTTTCAGTCAATAAGACTCAAGATATTATTCCAAATGAGGGTCAACTCCGATTTGCTTTCCCAAGGCTTCTGACGCCCACTACTGTGCATATGGCTTACATCATCACCTGATATATAAGCACTGTTGTTTAAGACGTTAAACCAATGTACTTGAAGTTGTTGACTTCCCGACTCCTGCTGGTCCTGACAATATATATACTGTTTGCATTAACGTTCCCCTCTTCCTGTAACCGAAAAATCATAATATGGCATATTATACCATAATCATTGAAGAGAATTATTATGCTAAACTGCGCATGACAAGGAGCTGCTCTGCCACTCTTTATCGAAGGAACTTCATATGCCATCGATATCACGTGTCACCCTTCCTCCACAACAAAAAACCTCCCCTCACCCCGAAGGATACGAGAAGGCTTAAACGCGTCACCTCTGAAGCACGGCAGCTATATTTTTAGCTCCCCAAGCTTGATCAGCTCGACAACCGCTTGCGAACGGCCTTTTACGTTTAATTTTTGCATGACGTTGGAAATGTGGTTGCGGACGGTTTTTTCGCTAATGAATAACAGTCCTGCAATATCCCGTGTAGTTTTGTCCTGCACTAGAAGCTCGAATACTTCGCGCTCACGATGCGTCAACAGAAATTTGCTATGATGTTCGTTCCCTTTCAATGGTGTCACCCCTCCTTGCTCTGGGTTTGTTTGGTATAACAAGGTAAAGGGATACAGTCAAACCATACTATGTAGGGTGGCAGTTAATGGTGCTGTTGCAGCATTAATTTGGGCGGGGACAGACGCGGATCGGGGACAACCCTGGCATTTCTGACCAAAACGCATAATAAAAACGGCTTCAGCTCCTAGCGTTAAGGGCGTCATCCGTTGGGGCAAAGTCTATAGTAAACACGCTGCTAAGTAATGCTTAGGCAAAAAAATGTTGCTGGAACTCCGTCCGCCCGCAGCGTGAAGCCGCAAACTTTACCGGTCCGTCACGCCCTTTCGGTCACGCCGGCTTAATCCGGTAAGGCTGCTAACAACCCCAGTGTAATTTATGAAATGGATTCCATAGCAAGCTTTTTTATATGCGAAAATGTGAAAATTTCTATGGTAAAATAAAACCATTCCAATTCTGACTCGGGGGGCAGCATACGCCATGGCTAATATTAAAGAAATCGCCCGGATTGCCGGAGTTTCCGTAACGACCGTCTCGCGGGTGCTGAATAATCATCCTTATGTCAGCAAAGACAAAAGAGCCGCCGTCCTCGATACGATTGAGCAGTTAAACTACACCCGCAATATGAACGCCGTCCACCTGATTACCGGACGTACCGGTACAGTGGCGGTGATTCTTCCGTATATCAATGCTTTTTATTTCTCGATTATTATGAATGGTCTTGCCCATGAGGCACTGCTCGCGCAATACCGGCTGATCCTGTGCCAGAGCAATTATTTGCCAGATGAAGAGATTAAAGTGCTGGAGATGCTGCGCAATAAAGAAATCGACGGTGTGGTCATTGTATCGACTGCGCTGAAGCCTGAATTGATTGAGGAGTATACCGCGTACGGTCCGGTTGTAACCTGCCAGGACAGCGGGCAGCGCCGTTATTCCTCTGTATATATTGAGCATTATGCGGCTTTCAAGCAGGGGCTGCAGTATTTGAAGGGCAAAGGGTACCGGACCATCGGCTATTGCGAAGGCAGGCAGAATGGCAGCAGCGCCTCTATCCGGCAGACCGCTTTTCGCGAATTCATTGCTGAGCACAAGCTGGTTTTTCAGGAGGAATGGATGATCTATGACTGCACGACGGAAGAAGACGGTGCGGCCGTGGCACGGTTGCTGCTGGAGATGCCGAAGCGGCCTGAAGCCATGATTATTACCGGAGATCATGTGGCAGCCGGACTGATGATTGAGGCGCGCAAAGCCGGTTTTAGTATCCCCGGAGACCTCGCGGTTATGGGCTTCGATAACCAGCCGATCGGCCGGTTGCTGGAGATCACCACCATAGATAACCACCTGTATGAGATGGGTGCATCCGCCTTCCGTATTATTCATGAGCAGATTAGCTCAGACAACCCTTACCCGGTCTACCGCAAGCTGGATTACCGGATTATTGAGCGGTCCACGGTGTAGAATAAGTAATCTGCGATCACTGCTTGTTTCCTAACCAAACGGTCTATTGCCGGCAGGTACGCGGAATAATTCGTGCTGAGTTAATCCAGCGCTGTCACGAATGCTATAAACTTCAATGTGGCGGAACGTTTAAAAAACATTGCGTATACCAGGCATTCCGCCCGGGTTTACGCTGTTGACTCTGGGACCCGGCAACAGAGCGAGCTTAGAGTAAGATAATTAAGTTTTGCTTCAGCTTGTAAAAGCATGATGTTGTACGTAGTGCAACTCCGGTTCATGAATACCCGGGTGTCCGGGAGGAATGTTGTACGGAATACAGGAATTCCCCCGATCTTCTGCTGGAACAAGAGGAATTGCTGCCTTTTCTACAACAATTCTTGAGTTCGGCCGTTTTTATGAGTAAATTGTTGTATTTCGTGCAGGCATCAAGTAGAAACAGCTATGCTGTCTGTTTAAAGGACGGTACCGTTTCAGGGGAACTTGAAGGATAAGTTATCATATGAAAAAGTATATATTCCTATATACTCAAAAAATTAAACTGCGTCTTCCGCCTGTCGGGAGGCGTTTTTGGTGTTTTATTTGTGTGAGTCAGCACGGATATGATAATTATCACATTTTTATTGACAGGTACTGGATGGGGATTTATGATAGGTCCATCATTGATAACGATTATCATTTACATAAACAAAAGGGGTGTCCAACAGAATGAAGATAGGTTATGCAGTACCCGCGGGTTTGCTTGCGGCTTCCCTCCTGTTTGCCGGCTGTGCAAGCAATGATAACAATAATAATGGCAACAACGGCAATAACAGCAATACCTCCGGGAATAATGCCGCAGCCCAGACGGGCAATGGGTCAACCGGTGCACCTGCCGCAACTGCAGATTCAACTGCTGCTGGCGTTACGGCGGATTTCACCACGGCCATCGACGAGTACCGGAAATATGTAATTGAACAATGCGACGAATTCGTGAAACAGACCGAAGGCTTCACCGATGCGGTGAAAGCAGGCAAGCTTGAAGACGCCAAGGCGCTGTATGCTCCGGCACGCATGTATTATGAACGGATTGAGCCCATTGCTGAAGCGCTCGGAGATCTGGACCCCAATATTGATGCCCGCGAGAACGATGTTGACGCTGCGGACTGGCGCGGCTTCCATAAGATTGAACAGGCCCTCTGGCAGAACAATACCACAGATGGAATGACTGATGTCGCGGACCGTTTGCTGAAGGATGCGCAGCTGCTGCGCGCCAAGGTGGAAACCGCTGAGATTGACGCCAACCTGCTCGTTACCGGAGCTGTGGAGCTGCTGAATGAAGTATCCTCCTCCAAAGTAACCGGTGAAGAGGAACGTTATTCACACACGGATTTGTATGATTTTGTCGCCAATGTAGAAGGTGCCCAGAAGATCTATGAGCTGCTGAAACCCGAGCTGGCCAAAAAAGACCCTGAGCTGGAGCAAACGATCGGCGAGCGGTTCACCGCACTGCTGAATGAGCTGGCACCGTTCAAATCCGGTGACGGCTACGTTTCCTACGAAACGCTGAAAGAAGCTGAGGTCCGGACGTTAAGCCAGAATCTGGACGCCTTAGCTGAGCCTCTATCCAACATGGGAACTATTCTGGGAGTGTGACGGTATGAAAAAGAAAGACAGGACTTCCCGGGAAACTCCCGCGACAGAGAGCGTTCTCTCCAAGGATGCTTCTAAAGATCAGCTATTATTCGATAAAAAACTAAGCCGCCGCGATATGCTGCGGCTTACTGGCGCCTCCGGACTCGGCCTGCTGCTCGGCGGCGGCGGGGTAGGCAGCATTCTGGCGGCACGCAAAGCAGCCGGGCAGCCGGGACAGGCACTCTCTTCCCCGCAACACGCGGGAGCGGACATTATTCCATTCTACGGGAATCATCAGGCGGGAATCATTACGCCTGCGCAGAATTTCCTGTGCTTCGCCTCGTTTGATCTGACAACAACCAAGCTCAGCGAGGTCAAAAAACTGCTGGAGGCCTGGACCACCGCCGCCGCTGCCCTTACTGCCGGTACGCTGATCGGCAGCGTGAACGACAATCCCAATCTTCCGCCTGCCGACACAGGCGAGGCCGATGGTCTTACCCCCTCCAAATGTACGCTTACCTTCGGGGCGGGTCCTGCCTTCTTTGTCAGCCGGTTCGGACTGGCTGCGAAACGGCCGGCCTCCTTCACCGATCTCCCGGCATTCACGGGAGACAGCCTGGAGCCGCAGTGGTGCGGCGGCGATCTCTGTGTGCAGGCCTGCGCCGACGATCTGCAGGTGGCGTTCCATGCCATCCGCAATCTGGCCCGCATCGCCCGGGGCACAGCCGTGCTGCGCTGGACGCAGGAGGGCTTCCAGCGCACCGGCAGCGCCGACCCGGCAGGCGGCACACCGCGTAATCTGCTCGGCTTCAAGGACGGCACGGGCAATCCCGACGTCAGCGATGACGCCGAGATGCGAAGTGTCGTCTGGAGCGGAAGCGGCGATGGCCCCCCCTGGATGAATGGCGGCACGTATCTCGCGCTGCGCCGGGTACGCTTTCGCATTGAGGTCTGGGACCGCTCTACGCTGAGCGATCAGGAAGCAACGTTCGGTCGTCACCGGCAGAGCGGCGCTCCGATTGGAGCGCGGGATGAATTCGCCGAGCTCAATCTGGAGGCGGCGGATGCCAGCGGCAAGCCTGTCATTCCGCCGGATTCCCATTCGGCCCTCGCCCATGGGGACGGTTCAGTCAAAATGCTGCGCCGCTCCTACTCCTATTCCAGCGGCATGGATCTCAAAACCGGACAGCTGGATGCAGGGCTGGTCTTCATCAGCTTCCAGAAGGATCTGGTGAAGCAGTTCGTGAGCATTCAGCAGCGCCTCTCGAAGAATGACCGGCTGAATGAATATATGGTCCATACCGGCAGCGCCGTATTTGCCTGCTTCCCCGGAGTACGGGAAGGTGGTTATATCGGGGAGACGCTGCTGGGGTGACGGCAGATATAGCTAAGTCCGGATTCAGCGTGAGGAAATGACGCTGAATTCGGCGCTGGATATATCCGGGTTCGTAGGGCTGCGCAGTGTGACCAGAATCAGCGGGATGAACGATATGGAACGGATGTTCAGGGACAAATAATCCGGAGCAGACTGGAGATTTGAGAACAGGAAAGTGCGTCGCGGAAATTGCGGGATGAACGAGTTGTGGGACGAACGATCAAGAACAAATAATCCGGAGCAGACTGGAGATTTGAGAACAGGATGTGTGACAGGGAAATTGCGGAAAGAAACGGAGTATCGGCGGGATTGAGTAAATGGAGGGGCGGCTGGCAGCTGGCACGGCAGCAAACGGAATCAGGCAAAATGTTGCACTGGGTACAACTCGAATAACTAGTTTCCTGCCTAATTGGACGGATTGTTGTATGAAATACAACAATCGCTTCGTTTACCAGCCTGGAACCGGTGGAATGCTGCATTTCATACAACAATTTTAGTTTAGGGGCGATATTTCAAAAGAAATGTTGTATTTCGTGCAGGATTGTTAGCGGAGAATCAGGTACAACAGTTACTGCCGCCCCGAAGTCCCAATGTTCACTACAGTGACAACCACGCTTCAGACGCAACACTTAAGTCCGCCTTCTATAGAGGAAAGATAATAGCATGCCTATTCGCGAAGGGAATGATCCCGATGATCATAACGGTTAAAATCAGTCCATGGCGGCAGATCCGGGCAGCGCTGCTGCTGATCTGCCTGCTTCTGCTGCTGCCCAGCGCGCCGGCTTCTGCGTCAGGCGCGCCGCTCGATGAGCTGCTGCCGCCTGTAGGCAGCGCGCTGGTAGAGTCCGGCCAGAGCCGCTGGGATGCGGCGGCGGCCGATGTGGAATCGTTCGCGGCGCTGTGGCGCAGCGCGAACGAAGGCACGCCGGACCCGGCACTCGCCGGTCCGGCAGCTGAAGTCGACGCCGCGCTGGCAGCCGCGGCGCAGGCCCTTGCGGCCGGCGGCGGAGCGCCCGCCAAGGCCGCCTTGTCCACGCTCGCCAGAAGCGTGGACGCGTACATCACCGCCGCCGCAGACGGGGGCGGCGGTGACTCAGGCGCCGCCGGGCGCGCAGCGGCGGCGAAGCTGCTGCCCGCGGCGGAGCGCACGCGGGATGCGGCGCGCAGCGCCGACTGGACGGCGGCGGCGGAAGCCTACCGCGCCGTCGTGAACGGCTGGACGCCGGCGGAGCGCGGCATCCGGGGGGACAATCCCGCCGTCTACGGCCTGCTGGAGACGAAGATGAGCCTGCTGCGCATTGCGCTGCAGGCTGAGCCGCTCCGCGAAGAAGCCGCGCTGGCGGAAGCCGAGGCGCTGGTTGCGCTGCTGTCCGGCTACAGCGAGGGCAAGGCGGTCGATACGGGTAGTGCGCCAGCAGAACCGGCCTCTATTGAAGGGCTGATCAGCTACCTGAACAAAGCTGCAGCCTCCGCCGAAGCCGGAGACAGTCCGGCAGCAGCCGCGGTAATGGAGCAGTTCATCACAGCTTGGCCGTCGGCAGAAGGCGCCGTGCAGATTGCCTCGCCCAAAGTCTATGCCAATATCGAGAATGAGAGCACCGCCGTCACCGGCTACCTGCTCTCCGATCCTCCAAAGCTTGCCGGGGCACTGGAGATCCTGGACAATATGCTCGCCGAGCTGACTCCGCTGGCCGGAGAACAGACGTATACTGCGTGGGATGCGGCACTCATTCTGCTGCGTGAGGGGCTCGAAGCGATTCTTGTGCTCGCCGCTCTGCTCGCTTATCTGCGCAGAGAAGCAGAACCCGCGGCCCGGCGCTGGGTCTGGTCCGGGGCTGCGGTGGGGCTGGCCGGAAGCATCGGCATCGCCGTGTTGCTAACCTACACCATCTCGCAGGCAGCCTCCGGAGGAGCACGTGAGCTGATCGAAGGCATTGCCGGTCTGGTCGCCGTGGTCATGATGCTCACCGTCGGCCGCTGGCTGCATGGTAAATCCAGTACGGCTGCCTGGAATAAGTATGTGGACCGCCAGATGCAGGGTGCGCTTGCCAAAGGCAATCTATGGTACCTGTTCTTCATCGCTGCGCTGGCAATCCTGCGCGAAGGAGCGGAAACAACTATCTTCTATGCAGGCATGGCTCCTGCTATCGCTACTTCCCAGTTGCTGCTCGGGATTGGCGGCGCACTTGCAGTACTGGTCGTTCTCGGCTACGCAATCATTGCACTGAGCGCCAGACTGCCGATTGCGGCCTTCTTCCGCACCGCCACAGTGCTGATCTATTATCTCGTGTTCCGCTTCCTTGGTGAGAGCATCCACGCGCTCCAGGTAGCCGGCAAAATACCGGCACATGCGGAGAGCAGCCTCCCATCCATCGGCTGGCTCGGCCTGTATCCGACCTGGGAGACCTTTGTGCCGCAAATACTCATTCTCGCTTTCATCCTCTGGGAGCTGCTGCGCGGCAGACAAGCTTCCCGCAGAATGCGCACACCAAACCGGTTAACCAAATAAACACACTAACATACAGCTGTCATCAGCGTGAGTGACCTCAAACACGCAGATGGCAGCTTCTATTTTGCCAGCGCCATATTCATTGTCCCCCTCTACTCCCTGCTCCCTACTCACCGCTCACTGCTCTCCAGCTTCTACCCGCCGCCTTCTGTTCTCTCTTCTCTATTTTCTGCCCTTTGCTTCCTATTATCTGTTCTGCCCTCTCCTTTAACCTTTATTTCTTACCCCAGCTTCTCCTTTCTGCCCTTTGTTGTCTGTTCTCTGCTTTCCAACGCCTGCTCTCTGTCCCCTGCCACGATCTGCTTCTTCCTTTTGCCCTTCCTATGATGCCATTGTTAGCTCAAATGCGCTTTCAGCCTCTCCCTGACTGTTAAACCCAGCCTGCAAAGGAGAATTAAGTGGAAAAACGTCACCTAATAATGGAAGAAATCCTGTTTACAGTATCACAGTTGGAAAAACAACACTTATTTTTACTCAAATAGCAAACGACGAAGATATGGATAGAATTAAGTAACATAAATCCACTTAAACCCATCAAAAAGCAGAATAGGACTGGTTTAAATGACGAAAATCCAACTAATTCCCCGGCGGACGGACGTATCCCAGCAGATGCTTTATCGGCACATTTCCAGCTGGCCCCCCCTCCGGAGGGCCGTTCCCCAACAAGCGCATCTTCGCCGGACATATCTCCAGCAGATGGGTTCCATCAGACGCGTCTATAGCAGGCGCGTCTACGGCAGGTGCATTTCCAGCAGCTCCCTCCGGCGGACACGTTCCCCAACAAGCGCATCTTCGGCGGACATATCTCCGGAGGGCCGTTCCCCCATACGCATTTCCAGCAATCACATCACTGGCAGACACGTCCCCGACAGACACACCCTCCCAATCGCATCACCAGCCGCAGCCGGTACGGTACATCCCGCATCGCATCCATGTTCCGGCAGGCGGCCCCCAATAAGCACCTCCTCAGCTATCACACACTTCCAGCCGGCATGTCTCCCGCCCCCTTAGGGCAAACTCACTATTGCATCCTTCGGTGATTTGTTTTATTCTGAGTATGAAAATAATTTTCGTTATTATCGCCTTGTTAATTAAAATAATTTCAGGAAATATTTCAGATTGACTGTTCATCTATTCCACAAAACACAGAAATCAGCGTCAGCTTTAGCGTCAACATAAGTACAAACAAACTACAGGATTACAAAGAACGAAAGAAAAGAAGGTGAGTACTTGTCTCCAATCCTGCATGCCCTGCAGCATGACAAGCCCAAGCTGTCGCAAATGGAACGCAAGCTGGCGGAGCGCATACTGGCTTCCCCGGGAGAAATTGTCCATATGGGGATTACGGATCTGGCCGAAGAGTGCGGCATCAGCCCGGCAACCATTACACGGTTCTGCAAGGTGCTGCATTTCAAAGGGTTCCCTGATTTCAAAGTCAAGCTGGCGGCTGAGCTCGCCCACAGCGATGCTTCGCCGCAGGACGGCGGCTCCTCTTACCAGGACATCGTAGCCGGCAATCCGCTGCCGTTCATTGTCGAGGCGATGCAGGCTAATCATCTGGCCTCCATCCGGGATACCACCTCGCTGCTTGATCTCGGACGGCTGCAGAGCGTGATCGATCTGCTCTGCCGGGCACGGCGGGTCGATCTGTACGGGATGGCAACCTCATCCATTGTCGCCCAGGATTTCTATCAGAAGCTGATCCGCATCGGCGTGAACTGCACGGCTTTTGCCGATTCGCATATGCAGATTACTTCCGCTTCTTCGCTCGCTGCCGGTGATGTCGCGTTTGCAGTCTCTTATTCGGGTGAAACCCCGGAGACGATCGATGCGTTAACCTGTGCTGCGGCAAGCGGCGCAGCGACAGTCTCATTGACCTCATACGGAAGCAGCACACTGGCAACACTGGCCGATATCCCGCTGTTCTCATCATCACTTGAGCAGGGTATGCGGCGCGGTGATATGGCTTCACGGATCGCACAGCTGCATATTATCGATATTCTGTTCACCGGCATGGTCAGCACCCGGTTCGGGGATTTCATTCCCAAGCTGGAGCAGTCGTATCTGAATGTACAACACTACCGTCATAAACGGGGAGGACAATCATAATGAATATTTTGAAATTCCAGAACGAAGAAGATTTCGCAGTAACCGGGGCGAACCTGATTGCCAGCCTGGTGCAGAGCAATCCCAAGGCCGTGCTGGGTCTGGCTACCGGAAGCTCTCCGGTCGGCGTGTACGCGAAGCTGGTGGAAATGCACCGCAAGGGCATTGTGAGCTTCGCCAAAGTCTCTTCCTATAACCTTGATGAATACGTCGGTCTGCCCGTAGATCATCCGCAGAGCTACCGCAGCTTCATGAATGAGCATCTGTTCAACCATATCGATATCGATCCTGCCCGCACTCATGTCCCTAACGGAAATGCACCGGATCTGGATGCCGAATGCCTGGCTTATGACCGGATGCTGGAAGATAACGGTCCTGTGGACCTGCAGATTCTCGGCATCGGCAGCAACGGCCATATCGGCTTCAATGAGCCGGATGCCAGCCTCAGCAGCGGCACACATGTCGTTGATCTGCTGGAGGAAACACTGGAAGCGAATGCCCGCTTCTTCGACAAGCTGGAGGATGTGCCCCGGCAGGCCGTAACGATGGGTATCGGCGGTATTCTCAAGGCCAAGCAGATTGTGCTGCTGGTGCGCGGGGAAGAGAAGGCGGAAGCGGTAAAAAATGCGCTGGAGGGTCCAATCACGACCCAATGCCCCGCCTCGCTGCTGCAGAGCCATCCGAATGTTGTGGTCCTGCTTGATGAAGGAGCAGCAAAATGGCTGAAATAAACGGTTCAACCGGTGAACTGCTGTACGGCAAAGTCCTTACTCCTGACGGAGTCATCCAAAAGGGCGTAATCGCCGTTTTGGAGGGACTGATCCAATATGCCGGAGAGGCCGCCTGGCTTCCGGCAGCCTATGCTAGCTGGCAGACGGGAACTTCACCTGAGCCGGAAGGACTGCTAATTCCCGGATTTGTTGATGTGCATGTGCATGGGGGGGCAGGTCATGACTTCATGTACAGCGATGGCGCTTCACTGGATACCATTACGCGCTTCCATGCTTCCCAAGGCACAACGTCTATGCTGGCTACAACTATGACTGCCGCCAAGGCTGACATTGACCGCGTGCTGTCTGAAGTGAATGCTTATCGTAACGCTGACGGCGGCATGCCTTATGCCCAGCTGGCAGGCGTACATCTGGAAGGGCCGTTCATCAGCCCGAAATGGCCCGGAGCACAGAATCCCGGGCATATTGTCCCGGCCAATACGTTATGGCTGGAGGAATGGGAAGCCCGGTATCCGGGGATGATCCGCCAGGTTACACTGGCTCCGGAACGCGAAGGCGCACTGGAAGCCATCCAGTGGCTGCGAAAGCATGGAATTACGGCAGCGCTCGGCCACACGGACGCCACGTTCGAAGAGGTTATTGCCGCTGCAGATGCCGGCTTAAACCAGGCTGTGCACATGTTCAATGCCATGACGCCGCTGCATCACCGCAAACCAGGGACCGCAGGAGCCGTCCTGTTCGATCCGCGCATCCGCGCGGAGGTGATTGCTGACGGCATTCATGTTCATCCGGCAGCGATCAGCATTATCGCCCGGCTCAAGAACGGGCATAACCTGTTGCTGATCACAGACGCCATGTCGGCGACCGGACTCAGCGACGGGGAATATGCCATCGGCGATTTGCCCGTTATTGTCAGCGGCGGGATTGCCTCGCTGAAGGAACATCCTGAGTCGCTCGCCGGTAGTACACTGACCATGATCCGCGGCTTCCGCTACCTGGTTCAGGAGATCGGACTCAGCCTGCAGGAAGCTTCACAGGCAGCCAGCCTTACCCCTGCTGTATCGCTTGGCATGCAGCGGTCTATCGGGTCGCTGGAGGCAGGCAAACGCGGCGATATCCTGCTTCTGGACGATGAACTGAATCTGCGCGGAGTATGGATTGGCGGACGCAAGCTTGAGGCTGAAATCGGGTAAGCTGCGAGCTGTCTGCCGCTTCCCTGATCTATATATGTATAAGCAAGCCAAGCAGCCCTTCGGCCCGGATTCGGGTGCGGTGGCTGCTTGGCTGTTTGTGTCTGTGCTATGCCCTCATGCTGAATAAGCTTCATATTCTGCTGGAATACTAGCCTAATTGAGACAGGGCAGTTTACTTAATGCTTCATGCTTCACGCTTCATGCTTAATGCTTAAATACTTAATACCCGCTGCGCGTAGGGAAAATCCGTTCGACCATCGTGCGGAATTCATTCGCAAAGCCTTTAAGCGGATGCCCTGCACGGAATTCCTGCGCATAATAATCTGCCCGCTCAACGAAATCGGGGTTGGCCGATACATACACATTGTTAAGGTCTGTCTTCCCCTTTTTAACTTCTGCGGCGATCTTATCCTTCATGTCCTGGGTAAGCGTGTCCTTATCCGTAATCGCGGTTCCGTTACCCGGCGATACGCTGCGGATTCCAATGGTATTGCCCAGACTTTCATCGATGTCGCGTTTCATATGGCGTCCATCGACCATATTGCTGCGGGACATGATACCGTTGTTGCCGTTCCCCAGATAATTCTCCGGATCTGCAACGCCCGTACCGCCTACAGTACCCGTGCCTGTCATGCTTCCCGGAATTCCGGCAATGGAACCGCCTGTTCCTGTCATGCCCGGATTACCGGCTGCGGTTCCTCTACCGGTACGCGTACTGTTGTCCATTCCGCCCATTCCGGCACCTATCCCTGTTTCCAGTCCGCCTGCCGGTCTGCCCGTACCGCTCAGCATCCCGGATGTGCCGCTGCCGCTGGTACTGCCATAGCTGTACGACTGGATTCCCCGGGTGCTCTTGGCATGGACTCCTCCGGACGCCTCTTCCAGCATTACGGCTACATAGGCGCTTTTGCCTACCAGCATTACGTTGGCTGAACGGACTTCCGGCATGGCCGCCACACGATTCGCCAGTTCCTCACTCATCTCCATACTGTCGAAGGAATTCGCACGCATTCCGTTCTGCGCAGAGTTGACGTGAATACGTCCGTCCGTCCCCCTTACACTTTTTGTTTCCACCGTATTGTCCGTTGCAGAGTTATTCGCACCGCATCCTGTAATACTCACCGCGCCCAGCAGCAGCGCAGCAGAAACCGTTAAACCGAATTTCGACCGTAACATCCGTTCATCCCCCGTCATAAGAATAGTTAATTGCAGCGTAACAAGCTTTAGCATGGCCTCTGCCCTGCCAAGCTATCCTGAAAGGATTTGGCACATCGCCCTTTAACCGTCACGCGTAAGTGAAACTTGGCGTATCTTATAAACAGCAGACTGTGTTTCTCCGCAAGGTTAATGTCAGGAGGGGTGATCTTGAAGGTTTTATTCACGTTTTATGTACCAAGCGGCGGGGTAGAGACACTTAACAAGCTGCGGTGTGAGAGTCTTCAGAAAAGCGGCATCGAATGCCATGTGCTCTACCTCATGCCGGGGTCCGGAAGCCACAACCAGACAAACTTCCCGGTGTTTATCACTTCCGTGGATGCAGAGATCAAAGCGGTGCTGGATACGCATAATTATGATGCCATTATTGTAACTTCAGACTATTTACTGCTGGAACGTCTGCGCCGGTTGGGGTATGGCCGTATTCTGATATATGAATCTCAGGGACTTGGCAAGCGCAGTGATGCAAGGAATCTGATTATTGATTCTGTACCTTTTCTCCGCTCCTACTGCAATGCCGTGCTGATTCCCCCCACAGATCATTTACTGGAGCTGTTTATCGAGATCTGTCCCTGGCTGCACCGTTATGTCATTCCCAACATTGTGGATGTGCAGTCCTTCCAGCATATCCCCGGTGAACCGCCCTGCGATCCGGTCATCGCCTGGGTAGGACGGCTGGAAACCAATAAGAACTGGAGTGAATATCTGAAGATTGCCCATCAGATCCGGCTCCACAAGCCTGATCTTCATCTCTGGATGTTCCATGATCCCGATCTCGCTGCAGATGACCAGAAGGAGCAATTTAACAGAGAGCTGCAATCCCTGGGCCTGAAAGACCGCCTCAGTGTGTTCACCAACATTCCGAATCATATTATGCCGGTATATTACTCATCCATCGCCGGTTCCGGGGGATTCCTGCTGTCAAGCTCTATCACAGAGGGCTTCGGGTATGCTGTAGCTGAGGCCATCTGCTGTACCTGTCCTGTACTTAGCACCGATTCTGACGGGGTCAGATCGTTTATTACCCACAACATTACGGGTAAATTTTACCCGATCGGAAATTTGGAAGCGGCTGTAAACGAAGGGCTTGAGCTAATGAACAACATTCCGCTGCGTGAAGCGATCCGCCAGCAGGGCCGGCAGCATATGGTATCCCGTTTTGGATTCGAGCAATATGCCCACTCCTTCCGTGAAATGATGAATTCCTTCTCGATCTTCTGAAAATAACGTAAAAAAGAACCCTCAACCCCGTACAGCTTCCGGGTTTTGAAGGTTCTTTTAGGTTATACGCCCTGTTTGGATACAATCTCAAACAGCTCAGTCTGAAAGATCTGCATGCTTCTTTCCCAGGTGAAACGCCCCGAATCCAACTCTCCTCTCGCGGCTAGACGCTGACGGAGCTCTTTATTGTAAACAAGTGCAGAGACATCCTCGGCCAACCGGTTCTCGTAACGGTACGACATCAGGCAGTTATGCCCGTGTACACAGTATTCGAGATTGCCCCCGGAATATACGGTGACCAGCGCGGCACCGCAGCGCATAGCTTCCAGCCCCGGCAATGAGCCGGTGTCATAGGTGCTGGAGCTGACAAAAATGTCGCTCTCATTATAATGATACGACAGCTCAGAATCATTACCCGGAGTACGTATTTGAAACCGTCCATCCCCAAGCATCGCTTGCAGCGTTTCGGAGGAAGCATATTCCGACGGTGGCGTGATAATATATATCTCCACTTCAGGATGCCGCTGTTTCACTATGTCCAGCTGCTGAAGCAGATAATCCTGTTCCCGGTGGCCTGAGAACCCGCCCTCGGGACGGCGCATAATGGCCGAGACGACAATCTTATTCCCGCCTCTGCCGCGTAAATGGGTATTAGTGAAATCAGGGTTTAGACCAATCGGAACAATTCTGCCCTTAATGCCATGATTAATCCGTACGATCTCCTGCTGCCAGCGTGAGAGTACAAGCAGGTTGCGGGTGATATTATAAGAGGCGAACGACAGATTATTATTGGGTAAAAAAGTCGGCTCATAGCATAGGGCCAGCCGGATATGCAGCCCCTTGCCCTGTTTACTGGCCCGCTCTGCAACCGGCACCGTTGTATAATAGTTGGAGATGATCACATCCCCGTATGGAAAATCATCTTCGGTCAGCACCGTTGCCGGTGCAGTGATAATGGGGCATTTCATTTCATATTCCACAATGCCGTGACTGGGTAAAAGAACAACCACCTCATGGCCGATTTCCGCCAGACGGTTAGCCAGCTCGGCCAGCATCCGTTGCGCACCGCCTCTGGACAACGTCAGAATCGGGAATGTCAGTCTCATTTCCCTCTCTCCTTTCTCAGCAGCTGCGTCAGAATGCCTTGATGCCTGCTCTGCACCAGAGCAATCTCCCGGTTCTGCGCTTCACTGTGTATGACAGAGCCCATCTCTTTGTGCACACGGTAATCCAGCAGCGGCTCCTCGATATAGGACCATTCATAATACGGCAGGATACGCAGCCACAGATCATAATCCTGTGTATACAGGAATTTCTCGTTAAACCGTCCTACCTTATTGAAAATCTCCATGTCGAGCAGAACCGAGCTGCCGTTCACCGGACAGCCCGACATCATGGTCTCAATGAGATCACCCCTGTTATGAAACGGCATGCTGATGACTCCCGAGAACCGCTCTCCGAGCTCATTAATATAGTAATAGGCCGTATGGCTGAAGGAGGTTCCAGAGCTGCGGATGGCTTCCATTTGCCTTTTGATTTTATCCGGGTGGAACAGGTCATCAGCACTTAACCAGGCAAAATAAGCTCCGCTGGCCGCCTTGATTCCCATGTTGAGCGCCGAGGCGGTACCGCCGTTGGTTTTGCGGATATACACAATATTGTCCTTGTACGCCTCAAGCTTCTCCATATAGCGTGTAGAACCGTCATCGACAACGATCAGCTCAATGTCCGGGTAGCTCTGAGCCAGCACACTCTTCACCGCCAAATCCACATAAGGGCAATTGTAGAAGGGAATCACCACCGAAACCTTGGTTTTTGGAATCATGCGCTCACCTCCTTCCCGATTCAATTTATACTGTTTTGCAGGCCAGCAAAGCATCCAGCGGCGCATGATCCTCGCCAAACGCTTCACGGAATGAAGGATTCTCCGCATGATGGAAGCCTTTCAGTACAGTTACAGCGTAGCCCAGCTTCAGGAAATCCTCAGGCTCCCAGCCGCTCCAGTGCTTCTGGTAATACTCTCCGTGCAGGTTGAAATGATCCTTTCCCTCCTGCGGGAAGAACCCCCGCGGCGTGAATACGACTACCCGGTTCGAAGCAATGATCTCCGCTTTCCGCAGCAGCTCCGTGCCTTCTCTCATCGAGAAATGCTCCAGGGAATCAATCAGTGTAACCGCAGAGAATGTTCCCGGCAGAAACAGCTTATCAATATGGCTGGCATCGGCATGAACCGGAATGATATGCGGGGATTTGTATTTGCGGTGCAGCAGATAAGGTCTGTGGATATCCAGCCCCAGCACAACAGCCGCTTCATATCGTTCCAGCAGCGTACCGGTACCGCTGCCGATATCCAGGATACTCTCGGAGAATTTCAGCTGCTCCAGCAGGACCGGCAGGAAGTCTTTCACTTCTATTTCCCGGTACATATGCTTTCCCTCCTAAAAGTTGTGATAACATCAACTTCCTGAATTCTCTTCGCAAAACTCAATTCGGAAGCATGGGCTTAATTAGTTGCACCCGCTTCTTATTTCTACTCCTGCTTAGCCGCCCATGGAAGCGATCAGGCTGCTCAGCGGGGCATGATAGCGGGCATTGGTCGCTGCGGCTTCAGCCATAATGACATCATAATGTTTGATCGTCCCCATGCCGTCATGCCGGCGGTAGGCCGTTAAAGACTGATTGAGCATAATAGGAGGGTATCCGTTCAGAATCGCCCGGTACCACAAATCATAATCATGAGTGTACGGAAGAGCTTCATTGAACAGGCCGATGGCTCCGAATATCTCCCGCTTGAACATCACGGTGCAGCCGTTGATGGGATTGCCCTGCAGGAAACAGCGTAAATAGTCCAGCTGGTTATGAAACACTGCCGCTGCGTTCAGCTGGGTCAGCTGCGAATCCCCGTTAATGAAGTTGAAATTGGTGTATGTGATCAGCAAACGGTTCTGCTCCATGAACAGAACCTGGTTGTTGATCTTGTCACGATAGAACATATCATCCGAGCTAAGCCAGACTACATAATCCCCTGTAGAATGGGCAATACCGTGATTCAGTGCGGAGGCAGTACCACCATTGGCTTTGCCCAGGTAGTGAATATGCGGCAAATATGGGGTAATGCGCTCTGCATGCATGAATGATCCGTCATCAACCACGATAATCTCATAAGGCTGCCAGGATTGAGCCAAGGCGCTTTGCAGCGCCTGCTCAATATAAGGGCAATTATAAAAGGGAATGATTACCGATACTCTGGGCTTCATCATATTCTTCCTTCCTTGCCGGCCCTTGTATAGCCGATAATGTCCGCAAGTGACCGGTCCAGACCGATCCCCGGCTTCCAGCCGAGAACGGCGGCATTGTCCTCAGGTTCTTCCTGCAGCACTTCTCTATCAGCAGATGCAGAGGAAGGCTGCACTGGAACGGCAGATGCTGGGGAAGCAGCAGATGCAGACGAAGGCTTCGCCGGAACGGCAGATGCTGGGGAAGCAGCAGCCTGACCTTCCTCCGCATGCTGCGGTCCCCAGTCCATCTCCACCGGAGCCGCTGCATGGGCCAGCAGCTTCCCGGCAATCTCCCCAAGCTCCCGCTGCGCCCCGGAGTCAATCCGGTAGATCTTGCCGGTCTCTCCTTGATCCAGAATATAGCCATAGGCTCTAACGGCATCACGCACATCCAGAAAGTCGCGCTGCACATGCCGCGAGGAGATCCGGAATGCGGCGGGTGGAGCTTCTCCCCTGCCGGCCGCAGCTTCACTGCGCACAATATGCTGCGCCAGTAAGGAACAGAAGCCGGTGGACGGTCCGGGACCAATCAGATTGGAGGGCTCCGCCATCAGAACAGGCTGTTTGAACAGCGTCCCCCAGGCCAGCGACACCAGTTCCTCCAGCGTCTTGCTGAGACTGTAGGGATGTGGCGGGCCTGCCGCGGAATCCGGTCTGTACTTAAGGCGGGAGCCGGCCACCAGGATACGGCTGGCCGGCTGGAAACGCAGCGCCTCAAGCAAATACAATGTAGCCATTACATTAGTCTCCATATAGAGCAGCGGGTCTTGCCAGGACTCTGGAACCGAGTTCTTGCCTGCCAGGTGCAGCACCTGATCCGGCATGACCTCTCCAATCATCCCGGCGACAGCCTTACGGTCGCCGAGATCACAGATATATTGCTGAACGCCTGCCGGGAAGACGGAAGCTTCCGCTGCGCAGCGGCGTACCACAGCGGTCACTTCAGCTCCCTCAGCCGCAAAATAAGCTACGGCATGCCTGCCGGTAAAGCCGGCGGCTCCGGTTATCAGCAGCCTCCGGCCCTTCATGTCGGCATCTCTGAGCCGTGCATAAAGTCAGCCAGCTCCGCAAGCATCTCGGGATAGGACGGTAATTCGAAGTTCACGTCGCTTCTGGTGCTGATCAGCGTCCGGTCCTGCACATGGACCCGTTCGGGGATGATCTTGACATCCTCCTTATGAAACGCCGACTGCATCATCTGCAGCAGTTCATATTTGCTCACCGGCCGGGGATGGGCCAGATGGATCAGCCCGGACAGATCAGAGTCCAGCAGGGAACTGATCACTTTGGCCAGCTCCAGTGTGGTGACTCCGTTCCACATCACACGTTCATAGCCGGTTACCCGGCCCTTCTGGGCCAGGAACCATTCCATGAGCCCGATGCCGCCGGAGCGGATTTCGGGACCAATAATGGAGGTGCGGATCGTCAGGTGGCCGGGGTCACGCACTTCTCCAAGGCTTTTGGTGATGGCATAAACGGATGTGCCGTCAGTGGCATCCTCTTCTGTGTACCCGCCGCGCGTTCCTTCGAACACGCAGTCGGTACTGATGTGGATGAGCCGGGCATGGACGCTGTCCGCTGCCCGCCGCAGACGGTGGGGAAGGAATCCGTTGACATGGTAAGCACCGATTACGTCACGTTCGGCGAATTGATTCAGTACACCCATTGCATTAATCATGCAATGGGGAGAGACGATTTCGACCAGTTTCTCTACGCCGGCAATATCATCGGCATCCACATACAGCCCGCCAAGATCGTTCTTATCCCGGGTTGTATGGAAGACGTGATGCTTGCCCTGGCGGCGAAAAAAATCCGCCAGCATGTGACCCGCCATACCGTTTCCGCCGAGGATAAGCAGCTTCACTTGAGGAACCCTCCCCGGATCAGAATGTCCTTGATCTCTGCCTGATCCATCAGATTGTTCTCCGAGCTGAAGCTGTTGAAGGACACATGCGGGTATTCGCGGTAGTGCTCCTTCAGCTCCGGCATATCCAGGGTAGGAAGAATAACCAGATACTGCTCATCGTAGACAACGGTAGTTAAGCTCTCGAAATCACTCATGAGAATCTCATGGATTTTTTCACCCGGGCGGATTCCAGCCTCGATCATGCTGACATCTCTTCTGCCCGAAGATTCGATCAGTACCTCGGCCAAGTCCACGATCCGGCAGGTTGGCATGGTCATAACGAAGATCTCGCCGCCGATGCTGACCTCAGAGGCTTTGAACAGCAGCGTGATGGCATCGCGCAGGGTGAAGAAGAAGCGGGTCATATTCATATCTGTGATCCGCACCTGTCCCTTGTCCTTGATCTGCTTCATAAACAAGTGGACGACACTACCGTTCGTCCCCAGAACATTGCCGCCGCGCACCGTTACAAAACGGGTGCCTGAACCGATCAGGTTGGCGTATACGAACAGCTTCTCGCCGATCGCTTTGGTCATGCCGTAGAAGTTCGACGGATTGGCTGCTTTGTCGGTGGAGATGTAGATCGCTTTTTCCACATTGTTGGCAATCGCTGCTTCGATCACATTCTGCGTGCCGACCACATTGGTCTTCAGCGCCTCGTACGGCTGGTCTTCGCAGACAGGAACATGCTTGAGCGCCGCCAGATGGAACACATAATCCACTCCGCGGCATGCAGCCACGAGGGCATCCTTGTCACGGATATCGCCGATGACGAAGCTGAGGCGCTTATCCTCAAATTCACGGCTCATGGCTACCTGTGCAGACTCGCTGCGGGAGAATACGATGATTTCTTTGGGATGCTGCGGCAGCAGTTGCCGGATAAGCTCATGCCCCCAGGAACCGGTACCGCCTGTAACCAGAATCCGTTTATTATTGAACATGCAGGTTCCCTCCAAGCAGAAATTTAACTACTTTAACCGAGACATCGGGGGTAAGGTACCCTTCCGGCGCCTCCCAGGCAGGCTTAAGCGACGTCATCAGCCGGGTGCAGCGCAGAATACTGTTCTGCTCTACGCCGGACACTACATTACTTCCGCAATCGACCGTCTCCGGACGTTCTGTGGTCCGGCGGATGGTCACTGTCGGCACCCCCATCAGGCAGCATTCCTCTTGAACGGTGCCGCTGTCCGTAATGGCGCACAGGGCATAACGCTCCAGATGGACAAAATCAAAAAATCCGAAGGGCTCATGGAATTCTACCAGCGGGTTCATAGTCAGCGGGAACTGCTCCGTAAGCTTGGAGCGTGTACGGGGATGGATGCTGCAGATCAGGCGGAGTCCATAATGTTCAGCCACAAGGTTAAGTCCCGACATAATCTGGAGCAGGGATTCAGGATCATCGACATTCTCGGCCCGGTGGGCAGTCACCAGCAGATACCGGCCTGCTTCAAGGCTCAGCCGGGACAGAATATCGCTGGACCCGATTTGCTCCTCATAATGCGTAATCACCTCATGGATCGGATTGCCGGTTAACACGATACGCTGGCTGGGAAATCCTTCGCTGAGCAGATGTCTTTTACTCTGCTGGGTATAAGGCATATTTATGGTCGAGACGGCATCTATGACACGGCGGTTTTTCTCCTCCGGCACTTTCAAATCGTAACAGCGGTTGCCTGCTTCCATGTGGACCACAGGAATGCCCATCCGTTCGGCAAGGATTGCACACAGCGCGCTGTTCGTGTCACCCAGCAGCAGAATCCGGTCGGGCTTCTCCTGAAGCAGGATGCTCTCCAGGCTCCCGAACATGGCGGCCAGCTGGCCCCCGAGTCCGGCCTGCTTATCCTGCAGCACATAGTCCGGTGCGCGGAGTCCCAGCTCGGCGAAGAAAATCCCGCTGAGGCTGGCCGTGAAATTCTGTCCCGTATGCACCAGCACATGCCGCTCCGCATGCTCATCGAGCAGCGGAATGATGACGCTGAGGCGGATGATCTCGGGCCGTGTGCCCAAAATCGTCATGATCTTCATGGGTTCACTCCCCTTTGATTATGGCCTGCCCTTAAGGAGGGCAGGCGGTTCTGTCAGAGCTGGCAGCCGGTCCGGCGCAGCAGCGGTGAAGGACTGGCCCGCCAGTAGCGTTGGAATCAGGGGTAGTTGTGCCCCTGATTCTGGTGATTCCGCCGGGTGGAGCGGATTCAGGGGCATTTGTGCCCCTGATTGGCGCGAATCCGGCGGGGGCGGCGAATTCAGGGGCATTTGTGCCCCTGATTAGTGCGATTCCGGCGGGTGGAGCAAATTCAGGGGCATTTGTGCTCCTGATTGGCGCGATTCCGCCGGGTAGTGCGGATTCAGAGGGATTTATCCCTCTATTTAGCGCGATGCCGGCGGGTGGAGCGGATTCAGAGGGATTTATCCCTCTAATTAGCGCGATTCCGCCGGGTAGTGCGGATTTAGAGGGATTTATCCCTCTAATTAGCGCGATTCCGGCGGGTAATGCGGATTTAGAGGGATTTATCCCTCTAATTAGCGCGATTCCGCCGGGTAGTGCGGATTTAGAGGGATTTATCCCTCTAATTAGCGCGATTCCGGCGGGGCGGCGGATTTAGAGGGAGTTATCCCTCTATTTAGCGCGATTCCGGCGGGGGCGGCGGATTTAGAGGGATTTATCCCTCTATTTAGCGCGATTCCGGCGGGGGCGGCGGATTTAGAGGGATTTATCCCTCTATTTAGCGCGATTCCGGCGGGGGCGGCGGATTTAGAGGGATTTATACCTCTAATTAGTGCGATTCCGGCGGGGGCGGCGGATTTAGAGGGATTTATACCTCTAATTGGCGCGATTCCGGCGGGGGCGGCAGATTAAGAGGGATTTATCCCTCTAATTAGCGCAATTACGCCTGGTGGAGCAGATTTAGAGGGAGTTATCCCTCTATTTAGCGCGATTCCGGCGGGGGCGGCGGATTTAGAGGGATTTATACCTCTAATTGGCGCGATTCCGGCGGGGGCGGCAGATTAAGAGGGATTTATCCCTCTAATTAGCGCAATTACGCCTGGTGGAGCAGATTTAGAGGGAGTTATCCCTCTATTTAGCGCGATTCCGGCGGGTAATGCGGATTCAGAGGGATTTATCCCTCTGAGGGATGCGATGCCGGCGGCGGCTGGCGCAGCGCCGGCAAAGTGCCGGTCCGCGGACTCCCCCGCGGACCTCAGCCCGCCTTGCGCCGCCGTCTTCCCCGGCGGCGCGCATGGCCCGCGCGGCGGTGCTTGCCGCCGCCGCTGGCCTTCCGGCGCGCGGAGCCTGCCGCGCGTTTCTTACGGCGCGGGCGCGTTCCCGCCGCGCGCGCCCGGGCTTTGGCGCGGCGCAGCCTGCCGCGCCGGAGCTTCGCGCCCCGCAGCCGTGCGGCGCGGCGCGGGGCGTACCCGCGGCGCCTCTGCCGCGGGGGCATCCTCCCCGCCCGCCGGCGGAGCTGCGGGCGGGGCTTCTTCGGCGCCGCTGACTTGCGGCGGCGCGAGGCAATAGCGGAGATACCACCTCTCCGCTAAGCCGTACAGGCGGGCGCGGTAAGCCGCCGGGCCGTAGACGGCCTCGATGCGTTCCCGCGCCAGGCTGCCAATGGCCGCCGCCATGGCCGGAGCGGCCAGCAGCGTGTTCACCCGCTCGGCCAGCGCACCGATGTCGGCCGCAGGCACAAGCAGCTCGCCGCAGCCTGCAGCGTTCAGAATCTCCCGCAAGCCGCCGGAATCATAAGCAACCACCGGCTTGCCGAAGGCATAGCCTTCGAGCGCCGTCATGCCGAAGCCTTCACGGATCAGGCTGGGAACGACCAGCAGATCCATGGCGCAGTAGGCTGCGGGCAGACATTCTTCATATCCGACAAATCTGAACCGGGAGGTTAGCCCCTCCAGCTTCACCTTGCGGACACAGCGTTCATAGTAGCTTTTGTCTCCGGGGGAACCCACTACAATGTAACGGGCTGCCGGATGCTGCTCATGGACAAGGACAGCCATTTTGACGAAATGCTCCAGACCTTTTTCTTTATTAATGAAGGAAGAGACATAACCGATCAGCGGTTCCTCCGGCGCTACCTTCAGTTCACTCCGCCGTTCTCCCCGGAGCTTGCTCCAGGCTTCAAACATCATTTCCGTTTCATTCCAGGACGGGGGAGCTGGGTCACCTTGCCTTCACGGATATCCTCGGGGAAGCAAGCCGCAGCCGTCTGCGAGATGGCCAGAATCTCATCGCTGTTGTTATGGATCAGCTCCACGCTGATCGGAGTGAATTCGTTATCCGTAATGGTCTCGGAGATCTTCCACACCACCGGAATGCCCAGTGATTTCGCTGCCATCGGCGGCAGAGCATGCACACAGGTACTGGAAATAATGAACGACGGGCGCACACCCGCAAGCCAGTCACTCAGTTCTTGGTACTCCCGGCTCTCCTGAAGCTTGCGGATGTCTGCCGGAAGGCCTGCGTATGGAGTGTACATTCCATAGACAAGCGGAATAGATAACAGCTGGACATTGATTCCGTAGCTCCGAGCCAGGCGCGTCAGCTTCCCGTCCTGCGGGGCTACGAGAATACAATTAAAGTAAGGAGACAGCTCCCGGCTGAAGAACAACAGCAGCTTCTCCGCACCCGTAATACTGCGTGTATTGGAAACATGGGAAAAGAGGACGATTGTAGCTTTGTCGGCCATGGTGTCTCGGCGCTCCCCCGCGAGGGCTGTGGAGCAGCCATTCACCTCCCTAAAAGTTTTACGAAGCTTAGCATCAAGGCAATTTCATCGCAGTAAAACTCGCTTCGGAAGCGTAAACTTAAGTTTTACGAAGCATTCACTGCAGAGCATTTCTTCGTGTGAAACTCGCTCCGGAAGCATCATCTTAAGTTTTACGAGCATGCGCTAAGCTTTACTTTCTTTCATCCGGTGGATATCCGCCGCAGGCAGGCTAACATCATAACCCGGTACTCCATCCAGTATATTGAGGGGGCACAGATGCCGGCACGACACCTGTCCCCGGTGATGCGCACATTTTTCAATCGTTCTGCGGGGATTTAGCCGTAAATGACCGTCAGCAGCTGGTTCAGGCGTATGGTGTAGGTGTGGTCCTTCAGGGTCCGTTCAAAAGCGCGCAGCGCCATATCCCGGCGTTCCTCCTCATGCGTCAGGTAGAAACGGATTTTATCCATCATTTCCTGCGGGCTTGAGAAGGTGTCAATCTCTTCCCCGACCTTATAGAAGGAACCCATGTCATCCCGGGCGTCGCTGAGCTGCAGCGTGCCGCTGGCGGCGATTTCGAAGGTGCGGGGATTCGGCGATGCGGCCGGAATATACAACGTATTGTTATTGGCTACCTCATCAATGTGGGAGCGGTGCAGGTTGATGACAATCTTCGAACCGCTGTAGGTGACTGCCGTTTCCTGCGGAGACATCCATTTGCCGATCTCAATCCGGTCACCATAGATAGGCGCTTCCGGCAGACGGTCCCACCAGATTCCGTTAATCACCGTGTTGTAGCTCATCAGCTCCGGCATGATATCGCGGAAGAAATTGATCCGATTCCAGTAAGCAGACCCGATGAAGCTGACATCGCGGCTGACCGGCGAACGTCCGGTAGTCGGGCGGTAATGCTCGCGGTGGGCGGCAAAAGGCAGATAATGAACTTCAGAGCACCCGAGGCCGCGGTAGAACTCCACGCAATTACGCTCCAGAGTGAATACATAGTCATAGTGGGCGACGATTTTCATGGTGAAATCCGTATAGTACGGATCATCGGTGAGCCATATCGCAGTTTTAATGCCTCTGCCGCGCAGAACGGCGACCTGATCCAGCGGTAAATCCAGACCGTCCAGGACCAGGACCAGATCCGGACGCTGGGCCGAAGCCAGCTCCACCAGATTCTGGCGTACATCCGTAATTGTTACCTGCGCGGTCAGTCTTTGCAGGGCGAAGAGTACCGCATCATCAAGCGGAGAATACGGATACCCTTTGCCTGAAGCCACATACATGACATGGATATTGCGTACCGGAAGCGGCTCTTCCGGCCGGCCATCCAGAATCGCCAGGCGTCCGCGCAGGTAACCTTCGTCGTATCCGACCTTGAAGCCGGTAAGGCGGCCACTCAGTTTCTGCTCTTCCGCAGGGGTCCGCGGCAGAGGCGGCGCAGGCATTATAAATTGATTATTCATGTTTATTCGCTCCTTCTATCCCATAATGGATTTCACCCTTGTGCAGCAAGAACTCCCAGCAAATGAGGCAATCGCGCGGTAAATGTGTGGTGGCGCAGTGTCGTCTGCAGTCCCCGCAGCGCATACTTGCGGCGCTCCTGCTCATGCTTCAGGTAATAGTCAATTTTGCGTTTTAGCTCGTCGGCAGAAGCAAAGGTCTCCAGGTCATGACCCGGACGGTAGTGGCTGCCCAGGTCCTCGCGGATGTCGGTCAGCTGCATCGTTCCGCAGGCACTGATCTCATAGGTCCGGGGATTAATGGAGAGGGACGGCAGCTGGAAGGTATTCCGGTTGTCCTGCCCGCCTTCCCACGGACGGTGAATATTAATGACAAGCTTGGCACCGCTGTAATAGTTGGCCGTTTCCTCGGGAGGGATGAAGCCGCTTTTGATGAATGGAGACAGTTCTTCGAAGGTGTTCAGCCGTTCCCAGAAGCCGCCGGCGATCAGCACCTTCTTGCCGCGGAGGAACGGGGCCAGTTCATCGAACAGCTCCGTCCGGTTGCGGAAGGCATTGCCGATAAATACAACATCGTATTGATACTGCGGTCCGGTACGGCGCGGGTAGAACATCTGCGGGTTGACGCACAGCGGAAGGTAATGCACCGAAGTCACACCGAGGGAACGGTAGAATTCTACGCAGCCCAGTTCGTGTGTAAACACGTAATCATAGTGCCGGCAAATGACTGATGTGTCCTCGGTAAAATACGGGTCATCCACAAACCAGATCGCTGCCGGAATACCCAATTTTCTTATTTCCGTAATTTGTTCCAGATGATTCTCGGGAAACACATGCAGCCCGTTCATCACAAGCACCGCTCCCGGCGACTCACGCGCTGCCACCTCCAGCATGGTTTCCGGAGAACAGATAATTAGCTCACTGACCAGCTGCCGCAGCGCTTCTGTTACTCCCGTGTCTATCGCCTGAAACCCTTGGGGCACATACATCAGCTTAAACGGCCGGCATGCACCCACTACAGGAGAATTCAGACGCTTCACGGCTTCACACAAGCCGAGACGGTATCCTTCCGTGTAACCGTCACGGTAATCCCGCGGACGCACGTTTCTATTTTTTGCTTTCACGGCCTTCACCCTGCCCCGTCATATTCTCAAGACAGTGTACTATATGCGGAGTCAGCATCCGCCTCATGGACATCTGTCTGTATCACGGCGAAATTGGCACATGCCCCCTGTCTTTCGCCCGCATGGCCCGAACCTTTGCAGATTTCATCCACTCCAGTTCCCCGGAAAGTGAGGGGGAGCGCCGAAGCCTTTAGTCAGGTGCTTTGCGGGCACCCCAAAATTCATATAGAATCGAAGAAACAGCTTTCCATCTATCCGGCTAAGAGGAGGGATTTAGAAATGAGTTCGATGTATGACCCGATGCTCTATCTCCGCCATGTAGACCTGCTTCGTGAACAGGTGCCTTCCTTTGATACCTATCCGTTTAATCTGCCGGTGGTGCGGGCTTTGGAGCGGATTGCTTTTCAGAAGCAGGTTACATTTCTTGTAGGGGAGAACGGAACAGGGAAATCGACTGTACTGGAGGGAATCGCAGCCGCCTGGGGGTTCAACCCGGAAGGCGGAACGCTGAACTTCTCATTTAACACCCGAGCCTCGCATTCGAGTCTCTATGAATATCTGCGGATTGCCAAAGGGGTCAAGCGGCCGAGGGACGGCTTCTTCCTGCGTGCGGAGAGTTACTACAATGTGGCTACTTACATCGATGAGCTGGACGAGGACCCGGAGGCTGGGAGATCCATCAAAGACTCCTACGGCGGCAATTCTCTGCATGAGCAATCCCATGGAGAATCCTTCTTCTCCACTTTCGTCCACCGCTTCGGCGGACAGGGCATCTATATTCTGGACGAGCCGGAGGCGGCCTTGTCCCCCTTGCGGCAGATGTCGCTGCTGGTGCGGATGCATGAGCTGGCAGCACAGAACTCCCAGTTCATCATCGCTACTCACTCCCCGATTCTGATGTCCTATCCGGGTGCGGATATATTCCAGCTGGAGGGTGAGCGCATTACGCCTGTGGCTCTGGAAGACACAGACCACTATACGGTGACGCGGGCCTTCATGACCGACCGGCAGAGAATGCTCCGTGAGCTGCTGGGAGATGATTATGCTTCGGATGCTTCGGACATATAACAGAACAAAATCACCCTAGCAGGTGAATTAGGCTGGAGCTATGCAGCCGGTGCAGCTGATGTAGATTTTAAGCCCATCTCACATTGCTCTATTCTGACTACTTTGTTTGGGGCAGCCGCCGGTAAAATCAGGGGCACTTTTGCCCCTCATTCTTGCCTTGGGCCTGCGTCCGGCGAAATCAGCAGAGGGATTTATCCCTTTAATTTCCTCCTGCCGCCCACTTTTGGCGGAATCAGAGGGATTTATCCCTTTAATTTCCTCATATCGCTCACTTTCAGCGGAATCAGAGGGATTTATCCCTCTAATTTCCTCATATCGCCCACTTTCAGCGGAATTAGAGGGATTTATCCCTTTAATTTCCTCATACCGTCCACTTTCAGCGGAATTAGAGGGATTTATCCCTTTAATTTCCTCATACCGTCCACTTTCAGCGGAATTAGAGGGATTTATCCCTTTAATTTCCTCATACCGTCCACTTTCAGCGGAATTAGAGGGATTTATCCCTCTAATTTCCTCATATCGCTCACTTTCAGCGGAATCAGAGGGATTTATCCCTTTGATCTTCTCCTGCCTTCAGGGGCACTTTTGCCACTCTTTCCTGCCTGCCGCCCACTTTCGGCAGATTCAGGGGCACTTTTGCCACTCATTCTTGCCTTGGGCCTGCGTCCGGCGGGATCAGCAGAGGGATTTATCCCTCTAATTTCCTCATATCGTCCACTTTCAGCGGAATCAAAGGGATTTATCCCTTTGATTTCCCAAGTCTCCGGCTTCCGGGGATTCAGTGGAATTCCTGATACAAGAACACATTTGTCCTTCAGACGGACCTGCTTCAAATTCCAAAGAAAATGATCCACAACAGACGAATATCCTACTTTCCTATACAATCAAAAAAGACACTTTAGCGGCATATCTGCCGTTAAAGTGTCTTTTGAATTTACAAAGCTGCTCTTTGATTCTCTAATAAAGCTGGTCGTCCTTCTCTGTATTGCAATCACTGTACTCATTTAGGAGCGCATCCAGCTTCACCGATTGGCGAAGCACCCTTACATCCTGCATCCCGTGTTCCAGGGCTAGTTTGTTCAGTTCCTGCCTTGCCTGTTCAATCTTGTCCTTGTAATCATCATTACGCATAGCGGCCCCCTTGTAGAATGAGGCTGTTCCAAGCCATTTTCCACTCTTTTACTAAAGTTCCAAACACATTGTATTCTATAATCCGTAACGGGTCAATTAGCGGTTTGCCGCGAAAACAGGTTTCAAAAGCATAACGAGTTTATGCAAAGCCCAGCCAAACATCGCTACGGCCATCATATCGAAACAGACATTGAACAGGAACAGATGCTTGCCGATATCCGCCCGGCCGTCGCCGAGGATTGGCACCAGGAACGAGAACAGTCCAATCAGCCCCAGCAGCATCATCATTTCCCCGGCAATCCTCGCCTGCCGCCCCCTGCTTCGGAAGTAGTGAGCCAATACAATCGCATAATACACCAGATAGAATAGAACCAGAAACCCGAGCGTATGCGGCAGATGGTTCTTCTTGAACTGGCTCCATGTACTATAGGTATAGTCGATTGCCCTTTCGGGCTTCCCCATGCTCTTCTCATAGCTTCCGAGATAATAGGGACGGATGGACATGCTGTTCTTCGCTGCATATTTCATATTCTCTACCAGACGCGAAGGATGTTCCAGATAGAAGAAAAGCACGTCTTTGTGAGATACGAGATTATAGAAATCCGCTGTAAGTGAAGGATCATCCTGCTTAATGGCCGTACCGGCCTGGAAATAATTCGTCCCCGCCAGAACCTCCAGCCGCTCCGGTAGACCCAGATCACGAAGATCACCGCGCACATCCGGCGACTCGTTCAGAATTCCGAAAAACACCGTCTGATAGAGGTTGATATGCCTCAGTTCCTTCGGTGCAGCCACGTACAAAGCCACGGACACGAGCGCCGTCGCCACCGCGAACCGGAGCGCCAGCTTGCGCCAGTTCCCTGTTCCATTCAAGGTTCGCAAACGCAGGAAGATCAGGGCAAACGCCAGGCCGACGGGTGCGTTCTGGATTTTGGAGCAGACCAGAAACAGCACGGCAATAAAGAACAGCTTCAGCCCGCCTGCCGGCGGCCGCTCTGATCCGGCCAGCCGGAGTCCGAGCGCGAAGGTGAGCAGCATGAACACCATCGATACCGGCTCACCGAACAGCGAATTGAAATAAGCCAGATAACCGATATCATAGAAGACAAACAGCAGCCCCGCCCCCAGCAGCAGCCCCGTAATATAGGAGCCTCTGGCCCCGAGCTTCACGAGCAGCCATGTCGCCCACAGCAGCAGCATAGCGTAGACGCACGCAACCAGCCGGATATCGAAGTAACTTCCATGCAACAGCCCGGCAAGCAGTCGCGGCACCAGCACAACGAGAATTTGTGAGGAAGGATAGAAGCCCTTGAACAGATTTTCATAGGAAAACCGGCTATGGCTATAGCTGAAAAAGCGGTCCGCATAGCTTTCTGTGTTGTCATAATAATTCAGTCCGACCGTCTCCATCATGCGCTTGAAATCCCCGTTGTCGGCAACGCCGGAGAAGGGTTTCAGGAACAAGAGATAGAGGATCAGAACGCAGCCCGCAAGGGCCACAAGAGTCTCTGCTTTATTCAGCTTTTTCAAATCCCTGTCTCTCCTCCTAACGCTGCGGAAGCAGCTTCACGTATTCATCGGACAAACCCATCAGCTTCAGGATATAGTCGTAATCGGTCTGATATTTACTGAAATCCTCCACCGGCTCATACGTATCCAGCGAGATGGCCTCTCCGTCCGCGAAGCTTTTGCCGGGCACGAACATCACCTCATCATTAAAAAAGGAGCCCGTAGGCAAATAATAACGCATCCCCACCACATTGCTGTCAATATTGAGCAGATCATGCCCAAAAGCGGTAAAGCCTTCGTCCTTCAGTGATACCCCCAGCAGGTTGGCCACCGTAGGGAGCACATCCAGCTGTCCGCCGGTCCGCTCCACGACCTGTCCCTGCTCCATCCCGGGCACATGAATAATCAGCGGAATGTTAAACCGGCTGATCCGGTCATCATACGGGGTTCCGAGCGCTTCCTCCACCTGCTCCGCCGGGACATCCTTCGGCTGCAGGCCGAAATGGTCGCCGTACAGCACCAGCACAGTATCATCCCACATGCCCTGCTGCTTCAGCCCGTCAATCAAAGTGCCAACCGCATAATCCGTATAATTCACTGCCGTCAGGTAATCGCCCAGCATTGTGCCCTGCAGATCCTCCGGAACCTTAATCTTCTTGAAGCTGTCCGGAATCTGGAACGGATGATGGCTGGAGGCCGTTACGAGCTGGGCATAAAAAGGCGTACCCTTCTTCTGCAATGCCGCCAGCTTCTCCACCGCTGTAGCATAGAGCTGCTCATCCGAAGCCCCGAAGGCGTTGAAATGATCATTTTTAAAATACCCTTTATCATAGTAGCCATTGAAGCCAAGCGCCGGGTACAGCTCGTTGCGGTTCCAGAAACCAACCTTGTTCACGTGGAAAGTGTACGCTTCATACCCTTTATCCCGCAGCAGACGCGGTAGCCCCGGCAGTTCCCGGTCTCCGAAGCCCGTTGACATCGCAAGCGTTGCAATGGGATAAACCGAAGTATTGCTCATGAACTCCGCATCCGAGGTGTTGCCCGGACCAACCTGCTGGAAGACATGCGGGAAATAAAAGCCCTCTCCGGCCAAGCCGTTCAGCACCGGTGTCAGCTCCTGGCCATCCAGCGACTGATGCAGCGGAAAATTCTGAAATGCTTCCATTTGGATTACAATTACATTTTTACCCTTTTGCGATCCAAAATATTCCGGCAGTCCCCCTGCGATATCCTTGTATGGATAAGCAGCTTCCAGCGCCTCCACCTTGGCAATCGTTTCGTTGATATCCCCGGTGCCGATGAGACCGTTATCCTCCTGGGCTTTGATCGCGGCAACCACCTCATAGTTCAGAAATCCGGCGCTTTCCGCTTGAACCAGCTCATTCGTAATTCCGCGTGCAGAATCAATGGAATAGGCCGACAATGAACCGCCGCCGATAATAGCCACCAGCAGGGCGATCAGATAGACTCTCCGGGCTCTGCGTGAAGGCTGACTGCCACGCTGCTGCTGTACAGGACCATTCTTCCATCTGCGGAACAGCAAATAAATGATCATAATGACCAGATCGGCAAAAAACAGATAATCGATCAGCTCAATCGTAGATTCTACGCTTTCCTTCACCTGGAACACCTGATTCAGCTCATAGAGCGCCAGATAAGTCGGCACCGAGCCGAAATGATTGAAGTACACACTGGCCGCGAAGAACAGCAGCGACAACAGACCATTGAAGCCCCAGAAGACGGCCTTCCTCATCCGCACAGGTGTAATAAGAGCCAGCACCCCCATCATCATCAGCACCGGTGCAATATCCGCAGCAATCCATTCCCACGCAATCCGGTCAAAAAACAAACCCCTCAGCAGCAGCAGCTTTAGCCAGACCAGTCCGATAACGATATAGAAATGAGCCTGCACCGGCACATGTTTCTTGTCGTTCATAATAATACTATCCCCTCTTACTCTCTTTATTGAAAATCTCTGTAAACTCTATTGCATTTTTCTGTAAAAGTTCAGATTTCTCTAGTATAGCAATACTTGAAATAGTTATCAAAACTGGAGGTTCTATTAAAGTAAAAAGACGCCGCCCTGGCGGGGCGTGCGTCCTTGTTCAATCTTATGAAAATGATAGATTATTCGGCAGTGGCTGGCGTCTGCTGGATCATGTAAAAAGTGCCGTCCAGATTATACGACCCGGTAATGATTGTTGCTCCGTCAGGACTTTTAAAAGCAATCGATCCTATGCCTGACATCTCCTTGACGATTGTATACTCCCCCAGCCGAATGCCGAACATTTCGTCGGCGATGGCAGCAGCAGAGCGCTGGAACTTCGCCTTATCCATATCCAGCAGATTCGTGTTTGGATCGGCGGAGCTGAATGACTTCTCATCGTAAAGTGAAACATCGAACACATGCAGTATGTCTTGTGTAGCGTAGTCCATCATAACTGTAGTAGCCCCGCGTTCACTCTCTCCATACGTCAAAACGAGTACATCCCATTTCTGCGCAACGGTGCGCTTGATGGAATAGAGGTGATCGGTGCCCTTTTCCCTTAGCAGCTTAATTGCCTTAAGACCTTCCTGCTTCACTTCCGCACTCACCTCATTCTCACCCATTTTGAAGGTCGAGCTGCGGTAGACGCCGTTCTCGTAATCAATCTGCCCTTCCTCCGCTATGAGACTGTCATCGGTCTGAATGCCCTGTTCATCAGCGTTTGTCCCGTAGTGGACGGAATGGTGAAGCGCGGTAACTGTGAATTCTCCCTTGTAACCAGCTTTCCGCAGCTGATCCATCGCTTTATCAATGAACTTGGAGTCGATTTCTTCAGGAGCGAAAAAGGTATCCATGTACGTCCGCACTACCTTGCCAGTCTCTGTTTCAAACCAGATTTTAGCAAAACTATCCCCATCTATAAATTCGGCCAGGGTTTCTCCTTCTTCCACGAGCGGCTCTAGGCTCACAAAGGGAAGCTTCTTCCCAAGCTGCTCCTGCATTACCTGCTCTGCAGTTTCCCTAAACCCTTCATCCGTAAGATCAGCCTGGCTCGCAACCGGCGGATCGATTATTCCTGCGCTGCTTACCTGTAACGGATTAAAACCCCCGTGCTGACCGGACCAGCCACTTCCCCAATACACTGCCCCGGCTCCGAACAACAGGAGGATGACGGCGGCGGAGAGTATCCGCAGGCGGATCACCCTGCGACGCCGGCCGGATGGCAGCACCTGGTTTAGTGAGGAACCGTCCATTCCAATCTGCCGGGCCACCTTGCCAGCAGCTTCTTCCGTAAATTTCATTTCCGGAAACGGGCCTTTACGGGCCTGCTCATACCACTGCGGCTCCTGCTCACGCTTATCCATTACTCCATCCTCCTTAGTTTGTCCTGGATTTTATGACGTGCGCGGTGCAGCCTCGATTTGACAGTGCCCGGGGATATCCCGATCAGCCCAGCGATTTCCCGGACCGACAGCTCTGCCTTAAGATCAAGCACCAGCACCTCACGCAGCTTATCCGGCAGCTTCATTATCATGCTCCAGATCTCATCCACCTGCCGGTTACCGAGATATTCCATCTCCGCCGAACGGGCAACAACCGCCTGCCCCGCTGCTGCCTCTTTCCGATGCTGAGCCGTAGCGGGTAACGGCTGCATCCCGCCCCACAGCCCGGAGCGGAAAAACCGCGATTTGCGGTAGGAGAATACCGTATTGCGGGCAATCGTGAACAGCCAGGTTTTGAGCGATGAAATCCCCCGGTAGGTACCGATCCGGTAAAAGCATTTGATGAACACCTCCTGCGTGAGCTCATCCGCCTGATCACTGTTTTTGGTCAAGAAATAAATATAATTCCACACATCTTCCCCATAAAGCTTCATTATCTGCCGCAGCTGCTCTTCACTGATAGCCTCCGCCTGCTCCAATCCATCCAGTTCCAATGGGTTCACCTCACTATATTTGACCTCAAGAATGGAGGGAGGGTTCACTTTTTCTAATAAAAATCAACTCATTCCTTCATCCAGCCTGCTCCTCAGTGAAAAAGCGGACTTCCCGGGCAGCCGACGTTGTTGCGTAAATTTTTTAATTCAAAAATCCTGCACAGAATACAACATTTCCCTGGTTATTTCGGTTCCATTTCGAAATTGTTGTACAAAAAGCAGCATATCTCCTACTCCAAACGGGTTAGCGGGACAATTGTTGTAATTTGTACAACAAGCCTCACGAACACCATGGTATCTTGCGATTCAAGTTGCAAAAAGTACAACATTTCCGCCAGTACAGCGTGTATTTAACTCAAAAAAAACAAAAAACAGAGGACCTGAGTCCCCTGCATAGTATATAGCTTGAACGAGAGGCTTGCCCACTGTTCGCACCGATTCCAATTGCGGTGAATATTGCGACTTCCGCCGCTCAGTTCCCGGAACACCGGTTAGTTAGCTCTTAAGAGCGATATGTGTGATGATCCTGAGCGTGCTTCAGAAATAGAGCCATTACCCCAGCGGAGTGTTCACCAGCAGTCTTTTGATGGAACGGTTAGCTTCATGGAGCACAGTTTCCTTATCGACGGTCTTCAGCAGGCCTTTATGCATCAGGATTTGTCCGTCCACAATCGTCGTTTCCACATCCGCACGGGTGGCGGAATAGACAATCCGCGAGATCGGATCTACATCATAGGAAGGGAAGGTATGGAAATTGTACAGGTTGAGGATCGCCAGATCGGCTTTTTTGCCAACCTCGATGCTGCCGATTTGATCCTCCATGCCCACCGCCTTCGCACCGCCAATCGTTGCCATCCGGAACACACTTCTGGCGTCCATCGTGGTCGGCCCATGCTGCGGCTTCTGGATCACCGCCGCCAGACGCATTTCATTGAACATATCCAGGTTGTTGTTGCATGGAGCACCGTCCGCACCAAGGCTAAGATGGATATGATCATGGAGCATTCCCGGAGTATCGGCGATGCCGGAGGCCAGCTTCAGGTTGGAGCCCGGGCAATGGCTGACATGAACTCCGCGGTCCCGCAGAATCCGCTTCTCTTCCTCATCGAGCCAGACGCAGTGGGCCAGAATCAGGCGCTCATTCGCCAGCCCCAGATGATCCAGATACACCACGTTACGCATACCGGTCATCGCCTGCACAATCTCGATCTCCCCCAGATTCTCGGAAGCATGGGTGTGCACCTTGACCCCGTAGTGCTCCGAGAGGTTACGTACCTCTTTCAGCAGCGGCTCCGTGCAGGAAATGACAAAACGCGGGGAAAATGCATATTGAATCCGCCCGTTGCCATATCCATTCCACTTCTCCAGCAGATCTACGCTCTCCTGAAGAGAAGCTGCCGTATCCTCCTGCAGCGCCGCCGGTGCATCCGCATTCTTCTGATCCATCATCACCTTGCCGGATAGGGCACGGATGCCGCTTTTGGCGATTGCCTGGAAGGCAAAGTCTGTATGGTTCACCGTCTCCATATCCACTATGGTCGTTGTGCCGCTTGTAATTAACTCCCCAATGCCGAGCATAGCGGAATAATACAGCGACTCCTCATCATGCGCCGCCTCCAGCGGCCAGATCCGCTTGCGCAGCCAGTCCATCAGCTCCAGATCATCGCCTTTGCCGCGGAACAGTGTCTGGCACAGATGAATATGGGTCTGCACAAAGCCGGGAATTACCGTGCGGTTCTTGGCATCAAGTACCGTCTCATCCCCCTGCACCTCAAGCCCGCTGCCGATCTCTACAATCAGATTATCCTTGATGCGGATATCCCCGTATATAATCTCCTCTTGCTTGTTCATTGTAATAATCTCCGCATGCTTGATCAGGATGTTCGCCATAACCCATTCCCCCTTGTCCTTGTTGATGTCCAGCTGGCTTATAACACAAAAAGGCCACAAAAATATGCCTCAGCATATTTTCGTAGCCAGAAATTTACGGTTCCCGGTAGAGACCCTTAAACCAATTATTAAGGATATACGAAAAGGACTATTCAATTGCTTCTGAATAATCCCATCATAAAGTAAAGACAACTTTCCTGTCAACATAAGTTATAAATATTAACACGAAACTATTTTCAGCAGATAAAAATGGATTATCCGCTATTATCATCTTCAAGTATGTAATATAACATTACATAAACTATCCGGAAATCTCCGTCAGCACCTTCTCAAATACAGGAAAAGCCGCTACCCGGCCGGGAAAATGAATCTCGCCTCTCTGCACATAGCCAAGCGAGGGATAAATTTTGAGTACCCGTTCATTCTTGGCATAAGTATCCATCCGAATACTGCTATACCCGCTGTGACGGGCGTGCTCTTCAGCGAAAGCAATCAGCTGCCGGGCGATCCCTTTACCTTGGAACTCCGGATGAACCGCGAGCCGGTGCATGATCAGATGCGGCCCCTGCTGCTGTAACCATTCAATTGCCCCATATTGCTCCGCCTGATTCTCATCCAGCACAATAATACCGGCAATGGCTTCGTTGTCCAGACAGACAAATAATGTGCCTGTAGCAATATCCGCTGCAATGATCTCACGGTTCGGATAGCTCTCATCCCATTGATCGCTTCCGCCTGCCTGCATAACTTGTACACATTTGGCAATCAGATCCATAATCTCTCCGATTTCATTGCTCTGTGCTCTTCGTATCTCATTCCCAATCATGTATAGTCCCCGCTTTCCTACCTGGCATTCGAACCCGGTAAAGTTCTGTTAAGAAGTCTACCATATCCGGGCGAAAATTCCGATAGGCCGCCATTTCCAGTATCGTCCATAGGCTATAGAGGCGGCAGGAGAACTTGCCAACCTCTATAGCCGCTCATCTTCTAAGCCACAGCTGCTGCTCGCTCAGCCCAGCTCCAGCTTATGCCCGTCCTCGAAGCCCTTGGCGAAACCTGCGTCGAACCCCACGTTGTATGCTTCGGTGTAGCCCTGCTGAAAGGCGTCTCCCGGCGGCAGCTCCGGAGGGACGCCCAGATCCGGGGGGAGCGGGACTACCTGCGCTACCGGCGGCGCTTCGACTGCCGGAACAACCTGTACCGGCGGCTGAACCACATGCACCCTGCGGACAAGCCGGCGGCGGAGTCTTCTTTTCTTGCGCAGCAGCGGCGCTCTCTTGCCCGTCTTGCGGATCAGTCCTCTGCGCGTTTTGCGTCCAAGGCCTCTGCGCACCCTGGTCTTCCGTGACAGCAGCAGTGTGCGTCTGCGGCCCTTGCTGCCTGAGCGCAGCTTGCCAAGTCTCTTTCTCTTCATCTGTCTACTCCTCCTGTACTTCATCTACTTCTTGCAGCAGTACCCTCTGAGCAATCCTTGCTCAGCCATGGCGCAGCAGGAACTCCCTGTTTGGGCTCATGCAGTGAAATGCCGGATATCATCCGGCACATTGAACTTTGGTACCCGCTCAGAATCCTGATATTGTCGCTCAGCTTGCGGGCTGTCAGCTCCGATTGCCCCGTAACTTCGGCAATGCTCTCGAGGATGGCTGCGAGCGCAGCTTGACTGCGGGCGATCGAGCGGATCATCTCCAGCTTGACGGCATGTTCGGAGAGAAGCCCGCCGCTCATTTGCTATCGTCTCCGAAGCTGAATCCATCCCCGCCGTCTCCGCCGAAATCACCGCCGCCCTCATCTTCACCGCTGCCCAGTACTGCTTTCAGATTACTGTACAGCCCGTTCTCCAGCTTCGTCAGCCCCTCCACCATCTCTACGATCACTTCGTGGATGGAGAGTGATTCCTTCAGCTGGTCTTCATGGGAGTCGAATGCTCTAGCGTGGATATGATGATGGGTCCACTGCTTCACTTTTTCCGCTTCCACCGCTTTGGCCTCGAGGATCATCGCGATGTTCCACTGGATTACAGCGGTCGACTCCAGCATTTGCAGATAAGCCTTTTCTCTGCTCATCTTCCGCCTCCTTGCTCTGGTTACGCGCTACTCTTCTTCCTGACCGTTTAGTTCCTTGATCACTCTGCCTACTCCCTCTGCCATCGCTTCTTCAAGATCGGCAAGTGCATTCAAGTAAGCAATAATGTTCTTGTTAACCTGACCTGAGCTTTCTACCAGCCCACTGAATCCGCCGAAATCAGGGTCCGCATCCGGCAGATCGTGAACTATTTGCGACATACGGACGGCTACGTGGCGTTCGGCGTCGAGAATCCGAGCCATCTGTTCGTGCGTATGGGCCATGTGCTGCAGGACTTTTGTAATTTTACTCTGCACCTTCATGTCTCCTTTGCTCAAACGCCCTGCTACAGCATATGCGGCATCAGCCGTGACGGTGCCGGAGAAGCTCCGCAAGTTATGGAGGTCCGCGTGTCACAAGACAGCTAAGCGCAGCGGCTGCAAGTGCTGCGGCTGCTAAGTGGAAAAACGTCACTTAATTTATTCGAATGACCGGGAATCAGAGCAACAAGTGGAAAAAGGACAACTATTTCTATATTGGCCGGGCAAAAAAGTACATTAGTGAAGAATTAAATGCCTTTTTTCCACTTAGGGTGGATACAAAAGACAAAACGGGATTATTAAGTGGAGAAAATCCAACTGCTTCCGGGCGCGAAGGACTGAAGGGGCAGCAACGGAGGACTCGAGGGGACTGGCGGGGAACTCGTGGGGCATGGAGGGGAGACTGGCGCGGATAATGCCGAGGCTTACGGGAAGGTTACCAACTGGAGGATATTGACAAGCAGCTCAACAGCAGACTATGCTTGGCTGAAATCGGAGCTATATTATAGTTGTCCGGATCTATGTATCCGGAATGGAACTGGAGGTAATCTATGAAACTTACAGACAACCGTCTGAATCTGCGGCCCCTGACTGCAGCCGAGCTGGCACTGGCCTTGGACAATTACGCGGAGCTGGAGCAGTCGCTGGGCTTGAACGTAACCGCAGCCCCAACCCTGCTGGATGACGAAGAGATGCGTTATGCCATGCGTGTCAGGCACGCCAAGGTTCTCCAGGATGAGCAGAACTATCCGTGGCTGACCAATTGGGCCATTATTCATCGGGAGGAGCAGCGGATTATCGGCTTCCTGATCCTCAAAGGCGGGCCGAATGAACAAGGCGAGGTCATCCTTGGTTATGTCATCGATGAGAGGTACCGGGGGCAAGGCTACGCTACGGAAGCGGTGCGGCACATCACGGCCTGGATCTTCAATCATCCGGATGCACGCTGGGTCATCGCGGATACCGAGAAGGATAATACCGCCTCGCACCGCGTGCTGCAGTATCTGGATGCAGAGCTGTACCGGGAGACCGAAGACCTGCTCTGGTGGAGAATCGCCCGGCCCGCCATTAGCTTCGATGATGATACTGGTATTTTGCGGGGACCCCACAACATATAAATACTTATCTATTAAAAAAGCTGCCCCTCAGGGCAGCGTATCTCTCAGCTTTTCTCCGGCTTCGCGCAAGGACTGGAACGTTCCCGCATCACTCCACCAGCCCTTGAGCACATCATAACTAAGCTTGCGCTCTGCGGCATAAATATTGTTCACGTCGGTAATTTCCAGCTCCCCTCTCTTGGAAGGGGATACGCGGCGGATAATATCGAATACCGCTTCATCGTACATATAAATACCTGTAACACAGAATTTAGTCTTCGGATGCTCCGGCTTCTCTTCAATATAAGCAATCAGGGACGAATCCCCGCTGTCAAACACCGGAACCCCGTATCTCCGCGCATCATCGACCGGTTTCAGTAACACCTTCGCCGATCCCTGCGGCTGCTGCAGATAACTCTCCACATAAGGCTTCAGATCATCCATAAAAAGATTGTCACCAAGCAGCACAACAAACCGTTCCCCCGGCAAAATAAATCCTTCTGCCAGCTCGAGCGCTTCCGCGATGCCTCCTGCAGCTTCCTGGATTTTGTAAGTCAGGGATACACCGAATTCCGCGCCGCTGCCCAAAAAGTCGGTGTACTGTCCTGCGGACTGTTTGCTGATGACCAGGAGAATATCGGTTATACCCCCGGCGCAGCCGGTCAATGCCGTAACACACCATAGGATATTTGCCGACCGGAAGCAAATGTTTGTTCATAAGCCGGGTCAACGGGTAAAGCCTTGTTCCTGTTCCGCCCGCCAGTATGACTCCTTTCACTTACTTTCCTCCTCTTTATCTATGTCTTTAGCCTTTGGCCTGGCCCCTCAGATGAATTGTGCGGGATCTACATGCCATTTCTCCATAAATAATCTGCGGTTACGCTCCACCAGCTCCTGAAGTGAGGAAGAGTAGACTTCCCTGAAGCTGGCGCTGCCTTCATGATGCACCAGACAATCTCCCGCGATCAGCAGCCGGTATCCCTTCAGTCTGGCGCGGTAGCAGTAATCATCATCCTCGAAATGTCCCGGTGAAAAGCGTTCATCCAGCAGGCCGATGGTATCCATGAGCTCTCTTTTGAATAATAAGCACAGCCCTACAAGCCTTCTGGCCTCCAGCCGTTTCGCCGCATCCGGAGCATTCGCCAAACGGGCTTCAGCATGATAACCCGGAATATCCGTATACCCCGTCTCCACCTGCTGCCGTCCGCTGGCATAATTGGTCACCGGACCCACCATTCCGATATCCGGGGCGCTGTACAAAGCGCTCTTCAGATTCGCCAGCCAGCCCTGCGACACAATAACATCATTGTTCAGCAGCAAAAGCTCATCTCCCGCAGCCAGCTGCAGCCCCAGATTGCAGGCCAGCGGAAAACCGCGGTTCTCCGGAAGGGAAACAAAGGTCAGCTTATTCGCGCGGCAGTAAGCATCCGTTTCGTCACTTGAAGCATTGTCGACCACAATAATTTCATAGGGTGAATCCGTATACGCCCTGATTGATTCAACACAGGAACGCAGCAGGCCGAGCCTGTTATACGTCGGAATAATAATGCTGGTCAGTGTCATAGGGCATTCCTCCACGCTGCCATCTGCCGGCGCTGCTCCTGCAGATGGCTCTCGGACAGCCGCCCGCTTGCCTGCTGCTCTCCAAGAACCTGGGCCAGCGCCTCGGCATGATCACCGGCGATCAGCTGTTCCATCGCATTTCCGGCCCCTGTGTTGCTCTGGCGCAGCCGGTTATGCTTGATCACATTCACCGTGCCTGCCTTCTCCACCCGCAGCTGCCGAATAATCGAGAGCGCATGCGCTTTCGGAGGCACCATAAGCTCACGGTAGCCGATCCGCTCCAGCGCCTTCCTTGACAAGGCATGGGGAACAGCTGTCATCGAGCTGACGCCCAGATCACTCCGCCCCAGTACGGCATTCAGATACATTTTGCAGCGGGTGACCGCATCACTGAGGGCAAAGGGGGGCAGCAGATGATCAAGATCATTCAAGGCTACATCAACACCGCCATCCACCGCCTCCGCAAAAAGAGACATTTGCCGGGCGGGAATCACCATATCCCCGTCCAGGAACAGCAGAATATCCCCCCGGCTGAGCTTGGCGCCAAGCGACCGTCCCACATCATGTCCGGCAGATTCCGGAATATGCACAATTGTCGCCTGTGGGCATAGCCGGGTACGCTGGAAGCTGCGGTCGCTGCAGCCGTTAAGCACGACAATAATCTCCAGCGGCTTGAGCCGGGTTACCTGATCAAGCAGCTTCAACAAGGTCTGCTCCTCATTCCTGGCCGAGATAACCACGGACAATGAACCGTACAGAGCCGGCAGCTGCCGTCCTGCTCCGCTGCCGGCAGCATTGCCGGCGGCAGAAGCCCCGCTGCCGCGCGGCGGGAAACCGCTTTGCCTGCCGCCTGCCGCCGGACAGCTGCAGCTTTGGCGGCGCTGCTCCGGCGGGGCGCAGCGGCGGCTGGTTTGGCCGCCTTGCTCCGGGAGGCGGAGCTGCCCGGCCGGGTACGCCGGGCAGAAGCCCTGCTTCTGCCCGATGCTTTTGCACGGGAAGATACGTGAACCTCCTGCCGGTGTCCGGATGAAGGCTCCGGTGCTGCTGTCATCTCACCATCCCCCTTCGCCGGTTGCCGTCAATGAAGCCCGCTCTTTCGCCTCTGCGCTGAAGGACCAGACCTGCCGCATCCAGATGATCCGTGAGAATAATCTCACGCAAGGGATCTGTTCCCGCCTGCTTGGGCCGTACGGCATTCAGCCTGCCGACCGGCACCTTATGCACAGCCTTCACCTGCAGGCCCTCAAGCACCGCCTGCGCGTGCGCCAGAGGCGGCCGTGATAACAGGCCGCTCCCCAGAGAGGCAAGAGCTCTGCGGCTGAGTGCATGAGGCACCGCCGTCAGCGAACAGCCCTTCAGATCCGGACGGCCAAGCATAATGTTGAGCACATGCTTGGAGAGCACCACCGGATGCGGGAATTCCTGACGGACCGGACCGGAGTAATCATTCAGAGCCACATCTGTTCCATGACTGACCGCGGCCACAAAGGGACGCAGCTGTGAAGCGGTAAGCACAAAATCCCCGTCAATGAAAAGCAGGACCTCTCCTTTGGCCGCCTCTGCTCCAACACTGCGGCCCACATCATGACCGAGCGGCTGCTCGAAGTGAATGACATGTGCTCCCAGTGACAATGCAATCTTTGCCGTATTGTCGGCAGAACCGTTAACCACAACAATAACCTCACAGCGGGGATGGACTTCCCTGGCTCCGGCAATCACCTTGCCAATCGTTCCGGCTTCATTCATAGCCGGAATGATCACCGACACATAGGGAGCGGGGTGGTTGGCCGCAGGGAGCGGCACGGCAGGGCGCGCCGGCCGGGAAATCCGCCGTTTGGGTTGCAAAGCCCGCCGCCCCGTGCGGCGGGCAGATGTACGTATGTGCTTCAAGCTCATCCACCTTCCTTGCAGGGCATGGTCTCCGGGCTGAGGGTTACATCACAGTCTATGTAATCCGCTGTCCCGGGTAACGGCAAGTGTCTCCCTTCTTGCAGAAATTTGGACAAATGCCCTCCCGCTGCCGCAGTCCGGTTGAACCCGGATTTTGCCGCCCTTATCAACACAAAGAGCGCAGCCGGCGGCTGCGCTCTTTGTGGTTCATCTTCCTGCTCTAATCAAACACCCGATGATCTGCAGCCGGCTTCACCAGAGGCGAACCGAGGGCGATCCAGGACAGCACTCCATAGAAGTGAGGAGTTTCGCGCAGGCGCACTACTTCAATCGTCGCGTCCCCGCCCGATCTGTTCTTCAGCGAAGCATGAAAATATGGCTGGTTGGTCATGGCGACCAGCACATAGCCGGTATGGCCGAAGCTCTCATCAAAAGATACAGTTACCTCAACACTCTGCGCGTCTCCATTAAACATGAAGGCTGTCATGCCGAACTGCTGCAGAACCTCCCGGTTCCCGGCACTCTGTACCGGACTGAACGACAGATGCTCGGGATTAACCGTTCCGGGCGCCAGATGGTCTCCGGTCACTGCACCTTGAGCAATATGATAGCTCTGCACGCTGTCTTCTTCCAGATGGCGGGATTGAATGGCAAATGAAGTGATTTTGGAAGCATCCACCGCTTCGTCCTGAAGCTCTGCACTCCCTACCGAACCTTCGGTCAGATGTTGGGTTCCGATGCTGCCAAGAGCAAGCTTCTCGCCGGTAATGCTGCCGTCCGTCAGCTGCCCTGCACCGCGCGTTTCCTCTGTAAGCTGCTCAAGCTTCTTCACAATGCCGCTGCTCAAATGACGCTCTTCCAGTGCGCCGTCTGCCAGATGCTCTCCTTGGATGCTCTGCCCTTGCAGATGCTGGGCACTTACTGCGCCTGCCGCCAGCTTGCTGCCAGTGATGCTTCCGTCTGCCAGCAACTCGGAGGTCAGCGTATCCTCGGCCAGATGGTCCAGACTGATGCTGCCGGTGCGGATATGGCGGCCGTCTACCGCGCCCGGGGCCATATGGCCCCCGAATATGCTGCCCGGAGCCAGATGATAGGAACCCACTGCGCCTGCCGCCAGCTTGCTGCCGGTGATGCTGCCGTCTGCTATCTGTCCTGCATTACGCGTTTCCGCTGCGAGATGGTCCAGCTTCTTCACAAGGCCGCTGCCCAAATGACGCTCTTCCAGTGCGCCGTCTGTCAGATGTCCGCTCCGGATGCTCTGCTCCTGCAGATGCTGGGCACTTACTGCGCCTAGCCCCAGCTTGCTGCCGGTGATACTGCCGTCTGCTATCTGCCCTGCATTGCGCGTTTCCGCTGCGAGAAGCTCCAGCTTCGTCACAATACCGCTGCTCAAATGACGCTCTTCCAGCGCACCGTCTGTCAGATGTCCGCTCTGGATGCTCTGCTCCTGCAAATGTTGGGCACTTACAGCGCCTACCGCCAGCTTGCTTCCGGTGATGCTGCCGTCTGCTATCTGCCCTGCATTGCGAGTCTCCGCTGCGAGATGCTCCAGCTTCGTCACAATACCGCTGCTCAAATGACGCTCTTCCAATGCGCCGTCTGCCAGATGCTCTCCTTGGATGCTCTGCCCTTGCAGATGCTGAGCACCCACTGCACCTTCCGCCAGCTTGCTTCCGGTGATGCTGCCGTCTGCTATCTGCCCTGCATTGCGAGTCTCCGCTGCGAGAAGCTCCAGCTTCGTCACAATACCGCTGCTCAAATGACGCTCTTCCAATGCGCCGTCTGCCAGATGCTCTCCTTGGATGCTCTGCCCTTGCAGATGCTGAGCACCCACTGCACCTTCCGCCAGCTTGCTTCCGGTGATGCTGCCATCTGCCAGCAGCTCTGAGCTCAGCGTATCTTCAGCCAGATGCTCACGTTTGATGCTGCCCCCGCGCAGATGGCAGCTGTCCACTGCTTCCGGTGCCAGGTGACCGCCATAGACGCTGCCGGAAGCCAGATGAACAGAGCCTACTGCACCAGCCGCCAGCTTGCTTCCTCTGATACTGCCGTCCGGCAGCAGCTCAGAGCTGCGGACTTCCTGCGCCAGATGTTCCAGCAGGATGCTGCCGGAGGCCAAGTGATGCCCTTCCAGCGACCCTTCCGCGACATGCTCTCCGTGGACGCTCTGCGGCTTCAGATGCTGCGGCCCCACTGCCTCTGCCGCCAGCTTGCTGCTTCCAATACTGCCGTCAGGCAACAGCTCAGCACTTCGTACTTCGTCTGCCAGATGCTCAAGCTTAATGATACCCGAACTTAAATGCCGCTCCTCAAGCGATTCATCCGCAAGATGCTCGCCGTGGATGCTCTCCAGCTGCAGATGCTGTGAATGTACAGCTCCTGTGGCCAGCTTGCTTTCGTCAACGCTGCCATCCGGCAGCAGCTCGGCGCTCAGCGTCTCGGAAGCCAGATGTGCAAGCTGGATGCTGCCGGTGCGGATATGGCGGCTGTCCACAGCATCTGGAGCCAGATGACCGCCATAGATGCTGCCCGCAGCCAGATGGAAGGAGCCTACCGCACCTGCCGCCAGCTTGCTTCCGCCAATACTGCCGTCCGGCAGCAGCTCCGCACTCCGGGTTTCATCTGCCAGATGCTCAAGCTTGATCAGGCCGGAATGCAAATGCCGTTCCTGCAGTATACCGTCAACCAGATGCTCGCCATAGATGCTCTCCTGCTGCAGATTCAGCGAGCTTACCGCACCTGCGGCCAGCTTCTCGCTGCTAATGCTGCCATCCGGCAGCAGATCTGAGGTCAGTGTATCCTGGGACAGATGTGCCAGCTGGATGCTGCCGGGCCGGATATGACGGCTGTCTACGGCACCCGCAGCCAGATGGCCGCTGTAGACGCTGCCTGCCGCCAGATGAAAAGCGCCTACAGCGCCTGCTCCCAGCTTGCTGCCTACGATGCTGCCATCCGGCAGGAGATCTGCACTGCGCGCTTCTTTCGCCAGATGCGCCAGCGTAATCTCACCTTCACGGATGTGCTGCCCTTCTACGGCTTCCGGCGTCAAATGGATAGTCTGCACACTGTCCGGGGCCAGATGGACGGATTCCACAGCCCCCGGGGCCAGCTTCTCCCCGCTGATGCTGCCGTCCGGCAGAAGCTCCCCGCTGCGGACTTCTGCCGCCAGATGAGCCAGGCTGATGCTGCCGCCAGCTATATGCTGTCCTTCTACCGAGGATTCAGCCAAGTGGCTGCCAGCTACAATTCCGGCTGCGAGATGGCGGGAGGCTACAGCACCCTCCGCCAGCTTGGCGGCACCGATGCTGCCATCCTGAATCTGGATAGAGGATACAGAGCTAGGAATGATATGTCCGTTACCGACCGACATCGGACGGATATGCGCTCCGCCCACACTTCCCGGCGCGAGATGTCTGCCCTGCACCGATGTATCGCTGATGGAATCCGGTCCAACGGCACCTGCTGCTAAATGTTCGCTCTGCACGGCTAAAGCTGCCAGCTTTGAAGCACTCACACTGCCGTCAGCCAGCTTGATCGAGGTAACCGATAAATCGCCAAGTTTGTCTGTTGAGACACTCTCCGGCGATAATTTCAATGAAGTTACAGCATGGTCGGCCAAATGATGCGGCTGTACAATACTGGCAGCGAGGTGCGCCTCCTTCACTGCTCCGGAAGCCAGCTTATCTCCCGATACCGAACCGGACTGCAGGGCGGATGAAGTTACACTATTTTCCCCGAGATGCCTGCGCTCTACAGCTCCCGGAGCCAGATGTTCAGCGTCAACCGCTTCCTCCTGCAGCACGCGGCTGCTGATGCTGCCATCGGCCAGGTGCTTCTCTTCAACGGCACAGACGGCGATATGTTCTCCACTTACCGCTTCCCTGGCGAGGGCATTTCCGCCAACCGCACCGGTGGCCAGCTTGGCGGAAATGACACTCCCGTCCGCCAGCTTGGTTGAGCTGACACTCTGGGGACTAAGATGTTCTCCCGTAACAGAGTCATACGCCAGCTGCTCTTCCGTAACGGCCCCGGGAGCCAAATGCCCGGCAAGAACGGCATGCTGCTGGAGCTGCGCAGATCCGACAGATTCTATAGCCAGGTGGGAATTGTCTACGGCTTCGCGCTGCAGATGGGCCGAGGTGATGGCCTGCAGGGCAATTTGCGGTCCGCGTACTGCGGATTTGGCGATATGGCGTGTAGTTACCGCTTCATCAGCCAGCTTATGCGGCAGGATGCTCTGGTCCGCGATCTTGGAGGAAGTCACCGCCTGCTCGATCAGCTGTGTTGTACCCACTGCACCCTCTGCCAGCTTCACGAATGAAATACTGCGGTCCGCCAGATGCCGGCTGCCAATTTCCCCGTCAGCGATATGCTCCGCATTTACGCTCTCCGGGCTTAAGTGCTGGCTGCGGACAGCCTTCTCCTTGATCTGCCGTGATCCGACTGCTGCGTCCGCGAGATGCCCGCCGTCAATGATGCCCGCCTGAAGCTGCTCTTTCCCGATCAGCCGGGTAGCCAGCTGCTCCCGTCCAATTGCGCCAGGAGCCAGATGCTTCGATGTAATGACGCCTTCACCTACGTGGCGGCCTTCAATCACCGCGTCGCCCAGCTTGACGCCGCTGATCTCTCCATCGGCGATTTTGTCACCGGATATGGCTTCATCTGCCAATTTCGAGCGGTCAATACTGCCGTTGCCGATGTGGCGGCTGACAATACTGCTGCTGAGAATTTTCTCTCCGGTAACCGCACCGTCATCCAGCAGCTCCGCCGTGATGATGAACTCGCTGAGATGCCGGCTGCTGATGGCTCCGTCGGCAATCTGCCCTCCGCCAATAATCCGGTCAGCCAGCTTCTCCGGACCGATGCTGCCATTCTTCAGCTTTTCTCCGCCAATGGAATGATCCAGCAGCTTCCCTCCGCTGATACTGCCTTCCGCCAGATGCTCGCCGGCAATGGATTCCGGAGCAATCTTAGAGGAAGTAATCGCCTTGTCCGCGATGTTGATGTTCTGCACGGCATAGTCCTGCAGCCATGGCGTACCAATGATGCCGAACTTCAGCTTGGACCCGTCAATCGTGCGCGGAGCAATCTTGGCACCGGTGACTGCCGCATCAGACAGATCATCGGTGTAGACGGGCTGCAGGCGCTCTTTTTCCACAGTTACAATGACGGCCGGCTCAATTAAAGAATCATCATCTTCATGCTGCTGCTCCTGTTGCTCTTCCACTGCGGTTTCCTGCAAGGCCTCTTGTTCTAGCAAAGTCTGCTGGACCGCCTCCGGCGCCTCCAGGATTTCCACCCCGCTGACCTGCAGCGTCCGGTCCACTGTATCCACCGCTTCTACGGCGGCAGATTCTTTCACTTCTTGTATTTTGGGACTGCTTTTCAACATACTAAGTTCAGTCTTATTGGGATCATCTACATAATAGAGCGGTTTTTTTGAACTGCGATGCTGATTTCTTTTGGAACTCTTCACAAGCAGTCTCCTCCTTCCATCTGTTGTTTCTCCTAGGCATCATATGCAGTAGTATGGGCTGATGACACCATTCCTCCGGCTAAGCTTTGTTAAGAAAAGGGTGTAGTGTTCAAAAGAATTTCATTCCCGCCTCTCAAAAAAGGGCATCTGCCGCCGCGCATCCGTCCAACCCTGACGGGCACGTACACACATACAATGACAGGAGACGAAAAATCAGCCGGGAAGCTACTTCAAGATAACGGGAGGAACGAACATGGGGCAAAAGCTCGTTGGGATACTGCTAAATGCCGCTGTGCACGGGGGCGTTCCCCGGTTAAAAACCGGACAGGAATCTCTGGCCAACTACGAGGAGGCCGCCGCCGCATACGGATTAACCCCTTGCTTTCTGAAGCTGTCCGGCATCGATACGCAGACCGGCTTCAGCAGGGCATATATAAAGGGTCCGCACGGATACCGGAGTCAAGTCATCCCGACGCCGGAGGTCATCCATAACCGGGCGATCTATGACCCGGGCAGCAGCGGCGTCCAGCGGCTGCTCCGGCAGGGTATTCAGGTATACAATACATGCAACCGCTACGGCAAGGATCAGATTCACGGCCTGCTGGAGCAAAACCAGGAACTGCAGACGGTTCTGCCAGTCACATCCGCCGGAATGTCCGGCCTGAAGGAAATGATGGAGAGATATCCGGATCTCATTCTCAAGCCTTGCCGGGGAAGTGTAGGCAACGGGGTTATGCGTCTTACAAGGATCAGCGGGGCCGGGCGGTGGAAATGGAGCTACTCTCCTAACGGCTCAAGACGCTGGTACAGTGTGCCGGTGAATCAGGGCGCCATCCCCCGGGCACTCCGCGCCAGACTCTCTTCGGTACCGTACCTGGTGCAGGAGCGGATACCACTGGCTGAGATAAACGGCCGCCCCTTTGATCTGCGCATTACTGTACAGCGCGGCTGGGGCGGAGACTGGCAGGTAACCGGCATGTTCGCCAAGCTGGCGCCACCGGGCGGCTTCGTGTCCAACATCGCCCGGGGGGGCGAAGCGCTGAGTTCATCCTTCGCTCTGGAGAAGGCTTTCCCCGGCGAAGCGGCCTCGCGGATCCGCATGTCTGTCCTCTCCCTCAGTCTCGCCATTGCCCGTGAGCTGGAGCAGAGCCTCCCAGGCCTTGCCGATATCGGTCTGGACATCGGCGTTACGGGGAGCGGACGCTTATATTTCATCGAATGCAACGGGCGCGACCAGCGTTACGGCTTCAAGAAAGCCGGGCTCGGCCTCATCTGGAAAGAAAGCTACCGCCGCCCAATGGGCTATGCCAGATATCTGTATGAAGAGGCTGCACGGCATAACTCTTATTGATTTGTCTTCTATTCTATGTCAATATAATGCAGAGCGGGTGAGGTCCTTGGCTACCGGGACCTTGCTGCTGCATGATGGAAGGGAGATGGGCATGGTTAAACAATTGCTGCGGCTGATGACCGAGCTATCCTCACACAGATGGCTTTCCCGGGTAATGGGCGCTTTTTCCCATAGCAGACTCAGCCGCTTTATGATTCCGGTATTTATTCGTTCCTATCATATTCCTGCCGCCGAGGCGGAGAAGACTGCCGGAGAATACCGTACACTTAATGAATTCTTCAGCAGACGCCTGAAGCCGGGAATGCGGCCGGTGGCAAGCGGTGAACAGGCTGTGGCAAGTCCTGTGGATGCCATGATTACGGCAATGGGCGACATTAACTGCGGAACAATAATGAATGTGAAGGGTCAGGATTATACGCTGGAGGATTTGCTTAATCATTCACCACACCTCGAATTGTATAAAAAAGGCTATTATTTCGTCCTCTACCTGAGCCCCACCGATTATCACCGGATTCATTCCCCGTTAACCGGACAGCTGCGGGAGAGCGATTATATCCGCGGGCGGGCTTATCCCGTGAATGATTTCGGCATGCGGCATATGAAGAGTGTCCTGAGCCGCAACGAACGGCTGATTACTTATATAGCCGGCAGCTATGGCGAAACCGCCGTGGTCAAGGTAGGCGCAATGAATGTGAGCAGTATCCGCTACACTGATGAATCCGCTACTGAATGGCAAATAGGCGACGATCTGGCCTATTTCGAGTTCGGCTCTACCGTAGTTCTTCTGCTGGAGAGCGGCACCTTCACCCCGCGCCACGGGCTTACCGTGGACACGAAGGTGAAGATGGGCGAGCTGCTGGGTGAGATGCAGCGGGCTACTTAGCTGCCGGGCAGAGTCCGGCTTGAATGAAACAGCTAAGATGAAACCAAGTAGAGCTTTCTGAACAGACAAAGCCCCGCCCAAGGACACGTGAGTGTATCTTGGGCGAGGCTTTGTTATTGCTGAAGAAGCGCTTCGCAAAAGTCCGGACCGTTTACTTCTGCTATAATTTTACCGTATAAAGGTGTTCCTTACCTGCTTCGCTCTCTGAGCATCAGTATACCCGGCTTACCTTCGGCTCATCTACCCAATCGCTGGCGCATTGTACTCGGTTTTTCGCATACATTCGCCTCGTTTGCCCTGTCTTTGGTGCAATGTATTCGGTTTTTCGCATCCATTCGGCGCGTCTACCCTATCTTTGGTGCATTGTATTCGGTTTTTCGCTTACATTCGGCTCGTCTGCCCTATCGTTGGTGCATTGTACTCGGTTTTTCGCATACAATCCCTCGCCTAGCCCATTTCCAGCGTAATCAAAGGGATTTATCCCTCTAATTCCCTCGCCTAGCCCATTTCCAGCGTAATCAAAGGGATTTATCCCTCTAATTACCCGAGTTACTCCGTAACCTTACTCTGATTAGCCACCTCGCGCGCTTTCTCCTGTACCTCTTCCGGCTCGCCGAGATAGAAGCGGCTGATCGGCTTCACATCATCATCCAGCTTGTAGACCAGCGGGACGCCGGTTGGAATATTGAGATCCAGCAGCGCCGTCTCATCAATATCCTCCATGTATTTGATCAGGGCCCGCAGCGTATTGCCATGCGCCGAGATCAGGACGCGTTCCTTCTTGCGGATCAGCGGCACAATCCGGTTGCCCCAGAAATCGCCAACCCGGTGCACGGTATCCTCCAGGCTCTCGCCGCGCGGAATATCGCCGGGACGCACTTCCTTGTAGCGGATATCATTTCTGGCATAACGCGGATCATCCGGCTCCAGCATCGGAGGCCGGACCGAGAGGCTGCGCCGCCAGATATGGAGCTGCTCCTCGCCGTATTTCAGTGCGGTTTCACTTTTGCTGAGGCCCTGCAGCGCTCCGTAATGGCGCTCATTCAGCTTCCACGATTTCTGCACGGGAATCCACAGCAGATCCATCTCATCCAGCACATAGTTTAGTGTCTTAATTGAACGCTTCAGCACCGAGGCGAAGGCAAGATCGAACGTGTATCCCGCATCCTTCAGCAGCTTGCCTGCTTTCTTCGCCTCTTCCACACCCTTCTCCGTCAGATCGGGATCACTCCAGCCCGTAAACAGGTTCTGCCGGTTGTATTCACTCTCTCCATGCCGTATCAGTACTATTTCGTACATAAGTTCTCTCCTTCTCCCGTGTGTTTATTCAGCTGCTCTTAGCGGCAGCTTCTCAGTTCTTATGCGGATCATTCTTATATTCTGTCACAGACAGGTGCTCTCTTCAACTTTACGTCCCCGGCTTCCCAGCAGCCATTGTAATAGAAGAAACGGCCCCGCCTTGAATGGGCGCGCCGTTCCGTCAGAGGTCTATATTATCTATTCCCCAAAAAGCCCTGCCGGTAATCCGGCAGGACTGGCCTTCTCCCGCCTGGAAGAGAAGGGCTTCCATACTGTTTCGCTGTGCTCCCGGGTCACCGGGCCGTCCAGCCGGATTCGGGCGCGCTGGCCGTCAGCGTATTTCCGACGGGCTTTTGCCGGTATGCTGCTTGAACTGGCGGCTGAAGAAGAAGATGTCACGGTAGCCCAGTGCATCCGCTACCTCAGTCACGTTCATGCCGGCGTACAGCAAGAGATGCTGGGCCCGTTCAATCCGGGTGCGGATCACATAGGACTGAACCGAGGAGCCGGTGATCTCTTTGAACTTGATCGAGAAGTAACGCGGCGACAGCCCAGCCCGTGCGGCCAGGTCCTCTACCCGGTGCGCAGCCCCTGGATGCTGGCTGACATAGTTAGCCACCTCGTGGATCACCTCAGCCAGCTGGTTGCTGACATGGCGCTCAATTGGCACGACCTGGTCCTGCCGCAGCAGATGAATCATCAGCTGCTTCAGGATCAGGCGGCCTTCTTCCTCTGCAGCGTAGGTCTGCACCAGGAACAGGCGGACGTAACGGGCCAGCAGATGCTCGAACTCCACGGTCTCCGTCAGTTCGTGATAAGGCGCAGGGATCTCCGTCACCTCTTCAGCGACATCGAAATGAATATATGTAAGCACAAGCGGTTTCTGCGGATTATGTGTAGCACTGGTGTGATCTCCCGGGCGGAACAGGAAGCAGCTTCCCTTCCCCACCTGATAGGGCACCCCGCTGCGCACAACGGTTCCTTCCCCGCTCCAGACATAGAACAAATCATAATTTTGCAGCGGCTTCTCTCTTTTTTGCCACTTCCAGCCCGGTTCACAGACGATCTTCGCCAGGGCCGGGAGGATTACAAAAGAGGATGGCGATGCATGCAGCATATTGGTCCCTCCTAAAGTTTTGTGGGCATGCCTTCCCTGTATTCCTTCGAAATAACTGGCAGTAACACCCGCTTCGAATGCGTAAGCTTACTTTTCATAATACCTTGTCCGGTTCCCTTTTGTACATCTTCCCCTACCCGCAGGACTGTTCCTATCAACAAACTATCTGTTAAAATATAGGAATCATCCTACTATAGATCGGCGGGAAGTATATGGACTACCACTATCTCTTTCACTATTATGATGAATCCACCGGCCCCTTCCGGAATCTGTCTGACCTTTCGCCTCAATCAGCGGAGACGGTGCTGCAGGATATCCGGGAGCAGAGTAAGGGCTTTGCCAGCCAGCGTTCCGCCGATTATCTGCAGATCCGCCGCAGGCTTGAACAGAGGGCGAGAGAGCAATTTATCGCCAAAGGAGGCAAGCCGGTCCGCCGGCATCCGCATTACATGACTTTGGGGCGATGCCCCTGGCTGCAGCAGTGGTATCCGAAGGGGATGGAGCTGAATATCCCGGTTGCGGCCTTTAACCCTGAGACGATCAGCTTCACCTACGGCGATTTATTTCCCACCATGCGCTATGCGGACGGCAAACCTTACCGTGAGCAGGTCTACACACTGAAAGAGATCCTTGAGGTGGTCCGCGAATACGGTCTGCCGCAGAAATGGAACGCAACAGGAGACTCTGGCCCTGAGCGTTACGTCGAAGTCCAGATCTGGGAGGAGCCGCCCGGCTTATTCCAAAAGTATTTGTGAAAACGCGGCATTCCTCAGTGACGGCGGCAATTCACGGTGATATAATGTTAGGCAATGTTAGCGTATATATCCCAGAAGAATACCGGAAGGATGAAACTGATGAATCCACTGGCTGGACAATTGAATGACAGCATCAAGGCAGGCAATGAACATGTGTACGATATGCTCTCTAATCTCGGCAAAGCAATCTATTTCCCCAAAGAGGGAATCCTGAGCCAGTCTGCAGAAGCGACGGCTCATGCCAAGAAGTATAATGCTACCATCGGTATTGCTACCGAGAACGGAATGCCGATGCACCTTGGTGTGATCCAGGATAAACTCTCCGCCTACAGCCCCAAAGACCTGTACGGCTACGCGCCTCCTGCAGGCAAGCCGGAGCTGCGTACGGTATGGCGGGAGAAGATGCTGCGTGAGAATCCGTCGCTTGAAGGCAAATCCTTCAGCAATCCTGTCGTTACGAACGCCCTGACACACGGGCTTAGCATAGTTGCCGACTTGTTCGCAGAACAAGGGGATGCCGTCATCTATCCGGACAAAAACTGGGAGAACTACGAGCTGACCTTCGGCATCCGCCGTCTGACCGAGACCGTTAACTATCCGCTGTTCACCGAAGATATGAGCTTCAACAGCGAAGGACTGCTGGATGCGCTGCTGGCCCAGAAGGACCGCGGCAAAGCCATCGTCCTGCTCAATTTCCCTAATAACCCGACAGGGTATACACCAGGCATTAAAGAAGGCGAAGCCATCGTTGCCGCAATCCTGCGTGCCGCTGAAGAAGGCGTTAATGTCGTAGTCGTCAGCGATGATGCTTATTTCGGACTCTTTTTCGAGGATTCACTGAAGGAATCGCTGTTTGGCAAGCTCGCGAATCTGCATCCCCGTGTCTTGGCAATTAAGATCGACGGAGCTACTAAAGAAGAATTTGTCTGGGGCTTCCGCGTCGGCTTCATTACCTATGCTTCCGAGAACAAAGAGCTGCTGGCTGCTCTGGAGCAAAAAACACTCGGTATTATCCGGGCCACCATCTCCAGCGGAGCGCATCCGTCCCAGACCTTTGTACTGGATGCGCTGAAGGCGCCGGAATTCGCCGCCCAGAAGGAAGAGAAGTTCCAGATCATGAAAGGCCGGGCCAACAAAGTGAAGGCGCTGCTGGACAGCGGCAAATACGGCGATGACGTATGGACTTATTATCCGTTCAACTCCGGGTACTTCATGTGCCTGAAGCTGCTCACCGTGCCGGCTGAAGCCTTACGGCTCCATCTGATCCACAATTACGGGCTGGGCACCATCGCCCTTGGCGAAACAGATCTGCGCATTGCCTTCTCCTGCATCGAAGAGGATCAGCTTGAGGATCTGTTCGATCTGGTCTATGCAGGCATCCGCGATTTGGAGAAAGCCTGATTCCCAGCCTCTGCACACGTAAGTCAGCTCCGGATTTCCGGGGCTGACTTTTTTTGCCCTGCCCTATGGCATTGGCCTATACACGTTCTTCCCTCCGCACATACAATACGATGTACTCAAGTACAACAACTCAAACGCGAAAGGGGAATGAACATGAGCGAAGAAGTTAGAGGCGGATACGGATACGGACACGGTGCATTCACAAGCACAGGCGCAATTCTGGTTCTCTTTATCCTGCTGGTTATCATCAGCCGTTCACTCTTTGTCTAACCGGGAATAAGTCCCTGGAGGGAGCCCAGCGCTCTCTCCGCTCCCCGTGTTGCAGCATTCCCTGTTCCACCCAAGTAGAAACGGCTTTGCCGTCCTTTTAAGGGACGGTGTTGTTTCAGCGAGAAATAGAAGGATAAGTTATCGTGTGAAACATATAAATTCTTATATTTTGAAATTAAGAGGGCAACTCCCTCTATATAAAAATGGCCTCACGCTCCGCGTCAGCAGAGTATGAGGTCATTTTTCATGTGCACATTTTTGTTGCTAAAAGAGTCTGTTCTACAAGTCATCCTCATCCGTCCGGGCTTCCTTGCGGGTGGAGTAGGCCTTGAACAGATAGGCCAGCAGCGCTCCGCACGCCAATGTTCCCAGAACCGGCAGCGGACGCGCTCCCGCCTGAAGCAGAAGAGGCAGTCCGGTCAGCAGAGCCAGCACCAGATGCGCCCGGAATACAAACTGGATGGTTCCCTTGCTCTTGCTGCCTTCCGGCAGCGGATACACGGTCAGCCAGAACGACTCGCTGTGCAGCTTGCGCAGCGCCGTCAGCTGAATCCCCATCAGGAAGAGGAAGAAGATATAAATGCCGCTGCCGGTGTAGCTGTCCTGATTCATCCAGACCAGGAACAGGTCCAATACGGCAATCCGCAGAACGATTCCGAAGATATCGCCTCTGGCGAAGCTTTTGGTCAGGAGAAAGCGGTAGGCGGAATTCCGCTGCCAGGTTATGCCGCCGCCCCACCGGGACAGGTAGCGCCGGGCATAGACCCGCTGCTCACGTCCGGGGACATCAACGAACCAGCCGAGGACCATAAGCGCCCGGGTCCCCTGATTCTTCTCCATCGTAATCAGGCGTTCCCACGGAACAGAGTGCCGGCCAGGTACGGCCAGCGCTGCCGCGTAGGCTGCGGCCAGAATTACGATGAAGATCAGCGCACGGACCGGCGGCTGCCATACCCAGGCCGCAACCATCAGGATGCCCACTGCCCAGCGCAGCAGGTTGTAGCCTATGGCAGCCGGCCGGGAGAGCATAGCGGTCTCCCGCCATAACCCGAAGCTGGCGAGCAGCTTCACCAGGATCAGGACCAGGAGCGTGGCCAGCAGCCCCTTATGGGATTCATCCGTGCGTATGTACAGCGGCCATAAGGTAATGAGGACAAAAGCCAGCCGCAGGATCTTCCACACATTCCCGCTGACCCAGGAAGGGGCGAAGTACTCCTTCATCCGGTGGCCCTGCGGCAGCAGGAAGATCGTATCCGGAGTCTGCAGATAGGTCCGGAAGCTGCTGTGCACCGCCGCCGGCACCAGCAGGACGAGCATAATCCAACGGATGGGAATACCTGCCGGGATATCGCGCAGCAGGGAAGTGTACCAGGCGGAGAAGATGATTAGCACCAGCAGGAACACCATTGCTACCCCGCTCTGGATGATATACCCCATATAGGGGATCAGGCTTCCTGTAAATCGGCTGCGCCGCTGCCGGCGCAGCTCCTTCAAATCCATATCATTTCCCTCCCTGAACCAGTTCGTAGAACAGCTGCTCCAAGTTCAAGCCCTGCAGCCCGGCCTTCGCGGTCATCTCGGCGAGTGTTCCCTCCGCAATTACCATTCCACGGTGCAGCACAATGAACCGGTCGCAGTAGTTCTCGATGGTGGAAAGGATATGCGAACTCAGCAGAATGGACGCCCCGGACTTCTTCAGGTCCAGCATGAAATCCAGCAGCGAGCGGATGCCGAGCGGATCGAGGCCGAGGAACGGCTCGTCAATCACATACAGTGCCGGGCGTGCTACGAACGCACACATAATCATCACCTTCTGCTTCATGCCTTTGGACAGATGGGACGACAGCGTATCCATCTTGTCCTCCATATTAAAGAGTGCGGCCAGCTGGCTGGTGCGCGATTCATAATCGCTGCGCTCCACCCCGTAAGCTCTGGCCGTAAATTCAACATGCTCGCGGACGGTCATCTCCTCATAGAGGAGGGGGGACTCCGGAACGAAGGAAAGCGCGCTGTGGTAGCTCTCGGGATCGCTGCTGCGCGTCTTGCCCTGCACGGTAATCTCACCTTTATGCGGAGACATGAGTCCTAGAATATGCTTCATGGTTGTACTTTTGCCTGCGCCGTTCAAACCGATAAGCCCGACCATTTCACCGGGCTGAACCTGCAGGCCGATATCATGCAGCACCGGCTTGTTCAGGCTGTATCCTCCGCTTAAGCCCGTAATTTGCAATACGGGAGCTGTGTTCATTGGCCGTCACCTCTCGGGGTTTTGTTCTTGAGCCACTTCGGGGCTCCCTTGTTCTTGCGGTTCTTGTCCCGCTCCGCATTGCTGCGTGCCTTGCCTGCGGGTGATGCCGCGCTGCGCGTGCTCGCGGCAATCCCCGGCCGGTGCTGCTCACGCCGCACCGTACCAGCCCCAGCACCAGCTGCGCCCGGCTGCCCTGCCGGAGCTTCGCCGCCCGTCCCTCCGGCTGTTCCAGCCGCCGAGGTCCGCACCTGCGGCTTGCCGGTGCGCGGCCCGGCTTCGCCACCGCGCGGGGCAGTGCCTTCGCGGCGGGCTGCACCTGCGCCGCCGCCGCGGAATTCACTGCGCTCGCCCTCCGTCAGCGCCTTGCCAAAGGCCATTTCCCGCTCGTCCAGCTGGATATCCAGCTCGCGGGCGAATTTGCGCATGATGAACGTCTGCTGCTCCGTAACAATCGTTACGGACAAGCCGCGTTTGCCCATGCGCCCCGTGCGTCCGGCACGGTGGACATAGTGCTCGGAATCAAAGGCCGGATCGAAGCTGACGACCAGTGTCAGATTCTCGATGTCCAGGCCTCTGGCCGCCACGTCGCTGGCGACCAGCACCTTGAGCTTGCCGTCACGGAAGCGGGCCAGCACGTTTGCGCGCGTAACCTTGTCGGCATCGCCGTACAGCGCTGCGGCAGGTAGTCCCAGATGATTCAGCTTCGCGGTTACCTCAGCAATATCGTCGGTGGCATTCACGAACACAATCGCCCGCTCGGGCTTGTAGTGGCGGATCACCCGGCGCAGCATATCCACCTTGTTCCGCTCCTCGGATACCACGTAGTGATGTTCAAGACTCTGGGCCGTCATCATCCCGGGATCAATGCCCACCTCTGCGATGTTCTTCATTTCCTTGTTGGCCAAGAGCTTGGTTTCCGGTCCGATGGTCGCGGACAGCATAACCAACTGGCGTGTGCGCAGCGCGCTGCTGACGATCTTCGTCACTTCGCCCGCGCCGCTGAGCTGGAACATCTGGTCCGCCTCATCGAGAATAATCGTCGTCACCTCATGCATCTTCAGCTTGCGCAGCCCGATCAGCTCCCGCACGCGTCCCGGTGTACCTACAACCAGCTGGGGATGCTCGCGCAGCTTGTCAATCTGGCGTTTGATCGCCGCCCCGCCGATCAGCCCCATCGCCCGGATGCCCCGGTGTGCTCCGTAGCGCTCTGCTTCGCGGAGAATCTGCATCGCCAGCTCCTGGGTTGGTGCCAGCACCAGTTTCTGCACCGACTTCTGGTCCGGATTGATCCCTTGCAGCAGCGGCAGCAGGTAGGCCAGAGTTTTGCCTGTCCCTGTCTGGGATGCGGCCAGAACATCTCTTCCTTCCAGCAGAAGCGGGATCGTCTGCTCCTGTACAGGGGATGGTTCGGTGATGCCGAATTCAGACAATCGGGCAACGAGGTCTTCCTGAATGCCGATAGCTGCAAAAGAAGCTTTATTCATAATAGTAATTCATCCTTTTCGCTTAAGATAATATGTTCATTATATGCCAAAAAGGCCTCTCCACCAAATGGAAGGCCATAAGTTCCAATCTACGCCATATTTTATATATGTAATTCCATCCTGCATGCAAAAGGGGACAAGCCGTTTGCTTCATAGCTGAGCAATCATTTTCTGTTCATTGCGTTATAGGTCAGCTTATCCGCCAGCCGCGGAAACAAGCCGTATAGACGAATCCCGAAGGCTGCCAGACCGGGCAGATCCACTTCTTCCTTGCCTTTGTCCATCAGCTTCACGATCTTCGCAGACACATGCTGCGGAGTCATCATGATCCGGCTCACGCTTTTCTCATAATTGCCTGAAGGATCGGCGGTCTTGAAGAATTCGGTGGCGATGGGTCCGGGGTTCACGGCCGAGACAATAATTCCGCTCTTGCGGAGCTCCTGGCGGAGCGCATTGGTGAAGCCGAGAACAGCATGTTTCGTAGCCGTATAGGCAACTGCGCGGGCTGTGCCGATTTTGCCGGCCATAGAGGCCACATTCACGATCTGACCGCTGCCGCGCTCCAGCATATGAGGCACTACCGCCTTGGTGCAGCGGACAATCCCCATATAGTTCACGTCCATCATGGCATCGAATTCGCCGGACTCCATCTCCGTAAAAGCCGCAAATTTGCCATAACCGGCATTATTGAGAAGAATGTCGATTCTGCCGTACTGTTCAAGAATCTCCGCGAAGGTACGCTCCACTGCCGCCTCATCGGTCACATCACAGACGAACAGTCCAAAAACGCCCGGTATCCCGGCCGCGGTTTCTTTCAGCTTGTCTTCCGAACGGGCCAGCAGAATGGGAACGGCCCCACGCTGGCTGATCATCTGTGCCGTAAGCGCACCGATGCCGCTCGAAGCTCCTGTAATAACAACAACCTTGCCTTGTAATGCCATGGAATGTGTTCAGCTCCCGAATATCCGCCTAAGAGATCATAACCTGAATATCAAGCTCCCCGATGCCTTCCATCATAAGCGGGATACTCAGCGCTCTGCGCGGAAGGATGGACATGCTCTCTGTCTTCATTAACTTCGGCGGTGTAATGTCTACCGAAACCCCTTGATTGGAGAGAATAGTACTGGCATTGCCGCTGATCATGTTGCCAAGCTCCGAAATGGCACTCTGGCCCATCTCGTCCATTTCCGTAATCACATAGCCGCCCATCATGGCCGAAACCATCTTAAGCGCCACGTGCTCGGCGATTCCGAAGATAATATTCCCGCTGAGCTGACCTGTCATTCCCACTTGAATCCATATATGATTATCGATCAGTTCAATGTCCTTAATACCCAGAATACCGGTAGACGGCGAGACTTGTATCACCTGTTCAATTACAATTCGTGCAGACTCTAGAAACGGATTGATTACTTCTGCTTTCATGAAAGTGCTGTCCCCCCTCGACCAGGCTTTAGTCATATACCAAAAGTCCTAAGCAATAATGATTTATTATACTTCATATATCGGCATTATTCATCAAAAATTAATGGTCTTGTCGAATGAATTCACAAGATAGTTTGGACGGCGACATTGCCCTGCCGGGTGTAATCTCCTATAATTTAATCAAATGCCAACACTGAACGTAAGATTTGCGGCGCATTTCCCTCCGGGTGCAGCATTCACTGCGTATTTCCCCCTCATTCCTGGCAGACAATCCGCAGCATGCAGACCCTGGCCCATCAAGCTGTTAACGGCGCAAACGTCCTCTGGAAAGAAGTCACTTTCCCACAACGATACCAATATACGGCGGCACCAATCCGGTAGCCATTAGGGGGCAGTCCATGAATATCAGCCAGCTTGAAACACTGATTACCATTTCCAAAACCATGAGCTTCCGCAAGGCGGGAGAACTACTCAATTTGACCCAGCCGGCGGTTTCAGCACAGATCAAAAGTCTCGAAGAAGAATTCAAAACCCAGCTTGTGGACCGGAATCAGCCTGTAACCCTGACAGACCGGGGCCAGGTATTCCTCACGCATGCGGAGCAGATTGTAGGTATCGTTGAAGAGCTTAAGCAGCGTCTTGCGGATCTCGAAGAGAATCCCCAGGGGCATATTATTCTCGGCACGACCACCTCCATTGCCATTCAGATTCTGCCGCGGATTCTGTCCTATTTCCAGGACCAGTTCCCGCATATCAAAACCTCGATCTCGTCCATGTCCTCTTCACAAATCTATCAGCATGTCGAGAACGGTCTCGTCGATGTCGGCATCGGCTATCTGATCGGACGCAGTCCCGGAATGACAACTTCCGTCCTGTATTATGATACCTTTGAACTGGTCGTCTCGCCCCGCCATCCTCTGGCCCAGGTCAAATCGGCCGGTATTGAGGCACTTGGCAAAACACCGCTCATCCTGCTGTCCCCGGACACCGTCGGACGGAGATTCGCCGATGAAGTACTCGCCAAACACGGCATCCAGCCCCAGGTCATCATGGAGCTGACCAGCAGCGAAGAGGTGAAACGGATGGTGGAGCTGGATCTCGGGGCAGCCGTTATTTCCAAACAGTCTGTAACCGCCGAGGTCCGAAGCGGCACGCTCAAAATCGTCCCGATCATTGAGCTTGAGGTCACCCACCCTGTAGGCGTCATCACCAAATCCGGGAAGTACGTCAATTCGGCCATGAGGCAGTTTCTGAGCGATCTTAAGGGAATGCCCGAAACCCAGTTCATCGGCTCAGAGTAACTAATGATCAGCAACCTGCAACCTATTCTGCCACCTTGGCCTAAGGAGATGTTACCTCTATGAATTTCGACCTGCATACCCATCATTTCCGCTGCGGTCATGCTGACGGAAGCATCAGGGATTATATTGAAGCCGGAATAACCGCGGGTCTTGATGTAATCGGAATTTCCGATCACACGCCCTATTTCGGAAGTCCGTCCGAGCAGGCTTTTCCGCGTATCGCGATGGCCAAATCGGAGCTTGTCCACTACGTAGAGGAAGTACTGGCTCTGCAAAAGGAGTACGAAGGCCGCATTGATGTCCTGCTCGGCATTGAGTCCGACTATTTCCCCGAGCATGCGGAGCTGTACCGGAAGACGCTGGCCGCCTATCCGTTTGACTATGTGATCGGTTCGGTGCACAGCGTGGACGGCAACAGCATCTTTAATAAAAGCCGCTGGAAGGGTCTGGGTCCAAAGCAGAAGCTGGCAGCCAAAGCGGAGTATTACCGGCTGATTGCCGAATCCGCGCGCAGCGGCATGTTTCAGATCCTCGGACACATTGATGCGATGAAGGGCAACTATCCCCAGTTCTCGGAAATCTCCGCTCCCCGGGAGATTGATGAAGCCTTAAGCGCAATCAGCGAATGCGGGCTGGCCATCGAGATCAACACCTCGGGCGGCACCAAGCTGTGCGGCGGCTGGTATCCGTCGGATGAGATTCTGGAGCGGGCGCTGCATTTCGGCGTGGAGGTCAGCTTCGGCTCCGATGCCCATAAGCCTTCCCGGGTGGCTGATCAGCGCAATAACGTTGCCGCGCGGCTTAAGGAGATCGGATTTAAGCACTGGGTCTACTACAAACGGCGCGAGAAGATTACAGTAGGACTATAGCTGTAGGATAACGGAGACGGCTTAATTCTCTGCTGGACAAAATAAATGCACCGCATGCGGTCCGGCTGTTGACGATGCTTGCCATCGTCCGCCGTTACCGCTGCGGTGCATTTTTGCTATGGTTATTCCTTATTCAGATTATCGCAGGTGAAGCCCTGCTGCTTCAGCGTCCGCCCGGCGTCGCCGTACTGCGGATTCAGGGCATAGAAGCGGGCAATTGTACTGCTCCAATCCCTCTCGGTCAGCCCTTGAGCCCTAAGTGACTCGCGGTGGGTCTCATTGTACTCTTGGATCAGGGCTTTCTGATCAGGGTTATATGTTTCTTCATGATACACAGCCGCCATAGGCAGGCGCGGCTTCTTCGGCAGCTCTTCACCCGGATAGCCAATACACAGGCCGGCCACCGGGAATACATATTCGGGCAGCTGCAGCAGCTCAATCACTTCCGCTGTGCGGCGGCGCACGCCGCCGATCGGGATAATCCCCAGTCCCAGCGACTCCGCAGCAGCCACCGCATTCGCTAAAGCGATGCCGACATCGGTTGCACCGACCAGCAGCGCATCCACATCTCCTGCCGCTTCAAACGGCTGGTCTTCCAGCTCTGCCGCCAGCCGGGCCCGGTGAAAGTCCATGCAGAACACCAGAAATACCGGCGCTTCGGCCACATGCTTCTGGTTCCCGCTCAATACCGACAGCTGCCGCTTCCGTTCTTCGCTGCGTACCGCAATGACCGATACCTGCTGGCCGTTCACCCAGGATGGTGCGGCCTGGGCTGCCTCAATTATGGTCTTCAGCTTCTCTGGTTCTACCGCCTGCCTTGTATATTGCCGGAAAGAGCGGTGGTTCGTAAGTAGTCTAATCACTTCGTTCAAGAGTTATGTCCTCCTCGCCAAATGCTGTTTCGATATATCCATCATAGCCTAATGACTCCGGCTACCGCCAGCAGAATGCGGTGAAACCGGAATCGGCATACGGCACGCCACAAAAAAATGGACCCGAATCATCGGGTCCCAACAGCAGTTATATTTTCAAAAGGGGGTCATGTACTTAGTTTAACCGGAGACTGTTAGAGTTTGATAACGGCATTATTTCAATTGTGTAACAATGTGAATACTTTCATTACATCGCCCGAGCCGTCCGCCATCGGCAGTGTCCGCTCCAGGGTCAGACCATTCTTGAGCATCACCTGCTCCGATCTGAGGTTGTCCCCGCGGCAGCGTCCCTCCACCTTCAGCAGCTCCAGTTCGCGGAACCCGTAGGCCAGCAGCAGCCCCAGTGCTTCAGTGGCGAAACCGCGCCCCCACCATGCAGGATTAAGCATATACCCCAGCACCGCCTTGCCCTCATGCCGGTTCCAGTTCTGCAGGGAGACCGATCCGATCAGCTCCGGCTGTCCTTTGAGATAGATGCCTGCATGCAATGCGCAAGGGTCATAACCATGCAGCATCCGGTTCACCAGCTTATCCAGAACGCCCTGCTGGGAGGATGAGCCCTGGCGCAGCTGAATATGCGGCTGCACCTCCGGATGGGAGAGCAGCGCCCGCAGCACTGCACCGTCAGCGGATGCCATACTTTTCAGTTCTACCGCCGCTCCCTGCAGCGCCATACCCATAATCGCTTCATAAGTGCTCATGAACTTCACCCTCTTCTGCTGCTCTCGTTAAGCCGCATCCTCAAGCTCTGCCGTCTTACTCCCGGCGCAGAGTCAGTACAGTAAGCTCCGGCCGGCACATGAAGCGCAGCGGCATCATGGTTTCGCCGAATCCCCTGTTCACATACACCGGCATCGCCTTATTCTCTGTGTAATACAGGCCGTCTATGTATTTCTGCGAGCCGTAAGGCGTGAACGGCGCACCCAGCAGCGGCAGACGGATCTGACCGCCGTGGCTGTGCCCCGAGAGCTGCAGGTGAAACGGATACCCTTCCGCCGTATCGGCGTAATCCGGCTCATGCATCATCAGCACCGTGAACGTGCCGTCCGGGATGCCCTGGATTGCGGCCTCCGGGTCCGGCTTGCCATGCAGCATATCGTCCAGTCCTGCCACCGCCATCACGGCGCCGCCCTGCTTGATCAGGTAGGACTGGTTCCGCAGCACATGGAAGCCGGACTCGTTCAGCAGGCGGGTTAGCAGCTCCGTATTCTTGTAATCATGGTTGCCCAGGATGGCGTACTTGCCCAGCGGAGCTTCAAGCTCTGCCAGTATAGCGACCGAGTCTGTCAAATCCTCGGCGTAGCTGTCCACAATATCCCCGGTGAAGCAGATCAGATCCGGCTTCTCCTCCTTGATGTGCTTAGTCAGCCGGGCCAGATCATGCGCATCCTTGTTGAAGCCCAGATGCACATCGCTGAAATGAACGAGCCGGGTACCGGCAAAAGCCGAAGGGAGATCCTTCAGCGGCAGCTCCCTCCGCGTAATCTCCAGCCAGTTCGGCTCGCCCTGCCAGGCATAGCCGCCGGTAAGCAGGCCGGCGCCAACTACGGTTGCCGCCCCCCGGGCGAGGAACTGGCGGCGGGTCATTTTGCGGCCGCCGGCCCCCTCTTTCTGCGGAGGGGTATGACCGCCGGTGCCTGCTGCCGGCAGGTCAGACCTGGGAGAGCCCCCGGACGATTTTGTACTCATAGGGAGATTCTCCTTTCTATCCTGAAATCTATTCGGTTAATGCCGCTTATGTTCGTATACAGAGCATGCTGCGCTTATTGGCAATATTTCCTCCGGTTCATTCATCAGCGCCTGAGATACGGCTAATCGTCAGGCTAATCCGCTGGTTCATCAGACATCTTATTGCTTCCAGGCCGCTTCGGCGGGGTTCCGGCATCCGGTGCTTCCCGTTCATCCGGTGCTTCCTTTTCTTCCTATTCTTCCTGCTCTCTCTCCTCATGCTTATCCGTTACAGCTTCTTCCACTTTGTCATCAATGTCCACTTCTATAGCCGCCTCAATCTCCTCTTCAGTGGTGCCGGGTCCGAGAATTTTGCGGAACAAGCCCAGCATGGACAGGGCATAGGCAACGGTTATGAAGCTGAAGCAGATCTGCATAACTACAACAAGCCGCGAAGTGTTATCTATGGGGGCCACATCCCCGTAACCGACTGTCGTAAATGTAGCTACGCTGAAGTACAGGAAGGTGATCAGCTGGCTGAGCAGATCCTGGCCTATCCCCTCGCCCTGGAAGGAGGACTGGCCAAACAGCTTATATATGGATGTATATACGACTGTAAAAAAAATAATGCAGGTAAACGCCGCGATGCTGATCCGGACCAGTGTCTGCTGCAGCCTGACTTCCTTGCTGTTGGAGTCCTTGATCTCATGAAAAATAAACAGAATATAGAACAGGACCGAAGCCAGGACAAAAATCAGAATCAGACCGCGCAGTCCCCGGTTGCCGGGTACAATGGTGCCCAGATCGATCAGGTTCAGCAGATCCTCAACCGAAATCAGGGCATAGATCAGAATGGGAGCCAGCAGAACGCCTTTGCCCATCCAGCTCAGCTTAATCCGGAGAAACCACAGCGCCAGCAATATGATTACAGCAAAATTGAAAATCCATATCCACCACGCCATGCCTTACTCTCCTGTTCTACGGCCCCGGACTCCTGTCCTGCCCTGAAGGTACCGTTATCCTCACGGATAAAATGCTGCGACCCGTCCCTGCGCCCTCTGCCTAACCGGCAGTGCGTTCACCGGTACCTGTCTTCACCTGCACATCGTCTTCTCCTGCTCCGCTGATTACAGTGATCCGGCATTCTTCCTCCGGTGTCTCCTTGTATGCCAGAGCGATGCTTTTATGCTCTATATCCTTGCGGCTGACCCGCCGCAGCTTGAAGCTTACTCCGATCTCTTTCGTGAACGGGAACGGGGTAAGCGTCAGCGTAGCGTTGTCCTGCCACTCTGCCTGAATCGCACGTCCGGATGTGAAGCTGAATTCCTCGCTGCCCGAGAAGCCGTCTGCGAACCAGGGATGCTTCTCGGACTCGGCGCTGCCCGGCTCGCTCAGCGCCAGAAACAGCGACAGGTCATCACAGAACTGCAGCAGTCTGGCGTCATAATACAGTTCGCCTTCTTCAAGTGGCCGGCTCTGCTCCAGCTCACGGTGGATACGGGCTCTGCGCTCCGCTTCATCCTGCAGATACCGGGTGAGCTCCGGGCATTCCTCTCCCGATACCTCGATCAGCCGTTCGAAATGAGAGCTGCACAGCAGCGCCCCATAAGGCGTATCCGCTTCAACCTCGTTGATGCCCCGTCTATAAAAAGTCAGCTTAGGCACAACCGGGAAGTCGATGAAGCTGTACGGCGCATCTTCCGCATCGTTCCAGAACGGCGTCTCATCCAGATCGATCCAGCCCCGGTCATGATTGCTCACCGCCCGCAGCACCTCCTCCCGGCGGCCTTCCGCAGGCGTATGCTCCTCCTTGAACCACTTCGCAAATTCCCCGGCCAGCAGCCCGTGCTCATGCTGCTTCACCATCACAAACGCTCCGTCCTGTTCACGACAAATCACTGTAATTCCTCCCCGTTATCCGCTGTCTGAATCCTGCCATCCACTATGTAGATTATAACATATCCACCTATATTTATTGGAATGCGGCGCACCTTAACGGCTCTATTGTATGCGCAACACAATATAAGACTGTCTAAAAATGTACCCTTTTTCCACCCTGAAAGAAACATATCCGGCTGCAATAGCCCTTTCCAGTTCCAACCGGAACAGGAAATGAACTCCTGGCGCAAACAGGCCGTTCAGGAAATACTCCTGAACGGCCTGTGGTTTAAGGATAGCAGCTGATTACACTGCCGCAGATATAAATCGTAAAGAAAATGCAAGCTGTATCGTTACACGCCCAGCCAGCGCTTGAACATATGCTTCGTCGTCTGCTTGTTGATCTCGGCAATGGAGGTGGTCAGCGGAATTCCCTTCGGGCAGGCGCGCACGCAGTTCTGCGAGTTGCCGCAGCCGTCGATACCGCCGTCTTCCATCAGTGCCTCCAGGCGCTCATCAGAGTTCATCTCACCTGTAGGGTGGGCGTTGAACAGGCGCACCTGCGAGATGGCTGCAGGACCGATGAAATTGGTCTTCTCGTTGACATTCGGGCAAGCCTCCAGGCAGACACCGCAGGTCATGCACTTGGATAACTCATAAGCCCACTGGCGCTTCTTCTCCGGCATCCGGGGTCCCGGACCCAGATCATAAGTGCCGTCGATCGGAATCCAGGCCTTAACCCGCTTCAGGGCATTGAACATCCGGCTGCGGTCAATCACCAGGTCACGGACTACCGGGAAGGTCTTCATCGGCTCAATGCGCACCGGCTGCTCCAGGTTATCGATCAGCGCTGCGCAGGCCTGCCGCGGCTTGCCGTTGATCACCATGGAACAGGCGCCGCATACTTCCTCCAGACAATTCGATTCCCAGCACACCGGAACCGTATTGTCACCCTTCGCGTTCACCGGATTGCGCTGGATTTCCATCAGCGCGCTGATCACATTCATTCCCGGACGGTAGGCAAGCTCGAACTCCTCCGTATACGGGTTCGTTTCCGGCTCGTCTTGGCGGGTAATGATAAATTTTACGTTTTTGGGAGCTGCTGCAGTTTCCGCCATGTCAGTTACCTCCTAAAATTTTGGATAGCATAGCCTTCTCCGAATCCAGTTCGCCAAACTCGCTCCGGAAGCACACGCTTTAAGCTTTTAACGTATTGATGATCTTTCGATTCCGGCGCTAACTGCACTTTGTACAACTAAAACCAGGGGTTCCAGCCTAATTTACGATTTAACTGCACTTTATACATTTATATTTCATAAAAAGGCTCATTCCAGCCCGTCCAGAAGATTCTAACTGCACTGAATACAGTTATTCGTCTCCCATGTGGCAGCGGTGCAGGAATAGCTGTATGAAATACAGTTAAACTGCAGATTCCCCGCCGCCAGGACATGCCAGCCATTCAGCGTCCCTACTGTACTGCCGCTTCGTCCTATCAGTCCTTCGAGTAATCCCGGACCCGCGGAGGAATCAGCGAGACATCGACTTCGTCGTATGAGATTTGCGGGCCGTCAGGCGTCCAGGCGGCTTTGGTCGTCTTGAGGAATTCCTCATCATTGCGCGTCGGGAACTCCGGCTTGTAATGCGCCCCCCGGCTCTCGTTGCGCAGCAGCGCTCCGAGGGTCATTGCTTCTGACAGCTCCAGCATATTCCACAGCTGGCGCGTGAAGGCAACGCCCTGGTTGCTCCAGCGTGAAGTGTCGCTCATGTTAATGTTGCGGTAGCGTTCCTTCAGCTCTTTGATTTTGCCGATGGTCGCTTCAAGCTTCTTGTTCTCACGCACCACGGTCATGTTAGCCGTCATCCATTCGCCAAGCTCCTTGTGGATTACGTAAGCATTCTCCGTGCCTGTCATCCCCAGCAGAGACTCATATTTGTCCGTCTGAGTCTTGTGAAAGCTGTCGAACACCGTGGAGGAGATATCCTGGACCGACTTCTTGAGGCCTTTGATATATTCCACAGCCTTCGGCCCGGAGACCATACCGCCATAAATGGCCGATACCAGCGAGTTCGCGCCAAGGCGGTTCGCCCCGTGGTACTGATATTCACATTCCCCTGCGGCGAACAAGCCGGGAATATTCGTCATCTGGTTATAGTCAACCCACATGCCGCCCATCGAATAATGCACAGCGGGGAAGATTTTCATCGGAATTTTGCGGGGATCATCGCCCATGAACTTCTCGTAGATCTCGATAATACCGCCCAGCTTGACGTCGAGCTCCTTCGGGTCCTTATGCGAAAGATCCAGGTATACCATGTTCTCGCCGTTAATGCCCAGTCCCTGATCCACACACACATTGAAAATCTCACGTGTTGCGATATCGCGCGGCACCAGATTGCCGTAGGAAGGATATTTCTCTTCGAGGAAATACCACGGCTTGCCGTCCTTGTAGGTCCAGATACGTCCGCCTTCGCCGCGCGCCGATTCCGACATCAGCCGCAGCTTGTCATCGCCCGGGATGGCTGTCGGGTGGATCTGGATGAATTCCCCGTTCGCATAATGCACACCCTGCTGATATACAGCGCTTGCAGCGGTTCCAGTATTGATGACCGAGTTCGTTGTTTTGCCGAAAATAATCCCCGGGCCGCCGCTGGCCAGAATGACCGCATCCGCCGGGAAGGTCTGAATCTCCATCGTCTTCAGATTCTGGGCGCTGATGCCGCGGCATACACGCTCGTCATCGAGAATAACGGAGAGGAATTCCCAGTTCTCGCTCTTGGTCACCAGGCCTTCGGCTTCCCAGCGGCGCACCTGCTCATCCAGCGCATACAGCAGCTGCTGGCCGGTTGTCGCTCCGGCGAACGCTGTCCGGTGGCGCTTCGTCCCGCCGAACCGGCGGAAGTCGAGCAGCCCCTCCGGCGTGCGGTTGAACATGACGCCCATCCGGTCCATCAGGTGGATAATGCCCGGTGCGGCTTCGCACATCGCTTTGACCGGGGGCTGGTTGGCCAGGAAGTCGCCGCCGTAGACGGTATCGTCAAAATGCTCCCAGGGCGAGTCGCCCTCGCCCTTTGTATTTACTGCGCCATTGATGCCGCCTTGCGCGCAGACCGAATGTGATCTTTTGACAGGGACCAGTGAGAATAGATGTACATGCGCGCCGGATTCGGCGGCCTTAATGGTAGCCATCAGGCCGGCCAGACCGCCGCCCACGATGATAATATCGGCTGATGCCATGATTGTTCCCCTCCTGAATTAAAATCTGTATATTCCTAAATAAAGCTGCGGAGCGACTGCATCGCCGTGGCTGCGGTTTGAAATTCATCGTCACGGAAAGTCACCAGTGACAGTACGAACATGAAGGTAACAAGTACGAACACACCGAGACAGAGGATAGAGGACACCCGCTGCGAACGCGGCCCCACAGTAATACCCCAGCTGATCAGGAAGGACCACAGGCCATTGGAGAAATGGAAGCAGGCTGCTACAATACCGATGATATAGAAGGTCATCAGCAGCGGATTAGTCACAATATTGTGCATGACACCGCCCAGTTCTTCATGCTCTACATTGCCAAGCGCCACCTGGACACGGGTATCGTACAGATGCCAGACAATGAAGATGAAGGTGACGATTCCGCTGATGCGCTGCAGCGTATAACGCCAGTTTCTTTCCAGATTGTAGCGGTTCAGGTTCGGCTTCGACTGATAAGCGATGTACAGGCCGTACACTCCGTGGTACAGCAGTGGCAGCCAGATGCCGAACAATTCCAGGAAGAAGACCAGCGGCAGGCTGTTCAGCCAGAGCACACTGTCTGTGAAACCGGAAGCACCACCCTCTACTGCTGCGAAGTTCGTCAGCATGTGCTCAAGGAAAAAGGCCCCGAGCGGGATAATGCCGAGCAAGGAATGAATCTTTCTGGAATAAAATCCTCTCATGCAAAGTGTCCCCTTTCCAATTAAAACAGCGTTTTCAAATTATCTTTTTAAAGAGCATACACCGCCGGGAGTACAGTTGAAACAGGGCAGCGGCAGGCTGCAGTAAGCAGCAAAATGTCTATTTGCACCACTTTTCATTGTTTTCCCGGACTTTGCTTTATTATTCACAATATGTGAATATCTTGTGTCACTTTTCATGTTACTCTTTTTTCGCTTATAAGGGAATTGCAATCTAATTATTAATCGTTATACAATAAACGCATAAGAATATTTTTAATATGATAATAATTCTCATTTAGACTGAGAATTCACTTCAGTTTCAGACGAATACTCCTATAAATCAACGTATCTCCCGGCTCCCGGCTATGCTTTTTATCACTAATCCATTGGAATCCTTAACCAGCAATCTTCTAATACAATCCGCCGTTTACAGATCGGGACAAAGGAGTGCTTGTAATGTACGATGATTTAGACGCTTTTGCTGCAGTTGTGGAGCATTCCAGCCTGAACCGGGCCTCCCGCCAGCTTAACCTGTCCCAGCCCGCTCTGTCCCGCAAAATATCCAAGCTGGAGGAACGGCTCGGGGTCGCCCTGTTTCACCGTTTCGGCAAGCGGCTGGAGCTTACGGAGGTAGGACGGCTCACTTATACCTACGCGCTGGAGCAGCGGCAGCAGCGTTCCAAGTTCCTGGAAGCGTTGTCCAAGTTCAAGGAAGGCGAACCGCAGCTCGTCACGCTGGGGGCCAGCCTGACCACACTGCAAACCACACTGCCTCCGCTGGTGAATGCCTACATGGATAAATACCCGGCGGCCGAGCTGAAGCTGATCACCGGGAAGACACATGAGATGGTTACCGCAGTCAGCGAGGGCAAATGCGATGTCGGCATCATCGCCTCCCAGGTTCAGGAGCCGGGGCTGCGCTGCATCCCGCTGTTCGAGGACCAGCTCCGGCTGGTCGTCGCCGAGCACCACCCGCTGGCCCAGTCTCCGCGGCTCACGATGGAGCATCTCTCCCGGCTGCCGATGATTCTCTTCTCCAAGGGCACCTGGTACCGCCGGACGACTGATGATCTGTTCCAGCGCTGCGGCGTTGATCCCGATGTGCGGATGGAGATCGACTCCTTCGAAGCGATTGTCCGGCTGCTGCCGACCATCAAGGCGGCCGCGCTGCTGCCGAAGTCTTATCTCCGCCCGGAGCTGCTGAACGGCGGGGGACTCGTCTCCCTGCACATCAAGGAGCTGGAACAGACGCAGCGGACCACCTGCCTGATCTACCAGGGTAGCGGCGGACTTAGCACTGCAGCACGCTGCCTCGTGCAGGTAACAGAAGAAGTGTTCCTGTCCGGACGCGAATAACAGAAATCACCCGGCAAGCTTCCATATTGCTACGGAATAGCCTGCCGGGTGAATGTGTTACAGAGATTTTATGACATAGGATTAGCGGAACTTACCTGCATCAATGGCAGCTTGCTTCTCATCCAGAACTTCCTGGTAGCCTGCATCCAGGTAAGTCTTCTTGGCTGCTTCATAGGTAGCATCGAATTCAGCTTCAGGAGCCAGCACGACCTTCACATACAGTTCCTGGAACAGTGTATTCAGGTCCGCTTTGTATTCGTTTACCTTCTCCAGTACAACGTTGAACAGGGCATCCGGTGTACGGAATTCGGCAACTTCATCGTAATACTTCACCAGATCATCAGCAAGCGTCTCATAGCCGGCCGGTGCCCAGTTGCGTAGATTAGCCGTGCGGGTTTTGGCTGCATCCGGATACTGTGCAATTTCAGTTACAAGGCCCCAGTAATCTTTGTTATTGTTCTGTGCCAGAACAGCTTCGCCTTTGTAATCTGGATTCTTCAGCGCAATACCGTCTGCATCAAGTGTATAGTTCTCCCCTTCGATACCGTTCTGGAATTTGAACAGGTTCTCCGGCTGGCTGAGCCATTCCAGATACATCCAGACTGCAGCACGTTCCTCAGGTGTAGATTCATAGTTAATCCCCATGATGAAGCCGAACGGCCAGTAGGCGCGTCCTTGAGGCTTATTGCCTTCCGGAACACCTGCATAAGGAGGCACTACAGCAAATTCAGCATCCGGGTTGTTCTGCAGGGTAGCAGCAAAGACATCCGTATTGTTTGCCAGGTAGAAGGCGAAGTTCCCTGTTTTGCCGGAAACAAATTCAGCTTTGACCTTAGGCTCGTCGTTACGCAGATAGAATTCCTTATCAAGCAGACCGTTATTATACTGATAGTTCAGGTTTCGTAAGTAAGCCTCTGTATCAGCCGTGGTAAGGTCAGCTACGCTAAGATCGGAATACAGCGCACGGTATTTCGCGTCAACCGGCCATTCACGGAAGGCATAGTTAAAGTTATAGAAGTTCTGCAGCAGGTTGCCGCCGGTCACACCGAGTCCGGCCTCTTTCCATTTCGCCAGCATCTCGTTGTATTTCTCCAGGGAAGTCAAATCTTCAACCTTCATGCCAACCTTTTCAACCCAGTCCTTGCGGATAATGTTGACGAAGTTGTCGGCTTCAGGGCGGGCAGCGAAGAAGAAGGTTTTCTGATCATCCACTGTACCATACTGCTCAATAGTGGAGCCCATGTTTTTCCAATAGGTTGGTGCGTAATTTTCGATTTCAGCATAATCCAGCGGCTGCATAACATCCTCACCATAATAAGTAAGCGCTTGCGGCATGTCGTAATGGAAGATGATATCAGGGGCTTTATGCGATGCCAGCAGCTGCTCGTAATCTGTTACCTCTTTGGCGCGGGTAATCGGTACATAATTGACTTCGATATTGTACTTGTCGCCAAATTCCGCTTGTACCCAGCGGGTATAATAGTTATCGGACACATTCCAGCCCTCATACGCCCGTTCGTAGACCGGAATATCCAGCGAGACCTTCTTCTCGAAGCCCTTGGAGTAATCAGGGAAACTTCCTTCAGTCTGGTTCGTAGCTGCGGCTGATTCTGCCGGGGCTGTGGTAGGCTCGGTGTTGCCATTCTTAGCGTTGTTATTTCCCCCGGAGCATCCGGCCAGCATACCGGCCGTCATCACAGACGCCATCAATAATGAAACAAAACCTTTTTTGTTCATCGCAATTCCCCCATTTGTAATTTTCGGATTCAAATAGAATTACTATATACTAGAGCGCTGGACTACTCCTTGACCGCCCCGAGCATAACACCTTGAACGAAGTATTTCTGGACGAACGGATACACACAGAGAATAGGCAGAGTAGCAAATACTACAACGGATGCCTTAAGGACCTCCGGATTACTGAGCTGTACCTGGGTGGCTTCCAGCTGGAAGCTTTCACTCGCCTGGATAACCAGATAATAGAGCTTGAGCTGCAGCGGCCGCAGGGAGATCTCATGCTTAATATAGAACAGGGCATCCTGGTAAGCATTCCAGCGGCCGACTGCGTAGAAGAGGGCAAGTGTCGCCATAATCGGCTTGGACAGCGGCAGGACAATGCTGAACAGGATCCGGAAATGCCCGGCACCGTCGATCCGCGCCGATTCTTCCAGACTTACCGGTATACCGTGCGTTAGCGAAGTCTTCATAATCAGCAGATTGAAGGCACTGAACGACAAGGGCAGAACCAGTGACCAGATCGTATCCATCAGTCCCAGATTGTTGATATTCATATAGTCCGGAATGATGCCTCCACTGAAGTACATCGTGAACAGGAAGATGAAGGTGATAACCCGGCGGCCCTTGAACTGGGCTCTCGACAGCGGGTAAGCGGCACAGATGGTCAGAATCATTCCCAGAATCGTGAATAGTACAGTCACGATAACCGTGATATACAATGAACGGAGGATACTGGCATCCGCGAAGATTTTTTTGTACGCTTCGATGGTGAAGCCCTGCGGCCACAAAAAGACCTTATTGGCAATGACGAAGGAGTCAGAGCTCAGGGATTTCGATACGACATGAATAAACGGCAGCAGGCATATTAGCGAGACTAAGACGATTGCGAAGCGGATCAGAAATTCCCAGATATCTATACGTGCTTTATGGGGTGCGGCAGAGCCCCCGGCTGTTGCTTTCATGGTTCCTCTCCTTTCTACAATATTCCATCCTCGCCAAGTTTCTTGGCTACACGGTCCGCTGAGATGACCAGAATAATACCGATGACGGACTGGAATAATCCGATGGCTGTCGCCCGGCTGAAGTTGCCGCTCTCGATCCCCCAGCGGTACACCAGCACCGGAATGGTCGTGGTGAACTCTGTGGTGGCCTTATTCTGCAGAGCGTAAATACGCTCGAAGGAGCCGTCCATCACTTTCCCCAGAGCCATGATCAGCAAGGTCACAATAGTCGCACGGATGGAAGGCAGCGTGATATTCCACACCTTTCTCCAGCGTCCTGCTCCATCGACCGTAGCCGCTTCATACATCTCCGGATTAATCCCGCTCATCGCCGCCAGGTAGATAATGGTGCCCCAGCCCATACTCTGCCACACACCGATGGCCAGATAGCTGATCAGCCAGTTATTGTCTTCCTGCAGGAACGGAATACGGGTACCGCCCATGAGTTCAATCAGATTGTTAACAACACCGCCGCCTTCACTAAGAAGCTGATAAGCGATAGCCCCGATAATGACCCAGGACAGGAAGTGAGGCAAGTACAGTATCGTCTGATTAATGCGCTTGAAGCGTATGCTTTTGACCTCATTCAGCAGCAGCGCCAGCACAATCGGCATTGTGAAGCTGAAGCAGAGGTCAAGCACGTTGAGCAGCAGCGTATTCCGGACGGCCTTAATGAAATCAGCCTTGGCGAACAGCTCCTGGAAGACTTCCATTCCGACCCAGTCACTGCCCCAGAAGCCCCGTGCAATTTTGTAATCCTTAAAGGCAATTACAAGTCCGGTCATCGGCAAATATTTGAATACGATTACAAATGCCAGCGGAAGCATAACGAGCAGGTAGAGCTGCCAGTCACGCTGCAAATAATATCCGAATCCCTGTTTCTTTCTTAATAAAGGACTGTTATTAGTTTGTGAAGCGCTTGCAACTTTCAAAATTTTCACCTCCTGCCTTCAATGTTCTTCTTGCCGGCCAATGTCCTCCGGCTCGATTTCTATGCTAGCCCCTTTGCCTGATCTTGAAAATCATGAGTATTGATGATCACCATCAAATTTGATTGAAGTGCCGTTCTAAAGGCCTTTGCAGCACAATTATGATCAAATGTGATAGGCATTCCCAAAAATAATAAAGCGCTTTCAAATGTAGACAAAAAAATCCGGCCAGGAGAAGGCTCTTAGGAGCTCTTACTCTTGGCCGATTTAAAGCTGCTTGGCGGCATGCCTTCGTATTTGCGGAAAAAGCGGTTGAAGCTCTGAACATTATAATAGCCAACCTCTGCTGCGATTTGCTTGATAGAGCATTCCGTATCCAGCAGCAGCTCTTTGGCCTTCTCGATCCGCAGCTGATTCACAAAATCAATCATGCTATTGCCGGTTTGCTCATAGACGATCTTGCGCATATAAGAATAGCTGATGCCGATTTCCTTGGCCATATCCTCGAACACAATCTCTTCACGGAAATTTTTCTTCAAATAATGAATGATTCGTTCCGCATGATTGGTTTCACTCGTGCTGCGGTCCAGGCTCTGTACGATTTCAGTGAAGAAACCATGCAGATATTCCTCCAGCTCATCCAGTGTATCCATTGCAGCAAGAATGGAGTACACATTCCCTCTGCCCATAACCATCCGGCCCGTGCTGATATGATTCTCACGGAGGTGCTTGATCGTTGCCCCCATCAGCTGATAGTAGATAAACATAATATTATCGTAGGAAATATTCTCTTCCGAAGCGATCTGGCTGCGGATGCTCTGAAGCTCTTTGAATATCCCGGCCAGTTCACCGGCATCCAGGAAGTTGAGAATCCTCCGCTCACTGCTCTCGGAATCGAGGTATTTACGGCTGCCCTCCTCTTCATCGTGCCAGTACATAATGCTTCCCGCCCCGTTAATCATCCGGCGTTTGATGACTTCCATCGCTTCAAACAGCCGCAGGGCAACCCTCTCGGGTGCATCAGCCAATTCACTTACACCGATTGTGACTGAATGCTCCAGCAATTCAAGTGATTGATCCCGGATCTGCTCCAGCGCCTGACGGATCAGCCCCTCCTTCTCCCCGGACTCATCCGGAGCAAAGTTCAGCACAATCACTATACAGCCATCGTTATGATAGACACTGCGGGCGAGTACCCCCTCCGGGAAGAAGCTCTCATACTTCGCATTGAGCAGATACCGGTGATAGCTGCGCGTCTCCACATTGGTATTGCCCACATACCGCCGGTACTGGTCAATAGACACGACAACAACTCTGTAGCCTACTTCCGGAAAAGCCTCCGTGATCCGGGGCGGAATCTCACCGCGCAAAAGACGGTGAACTGCAAGACTCCGGGTATCCTGTTCACGCTCCTGCAGCAGCTGGAACAGGCTTTCCTCTTCCTCCTGCATGCGTTTGAACGCCATATCCAGGAAGGCCAGCTCATTCTTATTGACCACACCCAGGTCGCTCTTCGAGCGGATCGTCCGCACCAGCTGCCGGAGGGGCCTGGACAGCCAGGTCGCAAGAAAGATGGCAAGCAGCGTCCCGAGCAATATGATAGCTCCGGTAAGCAGAATGATATTCCCCTGCATATCCCGTGATTTGATCATCAGCTCATCCATGGAGCTCCAGCTCACATTCCACCACCCGGACACTGCCGAACGGCTCCATGCGTATATCATCCGCTTGCCTTCCAGCTCGTGGAATGTATAGCCTTCACTGGATTCCTGGTTCAGTATTTCCTGAAGGTAAGGCAGCTTCTGACCGTCAGAGAGCAGCAGTGAATGATCATTGTAGGAAATGACCTTACCGTCTGAGTCCAGCAGCAGGTAGTTGCTGTCTCCGATCTCTGTAGCATGCAGATATTTGCCGATCTGGCTCTCTTTCAGGTTGACTACGATAATCCCGCGGGTGGTGGAGGACAGGCGGTTGAGGGGATAAACATACGACACCACATTTTCACCCGACTCCAGCTTACGGGGAACCCACACCCCGCTGATGCCTCTGCGTCCTTCAAGCGCTTCTGTAATCCAATCGATGGACTCGTACCGTTCCAGCGTCGTGATGCTACTGTCAGTAGAGAACACATAATCCGAATCATTCAAATAAAAGTACGAAGAGTACACACCGTCTACCCGGCGGTTCAAGTTCAGCAGCTCTTTCGTCACAGAGAGTGCCAGGCTCACGTTGTTGTAATTTGCGTTAATTTCATCGTACGTCTCAAGGCTTCGGATACGGTCAAAAATATTCGTCGCCGCCAGACGCGACGTGTCCTGGGCCAGATTGGCAAGCGCATTCTCATTTAACTTGCGGTTGGCATTCAGCCCGGCAAGCGTGGATTCTCCAATGGCTACTTCTGAGTTCTGTATAATCTGTGACCCGCTGTACCAAGTCAGAATCGCTGTGGGAATCGCCATGATGCAGAATAGAATCAGTGCCAGCTGCAGGATCATCGGTGTTTTTTTCATATTGCTATCCCCCTAAGGATGTCTCTATATATAACTGCCTTGAAATTATCTTCTGTCCATACCTCAGCTGGCTTTATCAATATGTTACCGCTTACATTTAAATTTTCCAACCCCCTGAGACAATTAATTTGTGCCTCGCGGCAAATCTCTCCGTCCGGATCACTTCAATGTTTTTATTTTAACATTTTAGATTACATTTTACATATGTGTATAGGAAATTTTTTCAAACAAATTCGAAAACGAAGCCCATTTCCGTCATTTGCAGGTGAATGTCACTTGACACCGGACAGATTTCCGCTTAAGGTTAGTTACATAAGTAATTAACCAGTTAGGTGGTGAAGCGGTGGGTATCCAGATGGATGACAACCGGCCGATTTTCGTGCAGATTGCGGAGCTGATTGAGAATGACATCATCGATGGAACCGTGCCCGAGGAGACCCAGGTGCCTTCCACGAACCAGTTCGCAGCCTTTTACAGCATCAATCCGGCAACGGCGGCCAAAGGCGTGAATCTGCTCGTAGAGCAGGGAATCTTGTATAAAAAGCGGGGGATCGGAATGTTTGTTGCAGCGGGAGCACGCTCCGAATTGACGAATAAGCGCAGGCAGCAGTTCTATGAGCAATATGTGGTGGCAATGATCCGTGAGGCCGCGAAGCTGGGCATTACAACGGAGCAATTGTCTGAAATGATCCGTAAGGGGGATGAGAACCGATGATGGTTACGGGGAAGAAGCATGCAGCAGCGGCAGTTCCATCCGGCGCAAGGCTCGATTTAAGCCATGTGAGCAAGGTTTTCCGCGGAGGCCAGGGCGTACATGATATCTCGCTGAGCCTGGAGCCGGAGATGATTCATGGATTGATCGGAGCCAACGGCAGCGGCAAAAGCACCCTGCTCTCCCTCATTGCCGGCCAGAGGTTCGCAGACAGCGGACTGATCACGTATGGCGGCGATCATGTGAATGAGCATGTAGCGGCACTGAGTCAGATCTGTCTGGTCAAGACCTATGAACGCTCCTGGGAGAACTACTCATTGAAGGAAATCTTCAAGTTTGCCTCGATCTTCTACCCCTATTGGGATGAGCAGCTGGCCGGTGAGCTGATGGACAAATTCCAGCTAAAGGGCAGCAAAAATTACCAGCAGCTGTCGCGCGGCGGCCAATCCATGGCAGGGATCATTAAGGGGCTGGCCAGCCGTGCTCCGCTGACGCTGCTGGATGAGCCGGTAATTGGCCTCGATGCCTCGATGCGCGAAATCTTTTACCGGACCCTGCTTGAGGATTACAGCAATAATCCACGCACCTTTGTAGTGACTACACATCTGATCGAAGAAGCGGAGAACCTGTTTGAACGGATGGTTTATATCAAAAGAGGTCGTGTCGCCTTCCAGGGTCCTGTAGAGGATTTTGCCGCCAACGCCGTCTATGCTTCCGGACCTGCTAACGTGCTGGAGAAGCTGCTGGGGGATGTCCGGGTACTGCACAGTGAACGCCTGGGGGGTAAGCTGCTGCTTGCGCTTGAGGATCTCTCCGGCCCCGCCGAACGCAGAATGCTCCAGGATCAGGGCGTTGAGCTGTCTCCGGTTCCGCTGCAGAAGCTGTTCGTATATCTGACGCTGCGCGATGCAGAGAATTCGCAAGGAGGCGGAAACCGATGAGCTACCGGAGTCTAATGAAGTTTCATCTGAAAGATTACCGCAGAGGCGCCTTGATTCTGCTGAGTATATTCGTTTGTGTAGACACCGCCCTGGTACTGTTGATGAAGTTTCTGCCCGCCTGGGATATGGGAACGGCGGACAATATCTTCAGCGTTAACCGGAATATTATGTCTATCTTCATGATTGTCAGCATGATCGTTACCGTGGCTATTACCTTTCCGCTGATGAGCAGCTTCAGTGTGACCCGCCGCAATTTCTACGTCAGCTCGCTGCTGGCCCTGCTGGCCTTCTGCATAACGGCTGCGCTGGCGGAGACTGCCGTGTATCTGATCGGCCGGGCTGTTCTTCCTTCGATCGGACTCCCGGTTGATGTGGACCGGCCGATCCTGCTCTCTGCGTACGTGTTCATGCTGACCCTGCTCGATGTGTCGGTAGCCACCTTCCTGATCGGCGCCTGTTATTACAGATTCAAAGTAATCACCGGAACCCTGCTGGCCATCGTGTATTTCGGAGCTGTCGCCCTCATTTCCCAAATGTTCCCTTCCATGGAGTACATGGAGAACTTCGCATTATTCTCGTCAGACCCCGCAATGCTCGAGCCTGGAACCACTCTCCTAGTATGGGGGATGATCGCCCTGTGCGCCGGGGCCGGGTGGCTGATATACCGCCGGACTGACATCCGGATGTAGCCGTCTTTCTGAAGAGCAAAAAACGTCCGGCTGCACGTCAGCCGGACGTTTTTTTGCATTCTTTTATAGAGATACGCAGACTGGTCTTCCGCACCTAATCCGCATTCACCGCTTCATCCTCGAACTCTCCGATGCTGTCATTGGAGCCGATTACCACCATAATATCCCCCTGATGCACATGGTCATGCGCCGTCGGGGCAACGATGATGCCGTCCTCACGGTTCAGGGCAATGATGCTGCAGCCGTATTTGGCGCGCGTGTTCAGCTCGGAGAGGCTTTTGCCGTCCATACAGGCAGGCACTGTCAGCTCAACAACCTTGTAATCCTTGGAGATCTCAATATAGTCCAGTAAGTTCGGTGTCACCAGCTGGTGGGCCACACGGATTCCCATATCACGCTCCGGAAAAATCACCCGGTCCACGCCCAGCTTCGACAATGCGCGCCCATGCAGAATCGAGATCGCTTTGCCGACCACCTGCTTGACGCCGAGCTCCTTGAGCAGAATTGCGGCCAGTATACTCCGCTCCATATTATCGCCGATCGCCACAATCCCGCAGTCGAAATTGCGCACTCCGAGGGAGCGCATAATCCCTTCATCCGTAGCATCCGCCATCACCGCATGGGTCAGCCGGCCGGTCATTTCCTCCACCCGCTCCTCCTGATGGTCGATCCCAAGCACCTCATAGCCCATGGACATCAGCTCTAGCGCCAGACTTGAACCGAAGCGGCCCAGGCCGATTACAACAAACTGTTGTGCTTTCATGTCTCTATTTCCCCTTATCCAATTATCATTTTGCCTTCCGGATACTTATACAAAGGTTTACCCTGTTTCGGACCCAGTGCATAGGCCAGCGTCAGAAGTCCAAGCCGTCCGGCGAACATCGTCAGACAGATCAGGATTTTGCCGACCTGTGTCAGCTCCGTCGTCAGTCCCAGACTTAGTCCCACATTGGCGAAGGCCGAGGTCGTCTCGAACAGAATCATCAGAAAAGGCAGACCCTCCGTAGTCGACAGCATCATCGATACCGCAACGATCAGCAGCAGAGCCAGCAGCGTAATGGTCAAGGCCTTGAATACACGCTCCTGGGCCAGCCGGTAACGGAAGAGTACGATGTCCTCCCGGCCGCGCAGCATGGAGATGACTGCTCCGATCATCAGCGTGAAGGTTGTCGTCTTGATGCCGCCGCCGGTTGAACCCGGGGAAGCGCCGATAAACATCAGAATGACGATGAAAAACTGTGTCGCCTGGCGCAATCCTGTAATATCCAGCGTATTGGCTCCGGCTGTACGCGGTGCAACGGACTGGAACAGGGATGCCCAGATTTTGGTCCCGAGGTTCATAGGTCCCAGCGTCCGTGCGTTGGTGAACTCGAAGATGAAGATCACTGCCATCCCTGTCAGAATAAGTCCGAAGGTCATCGACAGCACTACCTTACTATGCAGCGACAGCCGGCGTTTCCGCCGGTACTCGGCCAGATCGGACATCACGATGAAGCCGATCCCGCCGGAGATGATCAGGAACATCACGACCAAGTTGATCACAGGATCACCGACATATGCTGTCAGGCTGTTATCATGGCCGCCAAACAGATCAAACCCGGCATTGTTAAACATCGACACCGCATGAAACAGGCCATAATATAAGGCACGCGGAAGCGGCATATCAAAGGCAAAGCGGACGGACAGCAGGATGGCTCCTGCCGCCTCAATAACCAGCGAGTAGATCAGCACTTTGCGGATCAGCCGCACAATCCCCTCCATCGAGCTCTGATTCATTGCTTCCTGGAGAATCAGCCGGTCCCGCAGCGAGATTCTGCGTTTAAGCACAAGCGCAAACAGCGTGGCCATCGTCATGAAGCCGAGTCCGCCGATCTGGATCAGCACCAGAATGACGGCCTGTCCGAATCCGCTGAGGTGGGTTCCGGTATCCACAACGGCAAGTCCGGTCACACAAGCGGCAGAGGTCGCAGTAAACAGCGCATCCATGAAATGAAGCGGCTCCCCGGCTACACTTGATACCGGAAGCATGAGCAGTAAAGTGCCTATCATAATTACTACGGCGAACCCAAGCACCAGGATTTGCGGAGGAGCAAGCTTCAGAAATTTGAAGCCCGTTATTTTGGGAAACGGTGAAACCAAACTCCTCATCCTTTCAGGTTCCTTATTGGAAGTTAAGAATTGTTCAATATCAAATAAACATACAAAATTATATACGTTATTGCCTAACTTCACAAAGAATCATTTTCAAAATAAGCTGGAGTACAAATAAAGAACAATCTGCAAATAAACAAGCATAAGCTTGGACCTCTCCACGTAAAAGGATAATACGGCAATTTTTTGTAACTGCCGGGCAAGTAATATTATAATGGAATGTACAAGAGTATTTCATTTCAAGGAGGCGTTTCATGAATCCCGTCGGCCAGCCCCTACAGCAGCGGCCCCTTACCACCAAACTTATCCTTGCTGGAATTCTCGGACTTATTGTGTTTGTCATGTTCCAGGTCGCCCCCCAGCTCTTCCAGGGCTCCGGTGAGGACACAGCAATTATCAGCAAAAGCGAAGTGCAGGACAAAGCCGCCGCATTCGCAGCACAGCAGCTCGGCCACGAAGCAGGAGTGAAGGATGAATGGACTATCCTCTATAAGACAGACTCCTCTTTCTACGGCTATATGTCCAGGGAGAAGCTGCTTGAGGATTACACCAAGAACAAGCTGGACCAGCGGTACCCGTTCGATGTCTACCATGCCGCACTTTATCCTTCCGGTGAAGCGGATGCCCTGCTCTCCGTGGATATCAATATGTATACCGGTGAAGTAGTTGCCTTTGCCCGCGGAGCCGATGCCGGTGCCGCAGGACTCGATTACAGGGAAAGACCGGCCAAGGTTGTAACGAGCCCTGCCGGTACTGCAATAACTGCAAGCAGTGAAGCGGGTCTTACCCTTGAGCAAAAAGAAAAGCTGGCCCGCCCGTGGCTGCAGCTATGGGGTGCAAATCCGGCGAAGCTCCAGATCGAGACGGGCAGCGATGAGTACGGGCTTGTCTACACGGAGAGCTCGGTTAAGGTCGGAGAAGCGCTGCTGCATTATAACTTTAACTTCTCCGGTGAGCAGGTCTCCTATTTCCGCGCCGGATTCACTGCCCCGGCCTGGCATGATAGCTATGTTGAAGACCAGACCGCTCTTGCCAAGAAGCTCACCTTGTTCGGCTATGGCCTGCCTACACTGCTTCTGGGTATTCTTGCGCTGATCTACAGCATTCTGCGCCGGGGTCACACGTCCTGGAGGCGCGGGCTCTTCCTTAGCTCCGCCCACTTCCTGATTATGATGGTCAGCAGCTACAATGTGCTTCCCGAATCAGGCGGTGACAGTGCCGAAGCGCGGATTACCGCTGTAGTGATGTTCATCATCTATGTTCTGTACAGCCTGCTAATGTCCTCACTGCTCTACTTCTCACTGGTTGGAGGCGACGGCCTGTGGCGCGCAGAAGAGAAGCTTAACCCCTGGCCCCGTGCCAAAGAGCCCGGTTACGGCCAGTATGTACTGGACAGTATCCGCGCCGGATATGTATGGGCATTCGTCCTGCTCGGCGTGCAGACCATCATGTTCATTATTCTGTCATTCGCCTTGGATAACTGGTCCACTACAGATGCCAGCCAGTCTCCCTACAATATGAAATACGCCTGGCTGCTGCCGATTGTCGCCTGGCTTGCCGGTCTCTCTGAAGAGGCTGTCTACCGGTTGTTCGGCATCCGGATGCTCAAGAAGCTCGTGAAGAATACCTTCATCGCTGCACTGATCACTACGCTGATCTGGGCGCTCGGGCATACCCTCTATCCGATCTATCCGGTCAGTTCGCGCCCGATTGAGCTAACCGTAATCGGTTTGCTGTTCAGCTATATTTTCCTGCGCTACGGCTTCATCGCTGTGATGTTCAGCCATGTGGTGTTTGACAGCATCCTGATGGGGGCCACGCTGATCTTCATGCAGGATAAGGTGAACATCGGCGCCGGTATTGTCACGATCATCCTGCCGTTCATCGTCGGCTACATCGTGTACCGCTTCAACCCTCCGCGGGGGCCGGAGCAGGCGGAGCCGGTCCAGCCTCTGACCTAGACATAGACGGAACCGTATCGATCCGCCCTGCATATCCAAATGGGGCTGTCCCACAAGCCATGAAATGGCTGCTTGGGACAGCTCTTTATTTTGCAGTAGCATCAACGTGGGCACTTGGGTGGACGCTCCGCGAACGGACCGTTTTAAGCGGGATACGAAACACTTTTTTCAACAAACACAAAAAAGAAATCGCCTTTTTGGTAGAATGGAGGTACCACCCAACCATTTCAAAAGGAGCGATTTCTTTGTACATTCAATAGTCCATGGACCCACTTTGCTTGCCAAGGGATCTGGAAGAAGACATTCCTTTGGACCCCTCGCTCGTGGCGTGGATGCAGCCGTCAACCGGCTGAACGAAACCCTCTATGACGCTGCCTATTCCCGGTGGCGGCCGCGACAGCCCCCCTCCTGAAAGGCTCACCATAGCCATCATCTACGCCAATACCCAGCGCAATTATTCGTCCCGCCCAATCGTTTACAGTGACCCGATTACGGTATGCGGTATGCGGTATGCGGTATGCGGTATGCGGTATACTTAATTGCACTTCGTACAACTAAATCGTCTGATTTATAACCGATTCTCCGTTTAGTTGTATTTCGTACAATTAAATGGCCAAGTGAACCTTCATTTTCACCATTCTGGCAGATTTAGTTGTACAGACTACAGTTATAAGAGGCAAGCCTGCCTTTTCGCAGTTTTTAATTGCACAGTATACAACTATTAGTGAATTCCCACTTGGAACTGAATACATCAATTGCTGCATTGTTGGATGAACTCGGCGAGTCCTCCAAATCCAAATCAGTGGTGAGAAACTTGAACTTGCGACGCGGAGCTCGAAGAACAATTGCTGCAGAAGCCCAAAGATAAACCGCTGGGAGCCCGAAATAGGTATCTTAAGTAGAAGAAATTCTACTTACGGGACAGCCCCTTCTGCTCATAATCCGGTAGGCACACCGTTTCTATGACTCGTCCTGCACAGATTGATACGGACGGCAGGGAAACCGGAGCCGGATCAGCGTCCCTTCACCAAGCGAGCTGTGAATGGCTACGCCATACTGCCTGCCGTACTGCAGCTGAATCCGCTGGTCCACATTGCGGATGCCATAGCCGATTCCCTGGCCCGCAGGCTCCAGAATCTGCCCGATCAGCTCTTCCTTCATCCCGAGCCCGTTATCCTCCACCTCGAAGATCATATCCGCTCCTTCCCGGTAAGCCCGGATGATCAGCGAAATCTCATCATCGTACCAGGCATGCTCCAGCGCATTCTCCACAAACGGCTGCAGAATAAACTTCACGCTCTCGCTCTCCAGAACCTCCGGTGCAATATCATAAGTCACCTGGATACGGTCCACATTCTTAATCCGCTGAATATCCAGATAAGACTCGGCAATCTGCAGTTCCTGCTCCACCGGAATGATCATCTCCCCGCGGTGCAGCGTCAGCCGGTAGAACCTGGCCAGCGAACGGATGACCTCATGCAGCTTATCGATCTCCCCCAGCTTGGCCATCCGGCTGATCGAAGAGAAGGTATTATACAGGAAATGCGGATTCATCTGGGAATGCAGCACCTGCAGCTCGGTCTCTTTCTTCTCCAGGTTGACGACATAGACCTCGTCAATTAACCGCTGTATAGTTGAAGCCATGTCGTTAAAAGCACTGCCGATTTCCGCAAACTCATCATTGCCCTGCACCGGCATCCGTTTGTGGAAATCCCCTTCCTTAAAAGACTTCAGGGAAGCGATCAGCTTCTGGAAGCTCCGTGCGAAATACTGGGACATCACCAGACTGATCAGAAAGAGCAGGATCAGAGTGATCAGACAGATGCCGATGGTCACATTACGGACCTGCTGTGAATTCTTCTGCAGTGAAGAATACGGAATCCAGGCTACTACGCTGGCGGGCATATTCGTAACCGGCTGTTTAATTTGCATATAGGAATCCGGCTGCTGAATATAGTCTGAAGCAGCTGAGGGCAGCAAATCCGGTTTAACCTTGTTGCGGGAGCTTATGAAGAGCAAGCGGTTGTCGTTATCCACGATGAACAGAATACTGTCCTCGCCCAGCTGTCCCGAGCCGGCATCAGAGAAGATATACTTCATATTCGCCGTCATCTTGATCAGGCCGTTCAGCTGCAGTGTATCGTAATTGATCAAGGGACGCAGGTAGGAGATGCTCGCATCCGTCCTGTCATTGCCCACCTGCCGCCATTCATAGGAGCCGTAATGCAGCTTGAGCCTTCTATACCAGTCTTCATTCTCGATACGGTCCATGTGAAATAGGGAATACTTACGGACATCGCCCGCACTTTCGTTGTAATAGAATTCTCCGACATTAGGGTTGCTGACATACACGGACAGCTTGACCTCCGGGTCCGGCAGATTCGCAGCATTCTCCAGCCTCGGAAGAATATACTGCGACATGATGCTATATTTCTCCCAGCCGGAATGATAACCTGTCAAATAACGCGAGAGGGTCTGATCCGTATACAGCTCGTCGGTGCTGCGGACCACATCCTTCAGCCGGTAATCGACGTTGCTGGCAATTTGCCTGACAGCCACCTCCAGATTGCTTCTGGTGTGCTCCTCAGTGGAACGCACGGAGGAGACATAGGCGTAGCTTCCGATGCCGATAACCGGTGTCAGCACCAGCAGCAGATAGGAAATAAGCAGCTTGTAGCCCAAAGGCATGTATAGGGGTTTCGTACGCTTCCTCTGCATGCCGGATCAGCTCTGCTTTCTGTAATCGGCTGCGGTAATATTGAAATATTCACGAAATTGCCTGCTGAAATAAGCGATATTCTTGTAGCCAACCTTATCAGCCACTTCGTAGATTTTGTATTGATGCTGATCAAGCAGAAGAATCGCCTTCTCCATCCGGATCCGCACAAGGTACTCATTGAAGCTCTCGCCTGTGTGCTCCTTGAACAGGACCCCGAGATGGTTCGGTGAATAGGCGAAATGGCTGGCCACCAGCCGTAAGGTAAGATTCTCCGTCAGCCGCTCCTGAATATAGACCTCAATTTGCTCCATCAGCCGGCGGTTCTTATGCTGCTTCTTCATGAACAGGATCTCGGAAATCTGGAACAGCGTATACCGCAGCCAGCGCTTAATATCATCCACCGTCTCCAGATGATGAATGGCGTCCATTTGCTGCAGACTCTCATAGGTTTCGTTCAGCGTCCCCAGATAGGCTTCGAGCCGGGTGACGATATGAATGGAGAAATGATAGACCTTCACCGGATGCTCGAACAGGGCCGCCATCTCGAACAGCTCATCAATGCAGTCGCAAATATCAGCCAGCCTGTAGCCTGCCATAGCCCCGAACATTCCCTCCAGCACAACGCTCAGCTCTTTAATATCCTGGGTCATTCCCGGCTTGTTCATTACGGGGGGAATCACTCTGTTCTTGCCGAGGAACATTTTGCCGTTCATATATGCCTTGGCCTGGGAAAAAGATGAGCTCAGCGCTTCCAGAGCAAACACCTCAGCACCATAACTCACAGTAATAGTGTAAGCAGTGTGCCCGCGAACCTTCAGCACCAGCTGCTGAAGCCACTCCTCCAGCTCCAGGCGCTGCCCGGTATACACGAAACCAAGCTGTGAACGGTTCAGCCGGCACCATTTCCCCGCACTGGCAGATTCAATCTCTGTCCCAATATACTGGAACAGCCTGTCCAGACCGGCATAGACCTCCTCCGGATGCTCCTGTACCCGCCGGAGGACATCATCTGCCTCAATCAGCACTGCGGAGGCGCTGGAGAAGGCCAGATCCAGCGGATACCGGGCCAGGAAGGCCCCCAGTGTCGCACCGTCAATACTGCCCTCCAGCAGGTGCTGCAGCACATCATTTTTGATGAAATCAAAGGACGCGATTACGCCGCCGTCTTCCGGACCTTTGCTCCGCTCAAGATTCAGTTCAGCCGTAGCGGTGCGCAGCACGCCGATGAGCTCCTCATCATCAACCGGTTTCAGAATATAGGCATGCGCCTTCAAATCAAGCGCCTGCTTCGCATAGTGAAATTCCTGGTATCCGCTGATGAACACGATCTTCAGCCCCGGATTCAGCTCCAGCGCCAGGCGGGACAGCTCCATGCCGGAAACCACGGGCATCCTGATGTCCGTGATCAGCAGATCAATCTCATGATTCTCGATATATTGAAGAGCGGCAAGCGGATTGCTCTCGCTGCAGACCACTTCAATGGCAAGCTCACTCCAGGGAATCAGGCAGCGCAGACCCTCCAAGTCATAATTTTCATCGTCCACCAGGACGGCTCTGTACATCGCAATCAGCACTCCTTCATGCGGAAAAGAGGGTACGTATCGTATCCCTCTTCTTTCCAAACGTTTAGAATTGCGGGGAATAGGCCTTGATCTTCTTAAGATTGTTCCGCCATACTCCGGTTTTCCAGGCGAGCAGCCTGTCATATCCCAAACCCGCTGCTTCCCTGTCTGCTTCCTCCATCAGCTGCCTGACCTCTTCCCCGCTTGCCGCAAAAATCATCCGGGGGATTACCTGCGCATACTGGTCTTTCAGTCTTTGCAGAATAATTCCCTCTTCGGAGGCAGGCGCCGGATCGAGATTGGAGAATTCGGTAATGTTCATCGCCGTCCTGAACGTTACATTCGCTTGCCCGAGTGTTGTCCAGTCCCGGGCTTCCGCAGGCAGCAGCTTCTCGCGTCTGGCTTTGGCTGAATCAATATATGAGGTATTACCATACCAGTTGAATTCCCCGATCTTCAGAGCATCATACTGCTTCAAATTACGGCCAATATAGGAATCATTTGGAATTGGAATTCCATCCTCCACTTTATCATAAAACATTCCCTGCGGCCCGAAGAAAATAATACGCTGTCCCTCCGGGCTCGTCGCCCAGTTCATATAGGAGAAAATGGCCTCCGGATCTCTGGCCCCGGTTGTAATCACATTGACATTCCAGCCCAGCGTATTGTATCCGGAAGGGTATACCTTATCCGGGTCCACACCTGCCCGGTGCACCGGCCAGATGATATCGTATCCGTCTTGCGGATCTTTGGCCGAGAGCTGATTATCCGCCTCGCGGCCGATCCCTTCCACGATGGCGTCATACGCGCCGAATACAGCGATCCGGCCGGTTTTGAGCTTCTCCAGCACCTGATCCCGGGTTTCGGTTAATAGATCCGGAGACGTCAGCCCTTGGCGGACCAACCGGTTAGCCAGCAGCAGCGTCTCCAGAAATGCCGGATCCCGGTACACAGAAGTCAATCGGGAGCCGGCGGGCACACCGAAGATTTGTCCTGAACCGGGAGAGATGAAGCTTGGTGTCCGGTTATCCGCCGCACCGCTGTACAGCATGCCGATCATCTGTATATCCGCTTCGTCCCGGGTCTCCCCGAAGTCAATCGGGACGAGTTCAGGATACTTTTGCTGCACCCGCTTCAGATAAGCCTCCAGATCATCCCATGTCTCCAGCTTAGGGGAGCCAAGCGCCCGGTAGATCTTCTTCTCAACCAGGAAACCGGCGTTACCGCTGCCGTTGCTGCCGTTAATATACCAGTTCGGAATCTGGTACAGCTTGCCGTCTTCACTGCGCAGCATATTCAATGTATCCTCGCCTATGGTCTGGACAAATTCAGGATATTCCACCAAATAAGGGTCGAGTGCCACCAGCTTGCCTGCTTTTTGCAGCCGTTCCACATCCTTGCCCCGGTCCATGACCAGCACATCGGGAAGCTGATCCGAGACAATCATCGCGTTCAGCTTCTGGGCGGCAGCCCCGCTGGATTGTACCGGAGTGAGCGTAACCTTCAGATTATCGGAGATCCACCGGCTATGCGGCCTGCCCTCCCAGGTCGGCGCCGTATACCAGTCATAGTTCACAAAGACGGTGAACCGGACCGGCTTCACCTTGGCAGCCAATGCTGAAAGGGCGGTGGCCGGATGATCCGCAGGCAACGTATTGCCGGGATCACCGGAACTGCCGGAATTGCTGCGATTAGCGCTATCAGCATTCCCAGTCCTGTCAGTGGTATTGGCGTTACCGGCGCTACCGGCATTGACAGTTCGGCTTGAGCTCAGTGCGTTAGGGCGGTCCTCCGCAGTGGCCTCCTGCGTTTGGAGGTGTTTTAGTTTATCGCCGTTTGAGCAGGCAGCAAGACCACCCAGAACCAGCATAACTAACAGCAATTGCAGCAATTCCCCTCCCTTCCCCCCATTGCAGGCAGCCCGGTTCTGCCTTTCCTGCAAGAACCGCAATAACATTGACCTGTGCATAATCCTCACCATTTCTTTACGTTGATGCCTCTATTCTATCGTCAATGCCGCCCTGATTAATAGACCGACATTTCCCATAAAGAATAGCCGTACTGTGTGCCCCGCTCCGTACCGTTCACCTTCACATACCGCGCGCTGACCGGGGTGAAGCTGATATCGTCCAGTTCCCCGTCTCCGGTTGCCGCCGAATAGGCCGTTGTCCAGTTCGTGCCATCTGCCGAAGTCTCAATGGTATAGGCTTTGGCATACGCTCCCTCCCAGTTCAGCAGGACTCGGCTGACAGTCTGAGCAGAGCCGAGGTCAACCTGAATCCACTGCGGATCACTGAAGGCCGATTCCCAGCGGGTGCCAGGATCTCCGTCCACTGCTCCTGCAGCGGGCTGTTTCGGATTCTCCGAGGCGGTAACTGCCTTATTCAGGGCAAGGTTCACTGACGGCGGTGTTCCGCCGGTAATCACCTGCTGCACGGAGGCATCATTGTATCCAGCTGCAGTTACCGTAACCGAGTAAGTCTTCGCAGTTGGGAACAGCACGGTGTTCAGCGTAATTTTACCGGCTGTCACGGTATAATCCGCTGCCGCCGCTGTAGTTCCATCCACCTTCACGGCACTGATGGCACCTCTCCAGGCTGCATTATCTGTGAATGTCAGCTCAATCGGCTGGCCGGCTGCATTCTGCGTTGTATCGGCTGCCAGGGCAGGCGGAGCAAGCGGTGTCACGGTGCCGCCGCTGCCGTACACTTCCAGTTCCCATAAAGAATACCCGTACTGCGTACCGCGCTCCGTACCGTTAACCTTCACATAACGGGCGCTGACCGGGGTGAAGCTGATATCATCAGTGCTCCCGTCTCCAGTCGTGGTGGAATAAGCTGGCGTCCAGTTCGTACCATCTGCTGAAGTCTCGATCGTATACGACTTGGCATATGCTCCCTCCCAGTTCAGCAGGACACGGCTGACCGACTGATTCGAACCGAGGTCCACCTGAATCCACTGCGGATCACTGAAGGCCGATTCCCAGCGGGTACCCTGATCTCCGTCCACTGCACCCGCAGCCGGCTGTCTCGGATTCTCCGAGGCAGTAACCGCCTTGTTCAAGGCCAAATTCGCAGAGGTTATTCCGCCAGTGACCACTTGCTGCACTGAAGCATCGTTGTAGCCCGTTGCCGAAACCGTAATCGTGTAGGTCTTCGCCGCAGGGAACAACGCGGTGTTCAGCGTGATTTTACCGGCTGCCACGGTATAATTCGCTGCCGCCGCTGAAGTTCCGTCCACCTTCACCGCACTGACCGCGCTTCTCCAGGCCGCATTATCCGTGAATGTCAGCTCAATCGGCTGGCCGGCTGCATTCTGCGTTATATCGGCTGTCAGGGCAGGCGGAGTGAGCAGCGTCCCCGAATTCACCTTCGTCGGGTCAACCTTCACCAGCTTCTTGGCTTCAACTACAGCTGAGCCCGTAATTCCTCCCGCGTTGCGGAATGTAACGGTAATTGCCGCATTCGTCGGATTCCAGACCAGTGCACTATATGCCGATCCTTTCTTATACACAGTTGCACTATACCCGTTCGCTGCCCAAATGTCTTTGGTGCGTGATCCAAGAGTTGCCATGTTATGCACGAACCAGTACGTATTGAACAATTCATTCTGCTGCGGCAGTGCCGGATTCCATTTATTCAGTACAGCCTGCGGATCGCTCAGCGCCTGTATCGGCCAGACAATATGGTACCAGTCCGTTTCCGGCCCGCCGTTATCGGCTACGAAGCCGCTGTATAATCCGGCAGCCTTAGCTGTGTCGAACCCGTAGCTGGTCAAATATTCTGCCGTAGGCAGCCAGTGAATCCCATAGACATACACCGGATTGCCGTTGAAAAAGGTTCCGAAGAAGTTCGAGCTTCCGTAAATCTGCCCGACAGATTTATGCGTATAGCCCGGCAGCCAGTTATCCTGGTCGTAGTTGAACCAGTATTGCTGCACCGCTCTAAGCTCGGTCGTGAAGCCCATAATGGACGCATCCCGGAACGCTGTGTTGCCGGTCAGTGTACTCCACATATACTGGCCAACCCAGCCGAACAGCGATTCTCCTGCCGCTTCCTGGTTATTGCCGCTGTCATTGTCGGCATAACCGCCGGCCCATGAATGGCCTTCATACGGGTCGAAGTTGCGGAAGTAAGGATACTTCGGATCCGTCTTCGAAGGATTGGCGTAATCGCGGATCAGCTCATCCACCATACCGCTGTATTTATTCCTGAAGTCGGTATCATAGGTGGCCAGCACGGCGGAGGCAAATACATAATAGCCATACGTAAAGTGATGGTCCGTGATGCCGGAGTTCGCGCCGAACTCACTGTTCTTATAGATCAGGGTTCCCCAGTCGGAGTTGTAGTCGAAATAGTAGTTAGCTTCTCCCGAAGTGTACGTGTACCAGTCTGTCAGCACCGTCTTCATCCGGGAAAGGAACAGATTCTTGTAGCTCTCGCTGCCGATTTGATCGGCGATCAGCACGCCCATTGCCAGCGGATGCAGCTTCTTGCCCTGCCAGTACGCATCTGCCTGCATCAGATTGGCGGCGGTGTCCGTATCCAGCAGCGCCAGATAATTGAGCAGATCCTGGCGGGAATAGGTGGAATCGCCCGGCTCGGTGAACTGCGGCACAATGCCGTAGAATTTATCGGCAGTGGCAAAGGAATTGCCCTCCGTAACCTTCATCGTTCCGCGGATCGACGGGAAGGAGACCGCAGTCAGCGGCGTAGTAGTAACCTTCCACTGGTGGGGAAGCTGCGCCATCAGCGTTGTATTCGGAAAGCCCGAACGCTTGAGTTCTGTAGTCGCATTGAAGGTGGTCGTGACATCCGATGTGGTCTCGTTGAAGGTATAAGCCACCTTCGTATCCGTCACGAATGCATATCCGTGCTGGTAGAAGTAATTCAGATTTGCGGGTGCCGGAAGAGCCGACAAGCTCAGGTAGTTCTGGCCACCGCCCAGCTGGATTTTGAGCTTGGCGCCGACTTTCTTGAAGGTTGTGCCGGCCGGTGCATACAGCCCATAGTTTCTGGTCACCATTACGGGCGTTGGCGCGCCATTGGAATTCGTGACCGCAATGCCGATATGGTCTGCAGTAACCGTGGCGCCGTCAGCCGCCAGAATCGTATTATTGCTGTCATCGAAGAAGCGGGCCGTTGCCGGCAGGTAGACTTCAGGACTGGCCGGATCGCTGAATTGTGAATAGAGATAAGGCGAGCCTTTGACGAAGGTCGTCTTCATCTTCTCAGCAGTACCATCGCTTAACACGGCAGTTGCTGACCAGTCGCCGTAAGCGGTTATCCGGTTCGACATCCCTGAAGTATTAATGTTGCTGGCCATCAGGAACAGATCCGGGCTGCCTGCGGCTTCCTGCGCCTTGCCGTCGGCACTTAAGTAGCCTGCGCCCGGGTTCAGAACGCTTAGTCCCTGCTTGGTATATTTCGATTTGAGCGGAAGGGTAATGATGCCGTTGCCGAGCTGATTGATCATGATCGACTGCCACCAGTCATTGGAAGGCAGCGGCGCAGTCAGTGCATCCGATTTGTACAGCGGATATTTGGGCTGGGGAACCGAGAGGTCACCCGCGGCATAGCTGCCTTGACCTACGGCCACTGTTGTCAGCGCCGGCAGTGCAGGAATGTTATAGACCGGCTTGGGGTCGCCCGTCACATAATCATACGCCTGGAATTCAAAGATTGAGTAACCGAAGGAGGTCGCTCTGCTGATACCGTTCATCCGCAGATACCGGCCGGTGGCATAGATTGGAAGATTAAGTGTGCCTCCGTCACCGTGAAGCTCCCGGTAGATTGTAGTCCATGAACTGCCGTTATTTGAAACCTGGATATCATAGGTCCGGCCGGCGGCAGCCTCCCAATTGAGGATGACCCGGCCAAGTGTCCGTACGCTGCCAAGGTCCACGCTAAGCCATTCATTATCGGTAGCGTTGGAGGACCAGCGTGTGGTCAAGCTGCCGTCAAACGCCAGTGCCGGCAATGTGGAGCCAGCCGGGAGATAGTCAGCCACCTGATAAGACGATGCCGTTGCAGGCTTGTTCAAGGCCACATTCGGCCCCAGCACTACCGGAGGAGGATTAACGCCGCCCGTGCCGTAAACCTCGAACTCAAAGAGGGAAATGCCGTATTGCGTCAGACTCCGCACGGTTGCCAATACCCGCACATAACGGCCGGTGCCGCTGAGCGTGAGATCATCCACGCCGCCATCTCCCGTAGTTGTGGAATAGACATCACTCCAGTTCAATTCGTCCGCGGATACCTGGATTTTGTAGGACTTGGCGTACGCCCCTTCCCAGCGCAGGACAACGCGGTCTACTGCGGCAGATGCCCCGAGATCAACATAAATCCAGTTCGGGTCGAGTCCCCACGCGCTGCTCCATCGGGAACCCGTATTGCCGTCAACGGCCAGATCCGGGGTGTTATTGCCCTCTGTGCCCGATGCATAAGCAGGGCGGTCCTGGGAGAGCAGATAAGAACCGGCGGCATGCGCCCGGCCGGGCGGAATGACCAATGCGACACTTAGCAGCATGATTATGCTCAGAAAAAAAGCGGTGCCGTTTATACCCTTCTTGCGTTTTAACCTTTTCGAATATGTCATTACCCTTAATCCTCCTCATGTCTATTTGGAATGCAGCCATCCAGCTCATAAACAAAATCTTTCCGGTGTGATCATCAGCCTCCTTTTACCTTGGTTTAAGCAGTCTACAGCCCACGTATATAAGCGCTTTCATAGATTCAAGATAAGCGTACCTTTTACCGAAACCGGTTGCAATTATACAAATCAACGATTTTATGCAGAAAGTAAGGATTAACTTATTTTCGCAGCAAAAGCCCAGTACTTCATCATCTAACGGACAAAAATAGAGGCTACTTCTGGGGCAGCCTCCGGGGAAATTAAGGGCACCAATGCTCCTCGTTTCTTTCGGGGAAACACATTGTATTCGATTTTTCGCATACATTTGGTCCGGTTACCTTCACTGAAGCACATTGTATTCGGTTTTTCGCATACATTAGGTCCGGTTACCCTCACGGAAGCACATTGTATTCGATTTTTCGCATACATTTGGTCCGGTTGCCCTCACGGAAGCACATTGTATCCGATTTTTCGCATACATTTGGTCCTCCATCGGCCCGTCTTCCGGGGGTTCAGCGGGATTCCTGACGAATAGCATAATTTCCTATGTCACCAAAAAACCGGCCCCCATGGGGCCGGCCTCTGTTTCGTTACCGTTTGAGCCTATTTATAATGACGGTTCCTCATCCTTGAGCGCATCCAGAATCTGCCGGGCCAGCTTCTCGCCAATAGACAGAACACGGAAATCTTCCACGGAAGCTTCCTTGATCTTCTTCAGCGAGCCGAAATGCTTCAGCAGCGACTTCCGGCGCTTCTCCCCGATTCCCGGAACCGAATCCAGCTTCGAGGTGACCATCGATTTGCCGCGCTGTTCGCGGTGGAACGTAATTGCGAACCGGTGAACCTCATCCTGAATCCGCTGCAGGAGATAGAACTCCTGGCTGTCCCGGGCCAGCGATACCGGTTCGGCGGAATCCCCGACCAGCAGCTGCGCCGTTCTGTGCTTATCATCCTTGACGATACCGCAGACCGGAATGAACAGACCCAGCTCATTCTGCAGAATATCGATCGCCGAGGAGATCTGGCCTTTTCCTCCATCGACCACAATCAGGTCAGGCTGCGGCAGATTCTCCTTAAGCACCCGTTCATACCGGCGGCGGATGACCTCACGCATCGTCTCATAATCATCCGGCCCCTGCACAGTGCGGACCTTATATTTGCGGTACTCTTTGCGGGCCGGCTTGCCGTCAATGAACACAACCATCGCCGAGACCGGATTCGTACCCTGAATATTCGAGTTATCGAATGCTTCAATCCGGTTAAGCGATTCAAGTCCCAGGCTCTGGCCCAGACTGCTCGCCGCACCGGAGGTGCGCTCCTCATCCCGCTCAATGAGGCGGAACTTCTCATCCAGCGCCACCCGGCTGTTCTGGCAGGCCATGCCGACCATCTGCTTCTTGAGCCCGCGCTGCGGCACAAGTACCTTGATGCCCAGCCATTCCTGCAGGGCTGCCGCTCCTCCGGCCGCGTCCACGGTTCCTTCAGCAGCCGCTTCCTGTTCCGCCTGCTCCTGCGGCGGCGCTGCAACCTCCGCCCTATCTTCCGCCTCCAGCGCCGCCTGCATTTCCCGGCTGCCCAGCATGCCTGCAGCAGTCTGCAAGCCCGTTACCGCAGCACCTGTACCGGTCTCTGGCGTTAGCGCTTTAACGGCTCCGTCACTCAGCATATCCGGCAGCAGGATTTCCTGCGGCAATGCCGGGTTATCGCTGTAATACTGCGTCACATAGGACATGAAATCACTGTACGCTTCCCCGTAGAACGGAAAAGCCGACGAGTGGCGCTGAATCATTTTACCCTGCCGCATATACAAAATTTGCACACACATCCAGCCCTTATCGACTGCATAGCCGAAGACGTCCCGGTCCTTGGTATCAACCGTGTTGATCTTCTGCTTCTCCATCAGGGCATCGATGTGAATAATCTGGTCCCGCAGCTCCTTGGCCCGCTCGAAATACAACTCTTCTGCGGCTTCCTGCATTTTCTTCTGCAGATCCTTCTTCACCGCATCATGCCCCCCGTTCAGGAAGGACGAGATGCTCTGCGTAATCTCCTCGTAAGCGGACTTCGGCACTTCCTTCTCGCAGGGAGCCAGACACTGGCCCATGTGATAATACAGGCAGACTTCCTTCGGCATCACCCCGCACTTGCGCAGCGGATACATCCGGTCCAGCAGCTTCTTGGTCTGCTGGGCCGCATAGCTATTCGGATACGGGCCGAAATATTTAGCTTTATCTTTCAGCACCCGCCGCGTGACCTCAAGGCGCGGATGCGTTTCATTCGTTATTTTTAAATACGGAAAAGTCTTATCATCCTTCAGCAGCACGTTATAACGCGGCATATGCTTCTTGATCAGATTGCACTCCAGAATGAGTGCTTCCATATTGCTCGATGTGACGATATATTCGAAATCAACAATATTGGCGACAAGCCGCTGCGTCTTGCCGTTGTGGCTGCCGGTGAAATAAGAGCGCACGCGGTTCTTCAGCACTTTGGCCTTGCCCACATAAATAATCGTACCCTCATCATTCTTCATCAGATAGCAGCCGGGCAGATCAGGCAGCAGCGCCAGTTTGTTGCGGATATTATCCATATATTCCATGAGTTCTCTCCCACCTGTTACTACACTGTTATAAGGTAAGTTTAGAATAGAATGTACTACAGATTCAAGCCTTATTATAGAACACCCGTTTCTATTTGACACACAAAGCGCCTTCGGATGACCGAAGGCGCTTTGTGTGAAGGGGCCGCGAGGCCCCCGGATACGGCGGAATTAATCTTTTATTGATGTTTAGCTACGATATTCTTAAGGGAATCCTTGGAGTTCAGTCCTACGACTTTGTCCACGGGTTGGCCGTCTTTGAAGAAGATCAGAGTAGGGATACTCATCACTCCAAAACGGGAAGCCGTCTCAGGATTCTCATCTACATTCAATTTAGCAATTTTTACGCCGTCTCCCAGCTCGGTGGACAATTCCTCCAGAATAGGGGCAAGCATTTTGCAAGGGCCGCACCAAGGTGCCCAGAAGTCTACTACTACAGTACCTTGACCTTCCACTTCATTAACGAAGGATTGGTCAGACACGTTCACGATAGCCATGATATTGTTCCTCCTCAAAGTTTTGTGAGCATCCGCTTCCTGAAACAGTATTGTTCAAAATACTTGGAAGCCTAAGCTTAGCTGTACGAAATAAGATCCGCTTCTATAGCCTGAGCCAAGATGGCGAAAATTACTCCGAGAATATAGCGGGATAAAATGCTTCATGTAATATGATAACCAGATTACCATTTAGCGACACATCCACAGTATAACATAAATACAATGCATTTGTTATATGTTTCATAAAATTATATTGTATAAAATCAAATTAGCCTAAGGTTTAACTTCATCGTCCGGGAGGTTCCGGATATCCCGAAATATTCGAATCCAAGCTTGTCATATAAGCGGACGGCCGCCTGATTCTCCGGATCTACACTAAGAGAAACCGATGGGTATCCATCGGATACGGCTTGCTGGATGATAGCCTGCATTAGTCTGATTCCCAAGCCCTGCTTTCTATAGCCGGGCCGTATAGCGACACCTAATTCCGGGGTTTCAGCATCCACGAATCCATAGCCTTGGTTCGTCTCATCAAACAGTCTGTACCAGGCAGCACCTGCGGGCTGGTTGTCAATCAGAGCGATTAGCGCCCTATCACCTTCTTTTCCCCACTTCTCGTTGTACTTCACGATATCCGGTGAACTCAGCAGTTCACTCCTGGAGGGCTTCCCTTGTACTATATTGATTGACTCATAATGCATATCCATTAGAAAATCGTATTCCTGCGGTTCCATAGGTCTAATACTTATCATCGAATCACCTCTCTGCATCTCATACAAGACTAGGCGCCGATCTTATCTTTACAACTTCCCGGCAAGTTCGTATACTTGAAGAAAGCGCATTAATTGTCAATGACTTCTCTCACATGTATAACTGTAACTTACTTTGCACAGTCATGCAACAGCAAGGAGGAAGAAACGATGGATGTCAACGCGCAAGTCCGTGACCCGCGGGAGCATGTCAACGAAGAGCCCCGTAATGACCTTGGCGACCTAATGGCCGGTTTTTTTGGAATGACAGGATTTATGACCGTAGTTTTCTTCGGGATGGTTATCATCAAGTTTATTATGTCCGAATAAAGCTGCAGGCAGCAGAGCAACACCGAAGTCTACGCATAAGCTAGATGCATACGGAGAACTCATACCAAACAGCGGCGGGGCCAGTGACTTCAATGTCCGGGTCCCGCCGCTGTTTGTGTGCGGGCAGAGCAGCTCTTATTTCTGCTGATTTGAATGGTTGAGTAACGCAAAATCCTGCACCAAATACAACATTCCCTTCGCTTAAGCGGCCCAAATCGACAAACACCCCGTTTCTTATGCTCACAAGTTGCATTCCTTACAACATTCAGGCCTCTTAAGCAACAAAAGACGGACCACTCATAACCTCCGCAGCCAGTAAGCGGCGGGATTATAAATGATCCGTCCAGTAATATATATCATGCAGCGGAATTTATCTTACCGTACCCCGCTGATTGTCCCCATGGAGCGGAATGACATCCACAAACGGGGCGATCCGGTCCATCAGCCGCTGGCCTTTGTAGACTTCTTCGCCATCCTTGCTGGTCATGCTCAGATGCTTCTCCAGCCCATCCAGCGGATAGTTCGAGGTGTAGAAGGTCGGCTTGCGGTTCATCCTGTAATTCAGGATCGCACCCAGCACATGGTCACGGGCCCAGGGATTCAGGTTCTCGGCACCGATATCGTCAAAAATGAGCAGATCGCAGTTTTTCATCGTATCTACCATTTCCTTAAGCTTCTGGTTGTCCATCATGATTAGCTTCAACTCTTCAATGAAGTCGGGCATGTACACAATTACGCCGCTGTGACCGGCAATCGCAAGCTCATGGAGCAGATAGCACATCAGGAAGGTCTTGCCTGTCCCGAAGCTGCCCTGCAGGTAGATTCCCCGGGAAGTCAGGCCCTCTGCCCGCACAGTTGCAATGTAATCAAATATCCGGTTCACGGCACTGGCCCGCCGGGGGTCCTTGCCCATAATGTCCATCTCATCATATCCGCCGTTCAGCACACGCTCATCCACATAGAAGCTGCGGATCCGCTTGCGGATGTTATCCTGGTTATCCTGCGCGATCTTCAGCTTGCAGGGTGTCTTGCGCTCATACAGATCAGGTATCCCGTTAACAGTCTCCACTGTAAGCTTGCTGTAGTGTCCCTGGAAATCATTCGGACAGTTCTCAAGGCCCGGACAGTTCTTGCAGTGGCGGTCCTCCTCGACATACTGGTAAAGCCGGCTTAAATGCAGCCGCAGCCGTGACTCATCCAGCTCCGGATGATCAGCCTGAAGCTGCTTGACCAGGGGATTATTAAACAGTCCCTGCTCCAGATCACGGGAGCGCTGGCGCAGAGCAGAATTGTTCATCGAACGCAGCACTTCGCCCATAGACTCCATCGCCGCACCTCGCTTTCTTTAGGGCGTTCTCAGGACGCCCTTTTTCTTACTTGCCTTAATCTCGGCCGCTTTCTTCATCATCGCCGCGAATTCCTCATCCGATACGGTCCCGGCACTGCCGTCATCCAGCACAATCGGGATCTCCGGCTTGCCGGAACGTCCGGTATTCTTCGTATATGAACGCTGGCGTGTTCCCGCCGCGGCCGTGCCGGCAGAGCCGGAAGCCGCTCCTTTGCCCTTCACCTTGGACTGGTCGCGGATATAACGCACAGCCTTCTCGTAAGTATTCACCTGCTTGACCAGCATGTTGGAGGCAATGGCCTCGACGAAATTGCGGTTCATCCGCTGGTCGCCGCCGGAGGCCACCATTGTCATCAAATAGTGAATCAGTACATTGATGACTTCACCGTTCAGCTTGTAGTTCAAATCGATCTTCTCGAAGATATCCATCAGCTGGCCCGGAACAGCCCCGGGGAAAAACGTCTGCAGCAGACGTGTATAAGGTTCGTTGCGCAGCATCATATTATATTGGTGAATGTCGCATTTGGACATAAATTGCGGAGGCACTTCTACATAGAACTCCATTTCGACAGACTGCTCCACCGGCGCACCGGAAGGATCACTCTCATCAGCGGCAGCAGAGCGCAGCGACACCACCTTGGCAGCGGCGATCTCACGTTTCTCCTGGCGCTTCATATCCTGGCGGAAATGCTGGCTGGCCTTGTACTGCAGTGTATCCAGAATCACCTCGCCATCCGGCGTGAAGACATCGTCCTCGTCCAGCAGGCGGCATAGATCCTGCGGGCCAAGCTCGTACTTGCGGGCCACATAATTAATAACGCCCATCTGGTTATGATCAAAACGCAGCTTCTCCACATGCGCACGGTTGACCGACTCACGCGGGAACCGCAGAATGATGTCACTGTAGCCGATATTCGGCTCGCCGCCATCAACCGTTCCCGGCTGACGCACGGTAGCTACCTCGGCCAGCGCCTGCTCCAGTTCGTAATCAATGACATGAGTATTGAGCTCAAAAATATCATAAAAGGGCAGCGAAATATTCTCTTTACCGACCGACCGCCGGCTCCATTCTTCCGGTTCCCGGTTCCAGAACTGCTCGCGCAGCGACAATACGGCGAATTTGCCGATCTTATCCCTGAGCAGCAGCGTTAAATGCTGGGTCGCAAAAAATTCCGACGGCGACAACGGCGGCATTAATTCGTACTCGTACATATAATCATCGTTCTCCGCGGCATAAATCCGGCAGGTCTGCAGCAGCCCCACCGCTTCCAGCCGTGAAGCCTGGTCAACTAAATATTTGCGGCCCTTCTCATTAGGCTCCACGCCCAGGGTCATAAAGAGCCTGCGCTGCTGCTCCACACCGGAATACCCGATGGATTCAGCAGGAATATGCTCGAACAGCAGTCTGTACAGGCTGATGGCAAAAGCGCCGACCATCGGCTGATAGACCGAACCGAGCATTCGTCCATCCACATGGCTTAGACCGAATTCGCGGGAAACGCAGTACCGATGATGTTCGGTGAAATGATGCAGGTTGCTCATACGCATCTGCGGAAAACCTCCCCCTCTTCTATACGAATTCATATAGATTTCTATTCTATCACAAAACACCCGGCCGGAAATGTAAAAAAAGGCCCAAAAAAGCTGCTTTTCCCCCTATTATCGACAGCTTTGTAACACTTGCTGATTCTAGCGGAAAAGATAAGAAAAAACGGCTTCCCCTTAGTTTTGAAGGAGATCAGCCGTTTGTTGTCTTGCCTGCTCTGCACATTCCTCAGAACATTTTGTATCCGCCCAGACGCAGCTTCTGAATGGTCCAGCCGCTCAGTACAGCACCGGCAAGGCCGGCTATACCGGTAAGATAGTCGACTACATGGAAGGTAGAGAGATGCTCCCATAACGACATGGAGCTCCGGTCCCAGATGGAGTAGACCACTACGGGAAGAATAACGATTACGAACAGGTATGCGGGAAACCACGTAGTCTTCATTAACATGTTAAGGATAAAGCCAATGCCAAACATCATGACAAATAACAAAACGGCCAGAACAAACACTGGAATAAATCCCATCGTACCGCCATCCCCTCTCTCTATAAAGAACCGCACACCAAACCTTATTTAATAGTAAGTTTACTAGAAAAAATGTAGCGAAGCAATGAACATTATCGTCCAGTGGTTTGCGATCAGCGCAAATGGCGGCTGCAGAGTTTGCTCTTGGCCGTTCGCATGCGATACAATGCAAATAGCAAATGGAAACGGCTGCAGCGTCTTCATAAGAACGGTGCACGTTTCTTTTCGGAAATATGTTTATACATATTAAACGTATGCAAATTTTAAAGGAGTGAGAACATGAACGAAGCCGCTTTGACACTGGAAGGCTGGTATGCCCTGCATGACTTCCGCTCTCTCAATTGGAATGCCTGGACGGCAGCCGATGATGAAGAACGCGCCGTTGCCCTGGAGGAGCTGCATGCTTTCATGCAGGAATGGGGGCCCGTGGAAGAAGCCAAGGAAGGCAGCTCCACCGTGTATTCCATCGTTGGCCAGAAAGCTGATTTCGTGATGATGTTTCTGCGGGAAAGCCTGGAAGCATTGAATGCGCTTGAGACTGCTTTTAACAAAATCGCCTTCGCCCAATATACTACCAAAGCCTATTCATATGTAAGTATTGTGGAACTCAGCAACTACGCCGCAGGAGGAACTGCAGGAGACGGCAGCGATCCGATGCTGAATCCGCATGTTGCCGCCCGGCTGAAGCCTATTCTGCCGCAAGCGAAGCATATCTGCTTCTATCCGATGAACAAGAAACGCGAGCTTGCGGACAACTGGTACATGCTCGACATGGACAAACGCCGTGAGCTGATGCATTCCCATGGCCTGATCGGCCGCGGATATGCCGGCAAGGTGAAGCAGATCATCTCCGGCTCCGTCGGATTCGATGACTGGGAATGGGGCGTGACCCTGTTCGCTGAAGATGCCCTGCAGTTCAAGAAGCTGGTCTATGAGATGCGCTTTGATGAAGTGAGTGCCCGCTACGGCGAGTTCGGTCCCTTCTATGTCGGCAATCTGCTGACTGAGGAATCGTTCGAAGAGATGCTGAAGCTCTAAAACGAAGAATAACCACAGTATATAAAGGGAAGTCTTCCTCACAGGAAAGCTTCCCTTTATTTGGACTTTTGCTATAGTAACAAGAAACTTGCTTATGACGCTGCTGTCCAATAAACGCAAATAGACCGCCCTCTCGCGAAGGTATGCGGTCTATTGGTCGTGTCCTATTCACAAATCTATATCCTCAATCGGACGTATTCTTACCTTCAGCCTCTTCGTCCTCATCATCGTCTTCCCCATCCCGCAGACTCTCCAGATATTCAGCCGTCGCCCGGTCACGGGCGCGGCCCTTATCCTTCAGGCGCTCTATGGCCGGGAGAATGAGAATGTCGATTTCCTTCTGGATATTGTAAGCCAGATCATAACGTGTCTGATCTTCAAGATAGGAACCGACCTCAATTAGAGCATTGTAGCGGTCCAGCTCCTCACGCGTGAGCAGTCCGCGAACTTGTACGCTGCAATGGCGCATCTTAGAGGAATCTTCCCTTCTTGAGTACCAGCGGAATGCCGCCGATAATGAGCAGGTAGCGCATGTCTACAACCTTCTTCAGCTGCGCCGCTGTCCAGCCCTTATAGGTCTTATCGCCCACTACTGCAATCCCCTGGCCTTTGCCCAGCGAGGCTACGGTGCCCTTGTTGCTGAACGCAAACTTCTTCGGCTGCTGGCTGCGGATGGCCGCTACAAGATTATGCGCACAGCATTCTCCCTGCTGCATTGCAATCTGTGCCGTTGGAGGGTAAGGACGCCCTTCCGGATTAATCATGAGGGAGCCGTCACCAATGATGAAGATATTCTCATGTCCCGGAGCACGCAGGTATTCGTCTACCTTCACACGTCCGCGCATGGCTTCGAAGCCGGCAGCTTCAATCAGACGGTTGCCGCGGATCCCGCCGGTCCATACGATCGTGGAAGCTTTGATTTCTTCACCGGTTGCAAGGATGACACCGCCAGGCAGGCATTCTTTGATCGCCACGCCGAACTTGAAGGTTACCCCCTTCTTCGTAAGCACTGTCATGGCATGCTCGACAAGCTCCGGAGCAAAGCCAGGCAGCGCAGTAGGTGCAGCTTCTACATTATAGATGTTGACCATACTTGGATCGACATCATATTCTTTGCACAGTGCCGGAATCCGGTCTGCCAGTTCAGCCACAAACTCAATGCCGCTGAAGCCCGCGCCGCCGACAACAAAGTTGATATGCTCTTGTGCATTATTCTCATTCTTGTATTTGGCAAATTGATACTCAATATGTTCACGGATCAGCCGCACGGAGTTAATGCTGCGGATGGTCAGCGCATATTTGTCGAGTCCCGGGATTCCGAAGGTCTCAGGCTCGCCGCCAAGTGCGATTACGAGATAATCATACGAGAGGGTTCCGTCTTCCAGAATAACCTTCTTCTGCTGGGTACGGATCTCCTGTACGGAAGATTTAACAAGATCGATTTTGAATTCATCGATAAGCTTGGAGATGGATACGCGGGTATGCTCGATGCTGTCCGTTCCTGCTGCTGGCATATGCAGATGGGTCGTGAAATAATGATACTCATGGCGGTTCACCAGGGTTACATCCGCTTCATTATAGTTCAAAGCTTTCTGCAGCCGCTGGGCGGTCAAGATACCTCCATATCCCGCGCCTAGGATAACAATTTTGGGAATACTGCTCATGTTCCGGCTCCTTCCAACAGGTGAATCTGTCTATGTGTTATTTTTTGTAAAAAAATTAGGTTTCTTTTGTGAATTTATACACTTAAATTCAGAAGAATTTCCAATAAAACTTAAAGGATTTCTAAAATAACCATATCCATTGTAAACCTTAGTATCGTTTTAATCAAATACAATCATACAACAAAATGTCACATTTTTCAGTGAAATCAAAGGCTTTGCAGCGGGGTGCCACAATGTTTATAATGAGTAGGTACGCAAGTATGGCAATTTGAAACTATCAACTCGGAGGTGTAATATTACGTGACACTAGAGCAATCCGTTCCTATGAGCGATCTCATCATCATAGGCGGGGGACCAGCCGGTATGTTTGCCGCTTTTTACGGCGGTATGCGCCAGGCTTCGGTAACACTTATTGAAAGTATGCCCCAATTGGGGGGGCAGCTTGCTGCTCTTTATCCCGAAAAATATATTTACGACGTAGCCGGTTTTCCCAAGATCACCGGACAGGAGCTGGTGGATAACCTTTCACGGCAGATGGAGCTCTTCCAGTCTGATATCCGTCTGGAGGAGAAGGTTGTATCTGTTGTGAAGCAGGACGAGCGCCACTTCATCGTCACCACCGATAAAGCTGAATATCACAGCAAAGCTATTATTGTCACAGCAGGTGTAGGCGCATTCGAGCCGCGGCGCCTGGAAGTGCCTGATGCGCAGCGTTTCGAGAAAGCCAATCTGCATTATTTTGTAAGCGATCTGAATGCATATAAAGGCAAGAAAGTTCTGATCAGCGGCGGCGGCGATTCTGCCGTGGACTGGGCACTTATGCTTGAGCCTATCGCAGAGCAGGTAACCCTGATTCACCGCCGGGATAAATTCCGCGCCCATGAGCACAGTGTCGAGAATCTGATGGCCTCCAAGGTTAATGTTATTACGCCATCCGAGATCACTGAGCTGCATGGTGAAGAGTTCATCACCAAGGTAACCTTGTCTCATATCAAGACCAAAGAAACGCAGGAAATCGAAGTAGACAGTGTCATTGTCAATTTCGGCTTCGTTTCCTCACTGGGACCGATTGCGGAATGGGGAATTGAGATCGACGGCAACTCCATTGTGGTAGACTCCCGAATGGAGACCAGCATTCCGGGTATCTTCGCCGCAGGCGATATCACCACGTATCCGGGCAAGCTGAAGCTGATTGCTGTAGGCTTCGGAGAAGCGCCGACTGCTGTGAATAATGCCAAGGTGTATATTGATCCGGAAGCAAAGCTGTCCCCGGGACACAGCAGTAATCTCAAACTCTAGGATTGCGTATAACCTAAAACTTACAATAAAAGGGTATCCTTTCAGGTTGATTCCACCTCAACTTGAAAAGATACCCTATTCTGTGTTACTTGCGGTTTGATTAATTCTGGGTGCTGTAAAGGTATGCTCTGATCTTTAGTGAAGAACCGCATGAACTGGAGAGTGTAAGTTCCGTTTGCGAATTTCAGCGAGTAGCAGAGCGATGAAATCATGCTCCAATTGCAGTTCTATCGCTCTATGATAAGAGTCCAGCAGCATCTCATCCGACAATTCAACCATAACGTTCACCTACCTTTCCTTTATTTGGATCTGAATCTATCATAGCAAACTATCATTATTCGAACAAGCGTTCTCATTATCCACAAGCTACTGTGGAGATCCTGTGCATAATATGTTAGTAAGGGTTGTAATGTCAGGTACTGCACGGTGGACTATGGGGATAATAGTTATGCACAGGGCAGATATCCCGCTTATCCTTAAAAATAATTTTTAGAATGTTCATAATTGGCTGGGATATTTATGTTCATATTACCTCGGAATTGACACGACTAAACGCAATATTAGCTTATTAATGTATTTATCGTCAATTATTAAAATTTTCTTAATCAATTTTCGGTTATTTTGGTCTTGTATTTACTTCCAGAATCCATATTTTCCCCCGCTGATCCACAGCATAATCGAAGCCCAGCTCACCGATGCCGGGGAAATGCCGCTCCAGCAGCTCAATGCAGACTAAAGTCAGCCGGCGCATCTCCGCTTTCTTGGCGGAGGTCCGGATTCTCGGCAGCGATCTGTTCAGTCCCTGACGGCAGCTGAGCATCGTTCCCCCTTTACAGAGATTAGTAACGAACAATCCCGGCCGGGCTACTCTGCCTACCATGGAGCGGAATTCCCAGTGATCGCCGTTTTTCACCACTTTGACCCGGTAATCAATCGGACGCCCGGAAATCCGGGCAAGGGAAATGCCTTGCTGGATCAAATATCTCCGCTTTACCTTGAAGCGGTCCAGCGCGTACCTCATCGAAGCAAAATCACGATATATACGTGTATTATGCATATACGTGAAGCCGTAACCCCTGTGATCCCGGAACACCTTGATCACCCCGTAGCCTCCGCCGCCGACAACCGGCTTAATCACAACATTCCCGTATCTTCCCAGCATCGCCAGCAGTCCGGCAGCACTATATTCCCGTGTTCTCGGAATGTAACCGGCAACCCGTGAATCGCTAAGCAACGCCGCGGTCTTCAGCAACTTGCTTGCCAGTTCTCTCCCCGCCATTTTTTCGCCCTCTCCTTTCGAATTCCCAGCCTACCCTATAGATTACTCACGAAAGACCGCACCCTCCTGTATGATTGTCCGTGGTAAGGGAGTCCGCAGCAAAAAAGGGCATATAGCCGCAAGGGCCGTATATCCCGGTGTTCCGTTTATTCCAGAGCTGGAATATTCTTAAAATTCGTTGTATTATAGCCTGGAGGGGAGGGTTTCCTAATGGCACAGTTTTTTGAAATCCTGTATTGGTTTGCGATGGTCGGCATGTCTGTTGTACTGGCAGGAACCACGATACTCGTCTGCGCGCTGGGCTTCAAATTCATCAAAGACCGCCGCAGGGTTCTGGGCGCCGGCTGTATCGCCTTTTCCCTGGGGGCCGCTGCCCTGATCGTGTTCATGATTAATTTCAAATTCATCCTTCCGGCCTGAAGCAAAGCTCCCGGCAGCTATGGCAAAAGACATCCGTAGAGCAGACTGCCTTTTATCATTGCTGCCTTTGAGCGGAATCTCACGTATACATGCCTCATAGATTTGCCTGAGATACTATATTCTATGAATCCGTAAAGGGTTGGCCTGTGCCAATGGACAGCTTCATTAGCTGAGTCTTATCCGGCCCTTAACACCCGGCTGCTCTCCAAAATCCATCCCCGGACCCGCTATGAATATGCCTCCCGGCTTCAAACCTGCTTATCCTCCTCCGGATTTTCAAAATACCATCCATAATTTCACATTATCATCATTTTACACAATATACCTTAAATGGTTCTATGTTAGAATTAGTAGCGTGAATACTCGAAAAAAGGAGAATATAACGTGTCGAAACCTGTATACGGCAAGCAAGCGGCTCCGTCCAAGACGATCGAAAAGAATTCCGGACCCGCATGGGCGCTCTGCATTGCCTTCATCCTGTTCCTGGGGTGGACCCCCTTCCAGGTTGGATTGTTCAACGGAATGAGAGTGGAATTTGAGAAGCCTATTTATATGGCTGCCTTGCTGAGCGGTCTGCTCCTGCTGGCCTGTGCTGTCCTGTACTTCAAGACCTTCAGGCTGGACGGGCAGCGCGATCTGCTTACCCTCGCCGCAATCCTGCTCCCGTTAACGTACGCCCTGTCACTGTTTGGCGCTGCCTCGCATTATATGGCTATGAACATGCTGTTCACCCAATTTACTTATGCGGCGGTCTTCATTATCAGCGTGTATCTGCTCCGCCAGAGGCAGCTCAATAATGTTATTCAGCTGGGTATCCTCGCAATCGCTTATCTGATCGTCGGTTTCGGTCTATTGAACTGGCTCGGAAGCTGGAAGCTTGCCGGCAGTCTTGTAGGCTGGTTCTCGGATACTGTGGTCAACGGCAAGTACACTGAAGCAGTGATGACCGATTCGAACGGGCTTCGCCTGACTTCCATTTTCCAGTATGCCAATACATATGCAGCGTTCCTGATGGCTTTTCTGTTCGTCGCCTTATTCGCGCTGATCCGCTCCCGGAAATGGTACGGACGGCTGATGCACGGATTTATGCTGGTTCCCTTCATTGTCTCGCTGCTGCTTACCTTGTCCCGCGGCGGTCTGGTCCTGATGCCTGTAGTATTCATTATTCTGCTGCTCTTCCTGAAGCCTGTGCAGCAGATACTCTGGATTATTAATCTCGCCATTGCCGGCGTATTGTCTCTGCTGATTACGAATCCGGTAACCAGACTGGGCCTGGAGCTGAATACGGCCTTCACTTCCTCTGCAGCCCTTGAGGGCTGGGGATACCTGCTGGGTGCATCATTCTGCGCCGCCGCTCTCTGCTGGGTTGTCCAGCATTACTTTGCCCCTTGGCTGAGCCGCAAGCTCGGCAGCACAGAATCACGCCGCTGGAGCGGAGTATGGATTCCTGTGGTATCCGTTGCCGGTGTGTTGCTTATCGCCTTCCTGTTTATCGGAACCCGTGCGCGTAATATTCTGCCGGAGAATATCGGAACACGGCTGGAGAATATCAACTTCAAGCAGCACAGTGTACTTGAACGCTTCACCTTTTACAAAGATGCCATGAAGGTGGTCAAAGATTATCCGTTACTGGGGACCGGAGGCGGGGGCTGGGCGTCACTCTATGAGCACTACCAGAACAACCCTTACCTGAGCCGCCAGGTCCACAACTTTTTCCTGCAGTACCTGATTGAAGTGGGCATTCTCGGCTTTATCGTGTTCATGGGCTTCATCCTGTTCATTTTCTGCAAGTATGTAAGAGGATACCTGAAACGCGACAAAGACGATTACAATAACGGGTTCTTCTATCTCATTATCGCGTTGTCGATTCTTGTTCACAGCCTGCTTGATTTCAATATGAGCTATGCGTTCATGGGGATTCTGGTCTTCCTCGCTCTGGGAGGGATGACCGTTGTCATGGAGAGCAGACCGCTCCGTCTCAAGTGGAACAAGCTTTGGATCAGAGCCGGGTATTTCGGGCTGCTGGGAATCGGCACCGGGTATCTGCTGTTCCTGTCTCTGGGGTATATCAGTTCCAGCTCTGAAGCCTATACCGCCAAGAAGCTGGTCAAAGTCAGCCAATCCTATGAAGAGATCAAGGCCCCTCTGGTAAAAGCACTCAAAACCCGCCCGAATCATCCCGAATCGGCGGCTTATCTATCCATGCTGGATCAGCAGGTATTTACCCAAACACAGAATACACAGTTTCTGGACGAATCCTATACGGTGTTAACCCGCGCACTTGAAGGTGAGCCCTATAACAAAGATCTGCTATCCCAGCTGGCGAAATACTATGATTTGAAGGGCCAGAGTGAAGAATCTTACCGGGTGTATCTCGATAATGCGGACAAGTTCATGTGGGATATTAACTGGTATGATCATCTGATCAGCCGGACCTCGCTCCTTGGGCTGCAGGCCTATGCGAAGCGAGATGAAGCAGGGGAACAGAAGTATTTCAACAGTGCGCTGGCTTCCTACAAACATGTAACGGACGGCATTGAGCATTTGAAGACTCTTCCACCCGAGCAGCTTCAGGGCCGTGAATTCTTCGTTACCTCAACGATTGCTCTGAATGCAGGGCGAATCCAATCCATGTCCGGAGACGAGGAAGCTGCTGGGGCAACGGTGAAGCAAGGCTTCACCAACGGTTACGAAGACTTGACGGAGACCGCAACCCTCTGGGATACAGATTGGTACAGCGCGGTGATCGGCCGTTCCCAGGAGCTGGGAGCCGCAGCCTTGAAGCGGGCACTGGAGGCTTATGCACTGGGCCAGACGGATCTGGGGGATCAGGAGACGGTTAATAAGGAACGGTATTTCAAAACCGGTCTGGACGCTTATGCCCATGCGGCTGCGGATGAAGAATGGTTCAGTACCCTTCCGGCTGAAGATCAGCAGGGACGGGGATCGATGATTACTTCAGTTATGCTGCTGAACGCCGGTAAGATCCAATATTTATCGGAACAATGGCAAGCCGCCGCAGCCACACTGCAGCAAGGGCTGACTGAGGATTATAACGATGCCGTCAACCGGGAAACGGCCCGCTGGTACCTCGCTGTACAGCAGAGAACCCAGAGTGCCCAGGATCAAGCAGTGTATGACAAGCTGATTACGGCTGATCCGGAAGAAGCAGTCAAGATTAACGAAGTTGCCGTTATGCCGCTCTAACTGTACTATTTCAAATTAGAGAACAGTAAAAACAGGCTGTCCCAAAAGCTGTAAAATGGCTTCTGGGACGCCTTCTTTTTTTGCGTAAGATCAACCACACCGGGAATCGTCACGTTAACCGTGCGTTCGGCATTCTCCGTTTAACCGCTGCAATGGTCCAGGGATGCTGCGGCCGGCAGGAAGGAGACCTGTGGAAGATTGCATCAACCGGATTAACGAATTATTATTTATATCAGGTCTGTTGGTGTCTGGGAGGTAGTCAAATGTCAAAAACGATATTAGTTGTAGACGATGATGAAGAAATCGTAAAACTCATCACCAAAAGTTTAAGGTACGAGCAATTTGAAGTCATCACAGCCAGGTCCGGGGAAGAAGCCTTATCTGCAGTGGATGATAACCACATTGATTTCATTGTTCTGGACATAGTGATGCCTGATATGAATGGACTTGATGTCTGCAGAAATATCCGGACATCCTATAATGTTCCCATCCTTTTTTTAAGTGCGCGTGATCAGGACATTGATAAAATCGTCGGTCTCGAAATAGGAGCAGACGATTACATGACCAAACCTTTCAGTATTCAGGAGCTGGCCTCCAGGATAAAAGCCCATTTCCGAAAAGTGGACAGGCTGCATAAAGAGTGGGATGAGCTTAGTCCCGGTAAAGAAAAGGCGGATGCTCCGCTTATTTTGAACGATAAAACGTTTGAAGCCTTCCTGCATACCCGGAAGCTCGAGTTATCCGCGAAAGAATTTCAAATTCTGTCTATCCTTATGCGTCATCCCAATCAGGTACTCAGCCGTGAGCAGATCTATGAGAAGGTCTGGGGAGACGAGTACGGAGAGATCAATACCGTAACGGTCCATATCAAGAATATCCGCAAGAAGTTGGGTCCTGAACATAACTTCATTAAAACCATTTGGGGTATAGGCTATAAATATACGGAAAGAGAGCAATAGGATGAAACTGAAAATAAAACTTCCCCTCTTATTCCTGCTGATGCTTCTCATTCTTATGTTTTCCATTGGACTGTACTTGAAGTTTGTCTTCGCAGTATATTCCCCTATACGCACTACATTGCTGGACTCACGATATATAGCATTGCTGCTGCCCATCTTTGCCATCGCCTGTTGTATATTTATTATTCTGATCATCTATATTTATAGAAGCATAGAGAAGCCCATCCGGCTTCTGAATACCAGGCTGGGGGAAGTAAATGTTGTTCATCCCCTGCCTCCGCTGGCTTCGAGGAGTAATGACGAGATCGGAGAACTTTATAAGCACTTCAATAAGATGGAGCATAAGCTGCAACTCGCCCACAGAGAACAAACCGATATGATTGCAGCCATCGCCCACGATTTGAAGACACCCCTGACCTCTATTAACGGTTTCACCGAACTGCTGGCTACACACAAGGACTTACCCGACACTGAAAAGCAGGAATATTATGAACTGATTCAAAAGAAGTCAGCATATATGGTTGAGCTCATCAATGATCTCTCCAGCTTCACCAAACAAAAACTGGAGCTTGAATCCATGGTAGTCGGGCCTGTAAGGGCAACAGAGTTATTTGAAGACATTGCTTTTGAATATGAGTACGAGCTGGCTGGACTTGAAAACGAACTGACTTGCCGCCATTCATTCACGGACAGTATATGGCTAATGGTCAATGAACCGATGATCCGCCGGGTGTTCGGCAACCTCTTCAGCAATGCTGTAAGATATGGGGGGAAGAATAAGCTGAACGTGTATATGACCGGATACCTGAGGGAGCATCATGCCTATTTCCAAATCGAGGATAACGGAATCGGCGTGCCGGATAAGGATCTCTCTTCTCTGTTCCTTAAATTCTTCACGGTGGATAAATCGCGGCAAATCCAAAAAGGCGGACTTGGGCTGGGCCTGGCAAGCTGTAAATCTATTATTGAGCATCACGGAGGAGAGATAATGGCCTTCCCTTCCGAATATGGCGGTTTGGGGATACGATTCAGCCTTCCCCTGGCTTCACTTCACTGATTGTATTTACGCACTTCTGCTTCAACAACCAAAGATTACAGGCTGCTGCCGGGTGTGACACCCAGGCAACAGCCTTTTTGTGTTTTAGCAGTTTATAGTTTTTTATATTCTCTTTATAAACATTTATTTTTCTTTTACCGAAGCTTCATCTTTGGATGTAAAAATAATTTCTATATTAGAAGCACTAAAGAAATAAACAAAAAGCAAAAGAAGCGGAGGGGAAATTTGGAACTGTAGGAGCGGTAGCGACCGCCTGAAAGCTTTCCGCAGGAAAGCTCGCATCGAAAGCATCAGCAAGTCACCGGATTTCACCCGCGAACAGCGGTTCAAAATCAAGAAATCTGGGGACAACAGCGGCCGGAAGTCCAAATGTTCACCGCAGTGACGATGAAGCTTCAAGTTCAAAAAGGAGGATATTAAAATGTCAATTGAGTTCAGCCGCTGGCCCAACAATTACATGATGTCATACCAGGTTACCAAAGCTTTGGGTATGGCAAGCCTCGGTGCTACGGATGTCACCGAAATCTACGAGGCCTGCAAAAGAATTGACCCCGATGACAAAGCTACATGGCACAGGGAGTGGCTCATCACCGCTCAGGCATTGGAAAAACACGGCAAGGAGGCCGAAACGGCCGGAAACTGGTATACCGCACGGAACTGCTATATTCGTGCCTGCAATTACTATAGAATCGCAGAGTATTCGGTGATGGATGATGATACCCGGAAAATCCGTATCTTTAAAAAGGTTAATGAACTCTTCGAAGCCGCCGGAAAGTACTTCGATGTCCCGCCGGAGAAGATTGAGGTTGATTACGAGGATGTTAAGCTGGATGGTTACTTCTTCTCCCCTTCCTGGATAGAAGGCCCCAAGCCGACCGTATTTGCGCTTAACGGTGGTGACGAGTGGTCCATTGAGAATTATTTCTGGCTGGGTCCTGCCTTCATTGCATGCGGATATAACTTTTTGGTCTATGATCAGCCCGGCACCGGTCTCTCGATGTATGAAAAGGGAAAGGGCAGACGGGCGGACAGCGAAGCGTTTCATTCCCGGGCCATCGACTTCCTTCTGACACGGCCGGAAGTCGATCCGGATAAGATCATCGTGCACGGGGAGAGTTTTGCGGCTTACGACTCCTTGCGCTTCGCTTCGTTCGATCACAGAATTGCTGCCGTCATCTCCGACGGAGGTACGCATGCCTTCGACTGGAAAGCCATGCTGTCCTGGATGCCGCCAAGTCTGGCCGCACACGGCATGCGAATTCTGGGGGCAGACAGCCTGGAGGATTTTGCGGGGAATCCGCGTTTTGCCTATGATCTTGAGGGCGTACTCCACCAGATCGAATGTCCGCTGCTTGTCATGCATGGAGCGGAAGAAATATTGGTTCAGCCCAATCCGCTGACACAAGCTATGAAGAATTACGAGCAGGCAGGTTCGGCAAACAAGACATTCTTCGCGATAGAGGATAGACGGCTTGGCGGATTAGAGCACTGTCAGGTAGATAACATCAACGTGCTGCATGAGGTAGCGCTGAATTGGCTCTGTTCCATTGGGCTTGGGCCAGCCGCACCCCGCCAATCTTAGGGATTGTCATAGGAGGAGTTAACAGCTATGCGAATTTTATCAGAGAAAAGAAGCGGCAGCACGCCCGCTATACAGATTGACGGAGTGCACAAAAGGTTTGGCGATTATACCGTATTAAACAATCTTTCGCTGGAGGTGAGCCAAGGAGAGATCTTTGGATTCCTGGGTCTGAATGGCGCCGGGAAGACAACGACGATCAAGATGCTCCTGGCGATGCTGAAGCCAACCTCCGGCAAGCTCTATATGTTAGGTGAAAAGGTCGATGCCGGAAACTCTAAATTATGGAGCAAGGTCGGATATTTGGAGGAGGCTACTTTTTATCCCGATCTCACGGTAACTGAGAATCTTGACATCGCAAGGCGCATGCAAGGGGTGGCTGACAAGGATGCCGTACATCAGGTGATCTATAAGCTGGGACTTGAGCCGCACCAAAAGAAAAAAGCAAAGCATCTCTCTTTGGGTAACAAGCAGCGCCTGGGACTTGCGAAAGCGATGATTCACAATCCGGAAATTCTAATCCTGGACGAGCCGATCAACGGCCTTGATCCCGCAGGCGTGGCGGAGATACGGAATATGTTATATAATCTGGCAACCAATTTCGGCGTAACTATTTTTATATCCAGCCATCTGTTAGAGGAGCTCTCGAAAGTGTCCACACGCATTGGGATTATTCATAATGGGCGCCTTGTTAAGGAAGTCGCAATGGATAAGCTGGAGCAATCCTTACAGAAAAACCTGGTGGTGAACGGACTGAACAAACCTGCCTTAAAGAAGGTGCTTGAAGAGCATGGCTATGCCTTTGAGGACACCCTGGACGGCTCTATTAAACTAACCAATGAACATGCGGCAGATCATCCTGAACGGCTGGCCGAACTGCTCGTTCAACGCAATCAGCCGCCAACATCGCTCCGGGTGATTACGGAGGATTTGGAAGGGTATTTTCTCCGCACCATTGGTATGACCAGGGGGATTAAATAATGAATATTCTATCTGTGTTACATTGTGAGATTCGCAAGATTATCCGCTCCAATGTGTTCTGGATCATGTTTCTTGTGTTAGGCTTCGGCCCCATCATGATGGGCGTCGGAAATGTATTATCCAGTGACGCCGGCGGTGTCAGCTGGGAGCAGTATTTAACCGGATTGCTTGATACACTTGCCCCGCTGGGGCTTATCGGATATACCTTTGTTGCGGCATGGGTATTCGGACGGGAATTTGCGGATAGAACCATCAAAGATTTGCTGGCAAAGCCCGTGTCCAGAGCGAAAATTGTATTGTCCAAATTCCTTGTCATTTTAGCATGGTGCCTGTTACTTTCCGTCTATATGTTTGCCGTGGGTTTTGCCGTAGGGGCGATCATGGGAGCCCAAGGCGGGTCCGCTTCCTTCATTTCGAGCTTGTTCTTTAAGTTCCTGATCACCTCGCTATTATACATTTTTGTGACCGCACCAACCATTCTTTTGGCTAATGTGACCAAGGGCTATCTGGCACCCCTGGGGCTCATCCTGATCATCGTCATTCTGTCCAATGTGTTGGCCTCATTTGGATTTGCACCCTATTTCCCATGGACCATCCCGTCGGTATTTCAAAGCACCGGTTCCTTACATCTCAGCAGTATATTGATACTTGCGTATACAGGGATAATCGGAATAGCCGGAACATTTGCCTGGTGGAGATATGCGGAGCAGCCATAAACAAGGAAAGCAACTACTGACAAGCTGATCCGGAAGAAGCAGGCAAGATTAACGAAGTTGCCGTTATGCCGCTCTAACTGTACTATTGCCAGACTAGAGAACAGCAAAAAGAAGCTGTCCCCAAAGCCATGAAACGGCTTCTGGGACGCCTTCTTTTTTTGCGTAAGATCAACGTGTGCACTTGAATGGACGCTCCGCGAACGGGCTGTTGTTCCAATTCAGCCGCGTGCCGCCATATACTCGTTCTTCAGGATAGAGTATTGGTAAGAGTCCAGCCACTTCCCCTTATGGCGCATATGTTCTCTCAGATGTCCTTCGTATACCATTCCTATGTGTTGCATGACTCTGGCAGATCCGATATTCTCCGGGCGGCAGGTCGCGTAGATCCGGTGAAGATCAAGGTTATTGAAGCCCCAATCCAGCAGCACGGCGGCAGCCTCACTTGCAATACCCTGTCCCCAATACAAGCGGTTATAGCAATAACCGATTTCTCCCTGCCCTTCTCCGCTGATATGTATCCCGCAGCCGCCTACCAGTACATCCTCCTGCTTCAGAACGACTGCGTACTCGAACCCCTGGCGCGGCTCCTGCTGTTGCATATCCAAGGTCAGCCGGATGTAGCTCCGGGTATCCTCCAGGGAATTAGGTCCCCAAATCATATACTTGGCCACTGCCGGATCGGAGGCATATTCATGCACCCGCTGGACATCCTCGGACATGAATTCCCGGATCAGCAGCCGGTTTGTTTCAAACTGCATGCTTGGTCACATCCTTATGCTTACTGTTGTAATCCGGGGAGGCTTCATGGCTCAGCAAGTTCAATTCTTGCATATTGCTCTGCGAAATCTGCCCCTTGGTTCAACGCTTGGATTAACTTGAGAAGCCCCTCTTCTCCTGCACTAGAGAACCACCGCGTAACTTCATAACAAGCCAAATTGTAATTCTTCCAGGCTTCCGGAGTTCCATAACTGAAGGCATCATACGAGTCTAAAAGGCCGTAATCCACAGGCTTCTTCCCTTTATCGGTTACCTGTTCCCACGCCGCTGTGCTATTAGACAATCTCCCGTCTACCATTGAAGCCAGACCTTCATCAAACCACACAGGTACTACATTGCGGTTGCGCAGTCTTTCCCTCAATTCAGCGTGGGTGAATTCATGCGAAATCACATTTTCATTAAACCCGTCCGGGCCGATCACAATATAGTTATTCCAGGGCAGGTAATAGGTTTGTCCGGTCGGATTTTCAGTGTATTTCCCCAGACTCCTGGAAGTTAGCGCCACAATCAAATACGGAGTTGAAGTTCGCTTACCAAAAATAGCCGTAACCTTCTCTTGGGCAAGCTCAACGTAATATAGCAGCTGATCCTGCAGTTCCTTTGTCATATCCGGCTCTATATAAACATCCGGTGCCACTTCAACCATGCTAGAGTAATTGACCAAGGCAGCATGCACCGGCTTGGCATAGACTCCCCAAGAGATCATCAGCAGTGCTATTAACAATATACCCGACGCAGCTATTACCTTCATTTTCCGGGTCAATTTCAGCATTTAGTTAAACAGTCCTCTGCCAATAAAGTTAGCCGTAACCGGCGGCTTCCCGATCTCCCGTGACCATACAGACAATTGACCGGTGTGATGGATCTCGTGGGCAATCAGATGCCGCATAACCTCGCCGTATTTGTGGGGTTCGTGTTCCCCTTCATCCGTGATATCAATCATGATCCGGTCTTCCAGGCTCTCATTCCAGCCGTACACGAATGGAGCAAGCTCCTCATGGCACCGCGCGGATAAATCCTTGACCTGCTGCAAGCTGGCCACTTCCTCGAATGAAGGAATCTCAATCTCTTTCTCTTGTATCCCGCCACAGATCCAGCCATACTCGACGGTCACAATGTGATAGAGCGTAGGAAGAATGTATCCTATGCCTCCAGTGCGTAATTTCATCAGCTCTTCCCCGTCCACCGTCTCACACCAGTCGAACCAGTCTTTGCGCACCTGCCAGTTATACTCGAATAGCTTCAACATGCCGCTGCCTCCAATACTCGTAAATTTCATTACGCTTACTATTCATGATTCGCGATATTCCCCTGTTATCCTCCCTCGTAAACCAAGTGTCATTAACTCATATCCTTTCTCTGCACCACTATATCCGGCGGTTTGTGAAGTATTGATTATAGCTGTACTTTTCACACGTAACGTATAATCTCGTAGATCAGACTTTTACATTGATCAAATCGTTCCAATAAGGAGAGGTTTTAATCATTGTGAGAAAATCAAAACGCTTGTCAGCTATGTTTGTAATTTTCCTGCTCCTGTTCTCGTCTATTCCACTATCCCTGTCTGCAGAGGAAGTACGCCAAGAAAAACAGGTGGATCTGGGACCTTGGGCATTTAGCGCCTTTGGACCGGGTACAGTACCAGCTACGAACCCCGAACCTATTGTTCAAGATCCAAATACAGTAATAATGAGTACGTACGGCGGAAAGATTGCTTCTGGAGAGGAGGGACTTTCCTTTTATTACAAAGAACTTCCCGTTGACACGAACTTTGAGCTCCAAGCCAAAGCTACAGTGAATTTATTTAACAGCAGATCCAGCGTCAGCACGCCTAATCAGAAATCCTTCGGACTTATGCTCAGGGATACTGTTGGAACAAATGGAGATGACAGCAAAACCATTTCTAATTATGCTGCAGTCGGTGCGTTGGATCAGGTAATGAAAGGATTTTATAAAAAAACCTCACAAATAAAACTTCCTGCATTTAGCGGAATCAATGCCCCTACTGCAGGCGAAGCCTATGATCTCAGCATTAAAAAATCAGGCAATACTTATCTGCTAAGCATCGGTGAGCAGACTCAAATCGTAACACTCGACGATACATTCACGGATACGATCTTTGCCGGAATCTATGTAGCAAGAGATGCGGAAGTAACCTTCAGTGAACTAGACATCAAGGTCGAGGCCAAACGTGTATCCCACTTAATCGCTGATACGAGCGGGATGACCAAAACCTCCTATCTGATGGGTGAACCCCTTGATCTGACCGGACTGGCCGTTAAGGCTGTCTTTTCTGATAACAGTGAAGCCGTGTTGTCTTCCGCTGATTATATTGTTACCGGCTTTGACAGCACTAAGGCTGGAGAGAATACGATCAGGATTAATTATAACGGCGCTTCGGCAACCATCCCGCTGCAAATTATCCCGCTGACAGTGACCTCCTTATCGGTAAAATATGAGCCGGCCAAAACGGTCTATTATCCGGGAGATACGTTTGATCCGGAGGGACTTGTGGTCGTTGCTGACTATAATGATCATTACCTGATCACAGAACTGGACAGCCGTCTCTATTCGCTCTCCATCAGCGGACAGCCCGTTACTGATACATCGCCGCATGTGTTTACGGATTCAGGTCCATATGAAATCAATATCACCTCCACAGAGACTCCATCCATGGCGGCTGCCTTTAACGTTGAAGTCATTGACGCTGCCCTGTCCAAGCTGGAGATTAGACATGAACCCAAACAAACCGTCTATTATATCGGTGATTCCATCCAATTAGAAGGATTAGCAGTTTATGCCCATTATTCTGATGGCACTCAGATCCGCCTGACCAAAGATGAATATACCGTCTCTCCCCTCAACACCTCGGTACCAGGAGATAAAGAAATCACAGTAACTCATAAAGGATCAACAGCAACCTTCCACGTTAAGGTCCAAATTAAAGAGCTAACCGGTATCGAAGTAACAGGCTATCCGGCAACGACCTTTTTTATAGGCGATAACTTTAACAGCGATCATCTGATCGTATCGAAAGTCTATGACAACTTGGACCGGGAAGTCCTAAGCGATTTCATCCTGGACAGCTCCAAGTTTGATAACCAAAGGGCCGGAGTATATGACATCGGGATCATCCCTGCGGATACATCCATACAGCCGATTACGTATTCTGTCACGGTAAAAGAGAAGCTTGAACCCGTCTGGCGCAGCATTCAATTCGGCCAATCCACATCCGCTGCTAATAACAAGATGCTTCTACAAGAGGACGGAACGGTAGAGCTGATTGCGCTGGAAGGCGGCGGCAAGGTGACTGAAGACCACGATGGCATTACCTTCTATTACACAGAGCTTGATGCGTCAGAAGATAATTTCATGCTGTCTGCGGATATCTCCGTGTCGGCTTTTGCCAAAACTCCTTATGACGGACAAGAGTCATTCGGCATCATGGCACGGGATGCTATTGGGACGCCTGGAAATTCCAGCGTATTCGCCTCGAATATCGCTGCTATCGGCGGCTACAGCGGCGGTACCAAAAGCGCCATCGGCACCCAGCTCTTTGTCCGGTCCGGCATCTTGAAGTCTGACGGAACCGGAAGTAAAGGCATTCAGACGATCATGCTGAGGAATGAGCGGCCTGCCCCCGGCAACACGGCTCCTGCAGCTCCTTATCGTCTAACGCTCTCCAAGACGAATAGCGGCTTTACTGGACAGCTTAACAATGATCAGGAAGCTATCATTTTTGAGCCGGATATTCTTAACGTACAAGACGCCAAAATGTATGTCGGATTCTATGCGGCACGTCTCGCTACAATTAATATCCGCAATATCCAGTTGACGGTGACATCAGCAGCTACAGATTCTCCTAAGGTTGAACCACCGGCAGCTCCGGTTATACCAAGCTTGAGCATACTATCTCTAAGCAAGACTTCTACACCAGAATATCAAATGATTGTTCGTCCGAATGTCAACGGAACCGTAACGGTGAAGCAAGGCTCTAAAATCATCGCCCAGGATATCGAGGCTAAAGCCGATAAGCGTCTTGGGGTTCCGGCGGTACTCGCTGATCAGGGGGATACGAACTTCAGCGTTACTTTTGTACCAGAGGATACCCAGTATTTGACCTCTTACGATAAAATCGTCCATAACTTCACAGTAACCCTGAGCAGCTATGGGGAGGGAGAACATATCTATGTATCTCCTGCAGGAACAAGTGCCGGGGAGGGTACGGCTGATCTCCCGCTTGATCTCGACACCGCCATTGAATATGTCAGACCAGGCCAGCATATTATCGTGCTTGACGGCCATTACGTGCGGAAATCACCGCTTGTCATTCAGAGGTACAATGATGGAACCGCAGCCGCTAAGAAGTACCTGGAGGCGGCACCAGGGGCAAGACCCGTCATCGATTTTGACAAAAAAACAGAAGGCGTGCTGCTCAGCGGGAACTATTGGCATGTGAAGGGGATTGATTTCACCCGCTCGGCGCCAAATACGAAAGGCTTTACGGTTGGAGGGAATTATAACATCGTGGAGAATAGCCGCTTCTATGCTAACGGGGACACAGGCCTCCAAATCAGCCGTACGGACGGAACGGCACAAGAAATAGCCGAATGGCCATCCTACAACTTAATTCTAAACAGCACCTCCTTCGATAACCGTGATCCGGCAGACAATAATGCAGATGGCTTTGCCGCGAAATTGACTTCAGGTATTGGGAATATTTTCAGAGGATGCCTGGCACATAACAATATTGACGATGGCTGGGACTTGTATACCAAAGCAGGCTCAGGCGCAATCGGTCCAGTATTAATCGAGAATAGCGCAGCCTTCAACAATGGATTTTTAACAGACGGAACGGTTGGCGCCGGCGATAAAAACGGATTCAAGCTGGGGGGAGAAGGCATCAAAGTCCCTCATACCATCCGCAATTCCATTGCCTTCGGAAATGGCGCGTATGGCTTCACCAGTAACAGTAATCCGGGTGTAATTGCTATGAACAATATCGGATTTAATAATACACGCGGAAATATGAGCTTCACCACTTATGGCCAAATCACTGCAGACTTTAGGATCGACGGCTTCGTATCCTACCAGACGGGCAGCATCGGGAAAGACCAGTATCCAGCTGCTTTGGCTGCCGACAATAACTTCATGTACGATGGTACAGCGTCAGTCAATAAGTCAGGCAAGCAGCTGACAGATGCTAACTTTGCTAGTTTGAATCCAGTGAACTCTTATACGAGGGATGCGGAGGGAAATATCATCTGGGGTGACTTCCTGAAGTTCATTCCCTTTGAGGAGCCGGGACCGGGAACTCAGCCAGAGCCAGAACCGGAACCAGAAACAGAGCCAAGTCCGGGTCCTTCTGCTACACCGGCGCCTTCTGCCACACCGGGTTCTACGGCAACACCGGGTCCCACGGCTACACCAATTCCAGCTGCTGCTCCAAATACCGGCGGCTCCGGATCAACAGCTGGAGATTCTTCGACTACAGTACTCCTGCTGGACGGCAGCGTCAGAATTGAACTGCCCATAACGGTTGATGCAGGGAAAGCCAGCGCCCTACTGATGGATTCCTCTTTACAAAAAATAATTGCTTTGGCCAAAGCGGATTCAACCGGTAATAAAACAATCCGGATTCCGCTTACTGTTGATCCGGCCAAGGACATCAAAGAATATGAGTTGCGCCTACCTGCTTCAGCATTTCGCTCAGGAGCTTCTGCCTTGCAGATAGAGGTCAGCTCGTCACTGGCCACGATTATGTTACCAGACAGTCTCTTCCCTGCAGCAATCCTCGACGGCGTGAAGACTGTAACTTTACTAGTAAGAACAGTCGATACGGAAGGAACGCTTAAAGGGAAGTTAGGAGACAGCCCTCTAATCGGGTATGAGCTTCGTCTGGATGGGATAAAGCTTCAAGCAGACAGCCTGCAATCAGCCATACAGATCGGACTTCCGCATTCACCAGCCGTTCCTGCAGCGGGCAATGCCTTTATTGTTGTGTGGCATGTCAATGGCAAGGGAATCATCCAGCCTGTAGTCAGCGGGGATTATAAGGCAGAGAGGCAGCAGGCCATTTTCTCAACCACTCTTTCGTCCGGCCACTATGCAGCGGTCTATAACCACAAGACATTCCAGGATATCTCCTATTCCCATTGGGCAAAGTCCGCAGTGGAAGTACTTACTTCCAAGGGCATAATTAACGGTATATCTGAAACTGAATTCCGGCCGGATCAGTCCGTTTCACGTGCGGATTTCGCACTTTTACTGGTGCGGGCTTTGGGACTGAATGCAGCAGAAGGGGGCGGCTTCGCGGGGACATCTTCTACGCATCCGAATGAGCCGCTCTCCCGGCAAGAGATGTTTGTTATGGCAGCTAGAGCCCTACAGGCTGCAGAAGTTTGGAATCCGGGTACGATACCTGCCTCCGGTTTAGACAGCTTTACAGATCGCCACCTAATTAACATTGATGCGGCCGATGATATTGCGGCACTGGCAGCAGCTGGTCTCATTAAGGGAGACGGCCGGCAGCAGCTCAAGCCCACTGCATATTCCACGCGTGCCGAAGCGGCGGTGTTAATTTACCGAATTCTTATGCGCAAATAAAAGAGACCCCCAAAACCATATTGAAGTGGTTTTGGGGGTCTTTTATGCCTGAACCTTCTGCTAAGGTCATGTTTCACTTGGGTACTCCCACAATTCATAGCAGACATCTATATAACACATAATATTCAGTTTCTCTCTTATTATTTAATCCGGTAATCACCAGACCTACATTGGTTCTCCATCAAAATACATTATTTTTCCACTCAACAATACATCTTCTTTGCATTCATTTTAGAACCAATCAACGTTTCCTTTTATAATATACGCTCCCTTTTTACTAAAATAGCAGATATCTTCACCTCTAGGACCGAAGAGTATAGCAATGCAATCCAAGTACTCAACTATTTTAAAAACCATTACATACATTAACCTGTTCTGAGATAAAGTATCTTCATAAAATTTATCATGCCTAAAAGTAATCCTATAGTCGTAAATGAACTCATCTTTGAAAAAGAATGTATCTATAGCATTCGCTGGATGTTCAGCGGGATACTCTCCCTTTTCTCTTACAGTAATTTGAATTCCAATTTCCGGTTTAAAATTAGTTAATTGATAATTTATTTCTTGATTATCACTAGTGGAAATAATCTCAATACCTTCTTGAGAGAATAAATCTTTTACCTCTTTCAAAGTAATTTTTCTTCCTTTAATATATAAACTATATTCTACTGCCACTTATTAATCCTCCTCACTACGATTCAGGGAATAATAGTTAAGATCGAACCATTCTTATTTTATTTCTAATTTCACTCCAAACCCCCCCTCACACTTTTCGCAGGACTTGGAGAATAACAATCAAATATTGTACCCCCTATACTAAAATCAGGTTTCTTATCCAAACCTATACCATCATTTGGTCCTACCTTTGGATTCTGTTCAATATCATACCCATATTCCACTAATTTTTTTGCAGCCTCGTTTTCCCTTTCTAATGCCCTGATTTTTTCTGGACTTGCATTTCTCTCGATTTTAGCCGGGTTTCCTTTGGGTAAAGCATTCGCATCTGGGAGTTTACTAGGTATAGTTCGTTTAAACCCGCTGCCAATCCCATTCGCACCGCCACCCACTTCATCCATCGCATCCATATACTGCTGCTGCACCGGCGTCCTCGGCAGTGAAGGTCCATCGGGTATCTCCCCTGCCTTTAAGGCCAGCCCTTCCGGTGTCTGTAAGACCGGACCCAGCTCCGGGAGCTTCTGCTTGATCCCATTCAAAGCATCCTTCGCCGCCTGGCTGACGACGTCTTCCACCCCGCTGAACACTTTCCCGGCTTTGCCGATTTTGGTGACCTGCATTCCACATAGACCTTGTCCACATAAAAAGCCAGCGTCGTCTCATTTTCTTTGCTGCTAGCGGTAATCGGAGTACCATCCGGCAGTTCCAGCGGCGGACCGTTCAGCCGTCTTGCAGATTCGATCTGCTCCTGGACCTGCCTCACAGCCTCAACGATCCTGATCTCCTCCAGCTGGCTTCTTGCATAGGCTCCAGGGCACTCTTCTCCATCGCCATCCGCAGCAGATACTCTTCGTTATGTATTAGCGGTACACTTTCCGCCGTGATCGACGAATCATAATCGCAGGCTTTGACAGCCAGCTGCTTGAAATAGCCGCTTAGATCCTTCCCTGCTTCATATTTTTCACTACTTCACATTTTAATCCATATGTTACTTCTGACGAATTATAATCATGTCTTCGTCAATTAATCTAAGATCTCACGAGCTTCCGCCTTACAGCTTGAGGTCAGTTCATCACTAGCCACGATTATGTTGCCAGACTATATATCCTCTGCGGCCCATATGCAGCTGTCTATAATCACAAGACATTTCAGGATATTCCCCATTTCCATTGGGCATAGTCCGCTGTTGAAGTGCTCGCTTCCAAAGGTGTAATTAACGGCAGTTCAGAATTGGCCGGAGCAGCCCGTTTCACGTGCTGATATTGCTTTTTACATAAACGCAAAACAGCTCCCAGCTTGTTTGCAAGATGAGAGCCGCTTCACGCTTATATTTTCATAAAATGATGATCCTATAATCTCTATCTATAATAATAAACTTGTCATTAAAATCTATAGATAAACCCTCGTATTTCTCGACAAGCATTTCATTAAGCGTTAATAAATCTGCCCCTTCCCGAACATACAAATACATTTCGTTAATATTTCGAGTTATAGGATCAAGATGCATCTCAACTTTCATAATATCATTTGAATTTCTTTCAATAGTAGTTATTTTGTATACTATTTTCTCGACATCTTCCTCCACATTTGAATCTTTTCCAAACATTTCACCAAGTGATGAATAGTTCGGTTTTCCCCTCCTGAATATTTCCACTAATCCTATAACTAACTCCTGTAATGAACTTTCTGAAAATTTCAACTTTAACAATTCCCATGAGTTATCAAACATCCAACTCATATCATTGGGATCATTATCACTATCGTCCAAAATTCCAATAACTACAGGTTTTCTATAAAGAAATTTCGAGTTAATTCTTTCATCATTATTTAAAAACATTAAAATCCCCTCCCATCTTTTCTGCCATTTTACTATATAACCTATCCCATACTGCCTCTGTGTTACCTTCTTTAAATAATGCTTGAACCATAGGGTCACTGGAAAGCTCTCTTTGTGTTTGTTTAAAAACTTTCTCAACATCCAGTGGATGTATCGCCCATCCAAGAGTTCCTCTCTTAATACTGAACGTTACCCCATTTGGAGTCACAGCTCTTATTTCTGCCATATCGAAATATACCACTGTTTCTAGGTCAGCAATACTAAACCTACTACTACTAGGATGATTATGAGTAAATGTTGTATCCTTTGCTATATCTTTATAAGCAGAAAGGTCAATTTTTGCTTGTTCCCCATCAGAGATTAATCTACCAATCACATTGCCGTCATTATCGAAAAACAGACCATGCTCAAACGGCTCATTTCTAATACCATCTTCCAAATATTTAACTGTTGAAGGTGCTTTGTCTACTTTCCCTATACTGGATAGTAAATTTTGACCACCCGAACCCTCACTTACTACACCTATGTTAGAATCTGCACTACTAGATTTACCCTTCCCCTCAGATAACGGAACATTTACCTTTTTCACCCCGGACGCAGATATTTCACCCGCACCGGGGTGCAACGGAAGGCTTCTCTTTATCTTTACATTGCCGCGCATTCCTTCAATCCCTTGAAAACTGGCGACTACACTGCTAATGATTATACCATAGGCCTGCAGCTTCGATAATTTCGCACCGGTCCAGTAGTTGGTCCCGTCTTTCGCTGCCAGAATCTGCTCCTGCATGATATCAACGGGCACATTGTCCAGATTAGATTTGATTTCTCCATTCCTGACGGCTTCCTGATACGCTATGGATGCTTGCGCCGCCTCCTGGTCTGTTATGCCATTTTTACTGAGTACCCATGTGTTTCCTATAAGTGTTTTGCTGTACTCCTCAAAGTTGTATTTTTTCGCTTCCGTATTGCTATCCAGCGCCAACTTACGTTCAGCCGCCTCAATCTGCAGCCGCTTCACCTCCAGCTGGCTTCGCGCGTAGTTCCCAGCAGCACTCTTCTCCATCGCCAGCCGCAGCAGCAGGAGATATTCTTCGTTATGTATGAGTGGTACACTCTTCGCCGTGATCGACGGATCATAATCGCAGGCTTTGACAGCTGGCTGCTTGAAATAGCCGCTTAGATCCTTCCCTGCTTCATATTGGACCTTGGCTACACCCAGCGAAGCCAGCTTCCGGCGTGCTTCCTCAGCCTGCGCATGGACGGCCTCCATCTGCGTCTTGTTCCCGAACGCTTCATAGACCTTGAAGGCCATCTGCGCCTTCGCGATCCCATCCCGCGCCGCGAAGATATCCTTCAGCTTGCTTAGGGCCGCAATACCCTCTACGGTCAAAAGCCCGGACGTTTGGATGATATTCCGCAGCTTCTGCACTGCCGGATCGTTATTCAGCTCATCCTTTCCCAGCAGGACGGTAACAGACGTGATCAGATACGCTACACTCTTCTGCACAATGGCAGGAATGGAAATCCGCCCGGCAGGACCTTGTGTCCCAAAGCTTCCGAATACACCCGCGAGAAGACTAAACTGCTGCGTGAGCTTGTCGGCCTGCCGTTTATTCTCCTCCTGGAGTCCTGCAACCCCCTTCAGGGCGGTCCGGATAATATCCTCCAATTTCTCTGCTTCTACGGTTAATTCATTGATCATGACCTGGGCCTTCACGAGGTGGTCTCCCATGGGAATTCCGCCCCAGCCACTGGACTGGCCCTTCAGCTGCAAATACAGCCGGTTAGTGTCCTGGCTTACCTGGCCTATTTTGGTCTGCAGCCGCTGGACTTCATCTTCGTTAAATATAAGCTTCGTTGACGCCATGTCCACCCTCCCGCTTTGTCCGCACAGCAATATTTCCTATGTATTTTATAATTAAATATATAAGATATTCTTTTTTATTATCGGATTATTTTTCCATAAATTTTATAGTTATCCATCCCTCCGGCATTTCCTTTAACCTTGATCCGTTGTCATTCCAATCTTCTTCTGCTTTTTGGCCAAATAAAAAGCCTCCTGAAAAGTGTAAAGTACTTCTTACACAATTCAAGAGGTTGGGAAGCCGTGATTAACGGCTGCATATTCAGCTGTCTATATTAGATTCCAGTGCTACATCCCATCATTTACCCGTCTTAGCAAGGCTCAGCCGCCGGCTTGCCTGCATCTTCCTTCGTACGGAAAGAAGATCCGCAGCCGCACGTAGCAGTGGCGTTCGGATTGTTAATGGTGAATTTACGCTAGGCTGACGGTCGGCTAAAAACCGCGTCAGATCAACGTTTATGGGCGTTTTCGGGGATTGATAATCCTCCGGACTATTGTGGATCACGCTCCTCTACTACGGAGGATCACGTTAACAGTATTGTACCGAAATAGCGGCCGGATTGCAATGATAGTACCGTGCCCACTCTAGCGTTAAAAGTGGGGTTTAAATGTACGCGGGTACACCCTCTCATATCGTGTTGACAATGTATAAGCTACCCGTATAATTGGGTGTATTATGAAGGTAAAAGGAGGGTTGACTATGACTCCACTGAATGCGAAGAGTATGGGAGTTTTCTATGACTTAGCCTTTCAAGAAGCATCCGGAATTAATCCTTCAGTCGAATTTTCAGATATTCTTAGGCATAGAGAGGAGAGCATTATTGCAGCATCATTGGAAAAACATCTAGGGGATAGCTTGGTTTTGTTTGATAGCGCGTTAGCATTATATCAATCTGTTTTAGAAATTTTCAAAGAGGCTGCTGCGAAAGATAATGAAGATATAACGTATCTCGTATTAAGTTCGAAAATCTTCTCTTTAATGCTAGGCATGCGAAAGTTATTGTACGCAGGGCACACCGATTCCTATAAATGTCTATTGCGTCCTCTCTTAGAGTCCCATGATACTTTTTATACAAGTCTTGTTAATTCAGATTTTTCAAAAGAATACGGAAACATTACTTCTCTATATGATAATAATGATTTTTGGTACCGGAAGGGCAAAGGCAATAAAATCAAGAAATTCATTCATCAACTCTATAGAATATTAGGCGCAGATACTGATTTTATTTCTGATTTTGATGACAGACGTGAAAATCAACAGAGGTACCTTTCTGAGTCTTTGCATTCCTCCTTTAATGCGTCTTTTTCTACCTACTTTACGCCCACACTCGACGGCGATATGAGGCACATGTACGGAGACGTAACCGTATCCTACCCCCTTCTTATACTTAACACCATTGACGAAGCGAGTCATTTCCACCATATTTTAAAAGCAGTATGTGAAAAGGACGATTTGTTAAATTTATCGTTCGCTCCTTATTTTAAAGAAAACGTGCTTTATAACTACAGATTCGATAAGTTTGCTCTCCTATATCAAGCATATCGTCCAGCATTATTTGAACTTAAAGAAGAGACAAACGCTGCGTTTCACAAACTGGCAGAGCAGCCCGGCTTTAATTTTTCGAGTTAACGCAAAAAAAAGCGCAGCCCTCACGGATGCTACTCCGCAAAGACTGCGCTTTTAAATCCGCGCCAATAGTTCTAGACGCTTCTCTTCGTACTCTTCTTTGGACACGATATTAGCGTCTAGCAGCGCCTTGAGCTTCTCCAATTTCAAGAACACATCGCCGCTATCTGGCACACTTTTTGAATTTACTGAGGAGATCTCTGCCTTCAGCTTATAAATGAGTTGCTCCAGTCTGAGAAAATGATCATAATTATCCCTAATCATTACAGTGTTTTCGTCTTTTGCGTAATCAAATGCGGAGCTTAACGACTTTGTTTTGTCTCCAACTCCGCTTGCAATAATCTGCATGTGGCCGGCCGTCAGCATACCGGGTTTTTGCATATGTATCGAGGTGATACTCTTAATATCATAAGACTTAATGTCAGGGCGTGAGAGCGTCATCGACTTCACAATGTAGACACGCTCCTTAGTCACAGCGAGAAGTGCGCTGTTACCCTCCGCCCAATCAATAATACTCCGCTTGTCGACTGAGTCGAGCAGCGTTTGATAAACTTTAGACATGGACTAACCCCCAAGTGTTGGAAAATTCTTACGATAATTATCGGACACTTAGTTAGATTTGTAAATATCTAGATGTAAACGTGCAGTCCTTGCGGAGTTGTTCCGAAGGCTGCACGTTTTTGATATTATTCTGTCTTCTTATTAGTTGCATCCGCTAGCCCTTCCGCCAGCATATACGCGGCGCACGCACCGACCGCGCCAATTACGCCGGTTACGTGAAGGACTACGTTATCCCCTGCGCCGGCTGCCGTTAGCACCGAGGTAGCAAGCGCGGCCAGCAGCGCCCAAAACTTACGCGAGGATAACTTCCGGATAATATCGTCTTTCTTCATTATATAGCGCCTCCTTTCTTTACGAACAACCCGGCCCGATCCAGCAGCGTTATCATACGGTAAAAGTCGTAGCTGCCGTCCGCTGTCGTGTCGATGAACCCCGCTGCCTTCGCGTTGACACATGCCTGCGTCGCCCACGATGGGATTGCGGTCATCTTCGTTTTACCTTCGAGTGTCGCGATAGTTTCCGCCTGTTTCGCTACCGTTTCCTGCAGCGCCTTAAATTCCGCTTTCTCCGTTGCTGTCATTTCGTCAGCCTCCTCGTATAGTCCTTTTACTCTCGCGATTACTGCGTCAAGTTGCGCCTGTGTCGGCCGCTTGCCTGCGCGATAATCTGCGGTGCTGAGCCCGAACGTCATCTCAAAATGTGGCAGGTCCGTAAACGTGCGCCAGTCTCCGCCCCAATCCCAACCGATACGTTTAGCTTGCGCAACGACTTCGTCCCAGTCCGCAATACCATCACCGTCGCCGTCGCGCTTCGTATCCCAGCTAACGCCGCCATTCGGGAGCAGTAGCGCGAAGTCGATCGCTACGCTGAAGTTGTGGTACGAGTAGCCGCCGCGTGCATTCGTTACGATCTGTCCCGGCTTCGTCCGGCCTTGCGCGTAAAGACCGTCTTGCTCCGCGATTGTTCGTAGCCCTTGCGTGATTACGATTGGCACGCCGCAAGCATACGCGAAGTCAATCAACGCTTCGGCCGCTGCCTTATCCGCGCTTAAAAGCCCGCTCAGCTTAGCAGCGGACTTCGCGCGTACTTGTGCGATTGTATACGTCATTTCTTATGCCGCATCCCTTCCGTGTACCACCGTTTTAATATCGCGGACATCAAGCGCCAGGTTTTCGTATTGGCTCGCGAGCGATTCGAACCGCTGCGTTAATCCTTCCGCGAGACTCATAAGGCGGTCTTCCCGCGCTAGTGCCTCCGTGTGCATGCGGTCACGCTCAATCTTTGACTCCGCGCTGATTCGTTCCTCACGTGCTTTAGCTTCGTCCGATATCTGGTTCATTTGCTTCCACAACGCGTATGCGACGACTGCAGCCGCAAGCGCAAATATTCCGTTCTTGGCAATCGCTGCCCATATCTCTGTCCAAATCGCTTCCATTACGTAGTCACCTCCGTTTCGTAAGTCTCAAACCCCGCGAGCGCGACGCCGATTTCCTCGTCCAGGCTGCGTAACACAGATTCGCGTTGGGCCGGCGCGATTGATCCGAGGACTGCGCTGATAGCAGCGGCGAGCTCAGAGGCTGGATTCGCGAGGTCGACCGTTAATTCGAGTAGTGCGCGTGCTTTCATATAACGTAGGCTCCTTTAGTGCGGCGGTTAGGCCGGAATATTTACGGTAGCCATCAGCGTACCGTTGCGGCTGTACATCTTAAGATTTCGCGTAGTTGTGTCGAACGCGAGATTGTATCCGGCGGCGTTATATGCGCCCCATTCGAGGTCATCGATACGTGGAGCGCCCGCTATAGTCACGTTGTTAAAATCGAAGCTCGATACGAAATCGCCAAGGGACACGTTAAATGTCGGAAAAGATACGTCACCGCCGATTACAATCGATGGGCCTCCGAGCATTAGCGTAGATCCCGCAGCTGACACGTTTAGATAGCCGTCGCGTCCGTCCACAAGACCGCTCAATGTTCCGCCTGGCCCGTAGTACTGCATCGCCTGAACGCCGAAGTCATCGTCCGTTACGATGGCTATACGCCGAACTCCGCTACCATCGTATGAGCTGAATCCGTCTGCGTCGAGTTTAATTCTACGCGTGGCCGTCGCGGTCTGAATCGTAGCGCCCGTAATCGTGCCGCCGGAATAAACGCCGCCCTCCGTGTATACGTCACCCGCAGCGCTTACGGTAAACCTGCCGCTGCCTACGTTAATCGACGATCCGACGATCGCACCGTCCGTAAAGTTTGACGATAGTATATTCGCGTAATTAGCGGTCAAGCTGTTAGCTACGAGATTGCCCGCCATGTCCAAGCGGAAAGGTGCGCTGGCGAAGTCGTTGTGGCCTGCGCTGATGCCGTTTGTGTTGATCTTGACTACGTTATTATCAGCGCCGATCACCATGCTTACGAAGCTTCCGAGCTGCCCTACGATGGACTCCGCAACGACACGTCCTGCCGTAATCGCTGAACGCGCCGTCGCCCCGCCATCCGTCGTAATGATGATCCCGTTCGACGTTAGGATAACTTGGTCGTTCGCGTCAGCGGTAGATTGCAGCACGATTCCGCGCGTATCGTATTTAACCTCCGTTTTCGACTCGTTGATCTCGATGACTGCCCGCCGTGCGAACTCCTCGAATACTTCCGCCCGGATTCTCCCGCCGCTAAACACGTTCTCGATCGCGCGCCGTCCCGCCTCCAAGTCCGCTATGATCTGCGTATAATCCCGCCGCATAACGTTGGCGACCGTGAGCGACGTGTGCTTATCGGGCGCATACGGGTACTCCGTCATTTCCGTGATTCGCGCGGTGATGTTCGCAAGGCCGAGCGCTGGGTCAACGAGCGTAACGGTATCGCCAAGGCCCGGGCGCGCTTCCTGCGTATCGATCTTAAATAAGTCCGCAGCCGATACGCTAACCTCTAGCGCCGGTACTTCGCGTTCAGCTAACCGTGTTCTCGCGGCCTCTACAAGTTTCAGCGGATCGGTAACGTCCTGTTCCGTAAGTAAATCGTCGTAAAACGGAACGGTATCGCTGGCCCAGGCGGACGCGTACGACGATACGAGGTAATTGACGGTCAGCACGCCGCCGGATATCGCGCCGGGATTAACCGCGAGTAGCCGCGCCTGTTCGTCCGCCGTAAGTATCGACGCAGGCTGGCCGATCCATGTGCGCGAGTCCTTCATCTCCGCGAATAACCGCGTACATAATGACGCCGCGCTGTCCGTGAAGGCTGCGGTTAGCAAATTGCGCGTAATCTGCACACGGTAATCTGACGCGGAATTACCGATCTTTTTCCGCAGGTGCAGCGTAAAGTTATCCGGTTCGACTTCCGCGCCATATAGCGTGAGTACTGCGTTCAGCGCTTCGAGACAGTTACCGCCGCCGAACGCTTTAACGTCCGCGAGGTCAAACGTGTCATCAACGGAAATAGCGAATACACTGCCCGTAGCCGCAGCGATCAGCGCTGTTAATTCCGTGATGTGCTTACCGAAGCCCTCCGCGATGTACGACGCATACGGGAATTTATAATCCGCGAGTTTGAACATAACGTGGCTGCACGATATCTGCGCGGTTAGCTTGCGGTCGTCGCGGTTGCGCTGGCGGCTGTTTATTACGTAATATTGGCCGCGCTCATCCATTACGTGACCTTTCAGCGGTAACTTATCGCGGAAGTCATCGAACGTCAGAGGGACGTTAAAAGTCAGCGTATAATCCGCGTTGATCCGGCGGACCCGCGTAATATCATAAGCGTCACGAAGGATACCGATGCGCTTACGGAAACGGTCGTACGATTGTAATGCGTTGATCAAGCGTATTCCTCCTTTCGTTAATATAGATAACGGTCACGATGCGTGATGCGCGTCAGGATTTCGCGGGCAGCTTCGTCATCTGCGTATGTTACCGTGTTGAGGCCGAGGCCGAGCTCGAAGAAGTCACCGTCGAGCAAGTGAATCGCGTTGACTCCGTTTAGCGTAATCGTCTGGCGCTTAACGTCAATAACGAGCTTATCGCCGGGGTCGAAATCGCCGGTAAACGTAAGCGAATCGACGTGCATATAGCGGACGGCCGCGCTAAACTGCGTTGACGATGCGATGCCCGCTGCGTGTAGGCGCTCGCGAATCATCTGCGTGAGTAATTCCGTAGCCGAGGCGAATGTAGCAGCCGCCGGGATATCGCGCGTTGGAGCTCCGTTAAATTGCGTAGCCGATTCGTAAGCGATGCCGACCGCGAAGTCAGCGGTTAGGCGTGCGGATACGGACGATTCAGACGCAATCGTAACGTTAAAGAACGCTTGGAACGCGTAAGAGCGGTTGAAGGGCGCGCGGTTGAATGCGCTGTGAAACGACATAGGCGTGCGTCTCCTTTCGTGAGGGTAGCGTTAAAATTGCGTAGTAAAAAGCCCCCGCGTGATTGCGGAGGCGCGTGCGTTGGGAACTGTGATTAACATCAAATTCTATAAAATTATTTGTCAATTGGATAAAATAATAATATTTTTCTCCATATACTCCAATCCGATTTTTTCGCTTCTATACGAAATTTCTAAAGGACTTCTCCTATACTAAACAGCAAACTCAACACGGATAATTCATATGTTTCAAAAAATGGTAAATAAGGAGTCGTTTGGACTCTAGTAAACAACAATTTGAGGGTATATCGTAGTATTCATAGAAAGGCGGTGAGCTAAATGGGCGAATTTATTCGACTTCTAATTGACGGCGTTGTGTTTGTTTTTATGGTCAGTTACTTCCTAAACTTCATGAATAAGCAGTATTGGCAAAAGTAAGTTATCCGGTTTTGCGCTAATGATAAGTGCCTATCTGCAAGCGAGTAGTATGGGCACTTATTATACATATCAGAGCATAACTATCCCAAGTTAATGCGCAGTATGGTCCTACTTACTCGTATATATCGCTCATAATATAAATATAGAATATTGAATCTAATGCAGTTCTGAATGCCCATGAAGCCTTATCTTTATCCGCTGCAACGTCCTCTCCATGAGCAATTTTATTTCTCATAAGCATAAGATTTAGCCACTCTTTATTTATTTGCTTATTATCTTGTAATCCGTAACCACATAAGCTTTTTAATAGCTTATGTGCTTTTGTCTGCACACTAGGGATAGACTCCAACATAGTGTATGCTGTATCATGTGAACTTCCATCACGAAGTAAATGTTTGTAAATAGTTGAATCAAGAAAGCTTTCAAACATAATTTCGGAACTTAACACCGCCATTTCATACTGTCGATGCATTATAAGTTCTTTTACTTGAGCTAAAAGTTGAATCCACGTCTCCGAATAACGATTCCCACTTTTACCGTGCATGGACCAGGATACGGTATGAGCCTCTCCAACTTTTCTATAATCAGTATGCTCTCCTTCAATCTCTGACGAAACAATAGTAAACTTTGAAGTTGAACATCCCTCTAGATATCTAGGCACTACTAAGGCGAAAGCATTCCCATTGGTTAAGAAAACCTTCTCGATAAGGACAGGAGATGGTAGATCAATTGTAAACTCCTTACCAACGACAACCTCTACTTCTCCTCCATAATTAACATCACAAATGAAATCTGGCCAAACATTATTTAAAACAAGAGCATCAATTATTCCTTGGAAAATCGAAAATTCATTACCGCAATCTTGACACACTACAGGTAACTGTAGTGTTCTTTTTAAACCTATCTGCTTAATGTTATCCTCAACATATTGCGGATTAAAGTTCGAACCTGATCTGCACTTAGCACATTGAAAACTCTTAATTATCTCCTTCAATATACCCCCGCCTTTATATTTTATGATTCTATAATAGCATAAAATCAGGGAATTATTATCTTTTGTTCCATAAGATTCTATGTGCATTATCTTCTACTTACGTACGTCTATGCCTAGTCACTACCGAAAATGAAGTTAACAAATAATAATGAATAATATATACTTCATAGATAACAAGCAGACTTAATTTTACAATGTTAATACTCAACAGTTGAAAATAGGAGCGAGCACAGTGAGCAATATTATTAAAACGTTAAAGAGCACAAGATTATTCGTTAAAAACTTCAATTCGAGAATAAAACTAAAAAACGACAATTTCAGTATCATCTCAAACAACTGCTGGGGCGGTCAAGTATATAAAAATTTAGGAAAACCGTATAACACGCCATTTGTTGGCTTATTTATTTATGGGCCTTGCTACATTAAGTTATTGGAAAACCTCGATTACTATCTTCACACACCGTTGACCTTCACTGATACGTCCGAGTATAAAGAAACTCCGAGCTACCCCGTCGGTCTACTGCACGACATCGAAATCCATTTTATGCACTATACCGACGAAAATGAGGCCTACGAGAAATGGAACCGTAGGCTAGCCCGATTTAATTGGAATAATATATTTATTAAATTTTCTGATAGAGATCTTGCTTCGAAAGAACACATACAGCGTTTTGACGCTCTTGCTTACCCTAAAGTGTTTTTTTCTTCTAGGAATATTCCAGACATTCACTCCCTAGTCTGGTTTAGAGAATTCGAAAATTCTCCTACTGTCGATAATGAGATGCTCGTTTACAAAAAATACTTTAATGCTGTGAAATGGCTTAACACAGGTAAAATCAGCTAAGCACGTCTATGTGTAGTCACTACCCACCCCGTTGCGGCTACTGCGTTAATAATGATCGTAGTGACTCCACCAGAGTTGTAGATGCCAAACTCATTTGTTCCGAGGAGACTAAAGTGATCATAAACACTGGCATTATATGCCTTTTGCAGTTTGTACACCGTGCCGCCGGATGATACAAGCCGTGCTGTGAGTATCGGATAGTCCGTTATGCTTCCGAGCGCAATGCGGCTGTAACCAGCCTTACCAGAGTCTACACTGTCCTTTGTCTCCGTAACGGGGAACAGGCTCCAATCCGTATTGCGGTTACGTATGCTGGCAACGTGCTTGATATCCTCGACCAACTCTGCCAGCGCCGGTACGTAGCCCTCTTCTATTCCGATGCTTGAAGGGTGATTAACCCCGTTTCCGCCGTACGGCTGTTTAACCGAGTAGTCTCCGGCAGCATAAGCGCCGAACATCTCACGGTCAAGCAGCACCGGTAGATATTCCGGATATTCCGCGCCCCACACCTCAATTGATTTGACCAGTAATGACTCACCGGCGGTTCCGGTAGTGTACAGCATATCGAGTGTTCCCGGAACATCCCAACAGTCAGCGTAATCCTTGATGATCCGCGTTTCGTTGTCGCCTAGCTTAATTTCAACAATCGGCCCCTGCTTAGTGATCGTTAGTACAACGTCAACACTTTCATAAGCCACGGTATCCGCGTAACTACCGGTGATAAACGTCGTATAATGTGCATTATCTGCTATCCTCATTGCACTGTCGATCTTCGCAAGGTTGCTTGTAAATTTCGGATAGAAAATAACCGCATTGTCGTAAAATCCAGGGTTAGTCTTATTGAATTTCAGGGTGAGAGAATGACCCGTGCTCGCTCCCAAAACATTAAAGTTTAGTTTTAGTTTCAATTGGAAATCCTTCTGCAGATTCCCCGCAAGAGAAAGTGAAGCTCCATTAATAAAGGAATATGTTCCGTCGCCGTTGTCTGTAACTCCGGTTAAAATCTTATTAAAATCCGTTACGCTCATTTTTTTGAGCATTGGTCTTGTTAGATCCACACCCATACGCTTAATGTCGGTTATCCGAGCTACGTCACAAACGTATGCGCCATATTCTTGGCTAATTGCTCTGGCGGCGTTGGCAGCAGCGTGAATAGAGGCATGAGAGGTGTACGTGCCCCAAGTTGTTTCCCCGGGAAGATATGCACAGCGCGGGCTTGTCAACACGACGATATCAGGAATAACAGCAAAATTCGCTTTAACATAATCCAGTAAAGTTTTGAGGTAATAAGAGAACACTCTCGCCTGATCATTATTAACATGGTTCATTCCGAAGCTTATAACAAGTAGATCCGGCGCTGTATCTTTGCACATGTCAATCCATGTCTTTGTTGTCCATACCCCATCTACTAGAATCGTTCTACTTGCTCCCCAATTATTGATTGTCTCGCCGCCAATAGAGAAGTTTGAGTATTTGAATGTGGTGTCAGGGAAAGAGTTAACAAGCATATCCATTAGTTTAATAGGGTACGCCGCGCTCTCAACCGATGCGTCTGGGCCATTAATGTATCCGAGTGGGTTTGTTGAGCTTTTAACCGATCTCAGTTTCAGGTTTGCCGTGTCCCAGCCTGCTGTACTTATGCTGTCTCCGAAAAAGCACACTTTTACGGGTTGATTTTGCGATAACGCTTCAGCTACTCTCCGAAAGCTTCCCATATCGTTCGCTTCGGTTAGACCTCGCATCGAACTAGCGTTAATCTTTCCGCTGAACCCACGGAACGTCTTAGAGATATGTGTAAACCAGTTAACGGGATTCTTTTTGCTGATTTCCGCGTTACCGATTTTCAGCACTTTAGATGTGCCAGAAAGCGCGCTCTCCGGTACAAAAGTTCCGGGCTTATCGAACATTGCGTAACGAACGCCCTTGTCCGCCAATTCCTCGAAATAAGCGTTAAGCTCCGCAGTCTGGTCTGCGCCAGTCGGTTCTACTCCGTATAAGGACGCTTGGCCTCCGTACGCTACATCCGCCAACTGCGCAGTAACATCCGCCACATTCTCCCGCAGCGCATCCGCATCGTACGCCGTAAAGTACCGCGCCACTCCTACGCCGGTCGCCCACGCCTTCGCAGTTGTCCCGCTGAATCCGCGCGTTACCCCCGTTAGGTCATTGCCGCTTTTTCCCGTATATTTAATCGTTTCCGCGCTCTCATCTACGCCAATCGTCGCAATATTCGGAGCGTCCGGTAATTTCGACGCATCCAATACGGAGACGGTCGTTGCTATGTCCGTTAGTGCTGCGGTTAATTCCGTTGCTGGCGAGTTCGCAACCGCCGGAAACATTTCTACCTGCGCCATCTATTCGTTCCCCTCTCGTAATTACTGCGTGAATTTAACGGACGTACTCGATACCGCGAATCTCGGACGGTCGCCGACGAGTAGTGTGCGCGGATTATCGAGCGCCTTCGTCCACAGCAGCGAACCGCCGGTTTCTGCGCTCTTTAATCCGATATGCGTTACGAGTCCCCAATCCGCTGTTGCAACGGGGAATACGACCTCTGCGGTATTACTCACCGTTTGCTGTCCGCTAACTAACGTCGGCGCTCCGAATGCTACCGCCTGGCGCGCGTATGAGCCTCCGCTAACTTCCGTGCCGGTATCCGCTGCTGTCGGATCAGACGTATATAGCGCGATATAAACCGTAGCCGGGCCAGTAAACGCCGTATTCCGCAGAGCCGCGTTCAGTAGGATAGCGCTGAGATAATTCGAAATTTGCATCGCCATTTATTCGTTCTCCTCCGTTAGATCAACGCAAAAAAGACGCCGCTATCCGACGTCCCTCCGCGCTGTCTTCGTTTATTGGTATTCGTATTCGTTCGTTACCGTAAAGCCGCTAACCGTAGTCGTTCCGTTGTTTGACATCGTAATCACTGGCCGCGCCCGTACATCCGCTTCCGACTCGATCTCGACCGCTGTTGGACTCGCGGTGATCGTAAACTCCGTTATGACTTCCGGACCGACCGGCCAAGGATCGTTCATACGCAGGTTCACGTCGATTAAGCGGCTACCGGTCGCGCCAAGTTCGAGCGTTCCCGCGTAGATTGCAACGTAGTACTTGCCGGGCATATCCGCGAACTCTAACGTGATCTCACCGCGCTTGCTATTAAAGGTCCGCGCCAGATACGCCAGCGTCCGGTGATACTCCGCAGCGCTCGACGTTATCTCAAACGTTAGGCCAATCGGACGCGCTCCGTAAGATGCGCCGAAGTCAACGACGCCGTCCGTATTCGCGAGTTTGACCGTATTGTCGTCCGTCTCCGGGAGGACCGGTATTCTGCGATCGTGTAATGCCGCCCCGTGTTCCGATAGCCAAACGCCATTTACCGCTACATCGTAGATCATAGCGTCTTCACCCCCATCGCTTGCAGACGTGCGGCTGCGCGGGTCTTTTCGTCGTAATAACCGACGATATCCGCTTTATCCGTAAGTACGACTTCCTTCGCGCCCATATCGATATTATTCGTAATCTGCGTAACGGCGGCCGGCGCTGCAACCGCTAGGCTCGGCGTAGATAGCGCGCCCCATAACGTAGACTGCTGCGCTGAGCTCAGCGTGATTCCGCTCGCCTTTGACGCCGCCTTTACGCTGGTTGACGATATAGCCGCCATCTTCGAGTTATATTGCGCGATGAACGTATCGAGCTCCGTGAGGATCGCGCTGTTTGCGGTAGCGCTGGAACTTACGCGGTACGCTGCGATTCCGTCCTCGACCGTTTTGATATCGCCGCTATACGCTTCGAACGAGTTAAGCAGCGCGTCGTACTGCGCTTCGGCTGCGGTCTTCTCAGCGTCGTACGCGGCTGAGTTCGCTGCCTTCTCGTCGGATAACGCGTCCTGCTGCGCTTCTAGCGTACGGTCCGTGAGTTCGCGGTCATGTTCGAGTTGCATGCGCTCGATTTCCTTGAGTACCGCGTCACGTTCCGCGATGCCGGCCGGTCCAACTGCGCTCTGCAATTCCGCTAACCGTGCGCGTTTCTCACGTAGCTGCGTATCATAATCGGCGTCAGAGTTAAGCGTTTTATTCGCGTCACGCAGCTTCTGGATCGCGTCAATACGCGCGTCATAATCGTCCATAGCGGCCTTCTTACGCGCATCGATTGCGTCGAGGTCCGCGTCCTTCGCTTCCTTTATTGCGGCCTTCTCCGCTTTGACGAGGTCTTCCGCGAGGGCGACCGTCTGCTTCGTGAGGTCCTTGCGCGATTGGTATAGCGCCTCGTCCGCCTTCGCGTAATAGTCCGAATCCTTTGTGTAGCGACTGCGCACGCGAGTCCACGCGTCGATCTTCATCTGCGCGATTTCGGATTCGGACTTGCCAGCGGCTTCCATACGGCGTTCTTCCGCGTCGATCCACTTCGAGGACGCTTCGTATTGGTCGCGCGCCGCCTGCTCCGTTTCGGTCGCGACGTCCTTACGCGATTGGCGGACTTGATCATCCGCTGCCTTATACTGTTCGCTGTCCTTCGCATATCGATCGCGTAACCGCGTCCAGCTTGCGAGCTTCATTTCCGCGATGGAGAGCTCCGTTTTACCGCTGTCTTCCATGCGCTTTTCTTCCGCGTCGATCCACGTAGCGCTAAAGTCGTAGCGTGATTGTACGCTGTCCTCCGATAGCTGCTTAAGCTGCAGCGTGAGGGTCCGCGCATCATCAACGGATTCTTTCAGGAAGGCAGCGTGTTTCTTGCGCAATACTTCATAACGCTCTATCTGCGCGTCGGCGGTCATCTCGTAGAAATCCGCTTGAAACTGCACGGTCTTGAGATCGGCGTCATACGCAGCTTTACGCGCTTCGGACGCCAATTCCGCCGCTGACTTCGTTTTCTTTTCCTTCGCCGGCTTATCCGGATCGGGCGCGATAATATCCTTCGTAAAGTCCTGCGTACCCGTTTCGACTTGCGACGCCAGCTTCTCCATTTCCCGCGCCGCATCCGCGTACTTCTGCTGCTGTTTCAGCGCTTCCTCACGTTGAGCGTCGATTTCCGCTTTCGCTCCGGATGTCACTGCCTGCGTGATGATCCCATTCGTTACGATGTCGCCGACGAGACCGCTAGTTCTGCGCGTATTCTGCTCCTCACGCGCTGCCATGTCGCCGGCGAATGAGCTCGCTTTAGCACCGGACGCAACCGCTAACGCATCGCTAAGCCGCGTCAAGTTGTCTATCTGCGTCTGTACCGACTGCGCCTGCGCTGCAGCTTCTTTCCCGAAGTTGCGGATACGCGTAGTCACGTTAGCCGCCGCTTGATCCGTAAACCGCTTATCCGTGCTGATCTGCGATATGATCACGTCAATGTTATCCGCGCGGATACGGCCGTCTTCGCCCTGGCGCGCGTTCAACTCCGGATACTGATCGATTAGTTTCTCCGTAATGTCAACGAGGCGGTTTTTCTGCGCGGCGTCCAGCGTTTGGGCAGAGTTCAGCGTCTTAAACTCGTTAGCCAGCGCGCTCATTTGTACGAGCGTCTGTTTCTTCGTTGCGAGTGCGGCCGCCTCCGATTTATCCTGCTCGGTCAGCGCGATCGTTCCGCGTTTAACAACCGCGTTCATTTCGGCCAGCTTAGCGGTCGCCTCTTCAACGCCGGTGTAACCAAGTCCTTCAAGCTTAGCGTCGAGTTCGCCGAGCGCATCGTTAACTTCCATGGCCTCCGCAAACATTTCCGGTAACGCCGTTCCCGCTTCGCCTGCCGCCTGAATCTCGTTAAGACGCTCCTGCAGCCGCGCCCGTTCTTCGAGGACTGGCGTAAGCTCCTCCGTCTTCGATTTCAGCGTATCAATGTCCGCAGCAGTACGGTCGATCGGCGCTTTGTTAAGCAGCTCGTTAAGATCCTTCTGCGCGGACAGCATCGCTTCTGTTGCGGCTTTATCCTTCGCTTTAGCGGCGGTTAATGCTCCGAATGCGCCGGCTAACGCCCCGACCGCTACGAGCGCTATTCCTAACGGTCCAGCCGCTAGTCCGAGTCCTGCCGATGCGACCTTAATCGCGGTAAATAGCGCCGGGATAGTTTTTAACAGCGTAGAAAATCCCGTCAACACTAAGATGAGAGTAAGAAAGCCGGCCGTTCCCGTTGCGAGTCCGGATACGAGTTCTGCGTTCGCCGACGTAAAGTCCGCGAGTTCGATGATCAGCGGAGTCAGCGTATCGAGCGCTTTTTGGACAACCGGCGTAAATGCTTCGCCCATTGCGACCGTGGCTTGATTCGTAGCTTGCGTAAAGCGCGCCTGACTACCGATGATTCCTTGCATCGCCTGGTCCGCGTTACCGACGTAGTAGATACCTTCGCGGATAAATCCGTTGTACGCCGCCTGAATCTTCTGCGCGTCCGTAAGCTTACCGGCCGTCGTTCCGATCGTCGCTGCGTATTCCTTCTGCATAACGCTGAGATTCTTCGTTACCCCGACCGCATCCGCGAGTACAGAGTTACCGTTCTTAATCCCGTCAAGTGACGCCTGTATCGCGCCGCCCATCGTATAGAACGACTGCCGCCCGTATGCCGCTGAGTCCGCGAGCGAGTTAATCAGCTTCGTCGCCTCTTCGAGACTTAATCCGGTAGATAGCGCCGTCTTAAACGCTTGTGCCGATTCGGTCAGCGAGAGGAACCCGCGCGAAGACAGCTCTTGTACGGCCGCCTGCGCATCCTTCGTTTGAACGCCGAATCCCTTCGCGACCGCGTTGAGTCCCGCGAATGCCGAATGCAGCTTCGTAGCCGCTTCGACTGCGCGCATCATTTCGTTTACTAGCTTCGATAATCCCGCGCCAGCCGCGAGCCCTGCAATCGCGCTTCCCATATCGCGGAATCCGTCAGCGCCACGCCGCGTATCGCCTTCTAATTCCCGTATCCGGCGACGCGCTTCCTCCATTTGACGCCGGAACTCCGCCATTTCTAGCGTTATCCGCGCCTGTATTTCGCCGACGTTCGTGCCGCCTGCCGTCATCTTAGCGCCCTCCTTATCGCGTCATTTACAAAACGTTGATATAGCCGCTCGTTCGTACGCAGCGGCCGCGAAAGGAACTTCGGGCGCGTACCGGGCGTAGACGGATGCTTATACTCGCCCATTTCGTGAACGCGCAACGCGTAGTTAAAGCGAACGCCGCCCGCTTCTTCCGTTGCGGAATAAAACACCTCTCCGTAAATATGACCGTTCTCGTTCTTAACGCGCTTGCCCGCCGTCATCCGCAACGTACCCGTCTTTAGCGGCGCTTCATTTCGCGAGTCCGCGAGCAGACGGTCCGTAGCGTCGTGTAGTCCGGACATGGCTCCGGCGATTACTTTCGCTTCTTGCTGCGCTAGGAAACGGTAAAGTCCCGCTGTATCTGCGCTAAATGTCATATCCGGTCACCTCGCTCCTATCCGCATCTGATCGCGGAGTAATTTGATTCCGGCTTCGTCGTACTTCGGCGCGCTATCCTGCTTAAATCCGGCCGCATTACGTAGGCCATCCGTATACGCACGGAAATCCTCTACGCTAGTCGAATGCGACATCACGTTAACGTTGAGCGCGTCCAGCGTTTCGCCAGCCTTGCGCCGTGTCTCCGCTTCGAGTACGTCGAGTAAGTCCATAACGTAGTAGCCGCGTTCGAACTCAACTTGCGTTTTGCCCAAACGGACCGCTGCGTCAATAAAGAATTGGTCTAGCGTTATTCCGCGCTCATCACTGCGTCCGCTGCCTTGTCCAGCGTTTGCGTCAGTTTTAGAGCGCCTTGCACGTTTTTTAGGAGTCCGCCGAAATCGTTCACGCGCGCAACGGCGACAAAGTACGCCATCAGTTCGTCCGGAGATACGTTCTCGTTGATCCACGCGGGCTCTAGTCCGGTCAGCACCGCAACCACGTTAACTACGTCGTCGATTGCGCTCTCTACGACCGCGAGCAGGTACGGTATCCGGCTGTCTGCAGGCGCGGTTACAACGCTGATTAACAATTGCGGTAAGTTGCCGACAACGCTGTAGAGCTCGCGCCATTGGCCGATCGTTACCTTGCGCACCTTAACCGCCTGGCCGCCGAGAAGGATTGCGGACGGGTCTACTGCGGGAATTTCCGCTTTATCTGAACGCTTAAATAGCTGCATCATTTTCGCTCCCTATAAATAAAATAGAGGCGCGGTTAAGCGCCCCTTTCGTGTCATGCGTTGCTTACGGAGTTGCGGTAATTGTGTCGTCGCCGAGGATGAGGATGACGCCGTCTTCGTCCGGTGTCGAACGGAGTGTTACGTTAGTGATGCGTTCGTTCTCGTTATTGAACGAATACGAGAGGTCCGTTTCCGAAAACGCTAGTGGCAGCGTGAGCCAGTAGTCCGGATCAGTTTTGTGCGCAAGTGGCTTGATTACGGCGATCTTAGCGGTATCCAGCAGACTCACACCTACGCCGGTCTTAAGCAGGACTTTCGATCCGCCTGTCCCGGTAACCACCTCCGCGCCCGCCATGATCTTCGGAATGACGTCGATCTCATATTCCGCAAATGGAACGGTGACGCTGACGTTACGGCCAGTAATGCGCTTATCGACGATAGTTTCTCCGGTCTGATCCGTCTTCTGTTCGCGGTACGTAGTCTCCGTATTGAGTACAACGCCTCCGATCGTAGTCTCAAACGTAACCATTGTTCCGCCTGAACCGTACTCAACGATTGCCGGGCCTATCTCGATTTTGCTAAAGTCTTGAGCCATTCGTTATTTCCCCCTTTAAATTAAAAAGAGCCGCCCGATTACGGACAGCCCTGCGTTTATAGCGATGTTGTTAACGTGAAGTTGACGGAGTATAGCGCGCGTCCGCTCTCGTCCGGACCGAGATACCACGGCGCTGATTGATCCGCTTGGCATTTAACCACGCGCGTACTCCCGAGCATAAATTCCGCCTTACCGTGCAGCGCCGTAATCAGCGCGTTCCCTTTCGTCTCGGCTGTCGCGGATAACTTAGCGCGTATGATCACTTGAAACGACGGATACGCAACGGACGACCACTCGCGGGGTGGAGGTCCGCCCGTTATCCGTACATAAGCGCAATCATCCGGGTTAGCCGCGATAAAGTCGTTGCCGACTACGATGATTCCAGGCATTGCGAGCCGGACTGCCGCGTTGATATCCGCTAATGTTAGCGCCATTATACGTTCACCTCCGTTAGAATCGACCGACCGCTCAGCATCCGTTTTACACCGATGGTTAATGGATCGTAGGTCACCGCGTCTCCTAATTCGTTGGTATACGTAAGTGTGGCGTCTAAGCCGATATCCGCCAGCTTATCGAAGTAAAACGTACCGACGCTGACGACTTCGGCTCCGTATTGATTGCGCACAAGTTTAACGCCCTCCTGAAACCGGCAGCGCAGCGTGTATGGCTCACCGGGTATCGGCGTATTGTAATCCGGATCGAAACCGCCGGCTGGCGTAATTGTAACGAGTTGCTTGAGCGGTATCAGCGCCATTACATCGTCACCCACTTAACCGCGCGCTTACTGAGCTTAACGCCGTTAGCCGCGCCAATCAGCGTATAAACGACGTCAGGAATCAGCGAGTCGAGCCCCGTTTTCAGTCCGTCCTTAAACGTAAAATTCGCTACGCCGGTCAGTCCGAAGCTCGCTACGCCTTGCTGCTGCAGCGCGTTCGTATCGTTAAACGCGATTGCCAGCGCGTTCGCATATTCGTAAACTGCTGCGTCCGGTATCGTGTATTGAGCGTATTTGTCCGTCAGCGTCCGTCCTGCCACGTTAACTATCCGTAGTTTTTTGGCGTCATCAGCGTCTGTCCAATCGTCAATACTGATACAGTTCGCGTTGATATACGTTGTTGCGTCATTTACCGTAATTGCCACGTAAACACCTCCGTTTATTTAGCGGAGGTTCTGCGCGGTTTAGGCGCGGGCTTAATGGCGGTAACTTCCTCCGCCGGTGTATCCGCGACTGCTTGCGGTTCCTCCGAAATCCGTACGGCGTCAACTAACGCGTCAAGTACGGCTATTTCCGCCGGATCGTCCGTATGAAAAAGGCCCCCGCTAAATCTGCGGAAGCCTCCGTCTACGTAAAATCCGAGTTGCTGATAGTGCGATTCGTAAGTCGCCATCGTACACCTCCGTTATATTACGACAAGCCTTTCAGGCGGCCGTGAGCTTTTTCTTGTTCGAGCATGAGCGTGTACTCGCCTACGATCTGGCCGCGCATGGAGTCACCGATCAATCCGAGATAAGTGTGCCCGAACTCGCGGGTCGCCAGCGGATGAATCTTAACGCGATTGGCATCAACGAGGAACAGTTCGTCCGGAGCAAGGTTTTGATTGAGCGCAACTTCGAACTCACCAAAATCAGTTACGATCTTGTCTACGACCTGACCGCGAGTGTTTTCACCGCGCGTCAAAGTGATTTTATTAGCATCCGTGCCTGATAGCGCCATCTTCTGCTTCGCCGCGACCATAACCTTGTAGTCACCGCCGCTAGAGAACCCACCAGCTTCGAAGACTGTCTGAGCCAGCGTATTAATTGCCGCCAATGTTACCGCGCCGCCGACGTTGGTAACGTTAGTCTGGATAAACTGACGGATACCCTTCATCTGACGGACCTGGCCGTTTTCATAAGCGATACCATTAATAGCAGCCTTCTCCAATTGCAGGGCGAGTTCGAGCTGTTTCTTCTGTTTCTCATATTCATACAAGTTGTCAACACCGTGCTGTGCGATTGCCTGCGCTGTACCTGACAGGTCTACCGTATCGGTGAAGATTTGTGTAAGGTTAGACTTACGTACCCGCGCTTTGTAACGAGCAGAACGAGCATCCGCGCCTTCAACACCTTCATCGAACATGAACTCAACTTTTGCGCCGGAAGCAACTGCTGCGGCCGTAGTCGAAGCGTATCCTCGCGTTACGGTCAGCGTTTTGGTTCCGGAGTCAATCGCGGATACGAACAGTAGCTCGTCTACGATTTTGATTACAGAGCCGACACGGAACGGCGTTACGTCTGCAACGACGATGGCGGTCGCGCCTACGAGTGCGGACGCTGTAGTTACGGTCTCATCCGGGAACATTTCATCCTCGTACCAAATGTGCTCAACTGCAGTGATTGGTTCAGCAAACCCCAGCAAGTTCAATAGTGGAGTCTGGTGTGGATTAAGCAGCAAAATTTCATCTGCAATAGACTCCCGTTTACCTACGATAGATGAGTTATATACTTTAGACATTGTGTGTGTTTCCCCCTGTAAATTGAGTGCTACGGATAAATCCGCGCAATAAAATAAGCCGCCAACTGCCCGCGACTTTATTTCTGGTATTTATTTACTTAGTCAATCTTTCTTTAAGCTCGGCGTAAGCCATCCGGTCTTCAATACGACCGGTCTTTCGCGCCTTATCTGCGGCTTCTTTAAGCAACTGTTCCTTCGTCTTATCCGGCGGATCGGCCTTCCCGCCACTAGCGCCACCAATCGGTTTTGCCTGCGTCTTCTCAACGAGATAACCGTGCGCAGCGACCAACGCTTCGACCGCTCCCTTCACGCCAACCACATCTCCGCTATCATCGACGGTGACTCCCGCCAAGTCCGCCAGTTTTAACGCTGCGGCCAGGCGTTCGGCCGGCACGTTAGCTTCGCGAGCCAGCGCCTTAAATTCCGCGTTAATCAAACGCTGATTCGCGGTAGTTAGCGCCTTATCACGCTCAGCCTTTGCATCTTCCGCAGCAGCGAGCGCGGTCGCCTTCTCCGCTTCCAAACGTTCGGTATCGCTCAGTTTCGCGGCCTCGCGCTCAGCCTCCGCTTGTTCAAGCGCAGTTAGCTTCGTTTTCAGGTCGTCGTAATCCGCGAATTTCTTGCGTTCTCGGTCGACTCGATCCGCAATAACGCGATTTAACTCCGCCTGCTGCTCCGCTGTAAATTCGATCTTAGTCGGTTTTTCTCCGCCCTCTCCCGCGCCATTATCAGCGTTATAGAAAGGGATAAATCCGTTGAATAATCGTTTCATAGCGTATCCTCCCGTTTAAGGCCCGTCGGCGCTAATATGTCTGACCGTCCAGTTTATCGCGTCTTATACGTAAGGGACGCGGAGCCTTATTGCTCCATTAACTTCGGATCGCGTATCGGTGTTATTACGTGGCGACAATTAGGATGGAAAATTTCATTACGCGGAAGGTCCGCGAAATACCGGTAATCCCCCGGAGCGTCCGGCGTCAGCTTAACGATGGTGCCTTCGTAGCCGCGACACTTATCAATCGCGTTATGCCGCGAAATCACTCCGTAGTAAGCGCCGCGACCGACCGCTTCATTGACGGCCGCCTCACGGTGCGTCGACGCCATCTTCGTGCGTGTTACCATCTTGACGTACACTTCCGGTTGCCACCTGCGCCCGGCTGCGTCAATGATTCCGGTATTCACAGCGCTGCCTAGCGTGCCTTTCATCCGCTGTAGGATATCGGCGTTAAGCGTTCGATTCCCGTTAATTCCCCGCGTCAAGTTAGCGCGCATTGAATCGGCGGTCGCCTGTCGTACGGCCAGCTTAACGCGGCGGTCAACGTTTTGCGTAACCGCTAATAAATCCGCCTGTGTGTCCGCGACTGCCGACGCCACAAATTCGCGATTAATCCGGTTAAACTTAACGATCTTCTCCGCGTCCTCAAGCGTAGACGCAGCGCCGAGGTTAACGATTGCCCGCGCGATGCCGTCCGTAGCCGCCTTCGGAACATAGCGGTCAACCCACGCTGCAGACTCCGCGTTCAGACCACGCAAAATAACCGCAACCTCGGCGAGTGCGGCCTTCGCATTCGCGCGTGACATTGCGGTTAAATCTAAGCGTGATAGTTCCGCGCTAATCGAGAGCAGCGCGTTCTTATAAGCGCGAACGAGCAGCGCTATTTCGTAATCGTACGTCGGGTCCGGGATCAGCGGCGTCATTCGTTAAACACCGTCGATTCTACCGTTCCCAACGTCCGCTCCTCGTCTGCGTCAATCCGCGTTATAATCTCGGCTGCCTGCGCGTCGTCAACACCGTCGAGCGTCTTCACTGCGTCGTGTACGGATTGCGTAGGCTTACCGCCGGTACGGATACTAGCGACTTCGGCCGCTTCCTTTTCGTCTATTGGCAGACCGTCGCGCCATACGATGCGCGGGTAAACGGGCTCGTACGGTACCCAACCGTCAACGCCCCGATTCGCGAAGTTTTCGAGTTGCATCGCGGTCCAGATAGCGTCGCGGAGAGCACGGTCGACGTGCGCGCGGATACGGTTAACTTTCGCCAGGATCGGCATGAATCGCGCTTTGATTGCGCCGCTGTCCGTATGTGACGTGCCGGTTCCGCCCTTATCGTTGGCGAGCGTTGTTCCGAATAGCCACTGCGGAGTTTCCGACATTTGGTAGACGAGGCCGAGGAGGATATCGAGCTCCTTGAACGCGGCTTCTAGCTGACCTTCCCACACCATATAGCCAGGAGCCTGGTCCTCCTTGCTGATCGGTATGTAGCGTCCGCCACCGCGTAAAGCACCGGCAGTACTGTCGCCGTCATCGCCGAGGTCTTCCGGTCCGTACATCCAGGGGTCGCTGTGCTTCCAGAGGATATAGTCAATCTGAGCCAAGCGTTCATTAATCGCGCTCAATACGCTTTCCAACTTCTCGACTCCGTTAATACCTTCCCAGCGGTCATCGACGCTTTTGTACGGGATATGGCGGATTAACAACTCCGGCGTTCCCGTTTCGACTACGTCAACCTCGCGGCCGGTTGCGATCTGCTCGCCGATAAGATACGTTGAGATCGGCACGCCCCATTCGCTATTAACGCCAGCCTCCGTAAGCTCATAGCGCTCGTATACGATGTAACCCGGCACATAGCGCTCGACTACGAGGTACGGCACGTATGACGTTGGCTTTCCGTAGAGCCAGCGCACAATTTTGCCGCCGGGTTCTTCGACCCAATCGATCCATGCGATGTTAATCGCGCTGAATTTCTTACGGGAGCCGCGCGAGAGTTCCGGAAATACGATATTCGCCGGCACAGCTTCGATAATCGGTTCTAAGCGCGATTCCGGCGCAGGCAAACCGAGTTCTTCCGTTTCAGTGACGTCAGCGCGCGAGGCGAAATACGTTTTGATAAACGAGTCACCGCGATAGCCGCCGCCGATTGTGAGTTCGTGCGCGGTTAACGTGAGGTCGTTCTCTTCGACGATCGAGTCGAGGCGCTCCTGTTCGCGTGAGCCCGGACCCATACCGCTCTCGTACGTCGGGGGCTCACCGGTAAGTAAGTCCGCCGGCTTCGTGAGCAGTATGTCCATGAGGTTAACCGCGATGAACAGCGTTTTAAGCTGCGCAGCGTGTGGCGTATCTTTTAGTAGCGACGACGCGCGGTCATATATCTCCGGATGGCGACCGTCAAATATCGTACGGCCGCGTTTATAGCGGGCCAGGCGCGGTATATCGCGTTCTGGCGGGTAAATTTCGCCCGTTGCGAATAATTTCGTCAAATTCGAACCCTCTTTCCGACTTGTCCGTATTCTATAATATGAGGAAGATAATACTAATCAAGGAGGCTATTATGGGAGACTTCTACGGACTAGTTCCATTAATAAAATCATTAGATACTGAGAAGAAAAACAAAGCAAAAGCTGTGCTAGCCGAAGCCGAGGCGCGTAAAGAACATGTTAGAATGATATTCTTTGCAATAGAAACAATTGTGAAGGAGGGTCACAATTCCTTACTAAAGTTTGAAATAAAAAAAGCTAAAATACCTGCAGGCCAGGTATTTATTGTAGATGTTTACGACTATCGTGTTCGCGTGTATCTTGAAGAAATTCTTAATGAAATTCAGGATGTTACTACGCCTGAATACAAGAAAATTATCATGAATCTTGTGAAACGTAAGATAGAAACCAAGTACGCAAATTCACATTCCTGACGGCTTATTCCGTACCTTTTTGCGTCCACTCTTCGCAACACTAACCGCCATTTCAAGCGCGTCCGGCAAGTCATCGTGAGTGCCGGACGGGTACATTTCGAATTGCTCCAGTAATAACGCATGTTTCCGCGAGAATTGTATCTCTCCGCTCTCAATCGCCGGCATCAGCGCCTCAATACGCAAGCCCTTCCGCGAACGCTGGTATATCTCTTTCACGCGGGTGTGTGACGGATAGCCGGCGGCCTTTAGCGCGTCCTTCAATTGCATAACGAAGAACTCCTGCGCCGCCTGCGCCTCGGCCGCGATTGCATTCGGCTGGTAACGCAGCGCCTTCTCTACGATTACACGCAAAAAAGCGTCCGGCTTTATCCGCTCGCCGAACGCATCGATAACGTATTTTGTTCCGGTCTTTTTGTGGCGCGCGATAACGACGATTGCGCTATAATCACCGCGTGCCTTACCCATCGCGAAGTCAACGCCCATGTAAACGTCAAACTCAGCGTCGGCCGGGCGCGGATACACGGATAACGTTTCTTTAAGATGGCCGCCGTCCCAATACGTAAACGACTCCGGATTGAATATCATCGACTCCTCGTCGACCGGATTATTCATATACTCCGTGTTAAATGCCTTCGCGTTGTTATCCCATTTCCAGCGCATCAGCGTCCATATCGGTTGTGCTTCCGGCCATAGAACAACGCAACCGCGCTCCATTTCTTCGCGGTTCAATTCGTATAGTGCGCGGGCTTCCCTTGCGCGGTCCTCTTTCGTTCGGTCCGGATCTTTATATACGAGCCGGCACGCTTCCCACAAGTCCATACGCTCCGGAAATTCGATGATTGCGCGGTAAACGCGGCTCTTAAAGTCTGACCGGTTATATAGCACGTCAACGAGCAGCGCTTCGTGATGGACCGTTGTTCCCATATATACGAAGGCTGTCCGCTTCCCTTTTGGATCGCCCAACGGTACGACTGTCTGCGAGAACCAGTCTTTCATTTTCTTGCGCAGTTCCGGAGTGGCCGCGTTACTCTTTATATCTTCGAGGTCATCACAGACGATTAAGTCCGGCCGTACACCGTTCCAGTTACGTCCGCGCAGCGCCTGGTTAGCGGAGGCGGCTTCGAACTTCGCGAGTAAATGCTGCGTTCCGTCTTCTGCGCGCTCCCACGCAATGAACTCCGAGCTGTTATCCTTCGGGTTCTCCTGCTGCTTCGGCGATAACAACGGACCGAAGTCGCGGCGGAGTTTAGCGTTATGCTTAAGCTGCAGCGATATCCAATCGAGGTTGCCGCTTGATACCGTCGGCGTCTCCGATATGATGATTCCGTATTTGCGCTTGCGGTAAAGGAGTTCACGTAGCGGAAACGCCTTCGATAAATACGTTGATTTCGCATGTGAACGGGGCGCGGCGACCGCTACCTTATCGTTCGTGTTCACGTTCGAGACATCGTCCATTATGTCGCAGATTTCACGATGAAACGCGGGCGCATCCGCGATGTCTACGAGGTCGAATCCGTCCCAATTACCGGAGTTACCCGGATTCTTCGCTTCGCTGAAATATTCGAGTGAAAACGCGAGTAAATCGTCCTCACACACGTTGATTATCGTTAACCGTTCAAGCTCGGCGATCTGTTCGTCGACCGCGCGCTGATCTTCGGCCGGAAGAGACGCGATATCTACGCCGGCCAGCGCAGTTACGAGTCCGTTCAAGCCGCGTATGTGTTCGTCGCGTTCGGCGCGCGTGACCCATTTTCCGCTAATCCATGCGATAGATATCGCCTCCCTTCCGAATGACCGTGATGTTACCGTCAATTTGGCGCTTGTACTGCATGACCCTTCCGCTTATACTCGGAAGAGTGTCGGCGCGCTAATTTAACGGTGATTCTACGGTGAAATTACGTGTGGCTAAGGCTGGACACCGAGGTCCAAACGTTATTTTTGGTGCGCGGATTTATATAGCGCCTAAATTCACTTACTTTAGGTAAGCCCTTGGGGGTAATATTTTAAATTTATAATTGTTAAATTTTAACTTATTTTTGTATATCGTAATAATTACTAATATTCATAATTCATACAAGACATGCGCACAAAACACGGATTTTAGACGCATGTACTTTACCTTTACACCGGTATAAACCCGCGCCATATCAACGTTTCTTAGCGTCACCCTCGCGATGCATAAATCGGTCTTATACATCGTATATACATTCCCATTTCCAGCGCAGCAAGAACCGCACAACCGTGCTGGTTAACGGGTTTTCACGCCCTTTCGCGCTTCCAGTCTATGCAGTGTATTTCCCACGAATTGGAAAGAGTATATGCGCGCTCTATTCATACACATTTCCGCCACAATTGCATAAAAAAGCGTTTTGAGCGCCCGTCGCCGAAAAATTCCGGAGGGCCACGCACCAGGAGCCCCGTGCAGGAAATTCACGTATAATCCGAAGGTTTCCGCAGTCGCCTCCGCGTCTTCCTTCATCTAATAGCGCTGGCTACTCGCTCGTTTCGGATTGACGCTGCTTCAACGCCTCAATACGCAGCCTTAACGCTTCCACGTCCGTTCCTTCTCCGTCCTTGTTCGTTACCTCTATGCTCTCCGTCAGTACTCCGCCTACCTGCAACGCGAGCTTAGCCATTGCAGCATTACGGTCGTCTATCGCTATCCCTGCGAGTGACTCCAGTAGTTCCGGTAAACGTACGTCATTGTTACGCCGGATCGCACGCCTGAACTCCGCATCAAACTTCGCAGTCTTACGCCAGTTCTCAAGCGTACGCGCAGTCACGCCGCATAACTCTGCGATCTCCTCGTACGTCTTGCCGCCCTTCTTTGGTTGCGCTAACCAGTCGATCGCGATTAGTTGTTCTGCCGTTAGTGTGTTCGCCATTGTGCCGCACTCCCTTCGTTCGTATAGGCCGATTATGGCCGTGTATTAGCGACGCTAAAGCGCGTCCTTGTCTTTATACTCATGCGCTACCGTAACGCCTAGATCAACGTAAATCTATCGGTATAAGTACGCATAGAAATAGCGCTACTCTTACGCCCAGGCAAAGCGTAAGAACAGCGCTATTTGTACGTCTATACCCAACCGCCAGGATAACGCCTGAACGCGTATACTACGATAAGGTATAGCGCAGGTAAAACGAGAATAAACGCTATTGCTAACGGGTCTGTCTCGCGCTTAAATACGCTAATGTTATGCGCTGCACATCCGATACCTAACGCAAACCATACGCACATAAATACGAGTAACATAACGCAATCAACTCCGTTTCTTTATCTGCGCTATTCTTCTTTGTCTCTGCCTACATGAGATACTTCTTCGATTAATCATCATGTATCTTACAGACATAGGTTTAGGTCAAATGCGGGACTCGGCCTTCCGGCCTCACCGTCGCCTTTCGGCAACGGAACATGTTATTTAATGCGCTCAAGCATTTATTAAAGATCGGCGAGGTTAAATATTATATGGCCCATGTGGCCCACTCTTGGCCGCGTGGTAGGTGTTATTTCTGTAGTCGCAAGTTACGGAGTGACTAAGACTATATATCTTTTCACCCCTAAAACGCCGAAACTCCACACGTGGCGCGGCTTCCCGGCGTTTTTCGTTGTACGAATAAAGTCACCTTTTTCGCCGTTTTGTACGAATAAGGTCACCTTTTTAAGCGGCAGCTCCGTTAAATAGCGCGGTCACACTATCGCTTGGAGCCGAATTTCCTCGGTAAAACACACGTGGATTAAACGAAAACTTACGCGCACTACCGAGTGAGTGGCGCATAATCACGTATTCACCGGCGAACTTTAGATGCGGCAACCTCCGCGATAATGTCTTCTCGTCAACGCCGATCGCATCCGCCAGGCTCTTAACGTTAAACCAGCGTATCTTCTTCGGGTCACGCTCGTTAGGATTGGCACATAGCGCGTTCTCCTTGATATGTACGAACGGAATCATACGGTACATAAGTCCGAGATCGACCGCCTTAACCTCGCGATATGCCTGCTTAATCTTCGCTGTGTACGTGCGCACGACCATCCGATTCTGCGTCGTTCCCCGGAAGTGGTATCGCGGATTAACGTAGTAACTCTCGTGTTCGTCCTTCGTAATAACACCGGACTCAAGGCACGCGCGGAGGAAATCGTAGAATGTCTGACGCTTCTTACGGAGCTGCAGAACGTCCATCATTTCCGTAGTGGTTAACGCCTTGCCATCGGAGTTAACAATACGCCCGCCGTCATAATCCACGTAACACTGTATAACGAGCAAATAGCCGCATTGCGCGGTCGTCAAACGCTCGATCACGTAATGGATATCGTCCATTGACGCAAAAGTAAAGCCGGCATTGCGCCCCTTAAACGCCTCACGTTCAAAGTGTCCCGCAGCTCCGGCGCGCTGTGACTCCGTCGTAATGCGATCGCCGTCCGCTAGTATCGGAGCCTGCAGTAACTCCCCTGTTTCTACGTCGACAACGCTTCTAAACTCAGCCATGAGCGGATACCTCCCGCGCTCTAGCAGCGTCATATTCGTCTAGCGTGCGCTTAACCGCGTCGTCCTTAGCGAACAGCCAGAAGCGTCCGCCAGTCTTTTCGTTAAGCCCTACGCAAATATATCGATGACCGGCCGCTCGTAGAAAGTGGAACATAGCGGGCGAATAGCAGTATAGGTAATTACTAGGCAACGAGCAACTCCCCTTTCAATCTGCTTAAAACATCGCCGATCTCCCCTACAGATAAGTCATACCGTATACGTATCATCGGTACACCTAACTTAGCGCAATGCCTGTCTTTCCTGCGGTCAAACTCCTGCTGAAACACGAACTTGTCGTCGGCTTTACTTGCGTCTTCTCCGAAAAAGACAGCCGGGCGGTAATGTTGCTCCCCATCGTACTCTATAAACGCAATAGGTTCTCCGGAGAATCCCAGTACTGCGAAGTCGAATAGTAGGGGTCTCCCACAAACTCCGGTAACGCCTTTTCTGCGCACTTGCGTTCTATATTCTAACTGGTAAAAATCTAACCAGTATTTTACGGTCTTCTCACCTACGGACTCGTGGCCGCCAGGATCAATAACGACATTTATATCGTACATACACTTTGGGCAGAGATCCGTGCCGTACATGCGGTCCCTCCTAACAAGAGACCATTTCCGCAGCCTCCCAACCTTGCCGCAAGCGTCACATACGGGAGTAACAAGCTTTTCGGACCCACGTGGCAAATCTTCCGTTAATATATCTAGCTTCTTTACATCGAGGCCAATAGAGTACCCTTTGTCTATGTAATACTGGCGATTGTTGAACACTAGACTTACCTCTATCGTCTTCTCTAAAACTCCCACTTTACGATCCCCTCCATCGTTAAAATAACGTAAGGTTGTGCGGAGTGTACCCCCACCATTCGTATTCCTAACGTAAGAAAAAAAACTCTCCCCTTATTGCCCGTAACTCGGCTGTTTTGTTACGTTTAAAATAAAGCGCATGCCGCATAACTCTTTCGCCTTTTTCTCAACGTGGTTTATGCGTGGTTTAGCGGCAGTCTGCGCCTTTATTCCTTCCTACGTAGTCTCTAGATATACATCCTTACGGATACATTTACGCAGCCTTTTCCGTAATTAATTTTCGCATCCTCAAAAGCCGCATTTTCACGGTTAAGTAAGGCAGTCCGGTCTTCTCAGCCGCGTATTTCCGCGAAAGGTGGTACTCGCCGTTTGGCAGTACGTGGTATGCCGAGCAGTCCCCCGCAGCCATGTCCGTTTCGACAATATCAATGAGCTCACGCATGAAATTCGCTTGTTTATTTGTTACTCGTTTGAATACGTAGTCCTCCGTAGAGTTAACGTCAAGTATCGTTCGAATAGCTCCCGCATAAAAAGGCGCAATCATTTGGCGACGTCCGTCTACGGTGACTCTCCGCATCCCTTTTCGGCGCGCTTGAGCTTCATAGTAGCGTGTTAGTAACGCCTTATTAACGTAAGTTACGACCTCCCTCGGACTGCGGCTGACGTCGACGTGTTTTAGCGCGTACTCTAGAGCGCCGACCATATCCGTCATAACCTCCGCTCGTATCCGTGTTTCCTCAACAACGGCCTCCCGTTCAGTACGTTCAGCAACGCCTAAAGCACGTTGATATTGCGTAAATGAGCTAGCGAATCCCTCTTCGCGGAATCTTCGCTCTATTCGGCTGTTCTTTTCTCTTAGCCAGGCGGTCAATTCGGGCGTTAATGTGTATTCATAGCCGAAATCGTTCTGCCGTACCGGTTTGGCGGGAATACGTATGCGTAAATCGAGCACCATTATGGACAGATAACGGTTAATCTCCGAATGCGCCCATCCGGAATCTTTACGGATATAAAACACCCGTTTGACGGCTTTCTCGCGGATCGCCTTTATCCGATAAGCGATATATTCCTCCGGACTTGTTAGATTAATCGAAATATCGTGCGTGAAGTTCGTTTTGTATCTGCGCGAAGTATTCGCTAAGAAATCCGTTTCAACATCCTCAAGTATTACGTCGATCACATGGCGGTCGCCGCCTGTTTGGTACGCGGATACTGCTTGGCGAAAGTCCATCCGTATTCCTCCTCCGTTTGTTTATGAAAAAGAGGCACTTTCAGATAGAAGGCGCCTCTTTTCGGTCTGTCTATGCATTCAGGTTTAAATTAAGGGTTATCGAGGAAGGCCGACGCGGTTCGAACGTGATTACGTTATCCGGAGTCATGCTACCAGCGAGCAGACGTTCAATATACGCAACCCCTTCCGTCGTTACACGTGCGTAGGGCCGTGCTACCCCGCCAGGAGATACATACGGAATGACCTCGAAATAACGCGGCGTAAACCGCTGAAAAGGGAGTCCGTCTTGGCGGATCAACTTACGGGCTCTCAGTGTGTCACGCAACACTCTCGGTTTCATGCCGAGCATTTTCGCGACTTGATCGACCGTCATCGTTCCGTCCGCATCAATGAACGTATCGAACGCTTCAACCTTTGGCGCTTGGGCTGCAATTTTCGCCTCCGCCTCCAACCGTCCGCGCCTTTCCTCCGCCAGCCTTGTCACCGTCTTAAGTAATAAATCCGGATCATCGAGTAGCGCGTCAGTCGCGTACATCCCCGTTTTGCGTATCGACGGGATGACTTCGTGCGTGATCCAACGTTTGAACGCGCGGGCTTCCGGTTTACGGCTGCCTAGGATAAGCGAGTACAGCCCGGACTCGCTTACTATCGTCACGTTTGGGTTGCCGCGAATACCCTCATTTAAAATGATAGTATTACGCTCGTCATCGTCTAACCGCGTTAGAGCTTGACTCGGATTCCCTACATCGAGTACTGCACAGACGTCCTTAGCAACGAACCACGGTTCACCTTTGACCGTTACCGTTCTCACTTCCGCCGATTCATACGTAAATACTTTTGTTAACTGTTCCATTACGCCGCCTCCTTCGTTTATTAACGTAATCACGCAGCCCGCATGTACGTCTCCTCAGCTCCATCCTCGCCTACATCCACGCTCTCGCCCGCGCGTAGTTTCCGTATAAGCGCCAGGCCGTCCGGAGTTACGCCGGTATACCGCTCAATGTACGGACGCTTCATCGTATCCGTAACGAGGTGCTCGCGAATAATGAAATACTTCGGGACGTAGGGCAGTAACGGGAGGCCCTTCATACGTAGAACCCTACGCCTATAAAGGAACTCGATCAAAACATGCTCATTCTCTCCGAGCGCCGTCGCTGTCTGTCCTAACGTGAATATTCCGACTACTCGATCCTCTGACTTATAGACCATAACGTTTCATCTCCTTATCGTTTGCTTTTTTATAGTTAAGCGGGTAACCGCTGTCTACCTACTGCCAGGTCGCACTATCGCACACTTTCGGCGAAATAAACTCTCACTACGTATGGAACCGCCCAACGCATTCCCGCACACTTCCCGCGAAAGTTTCCTCCTACCATATCAATCGTAGTCTGCGCAACCTCCCGCACCATTTACGGTATTATCTACAGTGGTCGGTTCTGCTGACACACTTTCCGGATAATAAATATGACGTAGCCGATCGCAGAACGTACACTCAACGGTGAAATATTTCCGCTTACTTATATAGACGAGGTCTGCGAGGCTTCCCGCACCATTACGCAAAAATATCCGCAATGACTTCGACCTCCCGCACCCTATACTTATATAAGGGACAAAATTATAAGAATTTGGGACATTGCCGCATGAAAAAAAGACGCCACCATTTACGGAAGCGTCCTTCGGTATATAAAAATAACCCAAAGCTCTCCGTTTGTAAACTTTTTCTTTTTTATAAATTAATTGAAACGTATGTTCGTAAGTCGCGTATATAACTGTATAAAGCAAAACGGACAGCCCCTCGCCCGATTAGAAGGAGCCGTCCGGATGAATATCGCAGACTATTGGCGTAATCCACGTTGTTACCCGAATTGTTGACACAATCCGGTGAAGCGTTCCGCGTGGCGATTCCTGCGTTTGCAACCGTAGGACACGGAAGTAAATCGGTGTACGAGCACCGATATCGGCTGTCAACGCTGTAACGATGGCGGCCGGTTAAACAGTCTTCTCCACATACGGCGTTGGCGCGCCTCTAAGTTTCATCGAAGGAATTAGCGTTATCCCAAACGTACACAGCGGAGCCCGGCCCTAGTATTGAGGCGTACGAGCTCCCCATCATGCGCCCGGACTATTATCGCGTGGCGTGTGCGTGTGTACAGCTTTTCTTTACGTGGATAGTACATAGGTAACCTCCGATTATTAGATTGGCATTTCGTCCGGCAGCATAACGTCCGGCATCACTTTCAGAAGGAAATCCAGCGCAGACATTCCGCTGAGCATCCGGAAGATTTCTTTTAGCGGCTTCTTCGATATTAGCTGCAGGTCCGGGCCGTCGATGCGGTACAGGCCGTCAGTTTCCGTCGGTTCAACAAGCGCAAGCCAAGGATTGCCCTCGTAGATATACAGCGCACCATTATCGCGCACTAAGAGCCCGTCAAAGTAATCGTCAGTCCAGCCGCTGTCCGGCTCCGCTTCCCATAGGAGTCTAACCGGTTTAGGCTGATACGGCAGTTCATACGCGGTCGCCTCCGTTTCGACGGGCGGGACAATGAATCCGAGTTCTTCGAGCTGTTCGTTGCTTACGTACTGTGTGCTGCCGGTGACACGGCGATCGGTTGCGGGTAATGTGCGAAGAAAGGCGCGGTAAAGGACTACGATTTGTTGCCGACGTGCTGGCGTGGTTGATGGTAACGCGGGGTTAATCCAAGTGGCGATGTAGTTGCCGCTGCGGGCGCAGATGCAGTATCCAATTTCGTTCATACGGTGAAACCTCCCTATTATCGTCTGTATGATTGCGGTAAACCGCGACCGGGCGTTCCCGGTTTCGTGCGCCCCGCAGCGCTACTCGTCAGGCGGTAGCTAGATAATGTGAAAATCGTACTGCTGGCCGTGAAAGGTTAACGCTTCCTGCGTCAGCCAATCCCAGGCGGTCATACCCTGCAGCCGTGCGATGATCTGCGTTAATTGTGACGACGACGTCCCGGACGCTAGCGTAATCACCGCCGTACTGCGGTCCTCGATGTACAACGCGTCCTGTCCGGTCTGATACACGCGCTCGACACGGACAAGGAACAGGCGGCCGTCCTGCGTATAGACTGCGTGATTGCAGTCGGCGAGGTGGCCGGCGATTATGTGGAAGTCGATTCCGCCCATGTGGTCGATGATGGCGATTTGTTTCATACGTCAGCCCTCCTTACTGCGCCGGACAAGCGCGGCCAGAAGCTCAATAGCGGACATTTCCGTGATGCGATCGAAGAACGTTACGTCGTCTACCGGAAGATCGAAGCCTACCGCACCCGGACCGCCTGTCGAATGGTACTCTCCGTTGCTGGCGAGTCTCACGCGTTCGAGGACGACCGTCGGGAACTCCTTGTCGATATAAAACGCGTAATCCGGAGCGACCAGGACGCCAGTATACTCAAAGCGGATGTGACCGTCGAGTGGATCGTTGTGCTCGGATACTACGGTGATACGGCGGCTCATAGAAACACCTCTTTTACGAAGATAGCGGTCAGCGTAACGACGATTTTGAGGCTGGACCACAACGCCGACTTAATGGCAGCGCGCCGATTACGAACGGCGGTACGAGAACAAGCGCGGGCGGGATACGAGGGAATTTCTATAGTAGTGGCTGCAATTGAAATTAAATTAGGCATTATTGAAACCTCCTGTTAATTTTTACGTACATTAAGTTCGTGTTCATGAACCTATAGTACGCCATCACATACAACATGTCAACAACAAACGTACAAAAAGTTCGCGTTATTGAATTTATCGTACGCGTTATATAGAATTACTGTATAGATTTCTAGGAGGAATACATATGAGGCTCCGACCAAGTTACAAGCCGATGGAGATTACACTTATTAGAAGAGACAAGACTAAGACTTACCTCCGCAATACGCTCGGGCTTTCTCCTGCAACGATCGCAAAGATGTCTAATGGTGAATTTGTGTCCCTAAGTGTAATCGCTCGATTATGTGAGGATTTAGAATGTAAGATCGAGGAGATCGTCGAGTTTGTCGAAGAGAAGTCGGTAGCGGAAGGATCATACGTTAGAACAGAGACGGGCGGAGTCAAGCTAAACACCACCGAGACAGGACAAGGAATGATTGATAGAATCAAGGCACGCGATAAAGACGGTAAATAACCGCCAAATTAGCGCCTTACGCCAGTACCCTTACGCTAACCTCTGACGGCCTTAGCGCGGCTATATCAAGGGCGTACGCAGGCAGACCTTGCGTTATATGTAGACAAAGAGCGCAGTCCCTCCGGACATTACTCCGTAGGCTGCGCTCTTTGTTGTGTCAAACGTAAATTAGTCGTACAATATTAACTGAATAGGTGTAGCGGAGTGACTACCGGACTCTTTGGTCGGATGGCCGGTTTAGCTCCGCTTTTTTGCGTCCATAACTGCGACTACTAACGAGCCGAACGCCAACATCAGCGTTAGTGCTTCAAAAACATTGCTCAGTTTTCTCACCTCCCTAGTAACAAGTGTATCAGCGAACCAGATCAATTACTACAACGATGTTGTTGCACAATATTTGTATTGACAAGTATATCTTTTTATGAATGGGCCCAATAAATATTCGCTTCTATATTCGATAATGCCGCAGATACTTCGCTATAAACTCGTCGTCTATGTCATTCGAGCGTATCTAGTCGCCAGTGTAAACGAATAAAAAGCCGGTCCGCCCTAACGGAGTGATTCCGCCTTGATTATGTTAGTTGTTAATATCTATTCCTCTTAGTAGCCTCCCAGCAGGACTTGCCTTTTTATGCTCTGCTTTGAGGTCCTCATCAACCAGCGCTACATATCGTTTTGTCATCGAAATATCTACATGGCCTAGCGTCTTCTGCAATGAGAATGCGGATGCACCATTACGAATGAACTCTAAACTGAACGCATGGCGGAGATCATAGGGACGTATATGGACGCCGACTTTCTTGCTATGGCGCTCCAGTCTATCTCCCCAAACGTGCCTATTTAGCTGGTTACCTGACTCCGTAGAGAATACAGTAACCTTATTCGACCAGGATCGCTGCCTGCGGCTTAGTAGTAATTTCAGCGCCTCTACTGTTGGTTCAGATATATTTAGTGTCCGAGATACACGCGTCTTAGCAACACCGGCGGGGATAGTCAGGGCACCCGATAATAGATTAAAATCATTGGGTTTCAGCGATAATGCTTCCGAGGGCCTAATTCCAGTATCTAAAGTCAGCAGTATCAAAGTAAAATCTCTAAGTCCTACAAATGTCTCTCTGGCCGGCACTTCTAACAACTTTTGGAGTATTTCAATATCAATCGCTACAACCCTTGACCCTTCTTTACGTTTCTTGATATCTTTAATCGGGTTATTAGTCAGGTATTCCTTTTCAACGCACCAGTTGAGGAACGTTCGGAGATAAGCACGGCGGCTATTAAACGTAGACGGTGATATCCCTTCCTGTGAGAGATGTTCGATAAGACTTCGCTCTAAGCTGATGTGTGAGTTCCAAGCATCCGGAAACCTTTTGAAAAGCAAGTTAACCGATCTCACATAATCCTGATAAGTATGTTTACTAATCCCCTGCAATGACTTGTAAGTTAAAAACTCTTGCAATAGGTCCTCCCATGGACGACTGGTCTTTTTTACGCCCCGCTTTATTCTTGACATGTATTAATTCCTCCCCCGCTGGTTGGTTAAAATTGATACTATTCTATTTTTCATATAGATGCAAAAGGAAAAGCGCCCGACCCCGTTTTTATATGCGGCGCCGGGCGCTTTTCCTTTTGCGTTTTCTTCTTCCGCTAACTCAACGTGCTTACTCTCCGCTCCCGCCAGCGTATTGCTTGCGGTCTGCGGCGAGGACACTCCGATTGCTTCCGCGATCTCTTTTAGCGTGCGACCTTCATCGCGTAGGCGTAGCGCTGTTTCCTCGCATTCGGTTAGCGTTTCGGCGGACAGTGCGGAGGATGCGTACGTCTTTCCGTCGTCCCCTTCGACTTTTCCACGTGGTGAAAGATCACCACGTGGAAATTCTGTATCCAACTTCGCCCAACCATTCGCCAATCAACCGGTAACTCTTGCCTGCCCGTCGCAAGTTTACGGCCGTAAATCAGCGCCTTACACGCCAGCCCTAACGAATACACTCCGGAAGGCTTTGCACGGCTAATTAAACGGTAGTATTAAACGAAAAACGCCAGGCTGCGGAGTGACTTCTGTTGTCCTGACGTTTTTAGAATACTTGAATGAATCGCCTTCATAAGGCTAACCCTTCGTTCTATACCTGTGTTTATCATCCTCTGCATAGAAGATGTGTGAATATTTTTCTTTGAAATCTTCTACAGTCAGCCCTATTTGTGCAGCTCCGTGGGTAAAAACCTCCATCCAATTTACGTATTCATCATCATCTACTTTAATAATTTCACAAACCACCCTACTCTTCACACTACCGTATGGAAAATCTTCTCTACTACAGTTGCATTCTCCAGTATTCATATAGTCTTTGCAATTGACTCCAACTTTTAAGGTTTTCAAACAACTCAACTCCTCTAATCATTATTTTATCACTTAGCAATAAAGAAAGTAGAAATTATATGTTCAATATTGCCGTAGCGACCCTAAACACCCTATCTGACGGAAGCTAGGAGACAATCCTTCCCCATAGCCCATAAAACGCCATCTCCCCGGAAGGAAATGGCACTATTTTGTCGAAAGTGTACGAATACCACACGAAAGGATTACGCTATGACACGATTTATGAAGCCGCTAACCTCGAACGTTCAACTTTATACAGCGCAACTAGAGCGTCTGCCGATCGTTCTATTTGTCGCTAACGAACTCGTAAGCAGCGGCGTAATCGAAGACATTACGGAGGTCTCCGTTAAAGTACGCGGATTGCACTATATGCGCGCAGCTTGCACGTTTAGATACGCAAGCTAGACGCTGCCCTTCTGATGGCGTGTAATACGCACATACGTTCTCACACAGAGATATTTACGGCCATGAGCGGTCACATAACGGTCGAAGAGCGCACGATGCTGCGCGATTACATATTACTCCCGCATATTGAGGCGATGGTCCAGCGCAGCATTGACGATATCGAGCGCTCGGGCAACGAGCTCAAGCGCTTATATGCGGCAGCCGGCACGTATATCCAGCGCCAGGTTGCGGAGGATACGCGGCGGCTTCGTGCGGCTGACACAATATGTGGTGGAGTTTGGTGCGGCGATAGCAGACGCAGGAAAGCGCGGGTAACTTGCAAATAATGCCGTTGAAATGGGCGGATTACTTGCGCCGGCGCAAGTCCGCGTAACCATGCGCGAACAAGATGAACAGATCGCGGATTATGGTAGCGTGGTCGAGCGCTATTCACCCGGAGTTCGTACGGATTGCCGAAATTTATTACACGTAGACATTCTAATAGATACGGGCGGGATGTGATTGTATAGTATGTCGTACAGCAATCGTTGGATTGAACTTCTAAATCAAGTAAAAGTCTTCTCAGCAAGGAGGCCTGTTGTTTGGTTTAGAGGACATGGAAAACACGATACCTTCAAGCTAAATTCGGGCCTTTTCAGAGATCCGCTATTTATCCTACAAGATTATTTAGACTCGGAGATTCAAAAATACCAAGAATTTTTATATTTAGGGCATTTAGACCATAAAGAAACGGACTGGAATTTAGTCTATTTAATGCAGCACTTCGGAGTTAAAACTAGATTATTGGATTGGACTGAGTCATTTGTAACTGCCTTATTTTTTGCGTACATCAATTGGAGCCCTAATGAAGAAAGCGCGTGCATATGGATGCTTGATCCTACCCGATTAAACTATTTAACTTTCGAGAGAAATATGGGCTTATATTTGCCCTTTGATACCAAATACGAAGCTTATTTAAATGGGGATCTTACTTTTGAAGATAACTCAATTGCACTATTTCCAGTAAGAAATAACAAACGCATAGTTGCACAGCAGGGAGTATTTACTTTACAAGGCAACTCATTGCTTCCGCTTGACGAGGAGCACGACAATTTATTAATTGAAAATCAAGAACTAGTTAAAATCATGCTAGACGAAGACTTATACGAAGACGTCCAAAGTTTCTTAAGACAAACAGGAGTTAACCACTATACCCTATTTCCAGACTTAGAGGGATTAGCGAAATATGTTAACTCTTCCTTTCTTGACAGTAAAAACGGTTTGCGTATTCCTAAATTTTGAAGGGTGTATTTAAACGATAAACTCCGTAAACACCGGACTCCGCAGCATCCCCGCGCGAGTCCAGTTTCGTATTTTCACACGTGCTCTAATTCGCGGCTCGACGTATACATAATCGCGGTCCTCACCGGTAATCAGCGGCTTAACGACGACGTAAAACGCCTGCTTATGCATAGGTGATACACCGAACTCGATAACGCCCGCCGATCTCATTCGTCCGCTATCCGTAGGCACAGACGCAAAATAAAAAAAGCGCCTGGTTCACGGAATCATCTCCGTTTTCCTGGCGCTTCCTGTTGTGCCTGACGTGAAATAAGCGTACAATAGCGTTGAATAAGTACAGCGGAGTGATAACCGTTATCTTGGCGGATGGCCGGTTATTTTAGCTCCGCTTTTTTCTGTCGATTACAAGTACCAGGGAAGCAAACGATATCATTAATGTTAGAGCTTGATCAATGGTCAACATAGTCCTCACCTCCTTAATGTTGCGAAAATTCGTTGTTAGTAGAATTAATTCAGCTACCCTACGCCTAATCCGGGACGTACATTCCGGCGGAAGTGTAGCAAAGCATGCTACGCTCGGGCGACAACGCCGTGAGGTGGCCGCGATCAGTTCAGCACATTGAATCCGGCGAGACTGCGGTCGATCACGAAAAGAAAAGTTTATAAAGCTCGCGAACTTTTTTGACGTCCCCGCCGACTTCCTTCTTGGCAGATCTAATATTAGGAATTGAAAGGGTCTCTCCCACTGTAACTCTTTCTTCTCAATGTTAATAGGTTATCGGCAGATTGTTGAAGGAGATTCAGTGCTAAGGAGACCTCGTACACGATAGACATTTCCTCTGTTGTTAGCGCGTCGTGAAATTTTTTCATTAAATCAATCTCCTGGTATACTTCCTTAAGTTCTAGGACCGTGCTATTCACCTTAGGGCAGACTGTGTTTAGTAGAGAACCTAGAGCAAGTGACCTCTTAAAGTCATCATAATCTTCATCTTCCTCATTATCGTACCTATCTGTACGGGGAATATATCCTGCCAAAATGAGCGCCTCGTCCTCGTCTAACCCTAGTGCTTTTGCTAAGCTTGTCACCGTAGGTTCGTCAGGACGCACCTCGCCTTTCTCTATTTTACTCACCTGAGAGTGACTAACGCCTACCTCAAAAGACACCTCACGTAGCGATTTGCTCTGCCATTTCCTCGCCTCTTTAATGTAGTTTCCAAAAACATTACTCATCACAATAGCCCCCTTAACTAATATAATACCCCCCTCATGTAAATTATTCAATACATGTATTCTATTTTTTACACGCCGACTCTCTCATGCTCAGAACTTCGCAGCCTCCGCTAAATCCGTTTCTTGCACGATGCCCCAATTCGGCAGGTACACGATCTCAATGCGTGCACCTCCACCACCATATCCGTCAAAACGGGGAAACAGCGCGGTAATATGTATTTAGCTTGGCTCTATTAACTGCGTTCCTCCTTTAATTTGAACTTTATCATCTGCCGAGAAACAAGCCAACTGTTCAGTGCAGTAGAAAACCCAAGATAAACAGAGTTTCCCATTTCCTGCTCGTCAAGTTACTTACACCTCTGATGTAGCGTCTTCGGCCCTGAAGTCACAATTATGTATTGTAGCCATCGTACCCAAAAAACGTCCTAATCGCCCCACACTGCTTAATTTTGACCCTCCGCTGTCGCCGCGATGCTGATCGCGAAGTCAGTGTCGAGGTCACGCTGTTTTCCGTTGTTTCACTCGTAGGCATTCCTTGCGACACCTACGATTATATGGTATATACGCTTCTTTCGTAAAACCGCATATACGGCGATTTACACGTTTTATAACGTCGCTAAAATTGGCAATTAGTAACTGTAACATATACCTGTTTGTATGCCTCTAAGTATTTCTAAGTATCTGCATTTCGGAAAAGATACGGAATCTATCAGTGTTTTTCCAGCGGCTCGAAATTGCAGCGCTCCCCGTATCTCCTTAATTCGCGGTATTCCTCACGATTTCATTTTCGATCCCCTTTCGTATAGTGTTCGATAATATCGTTAACCGTCTTCAATTACGCAGCCTCCTCGCTCAATCCATTTCTGTGCAGGTATAACCGGTAAGCCGCTTGCTCACGCCGGACCTTCGATCACCCGCAAGCACTCCGCGATGAACGCGTCATCCATGTTGTCAAACGGCTGGCCGGTCGTGTATAAACGAAGAAAAAGCCGGTCGGCCTGCGTAGGCTTTCCGGCTTAATTGCGCTAAGTTGTACGTTTAATTTTACGATCCTTCCCGAGCTTTCCGACAACATCGTGAATAGGTGAATATTTATCGTGCTGAGCTTTAATAGATTTTTCAGAAAGGTGTACATAGCGGGAAGTCATTCGAATATCTACGTGTCCCATTGTGCGCGCCAAATGGTGCACGTCGCCCCCGTTTTCTAAGAAAAGCGTCGCTGAGGTGTGGCGAAACAGGTAAGGATGGACATTCAATTCTAAGCCGGCGTTTCTCGCGTGTTTCTTAAGGCGTTGACGGAATTGATTAATAGATAGTCGTAAACCGTAGTTAGCAAGGAAGATGTGATTAGTTTCAAAATCAGCATTCTCGGAGATTAATTCCCTTAAAAGTCGCACTGTTCTCTTTGTTATTGGTACCCTGCGCGCTCTGCGTGTCTTAACTGTATTCTCGCTAAAGAACAGCAGACCTCTCTTAAAATCCACATCCGGCTCGTCCAGAATAACGACTTCCCCTATTCTCGCCGAACTATCGATCAACACCGTTATTAGTACGTAGTCTCGGAAACCAGCATATGTACTCCTATCAATTACGGAAAGTAACTTTTTCATTTGTTCTATAGAAAGGATTTGAATCTCCTTCTCTGGCTCCGATACCTTTTTGATATTAGCTAAAGGGTTTGTTGGAATGTACCCTTCCTCATTTAAAAATTTAAACATATTCTTTATTCCTTTAACTATTGTGTTTACGGTTACCGGCGAAAGTCCTATTGTTTTTTCATGTGCTCCTTTATGCTCATGCCCATCCCACTTTACTTTGTCATTGAGCATCCAGCTCATATACTCCCTCACAAACTCCGGCGTAACGGAACTTAAAACCTTCGCCAAACCTCGACTATCCATATACTCACAAAAAAATCGAAAACTGTCCTCATAACTCTGTAATGTAGTCTTTGAGCGTCCGGATGCTTTCTTTGCAAGATAGAACTTCTCAAATAAAGCGTCTAGTTTCTTGTCGTCCCTATTTGATCGTCTCGTTTTATAATGCCTTCCTATTCGCTTATCCATGTTGTCTCCTCCTCGTATGTACCAACGTCCATTCTAGGAAAAACGATCGGATTAAGCAAAAAGCGCCAGCCCTAACGGATTGATTCCGCTAAGACTGGCGCTATTTATTTACGCTTCTTTATAAACCGTCCGACCGGCGAGTGCTCATCGTGACTCTTACGGATGTCGCGCGTGTCCATCTGAATGTATCGGCGCATCGTCCGGATATCGGCCCAGCCGCCCATTTTCTGCAGCGTGAACGGGTCCGCTCCGTCCGTTGTCATCGCGTGCGCCCAAGTATGCCTATAGACGTGCGCAGTCATCTTTTTGCCGGACACGCCAGCCTTCTCTCCGTAATATTTCAGGCGCTTCGTATAGTTATTTGCGGCCAGCGGTTCACAGAATGACGACATGAATATGCGATCCGTCGTAAAGAACTGACGGTTCTCTTCGACTAGTTGAAGCAGCAGTTTCGCGGAGTAGGCCGATATCGGAACCATTCTTTCCTTGCGGTTCTTACTCTTATCTGCCGGGATTGAGATAAAGCGAGTCTGAAAGTCGATGAACAGCACGCGCAGTTCCAGCAACTCAGATATCCGCAGCCCTGAATCCAACATTAGTACCATTCCGACGTAATCACGAAATCCTACGAAGTCCCTCTGATTAGGCTGCGCAAGTATTGCCTTTACCTCATCGTCTGTCAGGCGGTTTGTGAGGTCGATATCCTGCCGCAAAAGCTTGACCTTATCAAACGGGCTGACATCAAGCAGCTCGTCCTTGACCAGTTGATTAAATATCGCCTTAAGCGTCCGCAGCCGGATATTGACCGTAGTATCCGTCAGCCCCACACGCTGATTTTCCGAGTTAATATTCGTGTGACCTTCGTACCGCCGCTGGTCGTATCTCATATACGAGATGTGATCGCGAATCAACGCCACCGTAATGTCATTCACGTATTCAATTTCCGGATGCTTCTCGCGCAGCCATTTAATGAAATAACCGTAATGCTTCTCGTAATCCTTGAGCGTTCGATCGCGTAGCCCCTCCGCCTTCTTCGCTGCGACCGCCATAATGAGCGCTTGATCTATCGTCAACTCCAACGTCTCTTGTACCACGCGCGCCCCGTTCGGAACTTTGCGCGTCTTCTTATTAAGCGCCAATAAAAACGACCTCCAATACGTATTAGTCAACGTGACTATACCGTAGTAGAGGCCGTGATCCGCAACCCTGAAACGCCATTTTAAGGGTTGTTAACGTGCGCTGCCGGGGGTTGTTAACGCTCATTTTCACCAACTAATCCGCAATCCCAAACGCCTGTTCGCGAGTGGCTGGCGCATAGGCTACCGTCCAGATCAGCGGAGATAAAACCGCGTAGCTACCCGTCTTAGCAAGGCTCAGCCGCCGGCTTGCCTGCATCTTCCTTCGTACGGAAAGAAGATCCGCAGCCGCACGTAGCAGTGGCGTTCGGATTGTTGATGGTGAAGCCGCCGGTCATGCCGGATTCTTCGAAGTCGATCTCCAGGCCGTCGAGGTAACGGATATCGTCTTTGCTTACGACTACCTTCAAGCCCTCAATGTCCATATACACGTCTTGCTCGCTTTCGTTATCATCGAAGCCCATGGCGTAAGAGAATCCGCTGCAGCCCCCGGGTGTTACGCCCAGACGGAGAAACATATCAGGTACTTCCTGCTCAGCAAGCATGGTCTTCAATTGGCCTGCTGCTAATTCACTAATGTTAATCATAACTTTAACCTCCCAAAAGTTTTGTGAGCATATTTTTGCAATAGCTTTTATCAACCAGCCCTAAGGCCTCAGGTAATGTTCAAATAATTTGCACTTCTATAATTTAAATTAAGTATACTCCACTATTCTCTTAGCCTCAAGTCGCAAACGTACCGCAGTTATGCATTTCATGCCGGGTTCCCTTAAGTTTTCTGGCGGTTGCTCACCCTCCGGGAGAGGTTTATAATAGGAAAAGCGATATACGTAAAAATTCGGAAATTTGTCACGAGGTTACATCTAACCTCTATTTCATGCCGGTCTGCTGCCGGCTCATTTCATTAGCTCACGATTCTGCGATGCAGTTGCCTCGCCAACCTTCAGGAGGAAATTATATGTCTACCCTTATAACACCCCACATGGATGCCCGGATGGCGAACATCATTGAGAAGGTCCGCGGCGGAGAAAGATTAAATTTGGAAGATGGCGTTTATTTATATGAGAGCAATGATTTATTAACGATCGGGCAATTAGCCAATGAGGTTAACCAGCGAAAAAACGGGAATAAAGTATATTTTATCGAAAACATGAGTCTATATTTCACCAATGTCTGCGAATCCCGCTGCGCATTCTGCAATTTCCGCAAGGATGAGGGAGAAGACGGCGCTTATACCCTTTCCGGCGAGGAAATGGTGCAATATGTGCAGCAGCATATCCATCCCGGCGTACGCGAGTTCCACATTGTCGGAGGCCATAATGATAACGTACCCTTCCAGTACTATGTTGATTCGCTAAAAGCTTTGAACGAGCACTTCCCTGACGTCACTCTCAAGGCCTACACCGCAGCAGAGATTGACTTCTTCACCCGCATCAGCGGCCTTAGCATCCGTGAAGTACTGGAGCAGCTGCGCGCCGCCGGACTGAAGACCCTTACCGGGGGAGGGGCAGAGATTCTGTCCGACCAGTACCGCAAAAAAATGCGTGTGGACAAAGCCAATGTTGAGGAATATCTGGAGGTTCACCGCACTGCTCATAATATCGGTATGAGAACACATACGACTATGCTGTACGGCTCCATTGAGTCCCGCGAGGACCGCATCCGCCACATGCTGCAAATCCGCGAGCTGCAGGACGAAACGGGCGGATTCATGGTGTTCATCCCGCTCTCGATGCAGCCTAAGAACAAGAATGCAGGCATCATGCGCCGGAACTCTGCTTACGAGGATCTTAAGACGATTGCGGTAAGCCGCCTGATGCTGGATAACTTCGACCATATTAAGGCTTACTTCATTAATATTGGAGCACAACTGACTCAGGTAGCCCTCAGCTTCGGAGCTTCAGATGTACATGGCACGATTCTCAAAGAACGGATCAGCCATGCCGCGGGCGCATTGACCCCGGAAGGTCTGACACGTGAAGAGCTGATCTGGCTCGTCAAAGGGGCCGGACGGATTCCGGTTGAACGGGATACTTTCTACAACGAGATTAAAGTATACGAGTAACAACTAACCGCACCAGCCTATAATCCTGCGGAACTGCCTTGCCCATCTCGCACCATACCTGAAAGGAAGATCGGTTCGCATGAGAACTCTACTTGTCCTGGGCGGCGGCTACGGCGGTCTTGCCCTCATTCAGCAGCTACTTAACAACCATCTCCCCCATGATGTGGAAATCGTCCTGGTTGACCGGATGCCGTATCAGGGAATTAAGACGGAATATTATGCACTGGCCGCAGGAACTGTAACGGATTATCATCTGCGGATTCAATTCCCGGTTCATCCCCGCTTAACGATCCGCTATGGTCAGGTGGGCTCCATCGATCTGGAGAGCCGGGTGATATTCCTCGATACCGGGGAGCCGATATCTTATGATATTCTCGCGATAGCGCTCGGCTGCACCGATAATTACCATAACATTCCCGGAGCCGAGCACTATGCCTGCAGTATTCAGAGCTTTGCCGGGACCCGCGAAACCTACCGCCGGCTGAACGATGTGAAGCCTTACGGAACGGTCAACATTGTAGGCGGAGGACTGAGCGGAGTTGAGATTGCCTCAGAACTGCGGGAGAGCCGGCCTGATCTGAACATCTCCATTCTGGACCGCGGGGAACGGGTATTGTCTTCTTTCCCGGCCAAGCTGTCACAGTATGTGGAGGAATGGTTTAATGAGCATCATGTGGAGACCATAGGACGGGTATCCGTTTCCCATGTAGAAAAGGATGCCATCTTCAATGGCACCCAGGCAATTCCTGCTGATGTTACGGTCTGGACTGCCGGCATTCAGCCGGTGCAGGTGGTCCAGCAGCTTGAACTCCCCAAAGACCGTGGAGGACGGATCATTGTGGGCAATTATTACAATGTGGCCGACTATCCGGAGGTATACGTGATTGGAGATTGCGCCAGCCTGCCCTTCGCACCAAGCGCACAAGCCGCAGGTGCCCAGGGAGAACAGGTGGGGCAGATTATTCAGGCCCTATGGCGGGGTGAAACGCCGAAGCTGCATAAGATTAAGCTTAAGGGAACTCTCGGTTCACTGGGTAAAAATGCCGGCTTCGGCCTGATGGGCCGCCGCTCCGTCATGGGCCGTGTTCCGCGCCTGCTCAAAAGCGGCGTGCTCTGGATGTCTAAGCGCCATTTCGGGTAGGACAACCAAACCACGGCTGCGGTTTAGTCGATTTCAAGGCTATCCCATGCCTCAGCCTCTTTAATGGCTGCTTCAATCGCCTCTTCAAGTCCTTCGGCGGATTCGGCTTCAATAATCTCCCCGTCGACCATGGCGAAGGGCTGCAGATAACATTGTCCGCAGTTGTTCAGACAGCCGTACTCCACCACATCGTATTCGGGGTTTTGCTCCAGCTTATTTTTGAGCTTTTCTGTACCATGTCCGATATTACTGGCACAAAATTCTATAATTGGTCTCATGATGATCTCCCTATTCTGCGCTAACCATTTTATTTTTTAACTTTTTGTACTATAATAAACATACGAAAGGAGTGATTGAGAAATGAGTGAGAATGTACAAAGTGCAACCATGTACGATGAAGTATTGGAAGTGCTCGATAAACTTCGTCCGTTCCTGCAGCGCGATGGCGGTGACGTCGAACTGATCGATGTAGAAGACGGCATCGTTAAGTTGAAGCTTATGGGTGCCTGCGGCAGTTGCCCAAGCTCCACGATCACGCTGAAAGCCGGGATCGAACGCGCTCTTGTTGAAGAAGTAGAAGGCGTGGAAGAAGTTATTCAAGTATTCTAATCCCGTATCATAGATCATCCCGGCCTCCGTTGAGAAGGCCGGGATTTTTTTTATTATAGTGGATTTCACAGGCAGGATCAACCCGCCGCGTTCCCGGTAAACTTACCCATCCCTCCCAAAGGCCAGAAATGCCCTGTTAACCGTTCCCGGCTGACAGGGCATTTCTGGTCTTCTCTTTAGTTGTTCAGCTTAAGCTTTAGGCTTAGAATGCAGGGATAATTGCACCTTCATATTTCTCTTCGATGAAGGCTTTGGCTTCAGCAGAGTTCAGGGCCGCAGCCAGCTTCTGGATCGCATCGGAATCTTTGTTATCCGGACGGGCTACCAGCAGGTTGGCGTAAGGGGAATCTGCTCCCTCGATGAACAAAGCATCCTTGGTTGGAACCAGGCCGGCTTCCAGCGCATAGTTGGTGTTAATCAGCGCCAGATCTACCTCGTCCAGCTGACGCGGCAGCATAGCTGCATCCAGCTCAATGATTTCAAGCTTCTTCGTATTCTCAGTGATATCAGCTTTGGTGGAAGTGATGTTGGTGTCATCCTTCAGTTTGATCAGACCGTTCTTAGCCAGCAGGATCAATGCGCGTCCGCCGTTGGTGGCATCATTCGGGATGGCAACCTTGGCACCGTCAGCCAGTTCGCTGATCGCTTTGATTTTTTTGGAATACGCGCCGAAAGGCTCAACGTGAACCGCGGTTACAGATACAAGATCCGTGCCGTTCTTGGCATTCTGGTCATCCAGGTAAGGCTTGTGCTGGAAGAAGTTCGCATCCAGTTGTTTCTCGGCAAGCTGTGTATTCGGAAGGATATAGTCCGTGAATTCTTTGATCTCAAGCTTAATGCCTTGTGCTTCAAGCAGCGGGGCAATAGCTTTCAGAATTTCCGCATGCGGTACAGGAGAAGCTCCAATGACCAGGGTTACGGGTTCTGCAGCAGGTTCAGTGGTCGGTTCTGCAGCAGCAGCTTCCGTTGGCGCCGTTGTAGCCGCAGAGTTTGCCGCGTTATTGTTGCCGCAAGCTGCAAGCACCAATATCATGGTCAAGCTGAAGAATGTGAGCAGTACTTTTTTCATCTGTAAATCCCCCTCTAATCAATAATTTGTATGAATAAGGCTCTATATGGACATACCTTATTTCCGTGTAAAATGTCTTACCAGCCGGTCACCAGCCATTTGCAGCAGCTGCACCAGAATAACCATCAGGGCCACCGAGATAATCATGACTTCCTTCTCATAACGGTAATAACCGTAACGGATCGCCAGGTCACCCAGACCGCCGCCGCCTATCATCCCGGACATTGCGGTATACGAGACGAGGGTAACAATCGTAATCGTAACACCGGCCAGCAGACCCGGACGAGCCTCCGGCAGCAACACGCGCATTACAATCTGTCCCGTGGATGCTCCCATACCCTGCGCCGCTTCGATGATCCCCCGGTCAACCTCCCGCAGTGCGGTCTCTACCAGTCTGGCGAAGAATGGAGCCGCGCCGATCACCAGCGCCGGAATCGTTCCAAGTACGCCTATCGAGGTACCCATAATCGACTTGCTGAACGGAATCAGGGCAACCATCAGGATAATAAAGGGGACCGAACGCAGAATATTTACGACGAACGATAATACCGAGTAAACAGCCCTGATAATAGTGTTATTAGACTTGCCCCATAAATATAACACAATTCCGAGCGGTAAACCAAGGATAATTGTGAATATTCCTGAAAAAGCTAACATTTTTAATGTTGCGACCGTGGCATCAAGCATTTCTTCCCAGTTAATCGCGCTAAAATCCAGTCCGCCCATTAAGAAATCACCTCCACATCAAGGCCTTCAGCCGCAAGTTCGGAAAGTGTTGCTTCCACGGCTTCGGATGGCCCTTCAAACCGGACAATCAGCTGACCATAAGGAACATCCTTGATAGTAGAAATGGTTCCCTGCAGAATGGCGAAATTAACTCCGGTTCCCTGCGCCACATGGGAAAGGGTCGATTCGTACGTTTTTTGCCCGAGAAAAGTAATTTTGACCGCCTTAGTATATCCGGCATGTACAGCATCAATCGCTTGCCGCAGCGGTCCGTCTGCCTGAGTTTCACTGCGGATGAATTCTTTCGTAACCTCATGCCTCGGTTTCAGAAAAACCTGGGCAACGTCGCCCTGCTCCACAATCCCGCCCCCATGAATGACAGCCACCCGGTCGCAAATGCTCTGAATGACATGCATCTCATGCGTAATCAGCACAATGGTCAAGTGAAATTTCCGGTTAATATCCAGCAGCAGGCGCAGAATTGAATCCGTTGTCTGCGGGTCCAGCGCTGAAGTCGCTTCATCGCACAGCAGAACATCAGGATCGCTCGCCAGAGCACGGGCGATCCCGACCCGCTGCTTCTGGCCTCCGGACAGCTGAGCCGGATATTTGTTCCGGTGCTCCTCAAGTCCGACTAGAGCCAGCAGATCCTGAACCTTCCGCTCAATCTCCGTCTTGGAGGTTCCGGCCAGCCGCAGCGGAAAGGCAATATTGTCATAGACGGTTGCGGAGGAGAGCAGATTGAAATGCTGAAAGATCATCCCGATCTTGCGCCGCTGCTCCTGCAGCTGTCCCTGGCTGAGTGCAGTCAATTCCACCCCATCCACCCATACTTCACCCTCGCTCGGACGTTCCAGCAGATTAATGCAGCGGATCAGCGTGCTTTTGCCTGCACCGGAGTGGCCGATCACACCGAATATCTCCCCCTTCTTAATCGACAGGCTTAGTCCGGAAAGCGCCGTTGCGGCCTTGCTTCCCTTACCGTATACTTTCGTTAAATCTTTCAGCTCTATCAATCGCCCCGTCCTCCTTCTTCCATGCAATTTATAACAAAAAAGACCTCTTACGATCCGTGCAGATCGGAAGAGGCCGTGTGTGTGAAGTAAACAATGCCGTCTCATCTGCCAAGACCGCAAACCTAGCGGCATTGTAGGAATTAGCACCATGACATTTGTAGCCAGCAGCTAAGCTGTGTACAAATCGGTTGCCGGGCTTCATCGGGCCTATCCCTCCGCCGCTCTCGATAAGATTATAGTATGAAGTTATATATGCCGTTTCATGTTAGAAGTAAATACTTGCATAAGTATATTAAGTTTCCGGTTCTTTGTCAAAGGTAAGTTTTTACGGCTGTCCGTGCTCTGAACGCTGGCTGGATGCAGCTTTATTCTTGTGCCACTGCTCATTGCTGTACCTGAAGGCAGCCGATAAAGATTTGCACACCATCTCCAGGCTCTGCCTCAAATCCTCCAGATGACTGTCAAGATCCTCCAGTTGGATTTTGTCATGCAGCCCTTGATGGCGTTGCCAGAGATCATCCGTCATCTCAGCGTTCATGTAGTGAATCTCGGCATTGCGCCGTTTGCGCAGATTCTCCACCGGTTCGCGGTAAGAGTTCCTGATCTTCTCCAGCTCATTGGCCAGCGGGTTGTGCGCATGAAGCAGCTGAAATTGGCGAAGCACTGTGAAGTAAGAGAAATGCGCTTTGACTTTACCTGTATTCAGATCATACAGACTGTTCAGAACCGTACCCAGCTTGTCCAGCAGGGAGAACACCCGGATGAAGCCGTCCTTATAAAAATACACATACCTGGCGTACTCTCCCTGTTCCGTGGGCGACATATCATCCATATAACCGGCAACCACCGACTTCCGGTAAAAGGCGGCGGCGAACCAGCTCTGCTCCAGCTCGTCCAGCGATGAGATCAGACCGCGTGTCCATATCTCCAGCTTGCGGTATTCATGGTCACGGTCTTGATGTGTGTTCATCTCCTTGCGCAGCATGGAGGCGACCTTCGCCATGTTGTCCATGGCTTCGGCCAGTACCCCGCTGTTCTCGCGGGGCGGCTCTCCCAGTAATGTCCGCAGCATATTTGTCCTCCTCAGAATACTTAAGATCTATACAAGAGGGAAATAACGGTTCCAGTTCCGGTTCACCAGTTCAACCGTGTCCTCATGCGGAACCAGCTCCTCCGGGTACCCCGGCTTCATCCGGGCATCTATTACAATCGGCAGGGAATAGCTGATTGCGTTACGCAGTGCATGGGTCTCCGCATAAATATCATCCGCCGGATTAAACCGGGTGAACACTGTCCACAGGAAGGAGGTTTGTGTGCGCACCGCTTCTGCAGCATCGTCCACCAGAACAATCAGCGGCCAGGCTGTGCCCTTCTCCTTGAAGGAAGCGGCCAGCCTGACGGGAAGCTCAGGGTCTTCTATATAGGATGCTCCGGAAACGGCTAAACATCCGCCGCAATAGGGCACGGCGCCGGTGATTGCTGGAAGGTGACCCTCCGTATAGGTTCTGGGCAGCTCACGGACCGGGTTGCCGGTGCCCATCATCACAGCCTTACTGCCATGATTCAGCTTACGGCCGGTATAGTCAAGGGTATCCATGGAGGTGTTAGCGAAGATCACCAGATCCGATGCCGGATTAAAGCGTTCAAGCACGGTTTCCAGCAGTTTAGGGAAATCCGTAAGCTCAACCGGTTCATTCGTCAGGAGCAGGAATTTCGTTAAGGAGAGCTGGCCTTCCCCCAGAATACGGAAAGCCGAAGCCAGTCCCTCACGCGGATAGCTCTCCCTGACAACAGCCGAAGCCAAGGCGTTCGAGCCGGATTCGGAGTACGCCCACAGAGCTTTCACTGAAGGCATCATTAGCGGATAGGCCGGAGCCAGCAGCCGCTGCAGATAATCCTTCAGATAATAATCCTCCTGGCGGGGTTTGCCGGTAATCGTGGCCGGAAATATCGCGTCCTTGCGGTGCCACATCCGCTGCACATGCATCACGGGAAAATCATGCTGCAGCGAATAATAGCCGGATTGACTGCCATATGGACCTTCCGGTCTCCGCTCAAACGGAGACACCCGCCCGCGGATGGAGAATTCAGCTTCTGAAGGAATGCGGTGACCGCCCAGGGGGTCCTGCACCATAGGGAGCTTCCCGCCCAGCATAAGGGATGCCAGCATCAATTCCGGAAGCCGCTCTGAAACCGGGGCAACAGCAGCCGCAATCAGGGCAGGAGGCCCGCCGATAAAGACAGAGACCGGAAGGGTCTCCCCCAGCAGCTCAGCCTGACGGTGATGGAAGCCGCCCCCTTTATGGATTTGCCAATGAATGCCGGTCGTGCTGTCATCATGAATCTGGACCCGGTACATCCCGAGATTATGGTCTTTGGGGTTGGTTATGCTCTCTGTATAGACCAGAGGAAGGGTGATGAACGGCCCTCCGTCCTTAGGCCAGCTGGTAATTCGGGGTAATTCCTGTAGCGGATTACTGCTGCGGCAGATGCCTAGGACCGGCGCTTCACCTTGCGGTATATTCTTGGTTCCTGCTCGGATCAGGTCAAGCAGCAGGCCCTTTTCTCTCCATAGTCCGGCAGCTGATGGCGGAATCATCGTTTCCATAGCTGCCGTCATGGATTTCACTAACTGTTCCGGGCGGGTCCCGAAGGCCTTGTTCACCCGGCGGACAGTACCGAACAGATTGGTTGCAACCGGGAACGGCGTTCCTTGTACATTAGTAAACAGCAGCGCCGGGCCTTCCTCACCGGCCACCCGGCGGTGAATCTCGGCCAGCTCCAGATGCGGATCAACCGGAGCATCAATCACAGCAAGATCCTTGTCTCTGCGGAGCTGTTCGATCCATTGTCGCAAATTACCGTATCCCACTAAGCGTTCCTCCTCGAACCGGGCCCGAACCTTGTCCCCATGCCCTTAACGGTAATCTTATCGCTTCTTGTCCGTTCCGCTTAATTGCCAGACACGGACACTCATATAACATAGAACCCCAAACAAACCGGCAATCAGCAAAATATGCGACAACGCGGTAAATATGTACAGTCGTTCATTATACAGCGTATGAACCACAGCAGCTCCACTGAATACCTGCATCAGGCAGAGCAGCACTGCAGCAAGACCCAGAGCCCTCAGCTCCGGCAGCTCTTTGTATTTCCAGAAAGCCAGATGTCCCAGAATAGCAGTCAGCAGGAACAGCAGCGCCGCTGCAACCCGGTGTATGAACACAATGCCCACCCCGCCAGACAGCTCGGGAATCCATTCCCCGTTGCACAGCGGCCAGCCTGAACAGCCCCCCTGCGAATCGGTATGGCTTACATAAGCTCCAATATACACGACCATATAAGAATATAACGCAGTAAACCAGGTTAAGTTACGGAAGCCCCTGCTAACTTTCGGTTCTGCAGTGCTATTCTCTTCCCCAGAAAGGTAGATCCGTCTGGCTCCAAGCGCAAGCATCAGTGAGCTGGCGAACGCAATCAGCGAGAATCCCATATGTAGAGCCATTACTGCAGCAGACTGCGACTTGATTACCGCAAGCGCTCCCATTCCGCCTTGCACCACTACGAATATAAGGGTTAACAAGGCATAGGTAAGCAGATCCCTGCGCTTACGGGCATAACGCCAGAACGCAAACATGGAAGCCAGTGACATTAGACCCGCAAGTCCGCTGAACAGACGATGGGTATATTCAATCAGGGAGCCTACGGTATAAGCCGGTATCAGCTTTCCGTGACACAGCGGCCATTCATTCCCGCATTCCAGTCCCGAACCCGTCTTGGTAACCACCGCTCCGCCGAGCAGCGCCAGAAACATAACAAGGCAGGTTATATAGCTAAGCCATTTTAATTGAAGGGTCGTCAATGTTATCACCCGCATTTTTATAGGAATGAATTAGTATAATGATTGCGCCCGCAGACCATTCTAGAAAAAAAACACCGCTTCTGCTCGGGTAGGGCGAAAGCGGTGCTGCTTCATTACTTGTGGATACTAAGGTAAACATCCAGCGCCGTATTCAGGAAATTCTCAATTTCCTCACGGGACTTACGAAGCTTATTCACGAATCGGACCAGTTCCCGTCCATCGGTATAAGCGACAAAGCTCGGAATGCCCAGAATATTCTGTTCCTGGCTGACGTCGCCTACTGCATCGACATCCACTTCAACGAGTGTAAGGCGGTCACTATATTTCTGTTCCACATCCGGCATGAACGGATCAATGAATTTGCAATCCGAGCACCAATCCGCCTTGAATACCGCCACCGTTAAGCGCGGAGATTGTATTGACACCTGAAACTCAGCAGGAGAACTAATTTTGTTCATCTATTATCCATCCTTTCTCATCTAACCGTTACCCATGATTCTCTTCTCTTTAAGTGAAGCAAAATGTACGGAATAAGTCAAATAAAAAAGACAAAATAAGACAATGATCACAGCTTTATTCGTTTGCACGCACGTGCGCAGGCTGCAGCTTCATTAAAGGATTCAGCAGTTTGCGCAGCGGACGCGGGTAACCAGCGATTTCCTGGCTGCTCAGTACACCCAGAACAATCAACAGCACCAGGTAAATGATAACCACGGCAGCTCCAACGACCAGACATGTAATCAGGAATGCCAGTCTTGCCGGCATCAGATGAGTCAGCATAATCCCCGCTTCATTGAGGCCATAACCGATTCCGGCCGATGCGAGTACAGCGATTGAGAATCCGCCCCAGCGTTTGCCGAGAATTTCGAAGGGAATGATCTTTTTGAGCATCCGCAGATTAAGCAGCGTAATGACAATGAAGCACAGGGCCGTAGAGCCGATGATGCCATAAATGCCGAACAGCTGGCTGAACAGGAAGTTGGAAGCGAACTTCACGATAATCCCGGCTAGCACGTAATACATTGAAATCCGCGATTTGCCCATTCCGAGCAGAATAGAGTTCGTAGTCATCATAGTGATTTGAAAAATAGTGCCCAGCGTCAGCATCGCTACAATCCCGCTGCCGTCCAGACTGCTGAAGATCAGTCCATTGACAGAATATGCCGCCACAACGAGAGAGAGTACAATCGGTGTGCCGGTAAGAATGGAAATACGCATGGCCAGGGTAACCTGGCGTTTCAGATGCTGTTCATCTTTGCGGGCGTACGCCGCTGAAATAATCGGAATGAGCGACGTACTAAGCGCGATGGAGAGCACCGGCGGAATACCCGCTATACTCTGTGCACGGCTGCCGAAGATCCCCAGAGCCCGGGTAGCTTCCTCCATTCCGATCCGTCCGCTGAGCAGCGGTACAATAAAGGAAGTATCGATAAAGTTCACAACAGGTACTGTGATCGAAGATAATACAATTGGAATGGACAGCTTAAAAATATCTTTATAAATTCCAAGTAACGGAAGGCGTGCCTCATTCGATTCATAAAGAGCAATCTGCTCCTCGCTGCGGCGCATCTTCATTGCGTAATACAGCATGACACCGAAAGCGCCGACGCTCCCGAGCACACTGCCGAAAGAAGCGCCTGCAGCCATCCATGTGTTGCTGTACCCTTGGCGCAGCAGAATAAAAGCCAGCAGAATTGCCGTAGATACCCGGGCAATCTGCTCAATAATCTGCGAGATACCTCCGGCCATCATATTATTGCGCCCCTGGAAGTAACCGCGCATCATCGCGATTGCGGGGAACAGCAGCAGCGCCGGGGCAATCGCCCGGATTGCCAGCGTACTCTCAGGAACTTTGGTGTACTCCGCATAATACGGAGCGGCTATGTACAGTATTGTACTCATTACAACACCTACAACAGCTGCAAAAATAAGGGCGGCACGGTATACCTGCTGCGCTTCATGCGGACGGTTCAGAGCATAACGCTCTGATACCATTTTGCTCAGCGTGCTGGGTATTCCGGCGGTCGCCAGCGGAAGGAGCAGGAGATACACATTGTTAGCCTGTGTAAAGGATGCATTCCCGATATCATTGAATAGATGTTCCAGCGGAACCCGCTGGGCAAGTCCAAGGATGCGGGCCACAAGTGCGGCCGCAGCCAGAATAAGCGTGCCTTTAACAAAAGATTCTTTCTTGGTGGACAAGCTGTTTCGCCTTCTTCACAATAAATTTAATACCGTCCGATCCAGATAAAGAAGAGGACGACCATAACAATCTGCAAAATGATCTTGACTACGGTACTGCTGAACAGCCCCAGCAAGGAGCCGAAGCTGACCTTGACCGCCTTGCCGGGCTTCGAGCCGGCAATCAGTTCGCCGACAAAGGCCCCGAGGAACGGGCCGATCAGCAGACCAAAGGCCGGAATGAGAAAGGGGCCAATAATCAAGCCGATCGTGCTGCCGATGACGGATGCCCGTGAGCCGCCGAACTTTTTGACTCCCCAGGCCCCGACCACATAATCGGCAACGAACAGGACCACTACAATCAGTGTCTGGATAATCCAGAACCAGGCGCCGAAGGAGTGGAAGGAAAAGAACCAGCCGTATACGAAGAAGGCCAGATAAATCGCCAGCGCGCCCGGCAGGATTGGATATACCGCTCCTGCCAGCCCTACTGCAAACAAAGCAATGATCAGAATCCAACCCAGGATCGTCAATTCCTTCAACTCCTCAAGTTTTGTTTTGGATAGGATAAGTAAGCTAAGCCTGCTTAGAAATTCTACCGGCCGAGGTTCCGGCCTCCGCAAGAATATACTTCTGGATCACTTCCGCGATTCCGTCATTATTGTTCGTAGCCACAACAGCATCGGCTTCCTGCTTAACGGTCTCCTGGGCATTGCCCATCGCTACGCCGAATCCGGCCTGCTGGATGGCGGCCAGATCATTCAGACTATCGCCGACGGCCACAACCTGGGACATATTAATGCCAAGCAGCTTGCAGACTTCCAGAATGCCGGATGCCTTGTTGACGCCAAGCGGATTAATCTCCAGATTGAACGGCGAGGAATTGGTGATCTCCAGCCCGCCCAGCTCCTGCAGACGCATCAGCAGCTTATGGCGAATATCATTATCCTCGGTAGAATAACCGAACTTCAGCCATTCCCTGCTGTCAATTTCGCCGTCCCAGGTGTCGCGGTTGTATACTTCATCCACGGAATATGCCCAGAACCAGATATCGAACTCTTCGGCAATCTTATGCATCTGTTTGACCAGTTCCACATCCATCAGGGACCGGCGGTACAGTTCTCCCGGTGCGCGCCAGACTTCACTTCCGTTTACCATAATCATCGGGGTCTCGAGGCCAAGCTGCACGGCATAAGGCATCGCACTCCGGGACGAACGTCCGGTAGACAGGCAGACATGTACGCCGGCATTCATCGCTTTTTTGATCCATTCCACCGTTTTGGGGGTAATTTTCTGTTCATCATTCAGTAGGGTTCCATCCATATCCAATGCAAGCAGGCGGTATTTGGCAATCATTTGCCACCCCTCCATTCTTGTATGTCTCCCGGTCGGGAGCAGCTGTGTATTTGTCAATCAGGCTACGGCGGTTCGTCAGTTTGTGTTTACGGCATCTCCGTTGGCCGGATCTGCAGTTTTTACATTTTTCTTCGGGTTGCCATCCAGCCCGTACTCCCAGTCATACGCATCGAATATTTTACGCGCGACCGGCGCGGCACTGTTGGAACCAAACCCGCCTTCAGGGATGACCACAGCAACTGCTAACTTAGGATTATTACGCGGGGCAAAAGCAATAAATACCCCGTTATCACGCAATTCACCTTTACCGAGCTGCTGGGAGGTACCTGTCTTACGGGCAAAATCATAAGGGAAATCCGTAAAGGCAGTAACCTTACTGTTCATGCCCTGTTTGATTTCTCTCCAGAAGGACGGGTCAAAGGTCGTTACTTCATCCAGCACCTCGCGCTCAAACTTCTTGACCACATTGCCTTCAGAGTCGGTGATCTTGCTGACCAGCTGCGGCTTGATGCGCACACCTTCATTGGCAAGCGTGGAAGCGTACTGTGCCAGCTGCAGCACCGTATAACGGCCCTGCTGCCCGAAGGAGGCATAGACCAGTGCGGCTTGCGCACTGCCCGCTGCCTTGATATCGGTATAGTTAATCTGTCCCAGATACTCATTGGGAAGCCCGCTCTGTGTGGAGACACCGAGGCCGAACTCCTTCATATACTTATCCCAAACTTCAATCCCCTTGCCCTTATATTGCTCATAAAGCTTCTTGCCGACCATATCCACCATGAATACGTTGGAGGAATCCTCAATCGCTTTGGCCGGGTCCATCGAACCGTAGACATGTCCGGAGGAATTGCGCACGGAGGATTTGTCATCCTTACCGAAATAAGCGATCCCTTTATCATTGTACCGGTAAGAGGTGCTGAAGAATCCTTCGTTCAAGCCCACAAGCACACTCAGCGGCTTAATGGTTGAACCCAGTAATACGGTAGAACCGAATCCATGGCCGGACATCCCCGAAGAATACGGAGTAATCGTCCCATTCTGATAGTTACCCATAATTTTATTCCAAGTATCGGAATCCAGCTTCTCCGCCGTCCAGACATTGGTATCATAATCCGGCATACTGGCCATGGCAACAATATTGCCTGTATCCACTTCCATAGCTACGGCATAACCCGTGAGTGCATCGGGGTGGGTTTTGCCCTGAACGGCATGACTGTGCAGCCAGCTGATCTGCTCCGTAATGGCCTCTTCCGTCTTGAGCTGGACGTTCTTATTAATCGTCATCCAGACATCATTACCCTTGACCGGCGGCACAACCTCTTCAACCTTCTCGGCCATATTCTGCGGATTCACTGAAATGACCTGATAACCATTCTTGCCGCGCAGCTCCCGCTGATATTGCAGCTCCAGACCGTCAAAGCCGACAAACTCATCATCTTTATAGTTCAGGCCGGGATCGGCATCGATCTTCTTCATTGCGTTCTGTATGTTCTTATAGATATTAAGTGTACTGGACGATTTGAAGGGCTTGATATACCCGACTGTCTGCACAGCAACTGTGTCCTTGTCATAATGCCGCACGCCTTCTTCAACAATCTCAAGACCGGGGAACTCGCTTTTATGCTCCATGAAATAAGCAACTTCCTGGGTGGTAAGACCGGACTTGATCTTGCGTGCCATATAACCCGAATATTTTTTGAAATATAAATCCAATGAAGTAATTACATTATTCACCGTCAGCTTCTCGCCGTCCGGATCACCGTGTTTATCGAATTCCTCGACCAGCCGGGTTGCCAGCGCATAGGCGTTAGCTCTAGATTCCGGCTTCAGTGCACTGATTCCGGTCTCCTTATCCACGGCTTTGGCCGTATATTCCTTCGTCAGGGTGATATACAGCGATTGAACGGAGGTCGAATAGGCAATTTCTTCTCCTCCGGCTGCGCGAATCGCACCACGGATGGACGCGAGCGGTACACTTTTGGTATCCCGGCTGGTCTCCACCTCGGTCAGCTTAGGTCCTTCCACAAACTGCACAACAGCCAGACGGATAATAATTACGCAAAAGATTACAAACGTGCTGAAGAAAAACACGTTGAGCCGCAGGCCAAGCGAACTCTTGCTGTCCTTCTCGTCCGGGGGAGAGGCCTGCTTTCGGAAAACACTCACAGTTTTTCACTCCTCTACATCTCAAGTGGAAACGGCTTGGCTGCCCTTGATAAGGACAGCACCGTTTCAGCGGGAAAAATAATATAAACCTCTTAGTTCACAGTTGACTCTTGTTTCTGCTCTACTGGCGGAAGATTTTTTTTGGGGACTCCATCGAGCCCGTATTCTGAGTCATAGGCTTCAAATATTTTGCGGGCCACCGGTGCAGCACTGTTCGATCCAAAGCCGCCTTCCGGAATAATCACCGCTACAGCAAGCTTGGGATGCTCGCGAGGAGCATAAGCAATAAAGACTCCGTTGTCACGGACCGCACCGTACGCATCCATTTCAGAGGTCCCTGTCTTGCGGGCAAAATCATACGGGAATCCGTCAAACACCTTAACCGACGTGTTCATCCCCTGCTTGATCTCCTTCCAGTACGAAGGATCAAACGTAATTTTGTCCAGAACTTCCCGTCCGAATTCCTTGACCGTATGGCCTCCGGCATCTGTAATCCTGCTGACCAGCTGCGGCTTGATCCGTTCCCCTTCATTGGCAAGCGTCGCTGTATATTGGGCAAGCTGCAGTGCGGTATACTTGCCTTTCTGACCGAAGGAGGCAAAGACTAACGCCGCCTGGACAGAACCCGCTTGCTTCGTGTTGATATAATCGGCAACTCCGGCACTCTCACCCGGCAGTCCACTCTGTGTCGAAACCCCAAGTCCGAAGGCCTTCATATACTTGTCCCATACCGCGATTCCTTCACTCTGATACTTCTTATAGAGCGCATTGCCGACCCAGTCTACCATAAAAGCATTGGATGACTCCTGGATCGCCTTGGCCGGATCAAGCGGCCCCAGGACGTGCCCTGAGGAATTGCTTACAGAGGAACTGTCATCCTTGCCGAAATACGCGATTCCCTTGTCCGTATACGTATCGGTGGTGGTGAATAAGCCTTCATTGAGACCAATTAACACACTTAACGGTTTGATTGTGGAACCCAGGAAAATCAAGGACTTCAGCCCATTGCCTGAGAAGCCGGAGATATTCTCATTAATCGTCCCGTTCTGGTAATTATCCTTGATCTTATCGTATACTTCCGGCAGCAGCTTCTCGGCATTCCAGACATTCGTATCATAGTCCGGCATACTGGCCATCGCTACTACATTGCCTGTATCTACTTCCATCGCAACCGCATACCCGGTTAGGGCATCCGGATGATATTTGCCTTGGACCGGATTGGTATGCAGCCAGCGGATCTGATCCAGAATGGCCTGCTCTGTCTTCATTTGCACGTTTTTATTGATCGTCATCCAGATATCGTTGCCCTTGACAGGCGGAACCGATGCAATGACTTCCTCAGCCATGTTCTGCGGATTAACGGAGAGGGTCTGATAACCGTTCTTGCCTCTAAGCTCGCGCTGATATTGCTGTTCGAGACCATAGATGCCGACAAATTCATCTTCCCTGTAAGTCAGGCCGGGATCAGCACCCGTTTGTTTCATGGCATTACGGATATTCTTGTATATATTATAGTCCTCTGTAGAACGGAACAGCTTCATATAGCCTACCGTCTGAACTGCCACTGTATCCTTGTCATAATGGCGGACGCTTTCTTCCACAACAGCTACCCCGGGATAGCTTTCCTTGTTCTCCATGAAATGAGCGATTTCCTTCACCGTCAGCCCCGTCTTGATTTTGCGCGGGACATAACCAAGCGATTTCTTATAATCAAGATCCAGCAGAGCAAGGATATCCTCCTGCGAGAGTTTTTTGGCGGAAGGATCACCATATTCATTAAAAACTGACGTGAGCCGCGCCACCAGTGACTTCGTCCTTGCCTTGGCTTGAGCAGTGAAGTCGTATACTCCGGTGTCCTTATTCTTGGCTTTGGCTGTATATTCTTTGGTTAAAGTGATATATAACGACTGAATGGATGTGGAATAGGCAAGTTTCTCACCGCCGGCAGCATGAATAATTCCCCGGATCGCGGCAAGCGGCACATCCTTGGTCTCCCGGCTGGCCTCGACCTCAGTAAGCTCAGGACTCTCCACAAACTGCAGCCCTGCAAGGCGGATAATAATAATGCAGAAAATAAAAAAAGTGCCGAAGAAAAACAGATTTATGCGTAAACTCAGGTAGTTTCGGGCTGAACCTCCATCCGGGCGGGAGCCCGGCTTACCGAACCATCTCACAGCATGTCCTCTCCTTGTATGTTATGCAAAACCGTGTATCCGGCAGTCCACAGGCAGAGCTCTTCTTACACGCTGTTATTGTACCATAGATGGAGGAGCTCCCGCTTCTTGTCAGAGGATGTTTTCCTTGATATGCGTTGAATCGAAATCCTTGGTATTGAACCAGTTACCGCTGCTGGCCCAGGTAGAATCCAGCGGAATCCAGGCTTCCCTGCTGCTGATATAGACCTCATTCCAGGCATGGGGGCCATAACCGCCCTGCCCGTCATAGCCCCTGCCGGTTACAACCCGCACCTGAAGGCCCTGCGAACGGGCCATCATGGCATAGAGGCGGGCATAATCTATACATACCCCCAGCCGGGTATCAAAGGTATCCTGCGGGGTCTGCTCATGCCAGATCCGTTTCTGCTCATAGTTCTCTGCCTTGGTATAGTCATAGGTGATGCGTGAGCCGATCCAATCATAGAGCAGCTTGGCCTTCTCTTCATCCCCGTCAGCCTGTCCGGCAATATCTGCGGCTGCACCGGCGATGTCCGCGGAGATATCATGGTCGATCACTTCATATTTGCGCCGCAGAATATCATTCATCTCGGCGGCTACCGCCTTGGTCAGCACCGGAAGCTTCCCCCGGACCTGTTCACCGGCCAGCGGCTCAAATACCGCTGCCGCACTCTGGCTGTAGATCGGCGAGGACTCCACATAGCGGCTGAAGCCGCTGTCCGGATTCAGCCCTACGCCGATGTAGAGCGCGAAGACCAGGACAAGTGCGCGGGCAAGCCCTGCGGCGAAGCCTAGAACGGCTCCGCTTAAGCGGCTGGCCCCCGTGATCTTCCCTCCCGGCCTTGACGAAAACCGCGGCAGGCGGAAAGGCAGCAGCAGGAACAGCAGACCCAGCATTAGGCGGATCAGACTGTAGGACAGGAGGAGCAGGAGCAGGAACCGCACAAGCGGCGAGTTCGCCAGCACCGATACGGCTGTATAATACACCTGCTGCCACTGGCTCAGCCGGATGTCAGGCAGAACAACGCCTGATGCCCACTCCCCGGCTAGTGGCGAGAGGTATACAGCGGCCGGAACCGCCATGATCAGGGCCGCGATCGCCATTATTCCGGAGCCGAGCAGTCCGAACAGCCCTCCGGCCGCCCTTTTGAAGCCCCGGCCCCATCCCTGCAGTACGGAGAACAGCACGACCACCAGCAGGACGATCGAGATGATATTGGCTTCACTAAGACTATCTAACCAGCTGTTCAGCATCTCTCTCGCTCCTCCTTCTGCGGCCAGCCTGCCCAAAGTTCAGCTGCACTTTTATTTGCCGGCCTGTTTCCGGGCTTCATCGATAAATGTTTTGGTGGTATCCGTTACACTCCACTTTCCAAGACTGACCCCGCGGAAGATTACTTCAACCTTATCCTCTGCTGCTGAGCCCTTCACTTCCAGGTTCGGAGTAGTGATCGTAAAAGTACCGTCACCGCCGGAGGTATACACCGCATCCTGCGCTTCCTTAAGCATGACTTCCTGCGCTTCGTTCTTCAGTGTGCTGACCGTCCCGTCCGCCACTTTGTTAACAGCATTACCTATCTGATCCATGGTCACCCCGCTGTAGATGAACAGGCCTGCAACGATAATGATAACAATTGCCCATTTCAATACAGTCTTAACGAGATTAATTACTGCAAACAGCAGGACAAGCGCAATAACGATAACAAGCCAATTCTCTCTGATAAATTGTGACCACACTGCCGGATCCATCAATTTCACAACACCCCTATCGCAAATTTCGCCACTCCGGGACTCCTGTCCCGTCAGACATATCATTAATAATAATTATTATACATGAATACCTCTTATAATTCATGGTTCCCGGGCTGCAGAAGCGCATACAGAGTCTGGCCAAGAAAATGGTATAAGCCCCCTCCGGTGCACGTAAAGTACAAGTAGGCCGTTTCTTCCAAGTGAATTCCGTTCCATTACTCATCGGCTGGCCACCAATCTGGAGGTGTTACCCGTGAAAACCGCGCTGTGGCTGTATCTGTTTCTGTTCCTTGCCTTCTTTGACCTGCATGCCCAGTATCCCATTCTGACGCCGTTTGCCATGTCTTTGGGAGCTGGGCCGGCCTTTATCGGCTGGATGATGGGGATGTATTCGCTGACCCACCTCCCCGGCAACCTGCTGGCCGGTGTACTGGTTGACCGCAACGGCAGCCGCCGTTACATCGTCTTTGCCCTTACAGCAGCCGGACTAATCCTGCTGCTCCAGGCTCATGCGCAGCTGCCCTGGCATCTGCTGCTGCTGCGCGCAGCAAGCGGCTTCGCGTTGGCCTTCCTCTCGCCTGCCTGCATGACCCTGCTGGCCTCCCTCTCCTCTGACCCGGCTACCCAGGGCAAGTACATGTCAGGCCACGGAATCATCCACACGCTGGCCTCTGTGGTCTCACCGGCGGCCGGTGCGTTCATCGTGGCCAAGGCCGGCTATTCCGGTACCTTCAGCACGCTGGGCTGGCTGCTCATCCTGACAGGTGTGATGGCCTTCTTCAGTGTCCCGAAGCATTCTCCTGCGCTGGCTGTACACAAACCCGCTCTGCCGCTGCCGCAGGAGAAAGCGGCGAATCCGCTGTCAGCCGTTATTCCAGTCTCTAAGCGCTACTATCTGCTGCCTTTTTTCGTATCCTGCTCCCAAGGGGTACTCTTCTTTGAACTTCCGCTGTCTCAAGGAAGCGGCGGAATGATTTCGACCGGAATTCTGCTGTCGCTGCTCAGCCTCGGGGCACTACTAACCCTCAGCCTGTTCTTCCTGAACCGGCTGGCCCCTGGCATCCGCATTGCTGCCGCCCTGCTGGGAATGGCGATCTGCTTCTTCACTCTGGCCGCCTTCCGCAGCATCCCGGCGGGAGTCGTTCTGTTCATGCTGGGCGCAGCCAAAGGTGTGTTATTCCCGGCCATGGCTTCCCTGTTCATCAGTCTGGGCGGTGCAGGCCGGATGGGACGTAGCTTCTCGCTGCAATCCATTGCTATGTCGCTCGGGGCATTTGCCGGGCCGGTAGCCGCCGGACAGCTGCGGGACTATGTCTCCCCTTACTTCATTGCCTTCGTGTTGCTGATGACAGCCCTTCTGCTGCTCCCCCCCGGAAGATCCGGCAGTCCCGCTGCTTATTCTCCGGGCTTGAACGGCCATGCCGCCTGATTCCAGCCGCATTCGCCAGCAATCACCCGCATTTTTTCTGCCGGGTGATTGTTTGTTTGATGACGTTTGTTTTTACGACATTTCCCGGGGAATGAATACATATTGCTCTTTGAACTGTTAAAATTGGCGAAGCTTAGGTACAATATCGTCATAACCAACTACGATCCGGGAGTGAGCACCTATGTCCATTACCATTATTGTCGAAGGCAAGAATGACCGCAGCCGGCTGAGACGGCTGCTCGCGCCGGAGGTCGACATTCTGTGCACTTTCGGCACCTTGAACACACTCAAGCTGGAATCCCTGCGCCGCACTGTCGGTGATGGAGAAGTATACCTGTATATGGACAATGACAGCTCCGGCAAAAAAATCCGCGGCGTACTGCGCGATGCCTTTCCCGATGCGGTGCATATGTATACCCGGCGGGGTTATGCCGGTGTCGAAGGCACTCCTGACGAGTACAGCATCACCCAGCTTGAAAAAGCCGGGCTTGAGGAATATATTCTCTATCCGCAGCCGTTCAGCAACAACTAGCTGGCTTCGGTCTATAGTCAACACCAAAAACGCCTTGCCGGTCCCTCCTTAATTGGAAGGAGTCCGGCAAGGCGTTTGGTTTATTCGGGCAAATCTATTCACGGGCCAGCTTCTTAACCGATTCGGCCAGAAACTCCGGAGTCACATTCTCCGTATCCCCGGCATCATATAATCCCCGGAGGCGGTTGGTCCGGTCTACCAGACCAATAAGGTTGGCATGGGCAAAATCATCCTTACTGTTACCGTAGATCAGAACCTTGAATGATTCAGCCGCCAGCTTGCGCACTTGCTCCTGATCCCCGCGCAGGAAATACCAGCCGTTATAATCGGCATGAAACTTGTCGCCAAATGCCCTGATCGCTTCACGTGTGTCGTTCTCCGGGTCAAAGGAAATGGAGACAAATTCAATATCCTTGCCGAAGCTGCCATCCTTCACCAGCAGATCCTGTGTCTGTGACAGCATGTAAGTAGTAATAGGGCACACATCCGGGCATTCGGTGAAGAAGAAATAGACCAGCCTTGCTTTGCCTGCCGTATCCGCAAGGCTCACCTGCTGTCCATCCACATTCTCCAGAGAGAAGTCCTGTACCTCCCCGATGACCGGCAGCTTCTTGTCTCCGAAGCTAAGCGAATTCACTACCAGATAGACGGCCATAATTACCGCCGCCAGCAGCATCAGCCAGGTCCATTTATAGCGTTTCAAGGTCTGCACAGGACCCCTCCCCATTCATCATAAGAATCCGTACTTCCACCGCGTGTATCTAAAATTTAACCGTGGATCGTATTCAATACCAGCACAATCAGACTTATGGTCAGATAGTTAATGGAGAAGAAGAAATTTTTCTTGGCCCAGGCATCATCATCCTTCGCCTTAAATCCGATTAAGGTTAAATAGAGCCAGGCCAGCGACAAAGCTGACGATACGATCAGATAAAATATTCCTGCATAGTCATACATGTACATCAGTACAGGGATAGGCAGCAGCAGTGCCACATAAGGGATCATCTGGAACTTGGTGCGGCGCGTCCCTTTGACCACTGGAAGCAGCGGGAACCCTGCGGCCCTGTACTCCTCTTTGCGGCGGATACCAAGTGCCCAGAAGTGGGGCGGCTGCCACAGGAAGAGCATGGCGAACAGCAGCCAGGCACCAAGGTCTACGGTTCCGGTAACAGCCACATAACCGATTACAGGCGGCATGGCACCGGAGATGGCTCCCACGGAAGTGCTCCAGGTAGATGTTCTTTTGAGCCAAAGGGTATACACTACAACATATACGAACATGCCGACGATGCCAAACAGTCCAGCCAGTACTCCGCAAAAAGCAAACAGCACAGCCAGGCCGGCAATACCGAGCCCAATGCCGTACAGCAGCACTGTCTGAGGCTTCAGCCTGCCTGTAGGCAAGCCCCGCTCACGGGTTCTTTCCATCTTCATATCCAGATCCCGGTCGAAATAATTATTGAATACACAGGCCGAGGCCATAACCAGCATAGTGCCTAGCAGGGTAAGGATTAAGCGCCCATACTGTACATCCCAGCCTGAAGCTACCCAGTAGCCTGCAAAAGCAGCGATCAGATTGGAACGGATAATACCGGGTTTCGTCACCGTAATGAAGTCGCGCCAGCTTGCACCTTCCGGTGGAGACTTGGCAGACATTGATGCGGAATCGGAAGAAGCTTGATATCTCAATTGATTGTCCACGTATGGTGTTCCTCCTTCTAAGGGACTTCTTAACGTTCCGCCGGAGCCTTAGTAACCGTTCGGCTGCATCTGGATAATATTACTCGCTCCGCTATTAACTTTATCATAGCAAACTGGGAAAGACTTTGACAATCATTGACCATGATGTTCATCAATTCGACAATTACGTGACAATATTTATTTCCTCCCCCCTAAATAACTGGACGCTAAATTGGGTAGTTATTAATAGAGAACTTCCGTACAAAGGAGATCTGACCAATGGATACCGCTACACATTTTGTTATGGGACTGGGACTCGCCGGTCTGTCGTTCGTTGATCCTTCAGTCGCCGCGAATGGGACACTTGCCGGTGCCGTAATGGTCGCTACTGTACTCGCTTCTCAGGCACCGGATGCTGATACTGCGCTGCGGCTGAAGGACAACGCAGTTTATATCCGCAATCACAGGGGAATCACCCATTCCCTGCCCTTTTTACTGTTATGGCCGGCTCTGATCACAGTGGTCATAGGTCCGGTCTTCGGATTAACGGATCTCCATGCCTTAAGCCATATTGCGCTTTGGAGCTTCATCGGCGTTGCCATCCATGTGTTCTCGGATCTGTTCAACACCTATGGGACCCAGGCGGCACGCCCGTTCACCGAGAAATGGATTGCCTGGAATATTATCCACATCTTCGACCCGTTCATCTTCGGCAGCCATGCGGCAGCGATCATTCTCTGGATCAGCGGGATTGTGCCTCCGGCACCCTTGTTCATTACCCTATACGCAAGCATCGTCTTGTATTACATCTGGCGGACGCTCGTACATGCGCGTATCACACGTAACATCAAGAACAAGGATGTGCACCATAATGCTGGTGACCGGTACTTTGTCATCCCTACGATTTCGCCTACACGCTGGAACGTGGTCAAAGCCAAGCCGGATGGCAGCTACAACGTCGGACTGCTGAACAACGGCAAGCTGGAATGGTTCAAGCATGCGGTGTGCTCCACTCACCCCGCGGTTGAACATTCGAAATCCCATCCGGATATTCAGGCTTTTCTGTATTTTACCTCTTACGCTGTCGCCGAGGTCGAAGAGCTGCCCTCTGGTTATATTGTACGCTGGGGGGATGTTCGTTATTTACACCGTAAGCAATTCCCGTTCGTTGCAGTACTGGTCATGGACAACCAATATCATCCGCTGAATACTTATGTAGGCTGGCTCAGCAGTGAGAAGCTCGACGAGCGCTTCGCCATTGATCCGGGGACAGTTAAGACATAGCAGCGTAAACAAGGCATATCATGTAGATGGATGGCATCCGCCCATGCGGATGCCATCTTTTTAATTTATACGGGCAATGAGTTGAAGTTCACCCTCTTTACGAATTGTTGTATGAAATACAGCAATTCCCCCGCTTAGCGGCTATGAAGGAGGAGAATGCTGCCTTTTGTGCAACAATTTTTGATTAGAGGCGATTTAATAAAGAAAATGTTGTATTCTGTGCAGGATTCCGTCATTGGACCTTTACTGGTTCTAAAATTGCAGCAGGTTAAATCTTCCTGAGGTCTGCCGCCTCTTGACGCCTCGGACCGCATAAGGCACAATCACAATAAAGCGGTTACAGTATATACTTCATGATATGAATTGAAAATCCCGGGGTGCAGAAAGCACTCCGGGACTCACTCCACCGCTATTGCAGCAGAAAGGAAGGCTGGAACATATGGGTAAAGGTCTGTCACTGTGGTTCGCCTGCTCTTCAATTCTCATACTTACGGCAGCTTCCATTTCAATCAGCTATAACATCTGGCTGGCGCTGCTGCTCGGCGCCCTGTGCGTGCTCAATATCGGCTGGGGCTTCATCATCAAAGCCCGGCTGAGACGCAAGGCCGAGCGCAAGCTGCCCTCCTCTTAACGGTAAGGCAGGAAGCCCATCCGTTCCTTCACGCCTTCCAGTGTCCGGGCAGCACTGCTGCGCGCGCTTTCGGCACCTTGAGCCAGAATATCGCCCAGTGTGCCTGAGCTGCGGATCTCATGGTATCTCTGCTGGATGGGTTCAAGCAGGGCGACGATTACTTCGCCAAGCTCTTTTTTGAAGCCGCCATACATTTGCCCTTCATACTTGTCTGCTATCTGCTGGAGGCTCATTCCCGAGCATTCGGCATAGATACTCATCAGGTTGCTGATCTCAGGCTTATTGGCCGGATCAAATACCACTTCGCGTCCTGAATCCGTGGTTGCGCGGCTGATCTTTTTGCGGATGACATCCGGCGGATCCAGCAGACCGATTCTGCTGCCGGCATTTGGGTCGCTTTTGCTCATTTTTTTGGTCCCGTCATCCAGAGACATAATCCGCGCCCCGACTTCAGGAATATACGGCTCAGGAATGGTGAAGAAATCACCGAACCGGTGATTGAAGCGCCCCGCCAAGTCGCGGGTCAGCTCCAGATGCTGCTTCTGGTCTTCACCCACCGGTACCAGATCGGCGTTGTAGACCAGGATATCTGCAGCCATCAGCGATGGATATACGAATAATCCGGCTCCTACGGATTCTTTGCCTGCCGATTTATCCTTAAACTGCGTCATCCGTTCCAGCTCACCCATAGCAGTCAGTGTCGTCAGAATCCATCCCAGCTCAGCATGCTGAGGCACGTGGGACTGCATGTAGACATGGGAGATGGCAGGATCAATGCCTGCAGCCAGATACAATGCAGCTACCGATTCCGAATTCTCACGAAGGGCAGCGGGGTCTTGGGCAACCGTAATGGCATGCAGATCCACCACCATGAAGTAACATTCATATTCCCTTTGAAGCTTGACGAAATTCTTGATCGCTCCGATATAATTTCCGAGCGTGAGCGAACCGCTGGGCTGAATCCCCGATAATACTTTTTTAGCCATGATCTTTATCCTCCATCATCTGTTTATTCCGTTTGCGTCAGGACGCAAAAAGGCCCCACATCCGCAAGGGACGTGAGACCGTGGTACCACCCTTATTCGCTGCTCCTAAGTTATCCCTGAAGGACAGGCAAGCAGCCTTAGCTTCCGTTAACGGGGAAGAGCCGGCCGGTCTACTGAAGGCTTATGCAGCCTGTTCGATCGCGGCGCTCAAGGGTCCATTCGGTCAGAGGTGCACCACCGGTTCACATCAGCCACCGGCTTTCTGAAGGTACAGTCCATGCTTACTTGTCCCTGTCATCACGTTGTTGTCATTCATTGTTGCCTTCATCATAGAGCGTGCCGGAGAAGTTGTCAAATCTCTAACCACCGCCGAATAAATCTGGTATGATAAGGATATTCGTGTATGATCTGATTACAGTTTATCAAAGGAGCATATCTCTTATGAAACAGGTGACCAAAGGGCAGTGGAACGGTTATGATACGTACATTTTGCATAGCCGTGAGCTGGAAGTCACGCTTTTGCCCCGGCTGGGGAACAATGTAATTTCCTTATGGGACCGCAAGGAGGAGCGGCAAATCCTGCGCCAGCCTGATGAAAGCGACTTGGCTTTTTATATTCAGAAACCTTATCACTTCGGTATTCCGCTTCTGGTACCGCCCGGCCGTATCCGAAACGGGCAGTTCGCGTTCGATGGCACCAGCTACCAGTTCGACCGAAATTCAGGCGATCATCATATTCACGGCCTGCACCGTACCCAAGCCTGGTGTGTCAGCGATATTGAAGAAGACGAGGAAGGCTGCGCGGTAACAACCGAATTCACAACTACGGATGATCCGGAGTGGATCAGGCAATTTCCCGAGCCGCTGAAGCTTGAGATGACATTCCGCCTGCAGGGGCCTGACCTGGTGCAGACACTCAAGGTTACCCATCTGGGCGGCAGTCGCATTCCATTTGGTATAGGCTATCATACATGGTTTATGCTTGACGGCACCCCTGAGCGCTGGAGCATAACTCTCCCTGTGCAAAGCGTTTATGAGCTAAATAATGAACTCCTGCCTAGCGGACATTTATTACCGCTCGGTGAACTCGATAGTCTTAACAGCCATATGAATCTCCAAGGCAAGAATCTGGATACGGCCCTGAGGATGGATGATCATCAGCCTGCCGAAGCGTTACTGATGCGCGATGACGGCTACGGACTGCGTTATTCGGTGGACAAGGAACAATTCCGCCATTGGGTCCTCTATACCAAAGGAGAGGCTGACCAGTTCCTCTGCATTGAACCGCTCACCTGGCTTCCGGATGCGCCGAATCTTCAGCAGGACGCTTCCTTCACCGGAATGGTCACGCTTGAACCAGGCCAGATACTCGTGTTCGGCAGCAGCTTGCAGATGATTTATCCCGGCGGGTAAATTTCATATAATTACCAGCCTCTAAACCTTCGAAATTCGTGCATGAATTCTCCCCCTAGCGCTCATACTATCTTCACAACGGGCGAAGGAGGTGAACAAACATGGGTCAAGCAGGTCAACAAGGTCGTGGTAGCCGTTCTAACAACCTGGTCGTTCCTCAAGCGAATGCAGCGCTGCAGCAGTTGAAATATGAAGCAGCACAAGAGCTTGGAGTAACTATCCCGGCTGACGGTTATTATGGGAACTACACTTCCCGCGAAACCGGTTCTTTGGGAGGATACATCACCAAACGTCTGGTGCAACTGGCAGAGCAACAACTGTCCGGTCGTTCGTAGTAGCAGCCTTATCATAAGTATCCGGCCAAGCGCATAGCTTAGGCCGAGCAGCTTCACAGCCCTCCCGCGCTTCTCGTCGAAGCGCAGGGGGGCTTTTTATATGGGCATACCAAAGATATATATAATCGGGTAATCAGCCAAAGGATTGGTCAGAGACATCGCCATGGTTACTGCGGGGGTAGCGGATCATCAGGTTGGCCATATTGTAATTAGACTCCAGTGTCGCATCCACAACCACCATCCCCTGGCGGACGGCAAATTCATAGCTGATCTCGCCATGAGTCCAGCGCTTCTTGTACTTCAGGCTCTCCAGAGCCATCACCCGGAAAGAAGATTGCTGACCCGCAGTCAATCCTTCCTGCTCCGCTGCATAGCTCCCGCTGCGCCCGGCAAGCGGATTATGGCGGATGCCGAACTTGCCGATGACGTTATTTCTGATTTGCACAAATACGATACCGGAAGTCAATCCTGACAATTCTTCCTGCAGTTCCTTAAACACCAGATCGATTTGTCTTGCCAGCGATAGTTGTTCCGTCCTCAACATACATATCCTCCTAGAAGTTTTGTGGGTGATACAAATTCCATGATTCAGCTTCACAAACACGTTTCGTAAGCTATGGCTTAAGTTTTGTGTGGGCAAAAATACAGAGTAGTAAAATATCAGCCTAACAGCCCTTATATAAGGCTTTAGGCACATTATAGGTCACTAATTAAACGCATACAACATTATTCAACATAATTGGGTTATTATCCCTAGGAATGCGCAAATTTCTTAATACTATTAGCTAAATCCATCCTTATATCGCCCTTTTTCGACAAAAACGCTACTAAAAAAGCCCCTGTATCCAGGGGCTTTGCGTATTCATACCATATTCTACAGCTATTGTTTTACTGCAAAAAAATCAATTCGCCTTATTTCCGACAAATTCTTAGGCCAGATGCGCTGTCATTTCCAGGAATTCATTAATATCTGCAGCAATCAAATCTGCGGCCCCCTGCCAGAAGTCCGGCTTGGACAAGTCCACGCCAAGATGCTTCGACACCAGATTCTCCAGTGTCATGACTCCGGTATCCTTCAGCAGGCTGTCATATTTATCAGCAAAGGATGCGCCTTCCTGCAACGCAAGCCGGTACAGTCCGGTACTGAACATATATCCGACGGTGTAAGGGAAGTTGTAGAACGGCACATCCGTGATATAGAAATGAAGCTTGGAGGCCCAGAAATGCGGGTGGTACTCTGAGAGCACACCGCAGAAGGCTTCTTTCTGCGCTTCTTCCATCAGGGCAGACAGTTCTTCCGCATTCACCAGACCCTCTTTGCGTTTCTCGTAGAAGCGGGTCTCAAACAGGAAGCGGGCGTGAATATTCATGAAGAACGCTACGCTGTTCTGAATCTTCGCTTCAAGCAGCGCCAGCTTCTCCTCAGCATTGCCTGCGGATTTCACCTGTGCATCAGCCACTATGACTTCAGCGAAGGTTGAGGCCGTCTCAGCCACGTTCATGGCATAGTTCTGATTGAACAGCGGCTGGTCATCCAGCAGGAACGAATGATAGGCGTGACCGAGCTCATGCGCAAGCGTCGATACATTGGACGGAGTACCGCTGTAGGTCATAAAGATGCGCGATTCTTTGCTCTCCGGGAATGATACGCAGAATCCCCCGGGGCGTTTGGCCGCACGGTCTTCGACCTCAATCCAGTCATTGTCAAAAGCATGTTCGGCAAAGTCCGCCAGCTTCGGACTGAATTTGCGGAACTGGGTAACAATGTCGGCTGCCGCTTGTTCATAAGGGATTTTGCCGGAGGACTTGCCGACAGGCGCTTCCACATCAACCCAGGCCAGGGATTCCAGGCCAAGAAGCTTCGCCTTGCGCTGCAGGTAGGACACAATCGCAGGCTTGTTCTTCGTAATAACCTCCCACATCACATCGAGCGATTCCCGCGTCATACGGTTAATGCCAAGCGGCTCCTTCAGCACATCCTCCCAGCCCCGGCCTTTGTACAGCTTCAGGCGGAATCCCGCCAGATGGTTAAGGGTATCAGCACAATAATCAGCAGCGCCGGCCCAGGCCTCTTCCCATTTGCGGAACATGGTGCTGCGGACCTCAGGGTCCTCGTCATCCAGCTTGTTGAAGGCTTGGCCGGCAGACAGCAGCTTCAGGCCTTCTTCATCCTCAAAAGGAATCTGGACCCGGCTCACGATCGTTTCGTAATGCTCGCTCCAGCCATGGTATCCGTCAACTGCCAGTTCAAGCGCAAGGCTCTCAAGCTCCGGACTCATCTTCTCACGGGCCTGATCACGGCTCTCGTTGAGCACGAAGCTCAGCGGGGCAATCTCCGGCCGGGCCATCCATTCAGCCCATACCCCGTCCAGAGTCTGGCGCAGCACATTGTCGAATGCAGAGCTGACGCCCTCGAATCCGGCCCGCATGCCAGTTACCTTGGACGACAGCCTTACAGCCCCTTTGTCCTGCTGATTCTGGGCTCCCAGACAGCCGGTGAATTCTGCAGCCTGCGTGAGGCGTCCGGCACAGCTCTGCAGCAGTTCGATCACACCGTCCAGCGACTCCGTAGAAGCAGCATCGGTTGGCGCAACTGCCGCAGCGACCTGCCGGCGCAAGCTCTCAATGTCTTCTTCCAGATGGTTCAAAAAACTCTCAAACTGGGGGGAAGCCGAACCTCCAGGGAAAATGGATTCCAGTTCCCAGGTCAATGATAAAGGCTGTTTCATGTATTCTCACCATTCCTTTGTTCATATTGGTTTTCTTTGTATTTGTGCTGCAGCCATGGTAAAGTGAATTACGATAGTCCACCAATGTTAAGGAGGCCACCCTTGTGAAGCCACTGCAAATTTCGCCGGAAACGGCCATTACGTTATCCAAACAACTCGGAGTTCCGCTGGAACACCTGATGCATATGCCTCAACATATCCTGCTGCAAAAAATCGCCGAATTATCCAAGAAAGCAAGCACAGAGCAGGACAAGGAATGATTCCCTTTAGCCATACCTGGCCTTATGATATTATTCTGGGAGACATGTACGTACAATATTGCCCGTTCTGCGACCAGGAGAATGTTCTTCTGCCTATGAAGCCCAAAGAGCTGCAAATCGTGCGTGACGGCAAAAAAAAGCTGCTGGTCTTCCCCTGCTGCAGTGCCAGCCCCACGGTCATCGACAATGACGGGGACTATCTGCTGTTCGACCGGGCTGTCCGCTAAGCAGCGGAAGACAGTGCGCCCCCGCTTCCGTCACCAAATACAGGCGTATGAGGAGTTTTCTCTTCTACGCCTTTTTGGTGTCCGGATGACTGCGGACCGACATTCAAAATCCAAGTACGGTTCTCTATGTAGCCGACGGAAGGCCGTCCGGATCAATCTCTTCTCCGCGCATCTGCTCCCGCAGAATGGCCCACTGTTCACGTGAAGCGCGGATCATAGCCGCATCTGTAATTCTCTGGTCATTAATCACACGGGAAAACCACCTTACAGCCACAGTGAACTCGCCGACACGGCGGTTAAGCTCCCCGATCAGATACATCAGACGGGCATCATTTCCTCCCGAGGAATCATTCTCGAACACCTTCACATACTCATCAAGCGAGTAACGCAAGAAACGCTGTTCCTGTACAGTATCCCCTTGATAGCGGTATAGCCAGGCAATATGATGCAGCAGACTTGCAATGATCCGTTCCTTGTCCTTGATGCTTTGTGCGCAGATCAGAGCCAGCTTGTAAGTCTCCAGAGCTACCTCCCAGCTGCGCTTGTCCCCGAAGTCTCGGGTTACCCAGCGTCTGCCCACCTGCGCTTCAAAAGATTTGCGCTGCCATTCCACCAGTTTGTCTGCTGAATTCTCCGTGGATGCGAAGCCGCACTTCGGACAGACACGTACAACATAATAGTCAGGATTCTCATCCTTGTAATACGAGCAGAAATCAGCATCACGGCGGATGGCTTTTTTGAGACTGGGACGTACTCTGGATGTTGAAAATTCATGTTCGCAGTTGCAGCATACAACCTTAATTGAATACAGGGGTATTAATTCCGGCAAAATGCCCTCATCCTTTCACAGCAGCTCTTATTCATGGGGCATATTGACAAAATGATGCGCAGGACCCGCCAGCCGGCTGAGTACGAACGAACGCAGGGGCTCTTCCACACCGGTCTCTTCAAGTGCGGCCTTCATGCAGTTCAGCCAGTCATCCGCCCGTTCCGGAGTGATGGGAATATGCATATGCCTGGCTCTCATCATGGGATGGCCGTGCTGCTCCGAATAAAGGGCAGGACCACCAAAAAACTGGCTTAGAAACTGATATTGCTTCTCCAGTACAGGAGTAATATCTTCAGGAAATAACGGACTTAGCTGCGGGTGGAGCTGTACCTTGGAGTAGAACACTTCCACCAGACGGTGAACTCCCTCGGCACCTCCCAGGTTGTCAAACAGACTCTCATTCGAATTCATTGGAGGCTTCAGCCTTCTTCCCTGTTAATCTGACAAGCAGTTATTTTATTATACCAAAAAATAAGCTCCACAGTTATCCCTGCCTTAAGACATGCATCCTAAGGGAAAAAACACAAAAAAAGGCGCCAAACCTAAGTTCAGCGCTCGTTAACTACTGTAGTCAGTAGGTTCTAAATTCTTCATCACCAGGCGGGACAAGAGAGACCCGGATTACATATACAAAAGCACAAACAAGAACTCCGGCAACTACACTCATCACCATCACTCCATCCCTTAAATCAATCTTGATCAGATGTGCATTAATTAATTTTATAATATCATAATTCCGGTGAAAAAGCACCGGTAAATGTAACCGCTTTCTGCGTTATTTTTGTGCTGTTTGTCCCACTTCCGGCATACAACTAAGCATAGAATTGGAGGTGCCATCAATGTCACTGAACAAAATTGCCGGCCCGCTGCTCGGTATCCTGCTGGCGGGCTGCATGCTGCTGATGCTGATCCATCCGTCCAGCTCTCTGGATGCGGCACTTCGCGGGCTGGCTGTCTGGTGGGACGTGCTGTTTCCTTCACTGTTCCCCTTCTTCGTCATTTCTGAAATCATGCTGGGCTTTGGCATCGTCCACCTCTTCGGGGCGCTGCTTGATCCGCTTATGCGCCCGCTCTTCAATATACCCGGCAGCGGCGGATTCGTGGCTGCCATGGGATATGTGTCAGGATATCCCGTCGGGGCCAAATTAACCGCCAAGCTGCGGGAGCAGGGTATGATCAGCAAGGTGGAAGGGGAGCGGCTGGTGGCCTTCACCACCTCCTCAGACCCTATTTTCCTGCTTGGCGCCGTGTCCGTCGGGTTCTTCCATGATGCCTCACTCGGGCTTATCCTCGCCCTTGCCCATTACGGGGGCGGATTCATCGTTGGCCTGCTGATGTCATTTCATGGCCGCAGCAGACCCGGGGATTCCGGGACAGCTCCCTCTCTCCCCGCAGCGCCCTCATCTGCAGCCCCGCCAGGACCAAGCTACGGCAGACTTCGCACCGCGATGAATGCAATGGCTGAGGCCCGCCGTAAAGACGGCCGAAGTCTCGGCGAACTGCTGAGGAACGCCATCCAGTCCTCGCTGCAGCTTATTATTGTCGTTGGGGGCCTGGTAGTATTCTTCAATGTGCTGATGGAGCTGCTTGCCCGCGCCGGAATTATGTCCATGCTGTTCAGTTCCACCGGCCGGCTGCTGTCCCTGGCCGGATTCCCGCCGGGGCTCTCGGCCGCTCTGGTCAGCGGGTTATTCGAGGTGACACTCGGGGCCCGCTCGGCCGGAGAAGCGGCTGCAGGAATTCCGCTGCAGTTCAAGGTGGCCGCTGCAGCGTTCATCCTCTCCTGGGGAGGATTATCCGTTCACGCCCAGGTAGCCAGTATACTGAATGGCACCGGACTGCGTTACCTTCCCTTTATGGCCGCACGGTTAGTGCATGCCCTGCTCTCTGCCGGGCTTGTTCTTCTGCTCTGGAAGCCGGTGGTCAGTTCAGGAATGGCCGGACAGTGGGGGGCGCTGCCCGTTGCCTCCGGCCTGGCTTCACCGGATTCGGCCCTGATCAGCAGCATCAGCCTGCTCTGCCTGCTGCTGGCCTGTATGCTTGTGCTGTCGCTGCTGATGCTGCTGGCGGGCAGGCTGCGGCGTTTTTAACTCATTCAAATATTGTGTTCCGGGTCAAGATTGATTATGATCGGTGTATGACTGAATCATACAAAGGAGCCTGTACATCTTGAGATATTATGTTCTGGACCGCGGAGATGAATTGTCCATCCAACTAGCGGAGCAATTTCACAAGCTGGCGGCGGAGCGGGATTTGGAGCTGGATGCCAAGTCTCCGGAAATTGTGATATCGATTGGCGGCGACGGCACCATGCTGCATGCTTTTCATACGTTTATCGACCAGATTCCTAATTTGGCTTTTGTCGGTGTGCATACCGGGCATCTAGGCTTCTATGCGGACTGGCAAGCTGAAGAGCTGCCGACCCTGATCGATTATATGTGCGGAGATATAGGGCCGCATAATCCACGCATGGTGCAGTATCCGCTCCTTGAACTGGAAATTCACAAGAAGTCCGGTTCAAGCTCGCATATTGCCCTGAACGAATTCACACTTAAAGGCGTAGACGGAACGGTTGTCATCCAGATTGATATTAACGATGTAACCTTCGAAATGTTCCGCGGTGACGGCATTTGCATCTCTACCCCCTCCGGCAGTACCGCTTATAACAAAAGTCTGGGAGGCGCCATGGTGCATCCCACGATCGAGGCGCTGCAGATTTCGGAGATTGCTTCGATTAATAACCGGGTATTCCGCACGATGGGTTCACCGCTGCTGCTGCCCAAGCATCATCACTGCGATATTTTCTCGCGCAAGGATCAGCGTCTGCTGCTGACCGTGGACCATAACAATATTCCTGTGGATGATCTGATCTCTGTACGTTGCCAGGTGTCCGACAAAAAAATCAGTTTTGCCCGGTACCGCCCTTTCCCTTTCTGGAACCGTGTCCGTGAAGCGTTTCTAGTGTAGGATTTCTGGGGAATAGAAGGTATCCGAACCAAATGATACGTCTGCTTTCCATTGCTCTTACAGCCGGAGATGCCCCGCCTCTCCGGCTTTATCATGCCGCCTGCCCGGAGTCCTGCTACCTCCGGAGCATCGTTCATAAGAAATGGACAGAGGGAATTTTCAAATGGTATAATGAACCTATTTTACAAAGTTTGCTAATTAAAAGGAGAGAATCTATTGAAAAAACTACTATCCCTCATTGGCGTGAGCCTGCTGGCCCTCGTACTGGCCGTTCCCGCTTTTGCAGCAGAGAAACCTATCAAAGTCTACATAAACAACAGCAATCTTACCTTCACCGCCGGAACCCCTTATCTGAAGGATAATACGGTGCTGGTGCCTTTCCGGGTTATATTCGAGAAGCTCGGGCTGCAGGTGCTATGGGATTCCAAGACAGGAACAGTTACAGGGACAGGTACAGGCCTGAATATCAGCCTTAAGGTCGGCAGCAAACGTGCTACTGTCAACGGTACGGTCAAGCAGCTTACGGTTGCTCCGGTATCCACGGCAGGTACAACTTACATACCGCTGCGTTTCATAGCTGAAGCCACCGGCGGAACAGCCGTCTGGGATTCAGCCAGCCGGAGCGTGAAAATTACCGTACCGCAATCCTCCTCCAGCGATGAGAAGGATATTACAGCACTCATTCAATTATCCAATAAATATTATAATGAAGAAAAAGCCATCAGCTTCTACTCCCTGGTAGATTCCGAATCCGATAATATGGAATCTGTAACGGATATGAATTCCCTGTTCGAGCTGTACGACCTCAAGAATACTATTACAAGCCTTAAGATTCTGAGTCTTGCCGGAGACGAGGCTACTGTCTACACTGTCGAAAGCTCGGTTAGAACCGGCGGTTATTATATCCCGGATGAGCAGTTCGAATATTTGTACACACTGGTCCGTAAGGACGGGTCCTGGAAAATCTCCGGAATGGAGGTACAGGAATCCACGGTGCTGCTTACACGCGAGCAAGGCATGAAGCAGGCGGTGCTTCCACAGGGTGACGCCACAGTAATCAAGGATAATCTCAGCAAATATTATCAGAACATGACTACCCAGAATGTTGATGGAACCATGGCACTAATGACCTCTTACGGTGAGGAATACGACGCTGCCAGTGCAGCCGATCTGCAGGATCTTTTCGATTCCTATGATCTCAGCTACTCGCTGACAAATGCGAATATCTACTATTATGCGGCCGACGAAGCTGCGGTCTACACGGAAGTCTCAATAAAAGACGGTGAATCGGGAGAGAGCTACACCCAGTCCCTCATCTTCATTCTGAGCAAATCGGAAAGCGGCTCTTGGACCATTGACGACACTTATCACATCAGCTTTGATAGTGCGCAATCCTAGAATATCAAAATATATCAAAAGGATGTATGAACTTATGAAATCAGCCAAGATCCTTACTGCAGCCCTAAGCGGCTGCTTGGCTTTATCCATCGCTTGGGCTCCTGCCGCTTCGGCCGCAGACGCTGCTGCTTCCACTGAAGCAGTGCAATCCTCCAAAACGGATATCATCAATGAAATTATGGAATATCTTGAGTACTACAATGTGGAGGGTATTGATCAGGATACGCTCATCCGTGGTGCGATTGACGGCATGGTAAGTACGCTGGATGATCCCTACAGCCAATATTTCGATCAGGCGGAAGCCGCTGACTTCGGCCACGCGGTTGATCTGGAATATGTCGGCATCGGCGTCCGGCTCGTATATACGCCCAAAGAACTCTACATTGAAGAAGTGATGAGCGGTTCCCCCGCAGAGAAAGCCGGTCTGAAACGCGGGGATATCATTCTTAAGATTAACGGTGTAAGGGTAGATGATACGGCAGGCGATGAGCTTGCCGGCGCGTCCGGCACGAAGGTCTCTCTGCTGATCCAGCGGAACGGCGTTAGCAAATCCTACAGTGTTACCCGCAGTAAAATTACCACAACATCCGTTACCAGCACAATTATCGGGTCCAAGGTTGCCTATATTGCCATCAACGGCTTCACACAGACCGCTGACGAAGAGTTCTCCACAGCGCTGGATAAAATGCGGGCAGCAGGAATGAAGTCACTGGTGCTCGATCTGCGTGACAATACAGGCGGCTACATGGATAGCGCCCAGAATATTGCCGCCAGGTTTATGGATGCCGGAATTATGATGTATACCTCCGACCAGAGCGGCGTACTGACACCTGTAACGATCACAAACGGCAGCAAAATCGGCGTTCCCGTTGTTGTACTGACCAATGAATACACCGCCAGTGCTTCCGAAGCTTTGACCGGGGCACTCCGCGACAACAAACTGGCTACAATTGTCGGTACCCGTTCTTACGGCAAGGCGCGGATTCAGAGTCTGATTCCCATGTCGGACGGCGGCGAGCTGAAGCTGACAACGATGAAGTATCTGACTCCAAGCAAGGAGGATTTCAACCACATCGGACTCGCTCCTGATATTGAGATCAAGGGCAAAACAGCCCAGCTGATCACCGCTCTGCAAATCGCCGGTCTAACCGGAATCACAGCCTCCGGTGACAATCATATTCTGGATATCAACGGTGCTGCTTTTGCCGGAAATGTCGGTCTGATCAAGCAGGGGGATAAAGTCTATGCCTCCTCCCGCGTACTGTCCGCACTTGTAGAGAGCGAAGTAACCTGGGACGCGAAGAACAAGAAGGTGCTGATTACGACCGGAGCCGGCAAAAGTTCGGGATTCACCCTGGCCGCCAAAGAGGCGCTATACCAGGACGGCGAAACCTTCATCGAGCTGGGTGCCTTCAAGAAAAAGTTCCCGCTGCTTACGTGGAGCTACAACGCTGCCCAGAATCAGCTGAAATTATCGGTTAAATAATTGGACTCCATAGCTAAAATACTGCACTGACATCGAAAGAGTCCCTCCAGCCATGTGGCTGAAGGGACTCTTTAGGTTATCGGCAGCGCCTAAGCGACACTGCGGGAGAATGCACCGAAACACCGGAGAAAACCTGGAATAACCGCCCCGTGAACAGGCGTTGCTAACTTTGGCTGTTATTCGGGTTCTGGCTGTTCTGGCTATCCTGTTTATTTTGATTGTTTTGGTTGCTTGGGTTATCTTGCTTGTTCTGGTTGCTTGGGTTATCCTGCTTGTTCTGGTTGTTCTGTCTGTTGGGATTGTTCTCTCTATTCTCTCTGTTCTCTTTGTTCTGCTTATGATTATTCGAGTTGCCTTGATTGCCACCCTGATTCCCCTGCTGCTGGCCTCGGCCCTGGAACTCTTTGTGGTTCTTCTTGCCTTGCTCCTTGTTGCGGTGATTCCGGCTCTGGTGTTCACGCACAGGTCTGTCTTTGGCAGCATGCTCCCGGCCTGAACCGCCTGCGTTATCCTTGTCCCGGTTTCCTCCCTTGGACGGGGATTCGCGGTGATCTTTCACATTCCCTGCCGGCTCGGCAGACTCCTGCTCCAGTTCTTCCTCCGTTCCCGGTTCAGGAACTTCCTTAATCAGAATATCCTTGAAGGTTCCCTCCTGCGGAGCTTCCTTCAGCTTGTGCAGCACAAAATACGCACAGCCAAAATTACAGTATTCATTAATGTAATCCACCATGCCTGAAATAGCCGTATCCCGGTTCACCTTGGGGTGATTATCCCGGTAGAAGCCTTTCAGACGCAATTGGCTGTACCCCCAGTCACCGATAATATAATCGTAGCGGTCCAGCACCTCGCTGTATCTTCCGCGAAATGCTTCCGGGTTCCAGCCGTCCTTATGATCGAGCATGAGCTCGTAACCTTTTCCACCTATAACGATCAAGCGTGTGTCGCCTGCCTTTCTATGAGAGGGTTGGGGGCGTTGATAAGCCGTCATTCCGCGACTCCATCAACGCGGAGGGGTGGTGCAACCGTACACCCCAGGACCTCGCCGCTAACGCGCCATTGGTCCTTTCCCCTTCTTAACAACTGAAACCTGAAGCCATAACCTTAAGGCTAAAGCATAGAGCCAATTTAAAGCTAATACTTTAAAAAAGCATTTAAAACCTATCCCCTGTGACTCCGTCACGTGGCAAATTTGCACAGCAAATTTTTGTAAAGATTACATTATAGAACGCACATAAGATTAAGCACTACACTTAAGCCTGGGAAACCGAACGCGCCTCACGCGCAACCGCAGCAGACTTCACCTGATCATGCGCATGATAGGAGCTGCGCACCAGCGGACCCGCCTCCACATGGCTGAAGCCGCGCTTCATTCCCTCTTCCTTCAGCATAGCGAATTCTTCCGGCGGATAATACTTCTCCACGTTCAGATGTTTCGGCGAAGGCTGAAGGTATTGTCCTAATGTCAATATATCACAATCTGCCGCTCTCAGGTCATCCATCGCCTGCAGAATTTCGTCCCACTCCTCGCCGACCCCAAGCATAATGCTCGATTTCGTTGGAATATCCGGCTTAATCTCCTTCGCGCGGCGCAGCAGCTCCAGGGAACGGCGGTATTTGGCTCTGGCCCGGACACGGTCCGACATGCGTTCCACGGTCTCAATATTGTGATTCAGAATATCCGGATTGCTGTTCATCACGATCTCCAGACTCCCGCGGTCGCCCAGGAAATCGGGAATCAGTACCTCTACGCTGCACAGAGGAAGACGCTTACGAATAGCGGCTACCGTCTCGGCAAAAATCTGCGCGCCCCCATCCTTAAGATCATCGCGGGCCACGCTGGTAACCACACAATGCTTAAGCATCATCCCTTCTGCAGCTTCAGCTACACGTTCGGGTTCGAGCAGATCGAGTTCAGTCGGCAAGCCTGTATTTACAGCGCAGAAACGGCAGGCCCGTGTGCAAATATCACCCAGAATCATGAAGGTTGCCGTACGGTTCGCCCAGCATTCATAAATATTCGGACAGCGCGCTTCTTCACATACGGTATGTAACGTCTTGGAACGCATCATGCCCTTAATTTCCTGATAATCTTCACCGGTGGTTAACTTGATTTTGATCCAGTCTGGCTTGGGCTGTTTGGCTGTTCTATTAGTCAAAATGATGAAACCCCGCTTTCGATCTGAATGTCATTTTCATAGTTAAAAGTTGCTGCCTCATATTATAGCATGTGGAATAGTCATTTGCCTGTTTTTGTGAACCTTTGGGCGGTAACGGATAAAAATAACGCTTTTGCTTCAATCTAAAGAAAAGCACCTGCAAGGTGCCATTTCATGAGGATGTATAGATGACTAAGCGTCCGGAACACAGGAGGTTGAGATTATGCCTGCCCTATTCAGAAGTTATAACACCCGGAGAACCCTTATATGCATGTCGGCAGCCGCCTTGCTCTGGGGCAGCAGCCCTGCTATGAGTACCCCCGCCCACGCTGCCCGTTATCATAAGCTGCCGGAGCTGACGTCCAGCGGTCCCGTAGCCGCAGACAGCAAAGAAGCCGCCGCCGCTGCACGCAAAGGGCTCTATGAACAGATGAGTGCAGCAACCGGAATTCCCTGGTTCCGGTTCGCTGCGATTGATCAATATGAACGGTCTGTCGCCAAAAAGAAAAAAAGCCCTGCGGCGTCAGAAACAGACCCTGCAGCAGCTCCCGCCCGGCTCACCGGTATCTCCATCCCTGCCCCCGTATGGTCCGGACCCCTGAACCCTAATCAGGAGGATAAGTTCCCGGAATCCATCACCTTCTTCGGCGGCTTCGGCCGTGACGGCACGGGAGACGGCATTGCCGATCCCGGGAATGATATTGATGTGCTCTATAGCATGGCAGAGCATCTGCTTAAATACGGCAGATCCTCCAGCGACTTCAGCATCGGCATCTGGGAGTATTACCATAACGGCCGTGCAGCTCAGCGGATAGCCCAGTTCGCCAAGCTGTATGAGCATTTCGGGCGGCTTGACTTGTCAGGCAGCGCCTTCCCGCTGCCGATAGGTACGAACTACGCCTACCGCAGCACCTGGGGAACAGGCCGGAGCTGGGGCGGGGCGCGTGTCCACGAAGGGACGGACTTGTTCGCACCGCATGGCTTGACCGTCCGCAGCACCTGCTTCGGAGTGGTGGAGACCAAGGGCTGGAACCGTTACGGCGGCTGGCGGATCGGCATTCGTGATATCGAGAACCGCTACCATTATTACGCGCATTTGATGGGTTATGAGAAGTCCTTATCCCGGGGGGATATTGTGATTCCAGGCCAGACCATCGGCTGGGTCGGCAGCTCCGGCTACGGCAGTCCGGGCACCCAGGGCAAATTCCCGCCCCATCTGCATTACGGGATCTACCGTGACCGCGGAATTACCGAATGGGCCTTCGATCCCTACCCGCTGCTCAAACAGTGGGAGAACCAGGAATTCCGGCAGCTCAAAAAAAACAAAAATAAGAAGTGAGCCTCTGCTTCATGCAGATCTTCATTTAATGCAGCATCAGGCAGCCAAACGGCTCAATCTCCACAAGCATCCGCTTATCGGTGCGGATGGTGAGTCCGCTCAACAGATCAACCAGCACAGTTTTGTCCGGGCGGTAATTGCATAGCTCAAGCTGGTACGCATTAGGAGAATTATTGATAATAAGGCCCATCCGGTCCTGCTCACTGCGCCGCACATAACCTAGGACATTGCGCGGCTCGTCTGTAAACCACGGGCGGAATCCGCCTGTCCGCAGCACTTCATGTTCTTTTCGCAGAGAGATCAGCTGTTTGTACCATTCCTGCAGCAGGATATTCTGATCCTGAGCCTCCCAGACCATCGGCTGCCGGCAGTGGGGATCCGTAGCCCCTTCCATTCCAACTTCATCACCGTAATAAATCATGGGCAGACCTATATAGGTCATCTGGAAAAATACAGCCAGCTTCATCCGGCTTAAGCTTGTGGATTCACGGTCCCAGCCCCTCCCTCCCTGCTTGCAGGCAGTCAGAAAACGCAAGGTGTCATGGCTGCCCAGCAGCTGGAACATAGCTGAATTAGCCTGATCATTATAGAGGGCTTCCTGGTGCAGCACCTGTTCCATGAAGCGGACCGGGCCCGCAGATTGTCCGGCAAAAAACTCCAGCACCGCATCCCGCAGCACGTAGTTCATCCCGCCGTCGAACTGGTCTCCCCGGAGCCACGGTCCGGAAGCATGCATAATCTCACCAATCAGTAGGAGGTCGGGGAACTCGGCCTTCAATTCCCGGCGGAACCTCGGCCAAAAGGCCGGGGATACTTCATTGGCCACATCCAGCCTCCATCCGTCGATTCCCGCCTCCCGTACCCAATACTTGGCTACCTCCATCATATAATCAGCTACATCCGGATGATCCATATTCAGCTTCGGCATGCTGGCTTCCGCTTTGGCGAAGGTCTCATAGCTGGGAACCGGCGCCTGGCGTACAGGGAAAGAACGGATATAGAACCAGTCTTTATACGGCGATGCCTCTCCCCGCTCCAACACATCTTTGAAGGCAAAGAACGTATCCCCGGCATGATTGAATACCGCATCGAGCAGAACCTTCATCCCGTGTCGGTGTGCTGTATCAACCAGCATTCTCAGATCCTCCATCGTACCAAAGCCCGGGTCCACCTTGTAATAATCGGATGTATTGTATTTATGCTCAGAAGGCGATTCGAAGATCGGAGTCATATAAATGGCGGTCACACCCAGCCCGTGCAAATAGGGGATTTTGTCCGCAATGCCTTGTAACGTCCCCTGGTTGTAGCTGCTGGGATAAATCTGATAAACAATCGCATCTGCAGTCCAGGAAGGCAGCAGGGTTGCCTGCGGACGGTGAATATATGCATATTGAAAAGCCCCTGCCTGCTCCCGGTTCTCCGACATTCCCCTCTCTCCATACCATACATTTTCCCCTGCGGGATTCTTGATATGGAACTGGTACCGGCATTTGCCGGTCTCCGTCCGGAGTACCGCCTCATGAATGTCATAGGCCCCGGCAGAACCGGTCCGCTCCATCTCCTGCGGAAGCTCGCTGCCGGGTGAATCGTAGCGGTCGGAATGGATAACGGTACAGCAGAGCGACTGTCCGCTCTGCACAAATAAACGCAATTTAAGGGTGCCGGGACCTGCCGGGAAAGCGAAAGGGTCCTCGGCCGTATGGTACAGAAACAAATGCTTGGACATCAGGTTCAGTCTCCTTTGGTACTGCATAGAGTAGCTTGCACAATCTGTGTTATTATGGCAGGTAGAACGAGTTCACTGTCATGGAATACAAATACCGTTATGACCGAGAGGGATCGCTATGAAAGTTACGATTAAGGATATTGCCCAGGCGGCAGGAGTTGCCAAATCCACCGTATCCAAGGTAATGAATGACTCTCCCAAAATATCCGAGGAAACGAAAACCCGGGTCAGGGATATTATTAAACAGATGAACTATACTCCCAGCAGTATTGCCACCGGACTTGCCAGACAAAGCAGTAATACGGTCGCAATCCTGATCGATATGTCTAAGGAAAGCGAATTTTTGAATCAGTTCTTTTATAACATTATCGGCGGGGTGGAGAGCGTCATCGGACCTCTGAAATATGAGCTGACCATTGCCAACATTCAGCATGATCAGGCTGAGGGGCATTTCCTGCACAGACTGGTGCTGAATAAGCGGGTGGACGGTATCATTGCCAACACTTCTGTGCTGACTCCTGAGCTATGCGCAGAGCTTAACAGGCTGGAGTTCCCCTATATCTCGATCGGTGAAATTAATCCTCCAGGAACATGGGTCGATTGTGACAATGAGCTGGGAGGAACCGTGCTGACTAAGCATCTGCTGGAGCAGGGATATTCCTCGGTTGCTTTTATTGGCGGCGAGCAGAACGAGCCTCTGTTCCTGCGCCGTATCGCCGGTTATACGGCCACACTGCGTCAGGCGGGACTTCCGGTGCGCAGCGACCGGATTATCAATGGCAGAGCAGCCGAAGAGGATGGCTATGACGCGGCTATACAGCTGCTGCAAAGCGCAGAACCGCCAGATGCTATTGTCTGCATGAGTAACTTCTCTGCTTTTGGAGTGCTCCAGGCTGCCCGGGAACTGAATGTTCAGATTCCGGCGCAGCTGGGCATCGCCACGTTCGATGAATACCCGCTGTCTCCCTATACCACACCTCCGCTAACTTCACTCAATATGGATACCTTCCAGCTCGGGGTCTCCGCAGGACGGTTGTTAATGGACAGGCTTGGCACCACGGTCACTACTGAGAGCGGACAGCTGCTGGAGCCGGTGCTGATTCCAAGGTTGTCTTCCCTGCGAAGCAGTAAGTAGTCTGCGGACTGAATAGATTAAATGAGGCAATTCGTCCGAATGAATAACCCGGACTGGACTTGGCTGGGCTATACCGGCCCTATCCGGGGAAACCGGTTTCCTTAAATTGAAATTAACACGCACTATAGGCAATGTCAATGTGAAATCATACAATAAGAACTGCATGCCGAAGAGCCCCTTCCACTGAATTGTGAAAAGGGGCTCTTCGGCTTGTCCGTCTACCTTCCCTGAATTAATGACCGGAGCTGCGGATAAACTGCAGTACTTCCCTCATCATCGCCGGGCTCTCCTCGCTGTGGCAGACCATATGCCCGCTCTTTTCCATAATCAGCACCTGCTTGCGGCCGGAGGGGATGGTCTGCTCCAGATAGCCTGCACTTTTGAATTTCACCAGATGATCGCGCCTGCCCTGCACAATGAGGGTTGGCAGATCCATCTGCGGATAGATCTCAAAGCTCTCGCGGACCAGACGCTGAAATTCTCTTGTGGCCTTCGCGGGAGTGGAGCCCCATTTACGGATGTAATTCCTGATCATCTCCGGCTGCCCCAGCGTCCGCAGGATCTCGACCGGATTCAGCGGAAATACAGGGGTGGACAGCAAAGTCAGTGATTTGATCCTGGCCTTATATTGAACCGATAGATGGGAAGCAATCAGCGCTCCTGTAGAAAAACCTATCAGATGTACGCCCTCTGTCCGGGTCAGCAATGTACTCAGCTCATCCTCGGCGCTTTGCCGCCAACCCTGGCGGTCCGACTGGAGCAGATCACTGCGGCTGCCCCCGTGTCCCTGTAACGTAAACGTTCTGGACAGGCAATCATGCGCTCCGAGATACTGGGACAATGGAGCAACCTCATATTCGCCTCCGGTGAAGCCATGTATAAACAAGCAGCTATCCTTCATGTATCCTCATTTCACCCCTTATTAATATCCATTTTATCCATTTATAGAAAAATAAACCTTAACAGTGCTGAAGTCAAGGTTTACTCCCTTTTCCTGCTATGAACCGACTGCAAAACAGCGGTTATCTCTCCCACCAGGTCAGACTCAGCGCAGAGATAATGGTTCCGACCGCAGCACTTGAGGAGGTTACATTGATGCTGATTGCATTGTTAGGCGGAACGATGATACTTCCGGTAAAGGCCGGAGTAAATACTCCCGGCGCTAATTGATAAGTGGCTAATACGCTTCCTCCGGTGATTGCCGCGGTAGAGGACTGAACCGTCATGGCACTGGCCGCCGGGCTGCCCAGATTATTGTTCACCGGAGTTACAGTAGCAGGCGAAGTGATTGTGCCTCCTCTAACAATGGTAAAGGTTCCTGAGATGGAGGTCAGCAGCGAGGTCCCGCCGATACTGCCGCTTACGCGGGATAAATACAAGGTTCTGCCGCTGCCGGCCGGATTATTGATGCGCACTGTGATGATGGCAGAAGCAAGTCCCAGGACAATCGTTGCCGAGTTCGAAGCATTCGCCGAGAATAAAACGGCAGACTGGGAAGCGCTTATCTCCGGCGGTGCGCTAATGTCCGGTGCCCGAAAAGTATTCGTCATCTCTACATAGACCGGCTGGTCATTGTCATTAATTACATAATTATTAGGCATGAGCCGCTCCCTCCCGTTCGGGTCTGGTTCTAGTTCTCCCACCAGCTGATGTTCCCGGTAGCCGCTGTACTGCCAGATGCAATTGTAATGCTTATCGTAAGCGAGCTGCCGGGGGACAGAATTATTCTTCCGTCCAAATCAAGAATCACCGGACCTGTGGCCAGCAGCAGCGACATTAACGTTGCCGGACTTCCGGTGGGTGCCGCCGTTGCTGTCCGTGCAGTCGTCACACTGGTGACCGCGCTGCCGAAGTTATAGTTGACCGGGGTTACGATAGATCCCCCGACTGTTGCATTGCGCAGCAGTGTTAAGGTTACCGCTGCTGTCCCGGTGCTCGCGATTACGCGCGAAATATACACCGTACGTCCGTTGCCGCCCGGATTGGATACCTGCATCACAAGCGGAGCTGCAGTAGTAACTGTGGAAGCAAAGGAAAACCCGAACAATAAGCCTGACATGGCGGCTCCCGCCTCAGGAAGGGTATCAATACCGGGAGCAATATAGGTGTTGACCTGCTCTGTATACAGCGGCTGGCTGTTCTGGTTGAATACAGCATCATTGGGCATAGCTTTACCCTCCCTCGTTCTAGCATATTCTCATAGTATGCAAGGACGTCTGGCAGGTTGTTCGGTAATATGCGTATTTTTGCACCCGCAACCCAGTCATCCTCTTAAATTCTCCATATAGTAATATCACACCATTCGAATGGTCCAGCTTAAACGTACAGGCTTCACCCTGTTCCACCCGCCAGCTTATATATGCTTGAGACCCAGACGACGGTTTGGGTTTTTTCATGAGTAAGCAGACGATATCCATTCTATGAAGAAAGGATGAATAACTTTGCCGAATTTCAGTTCATTTCAAGCCAATCCGGACAATCTGCGCACGCTTATTTTCGGCCGGGACCCTTCGACTCTGATTGACCGCCCACTGACAACGGATGCCAGCGGAAATCTGACCACCGTTATCTTAAACGGAACCATCTCCAGCGTGCTCGGGGCTACGATTACTGCTGGTACATTGTCTTCGGCTGGTACAGTCACCAATATCCTCGCCGGTACGATTACTAGCGTGCTCGGCGCTACGATTACTGCTGGTACGTTGTCTTCGGCTGGTACAGTTACTAACCTGTTGGATGGTACGATTACTAGCGTGCTTGGTGCTACGATTACTGCCGGTACATTGTCGTCAGCTGGTACGGTTACTAACATCCTTGCCGGTACGATTACTAGTGTGCTTGGCGCTACGATTACTGCTGGTACGTTGTCTTCGGCTGGTACAGTTACTAACCTGTTGGATGGTACGATTACTAGCGTGCTTGGCGCTACGATTACTGCTGGTACATTGTCGTCAGCTGGTACGGTTACTAACCTGCTCGACGGCACGATTACTAGTGTGCTCGGGGCTACGATTACTGCCGGTACATTGTCTTCAGCCGGTACGGTTACCAACCTGCTCGATGGTACCATCACTAGCGTGCTTGGCGCTACGATTACTGCTGGTACGTTAACCAACCTGCTGGACGGTACGATTACTAGCGTGCTCGGCGCTACGATTACTGCTGGTACGTTAACCAACCTGCTGGACGGTACGATTACTAGCGTGCTTGGCGCTACGATTACTGCTGGTACATTGTCTTCCGCTGGTACGGTTACTAACCTGCTCGATGGTACCATCACTAGCGTGCTCGGGGCTACAATTACTGCTGGTACATTATCATCGGCTGGTACGGTTACTAACCTGCTCGATGGTACGATTACTAGCGTGCTTGGCGCTACGATTACTGCTGGTACATTGTCCTCAGCTGGCACGGTTACTAACATCCTTGCCGGTACAATCACCAGTGTGCTTGGTGCTACGATTACTGCCGGTACATTGTCGTCAGCTGGTACGGTTACTAACATCCTTGCCGGTACGATTACTAGCGTGCTTGGCGCTACGATTACTGCTGGTACATTGTCATCGGCTGGTACGGTTACTAACCTGCTCGATGGTACCATCACTAGCGTGCTCGGGGCTACGATTACTGCTGGTACATTGTCGTCAGCTGGTACGGTTACTAACATCCTCGCCGGTACGATTACTAGTGTGCTCGGGGCTACAATTACTGCTGGTACATTATCATCGGCTGGTACGGTTACTAACATCCTTGCCGGTACGATTACTAGTGTGCTCGGGGCTACAATTACTGCTGGTACATTATCATCGGCTGGTACGGTTACTAACCTGCTCGATGGTACGATTACTAGCGTGCTTGGTGCTACGATTACTGCCGGTACATTGTCATCCGCTGGTACGGTTACTAACCTGCTCGATGGTACCATCACTAGCGTGCTCGGGGCTACGATTACTGCCGGTACATTGTCATCCGCTGGTACGGTTACTAACCTGCTCGACGGCACGATTACTAGTGTGCTCGGGGCTACGATTACTGCCGGTACATTGTCTTCAGCTGGTACGGTTACCAACCTGCTCGATGGTACGATTACTAGCGTGCTCGGCGCTACGATTACTGCTGGTACATTGTCTTCGGCTGGTACAGTCACCAACTTGCTAGATGGTACGATCACTAGCGTGCTTGGCGCTACGATTACTGCTGGTACATTGTCGTCAGCTGGTACGGTTACTAACATCCTCGCCGGTACAATCACCAGTGTGCTTGGTGCTACCATCACTGCCGGTACATTGTCTTCGGCTGGTACGGTTACTAACATCCTTGCCGGTACGATTACTAGTGTGCTCGGGGCTACAATTACTGCTGGTACATTATCATCGGCTGGTACGGTTACTAACCTGCTCGATGGTACCATCACTAGCGTGCTCGGGGCTACGATCACTGCCGGTACGCTGAGCAGCGTAACCTCGATTTCACAACGCAGCTTTATTGAGCTGGCTACAACCGGAATTGCAACTTCAGATACCTACACGCCTTTGCCGGCCAATACTACCAGCGTACTGGGCACCTATTCTTACTTCATTGTGAATACCGGAGCCAATCCGGTGAATACCCGTGTTGAGATCAGCGCGGACGGAACTAACTATTTCGTGGATACTACAGGCGACAATCCGCTGCCGGCTGGTTCGGTTGACGTCATCGTGCCTGCACGGTTCCTGAAATACACCCGCCTGTCCTATCAATCCTCTACGCCGGGTGCGGCTTCTACGCTTAATGTCATTTTTGATGCACAAGGAACGTAAAAGAAATGCCCGTCATATGATGCAGAAGCAAAGAGTGCATGGATATCCATGTACTCTTTCCTGTGCAGCATTCTGCTTCTACATAAGACGGCAAAACGCGACCCTGTGCCTCAACTAGCAATAAGCAGTACCTAATGATATGGCCCGCCAAGGAGGAACAATCGTGAATAAACCTGCCAAACCAACGCTCGGAGTGCAGCTGATTGTCAAAAATGAAGCCGAGCTCCTGCCCCGCTGTCTTGCCAGTCTAAGCGGTGCTGATGAAATCATCGTTACCGATACCGGATCTTCAGATCAAACGATGGACATTGCCCGGGCTTATGGGGCTGACGTATATGCGGTCGGGTGGAGTAATGATTTCTCGGCAGCACGCAATTCCGGATTGTCCTGCGCGAATACCGACTGGATCCTGGTGCTGGATGCGGATGAAATATTGCAGACTTCCATAGAGTCAATCAAGGATATCCTGCAAGGCAGCACAGCCGAAGCTTATACAGTGCGCATAGAGAACTGGCTGGGGAGTAATCCGGAGGACCGTCTGTATCACAGCAATGTGCGGTTATTCCGCAATGGACAGGGCTATCTTTTCAGCGGAAGAATTCATGAAAGTGTAGATCCCTCTATTCTAAAAATACATGGAGCCGCCGCAATCGGAACCAGCAGCATAGAGATCATTCACCTCGGCTACCTGCCCTCCCTTATGAATGCCAAAAATAAAATCAGCCGCAACGAACAGCTGCTGCGCCTTGCGCTGGAAGAAGAGCCGGACGATGCCTTTTACAGCTATAATCTGGCGGTCACCTGCTGTCAGGACGGGCGGCTGAAGGAAGCCGAAGAACTGCTGCACCATACGCTTAGCCATGCTCCGCTTCAGGTCTCATACCGTCCGTCCATGATTCGTGATCTATGCAAAATCTATCTGGCCACCGGTAAAGTAAAAGCGCTCGACAGCCTCCTGACACGCGAGCTTACGCGTTATGGCGATTATCCCGACTTACACTATATTCAGGGACAGTCCTGGGAGAGCCAGGGGCTTCCTGATCGTGCTTATCAGTCTTACCAGCATGCAGTGGACACTTCTTCCGCCACAGCTCCACGCAGAGCGTATGTCAGCGAACAAGGCATGGACAGCTTCCGCCCGCTGCAACGCATGGGGGTTATCTCACAGCAGCTTGGCAAGCAGGAGGAGGCCGCCCGTCTGTTTCACCGTTCACTGCAGCATCATTCGCTATATCTCCCGGCGATGCAGGGCATCGCCTCTGCCTTCCAGCAGCTGGAGGTGCCGGATGAGGACATCGCAGGGCTGCTAATACAGCTGTCCGGTACCGGACAGAGCGCAGCAAGAGGCGCAATTATCCGCACTTTATATGAGCTTGGCGCTTATAAGGTAATTGCTGAGCTGCCGCCCGAGCTTTTTCCGCTGGAGACAGGTACTGTGCTGCTCATCCTCTCTTCCTGGGTCAGCACCGGGAAATATCATGCGTTCAGAAAGACTGCAGCCAAGCTGCGGGCACAACCCTTGCAGCTGTCTCCCGGGGAATTGGATACAGAGACTATGCGGCAGCTATGGCTCCTTGAAGCGGTCTGTACGTGGGAGCTTGGCGAGAAACTCCAGCAGGAGAAATGGTTGCAATCGCCTGCGGAGCTGCGCTCCGGATTGCTTTTTATCGATACACAGTTGTCGTCAGAAGCAGTCCTCCCGCAAGCAGCCGTTGCTGATTCCGGCCACTCTCCGCTCATTACCGAGGTAATCCGGCTCGCTGTGAAGCTGGAGCTTGTGACACTGGGTAAGCTGCTTGTGGATCGTTTTCCTGCTCATACAGGCGATCTGGCGGAGGTGCTCTATGAAGAAGGCTGGCGGGCGGAGGCGGGGGAATTGTTCATCCGTCTGGTCAGCAGCAAAGAAGCGCAGGGATCGACGCTGCGGTATCTCGGAGAGATGCTGGCGGATAAAAGGCATTATGCCGAAGCAGCGGACTGGTACCGGCTTTCGCTCGAAGAATCTCCCGGGGATGAGGCAGCCAGTGCCGGATTGGCGCTATGTTATCTGCATTTGGCGGAGCTGGGGCTCGGGGAAGTTGCAAACAGCTTCAAGGGGGAGAAGGCCCACGGGCCTCTTCAGGAGGATCAGGCAGCGATTGCCCATTCCATCGAGGTGCTGAACCGCACGCCCTGGCACACGGCTTGGAATTACAGACAGCGGCAGAGAGGAGCAGACCTAAGCTTATGAAAAAAACACCGCGCAAACCGCTGATCTCCTTATGCATGATCGTCAAAAATGAAGCCGACACTTTGGCCCGCTGTCTGCAGAGTGTCCGCGGCGTTGCGGATGAAATCATAATTGTGGATACAGGCTCCACCGACTCCACTGTCTCTATCGCCCGCAGCTTCGGTGCCCGGATCATCCCGTTCCCCTGGAACGGGGATTTCGCGTCCGCACGCAATGCCGGCCTGGCCGGGGCTCGGGGAACCTGGATTCTGGTGCTGGATGCGGATGAAGAGCTGGAGCCCGGGAGTAAAAAAGAATTGCTGGTGTGCGCGGAGCATACGGAGTATGAGGCGTTTTTTGTGCGGATTCATAACCATAAGGGGACGGACCGCGCCTCGCAGACCATTACGGTCAATCCGATCCTCCGCATGTTTAAGAGCCGCGCGAGCTATCGCTTCAGCGGAATTATTCATGAGCAGATCGCCGCTGTGATTGTGCAGGAAACCCCGGCCGCCGCGATGCATATGAGCACTGTCGTTGTTCATCATTACGGCTATGCCGACGGGGTTGTGGAGAAAAAAGATAAAATCAGCCGTAATATCGGGCTGCTTAAGGAACAGCTGAAGCTGAATCCCGGGGATGCTTTTCATCATTTCAATATGGCGGTTGAATATATGCGGCTGGGCGATTACGGGCATGCCCTGGAGCATATCCAGACTTCGCTGGACCATGTGGAGCCGGATACGAGCTATATTCATCTGCTGTATAAATACGAAATCCGCTGCCTGGCTGTAACAGGTGATCTCCCGGGTGCGCTGGAGGCTTGTGAACGGGGGCTTGCCCTCTTCCCGGATTATCCCGATCTTCATCATATAAAAGGGGCTTTGCTGCTGCAGGTGTCAGCTTTTGCCGAGGCCAAAGTTGCGCTGATCCGGGCGCTCGATATCGGAGTTTCGCCTCCCGCCTACCATACCGAATCCGGTCTAGGCACTTATCTCACCCGGACGCTTCTGGGGCAGGCATGCCAGCAGATCGGCGAGGATAATGAAGCGATAGCCTGCTTCACCAGTGCGGCTCAGCTCCATCCGGAGCCCTTGCCGCTGGTCACACGGCTGGTGCGGCTGTTCAAATGCGCCGGGCGTGAGCTTGAGATCAAGGGTTGGCTGGCCGAGCATTTGCCCGTCATCCTGGCGGAGCAGCGCCCGGAGCTTGTGCGGCTGCTGGTAAGGGACGGTTGTTATGCGGCGGCGGCTGATGTGTTGGGCGGCGGAGTGAATAAGGGTGCTGCGGGGAAGCGGGCGGCGGGGGAACAGGTCGTATGGGAGTTTGGTGAGAGGGAGCTTACTGCGGGGGAACAGGTCGTACGAGAGTTTGGTGAGGGAGAACTTGCTGCGGCGGGGGAACAGGTCGTTCGGGAGTTTGGTGCGGGAGAATGGGCTGCGGGGGAACAAGTCGTTCGGGAGTTTGGTGCGGGAGAGCTTGCTGCGGGGGGAACAGTTGCGCAGGAGCGTTTTGCAAATGAACATAGTTCGGGGGCGCATGCTGAGGAACGGCAAGATTACGCTGGAGAACCGGAGCCATCATCTGCCGATTCTCTGCTTCGGCTGCTTCAGCGGGCGGAAGCCATTCCCGCAGCAGAGCTGACGTACGGCGATATAGCGGCGCTGCATCAGTACCCTGCGTTTGCCCGGACAACGGGCGGTACAACACCTGCCTCCGAATCTGCGGCAGCTGTACAGCCCTGGATATCCCTGGCTGACAAGGTATTGGCTACGCTGGAGGCTTCATCCGTCTTTTCTCCGGCGGCCGCAAGAGCACGTCTCGCACTTCCGCTTCCCAGACCCGCTGATTAGGAAGGAGCTTCTGACTATGCATAATCCAGGGCTATCGCTCTGCATGATTATTAAGAACGAGGCCCAGCATCTGGAGAAATGTCTGAGATCCGTGCAGGGATTGGTCTCCGAGATCATCATTGCCGATACCGGATCGACGGATGGCAGCATGGAGATCGCCCGCAGGTCCGGTGCCCGGGTCATTGAGATGCCATGGGAGCATGATTTCTCCAAGGCCAGGAACCGGGCACTGCGGCTGGCCTCCTATGCCTGGATTCTGGTGCTGGATGCGGATGAAGCAATCGCAGGCTGGAAGCCGGAAGAGCTGGAGCGGCTGCTGGAGACGCAGGTTGCTGACGGTTATTTCCTGCCTTTTATCCACTATGTGGGTGAGTTCCCTGAAAAGGATTATGTGACGGACAATGTGTGCCGGCTGTTCCGCAATGATGAACGCATCCTGTTTCGCGGCAGCATTCATGAGGAGGTGGCCTCCAGTATCTGGAGCCTTCCGGGAGGACATATCGCATACGCAGCTCTGCCGGTGCATCACTATGGATATCTGGACGGTGAGCTGCAGCGCAAGCATAAAACCAGCCGCAATCTGGAGCTGATCCACTCCGCTCTGAATCTTGAACCCCGCAGCATCCATCTGCGGTACGCACTGGGTACGGAGTATTACCAGCAGGGAAACTACAATGCTGCGGTGGAGGTTCTCCTCCCGCTGCTGGATGAAGTCCCGGCTGACTCCGGATATACCGCTGACCTTTACCTCAAGACAGCCTACGCCTTGGAGGCCGGAGGACGTCCGGAAGAGGCGCAGGCTGTCTACGAGGCCGGGAGCATTCTGTATGCAGATTTCACAGATCTGCTGGAGAGCTATGCCGGACTCCTTCTGGAGCAAGGGGAGTTATGGCGGGCTTACGATCTGCTTCAGCGGGCACTGGACAGCGGTAATACCGCGCATAAGTACCCCTCCTCCTCCGGCAGCGGCACAAGCCGCACCCGCTTGTTCACCGGGCAGGTCTGCGAGCAGCTGTTTCTATATCAGGAGGCACTGGACCATTACAGGCAGGCTCTCGGCTACACCCCTGACGATTCCGCCGCCTGGGCACAGCTTGTACCGCTGTGCCTGCTGTCCGGACAAGAGGAGCAGCTGACGGCCATCACTCTTCAGCTGCTCCCTGCCTTGCCCCAGAGAGTGCTGAGCAGGCTGGTGCCTGCCGCACTCAATGCCCGCGCCGCCGAATGGCTGGCGGCGCTCAGCGCAGCACCGCATCTGCCGGAAGCCATCCGGCAGGTTGTGCAGGTGCTGCTGGGCACGCTGTTCCGGGACCCGGAACAGCCCTGTACCGCATCCGTCCGGCTGGAACGGATGCTGCTGCTGGATGAGCCGGATGAGCCATGGATATCCGGCTATCTGTGGGCCTTGTCCTGCCGCAGCGGGAGCGCTGCAGCAGGACAGTGGCTGGAGCGCCTGGCCCGGAACAGGCCAGGCATTGCTGCTGTGCACCGCTGGCTCGCGCAGCAGACCGCCGGTGCATCAGCTCATCCGGCAGAGCGGGAGCCGGAGCCGCATATGGAATGTAAGGCCGATGAGCCTGCTGAAGCTGCCGGAACTGACAGATGGCGGGAAAGAGGTCCCCGGCATGCTGAATCCGGCAATTCCGCCATCCCGCAGCGCACCGCTGAAGATTACGCAGACAATTCTGTTCCGCCTCCCGGCAGCTCACCACAGCTTGGGCTCAGCGCAGATACACCGTTGAGGTTTCCGGATATTTCTTACGCCGCGCAGCTGCTGGTCCAGGCAGGTGCTTGGGATACACTGCTCCTGTTATTCAAGCCAATGGAAGCTTCACGTTTCCATTGGAGCCGCTTGCCCCAGCCTCTGCTGCACGGGCTGCTGCACGCGCCTGTTCCGGTCAAGAAGCAGTGGTGCACTATGTATACCGGGCAAGCTCATTTTTACAGCTCGCCCGGCGATGCTGCCGAGTGGCTGCTATACGCAGCAATAGCTGATTCCTGCGGGCTGATCCCCCGGCTTGACCCCGCTGACGAACAGGCGCTGCGGCAATCCGGCGGACCTGCGGTAGCCATTGGCCTCAGCTACCACAAGCTGCTGCTCGCAGCCAAGGTTCACCCGCAAGGAATACCTGTCGTTTCCGGCAGCATCCCCTGGCTGCTGCTTGTAAGGTCCGCCCTCCAGGCAGCACCGTGACACGGACCGTAGCTACCAGGAACCGCTTCTGTATGCACATCTCTCACAACATTGATAGAACTTAAAATTTATAGAAACTGCTAAAAGGCCTCGTAACACTCTATGGGCCTCAGCGACACTCAGCATCACTCAGCATCACTCAGCGACACTCAGCATCACTCAGCACACTCAGTAATACTCAGCACACTCAGCAACACTCAACCCTACTCTATACCGGCTGTCATCAGCTGATTGCATGACGCACGATAGATAGAAATGCAGATAGCCAGCCGCTTCAATCCATTCTGCTTGCACATACAGCAGAATGGAGTCATTTCATCCTTTGAGGACAAGCCCGGTAATATTACTCATTTCCCCATCTCGCCCACTCCTAGCGCAATCAAAGGTATTCGTATCCCCTTATTCCTCACATCGTCCATCTCCAGCACAATCATAAATATTTCTATCTCCCACCCTCCACCCGAAACTCCCAGGGTAACATCAAGAAGTTTGTGTAAAAGCATAGAACAAGCTCCCCGGTTTGTTTAGGCGTAGAGTTAGATTAGCAGTTAGATATACGATTAGATATAACAGTTAGATAATCTGAATTTAGACAACAACCCCGCAAGTTACCGTTCAAACACTGCGGGATAGCGGAATACGTAAATATTTATCACTTTTATTCGTTTCCGGCAACATGGAGACTTCTCAGTCAGCACCACTGACCTAAATGTTGTACGTTATGCAACTTCGAGCTATAGATAACTGGGTATTTGGAAGAATTGTTGTAAGAAATACAACAATTCTCCTGCTAAACCGCTTGAAAAAGGAAAAATCCTGCATTTTATACAACATTTTCGGATTTGAGCCGATATCCTGAGAAAAATGTTGTATTATGTGCAGGATTTTATAAAAATTACGCTTTCCACCGCAGAAAGCGGGCGGATGAACCGGGGAATTCCTGCGGCAACTGCAACCGTCAGGAGGTCCAGATAATCGCAGGGTGTAGAATTAGTTTTATAAGCTGCAACCTTAAGTCCAGCCAATAGAGATTTACAGTTAAGTATTCAGTTAGTTTTTCAGTCAGAATTTAAGTCAGATGTTCAGTTAGTTGTTCAGTTAGTTATTCAGTTAGTCGTTCAGTTAGATGTTCAGTCAGTCGTTCAGTCAGGCACCCAGTTACTCCCAGGCTCCCGCACCCTATTCCCTCCACTCCACCAGCCGGGGATGCTCATCCAGAATGGAGCGGTACTGTTCGAGGCTTCCCCATTTTCCTTCGGGGTCAAGCTCCATGTAGCGGTCGTATTTGCGGCGCAGCTCTTCGGGTTCCAGTGCCCAGCCGTAGTGCTTCACCCGCAGCTCGGCCAGGAAGCCCGGCAGGACCGCATAGGACAACGCCAGCCGGGGGACATGGTGATCCATCCGCGGGGTGTAATAATAGAAGCCGGGCAGATAGCGGACCAGTGTGCGCGTGTGCTTCATGTGGATATTCCAGTGCTCATCTTCCCGGTAATGGGTCGTGCCGCCCCAGAAATCAAACAACCTGAACGCTACCCAGTCGTAAGCGTCCTGATCGATCAAACGCCGCATTTCCTGCTTGGCCCGGTCTTCATAGAATTCATCCGCATCTACGGACAGCAGCCAATCCGGACCGGTAGATACCGCCAGATCCCAGAGCGTCTTGCGCAGCTCCCATTCACGGCCGAAGATGGAGTGCTCCAGTGTCACCAGCTTGCTAACCTTGGCAAAAGAGTTGCACAGCCGTACCGTACCATCCGTGCTGCCGTCGTCCACTATTACGATATCGTCGACAAATTCGCTCAGCTCTTCCAGCACCTGCTCCAGATAACGGCCGGTTTCATTACGCACCTGCATCATCGCCGTCAGGCGGTTGCCGGATGCCTTGCGCAGCGGTTCATGCATGCTCTTCGCCATCCATTACCCTCCCTCTCAAGCCTTGTACGGCTTCTTCCATATCGGCCATTTCCGCAAACAGCTGTCTGGCTCCCTGGTCCGCTCCCGCCGAACGAAGGAAGCTGCGGATAGCGGCATGCCGCCGGCCATACAGCAAATGCAGTGTCCCTTCAATCACCGGAAGCTGCACTGCATCCTCAAAGGCCGGAGCGGTGCCCCCCGCAAGCCCCGGAATCTCAGGAGCCCCTGCTATTCCTGCTATTCCTGCAAATCCGCCCAGCCCAGTATTCTCCGCAGCAGCCGTCCCGTCCGCCTCCATTTCCTCATAGAGCTGCAGCGCCTTCTCCCACTGAAAGGTTCCGATATAATTCAACAGCAGCCGCTGCCGGGCTTCCGGCCCGGATAACCGGCTCAGAATCTCATTTGCCGCCGCTCCATCCTCATTTACCGTGAGAATCTCTGCCCGGAGCAGCTCATGCTCCGCCTCGCCGCCACTCAGCCACTGCCTCATCTGCGCAGCCTTCGCCCTTTCCCCGGCCGTAAACGCCGTGATTTCGTATTGCCGGACGGCAAGCTCCAGATTGCCTTTCTTCGCTTCGATCGCCGAGAAGAAACGGTAATGCGAATGCAGACAATCCGTATAATCATGCAGCAGCATCAGCTCAAAGGATTGGGCCAGATACAGCGAAGCGGCTTCATCTCCCCGCAAATATAAATAAGAAGCGGCTAAATAATGCACTGAAGGCTGGAGGGGCATCTTAGCGCACATGGATATATAGAAGGCGGTGCGGTGCCGGCGCTGGATGTCCAGCCAACCGGACTCCCCATCCGAATCAACAGGCGGCTGCCATAATTCCGTAAGCGCCCTGTTCCAGATCGCTTCGTAATCGGACAGGAAGAACAATTGCTCCTCCCGGCGGAGCAGTCCGTAGGATAAGGGCTGGTCTCCGCTGAGATACACAATTCCCTTCCGGCGCAGATTCTGCTCCAGATATATCCTTTCTGACGTGGTTCCCGCCAGATCGGCCTTCGCCGCGAGCAGCGCACTGTATTTGTCCCAGAGAACACTATCCTCCCCTTCCGGACAAAGTTCCAGCAGGGCTACAGTATAAGCAGGCTGCAGCGCCAGCACATCCGGGAGCCAATAAGGCGAAGAGACAAGCAGCGTATATTCTTTGGCATTCAGACTGTACAATTCGGCCAGTGTCACGGACCTGATCCCGCTGCTCCGCTGCCGGGCAGGCGTCATCCGCCCGGCAAAACAGACCTCCCCACGGTCCGGGAGCAGCTCCAGCATTCTTTTATACTCATAATCCTCCCAGGAAACACGGCTAAGCACGATATAGTTCATAAGTGTCCCTCCCCCTCCCCGCCGGGGGCTGACGGATGAAGCTTATGCTGGCTGCCTGCCGGCTCACCAGCATAGCCCACCAACAGATCCGGATCAGGAATAAGCGCCAGACTGCGGAAGAAGCCCTCCCGCTTCATAATCCTTCCGGGCGTGACTCCGCTTCTGTGTGCGATGCGTTCAAGTGGAAGATGCTGCGTAGTCCCGCCTGCCCCAGGCCGCTGCCCGGGTTCTTCCGCTGCATAATCCGCACTGACAACAATATCCGCCCGGCTATGCTGCAGGACTTCCACCAGCTTCTCGATGTAACGGCTGTCATATGCCGCAGAGGCAGATAAGTAGACAATGACTTCGCTGCCATAGAGAGCCGAGATATTCTCCAGCGCGTGCAGCCAGGGCTTCTCGCCATGCACAGTAATCACAGCGTCACGCTCATGCACCGGAAATTCGGGAAAAGACTGGCTCCAGCTGTCCCGGACCCACACCCAGCGGATATTGCTGTAGCTCTGGCCTTCCTGCAGCGTCTGCTGCCGCTCACGCGAATCCGCTGCCGTCCAGTTTTCTTCGAAATAGACAACAGTGGTCACAAGCGGAGTCTCCGCCGTATGCCGGCCCAGCGGAATTGCCGGCTGCGGCAGACAAGCAGACAGATCACCGGGAATCTGGAGCAGACCCGCATCAGCAGGACTGCCCTGCAGATTCCATTTCCGGCGGTATGCCCGCGCCCCCGCTGCAGAGGACGCATTGCCTGCGTTAATCACAGCGCCTTCCTCCAGCGGGTGAAGGACATGCACATATACCGGATCACTGAGCGCAAGACTTGCCCCCTGCATCCGGGCCCGCAGACACCAGTCGGCAATGATCAGCCTGCGCTCCGCTAGTGATGAATCGAAGCCTCCTACCCTCAGCAGCAGCTCTTTTGCTATAAGCAGACAGGACCCGCCCAGTACCTCCGCGTACCTCCACTCCCCTTGCCTTTTGTCCAGGATGTGGGCTGCATAAGCTGACAGTTCAGAGTATCCGGCAAAATGCAGCTGTTCCTGCCCCTCGCCCCGTTCACTGGAGGAACGGGGAGCTACCACGCCCACCGCAGGATCATCAATAGGCGGCCACAGCAAATTGCCAAGCCAGCCGGGAGACACCATCACACGGTCCTCCAGCAGAACGGCAAAAGAGGTCTCAGCATAAGCCAAGGCCTCATTCACCCTATAATTCCCGGCGGCAAAGGGGAGAAATACCAGATTTGGCTCCCCCGAGAACTGCTCTGACAACCATTGCAGCGGAAATTCAGCAGTCATCGGGACCGCAATCAGCCGCACGGTAGAACCGGAGTGCCGGAGCAGCAGCCGCAGGCACTCCGCCGACCACTGCGCATGCCGCAGCTCCACCACAAGCGTAACGCCTCCCTGCACCGGCAGCGGAAGCAGCCCCTCCCGTTCCAGATAGCTGTATCTTCCCGCCAGACGTTCCGTGCTGACAGCTTTAACAGTATTCATGGTTTCAATTGTATGGATTGCATCCATCGCTTCATAGGACATCCAGACTCACACTCCAATGGTCATAACTGTGCTGTCTATAATGTATGAGCGGGATGGGGCAGGTATCACTGTTTATGCCGTATTCGGCAGATAGTATCCGCCAAGCGGATACCCACGTCAAGCTGCGGCGGTCGCTTTTACCACCCGCTGGTCATCACTACCGGCCTGATTCCGCCGGAATCAAATTCCATTCGGTCAATACATAACATACGGTTGCCCGGCTCCGGGTCTCCGATGATTCTCCGGTGATAGACGATCAGCCATTCATCACGGTCAGGAAGATGTAAATATCCGTGATGGCCGGGGCCTTCCGCTAGAGGCTCCTGCCTCTCCAGTATGGTCCCTTTGTTATCGAAGGGCCCCAGCGGATTATCGCTTACGCCATAAGCTACCCGGTAGGTCCCGTTGGTCCACCCGCCCATCGACCACATCAGATAATACAGACCGTCCTTCCTGATCATGCACGGTCCTTCCACATAACCCGGCGGGGTAATAGAGCAGATCATTTGTCCGTCCGGGAAAGGGACAAAGCCCGTCATTTGCTCATTCATCCGGGCCACGTTGCAATGTCCCCAGCCCCCGTAATACAGATAGATTGCACCGTCATCATCCTTGAACAGATGAGCGTCAATGGGCTGTGCGCCGTGAATAAACTTGCCGATCAGCGGCCGGTGGAGGTACCCCCTGTAGGGGCCTTCGGGAGCATCCGCAACGGCAATCTCCAGCCCTCCTGCTTCACCGTCCTTCTGGATATCGTTCGAGGCAAAGACAAGATAATACCGGCCGTTATGCTCAATCTGGGTCGGAGCCCATACCGCTCTCCAGATCCAGGGGAAATCATCCATTTCAATTATGCCCTCATGGACCTTCCAATGGATCAGGTCCTTGGAGCTGAAGGCATCCAGATTCATCTGCCGCGTATATTCCGTGAATGATCTGGTGGCATAAATATAATGCCTGCCGTGATAGGTCCTGGCTTCGGGGTCTGCATACCAGCCCGGCACAATCGGGTTCGTAATTCCTCGCAAGCGAACGCCCCTCCTTTCTCCGCAACCTGCAAATTAACAGCTGTATAGTCCGTTCTCTTCCTGTTCCCGGATCCAGACCTGCATGAAGCCGGATTCTCTGTTGTCCCAGGCGTAATAGGGAATGAACCGGAGCGGTCTGCCCTCTTCATCCCGGCTCTGCAGCACCGTCACTCCGCCCAGCAGCTCCGGCAGGTGTTCCACCCGGAACTTCGCCCGGGGCGGAATGGAGCAGGCATCATAGGACAATCCGGGATGATCCGTCTGCTCCAGACAGTACACCACGGGTCCCCGCTGAACAGCAACCCTCCTTCTGTCCGCCTCCACTTCAGGCTTGGCCCGCACAAGATTCACGGGCATATCCAGCTCAAGCACAACCCTATCTCCCGGCGACCAATGCCGGTTAAGCACCAGATACCCTTGATCCGTCAAGGCTCCGGCCCCGCTGATGCTGACGCCGCCAGCCTTCAGCCGGTATCCCCTGCACCATTCCGGCACACGCAGCCGGATACTGAAGCCGGCACTTGCTGCAGGGTTCACCTCAAGCTCGATCCGGCCATCCCAGGGATACAACGTGCTTTGCTTCAGCCTGACGCCCAGTCCGCTGCCCAGCACAAGCTCTGCCTCGCTGTTCATGTACTGATTGACCACCAGGCCTTCTTCTGCAGTAGCATAGACGTATTGGCCCAGGGAAGGCAGAAAACGGGCCAGATTGGTCGGACAGCAGGAGGTTTCGAACCAGGGCACACGATGATGCCCGCCCTGTGAAGCAAGCGGATTGACATAGAAGTACTTATCCCCGGACAGGGATATTCCGGACAAGGCGCCGTTGTACAGTTCACGCTCTACCACATCGGCGTATTTGCCGTCTCCGAACGTCAGGTTCATCCGGTGATTCCAGAACACCATGGCAATGGCGGCGCAGGTCTCGCAATAGGCTGTTTCATTGGGCAGGTCATAATCAAAGGTGAAGCCTTCATTATGCCTGGACGGCCCAATGCCGCCCGTTACATACATGTTGCGCTCCACCGTGTGGGTCCAGACCCGGTGCAGCGCCTCCGCATAAGCGGAATCCCCTGAAGCATGGACAATATCCGCCATTGCCGTGTACATATACATGGCACGGACAGCATGCCCGGTCACCCGCTTAATCTCACGGACAGGAACATCATCCTGACAATAGGCCGGCCCCCATTCCGGATTGTCCCAGATCGCGCCCGCGCCATATCCATGGCCGCGCTCCTCCAGCAGCCACAGCGCAAGCTTCCAGTAGCGCTCGGCCCTGGTCACGCGGTACAGCTTCACCAGCGCCAGCTCAATCTCCTGATGCCCTTCCACCCAGTGCCGCTTGCCGGGGCCAAACACCTCATCATAATGATCGGCCAGACGGCAGGCCACCTCCAGCAGTCCGCGCTTGCCGGTCGCTTCATAATAGGCAACCGCCGCCTCAATCAAATGGCCGCCGTTATACATCTCGTGCTTCTCCATATCCGTCCATTTGCCCTGCGGATGCTCCAGTGTGAAGTAAGCACTAAGGTATCCATCCGCTTCCTGCGCTGCCGATATCAGCCCGATAATCCGGTCGGCTTCAGCTTCCAGCGCCGCATCCCGCCTGGGCATCAGCGCATAGGCTATGCCTTCAAGCACCTTGTAGACATCCGAGTCATTATAATATTTGCCTTCGTAATGCCCCTCCATCAGGCCCCCGGCCTTGGCGAAGTTATCGATGCGCCCGGTATCCTCACATTTGGACAAGCAGTCCGGCAGAGTGGTCTGCCGGAGCGCGTCCAGGCGCGGCCGCCAGAAATGATCATTAATTGTTATACTCGTAAAAGACACACCCTGCCAGGCATGCAGCTTCGCTTGTTGCTCTGCCATTTCCGTTCCCCGCCTCCTTTATCCTTTTAATCCTGTTAAGGTAATGCCCTCCAGAAAGTAACGCTGCCCGGCCAGAAACACAATGACGCAGGGCAGAACGACGGTGGCCGAGGCCGCCATCAGCAGATCCCACTGCGCGGTGTAGGTACCCTGGAACATTTGCAGACCCAGAGCGAGAGTAAAGAGACTGTCGCTTTTCAGGTAAATCAGCGGGCCCATGAAATCGTTCCAGGAGGCCAGAAAGCTGAATAAGGCAACCACGATGATCGCGGAACGGCTTAAAGGAAAGATGAGCCGGGTATAGATCTGCCAGTAATTCGCCCCGTCCACAAAGGCCGCTTCATCAAAGTCTCGCGGAATCGTCAGATAGAATTGCCGGAGCAGGAAGATATTGAAGATTCCGCCGCCGAAATAAGCGGGTACAATCAGCGGATACAGCGTATCGTATAGACCCATCAGCTGCCAGCCGAGAAAGCTCGGGATAATCGTGACCGCCGCCGGCAGCATCATGCTGGTCATCAGGATGGCAAACACCGTATCCCGGCCCTTCCACTGAATCCGTGAGAATCCGAAGGCCCCGATACTGCTGGTAATTACGGTTCCCACAAGCACCGTAACCACGATGATCAGTGTGTTCTTGAAGAAAACATCGAACGGCAGCACCGTAAGCGCCTTATGAAAATTGCTCCACTGAAACGGCTTCGGTATCCATTCGGGAGGCATGGTGAAAATCTGTGACAAATTCATCAGCGAGCTGCGGATCAGCCAGACAAACGGAATGACGAACATGGCAGAGATCAGGATAAGCGCTCCGTAGCTTGCGGTAAGTGAAAGCTTCGATGGCCTCAAGCGCGGTCCCCCCCTTCGTAATACACCCATGACTTCGAGGTTCTGAAGACGATAAAGGTAAAGAACAGAATAATGATGAACAAGATCCAGGCCAGCGCAGACGCATATCCCATCTCGGCATCCCGGAATCCCGTTCTCCACAAATAAAATACATAGAATAGACTCCGGTTGTTCGGTCCCCCCTGCGTCAGAATATAAGCTTCGTTGAAGACCTGAAAGGAGCCGATTATGGTCATGATTGTATTGAAAAAAATCGTGGGGGTGACCATCGGAACTGTCACGTGGCTCAGCTTGCGGAACCAGCCGCCTCCATCTACCTCAATCGCTTCGTAATACTGCCGGGGAATGCCGGAAAGTCCGGCGAGAAAAATAATTACCGTGCTGCCGATACCCCATAGCGTGGTAAGAACCACTGACGGGATGACACTGCTCTCCCCGTACAGCCAGTCGCTGGTCGGCAGATGCAGCCGGCTGAGCAGCGAATTGATGAGGCCCAGATCGGGATTGAGCAGCCACATCCAGATCATGGCCGAGGCCACCGCCGGAACAATGCTCGGAAGATAGATAATCGTACGGAAGATGGCTCTTCCCTTTACATTGAGATTGAGCAGAAGCGCGATGCCGAAGGAAATAAGAATAACTGCAGGCACACGCAGCACGACGAAATAAAAGGTGATTCCCAGCGATTTATAGAACAGCTCATCCTCACCTGAGAACAGCCGCACGAAATTATCCAGACCGACAAAAGATGTCTGATCCTTGAACACATTATAGTTGGTCAGGCTGAGCACCAGGCTTGCGATCATGGGACCCAGCGTAAAAATGGCAAATCCAAGTATGGCGGGGGCGGTGAACAGCAGCCCATAGAACATTCCCTTTCGCATACCGGCCTCCAGTCTCGAATTTCGCAAGTAGAAACGGCTTTGCCGTCCTTTAGACGGACGGTACCGTTTCAGCGTGAAATAGAAGGATAATTTAAAGCGTAAGCATATAAATTCTTATATTTGCAAAAAGAACGGCGAACGAGGCATCGGACGCCGCTCCTTACTGCTAGTTTCGCAGTTGATTATTCCTTGATATCGCGGCGTCCCTTAACTTGGGCCTGGGCCTTTACGGCAATCGAGTCCATCGCTTCCTGGGCGGTTTGCTGGCCGAGCCATACCTTATCCAGGGCGGGATTAACCAGATCCATAATATTGTTGAAATTCTTCACATAGCCGGTCGGCGTCTGGTGCCCTTTGGTCAAGATTACATCGACGATGGCTTCTTTATAGCCGGAGGGTCTGGCATCCAGATTCTCTGTCCATTTGGCGAGCAGCGCCGGATCGGTGTACCAGTCCTTGGGAGAAGGCATCCATGTTCCGGCTGTAAGCATATCAATGGAAGCTTCAGGATCGAGCAGCGCCTTCAGCAGCTCCCAGGTCTCCTGTGGATGCTTGGTGGATTTGAAGATCGAGAACATGCCGCAGACCACGGTGGTTACCGGCTCCTTCATTACAGGCATGACCCCGACGTTAAAGTTGAACTTCGACTGGGCGAGGCCTGCGCTTGCCCATTGCCCGTCCACCGTCATCGCTACCTTCTTGGTCTGGAGAGCTACATTCGTTGCCGGAATATTCTTCGACTGTACAGGCGAGGGTGATACATGGTGCACATTCATCAGATCGGCTATTTTCTGGAGGGCTTCAACAGCCTCCGGCTGGTTAAGCGCGAAGGTCTTGCCATCCGCCGAGATGAAATCCCCGCCGTTGGAATAGATAAAGTTGCTGTATACCCCCCACCAGGTGGAGAGATTTGCGCCATATTGCTTAATTTTTTTGGGATCGAAGTCCGGGTCGGCTGCTGTTTTGCCATTGGTGTCCACAGTCAGCTTCTTGGCAACCTCGACGAATTCATCCCAGGTCCAGGCATCCGTCACATTCGACGGGGGAGGCTCTATTCCGGCTTCCTTGAAGATATCCTCATTGTAGAACAGTCCGAAGGATTCCGGCCCTGGTCCGATTCCAATTACATTGCCCGGCTCCAGTGAATAGGTAATATTGGGAACCAGCGTATCCGGACTGATGTCGGCATCCGTATCGAGAAATTCCTGGAGATTATAGAATTTGCCCTGCTCCGCCATCGGAAAGGCAATCGTACCCGATTCCATCATGGCAATATCCGGAACATCATTTCCGGCGACCATGGTCGTCAGCTTGGTATCATAATCAGCGGCAATATGCTGAAGTTCAACCTTGACATTTGTATGCTTGGCCTCGAAATTCTGGATGGCTTTTTTGTAAGGAGCCACTTCTTCCGGTGATCCCCATACAGTCATCCGCAGCGTAATGTTCTCCTTCGATCCGGTATTTCCGGAAGGCGCGGAAGTCTCAGGGCTTGCTGTACCCGACTTCGAGCACGCAGACAGCACAGCAGCTAGCATCAGAATCAGAGCCAATGTAATGAAGACCGGTTTTCTTGGTAGCAACATATTCCGAGCCCCTCTCGATTTCTAAGTTCAACGGGTTCATAGCTGCAGTCTATGATGCCTTTATTATAAATTACAGGATAGCGCTTACATAACCCTAATCTCTTTGGATTGGTGGACTGTGATTGGGTTTACAGCGGGAGTGTAATGGCCACCTTTGTTCCTTTTCCCGGAGAAGAGAAGATGGTGATTCCGTACTCGCCGCCATAGGTCATCTGAATGCGGTCAATGGTATTCTTAATGCCCACGGAAGATGCTTTCTGGTGCAGAATCGCATTTACAGTCGCCTGGCTCATGCCACGGCCGTTGTCAGCCACCTCGTAATGCCGGGTTCTGCCGTTAATCCAGCCGCGGATTCCGATAATGCCGCCCGATTCGGTCTGATCGAAGCCATGCAGAATCGCATTTTCCACAAAAGGCTGGAACAGCAGCCGTGGCACCTCGTATTCGAAGAGCCGCGGGTCCATATCATACTCTACAGTGAACTTGTCCTCGAACCGGATCGACATAATATAGAAATAGTTATTCATCCAGTTCATTTCTTCGGACAAAGGAACGGCGCCCCATGTCTTCCTCGAAGTATAATGCAGCATATTGGACAGGCAGACAAGCATCTTGCTGAGCTCCTGCTGATCATTCTCAATCGCCGTCCAGTTCATCACATTCAGGGTATTGTACAGGAAATGCGGATGCATCTGCATGTTCAGCGCCTGAATCTCGGCTTCCTTTTCCTTCAGCTTGGTCTCGTAATTCTCTGTCACGAGCAGATGGATCCGGTCATTCATCCGGTTAAAGCGCTGCGTCAAAATGCCGAACTCATCGTTGCTCACCACATCCACCCGGGTCTGGAAATCGCCTTCGCCCACCGATCGCATCGCGCTTAACAGCCGCTTGATCGGTTTGGTGATTTTGCCGGCTATGAAAAAAGCGAGGATAAGCGCCACAATCCCCATCACAACGGCCATGACAGTAATGGAAGCGCGGATCACCGGCACAAGGCTGCTCACCAGTCCTGCTTCCGGAATCCACACGACAGACATCCAGCCGGTAACCTCCGAGCGGTCAAAGCAGACGATCACCGCTTTACCGTCCAGCGTCATTCTCCGCGCCCCGCTTTTCTCCTGCTGCAGCTCGTCCAGCCACGCCTCCTTATAGGTCTGCGCAACAGCCCCCGGCTCACTGCTGGCGACCACCTTATCATGCGGATCGAGCACCATATAGCGCGAGCTTCCCGGTATACTGTCCTCATACAAGGATTTAAGCACCTCGGATTTGAAGCTAATGGCAAGTACAGGGCGTTCCACCCCGGCATCCATTTTCTCCAGCTTCGTATTGCTTAGATAGGTGAAATCAAGCACGCGTGTGGCCGAGAACAAATAACGGAACTCCAGATTCCCGTCCTCCAGATAAGGCTGGTTGAACATAGATACGAAATCATAGGTAGGAATCCATACCAGCTTCCCCCCTGCCTGCCGGGCCAGATCGTATATATCCGATTGAACCGGGTCTCCTTGCGGCAGCGTTTGTCCGAAGGTAAAGTATGAGGTCCATAGCTGGTAGGCATAGATATCCTGGTTCTGGGAAAAGGTTTTGCCGAGCACTGCCGTCACCTGCCGGTCCGCTGCAAAAAGCTCCACTTGGTTCGCGGGGTCCAGCTGGCTGAAAATTCGGAACAGATCCTTATCGAGAAATAAGGACATGCTGTTCTGGTCCACGATCCGCAGCTTTGTGTCCATGACTTCATTATTTTTTTTGACAATCTCATACACATTCTTCTGCGCCTGCTCCGTGATAATCTTCAGGCTGGTCCGGTAGAACAATGCCCCCAGTACGAGCAGGGGAACCGCGATCAGCAAGATGTAGCTTGCCAGCAGCCGGTAACGGAAGGTGATCTTCATGCCTCCCGTTTCCTTTGCGAAAGTGCGTGCTTATAAGCTTTTGGCGACATGCCATGATATTTCTTGAATACACGGCAAAAATATTTCGTATCCTGAAATCCGCATTCCAGGGAAATTTCGTATACTCTGAACTGCTCCGCTGCAAGCAGCTCTTTGGCCCGCTTCATACGGACCGCCGTCACATGCTCGGAGAAGGTTTTGCCCGTCCTGTTCTTGATCAGCGTACTGAAATAGGAGGGGTTAAAGTGGAAATGCTCGGCTGCCCGTTCCAGGGTAAGGTTCTCTTTCGTATGCCCCTGTATCCAGCCCAGGCATTCCGCGATGACCACCTCACTCTTATCCTGTCTGGATAAGGCCAGGGCTAGATGCGCTTCCCGGAGCGCATGGTTAAGTTTGGTCATTAATTCCTGATATGAACGGCATGAACGGATAAGCATCGTGGCCGTATCGGTCAGCATCTGCCCCGTCTTTTTGTCCAGAATATCCTGATGGTCACTCCGGATCTGCAGCAGCATCAGCGAGGCCTGCTCCTTCAGCAGCATGGGACTGGCCTGTCCAGCGTCCGCGAGCTGATAGACGGTCTCAGCGCAGACCTCCTGAACAAGGGCAGCATCGTCCATTTTCAAAGCATCATACAGCCTGCCCCAGTCAGGAGCTCCAGCCCCGGGTGTTGAAATAAGCTCATCCGCAAAAAGCAATCCCTGCCGGAAATCGTAGAAATTGTAGCTGTTGGCCGTCCTGGCTGCAAGATACGACCGCGGCGCTTCGGCAAGCAGGGAATGGCATTGCGGCCCAATCCCGTGGGCAAGCTGTCCCGCATGCGCCCACTCAGCCGCTAAAGACTGGGCGATGTAGCGGGCCTCCTCCCGCTTGCCTTGGGTAAGCGCTTCCAGCGTAATCAAGGTCACGGCCGCCTGAACGCCGTCCTCCATCATCCCGCTTAAGGGAACGGTTATGGCCTCCCCCCACTCAGACCAGGCCTGCTCCAGAGAGCGGACGAAAGAGCCGCTGTCCTGCTGTTCCCCGCTGTCCCGGCGGTGCTGCAGCTCCGAATACACAGCTACACCGCTCTCCCGCATCCATTCATAACGGTTCAGCTCCTCCAGCTCCTCCGGGGCCGCACTGCCGTTCAGCCAGGACAGTATCAACCGGCTCAGGTAGGCGGAAGAAGCCAGCTTCAGGCGGTGCTGCAGCTCTTCCTCTTCGCGGTACTGCTGCTGTTCCGCTGTCAGCTGAAGGTCGATCCGGCTTAAGACCTCCGCAATTTTCCCAATCTCCACCGGCTTCAGCAGGTAATCAAAAGCGCCGTGACGAACCGCCTTCTGCGCATACTCGAACAGATTGTAAGCGGATACCATTACAACCCTGGTTTTAATGCCTTCTACCTTAAGCCGTTCCAGAAATTCAAGTCCATCCATACCAGGCATGCGGATATCCGTCAATATGGCTTCCGGGCCGTGGGCTTTCACCAGTTCCATGGCCGACAAGCCATCCTTCGCCGCCACCACCTGGTCCTCCGGCCGCAGCCGCCCAATCAGATTGACCATCCCTCTGAGATGTCTGGGCTCATCATCCACGATCAATATTCTCACTATGCTCAGCCCCCCGAATTGGTTTGAATTACATATCAGCCGCATCTTTGCCCTTATTATAAAAGCCGTTCCGGCTTATTCATAGTGCATTAATATTGGATTGGTGGACTATTATTGGGAGCGTGCGCGGAGTCCGGGAGAGAAGCTGTTTCTATGCCACGTTAAGAGAGGCTACGTTCCTGATACGTAAACAGCAATCTGGTACGATGTTTTCACTGTTCTATGCCGCGTTAAGAGAGGCTAACGTTCCTGTCCGAGCAAATACAGAAGAGCCGCCCATTTCTTTGGCGACTCTTGCTTGCAAATTATAGTCTTTTTTATTCTCACTTAAACGCCCGCAGGCCCGCATTATCGCTGTCCCTGACCCTTCAACGTAAGCAGTGGATTTTCTCCACTTAATCCTTCCAGTTTGCTTGCCTTATAAAAATTAATTGGATTTATGACACTTAATCCTGTCTATATCCCCGCCGTCAGCGAATCCGGCTGAAATTAAGTGCCGTTTTTCCAACTAAGTCACCGGAATCAGAGATTCTGCCAACAGCAGATGGATTTTTTCCACTTATATGTTCTACCAATCTATATCCCATTACTCTCCGCCGCCCGCATTGGCCCCGGCATTCCCGGCGTTTGTGCTAGGCGCAGAGTTGCCGCTCCCGGCCGGTGTGTTATTCTCTCCGCTGTTCGTATTCCCGGCTCCCCCGCTTCCCTCAACAGCTGTACCGTCCGCACCGGTGCCGCTCTTCTCTGTGTTCAGCGAAGGCGCCGGAATCGCGATTCCAGGTGCGCTGCTGCCGTTCTCGCCGACAGGCTGGCCCTGATTGTCGTAATAGTACATCGGGACATCGCCGACAACCATCAGGTAGGAGACAGGAATTTCTGTGTCCACGATCTGCGGCTCCATATCAAACGGAATGACAACCGCTACCTCGGTAACAATATGAATAAAGACTTCAACGAGAATCATGTTGATGCCGGCATTTTGCTGCCGCGTGTTCAGTTCCACCTTTACCGCGCCCTGCGGTTCGATTTTGATCGGAATATCCGGCCCAAATGAGGCAATCAGCGGACTGCCCAGCGCCTGGCCCAGCGGAATATGCTCCGTCTGGTTATGCAGCTCCTGCAGCGTGGACTGGATGACTTCGGCCGCCTGTGAAGTAATCCGCATATGCTCCTTATAGTTGAGCATGAACCCGGATATTTTGCCGTTCTTATCCGTCTTCCAGTCAATCAGCGCTTCCGCGTTCCCACCGTCCGCAACCTGGGAAGTAATCGCCTTGTTAATGGATTCCGTAGCGATTTGCTTCACCCGGATCTGCGCCAGATGGAGGATCGGCGGCTTCAAATGCTGCTCCACATAACGCAGCCCCTGAAGCACAGCCAGAATCAGCAGCAGGCTCAGGATGATCCAGAATCTGCCCCGGCGGCGCGGCTTCCGGCCTTTCCCGGCCACGGCCTCCTGCTTCTTCCCCTCCCGGCCGCGGAACAGGCTGAATCCCCCGCTCCGGCTGGCTTTGCGCCAGACACGGTAGCCCGGAGCGCCTGCTCCCGCACCGGGCGAAGCCGTCTCATAACCCGCTTCTTTCCTGTCCGGCCGGATTCCCGACCTAGAAGGCTTCGCCACGAATACACTGCCCCGGCTTGATGCCCCCGCCCCGGACCTTGAAGGTTTCGCCGCGAATCTTGCTCCCGAACCCGGCGGCCGGAAGACTGCCTTCGACGGTTTGGCCTTGAACGCCGGGCTGCGCCCGGCCGGTCTCGGCAGCCCGCTCCAGCTGAACCTCGGCAGACGCAGACGCCCGAAGATTGATACGCCTGCCCGCCGGTTCCCCCATTTTCTGATTCTGCCCATGCCTTGCAGTCCCTCCCGACATTCCTGCGGTCAAGCCGCCCATGTACTATAGGCTATTCGGGACGAACGCAAAATAACCCCACAATGTGGGAAAGCAGTGAAGACACTTATCCTTTTTAACCGAAAATGAGCAGTTCCCGGTGTAACACCGAAGAACTGCTCTACGCTTCTACTTCCTTTTATCCTTTATATAGATTGAACTGGAATTTGAGTTGGAGAAGGGAGTGACGGAGGGGAATTTTGGAACTGTAGGAGCGGAAGCGTCCGCCTTTGTCTACGGATTTCTACCGCTAAAGGCGGTACAAATCAAGAAATCTGTAGACAACAGCGGCCGGAAGTCCAAAATATTCACCGCAGTTACGAATACTTCTTTACTTAAAATCTTAAGTTTAATCTATATTGCCTCCTACCCCATCCGCTTACGCTTATCCTCCTGCAGATGCCCCCAGTGACGGCGGACAAAAATAGCGATCAGAATTACCATAAACACCGCATACCACGTAAGGAATCCGTTCCACTCCTCCCGGGGGACAATCAGCGAGGAGCTGATCGTTCCAAACAGCCAGATGTAAGACAGATTCCCAAGCACCGTCCCCCAGATAAAAGCAGCAGGTTTAATCGGAGAAACGGCCGACATCAGATTGATAATATTGCTCGGCACAATCGGAATCGTACGCAGCAGCACCAGGGTCCAGATGCCGTAGCGGTCCAGATACATCTGCCATTTGTCATAGCGCTTCAGCTTATATCCCCATTTCCGGTCAAACCACTCCGAAAGATAGCGCCGGAACAGGAAGTAGACGAGCACCGCACCAATATTACAGGCCAGCCAGCTGACAATCATCCCGCCAATAACATTAAATACAGAGACGTGAAGCACAATCAGGATCGCTAGTGGGAAAAATCCGAATAAACTTTGCAGTACCGCCAGCGGAACGGTAGCGAATAGAATGGAAGGGCCGCTCAATCCAAGACTCTGCAGCAGCCAGTCGATCCAGGCATTAATGGTCTCGGTCACGGAGTTCTCCCCTTTCCTGACTCCTTGCAGCAGCTGTCTCCTGATTTCATACTGAACATAAGGGAATCGCTCATTAACGTTTGTTTCGTGAATCTCAAGTGGAAACGGCGTTGCCGTCCTTTAATAAGGACGGTACCGTTTCAGCGAGAAAGATAAGGAACATTTATTACGCGAAGCATATACATTCTTATCTTTTCAAGAAAAACACCCCTCTCGGGGTGTTTGTTGAATGAGTTTGCTTATGATATGTACATCTAAAGAACAGTCGTTAGCGTACAAGTTACAGAATTGTAGCCTATGTTCTTTCAATCATAGCACACATCGATCTTCTCTGCCAAATAGCTGATTCGCTGAACAATCTCTACAAATTCACTCCGGTAATCCACTCATTCACCTTGGCTTCATTGTTATCGACCCAATCTTTGGCCGCTTCCTCCGGCGATTGTCCGCCTTGAATCTTGACCATAACCTGAGCCATATCGTCTGCGGTCCATTTGAATTGGCTTAGGAACAGATACACATCGGGCATATCATCCTGCAGGCCTTTTCGTACCATAGTATGGATCTGCTCAGCACCGCCGTATACATTCTTGGGATCATCCAGATATTTCAGGTCCATATTCGCGAACATCCAGTGCGGGGTCCAGCCGGTAACTACGATCGGTTCATTGTTGTCAAAAGCTTTCTGCAGCTCCTGTGCCATCGCCGCCGAAGAGCTCTCTAGCAGCGTATAATCGCTTAATCCGTACGCTTCAATTGCCGCTTCAGTAGCCGTCATAATTCCGGCACCCGGTTCAATTCCGATAATCATGTTATCCAGCGAAGCCGCAACCTCCGCATTGTTCAGATCCTCAATGGAATTGATATCCATATAAGCAGGAACGGCAAGTCCAGTCTTCGTTCCATCCAGATTCACACCGGCATCTACGATATCATTGCCGTATTTCTCCAGATAGGAAGCATGGGTACCCGGCAGCCAGGCGGCTACCATCGCATCCGCACTTCCGTCAGCAATCCCTGCCCACATTGGACCGGCATCGACCTGGAGCATTTCTACCGTAACGCCAAGCTTCGATTCCAGTACTTCCTTAACCACGTTCGTGCTGGCAATTTCCGAATCCCAGGCTACATAAGCCAGCTTCACCGAAGAATTATCCTTGGACGAGCATCCGGAAATAACAACAACCATCATCAATAGCATAATCAAGCCAAGCTGGCTCAGTTTCATCGATTTAAATTTACTCATATGAATTAAACACTCCTCTATCCTTGTTGTTTGGGCTTGAACAGCTTCTGGGTCAGACGGTCCAGCAATATCGCAATAATAACAATGGCAATCCCCGCTTCGAAGCCTGCCCCCGTCTTGGCCTGTGATACCGCACGGTACACATAGGCTCCGACACCCTGGGCGCCGATCATGGACGAGATTACGACCATCGACAGTGACAGCATAATGGTCTGGTTAATACCGGCCATAATAGTCGGCAGGGCAATCGGCAGCTGCAGCTTGAACAGCTTCTGTCCTGCTGTGGATCCGAAGGCATCCGCAGCCTCCACCAGCTCCGGCGATACCTGCCGGATACCCAGGTTCGTTAGACGGATGGTTGGCGGGATAGCAAATATAATAGAAGCAATCACCCCTGGCACTACACCCAGAGAGAAGAACGATACCGCAGGCAGCAGATATACGAACGCCGGCATCGTCTGCATAAAGTCAAGTATAGGCGTAGCAATATTCTGGAAGGTCTTGCTCTGCGCACAGAGCACGCCCAGCGGAACCCCGATAATTACAGCCAGCAAGGAAGCCGTCAGCACAAGGGCCAGCGACTGCATTGAGGGGTCCCATAATCCGAGATTATCAATCAGCAGCAGCCCGATCACTGCGAACAATGCCATCCGCCATTTGCCGATCCAATATGCCAGAGCGGCGATAAGTATGGTCAGCACAATCGCGGGCAGGAATGTTAGCGCCGCATCAATGCCGCTTACCATTCCGCCGATCACAGCATGAATGAGATCGAAGAAGGGGCCGAAATAAGTTGTCAGCCAGTCTTCGAGCCATTCTACGCCCTTTCCGAGCGGTATTTTGGGTAAATTCATGAACCAAGCCCTCCTTCCGGAACCGCATTACCGGCAAGTGCGGACAGCACGGCTCCCTTGATGACAATGCCCTTCAGCTTGTCACCCTCGTCTACTACGGCAACCGGCAGATGCGTCTCCGACATCATCTCGAACAGGTCATTCAGCAGGGTATCCGGCCGTACACGGGGAATCTCCCGCTGCATGACTTCCAGAATGCTCCGGTTCTCTTTCAGTGCCTGTGCCGCATTCTCCGCTGTAATTACACCTTGGAGCTTCATTTCATTATCCGCCACATACAGGCTGGATACTCCGCTGTCCCGCATAAGCTGCAGGGCTACCCGGGGTCCGCGTTCCGGACGGATCATCTCCGGCTGGCGCATGACATGAGCGGCTGTCAGCACCTTGGACAAGTCGACGTCCTCAACGAATCGTTCTACATATTTATTCGCAGGCTGAATGAGGATCTCTTCCGGCGAACCGATCTGGACAATGACGCCGTCCTTCATCAGTGCAATCCGGTCACCAATCCGCAGCGCCTCATCGAGATCATGCGTGATGAATACAATGGTCTTCTTCACCCGGGCCTGCAGCTCCAGCAGCTCCTGCTGCATATCCTTGCGGATCAGCGGATCAAGCGCACTGAAGGCCTCATCCATCAGCAGGATATCCGGATCATTGGCCAGCCCTCTGGCCAGACCGACACGCTGCTGCATGCCGCCGCTCAGCTGATCCGGCCGGTGATGCTCCCAGCCCTTAAGGCCGACCAGCTCAAGTGCCTCCATGGCAAGACGGGTTCGCTTGCTTTTCTCCACACCTTGCACTTCCAGTCCGTATTCAGCATTGGCCAGCACACTGCGGTGCGGGAATAACGCGAACTTTTGAAAGACCATGCCGATATTCTTGCGCCGGAACTCTCTTAGCTGCTCCGGATTCATCTGGACAACATCCTTGCCCTTGAACAATACCTGGCCCCCAGTGGGCTCAATCAGCCGGTTCAATAACCGGACGAGCGTGGACTTACCGCTGCCCGACAATCCCATAATGACAAATATTTCTCCTTCTTCAATGCTGAATTCGGCTTTATTCACGCCAACCGTCAGCTTGGCTTCCCGGGCAATCTTCTCTTTGGACCAGCCTTGTTCTAATAATGGAAGTGCCCGTACCGCATCATGACCGAATACTTTGGTAAGCTGTTTCACCTCTATAATTGCCATGGTGACCTCCTTCTCTCCCCTTAATATTTCAGGTTAGTTCTCCTGACCTAGTGTAACGGACTTGTGAAAAGAGACGCAAAGCGCATATTCGCTTAAAATTTAGTGTACAGTTTTAACTTTACGAACTTTACGTATAGAATACTCTGTTTAACGCCATATTCCGTTCCAGATGAATTCTTTACTTATAGCAGCGGATTTGATTACAATACATTGGAGAGGTTTGTTGCCTGTCAGCCTATTCCTCAGGAGGGACATCATGAACGATTTAGAGGGGCTTCTGCCCGAACAAATAGAGAGAATCAGCAAAGTCCGTGAGCGGGTCATCGATTCCATCGGTAAAAATATGGATTTGTACGGAATTACCTTGTCCATTGGGCATTTATACGGTTACATGTATTTCAATCAGGGTCCGGTTACACTGGACGAACTGAGCAGCACTATGGGTATGAGCAAGACATCGATGAGTACCGGTGTGCGCACGCTGCTGGATCTGAAGATGATCGATAAAGTCTGGGGAAAAGGCACCCGCAAGGATCTGTTCGAGGTGGTCCCGGACTGGCATCAGAACTTCAGCGACTACTTCTCCATTAAATGGAGAAAAGCAGTCGAGGGTAATATGACTGCACTTAACAAATCATTGTCCGAGATCCAGCAGATGAAGCAAGAATATTCGGACGAGCCGGACATCGGACGTCTGCTTTTGACCGATGAGGCCAAAATTGAGGAAGCGATCAAATATTACCGCTGGCTGCTGAAGCTGATCGAAGCGCTGGAGACCGGCAAGATTTTTGAATTGATCCCTAAAGAATAATATCAGCCATATACGTTAATCCTATCCGCACAAATGCAAACGGCCGCGATCCTTAAATTCAAGGATCGCGGCCGTTTATCGTTCTCTGTTATTTTACTGTTACAGTTTCTCAACCAGACTGATATCATCGATATAAATATGGTTGCCGGCCTGGATGGCCGTGTTGGTCTGTGCGCTGTTTCCGTCAATGAGCCCCATAAGGAATACCAGATGTGCACCCGCATCGGTGCTGTCATTCATAGTGAAGGTGAAGCTGTACGCCTCCATCTCACCGGTCAGAGCAATGGCTGTCACCGGTAAATACTTATTGTAATCCGGGCCGAAATGTTCAACGGCCACTTCAATCAGCCGGTTCACATCCGAGCGGGCCTTGAAGGTCAGGGTGTAGTTCTTGCCTTGCACAAGCTTCAGGTCTCTGTAATCGACTTGTGCAGCGAAGTTGGCTATTCCGGTAAAATTCAGTAAGACCGCCAGTTCGCCGTTCTGGACTGCGGCTGAGCCGGGTCCGTCGAAGTATTGCGTCCAGCCCTTAATGCCCTGATCCGCATTGAAGGTTCCGTTATCCAGTGTGCCGCTGGCAGGTTCGATGACAGGACCGCCTGTAACCTCTTTGACTACAATATCGTCGAAGGAGATCGTGTGCTCCGTACTGTTTGCCGTCCCATCTTCACCTAAGGTTTTGCCGATCAGATAGTTAAGCTTCAGCGGGATGTCATTCGTAACACTGAACTGCGCGCTGTAAGTCGCCCAGGTTGCCGTGACATCAAACTTCGCTTGAGCTGACTGGGCCGAGGTTCCGCTGTACTCCACAATAATCTGCCGCGCAACCGTAGATTTGGCCTTGAAGCTCAGCTCGTAGGTTTTGCCTGCTTCCAGCTTGATATGCTCCTGATAGAACTGTGTACTCCAGGTATCGCCGCCGGCAGCGGCAATCTCTATCTCTGCCACACCCTCGTTCACCTTAAAGTTTGAGACTCCGCCTCCCCCGGACCATGTCGACCAACCCGAGTCACCGCTTGTGAATGAACCGTTGACCACCAGATTGTTGTCATTGGCCAGAATGGCCTGAACGACACTTGAGCCTACATAACCGTCAGCTTCCACGGTAATCTTATAGCTGCCCTCTGCCGGGAATGCTGCGGCACCGATGATAATCGCGCCGGGCTTCAGACTGTAAAGTTCATCCGCGAGCGTGACACCGTCCACCTTCACGGCATTAATTTTGCCGGACCAGTCTCCCTTCTCTATGAAGGTAAGCTCGATCGGCTGCGACACCCGGTTATCGGTGCTGTCTGCGAGCAGCTCCTGCGGCTTGGCCGGCGCGTCCTTGATCTCGAACTTCACATTATCGATGATGATGTCATGGCTCTGCGGAACGCTCACATCGCCCACCTTGCCAAGCAGGAATTTCAGCGAAAGCGTATCATTCGTTGTCTGCCGGAATTCGAATCTGTAATGCCCCGTTGCCGGTGATACATCCACTGCCTTATCCAGCGAAGGGATGTATTTCGCATTCTCCGCCTTCACGCTGATCTGGCGTGCGACACTGGAACTGGCATCGAATTCGACCACATAATCCGAGCCTGCGGCTGCCTTCAGGCCATTCTGGAACAGCATGACCGAATACGGCTGATTACCGGTATTCGTAATGCTGAATTTCACCGCTCCGTCCACTGCCGCCGCTGCACTCTGCCCGCCGTCTTCCGTAACCAGCCGCTCCCAGCTGTTCAGGCCGAAGCTGAAGTCCCCGTTCAGCAATGGGTAATAGGTCAGGGCCGGGTCATAATAGAAGCTGGTGCGCAGCAGAACGAAATTATCCACATACACGGTTCCGGCAGTCCCGCCAAGCCGCAGGACGAATTGACCCAGATGATCCGTTGCTCCTGCAAGGTTCGTGAACACCGCCTCTACCTGCTGTTTGTCTGCTGTAAGCTGCACGGGCTGTGAAGCGTATACCTGCCCGTTATTGCCCTGCAGTTCAATTACTGCTGTCCGTGGGAAGGCGCTTTCGGCTTCAAAAGTCAGCTTATAATCGTGCCCCTGCACCAGGAAGATTCCCTTCTGCAGCAATGCAACGTCAGCGCTGCCGCCATCCCCGCCTGAAATTTCAAGCTTGAGGACGCCCGGGTCTACCACAACCGGAAGCACCGCTGCACCACCTGCAGCCGTGGTATGCCAATAGCTCAGCCGGTCCGGCTCGCCCAGATCAAAGCTGCCATTGTAGAGATGGTTGCCGCTGCCGAGCGGCGGCTTGGCACTGTCATGATCGAAGGGGATACTCTCAATCTCTTCGAGCCTGGCATTACCGAGCCATACCGGTGATGCATTGGTGCCCATATTGAACTCGATCCGCGCTGCGTTATCCGAGCTCTCCTTCATTTGGAACATCGTCTCGAAATGCTGAATCTCCGGTGTCAGGTCAGCTTTGAACGCCGGTGAATACGACGGGAATCCCAGCGGCGCCCCGCCTGTCAGCCGGACGCTAATATCACGCGCCGTATCCGTCTTGGCATCGAAGCTCAGCTTGTAGTATCTTCCCTTCGCGACTGAGACGATGGCCTGCGGCTGAATCGAATAAGAATTTCCGCCGGCGCTGCTGATGTTCACCTTGAGGAAATTCCGCCCGCCTATCGGCTCAACCGATAGAGCTGCATCCGCTCCTTCATCCTTGTACAATACCCAGTGCGCTGTATTCGGAATGCCCATTCCGGCATCGCCTTCCACTTGTTCGGTGAAGCCGCTGTTATAAATGAAGTTGCCGCCCTCAAGCGGCAGCTTAGCTCCTTCCAGATAAGGCTCCTTCTCAAACTCAACCGGTACCGGTTCCCGGTACTCGCGTCCGGTCAGCTCATATATTCTGACATAGTCAATTTCCATGGAACTCGGAAATACTGTATCCTCCGTAGGGTCACCGTCAAAGTTACCGCCTACCGCCAGGTTCATCAGAAGGTGGAATCTCTGGTTGAACGGTGCCGGATACGCATTCATTGCCGGCTGGCCGCTGCTCTTGCTGTACCAGTCATTCTTGGTGGAGAATAAGACTCCATCCACATACCAGCGGATTTCCCCCGGCTCCCACTCGATGGAGTAGGTGTGGTAATCTTCAATCGTGGAATTGCCCGGCAGCACATATTCCTTGCCGGAATAGACATTATCCGGCCACTGGGAACCATAGTGAATGGTTCCGGCAACCACATTCGGCCGGCTGCCCCAGCCTTCCATAATATCCAGCTCTCCGGAGGCAGCCCAATTGCCGTAGGTGTAATCTTCCGGCAGCATCCAGATCGCCGGCCAGAGCCCCTTGCCGGTCGGTGCTTTCGCCCGGATCTCGAATTTACCGTACAGTTTGCTGTACAATCCCTTTGTTTTGATCCGTGAGGAGGTATACGGTTTACCGCCTACAGCTTCTTTAAGCGCGGTGATGACCAGCTTGCCGTCCTCTTCCTTCACGTTCTTCACGTCGTTCGTGTAATACTCCAGCTCATTGTTTCCCCAGCCCGGATTGCCGACTATGGTTCCGTCTCCAAGGTCATAAGTCCATTTAGCCGGATCAATAGAACCGTCGTTGAATTCATCATTCCACACTAGAGTCCACGGATCGCTGGTCGGTACCGGAGTTGGTGTGACTTCCGGCAACGGGGTCGATGTAGGCAGCGGACTCGGCGTAATTACCGGTGTTGCCGTCGGTTCGGGCGTCGGCGCTGGTGTTGCCTCCGGCGTCTGCTCTGGTGTAGCTTTCGGCGTCGGCTCCGGCGTAGATTCCGGTGTTGCCTCCGGCGTAGCTTTCGGCGTCGGCTCCGGTGTAGCTTCCGGTGTCGGCTCCGGCGTTACCACTGGCGTCGGCGCTGGTGTAGCTTCCGGCGTCTGGGTCACAGCCGGTGTAGCCGTAGCGGCAGTCTCTCCGCCGCTTGCGGCAGCAGGAGGCTGGCTGGCCAGCGGTGCAGCCGGATTCAGATTCGTGCTGCTGCCCTGCTTGAGGGCAAAGCCGCCTACAGTAACATCATCCGCCTGATTCAGCACGGTGCCGAAGCTGCCGCTGCCCTGGATCGTCAAGCCTTTAGCCCCGGCTTTAATGAGCAGCTCGGCCACCTGCGCTTTGTCCATCAGCACAATCGTGCCGGAGGCTCCCCACACCAGCTTAGCGAGCTTGCCGGAGATGTTCAGTGCAATGCGGCTTCCTGCCGGATCTGCGGTGGAAACCACTCCATAGTTTCCTTTAAGGGTGACCGTTTTCTCCCCCGCCGGCAATACAACATTGGTGAATCCTTCTCCGGTGAGATTGCCTTCTTCAAGGATGGCACCTGAGTTCAGCTGTATGGTTCCCGCTGTTGTGGTCCCGCTGGCAACAATGCGGACTGTGCCTCGGGGCTTAGCAACCTGAATAGTGCCGAGACTGCTGTCCGCAAGGGTCACGCTGTGTTCACCGCCGCCGCGGATATAGGTTGTGCCTTTAACCTGCACACCTTCAATACGGATATCCCCTTCTCCGATACCTTCGGTAAGATAGAGATTGCCTTCAATTATGCTGTCCTTGAGCGTAGCTCCTTCATGGTTCAGCACCACATTCCCCTGCACCGTCCCCAGCTTCACTTCCCCGCCAGAGGACTGAAGCTCCTGCACCAGCGTATCGGCCATCTTGGCCAGCTCGGCGCGGGTAATGTTTCCGTCCGGCTTGAACAAGCCTCCCGGATAGCCCTGAATATAGCCGGCTGCAGTAAATGCATCCGCTGCTGAAATGACCTCGCTGCCTGCCCCGGCCAGATCGCTATACACCGGCCCTGCATGATTGACAGTCTCCAGCCGGAGAATCCTCTGCAGCGCCACAACCGCTTCCCCGCGCTTCAGCTTAGCTGCAGGCTGGATATGATTATCTGCTCCTGGACTTAGATAACCTGCCGCTACCGCCTTGGCGATATCGTTCTTGTACCAGGCTCCCGCAGGTATATCCGCCGGGAGTGAGGCTGCTGCTTCCTTGTAGCCAAATATGCGGTTGATGATGGCCGCGAATTCTGCCCTCGTCACCTGATAATCCGGCCTGAAGCTGCCGTCCCCGTAACCGGAGATCACACCGTTGCGGCTCCAGCGCTGTATGGCATCCGCCGCCCAATTGTCCGTGCTCACATCAGTAAACGCTTTCATTTCAGCGGCAGTCAAATTTCTGTTCTGCACCGCAGCTGTTGCATTCCCCGCAGCTGCCAGCTTACTCTTCGCAGGCAAAGCGCCTGCCGCTCCGCCGCCCAGTGGTGACAATAGTCCGGTAATGATCACAGCGGCCGCTAACACCGCAGATACATTTCTTTTCATTTCCTTTATGCCTCCTCTAGTTTCCAGTCTCACCCGTCACAATTGCATAGCCGGGTATTTCTCAGCTGCAATAATCGAAATCGGTTTCGATAATATCCATACTTATCCCTTGAGTGCAATAAACCTTTGACTTGTTTCGGCAAGTTGAATAGACTCTAGAAAGAACTATTTCTTAGCAGCAGCCGAGTGTCCGATGAACGGCCCTATAGCCTGAGAAACCCTGGCATACCCGTCTTTTGGCCCTGTTACAACTATTAAGCGGGGGTGACTTTAGCATGCAGATGAATATCAAAAAAATTGCCGAAATGGCCGGGGTCTCTGTATCCACTGTTTCGAAAATAATGAATAATTACAGCGATGTTTCCGAAAAAACGAAGCAAAGAGTGCTGGAGATTATCGAACAAACCGGATACACCCCCTCAAGCTCCGCCAAAACACTGGCTACCAAGAAGTCAAATCTGATCGGGGTTATTTTTGCCGGTGAGCTGAATGTGGAGTTTACCCATCCTTTTTTTGTAGAGGTACTGAATTCCTTCAAGAAGCAGATGGGCGTGCTGGGTTACGACCTGATCTTCTTTTCCAATGAGAAATTCATCAGCAGCGGCGATTATTTCTCGCGTTGTCTGCATTTCCATGTGGATGGCTGCGTCATTATCTCCGGACAACAGATGGAGCCTGCCATACAGGATCTGGATAGAAGCAATATTCCCTGCATCGGCGTTGACCTGGAGCTGACCGGCAAGAAATCCGGCTATGTGATGTCGGATAATTACCAGATTGCCTCCAAAGTGGTGGAGCATTTCTATCTGCTCGGCCACAGGGAGCTTGGCTTCATCGGCAGTACGGCCGATTCGGATATCTCCAACCGGCGCGAAGCGGGCTATGTCAAAGCCATTGCCGGTTTCGGTCTGACGATGAATCCCAAATGGTTCGTGCATGGTGACGATTTCTTCGAGCCCAGCGGCTACGCCGCCATGAAGCAGCTGATCCAGACCGGAAGTCTGCCGCAAGCCATTTTCGCCGCCTCCGATCTGCTCGCCCTGGGAGCGGTCCGCGCCTTGAAGGAGCATGGCCTCCGTGTGCCGGAGGATGTCGCCATCATCGGCTGTGATGATATCGAGGCCTGCCAGTATACCAGCCCGACACTGACTACAATCCGCCAGAACAAGGAACGGCTCGGTGTACTCGCGGCCCATATGCTGTTCGATCTCATTAACAATCAGTCGGAAGGCGGCTCCTTCGTGGTTGAGCCGGCGCTAATCATCCGTGAATCCTGCGGAAGCGGGTTGAACCGCTGAGCTGCGCCTTCTTCCGGGTGCAGCATACTACCTCCCCTCTGTTTCATCATTCCGTGCTTACCTGAACCATACTGAAACCGCTTTCGATACTATAATCTCTCATTTGATGGGATGGTTCAAGGTACCGTTTTTCTGGTTATGGGGACCATTTTTCGGCTTGGTCCCCATTATTTGTGTTTAAAAGCGAACGCGCAGGCTAATGGAAATGATTTGTAGAAAAAAAACAATACATGAAACTGGCAAAAGCTCAATCCGGACAATTCTACCGGCAGTTGAATAAAGCGCATGTGACCATTCAACCATCGCTTGATAGGATTGCGTTTGCCAAAATGCTATGCTGTTTTCGACAGTGCGCACTGTACATTTTGTTTCATTGGAGGTATACAATGCTCGACTTGCGTAAAATTGGAGCTTATATTTCGAAGCTTCGCAAAGACCAGGATTTGACCCAATTGGAACTTGCCGATCAACTGAATGTAAGTCATCAGGCGGTATCAAAATGGGAGCGAGGCGAATCGCTTCCGGATATCGGAACGCTTCCGAAGTTTGCGAGGTTATTCGGCAAAACGGTAGACGACATTCTAAATGCAGGAGACAACGCAGAAAATCGGGAGCATCAGCACCTAGGAACGATCGTTGAGGAGATCGCAGAGAACAGGCCGGACCAAGTTGCAGAGATGGTCAATACCGGTGAGGTGGAGATGGAAGAACTTGTAGAGTTAGCACCGTTTGTAAAAGCAAGCGCTCTGCATAAGGTTACAGAACGAGTAGACAGCAGCATCCTTAACTTAGACGTGATCATGCGGCTGGCTCCGTTCCTTGGAACAGGTATATTGGATGAACTGGTTCATCAGGCAGATGAGGGCAGCGTGAGCTGGAATTCCGTTCAAGGGCTGGCACCCTTTATTAGCAGAGAAACGTTAAGCCGCTTGGTAGACCGGGTTGCAGATGGCACCATCGATGCGGACCGGATCATGAGCCTCGCACCTTTTTTGGACAGGGAAAATCTCGAGAAGTTGATTAATGGAGTCGAAGCTGAACAGCTTAGCCCAGACCTGCTGGCAAGCCTTGCTCCTTTTGTCGATCAAGGGACATTGAGCAGAATGGTGACAATCTTATTGAATAAAGTAAAGTAGACACGTATAGCGGGGACCGGAGAATGGTGAAGGCGAATCCATCAGCTAACAACATATTTAGCACAGCATTGGGGCTATTTCCCCTCGGCCTGCCCCAGGGATTTCGGAATTAAGCTAACGGGAAACCTTATCTCAATAAAACAGCGGCAGTCCAGGACTTTGTTTTCTCGTCCATGGCTGCCGCTGTCTTACATAGTTGTGGCTAGTCTAATACATATCTCACGATATCTGACGATTTAATGATTCGGAAACCGCCTTGATAAAATGTCCGATGTGGATCTTCTTATGAGTGTTTTCTGCTGACATTAAAGAGGTGTTGGAGCACCCACCTGCGGGTCCAGTGACAGGCTGACCAATTGGCCCGCGTGGGTGAGGCCTGCACCGAATCCGTACAGCAGGATCCGCTGGCCATTCTGCACCTTTCCTTCACGGATGCCAAGATCGAGGGCAAGCGGAATACTGGCCGCCGAGGTGTTGCCGAAATATTCAAGGCTGTACAGCGCTTGTTCGAACGGGTACTTCAGCCGTTCACAGACCGGTTCAATCATCCGCAGATTAGCGCTGTGCGGGATGAACCAATCCACTTCCGCAAGGCTGACTCCTGCGTTCTGCAGCACCTGCTGCACCCCCTGCGGAACTGTCCGGACCGCCCACTTGAAGACCTCACGCCCGTTCTGTACCAGCTTGCCTGTAGCGGCAAGCTCCACTCCGTTCACCTTGTCCGCCAGCCCAGTCCGGTAGACATGCTGCGCTCCGCTCCCGTCGCTGCCGAGATTGAACCCTAAGAAGTGATCTTTATCCCCGCCGCTCTCCACAAGTACAGCCCCTGCACCATCACCGAACAGAATACTGGTACTGCGGTCAGTGTAATCCGTGATCTTGGAGAGCGCGTCAGCGCCGATGACCAGCACTTTATGATGCAATCCCGAGGACACCAGCGCATGAGCCGTATGCAGAGCATAAACAAACCCCGCGCATGCGGCACTCATATCTATCGCTCCCGAAGTAAGCGGAATACCGAGACGGTTCTGCACAATGGCTGCCACGGAAGGAAAAGAGAAATCGGGCGTACTGGTAGCAACGAGAACCATATCGACATCCTGTACGCTTTTACCGTAACGCTTCATCAGATCCTGCACGGCAGCTGCACATAAATCACTGGTATATTCATCCTCGCGGCTGATTCGGCGCTCCCGTATACCCGTCCGCTGAACAATCCACTCGTCATTGGTATCGACCATTTGCTCCAGATCATGATTCGTAAGTCTCCGGGACGGTACATAAGAGCCGATCGCTGTAATTCTTGCACCCTTCATCAATATCACCTCATCGTTAGTTATAGTATCTGATATTAGTACTTGGTACTAATAATAACTTAAACTGAATTATTTTGCAAAAAAATTACAGGAGAGAATGATTTCCAGCTTGCCTTGTGTGATCTATGTATCTTACCGTTGTAAAGATTCAGTGCTACAATCTTTACAGTGTAAAGATAACGGAAAGGAAGGCTGCAGGAAAGTGACGGATAAACCCTACCACCACGGCAATTTACGGAGCCAGCTTATAGAAGCAGGCATTAAGCTCATTAACACAGACGGCATCAACAGCTTTTCCCTGCGCAAGGTCGCAGCCGAATGCAAAGTCAGCCACACCGCCCCCTACAGCCATTTTAAAAATATAGATGAGCTGGTATCCGCCATGGGTGAGCATGTCACAGAGCAATTTATGGAGTCCCTGCGTGCATCCGTTCAAGGACAGGAGGACCGCCAGGAAGCGATGTTCCAGCTGGGGCAGGCTTACATTGATTTTTTCATGGAGCATCCGCAATATTTCCAGTTTTTATTCTACCACTCAGGCTTAGTCATTGATTTAGACAACTATAATTCCGACAGTTATCCGCCATTCGTTCTATTCCGGACCACTGCCTATCAATTGTTCACAAGCATCGGACTGCCGGAAGCAGAGTTCTCCCGTCAGTTGATTTCACACTGGGCGATGGTGCACGGTATTGCTTCACTGCTTACCAATAACGGGGTGCGTTATTCGGGGAACTGGCGTGATTTGTTAGCGCTTGAATCTGTAGTTAAGGAGACATGAACCATGAGAACGATTGTGCACGATCTGCAGGAGCAGGAATTTGCAGGATGGGCAGAGGGCGGGCAAGGAGAGCTGACTGTTATCTCGGACAATGGTACCATCCGCCAGTGTATGGGCTGCTTCGGCTGCTGGACCCGAACGCCCGGCGCATGCGTGATACGGGATGGCTATAACCATCTGGGTGAGCTGTTCTCCAAAAGCGATGAACTGATTATCATCAGCAAATGTATGTACGGCAGCTACAGTCCCTTTGTCCTGAATGTGCTGAACCGGAGTATTTCCTACGTCCTCCCCTATTTTGTCACCAAGAATGGAGAAACCCATCACCGCAACCGGTATGATCACCAGTTCAATCTATCGGTTCATTTCTATGGGGATGACATCACCGAGGCTGAAAAAGACACAGCCCGAACGCTGGTCGCCGCGAACAGCCTGAATTTGTACTCTGCAGGAAACCATGTGTACTTCCATGACAGCCTGCACAGCATTAAGGAGGCGATCCAATGAACATCGCCATGATCAACGGCAGCCCCAAGCCCGTTAACAGTAACTCAGGTATATTGTTGAAGATGCTCGAGCCGCTTATCCGCACGGGGAATGAACTAACCTACTATAATCCGAACAAAAGACCGCTCACCCCTGCGCAATACAGCGAATTGTGCCGTATGGATGTACTGGTGATTGCCTTCCCGCTCTATGTAGATGCCATCCCTTCACACTTGTTCAGGCTGCTGGCAACCCTCGAGGAATACCTTAAATCCGAGCATGAGCAAGAAAAGGATATCTATGTCTATGCTATGATCAACAATGGTTTCTATGAGGGCAGTCAGAATCACATTGCTCTGGATATCCTTAAACACTGGTGCACACGGGCCGGAGTTCATTTCGGGCAGGCGCTGGGTCAAGGTGCCGGTGAAATGCTGGGCTCCCTGGAGAAGGTCCCTCCCGGCAAGGGTCCGCTTAAGAACCTGGGAAAAGCAATGCACAGCATGGCCGCTAATATCCAATCCAGAAGCGCAGATGAATCTATGCTGTTCAGCCCCAACTTCCCGCGCTTCGCCTGGAAATTCGCCGCAACCCACTCCTTTTGGAATGCCACCGCCAAGAAGAACGGCCTGAAGAGAAAAGATATACTCAGAAGGCTGTAAAATATACTGAACGCACGCCAGTACAAATATTGTTCGTAATGGTTGGTACGCCGGGCCTTGCGCCATACGTTCCGGGTCGCCGCCCGGCAGCAAAAGTTGCTATATAAGCTGAACTTAAGAATGACAGTTAGCCGATTAACGCCCCTGTGCCGAGCAGGGAATTCACAATAGAGCGGCGCAATAGAGCAGGTTAGATTCTTATGTTCACTCTATAACTCTAGCTGACGTCAGCATGCGGAGGCCGATGTAAATGAGGGTACTTTGACGTTAATCCGAATGCGACTGCGAATGCGACTGCGAACGCGGACACGGTTGCAGATACATCTGCCTATAAAAGTACAAATGTTGTACGTATTACAACTCGGATACATAAATACCGGGATATTTATAAGGATTGTTGTAGGAAATACAACAATCCTTATGCTAAACCACATGGAGTAGGGGAAATGTTGCCTTTTGTACAACAATTCCGGATTTAACCCGCTATCACGAGAGAATTGTTGTATTTCGTGCAAGATTTCAGCTAACTATATTGAACTTAAAAACTGACTGGGGATTACGCTGCACACTCCGGGTTACCGCCCGACAGCAAATGCGGATGTTAGCCTGTGTTGCAGACAGTTACGCCGCAAAGCTCCTCTAGAGTTAAGGAGTGAGTGCGGATGCACATTTCGGAATAGTTGTATTTCGTGCAGTTAAAAGACGGCGAAAGACCGGAAAAGCAGGAATAACTGTATTCTGTACAATTAGAATAGAGAAAAGTGTCTCTTTATAGCATAGGGGAGTTATATAAGTGTATAGAGTGCAATTAAACCTCCCCTCGCGCAATAATTGATCATTTTAGTTGTACAAAATACAGTTATATCGAACGATGGCCAGCCGATGGATGAATCCCTTAAGTGCAATTGGGCGAAAGCTTCCAGTGCAGCGGATGGTACAGCAGCGCTACAGTGATCAAACATACAACAAGAGCCCGGTCCCCTAACAGGACCAGACTCTTGTGTATATAGTTTATTCACTAAGGTCAGAGGGTATCAACCGCTCTTCCCCCCCATATTCCGCCCAATTGATGCCCGACTTCATTTCCCCGCCAGTTCCACCGTAACCTGCTCCACCAGCTTCTCCGGCTTCGCCGTGTTCCTTGACCGACAGTTCAGAAACTCCACATCTTCCCCGTTCTCAACATAAAAGGCCGGTCCTTCGTGGTTCTCAATACTGACCTGCTGAAATTGCACATCGCGGACATTGCCCAGGTAGAATCCCCGGCGCTGCATGTTCTCGATGCCTGTCATCATATCAGGATGGCCGGGCACTGCATCCTTCGCCATCGAAATATCAATATTAGTGAAAGTAATTTCCGATACATACTGCTCGGCAAGCCCGTACAGGAATCCCGCCGCAGCGTGAACATTGCGGGCAGTAATATTGGCATAATGAATCCGCCGGAACTGCGGGGTCTCCTCCGTTACCGGATATGGGTTCTTGTCCCAAACATACTTCTCCTTGCCCCGCGGCCCGCAGAAATAATACAGGTTAAGCGTGAAGGGACAGATCACATCCTCCATCACAATGTTGCTGACACGGATATCTTCAATGATCCCGCCGCGCCCTCTCCGCGATTTCATGCGGATGCCCCGGTCCGTCTGCTTGAACACACAATTGCTGATCGTCACGTTGCGGATATCGCCGCTCATCTCACTGCCCAGCACCACCGCTCCATGCCCGTGGACCATCACGCAGTTCGTAATCGTGATATTCTCGCAGGGAATCCGCTCCTTGGTGTCCTCGGTGCCTGCCTTAATGGCAATGCAGTCATCGCCCACATCGATATGGCAGTTGCTGATGCGGACATCACGGCAGGACTCAGGATTAATGCCATCCGTGTTCGGCGAATCTGCCGGATTCAGGATCGACAGATTATCGATCACCACATTGCTGCAGCCGATCGGATTCACGGTCCAGCTGGGAGAATTAATCAGCGTCAGATCCCGGAGGGTCACCCGGCTGCAATTATCCAGGCCGATCAATCTCGGGCGGGGATACTCCAGCTCTCCCGGGTGATTCCGGTGCTTCTCCCACCAGGGTGCACCGTTTCCATTAATCGTCCCGCTGCCTGTGATCGAGACGTTCACCAGTTCCGCCCCATAAATGCAGGCCGCGTGCACCTCCTGCTTCACTCCTTCCCACCGTGATACCACGACCGGGTAATCCGCCGGATCGGTACTGAAGGACAATACCGCTCCGGGACTTAGATGGAGCTCTATGTTGCTGCGCAAACGCACGGCACCTGTCAGGAAGGTGCCCGCCGGAACATACACCGTACCTCCGCCAGCCTGATGCGCCGCTTCAATCGCGTCCGCAATCGCTGCCGTTGCCGGAACCCCGCTATCCCGGAGCGCTCCGTAATCCGCAATATTAAACACTGCGCGCCTCCTTTCTACTAATCCACTGCTGGTCCAGGCAGCCTCAAGCTTTGCTGCGCTTTCCGCCGGATACAGCCACTTCAAACTCCACTACGATTCTGCCGAACCGCCAGCCTCAGGCTCTGCTACACTTTGGCCGGGTACAACGCCTGCATCTCCACACAGGCCATCACCAGCGCCCCTACTCCGTGCAGGTCATTGCTGACCTTCGGGCGGGTTACATAGTTGCGGTAATCTCCCGCCGAGGTCCCGATGCAGATATCCGGCAGAATCAGCCGGTCCTGCTCATCCCATTCCAGCACCTGAATTAAGCCCTCGTAGCCTTTCCGTGCCGCCGCTGCCGCTGCAGCTTCAGCCTCCGCCGGTAGAATGCCCAGCTTCACCGCTTTGGCAATCGTGTAGACGAACAGGCAGGAGCCGGAGGTCTCCAGCCAGTTATCCGGCTCATTTCCCTTATCGACCACCTGATACCAGAGACCGCTCTGCGGGTCCTGATAGCGGATCAGCGCCTGCACGAAGCCGCTCAGCTCGGCGGCCAGCTCGGCCCGCCCCGGATCCTTCTCCGGCAGCTCATCCATGAACTGCGAGAGCGCCAGCCCGTACCAGCCGAGCGACCGGCTCCAGAACTCCGGCGAGCAGCCGGTTTGCGGATTCGCCCATGGCATACGGCGGCTCTCATCCCAGGCATGGTAGAGCAGGCCGGTAGCCTCGTCTTTCATATATTTGCGCATCAGCCGCTCCTGGTGCAGCACCGCTGCGCGCAAGTCTTCTTCCCCGTAAGCATTCGCGTACTTCAGGGAGAAGACCCCGGCCATATACAGCCCGTCGAGCCACATCTGATTCGCATATTTGTCCTTATGCCAATAGCCGCCTTCGGAGGTTCTGTTCAGCGTCCGCAGCAGATTCCTGAGCTTAGCCGCAGCCTCCCGGTACTTCAGCTTGCCGGTCCGTTCATGCAGCGTGAAAAGCAACAGCCCCGCTTGTACGGCATCCAGCTCATCCCGGGCAAAATAGAAATTGCCGTATTCATCTACCAGATCATCCACATACTGCTGGATGTATTCGATATAGCGGTCCTCTTGGACAGCCTCCCACAGCAGCTCCATCCCGCATAGAAACACGCCTTGGTGATAATGCCAGCGGTGCGCAGGCGGAAGCTCCCCCGCTTGATACGTATCCATCAAAGAATCACAGGCTTTTTGCGCCCATTCTAAAGGTGATTGCGGCAGACTGCCTATCATTGTTATACCCCTTTCATATTTCAGAATACCCGGCCTGCCCTCAGCATCAGCCCTTCATCGAGCCCAGCATCGCGCCTTTGGCGAAATGCTTCTGCAGGAATGGATACACCATCAGAATCGGCAGCGTTGCTACCACAATTACAGCCATTTTGATCGTCTGATCCGGCGGCGGCACCGTGCCATCGAGCGTTGCACTGTGATCCATCCCGCTGGCCAGCACGACAATCTGTCTCAGCAGGACCTGAATCGGCCACTTGGCGCTGTTATCCAGATACAGAATGGCGCTCATATAAGTGTTCCAGTACGTCACCGCATAGAACAGGGAGATCGTGGCAATCGCCGGCAGCGATAAAGGCAATACGATCTTGAACAGAATGCCGAAGTCGTTGCAGCCGTCGATTTTGGCCGATTCCTCCAGTCCTTCAGGAATGTTCTGAAAGAAGTTCTTCAGGATAATCATATTGAAGGCACTGATCGCCGACGGGAGAATTAATGCTGAATACGAGTCAATCAGGCCCAGCTCTTTGACCACCAGGAACGTTGGAATCATTCCGCCGTGGAACAGCATCGTGAATACTACCAGGAAGTTAAATACCCGGCGTCCGTCCAGATCCCTGCGGGAGAGACCGTAAGCCATCAGCGACGTAATGAACATACTGAACAAAGTCCCTATAAGTGTTACCCCGATCGACACACCCAGGGCTCTGAAGATTGTATTCGTTGAGAAAATAAATTTGTAGGCCTCCAGACTCCACACTTTCGGAATCAGTACAAATTTGTTGGCCGCCAGCTCTGCGCTGGTTGTGAAGGACCCTGCTACTACATGGACAAAGGGAAGCACCGTTACCAGCGCGATGATGGCAAGCAGTGTAAAGTTGACAGCGGAGAATATTCTACCGCTAATCGTACGGTCTTCTACCATTTCAATTCCTCCTGCGGCATTTTAATATACGCCTTCTTCTCCTATTTTCTTGGATACCTTGTTGACGGTCACCACCATGATCAGACCCACGATCGACTTGAAGAAGCCGATGGCTGTACTATAGCTGAACTGCCCTTGCCGCAGTCCGGCGGTGTAGACATACGTATCGATAATTTCCGCAACTTCCCGGTTCATGGAATTGAGCAGCAGGTAGACATGTTCGAATCCAAGATCGAGTACGGAACCGATTTTCAGAATAAACAGGGTAATGATGACTCCGCGGATCGCCGGCAGTGTAATATGCCAGACTTGTCTGAGCCTTCCGGCTCCGTCCATACGCGAAGCTTCATAGAGCCCGGGATCGATCGCAGCGATGGAAGCCAGATAAATAATCGTACCCCAGCCCGCTTCCCGCCAGATGACCTGAATGATGTACATGGGTCTGAACCAGCCGGGACTCAGCAGGAAATTGATTTTGGAGAATCCGAAGTAGGCCAGCAGTTCGTTGATAATCCCCCCGTCCATCGTCACCATGACGAAGGAAATCGAGACGACGATAACCCAGGACATGAAGTGGGGCAGGTAGACCAGGGTCTGGAAGAATCTTTTGAAAAAAGTGCCTCTGAGTTCATTGAGCATCAGGGCGAGGATAATCGGAATCGGAAAATAAATCAGAATATTCATCCCGAACAGGATCAGGGTATTCCCCAGAATATTCAGGAAATCAGGTTCGGTAAACAGGCGGCTGAAATGCTTCATTCCAACCCACTCGCTCCCTGTAATCCCTTGGTAAGGCTTGTAATCCTGGAAGGAGATAATCAGTCCGTACATCGGCAAATATTTAAATACAATGAAATACAGCACTCCGGGGATCAGCATCACATAGAGTAATTTGTTTCTCCACAGCCGTTTTTTAAGCTCGCTGCTGCTCTTATAGCTCTTAGGCTTCGGTTCGGGAACTACACGGGGCTGGGCGGTAACTTCCTGCATGATTCTCTTCCTTTCTCTGTAAATTCTTCTATATTTGAAAAAAAGGCTGCCGAAGCGCTAACCCGGGGCAGCCTTCTTTCATGTGGTCAGCCCGCAGTCAAAGCTGCTGCGTTCTGCTTATTTTTTGTACACGGCATTGTATTCTTCGATGATTTGGGCCCCGCCCCGGCTCTTCCAGTTCTCGACTTCTTTCTCGAAACCGGCTTTATCGAGCTGGCCGTACATGTATTTATAAGTGGCATCTGTAATGATCTGCTGCAGTTCAACACCCTTGGAAGTGTAGGTTGACGAATCGAGCGCTGCCGTAGGATCGGCAACCCCTACCTTCACATTCTCCAGCACCAGCTCTTCTGCATGAATCCGGCCCGGCAGTACGTTAAGACTCTGGTACATGCCGTTCGTTTCGTATTCGCCGATTACGCTGTCTTTGAAGCCTTTGACTTCACGTTCAATCAGCTCTTTATTATCTGTTGCTTTGGCTTTGCCGTCTTCCACGGTATAGTGTGTACCTTCAATCCCCCAGTACATCAGGTTGGCCACTTCAGGAGTCATCATGTAATCAAAGAACTTCAGAATCTTCTTCAGCTCTGCTTCATCCTTAACCGCTGATTTCGGGAACAGCACTACGTTGTTATAGCCGGGAATCATCCACTGGGCGAACTTGCCGTCAGGTCCGGCCACCATACTGTGTGTGTCCAGCACGGCATCCGGCACGTTCTTGATCAGGTCCTTGTTCAGGGAATCGATATCCTGCATGGAACCGCCGATATACAGTCCTGCTTTGCCGCTGGTGAACGTATTTACCGCATCCGTTTTACTGGTTGCTGCAAAGTCCTGATTCATGTATCCGCCGTCACGCAGGTTTTTGAAGAAATCCATTGTGTCGAAGTACTGCGGGAAGGTAAATTCCGGAGCCAGCTGGCCGTCCTTTTCCGCCCAGTTGTTCGGTGTGCCGAACCAGGAAGAGACGGTTTTGAACGCCCCGTACACCAGCTCATTCCGGTCAACCACCCCGATCGTATCCTTTTTCCCGTTGCCGTCAGGGTCCTGCTCCGTGAAGGCTTTAGCCATTGCGAACAGTTCCTCGGTATTGGCTGGTGCTGCGAGTCCCAGCTTATCCGCCCAGTCCTTACGGTAGATAATCCCTTGGCGGGCCAGCGGACGGCCGATATACAGGGTATACAGCTTGCCGTCTACCTTGGTGTTATTGAGGATTTCCGGCTTCAGCTTGTTCAGGTTGGGGAATTCGCTGAGGAGCGGCCCGATCTCCCAGAACTGTCCGTCCTTGATCGCTTCCTTCATCTGCAGGAAGGTCGTCTGATTCTTCAGATACGTAACCTGCGGCAGTGAGCCCGTGGCGAAGGAGGAGTTCAGCTTCTCTTCATAGGTATCTGCCGGGAAAAACTGATAGGTCAGCTTCGTATTCGTCAATTTCTCCACTTCCGTCTTGATCGTGTCCGGTGGAGTATCTGTCGTGTTCAGCGGGAGCATGATTTTGATCTCTGTCGGCTTTTCCGGTTCTGCTGCCGGCTCTGTAGCCGCTGCCGTGTTGGTTCCGGTGCTTGCACCTGGATCTTTGGTTGCCGCCGCCTCATTATTGTTGTTGCCGCCGCATGCGGACAGCATGCTGAGTGTCAGCAGCGAGCTGAGGAGCAGGGTGAAGGATTTTTTCGTCATTCCTTTTTGACCTCCGTTTAACTTGTATTGGTTACAAGCCTCACATTACAGTCCACGGAGGATTACGAATACAATCATTTACTCATAAAGGCGCGCAGGGGCTGGGGGTGTGGGTTAATGATTATCGTGTGATTGAGGGGGATATACATTGGAAGGAGTGCAGTGGGCGGGGTGAAGCTGATGGGGCTTGGAGTATCACAGGGGCGGCAGGGGTGGGGAACGACGCCGGGCGGGACTGCGTGAGCTTTGGACTTCCGGCCGCTGTTAGGTTTGGATTTCTTGATTCGGACCGCTGCTTACGGTAGAAATCCAAACCTAAAGGCGGACGCTATCGCTCCTACAGTTCCAAACCTCCCTCCGTCCCTTTCTGCCGCTCCACGGGTGGGCCCTTTCAATGTATATCCTTGAAAGGGGGCAAAGGGAATGCCCCCCGCTTCGCTCGCGGCGGAGCGGGGATTTGAGTGCTGAGGGTAGAACCTATGGAGCTGGGAATAGATCGGCAGGGGTGGGGAACGGCGGCGGGCGGGACTGCGTGAGCTTTGGACTTCCGGCCGCTGTTAGGTTTGGATTTCTTGATTCAGACCGCTGCTTACGGTAGAAATCCAAACCTAAAGGCGGACGCTATCGCTCCTACAGTTCCAAACCTCCCTCCGTCCCTTTCTGCCGCTCCACGGGTGGGCCCTTTCAATGTATATCCCTGAAAGGGGGGCAAAGGGAATGCCCCACCGCTTCGCTCGCGGCGGAGCTGGGATTTGAGTGCTGAGGGTAGAACCTATGGAGCTGGGAATAGATCGGCAGGGCTGGGGAGCGGCGGGGCTTGATTAAGAACTGGAAATAGTGTGATAAGGTCGGGGAGGAAGGAGCGCCGGAGTTATGATTAGAGCGGCAGAGGGGAACAGGAGGGGAGCAGGAGGGGAGCAAATCCAATATTACTCAAAAATCCTGCACCAAATACAACATTTCCCTCAATAAATTGGCCGAATTTCAAAATTGTTGTACAGAATGCAGCATTTCTCCTCCAACTGGCGGCACAGCGGGGAAATTCTTGTATTTCGTACAACAATCCTTCGGATTACCCGGATATCTGTGAACCAAAGTTGTAATTTGTACAACAATTTTGCGGTTACACAGTGAACTTGACTGTAATTCGCGCGCTTACCACCCTTTTCACCCTCTTCAAGTAACGAATCTACGTCACACTCAATCAGCAACCCGAGAATTTCTTCGACTGGGGCAGTTGTACAGCGGCACAATGGGGCGATGAGAATGCCGTCTGCCGTTTGCTTGTTGGAGTAGATTCTTCACGCGTTGTATAGTACAGAGTCGTAAACCATACGAGGATACGGTTAAATGGTATTTAATTTCATTTTCTTGGGGACGGGTATATGAAATATTATGTTGTAGATGCATTTGCGGAGAAACTATTCGAAGGTAAGGCTGCCGGGCATCACGCGATATCATCTATGAACAGAAATATACTCGGCGAAGGTGCCGATTCTGCTTTTTCCGGGCTGGCCGTAGATTTCATCACCTACCCTGAATTTCTTCACCTTATCCCCACCTGGATAACCACACCCGAGAAATCATTGCCCAAAATAAGCGGCATCTCATATTTCAATAACATCCGCACTTTACCATCCCGGATTTTGAAGTCGATCGGATTTATACTTGCCGCATGGATTTCCGCGAGCACCTCATGCTCACCCGCTTCAGACACTGGACGTTCGGCTAACACCAGCGGGGTTTGTCCGTATTTTTCGATAACCATTGCTTTCATGATGGAACCTCCGCTTTTGTCTAATAAAACCGTTCAATGAACTCATCGAGATGGTTTACCACATTTTTCAGCGTACCGAGGTTGATTCTGACATCCATAAAATAGTAATTCTTAGCCCCTTCCTCTCTAACCATATGATACCAGCCTCTCTTAGAATTCTAAGTTGATGGGACACCGCCGGACGCGACAGATGAGTCAGTTCCGTAATCTCGCCTACACGCAGGCCGTTCTTACAGGTAGTCTCCATAAGTGCTGTAATAATCGACTGGCGTGTATCATTCCCGATGGCCGGCAATATTTTCTGGCACATTTTGAAAATCTTCCTTGACTAACCGGACAGCTTGCTGCTTATCCATGTCACTCCCCCTCTCATCCCGCTCACCCGTTCAATAGAGTGAACCATTTGCTGATGAGTATGTCATACATGGATAAGCCCTGCAATATTGGGAAAGAAAATCAAGATCACGTGAAAATTTTTAGATAAAAACCAGCCAATTCAGCGGATTCCCTATGCAAATAGCGGCAGCCCAAGGATGTAATAAGGTCCTGGACTACCGCTATTTCGCGAATGCCTGTCGCTACAGATGCTTTTATATTCCTAACTCTTTAATTCTGGAAATGCGGATATTTCATCAAATCGTTCAAGAGGATGCCTGAAGCGTCCTTGAGTGCATCAACAGGGGATTGGAGGTTATCGTTCAAGACGGTTTTCCAAGCCTTGTACAATTCTGTCCGGGTAGCATCATAGGCAAAGAATCCTGAGAACTGGGATTTCTCCGCATCCGGGAGTTGTCCATAAATGAGTATGACACTATTAATCATATCCGGGTTCTTTCCGGCCACCGGGATTAAAGAAGCAGCAATATTGGTCCGCGTCTTGCTATCCGTCTCCTTGAAATTAGCGTTGATCAGAATCGAGAGCGCTTCTGAGTTCCCTTCAAACGTGCTAATCAGATAAGCGAGGCTGTATCTCAGATCCGCATCTGCTGAAGACATCAGCAAATTACCGAAAGCTTTCAGCGCTTTATCCGTCTTGAAGGATTTGAGTATCTCCAATGCTGCTGTCTGCGAAGCTTTGTCTGAATCGGCTTTGGAGAACAGGGCCGCAATGTCTTTGATATTGCCCTCAAGGTTATGGGCGGCGAAATCCTGCACCATACTTGCTGACCACGTTGGAGCTGCCTTTATAACCAGTGACTGTAAGCCCGCTAACAATTGCTGGCGGTCGATATTCATCAGCTTATCGCGTTGAGCGGCTTCATCCGCTGTCAGCTTGGCATAATCCTTCTTATATAAGGTCTGCAAGCCCTTGCGGATGTCGGTATCCAGCAGCACCATATCTTTGTAAACAACGGGTTTAGCCGATACATTAGCCGTACTGCCACTCTTGGCCGCTGCTGCTACTTGAATAACAATGCTTGCTTTGCCGCTGTACCCTTTCTGGGAGACCGTAGCAGTAACCGTCGCCTTGCCGGGTGCGATTCCAGTTACCACACCGGCAGCAGTGACCGATGCAATCTTTGCATTGCTGCTGGTAAAGAGATAGGCCACTTTGGCTGATGATTTCAGCTTTGTGGTCAGATCAGTTTTTGCCCCTGTGATCAACGAAATCGAGACTTCCGTGAATTTAGGATTTGCCGGTTTGACTGGCGCGGCATGTGCTGTACCTGCTACCAGATTAATAAGGACAATTAAGATTAATGGTAGAGCAAACAAGCGATGTTTCGACATTATAACTACTCCCTTGGTCAATTATGGTAAATTAGTTATAAGTATACCACGCATGACCCCTTTACCCTCTATGACAAAGGATATATACAGTTAAGCCCCGCCGCAGGCTTCTGTGTGGGACTGGAATGGGCATGAAGAAGGACTTTGGAACTGTTGCCCCTTCGGCAGCTCCGGTCTTTTTGTTCACCCCTTTATCATCCCGCACTGCTACCGGATTGTTTGAGGATCTTGGTCAATGCGCCGAGAATCTTATACTTTTCATCATTTATCCCCTGATACTTCTTAACCGATTTAGAGAGAAATTCCAAGCCGCTGTCATATTCCCCTTTAACCAGAAAATAATTGGCCAATTCCAGCAACAGATTCGCCTGCCGGTCCAACACTAATTTCCGGGAATATCTCCCCTGGACCAGATCATTAACACTCTCTTCGATTTCCTGCTTAAACTGCTGCAAGGTATCGTCAACATTAAGGTTATATTTATTGGCAGCCTTCAGGATATATAATAATCCGGTAAGTCTTTCCTCCCGTTGCGAGTCGATATAGGCAGCATATTGCCCAATTACCGTAGAGTCCCCGCTCAGCAGCCTGGTTAAACAAACATTAGCTTTGGACCACTCCATAAACAGGTTCTTCCAATGCTCTACCTCAACTCCCTGCTCCTTTACCCAACTTAGATCTGCATATGCATGGGTGTAGGCCAAGGCCTGCTCATAATCACCAAGCTCATCACACACATTAGCACGAAGCAGGTTACTGTACGCTATATAGAAAAACAAGGGTCTCCCGGGATGTTTGATGCGCTCGGAGGTTCTCCGTTGGAGGCGGTCCTTCATATCATATTGAATTCTGGCCTTATGGCCCATTTTGGCGGCAAATTCATCGACCTTGTCCCAGCGCTGCAAGGAACGGTATGTATTGGCAAGCTCTTTGAGTGCATCCAGCTGGTCCACTTCATCCAACCGTTCAACGAAGGGCTCGAACCGGTTAGCTATCCGCAGGTTCTTGTCTTGATCATCACTGATTGAAATCATAAATAACCTATACTGGCATAGCGCCAGCCGTTCGGAATGCTGGAAGCGTTCGCCTTCGGCAACAATCTCATAGATTGCGGCGGCTGCCTCCATTTTCCCGGCAGTGAACAGTTCCTCCGCCGTATCAAACAACAGGGGAGCGTACATCAGGTTGTCCATAATATGGCGGGCGATTCTCTGAATGCTGTCCAGCTTGTCCAGATCTGCACAGCGGAGCAGCAGCGGGCCAATTCTGCGCCAGTCTGAAGAACCTTCGATAATATAATTATTGATATACAAGTCATAGAAGAAGCCTTCCTCCCGCCCCATCGCCCGGGTGATCCGGTCAAGCTGCTGCATCGCAATGGGCCGGTGCCCATGAACGATATTACTGAGTGTCCCGGAATGAAGCTGGGAATGCCTGGCGAATTGGGTTATCGTCAAAGCTTCTCTTTTCAAGTAATCTTCCAGTTCTGATAATATCGTGTTCATTGCCCTCAATTCATAACCACCTTTCTAACCATATTTGTGATAACTGACAATACCTTATTCGTTATACAAAATATACCAGTTAGAATTAGGGTGGACAAGCTTAAATATGTACTTTTACCAATTATTCCTCATTAGCCCGCGCCTTCGCCTCCGCCTCCGTATATTCCTGGATGATCATACTGCCGCCGCTGGTCTGCCATTTCTCGACCTCTCCGGCGAATCCGTCCGCATCGATATTGCCCAGAATATAATTGTAGGTAGCATCTACGATAATGGCCGACAGCTCGGCGTTCTTCTCATCATAGGTAGCGGAGGTTAAACGTACTGCCGGGTCATCGACCAGAAACTGCTCATTATCCTGGCTCAGCTGGTCGGCAAGGGCCGTCAGCTGCTCCTTCTGCGCGACCTCCATAATGTTCTTGTTACCGATATCGGCAATCATCAGGGAATAGAGCGGATTCACCTCGAATACGCGCAGCTGGGAGGTTTCCTCTGGAAGGATCACCTTCCCCTCCCCATCGAGCTGATAATGCCGGCCCTCGAAGCCGTACACCATCAGGTTGGCTACATCCTTATCCATCGTACGGTCAAAGAACCCGAGCACCTGCTTCAGTTCCTGCTCTGTGGCAATGGCCTTTTTGGAGAAAAGATACAGGCCGTTGTACTTGGGAATCGACCATACCTTGTACCCGTCCGGCCCCTTAATCCGGTTAATCAGGGTAAGCTCCGCCTGGGGATTAATTGCCTTGGCCTCAATCGAGAGCCGCTGCACGTCTGTCATGCTCCCGATGAATATCCCTGCCGTCCCGCGGATGAACTTATCCCGCTGTACATCCTTGCTCGTCAGGGCGAAATCCTGGTTGATAATCCCCTCGTTATATAATTTGCGCATGAAATTCATTGTGTCCATGTATTCAGAGGTGGCGAATTCCGGAATAAACCGGTTGTTCTCAATCTTCCAGTTATTCGGCGTGCCGAAATAGGAGCTTAACGTCTTAAATACCCCGTACACCAGGTCATTGCGGTCTACCAGTCCGAGGGTATCGGCTTTGCCGTTCCCGTCCGGATCATTATAGGTGAACTGTTTCATCACCTCGTACAGCTCATCCAGCGTCCCCGGCGGACTCAGGTGCAGATGCTCCAGCCAGTCCTTACGGATTATAATCCCCTGCCTGGAAGCAGGTCTTTCCGTATAGAGGCCATAAATCCCCCCGTCCACCGTGGTCTGCTTAAGGATAGAAGCATCCAGCTGGCGCAGATTCGGGAACTCCTCCAAGTACGGTCCAATCTCCCAAAAAGCGTCGGAACGGATCATGTTCTTGACCGGATTATAATCGGTGAATTTCACAAATGTAACTTTGCCGAGGGCACCGGTGGTCAGCGCCGTATTCATTTTGTCCGTGTACACGCCCTCCGGCACCCAGGTAATATTCAGCTGCGTCCCGGTCAATCTCTCAATCTCGGCGATAAGATTCTTGGAAGGGGTCTGCGGGAAATGCAGCGGCGCAAGAATTGAGATGGACGGCTTCTCTCCGGCAGTATCTGAAAGGGAAGATTGCCCCTCACTGCAAGCACTTAATAAACCGAACGAGAGTAGTAGAATAGAGCAGCATATAAGAGTCACCTGCCTGCCTGCCAATCCTTTGAACATTTCATAACCTCCTATAATCGAAATATTTATATACAATAAGACCCTATTTATTGAATAATTTAGCATGTGTAGTGATTATTAGAGAAAATGATTATTGCGGCACCAGATGATTATTGTTATTATCCTTCGTGATGCATACACTTAAAGCAGTGATTACGACTACTCATACAAAGGTGCTGAATCTGGTGAAATCCTTAAGCTTTCTAAGTAAATTAACGATGTTCGCGTTTGCAATCAGCATCCTGCCGGTGCTGTTCATTGGTTCTTTCTCTTATTTCACATCCTCCAAGGAAATTCAAAAAAATGTTAACGAAAGCAAAATGGAACTTATTTTACAAATTACCTCAAATGTAGAACATAAGCTTACCACTGTCAACCAGACCTTGAACCAGGTAGTGAACTCTTCTGTGCTGAAAAAAGCGCTCAATAATCCGCTAAATGTAACCGATTTCATTTTATATAATGACATAAGAAACGAAATCCGCAACATGCAATCTTTCGATACGAAGCTGGAGGATGTCATTCTATTAAATCAGCGGCAGAACTGGATGATCAAGAATTCCGGGCTCTACCGCCTGAATGAATACCAGAATTACGAGCAGCTCACGAACCTGATGAATATTCAAGGCACATCGTCCTGGGTGCTGAATCCCTCCTCCCTGTTCTACAGCGAAGAGAGTATTAACGTTACCGGGTGCAATTACAGCATCAGCCTGATTAAGAAGCTCCCGACCACCAAGCTCCAGAAATACGGGCTCGCTATGGCCAATATTCCCGCCTGCAGTCTCCAGGACTTCATCAACTCCGATGTGCAGCCGCTGGACAGCATTATTATGCTGGACGAATCCGGACGGATTCTGCTCCATCCTGACCGTACCCTGATCGGCCAGCCCGCCGAAGCAGGGGGATTCACGGGCTTCCAGCGGATTGCCGCAGCAGCCGAGCCCTCAGGGCAATTCAAGACCGAAATCAACAAAGAAGATTATTCCATAACCTATATGCGCTCCCAGCTCAACGGCTGGATCTACCTGTCGGTAACTTCCATTGAGAGTCTGACCCGCGAATCCGGCAAAATCGGCACCTATACGGTATTTGTCTGTACGTTCATGCTGCTGCTGTCTGTGCTGCTGGCGTGGCTGGGCTCCCGGCGTATGTACACTCCGATCGAACGGCTGCTTAATCAGATGGGGCAACGCCGCCCAAGCCTGCGGGCCAGGCATACGGATGAATTCCAGCTCATCGGCGAGCAGGTGCATTCCCTGTTCCAATCCAAATCCCAGCTGGAGAAAGAGGTCAGCCAGCACATCGGGCAGGTGCGGACCTTCTTCCTGATTCAGGCCTTTCAGGGCAATCTGAGGAAACGTGAGCTGCTGGAGGAACTGGAGCAATACGGGTACCGCAAGCAGGTGGAGGAATGGAAGACGATGGCTGTCATTACGCTGAGCATCGACTTCTCCGAGGAGAACAGCTATGAGAAAAAGGATCTCAATCTGCTGTTATTTGCGGCGCATAATATGATTGAGGAATTGGTATCGGCGGATAACAGGCTGACCCCTGTGATGATGGGGCATGCCCTGGCGACCGTAATTGGCAGCAGTGACGGCAATACGGAATCTTTTCACCGTACGCTCTATGCCTTGACGGAGAAGCTGCAGCAGGAGATTAATAATTACCTGAAGCTGCAGGTCAGCATCGGGCTTAGTCTGCCGTTCCACTCTTTTGATAAAATGTCCATTGCCTACAGGGAAGGCCTGGAAGCCTTGAAGCACCGGATCACGCTCGGCAAAGGCATCATCATCCAGTACGAGAACATTAACTCCGGCAAGCATTATCTCAATCTGAACTACCCTACCCATACCGAAAATGACCTGATGGATGCCATCAAGCTGGCTGACAGCGACAAAGCGAAGGAACTGCTGCATAAGCTTTTCAAGTGTATTTTTGCGCTAGGGCTCTCACCGCAGGAATACCAGATTCCGCTGACACGGCTGCTGAACAATACGCTCATTATGATGCAGGAATCGGGGATTACGCTGAATCAGATCTATCATGCCAATGGTTCATTGTTCGAAGAGCTGACCGATCTGCATATTGTTGCGGAGATTGAAGACTGGTTCTGGACCATCGTCATCCAGCCGGTCATCGTCATCTTCCACAGCAGGCAGAATGCCCAGTATCATAACATCTCCGAGAAGCTGATCGACATCGTCCAGCATGAGTATGACAAGGATCTGACGCTGGAGGAATGTGCTTCCCGGCTGCATTATAACGCCAACTATATCAGCAGTGTGTTCCGTAAGGAGACCCAGTATTACTTCAGTGACTACCTTACAATGTATCGCTTCAAAATGGCCAAGAAATGGCTGGAGGAAACCGATATGCCGGTGAAGGATATCGCCTCACGCCTCAGATACAACAACTCGCAGAACTTCATCCGCTCGTTCCGCAAGCAGGAAGGGATGACCCCCGGCCAGTACCGCGACAACTTCAGCTCGAAGCCTAAGGCTGTGCCCGATGATTATTAAGCGCAGGGTCCTCAGGCGCGGATTTGAGCTTGCGTGATTTTCTTGACCGGATAAAGAACGTTATAAGTACGGCCAGAATCAGCAGGAGGCCGCCGCCAGCGATGGCAATATTCCTGATATCCGGCACGTATACAGCCAGACGCAGGGGCTCGGAATCCGCAAGTGAAATATGCCAGGTTAAGGTATTGCCGTCTTGTTCCGCCGCATTATTAGGCCCGTACAGATCATAGGGAATCGTTAATTTGAAATCCACGGAGAAGGTCCCCATCAGCAGCCGCACAAGGGATTTAGGTACGCTTAAGCTGCCGATGCCATCAATAATTTCATCCGAATAAGCGTTCAGCTTAGGCTGGGCCACTACATCGTAACGGGTATACAGCCATCTGTCTGTCTGCCCGACCTCCGCCTCCACAATATCAAGGCTGCTGCCGCTGGACTGCAGCTCCTCGATCGAAGCATAGGATTTCCGAAACTGATATTCTGTGGATTTGCCCTTTGCCGTTTTGTTCAGCTCAATCCCTGCGGCCGCAAGCCGCGTGGTCAGGAGCTCCTCTATTTTACCGCTGACCAGCTTCTCCGCCCGGGAATCCAGCAGCAGGCTGAAGGCCAGATCGAGAGAACCGTTCTTCTTCACCGTCATATGGGCCGTTCCCTGCGCGCAGCCCGTGAGCAGCAGCACAAGCATCATCATCATTAGCACTGTCTTAACTTTGAATCCGTTCAAGCCTCGTACTTTCAACAACTGTCCCTCCATCCGCTGCCTGTTGCTATTGCTTAACCGAACCTGCCCGAGGCGAATCTCCTATCATCCGGAAGGTCACAGTTTAGCTTACCATATGCTCCTGTTGGGAGAAAAGCAAGATTAGCCTCAAGCTTATAAAACCCCCAGCCACCGGTTATCCGTGGCTGGGGGCTTTTTGCGTGCATCACGCAGTTATTTTTTCAAATGATAAGGCACAGTAGTAATAATTACATTTCTGCGGTACAGCAGATGCGCGCGGATCAGCAGGCTGGATTGGTTATGCAGGATGTTATGCCAGCCTTTCTTCGGAATGAATTGCGGAACGATTACAGTAACCTGATAATTCGATTCGCTTGCTTTGCGCTGGACGGTATCGATGAACTTCGTCAGCGGATGAATGATGCTGCGGTATGGCGAATACAGCGTCACCAGCCGCACCTCGGGATGGAATTTCTTCCACTTCTCTTCGAATATGGCGTCATCCTCCCGCTCAAACGGAATGTGGACCGCAATAATCTGTTCGGCACCCAGCGACTTGGCATACCGCAGGGAGTTCTCCACTACATGCGTAATTCCGGCCACCGGCAGAATAATGATATTCCCTTCGATCGCCAGCGGCGGTTCGCCGCAGGTGGTGATCCGCAGCTGATCAGCCACCGATTCATAATGCTTGTGGATGCGGTAGAAGAACAGGATAATCAGCGGCAGGAAGACCAGCACCGGCCAGATTTGCGGGAATTTGGTCAGGAAGAACATAATGGTCACGATGAAGCTGATGAGCGCTCCGATCGTATTGATGATCAGCTTGGGCAGCCAGCCCTCCGGCTTATGCCGGATCCATTTGACCATCATCCCGGTCTGCGAGAGCGTGAACGGAATAAATACCCCTACCGCATATAGAGGAATGAGGTGCTCAGTCCGTCCCTCAAAGGCAATGATCAGAATGATCGACAGGATACCGAGGCTGAGAATCCCGTTAGAATAACCCAGCCGGTCGCCGCGGACCGTGAACATCCGGGGAATGAATTTATCCTTGGCCAGATTCACCGCCAGCAGCGGAAACGCGGAATATCCGGTATTGGCGGCCAGAACCAGAATCAGTGCCGTGGTCCCCTGAACGAAGAAATACATGAAGTTCCGGCCGAAGACCTGCTCGGCAATATCGGAAACCACCGTGACCTCTTCACGCGGGGCAATCCCGTAATAATAAGCCAGGAAGACAATCCCTGAGAATAACAGCGCCAGCAATATCCCCATCGCAGCAAGTGTCTTGGCTGCATTGTTTGGTGCCGGAGCCCTGAAGTTCGGTATGGCGTTTGATATGGCCTCTACCCCTGTCAGCGCCGAGCTCCCGGAAGAGAACGCCCGGAGCAGCAGGAACAAGCTCACTCCAGCCACCGGTGTACCCAGTGAGGTATGCAGCTCGGCAGGCACATTGCCGTTCACAATGTTGAACAAGCCAAGACCGATCATGATAAACATGGCAAGGACGAACAGATAGACCGGATAGGCCAGGAAGGACGCCGATTCGGTGACCCCCCGCAAATTCAGTGTCGTAATCAGAAGGACGAAGATGATGGCAATAATCACATTATAAGGATGAAGACTAGGGAAAGCTGAAGTGATGGCATCTGTTCCGGCGGATACACTTACCGCCACAGTCAATATATAGTCCACAAGCAGTGAGCCGCCGGCCACGAGACCCGGATACTTGCCCAGGTTCTCTTTGGATACCACATAGGCGCCGCCACCTTGGGGATAAGCAAAAATAATCTGCCTGTAGGAAAGTATCAGCGCCAGCAGCAGCACGAGTACCCCTACAGCGATAGGAATGGAATACCAGAAGGCTGCTGCACTAATCGTAATGAGCACCAGCAGAATCTGCTCTGGACCGTAAGCAACCGAAGACAAGGCATCCGAGGATAGAATGGCAAGAGCTTTGGTTTTGTTTAATTTCTGTTCGCCCAGTTGATCCGACTTCAGCGGCCGTCCAATCAGGAATCTTTTTACCGAAGACATCATCTCAGCTCACCGACTTTTTTTAAAGTTATATTACCCTTGGCGCTCAATTATAATCTGGCCTATAACTGGATGGAGACATTTGCTGCGCCGCCTGGTTAATACCTTAATCCTTTTATAACATTCTGTATAGGTGCAGATACCATAGACATTTCCGGTTTTTAAGAATACAATCTGCATATTTTCTCTATTAACTGCACATACTTCCGAAACCACGCTTACCCCTGCTGCCAAAACCACAGCAAAAAGACGAAGCAGGCATTCCGCTTCGTCCATTGTTGCTCCTATCCGCTTTTATTTTCAACAATCAGCCGTTTACAGCATTAAAAGCGGCTTCATATTCGGAGATGATGGCATCGCCGCCGGATTTACGCCATTTTTCAACCTCCTGCTTAAATCCGCCGAGATCAATTTTTTCAAGAATGAACTTATACGTTGCATCTGTAATGATCTTCTGCAGCTCAGATCCCTCCGAGGAGAAGGTAGGGGATTCAAGGGAATACATCGGATTAAGCACTGCATACTTTTCGTTCTCAAGAATCAGACGGGCCGCTTCTGTCCGGAGCGGATCGGCATCATGAATGGCATAACCAGGCTCCTTAGGACGTGAAGAAGAGAACGGCTGCACTTCCTGCTGCCACAGCTCTGTATTCGTTATAGTCACTGCTTTGTCTGCATCAATCGTGTAATGCACACCTTCGATTCCGTAAGTCATCAGCGCAAATACTTCCTCCGACATGATATCATTAACAAATTGCAGGATTTGCTTGAGCTCCGCTTCATCCTTGACTTCCGATTTAGGGAAGGAGAGCAGGCCGCCGACGCCGTTGCTTGAGCTCCAGATGGCCCGGTCAGCCTCATTGCCGGTGGAAGTAATATTGTTCACCATCACAAGCTCCATTTGATCCTGAATGCCTTTGGCCAGATTAAGCAGGTTCTTGCTGTCAAAGAGCGCTCCGACATAAATCCCCGCCTTCCCCTGGGCGAAGCCCTGCTGCTGGTCCGTCTTGGCCGTTACTGCAAAATCCTGATTGATGTAACCGCCCTTGTACAGCTCCTTCATGTATTCCATCGCCTTAACATAGCCCTCAGACTCGAACTCCGGCGTAACTTTACCGCTATCATCCACATCCCAGCTGCTCGGAGTCCCGAAATAGGAGCCCAGCGTTTTGAATGCGCCGAATACCAGATCGCTCCGGTCAATGAAGCCCGTTGTATCTTTCGAACCATTCCCATCCGGGTCTTCTTCTGTAAACGCTTTCGCTACTTGCATTAATTCATCTGTTGTTTGGGGTACCTGGAGTCCGAGCTTATCCAGCCAGTCCTTGCGGAGAATAACGCCGTTTCTGGCAATATCCTTCACCATCGGGATACCGTACAGCTTACCTTCTATTGAAGCTGAGGTCCGCATATCCTGCGAGATCGCTGCGAGATTAGGGAATTCATCCAGGTAAGGACCGACATCCCAGAATACACCGGCCTTCAAGGCATTGCGCACCGAGGAATTCTCCAAAAGCGTAAGTGTGACGATATCCGCAAGTGAATCGGAAGCAAGCGCCGTATTGATCCGTTCCTCTTTGGAGGCGTCCGGGACCCAGGAGAAATCAAGCTCGGTATTCGTTATCTCCTCGATTTTATTGAGCACGGTATCGGTCGGCGGCGTGGTGGAATGGAGAATGTTCATCCAGCTGATTTTTGTCTTTGCTGCGGGTGCCGCCTTCCCGGCTTCATTCCCGGCTGTATTTGCAGCCTGCCCCGAATTTGCCGGCTCCTTGTTGCCGCATGCACTCAGTACCAGAGCCCCGCTAACAGCAAGCACTGCTAATTTGCTAACTTTTTTGTTCATACCTTTTCCCCTTTTCGGATTGTTGGACTAGCCTGTATCTTCCTCTCCCCCGCTAACGGGGAGCAAGAATTCATCGTTTGCATTACAGTGAGGTACACCTAATCAGTAAACTCCGTCTTCGCCCATCTTTTTGGCCAGCTTGTTCGACAGCATGACGAGAATCAGACCAACAACCCCTTTGAACAGGCCAACGGTTGTACTGAAGCTGAGTTGACCGTTCTTCAGACCGGCGGTGTAAATATAGGTATCGAAGATTTCCCCCACTTCACGGTTCAGAGAGTTGATCAGCAGATACATATGCTCAAAGCCAAGATCCAGCGTATGCCCGATTTTGAGGATTAGCAGGGTGATGATTACCGGACGGATCGCCGGCAGCGTGACATGCCACGTTTTGCGCAGCCTTCCCGCCCCGTCCATTTCTGCTGCTTCGTATAACTGGGTGTCTACTACCGTAATCGCCGCCAGATAGATGATGGTCGACCAGCCCAGCTCTTTCCAGATAATCTGTCCGATATAGATGACGCGCAGCCACTCCGGGGAAGTAAGGAAGCTGATCTTCTGGCCGCCGAGTGCGGCAATGGCCTCGTTAAGCACCCCGCCGTCCACATTCATGAATACATAGGAGATGGATACGATAATTACCCATGACAGGAAATGCGGAATATAAATGATCGTCTGCACCACATTCTTGAACATCTTGCTGCGGACCTCATTCAGCATCAGCGAGAGTATAATCGGCAGGGGGAAAAAGATCACCAAATTCAGCGCAAACAGGATCAGTGTATTCCTGAGCAGCATAAGGAAGGTTGGCTCCGTGAACAGGCGGACAAAATGCTTAAATCCGACCCACGGGCTTCCTCCAATGCCAAGGTACGGCTGATAATCCTGAAAGGAGATCACCAGTCCGCCCATCGGCAGGTACTTAAAGATTACAAAATACACAAACCCCGGCAGGATCATCAGATATAACAGCTTGTTTCTTTTTAGACTCAGCAGACTGTGTCCGCTCCGCTTCTTCCTTGCCATTGACGGGTTTGATTCCATCACGGCGATATTTGCTTCCTTCACCAGCTCGGCCTCCTTGAACGCGTTTCTTTACGCCTCAAGCTTAAGATTGTTAGCGGATTACGTATATAATCATTACCTACTCTGACCGGTTAAACCGCGCCGCTGCAAGCTTTGCCGGAGCATCACCCCTTGCAGGGATACCCATCATGGATAAAGATTATAGCCTGCTGCTCCCCCTATTCTGCCCTCCGGCAAAGCCGTAGCTAATGATTATATACGGAATGAATCCGCCTTGTTACAGTGTCATTGAAACGATTACAAGGAGGATAACCGCATGGCGCAATCTACATCATCATTCAAAAAAGAAACGGTGGGCGGCCGACTGTTCACCATCGTCAATACCACCCTGCTGGCACTCATTGCCCTGATCTGCCTTTTTCCCTTTATTAACGTTTTTGCCAGCTCCTTTGCTTCGACCCAGGAGGTTGTGGAGAAGAAGTTCGTCTTGTTCCCTGCCACCTTTTCATTGGATGCTTACCGTTTCATCCTGTCTACCCCTACTATTTTTAGAGGCCTCGGCGTGTCTATCGGGGTCACGGCCGCCGGAACGGTATTCAGTATGATTCTTACCACACTGATGGCTTATGGCTTATCCCGCAAATATCTGGCAGGCAGAGATTTCATTAACTTCGTAGTGGTCTTCTCCATGCTGTTCAGCGGAGGAATGATTCCAACCTTTCTGGTGGTCAAAATGTTCGGGCTGATCGACACCTACGGGTCCATGATTATCCCGTCAGCGGTCAACGCCTTCAATCTGATCATTATGCGCAACTTCTTCCAGGCGCTGCCGGAAGGACTGGAGGAATCGGCCAAGATCGACGGCTCCAATGATTTTGGTGTACTCTTTAAAATCATGCTGCCGCTGGCGCTGCCTTCCATTGCTACCCTGTCCTTATTCTACGGCGTGGCCTATTGGAACACGTATATGACTGCTGTCCTGTACATCAATGATTCGGTCAAGTGGCCGATTCAGGTGCTGCTGCGCCAGATTGTTATCGTGTCCAGCGGGATGCAGGGGGACAACGCCTCAGTGGATATTGTGCCGCCGGCCCAGACGATTAAAATGGCCGTGATTGTAGTCGCTACTGTGCCTATGCTGGCAGCCTACCCGTTTGTGCAAAAGCACTTCACCAAAGGTGCCATGCTGGGAGCGGTCAAAGGCTGACCAGCCCGGGCTCAAGTTATGGCCAGAGTATATAGAGGCTTACCTTGCCGGATAAACGAAACAGCCAGCCCTCTTCACCGGGGGCTGGCTGTTTGCTGTCCGTAGGCCTTGTTATTTCTCCTGCTTCATCGCCCGGTAAGCACCCGGGGTGACATGCTCCTTCTTGCGGAAGGAGCGGATGAAGTTCTGCGGATTATGATACTGGAGACGTTCGCCGATCTCTTTGACCGTCATATCGCTTTCTGCCAGCCATTTCTTGGCCGTCTCCAGCCGGTAGCCCATCAGATATTCGCTGAAGGTCATCCCGAACTCCTTCTTGAAGATACTGCTCAAGTAGTTCGGGCTGTAATGCAGGCGCTCGCCGATCAGCTCAAGTGACAGCTCCTGATCATATTCCGTCCGTACGATACCCGCAATCTGGTCAGACAGGCCGCGGAACTGGCGGGTGGTCTTCTCCTTCATGCAGGTTACCATCGGGTGAATAACCTCTTTCACCAGGATGCGTTCAATCTCTTCCGGATTGCGGATATCCAGCAGCCGGTGGTACAGGGCGTAATTATCCTGGGTCAGCAGCACCTCTACACCGATCAGCTGTTCCAGCTGAATCAGGTTGTTCACGAAGCGGATCAGGGTAACCTCGAAGTTGAGCGGGTTCTTGCTGTGCTTCATCATCTCCCCGAGCAGCGGATAGAGTGAACGGGATACACGTTCTTCATCACCAAGGCGGATCGCATCGAATAGCTGCGATTCCAGCTCCGAAGGGTAATGCAGCAGCACCGGGCCTGAAATCACCTGCGAGATATCCTCATAAAAGATAATCGATTCCTTCCCCAGATTCAGCCGGTGATGCAGCGCCTGCTTGCTCATCTCGCAGGCTTCCCTGCTGCCGGTCAGGTCGGTGTAGAACCGGCTGATGCCGACGCTGACCGAGAGCTTGAGCAGGTCCCTCACGGTCTTGATGATCCGCTTGGCATCCTCCAGGACCTGCTTGCGGTTCTCCTGCTCGCTTGCACCCTCAAAGACCAGGATCGTTGCCTGCGTCTTGTCATTGAGCAGTATCGGAATCATTCTCCTCGAAGCCGGAACCAGCTCTTCCACCAGCTTGTTCACGGCAACAAGCAGCAGATTCTTATCGTTGGCCTGACGTTCCCCGTAATTATCGAGCTGGATCAGCATCGTGGCGAAATGCGTATGCTCCGTAAGCGAATATCCGAAGCGGGCCATATTATGCTCCAGCTCTTCCGCCGACATGCTGCCCCGGAACAGGTTCAGGATACACTGGGTTTCCAGCTGCGGCATCTCCTGCTCCAGCAGCCCCTCCAGACTCTCTTTCTCCGACAGGATCGTATCAATCGACGTAATAATCCAATCAATCTCATCCTTGGGGGCGGGCTGGCCCTCCCCGGCGAGCTTCCGCTGGATCTTCTGGATACGCCTGGTGAAATGAAGTGCCGTACTATAAGCTACAGCCACAATCAGCAGCGTAATCATCAGGATCATCATAATCAGGCCGAACCTTGTAGCCTTCAGCGCATCCGAGATCTCCTTCTGTTCCAGCAGCGTCACATAGATCCAATTGTTATAGGAAGACTTCGCATAGATGGCTTTAATCTTCTGATGATTAGCCCTCTCCAGCGGCACAATGCCCGCCGGTCCGCCGGTACCTGCAAGCTTCGTAACCCGGCTGAGCTGTTCTTCGGTCAACAGATTCTCTCCCGATGCCGGGTCCGGTTCATAGAGTATATCCCCTTGCCGGTTCAGCAGAAATACAGGCGTGTTGTCCTCCGTCTGCAGAGTACGCCGGAGCGACTGAAGTGAGATATCGGATAAAGCAATCGCCTGCTTCGTCTGGGAGAAGACCGGCAGCGTGTTCACAAAACGGATGCCCTTATCAGTCTTGATCCAGAAGAGCGACTGCTTTTGATTATCGATATAACTCTCGTACAGGCTCTTCCGGTCTTCGCCGTTTAAATAGGTAAGCCGCCCATTGGAGATCTGCCAATTCTGCTCCAGGCTGATCAGTGAATACTCCACACCGTCCATCCCCAGGGAGGCAATATAATTCAACTGTGTGTTGACATTGCGGTATGCCTGAAAGTCTGATTCAGTAATCGGATTCCGGATGACTTCGCTGAAGGAATTCGTAGTGCTGTACGTATTGAAGGCATATTCAATGGTTTCAATTTTTTGCTCAAGCGTATTCTTAATCTGGTTAATCAGGCTCTTCTTGCCGTCTGCGACCCGCTCGATAACAGAATGGTTGGTTGTCATATAAATATAACTGCCGAAGCTGATGACCAGGCCGATGCCAAGCACCAGAATAGGAATGAAAATCTTATAAAACATCCTGCCCTTTTTCATAGATAGGCTCCTTCAAATATGTAATCATTTTCAATTATAGCGCTTTCATATCTTGAATTCCAAGAAATTTTAACGTGTGCATTTTCTCTGCTGCAACTAGCCGAATGTACACCTCCCAGGACTGGATTCATTCGCAGGCAACACAAACAGGCCCGCCGGAAGCCTCCGGGGGACCCTTGGATTAACGCCATTCTACCGTGACAAACCGTGAATCTGCCTGGACGCCCCGTAGCAGTAATCTTAGAGCCAATCCTCTGTAAGCAGCTTCCGCAATACCTCCATCTGATCCTTGCCGATCCGGGCCGCTATCTCAGACTCAATATCCTGCTTGATCTCCAGCATACTTCTGCACACCTCAGCCCCCCGCGGAGTAAGCACGATATGCTTGTCCCGGCTGTTCCCCTCTACAATGGCCGTGTCCACATACCCTCCAGCCAGCAGATTGTTGATCGTTTTCTGCGTCCCCTGGCGGGAAATGCTGATCAGCCTGCTAATCTCCGAGATGGACAGCATGACATGCAGCTCAAGCATTGCAAGAATATGTGTTTCGGTCTTATTGAGCTTCTCCCCGCTCGCCATATTCACCCTGTCCCGCAGAACCTTGTGCTTCTCGCTGATTAAATCGACCAGGTTCAAACCAAGGATATACTCTTTCATCATTAAGGCCTCCAATCTATACATGCAATTTAGCGTAAAATCTAATTTTATGAGCTGAGCTTAAGTTGCTAACTAAAATCCTGCACAAAATACAACATTCTCCTCACAATATCGGGCTTATTCGAAAATTGTTGTATAAAAGGCAGCATTCCTCCCTTATTCAAGCGCCTAGACGGAGTAATTCTTGTATTTCATACAACAATCCTTACGAATCCGTCAGGAGCCATAGGTCCAAGTTGCACTACGTACAACATTTAGGCCTGTCTTCACAGGTGAACTTAAGTCCGCTCGCTTAGCCAGCCGCAGAACCATCCGGGTACCCCTTGCTGCCAATCCGTCTGTCCGCTTGTCCACACACAACCGCCTGCCCCCTCCGCTTGTCCACACACCCGCCTGCCCCCTCCGCTTGTCCACTCACCTGTCTCTCCACCCACCCGCCCGTAATATCCAATGCTTGTTCCGCCCTCCATTAACCAGCTGCTTGTGTTAGATCTAGTCTTAAGGTGCATTGGATCTAGATTGATAATTGTCAACTAGGTTGACAATAACTCCGCCCCCTGCTACTATAAGTGAGGTTTGAAAAACTTATATTTAAGGGAGTTTGAGAAATGGGCAGCAATAAAAAGGAAGCTTTAATTTTCACCAGCCTCATGTGCTTTTTCATGGTCGTTTTCATGTCTTTTTATAATGTAATCATCTCTAACGGATTCAATAACAGGCTGTTCGCCGATGTGGCGATTGGTCTGCTGCCGGCACTTGCCGTTGCCTTGTTCTGCGATATTGTTGTGGTCAGTAAAATCGCCAAAGGCCTGGCCTTCAAAATCGTAAATCCTTCCGCCCCGATGATCAAGAAAGTACTGACGATCTCATGCTTCATGGTCTGCGGAATGGTTATCCTCATGTCTCTATATGGCACACTAGCACACTTCGGATTCGGGGACAACTTCTTCCGTCATTACTTCTCTATCCTGGGACTCAACTTCATCTGTGCCTTGCCGCTGCAGCTGATTGTTGTCGGTCCGCTGACCCGTTTCCTGTTCACCCGGATGTTTCCGGCTCCGGCTGCAGCGCATAGTGCCTGACGTTTGCTTGATTTAACCAGTCTGCGGGTAATAATGGATATCTTTCACAACTGGATTGAATCAGCCAATAGAAAGGATGTTGTGCCATGCTCAGCCGAAAGGATGGTATCTCTCTTCTCCTACTAGTCGTGGCTCTTGTACTGATTAACTGGTTTGGCCGTTCACTCGATGCCCGGTTCTGGACGTATTTCACTCTGTTCGCCAATTGTATTCTCGTTCAGGGCGTATTCATTACACTCACGAATGTGTTCAAGGCGAGACTGAACCGCAAAGCCTCCAAAGGACTCATTCTGTTGTCCCTCCTCACAGGTCTGATTTCATTTGTAGTTATTTTCTCTTCTGCTATGGATCTGGTGAACCAGATCTTCCTTGTCATCATCCAGATGCTGATCACTTATGCGGAGGCCCTATTGCTCCGGCGGGAATTCAGGGCAGATGAAGGCCGGAAAATCTAAGCATGTCTGCCGCTCTCCGGTGGCGCAAATAAAGGGTGTTCTACAAGCTATTTCCCAGCTTGTAGAACACCTTTATCAGGTTAATCCTATATATTATTTATCGGATGAATGACTGGTTGCCACGGAGCTGTACACTGCCGCCGGCAGAATAGAAGGCCAGGCCCGAGCAGGTTCCTCCCGGGGAAGACCAGGCTGGTGATTGCGGAGAGGCCGTCATTGGCGAACACCTCGACCGAACACGCATCCAGCAGGATACGCAGGTTCTTCAGGCTGCCAATTCCCCCCGGTGCTCTGTAGATCCGGGAATATTTCCGAGAAGCCGGTCTCGCCGGAATCTCTGCGGAGGGTTAGAGTGCCTTCGGCAGCAGAGTAGATGAGTTCTGTATGCCACTCCCGCAGATTCGGGGAGGAGTAGAACGTAATCGTCTGATCCGTCGCCAGCACCATAATCCATTTCCCGTGAGCTTCGGACCAGGATACCTTCGGATCACGGAAATCCGCCTTGGAAGGATGGGTCAGCACCGGGTTGCCTGCATACTTGATCCAGGTCCGGCCATTGTCATGGCTGTAGGCCAGGCTCTGTCTCTGCACGGCAGGCGACGTTTCCGTCGGCTCCACATAACTGGTGTAGACTGCGACGATACCCGGGTTCTCCGGGAACAGTCCGCTCGTATTGTTCCAGTCTACGGCTGCACTGCCGGAGGACGCGTAGCCGTGCTCGTCCGGATACAGCGCAATGTCCAGCTCCTCCCAGGATATCAGGTCTTTGCTAACTGCATGTCCCCAGTGCATCGGCCCCCAGATAGAGGAATGCGGATGATACCTGAGCAGAACAAAGATGCCCCTTAGGCACCCGAGATACGGGCAGCTATGGGGCATCTTTTTTGCTTTGACGCTAAGAACCCAATCATTACCTGCTCTTTTCATCACAGACACCTTAGCCTAGTCGTAATATGATAAGCAAAATATCATACGACTGAAGGAGCAGCTTGTGCATGAACAAGAAACACGAATTCGATAATCTCATGGCATTTGCCAAGGATTTAATCAATGAGAATCTCGGCTTTTATTATGATATAAATTACGGCTACTTCCAGCCGGAGACCCACCCGATTGTAGACTTCATACGGCTCATCGGCAGGCGGATTCAGAGCCAGCTGATGCTGATGCCCGCACTCTACGGTGAGATCGACCAGATGGAGCGGATTTTCTCGGACAACCTGTTCTTTGATGAGTGGGCAGAGGTTACCCTGGACGGAAAGAGCTTCCACTTCCTGATGAGACAGATTGACAACAGCAGCAGGATCATTCACCTGGCGCGCGATCTGGTCTTCCCCTCCCCCTGGATTCCCCGGAAACTGCGCGACAGTCTGATCCGCATAGGGGAAGGTACTCTGAACGGCAGCTGGAGACAGGATATCGGCCATGAAGTCACACTGTGGCTTCCAATGGGTATCTCCTTCGTGGAAGGCTCGGGACACCATTCGGTGACTGCGGGGATCATCAAGGGCGAAGGAGAACTCTACCCTACCTCGGTGTATGACATCAGCCCCATCTATGATCATGTATATACCGACGGCAAGTATTATTACAGAACGCATGATCATTCCGTAATCTCCGAGGTTCATTTCGCAGAGTGTGCCGCTATCTTTGAAATCGGCCGGATTATGGCGGCGCAGAAGATTATTTTCTGAGGCCTGCGCGGCACGTTACAAGGGCTGTGCTAAGCGCCATGGATTGGCTGCTTGGCACAGCCCTTTGTTTTTGTACGGGACGCCCCGCTTCCGGCGGCTGGAATGGGCTGGTTAGTTGAAGGCGGGAGAGGCGGGTATGCTGGCGGAAGGAAGCGTGGTGGTGCAGCGGAGGTTTAAGCGGTAAGGGTTGGGCAAACCGAAGTTTGCGGACCCCAATGCAGTTTCAGACTTCACCCAAGTGCAGCTTACCGCAACAGGTACCCTCCATCCGGAAAGAGAGTACTTCCAGTATTGAAGGAATTCGTCATAAGGTACAGCACCGTATGGGCAATCTCTTCGTCGTAGCCGGTACGCCGCACAAGCGACATCGTCTCATATTCTCTGAAATGATCACCACGCGGCGTCTCCTCCTGTCCTTCCCGCCAGATAGTCCCTGGCGATACGACATTCACGCGGACAGGCGCAAGCTCGACTGCCAGTGCTTTGCCCAGACTCTCAATCGCGCCGTTGCAAGCGGCATAGGAGGCTCCCCCGTCAAGCGGACGCTGGCTGAATGCGCCGGACATAAGCACGATGGAGCCGGTCTCCGCCAGATAGGGCACCGCGTATTTGGCTGCAAAATACTGCGGCCAGAACTTGCCGTCAAAGCAGCTGATTGCCACATCCCGCTCAGCCGTGAGCGGACCCCGGACATACGCCGCTCCGGGTGTGAACAGATGGTCGAAGGGTCCGACTGCCGCGAAGAATAGCTCCAGCTGGCGCTCGTCCCGGTTATCCAGCTCATAGATTTCAACCGCGCCGCCGTTATGCTGTCTGATATGATCCGCCGCCTGCTCCAGCTTTTCCCTGGAGCGCCCTGCGATAACAACCTGCGCCCCCAGCGCTGCAGCAGCCTCCGCCGTTGCAAGCCCGATCCCCGTACTGCCTCCGATAATTACCACTTTCTTATGCTCCAAATTCCAATAGTCCATGTCTGCCTTCTCCTCCACTGCTGCCGGGTGTTCTTCGACATTCCCGGTTTATATTTTGTACATTATGGAATGAAAGAGAAGATACGTTGAATCTGCAGGAGCCCAGGCTGAGAGGCGTCATAGCAACACTTAATGCCATCGACGGTAAATGGAAGCCGTTAATTTTGTTCATTTTATTAAAGACGGGACCCGACGCTTTGGCGAGCTGCGGCGGCTGATCCCCGATGTATCGCAGGGCACTCTTACGAAACAGCTGCGGGAATTAGAGCAGGCTAAGCTGGTGGAACGGAGAATCTTCCCCGAGGTACCTCCAAAGGTCGAATACAGCCTTACCACGCACGGTAAAACGCTAAGTACCATTCTCGATAATATGTGCGGCTGGGGACGCGAGCATCTGAAGGTTCTGGATGGCGGCGGGGAACGGCTGTAACCCCTGCCGCCGCTCCACTTTTATGCTGCTGCATCTCATTCCCGCTTGTCCCCCCAATCCCTTTGTTCACAGGATTGTCCTTCTCCGGGAAAGAGGGCAAATCCGCTTCTCCTTACGTCGTAGCCCTCTTCACCAGCTGAAACTCCAGCTGCTGCTGCTCCGCTTCCGTTCCCTTAAGCCTGCCGAGAATCAGCAGGAAGGCATTCTGCGCCTGCGCGGCAATCGGATTATAGATCGAGGTAATCCCCAGTGTATGAGCCAGCTCGGTATTATCGAATCCGACAACCGCCAGCTCTTCCGGCACCTTCACCCGCATCCTCCGGGCCTCGTTCAGCACACCAGCCGCCACCAGATCATTGGCGCACAGAATGACATTCGGGCGTTCGCCCGGATTCAACAGCAGCTCGCGGACCAGCTGTTCCCCCTGGCGGATAGAATAGATGCCGGTAGGCGACCAGTCCGGCTGAACAGGCAGATTGTATTTGCGGACAATGTCTTGATACGCCTGCATCCGCCCGGAGGTATTCATGCTGGTCGGCCTGCCAAAGGCATTGGCGATCCGCGTGTATCCCCGGGCGATCACATGCTCCAGCCCCAGCATATATCCCTCATACTGGTTCATGGCGACACTCTGAATTTCCGGACGCTCCATCCGCTGCCAGGACACAATCGGCCCGTATTTGCCATAGGAGCTGAGGAGCTCCAGATCGTTGACACAGGTGCTGATGACCAGCGCATCGACTCTTTTCCGCCGCATATCCTCGAAGGCCTGCAGCTCTTTGACCGGATCACCTCCGGAAGTATAAATGATCGTCTGGTAGCCGTACTGGCTGGCGGTCTCAACGAAGCTGTTCAGAAACGGCAGCATCACTTCGTTGATCCCTTCCGTAACCATACCGATCTGCTCCGTCTGCCCTTTGGACAAGGAAATAGCATTGCCGTTCGGCACGTAATCCAGCTCTTCCATGATCTTCATGATGGTATCCCGCGTCCCCTGGCTCACATGGGGGGAATGATTCAGCACCCGCGAGACGGTGGCTTTGGAGAATCCCGACAGCTTGGCAATTTGATCAAGATTCGACATGAGGCTTCTCCTTATATAAATTGTTATCTCCCAAAAAAACACTTGACATGTAACGCGTTTCAACATTTAGCATTCCATTATAGGACATATTATTAGCTTACCATATCTGAATCCATAACTATAAAAAGGCGGGATATTACATGAGTATTAAGTTTCCTGAAGGCTTCCTGTGGGGCGGCGCTGTAGCTGCCAACCAGCTTGAAGGCGCATATAACGAGGACGGCAAAGGCTGGTCGACCCAGGACGTCGCTCCGCAAGGGATCAAAGGTCCGATTACTGAAGTTCCGACTGAAGATAATATGAAGCTGGTCGGAATCGACTTTTACCACCGGTACAAAGAGGATGTGAAGCTTTTTGCCGAAATGGGCTTCAAAGTCTTCCGTACCTCTATTGCCTGGTCGCGGATTTTCCCGAACGGTGATGAGCTGGAGCCTAATGAGCAAGGCCTGCAGTTCTATGATGATCTGTTCGACGAGCTGCATAAGTACGGCATCGAGCCGCTTGTTACCCTCTCCCACTACGAAACACCGCTGCATTTGTCCAAGCAGTATAACGGCTGGGTTAACCGCGATTTAGTCGGCTTCTACGAACGGTATGCCAGAACGGTATTTACCCGCTACAAGAACAAAGTGAAATATTGGCTGACCTTCAACGAGATCAACTCCATTCTGCATGAACCGTTCATGAGCGGTGGTATTTACACGCCGAAGGAGCAGCTCAGCAAGCAGGACCTGTACCAGGCAATTCATCACGAGCTGGTAGCAAGTGCACTCGCCGTGAAGATTGGTCATGAGATCAACCCGCAGTCCCAGATCGGCTGTATGATCCTTAGTATGCCGACTTATCCGCTCACTCCGAACCCGGATGATGTAATCGCAGCGATGAAGTCGGAGCATATGAATTATTTCTTCGGGGATGTTCATGCGAGAGGCGTATATCCGGGCTATATGAAGCGTTACTTCAGAGAGAAAGGCATTGAAATCCATATGGAGCCTGGCGATGCCGAGATTCTGAAGCACACGGTAGACTTCATCTCCTTCAGCTACTATGTGAGCATCTGTGAGACGGGAGACGAGAATAAGCGCAACCAGACCGAAGGCAACCTGTTCAGCGGTGCAGCCAATCCGTACCTGAAGGCTTCCGAATGGGGCTGGCAGATTGACCCGCAGGGTCTGCGTTATGTGCTGAACATGTTCCATGACCGTTACCAGAAGCCGTTGTTTATCGTCGAAAATGGTCTCGGTGCCAAGGACGAGCTGATCACCGGCGAAGACGGCATACCGACCGTCAATGACGACTACCGGATTGGGTACCTGAATGACCACCTGGTGCAGGTGGGCGAAGCAATCGAGGACGGCGTGGATGTCATGGGCTACACCTCATGGGGCTGTATTGACCTGGTCAGCGCTTCAACCGCACAGCTCAGCAAACGTTATGGCTTCATTTATGTAGACCGCCACGACGACAATACCGGCACACTTGAGCGCTACCGCAAGAAATCCTTCCACTGGTATAAGGACGTTATTGCGTCCAATGGAGAGAGCTTGCAGCGCTAAGCTCTTCTTTCCCACAAAAGGCAGCCATTCCGGCTGTCTTTTTGGTTGGAATAGGCTAACCTTATGGTAATTTCCATACGATTAGTCTATTTTCATTGTAAGCATAATCACCTCCGGTTCATCGTTATCTGTTTCTATCAAGAACACCGAAGATGTGTTATCATCACGCATTTTAGCTGCGGGAAGCCAGCCGCGCTCTTTATGCCCTGAAGTTAGTGAATAGGAATGAGATTCCGTTATTTGAGCAAATTCGGCGAAATCACAGGTCAATCGGACTCAGAATCCCTTATATGCCCCGTCACGCCCTCTTTCGGATTCAAATGAACAAGATAACGGAATCTCAGTCCGCTTCACTCTTTGGATAAACATTCGCCTAACACCACTCACCTTACTACAGTATATTCTCGCAGTAGAGGCGTCTGTTTCCAACACATATCCCCCTAATAAGTGGAAATTAGACACTTAATTATATAACTTTAACCGGTAAAATCGGATTAGTTGGACAAACGACACTTATTTTTCCTAAACTCGGCTCCTCATAGCTACTACCAGATGATTAAGTGCCTTTTACTCCTCCTCCTCCCCGGCTCGAATATTTCGGAAGTAGCGGAACAGGCAGGCTTTGCCGACCTGAGCTACTTCAGTAAAGCTTTCAAAAAAAGCTACGGCCAGGCACCGCAAAGCTACCGAAAGGCACATTCCGCGAGCTCCGGATAGAACGCAAGTTTGCACTTGCTTCCGACCCTGCCGAAGACAGCCAGACCATGCATGGCATCCCATCCGCTGCACTGTTTAGGCCAGCAACAACGGCAGCACCTCTTGCCGCTCCATATAGGACGAGCAGCCGCGACGCATCCCGCGGCTTCTTCCTGTCTTCTCCCCTCCGGAGCTAAACTGAGCTGTTAATTTGAACTATATATCCTAGTGAAGAAGGAGTAGCGGAGGGAAATTTGGAACTGTAGGAGCGATAGCGTCCGCCTTTGTTTCCCGATTTCAGCTGCAAACAGCAGTCTAAATCAAGAAATCGGGAAACAACAGCGGCCGGAAGTCCAAATGTTCACCGCAGGTACGTCAGATTCTTCACCCTAAGAACTTTAGTTCAATCTATAAGCTCTGTTACAGCTCCTTTACCATTTTGCAACTAATTGCCAGAAAGGTTGGGATATACTAGGCACAGATGAATCATAAGGAGAGTAACTGGATGAACAAATTCATACCCGGCCTGAGCGGCCTTCTATTCTTAAGTATAATCACCTCCGGCTGCGGCACCCTGAAGGCGCCAAGCGATCTGCTTCAGGCGCCGGCACAAGGCAATGCCGATGGCACATTAACCGGTATCGTGAAATTATATCTTCCCGCCAATTCGCATTTAACAGTGCCCGTCCATTCCGAATCCGGCAGCGCCATTCAATTGCAGGATCTCGACAAGGACGGACAGGATGAGCTGCTGGCCTTCTATAAGACAGACCAGACCGATTATGAAATCAATACCCTCCTGCTCTCGCAAAAGGACGGGAAGTGGAGTAAACTCGCCACTCTGACCGGGGTAGGCAGTGAGCTGGATTACGTGGCGTTCACCGATGTTACCGCAGATGGAGCGGAGGATCTGCTGCTTGGATATAGCGGCGGGGAAGGACTAAGTAAAGAGTTATCTGTCCACAGTCTGAACAGCGGCAAATTATCCGAGATTCTCAAGCAGCCCTATGATCAGGTAGTGGTTGGGGATCTGACCGGGGAAGGGCAAACCGATATTGCTGTACTCCAGGGAACCTATATCACAGATACACAACCCGAGACGCACCTTCAGCTGCTCCGGCTCCAGGGCGGTACACTGCAGACCCTGTCTGATCAGAAGCTTGACGGGAACGTAATTGGGGCCCAGTTCGCCAAGGCATCCCCTACCCGCAGTGCCTTATTCATCGATGCCGCAGTGGGTGCACACTCCTCCTACACTTCGCTGCTGACTTGGGAAAATAGTAAATTTACTGATATACTGGCATCAGATGATTATCAGCGTACTGCGCTTGCCGGGAGCAAGGATCTTGTACTCACGCCGCTGGCACCGGAGCCTGACGGAATGCTCGGCAGCAATAACATGGCCATCAAGGATTACCCTCTGGCCAGCACAGATATTAACGGTGACGGGATTGTCGAGATCGGCTTTCTCGTACCGCCTGCGGGTACCGAGAGTTACGCCCCGCTGGCCACTCCGTTCATCACCAAGTATTATCAATGGGATGGCGGAACCAGCCTGAAGTTCGTGGAAGAACAGTTTGACCGCTGGGGCTTCAACTTCCATATTCCCCGGAGCTGGGCTGGCCGTACGATTCTGGAGACACCGGGAGAGTCACCGGCGCCATGGGAGAATATCCGCTTCAGCTACAAGAATGCGGAATCTGCCCGGCAGGCCCCGCTGCTTGAGCTTCGCCTGCTGGCCAAGAAGGACTGGGCTGCAGCAGAGACTAAGCTGAAGTCAGAGAATAGAGAATATAAGCTGCTGTATGAGCTGCAGAATACCAATGATGATACGGCGCCAACGGTGTTCGTTGCGGTCATGCCCGCTGCCGGTGCAGCAGCCAAGCTGCAGGGTGCTTCCCTTCAGGAGTATAATCAGCTGAAGCTGACCCTCGAGGAAGTAGTGCAGCTGGCCGGCACGCCGCAGAAGCCCCGGCAATAATAAGGAGGCTGTTCATGAAAGTGCTGATACTGGAAGATGAGAAGCCGATCCGGGATCTTCTGTGTGTGAATCTTAAGCGTGCAGGCTTCGAAGTCGCCGAGGCTTCTACCGGTGAAGAGGCTCTGAGAAGCGCAGGGGAACGGAAGGATTTTGACATCGCCATTCTGGACCTGATGCTTCCAGGCATGAGCGGCTTCGAGGTATGCACCCGCCTCCGGGGACAGTTCCCCCGGCTCGGAATCATTATGCTCACAGCCAAAAGCCAGGAAGTAGACAAGGTCATGGGCCTCGAAGCCGGCGCAGACGATTACGTGGTCAAGCCGTTCAGTCCGGTTGAGCTGGTCGCGCGGGTGCGCTCCCTGTACCGCCGGATGTATCCCGGAGAAGCTCTGCCGCAGGAGAACAACCTGGAGCTTCCGCCTTTTACCCTTCTGCTGGATGAACGGAAATTACTGAAGGACGGGCAGGATATCCCGCTGACCCCGACCGAATTCATGATCGTCAAGCTGCTGATGGAGCAGCCAAACAAGGCGATGAACCGGGACGATATTCTGACAGCCGTTTGGGGGCAGTATTTCATGGGAGACCTTAAGATTGTAGATGTGAATATCAGCCGAATCCGCCAAAAAATCGGGCAGGAGTCCTCCGGGCCGCAGTTCCTCGAAACGGTGTGGGGATTCGGCTATATATGGAGGGGCTAACTTTGCTAAAGGGAATCAGGTCCAGGCTTATCGTCTATATTACCCTTATGCTGCTCCTGATCGTCCTGCTGCTGGAGGGAGTTTTTATTGCTGCCGTCCACTACTACTATCTGGGCAGCGCGATGGAAACTTTGAATTCCCGGGCCGCTACTTCAGCGACTTTTTTCAACAAGTATCTGGAGGGTTATACCCTGAGTGAACGGGCACGTTATATTCTGGAGAATCTCTCTCCTGAAGAGAGCAGTAAGGTGGAAGTGCTGAGTCCGGCCGGGAACGTCATTATTAATTCCTTCGGCTTCTCAAGTCAGGAGAAGGTGAATACCCCTGATGTGAGAGCAGCGCTGACCAGCGGCAAAGGAAGCTTCCAGAGTCTTAAGCCGTTACAGGGTGAGCGGATTATAGCCGTCTCGATTGCACTTAAGGAATCCGGAAGTACGATTGGCGTGCTGCGTTACTCTGTTTCTGCGGAGCCTTTATATGCCGTTATTATGAGAATTGTGCTGAATGCAGCCGTAGTCGGCGTGCTTGTAATTGGATTCGGGTTCGTGATGAGTCTGCTGATCGCCAAAAGAATCGTGGGTCCGATCCAGCAGCTGACCGGGGTTGCGAAGGAAATGGCCACCGGCAATTTCACCGTACGGGCGGCCAAACCATATGATGATGAGGTCGGTACGCTCGCGGTTACACTGAATTATATGTCCGAGGAAATTCTCAAAAGCGAGAAGATCAAATATGATTTCATCTCCTCTGTCACTCATGAGCTGCGCACTCCGCTTACTTCGATCAAAGGCTGGGGCGAAACACTGCTGGTAGGTGATTTATCGGATAAACAAGAGACCCTGCAGGGTCTTGAGGTCATGACCGGGGAGACCGACAGGCTCATCGGACTGGTCGAGGATCTGCTGGACTTCTCCAAATTCCAGGCTGGTGAGATCAAGATCGTACGCCAGCCTTATGATCTCAGGGGACTGCTTGAGGATCTGCTGCTGCAGTTCAGATACCGGGGGCAGACGAAAGAGATCCGCCTCTATGCCGAGCTTCCTGATCAGCCCCTGCCGGTAGACGGTGATTTTAACCGCCTGAAGCAGGTTTTTGTCAATTTGCTGGACAACGCCTTCAAATTCACTCCTGCCCAGGGAGCCATCCGCCTTACAGCAGTGTTACACGGGGAGCTCATCATCACCACCGTAGCCGACAACGGCGAAGGCATCGAGGCCGCAGACCTGGCACAGCTCGGCACCAAATTCTTCAAAGGACGGTCCCGCCAGTCCGGAAGCGGCCTGGGCCTGGCCATCTGCAAGGAGATCATAGAGCTGCATGACGGGCGGCTGCGGATCGAAAGTGAATTCACCAAGGGTACCTCCGTGATTGTGGAGCTGCCGCTTTACCGGCTGGAGCAGCATCTTCCTCCGCCGGTGTATCTGTGAGCTTGGACCTCCCCGTGCGCAGGAATGCTGGCCGGATATTCGGCCTTCATTTTCCTGCCACGGCTATCTCAATAACCGGCTGTGTCTCCATCGAGACATTCCCTGCCACAGCTCTGGAGATCATACAGGACTCCTCTGCCATATGTGCCAGCCGCTCTGCCTTCTTCAGCTGGGACGCTGTCGCATCTGCCTGGAGCACCACCCGCGGCTTGTGTACGATCCGTTCGTACGTAAATACATTATTCGTGACATCTACCGTCGCCTCTGACTCCAGTGTCAGTTCCTGTGGTACAATATCTGAACGCTCGAGCATCGCTGCCAGTGTAATCAAATAACAGGTCGAGGCTGCCCCCAGCAGCATCTCATCAGGATTCGTTCCGGTTCCCGGACCGCCCATCTCCTGCGGAATCGAGATTACCGTGCGGAGTCCGCCTGCTTCGATATGCCCCTCACTGTTTCGTCCGCCGTTCCATACTGCCTTCAGGTGAAAAGGATGCTTCATCTCCCTCAATCCTCTCTTGTTCATTTCGGATACTTATACATTCTTCTCAAGCACTCCCGCCCCGCCGTAGCAGGCCCTGTACAGCTTTGGTCTAAATGCGTCCAATCCGCCGGTTCTCCAGCCGTTGGTCTGCCTGTTTGTATACATGGTAGATCATCTCGGTCAGATTCACGATTCCAAGAGACCTTTCTTCCAGCACAGCGTAGGTGTTGGACCCCATATCACAATTCATACGGGCACCGTCAAAATATATCCGTTCCACCGGCGTATGCCCATGAATCACCGGCCTGCCGTTCGTTAATGTAAGCAGCTCTTCCCGCGGCTGCCGGTAGAACTCATATTCCGTCATCCACAGAATATCCCGGCTCTGCTGCTCCAGAGGCTCCACTGTACAAAGTCCGGCATGTGTATACACAAATTCTTCATCTGCATAATACAGGGGCAAGGAGTAAGCCCATTCCATATGCGCCTGCCGCTCCTTCTGATCGGAAAAAGCACGGGCAAAGCTCTCAAGCGTGTCATGCCCGCCATGGCTCAGCCAGAGCTTGTCACCGTTTTTGATGTAATCGCCCATCATTTCTTCATGATTGCCGATGAGCGCGTGAACCTGGCCGGGATGCCGGTCCGTGAGTTCTTTAATATATTTTACTACACCTGCCGAATCTTTCCCCCGGTTAATCATATCCCCGCCAAAGACCAGCTGATCCCGTTTCAAGTCAGCCCCGGCATGCCTGAGCAGGAGCTCTAACCCCTCTTTGTCGCCATGGATATCTGTCATGAAGAATTTGCGCATGATGTCCCTACTTTCTGCTGAATCCAGTCTACCTCATTAACAGATATAATGCATGGGTCAGTGCTATTCCCCAACACAATACGTAAGGAGATTAATATTTATATAGCTTAATGATTAATTAGATGAGCGGAGCACGGCAGACTCCCGCATTAATCCCCAGGCTGTTATAGTGCTGTTTGATATTAATAATCGCATGCCCGCTTATGACCCGTGATACCAGATCCTCGACCGGGTTAGCATCAACCTGTTTATGCTGAAGCAGCTGTTCGACGGTATGTTTAATTTCCTGCGGATATATATTACCAGCCACACTTGAGAGACCCTTACATCCGCCTGTGACGAAATTGTCCACAAGCTTGACATCTCCTGCAGCAAACATGATGAAATAGTCCGGGTAAGTTAGCAGCAGATGACGCTCCAAATCACCTGTTTCTTTATAGCCAACGATGTTGGGGTACCGGTTAATTAACGAATGAAGCGAGTCTGGAGTCAAATCGAACCCGGTCCGGCCGGGATTATTATACAGGGCCACCTGCTTGGTCGTATGGCTAAGCAGCTCTTCCACATAAGCAACTGCCTGCTCCTGCGTGGGCCGGATATACGGAGGGAAACCGATCAGAATTACATCGATTACGGAGGTCTCCAGCGCCTTCACCAGACGTACCGCATCCCGTGTTCTTATAGCGGAAGCCCCGAAGACAAGCTCAATATCCTGAAAGCGCTGCTGGTCAAAATATTCAATGATCTGCAGTCTCTCCTCTATGCTCATGGAATGCTGTTCACCGGTACTTCCTGAGACAAGCAGTGATTCTATACCGTTCCGCTTCTGATACTCTACAATGGCCTTAAATCCGTCAACATTTAAGCTTTCATCCTCCCGGAAAGGAGTCGGTATAGCTACATTTAAACTTTTCATCGTATATTCCTTTCTATGGCGAGCCAGACAGCTAGGATCTGGACAGGAATTTGTCTTCCATTGCATCGAGGAGCGTGAACATCAGTTCATTGGATGCTTTTACTTTCTCAAGCTGATTCACCATCTCAGACTGCGTTTGAACATACTCCTCCCGCTCCAGCTGCTCGGCACAGTTACCGATGATTTTCCGGATGCTGGGGTCATTAACCTCCAGATGAAACTGCAGGCCGGCTACATAATCCTCATATTCAAAACACTGATGGGTACAGCCCAAGCTGAACGCCAGCCTCTTGGCTCCGGCGGGTAAGCTGAAGGTATCTCCATGCCAGTGAAACGGTACAAACTGCTCCGGGAACGCTTTGAAGAAGGTAGACGATTTGGCCTCCCCGGTCAATCTCACAGGGAACCAGCCGATCTCGTTCCACTTGTTTTTATAGACTTCACCGCCGATTTGTTCGGCAATCAGCTGGGCTCCCAGACAGATTCCAAGCGTCAGCTTGCGCGAGCGGATGGCTGCGTCAATAAAGGATTTCTCCCCCTTCAGCCAGGGGATCATTTCCTCATCATTGACTCCCATCGGTCCGCCCATGATTACGAGCATATCAAACTCATCAATAGATGGCAGAGCCTGTGCTTCATACATTAAGGTTGTTGTAAGCACATGCCCTCTATTCCCGGCCCAGACTGCAATTTCCTCCGGCGCTTCAAAAGGGACATGCTGCAGGCAATGAATTCTCATCTCTCCACCTCATTCAATAAATTTTCAATGACCTACACTCACACCATCTTCCTCTAATGTAAGTATGTTCTGCGTTGCCTGGAGGAGTCCTCCCTTAATAATAAACAATCCTATGTTTTTTCCTGCTCCAAAGTACAAAAAAAGTCCTGACGAATCAAGGGCTGCTTGATCATCAGGACTGTCTTTCCTGTAGCAAAAGGTATGGCTTTCTTTTATTTTTCTTTTACGGCAGGTTCATAGATCAGACAGCGCAGCATCTTACTCGGATAGCGGAACTCCGCATTATATTTGCTGCCGTCTTCCAATAACACATCCACTGCTACCATCCCGCGTTTGTTGTTCACCTCAGTATCGGTCAGATAAGCTTTGACTATCTTTCTTTTCTCTCCCTGCTTGTCCTTCACGACCTGAGTAGCTTTATTGATCCAGCTGTTATCCTTGAGGATGGCAGCTGCGGCAGCTGCGTCGATAGGCGTTCTTTTCAACGCCCCATTAATGGCTGTCGTATCCACTGCGATCCCGGTCTCCGGATCGATCTGCACATCATATTCCCAGAATTCCTGGCCTTGTCCGCGCAAGGTAGATGACTTGTACGGAGCGAAGTGAACCCTCCAGGTTGAACGAAAGCCATATTCCTGTTCAGGTAGAGCAACATAGGTGTTTAGCTTGGACACATCAGCATCATACAGCCTGCGCACACTTTCAGCCGCCAGCGACTCTACTTCAGACTTGCTATACTTCTGCGGAAGGGGAGGCGCAGTCACATATCGTTTGGATAATACATAATTCAAGCGGGAGTACCAGTCGATCAGTTGCAGATGCTCTTCATCGGTCCAGGTCTTCTCTGGATAGTGGTACGTATTGGTATTCATATCCAGATACAAAGCGCCCTGACCCGGCGCTAGGGGCATTGGCTTCTGGGGCCGTACGCCATCATATACATACTGATCTTGCAGAACCAGATGGCGTTTCATTTCCGAATCGGTCATTTCCCGGCCTGAAACATTGGGATCACCCGGCTTCTCTATATAATCATAGATCTGCTGGATTTGCACCTCGGTCATCTGCTTAAGCAGATCATCATTCACGGTAGATACCGGCGCCGGTGCTTCCACCTTCAGTACAGGAACCGTACTTCCTGTCAGATTAAGCTGGCTATTGCCCTGCGTTGCCGTACTGTTCTTAGCGACGACTGCAGAGTTCACCAGGCTGGGGACGAGAAACGCACTGGCTGCGAATACACCTCCAGAGACTAAGATTACAGCCATCGTAGCCGACCATTTCTTTGTGTTCAATTGTATTACCTCCATCGGATTAAGATACTAACTCTGTCTATACCTTAATCCCGGGATGTTATAGAGTAGAGGGGCAGTTGTTATGGAGTTGTAAAAAGATGCGGATGCTGGTCCCTTGTCCAAGGACAGAATGCAGCTCAACCCTGGCCTCATGCGCCTCGGCAATCTGCCGGCACAAGGACAGGCCGAGGCCAGCATTGCCGTAGGTCCGCGAACGTGCCGGGTCTGCGCGGTAGAACGGCTCGAACGCACGCTTACTCTGCTCTTCCGTCATGCCGGCTCCGCTGTCTTGCACTTCCAGCACCCCTTCCCCGTTCTGCTCAAAGGCCAGCAGGCGGATGATGCTGCCTGGCTGGGAGGCAGGAATGGCATTCTCAATCAGATTTACCAGAAAGGATGCCAGAAGATCCGCATCTCCCCACACGGCGGGAATAGAGCTGTCCATCTGCAGCAGTAATCCGTGCTCTGCTGCCTTCTGCAGCTCGGTCTGCGCTACCTCCTGGAACAGGGCTGCCACATCCACCTCTGCCTGCACCAGTGGCTGATGCCGCAGAACGGACAAATCAAGCAGCTTGAAGGCCAGATTCTTGAGCCGGACAGTCTCAGTTAAAATATAGTGACCGGCCTTGACCTGATCTTCCTGGCCAATATTCGCCGAGCTGAGAAGTTCAGCAAATCCCTGCATACTGGTCAGCGGCGTCCGCAGTTCATGGGCAAGATTATCAACCATCCGCTGTTTATCCTCAGCCATGCCTGCAAGGTCCGTCATCCGCTGCTCCACCACAGCAGCCATCCGGTTAAAGTTGAAGGCCAGCTCCCCGAATTCATCCCTGCTGTTCAGCTCCACACGGTTAGAATAGTTACCTTCGGCAATCGTTTTGGTCGTCTCGGACAGCAGCTTGAGAGGCCTCGTCAGGTGCCGGATCAGAAGGTAGAGCAGCAGCACCAGCAATGGACCGACGATCCAGTTAATCATCACGAAAAAGCGGTTAAGCTCCTGCTGCTGGGCATACAGCCCGCTGATGTCGCGCTTGTAAGTCAGCTCCAGATGCTGATAAGGAGCAGGGAGCGGCATAGCCAGCGTCATCACATGCTCATCCTGCACAGCGCTCTTCCCTGCCTGATTGGGGTAGATAAGCTGTCCGTCCTCCCGCAACTCCAGTCCTATTCCCTGTTTGCGGTAGTGTTCCCCATACGACTTAGCCACACTGACCATCAGTGCAGGGGTGAGGGTTAGGCCACGTGTCCGGATCGAATCCAGATTCTCGTATATATTGTTGGTGATGAGCAGCTGTTCACTGGCCGCACGCCTGGTTTCGCTATCCATATTCAGCTGCCAGCTTTTTTTCATCACCATTATCACACTTACATCAAGAGCGGCTATGAAGAGAACCAGGACGGCGAGCAGAATCTTATGCCAGAACCGCATGGCTAGACCTGAACTTCCAGGCGGTAGCCCAGCTTGAATACAGTTTTGATCCGTTCTTCCCAGCCGAGCTTTTTGCGCAGCTGGCGGATATGAACATCCACGGTGCGGGTGTCTCCGGCAAAGTCATAACCCCAGGCCAGCTCCAGCAGCTTTTCTCTCGAAAGGGCGATATTCCGGTTACGTATCAGTACTTCGAGCAGCTCAAATTCTCTGGTGGTCAAATCAACCGGCTGCTGATCTACCCGGACCTGCCGTTCCGGAAACCTGACTTCCACCGCATCGCAAATAAAAGCAGGGGCAGCCTGTTCATTCCTGCGCAGCACAACGTTAATCCGGGCCAGCAGCTCCAGAATTTCAAACGGTTTGATTATATAATCCTCCGCACCCAGCTCGAAGCCTCTGATGCGGTCGGAGAGTGCATTTTTGGCCGTAATCAGAATGACCGGAATCCGCAAAGGAGCGATCTGCTGCATCACTTCAAACCCGTCGAGACCGGGAAGCATCACATCGAGCAGGATAAGATCCGTCCGCTCCTGTTCCAGCATTCCGGCAACCTCTGAGCCGGTATACACTTTGGAATACGTGTGTCCAACCAGCTTAAGATTCATGGTTATCAAATCGCTGATCGGCTGTTCATCTTCAACTACTAATATATGAGCCATCTACTAAATATCCTCCTGATTCCTGTAATAGCAAAATGTTCCGTTAACTATTTAACCTTTATCATATCAGATTTCAGAGTGTACATGACATTTCACAGTGTACTTATGGATTCTATGGTTATACAAGTGGCGCCAAACGCAACAAAAAAGCCATTGTCGATTACTCAACAATGGCTTCATGTGCTTGGCAACGTCCTACTCTCCCAGGACCCTTCGGTCCAAGTACCATCGGCGCTGGAGGGCTTAACGGTCGTGTTCGGGATGGGTACGCGTGGAACCCCTCCGCTATCGCCACCAAACGGGCATTTACAGCGTAAATGCTTCAGGAATTGATTCCTGAAAACTGAATCCGAAACGAATCTGCGCTCTAAGAATTTGGATAAGCCCTCGACCGATTAGTATTGGTCAGCTCCATGCATTGCTGCACTTCCACCTCCAACCTATCTACCTCGTCGTCTTCAAGGGGTCTTACTAATTGGGAAATCTCATCTTGAGGGGGGCTTCACGCTTAGATGCTTTCAGCGCTTATCCCGTCCGTACGTAGCTACTCAGCCATGCTCCTGGCGGAACAACTGATGCACCAGCGGTACGTCCATCCCGGTCCTCTCGTACTAAGGACAGCTCCTCTCAAATTTCCTGCGCCCACGACAGATAGGGACCGAACTGTCTCACGACGTTCTGAACCCAGCTCGCGTACCGCTTTAATGGGCGAACAGCCCAACCCTTGGGACCTACTTCAGCCCCAGGATGCGATGAGCCGACATCGAGGTGCCAAACCTCCCCGTCGATGTGGACTCTTGGGGGAGATAAGCCTGTTATCCCCAGGGTAGCTTTTATCCGTTGAGCGATGGCCCTTCCATGCGGTACCACCGGATCACTAAGTCCGACTTTCGTCCCTGCTCGACTTGTAGGTCTCGCAGTCAAGCTCCCTTATGCCTTTGCACTCTGCGAATGATTTCCAACCATTCTGAGGGAACCTTTGAACGCCTCCGTTACTCTTTAGGAGGCGACCGCCCCAGTCAAACTGCCCGCCTGACACGGTCCCCGTACCCGATTAGGGTACTAGGTTAGAACCTAGATACGATCAGGGTGGTATCCCAACGGCGCCTCCGCAGAAGCTTGCGCTCCTGCCTCACCGGCTCCCACCTATCCTGTACAGATCGTACCCAAATTCAATATCAAGCTGCAGTAAAGCTCCATGGGGTCTTTCCGTCTTGTCGCGGGTAACCTGCATCTTCACAGGTATTAAAATTTCACCGGATCTCTCGTTGAGACAGCGCCCAAGTCGTTACGCCATTCGTGCGGGTCAGAATTTACCTGACAAGGAATTTCGCTACCTTAGGACCGTTATAGTTACGGCCGCCGTTTACTGGGGCTTCGGTTCACAGCTTCGGGTTTAACCCCTAACCACTCCCCTTAACCTTCCAGCACCGGGCAGGCGTCAGCCCGTATACTTCGCCTTGCGGCTTCGCACAGACCTGTGTTTTTGCTAAACAGTCGCTTGGGCCTTTTCACTGCGGCCCCCTCGGGCTATTCACCCTACCGAGGCACCTCTTCTCCCGAAGTTACGAGGTCATTTTGCCGAGTTCCTTAACGAGAGTTCTTCCGCGCGCCTTAGAATTCTCTTCTCGCCTACCTGTGTCGGTTTGCGGTACGGGCACCTTCTCCTGGCTAGAGGCTTTTCTTGGCAGTGTGAGATCATGACCTTCGCTACTACAATTTTCGCTCCCCATCACAGCCCAGCCTTAGTGATGTGCGGATTTGCCTACACATCAGCCTCACTGCTTAGACGGACATATCCATCAGTCCGCGTCACTACCCTCCTGCGTCACCCCATCGCTCATAGCGGATTACGGTGGTACAGTAATTTCAAACTGTTGTCCTTCGACTACGCCTTTCGGCCTCGCCTTAGGTCCCGACTTACCCTGAGCGGACGAGCCTTCCTCAGGAAACCTTGGGCTTTCGGCGGATCAGATTCTCACTGATCTTTTCGTTACTCATACCGGCATTCTCACTTGTATGCTGTCCAGCGCTCCTTACGGTACACCTTCAACCTGCATACAACGCTCCCCTACCCCAGATGCAAAGCATCTAGCCATAGCTTCGGTGGTGTGTTTAGCCCCGTTACATTTTCGGCGCAGAGTCACTCGACCAGTGAGCTATTACGCACTCTTTCAATGGTGGCTGCTTCTAAGCCAACATCCTGGTTGTCTGTGCAACTCCACATCCTTTCCCACTTAACACACACTTGGGGACCTTAGCTGATGGTCTGGGCTGTTTCCCTTTTGACAATGGATCTTAGCACTCACTGTCTGACTCCCGGCAAGAAGTTAATGGCATTCGGAGTTTGACTGAGCTTGGTAACCCTTGCGGGCCCCGCACCCAATCAGTGCTCTACCTCCACCACTCCATTCACCGAGGCTAGCCCTAAAGCTATTTCGGGGAGAACCAGCTATCTCCGAGTTCGATTGGAATTTCTCCGCTACCCCCACCTCATCCCCGCATTTTTCAACATGCGTGGGTTCGGGCCTCCAGTGCGTGTTACCGCACCTTCACCCTGGACAGGGGTAGATCACACGGTTTCGGGTCTACGTCCACATACTTAGTCGCCCTATTCAGACTCGCTTTCGCTGCGGCTCCGGCTTCTCACCTTAACCTTGCATGTTAAACGTAACTCGCCGGTTCATTCTACAAAAGGCACGCCATCACCCATAGATCGGGCTCTGACTTTTTGTAAGCACACGGTTTCAGGTTCTATTTCACTCCCCTTCCGGGGTGCTTTTCACCTTTCCCTCACGGTACTGTTTCACTATCGGTCGCCAGGTAGTATTTAGCCTTAGCAGATGGTCCTGCTGGATTCATACGGGGTTTCACGTGCCCCGCACTACTCGGGATCCGTCTCGGAGAGAACACAGTTTAGGCTACAGGGCTTTTACCTCTATCGCGGGCCTTTCCAGACCTCTTCGCCTACCATATTCCTTTGTAACTCCATGTGAGACGTCCCACAACCCCAAGAGGCAAGCCCCTTGGTTTAGGCTGTTCCGCGTTCGCTCGCCGCTACTGACGGAATCACTATTGTTTTCTCTTCCTCAGGGTACTTAGATGTTTCAGTTCCCCTGGTCTGCCTCTGCGTATCCTATGTATTCAGATACGAGTAACTGCGAATTACCACAGCTGGGTTTCCCCATTCGGACACCCCCGGATCAAAGCTTGCTTACAGCTCCCCGAGGCAGTTTCGTTGTTCGCCACGTCCTTCGTCGGCTCCTGGCGCCTAGGCATCCTCCGTGTGCTCTTATTAGCTTAACCAATGCGTTTTCCGTTAGGAAAATCGCTGTAGCAACTAATAACTATTCCAACTTGCTTACACAAGTTTCAGCTAAAAGATGTTCTAAAACGCAAATTCGTTTCGGTATCCAGTTTTCAAGGATCAAGGTGCTGAAGTTTCGGGACAATCACGACTGTGATGTTCGAAAATTCAGACAATTTAAAGATGAGAGCTTAAACTCTCAAAACTGACCAACGAGTGAGTGTTTGAACCCTAAGGTTCGTTGTGGAAGCTTACGCTTCCGATTTGAATGTCACCGTTGCAGGTGACGATTCTCCATAGAAAGGAGGTGATCCAGCCGCACCTTCCGATACGGCTACCTTGTTACGACTTCACCCCAATCATCTACCCCACCTTCGGCGGCTGGCTCCCTTGCGGGTTACCCCACCGACTTCGGGTGTTGTAAACTCTCGTGGTGTGACGGGCGGTGTGTACAAGACCCGGGAACGTATTCACCGCGGCATGCTGATCCGCGATTACTAGCAATTCCGACTTCATGCAGGCGAGTTGCAGCCTGCAATCCGAACTGAGACCGGCTTTGCTGGGATTGGCTCCACCTCGCGGTTTCGCTTCCCGTTGTACCGGCCATTGTAGTACGTGTGTAGCCCAGGTCATAAGGGGCATGATGATTTGACGTCATCCCCACCTTCCTCCGGTTTGTCACCGGCAGTCACTCTAGAGTGCCCAGCACTACCTGCTGGCAACTAAAGTCAAGGGTTGCGCTCGTTGCGGGACTTAACCCAACATCTCACGACACGAGCTGACGACAACCATGCACCACCTGTCTCCGATGCTCCGAAGAGGGGCACTATCTCTAATGCTTTCATCGGGATGTCAAGACCTGGTAAGGTTCTTCGCGTTGCTTCGAATTAAACCACATACTCCACTGCTTGTGCGGGTCCCCGTCAATTCCTTTGAGTTTCAGTCTTGCGACCGTACTCCCCAGGCGGAGTGCTTACTGTGTTAACTTCGGCACCAAGGGTATCGAAACCCCTAACACCTAGCACTCATCGTTTACGGCGTGGACTACCAGGGTATCTAATCCTGTTTGCTCCCCACGCTTTCGCGCCTCAGCGTCAGTTACAGCCCAGAAAGTCGCCTTCGCCACTGGTGTTCCTCCACATATCTACGCATTTCACCGCTACACGTGGAATTCCACTTTCCTCTTCTGTACTCAAGTCACCCAGTTTCCAGTGCGCCCCCAGGTTGAGCCCAAGGTTTAAACACCAGACTTAAATGACCGCCTGCGCGCGCTTTACGCCCAATAATTCCGGACAACGCTTGCCCCCTACGTATTACCGCGGCTGCTGGCACGTAGTTAGCCGGGGCTTTCTTCTCAGGTACCGTCACTCCGGTAGCAGTTACTCTACCGGACGTTCTTCCCTGGCAACAGAGCTTTACGATCCGAAAACCTTCATCACTCACGCGGCATTGCTCCGTCAGGCTTTCGCCCATTGCGGAAGATTCCCTACTGCTGCCTCCCGTAGGAGTCTGGGCCGTGTCTCAGTCCCAGTGTGGCCGTTCACCCTCTCAGGTCGGCTACGCATCGTCGCCTTGGTGAGCCGTTACCCCACCAACTAGCTAATGCGCCGCAGGCCCATCCCCAAGTGGCAGATTGCTCCGCCTTTCATTCTCTCTTCAGGAGAGGAAAGAAATTATCCGGTATTAGCTACCGTTTCCGGTAGTTATCCCAGTCTTGAGGGCAGGTTGCCTACGTGTTACTCACCCGTCCGCCGCTAAGCATGAATGGAAGCAAGCTTCCATTCAAACTCCGCTCGACTTGCATGTATTAGGCATGCCGCCAGCGTTCGTCCTGAGCCAGGATCAAACTCTCCAAATTGTATTTAGAAAGAGCGATTGCTCATTTTGAAACATCTGACGAGAATTTTCATTCTCTTTTTTGGAAGTCACTTTCGTGAATTCCGATACTCACTCGTTGTTCAGTTTTCAAAGATCAAGCTCGTTGTCAGCGCCGCTCATCGCGTCACCAGCAACTCTTATAATATATCACATCCAGCCGATCAATGCAAGCTCTTTTTTTCAACTTCTTTTCGAGCTCGGCGTTGATGTTTCGCGGCCAGAAATAGAATATATCATGTATGGATATTCTATGCAAGCATTATTTTAAAACTAGCATAGCAGATTTCTTCTTATAGCTGCTTCTTTTTCTTTGCCTCAATATAATCTCTGTATTTATCATGTAGCTGAGAATTCCGCATGATCGATTCTCCAGTGTGCTTGTCTATTATATCGGCTTCAAACTTTAAACCTTTGTAACGGGGCTCTTCTATAAACTCAACTTCTGCTGGAGTAGCACCACTAGATCTTCAGCTGTATCCCAGACGAGGGGACGGATTTCTTGCAGGTGTACCCAAAGTTTATCAGCATCCTCGCTCTTAACAGTCCAAACCACCGGGACGTTCAAACCAAGCGCATATCCCGCTGCAAAATACACCGCAGGGGACTGACCGGTTACATCGGCGATAATCAGCTTGCTGTCCGCTATAGGCTTCAAAGAATATTCTTCGCCTTCCTGTGCAAGCACGCGGGGTAGATAGCCATACTGCTCGATCTTAGGCAGCAGCTTATCCAGCCACTCCGTGCGTAATTCCTCCTCATTCGGCAGAAGAACGACGCATTGCTTTATTTTCCCACCTCCGGTGATTGCAGCGGCTTCGCCCCATCCCTGCGCGGTAAGCTTAAAGGTCATACCTTCCCTTATCAGCAACTCCTCACTTCTCAGCTTATCGATGATATAGACCAGTTCTTGCAGATTGGGAGAGTAGGTCAGGTTATAGCTGCTGGAAAGGGGTTGAATGACAACCGGCTCCCCCGGACCCTCGGAATGTCTATACAGATATTGCAGCAGTCGGTTTCCTTTATCTTCAAGGGTCACAGGAATAGTCGGAGAATTCAGAATTGAATCCAAATCTCCAGCACTTAGAATGACCCTCTCACCACAATCTGTCTTCTCCCGGATATACGCCGATACCAAATGAAGCATTTCACGTTTCTGTTGTTGTGAGAACGAAAGTATGGATTCATAGCTGTCTCTCAGCAGCTTATAGAACCCCCCGGGTGAACAGGAGCAGTCTGCATACCGATCGTAATCGCCTTCAGCTGTAATCGGGACAATCTGATCGCAGAACAAGCAGTGTTTTTTAAGCATAACAATTTACCACCTCTTATGAATAGCTATCATCCTACCTTACCAAGATTGTTATGAAAAGTAGACAAGCAGATGTTTCCTTAAATGGAATAGTCCCTTCCCCGCCCAGCCGGATTTGCTCCCATAAGCTGCTTTCCAAGCTGAATCCCGCCTTTACCACGCTGGAGAATATCGCCCAGGACCTGAAGTAGAACATCTCAGTTCCACCAAAAACGTACGGATGTCGATTGTAGAGTTTCCTCCCGGTGCCATGATCGGGGATGCCCCTCATGCGCATGAAGGACAGGAAGTGCATGTGGTCATTAGAGGAAGAATATACGCCGAGCAAGGGGAAGACGGAGCTGAGTTTGCTGAGGGTGATTCCTTTAGCTGGAACGCCTGTACACCTCACTTAATCAAAAATATTGGCGAGGAGACAGCAATCGTGCTGATCTCCATCTATACAGAGAATGAGAATGATCAGGAGCTTATATGATGTAAAAGCCCGCTCCCAAGCCAGTTAGGCCACGGGTGCGGGCTTTTGCCAATCAACAAGATGTAAATCAAGGCCGCTTACTTAACTATATTACTGCTGTAAAAAAATCTTATACAGAACCTGAGCAGCTTCTGCTCTGGTTGTCGTCCCGCCAGGACTCAGGCTTTCATTCCCCCGCCCGTTGACGAAGCCCCTCTTAACCATTGCAGCCATATCGCCCGCTGCGTACTTTGCTACATTAGAGCCATCTGTAAATTTCTTGAGATCCTCAGCTGTACCGGCCTGCAGGGTTCTGCCTGCTGCCCGCAAGGCCCGCATGGTCAGCACAGCCATATCCTGTCTTGTAATTTCCGTGTCCGGCTGGAAGCTGCCGTTCGAGCCCAATGCGATTCCAAGCACTTTGGCGATTCCAATTTCATTATAATAGCGGTCTGTACGCTCAACATCACTGAAGTTTGTGCTATATTCCGCAGTAAGCTCCAGTGTCCTTACCAGCCAGGCCAGATACTCACTTCTTGTAATCTTGTTGCCGGGATTGAAGGTTGCCTCAGATGTTCCTTCAATGAAGCCTTTGGACGCCATCGTTTCAACCGCTGCCGCATACCACGAATCCTTGATTACATCATTGAAGCTCTTCCTGGTATACACAATTGCATATTCACCGGCATTTGCCGCTGTAAATACCATGACCTGCCCGGCAGCATCGTATTCAGCATTGTCGATCTGAACAAGCTTGCCGTTTGCATCAATATACGATACAGCTAAATATTTGGCGTTTGCCAATTCTTCAGCACCTGAAGCATATGGCAGTCTGATCTCTGCCGGTGCATTCAGGTTATTGGCTGCTACTGCCACCCCATCCATTTGGACAGCCCATTCAATAACAGGTCTGCTGCCAATCATGGCTTTTGCCGCTGGATCAAGCTTGGAAGCATCCGCCCGGCTAAGTGTCAGTTCCACACCCTTGGCGCCCGCTCCTATACTCTTCAGCATATTGGAGGGCACTATAATTGTGCCGATTTCCGTAGCAACTTCTATCCTGATATTGCCTATAGCAGAGGCTAGTGCAGCTGCGGGAAGCTCAACCACATAGGCACTTGCTCCCTCTGCTTCCGGTATTACCACTCTAACCGTCTTAACATTCCTGCTGTCTGCTTGCGCATGCTCCAGCGCCTTATTAATATCAGCCTGCCGGATTGTGGCCGCTTTGGCTATACCGGATGCCGGATCCGCCGTTGGTGCCTCAACCTTAATCAAATGTCCTTCGACTTTGATGGTTACAGGAGTCGGCGAAGGTGTCTTGACCGGTGCTGCAGCATCCGCTGGTGCAGATGTAGGCGCCGGTTTTGGCGTTGGTGTAGAGGTTGGCAATGGGGTTGGATCCGGCGTTGCAGTCGGTCCAGGGTCTACAGCAGGATTGCTGATGACGACTGTAAGGGATGGACTCGCATAATGAATTGCCGTTTCCTTCATTCTCACTTCGTAGGTTCCGCTGCCAAGACCTGTAACCTCTTCACCTATGATGGCCATCCAGCTGCCAGCGTCTCCTCCCTCCTGCCGGTATTCCATCGCCGGATTCACACCGGTGATCTTGCCGTCCTTAGCGCCGCTTGCACTGACATCCACACCTTTGACCTCTGTCCCGTCCGGTGGATTCTGTTCCTGCTTGGTTCCGTCAGGAACTACGATCAGGATCACAGAGCTTGGATTGCTGGTATCCGTCCCGGCGTACCGGAGTTCATAACTCCCGGCCTCCAGACCTTCAATGTTGGTTCCACTGACCGGGATGAATAGTCCGCCATCCACCCTGCGGTATTCCATATCGGCAGTCACATGGTCAATCTTCCCGTCGTTTCCGCCTGCCGCTGCAGGCGGCGTAATCACCAGGCCATCTGCTGATGGCGCATCTCTGTCTTCCTTGGCCTCATTGCGGATGTCTACAATTACCGGCGGGCTTGCTTGCAGCCCTTCTGCCGCTGCGTACCGGATCTGATAGCTGCCCGGCTCCAGATCACCGATACTTGTACCGGTAACAGGCACATAGTTCTCATCGCCAAGCTTCCGGTATTCCATGGTGCCGTTTACGCCCTCGATGATCCCCTTTGCTCCGTTATCCGAATTGGCGTGCGTGATCACCCACCCTCTTGAATCCGGTGCGTCCTGTTCCTGTATCTGCCCTTCCGGAATGATAACTTCCTTATCCAGGCTGGCACTCAGCGAACCTGTCTCCATATACCGGACATAATATTTGCCGGCGGTGAGGCCTATAATCTCGGTTCCAGTGATTGCAGTATATTCTCCTGCGCCGTCCTTCTTATACTCCATTTCTGTGGTCACACCAGTCAGCTTGCCGTCATCTCCATGGAGAATAGAAGGTGCAACCCCTGCGGGAGTTACCGGTGCAGGGCGATCAGGATTGGATGCGGCCTGTATAACCTCCCATTCCCACAGGCCAACGCCGTTATCGCCTGCCGCGGATTGCTTGGTCAGGGTAACCCGCAGTGCCTTAACCTCCAGTACTGATTCAAACGTATACGGGTTCGAGGATTCCCCCGGAGTATGGTCAACCACCTTGATGCCACCGGTTACCGTACCGGCTGTCACCCATTCATTGGTGACACTATCAAGCGGGATATAGGAATACACAACCTTAGTAGGCGGCATGATCCCGCCCGCATCAGACCACAGCACCAGGTTGGAGCTTTGGATGGCAGCACCCTGCGGCCATTCATATTGCACCCATTCCTCTGCACCTTCGTGGCCCCATGTTCCCCAGTGCGGGATGCTGCCGCTATCTTTCTTCCCGTCATTTACCGCAGCCAGACTCTCCCACGGTGAGGTGTAACTGGAAGAAGGATTCGCCAAGAAAGCCATATTGCCATCACGCGGACTGAGCAGACGCAGATCGGCCAGCAGTTTCTCAAGTGCCTGGGAAATTTCCCCAGCTGTGGCATTCATATTCTTGATCACAGCGGAAGCTTCCGCCTTCGCTGCATCAACCGGCGCAAGACCCGGATCTATAAAGTTTGAAGCATTTAATGTATTTACATAGTTATATACCTTAACCAGCTCTGACTTATCTGCCGCCCCTGTGTATCCGTATACCTTCCATTCCAGAATACCGGAGCCATTAACAGAAGGCTTCATGTCGATGCGGACCCCTGTAATATAGCCAGGCTCAAAGGTGGTTGTATTGTATTTATTAAGCTCGTTGCCAAGTCCCTTCAAGCCCCTCGGGGTATACCATTTCCCGTTCTCATCGCGAAGCATTAACTGCATATCCTTCGGACGGAAGTTTCCGCCGCCGTCCTGGAACACATAGACATCCATGGAAGAGGCCAGGAATGGCTGATCCCATTCATACGTCACCCATGCCGGATCTCCTTCTCTTCCCCAGTTATGCCATGCGCTGTTCACGGCACCGCGGTTCGGTGAGAAATCTGCCGAGCTCTTAGGGTCAATGCCGTTATTCATCGCTTCCGGATACCCGTCGCCGCCGGAGAAGCTGGCAGAGGCTTTGGCTGTCGGCGCCGCATTCTGCAGCCCTGTATTCACGACATATACGGTGACCCGTACCTCCAGCTCACTGCCTTGGACTGTACCCTTCGCTTCGAACTGGCCTGTACCCGCATAGCTGCCCGGATCAATTGCCTCCCAGGCAATTTCCCTCTCACTATATCCGTCCCCGGACAGAATATTCACCTGTCCGGGAAGTACCGGGGCGGTATCCTTCCTGCTCACTACACTGAGTGCACGGTAGGCATCAACGGTATCTTCCTTAATCTCAATCGTTACATCCTTGCTGGCTGACTTGTCTCCGTCTGCCGCAGTGAAGGTAAACACATACGTGCCTGCCTTGCTTACACGGGCATAAGCCACTGCTTTGTCGCCGCCTACAAAGGAAATGTCCGCTGCGCCATCCGGCTGTTGCTTAACAGCCCATGTATACGTCAGCTTGGACTCAGCTTCCGCACTGTGTACCGGATCTGGAGTTGCCGCGCCGGACAACACCACAATACTGTTATTGGCAACATCCTGGGCCGCAGTCACCTGGCCAATAGCCGGAGGTTGTTTCTCCGGCGGTGCAGCCAGCTCGAAGGTCACTTGGCCGGAACCGCTCTTCTGCCCGTCACTCACACTAAGCTTAACCGTATACGAGCCTTCTTTGGAACCGGTAGCCTGTGTAATGCTTGCCTTCGGATGATTGAAGCTCAGCTTGCCGCCTTCAGGCGTGCTGACGACTTCCCATGTGTAGGTCAGTTTCCCTTCCGGCGCGCCGTCATCGGTCACAATCCCGTTCAGCATAAATGGAATCAGTGCCTGCGGAGTTTGCGTCGCCAGCTCTGCAGTCATCTGCGGAGCTGCATTTTCGCCACCGGCTGACTTCTCAATGGTCAATTCAGCACTCGCCGCACTGTCCATCTGGAACATCGCCACGCCTTTATTGCTCTTCACATAGAACTGCCCGGCAGCTGCGCCATTCAGCTTGAGGTTATAATAGCCATTCTCCATTCCTGATCCGTCGAACGTAATCCGCGAAGCATGCTCCTTTTCAGTAGGATTCAGGAGCTGCAGCGTAAATCCCTTGCCGTCTTTTTGAATTTGTGCACGTTCAATTTTATCGCTTTCCAGAGCCAGATAGATGTTCTCGTCGATCAGATTGATCCGCTTACCGAAACCGTCCTTAGGCGTAATGTGGTAGCTGACGCCATCGTCAGTGACCTGAGCGCCATATCCGAACAGTCCGAATACCGGATCTGTCACAATATCGGAGCTGATGCTTAGCAAAGAGCCATAGAGGCCTTCCTCAGATTCACCGGAAAAATCATTCCAGCCGTTATGCATGACGCGCGAGCCGCCATCGTATACGTCCTTGGTGCCGGTGCCTCCTTTATACATCGAATATCTCCAGGAGGTGCTGCCAACAGAATCCGCCGTGATTTGCCCCATGTTGACGGCATTGAAGTTCGAAAGCTTCGCCGCATAGTTGCGCTGCTGCGCAATCGCGGTCTGCTCCACGGACCTGCCGTCATCCTCATAGCGGAGCCAGTCATCCATAATGTATCCGGCTAATGACGCCGTATATTGGAAATTCCACCAGCCTTCGCCGCCGCGGAAGACCGGCACAGAGTAATGGAACCAGGTAGGCTGAATACCGCGCATGGCACGGGTTTTCCAGTCGGCCATTTCCATACTTGCCTCAGCTGCTTCTGCACGCCCGTCCGCAGGGTAGTAGGTACGCAGCGCCTTAGCTGCAGCATAGGCCCCTTCCTCGCCGGTATTATCATATTCAAATTCCGACCCGTAAGGATAATTGGCGTAAGTCATATTCCGTCCCTTATCGAGGGCAAACTTCTTCTGCAGATTGGCTGACTCGGCCGGCATTCCTTCTTCTTTCAGGGCTTCAATGATATCCGGAATCTGCTGCTCGCCATAGAAGCCGATGGCTCCGGTGGAAACACGCTTATAATAGATGTTATAAGCCTTCTCCAGATAGAACTGCGGAGATTCCCGGTACTCGATCAGATTGGGATACGCCTTCTGAATCCGGTACATATTGAAGAATCCGGTCGCTTCCATGATCTCGGAGAACGTTCGTGTATAAGGCTTGTCTTTATCGGTGTACGCACCGGAATCCTTCAGCCAGTTCGCAACGATATAACTGTCTTGCGTATTCTTCATGAACCGTTCCCACATGAAGTCAATCAGGTAATTCTCAATGGAGCGGATTTCATCGGGATCCGGAGCTAGGTAGTTCTTCATGGTCATGAAGTTGATGTTATCATGGCTCCAGTCATCTCCCCAGTGGCTTGTGCTCAGGTCAATACCGCTTGTAAGATACCAGTCGAAGTAGTTGCCGTAAGTCGCACTTTCCGGGTCCTTGTCCTGTGTTTGCCCGGCCATAAACCCGGAATGGGCTTCCGAAGTGGCATCCAGCTCGGCCAGAACATTGAATTCATACTGGGTGAATTTATCCACCCATTCATTACCGGCCTTCAGCTTATACTCCACACGCACGCTGTTATTGCCGATGGAGCCAAACTGAAGGGAATAGATATGATGCTGTTCGCCATTCACAATCTTGGTCTCCACAAACTGGGACGATTCTGCGTAGCCCGCATTCCCGTCTGGAAGCCCGCGGCCGGTCCGGGAATTATCGACCATATCCTCCCTGCTCTTGCCGGGCTTGATATCCGGGATATGCGCTTCGTCAAACGGGTCATTCTCGTCCACATTCTGAATATCGATCGACTGTACATCAACGATACTGTCATCATAGTGCAGATCCAGCTTCACAGGCATATTGATCGCTGTCTGGAAGCCCGGCACCGCTACGGCATCAATGATGCCTGATTTGTACAGGATGGACCGGAGGTTAGTCTCCCGGTCTTCCATCGAAGTTGAACGGTTATTCGGACTTTGGGCACTTTCCTGCGGCGTGTTGTCGCCGGCCCGTACCGCTGAGAATTTGAACTTATACGTCTTCTCCTGATCAGGTGCCAGCACCAGGCTGGAAGCATCGGTGAAGTATCCGCGGCCGGTTTTCTGGATGTCCTTGGAGTGGATATACAGAACATTCAGCCCCGGATACCAGCCGCCGCTGTCGCCTGTCCAGTTCGCGAATGTATCCGCAGCACGCTGTTCTCCTGCTTCATGCATCCAATAATCTACATACTCGATGCGCGCGCCGCTATCCGGCACCGGGGTGAACAGCATGAAATTCCCTTCCCCGCTGGTGCGGATAGCATAAGAATACCCGCTGTCGGCGCCAGCGAAATTATGCACAGTCACACGGTCATCATAGGTATCTGATAAGGTCTGGTATTTATTATTCCAAGGCATAGGCAAGCCGATATCCCCGAATTCGATATACTGGCTGCTCTTGTTCTTCACGGTAATTTCCCATAGCAATGAACCGTCATCCGTCTCCATATCGAAGACAGACTTCACATCGAAGCCTTTCATCACCCGCTGGGCGGTAGAGTCCAGGTTCTGTCCGATATAATTGACTTCGACCTTTTTCCCGTCTGCTGAAGCCGATTTGTCTATATAGGGGTTATCCGGATTGATGGCCGAATATTGCGTAGATCCCCCGGCGGCCAGTGTTTTATTGGTGTCTACTTCTACGAAGCCATCCCTGTTATCAGGAAATACTTCACTGGCACCGGTACGGTATGAAAAGAGCATTTCACCCATCCACTGGTGCTGGATCCCATTTTGCGGCGATGTAGTGTTAGGCAGCACGAAGTTGATTGGTTCCCCCTGTTTATTGGCAGGGTTATTGTTAATATACAACTCCTCAATTTGTCCCAGATCTCCGACTTTGGCAGACAGGCTGGCATTGGAGATTTCATCCTTTACTGCGGTCACCGAAGCAGAAGGCGAAGCACTAACCTCCAGAGGCAGCGTTTGAAAGACCAGCAGCAGCGCGATCGCCAGCGGCCTCATTTTCATAGAAATGATGGTCATCATAACCTCCTGTATACATGTCGTATTAACAATCCTTTGTATAAGGGGAACAGACTAATTCTTTAAGCCGGTAAGAGTAATACCCTCTACGAAATACCTTTGACCGATTAAGTAGAAAATGACGCCCGGAGCGAAGGATAAGCAGGTTGCAGCCATCGTTAAAGACCAGTCGCTTTTCAACTGGCCCCGGAAATTGGTAAGTCCAAGGGCTATCGTATATTTATCGCTTGAATTAATATAAATCATCTGCTGGAGCAGATCATTCCATAGTGTGATGAAGATAAACAACGCGACGACGATCATAGCCGGCTTGATGGCAGGCATGATGATATTGAACAGGATGCGGAAATATCCGGCACCGTCGATGGTTGCTGCTTGATCAAGCTCCCGCGGGATCGACATGATAAACTGGCGGATCAGGAAGATATTGAACGCACCGCCGCCGCAGAAATACGGAAGTATCAAAGGCCAATAACTGTCACTGAAGCCCAGCCCCCGCGTCCAGCCGATATAGAGGGGAATAAGCGTAACCATCGCAGGCAGCAGCATGGACCCCACACATAGTGCCCAGATCAGATTTTTGCCGCGAAAACGCAGTCTTGCAAAGGCATATCCGCAGAGCGTAGCCGTAAATGTACCTGCCAGACAGGAAGGGACGATAATCACCATCGTATTCCATAGGTACTTCCAGAATTTAAATACCTGCAGGGTCTTCTCATAATTGGAGAACAGCCAGTTGTCCGGGATCAGCGAGGGCGGATATTTGTAGATCTCAGCGTTCGTCATAAGCGATGTGCGGAAAATCCACCAGATCGGAAAGATAGCCAGGATGGCGAAAAGGATGACGATGGCAAAAGTTATAATGTTCAGGGTTCTGTCTCTGCGTTTCCTGCTTCTAAGTCTGCCGTATGCCGCTGTGCTCATTTGTCATCGCCTCCTTCATTGTAGATCCACCGGCCCGATGTCTTGAACAACACTGTGGTAAAGACCGCCAGTATGGCAAAGATAATCAGCGTCGTTGCGCAGGCATAACCCAGCCTGTAATTTACAAATGCCTGATCATACATCAGATAGGTCAGAAACCGCGAAGAGTTGCCCGGACCGCCATTCGTTAACGCCAGCGCAGGTGTTACAACTTGAAGGTTGGCGATCAGGCACATCAACAGGTTGTAGAAAATAATCGGTGTCATACACGGAATGGTAATGTGCCGGAAGCGGTGCCATCCGCCCGCACCGTCCATTTCCGCTGCTTCATGGTAGACCACCGGAACGTTCTGCAGCCCCGCCAGAAAGATAACAATCAGGTTCCCCGCCAGCCAGACTGAGATCAGGGAGAGAGAAGGGACGACAAAGCTGGAATCAGCGATAAACAGAATTTTGTTCAGTCCCAGCTCAGAGAGGACATAGTTAAAGAATCCGAAATTCCCCTCGTACAGCCAAGACCATCCTACGTAAATCGCTGCAGCCGGCAGCACATAAGGCACATAGAACACAGCTCTGAAAAATCCCCTCGCCGGAATTTTCCGGTTCAGCAGCAGCGCAATAAACAGGGAATAAATCATGCTTCCGGTTACAGATAGCGCTGCAAAATAGATCGTCGAGATAATCGAGTCTTTAATGTAAGGATCGGTGGTGAAAATTTTGATGTAATTGTCCAAGCCAATGAACACAGGGCTCTTGAGTCCGGTCCAATTCGTCAAGCTGATGCCCAGCACACCGACAAGCGGCAAATACGTCAGGAAGATTAATCCCAGAAAAGCAGGAATCAAACAGATATAAGCAACACGCGCCTCGGCTGAAAAAATCCGGGAACGCCGCTTCTGCAGTGGATTAATGGTTTTCATCTTAATGGTTTCCATACCTTGCTCCCCACCTCATGGTTAGGGGGATAACCACCGCTTCCAGAATACCGGCGGTTATTCCCCTGCCCTATTATTGATTGCCTGTATGAGCCGCCTTCAAAGCCTCCAGATTCTTGGAGATCGCATCCTTGGCCGTTGTCTTACCGGTCCAGACATCTCCCAGTATTGATCCGAGCAGCGTATTAAAGTCCGTTGTATAGTTCGTATAGAACCATGCAGCAGGTCGCGCGGCAGGAGACTGCGCATAATCGACAACGGCTGACTTATATTCGTCATACGGAGGGAAGTTTGGATTCTCTACCCATTTGCGGGTAAGTGCTTCATCCTTATACCATTTATCCAGCGTTGGCATCCAAATACCTGAAGAGATGAGTTCCCAGTTGTTTTCTTCGGAGTTGTACCATTTCAGCCATTCCATCGCTTCTTTGGGATGTTTGGTTTGGGAGAATACCACATTGGCACCGCCTGTGCTGATGGTGATTTTATCCTTCATATATGGCAGTACAGCTACGCCATAGTTCAGTCCTTCTTCTTTTGCCGTATTCAGGCTGGTTCCTACATTCCATTGTCCATTAGTTGCCATAGCAACAGTACCGGCAATAATCGTGCGCTGGATTCCATCATCGGTCTGTCCGACGGACAACGGGGCAACATGATCCTTCAGGTACAGATCAGCTACCCGCTGAATAGCTTCAATGCTTGCATCCTCCCCGACCTTAACCTCTGTACCATCTTCGGAGTAGAAGCCCCCGCCATTACTGAGTGTCCAGGCTTCCAGCTGCCACGGAAGATTCTCCACAGAAGCCCCAAACTGGACGATGCTCTGTGCATTGAAGCCATCCTCACCGGGATGCTTGCCGTTCTTATCATTCGTCAGCTTCTTCGCGGCATCTACGAATTGATCCCATGTCCAGGCCTGATCCAGTGCAGATGGAGGATACGGTACGTTCGCTTTATCGAACATGTCTTTATTATAGTAGAGCAGGAGAATTTCATTGGCCGCCGCATAAGCTACGGGCTTGCCCTGATATTTGTAGGCCAGGCTGTCCAGCGGCTTGCTGTCGCTTCCCTCGTACATGGCACTTACATCATTCAGCATCCCTTCAGAGGACCATTGAATGACTCCGTCTTCCTTCAGCATCCCTGTATCCGGCAGCTGTCCGGCTGTTGCAAGCGTATTCAATTTCGTCATGTAGTTCTCCCAGGGAATCGCCTGCACCTCCACTTCAATTTTATCCTGGGAAGCATTGAACCGGTCTGCCACCGCCTGGGTTGTATTCCCTTCAGCTGCGCTGCCCCACATAGAGTAAATAATTTTGACCTTTTCGGCAGATGCTTCAGGTGCTTTGGTAGCTTCTGATCCGGGTGACGATGTGCTTGTGTTATTGTCTGTATTAGCCTCATTGCCCCCGCATCCAGCTGCACCTACTAATAGTGCAGTCAGGATAAGACCTGCCCCTAGTTTCCTTCCTGTTCTCATAGCCTCTGATCTCCCTTCGAAATTAGCTTGAATTTGTATGTCTATCCATTTAACCCGGGCTTTAGAGTTAAACGTTTAACATAAAGTCTAAAACCATTCGAATAAAGTGACTTTCCAAGACATTCTTTACGCTGTTAACCACTCACCGTATAAATAACGCCAGTTTATTTTAAAGCCAATCTTTTAAGGAAGCGCTTACTTTATTATATCACCCGTAGTTTAGATTGAAAAACGACTATTTCAACCTATATTTATGAATTTTCAATCAGTGTAGTTAGTTAAACGTTTAAATTTATGCTCGTTCAAACTTCCCCCCGGTAAACAATACACTCTTGAGGCTTTCCCCTGCCGTTGAAACGAATGACAGCCCTTGCTCCAGCATCACATATCTGGCCGGATATGCAGCATAGCTTGTAATCTCCCAGCCCTTCTCTGCCGGCTCAATCAACCCATTTACACATCGCAGCTCTCCTTCGCTATCTGTGTACAGATAGGTGGTTGAGCCAAAGCCGAGCAGATATGCGACGAGCTCCTCTCCCATATCCCAGTCGTCCCCTTCAATATTGGAGAACAGACTGCTGAATAACGGATCACTCGACTTCTTAAATATGGATTGGCCAAAGCGGTTACGGGAAAGCTCCGGCATATTTAAATTCGGGGCGGCAATGCTATACGTAGAAGCTGCCTCACCGGGCTTAAGCTTGCGGGTTGTTGAATGTACATTCCAATCATAGCAGTTAAACATCGCCATTGTTGCCCGGTAACCGGCTTCCAGCAGGCGTGCATCTCCAATCGTTTCATAAGAAGACCGGGCGGCACCCGCTACCAATCCTCCCCATAACGAATGCGTCATGAAGGATAAGGCCTCCCACCAGCGGTCCGGAGCATTGGCTCTATAATCATTGCTGAAGCCGATATTGGCAATAATCAGCGGGGCATACCGTTCAGCTTCATCGGTTAAACCAGCCAGGCATAAGGCTTCACAGGTAAGTCCAAAACCGGCATTATCATAGAAATGCTCCGTCACGGCTCCTTGATACGCCTGCGCACCCTGCTTCAGCCCTTCCACCAGCGCTAACCATAGTTTGCTAAGCTTATCATGCCAATACGTTAATGCGTTCTTCCTCAGGTCCGCTAACAAATCTGCAATATACAGAATGAATACCCCTACAAGCTGCGATTCTTCCTGCTCACGTTTATTCCGGTGACACTCCGGGTCCAGCCTCATACACATGACCTGAGCGGCCCAGGTCAGATACATTTCCGGACTTCCGTAATATAAATATGATTGATCAAATTTGGACAATAAATAATACACGTGGCCGATATAGTCAAAATCATATATACGGTAAAAGGACCCGTAAAGCGGTTTGGGATGCAGGAAATCCCCCTGTTCAAACCAATGGTATTTTAGATCAAGGAAAGCAGACAGCTCTACTTTTCTGACTTGTGCCGGTACAGGGGGCGATAGAAGATTCTTCATCAGAATGAAAGCTAATTTACCAAGCGATTCTCCTTGATTGGATAAAGGCAGAAATGAATAGGGACGGGTTACTGAGGCTGTATTAAAGCTGTTGTCACATAACCATTCGGCCCGTCTCTCAAGAATCTTATGAACAGGCTCGAGGACATTGCCGATTAGCACATCACATTTGCCGTTACTGAGCTGAGCAACCAGCTTGATCTCCCCCGCTGACTTCAGCGGCAGAACTGCGCGTAACCGATTAGATTTTGCTGCGGGAACGATTGTGAATTCACTTGAGATATCCGTCTCGTTAACAACGCCTGCTTCACCGGTTGCGCTATACATTTTTACCGACTGCAGCGTTTCCTGTTCCGGCAATTCTACTTCGGCAATAAATTTCCCTTCAGTAGTAGTAACGGACGAGTAAGTCCAGCCCGGATGTCCGTACTTGAGCGCTTTAGTATAGAAATCCGCCTGCCCATTAAATGTTGTAAACACAAATGACCATTCTCTTTCGCCATAAGGCTCTAAGGTGACAGGTGCGTAGCCGCCATAGATCCAATCACTGTCTGCCGACTGCTCAAGCGAGCTTCCATCCTCAATAAATGACAACCTGTGGTAGAGCATTCCATCCAGTGACGGGGAGACCTGTTCCAGAAAACGATTGACATAACTGCAATATGTACCAAAGGCAGCAATACGTTCCCCCGTACTGTATATAGCCAGATGAGGTGCCTCATTACTTCTGCGTACTGCTGCAAATTTGCTGAAATCCCCGCCGATATGCGGAAATACTGCGCAGGAATGCCTGATATTCCTCATGACATCACGATCACGGAACATGATATAGGCCAGAGAGAACCAGCTGTGAAATCCATTGATTCTGATGGCTGCTGCAGCTGGATTTGAACAACGGATCTTCCATGTCCATTCTCCATTGTTATTCAGCAGATATTCATATTGAACTTTAAATTTATCATGCACAAAGGTTACAGTAGCCGATGTATCACCTGCAACTTCAATGTAGGGCTGCAGGTTAGCGCTTTCAATCCGTTCATCATTAACCATAGCCGTCCACTGTCCAAAAGGCTTATGCTCCTGAGCGTAGCCGGCCTCCTGGACATAACCTGCATCAATTACCCAGTTCATCCTTACGGGATCATCTGTCATACGGAGGGATTCGACCGTTCCTTCTGTTGAGAGGTTTACTTCAAACGTATCATTACGAAGCAGTCTCAAGTTCTCACTCCTATCGGTTTAATTTAAACGTTTAGATTTCGGGTTAATATTACCACAGTGTAAAATTGCCAGCAAGCCATTTATCGCTGCTGCAGGTAAAGAGACTGTCCACTTCATGTGAACAGTCTGTTCCCGCAATTATTATTTAATAGAGGTTCTTGGCCCGGCTACAGAATCCCGCTCAATCAGTTTGCATAACGGAGGTTCCTCTATTGTCTCCTCATTTCCGCTAATCCTATTACATAGAGCCTTCATCGCCAATATTCCCATATCATGCAGCGGTAAATCCATCGTTGTAATTCTGGGATTCAGATAAGCGCTGAATTCCCGGTTATCAAAGCCGACAACCGACAGGTCCCTAGGTACGGAGATCCCGCGTTCAGCTGCAGCTCTCAGGGCACCGGCAGCCATCAAATCGTTCATCACAAGAATAGCCGTAGGCGGATCGGGCAATTCCATAAGCTCACCTAATAGCTGATAACCCGACTCTCCCCCCCAGTCGCCTACTTTGATAAACTGCGGGTCGAAATACAGCTGAAATTCCGTCAATGCTTTGTAATACCCGTTAAACCGCAGTCTCGAAGGGATCGAATCCATTAAGCCGCTGATGACCGCAATCCGGGAATGCCCTTTGCTGACTAAATACTGGATGGCATCATAGGAAGCCTGTTCATCATTATACTGAATAGAACACTCATTCTGCGCGTAGCAATACGTATAGACAATCGGCTTGTCATTCGTATGAATTAATCCCGTTAAATCACGGGGATGCACGCCAATATATACGATTCCTTCAACCTGATTGGATACCAGGTCTGATACCGCATTTTGTGCATGCTTCTGGTAGGCAGCGGTATCCGCATAATTGTAGCCTACCTTTTTTTGCAGCCGCAGGTTGGTTAACAGGATATGCATATCATGTTGCTCCGCATAATCATTTATTCCATCAATAATTTCCGGTGTATTAAAGACCGTTATGTCTTCCGCAATGACTCCGATCGTATTCGTTCTTCTGCTCTTTAGGCTTTGGGCAATTGCATTAGGCCTGTAATTAAACTCTTCAATTACCTTCAAGACCCGCTCTTTCGTCTCAGGCTTCACATTACGGGTACCATTCATCACATATGATACTATCGCGGTGGATACATTTGCGCGCAAGGCAATATCTTTAATTCCGATTTTCTTCATACCTTCACCCTATTTAAACGTTTTACATTGCGCACACATTGTATCATTAACACGACTTGACATTCAAATGTAATTTTAAGCCATGCAGAGTCTAGCCCTCCCCCGGTGTTCCGAAACATTCCGGCCCTCCCTTCAGAAATTCTTTAGAATTCTCCTACCTAATTCCTCAGAAATTTTAGTTAGTATTTCTGTATCGAAGTGAGCGAAGGAGATTCTTGCTGGCTAAGAACCCAGAAATCAATGGAGGAAAATCATATGGGAGTAAACGAAAATCACTTATTCTTACGAAGCTTTATCCAAGATCCAAAACAGGTGGGCAGCGTTACACCAAGTTCCCGATTCCTTGCACGCAGCATGGTAAATCAAGCACCTTGGTATGAGATTAAGGCAGTTGCAGAGCTTGGATCAGGCACAGGTGCGATTACCCGTATAATGAATACTAAGGTAACGAACACAACTAAAGTCCTGCTGTTTGAGATGGATACCACGATGAGGAATAACTTGAAAGCGGAATATCCTAACTATTCATGCCATCGTAATGCTGCTCATTTAGTAGAAACAATGAAAAATTCGAATATTGATGAGCACAGATTTATAAGTCCCTCAAACCTGGAGGATTATTTATCGCCTTTCAATATTCACTTCAAATGAAGAAGCAGATGGGCAGGAGGCGCTGGATGCTATAAAAACAACACCTGTCCAACTGGTCATTCTGGATGTCATGATGCCTCAAATGGATGGTATCACAGCCTGCCTCAAAATAAGGGAAATATCCAATACTCCAATCATTATGCTATCCGCCAAGCAGGAGGACATTGATAAAATTACCGGTCTGACTACCGGGGCAGATGATTACATGATCAAACCGTTCAATCCACTGGAGCTATTAGCCCGTGTAAAAGCCCAATTACGCCGTCAGTCCATAACCGGGAAGGATGAATTCAATTCGTTACTTATCATAAAAAACCTGATCATCGATAAAAATAAACATTCCGTGAAATTAAACGGACTTGATATTTCTTTGACTCCAATTGAGTTTGCCATTGTAACTTTGCTTGCTACCCGGCCGGGACAGGTTTTTAGTTCGGAACAGATTTATGAGAGTGTATGGAAAGAGCCCTATGGATATTCTGACAATACCGTAATGGTTCATATTCGTAATTTGAGAGAAAAAATAGAGGAAAAAAAAAGATCCAGCTCAATATTTTAATCAGAATGATACTAAGCTTAATTATAGCCGTTGCTATGAATAACACCTTTATTCATTTCGTCTTTAAGGTTGGAAATGGTATGGAAACGGAGTGGCTGGTAAATATATTTCCTTATTTTATTACTCCCTTCTTTACAGTCATATTCATTTCTACTTTTTTGTTGTTAACAAAGCGTATTGTAAAAGACTTAAAGATTTTGGAGAGAGGGCTTCAGCTGATTACCGAAGGTGACTTGAACTATCGGGTACCGGTTAACCGTCAGGATGAGCTTGGCCGGGTAGCTGTTAACATCAATCTAATGACCGAGCGTCTGCAACAGCAAATTGAGAAAGAACGGGAAGTTGAACAATCCAAGATGGAGATGATTACGGGGATTTCGCATGACTTACGTACACCTCTTACAAGTATTATTGGATATATTGAACTTCTTCGTGTTCAGAACACTTATAACAAAGCGTTTCATTTGAAGAAGCTGCTGGATGATTTATTTGAATACACCCGGCTTACTTCGGTTGACTCCCGGTTAAATCTAAGGAGAGTTGATTTGGCACAGCTATTGAATCAATTATTGTTTGAATTTGAACCGTTAGCTGAAGAAAACAAAGTATATCTTATCAAGGACATTCCTGTTAACCCGGTCGTTACCTTCATAGACAGTGAAAAGATCGCCAGGGCCATAGATAATTTGCTCATGAACGCCTTAAAATACTCCTACACCCAGGGCAGCATTCATGTACGGCTAATAGCTGATGCTGAATACAGCATGATCGAAATTGAGAATAAAGGGACCCCTCTATCAGAAGAACAAGTGGACCGGCTATTTGAGCGTTTTTATAAGGTTGATTATTCAAGAAAAAGCGAGGGAATCCAAACGGGAGCTGGTCTCGGCTTGTCCATTGCCAGAAATATTGCCGAGCTACACCGAGGCGCTTTAACACTTAGACATATCCGTGATGTATTCACATTTCAATTAAGGTTGCCAATGTGAGACGACTATTGTGCTATTTTTTATCGAAGGATAACTGGGCACTATGCCATCTGATTACTCCAGAGAGCGCTAATCCATAGCATCAGCCTGTTTACTCCTTAAGAGTGACCAGCAGCACCTTGGCGGTTGACTCCTGACTATCAGCATACCAGACTCTCGCGGCGTGCATGCTGCCCGCCTCCCCGTCCGGTAATTCCATGATAGCGCTGAGTTCTCCGGGCTTTTTCTCCTCATACCTGCTGATAATCTTAAACTTCAACAGACCATCCTTCTCCACACGAACATACTCAAAAAATATCCGCGTCGCTGCATCGATTGAAATCCTGTGATTCTCGGTTATGTACTGGGGTAATCCACTGTTCTCCTGGTCACTGGCCATAACTGTTTCAGATTCCGTCGATAGTTCAACATAATGCTCCTCCACCGCTGCCAGACTGCCGCGTAAATCCCCTTTGGTATATACATCTATCCCATCCAATTCAGGTTTATCCTCGGTTACATACTCTACTCCTGTATCCAGAAATGGCAGCAGCTCAGGTTGAACCAGTCCGACCGCCACAATCCCGCAGATACCAGAGATCAGATAGAAGACGACAATCGCCCCTAATATGCGTTGCCGCGAATGTAACACCAGGCTGATCCCCTTATAAATAGCTAATCCCATCATCCCGCCTGCAAAATTCAATATTATATCATCAATATCGCTGCTGCCCAGAGCCAGGACATATTGAATGATTTCTAAGGCCAGAGGAACGCTCAGCAGAATAATTGCTTTAGCACCAAACGATTTGCTGCTGCCCTGATAAGAAACCAATAATCCCAGCGGAATAAAAATAACGATGTTCCCCAGTATATTCGCAGCCGCCCTCATCCCGCCTGTTGTTCCATTATGGATAAACCCGGAAATCGTGTGGAAGGGAATGATATTGATGCTTCTCAGATTATTATCCATGTCAAACATAGCGGTTACCGGAATCGTCTTGAATAGAATAATTTGTATAACTGACAGCGCATAAGCCCCAAATAATAGAACCATTACAAGCTGCAGTACCCAGCCGCTTTTCCGTGTAGCTCTCATCGCATATCCTCTTCCCTTCCAACTAGAGCGGTTGCTTGGATATTTAACAATAATTCTGCGGCCTGCCTGACCTCTGCATACCCGATACTGTTAAGCGTATCCGTAATCTGCTGCATATCAAGCTCGTAGGAGAGCAAAGGGGAGCCAAGAATGAAGTGTTCCACACATTCCTCCAATAACCCGTGCACATCCAAACTGCTGTGAAATTCACATGAGCTGTAATAATCCGCATACTTTTTCTTGTTTTTTTCAACCATACACCCAATATTGGGATCATTGACCAAACTGCAAATCGCCGTGTTAATAACTTCGATAATTTGGTGCGGAGACTGTACTCCCCGGTAAACAACCCTAAATTTGCAGAACTGCTGTAAATTAATGAAATTGATGAACATTGCTGCGAAAAAATCCACCGGACAACCGACAGACCTCAAAGCTTCGCTACAGACGGTATCCAGTTGTTCAACAAGAATATTCCGCAGCAGATCACTCTTCAGGGTAACCTCCACCTGGTCCGTGTGCTTCATGTAAATCTCAAGCAGGTTCATATCCCCCACAGTAAATAATTGTTTGGTTAACCGTTGACTCTGGGGGGAAGGATATTCTGCCGGCATGCCAGTATCTCTTGAATCCTTATGGCTTTTGTCCGCACAGAATAACTCAGAGAATATGGCTATGATCTCTCGCTGTATCTCCGTGTGATTCACCGCCCCAACGACGAAGACCGCCATTCTGTCCGGTTTGTACCATCGTTTGTGAAACGCGGTAACCTGTGTGTGGCTTGTATGCCGGACGCTTTCTGCATCGCCTGCAGGTATCCTTGACTGATAGAAGGCGTGTTCGAAAATAGTCTGTTCGGTCTCACTTTTGCCGGCTTGGCTCCGGGAATGAATTTCAGCCGCTATATCTTGTTTGATCGCTTCCAGAAACTCGCTTCGGATATAGATCCCTTCAGCAATCTGCCGCAGAATGAATAAACATTGCCGGATACTGTCTTCATGATTGCGGCAGCTAAATACATACACTGTCCGGTCAAAATCAGTCAATCCATAACTCGTATACTCCAGACACTGCTTATAATAACTATATTTATCAAAGTTCATATTCATGTGTTCAACGATATGAGCTATTCCGTTCTCATCTTCCCGCTGCTGCAGTGATCCTGTCTTCAGCACCAGACACAACTGAACCTCTTCAGCATCCAAATCCGTCTCCCGTACACCGTAAACCAGCCCATTGCTCAGCGTACCTGTGTTAATACGATCCTTCATGGACAAACAACCCTTCATTGTACATTTCAGCCTGAAATTTATATAGACGCGCATATTCGCCGTCATACCTCAGCAGGCTCTCATGGTCCCCGCTCTCAATAATTCCTCCATCCTTAAGCACAAATATTTCATCCACCAGTCGGATGGTGGAGAACCTGTGTGTGATTAGAATTGTTGTTTTGCCCGCCATCAGGGCTTTGAATTTCGTGAATAGCTCATACTCAGCGCTTGCATCCAGTGAAGCTGTCGGCTCATCCAGGATAAGAATACTGGAATCTGCCATGAAGGCGCGGCTGATGGCAATTTTTTGCCATTCCCCGAGCGACAATTGGGTAGCATTGGACCATTCTTTATTGAGTCTTGTGTTATATTGCTCGGGAAGCTGTTCTATGAACCGGTCCGCTCCAGCCTGCCGCGCGGCTTCCTGTACCCGCGCGAAGTTATCCGCGTCGTCAATTTCACCAACAGCAATATTTTTCTCAATAGTGAAGGGATATTTGATGAAATCTTGAAAGATGGCACCTATATGCTTACGGTAATTCTCACTTGAAATCTGTTGTAACGGAATCCCCCCCAATCTGATTTCTCCCTTGGTAGGCTGATATAATCCGAGAATCAACTTGATCAACGTCGTTTTCCCGGAACCATTTAAACCTACAATAGAATAGCTTTTACGCACAGCAAGGGTCAGGTTCACATCCTTCAGCACAAACTCTTCGCTGCCCGGATACTTGAAGTAGACGTGATCGAATTGTATGGTCTCAAAATTAACCGGGAAGGGATATTGTTCTGTATCAGAGGATTCCGGGCGTTTCTTCTCTAATAAAGAGAACAAATTCTGGATATACAGCCCATCTTCATACAGGGAAGAGAAAGAACGGAGAATGCTTTCCAGTGAATTCTGAAAATTGGAAAGTGTATTCACAAATAAAGATAAATCCCCGATCGTTAATTTCCTGGAGATCACCGTGATCAGAATATATATTTGGAAGCTGTAGGAGATTACATTCTCCAGCAGATTAGTAATACTGCTTTGAATGGAGAAATTTCTTCTTATTTTTTTATCTTCTTGCAGATAGTTGTCGAAATCAGACAGAATCACTTTTTTAAAGTACGGGTTCAGCCGGTTCACTTTAATTTCTTTAATATTCTCATAGGTGGTAAGTATGGATTTAAGATTGCCCAGCAATCTTAAGCGCTCGAACCGTTTCGTATAAATAGCGTAAAATTTGGCAGACATCTTGATGTTTAATAACAGAGAGGGAAGACAGGCAAAGAAACTTACCACAAGAACAATAGGCCCGAAATTCAAAAAAATCACTACAGCTCCTGCCATAGATGATACGTTCTGCAAAAAGGTAATCAAGGTTCTAAGAATATTCATCGAATGCTGCGATGATTCGTTATTCACTTTCTGGATATGGTCGAATATCTCCGCATCATCAAAATCAGCCATTTCCATTTCCGCTACTTTATCTAAAGTTAATTCAGTAATGTGTTTATTCATATAATCCGCTTGGTTAGATTCGAAGTATTTGCATATATTGTAAATCACATGGTTGAATTGTGTATATAACATATGGATCACGATCCATAATACCGGAGTGGATATGTTACCGCTCTGCAACGCCACAACAACACTGTCCAGGAAATACTTCCAGATTACCGTAGTGACAGGAACAGCCAGTCCCGCAACCAGATTAAATATAAATAAGCAGATCAGGGTAGTAGAAGAGCTGCCCCATAGGAGCACAGTAACCTTCCCCAGCAGCCTGCAGTAATCCCGGCAAATCTTAAACTTGGCAGATACTACACTCATACTTAATCTCCTATGGTAAAAATTATTAAACAGAGCCCCTACCTCATCTCAGGAATAGTGGCTCTGTTTCATATGATGCTGTGGAATAAATTAGGCCTGACGCGCTACTGCACTGTTAGCTGAACTATTTTCGCTTCCTCCAGAACATTGACAGTTACAATTTCCGCCATCAAATTTTGCTGCAAAGAACGAAACTACTGCAAACCCAGAACAAATACAGCCTGACATAGGGTCCATGCCATAGAATGCTTGTGAATCCATTTTGGTTGTTCTGCCTACCGGATTAATCAGTTTCATCTTGATCACAACTCCTCAGGTCATTGAAATTTATAGGAATAACACCCTGCCTGTCGTCACATGAAGAGCGTTATTGCTACCATGTTTACCACAATTACGATACGGTTAGCTCATTGAAATACTCCAGTTTCTCAGGACTCTTCTCGATTAATTGATGATACCGTTTCAGCGACATTTTCATGGAGGCCCTTTCGCCGTAACATTGAGATTGTTTCTTCTCCTCATCCAAGCCGTTTTCCTGATAACAAGGCGCATAACAGATACTGCACAGGCGGGCTGCCCAGCAATTGGAGCAATGCTTAATAGATTTTTCTGTGTATTCTTCGAAGTAATATTTATTTAAGGCATCGATATCAATTCCTGCCTCCACATCCCCTATATAGGGTGAATTAGCCATTTTTTCGCACACCTTAAATTTACCGTCAGTGGTTACATAGAGCCTTCTCCGGCCGGGAATACAGCATCCATTCATGCGGATTCCCAATAAGGGTTCATCGGTAATCACTCTGTTGTGAATTCTCAGCAATTTATTCTGGCTTAGCTCTTTGGCCAGGCCTCTTTCATCCTGATCAGAATCCAGCGTATATTCAGCCCATTTGCCTAATGGATCGGTTCGTTCATCATCACTATAGAACTCCCCATCCCCTAGAGTTGTCTTCACATGTCCCAGCTTGGACCAGTCAAGCGTTCCCGTATCGACATATGAACAATCAATTTTAGTGTCCTTGGGCAGCCACTCCAGCGTCTTGAAGAAGTCATTCACCTCATCAAACCGTGGCTTACTGTAGGGCGGACAGAGAACCGCATTAATCCCCAGCTTATGCCGCGCCTTCCCCTCGAATGCCTTAACTAACCGTTTAAGCCCCCGTAGAGCCTGATGAAACGAACCCTTTCCCCCCACCGTTACGCGGAAGTAATCATGAACATGCTCCGGTCCATCCAGGCTGCACAAGACCGAACATTGATCCAGCGTTGCCAGATAAGCAGCAATTTCATCAGTGACCAGTGTTAAGTTGGTAGTGAAAGAGACAGGGATGTTCACACCAGGCATAACGGATTTGCTATATTCGATGCATTGCTTCATCAGCTTAAAGTTAACCAGCGGCTCCCCTCCGTAAAATGTAAGCGCCAGCTCTTTGCCCACGTTATGCGAGATATAATCGAGCGCTTTCCGGGCAACCTCCCAATCCATGTCCTGCTTGGAGAAATTGCGGGTGTCCACGTTATCTTCCTGATAAAGACAATATTTGCATCTCAGATTGCATTTCTCAGTCAGTTCTATAATGATTTGTTCAATGCCGCCCTGTATGATCCCCGGCAGCTCAGCTTTCTCCGGTATGACAAAACTTTTGAATTCAGGCGCCTGCAGGATTTTTTCTTGCTCCACCAGCAACAATATAGTATCCAGTGCCTTCGTCAACGCTCTCTCCTCCAGCTCCAGTCCGGTTATTTCAGCAGGGTCTGAGGTATTGAGCAAACATGCAAGCACCGCATATTCCGCGGGATCACAGGCAAATACTTTACCTGTCCCCGTATCATAGAAATACTGATTGTCTTCTGTTTCAAAGACGGTTCCTAAACGGGACCAATAAGCCGTATGTAAGTTTTCCAAGAAAGCAATTGCGTTCTTTGTTTCATAGCCCATAGTGAGATAAATGCCTCCTTCATAATCATGGGTTTTTGGTGAATTATTTCACAATATTAAGCTAAAACCATCTATTCATTTGCGTAACACTCTGTTTTTCTATTATTAGCGCATATTACTTCTTAAATAAAACATTTTTGTGCGAAATTGTATTTTTTGCAGCTATCTACATAATTCAGATACTCCTTCTTCACCTGCTGCTTCACACGGCCTTCCGACCCTATACATATCGTTTGCCCATCGGATAATTGAAAGAAATCCCCACGCAGTTCCTCAATATGAACAAGATTAATCAAGTGTGACCGTGAAGCGATAATGAAATTCGGGTTGTTGATCAACTTCTTATAATAATTCAAGGTATACTGCAGCAGCTCATAATTTCCGTGCGGAGTGGTCATAATAACCCTCCTGTTTTTTTTGTACAGCTGAATGATATCCCGTTCACGCACGCTGATATAATCATAGTCTTCATTATTAAGGTACTTGAACCTGATCAGAGGCTCCCCCTCATTCCGGCTTCCTCCAATCAGGATATCTAAGCTGTGAATGGCCTCGGCCACCCCACTTCGCAGATTATTTTTAACAATCCACCTGTAAGCCCCATATTTATATCCTTCAACGGCTTGGTCGCAGCTGGTTGAGACCAGAATCAGAATATAATCATGATCTCTGGCATTGAGTATTTCGGCTGTGCGAAAGACTTGCCCGGAATCACTGTCTATTCCCAGAAAGATAATATTACAACTCTTATTCCGTACCTCAATATTACCCAGTATAGTTTGTGGATCACTCCATTTCTCAATACTGTATTCGCACTTCATCTTGCCCAAAATTCCGATTAGAGTCTGTTGCAGTTTCTCCAGGAAACTATCATTTTCATCATAAAGCACTATGTTATACATACAATTTCACCTCTAGTATCCATTTTAGAGATCCCTATATTTATTATTTATACCATTTTTACTCAAAAATGCAATTAGATATAACACCAAGTGGGGAATATCTCCCTATATTTCGACTGCAAGAAACCAAAAAAAATCCTGATGACTCAAGGGTTTCTTGAGCATCAGGACTACATGTATAGGTCCGTTCCAATGTCTAACTCATATTTTTCAATCTACTTTCCGTGGTTCCCCCGCTGCCGCATCCCCTCAAACAACAAAATCGTCGCTGCCATCGCCGCGTTCAGCGATTCGGCGCGGCCGGCCATCGGGATGATGATGCTCTTGTCGACAAGGGCTGCCGTCTCCGGCGAGATGCCTTTACCTTCGCTGCCGATCAGCAGCCACTGGCTGCCATGGAAATCATGGGTGTAGCAGGAATCTTCACCCGTCAGCGAAGTGCTGACCAGTAGCGCTCCGCGTTCCCGCGCCTGCGGCAGAATCGTGCCGAGATCTCCCTCCACTACCGGGAGATGGAACATCGAGCCCATCGTGGAACGGATGGTCTTCGGATTGAAAAGATCGGCGCAGCCTTGGCCGAGGATCACCCCGTCCGCACCTGCCGCATCGGCACTGCGGATGATTGTGCCCACGTTGCCAGGGTCTTGGACCCCGTCCAGCACAACAACCAGACTATCCGGCTTCGCCAGGATGGCCTCCACGCCCTGCTGTTCCTTGCGCACAACCGCAAACACCGGCTGCGGTGTATTCGTGCTGCTGCACTTCGCAATCACCGCTGCTGACACGCCAATTACCTCCATGCCCTGCACGGCCTGAAGCAGAGGCTTCAGCTCGGACGGCATGCCTTTATCCAGATCAAAGGCCAGGCATTCCACATCTGCTTCCGCCTGCAACGCCTCCTGCACCAGATGGATGCCTTCTACGATATATTTACCGGACTTGTCGCGGTGCTTCTTCTCCTGCAGTCCAGCCCATTCCTTCACCCGCGTATTCTGCGGCGACATAATTTCCATGAGGTCCTACCTTTCTGTTGCTTGAAGATTCCTGATCTTAAGTATGCTACACCAACCGGGCAGCTTAACTGTAGTTAGTACAACTAAAAACAGCCTTTACGCAGCAAATTCCCGTTTAACTGCACTCTGTACAATTAAAAGTAGCGGTTGGGGTAAAATTCCGCCATTTGTGTAATTTTAGTTGTACCAGATACATCTATTTGCAAATAACGGATTGATTCATTTAAAATAACTGCACAAAATACAACTAACCCTACCTACCTGTACTTGTATCTGTACTTGAACCTGGCCTGTACCTGTAATCACTCATCCATACAGCCCTATTGATAAGCCATTTCCAGCTTCGTCAGGTTGTCCTTACGGCCGACGATGACAAGTACATCGCCCTCGCTCAGACGATCTTCCGCTCTGGGGGAAATATTCATTTCCTCACCCCGGCGGATAGCCATCACGTTACAGCCATATTTGGCACGAATGTTAAGCTCCTGCAAATTCTTGCCGAGCATCGGCCCGGAGACTTTCATATCCAGAATGCTGTAGTCCGGCGACAGCTCTATATAATCAAGGATGTTCGGCGAGGCCAGATGATGCGCCACCCGCATGCCCATATCCCGTTCAGGGTAGATTACCTTATCTGCACCGATTTTACTCAACACCTTGCCGTGCAGCTCGCTTTTGGCCTTAACCAGAATTGCAGGCACGCCAAGATCCTTCAGGATCAGCGTGGTTAGAATACTGGCCTGAATATCCTCGCCAATCGCGACAACCACCACATCGAAGTTACGGATACCGAGTGCACGCAGTGCCTCTTCATCGGTCGAATCCGCGGATACGGCATGAGTAACAATATTCGATATTTCCTGGGTGCGCTGCTCATCCGCATCAATGGCCAGTACATCAAAGCCCATACCGCTGAGCGCCTTGGCTACACTTGAGCCGAAACGTCCCATTCCGATGACGGCATATTGTTTTTTTGCCATAATTGTTGTACCTCCCGCCCGCATTTTGCATCTCAAACAGTATAGCATAAGCCGTTATAAACTTGAATTTTCAGCGCTGCCGCAGGGCACCTTATTAAAAGCCTATGCTAACAAAACCTAAGCCCATGCTCCCGAAGCCAGTTTTGCGAAGCTGAGCCAGGAAGCCTATGCCAACAAAACTTAAGGAGGTCGATTATGCCAGTCACCATTGATTTGCGCCAGGCTATTGTACACAAGATTCACGGACAGACCGAAGAAGGTCTGCGGGAAGTGATCGAGAACTCCGTGGACGGGCCGGAAGCCGCGCTTCCCGGACTCGGCGTTGTCTTCGAAATGATCTGGAAGGACCTTGATCCCGCCAAGCAGGACCGGGTGCTCTCCATGCTGCACAGACATCTGGAGAAGCTCACGCCAGGCTCCATCACGTCCTAAAGAGGTTCATTCCGCCAAAAACCTCCGCCTCCACATGTGCAGCTGCACAGTGGATCGCGGAGGTTTTTTATAACAAACAATTGAATAAGCGGTCAGCTTATCCTACTTCAACAGTACATCTCAAGGCGCGGTTTCCAGGAATTTAGCCGTCGGATTCTTCTCCATGGCGGTCCGCATGGCGTATTCGTTCTCGAACAGCACTACATAATTCCCCTTCTTATCGGTAACCAGTGTGGAGTTGATCCGGAATTTGCTTGCATCCGGCTTGGTGTCATCCACAATCCAGCGTGCGAACTGGTAGCTCATCCGCTGCAGCTGGACATCTACGCCGTACTCGCCCTTCATGCGGTACTCGAACACCTCGAACTGCAGCTGTCCGACGACGCCCAGCAGGATATCATCGAAGTTAACGGTGCGGAATACCTGGATCATGCCCTCTTCAGTTAACTGGTCAATGCCCTTCTGGAACTGCTTCGATTTCAGCGCATTCTTAATGCTCACTTTGGAGAAAATCTCCGGCGAGAAGGTCGGCAGCTCATCGAATTCGATATCCCCTGCCTGACTCAGCGTATCGCCAATCCGGAAGATACCCGGGTCGAACAGACCGATAATATCACCCGGATACGCCTCTTCTACAATATCGCGGTCCTGGGCCAGGAACTGCTGCGGCTGGGACAGCTTGATGTCTTTGCCGGCACGCACATGCTTCACGCTCATGCCGCGCTCGAACTTGCCGGACACAATGCGCAGGAAGGCAATGCGGTCACGGTGAGCCGGGTTCATGTTAGCCTGGATTTTGAACACATAGCCGGTGAATTTCTCATTTGTCGGTTCAACAGATCCAGCTGTACTGCGGCGTGGTTCAGGCTTCGGTGCAAGATCCAGGAAGTTATCAAGGAAGGTCTGCACGCCGAAGTTGTTGATCGCACTGCCGAAGAATACCGGAGTAATCTCTCCGCGGAGTACTTTCTCATAGTCAAACGGATCGCCTGCAACATCCAGCAGCTCCAGATCCGCACATAATTGGTCATGCAGGTATTCTCCGGCCATCTCTCGGATGATCGGGTCGCGGTAGCTTTCCACTTTTTGTACTCTGATCACGGAATGATCGTCGCCCTGGAACAGCTCAACCTGATTCTTCATCCGGTCGTATACGCCGCACAGCTCACGGCCCATGCCGATCGGCCAGTTCATTGGCACAGAGCGGATACCCAGTACATTCTCCAGCTCTTCCATCAGCTCAAAGGGATTGCGGCCTTCACGGTCCAGCTTGTTGATGAAGGTGAAGATCGGAATGCCCCGCTTGGCACAGACCTGGAACAGCTTGATCGTCTGTGTTTCCACGCCCTTGGCAACGTCGATCAGCATGACCGCACTGTCAGCCGCAGTAAGCGTACGGTAAGTGTCTTCACTGAAGTCCTGGTGACCCGGGGTATCCAGAATGTTCACCCGGTGATCCAGGTAATCAAACTGCATGACGGAAGAAGTGACCGAGATTCCGCGCTGCTTCTCAATTTCCATCCAGTCACTTGTGGCGTGCTTGCTTGCCTTACGGGCTTTAACTGTACCTGCCAGACGGATAGCGCCCCCGAAGAGGAGCAGTTTCTCGGTCAGCGTTGTTTTACCCGCATCGGGGTGGGAAATAATCGCAAAGGTTCTGCGTTTGTCTACTTCACTCTGAAGCTTGTGGTCCGGTGCCTTATTCATTACACATATCCCTTCATATATAAATTCATCCATGCTTCTGCTTCAATTACCGGATTTCATCAAATCGGTGCACTACTCATTCGTCCAGATCCTTTCACGTAGAATTCATCGTTACATCGTTGAAGTACGGTTTATAGGATATTTTATGGCGCCTTGCCTAGAAATTCTTTATTTTGAAAGCATCCTTTTTAGTATAGCAAAATCCGGCAAACATTATCTACAAAAAAGCTCCGCAAGTCAAATATCTTGCAATATTATGTACAGAAACTCCGACTTTAGCGCAAATTCGGCTGGCAGGTCCGCAGGAAATCCGTTATTCCGCAAAAAGATCCCCCTGCAGCGTATGCAGAGGGATCTCCAACAGTTCTCTTATTCAGGGCTTAGCGGTTAACCTGCCAAACCACATTATCTTCATCCTGGCCGTTAACCGGCCACCAGTGGAAGCCTTCGCCAGCCAGCAGCTGATCGGCTTCAACCGGCCCCCAGGAGCCGGCAGGATAGGAAGCGAGATCGTTGCTCTCTTCCTTCCATGCCTTGGCGATACGGTCCACGAAGGACCAGGCAGAGGACACTTCATCCCAGCGGGTGAAGTAAGTGGAATCCCCGCGCGCAGCATCATGCAGCAGACGCTCATAAGCTTCCGGCGAGTTGATGCCGATCATGCAGCTCTGGCAGAAATCCATCGCCAGCGGCTGAATTTCCGATTCCGAGCCCGGCTTCTTGGCATTGATCTTCACGTAGATGCCTTCCATCGGATTCACACGGATTACGAGCAGGTTCGGCTCCAGATTATGCTTCTGGCCCAGATAAACATTGGTCGGCATTCCTTTGAACTCTACAACCACTTCCGTAGTCTTCACAGGCAGACGTTTGCCGGTACGGATATAGAAGGGAACCCCTGCCCAGCGGAAGTTGTCTACAAATACACGGGCTGCGAAATACGTCTCCGTATTCGATTCCGGGTCCACCTTATCTTCCTGGCGGTAAGCCGGAAGGGTCTTGCCCTTGTAGAGCCCTTGCGTGTATTGACCGCGCACTACGTTCTCGCGAACCTCTTCCGCAGTAGCGTAAGGACGCAGCGAACGGAGCACCTTCACTTTCTCATCACGGATATCTTCAGCCAGCAGACGGCTTGGCGGTTCCATAGCGATCATTGTCAGCAGCTGCAGAATATGGTTCTGGCCCATATCGCGCAGTGCTCCGGCATGATCGTAATACCCGCCGCGCTCTTCCACACCCACGGTTTCCCCGAGTGTGATCTGAATGTTGGCGATATGCTTGTTGTTCCATAGCGGCTCGAAGAAAGCATTGGCGAACCGGATCACTTCAATATTCTGCACCATTTCCTTACCGAGGTAATGGTCAATCCGGTAAATCTCTTCTTCCTTGAACACCTGGCGGATTTGCTCGTTCAGCTGTTCAGCGGATTCCAGATTGTAGCCGAATGGCTTCTCGATCACCAGACGGTTCCAGCCCCGGGTCTGCAGCATGCCGCCAGCCTTCAGGTTGAAGGAGACACTGCCGAACAGTTCAGGTGCAAGCGCCAGATAGAACAGGCGGTTGCCCGGAATATGGAACTTCTCTTCGAGCGCTTCCGTCTGGGCATTCAGCTCACGGAAACCGTCAATATTGTTGATGTCCAGAGACTTGTATTCGAAATGCTGCACGAACTCGTTCCATTCCGCAGCATCTCCTGCCTGGTAGCGGCAGAACTCGCGGATGGATTCCTTCACATCTTCCCGGAATTCATCCTGGGTACGGGGACGCCGAGCCACGCCAATTACCGCAAAATCATGTGTCAGCTTGCCTTCACGGTACAAACTGTAAATCGCCGGGAAAAGCTTACGCCGGGCTAGATCTCCGGTTGCCCCGAAGATAAAGAATACAGCACCGGGTGTATGCAGTGCATCAAGGGTTTGATTTTCAGCCATGGCTCCTCATCTCTCTGTATGTAATATAGTTGACATTCATTCTCAGCGCCGCTCATGATATAAAATACGCATGACGGCGTGATGTCATTTTATCATAATTGCACTAAGGATGCTATCACATTCCTGACAGTTTTTCTCGGGATTTCGTAATTTTCCATTACTCTTTCTTATGCTTTCACATGTTCCCGCTTATACTACCGATATTATACCGCCCCGCCAAAAGCTCCGCAACGTGGAGCCGCTGCGGAGTAAGCCCGGAAATCTCCGGCTTCAATATTCGATCGTAATCAGCGGAAGTCCGAGGGTCACACGGTTTCTGTCCTCATTCCCGTCCCTGTGCACCGCCAGCTGGAGCGCAAGCTCATGTCCGCCGCTGCTGACGGTGCGCTGCAGGCCGGGCACGCTATACGAACGGCTGGATGTAGTTTCATCTGCGTAGTTCTCTTCCGCATGAATGCCGGGGAGCTGCGCTGCAAGGTTCTGTTCTGTGGCCAGGAGCGCAGCCTGAGGTCCGCTCTGCTCCTTCGCCGGAGCCTGCAGCGAGACGTTCCACTCTGCCGCAATACCCGCCTGAAGCATCGCCTTTCCCGCGTCTCCGGCTGCTGCCGGAAGCTTGGGCGAGCCCAGAAGATCCGCCGTCTCGAAGGTGACGATGCAATAACTCCGTCCGCCGCCGAGCTCGCTCCAGAACAGGGAGACCTGCGCTCCTCCGCTGAGTTCTGCGGAGGAACGTAAGGTTAGATGCCCGTCCTCATCAGAGGAGCTGACTTCACCGAGTCCGAGCCGGGAAGACAGGTTCTGTACAGTAGCGTCTGCCGCAGCTTCTCCGCTATATTCTCCCTGCCACTTCAATACGAGCCGGAGCGGAGCCCCGGGAGCAGATACCTCGCGGCCGAGTGTAGTCAGCAGCGCCAGAGAATCCTGAAGCTCTCCCGCACCGGCCGTAGAAGCAGTGACCGCAGACACAGCAGATACTTCCTGCAAGCCATTTCCTCCGGCTGTCCCCGCGCTGCGGAAGCCGCTAAGCAGCATAACCGCCACACACAAGCCCGCCAGCACCAGTATCACTCTGCTCTGTCCTCTGTTCCCCACTCTGCATCTCCCTCTCAATCCGTTCTAGTAATCTACTAGACAGGATATCCAGCTTCAGAGAAAGATATACCCCGCTGAGAGAGACTGTCTGAGACTCCCGATCCGGCAGCTGCATAGTTCACTCGGAATGTAATGAGATTTTAATCATTTCTATAGAAGTATTTATTAGTTTATATTTCCATTAATAGGATTCATATTATAAACATAGAAGAGGTACTCAATCAGCATGCTTAAAAAGTGGTTTCACCGAAACAGCGCTGACTTCCGGCTTATCAACGATCTGGTTGTCCCTATGCTTTTCCTCCAGATCCTCCAGCTTCTCTTTCAGCTCGGCGACCAGGCGATTATCGGCAGGCTTGGCGTTGAAGAATTTGCCGCAGTGGGCATCGCCTCATCTTTTATTTTTCTGATCACCGGAACGATCGGCATTCTATGCGCAGCCTTCAACATCATCGGCGGAAGATTCTTTGGCAACAATGATATTCCTAAGTTTGGCCAAGCTTTTAATACAAGCATGACAATGTCCATCATGATCGGCATCCTGTTCGAACTGCTGCTGTTAGGGACTGGCAGATGGATATTGGGCACGGTCTATGATCTGAATTTCGCACCTGCCACTCATTATTTGTATATCAGCGGAATGACCATGGGCATGAATATGGTTCTGTTTAATTTCTCAGCCTATTTCAAGAACATCAACCAAGCCAAGCTGTTAACATTCAGTTTCGCGGCAGCAGGCATCGTGAATATATTCTTCGATTATGTGCTCGTCTTCGGCAAATGGGGATTTCCTGCGCTGGGTATGAGCGGCGCCGCTGTCGGCTCTGTCGCGGGCTATGGTGCGAGCATTATAGTCTGCATCTATTTTTTCCGCAAAAGCAGCTTATTCAGCTTCTCTCTTCAGATCAACCGGCCCATTGCCAAGCAGCTGCTGAAACTCTACTTCCCCATGGCTCTTCAGGACCTTATTGAATATACTTTGTTTGCAATGGGCATCATGGCGATCATCTCCAGAATGGATTCTGAATTCATCGCGTCATACACCGTTGTGACCACTTTGCTTGAGATCATTATGATTCCCATGTACTGCTTCGCGGGCAGCTGTATGACAATTACCGCCCAGGCCTACGGCAAGCAGCAAGCAGGGTACACCAAATATTCGTATTTGTCACTCCAGCTTATGTTAATGATCAGCATTCCGCTAACCTTGATCGTGATCTCCTTCTCCTATCCGCTTATCGCCATCATCACAGATAAGGCCGTTGTCATCTCACTAGTGGAACATGTTCTTCCGCTGGCGCTGGCGCTGAATCTGATGAACGGGCTGCAGATGATTATGCGCTCTACCCTGCAGGCGATTGACCTGGAGAAGTGGGTGCTTATGTACTCGGGGGTGGTGTATGCAGTATCCCTGGTGATCATTTATATATGTATCCGGAAGCTCGAACTAACCGGTGTCTATCTCGGGTTTGGGGTTAGTTATCTGCTCTTATCCTTAGGTTATGTATACAAACTGCAAGGACGTGAGCCTTACGCGCACGCAAAAACACTTTCAAGATAACTCCCCGTCCCTCCCGGGCCAGGGCTGATTTCTCTTGAAAGTGCGTAATGGCTTCTATGGTCTACGGCTTTATTCCGCCAGTCCATTCTTATATGCGTAAATAGCCGCCTGGGTCCGGTCTTCGACGCCCAGCTTGGCGAGAATATTCGTGACATGGAATTTCACTGTCTTGATTCCAATAATTAATTGATCGGCAATATCCTGATTGGACTTGCCCTGGGCCAGCAGCTTCAGTACTTCCATCTCGCGTTCGGTAAGTTCCTTGTAGGCCGGAGATTCACCTCTGGCATTCGAGCGGAACCGGTTCATCATTTTGGAAGCCACTTGTGATTCCAGCACGGACTGCCCTCTTGCGGCAGCCCGGATTGCATCGGCGACTTCACTGGCCCGCGAGGTTTTGAGCAGATAGCTGAACGCGCCGGCTTCAATGACCGGATACATTTTCTCATCATCCAAATAACTGGTCAGCACTATAACTTTGCAGTCCGGGTACAGCTTCAGCAGCTGTCTTGTTGTTTCGATCCCGTCCATACCGTCCATCACCAGATCCATCAGCACCACATCCGGATTATATTCCTGTGCCAGCCGGATTCCTTCTTCGCCGCTTCCGGCTTCACCTACAACTTCAATCCCATCCTCGGTGCCAAGCACCGCAGCAAGTCCGATCCGGACCATTTCGTGATCGTCCACCAGCAGGACCTTGATCGCTTCCGCTTCCTCCATCTCCATGGTTACCCTTGCCCCCTATTCATTGACTACCGGTACGGTAATATCAATCCGCATTCCTTTGCCGGGAGCGGTGATGAACTGGATCGAGCCCCCGATCTCCGTTATCCGCTCCTGCATATTCGAAAGTCCGTAGGATGTCTGCTTGCTCTCATCCAGCTCAAAGCCGATCCCGTCATCACGCAGCGTCAGACGGACCGTATCGCCGCGGCGGTGCAGGCGGATCTCCATCTTCTCCGCTTTGGCATGGCGCAGCGTGTTCGAAATCGCCTCTTGCACAATGCGGAACAAATGATTCTCGACGCCTTTGAGCAGCTGCACGCCCTGATCCATCTCGAACACAATATCAATCGGAACCTTGATCTTCAGTTCCTTGATCAGCTCCTGCAGCCCCTGCTCCAGCCCCTTGCCTTCCAGATATACCGGCCGCAGGTGCAGCAGCAGTGCCCGCATCTCCGACTGGGCTACGGCGGACATCTCCTCAATCAGCGCAATTTGCCGCTGCGCCTTGTCGAAATCCTTCTCCAGCGTCCGGCCTACAGCCGTCGCCGTCATCGAGATCGCGAACAGCTGCTGGGATACGGCATCATGCAGCTCGCGTGCCAGCCGCTGGCGTTCCTCGATAATCGCCGTCACCCGGGCTTGCTCGGCAAGCTTGGCATTATTGGTGGAGAGCCGCTGCAGCGTAGTCACCTGATTCTCCCACTTGCCGCCGATCCGTCCGAGCTGTTCCCCGAGCCGGCCCAGCTCATCATGGCCCAGATCCGGCATTACCGGGGTGAGGTTGCCCTTCTCCCAGGCTACCAGTGTCGCCCGCAGCAGCTCCAGCTTGCGCTTGCTGCGGAAGCCCTGATAGAACCCGTACCCGATGCCGAAGGCCATCGGCAGCAGAATCAGCGTCATTGCCGTTCTCACGCCGACCTTCCAGTCCTCAAACGGCTGTAATAATCCATATGTATACATAATGTATGTAATAACAAGCAGCATGATCAAAGAGAACAGAGCCCCCTCGCCCATACTGCGCGTTACCATGTTACTGCTTTTTTTGCCCATGCCCGGGAGCCCTCCCTTCCATCTCTCTGCTCATATGCTGTATTCATCAGGGAAACCGTATGTCGAGATCACCCATCAGATATGAGATATTGAATTTCACTTTATGCTCACTGCTGTCGTAGTTGGGTGACTTCCAGTTCAGCCGGTTCAGCATCCCTGTGTCCCGGTGACTGCCGGATTCAATAGAGCCGAACAGCACGAAGGCCTCGATCTCTACCCCGTAATCCTCGGACATCAGAATATCCACATCACCAAAAATACCCTGGAACAGCATAATTGTCTCTTGTTCTTCCGCCATCGCCAGCGAAAGATCCACATCCGCCTCACCCAGCACATGCCAGGCACTGAGGCTGCGCATGACCCACGGCGAGAGATCCCAGTCGAATCTGGAAGAGAAGCTTTGCTTCTGCATAAACCCGGCCTTGCGCTGCATTCTTTTGGATTTGACAAAGAACATCCCCAGCGAAATCAGGCAGATTCCAAGCACCAGCAGCAGATGGTCCAGCAGCAGCAGCACCGCGCCGATCCCCAGAAGCTTATACCCCTGCTTCACCTTGCCTGACGTTGTCCGGTAAATCCCCAGCAGCAGGAACAGGAGTGCGACAATGGAGAAGAAGCCGATCCATTTGCCAAAAATCATCAAGCAGCCGACACCAATCAGTCCGATGGCAATCAAACGGTTCCGTTTATCCATTCCGCACCTCCTTAAAGTTTTGCCAAGCAGAAACAGCTACGCCGTCTTTTAAGGGACGGTGCGTTTCAGCGAGAAATAGAAGGATAAGTTATCATGCCAGCATATAAATTCTTATATTTGAAGCAAAACTGACTTCGTAAGCATAATCTAAGTTTTGCCAAGCTGACTTCGTAAGCCTCAGCTTATCTGCAGCTATAACCGCTTCCCGCTACAAAAGCCATACCGGTATGGAGAATCCATACCGTATGGCTTTACCTTGTTCAGCATATCATATCTGCCTATTCTTTAGGAACAGGCATTATTCTTCTTTTTTATCTAGTGAAGGAGCTGCCGGAGCAGAATTCAGCTTGCTCTTGAGTGCTGCGAGCTGTTCTTCCACTTTGAGCTGCTTCTCAGGATCTACCGGCTTAGCATATGCGGTTGCCGAAGGGCTATACGGAGCACGCATAACATCTGCTTCCGCTTCAAGCTGCATGATCTTTTCTTCCATGCGGTGGAATCCAAGGGATGCACTTCCGCTTTCAATGGAATGTACACTGCTGATCTGGGACATTTGCTTCTTGGCTTTGGCCATTTGAGCGCGGGAGACCAGTTCATTACGTTTGTTGCGCAGCTTGTAGAACTCATCCTTCATATCATGAAGCTGCTGCACCAGTTCCTTGGCTTGAACCTCAGCCTGGGCGTGAAGCTCGCTGTATTCAACATGCTTCTGGTCGAAATAAATCTTCTCTTCCAGCAGCTTGCGGGTAACTTCCTCCTGGCCGTTCTTAAGCGCAAGTTCCGCTTGTGCTGCACGCTGTCCGGATACCTTAGCAGCTTCATCCACACGCTGCTTCATACGGCGTTCGTTGGCCATCTGCTTCGCTACCGTTACTTCAGCCTCATGAATCTCAGCCTCCATATCGCGCAGATATTGATTCAGCATTACGATTGGGTCCTCTACCTTATCCAACATGTCGTTTACCGACGCTTTAGTCATATCTTTAATCCGTTTGAATACTCCCATAATTTACACTTCTCCCTTCTCGTATTTAGACAGTTTTTGTTTGAGCTCTTCTACTTCTTTTTGCAGTGCCTTCTTCTCAATATCCTTCATCATGGCATCCAGACCGGAATCGGGAGCCGTGTAAGCGCCCGCTTTGTCATAGCCGGGATTATAGCCAGGCTGTCCGCCGTATGGGCCATATCCTTGTTGTCCCTGAGGTCCCTGCGGTCCGCGGCCATGCTCAGGTCTGCCTGAGTAAGGACCGCCGTATGGGCCGCCCGGCGCACCGGGTCCAGGTCCGAAGGGATTGTACTGGGTAGGCTCCTTGGGAATTACCATTGCTGCGATAAGGTACACCAGGATGGTGGCTCCTCCGCTAAAAGGAATACTGACCACCAGCAGAATTCTGAACAGTGTGGAGTCGATGCCGAGTGTCTCGGACAATCCGCCTGCCAGCCCTGTCATTACCCTGTCTCTGGTTGAACGGTACAATCGGGTCATAGTACTACTCCTTTCTGCCATCATTGTTCAGCTTCTCCTTCAGGCGGGCCATTTCTCTTTCGAGCACGGTCGCCACCGTCTCACCGGCCTGCACTGCGTATTCCTGTCCCATCCGCCGCAAATCGCTCAGGCTTTTGGCTTCCAGCTCCCAATCGGTCATCTTGTCCTCCAGACGGCCGAACATCTTGGGAACATCACCGCCGCCGTAAGCACTCGCTCTTTGATTCATGCGCTGCTGCAGCCGAAGTGATTCCATCCGGGCTGCATAGAACTGGCGTTTGCTGTACACTGTCTGATACTCAATTTTGAGTTCATTCAACTGGCTTTCAAGCTCAAAGAGTGATTGCTGGCTGGTTTCCAGCAGCCCGCTGTATTGCTCCAGCTTTTCCTCGTGGATAATTTTCTCCTGCAGTGCCAGTTTGGCGAGATGATCTTCGCCGGCCTTGAGCGCGAGGAGTGCCTGCTCTTCACGTTTGTTTCTCATGGCGGTTGCCTGATTCACCTGCTGCTGCAATTGCTTCGTATGGGAAGCGTACTGCTGGTACAGCCGCTCAGCCTCCCCAATTTCCTCACGGGTTGAATGTAGAAATTGATCAATCAGCTTCACGGGATCCTGACTCTGCTCCAGGCGTTCATTCAAGTTGGCTACGGTGATATCCCTCATTCTGCGAAAAACACTCATGATTTCCTGTTCCCTCCCTGCTTCTAATTAAGTAATTGTTCTACCTCTTAGTATGTTCTGCTCCGCTTACCCCGGAGTACCGAGATGCCCCACACTACCAGCGCCACACCGAGCAGCGGTCCGATAATCCAGGAAAGCTTGGAGAGCAGGGACATGATACCGATGAACATTACCACCCAGCCGATAATCTTGCTTCCGCTCTTAATTCCGTAGTATCCGAGAACCACCAGCAATACCGGGAACAGGATGCCGAAGATGCCGTGAATCAAATGAGGCAAAATCCCTAACAGCATTACCGCTCCAATTGCAATCAGCACAATCGCAAGTCCGTTACCTTTTCTTTGCATTTTTTCTCACCGCCTTTCGCTGATCTCTTTCTTATAACCTTATTCTAGGGTAAACCGCAGATTTTCAAAACAGACTGTGGACGGTTTTATGTACTGGACCTTAGTCGGGGACTTATGCACGACCGCAGACTGCGGGGCTCGGGAAATAATTCATCTTGCATAAAGCTACACAACTATTGTTGGACTCTACATTATAATGAAGACTTTTGTCGGATAATGTCCAGAATATGTCCACTTTACTGTGATAGAGTGTGATATATATCATTTCAAATCAAATGGAGGGATTGAATGCAAGTATCCATTATCATATTGGCCCAACATCTTCGATTACTTAAATCATGCCTGGCCAGTATTGAGTTATTTACGGAAGCCCCCTATGAGCTGATTGTGATTAACGATGGCGGCGGTGAAGAGATCAGCAGCTATTTAACTCTCCATAAAAAAGCGCGCTCCTTCTCGTCCAAGGAACGTATCGGCGTGTCCGGAGGATACAATCTGGGCGCATCCTTTGCGGCTGGTGAATACCTTGTATTCATGCGTGACCATATGATTGTGTCTGAAGAATGGCTGTCCAGCCTGACCGGCTGTGCCCGGCAGCACCCGCAGGCAGCGATGATCGGCCCTGTCAGCAATGATGTTAGCGGCCCGCAAAGACTTCCGGTGATCTGTACAGAGATGGAGCAGCTGGATCATATCGCCAGATCGTTCGCACTCTCCAAAGCCGGACAAGCCAAGACCACAACCCGGCTGCTAAGCCATCTGCTGCTCATGCGCCGTGATGCCTTCGGTCAGCTCGGAGGCTTCGATGAACAATTCGGACTGGAATGCTACGAGGATGACGATCTATGCTACCGTGCGCTCCAGGCAGGATACAGTCTGCAGATCGCCCTGGACTGCTTCGTGCGCTATATCCAGCCTCCACCGCTGTTCCCGGAATCGCCCGGCTGGTACAACGCACAGCTGATTGCCAATAAAGAAAAAGCCCGCAGGAAATGGGGCCTCGATATTACAAGTGCTCTATATGAAATGAAACGCAGCGTCACCGTGAGTCTCTGCATGATTGTCAAGAACGAGGAAGCCACTCTTGAACGCTGTCTGGACAGTGTCTCAGGACTGGTGGATGAGATCATCATTGTGGATACTGGTTCAACAGACCGCACCAGGGAAATTGCTCTGCGCTACACGGACAAGGTAGCTGATTTCACATGGGTCAACGATTTTGCCAAAGCGCGGAATTATGCCTTCAGCCTGGCGACACAGGATTACCTGCTCTGGATGGATGCTGATGATATTCTGCTGCCTGCAGATGCCGAGAAGTTCAGCACCTTGAAGAGCGCCTTGGAATGGGATACGGACGCGGTATCCATGAATTACAATCTGGCCTTTGACGAGCATGGTAATGTCACCTCCAGCCTTACACGCAACCGCCTGGTCAAGCGGGAGAACGGCTTCCGCTGGATCGGTATCGTCCATGAATACCTGGAGGTTAGCGGCAAGGTGCGACGTTCGGATATTTCCATCACCCATGGCAGAGTCCACGGGAATTCTGACCGCAACCTGAATATCTACGAGAGCCGTCATGCGGCCGGGGAGATTTTCTCCACCCGGGATCTGTTCTACTTCGCCAATGAGCTGAGGGAACATAAGCAATGGGACAAAGCCATCTCTTTCTATGAAATGTTCCTGCAGCAGGTAGACAGCTGGATCGAGGACCGGATCAATGCCTGCGGAAGCCTCTCCGATTGCTACCGGGAGCTTGGCAATGAACAACAGGCCAAAGCTAAAGCGCTCCAGTCTTTCTCTTATGATCTGCCCCGCGCAGAGAATTGCTGCCGGCTTGGCAGCCTGTACATGCTGGAGAACGACTTCAGCAAAGCCATCTTCTGGTACAAAATGGCGAGCGAATTAACCAAGCCGCTGGACAATTACGCCATTCTCCAGCATGCCTGCTGGAGCTGGCTGCCGCATCTGCAGCTCTGTGTCTGTTATGACCGCATCGGCCAATATGAACGGGCCAGTGCCCATAACGAAATGGCTGCGGAACACATTCCTTTTGACAGCAAAGTGCTGGCGAACAGAGCCTACTTCACCGGCCTGGGCGTTGCAAGACAAACATATACTTTAGGGGGAACTACTCGATGAAAAAAGCAACAACCCGCTATACAGAAATCGCCCACGGCAGCGAAAACTCCAAAAAGGATATCAAACCCGCTTTAGTAAAAACCTCAATGGCGGTTATGGTGCTTAGCCAGGTAACAGCCGTGCTGCCCAGTGCCGGATTCGGCGGTACAGGCATTGCCTCCGCAGCTGAAAAGAAAGCCTTCAATGATGTAAGCAGCAGCTCGTGGATGTACAAATATGTAATGAAAATCGCCGCTTTGGGGTTTGCGGAGGGAGATACCACCGGGAACTTCAATCCAAAGGCGCCGCTGACTCATCAGGAAGCTGCAATTATGGCTGTCCGTTTCCTGGGCACAGAGGAGCCTTCCGGCACTTCGGCCAGTTCTTCGCTTGAAGTCAGTGATTGGGCAAGTGCCTGGGTGCAGACCGCTATTAATGAAGGTTTAATTAAACCTGAAGAGGAAGCCGCTTCGGGCTGGGGAACACAGAATGCCAGCCGCGAGTGGCTGACTAAACTTGTGATCCGTCTGCTCGACAAGGAGAATGAAGCACTTGCCCTGGCCAGCGAACCACTCCCCTTCAATGACGAGAATCAAATTTCCGCTTGGGCTACCGGCTATATCAATGCAGCTTCCCAGTTAAAAGTAGTCCAAGGCTTCGAGGATAAAACGTTCAGACCTACCGCTGATGTGACCCGTGCCCAGGCGGCAGCTATTTTCAGCTTGGCGGAAAGATATGCACCAGCCCAATCCGGAACTGTTGCCCGCGGCACCGTCGTCAGCCTGACTGGCAGCCAGATTGGTGTACTGACAGAAGCTGGTCAAGTCGTGAACCTTAAGATTGACAGCACAACACTGATCTTCGGCACTGGCGGAGCTTCCGCTTCTGATATAGCCGCCGGGCAGCCCATCACGGCAATCTACAGTAACGGAGCAGCTTCTTATATTGAAATCGCCGACATTACCAAGGCAGAAATTACGCTGCCGGCGCCAAAAGGCGAAACCGGAGCGACTGGTGCAGCAGGCCTGGTGGGTGCTACGGGGGCGACTGGCGCTACAGGGGCGACTGGCGCAACGGGTACAACCGGAGCAACAGGCAGCGCTGGCTCCTCAGGAAACCAAGGAGCAATCGGGGCGACTGGTGCGACGGGGTCTGCCGGTCCTATCGGTGAAATAGGCGCAACAGGTGCAACGGGCCCGGCAGGTGAGACCGGCGTAACCGGAACCACGGGGCCTGCCGGGGCAACGGGGCCCGCCGGCGAAGTCGGCGCTACTGGGGCTACTGGGGCAACCGGCCCAGCCGGTGAAGAAGGCGCCACTGGGGCTACCGGCCCTGCGGGCGAAGAGGGAGCTACTGGGGCAACGGGGGCAAAGGGCGCTACAGGAGCCACTGGCGTTACCGGACCTGCCGGCGAAGAAGGAGCTACTGGGGCAACGGGCGCTACAGGAGCCACTGGCGCTACCGGCCCTGCGGGCGAAGAGGGAGCTACTGGGGCAACGGGGGCAACGGGCGCTACAGGAGCCACTGGCGCTACTGGACCTGCGGGCGAAGATGGAGCTACTGGGGCAACGGGCGCTACAGGAGCCACTGGCGTTACAGGGCCTGCGGGCGAAGATGGAACTACTGGGGCAACGGGCGCTACAGGAGCCACTGGCGTTACGGGGCCTGCGGGCGAAGAAGGAACCACTGGCGCTACTGGTGCTACTGGCGAAGATGGAGTCACCGGCGCTACTGGTGCCACTGGCGTAACTGGCGCTACCGGGGCTACCGGGGCTACCGGGGCTACCGGTGTTACAGGAGCCACCGGGGCGACTGGCGCCACTGGTACTCCAGGGGCTAGCGCAAATGCCTATATCCCGTTTTCTTCAGGAAACCCTGCTACTGTAACTACGATAGCAGGCGGTTTGCCAGGCACTGGCGCACTGATTGGCTTCGGAAGCTCAGTAAGCGGCGTATCCGTTACCTCAGGAACTATTGATTTAACCGGAGCAAGCGGCACAAATCTCAATTATGCCTTTTCTGTACCAAGTGCCGGAACCATTACATCCCTAAGCGGATATTTCAGTACAACACAAGCACTTTCTCTGGTGGGAACTACGGTAACTATTACAGCCCAACTGTACGCGAGTACAACGCCCAACAATACATTCGTGCCTGTACCTGGAACTGCAATGACATTGTCTCCCTCGCTTACAGGAATAATATCCGTAGGATCCGTCTCTTCCGGTATAATTACAGGCCTATCTATTCCTGTTACAGCACAAACGCGCCTGCTTATGGTATATTCAGCATCCGCGGCAGGTCTCAGCCTTAACAATACTGTTCAAGGATACATGAGCGGCGGTCTCAATATTTCGATGCCGGCAACTGTACCAACACCTCCCTGATAATTCATTTTATTAATTAAAAGCTGATTCTTAGCAGATATTCTGCTGGGGATCAGCTTTTTTTACTGTCCCTTCCAAATTATACGGCATCATATTCTCTTGCAGGATCTCCCAGTCATGGCCATAATATTGAGATAACGCTTCATCCACACAAAGGAGTTACGCCCATGAAGACACTGCTGATCGTTGAAGATGACCGAAGCCTGAACAAGGGAATCGCCCTGTCCTTGGCTCAAAATGACTTAATTATAGAGCAGGCCTATTCTGTGGCGATGGCTGATCAGATTATATCCTCAACCCAGATAGATCTCATTCTGCTGGATGTGAATCTTCCGGACGGAAGCGGACTCGATTACTGCGAGAGAATCCGCCGAACCTCACAAGTGCCGATTATATTTCTGACAGCCAACGACATGGAGCCGGATATTGTTACCGGCTTTGCGCTGGGAGCTGATGACTATATTACGAAGCCATTCAGTCTGATGATTCTGCGGGCCCGGGTAATGGCCGTCCTGAGAAGGAGCGATGCACCTGCCAGTGACAGGATCGTTATCGGACCGCTGGAATTTGATTTTGGCAAAATGGAATATTTCAAGAATAGCCGCCCCCTGCTGCTGAGCAAGTCCGAACAGAAACTGCTGCGCATACTGGTAGTGAACAGAGGCAACATTCTGACCCGAGAGCAGCTGATCGACAAAACGTGGAGCCAGGAGGCTGTCTTCGTGGATGAGAACGCATTGACGGTAGCGATCAAAAGATTGCGGGCCAAAATCGAAGCTGAACCCTCCTCGCCCCAATATATTAAGACCGTTTATGGTTTAGGGTATACATGGACAGAAGGGCCGATTCTATGAAGGGACAAGAACGACTGCCGCATACCCGGCTGGTAAATCTGGGGTTTGCTGCGGCTTTTATCATTCTGGTGCTGGCTTATGTGACTTGTATTATATTACTGGATACCACTGGCTCATTCATCCTCGGACTCTCCCTTCTGTTTATACTCTGCATGCTGATCCTTGGAGGGGCCTGGTCCTGGTCGCTCAGGCAACAGCTCACTTCTTTTATGGGACAGGTAGAGATACTGGTAGACAACGCTACTCTCGGGCGTGAGCCCAACTATAATTATGAAGAAACCCTTCTCTCCTCCATAGAACATAAATTAATGCGGTACATAGAGATTGCCAGAGTGAACGGACAGAATCTGGAGACGGAAAAGAATAAAATTAAAGAACTGATCTCCGATATCTCCCATCAGACCAAAACACCGTTATCCAATATTATGATTTACAGCCAGCTGCTTGAGGAAAATCTGGTGCATGATGAGCATGCGCTCCCGCTTGTTCTCCAAGTTAAAAAGCAGTCGGAAAAGCTCGACTGGCTGATCCAATCCCTGGTCAAGCTGTCCAGACTTGAGACGGGCATGATTTCTTTGCACATGGTGTCTTCTCCTGTGATCCGCGCCGTTTCTGAAGCAGTTTCGCAGATTTTCATCCAGGCAGAGAGCAGCTGTATCACTATCAGTATAAGCTGTGAAGCCCACATCACCGCGCACCATGACTCCAAGTGGACAACCGAGGTGTTATTCAATCTGCTGGAGAACGCCGTGAAATATACAGGAGCGGGAGGCAGCATCCATATCACCGCTGAAGCGAATGAGATGTTTGTACGCCTGGATATCGCAGATACCGGCCGGGGAATCTCCCAGGAAGAGCTGCCCCAAATCTTCAAGCGGTTCTACCGGGGAAATAATGTGCGCGATATAGATGGCGTGGGAATAGGACTATTCCTGGCGCGGGAGATTATCACTGCACAAGGCGGACATATGAAGGCTGCATCTGTGCCCGGGCAAGGCACTGTGTTCTCGATCTTCCTGCCGCTATGCTGAATATGTCCATTCCGTCAGATTTCAGACACTCTCCTGTTAGATTTGTCTGATACCTTGAAGATGTGAATAAGAACATACGCACAGGGGGAATATAACATGCCTATTCTGCGAATAGAGAATCTCAAGAAATATTATGGAAAAGGAGCGCAGACGGTCAAGGCTCTGGATAACGTATCTATGAATGTCGAGAAAGGGGAGTTCGTGGCAATCGTCGGCACGAGCGGCAGCGGAAAAAGTACACTGCTGCATATGCTCGGAGGTCTGGACCGTGCCACAGAAGGCAAGGTGTATGTCAACGGGCATGATATTTTTCAGATGAGTGATGAGAAGTTAACCATTTTCAGGCGCCGCTCTGTCGGATTCGTCTTCCAGAGCTATAATCTGGTACCGATCCTGAATGTGCTGGCAAATATCGTCCTGCCCATTGAGCTTGACGGAGGCCAGATCGACCAGGAGTATCTGAACCTGATTATCACGAGTCTGGGACTGCAGGAGAAGACCCGCAATCTGCCTGCTGCACTCTCCGGCGGCCAGCAGCAGCGCGTGGCCATCGCAAGAGCGCTTGCGACCAAACCTTCCATTATCCTTGCTGATGAACCCACCGGCAACCTGGACAGCAAGACCAGCCAGGAGGTGCTTATCCTGCTGAAACAGCTCAGTGTCAAATTCGACCAGACTATTGTTATGATTACGCATAACGAAGCCATCGCCCAGATGGCGGACCGGATCATCCGCATTGAGGACGGCAGGATCGCCTCAAGATTAACGCAGTCACCCGGGGAGGGCCGGTTATGATCGCTACAAACAACCGGAAGACCGTGTTCAACCTGGCGATGGCCAGCCTGCGGGCCAACCGGTTGCGAAATTTGGCGGCCATCTGCGCTATTGTGCTGACTACACTGCTTATTACTTCCATTTTCACTATGGCTCTGAGTATCAACCAGTCTATGCAATATGCACAAATGAAAACAGCCGGAAGTGACTTCCACGGAGGCTTTAAATACCTTACTCCGGAAGAAGCAGCTACGCTGCGGAAGCATCCTTCAATTAAACTATATGACTACTCGCTCAGTTCCGGCAGATTGGGGAATAAAGAATTTAAGCATGATCCCGTTGAGGTGCTGCAGATTGATCAGGTCTACGCGGATCACAGCTTTATCGTGTTCACAGAAGGAGGATTGCCTACTGGAGAGAATGAGGTTGCCCTGAACACCTGGATTCTGGACAAGCTGGGGGTGCAGCCCGAGCTCGGCAAGGAGATCACGCTGCAGATAGATATTGGTGAGCGGATGATCAGCCAGAAGTTCACTTTGTCAGGCTATTATGAAGCGGACAAGGAGCTTGCGATGGCGGGACTGGCCTTTGTCTCGAAAGCTTTTACCGATAAAAACCTCTCAGACATCGATCCCGTACAATCAAGAGACAGCGGCTCCTACGTTAATACCTCAAATCTGAGTGTCATGTTCAGCAATTCCTTTCATATTGAGAGCAAGCTTAACAAGGTCCTGGCAGACACGGGAATTACGGCTCCTATCGGAATCAATTGGGCTTATTCCAGTGTATCTTTGGCGGAAAATGCAGTGAATATCATTCCATACGCCGCAGTTATCTTCATCATTATGCTTAGCGGCTACCTGCTTATTTATAATATTTTTTATATTTCGGTGGTCCGTGATGTGAAGTTCTACGGCCTGCTGAAAATGATTGGCACCACCCCGAGACAACTGCGGAGAATCATCGCTATTCAAGCCAGGCTGCTATACCTCATTGCCCTGCCGTTCGGCCTTGGCTTCGGCTATCTAATCGGCAGATGGGTTACACCTCTGACCACTTCGCTATCCGGAGAGTTTAAAGGAAGTTCGCTTTCGTCCAGTCCATGGATATTTGCAGGCGCAGCCCTCTTCTCCTTCCTGACCGTGTGGATCGCAGCGCATAAGCCGGGACGGCTGGCAGCGGACATCGCTCCCGTGGAAGCTGTTAAATTCTCAGGCGTTCAGAATGGCGGAGTGAAAACTCTCAGGTCCTCAAACCACGGGGCCAAGCTACACCGTATGGCGTTCTCCAATCTGTTCCGGAGTCAAAAGAAGCTGAGCCTGATGTTATCTTCGCTTTTCTTAAGCATTCTGCTGTTTAATACGATATTCACCGTAATCTCCTCCATGGACGTCAATAAGTACCTCAGCGCCTACATTCATGGGGATTATATGATACACAACAAGGGCATTATCCAGCAGGAGGGGGAACGCTCAGTCAATGAAACAGAGCTGTCCGAGGAACTGTGCAGGCAGCTGAGTCATATAGACGGGGTGAACAGTATCGATAAAGTCTATTATAGCCTGCTCACCGTTCCTCCGGATGATATCATCCGCGCTTCACTGAAGTCGTCAGCCAATCCACAGGGCATCCCTGCCCGTGTCCACGCTCAGCTCTTCGGACTGGATTCAGGCTGGTACGATCTCGCAGAACAGGATGTGCTCGAAGGGGAATTCAACCGGGAGCAATTTGATTCCGGGGACTTCATACTGGTGACCCAGACTCTTACAGAGCCAGGCGCCTATGCAAGCTACTATCATCCCGGAGATAGGATCAGCTACCCCGGATTGAAGCAGAGCTACGAAGTGATGGCCGTGCTGAAATATGACGCTTTCTTTGCGGCAACCACCCAAACATATTTCGGCAACGGCTACAATGCCTTCCTGCCTGCAGCCAAGCTCCGCCAAGCCACTTTGGAGAGCGGGACTCCAGCAGACATCCTCTCGCTTACCCTGCATGCAGATCCCGCCAAGCTTGATGAAACGGGGCAATTGCTCAGAGAGGGCATCCGCCCGCTGGATGCTCTGCAGCTGAAATCCAGAGAAGATTACAGAGAGGAGTTAAGCGATAATATCCGTATTTTTGAGATTATCGGCTATGGCCTGAGTCTCGTAATCGCCCTCATAGGTCTGCTCAATTACATTAATTCTGTCCTTACCGGGGTGATCGCCCGCAGGCATGAATTTGCCGTTCTGGAGAGCATCGGGATGACTAAGAAGCAGCTCAAACGGATGCTTGTTTACGAAGGATTGTATACTGTACTGCTCACCGCTCTGCTTACCTCTACTATAGGCGTGCTGCTGACTTACTGGATCGCCAGGAATATTGCCGCGGGTATGGCCTATATGGAATTCCGCATGATGTGGCTGCCGTTCATTCTGGTCATTCCGGTACTGGCTGTTTTGTCTTATCTCATCACAATAAGTGCCTACAGACCGCTCGCCCGCAGCCCGATCGTCGAAAGGCTGCGTGAAATGGAATAAAGGCATGCTAAATAGCCGGATACTCTAAAGAGTACCGGCTGTTTCAGCAGTTATTTGGCGAAGGTCCGCGACACCCAATCGCCCAGAATATCCTCACTGAGGAATGGAGCCAGCGGCAGGAGTGCTGCCGCACCTTCTTTATTGAAGATACGCTCAGCTAGTCCATTCAGAGCCTCTTCACTGAGGAACGGAGCCAAGGGGAGCAGCGCTCCCGAGCCTTCCCGCTCAAAGACTGCCTCTGCCAGCTCATCCAGTAGCTCTTCTTCGAGGAACGGAGCCAGCGGGGGGAGCGCTCCCGGACCTTCTTTGGCAAAAGCGAGCTTGGCGCATTCCTCCAGCCCCTCCTCACTTACAAACGGGGCAAGCGCCACAAGTGCATGTTTTCCTCCTGAGGCATAAGCTTGTTTGGCAAGCTCGTCCAGCCCCTCCTCACTCATAAACGGGGCCAGCTTCAGCAGAGGCTGAATCCCCTCCCGCTCAAACACCTCCACGGCGCATTTATCCAGCGTCTCTTCGCTTAAGAATGGCGCCAGTGCCAACAGATCGTCTACTGCCGCACCCACCTTCACATGCTCAAACGCTTCGCCGATCTGTTCATTTTGCAGCAGCGGCGCAAGGTCCGAAAGCTCTTGTGCCGTGCCTTCCCCCCGCTGGAAATAATCCCCCGTGGTCTGATCCAGTACACTTTCGATAATCCGGGAGCTTCGCCCTTGTTCTTCTCCGAGGATCTCGCCGATCCCTACGCCAAAGATTTCCGCCAGCTCCGGAAGCTTGGAGATATCCGGCATACTTGCGCCTCTCTCCCAGTTGCTGACCGCCTGATAGCTGATTCCCAGCTTATCTGCGAGCCCCATTTGCGTAAGCCCGGCGGCTCCTCTCAATCTAACGATATTCCTGCCCACCTTCAACATGTCAAACATGCTTCCACCCCTTCGGCTAAGATGCTCTCAGTGTACCGACCGCTGCTGTTTTTGTATATCAAGCGCTGCTTGAGTTGCCGCCTGCTGCGGCTTGCCGCGGAAAATAGTCACCAGAACGACCGCTGCAATAATGATCACGGCTGCAATCAGTGTATTCAAGGTAAGCTGTTCACCGACCAGCAGCCAGCCAAGCAGTACCGCCACCACCGGATTAACGAAGGCATAGGTTGAGACGAGAGACGCGTCAGCATTCTTGAGCAGCCAGATGTAGGCCGTGTAGCCGACGATGGAGCCGAAGACGACCAGATAACCGAGTGCCAAATATGAGCGCATTGAAATGCCGGAAATATCGAGCTTGGACCAGTCGCCGGTGAAATAGGAGAAAATCATCAACAGCGCTCCTCCCGTCAGCATCTGTGCTGCCGTTGACATCAGCGGGGAATCCGGCATTGCAGCACTGCGTGAATACATCGATCCGACTGCCCAGCTTATGGAAGCTATTAATAAGGTAATAATACCGATCAAATCGGTGGCGGTGCCCGTATCTCCCTTCCCCGGCTGGAAGACCAGCACTGCAATGCCCAGCAGCCCCAGTACAATCCCGGCGATGACACCGGTATTCGGACGTTTGCCGCCGCGGCCAAACCAGCCCATCAGCATCATCCAGACGGGAACGGCCGCAACGATCAGGGAAGCGATGGATGAAGATACTCTTTGCTCTGACCAGGCCACCACGCCGTTGCCTCCAAGCAGCAGCAAGGCGCCGACAATCGCCGAAGACCGCCACTCGCGCCCGGCCGGACGCTTCGCTCCGCTTAATCTGGCAATCATATAGAGCACAGCACCGGCTGCAAAAAACCGTACTCCAGCCATCAGAAAAGGCGGCATCGTCTCAATCGCAATCTTCATGCCGACATAGGTGCCTCCCCAAAACAAATAAACGCACAATAGCGCAATACCAACCACGTACACCGGATTCACTTTCTTCTTCTGCGGCATACCGCTACACCCCCTTCAATCCGTCCTCATATATAGTAGATAAAATAAAAGTAGTCGAGGTTTCCTTAATGTCAGGAATACGGAGAATCTCGTCAAGCAGAAGTGTAAGCTCCTCCGGCGAGGTCACCCTCACCTTAAGCAGCATGCACCACTCTCCCGCCAGCCGCTGGCATTCGATGATGCTCACGCCCGGGATTTGGATGCGGATAATCTGTTCTGCCGCCTCCTTAAAGCCCTGGCTGACCACCTTCACGGAGATCATGACCTTAATCTTCTGGTCCAGCTTGCTCCAGTCCACAATTCCCCTATAGCCCTTGATTACTCCGCTTTTCTCCAGCTTGCCGACTCTCTGATGCACAGATGGCCGCGAGATATGCAGCAGCTTGCCGATCTCTTCATGGGACAGTCTTCCGTTCTCTTCCAGCAGCTTTAGAATTCTAATATCGAGTTCATCCACAAGACCGCCTCCTGGGCAAAATTATAGCATGATTTATATGAATAACGACTAATCGTTAGTGTTCATCAGTAAAATCAAACGTTTCGTAAGATAAACGGGAAATAATCTCGTTAATCGTTATAATACCGGCTCAAATCTATCCTGAGAATAACGAATCGTAGGTGCGTTTGATACGAAAAAACCCAAGTCTTGAGCCGCCAGCTGGAGAAGCTGGTTTGGGCCACTGCTTGAGCGGGATGATGCTGGGGGATATTTGATATTTGCTGCAAAACTCCAGACTGGGGCAGAACGGAGAGAGCGTACAATAACCAGCTGGCTGCATGAGTAAAACAAACGAGTTTGAAAAGGCTGGGTTGTACTGAATTCGGCTTAATCGAACCCAGTTTTCGACCCCAAACCATAACTCAACCGGACTGAGAGGACCTTATTTTACGAAAAGGACTGCTTTGTCCGGGCAAACGGACTCAGAATCCTCTATTTACTTCCGGGCACACCAAAACAAGGGTCTTTGAGACATTTAGCGGAATCTGAGTCCGCGCAGGCTAAATAACAGGGTATTTTCGCCAAATAGGGGATTGTCAGTCCGGTTCCCGCAGGATATCGGTCTCCACCACAGTTGTGTTCCCGTGTCACAGAGGAACTGGAGACGCAGACTTTCATTGCTCCGTCCGCAGCGACAGCGATCAGCAGCTACTTCTGTCCAGCGTCAGCGGCTTACGCGTCCCCCGAACTCAGCAGCTACTTCTGTCCAGCGTCGGCGGCTACGCATTCCCCGAGCTCAGCAGCTATTCCCTGCCCGGCAAGCCGCCGCCGAACACCGTTCCTTCCGCAAGCCCCGACACGAACTGCTGCAGCCAGACATAATATTCAGCGGCATGCTTTAGCTTGTCCAGATCCTTGAGGCAGGCCTGCCGTTCCTCCTCCGGAGTGTCCTCCGCATCGATAAGGGCCTGCAGTTCAGGCACCGCCGTCCCCATCGCCTCCTGCATCACATCGATCTCCCGCTGAAGCTTCAGCGTGAAGAAGTTCCGGAAGGCCTGGAAGAAATCCGTCTCCGCCGCATATAGCTCCTTCCGCTCACGCTTCTCCTCCAGCTTCGTAACCATCCGGGAGGCGATCAGGGAGCGGACACCGTAGCTCATATTGCTTTTGCTCATATTCATGACCTGCTTCATTTCCTCCAGCGTCATCGGCTTGTCCTCAAAGAACATAATTCCGTACAGCTGCCCGAAGGAATAATTCGCTCCATACAAATCCATCGTCTGCGCTATCGCATCAATCATCGGACCAAGGAGCTGCTCCCGTGGCGAACGATGCGGGTTGTCCTCGCCAAATGCGGCCTGTTTCATCAGGGTAGCACCTCATTTTCGCATAGAATTGTTCTCTCTACATTACACAAAACTGAAGCTTTGCGGCAGACTTACTACAAATTTTACACAAATTCCGAAGTATGTTTACTCCCGCTTGACCACAAGCCTCGTCCATGAGTGTACAATTTTTTTTGAACAGAGGAACTGTCCTCTGCATTATACCGCACCAAACAATGTAGATGGAATGGGGTATTGGGACGAAAATGACACGTTCAAAACTTATTAGCGGCCTTAAGCCCGTGCTGTTCACGCTGCCGGCAATGATCCCGTTCGCCCTGTTCTGGCTGGCACCGCTGCTGTATGTACTGTATCTCAGCTTCACGGAATGGGATTTCATGAGCCCGGAGAAGACCTTTGTCGGCCTGCAGAATTATACCGACCTGCTCAGCAATCCGGCTTTTTACCAGGCCTTAAGAGTAACCGTGCTCTTCTGTGCGGGCAGTGTGCTGCCGATCATCCTGCTGGGACTGGGCCTTGCCCTCCTGATGAACCATAAAACAACCCCACGAAGTGGAGCTTTAGCTTCGAGGTTTACTCAGGTACTTCGCGGGGGCCCCACGTTCAACTTAAAGGGCTCTGCCCTGTATCAGGTGCTGCTGTTCTCGCCTTGGGTCACACCAACCGTTGCCGTATCCATCGTCTGGTCCTGGATATATGAGCCTGATGTCGGCCTCGCCAATACAGTGCTCGGCTTCTTCGGCCTTGAGCCAATCGGGTGGCTGCAAGACCCCAAGTGGGCGCTGATTGGCGTGCTGCTCGTAACGATCTGGAAATCAGTAGGCTGGGCGATGATCTTCTATCTGGTGGCGCTGCGGAATGTGCCTTCAGACCTGCTGGAAGCCGGGGAGCTTGACGGGGCAAGTCCGGTGCAGAAGTTCCTCCGCATCACGCTGCCGCTGATCTCGCCGACCACACTGTTTCTGTTCGTGGTACAGCTCATCTCGGCGCTTCAGGCCTACGATCAGATTAATGTGCTGACGCAGGGCGGCCCGTCCGGCTCTACCCGCACCTTGCTGTATCTGTATTATCAGTCCGCCTTCGAATCGTTCCAGATCGGAGAGGCTTCCACTGTAGCTGTCGTCCTGGTCTTCCTATGCATGCTGCTGTCGGTGTTCTCTTTCAGCATCAGCAAGCGGACCACCCATTACCAATAGCAGTTATCTGTTCTTATCTTTCGTACAAGGAGGTCTCACCGCTTGCGTATGCTCACACGGCTCAGCGGACCGGCCCGCCAGATTTTTTTCGCCGCGCTTGCTCTGCTGATGGCCTTTCCGTTCTACTGGATGGTTACCAGCGCACTCAAAACCAATGATGAAATCTGGCGCTCCCCGCCCACGCTCTGGCCTGAGGTACCGCTCTGGGGGAATTTCGCCGCAGCCTGGAACGAGGCCCCCTTCGCCCGATATATGGGCAACAGCATCTTCGTTGCTGTCTCCATCGTCATCCTGCAGACGATCAATTCCGGGATGATGGCGTATGCGCTGACGCATATGAAGTTCCGCCTGAAGGGTGTTTTTGCCGGAGTTATTCTGTTCGGTTACATGGTTCCGGCTACAGCCGTCTATCTGCCCGGATATCTGGTATTGTCCGAGCTGCATCTGCTGAACTCCTATGCCGGCCTGATTCTCTCTAATTGTGTAAGTATCTTCTCCATCTTCCTGATCAGACAAGCCTTCCTGCAGGTGTCGCATGAGCTGGTGGAGGCGGGTGAAGTGGATGGCGCTTCGCATATGCGGATTCTCTGGACGGTGCTGGTCCCGGTTACGCGGTCATCCTTCGCCGTACTGGCGCTGATTACCTTCATTGATCAGTACAACAATTATTTCTGGCCGATGCTGATTACCAAGGACCCGAGCCTGCAGCTGGTATCAGCCGGTCTGCGCAGCTTCTTCGTGGAAGGAGGTGCGTACGGACTGAAATGGCCGCTCATTATGGCCGCCAGCGCCTTCACGATTGCCCCGCTGCTGCTTGTCTTCCTGCTGGCGCAGAAAACGATTATGCAAAGTGTCAACATGACCGCAGGCTCCAGTAAAGGCTGAAATCTAACACTTCCAAACAAAGAGGAGAATGATGATGAACGTATTCAAAAGGTTGTCTGCAGTATCCATGATTGCCGGACTTTCCGTACTCACTGCCTGTGGCGGGAATTCTGCTTCGGGTAATGTTACGGCAGCGGACGGTGCCGCCACAGTGCCTGCCGCTAATGCTGCTCCGGCTGGAGGCGCACCGGTAACTATTGAATTCTGGTATGGACTCGGCGGCAAGCTCGGTGAAAATATGGAATCGCTCATTCAGAAATTCAATGCCTCCCAGCAGGAGGTCATCGTCAAGGGCATTGTGCAGGCAGATTATACAGAAACCGAACAGAAGCTTCAGGCAGCGATCGCTACCGGGCAGGTTCCGGCAGCCGTGCTCTCTTCCAATATAGACTGGGCCCGCAAAGGCTACTTCGCTGCGATAGATGAGCTGATTGCCGGGCAGCCGGATTTCAATCAGGCCGATTTCGTCCAGACCTTCCTGAGCCAGGGCCAGGTTGACGGCAAGCAGTACTTCCTCCCGATGTATGGAACGACGCAGGTGATGTACTACCGTAAGGATGCTTTTGAGAAAGCCGGCATTGATCCCAGCCAGATTAAGACCTGGGAAGACCTCGCTGCAGCTGCCAAGAAAATGACAGTCACAGAAGGCGGCAAAACCAGCTTCTACGGCTGGGAGCCGATGTGGGGCTCCGGCAATATGATTGACGCTGTACTCAGTAAAGGCGGCAACATTCTCAGTGAGGATGGCAAAACAGTTACGATCGACTCTCCTGAATGGATCGAGACCTGGGACTTCTTCCGCCAGTCGATTCATGAAGACAAGACCATGCGTATTCACTCCGGCGGACAAGGCTGGGAGTACTGGTACAAGACGATTGACGATGTAATGAAAGGCCAGGCGGCCGGATATACCGGCTCCAGCGGCGACCAGGGCGATCTCGACTTCAGCATCGTCTCCGCGATGGAGCAGCCGGGCTGGGCCGGAGTCGGCGAAGGCAAACCTGTGGCTCAGGCAATTATGGCCGGTATTCCTGCCAAGGCCGGAGATGCCGAGCAGCAGGCTGCCATGAAATGGCTGGCCTACTTCACGAATTCCGAGAATACCGCCTTCTGGTCCATTAACACCGGATATATTTCCGTCCGCCAGTCTGCACTCGAAGATCCGGCATTCGTCACTTTCAGTGAGACTAATCCGCAGATCAAAATTCCGTTACAGCAGGCATCCCACGCTTCTGCTCCCTTCCAGGACCCTACCGGAGGCAAAATCAACGATGCCCTGACGATCGCTGCGGACAAGGTTCAGATTGAGAATATTCCGGCGGCTGAAGCCCTTAAGGAAGCGCAGCAAACCGCACAGGCGGCATTGGATAAACTGAAATAACCAGAAATTCATGCTCCAAAAACTTCAGGCAATGATCTATCAGATACAGGAGGACGGCAGCATGCCTACGCTCATTACCCCGTACGGGGAGCATTCCATATCCGCCATTCTGTTCGACAAGGATGGCACCCTCCTGGAGTTCGTCTCCCTCTGGGGCAGCTGGGGCGAGTGTTTCCTCGCCCGGTTCTCCCGGCAGCTGGAGGAGCATGGCCTTGAATTTCCGGCGCAGCACCTGGCCTCGCTGCTCGGGACCGTTCACGATGCAGAGGGCAGAATTATTGATTATGACCGTAACGGCCCCCTGGCCATGGGAACCATGAACGATCTCTATGCCATTCTGTCCTGGCAAGGCTATCTGCTTGGCTTATCCTGGGCAGAGTCGATGGAGCTGACTGACCGCTGCCGCCAGGAGGCGGATGCGTTAATGGAGCAGAGCAAGCCAGTGCTCCCGCTCCCCGGCCTGCTACATTTCCTTGAAGAATGCGCAGCCGAAGGAATTCCGCTGGCCGTAGTCACTGCCGATGAAACCGCAGCGGCGGAGAATCACCTCCGCTGGCTCGGCATCCGCGGGTATTTCAGCGCTGTGATCGGCACGGATCAGGTGGAGCGCGGCAAGCCCTTCCCCGACATGGCGCTGCTGGCCTGCGAACGTCTGGGGATACAGCCGGCCGAAGCTGCCGTGATCGGCGACACGAACGGCGATATGCGGATGGCCAAGGCTGCCGGGGTGGCGGTGGCCATCGGGATTGCAAGCAATGCGGCAGCCGAGGCGGCAGCTGCTGCAGCTACGGCCAGAGCAGGTGCATCCAGCAGCCCGGCCGGCGTGAATGCAGCGGCAACAGAACGGGCTGCTGGCAGTAGCCGTGCGGCAGATACACGGCCTGTACGCAGTCTTTTACCGGATGCAGATTGTCTGGTGCAGTCTTATGCGGAGCTTGGTATAGGAAGGATAGCACGATGAGGGCCGAGGGGGCCTTAGCCTGGGTGTTTCTCGCAATGGCGATTGTGTTCGAGCTCTCCGGCACCCTCTCCATGAAACTATCCCACGGCTTCACCCGGCCCTGGCCCTCAGTGCTGATGTTCCTGTTCTACGGGATCAGCTTCACCTCGCTCAATGTTGCCCTTACCTCCATCAAAGTTGGAGTTGCTTATGCAGTATGGTCGGGGGCAGGCATCATCCTGATCTCCGTAGCGGGCGCGCTTTTTTTTGAAGAACGGCTGACCTTGTCCTCACTCTTGTGGGTGACTGTAATCGTAGCCGGAATAGTGGGATTGAACATTAGTGCCAAAGGGCATTAGCAGATTATTCATACATCATCAAAGGAGGCTCACCCTGCGAATGAACACAAGCGGACATGGCGGACAACCTCCGCTGTTAACCTTCCAGATTATTACCGACACCCATGTCACGGCCGATCCGGCACATGAATACAATCTGAATTTCGAACGGGCACTGCAGGATTTGGCCGCCCATGCGCAGGGCAGCAGCGGAATTATGCATATCGGGGATATCACGGATCATGGCTTCGCAGAGGAATATGCGGAGGTCCACCGTATTCTTCAGCTGCATCAGGCATCGCTGCCTGAGATCCGCTTCACCTTGGGCAATCATGATGTGGGCCTCGGCCACTGGGAATCCCGCCTGGCGATGTACACTTCCCGTATGGGTATGCCTGGTCCCTATCATGACCATTGGACCGGCGGGTATCATTTCATCTTCCTTGGAACTGAGGAGGGTCTGCCCACGTTCTGCAATCTGTCGGACGAACAGCTTAAGTGGCTGGACCGTAAACTCGGAGAACGGGCACCGGACAATCAGCAGCCTGACGGGCAGATGGAGCTGGAGCTCGGTGCAGCCGCGCCGCCGGATCAGCCGGTCTTTCTCTTCCTGCATCAGCCGCTGAAGGATACGGTGGCCGGTTCATTGGAGTCACAGGAGTGGTATGGCGTTACACAGGATAAGGAGCTGCGCTCCATCCTGGCGAAGTATCCGCAGACTCTGCTCTTCACCGGGCATACCCACTGGGAGCTTGAGGCCGGCAATACGATGTACCCCGGCAACGGGGAGACAGCCACTATGTTCAATGCCGCTTCTGTGGCCTACCTCTGGACGAATGCGGATGAGCACAAGACGGGCAGCCAGGGCTTCTATGTGGAGGTCTACGCTGACAAGGTGCTTGTACGGGGACGCGATTTCACTACGGGAACCTGGATTGAAGCGGCTCAATACGAGGTTGTTAACACCGTTAATGTACTTGGGCAATCTTCTGAAAAAGTCCATATTAAATAAACAAGCTTCCTTATAAAAGCTGCAATAAAAACAGCCTTCTCCGTCAATAAGGAGAAGGCTGCTGTGCGTAAAGGCTGCAAAACTATACATCCGTTTGCGGATGCAGTTTATTTTCAATCAAAAAGCAGGCAGCGCAATATCCGCGTAATTATCCTCAAGGAACTTCTTCACTTCCGGGCCGCTGATCGCCTTGGCCAGCTTCTGGATCGCCTCGGAATCCTTGTTATCCTCACGGGCAACGAGCGTGATCGTAAATGCGGAATCCTCACCTTCGGTGATCAGCGCATCCTTCTTGGGGGTCAGGCCGAGCGGGCTGGCATACGCCGGAGTCATCGCCACCAGGTCCGCATCATCCAGCATCCGGGCCAGCATCAGCAGATCGACCTCCTCGAACTTAAAGTTCCTGGTATTGGCGGTAATGTCCGCCTGGGTCGCCTGGATGCCTACCCCTTCCTTCAGCGTAATCAGTCCTGCATCCGCGAACATTTGCAGGGAGCGTCCGATATTGGAAGGATCGTTCGCCATCACCAGGGTCGCGCCCTCAGGCAGTTCATCAATGCTCTTGTAGCGCTTGGAATAACCGCCGTAAATGGCATCATATACCGGTTGAACCGCAACGAGCTTCGCATCTTTGCTGGCATTGAACTGTTCCATGTAAGGCACATGCTGGAAGAAGTTGGCGTCCACCTCTTTGTTCGCCAGCGCTTCGTTAGGCTGCACGTTATCGGACAGCACTACAACCTCCATATCCACGCCTTCTTCTTTCAGAATCGGCTTCACAATATCAAGGATATCCGTCATCGGCGGAATCAGCGAGGCTACCTTGATCTTCACAGGTTCAGTGCTGGCGGCAGCCGGTGTCTCTTCTGCTTCCTTGTTGTTTCCGCAGCCCGCAAGAGCGAGTACCAATACGAGCAGTGTTAATCCGAAGGCAGCTTTCATTCTTGTTCCGGTTCTCTTAACCGTTCCGTATCCTGCAGTCATCGTCTTCTTCATTATTATCTCCAGCCCCCATTGTTATATAGTATCTCAGCGTTTATCCAGCAGTCTTGCCAGCGTACTTCCTGTGAACTGAATCAATTGCACCAGCACAATCATGACGAGAATGGCGTAGATCATCACTTCTGTCTCGAAGCGCTGATATCCGTAGCGGATCGCGAAATCGCCAACCCCGCCGCCGCCGACCACACCCATTACTGTTGAAAAAGAAATGAAGCTGATCGTAGAAGCTGTCAATCCCAGCACCAGTCCGGAACGGGCCTCCACATACAGAAACTTAAAGATCACTCCCAGCCTGGATGCCCCCATGGATAACGCCGCTTCTATCGTTCCTCTGGGAACCTCCAGCAGAGATTGCTCCACCAGCCGTGAATAATAGGCAATAGCGACAATAGACAGCGGCACCGTTGCCGCCAGCGTGCCAATTGCCGTTCCCACCACCAGGCGGGTAAACGGAATCAGAGCTACTACCAGCAGCAGGAACGGAAACGAACGCACCACATTTACAATGCTGTTCAGTATGAGAGACAGGCTTCTGTTCTCATACAATTGGCCTTTGCGGCAAAAATACAGCAGTGTCCCCAGCGGAAGCCCCAGCAGCAGCGCAGCCCCCACGGAGATTCCGACCATCACAAAGGTCTCTCCGATCGACTGCCACATCTGATCCTGATACTTCAGCATGCTCTCAAACATAGGGTTCCCCCGTTCTTCCCGTAATTCTCTCCCGGTAGGAGCCCGAATGGCTCCCCGGCGGAAGAAAGCCGGCCTCATCCCGGGAAAAGAAATCAACCATCCGCCCGCGCTCCATTACAGATACCTCTGAGCAGATGCTCCGGACAACATCCAGCTCATGGGTAACTATAACGACAGTAACACCAAGCGAATCATTGATGTGGCGGAGCACACCCAGGATATCCGCCGTGGTGCCCGGATCAAGCGCGGAGGTCGGCTCATCGCACAGCAGCAGCTTCGGATTGTTCGCCAGCGCCCGGGCAATCGCTACCCGCTGGCGCTGGCCCCCGCTGAGCTGCGCCGGATAGTAATTAGCTTTGTCCGCAAGCCCGACAAACTGCAGACATTCCAGCGCCCGCTTCATCCGACCGGCACGCGGCACTCCGGCAAGCTCCAGCGGAATCGCCACATTGCGGCTGACGGTGGCATTGCCGACAAGATTGAACTGCTGAAAGATCATGCCGATTCTTTGCCGCTGCTGCCGCAGCTCCTTGTCCGGCAGCTCTGTAAGCAGCTTGCCGTCTACAGTAACCGTTCCCCTATCGGGCCGCTCCAGCAGATTGATCAGCCGCAGGAGTGTAGATTTGCCGGCACCGCTTGCCCCGATAATGCCGTGAATAGCACCCGTCTTCACTTCAAGCGATACATTGTCCACAGCAGTATAAGGGCCGTTCTTCAGAGCGAAGCTTTTGCTAACCTGACTCAGTGATAGAATATGAAGCCCTCCTCAATAGACTGCCCGGACTACAGCGCTCCACCTTCGGCTGTATTGTACTATAATTATTTAAAATCTGTTTCATTAAAAATCTCTTTAAATAATAAGGCATTTCTTCCGCTGTGTCATCATTTTTCTCAAAATGATTTATAAGCGCTCCGGAAGGGATACCCATTATAAGGATGCCCCCGGGCCGTTTGGGATTATTCTTGTATATACGCCAAAAAGGATGCGGCCCTAATAGGACCCCATCCTTTTTTGCTATTTCACAAGAAAAATCTCCTCCGCTCAGCGGTTCCCCGGCACAATCCGGTTATACGCAGGCTTGGGCTGATGCTTCTCATCGAACAGAAACGGCCAGTTCTTCCGTCCCCGGACGGGGAAATCATCCAGCCAGGTATAGTCATCCGCTGCACCCCAGAAGGTGACAGAGGAGATGACCTCGCGGTATTCCTTCAGCAGCCGGAACACGGCTTCATACCGCTCCGCCTGCAGCTCAAGCAGTTCCGCAGGAGGAGCCTTAAGATCCGTTCGCCTGTCATCGAAGCGGAACAGCGACAGATCAAGCTCCGTAAGCTGCAGCTGAAGACCGAGCGAAGCATATTTCTCAATCGCTTCCCTGATTTCATCCAGGCCCGGATCATACAGATTCCAGTGGGCCTGCAAGCCGACGCCGTGCACCGGCACCTCCCGGTCAATCAGGGATTTCATGAGCGTGTAAATTTTGTCCCGCTTCTGCGGGTCAGATTCATTATAGTCATTGTAGAAGAGCAGCGCCTGCGGGTCCGCTTCATGCGCGTACCGGAACGCTTCGGCAATGAAGTCCGGTCCTGCGATCTCCAGCCATTTGGATGGGCGCAGCAGCTCACTGCCCTCATCGGCAATAGCTTCATTGACCACATCCCAGGCGTAGATATCTCCCCGGTAACGCCCGACCACGGTCTCAATATGACTTTTGAGCCGGGCCAGCAGTGTATTCTTGTCTACGATGCCGTGCGTTTTGTCCTCAAACAGCCAATCGGTTGTCTGATTATGCCATACGAGGGTATGCCCGCGCATCGCCATGCCATGCTTCCGGGTAAAGGCAACCAGCGTATCCGCCGCCCCGAAACGATAGATCTCCTCTGCCGGATGCAGACTCTCAAACTTCATCTCATTCTCGGCAGTAATGCTGTTGAAATGATAAGCCAGCAGTTTTTCCTGTGAACTGGCCGTCCGCGGATTGACCGCTGCGCCGATCTTGAAATCATCAGCGAACACCAGCTTCAGTGCAGGCTCCTTGAAGTCCAGGCTTTCTCTCACGGCTAACAACACTCCTTATTCACATTAGTCGGATCAGGCAAAGCAAGCGCCGTTCCGGCCGCCTATTCCTTCACACTGCCGACATTCAAGCCCACTACAAAGTACTTCTGCATAAACGGATACACCAGCAGGATAGGCACAGAGGCCACGACTGTGATTGCTGCCCGTATAGAGAGCGGCGTCACCATCGCTCTTGCCGAATTCTGATCCATCCCCACCCCATTCTGTACGGTTGGGTTGCCGTTGGAATTCATCGTTGAGGATAGCAGCTTCATCAGCTCATATTGCAGCGTACTGAGATTCTGTCTGGATGAGGTATAGATAAAGGCATCGAACCAGGAGTTCCACGCGCCGACAGCCACAAACAGTGCGATGGTAGCCAGCACCGGCTTGCAGAGCGGAAACACCACCCGCATGAATATTCTGAAATCCCCGGCGCCGTCGATCTTCGCCGATTCCAGGAGGCTCTCCGGAATGGTTCCGATATAGGTACGGATGACGATCATATTGAATGCGCTGATCATGGACGGGAAAATATACACCCAGAAGCTGTTTAACAGATGCAGATCCTTGATCAGGAAATAGTTCGGGATCAGACCGGCGCTGAAATACATCGTAAGCACAAAGATAACAGTAATCGGCTGGCGGAATACATATTCCCTGCGGCTTAAGGTGTATGCAAGCATGGTGGTCAGAAAAATATTAAGTATCGTAGAAATTACCGTACGGGCTACTGAAACCAGGAAAGCGTCAAAAATAGTTCCCGTGGCAAAAATCGCCCTGTAATTCTGAAAAGTCCATTCTCTCGGCCATAAGTAAATACCGCCGCGGATCGTATCGTTCCCTTCATTAAACGAAACAGCAATCGTGTTGATGAATGGATATAATGTCACAACCACCAGACAGACCATAAAGAGCGTATTGAAGGAAGTGAACAGAATCGGCTCAAGCCTTCCGGTGCCTAGACTCCTTTTCACCGTATAGCCTGCTTTTGGCCCAGGGCTAATTTGTCGGTTATCCATCATTATAACAACCTCTCTTCCCCAAGCCGCTTGGAAATCCCATTAGCCATAAGCAGCAAGGTTACACTGACAACTGTTTTGAAAATCCCGCCCGCAGTGGCGAGTGAATAATTCCCTTGGGCAAGCCCGTATTTAAGCACGAAGATATCTATCGTCTCCGCCCAGTCCACTACCAGCCCGTTGCCGAGCAGATACTGCACTTCAAAGCCTGCTTCCAGGACATGTCCTATGGACATAATCATCAGAATTACAATCGTTGCTTTGATACCAGGCAGGGTTACAAACATCATCTTCTTGTAACGGTTAGCACCGTCAATTTCGGCAGCTTCATAAAGGGCCGGGTCAATGGAGGCAATGGCCGCCAGATAAATAATGGTATTCCAGCCCACTTCCTTCCACACATGCGAAGCCCCTACGATTCCCCAGAAGTACTTTCCCTCACTGAGCCATAGAATCGGCTCTTTAATCAGATGCAGCTTCATCAGAACGATATTTACAATCCCGTCGTTAATGGAGAGCGAGGTGGCCACAATGCCGGTAACTATAATCCAGGACAGGAAGTGGGGCAGATAAGAGATTGTCTGCACGGTCCTTTTCCAGAAGACCTTCTTGATTTCATTCAGCAGCAGCGCAAGCACGATAGCTGTAACAAAACCGAGAATCAGATTGATAAGCCCCATCGCCAGCGTGTTGCGCAGTACACGAATAAAGTTATCATCTGTAAACAGAAACCTGAATTGCTTGAGTCCCACCCATTCCTGTTCACCGAAGGACTTCGCCGGCTTGTAATTCTGAAAGGCCATGGTCCAGCCCCAAACGGGAACATAGGCAAAAAGAATAATGTAGAGCATCAAAGGCACAGACATCCAAATAAGCTGATTCTGGTTTTTGATCAAGCGCCAGGTAATCGGCTGTTTTTTCTTCTTTCGGTTCTTCTTCGGATGCCGGACGACAGTATCTATTTCTAGGGTCTCATCCATATTCGTTGTCTCCTACTCCATGAAATTAATTTAGCAAGTGGAAGGCCCTGATCGGCCCTCCACCTTCTGATCCCGGAAACAGCGTTCCGTTATTTACTCCAGTTCTCAATTCTCCACTTAATCTGCTCATTGATCTTGTCTTCATATGCCTTCACATTAGCCTTTTCGATCTGTCCGGTGTAATCGGTCCATACGGAATCGAAATCTGCCGGGTCGGCAAGGATGGCTTTAGGCAGGAACTTGGTCTGCAGTTCATTCAGCTTGGTACTGGCTATTTTGGCATCCGATCCTTCAATTAAGTCGATGGACCAGGCAGGATAATAGACCGGGTTGGCAGGTGGTTCACTGAAGAAGTCCACGTAAGAGTCAAAGCCATAGGCATCAAGCACTTCCTTGTCAAAAGGCTTCAGACCCGCTTTGTATTCTTCCGGCTGTGCAGCAGCATCCGTTGAGTTGCCGTCACTGAAGCTTCCTTCGGTTTTGGGCAGGTAATCAAACATCGCTTTGGCTTTGTTGGCCAGCTGCCAGGTGGCATCGGCTGCATTGTCACGCTGTTCCTGGGTTCTCATAAATCTGCCGTTCTCCACGATATAATCTTCGCCTTCCACACCCCAGGAGAACGTTTTCTGCCAGTCTTCCTGAATCAGAGTGTCGAGCAGCTTGATGATCTGCACGGCATTTTTGGCATTGATGCTGATACCGAAGCCGTTGTTAAGGTTAAGAACGGCAAGATCGCGGTAGTAGTCTTTGGTCGACTCGTCGTATACGAGCGGAAGACCGACATAGGTGCGTTCAATTTTACCTTGGGTAGTCAGAGAATCCTCAGCAGCGTTGAAGTTCCAGTGCTGGTCGAACATCCCCAGAACGGTTCCGCTGGACAGCTTTGCCATATACTGGTCATAGTTCTGTACAAAGGTCTCTTTATCAATCAGACCCTTCTGGTTGATTTCATTCAGCTTCTGGTAGTATTGCTTCGCATAATCTTTATTTGCAAACACTTCAGCTACGCCGTCATTGACAACCACACCGCCATCATTTGGATGGCCGATCAGATGCTGCGGCGCATTGAACAGACCCCAGTTTTTCCAGTCATAGTTCAGGATTTCGAACCCGATCGTCGGGCTTCCGTCGATTTTAGGATATTTCGCCTTATACTGCTCAATCAGGTCAAAGTATTGGTCCAGTGTCTTCACCTGCGGATAATTGAATTCCTTGAGGACAGCTTTTTGAATCCAGAAGGCAGGTCCCGAATACCAGGAGCTGTTGACCTTACCATTGTATACACCGTAGTTAGGCAGGATATAAATATGGCCGTCGTTCGGGTCCTTCATCATGTTCCAGTATTCGGCATAATGCGCTTTCAAATTTGGCGCATGCTCTTCAATCAGGTCTTCCAGCGGAATATAAGCCCCTGCTGCTGTAAGCTTGGTATTCCCGGTCATGAGATCCGGGTAATCCTGGCCGGCAATCATAACGCCCAGCTTCTGGTTAATGTCACCTGCCAGGAATTCCATATCGAAGCTGGCTCCGGTTTCTTCCTTGATCTTCTTGTAAATTTTGTTGTCCGGTGTCGGCTGTTGTCCAGCTGCCCCAATGAATACGCTTACCTTAAAGGGTTCTATCTTTCCTTCCGTGTTAGCTGAAGCGGTTCCTGCCGCAGTTGTCTCTTCAGCTTTGCCCGCAGTATTGTTGTTGTTGCCCCCGCAGCCGGATAGCGTAAAGCTTAGGGATAACAGAACAATTAGGGAAAACTTGTACATCGCTTTCGACTTGCCCCCCATAAAGCACCTCCATAATGTGTTGGTCTTTAATTTGTAAGCACTTACATATATGAATTATAGAGGTGATCACCCTGCTAAAATACGACCGAATTAAAGGTATACCCCCATAAAAGTTTAGAACTTTGCATGGCGGTACTCATTCGGGCCCATGTGCATCTCCTTTTCAAACCGTTTCAAAAACTGGCCGTAATTGACATAACCTACACGTTCAGCTATCTCCGAGAGCTTCAGCTTGCTGCCGCGCAGCAGAACCGCCGCCTCCTGAATCCGCAGATGATGCAGTTGCTCATTGAAGGTCATGCCGTTCTTCTTAATCAGCAATTGCCCCAGATAGACGGGATGCAGGAAGAAGACCTCTGCCAGCTTCTGAATGCTCAGACTCTCCTGAAAATGCGCACCGATATACTCGTTAATCTCCTGCACAATGCCATGCGACTTTTGATTCTGCTCACGCATCAAGAGATCAATTGCCATTTCACCGCACATTAATAAGCGGCTGAGCAATTCATCCAGCGGGATCATGGCCTGCTGGATCTCCGCGATTCCAGACCCTGCCGTCCCCTGCTCCCCGCCTCCGTCCTCCGCCCCGGGTGCGAGCTCGGTGATCCGGTACATGAGATGAATCACAATTTTCCGAACCACCTCCGGTGCCACCTGCTGTGCACGGAAGCTGCGGTCTGCTTCCTCCAGCGCTCTGCGGTAACCGTCCGCATCGAGCAGATTAACAGAAACAAGCAGGGCATCCATCAGCCGGATATGGTCATAATGATAGCTGAAGGAATGGCCCTGTATCCCGCGGTAAGCCAGAATCCCGGCATACTCAGGATTATAGAAAAAATGCTGCAAAGCCTCTTTGGCACTGCGGTAACTCTCCGCAATCCCCGGCAGGGAGTCCTCAGGGGCCCCAATGGCCATATAGATCTGTCGGCTGCCATATTCCTGCCGGAGGATATTCAGCCCCTCTTCTATTGTGCCGCCTTCAGGTCTGTCTGCCGGCATACCGTATACAATCCCGAGTATGCCCGCCTCCAGATCCATCATCACCATGGCCGGATAGGCGGCCAGCAGGGCAGCCGCCCTTCCCCGCAGCTCTGCATACAGCTCCGGGACAGTCTGAATCAGACAAAGATTCCAGATGCGGACTCCCTGAAAGCCTGGCATGCGATCCAGCAGCTCCTGAAGCGCCGGATCTGCTTTTTTCCCGTACAACAGTCCTCTAATCAAGGCCACCGCCTCTTCTTCAGAGGCAATCTCATGAATCATTCTGCGGTTCGCTTCCTGTTCCAGCTCCTGATGAATTTCCCGCAATTCCTCGGCAGCCTCCTCCGGAAAGACCGGCTTCAGCAGATAATGGCTGATTCCGTAGCTGATGGCCGTGCGGGCATATTCAAATTCACTGTAGCCGCTCAGAATCACGAACTTGGGTCTGCCGGCATCCTGCTCTTGCCAGGCCTCTATCATCTCCAAACCATTCATGAGCGGCATGTTCACATCTGTAATCACCAGGTCCGGCTCCAGCAGCTTCATCAGCCGCAGCCCCTCCCGGCCGTTGCCGCAGGTTCCGCACAGCTCGAAGCCGAGTTCCTCCCAATCAATCCACAGCTGCATACCTTCAAGGGCGCTCGGCTCATCATCAATTAATAATACTTTGTATTTCACAGGTTACACCTCGCCTTCCAAGGGATGATTCATCTCCAGCAGCCTGAGCGGAATGCCGAAGGTGACCAAGGTCCCCAGACCCGGTGTGCTGGATATCTCGAAGCGCACCTGATCGGCATAATACAGCTCAAGCCTGCGGTAGACGTTGCGGATTCCGATATTGGCCCCGGAGGAGTCCTCCTTGCGGATGGCGAACAGCAGCTCTTTAAGCTTATCCGGCTCTATGCCTTTGCCGTTATCCGATACGCTAATCTGCAGCCGGTTATCCAGCACTGCCGTGCTCACCCGGATAATGCCAAGCCCTTCAATCGTCTGTAATCCATGCTTGCAGGAGTTCTCGACCAGCGGCTGCATGCTCAGCTTCGGAATTTTATATTTCAGTGACTGCTCATCAATCTCAAACACATAGTCGAATTTATCCCTGAACCTGAATTTCTCGATTTTGAGATACATCTCGATGAATGTGATCTCCTCCTGCACCGACACCAGGTCTTCCTTCCAGCTGAGCAACCTGCGCAGCAGCTTCGACAGGCTTTTCACAATATCCGTAACATCGGAATACTTATTCTTGGTGCAGACCACCAGAATCGCATTCAGCGTATTGAACAGAAAATGGGGGTTCATCTGGCTCTGCAGGAAGTTCAGCTCCGCCCTGACGCGCTCCATCTCCAGATTCTTGCTCTGGATCTCCAGCTTATACACATCGTTGATCAGCGAGTGGATTCTGGAGGTCATCCGGTTGAAATTGCGGATTAAGCCGCCGATCTCATCCCGCCCCTCATCGATGGTGATCAGCTCAAACTTCTCGTTAGACACCTTTTGCATATGACGGGACAGGCGTTTAACCCGGTAATTGTAAGAGCGCAGCATAATATAGATGAATCCGCTGGTCAGCAGCGTAAGCGTTGTTGCCAGCCCAGCCGCGTACAGACGTATATCCAGAATCGCCTGGGAAATCCGCTCACCCTGGGTGATTCCGGCAATTCTCCAGCCTTTGAGATAGTTGGCCGTACCCACAGGTACTATCCGAACATCCTCCTCCTGACCTTGACCGTTACCCAGCTGATCGAATACGGGATAGGGTTCTTTGGTGAGCCGCTGATAGCCGCTGTCCGCTGACATGACAATCTTGTTCTGCTCATTGATGAGGTAGAGGCTTAAGTAATCCTTCTCCCGGACAATAATGTCATAGATCTCATTAAGATCCAGATCAATGCGCAGCACCTTCTCATACTTATTCAAGTTTCTGTAATTATCCATCGTTTCAACTACACTTAGCGTAGGGATTGACGATGCCAGATTCTTGTTCTCACTAGTCCGGTAGGCGGTCACAAACACCTGGGTACTCGCATTCTTCGCCTGTCTATACCAGTCGCTGGCCCATACCTTGTCATTCATGACCTGGTAATTCCCGCCGGATACAATGGTGCGGTTGTCTGTGTAGATGCTGATCCGCTCCAGCTGGTTGTTAACAGGCATGTAGCTGTTCATCCGGTCCCTCAGCTGTTCGTCGAACATATTATAGAATTCTATGGAGTCCGTGTAGGTGCGGTCCAGCATCTCGTACAGATTCTTATCCGTAGACAATGCATATCCGACGGAGACTCCCCCTTCGATGAAATCAAGAATATCCTTGCGCGCCCGCTCCAGGGAAATCTCCAGGTTCTGCTGTTCTCTGGATTTGATAAGATCCGTAATCCGGTCCAGAAATACAAGATTAAGCACCATTATAGGCAGAAGTACACCGACAATATAAATCAGGTAGAACTTGTAATTGAGCGGGATATCGTTAACAATCGTCGTGAATTTGAATCTTTTTCTCCACATGCCTTATGCACCCGGCTTTCTTATAGCTGCTTGTTCTTATTGGCATTTTTGTAGACTGAAGGTGAAGAACCAACCCTCCCCTTGAACTTGTCGATAAAATAATCCGTATTCGAAAAGCCCACCTGCAGTGCGATATCCGATATCTTGAGCTGGGTGCGCTTAAGCAGGCCCTTGGCCGCTTCAATCCGCTTCTCATTCAGATAATCGCTGAAGCTCCGGCCCGTTTCCTTACGGAACAGCTGGCCCAAATAGGCCGAATTCATATGAAACTGCTTGGCAATATCCTGAAGCTGTAGCTTGCTCCGGAATTCAAGATCCACGTACTGAATGACATTATAGATCGTATTCCCTTCATTATCCGCCCGTAATTCAGCCAGATAAGCCGCTGCCTGCAGGCAGAGCTTGTCCACATACAGACTCAGCCGGTAATAATCCGCGAGTCCGCCCAGATTGCCATACTCCGTCCGCATCGCGTTCATGATTCGGTCGGGATCTCCCTGCATTTCAGCGATGCTACGGCATAAGGTCATCTCCAGATGAGCCACCTCGGCCTGGGCAGCATCGATCTTCAGCGGCTTGGCCGTAATGGCAGCGAACGCTTCCCTGACACAACTCAGAATCTGCCCGGTCTCGCCTGCCTTGACCTTCTCCAGCACACAGGTGAAATGCCCTTCAGCTAATTCCAGGGACTGGCCCTTTGCTCCCAGGTCGTTATAGTAGAAGATTCCGCCCTTCTCCCTGCGGTACTTCAATCCCCAGACCTCAAGGCTCTGTGTGTACAACTCCTGGATGGAGCGCGCCCCTTTCCGCTTGCCGCTGATCAGTACGGCCACAGGAACGCCAAGCTTCTCCGACTGTGCCCTCTGCACCTGGGCGGCGGCGGCCTCAATGGCTTCGGAGGACATCCCCGCACACCGCACAATAAGACCCGGCCTGCCCGCAGGGTCCTGAAAGACATAGCCAAGCTCACCCGGGAATCCTTCCCCCTCCCCTTCATTCAGGCTCATTGTGCTTGATACAGCAGCAGCAAGGATGCACTGCAGCTCCGTCTCATGCTGAAGGTCCATCAGCCTATCCGCTGCGCGCTCCAGCTCTTCGCTCCATTCCCCCTGAATGAACCGGTTGATCAGATTATGGACCAGGAAGTTTTGCTTCTTGCGGCCCTCCTCTCTGGAAGCGATTTCATTTTGGATGATGGCTCTGATCTTCAAAAGCAGCGCCCCGATCTCCTCATCATCGACCGGCTTCAGCAGATAGCCATCCACCTTCTGGCGCAGCGCAGTGCGGGCATAATTGAAATCGTCATATCCGCTCAGAATAACGAATCTGGGCGGGTGATCCATCACTTCCTTCACGGCAGCAATCAGCTCGAGTCCGTTCATTACGGGAAGGTTGATATCCGTAAGCAGCAGGTCCGGCTTATGCTCCTGAATTAACCGGAGGGCCTCCACAGCGCTAAGCGCTTCGGCGCATACTTCGTAACCGGATTTCTCCCAGTCGACCATCGTCCTAAGTCCTTCAAGAACCCACGGTTCATCGTCAACAATCATGACTTTCAGCATGAGCCTCGCTCCAATCCCCGAATCTAAATTTTGTCAGCAAATGAATTACAAATAATGCTAACATACAAGTTCAATGATGTGAATTACAACTTAATCAGATATCGGAGTCACATAAAGTAACATTGGTCATTTACTTTTTGCGGATATTCTCTATAATTAGGGTTAATTTTATTGATTATCCGGCATTATCTCACACAGGGAAGTGATATTCTTGACGTTAAACAGTCTTCTATCCTCCAACGAATTCAAGAAGCGCCTCTCCCGCTGCTACAATGAAGTGCATAGGGAACTGTATGGGGTGGGTGTCACACAGCTGAGAATAGATGCCGCCGGCGAATCGATGATCCTCTTTCTGGTGAAGCATCAGCGGGTAACTGCACTGCGGGCGCTGGAAGAGAACTATCCCGAGCTGAAGCAGTCGGTGGATGCTGCGCTCCATCAGGAGTTCAAGCGGATCTTCCGGAAGAAGCTGGCCGATGAACTGGATCTGCCCGTCAGTGGTGTACTCCGGGATTATGATCCGGGCACGGGCTGGGCCAGCACGATCATTATCAGTGAATAACAAGTAGAAGCGGCGGCGTCCGGATTGTATTCTGGGTGCGCTGATTAGGCCTAAGGTTTGCCCGATTTCTGTTTACAGACTGAAGGAAGCCGTTGCTTAGAGGGATACCCCTCTAGTTCAGCGGCTTCTTTTCATTTCAAAAGGAGCTTACGCCATGAAAATTATCGTCGGCATTACCGGAGCCAGCGGCTCCATATACGCTTATTCCCTGATCCGCAGCCTGCATCAGCTTGGGGCTGAAACCTATGTCATCGCCACAGGTGCCGGGGAGAATGTGATGAAATACGAGTGCGGTGCGGATATGCAGGAGCTGGCCGGATACGCTACTGTGCTGTCCAATACAGATCTGTTCGCACCCGTGGCCAGCGGATCCTTCAAAACAGACGGGATGGTCATCATCCCCTGTTCAATGAATACGCTGGGAGCTATCGCTAACGGCATGGGGGATACACTGCTTAGCCGGGCAGCCAGTGTGGTGCTCAAGGAGAAGCGGCGGCTGATTATCGTTCCGCGCGAAACCCCGCTCCATGTGATTCATCTGGAGAATATGCTGCGGATTGCCCGGGCGGGGGCAGATATCATGCCCGCTTCGCCGGGCTTTTACAATCATCCGACCGAGATCTGGGAGCTGGTGAACTTCATGAATGCCCGCGTCCTCGACGCACTCGGAATTGACCATCAGCTGATGAAGCGCTGGGGGGAAGCTTAGGAGGGCTGTGCCGGCCTTCTGCCGAAACAGGGAAGCCCGCAGCCAGTGTGGCATGGCTGCGGGCTTCCCTGTTCTTTTAAGAAAAATAATGTATGAAAGCCAAGCTAATCCTATTCTCCCAGCTCTGCACGGATCTTCAGGAACACCTGATAGCTCCGTTCGGCAACCTCCGAAATCGCAATCGGGTGGAAGCCCGGCAGATCTGCGTACAGCAGATCATTCAGCGGTGCGGTCCAACTGGCGGGAAGCCGGGCTGCGCCCAGCTTAGCTCCCATAATGGAGCCGACTGTGGCACCGTTGCAGTCGGTATCCATCCCGGCAGAGACAGAGGTAACCACGGCTTTCTCGAAGTCATTGCCGCCGTATATAAGCGAAGCTGCAACGATGGCGGCGTTGTTATTGGTATGCACCGGGTCATAATGGCTGAACCGGTCCCATAGCCTGCTGACAAGCTCCCGCTCGCTGCCCGCTTCCTGTGCAATGGCTATTCCGGTCCGCACATCCCCGGCCAGTCTGCTCGTCTGAGGAATTTCGCTGAGTCCAATCTCCACAATCTGCTCGTTATCAAGGCCCGCGAACGCAGCAGAGATCATTGCAGCATTGAACATTTCACCGTAGATCCCGTTCTTCACATGGGAGAAGGAGGCATCCCGCCAGCCCAGCTCCGCCGCAAGCTCGGGATTCCCGGCCGCTCCATAGGCCAAGGCGTCCGCACGGATGGCCGCCCCGATCCATTCGCGGTACGGATTCAGATGCATGCGCACCCGCTCCTGCCGCAGCGGCCAATCCTCCGGCTTCTCACCGTGCAGATGGGAGGTTTCGCCGGCAAAGTTCATATAGGCCTGTGTTTCTGCTGTACATACCTGGCTGTAGGTCAGATGCCCGTGCCACAGCTTGCCGATATCCCAGGAATCCCAGTCCAGCCCTTTCTGCTCCAGCAGCATCAGACCGAGGACCGTATAACGGATATCGTCGTCACTCTCCATGTAGCTGATCTTCTCCCGGGTGCTGGTGAATGACCAGTCGCTTAAGCCCAGACCGTATTCCGCCCGGGCCGTAGAGTACTCAGGTGTATATCCTGTAATCGGCCAGGCATCCGCGCCGCGGAACCACAATTCAATGTTCTCCCAGCCGGTACGGCCGTCCTTCCCGTACAGATAATCCCAGTATTCCAGCGGCTTGCCCAGCGCACAGCCTACACTCCGGCCAAGCCACGCTCCATAGAACCTGTCCCTCCACTCTTCCGGTGTCCAATTCACCGTAAGCTTACGCGGACCTCCGGGGCGCAGCCGTCTGATCGACGCCAGATCCGAGGGCTCCTCGTAAGGAAAGTCCGCGGCCACCTGAAGGGCCATCAGCTCCCGGTATACCTCCATGAGCTTGCCCTCATCACTTCCGGCAGCAGCCAGCTTCTCTGCCAGACTGCCAGGCCGGCAGCCTTCCTCTATCCGCTGCTGCAGCTCCAGCCGCACCGTCTCCTGCAGACGTTCCCAGCCTGCCATCCGCTACAATGCTCCCGCCGCAGGCAGGGGCCCGCGGTCTAACCGCTCCAGTGAATCAAACAGCAGCTTAATAAAGGCTTCACGGTCTACGCCAAGCAGCACCTCTGTATTGGCAGGCTGCTCCGGCTTCTTGCGCCGGTCGGCAACAGTCATCCCCCGGGTCAGCTTGCCTTCGGTCTCCACCGTAACATGCAGATGCTCCGATTCGAATAGCTCCGGATGCAGCAGCCAGGCAATCGCGCACGGGTCATGCAGCGCATTGCCGATATATCCCATCTTTTTGCCGTAGATCGAATAGAAATCCAGCAGCTCTCCGACCATTACCGATACGGGTCCACGGGTCTTCAGCTCCTGAATCTCCTCTTCAAAAATCGCCGCCTTATCCGTCACATCCAGTCCGCTCATCACAATGGGAATCCCCGATTCAAAGACAATCCGCGCTGCCTCCGGGTCGACATATATATTAAACTCCGCTGTCCGGGTCACATTGCCATAGGCCAGCCCGCCGCCCATCAGAGAGATCTTCTCGATTCTGTCCTTCACTTCCGGATAAGCGGTAATCAGGAGGGCGATATTCGTTAGCGGAGCTGTAGGCACCAGGGTAATCTTCTCTTTGGATGCGCGGATAATCTCCAGCATGAATTCTACCGCTCCCTGTTCCACCGGCTTGAACTTGCTCGCCGGAAGCGCGGGGCCGTCCATGCCGGACTCCCCATGTGCTGCTTCTCCGGTTACCAGCTTACCAAGCAGCGGAGCCGCCGCTCCCTTGGCTACGGGAATATCGGCATTTACAAAGCTAAGCACCTTGAGTGCATTATCGGTGATTTTATCCAGAACCTGGTTGCCGCCAACCGTGGTAATGCCCCGGATCTCCAGCTGCCCGGGATGAGCCAGCGCAAGCAGAATGGCAATCGCGTCATCATGCCCCGGATCGCAGTCAATTATGATAGGTGTTGGCATCGTTGTCGCTCCCTTGTAGGTTGATTTCTAATCTAAAACGAAATTGAAACTGCTCCTATTGTGGTTGATCGTAACTAGGCTACCCTCATAGCCTCAACTATTTGGTCGTAGTCGTCTTAAGCTTCTTGTTCTTCTTCCTTGTCTCCGAGACCGCGTATATAATCAGCCCCACTACCGTCGCCACGTAAGGAAGCGTAGCGATCAGCTCCGCCGGAATCTTCAGCACCTGCAGGGCATTGGAGAGCGCATCGGCTGCGCCGAAGAGCAGCGAAGTTAGCGCTGTTCCTACGGTTGTGCTCCGGCCCATGGATTCAGCAGCAATCGCAATCCAGCCCCGGCCGGCCACCATATCACGGGTGAACAGCGACAAATAGCCCATCGACATATAAGCTCCGCCCAGACTGGCGAAGAAGCCGCTGAGCAGCAGCGCCGTGTACTGGATCCGGACCACGCTGACTCCAACCGACTGGGCCGCATGCGGATTCTCGCCTACCGAGCGGATACGCAGCCCCAGCGGGGTGCGGTTCAGCAGATAATAGACCACAAGCACAGACAGAATCGAGAAATAAGTCAGAATGTGATGTCCCGACAGAATCGGACCCAGCACCGGAATATCCTTCAGCAGCGGAATCTGCACACTCGGCAATACTTTGCTCGCCAAGGAGGTCGATGAACCCTTGTCCCCGCTGAGCAGATACAGAATAAATACCGTTCCGCCTGAGGCGAACATATTAATCGCCACACCGCCTAGAATGATATGCGTCTTGAATTTCAAGGTGAAAAAGGCCAAAATCCCGGCAATAAGCGTTCCCGACAATACCGCACCCAGCAGCCCGACCCAGGCGCTATGCGTATAGGCGCTGACAATAACACCGGCCAGAGCCGAGACCAGCATAATCCCTTCCATCCCGATGTTGATGATTCCGGCACGGTTCGAGATGAGCGCTCCCAGTGCAGCGAACAGGATAGGTGTTGTCACACGCAATACAGAGAAGGCAAAATCCGTCGTCAGAATGACATCCAGCAGACTATTCATGCTTCCTTCGCCTCCTTCAGCAGCATGCGGTTCTTCCAGAACTTGAGGAACTGCTCAGCCGAAATCAGCAGGATAATCACAGCCTGAATGATCGAGATCATCTCGGACGGCACATCGGACAGCCGCGCCATCAGATCGGCTCCAATGCGGATATAGGCCAGGAAGAGCGCAGAGACAATGACAGAAAGCGGATTGTTTTTGGCCAGCATCGCCACCAGGGCACCATCCAGGCCGTAGCCCGGCAAAGAAGTCCACTGAAAGCGGCTGTACATCCCGAGTACTTCCACCGAGCCGCCCATACCGGCAATAAACCCGGCGATCAGATGCACAAGAATGATAACCTTGGCAGTCTTCATACCCGAGTAACGGGCAAACTCCCGGTTGACGCCTGTCATCCGCAGCTCATAGCCCCATTTGGTCCGGTAGAGGAACAGATGGGCCAGTACAATCAGCACCAATACAATAATAAGTCCGGTATGAATCCGTGTGCCTGCAAAAAGCTTGCTCAGCTGCGCAGTTTTCTCGAATTTAAACGAAACGTTGGCGAAGGCCTTGGCATCCCGCAGATGATAGTTCAGCAGGTATAGCCCCACCCCGAACAGGATATTATTGAACATCAGCGAGGTCACCAGTTCATTGGCGTTCCACTTCGCTTTGAGAATTCCGGGAATGGCTGACAGCAGCGCCCCTGTGATAGAGCCTGCCAATATCGCCACCAGCGGATGCAGCCAGCTGTTCAGGCTGAGATGAATCGCCAGTACAGAGGCCACGACACCAGAGAAATAAAAGATCCCCTCTGCCCCCAGGTTGAACATATTGGCCCGGAACAGCAGCGAGACGGCAAGGCCGGTGAACATCAGCGGAATGGCCATCTCAATGACATTGCCGATATGCCCCTTGGTGGAGAACGGCTCCAGCAGGAAAATACCAATCGTCTTCAGCGGCTGGTCACTGACCAGCGAGATGATCAGGAATGCGATAATCAGCGCAATGACAATAACCGCTGCCGTCCGGATTGCCTCAAAATATTTAGCTCTAAACATGATTTAAGGCCCTCCCGGTCTGCTCTTTGTCCTGCCTGTTAATTCCCAGCATATAGAGTCCCAGCTCTTCCTCACTCACGGCAGAAGGATTGTCGAAATACGCAACGATCTGCCCCTCGTACATCACAAGCAGACTGTCGCTCAGCTCCAGAATTTCATTCAGATCCGCCGATACCAGAACTATGGCGCATTTGTCCGAGCGCAGCTCCAGCAGCTTCTGATGAATGAATTGCGCAGCCCCGATATCCACACCCCGGGTCGGCTGCTCAGCGATCAGCAGCTGCGGATTCGTGGAGCACTCCCTTGCAACGACCACCTTCTGCATATTGCCGCCGGACAGCATGCCGACTGGCTGCCGTGTACCGGAGCAGCGCACTTTGAATTCTTCTACCAGCGATGACGCCAGAGCAGCAATTTTGGAGCTGTGGAGAAAAGGCCCCTTATTCATATCCTTCGAACGGTAGCGCGTAGAGATCAGGTTGTCGGCAATGCTGGCGTCTCCGGCGGAGCCCTGCCGCATCCGGTCCTCCGGGATATAAGATACGCCCAGGCTGCGGATGCCCAGAATATCCAGCCCGCGGATATCCGTGCCTTTTACACTAACCGCCCCACTGCCGGAGACGCCGCGCAGACCGCCGGTCAGCGCTTCAATCAGCTGCGTCTGCCCGTTCCCTTCGACGCCGGCGATGCCGACAATCTGGCCTTCGCGGACCGAGAAGCTAATCTCCGCGAGGAGTGCTTTGCCCTGACTGTCCGAAACAGCCAGCTGCTCTACCCTAAGCACCGGCTTGCCGTGCGGAATGCTGTCCTTGTCGTACTTCAGCACGACATCGCGGCCGACCATCAGCCTGGAAATTTCCTGCTCCGTCACCTCGCGGGTCTGGAAGACTCCTTCGCTCCTGCCGCCGCGCATAATGGTAATCCGGTCACAGATTGCTTTAACTTCCTTCAGTTTGTGCGAGATAAACACGATGGTGTGACCCTGCTCCTTAAGCTGCTGCAGCTCATGGAACAGCTCCTCTGTTTCCTGCGGAGTCAGCACGGCGGTCGGCTCGTCGAGGATGAGGATTTTGGCCCCGCGAACCAGTGCCTTCAGAATTTCCACCTTCTGCTTCATGCCGACCGACAGATCCTCCACCTTAGCCCTGGCGTTTACCGAGAGGTTATATTTGCGTGCCGTTTCCTCCGTCAGACGCACCGCTTCACCAGCATTGAAGCCCACACCTTTTCGCGGCTCCATGCCCAGCACCATATTTTCGGCCACAGTAAAAGAAGGCACCAGCATGAAATGCTGATGAACCATGCCGATGCCGCGGTCAATTGCGTCCTGCGGGGACTGCAGCTTCACTTGTTCTCCCCGGATATAGATCGCGCCTTCACTCGGCTCCTCCATCCCAAACATGATTTTCATCAGAGTCGATTTACCGGCTCCATTCTCTCCCGCGATCGCATGGATTTCGCCCTCCCGCAGGGAGAATCCGACATCCTTATTGGCAACAACGCCGTTCGGGTATACTTTGGTGATTCCCCGCATTTCCAGCAGAGCATTTGCCATGGGTCATCAACGCCTTTCAACTTGGGTGGTCTGCAAAAATAGGCAGCTGGAGCTCTCCCAAAGAGAAGAGCCTCCAACTGCAGAGCTGTGTAAGCCAATTTCATTTTATAAAGCTATCTTTGATCAATAATCTTAAGGCTTCACGGCATTGCGGATCGCTTCAACTTCAGCCGTTTCCATGCCCATCGCATTGTCGACGGTAACTTCCTTATTAATCAGCTTCTGCTTCACTTCTTCCACCTTAGCCTGCAGATCAGCAGGGAATACGTCTTTGTAAATGTCATTCTCCGCAATGCCTACGCCGTCTTCAACGAAGCCGAGCACATCACGTTTGCCCATCTCAAGCGTCCCGTCCTGCAGTTTTTTCACTGCGCCGAGAATGGCCGTATCGATCTTTTTAATCGCGGAAGTGACAATCAGGTTTGCTTTTTCACTATCCGTATCTTTCAGCAGCAGCGCCTGGTCCGAATCAACACCGATAGCATATTTAGTCTTTTCCTTGGCTGCATCAAAGATTCCCAGTCCCGTACCGCCGGCTACGTTGAAAATAATATCCACACCCGAGTTGTACTGGATCAGCGACAATTCCTTGCCTTTGGCAGGGTTCACGAAATCTCCGGCATAGGATACCGCTACCTTCACATCCGGATCAACATACTGTGCGCCCTGGATGTAGCCCACCAGAAAAGCATTAATGCCGGGGATATCCATCCCACCCAGGAATCCGATCACATTCTCCGGGTTGGCATTCGGCATATCAGACTGTGTTGCAAGTGCAGCTGCCGCCCCTGCCAGGAAAGAGACCTCATTGGTCGAATACGACATGTTGTACATATTTTCAGGCGCTTCATCGATATCGGTATCGTAGTTGATGAATTTTTTATCCGGATTCGCCTCAGCCGTTGCATTGAACATTTCCGTAATTTCCGAGCCGCCCGAGATGACAACATCCCAATCCTCAGCAGCAATATCATTAAAAGTAGGTTCCCACTTCGTCTTGTCCGCGCCCATTTCGACCACTTTCGTTTCCGCGCCTAGCTCGTCCTTCACTTTTTGCAGGCCGCTGTTTGCCGCATCAAAAAACGACTTGTCGCCCAGCGTTCCCGGAATAAGCAGCACCACCTTGAGCTTGTCCCCTGCAGCAGCCTCTCCGCCTTCAGCATTTGTTCCGGAGTTGACCGCATTACCATTGCCGGACGTGTTGTTTCCGCATGCAGTGACCAGTACCATAACCGCCATCAGCAATAAAGCGAGCATCTTCTTTTTCATTTTCTAAGTTCACACCCCTGTTTTGTAATAGATCAACGCTGATAAAATAGCATAAAGTTCCAATTACACGTTTTGTCTAACGGATAGCATCGGGCAGCATGAATAAAAGACTGTTGAAATTCTGAAAACAAGCAATTTACCTTGAAAACCAAACATTTCATGTTACATTTCTCGAAAAAACCGCATAAATCCGAACAAGATGGCCAGTCCAGTTGAGAATCTTCGGTTTAATTGATAAGATCATAACAAAAGAAAAGATAAATATTTATATATTTTCGGTCATCTTTTTGTACGATTCGGCTAAATGACGATAAAGGGAGGCTCATCATGGACCGTGTTCTATATATTGTAAATGCAGAGCATGAAGCAAATACGTATATCCCTCCGCATCAGCATGAATGTTTCGAGCTTGTGTATTATATCCATGGCCAGGGAACCTGCAGCATTGGACCACGCAGCTATCATTTCCGGCCCTTCACCTTTGGCCTGATTCCGGCAGGTTTCAAGCATGACGAGAATCATCAGCCCAGCCCGGAGGTGCTGTTCGTCGGCTTCCATTGCGGCAATCCGATTATCAATACACTATCCGGCGTTTTTGACGATGATAAGGAACATACCGTACTGCAGACCCTGCAGCGGATGAATGCGGAATTCAAGCGCAAGCGCGACGGGTTCGCCGAGCTGCTGAATCTGCAAATGAGCGAAATTACCGTGTATCTGCAGCGGCTGCTCGCCGCCTCGGATTTCCATTCCCCGGCAGAGGATCAGATGCAGTATGTGCTGAATTATATGAATGAGCATTACCGCCATAAGCTCTCCGTGTCCTCTCTGGCAGAAATGTCCGGTTATAGCTACGACCGCTTCCGGCATCTGTTCAAGGAAAGATTTGGACATTCCCCGCACCGTTATCTTGTACTGAAGCGCCTGGATTATGCCAAATCTCTGCTGCTGCATACCCAAATGCATATTTCGGAGGTCTCTTCCGCTGCCGGATTCGTCAATGATGCCCAATTCTGCAATATGTTCAAAAGAGAGAGTGGACTCTCCCCGCGTACTTTCCGCATCAGAAGTAAGGTCATGTAATATAACATTAGTCATTTACTTTTCGCTTTTTTTCACTATAATGGAACTTAAGCTTACGTGATGATGACTTATACCGGCTGATCCCGATTATATCCAGATCCGCTGCCCCAATATAAGGTTTGCCCCATTTCTGTTCACAGAATGAAGGAAGCCGCGATTTAGAGAATCTTTTTTCTCTATGTCTGCGGCTTCTTTTTTTATTCCCTTTTTGGAAGGTGCGCGAGTCAAGGCACGCTGAAGCTTACAACGGTGTACAGTTCAACAATTAATGAGTGAAGGAGGTGCAGCCCGGATGGCATTCATGAATATACGGCAATTGCTGGAGCACTGGGAACGCAGCGGCCGGCTGCTGAAGGTCCGCAAGGAGGTGGACCCCAAGTTTGAGCTAGGGGCCGTGATTAAGGCCGTGAAGGGCAGGCAGCCCATGGTCTTCCAGAAGGTAAAAGGTTACTCCGTCCCGATGGCAGCCGGTCTTGGCGGCTCCAAAGAGCTGCTCGCCGGGAGTATGGGCATGCAGCCGGAAGACTTGCTGCCACGGCTGATCGAGGCCGTTGTTCATCCGCTGCCTACGAGAAGCTGTGATCAGGCTCCGGTGCAGGACAACGTGATTACGAGCCGGATTAACCTGCGGGAGCTGTTCCCGGTCTGCACCTATAACGCCTTGGACAGCGGAGCTTATTATGTCTCCGGGGTGATGGTCGTCAAAGGCGCGGACGGGCAGAAGCGCTACACCTCCATCCGGCGGATGCAGCTGCTGGACGGCAACCGGACCAGCATCCTGATCTCCTCCCCTGAATTATTCCAGCAGTACAGGGAATTCGAGGAACGCGGTGAGCCGATGGAGGCGGCATTCATGTTCGGCATCGTCCCGGCAGTCGTGCTGGCTTCCCAGGTCAGCACCCACCTGTTCCATGCCGATAAGCTGGAGGTCGCCTCTGCCCTGCTCGGCCAGCCGCTTGCAGTAGTCCGCTGCAAGACGATCGATCTTGAAGTGCTGGCCGAGGCCGAGGTTGTATTCGAGGGCCGGATTCTCCCCCGGGTCCGCGAACCGGAAGGTCCGTTCGGCGAACTCGGCGGTTACTACGGCCCGCGCACCGAGCAGCCGGTCGTGGAATTCTCCGCTGTCACCTACCGGAACAATCCGGTCTGGCAGACCATTCTCCCGGCCAGCTATGAGGAGAAGCTGCCGATGGCGATTGCACGTGAGATTGCCCTGCTGGGCTCCGTCCGCCAGGTCGTCCCCGGTGTCAAAGATGTTCACATCAGCATGGGCGGCGTCGGGCGTTATCATGCGGTCATCCGCATCCGGAAGGTGCAGGAAGGCGACGGCAAAACCGCCCTTCTAGCCGCCTTCGCTGGCGACAAAGATCTCAAGCATGTAGTCGTTGTCGACGAGGACGTCAACCTGCTGGACCCGCTTGATGTGGAGTGGGCGATCGCCACCCGCGTCCAGGCTGATCTGGACACCTTCATCGTTACTGGAGCGAAGGGTTCTCCGCTTGAGCCCTCGCACAACCTGCGCGGCGTCACCGCCAAAATGGGCATCGACGCCACCTTCCCGCTGGCTGAAGCGGAGCATTACCGGCGGACCTCCATCCCCGGTCAGGAGAGTATCGAGCTGGCAGATTATTTATAGACGATGAAGCCGGATCATGGAGATACAAATTAGCTTAACAGGAGGTGGATCATGCAAGCGATCGGATTGATCGAGACCCGGGGACTAACCCCGGCCCTCGAAGCACTGGATGCGATGTGCAAAGCAGCAAATGTGAAGCTGGTCGACTTCAAGCGTGTCGGCTCCGGACTTATAACGGTTATCGTCGAAGGCGATGTCGCCGCAGTCCAGGCGGCCGTGGAAGCCGGTATCACCGCCTGCCCCCGGGCCGGAGGACAGCTGATTTCCTCCAACGTGATTCCCCGGCCACACCCGGATCTGGCGCGGATGCTGCTGTAGATTGATTGAACTATAGAACTACATGCATGCACCTAAGACTATAGCTAACAGGCTGCAAATCAGCGGTGACCGGAGCAAGCTTTGATTATAAAGGGCGGGTAGCAGGGAGTGCAAAAAGCGGTTCTGCGGCTGTATGTAAATAGCCATGAAGCTGCGCTGGCTATACACAACACGTGGCACTCTACCCGAGGACTAACGCATTACTCTCCGGCCCGCTGCCCGGCAGCGGAGCGAGCTAACTTAAGTACAGCTGTAAGTACTATCTCCTAGCAGCTACTGTGAGTACGTCTGTAAGTGCTACCTCCTAGCCGCTTCTGTAAGTACGTCTGTGAGTACTACTGTGAGTACATCTGTGAGTACATCTGTGAGGACTGTGAGTACATCTGTGAGGACTGTGAGTACTACTGCAAGTACATCTGTGAGTACTACCTTCTAGCCGCTACTGTAAGTACGTCTGTAAGTACTGTGAGTACTACTGTAAGCACATCTGTAAGTACAGGCCTAAAAGTTGTACGTTTTACAACTTAGACACCCCGATACTTGGGAAATTGTAAGGATTGTTGTATGAAATACAACAATTTCCCGCTTAGCAGCTTGAATACGGGAGGAATGTTGCCTTTTATACAACAATTCCGGATTAGGCTACCATTTCACGAGGGGAATGTTGTATTTCGTGCAGGATTTTCGTTAGTGTCTTTAAAGTTTAGCTTGTACTGCACGCTATATAGGACTCTTCCTATGATTAGTGGACGTTTTTCCGTTTGGCAGCACTTCTCTGCGTGTGAACAACACGATCCCAAGTTGTCTGAAAAATTGTCTGAAGGAAACCTATACGGGCGCATTCATACTTAGTTTAGGAGGTGATTTCCCTTGTCCAATTTCATGAAGAGCATTGTTGCCGAGGTTTTGGAGCGAAATCACCCTGCTGCTCCTGCTCTCATATCCGTTGTTTCACCTGTTACCGTTGCTCCACTTGTTACCGTTACTTCACCCGTTACCGTTCCTATTCCAGCTCCGGCGCTTGCTTCTGTCTTTGCTCCCGCTCCGGCTTCTGTTTCTTCTGCTACGGCTACTCCTGCTGCTTCTGCTGCTCCGGCTACTACGGCTGCTTCTGCTGCTCCTGTTGCTTCTTCTGCTCCGGCTCCGGGTGCGACTGCTGCTGCTGCTTCTGCTTCTTCTGCTCCGGCTTCTGTTTCCGCCGGCCCTTCCTGTTCAGCAGGCAAGCAGGCGGACTGCCCGGACACTTGCAGCAGTCCCCGGGATTGTCCGCAACCGCCGGGCGGGATCAAGCGGGTCAATTACCAGCGGGAGCAGGCCGGGAAGAGGCTCGCATTACTTGGCCTGCCCGGTGCATCCCCTACTCCAGTCCGGTTGCCGGATAACGCTGCACAACTCAGCAACAGACATCTTCCTCAGGAACTGCCGGCAGCATCCACAGCTACCGGACGATCCCAGGCAGTCAATGTGCCTGGGGATCATCGGAGCTTTGCCGAACGGTATCTGTCCCCTCTGCTCTTGCGCACCCTTCCTACCGGGAGCGTGCATTCTTCCGGGGGCTGGCAATCTTCCGGGAGTGGGCAGGCTTCTATTCCAGTCGGTGCTCAGCATTCGGGCAAGAATTCAGCCGGAGATATTCCCTGCCGGCCCGGTATCCCCGGGGCTGGCGCTACCCAGATCAAGGATTCAGCTGGAATAACATACTCCCGGAACACCGCTTCACCGGACACTCCCTTCCCCCTCATCCGGGATGGAACTATGGATGCCTGGCTGTTCCCTGTAATCAGCAGCAGGCTTCGCGGCGTGCTAGGCACTGCTGGCCGCAGCTGCAGCTCAGCAGGCATACTAAGCGTTCCTGTCTGCCATCCGGGCCAGCTGTTCGCCGCAGAAGAACTGCTGGGCAGTGATCCTGCTCTGGAAGCAGATATCCAGTGGGGCGCCAGCGGCGGGAGCTTTGAGCTACGGCTGTTCAGCAACGATTCCGCCAAGCTGGACCGCTTGCTGACGGAGCTCACCGGCATCCTGCAGCGGGATTCCGCCCGCCGGGTCCGGGTATACACGAGCCTGCAGCCCGGCCCGCTGCTGCGGCGGCATCTGGCTGCAGGCCAACAGGAGGCCATTGCCGTAATCGATGCCGCCTCGCGCTGGAGCAGCATCGGCCTCGCGGAACAGCTGCTCGGCGGCTGCCCGGATGCAGGCCTTAGCCTCCGCGCCGAACGCAGCTACTGCATAATCAGCGGAACCTCCGCTCAGCTGGCAAGTGTGCTGCCTGGGTTAACACGCTTTGCAGACCAGTAGCAACTCTGATAAAACAAGTAATCCCGCCCTGTCGCTCAAGCAGTCCTAAAGACTAAGCCCATCAATAACAAAGGAGGTGCCGGTGATGCAGGCACTCGGATTGATTGAGACTCTCGGATATACCACCGCCGTCTCCGCCGCAGATGCGGCCCTGAAAGCGGCGGATGTGCAGCTGATTGCCGTTGAGAAGGTTATCGGCGTCGGCGGTTCACTCGGTGTAACCATTCACTTAAGCGGTGATGTTGCTGCGGTCAGCGCGGCGGTAGATGCAGGCAAAGCCGAAGCCCAGCGGATAGGTACAGTCATTTCCGCCCATGTCATCGCCAAGGCCCACGAAGATGTGAACCACAAAATACTGTCCAGATTCCTGCCGTCCAAGACGACAGACGCCGGAACTACATCGGACGGAGCCAAATCTGCCGCACCTGCCATACTTGCTGAAGCTGATCAAACCGACCAAACCGGAACAGCCAGTACCTCGGCCCCGGATCTGCCAGAAATTGAATAAACACTAACAATCTACCTATCTACCTATCTATCTACCTATCTATCTATCTATCTGTCTATCTGCCTGCCTGCCTGTCTGTCTATCTGTCTATCTGTCCACCTATCTACCTATCTAACTATCAGTCTATCTATCTGTTCGTCTGTTCGTCTGTCCGTCCGTCCGTCCGCCTGTCTATCTGTCTTATCCCCTTACTGCGTATCTCGTTTCCAGCAGGCATTTTTGAATTACAACTAAATTATTGGAGGTTTTCTATAATGGGAGAATCACTCGGATTGATCGAAACTAAAGGTCTGGTAGGTGCAATTGAAGCAGCAGATGCCATGGTGAAGGCAGCAAACGTGGAAATCTGCGGGTATGAGAAAATCGGGTTCGGACTCGTTACTGTTATGGTACGCGGTGATGTCGGAGCGGTAAAAGCCGCTACGGATGCGGGAGCTGCCGCTGCCAAACGGGTCGGTGAACTGGTGTCCGTTCATGTCATTCCCCGTCCGCATAGTGAGGTGGAACGCGCCTTGCTCTCCAAGGGTATTGAATAAATACTCCCATGGACAGCCGGCATAGCACAGTTGCGGAGAATGCCCTGCTGGGATTGTCTTACCGGTCCAGAACGGCAGCGCTGAATGAGGAATATCCCCGGGTGCTGGTGCTGCTGGCCGGCCATTTTATCGGTATGGAGGAAGGTTACGCTGCGCTGCGGAGCTTAAGCACAGGTAACGTCAGGCTGCGCTTATGGGCGGAAGATCAGCTGCTTGGGACAAATAACGCCGGAGAACTTGCACGACAAACCGGAGTAGATGACCTTATCCACCCCGGGCAGGCCCATAAACTCTCCCCTGCCGATGCTGACACCTTGTTGATCCCTGTACTATCGCTGTCGCTCCTGTCCCGGCTCGTTCAGCTGGATACCGGGCATCCCTTCGTGAGGCTGATTGTCGAGAACCTATGTGCCGGCAAGCCGGTGGGCGCTCTTACTCTCGGAGCGGAGCCGGAACATTACCGCTGGAGCGAGCAGGGTTTATCTCAGGCCAGTCCGCTGCTGAAAGAGAAAATGCGCAGCATGGTGACCGCAATATCCGGCTACGGGATCAGGCTCCTGGCGCCCAGCGGTCTAGGAAGCTGGCTGTCTTCCAGTAATGAACCGCCGAGGAAGCAGGTGCTGACAGAGGAGGATATCATCGCAGCCCTCAAGCTGGGCAGAACCTCCATTACTCTGAACGGCCCGGCAGTCATTACCCCGCTGGCCCGGGACACGGCCCGGCAATACGGAATTGAGATTATCCATGTAGGATTTGAATAGAAGAGGTGACGATCACATGAAGCTGGGAATCATTACAGGACACGTCGTAGCTACACGCAAAGATGAGAATCTCGTCGGTGCCAAGCTGCTGATCGTACAGCCCATTCTTCCCGATAACACCCCTGCGGGACAGCCGCTTATTGCGGTTGATACTGTAGGGGCAGGCATCGGAGAGACCATTATCTATGCAGTGGGCAGCGTAGCTTCACGGGCGTCGACGCATCCGAATGCTCCTATAGATGCCGCAATTGTCGGAATCGTGGATAGTGTGGATTGTCCCAGAGCAGGAGGCTTGTAGATTATGCTAACGACCGATATCAAAGATGCGATTCAGCGCCGGCGGATGATTGATGTGCTGCTCTCCGGCCAGCTCCATGCCGACCTGGTGCTGAAGGGCGGCTATATTATCAATGTAATCACCCGTGAGATTTACCCTGGGGATGTAGCTATTAAAGGTGACCGGATTCTGCTTGTGGGCGAGGCTGATAAACTGATCGGGCCGTCCACAGTAGTCGAGGATATGCGCGGTAAATTCATCAGTCCGGGCTTTATCGATTCACATATGCATTTTGAAAGTGCGATGCTGACGGTTACGGAGTTCTCCAAGCTGTCGATTCCAACCGGAACAACCACGCTGGTGGCTGATCCCCATGAGATTGGCAATGTGCTGGGCGTTCCCGGAATGAAGGCGATGATTGAAGAAGCGAAGACCCTGCCTAACCGCGTGCTGTTCACCGTACCTTGCCTTACACCCGATGTGCCCGGTCTTGAGACCGCAGGCGCAGATATCGGCTCCAAAGATATGCAGGAACTGCTGAATGACGACCATGTTCAGGGAATCGGCGAGCTGCAGGGCTTCAGCAACGTCCATCCCGTATACCGAAACGCCCCTTACCTGATCGATGATCTGCTCGCTTCAGTGTCCTATGCCAAGGCTATCGGCAAAAGCATTGAGGGCAACGCCCCCGGCCTGTCCGGCCAGGAGCTGGCTGCCCACATCATCTGCGGCGGAGGCCATGTCTCCTGCCATGAGACAACGACCAAGGAAGAAATGATGGAGAAGCTGCGCTATGGGGTCAGTGTATTCATGCGCGAAGGCTCCTCGCAGCGCAATATGGCGGAGTGCATCCGGGCAATCACTGAGGAGGGTATGGATTCCCGGCGGGCCATCCTGGTCTCCGACGATATGGTGCCGGAGGATCTGCTAAAGCACGGCCATATGAATGATATCATCCGCCGGACGATCGCCGTCGGCATTGATCCGGTTGAGGCAATTCAGATGGCCACAATTAATCCGGCTACCCATTTCGGCTTCCAGGATATCGGCGTGCTGGCTCCAGGCAAGAAGGCCGATATCGCCGTCATCAGCGACCTGACGAACATGACCATTGCCGAAGTCTATATCAGCGGAGCCAAGGTTGCCAGTGATGGCGAGCTGACCCGCGAGATCCCCTCCTATATCTATCCGGACTCCGTTAAAAAGTCTGTGAAGCGCAAACCGGTTAAGCCGGAAGATCTATACCTTTCCGCCGAAGGCGCTCAAGGAACCGTCCGGGTCCGCGCCATCGGGGTCATCCCCGACCAGAATCTGACCGGCTCCGGCATCTTCACCGCTGCCGTGAAGGATGGCGTTGTGCAACCCTCTGTAGAAGAGGATCTGCTGCCCTTGCTCGTCGTAGAACGGCATGGCCGCAGCGGCAAGATCGGCAAAACCTTCGTCCGCGGCATGAAACTGAAGGCCGGTGCCATCGCCGAAAGCGTGGCGCATGACACCCATAATATTATCGTCACCGGCACCAATTACACCGATATGGTGACTGCGGTCAACCGGGTCATCGCGATGGACGGCGGCATCGCCATGATCGAAGGGGGCAAGGTGGTCGGCGATCTGCCGCTGCGCATCGGCGGATTGATGACCGATGAGCTGACCGGCAAAGAGATGAGCGCAAGAATTACCGAGCTGCACCGGCTGGCCCGCGAGGAGCTGGGCTGTACGCTGCATGTCCCGTTCATGCATCTCTCCTTCCTGTCGCTGGTCACCAGCCCGGCCTGGAAAATCACCGACATCGGCCTGATCGACGCCGATGCCTTCACCGTGCTGCCGCCGCTCGCCTGAGCCCGTATTTTAAATGAAAGGAGTACGCTACATGGGTATTCAGGTAATTGATCTCTCACAGGAAATCTATCAGGGAATGCCGGTTTTTCCGCCGCATCAGAAGACGATGATCTTCCCCAATATGAGTCATGAAGAGAGTAAGAACAAGCTCGGCTTCGAGTTTGCCACGAACAACCTGCTGATTAACGAGCATGGTCCGACCCACAGCGATGCGATTTACGAATATGATCCGCACGGGCCGACGATTGATGAGATGCCGCTGGAGTATTTTTACGGACCGGCTGTCTGCCTGGACCTCTCCCATATTTCACCGGACGCCTACATTACCCGGCCTGATCTGGAACAGGCGCTGCGCAAAGACCATCTCCATCTGGATAAAGGCGATATCGTCCTGCTGTACACTGGACATTATAACCGTGCCTACGGCACTGAAGAATGGCTGACCCGCTATACTGGCCTGGATTATGAAGCGGCCGGATGGCTGGCGAAGCAGGGGATCATTAACATCGGCATTGATGCGCCTTCTATTGATAACCCGCTGGACCCGCTATTTTCCGGCCACCTGATCTGCCGTGAGTACCGGATGACCAATACCGAGAATCTCTGCAATCTGCATCTGATCGCCCAGAAGCGTTTCCTGTATTTCGGACTTCCGCTCCGGATCCGCCGAGGCACCGGCTCCCCTATCCGTGCCGTCGCGGTATTCATAGAATAAACAGATGAGGTAGGTGATTGTACCGTGACCACAGACAAGGTAATTGAAGAAATCCCGGTACCGGCTTACGAGGGAAGAAGCGCGCGGGTCCGCCAAGGCCAGACGCTCTACATCATCGATACCGAGGGCAAGCAGGTGGGCGATTTCGTCTGCTTCAATGCCGAAGACCCTGACGAGCATGTCTCCCCCGTACACATGAGATCCTCGCTCAGCAGTATCCGGCTCAAGCCCGGCGACGGCCTCTACAGCAACCGCCGCAGACCGCTTATGCAGCTGACGAAGGATACGGTGGGGAAACATGATTTCTTTTTTCCGGCATGCGACTATTACCGCTACAAAATCGACTTCGGGCTGGAGGAGCATCCGAACTGCCATGACAATCTACAGAAGGCGCTGCATAAATATCAGCTGGGTCACAAAGAGCTACCCGATCCGATCAACTGGTTCATGAACAATGCGCTGGATGAGAATCTTGACTATGTCATTGAAGAGCCACTCTCCCGGCCCGGCGATTATGTCGCGCTCCTAGCACTGACTGACGTGATCGTCGCCCTCTCCTCCTGCTCGCAGGATCTGGCCCCGGTCAACGGCTTCAAGGTAACCCCGCTGCTGATGCAGATTACTGAACCAGCTCCGGCTGTACCCCCGCTTTGCCGGGATATACCGTATCGTTAAAACTGCACTATGGTAGCTTTTGTACACAAATCTTGCATTTGTTCACTGCCCGATTCTCCATCCTGTTCACTGTTGTAACCTTGCTCTACTGTCCCGTTCATGGTATGCAGCTTATAATTGTACTATGAACAATATAGATCAGGCCGGTATCGCCAGAGTACACAGTGAATCAGGGGGCTGTTTATGGGACTGCACAAACTCGGCAATCGAAGAGCATTGTACAGCAGGTTATTAGTCAGTATTACACTTTGCGTCTCCTTAACTTTTCTTGTCTCCACCATCATCTATTATAATTACTATATCGGTGTGGAAAAAAAGCAGGCCTTCCAGTCCGACCTCGGCAACCTCACGCAGACCAGCAGTGAAGTCGTTAACATGACCGATGCTGCGCAATCGCTTTCTTTTCAAATTTACCGCAACAGTACGATCTCCAAAATTGTTTTCTACGACAAGCCTGATATCTATGATGTCACGGCAGCCATGTCCGAGCTGGGCAATTACTTAAGCTCCATGCCTTATATTGAGTCCATATATGTCTATAATCCCAAAAGCGGACAGCTGTATATTGCCTCTTCCCACGGGCAGAACGGTGTATTTACTGAGCAAGAGCTGGTAGACACCCCTATTCTGGATATCCTGGGCCATTATCAGGATTACAAGGCCTTCACACCGATTCCCAGAGTGTATTCCAATGGTGCACGGGAGAACGACCAGGTTCGTGCTTATACTTTTTTGTGTCTGGATGCCATCGGCTGGGACCGGGCTATCAACTCTGCGGTAATCGTTAACATCTCTGCCCCCTGGATCAATAAGGAAATCACCAGTCCTAATAATTCTGCCAGCGCCACTTACATTCTGGACGATCAGGGGGCTTTTCTGTCCGGCAACAGCCTGAAGCAGCAGGAGCTCTCCCCGGAGGAAGCCGGATGGATTGAACAGCGGATCAAAGGCCAGGAGGCGGGTTATTTCATCGGGCCCTTCGGTGGCGTGAACTCGCTGATTTCTTATACTGCACCGGATGACTTAAGCTGGCAGTATGTGCGGATTACACCCTACGACAACATTACTGAGCATACGAATACTATCCGCAACACCACCCTGCTTATTGCAGCCCTTGTTCTGGTGGCCGGCATCGGCCTCTCCTGGATCATGTCCAGAAGCCTGTATCTGCCAATTGACCAGATTGTCAGCGAGATGAACATTCTTGAAACGGAGAAACGAGACAGCATGTTCATGATCCGGCAAAATACACTGCGCGATCTCATTCTCGGCCTCAAGCCGTTGCAGTCTATTCAGCAGGTAGAGAAGCTGCGCCAGCTCGGGATTCACTTCACCTTCAATGATGATTTCCGCCTGATCCTGCTGCGGATTGATCACTACAAAGAGTTCAGGGAAGCCCGCTCTTCCTACCTGCTGGCCTCCAAGTTTGCCATTATGAATATCGCTTCGGAAATTTGCGGCCAGACGTACCGGGTCGAGACTGTGGATATGAACGATGACGGCATCCTTGTGCTGCTGAACATTATCGATCCCGTGGAGTATACGGATACCGGGCTGATCGAGACGCTGCTCCGGCAGATCCAGCAGGCCTGCTCCGACTATCTGAAGCTAAGCCTTACCCTCACCTACAGTCATATTGACCATAACGCGGGCCAGCTGCACCAGCTCTACAAGCAGGTCCGGGAAGCGTCGAATCACCGACTGTTCTACGGACATGGCTGTATCATTAACGCCCAGGACATATGCGCTCTTGAGTCCAGTACGTATCATTATCCTACCGATAAGGAGAAGAAGCTCACCGATGCGCTACTGAGCGGTAAACTGGAGGACGCTGCCGGGCAGTTCAGCAGCATTATCCGGGAGACCGAAGCCTTTCCCTTTCAGACGGTGCAGTTAACGGTATCCAGACTCAGCGTGACGGTCAGGGAGATCGTGAATACTGTCCAGAAACGTAACCGTTTACAAAACGACGCAATCAGCGGGCTGCCTTGCCTGGATTCCATTGAGACCATTGACGAGCTGGAGGAAGCCTTCTCCGCTCTCTTCACTGCATTGCGCGAACAGCTGGACGAGAAGAAGAACTCCAAGCAGCATGATCTGATCTGCCAGATTAATAGCAAGATCAGCGAAAATTACATGAAGCCGAACCTAAGTCTCAATCAGATTGCTGATGAGCTGGATATGTCGCCGATCTATATCAGCCGCCTTTACAAGCAGCAGACCATGAACAGTATCGTCGATGTCATTCTGGAGGTGCGGATGCGCGAGGTATGCGCCTTGCTGGAGAACACCGACCTGCCGGTAACGAGCATTGCCGAGCGCTGCGGCTTCACCAGCAGCTCTTATCTGCACCGGATGTTCAAACGCAGCTTCGGTACGACGCCTACGGATTACCGGCGTTCGAAGAATGCTTAATTGTTGACACATTAATGTTCTGGGAGTGCCGGCTATGCTGGCATTTCCGGCTGTTCTGCTGTAGCTGGTTCCAATTCCGGTTCCAGTTCCAGCTAAAGTCCCAGTTCCATTCCAGTTCCAATCCAATTCCAGCTCTAGTTCCTGTTCCACCTCAAGTCTCAGTTCCAGCTCAAGTGCCAGTTCCATTTTCCGGTCCCAGCTCGCTCCAGCTCCAGCTCAAGTCCCAATCTAACTCCAGTTCCTATTCCTGTTCCCGCCCGGTTCCCATTGAAATTGGTCGTGACAAGCTAAATGTTGTACGTATTACAACACTAAGCCAACAATACAGGGCATTTATAAGGATTGTTGTAGGAAATACAACAATCCTCGCGATTAGCCGCTAGAATGAGGCAAAATGTTGCATTTCATACAACAATCCCCGCTTAGCTAGCGCATATTGAGCAGAAATGTTGTATTTTGTGCAAGATTAGTCCCCAGTACACAGAGAACTCACCCGCTTTGGTGGATATTCTCCTGCTTTGGTGGATGCTCCCTCGCTTTGGTGGAACACCAAGCCAGTCTCTAATTCTATGGAGGTGCTCCCTTCATTTTGCTAGTTATTCCCACGCTTTGGTGGTTGCTCCCTCGCTTTGGTGGAACGCCAAGCCCGCCTCTAACTACTCGGAGATACCCCCTCCGCTTTGCTGGATGTTCTCACGCTTTGCTTGGTTTTCCCTCGCTTTGGTGGAACACCAAGCCGTCTCTAACTCTACGGAGATGCCCCTTCCACTTTGGCGGATGTTCTCACGCTTTGCTTGGTGCTCCCTCGCTTTGGCGGAACGCCAAGCCCACCTCTAGCTACGCGGAGAAGCTCCTCCGCTTTGGCCAGTCTCCATATACACGGAGACTGGCTTTTCTGCTCTCCTCCCCTACCACGGAAGCGGATATCTGACGTGGCTTTCTTTTGCTCTTCGAGTGCTGTATGCAGGTCTGGCTACCGCTTAAACAGCGGAGAAGACGGAATGAATGTGGAGAAGCGGCAGCGGTCGCCTTTGTATACGGATTTTCACCGCTAAGGTAAAATAAATAAAATCCGGATACAACAGCGATCGGAACATCATTCCGTTTTCGGAGCGTCCACCCAATGCGCCTCCGTTGCACCTGCCCCCTCCTACCACCTGCCCATAAAAAAGCCCCAAAAGCCATGCGGCTTCCGGGGCCCTTCTCTACTTAATACCTTTCTCCGCAGTATAAGCGTTCCACTGCTTCGTCCACTCCGCCTGAATCTTCTCGAGTCCGGCCTGCTTGGCCTTCTGCATGAAGGTCTCCAGCCCCTTGTCGATATCCTCCACCAGTCCCGCCTCCAGCGGGAACAGATATTGCTTCTCGACCTGCTCCAGCGCCGCTTTCTCTGCCTGATAGGAAGAATAGTCCTCTGCAAAGCCGAGGAACAGATCGGGCTTCTGAATCTTGTCGAGTTCATCGAAGATTGCCTTCACCCCGTCAAAACCCTTGTCGAACAGCATATACTCCGGATTTCTCCATGCCCAGCCGTTCATGCCCTCCCGGGTGAAGCCGTTGGTCTGGCTTGTTCCCAGCAGCTTGTAATAGCCGTCTTCCACAGTATAGTTCTTGCCTTCAATCCCATATTCGGTCAGCTGGTTGTAGCGTTTGTCCAGGACCAGCTTTTCATAGAAAGCGAGCGCCCGCTCCGGATTCTTGCTGCTCTTCGGAATCGCAAAACCATTATGAACCGGATGCACCGGAGTGGCATACCCCGTCGTCTTGCCGAACGGATAATACCCCAGCTCCCATTCGGGATGTGTGGTGCTAATCTTCATGACCATATCATTAAAGCGCGTCGGATTATCCCCGAACATGCTCGCCGCCTTGCCGGAAGTAATCGGGTCCTGCATCGTATCCTTGATATTCAGCACATTCTTGGGAATGAAGCCTTTTTCCTGCCAGCGCTTCATGACCTTCAGCTCTTCTTTTTGCTCATCGGAGCCCCAGTACGAGTACACTTCAGTAGGGGATTCATATTTCACGCCCATCCCATATGGCAGCGCACCGACCATCTTATTCAGCTCGGTATAAATGTAATGAAGATTATTGCCGATGTCGCTATTCAGGGAGGCCGGCATCATATCCGGTTCATTCTGGCGGATTCCGTCCATGTAAGCCTCATAGCTGGCCAGATCCGTAGGCTGGGGAAGATTGTATTTCTTGCGCAGGTCCTCCCGCCAGACGAAGCCGTTGGTCACGTATTCTTTGTACGTCGCAGGCACTGTATAGATTTTGCCGTCTACTTTAACATCCTCCCACATCGACTCAGGAACGAATTTCTGTAGCTCCGGCGCGGCCTTAGGCAGCAGCTCATCGAGGGCCAGGAACGCACCGCGTTTCGCATAGGAAGCATACTGGGTCCAGTCCGCCGTGAAGATCAGGTCAATCGCCTGGCCCGAGGAGAGCAGCAGCTTGTATTTCTGATCCCAGTCCGTCCAGCTCGTATAGTTGAATTTAACCGTTGTATTAAGCTCCGCTGCCGCCATCTTGTTGACTTCGGCTTCAATCGCCGGCAGATCCTTCGGCGCATCGCCGAGCATGTAGAACTGCAGCTCCACTTTCTTGGAGGTGTCAATTCCGGGTTCTGCCGTAGCAGTTGTACTGCCCTCTGTTGCCGCAGCCGTGTTGTTTTTACCGCTATCAGTGCTGCCCGCTGCCTCTTTATTGTTGCCGTTACTGCCGCCGCATCCCGCAGCGAGCAGCGAGACCGCCAGCATGGCTGTCAGGACAGCCAGCGGTTTTTTCCGTGCATTCTTGCTCATCATGAACCCTCCCAAAAATGTTGTTTGGTAATACTGCTTCCTGGTTCAGCTCCTCACAATATCTATGTTAGCCGAATAGCAGCCGCGAAGAACAGCGCGGATCTGCTACAAGGTTCTAACCTTTTACCGCGCCGATCGTCAGGCCTTTAACGAAATAGCGCTGAATGAACGGGTACAGAAACAGAATAGGTCCGGTGACAACGATGGCCATCGCCATTTTCGTTGACTCTGTAGGCAGATCTGCCCCGAGACTTACCCCGGTTCCCGCTCCCATGTTCGCAATGAAGGAAGCCGAGTTGATCACATTGTACAGGTGGAACTGCAGCTGATACTTGTGTGTGTCATTGATGAACAGGGAAGACGAGAACCAGTCGTTCCAGTACGTCAGCGCGAGAAACAGTCCAACCGTGGCAATGCCGGGCATCGACAGCTGCAGCACAATCCGCCAGTATATTTTGAAATCACCCGCCCCGTCAATCTTGGCAGATTCGAACAGCTCCTCAGGAACGGCAGAACGGATGAAGTTCTTCATCAGAATAATCAGGAACGGCGTCATCAGCCCCGGCAGAATCAATGCTCCATACGAGTCGGTCAGATGCAGATATTTGGTCATCATAATGTACCAGGGCACGAGGCCCCCGCCGAACAGCGTGGTGAAATAGATATAGAACGAGAACGTATTGCGGTATTTGAAATCCCTGCGGGCCAGCACATAACCAGCCATAGTCATGAAGAACAGCCCCAGCGTCGTCCCCGTAAGTGTAGTGAACAGAGTAACGCCATAGGCGCGCAGTACCTCATCCGGAAAAGTGAACACCGTCTTGTATCCTTCCAGTGAGAATTCCGCAGGAATCAGATGGTAACCGTCCCTGATAATCGATTCATTGGAGGACAGCGAGGCCGATATAATCAGCAGAAACGGGATCAGACACGCCAGCGAGCCGATGATAATAACCGTGTACGCCAGCCCCTGCAGCAGCCTGGTATAGTGATCGTCTTTAATATGCATGCTCTTTCTCTCCTCCTAGAACAACGCGTAATCATCATTGATTTTGCGGATCATGTAGTTCACCGTCATGATCAGGATGAAGCCGAACAACGATTGGTACAGCCCAGCCGCCGTCGCCATGCCGATATCAAAGGTCACCTTCAGGGAGCGGAAGACGTACGTATCCAGAATATCTGTTGTGTTATACAGCACCCCGTTGTTGCCGATCAGCTGGTAAAAGAGGTCAAACTGCCCCTTCATAATGCTTCCGAGGGAGAATAGCAGCAGCACTATGAAGGTAGACTTCAGCATCGGCACCGTAATATACCAGATCCGCTGAAAAATATGCGCTCCGTCAATTTTGGCCGCTTCATAGTACTCATCGCTGATCCCTGTGATGGCCGCCAGGTAGATAACCATGCTGTAGCCGAGATTTTTCCACAGATAGAACAGGATGATCAGGAAGATCCAGACCAGCGGCTTATTATAGACATCCACAGGTCCCGCTCCGAACCGGGCCAGCAAGGTGTTCAAGAAACCGCTATCATAATTGAACACGTTGTAGACGATGACGCTCAGAATAACGAAAGAAACAAAATACGGCAGGAACATAATCGACTGGGTTAGTTTCTTGAACCATTTGTGGCGCAGCTCACTAAGCAGGATCGCACAGACAATTGCCAGTACGTTGCCGAGCAGGATGAAGGCCAGATTGTAGCCGATGGTATTGAGCGTCAGCTTGATCAGCGTACCCGATTTCCAGAGAAACTCGAAGTTCTTCAGACCCACGAAGGGAGCATCAAACAACCCGGAATTGAAATCAAATTGGGTGAACGCATAATACACGCCGACCATCGGGAAATACGAATTGACCAGGAAGAACAGCAGCGCCGGCAGCAGCATCAGAAAAAGAATCCGGTTATGAATCAGCTCATGCAGAAATCCCTTCTTCCTTCTCTTCCGCGTGCCGGACTCTATCTGCGGGGACAGCCCGCCTGTTCCCTTCAGTGGAAGCTGGATAGCGAGTGGCATACCCGACTTGCGCTTACGGTGTCTCAAAGCCTTCACTCTCCTATACCTATATAAGTTGGCGGCACTGGCTCCGAAGCCTCCGCCCCTCGCGGCCATTATGGCTTCGTCCAATGGATGCCCTGAGTATAGAAGATACCTCCTGCAGCTGAACAGTGAACGTTACAGCTATCCCTGTATTTTATTGCCAACCCCAGGGTGTACATTTCATACTTTTGTGCAGTAACCACGCTTGAACGCAAATAAGCCCCCGGATTACTCTCCTTCAGGAGAAGAATCTGGGGGAATGGTGTGCGTACTCCCGCGCTCATATCATCATATATACTTCTAAAGCTCTACCGAACATGCCACGCCCGGCTTCTCCCTCACTCCCTGCCGGCGCCCGGCAAACTGCGATTCGGCCTGATTCAGCACCTTCCGTTTCCGCCAGCGCAGCAGCACCAGTCCTCCTCTTGCCGCTTCATCGGCAATCATGCAGCAGTAGATACCCAGCAGCCCCCAGCCGGACGAAATTCCGAGCCAGTAGGAGCCGCCTACGCCAATCAGCGTCATGGAGATCATCGAGACCACCATGGTATAGCGGGTATCACCAATCGCATTAAGCGAGTTGCCCATAGCCATATTTAGCATTTTGCACGGCTGCAGCAGCAGATTAAGCGCCAGCAGGGATACGCCGATAGCGACAATCTCCGGATCGGCAGTGAAGAATCCGAGCAGCGACCGGCCGAACAAATACAATAGCAGCACATTGGCGCTGACGATAGCCAGCCCGATGTACAGCGTCCGGTATGCTGCACGATAGGCCTCCTGCGTCTGCTTGGCACCGAAGAGATAGGCGATCTGAATCTGCCCGGCCATGGCGATGGCATAACCCAGCGTGAAGCAGAAGGACTCCAGCGTGTTCAGATAGGTACGTGCAGCCAGCTCCTTGGCACCCAGCAGGGCGAGAAAAGAATAAATCACCAGCTGTGACAGCACCCAGGAGGAGGAGTTCAGTCCCAGCGGCCAGCTGATCCTGACGATCTCCGCGAATAATTTGCGGTGGAAGGTCCGAAAATCCGGCAGTCTGATTCTGCGCTCAAAAGCGCTGCTGAACATATACAGCAGTACAGCCACACCGATCAGCCTGCTAATCATCGTGGAGACCGCAATGCCGCTTAGTCCCATCTCCGGCAGGCCGAACATGCCGAAGATTAGAATATAATTGAGCAGGATATGAATAACATTCACAGCCACTCCCGTATACATCGGCCCGCGCGTATTGCCTGTATTCCGGATTGCAGAGCCTAGAGAGGCAGTCATTCCAACCATGAACAATCCGCCGCCTACATAAGTAAGATAGACATGAGATAGCGGAATCAGCTCTCCTGAAATATGAAGCATCCGGGCAACCGGATCGGCATACAGAAACAAGCTGACACTGAAGGCAACCCCCAGGATAGTGCTTACAGTAACTCCCATAATCGCAATCGTACGCGCCTCTTCATTGCGGCCGGAGCCGAGCCGCTGCGCAATCAATATACCTGCACCTCCGGCGAACGTGGTAAACAGTGTAATCAAAGCGCCAAATAACTGATTCGAAATGCCTACAACGGCAACGGCATCATCAGAGATCCGGCTGACCATGATCGTGTCCACTGTCCCGAGCAGCGTTTGCAGAAATATTTCAATAAATATAGGCCAGGCCAGCATCCACAGTCCGCTCTTCCCACCCATGGGTTTCATGGAATAAACCCTCCTCTGCCGATATGCGGCTGCTATAACCTGTGTAATCAAGCCTTGCAATTCAAGCTTGCTCGAAATAAATTATAGATGATATACTCTGGAAAATGTACCATATCTCAAACCTAAACTTTCAATATTCAAACCATCCTGCAGGAGGCTACCCTAATGAATCCGCTCCTATTCCGCATTCCTCCCCTGCCGCATTATATTGCAAGCGGATTCAATCACTACCCGCCCGGCTATCAGCATCCGAACCGCCAGCATATCAAAGTATTCGATCTGCTTGTCGTCCGGCAAGGCTGCCTGTACATCGGTGAAGAGGAGCGGCGGTTTACGGTGAAGGCAGGAGATGCCTTAATCCTTCGTCCGGACTGCCACCACTTCGGAACGGAGGGCTGCCGGGAGGAGACTGCCTATTATTGGCTTCATTTTCAAACCTTCCATGACTGGCCCGCGCTGCCCGGTTCCGCACTTGATTCCGGCAGCCCGAATGAGCCGGTGAGCGGCCTGCCCGCTTCGTTCTTCAACATCAGCTCGTTTAACCTCGCGTTGTCGCAATTCGTCACTCTGCTGCAGCCGGCCAAGATCGAAGAGCTGCTAGCCCAGCTGGGGCAGCTGCAAGCCACTGCCCACCTGGAATCGGTCCGCTTCCGGCAGCAGGCTCTCTTCCAGGATATTCTGCAGTTGCTTGCTGCCTCCGTGAAGCCGGAGCAGCACAGCTCCCAGTCCACTGTATGCGCCGAGCAGGCCGCCTCCTTCCTCCGTGCCCATTACCGCGAAGAGATCACTACGGCGATGCTCGGAGACAGCCTTAACTTTCATCCGGTCTATATTGCCCGCTGCATGAACAAGGCGTATGGCTGTGCACCGATGGAATATCTGCTCCGTTACCGGATCGAGCAGAGCAAGCTGCTGCTGATGCAGACCAGCTTCCCTATCGCCCGGATTGCCGAAGAGGTCGGCTTCAACCAGGCGCCTTACTTCAGCTCCACCTTCATGAAGCTGGAGGGGCTGTCACCGCGGGAGTACCGCCAGCGCTTCTCATGAGAACAGGCCATCAGCGGTTTCCTCCGCTGATGGCCTGTTTCACTATTGTTTATATTTCGGGGTCTCCGCAAATTACCTGAGTCATCATCGAAGCCAAAAACCCGCTTTGTGGGGGTATTGTACCGATGCTTACTCCGCCTCCGGCAACGCCGCAGCCATCCAGAACTCCCACTCCAGCTGCTGGTCCGCAGGGATCCGGTATTCCGGATGTACCGGCGCTCCCCAGCTGTCATCACCGCCGACACCCATTTGCTGCGCGGCAATGGTGACAACCGTGTAGTGCACCTTGGGCAGCTCATAAGGATGCGCTGCCTGCTCCAGCTCGAACGCTGTGTATGGCGACAGCGTACATTCCAGCGGCTCTCCCGCAGCCGCCTGAATCTGCAGCCCGCGGCCGCGCTCGTCCGTAATGCGTACCTGGCGTACGCCGGTACGGTTGCCGGACTCCTGCGGCACCAGATAAGGTGACGGCAGCTCCGTCACCTTACGCCGGAAGCGTCCCAGACGCGCTCCAGACGCGCGGTCACTGTAATTCTCTTCCGGCCCGCGGGCATACCAGTCCGACTCTCCATAATCGGCGGACATCCGGAAGGACACAGCCACAACCGGCACATCCGGCAAGCCGGCCGCTCCGGTATAGACCATACGGACCCGCAGTTTGCCGTCTGCGTAGACCGTATACTCAATTCGGGTCTTCAGCTCCCGGCTGATGCTGAATGCATAGTCAAAGGTCACCGTGGCCCGGTCCTTCCCGGTCTCAAGCCTTACCGCCGTGCAGCTGCGGGCAAGACTGGCCGCGAACCAGCCGCCTGCGTGGTAAGCAAGCGCAGTTCCCTTGTCATTGTCCGTGGTTGCCCGCCAGAACAGCGGAGCAGGCGGAGTAGCAATCATCTCACGCCCCCCGTAGCAGAGCGACACCAGTGAACCTGCCTGCTTGGAGAACAGGGCAGCGAATCCGCGGCCGGTTACGCCAATGTTCACGTCTCCCTCGATCACCCTGAACTCTCCGGCCGCAGGCAGTATAACATCCTCTAGTTCCGCCGCAGCCTCAGCGGCTTCAATCCGGAAGACATGCTCCCCGTAGGCTGTCTCAAATCCCGCCTCAGCCCACAGCTCCGCTTCCTTCAGCAACAGGCTTACCGCCAGCGTGTACTCTCCCGGAGCTCCTGACACCTCCGGCAGCGCAAGCGGAATCCGCGCCTCTGCCTGCGGCGCAACCGCCACCTCCTGCTGCCCCTTGAAGATTTGCCGCCCTTCCAGGTACAGCCGGAACTCCAGCCGCAGCCCTTCTGTCCCTTCGAACAGATTACCGTTGATGATCTTCACTGCATCCCGTTCCGGTACAAGCCGGATGTTCTGGTAGAGGAACTTCACCTCCTGCATCTTCGGGGTCACAGTCCGGTCAGCGTAGACAATCCCGTTGCCGCAGAAGCTGTAATCCGTCGGCCGGTCATCAAAATCACCGCCATAGGCCAGATACTCCTCTCCGTATCTGTTTTTGGCCACCAGTGCCTGGTCAATATAATCCCAGATAAATCCGCCCTGATACTGCGGATACCGGCTCTCCAGCTCGATGTACTTATGAAGTCCGCCTACTGAGTTGCCCATGGCATGCATATATTCACAGCTGATGTATGGCTTATCCGGCTGACCTTCCAGGTATTCTGCAATATCCGCGGGCTTGGCGTACATCCGGCTCTCTATATCACTGGTGTCATTGTATTTGCGGTTATGGAACACCCCTTCATAGTGCACCAGCCGCCCCGGATCGGTCTTGCGGAAATAATGGGACACATTCAGAATTACCTCACCCGCATACGATTCATTACCGCAGGACCAGATGAGGATGGACGGATGGTTCTTATCGCGCTCCAGCATCGACACTGCACGGTCCATTACAATATCCTGCCACTCCGGTTTATCACCGGGAATGTTCCAGGACGGCTCAACCGCGCCCATCTTTTGCCACGAGCCATGGGATTCCAGATTCATCTCGTCAATCACATAGACACCGTACTCATCGCACAGCTCATACCAGAGCGTCTGATTCGGATAATGTGAGGTCCGCACAGCATTGATATTATTCTGCTTCAGGATGATGATGTCCTTAATCATGTCCTCTCTGGTGATGTTCCGCCCTCTGCGGCTGTTGAATTCGTGACGATTGACTCCTTTGAAAATAATCCGTTTGCCGTTCAGCAGCATCAGCTTGTCCTTCAGTTCAAACACGCGGAACCCCGCCAGTTGCACAATCGCCTCCACCTGTTCTCCGCGGCCATCGAATACAGAGATACAGACGCTATAGAGATACGGATTTTCTGCGCTCCACAGCGATACCGTACCTGCCTCCAGGGTAAAGGCCGCCTTTCCAGCCACAACCTGCCCCTCGGTTTCTGCCACAACGGCTCCGGCCGCATCCTTCAACCCGATTTTCACAAAAGCGTCCGCCGCCGTTGCCATGCTAACTTCAGCAGTTAACGTTCCCTCCTGATAGGCAGCATCCAGCTCCGCATTAATCCGCAGATCCTGCACATGGAGCTTCGGCACCGTATACAGATACACCTCGCGGAAGATACCCGAGAACCGCCAGAAATCCTGATCCTCCAGCCAGCTGCCCGAGCAGCGCTGATAGACCTCAACGGCCAGCTTGTTCGCCCCCTCTTGCAAATAAGGGGTTAACTCAAACTCCGCAGGTGTAAAGCTGTCTTCGCTGTACCCCACGAAATGTCCATTGAGCCAGACATAACACGCCGCCTCTACTCCCTGAAAAGATATAAAGACCGGCCCGTTCTCCATATTCGCCGGAGCTTCAAAATATTTCACATAACTCCCTACCGTATTGATCTCCTCAGGAATCGCTGGCGGCCGCACAGCATCAAGCCCGTCCCAGGGATACATCGTGTTGGCATACTGCGGCTTGCCGTACCCCTGAAGCTGGATATGACCGGGCACCTGAATGTCCCCCCAGCCTCTGGTATCATAATCCGCCTTATAGAAATCCTGAATCCGGCTGGCCGCATTCACCGCGTAGCTGAATTTCCAGTCTCCGTTCAGGGAATGACGCAGCTCCATCGGGGCTTGCCGCTCCGCTTCCTCCATGGTCTTGTAATAACGATGGTCCGAATGCGCTTCCAATCGGTTCACCTTAAAAACCGAAACATCGCTTAACCAGTCCAGACTGGGCTCGTTGCTGAACATTATATTTTCCTCCTTATTGGTCTCTCACAATGATTTTGTTCTCTTCCATGATTCCCTTACCGTCTGCGTCAGCAGTTCCAGCTTAATTTTACCCAAGACCTTCGCAGGTTCATAGTGCAGGATCACAACTAAGGTGCACATAGCTGACTTTGGGGCATTTGACCCTGGCCTCTTACTGCATCTTAAGCTTTTAGCAGCCGCAAATGGAATAGCATATTTACCGTTTTTACTGGATTATTTATCTGTTTATTTAGAGGAACACCCCCCACTCCGCTTTCACGCACATAATCACAAAAAGCCCCAGCTGAGCGGCAACCGCCGTACAGCATGGAGCTTTTAGAATACGAAGTTTAGCCTTTATCGCACTAGCCTTTCAACATATTAGCCTTTTACAACAGCATTAACCTCTTTATACTCGGCCAGGGTCAGCACTTCTCCAAAAATCCCGATATCCCGCAGACCGGAGACATGCATCTCCTCATCCTTGGAGGCGCAGCAGTCGCTGATACACTTGACCTTGTAAGTGTGGTACATCGCATCGGATGCCGTAGAGCGGACACAGACGTTGGTCCATACCCCGGTAACTACAACCGTATCAATCCCCTCCTCACGGAGAAAAAGATCCATATCCGTATAGCTGAACGCACTATGCCGTCTTTTCTGCACGATATAATCGCCTTTATCCGGCTGCGGAGTCAGCTCGGTTATGAAGTCCGATCCCCAGGTGCCCTTAATCGCATGAACCGGCCTAACCCTGAAGTCAGCATCATTCTGCCGGTGCGCCTCCTGTACGAAGATCACCTGAATATCATTCTCGTGGCTGAATTCGATCAGCTCCTGAATTGCAGGCACGATTCCCGTCCCGTTCGGACAAGTCAGCGCTCCATCCGGATGGATGAAATCATTCAGCATATCAATAATTACTACAGCGTGTTTAGCCATTATGTTCTCTCCCCTTCTCCTAGTATTTCAGCAAACGCGGAAGCTCGCTGATCGTCTGCCGTTTCACGAACTCGCCATAGCCCGGTTTACCGACCACACCAAGCTCATCATCGTAGACCAGTGTGCCTCTGACAATGGTTTTATCCACCTTGCCCTTCAGCTTCATTCCGTGGAACGGGGTGTATTTCGGTTTGCAGTGCATTTTATCTTTATCGAGCGTCCATTCCTTCTCCAGATCGACAATCGTGAAGTCGGCATCGGTGCCGATTTCCAGCGCGCCTTTCTTCGGATACAGGCCATAATGGATGGCCGGATTCGTACACAGTAGCTCCACCAGGCGGGACAAGCTGAGTCTGCCTTTGTTGTAGCCTTCACTAATCATGATCGGCACCAGCGTTTCTACACCCGGAATCCCCGGGAAGGAAGTCCAGACATCCATGCCTGGTGCATCCTTTTCCGTAGCAATCTCATAAGGAGCATGGTCGGTAGCCATGAAGTCAATCGTTCCGTCTACCAGCCCCTGCCAGAGCGCTTCATTATCTTCCGTACGGCGCAGCGGAGGTGCAATTTTGGCAAAAGTCCCGAACTCCGTCATCGCATCCACCGCATTCAGCGTCAGGTAGTGCGGACAGGACTCCGCTGTCACCTTCACCCCTTTAAGCTTCGCTTCCTTGATCAGCTGATTGCCTGCCGCCGTACTCATATGCACGATATGCAGGCGGGCTCCCGATTCCTCCGAGAAGCTGATGCCCAGCTGGATCGCCGCTTTTTCCGCCAGAATCTTGCGCGCTTCAGCCCATGCCGGGTAATCCATCCGTCCTTCCTTTTTCAGCTTCTGGGTATAGTAATCGCAGATGGCATAGTTCTCAGCGTGAATTCCGATTGGCATTCCAGTTTCGGCTACAGCATAGAAGGCTTCGAGCATCTCAGGGTCCGTCACACGCGGGTAAGATGGCACAGACGGTGTCATATATACTTTAAAAGCAACCACGCCCTCAGCAGCCTGCTCCTTCACAATATCCAGCACATCATTGCGTACATCCTCGCCGGTAATCCCGCCCCACATGGCGTAGTCGACGATTCCTTTACCTTCGAGCGCATTCAGCTTGTTATGCAGGTTCTCTACCGAACGTACAGACGGTACGCTGCAGCAAGGCATATCTACAATCATCGTTACCCCGCCCGCCGCCGCACTGCTGGTTCCAGTAACGAAGTCTTCACGGTGTGTGAACCCCGGATCATTAAAGTGAGTATGCGAATCAATAACTCCTGGCAGCACCAATTTGCCCTGTGCATCAATAATCGTATCGGCCTCCGCGTCAATATCCTTGGCGAACCCCACGATAACGCCTTTGTTCACCAGAATGTCCGTCAGCACCTGTCTGTCGCCTTGCGGAATACTCGCATTTTTAATGATCAGTTCATAACCCATGAATACACACCTCTTCTTTATGATTTGGTTGAATCCACACTCTGGCCGGACGAGGCAAGATCAGCTCCACGCTTCTGTACACAACAAAAAACCCAGGGTACAAAAGGCACATAATAGTAAACACTGCCTCACCCGGATACCTCCGCACAGTGAAAAGCAATTCCTATCACATACCTCCTGTAGCCTGGGGCAATTTACGGTCGCCTGGTCGAAACGCTCAAACCAAATTATTGAGCTTATACAAGAGCAAGAGCTTATTTGATTAGTCCATCTGATAAGCAAGCAGTCCCGGCAGCGTCATGTTAATTAATATAACACTATATCCAGAATCGGCTCCCTTAAGTACCTTTATCATATCATCAAGAGGCTTCCCGTCAAGATTATAAACCGCTTTGTCAAGAAACAGTCAATTTATATGTCATATAACATTACACTAACGGACTTTGCATTACGCTTTCCCCGGATATTCCGTTCTTTCTGCTGCCCTTCTATCTACTGTATAAGCAACTTAGGAAAACCCGGGAACCCGGTCTCCGCAAGGATTTCCAACCCAATATAAGGCCTTACTCTATTTATAATTCATCTCATTCTTATACCGGTTTCGCTACAAGCTTAAGTACTGGCTGCAGCATTTCCAATCCTTAATTGCAGCGACAATAATCATACGACCCTGCGGCTCAAGATTAGGGTCTGGCTGCTTTCGCTTCATTCTCCAGGGAGGCAAAATAAGCAATTTTGTGGTCCACCTTTTGCGCAAAGCTCTGAAAGAATTTAATCTTCTCATCAATATGCACTTTATGCTCCTGCAGCAGTCTGCGCTGATCGGGCAAAGCACTTACCCCTTCTTTCGAAAGCGCAATGAATTGCTTGATATCGGCAATCGCCATCCCTGTATCCTTGAGACAGCAGATTAACGAAATTAACTCCAGATCCTCATCGTCAAAACACCGGTTGCCGTTAACATCTCTTGCCACAACCGGCAATACGCCCTCCCGTTCGTAGTAACGCAGCGTATATTGGCTCAGTCCGCTTTTTTGTGCTATGGTTTTGATGCTGTATCCCATTATTGCAGCTCCCTTCTGTCAGCTGGTATCGGTTTCACCTCTTAAAGTAACACCATTTGGTTTCTATGAAAAGCTGCTCTATAAATCTATTGACTTACACCTAACTCTAAGGTCTAAGCTTAACACTGTACCTTCATTTAAGGAGTGAATAATTAATGGTAAAAAGAATTAACGTTGCTAATGGTGCGCTGGAGGTCGCTGAAATCTCCTTGGGCTGTATGCGGATTGCAGATCTGTCACCACAAGAGGCCGATGTACATATTCACAGCGCCCTTGAGGCTGGCATAGACTTTTTTGACCACGCTGACATTTATGCTGCCGGTAAAGCTGAGGAGGTGTTCGGCGACGTGCTGGCTGCAAGTCCGGGCATGCGTGAGCAACTGCTGATTCAGACCAAATGCGGAATCCGTAATGGCTTCTTCGACTTCTCCAAAGAGCATATTGTGAGCTCGGTAGAGAACAGCCTGAAGCGCCTGAAGACCGATTATGTCGATGTTCTGCTGCTGCACCGCCCGGACACCCTTATGGAGCCTGAAGAAGTAGCAGAAGCCTTTGATCAGCTGGAGAGCAGAGGCCTCGTGAAACACTTCGGCGTCAGCAACCAGAATCCCCTGCAGATTGAATTGCTGAAAAAGAACGTCAAGCAGCCCCTGCTGTTCAACCAGCTTCAGCTCAGCGTAATGGTCACCGGCATGATCGATTCCGGGATCAACGTCAATATGACAAATTCCGGATCAGTTGTCCATGATGGAGGCATCCTGGAGTATAGCCGCCTGCATGATATGACGATCCAGCCTTGGTCACCGTTCCAATACGGTTTCTTTGAAGGCGTATTCCTCGGCAATGAGAAGTTCCCGGAGGTGAATGAAGTCATTAACCGTCTGGCTGCGGAAAAAGGTGTAGCAGATACGGCCATCGCCATCGCCTGGCTCCTTCGCCATCCGGCTAAGATGCAGCCGGTGGTCGGTACCACCAACACAGCGCGCTTGCTTGATATCGCCAAAGCTTCCGATATAACCCTCAGCCGCCAGGAATGGTACGAGATCTACCGCGCGGCCGGGAACGTGCTTCCTTAAGTGAGTCTTAGCATCAACATATAAAACATATAAAACCCGCAACGAATTTGGTGATCTAAGTTCGTTGCAGGTTTTATCCTTAATTTGAGATGGAGTATAAATATAAAAATCCCTCAGGAGTCAAACTCCTAAGGGACTAGTTTCATAAATTATACCGGCGAGAGGACTCGAACCTCCACGGTTTCCCACTCGATTTTGAGTCGAGCGCGTCTGCCATTCCGCCACGCCGGCATATACATAGAATTAGTTCTAAAAGATAATGGAGGTGCCACCCAGATTTGAACTGGGGATAAAGCTTTTGCAGAGCTTTGCCTTACCACTTGGCTATGGCACCAAAAAAATGGAGCGGACGACGGGAATCGAACCCGCGACCCTCGCCTTGGCAAGGCGATGCTCTACCGCTGAGCCACGTCCGCATATAATGGCTGGGGATATAGGAATCGAACCTATGAATGACGGAGTCAAAGTCCGTTGCCTTACCGCTTGGCTAATCCCCAACATTTGATTTAATAAAATGGGGCGACTGATGGGTCTCGAACCCACGAATGCCGGAACCACAATCCGGTGCGTTAACCCCTTCGCCACAGTCGCCATATGAAGCTTATTTAATTGCAATGCCTTATAACCCTTATAAAAGAAATGGGGCGACCGATGGGTCTCGAACCCACGAATGCCGGAACCACAATCCGGTGCGTTAACCACTTCGCCACGATCGCCATATTAAATTTTATAGGATATTACTTGGCAGGGGCAGCAGGAATTGAACCCACACCAACGGTTTTGGAGACCGTTGTTCTACCTTTAAACTATGCCCCTAAAAATGGTGGAGGCTGATGGATTCGAACCACCGAACACGTACGTGAGCAGATTTACAGTCTGATGCGTTTGGCCACTTCGCTAAGCCTCCGAGGATGGTGCCGGCGAGAGGACTTGAACCCCCAACCTACTGATTACAAGTCAGTTGCTCTACCAATTGAGCTACACCGGCATATTAAGTTGTAAAAATATGGTGGCGCGGGAGGGAATCGAACCCCCGACACAAGGATTTTCAGTCCTTTGCTCTACCGACTGAGCTACCGAGCCGAACATTTCTTCATAAAGATGGCGGAACCGACGGGATTCGAACCCGCGATCTCCTGCGTGACAGGCAGGCATGTTAGGCCAACTACACCACGGTTCCAAATTGGTTGCGGGGGCAGGATTTGAACCTGCGGCCTTCGGGTTATGAGCCCGACGAGCTACCGGGCTGCTCCACCCCGCGTCAATGTTAAAGATCTATTCTGTTAAAGATAGATGGTGGAGGCTGAGGGGTTCGAACCCCCGACCCTCTGCTTGTAAGGCAGATGCTCTCCCAGCTGAGCTAAGCCTCCATATATGACTCGTATGGGATTCGAACCCATGTTACCTCCGTGAAAGGGAGGTGTCTTAACCCCTTGACCAACGAGCCATGCTGATTAAATATTTGTAAGGTAAAGCTACGGAGAGAGAGGGATTCGAACCCTCGAGACGCTTGTGGCGCCTACACGATTTCCAATCGTGCTCCTTCGGCCAAACTCGGACACCTCTCCAGATGGCTCCCCGAACAGGACTCGAACCTGTGACAACTCGATTAACAGTCGAGTGCTCTACCAACTGAGCTATCAGGGAATATACATATCAGGCTTGATCACCTGAAAACTGAATCCGAAACGAATCTGCGTATTAAAAATTTGGATAAGCCCTCGACCGATTAGTATTGGTCAGCTCCATGCATTGCTGCACTTCCACCTCCAACCTATCTACCTCGTCGTCTTCAAGGGGTCTTACTAATTGGGAAATCTCATCTTGAGGGGGGCTTCACGCTTAGATGCTTTCAGCGCTTATCCCGTCCGTACGTAGCTACTCAGCCATGCTCCTGGCGGAACAACTGATGCACCAGCGGTACGTCCATCCCGGTCCTCTCGTACTAAGGACAGCTCCTCTCAAATTTCCTGCGCCCACGACAGATAGGGACCGAACTGTCTCACGACGTTCTGAACCCAGCTCGCGTACCGCTTTAATGGGCGAACAGCCCAACCCTTGGGACCTACTTCAGCCCCAGGATGCGATGAGCCGACATCGAGGTGCCAAACCTCCCCGTCGATGTGGACTCTTGGGGGAGATAAGCCTGTTATCCCCAGGGTAGCTTTTATCCGTTGAGCGATGGCCCTTCCATGCGGTACCACCGGATCACTAAGTCCGACTTTCGTCCCTGCTCGACTTGTAGGTCTCGCAGTCAAGCTCCCTTATGCCTTTGCACTCTGCGAATGATTTCCAACCATTCTGAGGGAACCTTTGAACGCCTCCGTTACTCTTTAGGAGGCGACCGCCCCAGTCAAACTGCCCGCCTGACACGGTCCCCGTACCCGATTAGGGTACTAGGTTAGAACCTAGATACGATCAGGGTGGTATCCCAACGGCGCCTCCGCAGAAGCTTGCGCTCCTGCCTCACCGGCTCCCACCTATCCTGTACAGATCGTACCCAAATTCAATATCAAGCTGCAGTAAAGCTCCATGGGGTCTTTCCGTCTTGTCGCGGGTAACCTGCATCTTCACAGGTATTAAAATTTCACCGGATCTCTCGTTGAGACAGCGCCCAAGTCGTTACGCCATTCGTGCGGGTCAGAATTTACCTGACAAGGAATTTCGCTACCTTAGGACCGTTATAGTTACGGCCGCCGTTTACTGGGGCTTCGGTTCACAGCTTCGGATTGCTCCTAACCACTCCCCTTAACCTTCCAGCACCGGGCAGGCGTCAGCCCGTATACTTCGCCTTGCGGCTTCGCACAGACCTGTGTTTTTGCTAAACAGTCGCTTGGGCCTTTTCACTGCGGCCCCCTCGGGCTATTCACCCTACCGAGGCACCTCTTCTCCCGAAGTTACGAGGTCATTTTGCCGAGTTCCTTAACGAGAGTTCTTCCGCGCGCCTTAGAATTCTCTTCTCGCCTACCTGTGTCGGTTTGCGGTACGGGCACCTTCTCCTGGCTAGAGGCTTTTCTTGGCAGTGTGAGATCATGACCTTCGCTACTACAATTTTCGCTCCCCATCACAGCCCAGCCTTAGTGATGTGCGGATTTGCCTACACATCAGCCTCACTGCTTAGACGGACATATCCATCAGTCCGCGTCACTACCCTCCTGCGTCACCCCATCGCTCATAGCGGATTACGGTGGTACAGTAATTTCAAACTGTTGTCCTTCGACTACGCCTTTCGGCCTCGCCTTAGGTCCCGACTTACCCTGAGCGGACGAGCCTTCCTCAGGAAACCTTGGGCTTTCGGCGGATCAGATTCTCACTGATCTTTTCGTTACTCATACCGGCATTCTCACTTGTATGCTGTCCAGCGCTCCTTACGGTACACCTTCAACCTGCATACAACGCTCCCCTACCCCAGATGCAAAGCATCTAGCCATAGCTTCGGTGGTGTGTTTAGCCCCGTTACATTTTCGGCGCAGAGTCACTCGACCAGTGAGCTATTACGCACTCTTTCAATGGTGGCTGCTTCTAAGCCAACATCCTGGTTGTCTGTGCAACTCCACATCCTTTCCCACTTAACACACACTTGGGGACCTTAGCTGATGGTCTGGGCTGTTTCCCTTTTGACAATGGATCTTAGCACTCACTGTCTGACTCCCGGCAAGAAGTTAATGGCATTCGGAGTTTGACTGAGCTTGGTAACCCTTGCGGGCCCCGCACCCAATCAGTGCTCTACCTCCACCACTCCATTCACCGAGGCTAGCCCTAAAGCTATTTCGGGGAGAACCAGCTATCTCCGAGTTCGATTGGAATTTCTCCGCTACCCCCACCTCATCCCCGCATTTTTCAACATGCGTGGGTTCGGGCCTCCAGTGCGTGTTACCGCACCTTCACCCTGGACAGGGGTAGATCACACGGTTTCGGGTCTACGTCCACATACTTAGTCGCCCTATTCAGACTCGCTTTCGCTGCGGCTCCGGCTTCTCACCTTAACCTTGCATGTTAAACGTAACTCGCCGGTTCATTCTACAAAAGGCACGCCATCACCCATAGATCGGGCTCTGACTTTTTGTAAGCACACGGTTTCAGGTTCTATTTCACTCCCCTTCCGGGGTGCTTTTCACCTTTCCCTCACGGTACTGTTTCACTATCGGTCGCCAGGTAGTATTTAGCCTTAGCAGATGGTCCTGCTGGATTCATACGGGGTTTCACGTGCCCCGCACTACTCGGGATCCGTCTCGGAGAGAACACAGTTTAGGCTACAGGGCTTTTACCTCTATCGCGGGCCTTTCCAGACCTCTTCGCCTACCATATTCCTTTGTAACTCCATGTGAGACGTCCCACAACCCCAAGAGGCAAGCCCCTTGGTTTAGGCTGTTCCGCGTTCGCTCGCCGCTACTGACGGAATCACTATTGTTTTCTCTTCCTCAGGGTACTTAGATGTTTCAGTTCCCCTGGTCTGCCTCTGCGTATCCTATGTATTCAGATACGAGTAACTGCGAATTACCACAGCTGGGTTTCCCCATTCGGACACCCCCGGATCAAAGCTTGCTTACAGCTCCCCGAGGCAGTTTCGTTGTTCGCCACGTCCTTCGTCGGCTCCTGGCGCCTAGGCATCCTCCGTGTGCTCTTATTAGCTTAACCAATGCGTTTTCCGTTAGGAAAATCGCTGTAGCAACTAATAACTATTCCAACTTGCTTACACAAGTTTCAGCTAAAAGATGTTCTAAAACGCAAATTCGTTTCGGTATCCAGTTTTCAAGGATCAAGGTGCTGAAGTTTCGGGACAATCACGACTGTGATGTTCGAAAATTCAGACAATTTAAAGATGAGAGCTTAAACTCTCAAAACTGACCAACGAGTGAGTGTTTGAACCCTAAGGTTCGTTGTGGAAGCTTACGCTTCCGATTTGAATGTCACCGTTGCAGGTGACGATTCTCCATAGAAAGGAGGTGATCCAGCCGCACCTTCCGATACGGCTACCTTGTTACGACTTCACCCCAATCATCTACCCCACCTTCGGCGGCTGGCTCCCTTGCGGGTTACCCCACCGACTTCGGGTGTTGTAAACTCTCGTGGTGTGACGGGCGGTGTGTACAAGACCCGGGAACGTATTCACCGCGGCATGCTGATCCGCGATTACTAGCAATTCCGACTTCATGCAGGCGAGTTGCAGCCTGCAATCCGAACTGAGACCGGCTTTGCTGGGATTGGCTCCACCTCGCGGTTTCGCTTCCCGTTGTACCGGCCATTGTAGTACGTGTGTAGCCCAGGTCATAAGGGGCATGATGATTTGACGTCATCCCCACCTTCCTCCGGTTTGTCACCGGCAGTCACTCTAGAGTGCCCAGCACTACCTGCTGGCAACTAAAGTCAAGGGTTGCGCTCGTTGCGGGACTTAACCCAACATCTCACGACACGAGCTGACGACAACCATGCACCACCTGTCTCCGATGCTCCGAAGAGGGGCACTATCTCTAATGCTTTCATCGGGATGTCAAGACCTGGTAAGGTTCTTCGCGTTGCTTCGAATTAAACCACATACTCCACTGCTTGTGCGGGTCCCCGTCAATTCCTTTGAGTTTCAGTCTTGCGACCGTACTCCCCAGGCGGAGTGCTTACTGTGTTAACTTCGGCACCAAGGGTATCGAAACCCCTAACACCTAGCACTCATCGTTTACGGCGTGGACTACCAGGGTATCTAATCCTGTTTGCTCCCCACGCTTTCGCGCCTCAGCGTCAGTTACAGCCCAGAAAGTCGCCTTCGCCACTGGTGTTCCTCCACATATCTACGCATTTCACCGCTACACGTGGAATTCCACTTTCCTCTTCTGTACTCAAGTCACCCAGTTTCCAGTGCGCCCCCAGGTTGAGCCCAAGGTTTAAACACCAGACTTAAATGACCGCCTGCGCGCGCTTTACGCCCAATAATTCCGGACAACGCTTGCCCCCTACGTATTACCGCGGCTGCTGGCACGTAGTTAGCCGGGGCTTTCTTCTCAGGTACCGTCACTCCGGTAGCAGTTACTCTACCGGACGTTCTTCCCTGGCAACAGAGCTTTACGATCCGAAAACCTTCATCACTCACGCGGCATTGCTCCGTCAGGCTTTCGCCCATTGCGGAAGATTCCCTACTGCTGCCTCCCGTAGGAGTCTGGGCCGTGTCTCAGTCCCAGTGTGGCCGTTCACCCTCTCAGGTCGGCTACGCATCGTCGCCTTGGTGAGCCGTTACCCCACCAACTAGCTAATGCGCCGCAGGCCCATCCCCAAGTGGCAGATTGCTCCGCCTTTCATTCTCTCTTCAGGAGAGGAAAGAAATTATCCGGTATTAGCTACCGTTTCCGGTAGTTATCCCAGTCTTGAGGGCAGGTTGCCTACGTGTTACTCACCCGTCCGCCGCTAAGTTAATCCAGAGCAAGCTCCTTCATAACTCCGCTCGACTTGCATGTATTAGGCATGCCGCCAGCGTTCGTCCTGAGCCAGGATCAAACTCTCCAAATTGTATTTAGAAAGAGCGATTGCTCATTTTGAAACATCTGACGAGAATTTTCATTCTCTTTTTTTGGAAGTCACTTTCGTGATTTCCTACTCACTCGTTGTTCAGTTTTCAAAGATCAATGTCTCATCGTTTGTCGCCGTTGTTTGTTTCAGCAGCGACCTTTATAATATATCACAGCGTCCTCGTTTTAGTCAACCTTTTTTTCGATTTCTTTTTTCGGCTGATTTACGACTGCTTTGCAGCGCATCGTTATGTCAGAGGGACGAGTTATAATTTATCACATAAGTTGCGTCCTAGTCAACCCTAAATATTCCCCTCATTTTCTGCGCTCATGCAGCAAGGAACAAATAAAAAAAGAGAGTACACTACCTCTCTCCATCCTCCTGCTTACTTTTTCTATTATAGGTCTATTCATGTCCGTGGACAGCCACCTAACTAAAGGGTATACCGAATTGCATGCCCGTCCCCGGCCTCAACAGCCCAAGAAGTAATTTCTCTAATTAATGAACGCGATACAAGCTTGCGCAGAACAAGCGGCAGCTCTGCCTGGAGCTGGCTCAGTCCTGAATGCTGCAGAAGTTCTTTAATACTCCAAGCCTCCTTGCGGCTGCTCAGGATATGGAGAAGCATGGCGCAACAATCCGCCATTTTTGACATTAACGCAAACTCGCAGGCCAGCAAAATCAGTTCGACTCTCTGCTCCAACGTTTCTGTACTTACTGTCAGTTCTTCATATAACTTATGAACCGGAGAATTCAAATTCTTGACCTGTCCCCACACTGCGGGCTCCGGAAAATATCCGGCCTCGCTCACTTCAATACGTGCCCAATGATACAGAGCGATAAGCACGCAGTTATAAGCATCCATAGTACAGCCTGCTTCAAGGTAACGTTTCGACTTCACGTACATATGTAGAAAACGGGAGAATTCCATAAACAATACCCGCTCTTTCAGCGGACCTTGAAACTGAATGAGTTCCTTCCGCATCTCCGCCAATATCCCCTTAGGGTCCCAGATCACCTCACCGGACATTAAACTGGTAAGGAGCTCATTATTGTCCCCTGCCATCACAGCGCGTTCCAATGCAGATAGACCCACATGCACGGATTGCGTCCGCCTGTCCCCGGCAATGGTGTGGGTTATAATTCGCTCTGTCTCCTGTTCCTCATGCAGCATGAGCACCATCATATCAAAGTCGTGCAGCAGCGCGCTCTGAAACGTGTCATTGCCTCTTTGCCGCAAAGCAACGGCTCCAAGAACATTCTCATCAAATGTCTCCCCACTTAATAGGGTCAAATTGGACAGTTCCATACTTCCCTCCATCAAATTTGGCGATTTTGCATCCAGTCAGTTATAATTCTCTTTACATAAATGATATTCTACATATTCATGTCAGTTCCTCCTGGACAACCGAACTATATTTCAGTTAGGAGATAATACTCATGAAATTTAAATCGGCCAAAATCAACGCTTTTCGCACCTGGGGACTGCTTCTTACGATGCTGGGTATGGGTCTTATGATTATGGGAACCGCAGGCATTGTATTCTGGGGGTCTGCAGGCAAGGTTGTCGCTGCTATCGGTCTCGTCATTGGTCTAATCTCCATGATGGCCAGTCTGGCCATCTACTTCTGGGCGGGCATGCTCTCAACCAGTGCTGTCCAGGTGGAATGTCCCGAATGCCATAAGCAGACCAAAATGCTTGGCAAAACGGACCGCTGTATGTTCTGTCACACCATCCTTACGATGGACCCTGCACAAGCCACAATTACCGCTGAAGAACTCGAAGTCCAGCAATTGAAGCAATAATCGAATTCATATGAATCTTTACAGAAATAATCTTCTGCCGGATACAAACAAAACGGGTGTCGTCCTCTACTGGACGACACCCGTTTTATAATCAATCCACCTAAGCATTATTCAACAATTGCCTTGAGTGCTTCCCACGCTTCCGGATTGGCAAAGCTCCGATTCCATGAGGCTACACCGCCAAGGCCGAAGGACTGCGCCAGATTGACTCTGGCTGCCAGCGAAACTTTATCCTCGATCCATATTTTGCGCAAAACATCCTCTTCTTTGTATTCCACATAATTCTGTCCTGCTTCCTTATCAAGAACCGGTGTCAGCTTCTTCTCGGCAAGTATCTCCTGGACCGCATTCATACTGACGGCCTTGGAACTTACTTTGGTTTCACCTTTCTCGGTCTTCTCGGTCCAGATACGAGTGTACAATGGTATCCCCAGAATCAGCTTCTCAGCAGGGACTGCATCCTCTTCAATAATACGGCTTATAGAATTCTTCACCCACGGCAGGGAAGCTACAGAACCGGCAACCGGACTAGCCGCCCAATGCTCATCGTAAGCCATCACAATCAGGAAATCCGACACGGCTCCAAGCGCCCGGCGATCCAGGAACAAGGACCACATTTCACTGTTTGATTTCGGAGTTACATCAATAGAGACAATCAGATTCCGGCTCTGAGTCATGGGCTTCAGTTCCCGCATGAATTGGGTTACATTAGGTCCGTCCTTGGTATATACATTCTCAAAGTCGATATTAATACCGTCCAGGTTGTACAGATCCGCATACTTCAGCATCTGCACAATTGTATTCATCCGCCTGTCATACGTGGATAGTGCCTCCGTAGTCAGGTCCGCCTCAAAGCTGTTGCTGAGCAGTCCCCATACCTCCATGCCCTGGGTATGAGCCCACTCCACATAGGCGCTGTCAGCCTGGCTGCGAACATTACCATTAACATCGATAATGCTGAACCATGTTGGACTAACCACATTAATTCCTGGCAAATCAGCGAATTTCGCAGGATTCGGCTTGCGTTCGTAGACTGCCTCCCAGAACATATTAACGGGCTTTCCTTTCCAGCTGCGTTCGGCACGGGTAGGAGCCACAGGCTGCTGCACTACTGTTCTATTCCCGTCTGCTAGAATATCATCCGCCTTGACGAACCCTGTATATCCGCTTTCCAGCTGCACATACAGCCAGCCTTTGATGTCTGAATTCCAGATTCTCACTGTGGCTCCCGGCGGCATATCAGCAAGGATTGGCGCATGTACGGAGGCTCCGCTGCGTAGCGCTTTGGTCCGTCCGCCTTCCTTACCCTTCACCTTGCCTAACGGCACCGTTTCGCCGGCAGTCATTAACAGAACGGCACCTGTACTGCTATCCTCGTCTACCTCAAAGCCATATAGGTCCTCCAGTGTATCTGCCGGAAGATATGTCACCCCATCCTTCTCTTCAGGCGCAAGACGAAGCTGCAGGGGCTCATTGTTCAAACTTGCTGCTGTTGAATCTTCCTGCATATATAAAAGACTGCTGTCTGTCGACAGAATCACAGACTTGCTCTTTTCCTCGTAACGGATAGATGAATCTACGTATTCCTGTAATAGCGGCAGTGGTAATAGCAGGCTGTCCCCTGTCCCTGAGGCTGAGTATCCGGTAAGCTCTCCCTTAACAAAAACAGGCTTCTCCAGCCCCTTCCAATCCGGATCCAGATGCTGACGGTTCGGTAATACATAATAAACAACCCAAAAGGCTGCGGCAGCTATAATGACAAGTCCCAATAAGCGGCGAAAAAGACTTCCACGCTTTTTGACGCGTCTTTGTCTCTGTCTTCTGTCCAAAATATATCCTCCAAACAGTATGATAAATTTATAATCAGATAGCACTTCTGTTAAGTATACGACATCGCGGCCCTATTGGTTGCGCCAAACTGCTGGAAGCTTTGTATTTTTGTAACAGCTCCATAGAAAAAAGCGTGTAGAATCCGCACTCGGATTCTACACGCCTGCAATTCCATATCTTAGTGCTGCTTCTCGTTGCAGCATTTGCAAACACCATACAGTTCCATACGTAATCCATGAATCTTAAAGCCTGTGGCCAATTCGGCACGCTCCTCTACCTCATGGAGAGAAGAATAGCTGAAATCCTCAATCTTACCGCATTCCTGGCAAATGACATGATAATGATCAGACACATTGGCATCGAAACGGCTGGAATTATCACCGTAGGTCAGCTCGCGGACCATACCCGCTTCTATAAACATCTTAAGATTGTTATACACCGTTGCCACACTCATACTGGGAAACTGAGGCTCAAGCGCTCGGTAAATATCGTCTGCCGTAGGATGATTCATCGCTTCCATCAGATACGTAAGAATCGCATGACGCTGAGGCGTAATACGGACACCGGTTGTCTTCAGTTGCTCCAATGCATGCTGTACGCCACTACCCATCCATGCCACCGCCTTTAATTATACAACTTAATAATAACTCTAATGTAATTGTAAGACCGGGCTTTCAATGTTGTCAACGAAGTCCTTACATTATATTTATTATTATATAATAAAAATTACTTAATTCAATATTTGCTCACATTTAGATTGCTGTTTCCATCCACACGAAGCTTGAACTCACCCGTTCCGATCTGGCCGGAGAGGTTTTTTTTGTCGATTACAAGTCCCGGCAGGTCCGTTACAATATCCCCGTACCCGCTTGAGCCCTCCACCGTATAATTACCCGTAAGCGGCAAGTAGAGATCGATATCTCCGACAGCACTGTAGATATCCCAGTCTCCGCCGAAGTCGTTCGAACGAATGTTGATTCTGCCATTCAAAGATTCGGCATGCAGCTTCGATCTGGCTCCGGCTACCTCCACATTGCCGTTCTTCGTGGAAAGATCCAGTGCATCTCCGCTATCCGTTGCCGATATATTACCGACTGCCGATGACAGCTTCAGAGCCCCGCTAACCTCCCAGGCCCCCATATCTCCACCGCTTGTAGTCAGTTCAACACTCCCCTGTACGTTTCTGGCGCGTACTGCGCCATTGAGGGTTTTACCTTTTACATTGCCGTAAATACGGTGCAGGATCAGCTCCCCGTTCCCTGTCTCCAGAGAAATATCTGAAATAGCCTCCACGTTCTGCAGAGTAATACCGCCGTTCATCGTGCGTATCCCCAGATCAAACCGTCGGTCCTCGGGCAGGGAAATGTCCAGATCTATCCGCGGCTGGCGTTTGCCGGATTCACCGTACGCCTTCCCCTGGGGAGTGATCTTGATCGTCGTGTCTTCTGTCACATCGACAAAAGACTGATCCGCTATGGATTCGGCAAGCACCCCGTCCAGCTGATCCACCCAGACTGTAGCTGTAATCTCAATATCCTCCACAGCAGCCCGGTGGATCAGAATATCCCCGTTAATCGCATCAATATTGATTCCGGAAGTATTCAGTTCAACTGGAACAATAAGCGGAGCCTTCTCATAACGGCTTCCTTCAGCTTCTCCATAATCAACTGCCGCTACAGTCAAATTAAGACTGACCCGGTTCCAAAGATGCAGATAATGCTCCTGCTCCGTTACGATAAATACGCATGCCGAGAGCAGGATGGCCGAGAACAGTCCGCGCAGGTCCATACGGGCTCTGGCAGTAGTGACGTTCTGGCTGCGGCGGCGGGAAAAGAAGTGGATCAGCAGATACTCCACTCCCCATAATACCGGAATAACAGGCCACCATTTCAGCAGCAGCATCATATAATCAGTTCCGTCACGCCAATCCATGAGCAACAGAACTCCGACACTAATCAGCACTGCGGAGGCAGTATATCTGCCCACACGCCGGCTCCGCCGTTCCTTGCTCAGACGTGCGCCCGAGTCCTTAGCAATCTCCCGTACACCCAGAAGCAGGCCCAGAATCATCAGCAGAACCGCTACGGTTGCACCTGCGGAGTTCTCAATGAACACTTGAAGCCAGGGCGGCTTCTGGCGGAAAAGGAAGAGCAGCGCCCCGCCAATGAGCAGCAGCAGACCAAAGGAAACTCCCGGCTCGCTGATTCTCACCCGGCGCCCTGTATTCTTTGCAGAATCCTTCATATCCGATAGTTCAGGGTCATGCTCTTCAGGGAACCGCAATATCCGGTCTGCAGACTGGAGCACATCGAACACATTATAGAAGTACAATGCCGGGATCAGGAGCGCCAGCAAAATTAGCAGCGGTACATTGATCTGCATTCCGATGGATGAGAAATACAGCAGCGCCACAATATCCAGCAGAATAAGAAAGATAAACGAAATTCCTTTACGGAGCAGCCCGAGATACAGATGTCCCGTGCCGGGAATAACTGCAGCCAGCAGGCCGGCTATAAATTTGCGTTTGCGGGGACGCCGCTTTTGGCGGGGAGGGATGTAAGGGGCATTAGGTGCTCCACCAGCTTCAGCTTCCTGCAAATCAGCTTCCTTCTCTTCATCCTGCACGGGATTATTCTCATGATCATGTTGACCTGAATTCATCTCGGCACTCCTCCTTTCAGAACGTTTGCTTCGCTTGTCATTCAATCTTGCCGCTCCGGTGAAATTCTACCAGCTCCACACCCGGAGCTACCTCTTCAACACCTGCAGGAATAAACCCGTGTTTGGTGTAGAGCGTTACTGCCGGAACATTCAGCTTCCCCGTAGATACGATAAACTGTTCCATTTCCGCATAACGGGCAAAGATAAATTCTAACATTCTGCCCGCCACCCCTTGGCGAAAATGATCCGGACTTACCATCATGCGTGTAACGGTCAGCTTACCGGGAGCCTCCTCCATTACTGCAACAGCCCCCATGAGCTCCTCATTGTCGTCGAGACAGCCGTAGAAGTCCTCTTTAACCCGGCTCAGCATGTCTCTGGTCTCCAGCAGCGGCGGAATATCACGGAACCCTATGATCTCCGCTTCCAGGCGGTACGCCTTATGCTGAAGACTCCAGAGCTCATCCAGCGTTATCTCATCCTGCAGATCCAGCTTCACTATTGTATCCATCCGTACAGTCCCCTTATATACTGCAGAGGGCCTGCCGTTGCCGACAAGCCCTGTGCTCATGATTCTATGACTTATTACCCAATCTATTAGCCAAAAGCAGCCCCTAGCTGTTCAATACGTCAGCGAGCAGTGTGTTAACAAGACCGGGGTTTGCTTTCCCTTTGCTTTCTTTCATAACCTGGCCAACGAGGAAGCCGATCGCTTGTTTCTTGCCGGCCTTGTAGTCTTCGACAGATTGCGGATTAGCAGCGACCACATCCTGGACAATTTTTTTGATTGCCCCTTCATCACTGATCTGGACCAGCCCCTGCTCTTCAACGATAACTGCCGGCAGCTTACCGCTCTCCAGCATTTCTTTGAAGACGGTCTTGGCAATTTTGCTGCTGATGGTTCCGCCTGCGATCAGGCCTATCATTTCACCCAGCCCCTGCGGCGTAATCTTCACCTGGGATAATTCCAGATTATTGCTGTTCAAGTATCCCAGCAGGTCTCCCATCATCCAGTTGGCGACAGCCTTGGCATCCTGTGTGTAGGCCAGACTGCCCTCGAAGAAATCAGCGAGCGGCTTGGATGAAGTAAGGACTCCGGCATCATAGGCGGTCAGGCCAAATTCTTCACTGTAACGGGCCTGCCGCGCATCCGGAAGCTCCGGAATGGTCGCGCGGATCTGTTCCTTCCAAGACTCGCTAATATGCAGCACGATAAGATCCGGGTCCGGGAAATAACGGTAGTCATGCGCTTCTTCCTTACCGCGCATAGACAAGGTCTTGCCTCCAGCTTCATCCCAGCGGCGGGTCTCCTGGACAACGATCCCCCCGTCGTCCAGAATCTCGCCTTGACGGAACTGCTCATACTCCAAACCACGGAGTACGCCGCGGAAGGAGTTCATGTTCTTCAGCTCTGCCCGGATGCCGAATTCCTCCTGGCCTTCCGGCCGCAGGCTGATATTGGCATCGCAGCGCATCGAGCCCTCTTCCATCTTCACATCGGATACATCGCAGTACTGCATAATGGCGCGGATCTTCTCCAGATAGGCGCGCGCCTCCTCCGGTGAACGCAGATCGGGCTCAGAGACAATTTCAATAAGCGGAGTCCCCACCCGGTTGAAGTCAACCAGTGAAGCAAAGCCGCCGTCCACATGAGTCAGCTTGCCCGCATCTTCCTCCAGATGAAGACGGGTGATGCCGATCCGTTTGGTCTCTCCGTTCACTTCAATATCAATCCAGCCGTTCAGGCCGATAGGCTGGTCATATTGCGAAATCTGGTACGCTTTTGGCGAATCGGGGTAAAAATAGTTTTTGCGGTCGAATTTGCTGACATCGCCAATCGTACAGTTAAGCGCCATCGCCGCTTTCATCGCGTACTCTACGGCCTGACGGTTAAGAACCGGCAATACGCCGGGGTGGCCGAGACAGACCGGACAGGTATGTGTATTGGGCGGAGCGCCGAATTCTGTGGAGCAGCCGCAGAAGATTTTGGACTTGGTATGAAGCTCCACATGAACTTCAAGCCCGATGACCGTTTCATATTTAGACATAGATAATCTCATCCCTTAAAAGTTTTGTGGGCATATACTCAAACTGGTAGCTACATTTGCGGACGGGCCTTGTGATGCTCTGTATGTTGTTCAAAGGCATGCGCAACGCGCAGTACCGTACTCTCGTCAAACTCCTTGCCGATAATCTGCAAGCCGACAGGCAGGCCTTCAGCGAAGCCGCAAGGAATGCTGATAGCAGGAATACCAGCCAGACTGACAGGTATGGTCAGGATATCATTCAGGTACATGGTCAGCGGATCTTCGGTCTGCGAGCCCAGCTTAAAGGCTGTGGTTGGCGCAGTCGGGCCGATTACGACATCATATTTCTTGAACACTTCATCAAAATCCTGCTTAATCAAGGTGCGTACCTTCTGCGCCTTCAAATAGTAAGCATCATAATATCCGGAGCTGAGCGCATAGGTGCCGAGCATAATCCGGCGTTTGACTTCAGGACCGAAGCCTTGGCTGCGGGAGTTATGGTACAGATCCAGCAAACCGCCGCCATTGTCTACACGAACCCCATAGCGGACGCCGTCAAAACGGGCCAGGTTGGAGGAAGCCTCCGAAGAGGAGAGCAGATAATAAGCGGCTACGGCATATTCAGTATGCGGAAGAGAAACTTCTTCCCACACGGCGCCAAGACCTTCAAGAACTTTAAGCGCTGACAGCACAGATTCGCGGACCGATGCATCTACGCCTTCGCCGATGTATTCCTTCGGCACTGCAATACGCAAACCGGAGATATCACCGGTCAGCGAGCTCAGGTAATCCGGAATGCTGACCTTGGCCGAGGTGGAATCCTGGGCGTCATAGCCTGCAATCGCCTGCAGTACATACGCGGAATCCTCAACGGTCCGGGTAATCGGGCCAATCTGATCCAGTGAGGAAGCAAATGCCACCAGACCATAACGCGACACTAACCCGTACGTTGGCTTAAGGCCGACCACTCCGCAATAGGAAGCCGGCTGGCGGATCGAGCCGCCGGTGTCGGAGCCGAGGGTGAAGAACACTTCTCCGGCCGCAACCGCCGCTGCCGAACCACCGCTCGACCCGCCGGGAACACACTCCAAATCCCATGGATTTCGCACAGCGCCGAAGCTGGAATTCTCATTCGAGCCGCCCATGGCGAACTCGTCCATGTTCAGCTTGCCGATCGTTACGGCATCGGCCTGGCGCAGCTTGGAAACTACTGTGGCATCGTAAACCGGCTGGAAATTGGTCAGGAACTGGCTGGCACAGGTGGTGCGCAGACCTTTGGTGACAATATTATCCTTGATTCCGGCAGGAAGTCCGAACAGCAGACCGCGCGCGGCTCCGGAAGCCAGCTTGTCATCTAGTGCGCGTGCTTGATCACGGGCACCCTCTTCATTCAGTGTCAAAAAAGCATGAACCTTACTGTCATGCTCCGCAATGGCAGAAAGCGACGCTTCCGTCAGCTCACTGACCGAGACCGCTTTACTGTGCAGCATGTTATGTACTTCAGGTAATCGATATTGAAACAGGCTCAACTTGCTTCCTCCTCTCAGGCTTTAGTTATTCCAGAACAGCGGGAACCTTAAAGTGTCCGTCTTCATCTTCCGGTGCGTTAAGCAGCGCTGCCTCCTGGGACAGGCTCTCCTTGACTACATCGTCACGCATCACATTACTGACCTGCAGCACATGAGTGGTCGGCTCTACATTCTCAGTATCCAGCTCATTCAATTTCTCGGCATATTGTAAAATAGCATTCATTTGTTCGGTGAAGGTAGCCTCTTCTTCCGGGCTTAATTGCAGTCGGGCCAGCTTGGCCACATGCTGCACATCTTTGACGGTGATGCTCATAATGAATATCCCTCCTGTTTAAAGGGCTAAAGCGCCCGGATAACGTTTTTAATTATATTGTAGACGGCCTTACAATTCAATGCGCTTGTCGATGGAGGGAGATATATGCAGCAAAAGACCCGCACCTGCTGATTGTGGCAGGAAGCGGGTCTTTGACTGATTAAGCTTAATCCGGCTAATGATTCAACCTGTAATACAGGTCATTCCAGCGCAGCTCATTTTCAAGTGAAATCAAGGTGCTGGAGGCGTCGATGACAAGACACTCGATTCCTGCCATGCGCGCCCAATCCCGGAGCTGTTCACTCGTTGTGTGGAAGGAAAAGGCGAAATGATGTGCACCCCCGGCCAGAATCCAGGCTTCCGATGCACGGGTCAAGGACGGCTGCGGCTGCCAGAGGAGGCGCGCTACCGGCAGATGAGGCATTCTATGTTCATTCTGTACGGCATTCACTTCATTGACGATCAGGCGGAACCGGTCGCCCATATCCACCAGGGTGGCATTGATTCCTGTGCCGCTTGCGCCGTTAAATATTAGTCGCGCCGGAGCTTCCTTGCCGCCGACAAACAAGGGATGCACTTCAATCCTTGGTTTGTCGTCAGCCAGGGACGGGCAGATCTCCAGCATATGGGAACCCAGCACCATTTCATTGCCCTTTTGCAGATGATACGTATAATCCTCCATGAAAGAGGTGCCTTGATTCCCGGCCATAATCTTCATCATCCGTACCAGCGCGGCCGTCTTCCAGTCGCCTTCACCGCCGAAGCCGTAGCCTGCCGCCATCAGCCGCTGAGCCGCCAGCCCCGGCAATTGCTTCAGTCCATGCAGGTCCTGGAAGCTGGTCACGAACGCTGTATATCCGCCCTCCTCCAAAAATTCGCTCAGCGCAATCTCCATCCGCGCCTGTTCACGAATGGCTTCCCGTTCAGCGCCATCGGCGCGACCCTGATCCGTAAAATCGTACAATTCGGCGTATTCATCCATCAGCGTACGCAGCTTGGCATCACTTACACTCCGAACCCGTTCAGCCAGATCGCCGGCCGGATAACCGTTGACCGTCCACCCCAGCTTGATTTGCGCCTCCACCTTATCGCCTTCCGTCACCGCGACATCACGCATATTATCGCCGAACCTGGCGATTCTCATCGTCTGGCTCCCGGTATAACCCGCCGCCGTCTTCATCCACCCTCCGATTCTTGCACGCACCTCTTCATCCTTCCAGTGGCCTGCAATAATCTTTCTGGGCATTCGCAGGCGGGCGCCGATGAACCCGAACTCACGGTCGCCATGCGCCGCCTGGTTCAAGTTCATAAACTCCATGTCGATACTGTCCCAGGGAATCTCGATATTGTATTGGGTATGGAGATGCAGCAGCGGCTTGCGCAGCTGGGTCAGCCCCGAGATCCACATTTTGGCCGGAGAGAAGGTGTGCATCCATGTGATCACCCCCGCGCAGGTCCCGCTGGAATTGGCTTCAAGGCAAACTCGCAGAATCGCTTCCGGAGCCGTAACCGTTTCGCGGAATTGGATCGGATACGGGAGGCCCCCTTCGCGGTTTAACTCCTCGACCATTCTCCTGGAATTCTCCTCCACCTGCTCAAGTACATCCTCTCCGTACAAACCTTGGCTCCCTGTGACAAACCAGAATACATAAGGCTTAGCCTGCAGCATATCAAATTCCTCCGTTTGTTCAACTCGTTTTGAATTTCAATTCAATTTCGTAATGAACGGCTTCTCCAGGCTCAAGCAGCTTCGAAGAATGCGCTCCGCGCTCTTCCGCTCTCCCCCGGGTCCAGCAATTGGACGGCTCGAGTCCCAGCACATGTTCGCCTGCTCCGGGCATTCTCCACTGCACCAGTCTGGGCAGCGTCCGCTGATCCCACTTCAGCTCTGCCGTCAGGCCTCCCGCAGAAGAGGATAAGCCGGGTACAGGAAAAGAAGGGCTGCTGATTTGAGCGCAGATGTATGTTTGCCGCTCCAATGGCTCATGGTAGTACACTTGTTCCTTGAAACGTTGATCCGGCGCCTGCCATTCATGTATCCGTGATATCTCCATATCATCATCACGCGGAGCACAGCTGCTCTCCGGCAAGATGATCCGGGTATCCTCTGCAAGCAGCGGAAAGCCAAAGTTGAAATGATACAGCATCAGATGCGGGGCCGGGGTAAAGCCTGCATTCTCCACGCTATCGCAAAGCTGCAAACTGTTCTCTCCAAGCCTGCTTGTAATCGTGCGGGTCAAACGCAGCTTATGTCCAAAAATGGACGTCTCCTCTACGACTCCCCGCAGGCGCATCTCATATTCATTGCCTTGCCATTCCGCCTGATATGAAGCCTGGCGTGCGGGTGTATGATGGATCTGCCCATGCAATCCATAAGCTCCGCATTCGTCCCGGCCGGCCGCACCCGCCTGCGACAAGCCGCAAGTCATCAGCAAACCGCCGGAAGCCGTCTGCAGCCAATGATTCCCTTCTTCCCTGAAATAAGCAGCATGGGGATCGCCGTTGGCGGCAGACCAGCTAACCGGAATGCCGCAAAATTCAGCCAAAGAGATATCCATTCCTTTCCCGGGATGCACCCAATAGGAGAGGCCTGAGCCCGTCCGCACGCGGAACACTTCCTGACCGGCCTCCGGCCCCTCTCTCATTACAAAGGGCTGCACTCCCGCAAGCTGCTCTATTCGGCCAACTCTGGCCTCCAGCTCGCGCCGGGTCCATTCTCTGCCATAAAGTCTTGCCATACCGCCATTCCTCCTGCACCCGGGAAGGCAAGCCTCAGGCTTGTCCGGCACTCCCGAAAATTCTCATCGTGCGCACAATATCCTGCTGCACTGCTTCCATAGCCCATCTGGATATGTCATGATAATAGCTTTTGTGCTGCTTCGCGCTGTTGGCCGCCAATTTCGCCTGGAGGGTATTCGCCACTTCATGCGCCATATTGGAATAATAGTTGAGCTTGCGGATGCCGCACTGTATGGAGGTGATATAGGCGGCTTCATCCAGTCCGGACCCGCCATGCATCACCAGCGGCAGGCCGGTAAGCTCTTTGATGAGCTTCAAACGCTCAAAATCCAGAACCGGTTCTGTCAGATAAACACCGTGCGCAGTCCCGTAAGCAACGGCGAGCGCATCGACATCGGTATGTTCAATAAAGGTTTGTGCTTCTTGGGGATTGGTGTAAACATCGTCCGGATCATATTCTTCTATTTCTTCCTCCGCTCCGCCGCCCTCCGGACGCAGAATCTTGCCAAGTTCGGCTTCTACGGAAACTCCGAGCGCCTTGGCGATTTTGCTGATTTCATTGGTCTGGCGGATATTCTCATCCAGCGGCAGATGCGCACCGTCGAACATCACCGACGAGAAGCCGAGCTGCATCGCCCGGATCAGAATTTCGTGATCCTGGCCGTGATCCAGGTGTACCGCAACGGGAACCTGAGCTTGCCTCGCAGCCGCCAGTATAATGGGAGCGATCACCTCCAGCGGAACAAGCGGAATATGCACTTCCGCAAAGGACAGAATGACCGGTGAGCGCGCCTCCTCGGCCCCGGCAATGATTCCCCGGATCATCTCCAAATTAATCACATTGTACGCGCCGACGGCATAACGTTTGGCTTCGGCATCCTTCATTAACTCTTTCAGGGTCACTAATGGCATTCTTCAGCATCTCCTATGGGTTCGACATGACGTTATTCACTGCTTGATACAGCCGTTTATATTTGGCGTAATTCTCGTCATAGTGCCTACGGTTCTCAGGGCGCGGATAGAAGGTAGTGCCCACCTTCACCAAACGGCGGGCAGCTTCTGCATAGGAAGGGAACACTCCCAGCGCCACCCCGGCCAGAATAACCGCTCCTAGAATACCCGCCTCTTCGATATCAAGGGCGATGACGGCCCTGTTCATGATGTCCGCCTTGATTTGCAGCCACAGGGCGGACTTGGCACCGCCGCCGCAGGCTTTTAGTTCTCTGATACGCATACCCGCTTGCTCCAGACAATCCAGATTGAGCCTCATCTCATAGGTGACGCCCTCCATCAAGGCTCTGTACAGTTCACCCTTCGTGGTGTTGAAATTCAAGCCCGCGATGACCCCAACCGCAGCCGGATTCATGTATGGAGTGCCTGAGCCGGCAAAATGCGGCAGTACCAAAATGTCTGTAGGACCTTCTCCGGCGCTCTCGCCCATAATCTCATAGACACTCCGGCCGGACTCATCTGCCGCACATTTCTCTTCATAACCGAACTGGTCCCTGTACCACTTGAGCAGGGAGCCGCCAGTGAAATTAAACGCATAGGTGGTATAACTTCCCTGGATATAAGGAACCAGCGCCAGCTTGCTGAGCGCAAGCGCCTTATCATTGACCTGCATTTTATGAAAGACCGGCGTGATGCACTCTACGGTGCCAATGCCGTCTACGGCCGAGCCCTCTTCCGTGACTCCCGCGCCAATGGCAGCGCATACCTGGTCATGTCCGCCGAGCACCAGCTGAAGGTGGGCAGGCAACCCCAGCGCCTCAGCCGCTGCGGGTGAAATATTGCCCAGCCGTGATCCAAGCTCCAGCGCCTGGGGAAATATCCCGCTCCTTAAGCCTGACGCCCGGATAATCTCCTCATCCCACTCAAGCCGGTGGACATCAAAGGCCAGCGTTCTGGACGCCAGCGAATAGTCGATTACCGGTCCTGCACCCAGCTTATAGAGAATGAATGATCCAAACGGCAGAAAGGTGTGAAGCCGCTCATAAATGTCCGGCCGCTCTTCCCGGTACCACATCAATTTGGAGAGGGTGTACATCGGATGGGGATGAAGACCCGTCTTGCCGATGATGTTCTCTTCTCCGATATGCTCCACCAAAACCTCCAGTTGCTCGCTTCCCCGCTTGTCAATATACAGCAGGCTGTTTCCAAGCACGCAGCCCCCGCTGTCGAGCAAAACGGCAGCCTCCCCAAAGGAAGAAACGGACAGTCCGGCAAGCATGGCAGGCGGTCTGTCATACTTGTTCATTGCGGAACTGATCACAGCTTGAACCGCTTCCCACACCCGCTGCGGACTCAGCTCATAACAGCCGTTTTCTGGCGATTCCATGGGGTATTCCCTGTATGCCTGGGCCAGCACCTCACCCGTTGGAGCCATGATCAGGCATTTCGTTCCTGTTGACCCGATATCTAGGCCTATGAGATCGACGGACATGTCCCCGGTTCAGCCCCTCTCCCCATCCGGGACGTATTTCACACCGGCTATACTATAGCGCTCAGAGATTATGTCTTGTTCCTCTATGCTCAGACCGCCTTCTTGGGTCACCTTAATTGTGGCAAAAGGCAGGCTCTCAGAAATCATGGAATAGCTTACTGCATCATCACATAAAAGCGAGCATTCCCCTGCTTTCGCACCGTACAGAACAGGCTCTATATTAAAAACGGTGTCGTCCCGGACACATAGAACGGGCTCTGCCCAAGGAATTAGCGCGCCCTGTTTGATATACAGAGGAACTTCATCCTCAGCAACCTGGCGGGTGATCCATTGTCCGCCGTTCAGCCACTCTCCGTTCAATCGTTCGTACCAGCGGCCTTGAGGCAGGTAGATTTTACGTGTGTCACCGTTACCATAGACAACAGGAGCAGCCATAAGATCCTCTCCAACCATGAACTGGTCGAAGCAATCCAGCACCTCAGAGTCACCCGGGTAATCCATCACCAAGGGACGTATAGGGGGTACTCCCTGCTGGCGGTATCTGCCAAATGCGGCATACAAGTAAGGAATCAGACTCATTCGGATTTGCAGAAGCTTTCTGCATTGCTGCGCCAGCTGCGGCCAATCCTCCAGCCATTCACCGGCATGGTTCTTGTCATGATCGAATTGCTTCCATGGCGGCGAAGGAATCATATAACAGTTAAGCACCGCCAGAGGCGAGAAAATCACAGCGCCAATCCGGCGCAGCAGCTCTTCCCTCGTTGCTGTCTGACGGACCTCCGGCGACCAGAGCAGACCTGAGAAGGACGCTGTGGCCAGCCCCTGTACGAAGTCTTCATGATCGTAGAGGTCGCTGTACAGTACATAGGGATAGGGCGCCGCGAGCGCATGGGAAGCGCGCACCTGTCCATAGGTCCGGCGATCCGCTGCCTTGAACGGGGCGAGCATCGTTTGCTGATAGAGCTGGCCGAACAAGCTGTGCATCTGCTCCCCGTCCGCCCCTCCCGGAAAACGGGCGAAATCGGGAAAACCCCAGTTGCCGATATAATCGCCGTTATCACATTCATCCAGCTTGAAGCCTGATAACCCCGCCTCAATGAAGGGCTGATGGATGTCCGTGAAGGCTTTCCGGGCCTCAGCTTGCGTGAAATCCGGCACCAGACCGTCCCATACATAGCTGTCGGCCGAATAAGGCTTCAGCTCCGGGAAGACAGGACTATCAGGATGCACATAAGCATGTTCCCACAGATTAAGCCGGTACCCCATATCATTCAGATCCTGGATCAGCCTTTTCTCATCCGGAAATCTGTTGCTGTCCCACACATAGGTGCAGGAGTAGGCGTTCGTCTGCCAGCCGGGCTCCAGACCAAACATGTCGCAGGGCATCTCATCTTCCCTGATTTGCCGGGCTAACTGCAGGACATCCTCCTGATCCGCATGCCAGTCTGCACGGTACATGACACCCAATCCCCACATCGGAGGTAACGCCCCGCCGCCGCTGAACAGATTATAGCGGCTGACCGCGTCCTTCATATCCCCGCCGCAAAACACATAAATATCTACTCCTTGCGCCGCAGGGATATCCACCAGCATATTGCCGCTTCCCTTTTTCACTTCCCAGTGCCCCTTCTCGGTGCCTGCCGATTCGAAGCCTTCCAGATCCTGCTTGCTGCCAACTCTCTTGCACCCTCCGCTGAAAAAGGTCGCGTACCGGGCCGTATCCACCAGAATGGCATAACCGGCAGTACTTACATAAAAGGGAACCGGCGCATGGGAGTCTCCCAGATCCGCGGACGGGTCGGAATTCGTGCGCAGCTTCTTCTTGCTGCCGCTCTGTCTGAACGATTTAAGCTGTAAGCCCAAACCGTATACTTCCTCTTCCGGCTCCAAGGGAATCTCCAGCAATACGGAGCCCTGGCGCGGTTGAAAATGAATATCCTCCCTTAGAAAGGGAAGCGGATGATCTTCAAGCGCATTCAGCGCTTCGAGACATGTGACAGGCTTCAATACCGATACCGGTGTAAATTCTTCGGGTGTTCCGAAGGTCAGCTTAAAGATTCCGCTGGCAATTTTCTGCATAATCCATTTCTCCTACTGTAAATAGTTTTTGGAACTATCCCTTCACGCTTCCCAGAACGAGACCAGACACGAAATAACGCTGTAAAAAAGGGTATACACACAAGATGGGCAACGTGGCCAGAATGATCTGTGCGCTCTTGGTCGTGCGCGGTGAGATGCTGGCCAGGAGTGCGGCATCCTCAGACCTCACATTGCTGAAATCGAAGCTGACAATAATGGAGCGCAAATAGGTGGCGAGCGGATAGTTCTCGGTCTGGTTCATGAAGATCATTCCGTCAAACCAGCTATTCCAATGCCCTACCATAGCCAGCAGCAGGATGGTCGCAAAAGCAGGCAAGGACAGCGGGAAGTATAACCGCCACAGGATGGTCCAGTGTCCGGCTCCATCTATGCGGAAGGACTCATCCAGTTCCCGGGGCAGTCCTCTGAAGAAATTGATCATCAGAACGATGTTGAAGACCGCCAGGGCTGTCGGCAGGACCAGTACCATCATGGTATCCAGCATGTGGAGGGATTTCACTTGCATGTACAGGGGCACAATGCCTCCGCTGAACAGGATGGTGAACATGAAAAACCATACATAAAACGTCCGCATGCTGAAATCCCTGTTCTCCCTGGAAAGGGGATAAGCCGAAATAAAAGTAACCAGCATCTGCAGGGCGCTCCCTACAAGCACCCGGATCACAGCCACGCCCAAGGATCTTAGGAATTCCGGACGGGTAGCGATAAATTTATAAGCGTCCAGTGAAAAGTCCGACGGAAAAAACCGTACCTTCCCCATCGCCACCGCCGAGGCGGAGCTGAAGGAAATGGCTAACGTATTGACAATCGGCGCAATGCAGAGGATTCCCAAGAGAATGAGAAACACTTTGTTGAATACTGCGAACACGGTGCTGCCGTTCAAACGGTATTTCACCCTTGCTCCCCCTTTCAAAAAATGCGGTAATCGGCAAACTTATAAGCCATATAATAGGAAACTGAAATAAGTACTCCGGACACCAGGGATTTAAACAGTCCTACGGCTGTCGCTACGCTGTACTGCGCCTGATTGAAGGCCAGCCGGTAGACCAGCGTATCCAGGATATCGCCGGAATCGACCACCAGCGGATTGAGCAGCATGAATACCTGCTCAAACCCGGCGTTCAGCACATTGCCGAGACTCAGAGTAGCCAGAAGAATGATTGTGGGACGAATGCCGGGCAGCGTAACATGCCAGATCTGCCGCCAGCGGCTGGCTCCGTCAATCATGGCCGCTTCATATAAATCCGGATTGATGGAGGTTAGCGCAGCCATATAGATAATCGTATTGAAGCCAAAGTTCTTCCACACTTCAGTAGTGACCAGTACGCCGGGAAACAGCCGGTTGCTGGACAGGAAGCCCACCGGCTCTCCGCCAAAGGCCTGGATGAGGCTGTTAATCACCCCCTCCAGACTGAGGACATCCAGGATAATGCCGCCCAAAACCACCCAGGACAGGAAATAAGGCAGGTACATCGCAGTTTGCAGCACGCGTTTCAGCCTCTGGCCGCGCATTTCGTTCAGCAGCAGCGCAACAACGATAGGCACAATCAATGAAAATACAATTTTCAAAATCGAGATATAGATCGTGTTATACATGACTTGCCCGAAGCGGGGCATGGAAATAATATATTTGAAATTGTCCATCCCGACCCACGGACCCTCAAGCCAGCCCTTGAACACGCTAAAGTTCTGGAAGGCCATGACAATCCCCATCATCGGGATATAGCAGAATAGAACGGCCAGTATAATTCCCGGTATCAAAAACAAATGATACGGCAACTCATGTCTGAAGCGGCTCTTCAGGTGCAATGCTCTCACAATAGGCTACCCCTTTCATCACAAGCTGGCGTTGATCTCGTCCAGAATCTGCTGGCCGCCCAGCTTGTGCCACTCGGATACGAAAGTATCGAATGCATCAATAGGCTCTGCACCCATGATGATCTTCGTGAAAATTTCACGTTCATAATCGCCCAGAATGCCCATTTTATTCAGCATCGTTTCTGTGGTGCCTCCATAAGCCTGGGGAATCAGATGATCCGTGCCATAGCCCTCCACAATCGTTTTGAAGGCTTTGACCTGGTGATACTCCATATAGCCGGTCCCCTTGCCGTCCAGATAAGCTATGCTCGGTTCGTATTTCCCCGTCTCGGTCAGAGCCTGGTCCAGCTTGCTGGGATCGCGCTTCTCGATGGCTTCGATCAGGTATTCCAAAGATTTCACGGTAGCATCATCGGTCGTAAGAGTCCGGGCCAGAGACAAGTGCCCCTGTTCCACAATGGTCTGCCCTTTTTCGAAAGCAAAGAATTTCTTGACCTCGGGATCATTCCGGTTCGGACCGTAAGCCATCTCGTTGTAATCATTCAATAATTGGACGAGAATTTCGGGATGCTTATAGTCTTTGTTCACCGCGTAGTAGCTCACCACGGTTGTGCCTACATTGGCAAATACATCCTGCCCGTCGGCGCTCGGGGCCGCCAGTGGGGTCCAGACCATATCCGGCTGGCCCTCCAGGCCCGTGCCGTACATGTATACATTCCAGCAGCGTCCATAGCTGATGCCGTATTTGCCGCCGCTGACCTCCTCCGTTACCTTGGTCGTATCCTTCATGCCAAACTCAGGATCAATCAGGCCGGCCTGATACATTTCTCTGAGCTTAGCCAAGGCATTCTTCATTTCAGGCTGCACGCTGCCGTAGGTGATTTTGCCGTCATCTCCTTTGAGCCAGCTCTGCGGATAGGCATGGTAGCCGTTGAAGAATCCGGTGGTGGAGGTAATCCCGTCGAATAGCCAGTTGCTGAACGCCAGCCCGCCGGTGTCGTCGATGCCGTTGCCGTCCGGGTCCTGTTCCTTGAAGGCCTTGGCCACCGCAATCACATCGTCAATGGTCTTCGGCACAGGCAGGTTCAGCTTATCCAGCCAGTCCTGCCGCACCCACAGCAGACTGGGTTCATAGATGACCGAGGTCGTGTAGGGCAAAGCCATGAGCTTGCCGTCAAAGGTAGCCGAATCCATCGCAAGGCCGCCGTCACCGGTCAGAATCTCCTTCGTCAAATCAGACGCATGCTCCTCGAAAACATCGGTCAGATCCGCTGTCATACCGGCCTTTACCATGGTCTCCAGCTGGTTGGTGGAGGCTTCGATGACGATATCCGGAATCGATCCCGAGGCAATGACGATGTTCAGCTTCTCATTGTATTCATTCTGCAGAGCTGTCCATTCGTGTATGACGTTCAGATTGAACTTGTCAGCATAATGCCGGTACCAGATGTTGTTCGCAAAATCATCCCCTGCGGGATACCCCCAGGTGGGCAGGGAATAACGGCCTACCCGCAGGTCAATGGGTTGCTTGGGATCGGCACTGGAGCTGGCAGTGTCTTTGGTATTGGATGGTGAGCTGCAGGCTGTCAGGGCCAAAAGAACGGTACTAATAGATAAAGCGGCAATTTTTCTCATGATTTTGCTTCCCCCTCATATTCGGTTTCTGCATGATCTCTTTATTGCACAATCAGAGCCGGCTGGCCCCAGAAGGCCCGGTCATATCCGTAATCGCCCAAAGAATCGGTGATCAGGGTGATGATCACCGAAGTTCCGGCATATTCGGCCAGCGGGATACTGAACGGCGTCCAGGCCCCGCCCGGCATTATATCCTGCGACCACTTTACCGTTCCGTTCACCGCTATGCGGAAGCCGGCGCCCTGGGAGTCATCCGATCCGTCCTTAATGCCGGCGAATCCCTGCAGTACAGCCTGCGTGTCTGCGGGCAAATTCAAGGCATATTCAATATGCGTCTGCCCGTGCTGCGGCGGGTGGGCATCCAGCCCCTGCTTCTCAAGACCGAGTACAGAGCCGCTTCCCGGGAATCCGCCGAACGGAGACTGGGCTTGCCCTTCGCTTCCGTCCTCGAACACCAGGCTCGAATGATATGGAGCGCCGGGTAACGATAATGGCAGCTGCACAGGAGCAGACACGTTGTGAATCAGATACACCGTACCCGAGGCAGGTGCTGTAATTTCGTAGTGATTGTTACCTAGACTTACAGACGAGGCTGCTCCGTAGCTGGATTGCACCACAGTTAAGGGCAGCGGGCTGTTCACCTTGAAGCTTACGCTGCGATTGCCGCCGTAAGTTGCAACGGCTACCGTCGGCGCCACCCATACGGCAGAATCATTGTCCACCGTCACACCGGGATGCGTCTCCAGCCGGAGGGTCACTTCTTTGCCTGCTAATTCCGACAAATCCAGCTCCATGGCTGTAGGTGAGGCACTTCTGCTGAACTGCTCTTCACTCAGCACCGTACGGTCCCCAGGCGCTTCTGCCTTATCCCAGGCGGATACCTTGAAGGTGACACCGTCACTGCTCGCAACGTTCTGCTCGGAGCCCAGCTGCACACCCGCTTGAAAGCTCGCTGCCGCTGCTGCGGGCAGACTGATGTCAAATTCCAGCCAGGTATGCCCGCCCTGCCACTGTCCTGCGTAAGGCGGATGGGCCAGGATCCGGTCGCCCCAGTGCTGCACAGTTCCTCCTCCGGGAAAGGAGTAGGAGAATCCGCCCGTGGTAGGGAACGGGGCTGCGGTTGTATGGACGGTGCCGTCTCCCAGGACCTCTCCTGCTCTCACCGGTCCTTCGTAATTCAGCAGATCTATATCACCGGACTGAAGCTTGTCGTCCATAACGATGGTGGTGTGGGTGGAGCGGCTGGACAGCCGTTTTAGCGCCACATCCTCCGGCCACTCATAGACATGGAATCCCTCGGGATCGCGGACCTGGTTCAAATACAGATACGTTTTGTCCGGGTCCAGCCCGAACAGCTTCTGTTCATCATAGAGCAGCCACCCCGGAATGCTTCCCGGCAACGGATAGGCCTCTGCCCCGTACAAATAACGCATGATGTCGGTGCCCCCGCCGGAAGGGTTCCCGTCGTAGGCGGTCAGCTTCTCGCCATAGGAATCGCGCACATATTTGGCACTGCCGCCGTTTGCTGTCCTGAAAGCAAACAGAGTGGGATCAGACATATTGCTGAAATCAGCTGTAGGCTGTGCACTCTGGTACCAGCCCGCTTCATCCAGCAATTGTTCCATCAGCGGCGTAGGATTGGCGATCTGGCCCAGATTAGGTCTTGTGAGCATCGGAATAGCCCCCAGCCGGTTCTGAACAACCTTATGCCAGGCCATAAAATAATCCTCCGTGATCGGGTTCGCATGATCGGGATGACCGTAAATGGTCGTATACGGGGCAAAAATCGCTGAGCTGGCCGGAACCACCTGACTGATTTTGCTGTCATCCCATGTTCCGCTCGCGGAGAAGATTCCATAGGCATGGCGCTGCGCAAAGGACTCGTACCGTGTCGTGATTTCATTCAGGCTCTCCCCGCCCATGGCGATATCCGGCAGCGCTTCTCTAAGCTCGCGGTGCAGGGCGATATTGCCTTGCATCATGTTGTTGCCGTCAATCAGGCCGTTGGCATCGTTATACATGAGCAGCGACTGGTCCAGGTGCAGCGCGTCCGGTCCGACCTCATTCACCAGGGCAGTCATCTTGTTAACGAAGAGTTCCCGCCACGCCTCCGCCGCCGGATTAATAACGGCAAATGAAATCTGTTCCGATCCTGCTGTATACTCCCAGCGCTTCCGCTCCAGCGTGAACGGATCTTTCACCTGATAGGGCTGCATCTGTGTATAATTCTCGTTGTTAAATGATGTTCCAAATATATTTACATACAGCATGACGCGGAATCCCAGCGCCTGGGCAGCGTCGATCCTGGCTGCGATATCCGGCTTCGGCTCATAATTGGGAAAATTCACATCATAGGGGTCTGCTCTCCAGCCGGGAACAACCAGCAGCGTCCGCTCCGCATCTACCCGCTGTGCAAGCTCCTCAAGCATCGGCTGGTCTTCCAGATCCGTCAGCACCGTGAATCCGATATCCTTGGCCCAATCCGGTGCCTTCGCGGAAGATTCAGCTAACCCGAAGGCGCCATCTGCCCACTCCCGGTACATCGCGGATCCTTTTGCCCAGTCACCGGCGTAGGCTTTAAGCCGCCAATCGGTGGAGACCGCCTTGGTCGTTTGCTGAAATGGAGCGGGCGCTTGCGTCTCTATTCCTACATAGAAGCTGCCATTCTCATGCTTCACATGCAATGTTTTGAAGAAACCGGCATTGTCATCCGCATGAACCAGCAGTCCGCCCTCTGCCCCCTGCACAAGAAACATCTGCGCCTCCCAGACATCGGGATAGGTGAACTGGGAGAAGCCATAGGCGGCGTCCGGTGATTCGGCAGTGAGCCGGATCCCGCCCAGTGCGGGAATAATCAGATCATACGTATCGGGGATAATGAATCCCCATTGCACGCCCGATATGCCTGGCTGCTCTGTCTGCGCATGCTGGCTGACGGTCAAGGTACCGTCATATTTGCGGGCAACCGTTGTCTCCAGCTCAGCCAGCGAAGTGCCCGACCCCCAGGTGTGTTCATAGGTGACATGCCCTCTCTTCGCTGAAACGGTGGAAGCAGCCGTATCATTCCACAGATTGTTCTGCGCCAGATGGCGGATACCGGTCAGCTTGCCTTCGTTGCCGCGGGCCAGGTTTATCGTGCCATAAGTGAAGTCGATGGCGGCCGTGCCGGAATCAATCGTCACCTTTACATTAGCCGTATCTGCAGAACTAAAGCCCGGCAGACTGCTATATAAAAGGATACACGCCACACATACCATCACTGTTCTTCTTACAACATTGATCATTACCTATCCCCTCTCTTCATCCGGATTGGAATGGACCTACATTGCAAACTGCCTGAATATGAATTCCGCACTCCCCTCACTCACGAACAGCCCCGTCCCTCCCTGCTGGAAATCATACAGCCGTGTGCTTAACGCAAGCTCCTCGTTCACATAGACTACGCATACCTGATCTTCCAGATATATGCTTAACGAGCAGGCGGTTTCCGGCAGTAATTGCAGCGGCCGCTCCATGCCGACGGCGTAGGGGACATCTCCCTTCCTCGGCCACTGGTCAACAACAATCCGGTTACGGCCCGGCTCCAGCCGGATCATATACCCCTGCCCGAACTCCTGATCGGTCCGCAGAACAATGCCGCAGCCCCGGGTGCCGGGAGCGAACGTTATCGTCGCCTCCAGCTTGCAGGCGCCGTCCGGTAATGGCCCCGCATAGGCACCGGCGAAGGAATCGGCTGCTGTAACCGCGGCCGTGCTGCCGCTGAACTTCCAGCGTCCGAGCACTTCGGTGAAGGATAAAGCGCTTTCCTTATTGAACGCAGCATTCAGGGTATCCGGCACTTTTACAAGCAGTTCACCATCCGTGCCCTGTACGACTTCATGCACAACCAGATGTCCGCCCCATTGCCAGGTGCCCCCGTCATGCTCGCCTTCCCGCGTCGGGTTCCATCCGAATGCATAACGCCGCTCACCGTCAGTCCAGGTCTTGGCGGCATAGAATGCCCGGGTATCAAGTGCATCGTTCTCCGGCGCCAGCCAAGGCCCCTGCAGCGAGCGGCTCATCCGGTAATGCGTGACTGTACGGTCCGAGAATGTCGAGTACAGAAGGTACCACCATTCCCCCATCCGGAACAGATCCGGGCATTCGTGAGTCGTATACAAGTAGGGAGCCCAGAACGGATCGCGTACCTCCCAGCCGGTCAAGTCCTTGGAGGCGCATAGGGCAACGCAACCGCGGCGGCCCGCTGGCCCTTCCTTTAACCGGGCGGCAAGCAGCATCCAATATTCCCCCGCCTCCTCGTTCCAGAACACAAACGGATCGCGCCAGTCATGCTCCTCGTAGACCTCCGTTGGCGCGTAGAAGGCATCCTGCGGCCGTTTTTCCCAATGTACAAAATCACTGCTGACCGCATGCATCACTGCCTGCTGCGCCTTGCCCTCCGCCGGATAATGAAAATTGTTGCCGGTATAGAAAATATGATACAGTCCGTCTTTCTTCAGCACGCATCCCGTATAGATATACAGGTCCTGCTCGGATACCCCTCCCCTGGGCAGAACCTCTCCGTATTCCTTGTAGTGAATGAAATCCCGGGTCCCCAGCAGAAACCAGGGCGTGCCTTCACCGTGTCCTTCCCTGTCGCGCCAATCTTTCAGATACAGCAGCTTGAACTCGCCGTCCTCATAGAACGGGATAACGTCGGCCAGCCAGCCGTCTTCAGGCTTGTAGAATAATTTGCTCATGCTGCTCGTTCACTCTCCTCCATACGGTTCATTAATTTCTTCCAGGATCGCCTTACCGCCAAGCCGGTTCCAATCCTTTACGAATCTATCGAATTCATCAATGGAAACCGCCCCCATAATAATTTTGGTGAAGGTTTCTTTCTCGAGTCTGTCCAGCATGGCCCACTTCTCTGTCATCGTAGGGGTCTGTCCGCCGAAGGCAGTCATCAGCAGCCGGTCGCCGCTATAGTGGTCCATGGTCGTCTCGAACCCGAAATATTGATGGGCAACGGCCCAATTATCCATATTCCCGGTTGTCAGGTAATCAAGAGTCGGCCCGTATTTGTCGGTTTCGGTGAGCGCATCCTTCAGCAGGCTTCCATCCTCGTTCCTGATGGCCTCGCGCAGTAACGACAACGACTCTGCCACATCCTCGTTGGATACACCGGATTGGACAAAGGACAGCCTGGAGGTGTTGATCCGTCCGCCGGCTTCTTCCACGGTAATGAATTCGCCTTCGCCGCGTCTGGAGCCGTGAACCACCTCTTCATGCAGGTTCAGCATTTTCACCACAGCCTCCGGGTGCTGATAGCCTTTGCGCACTACGACATATCCGCTGGCCGAGAAGCCTACGCTGGCCTTGGCCGGCACGCCATCCACCGAAGGCACCGCAAACGGCTTCCACTCCATTCCGGGGTTTTGCCGTACCGCATCCAGAAATACATAGGGATTCCAGTTGGCACCGAACGTCATGCCGAGCTTGTTCGCGGAGATATCCTCCACCACCTGGTCGCTGTCCTTGACACCGAATTCCCGGTCCAGCTGCCCGCTCCTATACATCTCCTGAAGCTTGCCCAGCGCACGCTTCATCTCGGGCTGAATGGAACCGTACATCACTTGACCGTTCCCGTCCTTGATCCAGGTCTGCGGATAAGCGTGATACGCATTGAAGAATCCGGTAACCGAGGCAATGCCGCCATACAGGTAATTATTGATGGCCAAGCCAAAGGTATCCTGCCGGTTGTTGCCGTCGGGATCTTGCCCCGTAAATGCATCGGCAATCGCAAACACCTCCTCCAGCGTTTTGGGCTCAGGCAGACCCAATTTGTCCAGCCAGTCCGTACGCACCCACAGCAGATTGGCTTCGTAGATCGGAGCATTGACGATGGGAATGGCCAGCAGTTTGCCGTTGAACGTGGCGGAAGCCAAGGCCGCGCCGCCGTCTCCCATCTGCAGTTTTTTGGTGCGGCTGGAAGCGTAGCGCTCGTAGACCGCGGTCAGATCTTCCAATTGATCCGCATCGGCCAGCTGTTTGAGCTGGCCTGCCGAGACGGAGAACATCTCCGGCAGACTGCCCAATGCGATCAGGACATTCAGCTTGCGGTTGTACTCGCCCGGCAAGGCGGTCCAATCGTGTTCAATTTCGATGCCCAGCAGGCTGCGGTACTCCCGGTACCAGATATTATCTTCAATGCTGTCACCGCCGGGATACGTCCAGGTCTGATCAACCGGACGCGCGATATGAAGCTGAATCGGCGGATCGTATTTTCCAAACGGGTAGGCTTCATGTTCCGCAGAGTTCAAGCTTCTGTCCGTTCCGGGACTGCCAGCGCTCAGCAGAAGCGACAGAACGATTCCGTAAGACGTCAAGACTGCCAATCTCTTTCCCTTCACTTCTTATCCCCCCTAAATCTTGGTGGGTCTTTCGTGAAAGTTCGCCTTATTTAGCATTATTATAGGCTCGCTTCCCCTAGCCCCTCTACTCGCCGATTTTCACTTTTGATTATCCGATTTGGATAAGGTATGCCTCTCTCTGTATTCCTGGGGAGTAATGCCGGTCTCCTTCTTGAAAAAGCGGTAGAAGGATTGCTCCGTCATAAAGCCTACCGCTTTCGAAATGTCCTGCACAATCAGACTGCCGCCCTCCAGCAGCTTCTGGGCTTCCGCCAACCGGGAGGAAGCCACGTAATCCGGCAACGACTGGCCCGTTAAACGCTTATACAACCGGGTCAAGTAATACGGATTGTAGCCGACGACATCACCGATCCGGGTCAGTGAGAGATCGCCGGCCAAATGGTGCTCCACGTACAACCGGACGCGGGTAATCAAATCATGCTCGCGGTAGACCTGGTCATCTTGCTTTTGTTCAAACAGCCGCATGGCCAGCGCCGACAAATAATCTTCCGCGCTCTCCCAAGAAGGGTGGGCCTCATATCTTGTAAGCTTGTCCAAATCAATGGACTCTCCGATGACCTCATGCAGTTCCCAGCGGTTCATATAAGACAGCAACAAACACATGAGCGAATAGTAGATCTCCAGCTTCAGCCGGTTGTCGGTGCCACGCGCAGGGGAGGCCAACACTGCCAGCTTGCCGAATTCGAGAAAAAAATGCTCCTGCTGTCCGTTGTCCAAATAAGCCGCCATGGCTCCCAGCTTCCCCAATTGGCTGCTAATTTCATGATTGTGCAGCTCTGCCTGCTGCGCCTCATCTCCAGCTTCCTTGCGCTGTTCGATCAGAACAAGCTCCTTGCCCATGCCGAGTCCCCGTCCCAGCAGCGCCTTCAGGGTGCTGAACTGCCGGGGCGCCTCCTCCCAGGGGCGAAATGCTGCACCGGCCGAGAACGACAGCCGCAGCTTCAGCAGCCGCTTGCAGCTCATGGCGATCGTCTCAAGCGTCCCATGGATGAACCGGAGCGCCCGCTCCCTGTCCTCCGGAGCATCTGCCATAGGCTGCAGCAGCCACAGCAGCTTGTTCTTCTCATAACGCAGACTGAGGCAGCGCACGGAGGGGAGCCAATATTCTTCGGCAATATTCCGGATAGCGTACAGCATCAGCTCCCTCTCTGCTACACTAAGCTCGTCCCGCCAATCGTCCACGCGCCCGATGGCGAGCATTACGCCGCATCCGGCATCCAGCGGGCATTCCAGCTCCTGGAATTTATGTGCAAGCTGGCTTACGAGCGGGCTGTCCCCCTGCAACAGCTCCAGCAAATAATCGCCCAGCAGCAGGGGACGGACAAGCTGGAGCTGCCGGTGTGCCCGCTCGATCAGCTCCTCTGCTTCCACCGCCGCATATAGCTGCGCAGCGGCCTGCTCCACAGCGTGAAGAATCGCTTCCTCACCTTCTGTCTTTAACAGGTAGTCCACCCCGCCGCCACGCATGACTTGCTGTATATAATCAAATTCGTTATATCCGCTCAAAAAAATAATTTTGCACCACGGCCAGTGGCGTCTGATTTCCTGCTGCAGCTCAAGCCCGTCCATTCCCGGCATACGGATATCGGACAATACAATATCGAACTTCATCTTTCCGAGCTGCTCCAGTGCCTCCGCAGCGGAATAAGCACCGTATACCTCCAGCTCCAGCTTGTCCCAGTGCCCGAACAGATCAAGCAGGTTCCGTACAATCCACCGTTCATTATCGACAATCAGCAGTCTGATCATGGCTGTCTCCCTTCTTCCCGTCTTATCATCAGCAGCACCTTCAATCCGCCCAGCCCGCTGCGTGACACCTCAATTCCGAACGCCGGACCATAGTTCAACTGAAGCCGGCGGTGCACATTGAGTATTCCTGTCGTCTCCATAGCTTCTTCAGCAAGAGCCAGCGTTCTGCGCAGCGCATTCAGCTGTTCATCGTCCAGCGATTCGCCGTTGTCTTCCACCCCGATGACAAGCCGGTCCGCCCCTTCCTCCCGGAAGGTTACCCGCAGCATCCCTTCTGCCAGCTTGTTCTCCAGCCCGTGGGCATAAGCATTCTCAATTAATGGCTGGACAATGAGCCGAGGCACCATAGAAGTCTCCCACCCTTGCGGTATGGGCTCCAGTTCGGCTGTAACTGTACCGGCAAAGCGTATATTCTGAATCTCCACATAAGACCATGCGTGCTTCATCTCTGCAAGCAGACTGACCTGTTCTGCTCCACTACGTGTAATAAACTGAAAATAGCCGCTGAGATGGTGAAGCATCCGCTCGGCTACTTCATGTTCCCTCATACGAACGAGACCCTGCAGAATGAAGAAGGTGTTGTAAAAAAAATGGGGGTTAATCTGCGATTGCAATTGCTTAAGCTCGGATTGCTGGGATCTGATCTGCTGCTCATACACCTCATGAATCAACTCCTGAATCCGCTCCAGCATATGGTTGAAGTGGTTATATACATAATTGAATTCATCCTGATTGCCGTGATAGAGCCTGACACTCAGATCACCCATCTCCACTCTCCGGAAGGAAGTAATCAGCCGCCTCATCGGCTTATGAATAAACCTGTATATCCAGTAAGAGAAAACTACGGCGAGCAGCAAAGCGACCAGCGACTCTCCCCAAATCCAGTTGCGATGCTTGTTCAGCGGCTCCAGCACCGTTTCCGCAGGAACAAACACGGCCAAAGTCGTTCCCAGCAGCGGTGAATATTCACTGGCTCCAAAATAGTCAACGCCTGCCGACTCCAGCCGGTATTGGCCGGACTCGCCGCTGTCGTTGAGCAACTCCCCGCGGGGAGCTTCCCCGAACGCAGCCAGCAGCGAGTCCTCCACACCGGAGGCAATCTGCCACTGACCGCCAGTGTCCATCCATACAGCTCCGCCGCCCTCCCCCTCGGCCATGCTGGAGAGTGAGCGGAGAATCTCCGGGCGTGACAGCTGAATTTCGATGGCCAGCACAGGCGGCCGGCCGGCATACACGGCATCGGGATACACGCCGCTCATCAGCAGCTTCTCGCCCATACCGAAGATCGGCGATTTCATGTGAGCCGGGTTCAGAATGTCCTCCAGTTCTTCAAGCGGCATCTCACTGTCGAAATTGTTGGCATTAATGCTCCGGTCCAGGGAAGGAATATACAGCTTAACGTTCTCCACGAACGGGCTGGAGCTTTTGAGCAAATATAATTTGCTCTTGGCGGATAACAAGGCGCGGGTCCGTTCATAATCGTTCAACTGGTTCGGAACCGTCGCCAGCAAGAGCAAATCATCGTCATTGACATACTCCAGCTTCAGCCGCGTCAGCCGTGTCAGCTCTGTCTCCAGCGAAGTCAGATAGAAGTGGACACGGCTGGCCATGGATTCCGAGATTTGCTTCTGGACAACCTCCTGTCCGGATTGATTCATGACTAGACCCCACAGGTAGAGCGGAATAATGACAAGCAAGAAAGCCATAACAAGTTTGGGATAAATTGAAAGCGTTCTCATAAATCTGATCAACAGCATCTCTCTCCTTCCACAAGCCTCCCCTGTAGTCCCATCATACCTCTGCAGCAGGCCCTTAAACAATAATAAAGAGAGGCGGTTAGCCTCTCACATTTCAAGCAGAAATTGTATGGTTTTGTCCTCGAAGCCCGGCAGCCGCTCATGGATGAAATCGGGATAGATCTCCAGTTTCTTCTCGCAGCGGAGGCGGTTATAGGCGGCGAATTGCGTCGAAGGCGGACACACCGTATCCAGTAATCCTACCCCCATCATCACTTTCCCGCTGATCCGGTCCGCCAGGTGTTGAACATCAATATAGCCGAGCCGTTCAAAAATCTCATCCTCCCGCAGGTGCTGGGGATCGCGGTGACGGAAAAACGTCCGCAGTTCCTCGTAAGCATCTCTGGCCAGGTCCATTTCCCATACCCTTTTATAATCACACAGGAACGGGACACTTGGCGCAGCCCGGTTGATCCGCGGCTCAAGCGCCGCACAGGCCAGCGCCAGCCCCCCTCCCTGCGATCCGCCGATTGCACCGACGCGGGCGGCATCCACTTCCGGCATGTCCATTACAATTCCAGCGAGCTGTGCCGCATCAAGATAGATCTGCCGGAACAGCAGCCGTTCGGGCGCATCATCCAGTCCGCGGATCAGGTGCCCTTTATGTGTGGTTCCTTTGACCCCGCCAACATCTTCGGACAGTCCTCCCTGGCCTCTGCAATCCAATGTGGCTATAGTAAAGCCCAAGGAAGCATAGATTAGCTTGTCGGCCCAGTCATCCGAATGATGGGCGTACCCGTGGAACTGCACTACCGCCGGGTGCGGACCTGCAACATGCTTCGGCTTGACCAGCTTCGCATGGATACGCGCTCCGCCTGTCCCCGTGAAATACAAATGGAAGCATTCGGCGAACGGAACCTGAAACCCGCTTCTCACCAGTTCAACACGGGCATCCGTATTTCTCATCTCTTGCAGTGCTTGTTCCCAGTAAGCCTCGAAGTTGGCCGGACGGGGATTACGTCCCTCATACGTTAATAATTGTTCTAACGGCATATCGACTAGCGGCATTAATAAGCACCTCCGTCTCTCTTGGTTTGTGTGTCCTATATCAAATACAGTACAATGTTGCCAGCAACGCAGAACAACCCGGAAGAAGAGGAGGCCGCACCATGAGCTTGTTGTTCAACCTACCCGAAGTCAAGGAATTGCTGCGCAATTTCTATACATTGACCGGTATCCGCACCGTGATTTTCGACAATTCCTTCACTGAGCTGGCTGCCTATCCTACCCGTCATTCGACATATTGCCACATCATCCGGAGTGATCCGCGCGCAGAGGCCCAGTGCATCCTCTGCGACCAGGCAGCCTGCACCCAAGTGAAAAAGGAGAAAACCCTCTACACCTATCAATGTCATGCCGGACTTACCGAAACGGTGGTGCCTATTCAAACGGACAATCAGGTCATCGGGTATATTATGTTCGGCCAATTGCTGCAGACCGGGTCCCGCGATGAGTTATGGGAGAAGGTCTGTGAGAATATAAGCCCCTATAATGTGGATATGAATAAACTGTACAGCGCCTTCCAGCGAAAAAAATACATCTCCAAGGAAGTCATTGATGCTTACGCCAAAACCATGGAGATGAGCGCCAGCTACCTGTATCTATCCCGGATGCTGGTTCTGAAGGAGGATACGCTGGCACAAAAGATCGACGGTTATATTACAGAGCATATCCAGGAACCGCTGTCCGTTCCCGTTCTGTGCAAAGAATTCAGCATCAGCAAATCCCATCTCTACAAGCTCTCGGAGCAGAACTTTGGCATGGGCATTGCCGAATACATCCGTAGCCTGCGTATCCAAATGGCCAAAAGGCTGCTGGGTGACACCGATAGTCCGATTTACGAAATTGCGGAGCAAGTCGGCATTCCCGATTATAATTACTTTACCAAAGCCTTTAAAAAGGTCACCGGCACCTTGCCCAGAGTCTACCGCAAAGAAAACACTTTACAAGGACGCACTCTGGACCGGTTCTGATTGCACCTGAGTGGAAGCGCATACAGCAGGGAAGGCGCCATGGCAGCTTCCCGCAATAACCGATTTTTATCACCCCCAGCTTATAGCAGTTCTGCCTGCTCTTTGCTGATCTTATCATCCGGTCCCTAGAGCAAAATAGTAATAAACGTTTCAGTTAATAGTCATTTTGTTTCAAGGTGTGCACTACTGTACGCGAAAAAAATGCTAATTCATTTCTACATTTTCACCGGTTAGGGTGATGCATGCTTGGCTGGGCACGCGACAAACAAAAAAGCCGGCTTTCGCCGGCTCTGCTTAAATCCAAGCGCGAAGATTCACCTGTTTGATGAAATCCGCCTGGGACAAACTTTCTTTGGATGTTGTCTCCAGCTCTTCCGCTTCAACTTCCTCACCGTTCATCAAATGATGGAACAGCTTCTCGTTGTACGTCGATAGAGCATAATCTATCAAAGCTTCGTGCGTGGCTCTTTCAGCTTCTAGTACCAGCAATTGCTCTTCGGCCTCAATATCCTCCGCCGTAACATAGAAATTTCTATTGGCCTCGGGAACACGAATGACATAATCAAACGCATTATCTGGATTGCGGTCGTAAGCAATTAGGTAGCCGTAGTCTCCGATAGGAAGACTCTGCTCAAAAGCGTCCGCGACAATGACAATCTTCTCTCCTAAACGCAGCATCGTCCTACCTCCTGACCAAAATCTATCATGGTTCTGCTTGTTTCAACAGTCTACTAAAAAAAGATAGAGCTGTCCAGCCGCAGGAGAGTAGTCCGATGATTTTTCGCAGAAAATACTCTGAAAATTCTTGAAAACGTGCTATTCCATTGCAATTTTATCAATTCGGCAATTTATTCCTGCGAATGAGCAGCGAAGCTCCAGCAATACAAGCAACGATTAACACGGCTGCTGAGATCATCGGCCCGCCGGTTACTCTGCCTTCTGCAAGCACGTCGGCAGACATTCCAGGAAGCGCTGCAGGCAACCAGGCAGTCCTGGAAGGCAGCAGGCTGTGGGCAAGACTCATGCCAACAGCCAGCAGGAGAGCAAACCCGGCAGCAGCAGGTCCGCGCAGCCAGGCGCTGAAGAGCAGCGTAAGTGACACCGCACACAGCAGCCAGAGTGCATAGAGTCCTGAAGCCGCCGCAACTGTGCCCCAGGCCAAGCTCCCCATTAGCTGGACTGTATAATAAGCCGCTCCCGCGACCCCCAATACCAGTGCAATTATCAGCACTGTGAAATTTGCCGCCCATTTGGCAACAACGATGGATACCGGTGAAACAGGTCTGGCCATCAGCAGCTCGGCTGTCCCGCTGCTCCGCTCCCCGGCCAGGCTGTTCATTGTCCCCAGCGCCAGAATCAGGATGCCAATCGTTCCGTATTGGCCCAGAGCCTGAGCCATTACCGCAGCGGCCCCAGGCATCTCGTAGCTGTCCATAAATCCTGCCGGGACATTTGAAGAGGCTGCCAGTATATCAGCCATATAAAAGGTGACCAGCGGCTGCATGATACCCAGAATAATGAACACTACAGGTATCCAGATCAGCTTATAGCTGCGCACTGCCTCCAGCATCTCTCTCGAATACAGGGCCCAGAGCTTGCTCATGTTCCCACCACTTTCATAAACAGGTCCTCCAGCGTTGATGAACCTGCTTCAAATTGCAGCAGCGGAATATCCAGCCCTGCCGCTTCCTGCAGAATCATCCGGCGCGCGAGCCCGACATCGCTTACGTTAAAGACTGCCCTGCCGTCCGAAATACTTGCTTCTTCAATAAAAGCTTTGTGCTTAAGCTCCTCCAGCCACCGGACAGCCTTGTCTTCCTTCGCTGTGGTTATTCTGATAACCGGAAGACTGTACTCTGCCCGGAGACGGGCCAAGGTCCCCTGCACAGCTATAGCTCCCCTGTTCATCAATATGACGTCATCGCATATCTCTTCCGCATCATGCAGCACATGGGTGGAGAAAATCACAGTTGTCTCTTCCCGGATGTCCCGCAGCAGCTCCATCACTTCCCGGCGCCCTATAGGATCAAGCGCAGAGACAGGCTCGTCAAGCAGCAGCATACGCGGGCGGTGCACTAAGGCCTGGGCCAGCCCCAGGCGCTGCTTCATACCGCCGGAATATCCGCCGATCCGGCGGCGCGCTGCGGAGCTAAGCCCCACGCGCTCCAGCACTGCGCCCGACACCGCTGCCGCTTCTTTGGCGGCCATGCCGCTAAGCTCGGCGGCAAAGATCATATATTCGAGTCCGCTCATCCAGCTGTAAAAAGCCGGAGACTGCGGCAGATAACCAAGCTGCCGGCGGTAATCCGTTCCGGGAGGAGCGCCGCCAAAGGAGATGCTCCCGCCGGTAGGCGGGAGCAGACCGGCAAGCATGCGCAGTGTGGTGGTTTTGCCTGCTCCATTGGGTCCCAGCAAAGCGACACAACGCCCGGCTTCGGCCCCGAAGCTGATGCCGTCCACGGAGGGATGTCCGCCAAAGCTTTTGCGGAGATTCGTAACCTCAAGCAGCGGCATCAGAGTTCTTTCCTTCCCAGTGTGAAATAAGCTATACTTCCTAGCAGGTTACCAAATACCAGGAGCAGCACCCACATCCATTTGGGCCCGCGGACCTGCTCTGTCCTGGCCAGCGAGATCAGACCCACAACCGCCAGCAGAATCTGCAGCGCCAGCAGCGGCGCAATCAACCCCCAGTTCACTTTATCCATCCGTGTACCCTCCATACTCCAGTTTGCTATTCTGAGATCGCCTTCCATGTCCGCCTTCAACGCTCCTGCCGGGCCTTCCGCCGGGCCGGGAGAACTACGAACAGCAGATAACACAAAGCGGGTGACGGGAAACCGGTGAGGCCCCAAATCCCCCAGAACCAGGCCATTCTGCCCTTCCCTCTGCCCTGAGCATTACGGAACAGCCAAGTCCCCTGCAGCATTAGTACAGCAGCTATACAAAGCCACAGCCACAAAGGCGCCTTCTGCAATTCACTCACTCTTCAGCATCCTCCCGTCGCAGCCTGATCCGTGCTACTCCCAGACTGCCAAGTGCTGCCAGGGGAAATAGCGCCTGCAAGCCCCAAAACAGTGCCGGGGCAGAGTTTAGAATAGACAGCACTACGCTGAGCAGGAGTAGAGCCACCATAGAGAATATCAGCAGTTCCCGGCGCTGCCGCTTCACGCGGCGGATTGCTTCTGCCGCAACAAGCTGCTCCAGCTCCGGCAAGGAGGGGGGCGCCACATCGGCATAGTACTGATCCAGAATCTCCAGTTCTGCTGACAGCTTATTCAGCAGCTCTTCATCACTGTTAAACCTCATCCTCTTCCAGCTCCTTTCGCAGTTGATTCAATCCGGCTGCTACCCTTGATTTGGCCGTGCCGGAAGGGATCTGCAGCATCTGGCCGATTTCATCATAGCCATATCCGTAATAATGCTTCAGCAGTACAGCCATTCTGTGGGCAGTAGACAGGCGGGATAAGGCATCAAGCACTTCACTCCACTCCATATTCCGGCTCTCAAACCTCCAGCGGATACTGCGGCTTCCCTGCTCCTGAGCCTGCTCCTTCTGCCACTTCAACTCACGCTTCCACCGCCGCTTGCGGTCGATGTAGAGCCGGCTGGCAATCGTTATCAGCCATGAAGAAAATGCAGAGCTTCCATTGTAACTTCCCATCTTCTCCATGCATCTGACCATTGTATCCTGAGCCAGTTCTTCCGCAAGTGAAGGGTCCATTGTAGCTTTAATCAGATACTTGTACAGGAAGGGATAATGCTCCCGCAGCAGCATAGCTGTTGCCTTGGCATCCCCCTGCTGCGCCAGTCTGATCTTCTCCAGCGTCCCGTCGCCCATAGTCCCTCCTCTTTCTCTTCCTCACCTCTGTAATACGATTATGTATTGTAGATCGTTCATTCAGGGTCAGAATTATTCTGCAATTCCCACAGCCTGCGCCTCCACGGCTGGACGGCTCCCTTGCCTCTGGGGAAGCGCCAGAACAGAGATATCTTGTTATCCCCATTCTCTGCAGCATACTCGACGGAATTCTGCTCCGCCACGCCTTCCCCGTCTGTTCTCAATTCCCCATAGTCAAGTTGGTGATGCATATCTTCCTTCATCTGCTTCCTCCCATGAAATTAAAGACATATAGACAAAAAAAGAACGCAAACCGGGATTATTCCACAGTCTGCGTGCTTCGCGAGGTAAATGTTACATTTAATTAACATTATTGTAGCAACTCTGTATCTTCTTGTCCATCTCTAATTTCCCGAATTATGTCATAACCGGTATAAACACGCCGTTACATAGGAACGTATGGGTTATTTAGCTTCTCAAACCCGATAGAGGTGCGCGGACCATGTCCGGGAAATACCCTCACTTCTTCATCCAGCCGGTACAGCTTACCGCGGATCGAATCAAACAGATCCCGTTCTCTGCCGCCGGGAAGATCGGTGCGTCCTACTCCCATTTTGAACAATACATCGCCGGAGAACAGATCATTTCCGCACAGGAAGCTGACACTCCCCGGTGAGTGTCCAGGCGTATGCAGCACCCGGAAGGTTAAACCGAGCAGCTTCAGAATCTGGCCTTCCGCCAAATCGTATTCTGCCGGATCTGTACTGACCGGAGGGGAAGATTCAGGCCACATCAGCGAGCCGTTCAGCTTGGGACTGCCCAGCCAATCACTCTCCAGAGCATGTATATACACAGGGCACTTCTTAGCCTTGCGGACCTCATCCAGACCGGCAATATGATCAAAGTGGGCGTGAGTCAGCAGGATAGCCTCTATTTCCATACCCTCAGCAGCACGGAGAAGAGCAGCGGGATTGGCACCGGGATCAATAATCACACCTTTGGCAGGGTCGGCTCCTGTCAGGAGATAAGCGTTCGTCTGAAGCGGTCCAAGATTATAAGACCTAATATTAAGCATCGGCATTAGAATCCGGAGATCAGACTGCGCAGCTCTTTGGCAATAACCGCGTGTGATTCCGTTCCTTCTCCGTAGGCTTGGCCCATGGCTTTGCGCACTTCGGTGATTTTGCCCTCATAATCCGCAGCTTCGCGGTCCGGGTTCTGCTGTTTAAACTCTCTCATCAGTGACTGTACATGCTCCGGACGCGGTCCCCAATGGCCCAGCACATAGCCGCCGGTATCGGCAAAAATCACGATCGGAACCGAACGTCCGCCCATGGTCAGGAAGTTATCCATAACATCCTGATTCTCTTCCAGAATCAGAACTTCAGTCTTAATGCCTGCCGTCTCCAAGATGCGGAACACCACAGGGACATTACGAACCACATCCCCGCACCAGTCAGCAGCCAGAATCAGTACCCTCAGATCATCCCGGTGATTCAGGCTCTCGAAATATTCCCGGTCACCCTCATCTGTCCAGGCAAACTTCTCATACCAGGATTCAAAAGCCTGCTGGTTCTTCGTCATGCCTTCCACGAACTGGCGCGGGGTCAATCCCTGACCAAATTTAGAAGCTACATTCTGTTTCATACTGCACTACCTTTCTTCTTGGATTTGTACCACTTGAACAGGAAATACAGAACAATAACCGCAAGTGCGGCAAGAATGATTTCATGCGTATACTTAGCTGCGACTTCATCAATAGTCTCCCATTTATCGCCGAGAGTATATCCGAGATATACAAACAGTGCACTCCATGGAATAACAGCCAGCGTGGTCAGCATAGTGAACTTACCGAGCGGCATGCGCGAAATACCAGCTGGAACAGAGATCGCATGACGGACAACCGGGATAAAACGGGCGGTGAAGATTACTCCGGTCCCGTATTTCTGGAACCATTCTTCAGAATGGTCAATATGCTTCTTTTTGATAAAAATATACTTCCCGTACTTCTCCAGCACCGGTCTGCCGCCATAACGGCCGATCCAATACACAAAAATCTGGGCGACTACCCCGCCAATTGTACCAAACAGAACCGCGCCAAAATAATTAATATCTCCCTGCGAGACCAGATAGCCGCCAAAAGCCAATACAATCTCACTTGGTATGACTTCAATCATCAGGCCAATCATTATTCCGAAGTAACCCAAACTCTGAATCCATTCAAATAAATGCGAAATCAGTTCAGATATAAAATGCAACTGCAGCTCTCCTTCCGTGTATTGCGTAATCAGCCTGGCACTCTGCTGGCAGAATCCTAAGCCTCGTCCGCTCTATGTATCCAGCTTCTCCTAGCCTATTCTAGCATATGCAGGCTTACGACTTCTACTTATGGAAAATGGACATTCGGTTCTCTGCTATAGAAAAGCAGGTATTCCAGCATTGACAAAGTGTGGAATGAAGATCTATTATACATTTAGATAATTATTTAAATGTCGAAAGGGGGCTGCGGAGTTGAATGAATCCTTCAAGGCGCTGGCTGATCCGACCCGCAGACAGATTCTCCGCCTGCTGCGGGAAAAGGATAGGACGGCCGGAGAAATTGCCGATTTTTTCAATATGTCCAAACCCAGCATCTCCCATCATCTGAACGCACTGAAGCATGCGGGACTGGTGCAGGACGAACGGAAAGGCCAGTTTATTCTCTATTCGCTGGACTCCACGGTGCTCGAAGAGGTGCTGGGCTGGTTCCTGGAATTGACGGGTACGGGTAAGGACGGTACGGAGAGTAAGACCATTGCGGATAAACCGGCTGAAGATGCGTTAGGCTCAAAAGGCGCAGGTTCAAAGGGGACCAGGAGCCGGGAGCATTATTTGGACACGGAGGGTGAATCAAGATGAAGGATTTCCAATGGAAATGGCAGGACACACTGATTGTCATTCTGGGATTGTTCTCGCTGGGCTACGCATTGTTGAATTACGGCAGGCTGCCGGATCAGCTTCCTGCCCAGTTCAGCATTACAGGCAAGGTTAACACTTACTGGAGCAAGGGCTCCCTCATTGCTTTTTTCTCCTTCATGGGACTGATCTTCCCTATAGCCATGCAGTTTATGCGTACAATTGATCCCAAAAGAGAGAACTACACTAAGTTTCAAAGCGCTTATAAAATGATCCGCCTGGCAGTGGGCATTATATGCGATGCTGCACTTGTGCTGTCGGTCACGCACGGTCTGGATGAGCAATTTGCCGCCGGGAAGTGGGCTACTGTGAGTCTCGGGCTGCTGTTTATAGTGATCGGAAACTTCATGCCGCAGATCAGGGATAATTATTTCACGGGTGTCCGTACACCCTGGACGCTGGCTAACCCTGTAGTCTGGCGGAAGACCCACCGTCTCTCCGGAATCATGTGGGTGATTGGCGGACTGCTGATTGCACTGGGGGCATTTATGCCAAAAGCTCTGTCGGTCAGCATGATCATTACCGCCCTGGTTATCGCTACTATCGTGCCTTATGTGTATTCGTGGCTGATCTCTAGGAGGATCAAGGCCTGAAGCCGGCAGCAGGACTGCACCGAGATTCGGAAGAACACTACTGGAGATGCACATGTAATGAATTCAGCCGGACAGAGTGCCTGCTTAGAGCTTCAGTGTTCAGCGGGCCACAATCTTCTCCCGCTCCTCAAGCGTAGCCAGTGCCTGCAAAGCTCTCAGCCGAAGGTAAACCCCTTCGGCTTGCTCATTGATCCCGAAGCCGCGGTCATTATGCCGCCGGCCTGCACTATGCTCCCTGCCGGCAAGCAGGCTGTATTGCCGCAGCAGTTCCAGTCCGGCAGCTGCGCTGTCTGCAGCCCTCTGCCTGTTCCCTTCCGCCCATCCGCGTTCGGCCATTTTAAGCATCCCTTCAATCGCCGCCAGTCTTTTGGCGGCGTTAAATATGTCCGCCTTCAGGCTGCGGCGCACCCAGTACAAGGCCTCACCCGGATCGCGGCCTTGCAGATAACGCTCTGCAAGTTCCCAGTGCAGAGCAGCATCTCCGGGGGAAAATTGCAAACTGTCCAGCAGCAGGTCCATTCCCTGCTCCTCTGGAAGCAGCCGTGATAATGCGGCCGCCGTCTGCGGCTCTCTTGGATTCCATGCCAGCGATTGCCGCAGCAGCGCAGTTTGTGCAGCAGGATCACCGCTTACGCGGGCGGCCTGCTTGTACAAAGCAGCCCCTCTCATTGCCTGATATGAAAGGATGCTTAGCATAAAGGTCAAGACGCAGAGAACGGCGATTGCTGCATACGGCCATGATCGCCGCAGCCCTGTAAGGATGGCGGTATCCTCCGCAACTGGCCGATGTATGGTTTCTGCAAGAGCCCATGCAGGCAGCAGCAGGAGCAGCAGCCATATCAATCCGTAGCTCCAGTCAAAATCAACTGCGCTATGCAGGATGATGACAAGCAGAGGCGGAAGCAGCCTTGGTGACGCCTTGAATACGAGCCAGCCTGCGGCCAGCAGCAGCAGGAGGACAGCAGCCAGACCGGCTGTCCCCAGATTGAGCAGGATGTCGAGATAACCGCTGTGCACCTGGCTGCCTACATAGGGGCGGGACTGGGCGGCGAGGTACGAATGCCGCCAGGTCTCGCCCCCGCGCCCCAGCCAGGGCGCCTCTGCCGCGAGCTTCCAGGCATCGCGGTAGAAGAGCCCGCGCGCGGCGGCCGTCGGGGACGGCCCCGTGATCCGCGCGCGTACCTGCAGCAGGACGGCGCTGGCTGCCGCCGTCCAGGCCCCCGCCGCCAGCGCCAGCATGGCGGCGCGGTGCCAGCCCGCCGCGCGGCAGCTGCGGCGGTGCAGCCATAGGCCGGCTAGCAGCGCGCCGGCCCAGAGCCCGGCCAGCAGCAGCAGGCCGGGCAAGGGCTCTGCCGCCAGCCCGGTACGGGCCAGCTGGCGGTACAGGAGCGCCGCGGCGGCCACAGGCGCGGCGCCGGTGATTAGAAGCGGCGCGGACAGCTGCCGCTTCCAGAGCAGGGCTGCGGCGCCGGCGGAGGCCGCAGCCAGCCATGCGCCGCGCGACTCGCTGAGCAGCAGCGCGGCGGCGTACGGGAACAGCGGCAGCAGGCGCGCCGCTGTCCGCCACAGCTCTGCAGACCAGCCCCGTGCACGGTCCGCTCTGCTTACCGCTCCACCCTTCGCTCCACCCTCCGCTTCACCGCTGGCTATGTTCTCCTGCTCCGCTCTGCTTACCGTTCCATCCTTCGCTCCACCGCTGACTATGTTCTCCTGCTCCGCTCTGCTTACCGTTCCATCCTTCGCTCCACCGCTGGCTATGTTCTCCTGCTCCGCCCGGTTTACCGTTCCACGGGATGCTTCAACCTCTCCCTCTGCGCAGTCTTCTCCACTCACGGTTCCCGAAGGACCAGTCAGCCTGAAGCCATAAGCAGCAGCAAATAGCCGTTCCAGCAGAAACACGGCCATCACCGCGCCAAAGGCATTCGGATACTGGAGCAGTCCGGCCAGCCGGGCACCGGTCGCACTGACCTCAGGTGACTGGCTGTAGGCTACCGCGTAAGGAACCGGCAGGCCACCGCATACCGCCAATAAGGCAGACAGGCTGATCACGAGACCCAGCAGATGCCAGACCGCTGCAAGAAGAGTTCCTCCCCGGCGTGTTCCCGCCACAAGTACAGCAAATACAGCAAAGCTGGCGTAGAATCCCCAGCGCAGCAATTCATCCAATGTTCCCTGCGAGGATAGGGGGCCACGGAATGCATGAATAGCGTAAAGAATACAGATGACAATGCAGCAGCCCGGCAACAACCATACAATCGCCCTCAACCCCGTAACTCTACTCATACTGCCCTCCAACATACGGCCACTCCCGGACACTGCCTCATCTGCTGCCTGCGTTACAGCAATCTTCCCGGCATTATCTGTCACCAACCGCACACTTCCGGCTAACCTCTCAGCTTCAGCTATATCTTCCTTCACGCCCCCTCCAGGTAGCGCCCGCACGGTCTCCGTCTTCCCCGCCGGCCCCCCCTGCGGCTTTAGCCGCTTTTCCCAGCCGGAGGCGGCATACAGGACAAGTCCTCCTAGGGTTAGAACTCCGCACAACACAAACCATAGGGTCAGGAAGAGATACATTTCCTTGGCAAAAAAGAATCCTCGCAGCACACAGGCCGCTCCGCCCGCTGCTATCACCGCCAAACTGCAAGCCAGAGTGACCGCCATTCCTCCGTACTGCTGAAACCGATTTATCCGCATTTCTAAATCCCCTATTCTTATTGTTGCTTACAGTCTTCCCATATCTATAGCAATGCAAAAGAAAGTCGCTATATGAACCACACTTAAGTCTAAGATTGGGGAAATAAACGCTTAAGAGCTGGTAGTCAAGCGGGATTATTCGAAATGTTGTATGTATTACAACTTTGCTTCAGAAATACCCGGGTGTTTGGATGGATTGTTGTACAAAATACAAGAATAGTTTCATAAATCGGCTTGGGGGAGGGGAAATGCTGCATTTTGTACAACAATTCCCGATTAGAGGCGGCATAATGAAAGAATTGTTGTATTTGATGCAAGAATTTAATTCAGGGCATCACAGATGGCCCTACAAAAGTACGAAAACAGCACTAAAATAGCACTAACAATACGAATTCACTACAGATGCGCTACAGCAGCACCACAGCACCACAGTACCACAGTTAGCACTACATCAGCACTCCATCAGCGTCTACAGCTGCACCACAGCTGCACTCCATTAACACCACAGCAGCACCGCAATAGCGGCCGAAGCTTCCAATAGCAATCCCAAGTGGAACCGACTTTGCGGTCCTATTAAAGGACGGCACCCTTTCAGCGAGAAATAAATTATATTTGCACAAAAACAGCCGCCCCCCATAGGAAGCAGCCGTTCTGTCATACTCTGAACTATTAAGTTGATTAATTAAGCTCCGCATTCCCCCCGGGCAGCAGATCAGAGCAGACGCGCTCCAGATAAGGCTTGGCAGCGAGAAAATCGCGGAACGCGGTGTACTCGCGCCATTTGGCGGCGTTGTCGCCGCTGTCGCTCCGCACGGCACGGATTAGAATGTTCTTCGGCGTATGCTCCATGTCGATGAATTCCAGCAGCTGGCTGCGGTAACCCATCAGATCGAGCAGCTTGGCCCGGATTGCATCCGTGGCCAGTGCCGAGAAGCGTTCCTTCAGGATTCCGTGTGACAGCAGCGGACTCAGCACATCGCTCTGCACCTGGGCGAACAGCTCATGCTGGCAGCAAGGCACCGAGAGGATGACCGATGCGCCCCAGCGTACCGCCTTCTCCAGAGCTGCATCTGTAGCTGTATCACAGGCATGCAGGGTAACAACCATGTCCACCTGGTCCAGTTCATTATAGTCAGCGATATCACCGACAAGGAACTGCAGACGGTCGTAGCCCAGCTTGGCAGCGAGGGCACCGCAGTGCGCAATGACATCCGCCTTCAGATCAAGACCGACTATATTCAGCTCCCGCTGCTCACGGACGGCCAGATAGTGGTACAGTGCAAAGGTCAGATAGGATTTGCCGCAGCCGAAATCCACAATCGTCAGCGGACGGCCTGCCGGAAGATCACCGAGCACATCCTGGACCATCTCCAGGAACCGGTTAATCTGGCGGAACTTATCATATTTCTTAGCCAGCACTTTGCCTTCGCTGTTCATAATGCCCAGCTCTACGAGAAACGGCACAGGTTCTCCTTCGTCAAGGACATACTGCTTCCGGCGGTTATGTGCCAGGTCCGGTGCCTCCTGTTTGCTGGCAGACTTGGTCAGAATGGACACCTTGTATTTTTTGCTGATCAGCACCTGGTAGTCGGCACTGGCGGTACAGAGCAGGCCTTGGCGGAAGGTCTCTCTCAGCAAAGCCAGCATTTCCTCAGCGGCATCCTCTGCCGGAATATTGCGGTGTTCGACCTTAGGGCCGATATAGTAGGCGAACTGATAGTGCAGCTTGCCCTTTAATTCAACAGGTTTGATCTGCACTTTGCTGTAGGTGACCCCACCCTTGCTGCGCAGCTGGCTTAATGTAGCCGTAATCAGCGTACGGCCGGTAATCACTTGGTCGATCAATGCTTTCAAAGATTCCAATGGGTACATCTCACTTTCAATTTATAAATGGAGCACGTTGTCTCCTGAATATCGTTATATTATAGCATTAACCGTAAGCTTGCTCCATTCTTCCCCGCCCTGCTGCACTTCCTCCAGAGGAAGCCCCCCCTGGGCTAACCGCTCCGGACTCAACAGCAGCAGCCGTCCGTACAGCTCCCTGCCCTCCGCCGCAACATCCTCCCCTTGCTCCCATAACCGGTACAGGCTGTTCTCCGCTTTGGCGTAATGTCCCATGGATTCCTGGTAGGCCATCAGCAGCCGCTCTGTTTTGGCCGGGAGGCGGTAAGGCTCTACTTCCTCCAATAACTCCTTGATATCGCCCGTCATGTTCAGCAGCTCACGGTCCGCACCATGCAGATCCGCATACAAAAACAGATGCAAGGACCGCATCGCCCTGAACAGGGCTTGATCCTGATCCCCTTTTGCCGCGTAAATACCGCCTTCCTCCTTCAGCAGCCGGGCTACCCCTTGCAGCTTATCGGACTCCAGCACACCGCCGAGACGAAACATATCAATAATGTCCTCTACGGACAGCGAATTGAGCAGACGGGAATTTATGCGGAAATGCCGCATCAGCAGCTCGTCCACTTCCCACAGGGCTTCTGTTGTTTTTTTATCCTGCTTCAAGGTCATTACCTTGGCAACCATTGCCGTCATATCCTCGATCATGCGCACGATATAATCTCTCCGGAACATGTTTGCTCACCCTTTCGCCTTTGAAATCATCTTAAACCATTCCACCCGCCTGCGCCACCTGGCATAACCCCTGTCCTTCAGCCAACACTTGTTACAATGCTACTGATTGCTCTTGACATAAAGTAACAGCCTCAAATACAATACAAATAACCAATCTGAAATCCAGATCACACTGTTACACAGATCGATTTATAGGAGGAAACGTGATGTCACAACCCGCTGACCCGGGGCAAAGCCAGCCGGAAGCAGCTGCTTCAAGCAAGTCTCAACTGGAAGATAACGTACAGCCTTTGAAGGTCACCCCGGAACAGGATAAGCTGCTGGAAAGCGCCTTACGGATTAAGATCATGCATACACTGTCGGGGGAACCCCTCACGTCCAAGCAGGTTGCCGGGAAGCTGAACAAGACACCGGGGAACATCCACTACCACATCATCAAGCTCTATGAGGGCGGGCTCCTGGAGCTTGTCCGCACCGAAGCAGCAGGAGGCATCATCCAGAAATTCTACCGCTCCAAAGGGACGATGTTCCGCTCGGAACAGCTTAGCAGCTTCCACTTCCGCCAAGAAGACCAGGTGGAGCATTTCATTACCAGACTCACCCTCTCTCCTCCGGAGCTTGCGAAATTCCATCAGGAGATGCTGGAGCTGATCACCGCCTGGGAATCTAAAGTGACTGCCGGTGACGAGTATGGTGTTGAAATCGTGATGGGCCGTCTGCAGTCTGCTGAGCCTGCTCCGGAGACGGATACAGATGCGGAGGTACAGGAGTAGATGAATACCGCCGCTCCTGCCGGACAGGAAAGGCGCAATCCGCTGCAGGGTTTCGCTGCTCCTTTTGTCCGCTCACGCGCTTTTCCCTATCTGTGGCTGGGACATTTAATTTCATTCCTCGGCAGCTCGGTGACGATGGTCATTCTGCCCGTCCTCGTCTATTCACTGACCGGATCAACCACCACGATGGGTCTGGTTATGGCCGCTTACATGCTGCCGAATGTGATCATGCTTCCGGTATCCGGACATATCGTGGACCGTTACGACCGTGTGCGGATTATGATGCTGGCCGATATTGCCCGCTTTGCCGTGATGATGATAACGGCAGTCTTGGCCCTGACCGGAATACTCAGTATTCCGCTGCTCTATATCCTGGTAGCCTTCTACGGCCTTCTCGATGGTCTATTCCAGCCTGCTTATGCTGCAGTCCGGGCCACAGTATTCACTCCGGACATCCGCGTGGCTGCGAATTCACTGACCCAAATCACTACCCAGTCCGTACGCCTGATCGGCCCCGCACTGGGCGGCCTGCTGATCACTCACCTGTCCGCAGGTGTCGGCTTCGGCCTGGATGCCTTCACTTATCTGATCTCCCTAATCTGCCTTGTCTACCTGCGCAGAGTGCTGATCGTCAAATTACAGCCCGGACCCGCCGCAGATTCCGCGGCCTCCGTTCTTCCGGATACTGAAGCCCCGGATACTCCTAACTGGAAAGAGGATTTCATCGAGGGAATCTCCGTTCTGCGCAGCCACCCCTGGCTGTGGATTACGATTCTGGCCTTCTGCTTCATCAACATCTGCTACGCGGGGATCAGCAGTGTCCTTCTTCCCTGGCTCTTCAAGGTCCATCACGGCTGGCCTCCTTATGTCTACGGGCTTGCCGTTACTTTCTCCGGTGTAGGCGCAATTATCGCAGGCTTGCTGTTCGGACTGCGGCCGAAATGGAAGAACCGCGGCATTATGGCTTACGGCGGTGCTATGCTGGGTGGTGTGGCTCTGCTGCTGATGCCGTTTGCGGGTACTCCGGCTGCAGCCATCGCTTTCTTTGCACTTGAAGGCTTCGGGCTGATGATATTCGGACTGATCTGGGAGATCAGCCTGCAGGAGCTGGTTCCGAAGGAAGCCTTCGGACGGGTAGCCAGTCTCGATTTATTCGGCTCCTTCGCCCTGCTGCCGGTCGGCTATATCTTTGTCGGCTGGCTGGCCGACCTGATTGGCGGGGTTCCGACCATAATTATTTTCTCCAGTCTGGGACTTACCTGTGTCGCTCTCGTGCTCTGCGTTCCGGCTATCCGTAAATTTCAATAAAAGCCGCAGCGCGGCCAGCACAAAGAAGCAGCACTCCGCCATCCGGCGGGTGCTGCCTCTTTGTGTGCTAAATGAATTACTTCTGCACAGGCGTGTGTACAAAATCCTTGATAATCTGCGACAAATGCTCCGGAGCTTCAAACATGCTCATGTGGCCCACTCCTGCTATCGTCACCTTGGTAATATTCGGATTATCCGAGGTGAAGGTCCGTTCTGGAGTCACCTTCGAATCCTCCGCTCCGGCTACCAGCAGCACCGGCAGCGCTGTTGCCGAGATCACATCACGCCGGTCCGGGCGCTCACGCATAGCCATGGCCGCGCCTACCGCGCCTTGCGGCGGGGTCTTATAGCCGATCTCCTTGGCACGTTCCAGCAGCTGCGGAGCTGCTCCGGAAGCAAAGAGTCCGGGCACCAGCTGATCTACAAAAGCAAAGATCCCTTCATTCTGGATCATGCTGACGCTCTTCAGCCGGTTCTCCTTGGCTTCCTCACTATCCGGATAACCGGAGGAATGAATCAGTCCGAAGCCCTTCAGCCTGGAGGCATGGCGCTGGGCAAACGACAACGTAATGTAGCCTCCCAGGGAATGTCCAAGCAAATAACACTCAGGAATCTCCAGGGCATTCAGCAGTGAAAGAACATCATCGGCCATCTGTTCGATCGTGTAGGCTCCGAGCGGAGCATCTGAAGATCCGTGTCCGCGCAAATCAGGGGCAATGACCCGGTAATTGGCGATTAGGCCAGGAATAACCTTCTCAAAGTATTCCGAGCTCCCGCAGAATCCATGCAGCAGAACAATGACATCACCTTTACCTTGATCACTGTAACAAATGTTGTTTCCTTCGCATCGAACATTTTCCATGGCTGCTTCCTTCTTTCTATGTAGTATCCGGTTGAAGACCGCGGCTTGTCTTTATTATTAAGCTAGATCAGGTACCTTTGAAACGCTCTCAGCCCGGGAGCCCGAAACCCTGGGCGGCAGCACGGGCAATCTGGTCGGCCATAACGATCACCCGGTGCAGCGGCGTGGTCTGCAGCGTACGGTAAGGCCGGGGACTGTTCACATCGACAATCGCTGCCAGACTGTAGTTTCCGACTGCGGGCAGCAATAGCCCGACAGACTGTGCCGGACGAAGCGGCTCCGCAGCCGCGAAGTAATACCCGAGCGCAGCGGGCGGCCCCAGGCAGGCATCCACAGCGATAATAATCTGCCCTTCCGGAATCTCTGCTATCCGCCGGATCAGATTATCCGCATCGCATGGTGCCGGCAGCGTACCGGTAACATGGGGGAAACCATATTCCAGCAGACGGCTGCCTGTCAGCGGCCCCAGAGCATCACCAGTGGAGCGGTCCGTTCCGATGCACAGAAAGGTCAGCTGCTCTGCCGGATGCAAGGCGGCGATCTCCCGGAAGAAAGAAGCCAGCCCGTCAGCATCCATTTTGCGGCGTTTCCTGCTCTCTTCTTCTCTGATTGCCAAAGACTTCTCTCCCCCTCATTCCATTGCCTGCGAATTATTCCCTCTAATTTAACATGTTTTCTGTGATCCAGACAAAAAAATGGTCTTTCACTGTCCAAACATGATAAAATACTTGAACTATCACTTAGGGAGGACTGTTATACCCCATGGATTTATCGAAACCAAGCCAGGAAAATGTTGAGTATATGATCGAGGGTATCAAAAACAAGCTGAAAATGGCCAGTGCTGCGGCTATGCAGGCCTCGGCTTTTTCGGTGGAGCATTATGAGGATATTCAGGATATTTATGAGGTTGCCATGGGCAGCGACAGGCTCAGCATCTCACAGGTGGAGGCGCTTGTCTCTGAGCTTGGACGCTTGCGCAAGAAATAAACCGGTCAAATTGGCATGATAAAAGCCCTTCTCTCCGACCCGTCCGCAGGAATGGACAGGGAAGCTGAAGGGCTTTTGTGCGTTGATGCTCGAGTATAGGCAGGTCTGCACCCGGCATTTACGGCAGATCAATCAGGATGAACTCTGCATCTCCGCCATTGCTTGTCCCTTTAATCGTCAGATCACAGCTCTTGCGGATACGCGCCGCATCTCCCTGCTGAAGCTGAAACACGCCGTCTGAGCAGCTAATCTCCAGATTCCCGGAAATCAGATAAATATGAGTGCGCCGCTCCTCTTGCTGCGGGTAATGCAGCTCCCGGTTCGTCTGCAGAAGGGACAAATAGACCGTAACATCCTCGCCCAGCTTAAGCGCTCCCTTGTCCGCTGATCCGGAAGCCACCGGAAGCAGGTTGTTCAGCTTAAGCTCGTCCGGAAAGAATCTTGCGTCCCACCTCGGCGTCATTCCCGGACGGTCCGGCAGCAGCCAGATTTGCAAGAAACGGACATTCGAGCTTAGGGACGGATTCGTCTCCGAATGATTGATGCCTGTACCCGCGCTCATCATCTGTACACTTCCGGCCTGCAGATCCGCATGATTACCGAGATCATCCTGATGCTTCAGGACTCCGGAAACTACATAAGTAATAATCTCCAGATCATGATGCGGATGCTCATGCATGCCTTGCTCCGGCTTCAATTCATTGTCGTTATGGGCCAGCAGTGCGCCAAAGTGGGCATTGCTGGGGTCATCGTAATCGGCAAAAGAAAAGCTGAATTCACTGTGTATCCATTCTCTATTCGAAGTATGACGCTCTGCTGATGTGACTACTTTAATCATAAACTTTGCACCTCCATAGATGTTGGAACTTTCACCATATCTTAAACAGGGGATAAATGCTCCTTATATGAGATGTATATAGGCGCTGTGATTTAGTATCTCTTACCCCCTTCCTTTCTTCATCAATCAACCGTTTGTAAAGCCGTAAATGTGGCCGTTTATATATAGAAAAGACCCTTTATTGCCGGGATGCTCCCCTATACTCCGGCAATCTTTCCCATGCTCACCAACTGTTTCAGTATATACCCCTACGTTTATATACGAAGTAAGATACTTCAGGCTATCCTGAATTTGAATGACGGCAGGCAGCATAGCAGCCGGAGTTCAAATCATAATAATCTAATGAGGAGTGATTGGTGATGAACAAGGCAGAAACGGAATATCCAGTAGAAAGCGGCGGCACATTTTTCAAGGGAATTTTCATAGGCGGTCTGCTTGGGGCTGCGGCGGCACTGTTGTTCGCACCGAAACCCGGTCGTGAAATGCGCAGTGATTTGTCGGACAAGCTCTCGATTGCCACTGACAAAACCAAAGAGGTTGCAGGAGCCGTAACAGACAAGACCAAAACGCTGGCAACTACAGTCAGCGAAAAAGCAACCGATCTGGCAGGTACAGTATCTGCTAAAGCCTCCGACATCTTCACAACGGTCAGCGACAGCAAACAACAAATTGCTGCTACATTGTCGGAAACAGGCAAGAAGATTGGTGAAACTGTAAGCGAAGCCTCCAAGGATGTGGCTGGTGACGTTAAAGACGCTTCCAAGGATGTCACGGATGAAGCTAAAGACTCCTCTAAAGAGGTAGCCGACAAGGCTAAAGATGCTTCCAAAGACATAGCTGATGAAGCTAAGGATGCTAAAGAGGAAGTTAAATCCTCTTACAAGTCCAATTATTAAAAACGGCGATATACGGCCTTTTTAGGCAGTACAAGAGAGCAGCCAGCTCGCCGTAGCTGGCTGCTCTCTATTTATGCATGCCTTTTTTAGGCTTATAGGCCCACACTAAGCCGAAATGGATTATACCCTCATATTCTCAATAAAGCCTGTTCCAGGCTATAGAAAGCAGGTACGCCTTATGGGAGAAGCGGACACCAGAACTAAAGCTTATGAAGTTGATGAGCATCCCTTCGAGCTGCGGCATGAGGTCAAACGCTTGAATGCACGGCTCGACAAAATCGCAGATTCACTCGAAAAATCAGAATTCAAGGATATTCTGGAGAATTATACGGACCCCAAGAAGCGGATCATTACCAATCTGATGGCCGGCGTATCCAGAGGCCTGGGGCTTTCCCTTGGTACGTTCGTGATCCTCGGTTTATTGGGCTATATTCTTAGTTTGTTTCTTGATGTGCCGGTTATCGGGGAATATCTTGGAGAAATCAAAAAGTATATTGATGCCAACAGCTAAGTGAATTTCCCGCTCACCCCTCCTGCAGCCTACTCCGCCAGAATAGACTGCAGGAGGGGTGTTGCTCGTGGAACTACGGGAGATTATTCCTGCCTACAGCAAAACAAGCCCTATCCCGGCGGGGAAGGGCTTGTCCTGCTATTCAATATAAAGGCATACTTCTTAAGCTTAATAAGAGGAGTTAGCCATAATCTGCTTCAGCTTCTCGGTAGCACGCTTCTGTATGCGGGAAACACTCATCTGCGATACCCCAAGCTTCTGGGCGATGGCACGCTGTGACTGGCCATCCTGGAAGGCCAGCAGCAGCACCTGCTGTTCCTGCTCCTTCAGCTGTCCCAGAGCCTGCTGGAGATCCATACGTTTCTCCACAGTCTCATAGTCATTGGCGTCAGAGCTGATCAATTCGCCGAGTGTAGCACCCGTCTCTTCCTGTGAGAGCGGTGAATCCAGGGAGACATAATGATAACATTCCCTGCCGGCCAGTACTTCTACAGTTTCTTCCACGGTAAGATCCAGATAATGGGCAATTTCTTCCACCGCAGGGGAACGTTCCAATCGAATGGTAAGTTCATCAATGGCCTGCTGTACAAGTGCGCCTTTTTCTTTGATCCGTCTTGGAACCTGTATGTACCAGGATTTATCACGCAGGAAATTCTTCATATGTCCGATCATGCTTTTCATAGCATAGGGCTCAAAAGGTATCCCCAGACTAATATCATACTGCTGCAACAGCCGGATCAGCGCCATTTGTCCCACTTGATACAGATCTTCATAGAGATCCGGACGGTTACGGGCAATTTTGCCGGCTGCCATCTTCACCATGGGCTCGTATTTACGGATGAGCACTGTAGCTATTTCATTGTCTTTCGTCTGCTGGTATTCCCAGATCAGGCTTACTGCTTCATTCATGGACTCTGGGGGAGTCACTTTGTCGTTCATACTTTCTCCTCGCTGTAATTAAGCCGCTTAGTCAGGGTAACGACTGTCCCTTTCCCTGCTTCGCTAACGACGCTAACGTCATCCATAAGCGCCTGCATTAAATAAAATCCCAGTCCGCCCACCTGAACATCATTCAGCTCCTTGTCATGCAGCGTCATACGTTCATCGGACGAATCCAAACCGTCAAAGCTCTCCCCCTCATCTTTGACAGTAATGGACAAAGCACTTGATCCTACTTCAAAGATTACATCAACCAAACCGTCTTCCTGCCCGTAAGCATAAAGCACGGAGTTGTTACAGGCTTCCGAGACTGCTACCTTCATATCCTCAATATCTTCGTAAGTGAAACCCATCTTAGAGGCAATGCCATATAAATTAAGTCTGACGATATCGACATATTCTGCACTGGCGGGTAACTGAAGAACTACTCTTTGCACGTCATCACTCATCCTTAGTTCGATCCTTTCCTAGTGGGAATTCTCTTGGGGGGCAAAAAACTTGGAAATGCCGGTCATATCAAACAATTTCTGTATTTGTGGAGGAACTTCCTCAACGGCAAATTTAACTTCCATTCCGTGTCTTGCTTTGAGAATCGACAACAAAATCCCGATGCCTGTGCTGTCAATGTATCTCAAATCCTTAAGATTAATCACGAGATCAAGTCCCGTATCTCCCACTAGGGGTTCCATGACCAGACGGAAATCAGGAGCCACAGACAAATCGAGCTCTCCAATCAGATAAACGGTGCATACTGTGCCTTCTGTTTCGGTTTTTGCGTGGAACTTTTCGCTTTTATGTGTATTCATAGACAACTCTCCTGATAAATGTTTTCTTTACCAATAACCCTAATGGAACACTGTTGAAACAACAATGGGGACTTAACGGCTGTGGTAATTACTGGATCATGCATTAAAAAGTGAGGCATTCCGCTGGGCAGCGGGGTTATCCTTGACAGAATACCGGGAAATAATCTGCTGGATGCTGCTTAGCTTGAGCGGTTTACTGATATAGCCGTCCATTCCGGCAGCGGTGCAGCGATTCTGGATGCCCTCCATGACATTCGCAGTCATGGCAATAATAATGGTCTTGTCCGGGGAACCGCCGCTGTCCTCGCGAATCCTGGAGGTTGCTGTCAGCCCGTCCATCACCGGCATCTGCAGATCCATGAATATAAAATCGTAAGCAGAGTTCCGGGCCATCTCTACAGCCTGGCTGCCATCCTCGGCAACCTCGGCATTATAGCCAAGCTTGTCCAGCATGCTTACCATCAGTCGCTGGTTGATCGGATGGTCATCCACGACAAGCACCTTGCTGCGCCAATGCCGGTCAACCACTTTCCCCGCACTCTGTTCCTCCTGGCAGCTGCCTGCCAGTTCATCCTCCGGGACAGCTACCTGTATCGTGAATACGAATGTAGCTCCCTTCTCTTCCATCGACTCCACACGGATATCTCCGCCCATCATCCCAACAAGCGACTTACAGATGGCGAGCCCCAGGCCTGTCCCTCCGTATTTGCGGGTCATGGATGAATCAAGCTGAGAGAAGGGCTGGAACAGCCGGTCACATTTCTCCGGTGAAATTCCAATGCCTGTATCTTTCACTGTAAATTCCACTACCAGTTTATTATCAGCTGTAGGCACGCTGGACGCAACCAAATATACGCCGCCCTGGTTGGTAAATTTGACCGCATTGGCCACCAGATTAATTAATACCTGGCGCAAACGGGCCATATCCCCGTAAATGAGCTTGGGCAGCTTCTGGTCGATGAAATAAGCCAGCTCCAGATTCTTTTTGCCTGCTTCGGCAGAAAATAAGCTAAACACCTCTTGGATGGTGGTTTGTAGCTCAAACAACTGCTCTTCCATTTCCATTTTGCCTGATTCCATCTTGGTGAAATCAAGGATATCGTTAATGACCGTAATCAGGGTATCCGCACTTTTGCGGATAATCTCCGTATATTCCTTCTGCTCAGGAGCAAGCTCCGTCTCCATCAGAAGATCGATCATGCCTACTACCCCGTTCATCGGCGTACGGATCTCATGGCTCATCATCGCGAGGAATTCGGTCTTGGCATTAGCGGCAATTTCCGCCTCTTCCTTGGCTTTGACCAGTTCCCCGTTAATCCGCTCGAGTTCCTGCGTCTTCTGCTGCAGCAGCATAGACTGAAGCTGCTGCTTCTTGCTGGTCAGATACATGTTAACAAAGCCTTCGATCTTGGACTTCAGGATCTGTGGAATAAATGGTTTGACCATATAATCAATGGCACCGGCAGAATAACCCGCGAACAGATGCTCCGCCTCCTTGCTGTTGGCAGAGATAAATATGATCGGAATATCCTTGGTTTTCTCTCTGGCTTTGATTAATTTGGCGGTTTCGATTCCGTCCATACCCGGCATCTGCACGTCCAGTACGATAACTGCAAATTCATATCTTAATAAGCACCGCAGTGCTTCTTCACCAGAATTGGCTTTGACAAGCTTGTAATGCTGACTCTCAAGCACTGCTTCCAGTGCCAGCAGATTCTCGGGACGGTCGTCAACCAGCAGTATATGAATCGGTTCCTGAACCCCCATAGGCCCCTCCTTACCCGCTACTTATTCTTGCGGTATATTTTTTCCACCCTGTCCAAAGCTTCGTAGCTGTCACTGTATTTCGTGAAATGAATGGATTCCTTGGAACCAAGGACCAGCACTCCAAACCGGCTGAGACTTTCGTGGAATAAGCCATGAACATGATCGCGGAGCTCATCGTTGAAATAGATCATTACGTTGCGGCAAAAAATAACATTAAATTCATTAAATGAAGTGTCTGTCGCCAGATTATGCTCGGCAAAAATAATATTCTTGCGCAAGTAAGGCTGCAGAATCACTGAATTATACTTTGCAGTGTAGTATTCCGAGAACGCGCGTGTACCGCCCGCCTCCAGATAATTCTTGGTATATTGCTTCATCTTCCCGATCTCATACACGCCTTCTTTGGCCTGCTGCAGGGAACGGGCGTTCATATCCGTTGCATAAATCCGTGCCTTGTCGTAAAGCCCTTCCTCATGCAGCATAATAGCCATGGAATATACCTCTTCGCCTGTGGAACAGCCGGCATGCCAGATCCGGATATACGGATAGGTCCGCAGCAGGGGGACCACCTTCTGCCTGAAGGTCAGGAAGAGTCCCGGATCACGGAACATTTCCGTTACAGGGATCGAAAGACTGTATACAAACCGTTCAAAGCAGGCACGGTCATGCAGCACTTTCTCCTGCAGGGCGGATATGCTGGGCACATTCTCGGCATGGACATGATGCCAGATACGCCGTTTCAATGAAGGCAGCGCATAATTCCTGAAGTCATATCCATATAGACGGTGTACCCCGCTAAGAAGCAGCTCAATTTCAATCTGTTCAAGCTCCTGTTTGCTCCCTGCCTGAATAGCCTGCTCCTCATATCCGCGATCCATAGCTGTCATTGTTATCAATACTCCCTTGCCTAAGCCTTATTTCCGGACTCGTTCCAAATGGTACTGTATAGCTATTACCCCGAAATCGCCCTTACGAATACAACCAGACACGCATTAAGGAAAGAAGCTGATCTGTACTGATCGGTTTCTTCATATAATCGGACGCTCCGGCCTCAATACACTTCGCCCGGTCCTCCTTCATCGCCTTGGCCGTAAGTGCAATAATCGGCAATTTCTGGTACTGCGGCATTTGCCGGATACGGCGCATCGCTTCATAGCCGTCCATTTCCGGCATCATCATATCCATAAGCACCAGATCATAATCCGTCTGCTCCACCAGCATATCTATGGCCTCCCGCCCATTCTCGGCGAACTTCACTTCCATGTGATACCCTTCGAGAACACTGGAGAGGGCAAAGACGTTTCGGATATCATCATCAACGAGCAATATTTTTTTGCCGTCGAACAATTCTTCTTTATTGTGCAGCTTTTGCAGAATTTTACGCTTATCTTCCGGAAGATTAGCCTCTACCCGGTGCAGGAACAGCGTAGTTTCATCCAGCAGCCGTTCCGGCGAGCGGACATCCTTGATAATGATCGATTCCGCATATTTACGCAGCTGTGTCTCTTCTTTGCTGTCCAGATCTTTACCGGTGTAAATAATGATCGGCAGATCATTCAGCTCTTCATCGTCCCGGATCTGATCCAGCAGCTCGAACCCGGTCATATCCTCCAGCATAAGATCGAGGACCATACAGTCGTACCTCTGCTTGCGCAGCTCGCCCAGGGCTTCATGGCCGGTGGAAACCGCAGTAATGGCTACATCATCATGCCCGATAAGCTCCATGATGGATCGGCGCTGGATATCATCATCTTCTACAATGAGCAGATGCTTAAGTGTGCTGGCGGTGTAGTTCTCAATCTGCGAGAATGCCCGGTCCAGCGCTTCGCGGGAAGAAGGCTTTCTTAGGTAGGCCATCGCGCCCATCATGAGGCCCTGCTTAATCTCATCGTTCACGGAAATCACATGCACAGGGATATGCCGGGTCTGGGATGCACCCTTAAGTTCCCTGAGTATGGACCAGCCGTCCATGACGGGCAGCTGGATATCGAGAATAATCGCGTCAGGCAAATAGGTCTTGGCCATCTGCAGGCCGGTATCTCCCTGAAGAGCCACCAGTCCCTTGAAGCCGCGGCCGCGGGCCATGCCGAGCAGTATCTTGGCAAAGCTCTCGTCATCCTCGATAATGAGCAGAACCTTGTCGCCGGCGGTCAGCGATTCGCGGTCGTCCTCAACAATAACCGGCACGAGGGGCGTAGGGGTCACATCGCCGGTTTCATCCCATGAACGTTCGTCCCGGTATTCTTCAAGCGTCGCCGCATCCCGTGCAGCGGCTGCTTCTGCCACTCCCGGCAGCAGGCTGTAATTCCCTTTGACCGGCAGGTACAAGGTGAAGATGCTTCCTTGTCCTTCGCGCGATTCCAGTCCAATTGCCCCGCCCATCAGACGGGCCAGCTCGCGGCTGATCGACAGACCTAGACCTGTGCCCCCATACTTGCGGCTGGTTGTCCCGTCGACCTGCTGGAAAGCCTCAAAGACAATATCCATCTTGTCAGACGGGATGCCGATTCCGCTATCCTTGACGGACAGTGCAATGTATTCAAATTCATGCGGCAGATAGGAAGGCAGCTGCTTGGTGTCCGCCCGGCTGACGGAGAACTCCACATGTCCTTCGCTGGTAAATTTGAACGCATTGGACAAGAGATTGCGGAGCACCTGCTTCAGTCTGTGGCTGTCCGTGAACACATGGTCCGGCAGCGGCTCTTCGAAGGATAAGCGCAGCGACAGCCCCTTCTTACTGGCCAACGGCGCAAAGTTCTGCTTCACGAAGGTCTTTAGCTCCGTAAGCGGAATCTCTTCGTAATTGAGCTCCATTTTGCCGGCATCCACCTTGGACAAATCGAGGATCTCATCTATCATCTTGAGCAGGTCCGCACCTGACATATAGATGGTATGGGCGAATTCCACCTGCTTGTCGCTCAGATTCCCTTCTTTATTCTCCGTAAGAAGCTGAGACAGGATTAACAGGCTGTTCAGCGGCGTCCGCAGCTCATGGGACATATTCGCCAGGAACTCAGATTTGTATTTGCTGGTCACCGCAAGCTGCATCGCCTGCTTCTCAAGCTGGACGCGGGCCTGCTCAATCTCATCCTTCTTCTCTTCGACCTCCTGCACCTGCTCCTGCAGCGCATGGGTCTTGGCGACCAGTTCCGTATTATAATGCTCCAGCTCTCCCTGCTGGCGCTGCAGCAGCTCCTCGGAACGCTTCAGCGCATCTGTCTGTTCCTCAAGATTCTCGTTGGAACGGCGGAGTTCTTCCTGCTGGGTCTGCAGTTCCTCTGACTGGCATTGCAGCTCTTCTGTGAGCGCCTGCGATTCCCGCAGCAGCTCTTCAACGACAAGCCTGCGGCTGATATTATTCAGAATGATACCCAAATTATTCGATAGCTGATGAAGCAGCTCATTCTGCAGCACCGAGAAAGGAGTAAAGGAAGCGAATTCCACTACCCCCATAAGCTCATCTTCAAATAAAAGCGGATGGATGGAAATGTAACCCGGATGCGATTCCCCGAATCCGGAGGAAACGGAAATATAGTTATCCGGTGCCTCTGTCAGCTTGATCGGCAGCTTGTCCAAGGCACTCTGCCCGACCAGCCCCTGACCGATCTCGAAGCTCTCCTTCGGTTTGATGCCTTCCTCACCGGCATAGAAAGCGCTGCTGACCAGCAGGTTCGGATTATTCTGATCCTTCAAATATACAGCACCGTACTGGGCTCCCAGCACAGGTGTGAACTCACTGATAAAAGTCTGCGATACCTGATCCAGTGAACTGACTCCGCGCAGCAGCTCCGTTACCCGGGCTATGTTCGCATTCAGCCAAGCCTGATCACTCTGCGCCTGGGCATAGGATTTCTCAAGCTGCTGTTTCTGCTCAATATCCTCAGCCATCTGCTGGAACACGCGGGCTACATCACCAATCTCATCTTTGGATTTGACCTTGATCCGCCGGATCGCCCGCATCTTGCCGTTACCAAAGCTGGTAATCATCATGGATACGACACTCAGACCGCGCGTAATACTCGGGATAACCCACAGGATCACCCCAAGCCCCAGCAGCAGTCCCACAATCATAATCAGGGTTACCATCTGAATCGAACGCTCGGAGGCCTCCTTGGCTTTGGCGGTCTCATCGGTCATCCGGAAGGCATTATAATCGGAAAGTGCGTTCAGACTGTTCAGCACCTCGTTCTGGATATCTTGTCCTTCTGTATTACGGTAAGTATTGGCATTCTGGAAGTACCCGGCAGTCAGCATCTCCAGCACTTTATTCTGATAATTCTTATACGCAGAATAAGAAGCCTCAATCCGCGATAACAGCTGTAATTCTTCTGTGGTCTTCATGGAGTCCTGTATATTCTTCAGATGATCCTCGGCTTTGAGCACCTTGCTGTTAATTTCCGCCTTCTGGGCATCCACAGAGAGTGTATCCGCGTTAAGCATCGAGGTGGTTAAAATCCGTGCCATATCATTCACTTCACCGCGAAGCCCTGAAGAGGAGCGGCCTTTGCTGTATCTCTCCTGGAAGCTGTCAAGCTGTCCGCTCATATAATGTAGCCGGTCATACCCGATCATGGTAAGAGCCAGCATAATGGCCAGCATGGCACTGAAGCCGATTAGCAGTTTAGCCTTTATTTTCATTCCCTATCTGTCCCTTTCTTCAGCGAAATCCATACCAGACACTTGTCGTCATCGCGCTCCTGATTCACAGGCTCATTCAGGAAAGCAGTGCGCATAACTTCTTCCTGCCAGTCATGACCGGCATTCAAATGCCCGATCATGAATTCGAGCTGTTCTGCCTGCTCTCCCTGGACCATCTCCAGCAAGCCGTCTGTAAACAGCACCAGATGTCCTTCTTCCTCATAGCTGAGGCTCTGCGGCTGGATATCAATCCGGTCAAACAGCCCGACCGGGTGGCAGTTGCTCTCCAGCAGAACCGGGGTCTTGGCCTCTCCTTCGAAGAGCAGCGCCGGCGGATGTCCGGCATTCACATAATCAATCCGCTTCATCCGTGTATCAATGACAAGATAGATTGCCGTGAAGTAATACTGGACCAGCTGCTTCTCAATATAGAGCTGGTTGAAACGCCTGTTGAGTTCTTGAATAACCTTCTCCGGCTCCACATAGGTAGTCACGGTATCCTTCAATACCGAGGCCAGGAACATACAGAACAGCGATGAAGAAATCCCGTGTCCCATCATATCCAGCAGAATGACAGCATAACGCCCGTCACCCAGCGGATACCAGGCGTATAAGTCACCGGCCAGCTCAAAGGACGGCTGATAAATGGCATGCACCTCAAACGTTTCCTCGGTAAGCGGCAAGCTGAGTACTGCATTCTGCACTAAGGCAGCCAGCTTCAGCTCATCCTGGATGCGCTGATCCCGCTCCTTATGCCAATCCTTCTCGCGTTTCAGCCGCAGGGCCAGACGGATGCGGGCCATCAGCTCCACCTTGTTAATCGGTTTCGTAACATAATCTACGGCACCTGCATCCAGTGCTTCTGCGAGCTTCTTGGAATCTCCCACAGCGGTGACCATAATAATGGGAATGTCCTTCAGATGCTCATATTGCTGAACCACACGGCATGCCTCAATCCCGTCCATCTCCGGCATCATCATATCCAGCAGTATCAAATCGATATCCGACTGCTTAGGTCGCTTCTCATCACTGCCAGAACCCACACCGAGCAGCTTCAACATATCTTTAGCGGACGAAGCCGTTATAAAATTCCGGTAATCTTCTTTTTTCAGGATTTCACGGATAATGATTACATTGGTCGGATTGTCATCTACGATTAAAATTCTCAAGCTCCCTCACCTCACACGAATAGTATTAGGACCGTAAAACCTGTAATTCTATCACTCTATCATACGATATTTGAACGGCCTGTTTCCATATATCAAGATATTGGAAGAGAATCAGGCCCTCGTCTTCAACAAAGTAACCTCCAGCCCCACTGCTTGTAGTGGGGCTGGAGGTTACGCTATTGGACTATAGAGGTCACAGAAAGCTGACCGGCAATTATTTCGGATTTCTTTTGGCGATAACGAGAACTTTGCCCAGATCGAGCTCCTTCTCATAAAATGCCGCTTCCGCCGCACTGAAGCCGAGCGAAGTAATCTTGAACCGGAGAGCATCGCCGCGTGAACGGAAAAGGTTAGCAATCGCACCAAATAATCCTTCTTCGCTAAGCCCGACCTCATTCACGTCTGCAGCATCCACGATACGGCCTTCACGGTCTTCATCGTGACTGATCACGTAGAGGTCATCTCTTGTATAACCGCTGCTACGCAGCCGATTCACTTCTTCTATCGCCTGAACACCATTCTCCAGCAACTTGGCATATGCCTGAGTACCGATTGAATCCATGAAATCACTCTCCTTGTATTGTTTAAGAGGGCAACGCAGGTAAAAGATGACTGAGCATTCATTAACCTGAATTGCCGCCCTTGAAACAGCCTCAGAAAGAATTTCCGTCAAATAAATCAATACCCTCCCATTGTCCAGTGTTCATATTGCGGTAGACTTTGAGCGCTGCACTTCCTCTTATATATACATTGCCGTCCTCGGCTTCAAAATCCGGGGCCCCTAATGTCTCCTGCAGGCTGGAAGTTACCGGATTCAGCTCCTGACCGTTAAGATTCAGGCCGAATTGTTCTGCCTGGGAAGGTGAAGCATGTACATAGAGGACAACACCCTCACAAACACCGGCGGAGACGTCAGCATATTGATATTCAAGGCAATCTCCCCAAGGGTCCGGAGTAATCTCAGGCGGGATACCTTTGGTCTGCAGCAGCGCTTCTTCCGGCATATACAGGGTAACCCCCGCCAGAGACTCGAAACTGCTTATGTAGGGAACTGTATTGACACTATGCTCGAATGCGAGCCTTACCGGCGGTTGCACGGTTGCCGAAGAAGCGGCAGGGACAGTCTCAGCTTGCGGCGGAATGGTGATAAAGGGAGAAAGCAGACTAAGCAAAAGAATAACGATTTTCATATAAACTCCCGCCTCTCATAAGCTGTAATTGCCCTTGGCCTGAACCCTGCGCTACTTAACCTGATTAATGGCGGAACTTCTGCCAGATGGCGGCTGCAGCATCCACGCCCTTAAGCGCTGTTGCTATTTTACCCTTGGACTTGCTTTCGTTTACCGCTTCGTAGGATTGAATCGTTCTTTCTTCGGACGGAGTAAGCGGAACTTCTGCAATAGATACGGATTTGGCCTTATCCTTCAGTTCACGTGATTTGCGGAATTTCTCAATGACGGTTACCGATACCTGCTTCACGGTCAGTGTCAGTTCATTCATTACATCACCGAGGTTCTTCACAGAATCGACAATAGGATCAATCTTCTGAATTTTGCCCTGAACATCGGCAGTGATATCGTTGGCATGTCTGACCGTTGTTTTCACTTCATACGTAAGCTCATCAATGGTCTTTTGCACTTCCTGCAGAGTCTGACTGACCTTGTCGAGGGATTCCTTCGCTGATTTCAAGGTTTTAATTAAGAAGAATACGAGGACTGCGAATGCAACAGCAACTAGTGCTACGCTAAGTTCAATGATCATTTCCATAACCCCTTCCGAATGTCTTATAATGTCGTTTGCTCTGCCTGTTACTGCATAGTTACCCTTACGGAATTAGGCCGAAACAAATTGTCAAGCGCCTTAAAGACCATCCCCTTCTGTTTGTTTCAAAATGATAGGCACCGTTTAAACAATGACTACATCACCACACAGAAAGGATGACATCTCATGTTAAGATGGTCAGTAATTCTGCTGGTAGTTGCTCTGATTGCCGGTATCTTCGGTTTCTTCAATATCGTGGCAGCCGCTGTAGGTATTGCCAAAGTATTGTTCTACATCTTCCTCGTTCTCTTCATTGTTTCGCTCTTTATGGGACGCAGAGGAAGATCAATGTAGTCATTCATTCCGCTAACTGCAACCCAAGCATTGCTGTAGAGCCTGAGGCTTCCACGAGAAGCCCCGGGCTTATTTCTATTTATGCAACTTATTCCCGCTTGATATATCCTATTCACCCTTCAGAAAGTATAGGCCTTTCCTCTCAGGTTGTCACTTGCCCTCTGAATCATAAATACAAGGCCGCCCCGGCATAAAACAAAATTAAAATATTTCATTCCGATGTCTGGTTCATTACATACACTTTATGTTTACATGCTTATTAGCACAGCACGAACATGTTAAAGTACACTACTAAACCAAAATCAGGAGGAATCATCGATGAAAAAATTAGCCAGCTTAACAGTAGCAATGGGTCTTATGGCTTCCATAGCAGCAACCGCTTCTGCTGCTGAAGTAACAGGTACTACTACTACTACTACCACTACACCTACTTCTGATGCAGCAGTGTCTGTAACCGGAAGTACATACCTGGAGCCATTCGACACTGTAATCACTCCAGCAGACATCAAACTAGCGACTCCTCAGATTATCCTGACCAAGATCACTGCTTTCCACCTTTCCGTGGGCAGCATGGCTCCTATCGGCTGGCTGGGTGCGCAGACTGTCGATACAACAGGTGTAATCATGACCGACACTTGGGGCAATGAGTGGAGAGAAGTATATACTTGGCTGGGCAAAGCTTGGCTCAAGGTTCCTGCTTCCGCTTATGTAATTACTCCATAAATACTTAACGATAAGCGAAGTCATAACAGCTGATGTGCTACCTTTGCTATGACTTCGCAGTTGGTATACTCAAGAGGCCCATGGACGTTAGTCCTGACGGCCTTTTTGCTGTGTATAAACGGAAAAGGGGTTATCCTTTCAGTAGAAGAATCTACTGAAAGGATAACCCCACAAAACATCTGCCCTAGTTAGTTCACCCGTCACAAACTTGTACTACTGCCGCTTCATGCTCTCTACATCTATTGTTATATTAGCGGATGACCGAGCCTCCATAAAGGAAACGGTTCATCCAAGAAGCGCTTAATTTGTCTACTCTAACGCCGCCGGAAGATACGGAATACGTCTGTAACAACTGCCCGTCTCCCAAATACATCGCTACATGCGTAATTCTTGCTGCAGACTTGTCGATCCCCGCATAGGCGGAAGCCGAGCTTCCCTTATAATCCATGAAGAACATCAAATCACCGCGTTTCAACCCAGCAATGTCCGTTATTACATTACTATTCTGCTTCACCCAGTCTCCCTGCTGCCGGGAGTCGGCAGGCAGCTTCAAATTCGCTGCATCCATGAAAATCTGGCGGATGAAATCCGAGCAGTCGAACGTGCTGGTATCATTCCGGCTGGACCCGTACTCATACGGTGTACCGAGGTAGCCCATGCCTGCGGCTATTACACTTTCAATCACAGCAGCCTGCGGCGGAGCCGTAGGAACTGGCGTAGGTGCAGGTGTCGGTATCGGTGTTGGCACCGGTGTCGGTATTGGTGTCGGAACAGGCGCAGGAGCAGGTGCCGCCGTTGCTTCAATATATTGATCCGCAGAGCTTGTATATCCGGTTGTACCGTTAGCTGCTCTTACTTTGTACCAATAGCTATTGGTCTCTTCCAGGATTGTTACCTGGTCATTCTTGTATAGGTAACCCAGCACTTTACCGCTTGTGGAAGGTGTCTCCCGAAGGCGGACTGTGGACTGGATGACTGCTGTTTGTACTGCAGGTGTAGCCACAGGAGCCGTAATCACACTGATGTATTGGTCTCCCGCACTGGTATAACCGATCTCGCCGTCTGCAGTTCTGACTTTGTACCAATAGCTGTTCGTCGCTTCCAGAATTGTTACCTGATCTCCCTTACTGAGGTACTTCAATACCTTACCGCTGGTAGATGGAGTCGTGCGCAGCCGCACCGAGGATTGAATTATACCTGTCTGTACCGCCGACGCAGCCAAAGACGAATTGGCAGAAGCCGATGCGGCGAAGGACTGCTGAGGACTTAACACTCCCAAGGATAGTGCAAGTGTTGCCGAGACCAATAACGATGCTGTCAGTTTCTTATGTGATACGATCATAGCGTTCCCCCGCTTAGCGTATTGAGAATTCAACAACGGCGCGCGCTACGTTTGTTGCTTTCTGCCCTCATTATAGGCTTGCCCGGGATTTGGAACATGCTCCAAATTTCACAAAAAACCTTTCCATCTTATGGTAACACCCAGGTCTATAGTCACGATTTCTCCTTGGATTTGGTGGAAATTACAGCTAACTAGGAGAAATTAAGGAATGTTAATCCTTGGGTTCGACGTGAACCTGCACATTCATGATGTTATGCAGCTTACTCATCCGCTCTTCGATGGAGTCACTGATGGCATGGCCCTCCATTACCGTCATCTGTGCATTCACTTGTACCACTACATCAACCAGCACATGATTGCCATGAACCCGGGCTTTCAAATCCTTGATGCCCTCCACTCCCGGTGTCCGGGCAATGGTGCTGCGCAGATCAAGCAGTTTATCTTCGTCAAAGCCGTCAGTCAGCCGGTAAGTGGAGTCGCGGAATATATCCCAGGCCGTCTTGGAGATCAGCAGTCCTACAGCAACAGCGGCTGCGGAATCGATCCAGGGAAGGCCGAACTGTGCTCCAACAATACCTATTGCAGCTCCGATACTAACCATGGCATCCGAGAAATTATCCTTGGCTGCAGCCATCAGCGCATTGTTGTTAATCTGCTTCGCCAAACGCTTGTTATATATATATACCCCCATCATGGCTACGGCACACACCAGGGCAACTCCCGCCGACCAGAGCTGCGGCGTTGCCTTCGCTCCTTCAAACAAGGATCGCACCGCTTCCACAATAACCTGAATGCCGACCATTGCCATGATAAAAGAAGCCATCAGCGCAGCGACCGTCTCGGCCCGGAAATGCCCGTAGGTATGGTCTGAATCCGGCGGCTTCCGCGAGATGCGCAGACCAATCAGCACGGCCAGTGAAGCCACAATATCGGTCAGATTGTTAAAGCCGTCTGCCAGGAGAGCGCTGGAAGCGAACAAGTAGCCGCAGACCAGCTTGAAAGCTGACAAAACCAGATAAGCGACAATACTGACCAGCGCGCCTTTTTCTCCTTTGCGTATATCTTCATAAATATCGGACATCCCAGCTACCCCCTGTCAATCTCCATCCTTGTCACATAAATACAGGAAAACTTTCTTTGAGTTATTCTTGCCCTTGTGGCAGCATTTAAAAACAATTAGAATAAGGAAAAGGACTTGCTGCCTAAGGGGGTTAACATAATGAGCGAGAACAATGATAAACCAAAAATTAATTTGGCCGAGGCGATCCGCCAGAAGCTTGAACAGAAGAAACAGCATGCTTCGGGTAAACCGGGTTCAACTTTTCAAGCCGGTTCCGCGAAGCCGCTGAAAAGCCAGAACAATAAGAAGCCAAACAATCAGCGCCGTCGTACAGGCGGATCTTAGGCTTCTTACACTCTTATATGTGAACATAAACGGCTGCGTTATCCCTTCCGGGACGACGCAGCCGTTTTCGTATGAACTCATTACCGTTCATCCTACCTATATCTAGTTCTTAAGCCTCTACAGGATACATGCGTGCACGCATTTCCTTAATTTCCGGATTCTCCAGATATTCATCATAGCTCATCGAGCGGTCGATGACACCAGCCGGTGTAATTTCAATAATGCGGTTGGCGATTGTCTGGATGAACTGATGGTCATGGGAAGTGAACAGGATGGTGCCGTCAAAGTCAATCAGGCCGTTATTGAGCGCTGTGATTGATTCCAGATCCAAGTGGTTGGTTGGCTCATCGAACACGAGCACATTCGCCCCGTTCAGCATCATCTTGGCCAGCATGCAGCGGACCTTCTCGCCCCCGGACAGTACACTCGCCTTCTTCAGTGCTTCTTCACCGGCAAACAGCATCCGGCCCAGGAATCCGCGCAGGAAAGTTTCATCCTGATCCTTGGAATACTGGCGCAGCCATTCTACCAGGTTCATATTCACACCGTCGAAATAACTCGAGTTGTCCTTAGGGAAATAAGCCTGGGTTGTTGTAACGCCCCAAGTATATTCACCGGCATCCGCTTCCTTCTCGCCCATAAGGACATCGAACAGCAGTGATTTCGGCTGGGAGTATGGACCCACAAAGGCAATCTTATCGCCCTTGTTCACGACAAAGCTGACTTCATCCAGCAGCTGCTCACCGTCAACCGACTTGCTCAGTCCGCTGACCGTAAGCAGCTGTTTGCCGGCTTCACGTTCAGGCTTGAAGTTCAGGAACGGATATTTACGGTTGGAGGGACGGATATCGTCCAGTGTAATCTTCTCCAGCTGCTTCTTACGGGAAGTAGCCTGTTTCGATTTGGAAGCATTAGCCGAGAAGCGCTGGATAAAGGCTTGCAGTTCCTTCATCTTGTCTTCCTTCTTCTTGTTCGAGTCGCGCTGCAGGGCCTGGGCCAGTTGGCTGGACTCGTACCAGAAGTCGTAGTTGCCGACGTACATCTGGATTTTGCCGAAATCGATATCCGCAATATGCGTGCAGACCTTGTTCAGGAAGTGACGGTCATGGGATACCACGATAACGGTGCCTTCGTAGTCCATGAGGAAGTTCTCCAGCCAGCCGATGGATTCAAGATCCAAATGGTTGGTAGGCTCATCGAGCAGCAGGTTGTTCGGACGTCCGAACAGGGCTTGCGCCAGGAGTACCCGGACCTTTTCGTTGCCGCTGAGTTCGGCCATTTTCTTGTCATGCATTTCGCGCATAATACCAAGTCCGATCAGCATTGCAGCAGCATCCGGCTCTGCATCCCAGCCGTTCAGTTCAGCGAATTCGCCTTCCAGCTCACCGGCGCGAAGGCCGTCAGCTTCCGTGAAGTCGCTCTTGGCATACAGGGAATCCTTCTCCTTCATGATCTCATAAAGGCGGGTATGGCCCATAATTACCGTTTCCAGTACCAGGAATTCGTCATACTCGAAATGGTTCTGTTTCAGTATAGCCAGACGTTCACCGGGTGTAATATGCACATCGCCGATGTTGGCTTCGATCTCTCCGGACAGGATCTTTAGAAAGGTCGATTTGCCGGCGCCGTTCGCGCCGATCAGACCATAGCAGTTGCCGGGTGTGAATTTTATGTTTACGTCCTCAAATAGTGCGCGTTTTCCGTAGCGGAGTGTTACGCCGCTTGTGCTAATCATTAAGCATTACCATCCTTTTCACTTAGGGTTCCGGCTCATTATAGCATAAAATCAAGGCAAATGGCCCGTAATTGTAGCCCTTTAAGGGGCATCTTTGCCCTTTTCCGGGCAAATATCTTATCAAGTGGAAACAACTTTGCCGTCCTTTTAAGGAAGGCACCGTTTCAGCGAGAAATAGAAGGATAAGTTATCGTGTGAAACATATAATTTCTTATATTTTTAGTAGAAGGGTTATGCGGGACTTCTCCCGGTCAGCCGCCGGCAGTTATTGTCCGGGCGGGCGCTCTTCGGGATGCACCACCAGTGTCTCCCCATAACCTAATGTACGGATACGTTCCTCACTGATCCCTTGTGCCACACGCGCCAGCTCCATCCGGTCCAGTGCTTCGCGCGCGGTATCATCAGCCAGCCGGAACGTCCCGAAATGCATCGGAATCATGAGCTCTGCCCCTACATCCAGGAACGCCTGTACAGCCTCCTCGGGATTCACATGCTGGGAGTTCATGAACCACTCCGGTTCATAGGCCCCGATTGGCATCAGTGCGACATGCAGCTTAAAGCGGCTGCCGATCTCCTTGAAGCCCGGGAAGAAGCCGCTGTCTCCGGCAAAATACAGATTCGGCGGAAGCTTGCGCTGCCCCTTGCCCTCTTCGCCCTCCGGATGCTTCTGCGGGTCCGCCGGCTGAATCACATAACCGCCCCAGTGCGAGGAATTCGTATCAAACGGTGTCCGCCGGGTCCAGTGCTGGGTCGGGACAAAGGTCAGCTTGACGGCACCGAGCGTAAGCTCCTGCCACCACTGCATCTCCAGGCAGTCCGTGAACCCTTTACGTAGCATTTTGCGCTTCAGTCCTTCCGGGACCACAAGGGTCGTCGTCCCTGCCCGGTACAATTTGCGGATGGAAGCGATGTGCAGATGATCATAATGGGAATGGGAAATCAGGATAAGGTCTATCGGCGGAATATCGCCGAGGGGGATCCCCGGCTGCCCGATCCGCTTCTCAAACCCCAGTCTGCGCGCCCAGATCGGGTCCGTAATGATATTAAGCCCTTCATATTGCAGAAAAAAAGTGGAGTGCCCGATCCACGTAATCGTTGTTTCCAGCCGGTTTCCGGCCAGATAACTGAGTTGCGGCGGATGATTCGGCACCTTATAGGTATAATCCTTCTTCTTCCGGCGGCGTTCCTCGCGCCATTGGCGGAATTCCTTAAGCGTTTTATCGGTACTTACATTATCGATGTTGTTATAGCGTATTTTAGCCATGGTTGAAACCACTCCTTATAACCGCTCTGCCGGATCTCTCTGGTGCGGCAAATCAGATACTCTAACTATAGGGTTCCGCAGAGCCATTTGCAAAATCACAGAGGTGTGCAGGTGCGTACAAGAGTGTGCCGATGTGTAATGCCACTCCTTACAAATGTTACCCATTCGGCCCAAACGGAAACGTCAGTGTGAAATAGAAGATTAACAAATCTAACGCTGACAGCGGTTATGAATCAGGAAATCCGGAGACAACAGCGGCCGGAAGTCCAAATGTACACCGCAGTAACGAGTGGGCTGGAAGTTATTAACTTATGTATCTCTTATCTGTCCTAATATTTTAAATTTTAGCGGGTTCAGACCTCTGCCCTTTTGTGTTCCACCGCTGAAATGATGTAAAATGCGGGTAAAGCGCACGGTGCTTATGCCACTTATCAAAGAGGAGCTGACGTATGAAGATTACCTTTATTGAACCGACTCCGAGTCCAAATACGATGAAGCTTCACCTGGACGAAAGTCTGGAACCCGGCATCCGCCGGACCTACACGCCGGAAAGCCGGCGCTCTGCCCCTTCCTGGGCGCAGGATATGCTGGAAATTCCGGGCGTCACCAGTATCTATCACGCTGCCGATTTCGCGGCCCTGGAACGCAAGGGCAGTGCCGATTGGGCCGCTATTCTCCGCGAGGTCCAGAACCGCTTCGGCGCGGACGGCCTCGCCGCCGATTTCAGCCTGGAGGATGAGAACGCCGGCGCCCATTTCGGGGAAGCCCAGGTGTTCGTGCAGATGTTCCGCGCGATCCCGATTCAGATCCGCGTCAAAACCGGCGCGAAGGAGGAGCGCATCGCCTTGTCGAGTCGCTTCACGCAGGCGGTGACCGATGTGGCCAGCGCCGTGCTGATCAAGGAGCGTAAGCTCACCGATTACGGCGTACGTTACGGCGAGCCGCCGGACATTGCGCGCGAGGTCGAGCAGGAGCTGGAGGCGGCGTATCCGCAGGAACGCCTCGACTCCCTCGTGCAGCAGGCGATCGCGCACGGGGCTGCCGGCGAGTTCGTCGAGCAGCGGCACAAGAAAGAGCAGGCCGAGCTGCTGCGGGACCTGCATGATGAGGACTGGCGCGTACGCTACGCCGCGCTGGAGGATCTGGCGCCGAGCGAGCAGCTCCTGCCGGAGCTGCGCACGGCGCTGCACGACCCCAAGCTGCATATCCGCAGATTGGCGGTCGTGTACCTTGGCGACATCCGCACGCCAGGGGCGATGGAGCTGCTCTATGAGGCGATGCAGGACAGCGCCCCCGCCGTCCGGCGCACCGCCGGCGACACACTGTCCGACATCGGCGACCCGGCAGCGACGCCGGTGATGACGGCGTCGCTGCGTGACGCCAGCAAGCTGGTGCGCTGGCGGGCGGCACGCTTCCTGTATGAGGTCGGCACGGCCGAAGCCCAGGAAGCCCTGAGCATTGCGGCCGAGGATCCTGAATTCGAGGTCGGGCTGCAGGCCAAGATGGCGCTGGAGCGGATTCTGTCCGGCGAAGAGGCCGCGGGCACCGTCTGGCAGCAGATGTCGGAGCGCCGGCGGACCTGACGTCAACCTGCCGTATTTTGTCATTGCCTGCGAGGCCAAGTTGCATTATACTGATTCCTGTTGTTCATATCGTTACAAGATAGCCTCATCATACCTAGGATGAGGTAGAGGTCGCGGATATAAAGAGTACGCGCGTGGAGATGCCTAAGAGCCATCTATGATACGCGCCGAAAGGAATATCCGCCGAAATCCGGGCTGCTGCTCTTAGTTTAGCAGCCCAGATTGGGGCCGTCAGCCGAAAGGCGCGGAACTGTCACCGTGTATATGCCTGCCAGGAAACTGCGGGAATTGCACCGTGTTGCGCTATCTTAACAGGGAGTATGATGCGGAGCCTATAATCAGGAAACCGCAGCGTCCGTCTGCGGTTTTTTTGTGTGCATAACGCTAAGCAGAAGACACAGGGCCAAGCAGGCTGCAGCAACTCCCCGCTGTGAACCGAACCAACAACTTAAAGGGAGTGTCCTATTCATGCAAGCGAAGCAAGAGAAGCAGCCGGCATTACAGGCGGGTAACGCCAGTACTCCGGGCCTGCGCAAAACATTCAAAGCAAGACATCTGACCATGATCGCCCTGGGCGGTTCCATCGGAACCGGGCTGTTCCTGGCCAGCGGCGGTGCGATCGCCTCCTCCGGTCCGGGCGGAGCACTGCTTGCCTATACCGCAGTCGGCATCATGGTCTATTTCCTGATGACCAGCCTCGGTGAGCTGGCTACCTATTTGCCGGATTCCGGTTCTTTCAGCACGTACGGAACCCGGTTTGTCAGCCCCGCCTTCGGCTTCGCCATCGGCTGGAACTTCTGGTACAACTGGGCGGTAACGATAGCAGCGGAGCTGTCAGCTGCTACCGTCATTATTAAATACTGGTTCCCGGACAGCCCTTCCATGCTCTGGAGCCTGTTGTTCCTGCTGATCATGTTCGGCCTGAACTTCCTCTCCTCGCGCGGTTACGGCGAGTCAGAATATTGGTTTGCCATCATTAAGATTATCACCGTCATTGTCTTCCTCGTTGTCGGTGTCCTTATGATCTTCGGTATTATGGGCGGCAAGGCGGTGGGGCTCAGCAACTTCCAGCTGGGAGGCAGCTCGTTCCACGGCGGCTTCTTCGCCTTCGTCGGTGTCTTCATGGCCGCCGGATTCTCCTTCCAGGGGACGGAGCTGGTCGGGGTCGCTGCGGGCGAGAGTGAGAATCCCCGCAAGAATGTACCGGTAGCCATCCGCCAGGTATTCTGGCGCATCCTGATCTTCTATATCTTCGCCATTCTCGTAATCGGTCTGCTGATTCCTTATACCAATCCCGATCTGCTCCGCGGCGGGATTGATGATATCGGTGTCAGCCCGTTCACGATCGTCTTTAACAAAGCCGGACTGGCAATTGCCGCTTCCGTAATGAACGCCGTCATCCTCAGCTCCGTGCTGTCTGCCGGGAATTCCGGGATGTATGCCTCTACACGTGTCCTGTACGCCATGGCGAAGGACGGCATGGCTCCGCGTGCCCTCGGCAAGCTGAACCGCAGAGGCGTGCCTGTAGGCGCGCTGCTCGTGACCACAGCTGTCGGCATGCTGGCCTTCCTCGCCTCCTTCTTCGGAGACGGCGCAGTTTACAACTGGCTGCTGAATGCCTCCGGGATGTGCGGCTTCATCAACTGGCTAGGGATTGCCGTCTGTCATTACCGCTTCCGCCGCGCCTTCGTCAAGCAGGGGCATTCGCTGGATGAACTGCCTTACCGGGCGAAATGGTTCCCGTTTGGTCCGCTGTTTGCCTTCGCCCTCTGCATGGTGGCCGTATTTGGCCAGAACATGGGCGCCTTCACCGGTTCCAAAATCGACTGGTACGGCATTCTGGTCTCTTATGTCAGCGTACCTCTGTTCCTTCTGATCTGGCTGGGCTACGGCTGGTTCCGCAAGAGCAGCATTGTCCCGCTGGACAAATGTGATCTGAGCACTCACGCAGAGTAACTCTTTGCAGGTCATATAATCAAGTACCAAGCCTATATACAACAATTGGAAACGGCTACGCCGTCCTTTAAAAGGATAGCGTAGCCGTTTCAGCGAGAAATAGAAGGTTAAGTGGATCATGTTAAACATATAATTTCTTATATTTGAACAAAATTACCCTTACGGGTAAAGCAAGCTGAGGGCTTGTACGACCTGCTCCTCATTTGCTCCTTTAGCTCACATTCGGGGAATTTAAGGGCTCTAATGCTCCTCATTTGCTCCTTCAGCTCGCATCCGGGGAATTCAAGGGCACTAATGCTCCTCATTTGCTCCTTTGGCTCACATTCGGGGAATTCAAGGGCACTAATGCTCCTCATTTGCTCCTTTTGCTCGCATTCGGGGAATTCAAGGGCACTAATGCTCCTCATTTGCTCCTTTAGCTCGCATTCGGGGAATTCAAGGGCACTTATGCTCTTTATTCCCTCCTTTGGCCAACGTACGGCGGAATTAGTGGGATTTATCCCTTTGATTTCACCATACCGCCGACTTTCAGCGGAGAATTAGTGGGATTTATCCCTTTATTTTCTCCATACCGCCGACCGTCGGCGGAATTAGTGGGATTTATCCCTTTGATTTCTCCATACCGCCCACTTTCAGCGGAATTAGTGGGATTTATCCCTTTAGTTTCCCCATACCGCCCACTTTCAGCGGAATTAGTGGGATTTATCCCTTTATTTTCTCCATACCGCCGACTTTCAGCGGAATTAGTGGGATTTATCCCTTTAGTTTCCCCATACCGCCCACTTTCAGCGGAATTAGTGGGATTTATCCCTTTAGTTTCCCCATACCGCCCACTTTCAGCGGATTCAGTACAAAGACCGGTTTCGGCCACATTATCGTGGCCTGAACCGGTCTTTTTTTTGCGTCAGTAGATTAAGTTTAAGTATGCTTTTGTACTAAAGAACGTCCCCTTGGAGCTGTTGATTATGCCCAGGTTGTGATTGTCTCAACCGGCAGGCGGTAGGATGGGTAGCCTTCTTTGGCTGCTTTCCCTATCGAGATCAGCATGACCGGCTGGAACCGGTCTTTGTCCAGACCAAAAGCTTCCGCGATCTTATCCTTCTCATAACCGGCCATCGGGTTGGTGTCATATCCATGGGCCCGGGCAACAAGCATCAGCTGCATCGAAATAAGCGCCGAGTCAATCAGATTCACATCACGCAGCTCGGATGCAGATATCCCCGCATAATAAGGCTTCACTTGTTGCAGCTGCATATCCTTGACGTCGCTCGGCATGTAACCAAGTTCCACCGATTTGCCGAAAATTTCCTCTATATATTCAATATTATTCGCATCGTAAAATACCGCAATAACTGCCGAGGAAGTCAGAGCCTGTGTCTGGTTGAAGGAGGCCAGCGGTGCAAGCTTTTCTTTGCCTTCCGCGCTGTCAATAACAAGGAAACGCCATGGCTGCATGTTAATGGCAGACGGTGCACGGGAGGCTTCCGCCAGAATCTCGGTCATTTCCTCCCGGCTGATTTTTACTTCAGGATCATAGGCCTTCACGGAACGGCGCTCCAGAACGATCTCATTGAAATCGTTGGTTGTATGGTATTTCCCGGTGATTGTACTCATGTAAATTTCTCTCCTTTATCTATAGGTTTTCTTGTGCTGAAATGTCACTTATCATCACTACAAGAATTCTAAACTATGAAGTATACTTTATAGCAAGAGGGAAAAACGGGGTGATTTTAACATGAAAATTAGTGAAGTCGCAAAAATTGTTGATCTGCCTATATCAACCATCCGGTACTATGAGAAAATGGGCATTATCACGGATGAATATATCCTCAGGGAAGAGAACAATTACCGGAATTATGATGCAGAGATCATTCACCATTTGGGTGTTGTTAAGAATTGTCTGGCTGTCGGTTTTTCAATTAATGATATAAAATCCATGATCTCTAAAAATGGAATCTCCAAAGAAGAACAAACACGTATTATCAAAGATAAAATAGCAGATATTGAAGCTGCGCAAAAAAACCTTGAGGATTCCAAGCAATCTCTTTATGATCTTCTTGAGCTGGATATAACGTGCGAGGACGGGTTCGGAAAGTATTCTTGAGCGCTTCCGGCTGATTATCCGGAATTACAACAAACAGGGATGTCCCGCAGCCTATCGGCGCGGCAGACATCCCTGTTTGTTTGCTGTCCTGATGTAATTTTTTATTTTGGGGGCAAGCTAATACATATTCACAATCTACAATCTAAGGAGACTGCCATGAAAAAAATTTGGATCACCGCTCTGCTGGCGCTTATCTTCACCCTTAACAGCCCGGTGAGTTCAGCCGCTCCTGAGTATGCCAAATGGGGTGTCGTAGCCGTGAAAGCTGCGCAGCAGAAATACAATGCCGAGGTTATCGATTATAAGCATGTAGGCCGAACTCAAATAAAGCCAACGCTTGCGGAGGAGAAATTCAAGCTGTGGATCCGGAGCAAAGCCGGCCGGGAATTTGGCATATTCGTCATGGTCCGCTTCGACCCGTCGAACGATCAGCTGCAAACCATTCTTTTCTCGGAGACGGATCAATGGCGATAAAGCTATACTGTATCCCTTTCAATACTCTTATTTCCAGGTCACATACACCTTAAGATCCCCTGTATTGTCAAAAGGTGAACTGTTGAATGCCAAATTATTCAGCCCTATCTCATAGAGGACCTGCAGGTCCTGCCTCAGCAGCTTCTCACTGCCCCGGTAACGGAACAGCAGTGAGAGTTGGCCTGAATCCGCCGCCTGCTGCGCAAGCTTCTTCAAGTCTGCCGCCGAAGCGATCACTTGATCCTCCTCATACAGCCTGTAATCCAGAACCTCCTGCAGCTTCTTGTATCCGTCTGTCCCCTGTCCGCCCTGGCTGACCAGCTGTGACAGTGTCTCGGCATAACCGGTTGAAGCGGCCGGATATGTCTTGGTCCAGCTGTGGTCACGGCGCATCTGGGCATCCGTTCTCATGTAATATACGGTACTGATTCCACCCTCCGGACTAGGCTCCGGATCATCCCAGGTCGTGTCGAGATGATACCAGAGTCCGTCCAGCTGCACGAGATTCCAGGCATGCGACTGGGCAACGCCCCCCTCGGGCCTCGCAGTACCCTCCACAATCCTATTCGGTATACCCGCTCCCAGCAGCAGCTTATAGGTCAGCAGGGAATACCCCTGACATACCGCACTGCCCGTCTGAAGTCCCTCATACGCCGTATATTTACGGTATGAATTATCATATTGCAAATGCAGCACCACCCAGTCGTGGATGACTTTGACCTTCTGATGGCTGCTCATCCCCGGTGTAATTAATTCCTGCAGAATGGTCTTCACCTGCTTGTTAACATATGCTGTCTGCTGCAGCGTCTCCCGGTACTCCACCTGAATCGTCACGTTGGCAGAGCGTGTGCTCCCCCGGTAAGAAAACGCATAGCTGTCAATAATATAATAGAGATACGGATCGCTCCCCATCGCCTGATCGATTGAAGTCTGCACCTGGCTCTTCAGCTTATTTGTCTTGCCCTGATAAGTGAAGGTAATTGTCTCTCTGCGGTTGCTCATCGCCCCGGTCAGCTTCTGTGTCATCTCATTGACAGAACGCAGCACCACAGAATCAGCAGCAGCATAGGCATGCTCATACCCCCAGTATGTTGCGGGCGGGATAGCAGCAAAAACCAGCATGCCGCAAATCACGGTCTTCATCAGCGATATACGTCTCTTCCCCATAGCCTTCAAGTGCCTCCTGCAATCTATATAATGGATGATTAGCCGTTTACTCTATAGTAAATGCCGGAAATCCCCTGTATACAACTCCAACCCTAGAAACCTTTGAACCTGAACCTGAGATACCTGTTATATTCATTATTATCGGCCCGGCACACCCGGCGCATAAGTATCCACCCCATAAATATTATCAGGACAAGCACTGGTGGGCGGATGGGTGATGGGCAGGCGGTGAAGTGCTGGGGCAGGCGGTGAAGTGCTGGGGCAGGCGGAGTGCTGGGGCAGACAGAATGCTCAGGAGGTATGCGGGCACGCGAAAATAGATCATTAAAAAAGCCGCTGCATCCCGGTCCATCTCCGGGAAGCAGCGGCTTCGGCTGCGCTTATCTATGCTACACTTAAGCGTTCACGTTCACTGCTTACAACCTACAGACTACAGCGTCACAAGATAAGTCACACCGGCTTTAACCTCAATCGCAGGTTCTACCACCTGCGTGCTGCCGTCAGGAAGCTGCAGCTTCAGCTCCTGCGCATAGCTTAGACGTAGCAGTCCATCATACTTCGCTGTGATCCGGGCGGATACCAGCAGTCCATCCTGCCAGTCCATGTCAACCACATAGCCGCCGCGTGCCTTCAGGCCGCTAATCCGGCCGTTCTTCCAGGCTCGGGGCAGCGCCGGAAGCAGCGTAAGCTCACCCAGATGACTCTGCAGCAGCATTTCCGCAATACCCGCGGCAGCGCCGAAATTACCGTCAATCTGAAACGGCGGATGCGCGTCGAACAGATTCGGATAGACCGAACGGGTTAACAGCGTACGGACAAAGCCATAAGCCGAATCACCGTCCTCCAACCGGGCATACAGATTAATCAGCCAGGCGCAGCTCCAGCCGGTATGCCCGCCGCCGGAAGCGATCCGCTTCTGAAGCGATAAACGGCTCGCCGCCAGCAGCTCCGGTGTGTCCCGTTTGTTGATCCGGTTGCCCGGATAAAGGCTGTACAAGTGCGAGACATGACGGTGTCCAGGCTCGGATTCAGTGAAGTCATAGATCCACTCCTGCAGCCGCCCGTCCTCAGCAATCTTCAGCGGCGACAGACGGGAGAGCGTCTTCTCCAATTCAGCCTGGAACTCCGGATCCACGCCGAGAATCCGTGCAGCCTGCAGGCAGTGCTGCATCAATTCATTGATCAGGCTCATATCCATGGCCGAGCCCATGGATATGCTGCTGGCTCTGCCATCTTCTGTTACAAACCGGTTCTCCGGTGAAGTAGACGGGCTGGTTACCAGCTGGCCGTCCGGCCCCTCCACCAGCCAGTCCAGGCAGAAGAGCGCCGCTCCCTTCATTAACGGATAAGCCGTCTCTTCGAGATAAACGGCATCCGGCGTGAATTCGTAATGCTCCCACAAATGCCGGGACAACCAGACGCCGCCCATCGGCCAGAACGCCCAGCTGGCATCTCCGCCGGAAGGGTTAGACGCCTTCCACAGATCGACATTGTGATGAGCTACCCAGCCGCGTGCCCCGTAATGAATTGCAGCCGTTCTGGCCCCGGTCTCACTGAGCTCCTTGATCAGCTCAATTAACGGCTCATGAAATTCACTGAGATTACAGACCTCTGCCAGCCAGTAATTCATCTGCGTATTAATATTGGTTGTATAATTGCTGTTCCATGGCGGCTGTACATGATTATTCCAGATGCCCTGCAGATTGGCGGCCTGTGTTCCGGCACGCGAGCTGCCCATCAGCAGATAACGGCCATATTGGAACAGCAGCGCCTCCAGCGCCGGGTCCTCCTGACCGTTCTTATAGGCAGCCAGACGTTCATCGGTCGGCAGGTTGTCCGCTTCATGACCGCCCAGATCCAGATCCATGCGGCGGAATACCGCCTGATGATCTTCTGTATGCCGTCTCCGCAGCTCCTCATAGGACTTGCCGGCAGCTGCGGTCAGCCTGCTTGCACACAAATCCGCAGGGCTGACAATAACTGCGGAATCCTGAGCCGCTCCGGCTTTCTTATGGCTTGCTCTGGACCGCACCTCTTCATAGTCCGTGCCGGCCGCAAGCAGCAGAAGTACACGATCAGCGCCGGATATGACAAGCTTGCCATCCGAATGATGGATGCTTCCTCCCCCGGTTACCTGTACCTGCAGGTGCAGCTCGAAGGCAATTCCGAGACCCTCCTCATAGCGAACGGCCACGGGATGATCCTGATGATAGTTGTCAGCAATATGCGACGGACAGCGGCCATGGAGCACCAGTTGTTGCTCAGTTTCAGAACTGACCGTATGCTTCAGCTGGCTGCTGAGAGCAAGCTCCAGATGAAGTCCGCCCGGCACCGCACTTGTAACGTGAACGACACCCACCTTGTCAGGAGCACTGATAAATACTTCACGGGTAAAAGCCCTCTGCTCATTCTGATAAGTAACTCTGGCAATCCCGCTGTCCAGATCAAGCTCCCGTTCATACGCCGTGCAGTTCTCTACGCCAGCCTGCTCCAGCAACAGGTCACCCAGCGGCATATACGCCTGTGCATTTACCCCAAGCATATGCGCGTTGACCACATCCTCGGCTTCACCATATTTGCCGGAGGATACCAGCTCCCGTACCTTCTTCAGATACCGCAGGGCTTCATAGTTGTTCGTGTCCCGCGGAAATCCGGACCACAGGGTATCTTCATTCAGCTGAATCTGCTCTTTGGCGGTACCGCCAAACACCATAGCGCCCATATACCCGTTACCAAGCGGCAGTGCTTCTTCCCAGACTGCCGCCGGCTGGCCGTACTTTAATTTCCACGGGTGATGCCTGTTGTTATCCATTCTCTTCTCGCCCTCCGTAATAATATCTGAGTACGGCAAAAGGCCCTGACCTAAGTCGGGCCTTCGCTGTATGGAATGACCTACATCCCATTATTGATTAGAACGTTTTACCTGTCCACAGGGTTACTCTCTTTTTCACGAGCTCTGTGAATTCTTTTTCCATATCCTGAGCGCCGGCTTTATCCAGCTCTGCCAGGAAGGCATCATACACTTTATCGAAGTCTGCAGGTTTCGACAGGATGGCTTCAGGAATACGTTTGCGGATGATATCCTGTGTCTTCTTGAAGATTACCTGATATTGACCGTCAGTAGGAACCGGCAGGTTGTACAGGGCTCCTGTTTCTTTGATCGGGAATTCATCTTCTTTAGGGAACAGATCTTTCCATGTAGTAGCCTTGTAACCTGCAAGTGATTCCTTCTCAGCATCGGAGTAAGAAGCTACGATCTGTTCCGGGAAGCTTGTAGTGTAGTAGTTGCCAGTGGAATCCTTCACACCATCACCATAACGTGCACCGAAGATAAGGTACTGGCCAATCCCGGTTTTCTTCTGGGTGTTTGCGGTATCGTTAGCTAGACCATCGCTGATTTCCGGAAGAACTTCGCGTTTACCATCTGCATTTACAGTGTAGTGCGTGCCTTCAATACCCCAGGTTCTCAGAATCTGACCTTCATCGGAAGACATCCAGTCCAGCCATTTGATGATCCGGACAGGGTCTTTAGCTGCGGTAGTGATCGCAAGACCATAGCCGTCGATACCTGTCTGCATGAAGGAATGATCTTTATACTCATCAGACAGGGTTACAGGGAAGTGACCGTAAGTATACTCGTCTTTACCGGCTGCCTTCAGAGCATTCTCACCATCGGAGTATTCCCATTCCTGGGAGATCAGACCGAGTACACGGCCGCTGGCAACTTTAGCTTTGTATTGATCGTCTTTTTGTACGAAGGTATCCTTATCAAGCAGGCCTTGAGCGTACATTCCGTTCAACCAGCGGAAATACTCTTTTTCTGCCGGACGTTTGTAGTGCAGCTGTGCTTCATAGGTTTCAGGATCTACATAATACTCGCCATCATCCGGTGCACCTGTTGTAGTGAAAGCCGGGTTTGTAACGGTGATCATGATTTTCCAGTCATCAGCGTTCAGCGTCAGCGGAATGGTAGGCTGGCCATCGGTTTCCGGATGCAGAGCCACATAATCCTTAAGCACTTTCTCATAATCTGCCAGTGTCTTCACTTCAGGATAGCCCAGTTCCTTCAATACGCGGTGTTGAATTTCAAATCCGCCTGTAGCGTCGAAGGCTTGTTGGCCGACACCCATATTCGTAGGAATCTGATAGATCGCTTGGTCATCCAGGCTGTATTTCAGACGGCCCATGTTTTCGCCATAGACCTTCTTGAGGTTCGGAGCATATTTATCAATCAGTTCCGTCATATCAATAATCAGGCCGGCATCCACCAGGGTGCTCAAGTTTCCTTTGGCGAAGATCAGATCAGGTACGTCGCCGCTGGCAGCCATCATCGGGATTTTTTGGTCGCCGCCGCCGCTGCCTACATCAAATTCAGCGTCAATAGTAACACCTGTTTTTTCAGTAATGGCTTTACCGACTTCATCCTGCATTTTGTTCCAGTTCGGACTGGCGTCACCGCCGAAGAAAGAGATCGTGAACGGAGAAGTATCTAATGCGGTATCATCTGCTGCTGCATTAGTCGCTGCAGGTGTGTTTCCTGTGTTGTTAGATGTCGTGTTGTTGGCCGCATTATTGTTATTGCCTCCACAACCGGCGATCAGCATAGAGCTCATAAGCATGAGTGTAAAGATTGTTTTGGTACTCTTGCGATTCATTGTATATCCCCCTTGTAAATTAGTATGTTTCATCTATGCATATCAGGATAGACCTGAATATACCATTGTGAACGCTTGCAAAACTACTATAAATATAAATTCCACTATTTAACAATAACCCTGAGATTGGATAGCCGCCTGATCCTGCACTGAACCAGGCAGCTGTTCCATTTCAATCTATTGTCAGGCTTACGCTTTAACTGCACCCAGCGTCATACCGCCTACGAAGTACTTTTGCAGGAACGGGTATACAACCAGAATAGGTACAGTTACGACAATCGTAATCGCCATCTTGATCGATTCTGGTGAAATCTGCGCCATCTGCCGCGCCATATCGTTCGCATTCACCATGCCGCTGCCCTGATTGGTAGACGACAATACCTTCATCAGCTCATACTGCAATGTAGTCAAGTGCGGCTTGTTACCGTTATACAGATACGTTGTGAACCATTCATTCCATTGGCCAACGGCCAGGAACAGCGCGATGGTTGCCAGTACCGGTTTACAGAGCGGAAGGATGATCTTATAGAAAATCATAAAGTCATTCGCCCCGTCCAGCTTGGCGGATTCCTGAAGAGCAAATGGCAGCCCGTCCATAAAGGAACGGATAATGAAGACGTTAAATGCGGAAACCATACCCGGAAGGATGTAAATCCAGAACGTTCCGATCAGATTCAAATCTTTCATCAGAATGTACATAGGCACCATACCGCCGGAGAAATACATCGTCAGGGCCAGGAAAGTCGAGATGAATTTTCTCGCTCTAAATTCCGGACGGCTGAGCGTAAAGGCCAGCATGGAAGCACTGATCAGACCCAGAAGTGTACCTGAAAGGGTACGCAGAATGGAGATCTTGAAGCCCTGAATCAGACCGGTATAGCTGAAGATCCGCTGGTAATTCTCAAGCGTCCAGGCTCTCGGGAAGATATAGATGCCGCCCCGAACGGTATCTGTAGATTCATTGAAAGAAATCGCCAGTACGTTCAGGAAGGGATACAACGTCACAATCATGATTAATGTAAGTGCAGTGTACAGAAAGATGTCGAATGCACGCTCACCTTTTGTCATTTGAAATGCTTTGCCACCCATTTATGGTCCCCTCCTTACATAATGCTTTCTTTAGTGAATTTCTTCATCAGACCGTTAGCCGTGAACAGCAGAATTACACTGACTACGGAGGTGAACATGCTTATTGCAGTACCATAAGAGAACCGCATGATCTGAATACCATACTTAAGCGCATACAAATCCAGCACTTCCGAATAATCGGTGACCAGGTTGTTCTGCAGCTGGAACTGCTTCTCGAAGCCGATACCGATCAGATGGCCGATGTTCATAATGAGCAGCACCATAACGGTTGAACGGATACCCGGCAAAGTAATATTGAATGCCTGCTTAATTCTTCCCGCACCATCCACTTTTGCCGCTTCGTACAGCTCTTTATCGATCCCTGTAATCGCTGCCAAATAGATGATTGCACCCCAGCCTGTTTCTTTCCATATATCGGATGCAGTCAAAATTCCCCAGAAATATTTGCCTTGGGCCATGAACTGGATCGGCTCATCAGTGATATGTAACCACATCAGCAAATCGTTCACGATTCCTCCGTCGATCGCGAGTGTCTTGTAGACAATCCCGCCTACAACGACCCAGGAGACAAAGTGAGGCAGATAAGATACCGTTTGAACCGTTCTCTTGAAAATACTCCCCCGCAGCTCATTGAGCATGATAGCAAACGTAATGGGAACCACGAAGCCAAAGATCAGCCCGAGGACGCTCATGGACAGGGTATTTCTTAATACGAGATAGAAACGTTCGTCATGGAACAACTCCTTGAAGTTATCCAGTCCGACCCACTTCTGTTCGCCGAATGTCTTAGCCGGCTTATAATTTTGGAATGCCATCAACCATCCCCATATGGGTACATAGCTGAAAATAAATACCCAGATCACGAATGGAAGAGACATCAGATATAAGTACTTTTGCTGCAGTACGCTTTTCCAAAATCCACTATTCCGTTTCGCAGGTGGGCGGGGGGTTACGCTTTCATTTGCTGTAACACCGTTTTCAGTGAGCGCTTTCACGATCATTATTCCCCCTTCGTTTTTATAGTCTTATCTTACCGCAGCACCCCGGGAGAGAATACCCAACAGATTTCACGTAAAATCCTGTCTAAATTAGAGATTCTCCCAGGCCGCGCTGCTTAAGACTTGAACTCGCTTTCAACGGGAATAGAAAACGCTATCTCGGTACCTTCACCTGATCGGCTTGTAATCCTCAGACCATGCTCCTCTCCGTAATATAGAGTCAGTCTCTGATGAACATTGCGCAGGCCGATCCGTCCCCGTTCCTCTTCCTCCACTTTGCTAATCACATCCACGATCTCGGACAGTCTTTCCTCCTTCATGCCGATGCCGTCATCTGTCACAAGCACCTGAACCTCCTGGTTCTCATCCAGCGTTATACTGACATTGACATGAACGGTACCTTGCTTATTCTCCAGCCCGTGGACTACGGAATTCTCTACAAGCGGCTGGATAATGAGCGGCGGGATCATGATTTCAGCTGCTCTAGGGTCAAATTTAATCTCATACTCCAGCCTGTCCTCATACCGGAATTTCTGGATCTCCAGATAAGAGCGGATCATCTCTACTTCTTCCTTGATCGGCGCCCGTTCGCGGCCTACTTCAAGGTTCTTGCGCATAAGCTTACCGAGCAGTCTGACGATGTTCGCAATCTCCTTCTCTCCCTTAAGATGCGCATTCATGCGGATCGATTCCAGTGCGTTGAACAGGAAATGCGGATGGATCTGGCTCGCCATCATCTTCAATTTGATCTCCCGCTGGGCGATCTCCAGTGCACTGTTCTTCTCATTGCTCTCAATAACCTGGGTGATCAGCCGGTTAATACTTGCCACCATATAATTGAATTGCCGCGACAGCTGGCCGATCTCATCCGTCCCGTCAATCCGGGAGACGATATTCAGATTGCCAAGGGCTACCTGATTCAGCTGGCGGCTCAGGCGCAGCAGACGGTTGGTGGTCAGCAGGGAGATGGTGTATACAAACACAAGGGCAACCAGCAGCACACCAATAACGATCAGGAGGCCCAGCTTGCTGACATTATTGGCATCGCTCAGAATGCTTTTCGTTTCAAATATAGAGATAATCTTCAGCTTGCTGCTGCTCAGCTCAGGAGACATTTCATCAATAATGACGTAAGAATCCTTGTCCTTCACCCTGGTTTTGAGCACCCCCTTGGACTGCAATTGCACATCAACGCCAATGTCAAAATCATCCACTGTGCTGCCTACAAGCTGCGGATCATTGGCCGACACAATATAACCCTGCTCATCGATGATTAACGTATCGAACGGCTCCTGATAGAGCATCTGATTCAGTTCATCCTGAGAAACCTGCACCATCAGTATTCCGGATTTGCCGGATTCCCGGTAGTACACCTGACGGATCAGGCTGAGCTTGTTGATCGTCCCTTTGGGGCTGTTAAAATATTTCTCCTTGTCGGGAATATACATCCAGTAAATCTCTCCGGACTGCATGGCTTTCTTGTACCAGGCTCTCGACTCCAGCTCCGGAGTCAATGGTGCAATCGACATATCATCAACCAGGCTCGGATTATCAATGAAAAAGCGGATATTAGAAATTTCCCGGTACCGCAGAACATATACACGGATATCCGTGTAATTCAAATAAGCCTTTGTAAGCGCCAATGCATCCGGGTAATGCATAGTGACCAGCTGCTCAAGCTCCTCGTCAAAATAGAGCAGATTAGAAATATCCGTCGGAACACGCAGCTTGCTGGACAATTGGCTTTTGATCTTCTCCACGTTGTTGGTGGCCTGATCAATTGCTCTATTCAAGGCTCCCTCTCGAAAATAGCTTGTAAGAATAATACCAACAATCAGCACGGGTATCATGACGACAATAATGTAGAAAAAAATCAGCTTATATTTCAGCTTCATATTATTGATCATTCGCACCAGCTTCTTAATAACAATTCCCCCTTCCGTTCCATGGAAAACAGGCTGCTCCCCTTATCCTCTGCAGATAGGGAACAGCCTGTATATCATAAGCCTCACGCTGAACGTTCGGCAAGTTCACAGTTCTAACCGCCCATGCTGCTCGCGGGCCTGCCCGGCAGCCGGGATATTAATTCTCTTTGCGGTAGGCCGACGGGGATACTCCGACATATTTGCGGAACTTGGCATTAAAATAATCGGAGTTCATATAGCCGACCCGCTCTGCAACCTCATAGACTTTCATGCCTTGCGTCAGGAACTGCTTGGCTTTCTCAATTCTGACTTTATCCAGATACGTGTTGAAGTGCTCTCCCACCTGATTCTTGAACATTTTGCCCAAATACGCGCTATTATAGTTGAAAATTTCGGAAAGCGAGCCCAGCTTCAAATTCTCATTATAGCGGCGCTGGATCAGGTCCGTGATCCGCTTGATTTCATCTCCGCGCCCGCCGCTGCCGATCAGCCCGGAAATTTGCTCCATATAAGCGGATACCAGCTGCTCCACATCATGCAGGTTAGCACTGCTGTACATTTCACCCATAGGCGAGGCTTGACCGGCAATCAGTGCACGGATGTCCGGATTCGCTGCCTCCAGGCGGGCAATGGTACTGCTGACAATCCGCATCAGGTTATCCTTGATATAAGTTTCTTCGCGCCGGGCATGAACCAGCTGGCGGACAATTTGCCCTATAAGCCCGCGGGCCACCTCACCGCTTCCGGCCTCAACAGCAAGCAGCAGCTGTACCTCTACATCCCGCTCCGGGTCCGGCTCCTCCTCGAATTCCCCGGTCCTCTTCACGGGTTCATTCCAGTTATCCGGCTTCCCGCTGAGCAGCGTGTCCTTCTGCCCGAAAAAAGCATCGTCCAGCCGGGCACGTGCTGTGGCAAACGACAGGAACGCCTCTTCCGGGCTGCCCGCTGCACCGCCTGCTGCGGCCTGAAACTCCAGTCCTTCCTTCGCTGTAATATAATGCAGCTCCTGCCATAGCGACTCCCGGGCACTGTCATTTGCAAGCGGTTCCTTCAAAAGAATCCCCATATACGGGGGAAGCGTGAAGAATAAGCCGCGCTCTTCCTCTTCCAGCCAATGCCGCTCCATCAGGGTCTTCACCTGTTCCTCACGGCTGTCCTCCCCTTTGTTAAGCCCTTTCAATTCCAGCAATATCACTTCGCAGCTGCATCCTTCCAGCCCCAGCTGAGCCGCAGCCTCTGCGGAAGCCTCTCCACCTTCCTTCGGCTGCAGCAGCTCGCGCAGCAGCACTTCGGTGGTCTTCGCCGGCTCCCCGGACTGCCATTCGATCATCCGTTCTTCCAGGCTTATCTTCTCACGCAGCTCCTGCAGATAGGTGATCAATTCCTCCTCATCGACCGGCTTAAGCAAATAACCGTCGATATGGTAGGCAATCGCCCGTTTGGCATATTCAAAGTCGGCATAGCCGCTAAGAATCAGCACATGGCAGTTAGGGCTCTCTTTGCGGAGCTCGGAGATCAGTTCCAGACCGTCCATCCCGGGCATGCGGATATCTGCAATCACAAGGCCGGGCGCGAGCGCATGGAACTTGTCCAGTGCTTCATATCCGTTCGCCGCTGTTGCCACTACGGTGTATCCCTCTTCTTCCCAGGGGATCAGCGTCCGCATCCCTTCTCTTAGCTTGGGCTCATCATCTACAATCAGTACTTTGATCAATATGGGTTCACCCCCTCATTTAAAAAGAAAACAGCTGCCACCCTGTGAGGAATGGCAGACATTAAGTGCTGGATATACGACTGGTATAAAATGAACAAATGATCTCCCATTAGGCGAGGACGTAACTACAGTGAATATTTGGACTTCCGGCCGCTGTTGTCCCCAGATTTCTTGAATTCAAACCGCTGTACGCGGTGGAAATCCGCAGACTGATGATGCTTCCGGAGCGAGCTTTCCTGCGGAAAGCTTTCAGGCGGACGCTGTCGCTCCTTCCAGTTCCAAAATTCCCCTCCGTTACTACAGCCCTTTTGGTATGGAATTAAGTTCAACTTATACAAGTTCATTAAAATATGTGATTGTTTATATTTTACACTAAATTATTTACGATACAAAGCCAGCTTCTCATTCAGTTCGCGGGTCTGGCTGTAAACATCCTTGTACAAGGCGAAGATGCCGTCGTAGATTGCAGCCTGCTCTGCATTAGGAGTGTAGGTTTCAGCCGGACGGATGAAGGCTTCCGCGCACGCTCCCAGCGATTCAAACCAGCCGGCACCGTAAGCAGCCAGCATCGCCGCGCCCATAGCCGGACCTTGCTCACTCTCCAGCTTGATGATCGAAGCGCCGAAGATATCGGCCTGCATCTGCAGCCAGGCTTCATTCTTGGCGCCGCCGCCGATAGCCACCACCTCGGTGATCTCTTTGCCGGATTCACGTACAATCTCAATTGATTCACGCAGCGAGAAGGTGATGCCTTCCAGCACAGCGCGTGTAAAGTGGGACAGTGTATGGCCGGAATCCATGCCGATGAAGCTGCCGCGGATGTTCGCATCCGGATGCGGTGTACGTTCTCCGCTGATATACGGTGTGAACAAGAGGCCGCCGCTGCCAGCCGGAATCTCATTTACGCCCTGGAGCAATTCGTCGAAGCTCTTCTCAGCGGCAAAAGTCTCCTTGAACCAGGTCAGACTGTGGCCCGCCGCCAGTGTAACGCCCATGATGTAGAAGGCATCCTTCTCACTATGGTTGAAGAAATGGACTTTGCCTTCAAGGTTAAGATCCTTGTTGCTCTCATAAGACAACACGACTCCGGAAGTACCGATGCTGCACATCGTCCGGCCTTCACCCAGAATTCCGGCACCGAGTGCGCCGCAGGCATTGTCTGCACCACCGGCGAACACCTTGGTGGAAGGCAGCAATCCGGAAGCTTCGGCAATCTCCGGAAGCAGGGTTCCGGTCTGCTCGAAGGATTCCACAAGTCTAGGGCAGATAGAGAGCGGCAGACCGAAGGCTTCGGCAATCTCCGGGCTCCACTGCTTGGAGCCTACGTCGAGCAGCAGGGTTCCGGCTGCGTCTGAATAATCCATAGCGTAGTCACCGGTCAGGCGGTAACGCACATAATCCTTCGGCAGCAGGAACAGCTCAGCCTGCGCCAATACCTCCGGCTCGTTCTCTTGAACCCAAAGAATCTTCGGAAGCGTGAAGCCTTCCAGCGCGCGGTTTCTGGCAACTTCGATCAGCTTGCCGCCAAGCGTCTTCTCAATCTTGCGGCACTGGGCTGTTGTGCGTGTATCGTTCCACAGGATCGCCGGACGCAGAGCCTTACCTTCACCGTCAACGAGCACCAGTCCGTGCATTTGACCGGAGAAGCTGATTCCATCCACTTGCGAAGAATCTACACCGGATACCTCCATTAGCCGCTTCAGGCTGACGATCGTTCCTTTAACCCAATCCTCCGGATTCTGCTCACTCCAGTTCGGCTGGGGTCTGCTGAGCGGATAAGCCTCAGAGTGCTCGAACGCAACTTTGCCCTGGGGATCTACCAATACAGTCTTCACTGCGCTGGTTCCGAGATCGACACCGATTACATATTTCATAGTTATCCTCCTAAAAGTTATATGAAGCATTACTTCTATTGGAACATCTCCGCAATATAACTCGCCTCGTAAGCATAATCTTAAGTTTTGCGAGCTTCTGCTTCCTGAATTCACTTCGAGCAAAACTCGCTTCGTAAGCATCTGCTTAATTATATGAAGCATTAACCCTATTACCGAAGCCTGTGCATCAGCCATTCTACGCCGTGCACATCTATTCTCCACCAATAAAAGGGGGCTGCCGAAGAATGCTCTCTTCAGCAACCCCCGTTGCGTTTATCCTCTGATGAATCTGCGGCAGCTGCCGCAAATCCGGTGCAGTCTTACTCTACTGTCAGGATGTACTGGTTAAGTGTAGCTCTCAGCAGTTCCTGGCGTCCGGACTTGTTCGGACGCGGGTTTTCGTTGTTCAGTGCATAGTCAGCAAGCGAAGCGAGTGTCGCTTTGCCGGATACGATGTCGGCACCGATACCTTCATTGAAGCTGCTGTAACGCTCAGCAATGAAGTTCTCGAATACGCCGTCTTCCAGCAGCTTAGCAGCTACCTTCAGACCCTTGGCATATACGTCCATACCGGAGATATGTGCCAGGAACAGATCCTCAGGCTCGAAGGAAGGACGGCGCACTTTGGAGTCAAAGTTGATTCCGCCTTTGCCCAGACCATCGTTCTTCAGTACTTCGTACAGAGTCAGAGTAGAATCGTAGATGCTTGCAGGGAATTCATCGGTATCCCAGCCGAGCAATGGATCGCCCTGGTTCGCATCAAGCGATCCCAGCATGCCGTTGATACGGGCTACGTGCAGCTCATGCTCGAACGTATGGCCGGCCAGTGTGGCATGGTTAGCTTCAAGGTTCAGCTTGAAGTGCTTATCCAGGTTGTACTTCTGCAGGAATGCGATACAGGTTGCTGCATCGAAGTCATATTGGTGTTTGGTAGGCTCTTTCGGTTTAGGCTCGATCAGGAACTGGCCGTCGAAGCCGATTTCCTTAGCATAATCAACAGCCATGCTGAACAGGCGGGCAATGTTGTCCTGCTCAAGACTCATATTAGTGTTCAGCAGCGTTTCGTAACCTTCACGGCCGCCCCAGAATACATAGTTGTCAGCGCCCAGACGTTTACCAACTTCTAGACCTTTCTTCACTTGTGCAGCAGCGTGTGCGAACACATCAGCGTTGCAAGTGGAGCCTGCACCGTGCATGTAGCGCGGGTTGGTGAACATGTTAGCTGTGTTCCACAGCAATTTTTTGCCGGAAGCCTTCATGCCTTGTTCAAGGATATCTACGATTGTATCGATGTTGCTGTAGAATTCACGCAGGGACGCGCCTTCAGGAGCGATGTCCACATCATGGAAGCAGTAGTACTGCAGATCCATCTTCTCCATGAATTCGAATGCTGCTTCTGCACGGGCTTTAGCCTTGTCCAGTGTGCTCAGCTTATCCCAAGCGCGGACTGCAGTTTCAGCGCCGAACGGATCGGAACCGCCAGCTGTTAATGTATGCCAATATGCCATTGCAAATTTCAGGTGCTCTTCCATAGTTTTGCCGGCAACGATTTCTGTAGGGTTGTAGAATTTGAATGCGTAAGGGTTAGTGGAACGGCTTCCCTCGTAAGAGATCTTGCTCACTGTTTCAAAATAAGCCATTTGTAAAATCCTCCTCGATATTTTGCTTCGCCCGCAAGCGTTTACAGCAACATCTTATCACATCTTCAGGACTTTGTATATTGGTTAAACAAAGTTTTTGAGAACTTTTATTTTGCCTGTTTTTTATTCTGTGCCGGGCAGAGCAGCCTCTCTCTTCTCGCTTGATTTTCACCTGATGATGCTGAACATAAAGTACCCTCCGGCAGTGCAGCCTATGCGTATAACTGTAATTTCCCCGCCTCACCCGGACGTTAATCTAGTTGCTTTTTGCCGCTCTTCATTCTAGACTAAATGGCATACCTTCTCCGCGTAAGCGCTGCTTCAAGGCTTAATGCATTACGTATGCGGGAAAACCGAAACCTATAAGCTCCGCCCTGATCGAGTGCCTTCCTCATTGTTATGTGACGTACTCAGCAGGCCGGATAGTCTTATATTTCAAAAAAGGAAGTGTGCTTCTTGAAAGTTACCGGTGATCAGGCGCTGGTCAAAAAAATCAACAAATCGATTATTTTACATACGATCCGTATGCAGTCCCCCGTCTCCCGGGCCAAGGTGTCCGAGATGACAGGCCTTAATAAGGCTACGGTCTCCAATCTAGTCGCCGAGCTCTGCGGGCAGGAGCTGGTTACCGAAGCCGGTCCCGGAGAATCCAGCGGGGGACGCAAGCCGCTTATGCTGCATTTCAACGAAATGGCCGGAACCGTTATCGGGATCGAGCTGCGCGTTAAACAGCTTAAGGCCGTGCTCTGCAATCTGGGAGGCGGTATTCTTCATGAACGGGATTGTGCGCTGGAGGCCCACGACTTCCCTTATGTACTTGGGCAGATGCAGCAGATGATCTCGGAGCTCATTGCCGAGGCGCCTCCTTCGCCCTATGGCATTGTCGGCATCGGAGTCGGCGTGCCGGGAATGGTGGATGAACACGGAGTCGTCCTGTTTGCGCCCAACCTTGGCTGGGAAATGGTCGATCTGCGGTCGATTCTGGAAAGCGCCTTCGCGGTTCCGGTCACCATTGACAATGAAGCCAATGCCGGGGCACAAGGGGAGCTGAACTTCGGGGCGGCGCGAGATGTGCGCCATCTGCTGTATATCAGCGCTGGTTCGGGGATCGGGTCCGGAATCATCATCGGCGGAGAATTGTATAAGGGCGCACGCGGATACGCCGGGGAGACCGGGCATATGACGATTGAGGCGGAAGGCAAGCCCTGCAGCTGCGGCAGCCGGGGCTGCTGGGAGCTCTATGCTTCGGAGAAAACATACGATAATCCCGGCCTTTCCCTGCCTGCCCGCACCACGACCGAACTAGTGGCGTATGCGCTGGAGGGGCAGCCGGATACCCTGCGGCACTTTAGCTCCATCGGGGAATATCTGGGCATCGGGGTCACTAATCTGATCAACAGCTTCAATCCGGAGCTGATTGTCATTGGGGGTGCTCTGTCTGAAGCCGAACCGTGGCTGGGCGAGCCGCTGCGCCGGGTAGTAGCCGAGCGTACGCTTCCTTACCACAAGCAGCAGCTTGAGATCACTTTCTCCAGGCTGGGCAGCCGCGGAACGATGATTGGCGCAGGCTTTTCTGCAGTCATGCACTTTCTCGGCAACATCCGGGTAACCCTATAGACAAGTAGAAACGGGTGCCTTCCTTTTTTAGGAAGGCACCCGTTTTAGAGAGAAATAGAAGGATAATTTTAGCGTAGAATATACAAGCTCTTATATTTTCGTAAAATTGCCGCATTTGCAGCAGCATTTCCTGCACTAAAAGGAATAGCAATCCTATATAATAAGGATATACGTGTGACATTTATCACCATACCCCTTTTTCTGAATGGAGAGAGCGTCCATGACCTATGTTGATACGTCAGATATTTCGGCGAAGATGTTCATCACCGTGCTGCTGCTGCTGCTTATTATCGCCCCACTCATCAGCCTTGGCGTCCTGCGCCTGTTCCAATCGAGGAAGAAATCCGGATTCATGCTTATTAGCAGCGGCATTGCCGTATATGCTGTTTTTCAAATTGTCATGTCGTTTACCCATACTTAGCCTAGCGGCCTCCAAACGGGGTTCACGCTTGCAAGACAGCGATATCTTGTATCCCCTTCATGTATCTGTTTTAGCGGGAAATACAAAAAGCAGCCTGGATTCAAAGACTGCTTTTTGATATATCCGTTGTTCCCCTGGTGCGCAGTACACACTCAAACCGCTCAATCCCCGGATATTTTTCTCCCAGACTGTGAATCTCAAACCCTGCCTTGCTATAAAAGCCTACCGCATCCTGATCCGTTTCTGCCCTCAGCACCTCTACCTGCTCCCAACCGGCAATTTCTGCGATCATATTGCTGCCAATCGTGCGTCCGCGCCAATTCTTCTGGACAGCCAGATGTCTGATCTCCACCTCATGTGCAGCAGCGCAGCTGATTCCTGTGATTCCGGCCAGTTCCCCGTTAATGAAGCAGCCAAACAGCTCACAGCCCTCCGCAGCAAGGTATCTCTTCAGCTCTTCGTTAACTCTCTGATCATCCGTCCACATACATTCTGCGAGCAGGCTCTTCACCGCATCGCTGTCCCAGTAATTCTTTAAGCTGATTAACAATTCACCCTTCTCCTCTCATTCAGGACAACGAAAAACCGCCTCCGGAGGGAAGCGGCTACTGTATTCTCCTTAAGTCCGGCCAGCTATTCCTTAAATCGTAGCCAAAGCCTTGTCGAACTTGGTTTTGTTCATGCCGACGATTTTGAACTCACCGATAACCGTAATAGGAACAGCTCTCATTCCCATATCCCATACCTGCTGTGCATAATCATCGTTCTGCTCGATGTTGCGCTCTTCGTAGGCTACACCTTTATCGTTCAGGAAGCTCTTCACCTGACGGCAATGCGGACAATTGGTTGAAGTGTACACAATTACATTCTCCATAGTATGATCTCCTCCTAATGTGTAAGTATAAGAATCTGTGATCTATTGTAGCACCGGAGTGCCTTCTATTCCAAATGGAATCTTACAGAATAACCGCGCTGTGCTCCAGGCTCTCGATATATTTCTCGGCATCCATCGCCGCCATACAGCCGCTGCCTGCAGCCGTAATCGCTTGTCTGTAACGGGTATCCTGCACGTCACCGCAAGCAAACACGCCGGGAATATTCGTCTCGGAGGTTCCGGGATTCGACACAATGTAGCCGTTAGCATCCGTAGTGATTTGTCCGCCCAGGAAAGAAGTATTCGGATGATGGCCTACAGCTACGAATACACCGCTGGCTTCAATGAACTCTTCTTCACCGGTCTCATTGTTAATCACCTTCAGGCCAGTCACACCTTTGTCTCCGGCAATAACTTCAACAGGCGTACGGTTGAGTCCCCAGGTAACTTTGGCATTGTCACGTACACGGTCCTGCATAATCTTGGAGGCACGCAGCTCTTCGCGGCGGTGCACCAGGGTTACCTTTGACGCGAATCTTGTCAGGAAGCCCGCTTCCTCCAGCGCCGAATCGCCGCCGCCGACAACCACGATTTCTTTGCCGCGGAAGAAGAATCCGTCACAGGTTGCGCAAGTGCTGACACCGCGTCCGATATTATCCTGCTCCCCGGGAATTCCGAGATATTTCGCTGTAGCACCGGTGGAAATAATCAATGTATCTGTAACCAGTGTGCCCATGCCTTCAACATTCAGCTTGAACGGACGTTCACCCAGCTCTACACTGTTCACCCAGCCGGTAACGAACTGTGCTCCGAAACGTTCAGCCTGCTTGCGCATATTGTCCATCAGATCCGGACCCAAAATGCCTTCCGGGAATCCTGGGAAGTTCTCGATTTCTGTTGTAGTCGTAAGCTGTCCGCCTGGCTGCGGACCTTCAATAACGAGCGGGCTCAGGTTCGCCCGGGCCAAGTATATGGCAGCCGTCAATCCGGCCGGTCCAGTACCTACAATAATTGATTTGTACATGATTATATCCTCCTTGAGATGGACGGCAAAGACGCCATTTCTTAATTAAAATTATTATAATGTAGTATTTATTATGATCATCTCAAGGGAATATGTCAATATGCCAGACACGGTGAAAACGTTCCTATTTTGTGAACAATTCAATTTTAAGCAATTAAATATTTGGCTGGGCCGGTTAAACGGTCGTTCCGGCTTTTTTAGCGCAACAGACGCAGTCCGTTAAGGATTACAAGAATGGTGCTGCCCTCATGGCCCACCACGCCAAACGGCAGCGCGATCCCCTGCACAAAGTTGCTGATCATCAGTGTAGCTATCACCGTCACGGCAAAAATCATATTCTGCTTCACAATCCGCTGCGTGCGGCGGGCCAGGGCAATTGTAGAAGCAATCTCCTCGATATTATCGTTCATCAGCACCACATCGGCAATCTCCAGTGCAGCTCCGCTGCCTTTCATTCCCATCCCCATACCAACCGTTGCTGTAGCCAGCGCAGGCGCATCATTAACACCGTCACCCACCATAATCACATGGCCGTATTGTTCACGAAGCGATTTGATATGCGATACCTTATCTTCCGGCAAAAGACCGGCGAATACCAGGTCCACTCCGGTCTTCCCGGCGATCACCTGTGCGGTGGCCTCACGGTCACCGGTAAGCATCGCTACCTTAATGCCCAGCTCCTGCAGCTTGCGCACCGCCGTCTCCGCCTGGGGACGCACCGTATCCTGCAGCGCAATCATTCCGGCGATGGTGTCTCCGGCGAGAATCAGCGATACTGTCTTCCCTTCCTGCTCCAGTCGGCTGCGCAGCGCTCTCCAGTCTTCCGAACCCTCCTGCGGTTCAGCGCCGTCCACTTCATCCAGCAGATTGGACTTGCCGATCCGCCACAGCTGGCCGTTAATGGTTCCCTCAATGCCCCAGCCGGTAACCGATTTGCTCTCTTCAATATTGTGCAGCTCTACCTGCTCGGCTTCGGCAAGCGCAACAATAGCCTCCGCAAGCGGGTGGCCGGACAGCTTCTCAATCGAAGCACTGACGGACAGCAGCGCTTCGCGTCCATACCCTTCTCCGGCGATGAAATCCGTGACCTGCGGAACCCCTTCCGTCAATGTACCCGTTTTGTCAAAAGCAACTACGGAGGTACGTGCCATATTTTCCAGGTGGACACCGCCTTTGAAGAGAATCCCTTTGCGCGCACTCTTCGAGATGGCCGACAGCATGGCCGGCATAATGGAGGACACGAGTGCACACGGAGAAGCCACTACCAGGAAGACCATTGCTTTATAGAAGGTATCGCTCCAGCTCCAGTCCAGCAGAAACGGCGGCAAAGTGATCAACAGGGCCGTTGCGGCTACTACAACGCGGGCATAGACGGATTCAAGCCGTTTGATAAAACGCTGTGAATCCGGCACTTCATTCTCGGCTTCTTCAACCATCCGGATGATCTTGGCGAACAAGGTATTCTCTGCCGATTTGGTAACTTCAATATATAGCGGGCCTTCGCCATTGACTGTACCGGCGAACACTTCACTTCCAGCAGCTTTGTCAACGGGAAGCGATTCTCCGGTAATGGACGCCTGATTAACAGAGGATTCCCCGCGGCATACCTTGCCATCTGCAGGGATAAGCTCCCCGGGACGGACCAGCAGCAGATCTCCGATGGCCAGCAGATCAATCGCCACCTCATTCATTGCCCCCTGCTCAATGCGCACAGCCGTGGCAGGTTTGAGCGCCAGCAGCGAGGAGATATCCTTCTTACTGCGCTCCATCGTGTAACTCTCGAGCGCGCCACTCAGCGCGAAGATGAAGATTAGCATCGCGCCTTCATTCCAGTAACCGATGGAAGCTGCGCCTAGAGCCGCGGCAATCATCAGCAGATTGACATCCAGATCGCGCTCCTTGACCAGCGTCTCCACGCCTTCCTTCGCCTTGATCCAGCCGCCTATCGAATAGGAGATCACATAGAGAATAACGGATATCGTCTCAGACCAGCCGCTGGCTGCCCAGGCGATCAGCATCATCAGCCCGCTTCCGAGCGCTGCCTGCATTTCGGCGTTTGAGATCATAGCCAGCGGATCGAAGCGGCGCGGCTCCGGCGTCCGCGGCTGCTTAGCGCCTCCTTGACGCGCGATGGATTTAGGCATTTCTTTCGAGGTTGCTTGCATTATAAATCACCTTCCTGATTGTAGTTGTATAAGAGGCACACTTGAGAATGAGAGCCAGAATGAGAACCATTATGACCCGACTGAGAATGAGAGCCATTATTAAGACCCTTAAAATGACACATGCTGCCCCGGCTTAGCCGGGACAGCATGTTAAATGAGAATGATAATCATTGTTGCGATAATGCAACTATATTTCCTCGATGCAACTTATAGCTATACTATATCACGCCCGGCGGAAAAGTAAACCCGGAAACAAGCCTGTTTTTTCGGAGGGTTGACCTCCACCTTGAGCAAAGCCCGCGCGCCGGTTGGGGGAAGTTTTGCGGAAATTATGGAGGCTGCAGAGAATGGCGCTGGTGGTGCGAGCGAACGGTGTGTGGAGTTTGCATAAGCCGGCTGCTGAGTGCTGTTATGAGAGTCCGCCCATATGATGCTACATAGAGTGAACTTAAGTATCTAACTTGCTGCATGGGCGGAACCCTTGGGTAGCAAGGGGTTCGTCCATCGGCTGGCCATCATTCTTAGGTTCAGCTTATATAAGTGGAAAAACGTATCTTAATTCGGATGAATGGAGTGATTTCAAGCAAGCAATTGGAAAAAAGGCATTTAATTCGGTACATTTACCTTCATGTAGCTCATACGCAGCTATTTAAGTGCTGTATATCCAACTGCTGTTTCAGCAGACGCTCTTCGTTCGTCAGCAAGTGGAGAAAATCCAACTGCTATTTCCGGCCGCCGCAGCATCCCGTGACGGAAAATTTGAGGATAATTGCTATTCCGAGGAATAAAAATATGCCCCGCCATAATTCTGCTGGTGCAGCTGGCGGGACACTTTTGAGTATGCATTAAGCTCTGCCTACAACTATAGTAGAACCTCCACTTTCACCGAGCTACGATCCGGATAGACAGGAACTACCGTACCTGCCAGCAGTTCACCGTCAACACGGATTTCCTTGACGCCTGTGCAGACACCGTTCTCGTTCTTCACGGTAATCTCATACAAGCAGCCGCGGAATCTCCGGGAAACGGAGAAGCCCTCCCAGGAAGACGGGATGCACGGGTTAACCGACAGTCCGCCGAGTACGGGCTTAATGCCCATAATATACTGCGTAGCGGCTACATACATCCACGCAGCAGTTCCGGTCAGCCAGGATACATTCGCCAGCCCGAATCTGTCAGATTCCGGTCCGAACAGGTTGGAGGCATAGACATACGGTTCCGCTTTATAGCGCCATAATCCGGCTTGCTCCATCGCAATATTAGGAATCAGCTGGCGGTAATATTTGTAGGCCTGATCTCCTCTGCCCAGCATGCATTCCGCAATAATCGCCCAGGTATTGGCGTGGCAGAAGACGGCCCCGTTCTCGCCTGTCCCCTTGTTGTAATTGGTCAATGGATCTGCAGGATCGGGGAAATTGGTAATGGACGGGTGCAGCTTCTTAATGCCAAGCTCCGTATCCAGAATGTCGCGGACACTGTCCATGGCCTGGAGCGCTTTATCAGGCTCACCCATGCCGGACAGGGTTGCCCAGGTCTGGGCGTTAAGCCAGATCTGGGCTTCATCATGCTCTGCGGTGCCCAGATAACGCCCGTCATCCATGACTGCCCGCCGGAACCATTGGCCGTCCCAACCGAGCGTGTTCACCAGCCGCTTCTGCTCCTCGTACAGCCTGTCATAATCCGCCGCATGCTCCGGATGACCGGCTGCCGCCGCCAGGTCCTTCATGCGCAGCAGCACGGTTCCGAACTGCATCGCCGTCCAGATGCTCTCCCCTCTGCCCTCACGGCATACGCGGAACAGCTGGTCATTCCAGTCCGAGCGGAGCATCAGCGGGAAGCCGTTCGGCCCCAGCCGGGAGACGGTGAAGTCTACCGCACGCTTCAAATGATCATACAGCGGTGCTTCCCCGCCATCATAGAAAGGCAAACTCTCCTGCAGGAATCCGGCATCGCCGGTCTCTGCGAGAATATCCCATACGGCCAGCGCCGTCCACAGGTGGTCATCCGAGTGAATACTGGTCACCGGGTCCCAGCCCTCATTCGGGAAAAAGTAATGATTCACATGTCCGTCCTGATACTGCTGCCCAAGCAGCAGACGGACCTTGTCTTTGGCTGCCTCCGGATCTAATGGAACTGCGGCCAATATATCCTGGGCCGTATCCCGGAAGCCTACTCCACGGAATGTCCCCGTAGCATAGAACGAAATATTGCGCGAGAAAAGAAAGTTCCGCTGCGACTGATACGGATTCCAGATATTGATCATGCGCTGCGCATCTTTATCCGGCAATTCGCAGTTCCAGGCGCCCAGATAGCTGTCCCAGTTCTCCTTAAGCGCCGCAAAGGAACGGGTGACGAAACCCGCCTCCCGGGAATGGCCGATGGCCTGTTCGATCTCAGCCTCATTCATCGCCGTCCCCAGGAAGAAGTTCACGGTGCGGGTCTCGCCGGGCTGCAGCCTCACTTGAACCTGAAGCGCTCCGCAAGGATCTCCGCCAAGTATTGTCGAGCCGGTACAGCCGCCCTGCTCAACCGCAGCCGGATTCGATTCACTGCGGTAGCTACCGATGAATTCCTCCCGGTCCCCGTCATAACCGGCCAGCGGAGCATCCGACATCATATAGACCAGCGGCGTCTCATCCGGCTTGGGCTGATTCTCAACTCCGTACTTGTAGATAAGGGCTTCCTTGTCATGATACTGCACCGACACCTGATGCTTGTTGTAGCATTGCCATTGCAGCTCGCGCATGAATTCCATCATGCCAAACTCGGCATAGGCATACACGTTCAGCTCCTTGACCTCTGTACTATGGTTAGTCAGCGTCAAATTCCAGATCAGCGAGTTCTCGTAAGGCCCGACAAAATAAACGGTTTTTGCCGAAACTTCATCCTGAGCGGCTTCAAAGCGGGTATACCCCATGCCATGGCTGCTCTTCCACTCCTGCGGCTTCTGAAAAGCAGGCTCATAGGTAGGGCACCAATAGCTGCCCGTTCCAGCATCCTGCAGGTAAATATAAGGACCGGAACGGTCGGTCGGCAGATGAAAGAAACGGTAGCGTGTAATCCGCCAGATCTGCGGGGATTTATAAAAGGCTAATCCGCCGCCCGCATGGGACAGCATGGTATGGAAGGTGCCGTTGGATAAATAGTTCAGCCATGGGGTCGGCATATCATGGCGCTTGAACTCTACCTCCTTCGCGTCATCGCGGAAGGTGAAATACTGGTCCAGCTCCTGCTCGCGGGCAAACGCGCTGCCCCCGGCTGCAGGTTTTGCAGCCTTGTTACTCTGTGTGCGGCCGGAATGGCCTGCCGGATTGATTGTTCCCGGTTGCTTTGTCATTAGTCTGACTCCTCTCCATTTAGGATTACTCATTGCTTATTCTTATTGCTTATTTAGGCTCAACCTCATCCATTGTCATGCGGAACTCCAAATCATTCATATACGTGCCATCCGGGTTCAGGAAAACCATGCCGAAGGAGATATCCTCCCGGCCTCTCCGGATGATGGCAACCAGCCGGTTGATTCCTTTTCTCAAAATGATCTCCCGCTCCGGCTGAGTCACATGCTGACCGTTCATATAAATCTCATAAGCACATTCTGAGTTCACCCGCAGCCTGCCGGTCCGGATATCCGCAGGTTCCCCGCTGCCCGAGACGGGCGCAGGCAGATGCACGAAGCAGCTCAGAAACAGCGGACGGCCTTCCGGCGCCGGGATCAGCAGCGTTCCGTCTTCGCGCCGTTCTTTTTTCTTCATCCAGCCGTACAGGCCTTCACCCAGATTGTTCAGGGAGAATTCAGGGTCGGTATAGTAATCCTTCATGGCCTGATAATCGGTATACGGCGGACAGAACAGCGTCATCGCGGCTTCCACCGCCCACTGCGCATCTCCTTTATCCAGCTGCAGCAGCTCATCCGCGAAGTCGGCCCCCAGATTGCCCAGCAGGCGGGTGTACAGCCTCAGGCTTTTGTCACTGCCCGGGTCGGTGAGCAGCTGCGAGCAGATAATCTCACCCTCGCCGACTGCCTGGCGGATCACAAAAGCTCCGGGAGCACAGGCCTTGCTGCGGTTCAGCTCGACCAGCGCCAACCTGCTGTATTCCGCCGTATGCAACCCGGCGAAGTAATCCTTCCAGGCTGTGCCTTCCACGCTGGTGCACAGCACCTCCGCGCCCTGCACCTCCAGCCTGTGACCGGCCAGCTCCCGGTTGACCACGTCCCGGGGCGAGAGATGCACCTTGTCGAACCCGAACAGGTCGACAGGGCTGATCCCGCAGACGGCGGCGTGCGTGTAGTCCGCCGCCAGATGATAGGTCCCGTGCGGCGCTATACGCACGGGGCGGTCCAGCAGGCGGGCAAGCGCCTGCTGCCCGCCTGGCTCTGCAGGCAGCACCAGCACTGTGCTGCCTGCTTGCGCTGCCTGCCGGACGGCTTCCGCCGCGCCCGGGCCGTGCAGCAGTCCGGCCTCCACGACCAGGAGGCCGGGGTTCAGGCTGGACAAGCCTGCGGCGCTGTCCAGCCTCTGGCCCTTCAGGCGGAGCTTGCCCAGCAAGGCTTCCGCCGCCCCGCCGCTGCGGACCCACACCGCAGCGGGCACCGGTACAGCGGCCGCGTGGACTGCGCGGCCCGCATACTGGAGCAGGCTCCGCAGCAGCAGGCAGGCCTGGGGAATCCGGTGGAGATGATCCATGATCTCCAGCTGATTCGCCAGGAACATGCCCGCTCCGCTCCGGTACTCCAGCAGCGGCGACCACAGATCGCCGCCGTCTCCAAAGTCACCCGCGCTGCATTCCAGCAGCAGGGTGAAATCACCGGTCACCGGCTTCTCGAACGCTGCCCGGATAATCGGCAGCGGCCCGTCCTCGCGCAGCCCCTCATGCCAGTACATGAGGTCCTCTGCTCCCAGGCCCCGAAGCACCGGATGTCCATAGTCGCCTGCATGGGCACGGATGAATTCCCTGCGTACCAGCGGGAGCCTGCCGGGGGAGAGGTGAAGCTGTTCCAGCAGCAGCAATCTGCCGCCCCGCTGCACATAGCTTCTCAGCTTCCGGTCCACCGCCCTGTCCTTGTCCTGCATGCGGCTGCCGACAATCAGCAGCGTCCCGCCCGCAAGACGCTCTACCGCCTCCGCTTCTGCCCGGACCAGACCGGGCACCAGGGTGCGGATCGCCTCATAGTCCCGGTCAGAGCCTATATAAGAAGCGGGAAGCGCTACTTCTACCGGCTCTGTCTTGCAGCTTCCGGACAGCAGCCGGTAGCTTAACTGAAGCTCATGCTTCAGCTCCGTGCCATGGAACAGCCGGGCAGACAGCACCGCTTCCGCTTCTGCTACTTCTGTTGGTGCTGCTGGTGCTCCCACCCCTACTCTTACTTCTGCACCATCTCCTGCTCTTGCTTCTGCCCCATCTCCTGCTCTTGCTCCTGCCCCATCTACTGCTCTTGCTCCTACGCCTTCATCCCCTCCCACTCCAGCTCCTTCGCCATTGACCGGTTCCGGCATCCATTCCAGCCGGATGCTCCGGCGGGCGGCAGGCTCGTGGCGGAAACGGAACGTCTCGCTATGAACCACATGTCCGCCTTGCCGGACTGTGCATTCAACAGTCACTTCCTGTTCTGCCAGCGTATCGTTGTAGACATCGAAGCTGCGGCGGACCGGCTCATCATCGAAGAAGCAGCGGTTATATTCGGCGGCAATCAATGTTACCGGCTTGAAGGCTTCAGCCATAATGGCAAAAGCGGGATTGGCCTTGAATGCCGGATATTCCTCCGGCAACAGCCCGTTGTTCAGGGAAAGGGAGTAAGCCGGAATTACCGCAGGCTTAAGGCCTGGTGTGGTCAGGTCGGCAGGCGGCAGCTGAATATTCCGTTCCGGCATCGCCCGCATGAAATAATGGGCGAAGTTGAAGGTAGAGATACCGGAGACACCTTGGCGGCGTGCATACTCCACGAACAGCCTTTCCTTCTGGGCCAAGCCGGCAGCACTTGCATCTGAGTCACGGTATGCATCCAGTCCGACATACATGCTGCTGTTCTGCGGGCAGATGTACCACCATCCGCCATGCTCGCCGAAGGTGAGCGGAACGCTGCGGTCCCACTGCGCGATCGTGCCGTCAATGTTGTAATGGCGGCTCTCCACCTCTGTCCCTGGCTTGGTGACCAACCGGTTATCCCCTTCCACCATAATCGGGCGGGTAGAATCAAGGGCTCTCATCAGCTCCATCAGACCCGGGATATGCTGTTTGTAGGTATCCCGGCCGTCCACCCAGCGCATCTCGTTCTGCACGCTCCACAGAATGACGGATGGGTGATTCTTATCCCGCTGTACCAGCCGCTGCACATGCGCCCGGCAATTGGAGATGAAGTCAGGGTGAGCAGCATCCATGGTTTTGCTCGACCCGTAGATTGCTGTCTCATCGACAATCAGCATCCCTTCCTCATCGGCAATCCGCAGATAATCAGCCGGATACGGCTCGGCATGCAGCCGGATGCTGTTGATGCCCGCCTGTCTGCACAGACGGTACCAATTGCGGATATAGTCTTCTGTCTGCTGCGCCGCCCCCTGGAAATGCCAGGAATCGCCCCGCAGGTTAACGGGAATCCCGTTCAGCATGAACTGCGGGCCTTCGCACCAGAACTCCCGGAAGCCGAATACATCGGTCCGCCGGTCAAGGACCTCCCCGTCTGCCTGAAGCTCCAGCTCCAGCTCATATAGAACCGGGTGATCCGGACTCCACAGCACGGCATCCTGCCAGGGCAGCGCAAAAGATGCTCCGCCCCACTCCCGGCTGCCGGTGTTCCAGCATAATTGCCGTCCTTCTCCTGCCTGCGCAGGCAGAACATCTACTCCTGCTTCCGCTTCAAGCACCGGCAGCGGCTCTGCACCCTTCACAGGCAGGGTACCGGCCTTCCGTTCCCTGACTTTCAGGAACACCTGCAGCGATTCCACCGCAGGTCCGCCGGATTCCGTCCCAATAAGGGCCTCTACTTCCAGCATGCCCTGCCGGACAGAGGTGCGGATCGTGAGATCCTCCAGCGATACAGGCGGGTAGCCTTCGAGGAAGACATCCTGCCATATTCCCCTTGCGATCCTGCCGAACCACGAACCGGCAAGTCCGGTGATTCTTTCCTCCCCGGAGGGGAGCACCGCCATGTCGAAGCTTCCGCATACCACATGCAGCTGCTGCTCCCGGCCGGGCTGCACCAGCCGGGTGATATCCAGCCGCAAAGGCAGATACCCGTCCTCCCAGACGGCAATCCGCTCGCGGTCCAGATATACCGCTGCCTTCTGCATGATTCCATCGAAGCGCAGCACAATCCGCTGCCCCAGCATAGTCTCCGGCACCTGAAAAGAACGGTGCAGCACCCCAGCTTCGGCCGCATCCCATTCTCCCGGGTAGCCGTACACATCAAATGGCACGAAGTTATGGTCCGGTACTTCTCCAAATTTGCTGCCCGAAGGCGTCTTATAGCTGTGGCGCCAGCTCGAAGGCACCTGTATCTTGCGCGCCTCATATTGCAGCCTCTCAGGAAGACTGCGGCAGCGCGGCTGATCGTAGAGCGGCATGAAATCCCATTCGCCGTTCAGGCATATGGATGTGCGTAGCATATTCATTCTCCTTTTCCCCTTTGCGGGAGGTTGATCGTTAGGGCAGGCGTAAGCTTTTTCCAGATTTCCTGATCCGGCTCTACATTCTTCCACTTGATAAAATGCGGCTCCATAACCTCTCCCCACTGCTCCGGACGCAGATTGGTTGTGAGTTTCCCCCTATAGGGAGCGGGCTCCACGGTTGCGGGCAGCTCGGAATAAAAGAACAGCAGGTTCTCATGAAGACCGATGATCCCGTATTTGTCACCGTCTCCCGGGCGCTCCTCCTGATATTGATAATGGTAATAGACATAGCTTGAGACCTGCTCCGGCTTGAGTACTGCCAGCCTGCCGTAGGGCGCCCCCGGAACCTGGTTGCGCTTCCAATGCTGCCCGGACACCGGCTGCTGATAATGAAAAATGTCCATCATCGGCACCCACAGCCGCGGATACTCCCCGCCCGGCCAGACCTTGAGGATCTCCAATGCGCCCGGAAACAGCTGCTCCGGCTCAACCCCCATGCCGCTGCATTCGTAATATAGAAACAGCCCCTGGCCGTCTTGAAAGATGCTTAGCCAAGAAATGCCCAGCCAGTCCATACGTTCATTAAGCAATTCCACCTGTGAGCCAAAAAAAGCAGCCGCGCCGTAGCCCTCTCTGCATTCGGCTCTATATAAACATCGCTGCATAAATTCCCTCCAACCGTGTGTCATCTTCCTCTTAAGATTAACGCAAACGGCGGAACGGTTCCTTGACGATCATGCCCTTCTTTAGCATAATAACGACATGACAAATAAACTCTATGCACGGGATTTAGGACTCGAGCCTGGCTTTACTTTCCGCATTCAGAAATGCCCGCTGACTCAGGATTATTATGTTCACTGCCATGATTTCTCGGAGCTGGTGGTCATTCTGGAGGGAAGCGCGATTCATATCATTGAAGGGAGGGAGTACCCCGTATCGGCGGGTCAGGTGTTTTTTATCCACAGCGATATTTCGCATGGGTACAAAAATGTGCAGAATATTGAGTACATTAATGTGATGTTCCATCCCGATCAGCTGCTGCAGCTGCCTGAGCTGAAGCTCCTGCCGGGGTTTCAGGCGCTGTTCTATCTGGAGCCGTTCTTCCGCAAAGAGATGTATTTCAAAGGCATGCTCTCCTTGCAGCCCGCGCAGCTGGAAGAGGCTACTGTTCTGCTGGACCGGATTCTGGAGGAGTATGACCGGCAGTCTGACGGCTACCGGCTGATGATCCGTACGTATTTCACCGCGCTTGTCGGCACACTATCACGATATTACCGGCAGAATGGCGGCGGAACGGAGAACAGGGCGCTGCAGATCGGTGAGGCGGTTACCTATATTGAGGAGCATTTCCTGCAGCCTATTTCACTTCAGTCTCTGGCAGATCTGGCTTATATGTCGAAGCGCCAGTTCCTCCGCGTATTCACCCGGAATTATCATACGACGCCCATGGATTATGTCATCCGCAAACGGCTGGAGTATTCCTGTACGCTGCTGCGCAATGCCGGATTAACCATCTCACAGGTGGCCATGGACAGCGGGTTCCGGGATCATAATTATTATTCCAGACAATTCAAAAAAGTGTTCCTGTGCACGCCCTCCGAGTACCGGATGCATAAGGCCGGAATGTAGCGGCTGACAAGCGGAAAACTGCAGTTTTCTCAATATCGGCAACCGGGATAATGTTGCGGGTTTGGCTGATTGTACTTTGTGCAATAAAACTCCTTTGGAATCGCGGAAAAATGATATTCTATTGCATTTCGTTACAAAGTGCAATAGAACCTTCACTCCACTTCCCTTCCATGGGAACAAGTACAAAGAAAGGCGGCAAGGGGAAACTCCCCCTGCCGCCTTTTCAAGCTATATGCCCGCCCTTGGGCCTGTGGTAAATGTATCTGGTCCGCCCTTGATCTCCCGGCAAGAGCCGCCCGGGCCAAGGCCGGGCGGCTCTTGCCGCTCGCCATGCGGAGGGCCGCTCCGCTCCTTGCGGTATTCTCCCGGGGTTACGCCCTCCAGCTTCTTGAAGACGCGGATGAAGGACATCGGATACAAATACCCCACCCGCTCGGCGATATTCTGGACAGGCTCGGAGGTCTCTGTCAGCAGGCGTTTGGCCTCGTCCATCCGCAGCCGGGCCAGATAATCGACGAAATTCTCGCCGATTTCTTCCTTGAAGATCCGGCTCAGCGCTTTGGTATTCATCGCGAAGCTGTCGGCGGCATGGGTCAGGGAGAAATCGGGATCGGCGTAATGCAGGGCAATATACTCACGCACCTTGTTGGCCAGCGTATACTGCTCCCGGTTCATCCGCAGGCCGCGGAGCGCCTCCTCCATCTCCTCCAGAGAAGCCAGGAGCTCCCCGCGCAGCTCCTCTATCCATTCGAAGGATTCCGGGGATTGCGGAATTCCGCGCAGCCGCCCGCTGTTCCATATCCCCTTCATCTCCGGCGGCAGCTCCTGCATCTCCCTGGAGAGGCCAGCCTCCAGCAGCTGCAGCAGGCGGACAATGTCCTCCTTGGAGTAATTGCCGCCTGCCAGCAGCCCGAAGATCCGTTCCATCAGCGGCCTCCACTCATCGTTCCCCAGCCGGTACAGCTGGGGAACGGCACCGATGGCCTGCACCAGCACATCCATTCCTTCCGCCTGGGGCGGGGAACTGCCTTCCGCCGGTGCAGCATAGACGCGGTCGGGGCCACTGGTGAGTTTACGCTCCAGCGCACCTGCAGCCTTACGGTAAGCATCCGATAAGCCGCTGAGACCGGCCGCCGGCCCGCTGATGCCAAAGGTTGCCGTGAATTTGAGATGCTGCTTCACCCAGGAGCGGGCACTCTCGGCAATCATCAGCGGCTTCTCGGCACCATCAGCCGTTGCTCCGGCGGCGGAACGGCGGAAGAGCAGCCCGAGACGCCCCGGTCCAATCCACTCTGTCCAGAGCGGTTCCCCTTCTTTCTCGGCGATCTCCTGAATCACACTGCGGAGGGTGAATTTAAACAACGCCTGATCACGGGCAGAGTAGTCTGCAGCAAAGGCCTCATAGAAATCAATCTCGGCAATTCCCACAACCGCGCCGGCAAATTCACCTTTCATTCCAATCCGCTCCGATTCCCGGCTCCATATTTCTGCCGACACCTGGCCGCTGTTCTCCAGCAGCTCTTTGAACAACTGATTCCGCCTGTGCAGGATTCCTTCGGCCTGCTGCTTCTCATAGCTGTTCGTCTGCTCAATCAGACTCTCCAGCGCATGGCCGATGAAGGAAAATTCATCATCCCCCTTGCTCTGCGGCTTCCAGCCTGAGGAACGGTCCGCTCCGAACGTGTAAATCCGGCTCATTACCTGCTCAATCGGACGGTAATTCCGGTGGCTGATATACGTCATGGCCGCAATCCCGCCGAAGACCGCCGCAAAGCCCAGAATCGCCCAGACATTAGAGAAGGCTGACAGCAGCGAGAAGGCCTCTGCGCGCGCTATTCCAACCTTAATTGTCCAGCCCGTATAGGAAGACATGCGGCTTACCGCCTGCTCCTGTGCCTGCGGGTCTGAGCAGGTATCCGCCCCTGCAAAAGCGCGCCCTCCGGCGTCCTTCAGGCAGATCTCCGTATTCGCCATGTTCATATCCTGAATCAGCGCCTGCAGAGACTGCTTCCGCACGTTAATGACAATCAATCCCTGCTCACCGGAGAAATAAGGCACCTGCTCCACCAGCGAAATGACTGATTTGGGCTGATCCTCACCGGAGAAAAGCTGCAGGTCACGGATTCCGCTCCAGACAGGGCCGCCCGTATTCTTCATCGCTGTCTCAATAAAGCTGCGGTCCCCGAAATCCGGCAGACTGGACGAGAAATGCTGCATCAGCACTTTGCCGTCGGCCGCACGGTACAAATAGACCGAATCGATCATCGGCAGCGGCGACATGAAATCCAGCAGCACCTCCGTTACCCCGTAATCATGATAAGGGTCAAGCTGCCCCGGGCGGTCAAAATAACTGCTCACCTGATCATCCAGGAGCAGGCTTTTGATCGTTGTAGTCTCCAGGTTGCGGAGGGTGGTATCCACGATCTGCAGCACGTTCTCTGCGTATACACCGTTTGCCTTGGCCGTCTGTCTCTCCATCGCTTCATTCAAGGTCAGGAAAAAGAGGATAATCAGGCAAAATACCACAGCAAACAGGATCGGCAGATAGGAAAGAATCAGTCGGTACAACCATTTCTTATGCATCGGTGTCATCCCCTGTAAGTCCAGATGTTGGCTATCGCTTAAGTGATATTGACTACGGGGCCGGGTTCATAAGTGTAGTCTGTTCAGTACCCCAGTTCTGTGCTTGCATTGCGGGAGATCAGCCCGAAGTATCCCGCTTCTCCAATCGCTCCTGCGGCGGTGTCCAGATAGTTAAAGATCTGCACCCCGTCAACCTTCAGGATCAGGCGCACACCCCCGGATTCTTGAAAAGCGCCAAGCTGAACGCGGCTCTGCTCCCCGAAGGTTATGGCTGTATTCGGAATGGCCGGCCCGCCCAGACTGGTCAGGCCGTCAATCTTGCCATAGATCACAGTCCGCACCCCTTCGTTGAAGCGGTGCAGCTCAATACCCGATGTCCCTATAACCACCAGGTACATACTACCGGTACTATAGCTCAGTTCCTTGCTCTGATTGTTAAGCATCAGGGCATACCAATTGGACGAGACCGCGCTGTCATTGATCTTCATAGTGAAATCCAGCAGCTCATTCTGGTATTTGCGGTTCTGGTAAATGACATGCCCCCCGGGAGCGCGAAGGGTCAATTGGTCTGCTCCGGTCTCCTTCAGCCCGTTGGCAGCGGCAGAGACATACCAGCCATCCGGGTCCTGCACCTCTGTCTCCAGGGTATGATCATATTTGCTGGCTTCATTCCATACCTTAACCTCATACTGCCCCTGCGTCACGGTGCCAAGATAACCGGCTGACAGCGTCAGGGTTACCGGTCCGGTCTGATGCGCCGTTAACAGGCCGTTCCCGCTGACACTGACGATGGAAGGATCACTGCTCGTATAACTGACCTCCTCCAGCTCCTCGCGGTTGCCGAACAGCGTCTCGCCGTAAGGCTGCAGCTGCATGTCCGCACCTTCATGAACATATGCCACATTACCGTCATGCCCCTCCAGGCGGACAACGGCTAAGGTGTCTCCCACGAATACATCCGTGGTGATTGTCCGCAGGATGGAGCCGTTAAGGATGCTTACGATAAGCTTCGTCTGCCCCTGGCTGAGTCCCGTCACCTCCCCCGTGGTATTAACTGAGGCCACGGAGGGATCAAGAATGCTGTAATAGAAGCTGCTGGTTTCCGTGCCCAGCGGCCTGTCTTTGCCGTCCAGCGCTTGAATGGGTGCAAGTTCGCCCCCTCCAATAGCCAGCTTCAGCGGATCCAGCTTCCAGCGGCTGACCTGCCCTTCTGCTGCCCAGGCATATTCCGGCTCCAGCCCGGCCTGGTCAATGATCGGCATTGCCGCCTGAGGCCACTCTGCATCCGGCTGGACTGTATTGTCCGCAAACAGAACATTACGCCCGTTGTTGGTATAGCCGTCCGTTGTTGTATAGTTGTTCACGAAATCCACGTCATGGATCGTCGGCACATAGGCCATCGCCCAGCGGAGCGGTGAATGCCACAGCGGCGTATCCTTCAGGTCGATCACATTATGCTCAAATCTCCAGTAGGCAGAGCCTTCATCCGTGTATAAGGCAGAGTTCCCGTCCATCTGGTTGCGGATGTAATTGCCGGTGACCAGATTTTTCTCAGCCGCTGTGGCCCCGGTAGGTCCAAGACTGTAGATGGCTCCTCCATCACGCAAGCCCATTCCCATGAGATCATAGATCAGATTATTCTGAATCTTCACGTTCCGGGTAGCGGCATCGAACAGCTTATCCCAGCCATAGCCGATATGTGTTCCGCTGTAGGGCAGATTGTACATTTCATTATGGCTGATGTCCATATCTACCGGATACCCCGCAGATACGGCGGATGCCGATTTGTAGTCAATGCCGATATCATGAATCACATTGTTCAGCACATCATTATTTTTCATCAGCAGCCTGTGGTCAGCCGGGTGGTAGATCATGCGGTCCGAGGAATCCGGCTGGCCCACGTTCAGCGCGCTGCCTGAGATATCATAGAAGCGGTTGCCTTCAATTAAGCTGTTCTGAACGCCGTTCTGTATCCGTACCGTCGTAATGCCGAGCTTGGTAAATTCATTGTTGCGGAAATTCACGGTATTGGCCAGCTCCAGCATCACCGCCGCATCGGTCAGCTCATCGGGGATGGACGGATAACGCAGATGGTTATTCTGCGAATCGGAATGTCCCGTTGCCGTACTGGGGCGGTTCCAGGTGGTATACATAAACTTCAGGCCTTCAAAATTCAGATTGCGCACCGGTTCATCAGCCGATATCCCGTAAACGGTAGCAAGCTGCTCCAGCACCGGAACTACAACGTCAGCCGTTGACAGCTCCTCCCAGGCGCGGGGTTTGTAGTACAGCATGCCTTCTACCCGGTTATAGTACCATTCTCCAGGCTCATCCAGCAGCTCAAACGCATTCTCGTAGTACACGGGTACCGTTGCCGAAGTTAATCCCCGGTTGAAGACTGCGCTCCGGCCCGGCTCCTGGAGGCCGATCTGCGCTTTGCCGCCGGATGAAGTTATAGACTCCACCTTGATCCGGGAATTCGTCCACAGCTCGTTGAATACCATTTCCATATCGGCAGTATTGCCCCATCCGGCCAGCTCTGTATTATCGGAGGTATAGCCGGTTGCAGTCTTCACCGGATTCACCAGTCCCGCTGCACTCCGTGCCCGGACCGCACGGATGCCATCCACGAACAGCTGGCGTGTCATAAGGCCGGTTCCGGCATTCGCCCGGTAGATGCCCTTGGCGCTGTCAAACATTGTCCAGCCCGTAATAGGCCGTCCGCCGCTGATGGCCGCATGCTCCCCGGGATAGCTGCGGTAAGTGACAAAATATCCGTTCGTCCCGGAATCCTCCGGTGTGAATTCCAGCGGTTCCGTCAGGATATAGGTCCCTTCCCGCAGATTCACAACGATGTCCGAGTCCATATCATCATTCAGCTGGCGGACGGCGGCCTGGGCCCGGGCAATCGTCCGGAAGGGCGATGCTTCTGTCCCTTCATTGCTGTCGTCTCCACCCGGAGCAACATACAGCTCCTGTCCGGTTGTCCGGCCAGTCACAGTAACGGCTGTCTCGGCGCGCACGCTGCCGGTCTCATCCGTGACGAACACGGTAGTTGTTCCGGCGCTTACACCCGTCAGCTCTCCGTAGCGGTCAATCACGGCAATGCTCCCGTCCTCCGTTCCCCACTGGATACCAGTATCCGTATTGTCCAGTGGAGTTACCGAGGCATGTAACAGCACACGGGAGCCTTCGGGAAGCGCCTGCTCCAGCGGAGCCAGCACGATTTCCGTGATCGGATCTTCATACACGGCTACCGTAGCCGTTACCACCGGAAGCCCCTCATTCGGCTGTGCCGTCACCGTAGTGACTCCCTGGCGGATGCCTGTCACAAGACCATTGCCATCCACCGTTGCCACCTCTGCATTGCCGGTAGACCAGACAGCCGTCTGATCCGTAGCATCCGCAGGTGTGAACTGGAGCGGCAAGGGCAGCTTGGCGCCTCTCCGCAGCTCGTAAGCCGCCTGGGAGAAGGCTGCACTTACCGCCTGCTTGTATCCGCTTACAATAAAATTGTCAAAGCCTATCTTGCCTATGCTATCCTTGTAAAACCCTGTGTAGAAGGAGCTTAACGCGCCGCCTTCCGCCATCGGCTCCTTCGTCAGCAGACGGCTGCCGTCAACGGACAGATCGAAGCTGTGGCTGCCGCTGTCGAGGGCCAGGCGTACCTCGTACCATACGCCTGCCGAAATCGGCAGCACGGAGGTCCATGATCCGGCACCTTTCTTCATATAGCTGAATGCGCCATTGTTAATGGCGAATTTCACCAGCGGAACAGCACCGCTCTGCGGGGTAGGCAGGTAGATCACCGCTCCCGTCTGCTCTGCCCGGAACGAATAGCTTAACATGCTTCTGTACGTAACATCCGTAACGGATCTGCTTATACTGTAGCTGCTTGCCGTTTGGGCCGCCTGATGAAGCTCCAGCAGCCTGCCGGCATAACCTTCCCAGGACTGCACAGCAACACTCACACCCTGCGGCGGCGTCTTGATCGTCCATCCGGCCGGCTTCGTACCGGGACTATATGATTCAAAGGTCTCCTCCAGCTTATAATTACTATCCGCCCGGGCCACAGAACCAAGGTCTGCCGGGAGCAGGCCCATCAGCAGAGCCATAATGATAACGCATACAAAAAACGGTTTCCGGCTTGTTTTTCTCATAATAGCCACCTTTCCGTATGGAAGCAAGTATAGCGGTTCTAGTACAACATTAGAGCTACAGAAGTGAATTCATTCAACCATGCAGCAATTTATGAAGTTTAGTTTGAAGTGAACATTCAGTGATATCAATGATAGTTGTATAATGTGCAATTAAAAACAGTCAAAAGGAAGGCTTGCCTCTTATAGCTGTAGTCTGTACAACTAAATCTGCCCGAATGGGTGAAGCCAAGGTGCAAATGGCAGTTTAATTGTATGAAATACAACTAAACAGATATTCGGTGGTACATCAGACGATTTAGTTGTACAAAGTGCAATTAAGAGTAAACATACGTCAGTCATTACATTAATCGGCTTGAACTGCGTTGTCACGGTGCGTAAGGATCGACAGTGAGCTGTACCGGCGGCAGATTGCCCGCCGCCAGCACAATCTCCCGCGCCCGGGCCCAAGGCTCCCGCGGCACCTCACGGTCATCCGTCTCGTAGTCATTGATCCGCACCGTATCCAGCAGTCTGCGGACATCGCCCGCTTCGGCAGCTTCGTCCAGACATACCACCGCCCAGCCCGCTTCCAGGCGGGGCAGCGCCAGAACGGTGCTGTCCCCGGAGTAGAGAACCTGGCGGAGCCTGATCCTCCCTTCCTCCCGCACCACCGTGACGGGCAGTGCGGCGCGCGCCTCCGCCCCGGCACCAATACCCCTCAGCGCTGTGACCGCCACCGCACAGCCCGGATAATGCAGCACCAGCCATTCCCGGTCCCCGGCTGTATTCATTACACGCGCTATCTCTCCGTCATAGCGGTGGATGACCCATTCATCCGCAAGCTCCGCTGCCCGGTTATGCAGCCGGGTCATGCTGCGGACCACCAGCAGGGCATTCCCCTGCTGGGCCGAACGTGTCTCCACCTCCGGGTATAGCGCTTCCGCAAACAGCGCGGGCATCAGATAGGCCGTGCGGTACTCCTCCGCCGGATGTGTCCGCACGGCTGCGGAATCATTCACGTACCAGCGGAGATAGGACACCTGCTTATCCCTTACGCTGAAGCTGACCGGGAAGCTCTGCCAGCCCAGCCCCCAGGCGGGATGCTGGTAGCTTCCGGGCATGACCGGGAAACGGTTGATGCTGCCCAGGCGGGTATGCCGTCCGATCCAGGTATAGGAACGGGAGGCATCGAAGATCCGCTCCTCAAGAATCCGGGGGACCGGCAGCGCAGACGGAGAGCCATCCCCTTGAAGAAAATCAGCTTCAAACAGGAGCAGTGTCGCCGCATCATTAAGCGAGAAGTTCTGCTCTGCCAGACGGCCCAGCCCTGTCACCCCCGCAATCGGCCACAGCAGGCTTGCCCGCTTCGTCTCTCCCCGGAAGTTATAGCTGCGGATAGACGGAACCAGTTCCTCCCCGTCATGGAAGACAAGAATGTTCTTCAGTGTCTCCATCCGTTCTGCCAGCCGCCCGGCCAGCTCCCGGTCATGCTGCTGAAGTACAGAACCGGCAATCCTCAGCGCGTTCATCATCACCCCTTGATAGACCAGGCTGATGTTCTCCCCCCAGCCCCAGCCCCGGCGGACCGTATATTCTTCCCATCTGCGGAAGTAAGCGGTTGCGGTCTCCAGATACTCTGGCTCACCCAGGAAGTGGGCGATGGCCAGCAGCATGGCGCCGTCGCTCATCGTCTTGTTCGGGTAGAACAGCTCCGGTGTCCGGCATTCCCGGGTGAACCAGGCCGCCGCATGGCTGAACATCCGCCGGATCACCTCCAGGTGACTGGCCGGCAAAACACCGGGATCACAGAGGCGTACAACGACAAGCGGCATGAGGATAAAAAACGCCGCATTCGAATCCTGAATCACGCTCTCCTCCCGGTACCAGAGGAACCCTCCATAATCCGGATGCTCCTGGTCTGTAAACTGCAGCCCCGCAATCGCTTCAAGCATCTCCAGCCCTGCCGCTTCATCTATCCGGCCCAGCAATGTGCCGTAAGCATAATACCCTGCCGAGAACCGGGCTTCGTGGCAGTACGGCAGCTTAGATACCTGCCGGGTATGACCGGGCCAATTGTAGCGCACCAGTCCTTCCTCGACCACAATATCCTCCGAGGCAGCCGCAAAGCTCTGCTCCAGAATCTGTCTAACCTGATTGTTCAACTCCGCCACCCCCTGTGTTAAGTTTCACCTTTATTCGGCCGCGCTCAATTGCTCGCCCATCTCATAAATATCCTTCAGCATAATGGCATCTGCTTTATTGTCCTGATACCAGGTTGCATAGAACTCATCGACCTTGGGTCCGCCTGCCTTGTTCCAGACCCCCTTGGCTTCCTCAATGAACTGGTCCACCGAAGCCGGATCGGAGCTGACGATAGCCTGCATGGCCCGGTCGAGGATCGTTTTATTCGCATTGGTGTTGATCTGGGTCAGATCCTGCGGCAGCAGCGGCAGGAAGGCCTTTTGCGTAATGCCGACAATCGGGCGGTCCGGGTTCATGTACAGCTTCTCGGCCATTTCATAGATTGCGATGAAATCCTGCTCAGCCGGTGTAGGGTTCACCTTGTTCTTCAGCCCGTAATTCTTGCCGATCAGCGGAGTGAGCATCCCCATATCGCGGTTGTACTCCAGCTCCTTCTTGTTCTTCTCCGGATCGATCACCTCAGCGCGGCCATCGGCTGTCTTGTTGTAATGCACGCCCTCAATACCGTTCTGAATCGTGGTGGTGTATTTCTCTGTAACCATGAAATCAATCATCTTCATCACGGATTCAGGGTCTTTGGCCGCTGCATTCACCATGCCGGTCATCTGGATCGGAGAGGTCAGCGTCGGGCTGAACTGGCCGAATTCCGTCGTCGGCAAGGCAATCGGAATCACCTCAGCTTCCGGGAAGTTCTTCTTGAGCGTCTCATAGGTGCTGACATCGGCACCGTTGCCGCCGTAAATCCCCAGCTTGCCGGAGATCCAGTCCTGCTTCTGCTTCTCCCCGTTTTTATCCGTAACGAAGTCCTTATCCACCACACCCGCCGCATACAGCTCCTTCTGGAAGGAGATAGCCGCCTTGATCCGGTCCCAGTCATGCACAACCTTGTCATTCTCCAGTACCCAAGGATATTGGTCTTCGCCGAACAGCGTAAACCCGGTGCCGAACATGTTGTTCAGAATAATTCCGGCTACGAAGCTGAGCCCGGTCCCCTGCGTATCCGCTTTGCCGTTGCCGTCCGGGTCCTGCTCAGTGAACGCTTTTGCCACCTTCAGCAGCTCCTCAGGGGTAGTGGGAACCTCTAAGCCCAGCTTCTTCAGCCAGTCATTGCGGATAAACAGGTAATGCTGTGGGCCGAACTGGATCGGACGCCCCACCGTGTACAGCTTGCCGTCCGCCATTGTGCCTGCCTTGCGCAGCGCCGGATACTTCTCCAGCATCGCCTTATATTCCGTACTGCTGCCCGCAATCAGGTCATCCAGCGGCAGGAGCTGCTTCTGGTTGTAGAGCTGTCCCTGGTAAGCGGTATCAAATTCAAAGATCAGGTCAGGGGCCGACTTCGACGCGAACAGCACATTGAACTTCTGCAGGGATTCAAAACGCGGAACCGTAACGTATTTGACGTTCACCGGCCCGTTCTCATTAACCCATTTCGTCCAGCGGTTGTCGCTCATCGTCCCCTCTTCTGCCGGTACCGTGCCGCGGTCATATAAAGAGACGGTGATGGACCCGCGTTTCCCGGAGGCTCCTTCCTTGTTCGACTCTCCGCCCTGGGAAGCAGCATTATTGCCGCCGCAGCCTGTGACAGCGATAGCGAGCATCAGGGATGCTGCACCGGCAGCAGTTGTTTTTCTAAGCCAAATGGGTTTGGACATATGAATGTGACCCTCCTATAATGATGTTCTTGTACTTACGGATATGAGCAGCAATGATCAGCCTTTGATGGCCCCGATGGTTACACCTTTGACAAAATACCGCTGCAGCAGCGGATACACAATCAGCATCGGAATGACCATAACCATAATCCCGGCGGCCTTGATGCCCTCCGGTGTAATATTGACAACCTCCTGCGAGTTCATGGTATTCAGCTCCTGCAGGACGGCCTGGCTCTTCACCATCTGCTGGATCAGAACCGTCAGATTGATTTTCTCCGGACTGTTCATGTAGATCATTACGTTGAAGAACGAGTTCCAGTAATACACGCCGTAAAAGAGTCCGATCGTCGCCAGCACAGGCAGGGACAGCGGAAGAATAATCCCCGCCAGCAGCCGCCATTCGCCGGAGCCGTCAATTCTGGCCGCTTCCACCAGCTCCTCGGGAATGTTCTCGAAAAAGGAACGCATGATCATCATATTATAAGTGCTGACCAGAGCCGGCAGCCAAAGTGCCGCGTAGGAATCGACCAGCCCGAGACTGCTGACCACGAGATAGGTCGGGATCAGGCCGCCCGTAAACAGCATCGTGAACACAATCGCCAGCGTCAGCGTGCGTCTTCCGTAGAAATCACGGCGGGACAATGGATAGGCGGCAAAGATCGTGAACAGCATGCTGGCCGCCACACCGACCAGGGTAATCAGGAGACTGTTGCCAAAGGCACGCACCACCGGCGTTCCCTCGAAGAGCATGGTATAAGAGCTAAGTGTGAATTCCACCGGCCATAGGGTGACAAAACCGGAGAGCACCGCGTCCTTGCCGCTTAAGGACAGGGAGGCGAGATGGAGCAGCGGCAGCAGACAGAGAATGCCTGCGAGCGTCAGCAACAGATAATTGAAGCCGTAAAATACTTTTTCACCTTTTGTACTTTGCATAGTGTCCTCCTGTTACCACAAGCCTTTATTGAAACGCCGGGCAATGGCATTGGATATCAGCACCAGGGTCAGCGCCACCAGGGAATCGAACATTCCCAGTGCAGCCGTCAGGCTGAACTGCCCTCCCTGTAGTCCAATCGCGTAGATGTACGTACTTATAACCTCGGAGATCCCCGATACAATCGAGTTCTGGAGCACATACACATGGTCGAAGCCCACCTCCATCACCCGTCCCATGGCGAGAATCAGCATAATGACAATGGTTGGGCTGATCCCGGGCAGTGTGATGTTGCGGATCTGCTTCCATTTGCCCGCTCCATCCATGCTCGCCGCTTCATAGAGACTGGGGTCAATGGAAGTCAGTGCAGCCAGATAGATAATCGCATTGAAGCCCGCATCCTTCCAGATGCCCGAGCCGAGGAAGATTGATACCCAGGACCACTCTTTGAAGAGGAACGGAAACGGCTTGCCGGACAGCTTCTCGACCAGCACATTGGCCACTCCGGTCTGGGCAAAGATCGTCACTACCAGTCCGCCTACAATGACCCAGGAGAAGAAATAGGGCAGATACACCAGAGTCTGGACCGATTTTTTGAAAAACTTGTTCCGGACTTCATTCAGCATAATTGCGAGCGCTATCGGAAACGGAAAGCTGACCAGCACTGACAATATACTGAGCACAAGCGTATTGCGGATAATCTGCACCGATTGCGCCTGGGTGAACAGATTGGTGAAATTGTCCATGCCGACCCACTGGCTGCCCCATACCCCTTCATAGAAGGTATAATTTTTGAAGGCAATGACCAGTCCCAGCATGGGCGTGTATTTGAAAATGATATAGAACGCGATGACCGGAACGAACATGACCCACAGCGGCAAATTGTTCTTGAACCGGCGGGTCTGCCAGAAGCGCTTGCTTCCCGTCTTCCGCAGAGTATCCATCCGCAGCACCGCTTCGCTGGCTCCATTCGCTTTCATCTCGGTGCCTCCTTTCGCTTGCCTGTTTTTGCTTCTGAACATGTTGCTGTTGATCTGAAATGGCCGTTTCATGTCCTCACCATAGCCGCTTCAGCAGGTTAGAGCAATATTCAGTTTACCTGTTAATCGCCGCTGAACCCTTATGCAGCCTGGAGTTACAGGATTCCGCACAGCTCCCGGGCCAAATTCTCCCCCATCCGGATATGTCCGTCATCCCCGGGATGAATCAGATCACAGGACAGCCCGCTAAGGTCATCCAGCACCCGGCTTCCTTCAATCAGGCTCAGCTTGGGGTGTGACAGGCGCTGTACGTGGCTGCGCAGAATCCCGTTAAACCGGATATCCTTGTCCGCAATCCCGCTGGCCGGGAAATTCGCAAAGTTGGGATAAATCGTAATTACCGCCACCGGCTTCTCCGGATGCCTGCTTACCAGCCGGTCCAGCAGATAGCCGGTCCGCTCACGGAATTCGTCCTCCGGCATATGATCGCGCATATTCACGCCCAGCTCCAGCGTCATGAAAGACCAGTCCTGCTGCTCCGCAAGAAAATCACTCATCTCCCGTTCGCACTGGCAGGAGCCGCTCATGCCCAGATTAAGCACATCGGCAGCCAGCCTTCTTGCCGCTTGGCCGATGTATGGCAGGCTGCTGTTCTCACCGTTGGTAATGGAGGAGCCGTAAGCAATCCAGCGCTTCCGGGGAGCCTCTCCTTCCTCCGGCGGGCGGAGCGGATGACCGAAGGTCTCAATGCCGCAGACCACGCAGGCATACCGTCCGAAGCATATGCGCCACACCTCCGGCGCAAAGCCCGTTCCCATCAGCAGCTGGCGGGCGGCCATCGCCAGCCGCGGCGGCTCGCTTAACTGAAGCGTGCGGATGGTCCCTGCCTGAAGCTCATGCCTGGAATGGAACAGTCCGCCCTTGAATACGGTCACACAGCCATCCGTCTCCGGCAAAGACAGGGTTACCCGGATGTTCGGGGCCGCTGTGACGAAACGAAGCTCACAGCCGCCCGCTTCCCCGGCGATGAACCGGCCCCGCTCATTCAGCTGCTCTCTGACGCTGCGGGGAATACGGCGCAGATACACGCCATTCCCTGCTGCCGGCTCCAGCTCAGCGACGTTATGGAACGCAATCCGGTCCAGTCCCGGCAGCCCCTTGACCATGGCGGAATCAACCATGCTTCATCGCCTCCACCAGCAGCAGTAGCGTCATGGATTGCCCGTAGGGCATCGGGCAGATTGGAATCTCCCGGTAGTCCTGAAGCGTAGCTCCCATGCCCGTTCCGTACGATACTCCCTGTACTATCCCTTCTTCATCAATCTGGCCCAGTACATAGTGTAGAGCTTCCATGGCAGGCTGGCGGCAACTCTCATCCAGCAGTCCCTGCCGCACCGCTTTCAACATGCCGTAAGCAAAAGCGGCGGTTGCCGAGGTCTCCAGATAGGAGCTGCTGTCGTCCAGCAGGGTATGCCACGCGCCCTCCGGCGCCTGCAGCTCCTTCAGCTTGCGCACCTGCCGCTCCAGTGAAGAGAGCAGGAAGCTGCTCACGCCAGGCGGCAGCTCCACCATCTCCAGATAATCCACCAGCCCCGCCGTATACCAGGAGTTGCCGCGTGCCCACAAGGCCCGGGCAAAGTGATGGCCCCCCTCGAAGGTCCACCCGTGGAAGAATAGCCCTGTTGCGGGATCGGTCAGGTATTTGAGATGGACGAGAAACTGGCGGATACTCTCCTGTATGCACTCCTCCTCCTTCAGTACAATCCCCATCCGGGCTACGAACAGCACCGTCATATACAGCGTGTCGTCCCAGAGCTGCCCGGTATTCGGGCTGCCCGTAACCTCGTGCTGAATGCCCGCTTCCTCTGTGCGGGGCATGTCATTCAGCACATAATCCAGCCATTCCCGGCACAGCTTCAGATAATCTGCGCGTCCGGTCTCCTCCGCCAGATAGCTTAAGGTCAGCATCGGGCACATGGTATTGACGTTTTTTACGGGAATGCCCCCGTCAAGCTTGTTGTCGTACCATCCGGTCAGATAGTGCAGAATCTCTTCATCTCCGGTTTCCCGGTAATAGCTGTATAAGGCGAAGAGCCCCACTCCCTGCGGCCATTCCCAATTGTCCATAGAAATAATACCGATGGGTGCCGTTTCCTGAATGGAGCCTTTCATATCCTTCATCCGCTCAATCACACGGGCAATCTGCCTTTCGAGTGCTGTACGTGATACTGCTTCCATAATGCTCCTCCTTCTTAATGTCCTGCTCTGAACCTGGGGCCATGAGCATGTGAAGCCTGAAGCCTGTTGATGACTGATTAGCCCTGTTCGCCACCCCATTGTAGTCAAGCGCCGGAATACCGTCCATTAACAAGAATCTTGCTAATCGCTTTCACTTCTGGCATTGTTCATAATGGGGCTGTATTCATCAATAGGAGGAGTACATGCTCATGTTCACCATCTCTATAGATAAGAAGCACTATAGAAATTAACGAAAAGCGAAAAGAAGCGGAGGTGAAATTTGGAACTATAGGTGCGGGTAGCGATCGGAAGTTCAAGGGTTCACCGCTGTGACGACTAAGCTTCAAGTTCAAATCTGAAGTGCGTCTTACATAGATTGAACCTGTAAATTTTATAATGGGAGAAGTGAATCAAGTAGAAGCTCTACTGTCCTTTTAAAGGACGGCATCCGTTTCAGCGGGGAAGCTAAGGAATATGTATTGCGCGAAGCAAATACATTCTTAACTTTCAGGAAATGCGGAGACTGGCCGCGCCTGGAAGGCATAACCCTCCACGGAGCCGGGAGCCCATCCCAAATTACAAATTCCCAGTTCAGTCTTATAAGAGAGAAATCAGGGAGGTAACATGTAATGAAAATCAAGTTTGATCTTTTTCCGGGCGGCGTCACTAAAGCGCTCACATTAAGCTGGGATGATGGAAGAATCCACGACAGACGGCTTGTGGAGATTCATAACCGGCACGGGCTGAAGGGCTCCTTCCATTTGAATTCAGGATTCTTCGGCAATGAAGGCTACATCACGGAAGAGGAAGTGGCTTCCCTCTATGACGGGCATGAGATTTCAGCACATACGAGCACTCATCCCTTTCTCTCCATGACCCCGCGTGAGGGCATCGCCGAAGAGATTCTGAAGGACCGCAGACATCTGGAAGCGATAGCGGGCTATCCCGTAAGGGGCATGTCCTATCCGTTCGGCGATTACAGTGATCAGGTGCTGAGCGTTCTGCCGGCGCTGGGAATCGAATATTCACGTACGGTAAAGTCCCATGGCAGCTTCAGCCTGCCGGACAACCTGCTGGCTTGGCATCCCACCTGCCATCACCGCGACATGCTGGCGCTGGGCAAGCAGTTCCTGGAGGAGCAGCCCCGGTTCTCCCATATGCAGCTTCTGTATGTATGGGGACACAGCTACGAATTCAACGACAATCATAACTGGGAGGAGCTTGAGCAGTTCGCCGCCATGATGGGCGGCCATGAAGAGATCTGGTATGCCACCAATATCGAGATTGCCGACTACTTGTCCGCTGTACAAGGACTGCGCTTCTCCGCTTCCCGGGAGATGGTCTATAATCCATCGTCAGTGGATGTATGGATCACCGCCGGGGACGAGGCTTGCCTGATATCCGGAGGAGCTACCGTGCAGCTGGGTTAGGAATTGCTGTGGGTATGTTAGGGAGCCGATCCATGGCTTATGAGCATTCGGCCGGGGGCGCGGGCGCGGTTGCTGGCGCGGCGGGGGCACAGGCACAGTTGCTGGCGCGGCCGGGGGCGCGGACACAGGCACGGTTGCTGTGGCGCGGCCGGGGGCGGGCTCAGACACAGTTGCTGGCGCGGCCGGGGGCGGGCTCAGACACGGTTGCTGGCGCGGCCGGGGGCGGGCTCAGACACAGTTGCTGGCGCGGCCGGGGGTGCGGGCACAGACACGGTTGCTGGCGCGGCCGGGGGCGTGAGCACAGACACGGTCGCAGGCGCGGCCGGGGGCGTGGGCACAGACACGGTTGCTGGCGCGGTAAGGAGAAATTGTTGTATAAATTGCAACTTTGATTCATTAATCCGGGGCGTTTGAGAGGATTGTTGTACAAAATACAAGAATTCTCTCACTGAGCGGCTTTGGTGATGAGAAATGCTGTATTTCATACAACAATCCATAGTTATAGCCGATTTATCGCAGAGAATGTTGTATTTAGTGCAGGATTTTAGTAGTAAACGCACGCCGTAACGCATTCGTAATAAAACCAGCTATTAACCGCACCAGTTGTGTCATAGGTACAGTTACAGTTACAGTTACAGTCATAGTTACAGGCGTAGTTACAGTCATAGGTACAGTTAGAGTCACAGTCACAGTTGCCGGATTTCTGCCACAAACGTGGTTTGATTTAGCTAAGTCTATTAATATCTGCTTCATTTAGCCAGAACTCGATTTGCAAACCTGTTGGACTGAAACAGATGACGATTTGGACTTGAATCTCAGGATAGCGAAATTCCCTTATACCTTAGTGACTTTTATTCCCTTCTTTCTGTGAGCAAAATAAAACCCGATTCCAACGCAGCCTGGATGGCTGGTGGAATCGGGTTATTATTATAGTAGATGTGCTTAGGCACTGAGGGTCTACGGTAAGGGTAGTGATGTCGGACGGCGGCATAGCTAGATTCACGGCGCGCTTGATAATGCAGATACTTATAGCTCGCCGTAACAGATTGAACACGGCGAGTGATTCAGATGGATTCGCGGCTGTGAGCAGCAGAGGCCTGATTATCGGCACGTGACAGTGGTGATGCTTATGGCGTTAGCAGCAGTTTGAGTGAGATGAGCAGCATGGATGGATTGGGCACAACCGCTCTAACCGGCTGCTACTGCCATCCTCCGGCGGCAGCATCTATATTGTCCTGCCGGGCGATCCACGTCAGGCAGGCCGCCCGGAGCAGCGCTTCGGTCCGCTGGGCCGCGCTGCAGAAGATCCCGCTCAGGCCGATCTGATACAGATCGGCCAGCGCGTACGCCGCCGGTGCCCCCGCGGCGAGCACGGCCGCCGCCGGCTTCACCCGGCGCACGGCGGCTAACACCTCAGCCGCCGCTGTGGCGAAGCCCTCGGCGGCGCTCTCCTCCAGCGCGGCTTCACCGGCCGCGCCGTCCAGCACCAGGAAATCGGCGATACGCGCGATTTCCCCCGCGGCAGCGCGCCCCACCTCGGGGAGCAGAAGCGCCCCGATGCGGCACGCTGCCGCGTAAGCGTGGCCGAGGGTCTGTTCGGCCACGCCCTCAATGAATTCGCGCTGTGCCGCGAATTCGGCTGCGCTGGCGGGGTATGGCGCCAGCAGGTCCACGCGGCTGTCGCCGCCCAGCCGCTGGCTCTCCGCCACCGCGGCGAACAGCGCTTCAAGCTGCGCATCCTGCAGCGCGGCCAGTCTTGCCGGGCGAGCGGCAAGCTCCGGCGTATAGGGCAGAGCTACTGCGGCCCAGACACCGTCCGCCGACTCCAGGAGTGCGGCAGCGGCAGCCCGCAGCCGGTAATAAATCCGCTGCAGGATACGCTCGGCCTGCCCCTCATCCCCGCAGGACATCCAGCTCGAATAGAGTGCGGCAAGCTCCGGCTCCAGCAGCCATTCCTCGCTGCGGATCAGACAGGGACCAGCAGGGTAAATGCCGGGCTCCTCCCGAAGAAGGGACCGGTCGCCCAGTCCATCGCGCAGCACCAGAAAAGCCGGACGTTCACCCGGACGGCGGAAATAGGTCCGGCTCATGTTCCCATTACTCTTACGCCGCTCCCCGTCGGTAAGAAATTCCGCTGCAGCGGAAGCTACAGATGCAGACTGGCTCATCTCCATGCCAATAGTCCGGTCGCCGGCATTATACTTGAACGGGCGCTCCTCATTATTTTGATTCTGATCCTGCTGACGTTCACCCTTCATCATCGCACCCACCTTTTTAACTTTGGATTGCTGCCGGCGCTGCTCCCCTTATGGCGATGCCACCGGCATTTTACGATGCTTCAATCTATAAATATTGGCAAAGGTCCCGAAATATGCAAACGGTATCAAATGAATACGGCGCAGCCCCATAAACTTGTGAGTTTACCAATTCAAAATACCGGAACCATTCCCTTTTCCCGCCAACCGCACTTATACTATTCTGGATTAGAGTCTTATGGAATGCTATGACGGAATACCATTACAGTTTGCTCAAATCTCCTGAACAGACCCAAACTGTTATCGTTAAATATCGTGTAGTTACTTTAGGGGAAAGTTTCTTTTTCTTACACCCGAACAGGTCCCGGGAATCGGCTATCCCCAATGGAACAATGAAAAGGAGCTTATTTTCAGTACAGTAACGGAGAGAAAAAGGCACAATTCAATTGAATTGTGCCCTCAGGTTAAAACATAGCAATATTATACTGTACATCCTTATACCCTTGGAAATCGCCGGACGATACTTAGCCGGACGATACTTAAATTTACGGCTGCTGGCTGGCAGCGATTGCCTGCTCCAGATCGTAGAGGATATCATCAATCGACTCCGTACCAATGGACAAGCGCAGCAGCTCCGGAGTAACCCCGGCCGTAATCTGCTCTTCGTCTGACAGCTGCTGATGTGTAGTGCTTGCCGGATGGATGATCAGCGACTTGGAATCACCGACATTGGCCAGATGGGAGAACAGCTTCACATTCTCAATCAGCTTGACGCCTGCCGCTGCTCCGCCTTTGATTCCGAAGGTAAGGATGGCACCCTGCCCCTTGGGCAGATATTTCTTCGCCAGCTCATAGGACGGATGACTCTGCAGCCCGGCATAGCTTACCCACTCTACAGAATCATGCGCTTCGAGATACTGGGCTACCTTGAGGGCATTCTGGCTATGGCGTTCCAGACGCAAATGCAGCGTTTCGAGTCCCTGCAGCAGCAGCCAGGAATTGAAAGGCGAGATCGCCGCGCCGAGGTCACGAAGGAGCTGTACGCGTGCTTTTATGATATAAGCAATAGGTCCTACAGCTTCAGTGTAGACTACCCCATGATAACTTGGGTCCGGTTCTGTAAGTCCGGGGAACTTGCCGCTTGCCTTCCAGTCAAACTTGCCGCCGTCCACAATAATTCCGCCGATGGAGGTGCCGTGGCCGCCGATGAACTTGGTAGCCGAATGCACTACTATATCCGCCCCGTGTTCAATCGGACGCAGCAGGTACGGGCTTGGGAAGGTATTATCGACAATCAGCGGAATCCCGTGCTCATGGGCGATAGCCGCCACTGCTTCGATATCCAGCACGTTACCCTGCGGATTGCCGATGGTTTCGGCATAGAGCGCTTTGGTTTTGTCCGTAATCGCTGCCCGGAAGTTCTCCGGATTGTCCGAATCAACAAAATGCACCTTAATCCCCAGCTTGGGCAGCGTCGTGGAGAATAGATTATACGTCCCGCCATAGAGGCTTGCAGAGGAAACAATCTCATCTCCTGCACCGGCAATATTCAGAATAGAGAAGGAAATAGCCGCTGCTCCGGAAGCTGTCGCAAGCGCACCCGCCCCGCCCTCCAGCGCGGCAAGGCGCTGTTCGAACACATCGGTGGTCGGGTTCATCAGCCGGGTATAGATGTTGCCGAACTCCTTAAGCGCGAACAGATTGGCAGCATGCTCTGCATCACGGAAACCGTAGGATGTGGTCTGATACAGCGGTACAGCACGGGCTAAAGTAGTTGGATCAATCTCCTGGCCTGCATGAACGGTTAAGGTTTCAAATGACAGCTTGCGCTCTTCTGACATGGGGTATTTCCTCCTCTAAAGGTATAATGGCAAAGGTTAACAATTAAGAATTGTACCTATTCTCTCACAAACCATGTCATTTGGAAAGATAAAATTCTCATTATTTCCCTATGTTTTATTAGTTTAATAAAAGGATAATTCAAGCCTGTTTCTCGGGCCACAACAAAAAATCCCTCCGCAAGCAGCGAGAGCCGGAGAATAACGTTATCCGTTTTAAATTTTTGTGATAAATCCACCCTTATTTCGACCCAGCTTCAGGTGTCGTAACTTACCGTATAACGATGAAGCTCCGTGTTATAGGAGCCGATGCTGTGTTCAATCAGTCTGCCTCTTCCCCGTCATAAAAGTTGTGCAGACGCTTAAGCATATGATTCGGTAGCAGAGGGTAGTGTCCAGTGGATTCAGGTGCACTTATACCCCTCCTTTCCTCCCAGCGAAGCGTTAGCGTCCTTTTATAAGGGAGCACGCTGCAGTACAGCAAAATTCAGGTTGATTCAGAGGGATTTATCCCTTTATTTCTGCCGCTCAGCCCACTTCCGGCCAATTTAGTGGGATTTATCCCTTTAATCCCGCCGCTCAGCCCACATCAGGCCGATTTAGAGGGATTTATCCCTTTATTTCCGCCGCTCAACCCACTTCCGCCCGATTTAGTGGGATTTATCCCTTTAATCCCGCCGCTCAGCCCACTTCCGGCCAATTTAGTGGGATTAATCCCTTTAATCCCGCCGCTCAACCCACTTCCGGCCGATTTAGTGGGATTTATCCCTTTAATCCCGCCGCTCAACCCACTTCCGGCCGATTTAGTGGGATTTATCCCTTTAATCCCGCCGCTCAACCCACTTCCGGCCGATTTAGTGGGATTTATCTCTTTATTTCCGCCGCTCAGCCCACTCGGCTAACTTTCGGCGGCCCATTTCATATTCAGCTTATCTACAACAGATACCAGACGACTATTCTAATTCCCTTTACAGAAACGAAAAGGCTGCGGCCTCCCGAAATCCAGGAGGCCACAGCCTTTTCTGTGCATAGCTGAGTTGTATTTAGTAGCTGCTCTGACTTTGCTCACCTTTGGCAATGGCTACGCCGCCGCTTGTCCCGATCCGGGTAGCGCCTGCTCCGACCATTACGAGGGCATCTTCCGCACTGCGCACACCGCCGGATGCCTTAACGCCGATAGCAGGGCCGACAGTCGCCCGCATGAGTGCGATATCTTCCTTCGTTGCGCCTCCCGTGGAGAATCCGGTCGAAGTCTTCACGAAGTCTGCTCCCGCTTCTACAGCGAGCTTACAGGCGCGGACCTTCTCTTCATCGGTCAGCAGGCAGGTCTCAATGATGACTTTGGTCAGTGCTTTACCGCGGGCAGCTTCAACCACTGCGGCGATATCACGTTTCACCAGCTCGTCATTACCGTCTTTCAGTGCGCCGATATTGATAACCATATCCACTTCGCCGGCACCGTTAGCAATCGCATCGGTGGTTTCAAAGGCTTTGGTTTCCGGTGTGGACGATCCCAGCGGGAACCCGATCACTGTACATACTTTAACTTCCGGCGTATCCTTCAGCACTGCATGGGCCGTGGACACCCAGGCCGGGTTCACACAGACCGAAGCGAATTTGTATGCTTTGGCTTCCTCAGCCAGCTTGATAATATCGTCTTTACGGGCATCCGCCTTCAGCAGCGTATGATCAATAATCCCGGATATTGTAGTTTCACTCATTATTAATTCCTCCATGTAATCGGTAGTAGATGTTCGCATTCCTTGTAATCATACCAATAGTCGAACACTTTGGAAAGCCGGAGAGCGAACACCTGCTACTACGCCCGATCAACACTTGAAGCGCCGCTTACACCTTCACCTGCCGGATAGCTTCCCGCAAGTCGCCTGTATTCGCGCTGATCATCATCGAAGCTTCGTATACTTCTTTGATCTTCTCCAGTTGAAGACCGGTCAGCTCACGGATCTGCCTTGTCTGCTCCGAGACACCTCCGGCAATGGAAGCCATGCTGCCCACCGTTGCAGCAACCTCCTCTGTGCCTGCTGACAGCTGCTCTGCCGTCGCCGACATATCGACAATCTGTCCGGCCACCTCACGAAAAGCGGCCGATGCTTCCAGCAGCGCAGCTTCTGCTTCGGCAGACATCCGCACACCTTCACTGACTTCATGGGAAGCGTCCGTCATTTGCGTACCAATGCTTGCTGAGGCATTGCCGATATGAATCAGTAAATCGGCAACCCGCTCGACCGAAGCCGCAGAGCCCTCCGCCAGCTTGCGTACTTCTCCGGCTACGACAGTGAAGCCCCGCCCGTGTTCTCCCGCACGCGCTGCCTCAATCGAGGCATTCAGCGCAAGCAGCTTCGTCTGATCGGCGAACTGCCTGATCGCAGCCAGCGCGCCCTCGATTTCATTCGCATAGCCTTGCAGCAGCAGCACGATGTCCAGGGTATGGCCGGTAGATACGGAAATCGACTTCATCTGCTGATTCGTATGATTCATGGCAGTCTGGGAGGACTGCACGATATCCAGAGCCTTGACCGCGAATTCGGAGACAACGGCCGAAGCTGCCGAAATGCGCGAAATCCCCTGCGCCATCTCATCCATTGCCACAGCGCTGCTCTGTGCTCCTTCGGTCTGCGAATGGGCACCGGCGTAGATGTCGCCGATTCTGCCGTTAACGGCCTCACTCATCTTCAGTACATCATCGGCATTCCTGGCGAATGTCTCAGAGGAGCCGTAGAGAGAATCGGATGCCGTGGACACACCAGACACCATCCCTCTCACTCTTGCATTCAAATCACCTGACATCTGAAGCATCGCCTGATAAGCCGTTCCAATCTCATCCCGGGACCTGACCGGACGGGCATTCAGAATCCGCGCGGCCTCAGCCAAGTCGCCCCTGGCCATGGTGCCCGCACTCTGCGTGATCGTCCCCAGTGGACGCAATGACCGGGATACAAACCAGGCCAGCACCGCCAAAGCGGCCAGGGATAAGGCGAGAATAATACCATAGAGAGGCAGACTTTGGATCAGGACGTCACGGGTCAGGCTGCTAAGGACAGCGACATCGGTGTCAATGCCCAGCGCCCCGATCAGAGCCCCGTCAGCCCCTTTCACCGGTACAAATGCCGAGATATAATCCCCATATTCAGGATTCATGATCAGCGGCGTACTCGCATTCTCTCCTGCAAGGACCGCCTCAACTGCAGCAGCCGGCATATCTGTAATTTCATTAATCTGCGAAGCCAGCGGGTCCCCCTCCGGTCTGCCGTCAATCATCAGCTGCGGCTGATTGGCTTCATCGATCCTGACAAAGTATACATAACGGGCACCGATCGACACCCTGAACTGATCCAGTTCATTGCGGAGCGACCAATACAGATCCGATTCCCGGGGATCGGCCAGGAACTCGCTGTAACGGCCGGCATCAATCTGCGTAACATAATGGCTGGCAATACTCATGTTGTAACTGCTGATCGTCCCTTTCACCGCTGATCCGGTGTTCGCCCGCTGAATCGCAATGTTCCCTGCCGTGATACATAGAATGACTACAGTCATGATACAGAGGATACGGGCAATAAGTCTTGTTCGGATAAAAGAAAACATGTAGGCATTCCCTTTCGCGCACGGCAATTGCGTTAATAAAGTAGGGTCATTCCTGAACACGCAATGACAAATGTCCCTCTACCGGAAAATTTCGACAATTTTTTCGAAATTCCTTTTTCCTGCCGCAAAAGATATTACAAAAAAAGAGACTGCCTCTGAAGCCATAACAGCTCCAAAGACAGCCTCAATACATTTATCCTTCAATGCCCGCCCGACAAGCTCAGGCCGATCCGTTTCACCAGCCGGGCACTTTCTTCATTTAATCCGGTAATCGTTACCTTTTTGCCGAGTGCCGCGTATTTGTCCAGCGTTTTGGCAATAGCTCCCACCGCCGACTGATCCCACACATGGGAATGGGAGAAGTCGATAATCACCTGCTGCGGATCACTCTCATACATAAATTCATGCACGAAATGACTGGTTGTACCGAAGAACAGCTGGCCCGATACTTTGTAGGTAGTTACAGATGCCGTCGTATGGACGCCGAGCTTTATTGAAGCCATTTTCCAGGCAAAAGACAAAGCGCTTAGCAGAACACCGAACAATACGCCGATCGACAGATTATCCGTCACTACCACGGTGACTACCGTAACGATCATGACCAGTGCATCGCTGAGCGGCACCTTGGCTAAAGTCTTCAGTGAACCCCACTCGAAGGTGCTAATGCAGACCATGATCATAACACCAACCAAGGCGCCCATCGGAATCTGCTTAACCACATCGCCCAGAACGAGAATCAGGAACAAAAGAAAGATCCCCGATACAAAAGTAGACAGCCGTGTACGTCCGCCCGATTTCATATTAACCATCGACTGGCCGATCATTGCACAGCCTGCCATCCCGCCGAAGAAGCCGGTCACGATATTGGCCAGGCCTTGTCCCTTCGCTTCCCGGTTCTTGTCACTGCCGGTGCCGGTAATATCATCAATCAGCGTTGCGGTCATTAGGGATTCCAGCAATCCGACTACAGCGAGCGACAGTGAATAGGGCAGAATGATCAGCAGTGTATCCAGCGTGAAGGGAAGATCCGGCAGATGGAACACCGGCAGAGCCGAAGTAATGGTGCCCATATCGCCTACGGTTCTTACATCCAGATTAAGAACAATGCTGAGTACAGAAACTGCGATAATCGCTACAAGTGCCGAAGGGACCGCCTTCGTGATCCGCGGAACCGTATAAATGATGACCAGTGTAAGTGCCACCAGCGCATACATAATCCAGCCCTGTCCTTCAAAATGCACCAATTGGGCCATGAAGATAAGAATGGCTAATGCGTTGACGAAGCCGGTCATTACCGGCTGCGGCAGGAACGTGATGAATCTGCCAAGCTTCAGCATCCCCATCAGAATCTGAAAGATTCCCGCCAGTACGGTGGCTGCGAACAGGTACTCAATTCCGTGTGAAATCACCAGGCTGCCGACCAATAGCGCCATCGCTCCGGTCGCCGCTGAGATCATGCCCGGTCTTCCGCCGGCAAATGCCGTCACAATAGCAATACAGAAAGATGCGTACAATCCAACCATCGGGCTTACGCCGGCGAGGATGGAGAAAGCAATCGCTTCAGGGATTAAGGCAATCGCCACGGTCATACCTGACAGAATGTCGCTCCGTGTGTTGGAAAACCAACCGTTGTTGTATAAGCTTGACTGCTTCAAATTGTGCTGCTCCTCCTGTGTCTTGTTATAAGGTTATAGGCTCTTCCATAGAGCCCGGGGCCGGTGCACCGCCAATGCTTCTTATTGTACCTGACCCGCCTTAACCTCCACAAAAGTCCAACCTGTGCTTGTAAGCGCTACTTCCTGCCCCGTTCTCACCGATCCTGCTATTTTCGCCTGAACTCTAGATATTAAAATTAACGGTACAGTCCGGAGGCTTTCACTTCATTGAAGAAGGTGTTGAACTCTTCAATATTAAGCTGCTGCGCCGCATCCGATAAGGCGGTTGCCGGATCGGGATGCACCTCCACCATGATGCCGTCGGCTCCGGCGGCAAGTGCGGCTTTGGCACATGGGATCAGGATATCCTTGCGTCCGGTGGAATGGGTCACATCGACCAGCACCGGCAGATGGCATTCCTGCTTGAGAATCGGCACTGCCGAAATATCCAGCGTGTTACGGGTCGCTTTCTCATAGGTACGGATGCCGCGTTCAATCAGTATGATCTCCATATTGCCCCGGGACATAATGTATTCTGCCGCATGGACGAATTCATCCAGTGTAGCGGATAATCCGCGCTTCAGCAGTACCGGCTTGTTCACTTCCCCTACCGCTTTGAGCAGTTCGAAGTTGTGCATGTTCCGTGCACCGACCTGAATAACATCGACATAATCAAGGGCCTCTTCAATATGACGCGGGTCTACAATTTCGCTGATGGTCAGAAGCCCGTATTCATCCGCTGCTTCACGCAGAATTCTCAGACCGTCCATTCCAAGTCCCTGGAAATCATACGGAGAGGTACGGGGCTTGAAGGCTCCGCCGCGCATCACCTTCACTCCTGCCTTCTGCAGGGCAGCGGCAACTGTACGGGTCTGCAGCTCACTCTCCACCGAGCAGGGTCCGGCAACCATCAGCGAAGATAATCCGCCGACGGTTACATTACCCGGAAGGGTAATTACTGTATCTTCGGCGTGATTTTTCCGGGCTACCAGCAGGGACTTCTTATGTTCCGTGCTTTGCAGATCCAGTGAAGCAGAGAAAATCTGCTTGAACAGGGTACGGATCGTGCCGCTGGTGAAAGGTCCCTTGTTGCTTGCTACCAGCTTATCCAGCATGGCTTTCTCGCGTTCAGGATCGAACTTCGGTACACCCTGCTTCTCCTTGAGCACTCCGATTTCCTGAACGATTTCCGCACGTTCCGAGATCAGCTCCAGCAGTTGTCCGTTAATTTCATCAAGCCGTGCTCTCAGCTTATCCAATTCCACATTACTCATTTCCTGACACTCCCTTAAGTAGTTAATAGTTAATCCTATGAACGAACGCAAAAAGGCCCCCCGTCGCAAGGGACGAGGAGCCGTGGTACCACCCTTATTTAGAGATGAATCCTGCTGACGCGTCAGCACCCGGAAAGCTGTTACCTCATTCCCGGACCGGATTAACTCTGTCTTACACCCGTTAACGCTGGAAGCGGGCCTCCCTACTCATACCTGCTGCAGCAGTGTACTTCAGGGGCCGACTCGGAAGTGAACTTCGGCACTAAGCGTCAAATGAGGGTGCTCTCAGTCTCCGGCACACCTTCCCTGTTAAGATCCGCTATAAAGTGCTTACTCTCTTCGTCATTGTCATTTAATGGTATATCGGTGCGTCTTGTGCACCGGTTTCTGCTATCTTAATCAAAATGACTTCCACATGCAAGATGTCAGAGTGACGCATTACAGCTTTAACGCAGCAACGTTAATCATTGATGGATAGACGGAAGACTGCCTGCTGATTAAAAGAATTTTCCGATAACATTCACTATCGTCTCGCTTCTCAGCGGCTTGCTGATATACTCGTCCATTCCGGCTTCAATGCATAATTCCCGGTCGCCTTTGAGTGCATTAGCCGTTACGGCAATAATGACCGGCTGCGAATCTGCCGGCTGCGTCTGCCTGATTCTCGATGTAGCCTCCAGGCCGTTCATGCCGGGCATCTGCACATCCATGAAGATCAGATCATAGCTGCGCTGAGTGACCATCTCGACTACCTGCAGCCCGTCTTCCGCAACATCCACGGCGAACCCGCGCTTCTCCAGAATTTTGCGCAGCACAATCTGATTAATGACATTGTCTTCAGCCACCAGGATGCGCAAAGAACGGCTGAGCTGCTGCGGACTCAGCAGGCCCGGCTCCGCCCCCTCAGCAGTCTGGGCCTGCTTCTCGGTCCGGAGCACCACCGTAAATACAAAGGTTGCCCCCTGCCCGGTCTGCGGCTCCAGCTGAATCCTGCCCCCCATCATTTCAACCAGCTGCTTGCTGATCGCCAGCCCCAGACCACTTCCTTCATGTTTGCGGCTCATGTAATGATCCAGCTGGTAGAACGGCTCGAACAACCGGCTGCGGGCATCCTCCGGAATGCCTATTCCTGTATCCGCCACTGTAAATTGCAGCGTTACCCCATCAGCAGCCTCTTCTCCCCGTATCCTTTGCACGCCGACTTTTACCCCGCCCGTGTGAGTGAACTTCACTGCATTGCCGACCAGATTGATCAGGATCTGCTTCAAGCGTTCTCCGTCCCCGATCAGATCAGCGGGTACATCCGGACCTACCTCCACCTGGATGGCGAGGCCCTTATTCTCCGCCTTAAGCTGCAGCAGCTCCAGAGCAGACTCCATGCAGTGCTGAAGGACAAACGGTTCTTCATGCAATGAGGTTTTGCCCGCCTCAATCTTGGACAGATCCAGAATATCGTTAATGATATTCAGCAGGGATTCTCCGCTCTGGCGGATGATTTCCAGGTATTCCCTTTGCTGAGAATCCGGATCACTGAGGTCCAGCAGCAGATCGGTCATCCCGATCACCCCGTTCATCGGCGTGCGGATTTCATGGCTCATCATAGCCAGGAACTCGCTTTTGGCCCGGTTCGTATTCTCGGCGGTTTCTTTGGCGATCAGCAGCTTCTTCTGCTCGGTAATATCCTTGACGATAATATAAAAACCCACCGTCTCATTGTTGATAATGATAGGGGCAAGGGTTGTCAGCACCTCCACGGAATGTCCGTCCTTATGCCAGATGAGGTCAATGCTTCGTTCCATGGAACCCTTCTTCTGGCAGAAGCTGATTACGTCGTGAAGATGGTGGTTCCCGATAATCCGTCCGACACTCATTCCCACCAGCTCAGGAATCGTGTAGCCTGTCAGCTCTACGGCCTTCTCATTCCCGTTGATAATGTTACCTTCCAGATCCAGGGAAATAATCGCATCATGGTTATATTTCTTCAGCGAGGTATACCGCTCTACCGATTCCTGCAGCTTCTGCTCCATAATCTTGCGCTGTGTCACATCACGGCCTACGGCAAGCACGCTCCAGTTCCCGCTGTCTTCCACAATCCGCAGCGTGAATTCAATCCAGAGATACCGCCCGTCCTTATGAAGAATCCGCAGCTGCACACTCTGAAGCTCAGCCGCCTGCGGTGCGCTCATAAATTCCATATCCCCGGGGTGAACCAGTCCGCGGATATCACAGCCGATCAATTCCTCAGGCTTATACCCGAGTACTTCCACAATCGAAGGAGAACAGTATCTGCAGATACCATCCGGGGTAGCATAATATACAATGTCTCTAATGTTGGCTGCAATCAGGCGGTACAGCTCATCTGGCGGTGCAGGAAGTTCTTCCTTGGACTTAGCTTCCGGGTGCGGCAATCCGGCCAGATGAACGATATAATACAAGCCCATTCCCGTAGAGGGCTCGCTAATCAGAGAAACATGCAGCAGTACTGCAACTACAGAGCCGTCTGCATGCCGGAAATTCAGTTCGCATTCAAAAAAGGGAACCTCTCCCGCCTTTAGAGTCCCCATCTTTTGCCTATGTATCTCCAGGGAATCTTCATTCAGAAACTCCGTGAAGCCATGTCCCAGCAATCGTTCTTCCGTGTATCCCAGCAACAGCGTTACCGCCGGATTCACACTAGTCCATTCTTCGGAAATGGAGAGAAATGCGACTCCGGCAGTCCCCTTTTTGAATGCCTGTTCGAATGGAGAAGAGATCTCCGTATGTTGTCTTAGCATAAATTCCACCGCCCGTTCGTGGAGTAATACATGCATTTTTAGTTCAAATCTGTAATATAAATATCTTGCATATCCGGGCGAAAGTCAAATGATTATGTCGAAATATAAACTATAAAATGTATAGCAGATTATATTAACCTGCGAACCAGAATTCAGACAGAGTTCTCCCCAGTTCCCCACCTTTGTTCGATTCATTCCTGCATTACTTTATCCTTGATTTAGAGCCCGCCGTCCAGCAGCCTCTTCACCGTTTCGGTGAAGGCTTTGACCTGGAACGGTTTGGTAATATACGCGGCAAAACCCCTGTTTTTGGCTTTTTCAATATCCGATAATTGAGCAAACGCACTGGTTCCCAGTACCGGAATATGGCAAGTAGCCTCATCCTGCTGCAATATTTCCAGAGCTTCATATCCGTTAAGGCCGGGCAGCCCGATATCCAGGATGATCAGATCCGGCAGTGCTTCACGGGCCATACTTAGCCCCTGCTCTGCCGTTTCAGCTTCCAGCAGCAATATGGAGGGCAGGTTTCTTTTGAAGATATGATGCATTAGGGCCATGTTGAGTTGATTATCTTCCACATATAATACTGTCCGCTTGTATTCCTCCATCCGGCATATCCTCCTAAAAAGTCCCAGAACAACAGCCCATAAACAGGAAAAAAAATAAAAAAGCCGAAGAAAGGGACCATTCCCCCTTCTCCGGCTCATGTTCGGCTCATTCGCATGTCCGACTCATTTCCGCCCTATTTATAGTTAAACTTATTGAAAAGTATAAGCTATCACACTGGTATCTTTGTCGAAATCCCAATCCACATATATATCCGACAGTTCCTTGCCGAGCATCGGGGCAATCGTGGTGGTATCCTCCAAATATCGTTTTTCCATCTTGCGTTTGGTGGTCTTAAGCGTATTCTCATAACCAAGGCCAATCAGTTCCTTCTCCAGCGGGATCAGGATACCCTCACGTTTGATAATCAGAATGCGCGGGCCCAGCCACCAGGAGTCGGTATAGACCGGTTCCTTCTGAACCTTTCTGCTAACTTCATTAATCTGGGCATGGACTTCTTGACGCCCGGCATAATCGTCAATAATCATAGCGTCATTCTTAATGAGCGCAACGATCATTCCAGACGCGTTATGTATACCCCAGTCATAGAAAAGCTCGCCAACCTCCATAGCCATCGTTTCCTTCAGGTAAGCCGCAAGTTCGGGCAGCAGAGACTTCATCAAAAGCTCTCTCGTATAGCGAAACGCCTGTTCTTCTTCCTTATTTAACAAAAATCTCTCCACAGGTCCGATAAAATTACGGATATGCAGTGCTATACATTGCTTCCCGATAGAGGCGTGTATTGATTCAGGCCCTTTCCCAAAGCGTTCCCGCAGTAATCTTCCTGTGAAACTGGAAAGTTGGCTAGTAAGTTCCGTAGTGCTCATTCAATTTCCTCCAGCATAATATTCTTGTGTCTGTGTTATACGTATGGGGAGACGCTCCGCCTGCTGAAAAAACGGTTCGTTCACTTTAGTATAATCTCAACCGGGGGACTTCGTATATATAAATATATAAAAGTTCATAAAGGGCTGCCGGGGCTTCCCTGGATATGTATGTAAGGGCACAACATTAGTATTGCCCTAATTATTTATAATTAGTTTGACACCTAAAATTAAATTGTTTACAATTAAATAGTTGTAAATATTAATTACATATACCGGGAGGATGAAGCAGCAATGAGCATTTATGAGTATGAGGCCCGCAATATCCGGGGGAAAGAGACCCGGCTTGAACAATACAAGGATAAAGTCCTCCTGATCGTTAATACTGCCAGCAAATGCGGCTATACTCCGCAATACTCCGACCTTCAGAAGCTTCATGAGAAGTACCAGGAGCAGGGCCTGCAAATTCTCGGGTTTCCCAGCAACCAGTTTGGCGAACAGGAGCCCGGCTCCAATGAAGAGGTTAACGTGTTCTGCCAGATCAATTACGGCGTAACCTTCCCGCTTTTCGAAAAAATTGATGTTAAGGGGGATAACCGCCATCCGCTGTTCGCTTATCTGACGGAACAGGCTGGCTTCCAGGGCTTTGACGACACGGACTCAAACGGCAAGCTGCTGCACACCATGCTTCAGGAACGTGATCCTGCAGCGCTCACAAACGATGAGATTAAATGGAATTTCACCAAGTTCCTGATTGACCGTAACGGCAACGTGGTGGAGCGCTTCGAATCTCCGGTTGATCCGCTGGACATGGAGCCTGCCATTCAGAAGCTGCTGTAAAGCGTTATAGCGAGAATGACGAAGGCTATGTTACCCGTGAAATATTCAAATAAAAAAAGGTGTTCCGCTGCCGGCAAGGGCTGCAGAACACCTTTTTGTCATTTACTTGCTTATTCCTGATTACTTGCCGCGGTAAGTCTCGGTGAACACCTCGAAGAAAGGTGTCGTGTCCCGCTCCGCCATCGTATCCTCCGCACCCGGGTTCCAGCCGATCTCTGCCCGCCAGCTGCCCAGCAGGCCTGATTCAATCAGCTCCTGCTCATCCACCTCCATGGACAGATCTGCCTGCGGCGCCACATAGAGCGCATCCGCCGGACAATACGCCTCGCACATGAAGCAGGTCTGGCAATCCTCCTGGCGGGCAATGACGGCAAGCTTGCCCTGCATCTCGAAGACATTCGTCGGGCAGACCTTCACGCACAGCCTGCAGCCGATGCAGCGGTCCTGGCTGACCAGTTCAATCATATCGCCCGCTCCTCTCTTGGTATCCGCAGCTCCTGGGCATGAGACACACTTTCGGTGCGGATGCCAATCGTATCGATACCGGAGAGGATCAGGCGGTGGGTCTGGCGCGGGTCCAGCGCCGGATACTCGGCCAGGCGCTGCAGGCCGCGGCTCTCCTTGCGGGCCAGCGCGGCGGTGTAGATCCAGCGGCCGACATTCAGCATGGCGGCCGCTTCACGCGATTGCACGATGCCCTGAACCGTCGCGGGCACCTGCCCGCTGAGCTCGGGCATCAGGCTGTTCAGCCGCTGCAGAGCCGCGGCGACCACGGGCTCGCTGCGGAAGTAGTTAATCCGCAGCGGCAGGATCTCCCGCTGGACCGCCGCGATCAGCGGCTTCGCGTCCAGCGCCCTGGCTGTGCCGGCGCCAGCCGGCATCCCGTAGCGGCCCGCCGCGCGGAGCAGCCGGTTGTCCGCCGGACGCGGCTCCTGCAGAGCGTGCCGCGCCGCGCCTTGTCCTGCCCAGCTGCCGCTGCAGATGGCCCAGGATGCATTGTAGGCGCCGCCGCCAGAGATGGCGCCGGTGACTTTCTCGCGGGATGCGGCATCTCCGGCCGCATACAGCCCCGGCACCGAGGTGGCACAATCGGTGCCGGTCAGGCGCAGGCCGCCCGTGCCGCGCATCGTGCCTTCATAGCGCAGCGTAAGCGGGAATTTATCCTTGAATGGATCAATCCCCGCCCGCTCCAGCGGCATGAAGAAGATCGGATGGGCGTTACGGAGGAAATCCTGCTTCTCCTTCGTATCCGCCAGATCCAGCGAGGCGTAGACCGGGCCCCTCAGCATCAGCTCAGGGATGCTGCCGAAGGTGCGGTCACCCTGATGCAGTGGCCTTCCCGCTTCATCATACAGCGTGGCCCAGGCCAGCATCCGCCCGCGTGTTACCGTTCCGTCCGCGAAGCTCGGAGCATATTGCCGGGTGAATTCCATACCCGACAGCTCGGCACCAGCCTCGGCTGACATCAGCAGTCCTTCGCCCGTGAGCACATTACAGCCCAGCCCCTTGCTGAGGAAGGCACAGCCTCCGGTAGCCATAATCACCGCGTTCGCCTTCACTTCCCAGGTCTCCCCGGTTAAGCGGTTAATTCCGCGTGCTCCGCCCACGCCGTGCTGATCATGGAGCAGCTCCAGCGCCGGCGATTGATCCCATATACGCACCCCCGCCTTGCGCACCACTTTACGCATAAGCTTCATGTATTCCGGGCCATGCAGATGCGTCCGCAGCGGCCTGCCCTCCTCATCCTTCGGAAAGGGATACCCCCACTCCTCTACCAGCTCCAGATTCTGCTCGACCTGATCCAGCACACGGTGAATCCAGGCATTCTCCGAGAGATAGCCGCCTGCCTTAAGTCTGGCCTGCACAGCCTGCTCCCGCAGCTCTGCCACCGGCGGAATCACCAGCAGCGTTGTTCCTCCCGGCGCGGTAGCCCCGCTTGTTCCGAGATATCCCTTATCGGCCAGAATTACCTTCGCTCCCTGAGAAGCTGCACTCCATGCCGCCCATGCTCCGGCCGGGCCTCCGCCCAGCACTAGAACATCTGTTGTTGCCTGCTGTTGCTGCTGCGGCATTCCGCTTCCCCCTCTTCATGGTCCCCTGAAATGTAGAATTAAGATCAGACCAGCTTCTCCTGCAAAAATGCTATTGTCGAGGCAACAGCCTCATTCAGCGCAGAGGTGGAGCCTTCGTACGGGTCCACCGTGCCAAAGGTGTGATCCGCACCCCGGATGCTCTGATACCGGTGATGCGGCGCTTGTTCCCTGAAGCCTGCATGCTGCTGCAGCAAGGCTTCACGGTCCTGATCACCCTGAATCAGCAGCGCTGCGGCCGGTACTCTGCCGAGTGCCTTCTCCAGATTGAAGCGCTCCTTGTTACGCTGCTGATCCTCGCGGATCGTCCGCTCCTGCAGCGTAAGCGCCGGGGCACCTTCACCCTGCTGCGGCTGCGGTGGTGAACCGCCGTTCCAGACCACCAGCGCCTTCACCTCAGGATGCTCTGCCGCGAACAGAATGTTACTTCCGCCTGCACGGCTGTGCCCCAGAACTGCTATCCGCTCCGTGTCGGCCAGTCCGGCAAGCGGCAGCCTGCCCTCAAGCAGGCTGTGGAGCACCTGCTCCAGATCCAGCAGCTCCCGGCTCAGCGTAGCCGCTCCGGCAGCTTCCTCCGGGCTAACCCCGTCCAAATTGCGGGCAGCGATCCGTGAGAAATTGAAGCTTACGGTGTAGAACCCGCTCCCGGCAAGTCTGCCGGAGACCTCCGGCCAGAATGCCCAGTCCTTATGTCCTCGGAAGCCATGGCTGATCAGGATGACGGGCTTTGGTGCAGTCCCCGCACGAACCCGCACCTCGCCCTCCAGATACAGCCCGTTCTCCAGCGGCAGCTTGAAATGTTCAATGGTCAAGGTTTCTTCGGACATCTGCATCCCCTCCGTTTACCTGTTTACCTGTTTACCTGTTTACCTGTCATGAATTACTTGAGCTGCCAGTCGCTGATGTTGAAATCCTTCTTGGCCAGCTTCTCTTCCACGAGGAAGTTCTTGGTGCCCTCCAGCAGCTTCGTGCCGTCTTCCGTGAAGGCTGTATCCTTAATATCACTGATCGGATTCACCTGCTTCGCGAGTTCCGGGGTTGTATCCCCGATCTCGGCCAGGAACTCATAATACTCATCTTCATGCTGCTTCAGGTCGGCCAGTGCCTTCTCCCGTGCCGCATTCCAGACCTTAGGGAAATCCGGGAATTTCGCAAGATACTCCTCTGACACTACGGTAGCACTGCTTCCGAGCAGATCCGGATGGGTAGAGGCATCATCCAAATGAGTGTATCCCTGCTCGATCTGCTTAAGCGCCGCTACACCGTTATTGGTGGTCGCGTCCACATCGCCGCGGGCAAGTGCTGCGGTAGCATCCGGAATCAGCATGTGAACCAGCTTATAGTCGGTTACCCCTTCCTGCTTCAGCAGGCCGACTACGTAGCGGTGCATGAAGGACCCTTTCTGGATCGCAATGGTTTTGCCCTTCAGTTCCTGCACTGTCTTTGGTCCGTCCTTCTTGCCGATCAGATAACCGACCGTATGCGCGGAAGTCTGGGCGATCAACCGGGTCTTGGCTCCTGAAGCGTAGGCGATAATCGCCGGGGTATCCCCAAGGCTGCCGAAATCAAGTCTTCCGCTGATTAAGGATTCCGTCTGATCCGGTCCGTTCGGGAAGCCGGTCAGCTTCACTTCGGTAATTCCGTACTGCTTCAGCTCTTCCTGAATAATCCCTTTATAGAGTCCCCAGCCTTCTGCACCGCCCGGTACATTCAGCTTATTGGAGCCAATGTATCCGAAATTCAGCACAGCCGGAACATTGCTTGAAGCCTCACTGCCCGCCGCGTCGGCCGTATTCGTTCCTGCGCCGTTGGCTGCCGTTCCGTTGTTCCCGGAGCCGGTATTATTACCGCAAGCCTGCAGCACCAGCATGATCATCACCACACCTGTAATCAGCGTGAGGCGTCCCCCTTTGCTCCATACACCTTTAATCTCTCTGTACAATTTGCTCATTTCTGTATTCTCCCCTCAGTCGTCTGCTGGATGTTTGATGTTTGTATAAGGACTCTTGCCTGTATTTGGATTAGTGTCTATAACGGCGCATCACTCAGAAGCCTGCCCGGGCTGCCAGCTTATACATGAAGTCATGACTGGCTACCGGCTGTCTGCCCTTGCCCCAGCCTACCTTCTCGCGGTAACCGCCGAGCAGTCCCTGCTGTTCCAGCTCCGCCTCAGTAATTCCGGTAATCCCCTCGGAATCCGGAGCCACATACAGGGCATCCACCGGGCAATACAGCTCACACATGAAGCAGGTCTGGCAGTCGCTCTGCCGGGCGATAACCGGAATTCCGTTATCCACCCTGTCGAATACATTGGTCGGGCAGACAGATACACATTGATTGCATTCTACACACCGGTCAGCGCTGATGACTTCAATCACAACAATACACTCTCCTTCGCTACCTCTTCTGTCTTCACCCATACCTGGTCCAGTCCGCCGCTGATCAGGCGGTGATGCTGGCTGTCGTCACTTCCCTTGAAATCCTCCCGTTTGTGCATTCCCCGGGTTTCGGTACGGGCCAGAGCGGAGCTGTACATCCAGCGTGCCGTTGCCGTCATCGCTTCGGCTTCGCGTGCCTTCACACCTTCCGGCGTGCGCTGGATTTCCCGGCTGCGCTGCTCTTTCCATAGTCCGTCCAGACGCTCCAGCGAAGATTCCAGCCCCTGCTCTGTACGGAACAGATTAATATCGTACGGTTTGACTTCTGCCTGCACAGCCTCCACATATTCTGCGGTTCTGGCAGCGGCGCCCGCCTTCACTTCCTGGTGAACCAGCGGTGAAGAGGATAACCCTACGGGTGCACGGTGAACTGAATGCCAGCCGAGTCCGGCTGCATAGTCTGCCGCCCCTTCTCCGGCGAAGGAGCCGGAAGACATCGCCCAGGCGGCATTATGGCTGCCGCCTCCGGTGAACCCTCCGCAGATCAGCTCACGGGTAGCCGCATCCCCTGCTGCATACAGCCCCGGAACCCCAGTGCCGCAGCTCTCGTCTGTAATCCGTATGCCGCCTGTGCCGCGGACTGTACCTTCCAGCCGCAGCGTCACCGGGAATACATCCTTGAAGGGATTAATGCCCCGCCGGTCGAATGGCAGGAAGAAGTTCGTCTGCGCCACCCGCAGCAGCGGCTGTAATGCTTCATCCGCTCCGTCAAGCTTCGCGAATACCTGGCGCCCGGCCAGCAGATTCCTGGCAATGACTGAGCGGCCCTTCTTGGAGCCTGCTCCTTCCACCACAGTTCCGTCTTCATAATAGAAGCTGGCGTAGCTGTAATAAGCAGTCTTCGTTACGGAGGAGAAGGTCGGGCAGATCGCGTAGGCATTGGAGAACTCCATACCCGACAAGCTCGCTCCTGCTTCAGCGGCGAACAAGTACCCGTCACCGGTCAATACGTTGCAGCCAAGCGCCTTGCTGAGGAAAGCGCAGCCTCCGGTAGCGATAACTACCGCCCCGGCATGCACACTCCAGGCTTCTCCGCTCTGGGTCTGCACGCCGGCCGCTCCGGCTACCCCGTGCTCATCGGCGAGCAGCTCAAGCACCGGACTATGGTCCAGAATTTTCACGCCCGCCTTCTTCACCAGCTTGCGCATCAGGCGCATATATTCAGGTCCCTGCAGGCTCCGGCGGTATTGATTGCCTTCCTCATCCACCGGGAACGGATAGCCGGCAACGCCCAGTCTGTTCATATTCTCATAAGTCCGGTCCAGCACCCGGTCCATCCAGCGGTGCTCAGCCAGCTTGCCGCCCATAGCGTAACGGCTGGCCTTCGCTGCCTCGCGCAGCTCTTCTTCCGGCTTCACGTACCAGACTCCGGTGCCCGACGGGGCAGTTGCACCGCTGGAGCCGCAGTATCCCTTGTCGGCCAGGATCACCTTCACTCCCTTAGCTGCGGCTGTAAGTGCCGCCCATGTTCCTGCCGGACCTCCGCCGATTACCAGTACATCCGCCGTCAGTTTCAATGTTTCCTTCAGTGCCGGTTGGTTCATGTTGTTGCCCCCTTGGTTTCATTAGCGTTAGCGTTTCATTAGCTTGTCTTTAACCTTGATAGCTGTCACGCCAGTACAGGAATTTGCGTTCGATGATGCGGAAGAGAGAATCGATCAGCTTGCCGACCACTGCAAAAATAATAATTCCGACAAAAATAACGGCCGTATTGGAATTCTGCTTCGCCTCATTAATGAGAAACCCAACCCCGGACTGTGATCCGATCAGTTCGGCAACCACCAGACCGATCCAGGCCACAGCCATCGACAGGCGCAGTCCCAGCAGAATGCCCGGCAGCGCCGCCGGCAGGATCAGCCGCCGCAGCTTCTGCAGCGGGCTGAATCCGAGCACCCGGGCTACTTCAAACAGCTTGTTGTCCACTCCCCGGATGCCCATGAATGTATTGATATAGAGCGGAAAGAAAGAGCCGCTCATGATAATAACCACCTTCGAAATCTCCCCGAAGCCGAACCATAGAATGATCAGCGGGGCAATAGCCAGATGGGGAACCAGCCGCAGAATCTGCACGCTCGGGTCCAGCAGATAGGCTGCACTGCGGAACAGGCCGGTCAGTGTCCCCAGCAGCAGGCCGAGAATTCCTCCGATAAGGAATCCGATGCCAGCCCGTCCGATACTGACGCCCAGATGATGGACAAGCTCCCCGCTAACCGCCAGATCTGCAAAAGCGGAGAGAATCGTCAGCGGCGCCGGAAGAAACTCCGGCGAGATCCAGCCTGCGCTTCCGGCAAGCTGCCATACGGCGATTACAGCTACAGGAATAACAGCCCCGGTGCCCCAGTCGGACAAAAGAGTTTTCCAGGATGCAACCATTAATCTTCTCTTGTTGTTATGCGTAGTAATTGGAGCGGTTCCGCTATAATCACGGGCTTCCCTTACCCCCTTGGCAGTCTTGATTATTGCTTCTATCCCTTCACTCATGCGGTTCTTCCCTCCTATCCTTGATAGCTGTCCCGCCACCGCAGCAGCCGCTGCTCGATCAGGCGGACAATGGTGTCACTCAGCAGCCCGGCAGCGGCGAATACAATTATCCCGACAAACACTACAGGCGTATCAGCAAACTGGCGGGCATCCGACATCATATAGCCGATCCCCGAGGTGGAAGCAATGAGCTCCGCCACCACCAGCCCCAGCCATGAGAGACCCAGCGACAAGCGCACACCGAGCATGATATTCGGCACTGCTGCCGGGAGCACCAGCCGCAGAATCTGCTTCCCTCTGCTGAAGCCAAGCACCCGGGCTACTTCGAACAGCTTATTATCCGTTCCCCGTATGCCCATAAAGGTATTAATATAGATCGGGAAAAACGCTCCCTTGGCAATCAGCAGCACCTTGGATTCCTCCCCGATGCCGAACCAGAGAATGAACAGCGGCACTACCGCAAGGCTCGGGATCATCCGGATCATTTGCAGCGAGGGGTCCAGCAGCTTCTCCGATCTGCGGAATAATCCGACCAGAATGCCAAAGAGTAGACCCAGCCCGCCGCCAAGCAGAAATCCTGACAATGCCCGCACGACACTGATTCTGAGGTTGCTCCATAAATCCCCGGTAGATGCCAGGGTAATGAATGACTGGACAATCGTAGAAGGCGCCGGGAACAGCATCTCCGAGATCATTCCGTAATGGCTCAAAATCTGCCACAGGATTAATACACCTGCCGGAAGCAGCAATCCCAGACCGGCAATCGCCGCCTTTCCGGGGCCGTCAGGCCTTCCTGTTCTTCCGGCATTCCCTGCCGCTACAGCCCGTTCAGCCATGGCTGTCCCTCCCTCTGAATTAATTAGTATATTCACATTGATTAAGTCGGATATAGATCCGCACTTGTTCACTCTTTTTCACAATACAACCTTCCTGCACCGTCTTCCTGCACAAAATACAACATTTCCCTCATCATATCGTTCATAACTCAAAATTGTTGTACAAAAGGCATCAATTCTTCCTCTCCAAGCCTCTTAGCGGGATAATTCTTGTATTTTGTACAACAATCCCTTCGAGCTCGCCTGGTATCGTTGATCAAAGTTGTATTACGTACAACAATATGTGTATACCGTGTCTACTGAGGAGTATCCATTCTGACAACAACGATCCACGAACAACGAATCAGGAGTCACTTATATACCCGCCCCGTCCTTCAGCTCAAGCTCATCGACCTTCTCAAAGTAGTTCAATACCTTCAGGCGCAGCTCTTGAAAGGAGGTTGTTGTTTTTTTACGCGGATAGGGGAGGTCGACAGGTACGATCTTGCGGATTTTACCCGGACGGGGTTCCAGAATAACGACCCGGTTGCCGAGGAATACTGCTTCATCAATATCATGGGTTACAAAAATCATCGTAGTCCGGTTCCGCCGCCAAATATCGAGCAGCACCGTCTGCATATGCGCCCGGGTGAAGGCATCCAGCGCACCAAAGGGTTCATCCAGCAGCAGAATCTTCGGGTTCCTCAGCAGCGCACGGGCAATTGCCACACGCTGGGCCATCCCGCCCGACAGCTCCCGGGGATAGGACTTCTCGAAGCCGCCCAGCTTCACCAGATCAATCAGCTCATCCACCCGCTTCCGGATATCCGGCCTGCCCAGCGGCAGATCGGAGGCAATGTTCTTCTCTACCGTAAGCCACGGGAACAAGCGGTGCTCCTGAAAAATAAACCCCTTATCGATCCCCGGCCCGCCTATCTCTGCACCTTCCAGCGTAACGTTGCCGGTATAGCCGGTATCCAGACCGGCAACGATGCGCAGCAGAGTGCTTTTGCCGCAGCCGCTGGGACCAATCACCGTGATGAATTCCCCTTCCTCTACATGCAGCTCCACATCCTGCAATGCCTGCACATGTCCTCCGGCGGTATCAAAGCGCTTATTCAGCTGTGTGATGGACAATAAAGCTTCTCCCATATCTGCTCCTCCTTCTGGCTGAAATATAAATGTACTATTGTAATACAAAAAAACAGAGGAACCTCGCGATAGAAAACGCGCGGCACCTCTGTCTGTACAGTCGGCTAATTTTAATCCAAAGTAAATCAATTGGAATTTGTAAATTTAAAATATCACCTATCTGTAAATCTGTCAATGAAAATACACAAATTCCGCCCGGATTAATTATTTTCGATATAGACTTTCTGAAAGCACTCTGTATCCCATCAAGTGTATACGCAAAAAACAGTATTACGCTTTTGGTAATGCCTGCTGCTGCTCATCTGCTCATTTGTTCATCTGCTCATCTCCATCTCCTCATATCACAAACTTACACTCATATACTTACATTTTGTAAGTCGTTATGGTATAGTAGAGTATATCCTTGCTGTAACGGACAAGCTTAAGCTTTAAACCTAATAAATATTCTGGATAATAAGGGGTCTGTACCAATGAACAATCTAGGGAATGATCAAGCCAAGCAAGCGGCTGAACCGGAGTTCGAGTTCGGTATTTATACACTCGGGGATATCGTAACCGATTGCGAAACGGGGCAGCGGATTAGCCCCCGCCAGCGGCTCCATGAAGTGATTGCCGCCGCGAAGCTTGCCGATGAAGCGGGGCTGGATGTATTCGGCGTGGGTGAACATCACCGGCTGGATTTCGTCATCTCCTCAGTGCCGGTTGTGCTGGCAGCTATTGCCCAAGTTACAGAGCGGATTAAGCTTACCAGCGCAACCACCGTACTGAGCACGATTGATCCGGTTCGTGTCTTCGAGGATTTCGCTACACTGGATCTGCTGTCGGACGGCCGGGCAGAGATTATCGCCGGACGCGGCGCTTTCCTGGAATCCTTCCCGCTGTTCGGCTATGAGCTGGAGGATTACAAACAGCTGTTCAGCGAGAATCTCGACCTGCTGCTCACGCTGAACCAGCATGAGGTCATGAACTGGGAAGGCAAGTTCCGCTCCCCGCTGCATAACGCCGAGATTGCCCCGCGTCCGCTGCAGCAGAAGCTTCCGCTCTGGGTCGGCATCGGCGGTTCGGCCGAAAGTGCCCAGAAGGCCGGGGCGCTGGGTGTAGGTATGGCTATCGCCATTCTAAGCGGCAGTCCGGAGCCTTTCCAGAATCTGGCCGACACCTACCGCCGTTCCGGCGCCGCAGCAGGGCACAGGCCGGAAGACTTGAAGATCGCCATCACAAGTCACGGCTATATCGCCAGAACCTCTCAGCAGGCGCTGGATGAGTATTATCCTTATTACTACAGCTACCGCAATGCGATCAGCCCGAAGCCCGGCCAGCAATACCGCGTCTCGCGCAATGAATTCGGCCGGTTCACCTCTCCGGACAATACTTTGGCCGTGGGCAGCCCGCAGCAGATTATTGAGAAGATCCTCTATCAGCATGAGCTGTTCGGCCATCACCGCTTCATGACCCAGTTGGATATCGGCGGCCTCCCCTATGCCAAGGTGGCAGAAGCCATTGAGCTGCTGGCAACAGAAGTAGCTCCGGTTGTGCGGCGCGAGCTCGCCAAGAAGCGCAGCGGCATCTCTTCCCCCCAATAATAAGCAGAACCAAAAAGGTTGCCGCCCGGTGATAGGGCGGCAACCTTTTTTTGCGGAAATTCAATAGTATATGTATCAGAATATATCCGGCAGATGTATCCGGCACACCTGCTGCAGCGCGTCATAACTGTCATTGAACTCAAGCTGCCGGAGAATATCCAGGTAACCCAATAACTGCTGCGTATCTTCTTTATGCTTCAGACAGAGCAGCGTGAGCTCATGGTACACCAATGTGACAATTTTATCGTACAGCAAGTTCGTCTTATCCGCTAAGGGCAGCGCTTTTTTAAGGAAGAACAGGCTTTGCTTGTAATTATGCTCTTTCAGGCAAATTTTCGCGATGTTCTGCATCAGATGCTGCTGGATGGTCCGGCTCTCGGCAAAGTCATGGTATTTATCAAATTCATCCACAGCCCTTAGTCCAAAAAAGATCGCGTCGCCGCTGCTTAGCGTAAACAGGAAATTATTCAGCAGCTTGAACTCATACAGATACCATATGTCCGCACCCATCAGATAAGGCTTGATCTCCCCGGCTAATTCGCTTAACTGCCTGATCTCATCCTCCCGCTGATACTGAATCAGAAAACCCTGGCCCAGCAGATACAAATGATAATAAACCTCCGTGCGCGTCGCCCCGTACAAGAAACGGCATTCATAGCTGATCGTTCTTACTTTGTCGAATTCATAACGGTTCGCCGCCTCCACCAGACTTAGGTGAAGCGTACGTTTCTCCGGCTGTGCATAGCCATTCTGCAGGAACAGCAGCTCCTCAAGGGACATTTCCAGCTTGTCCAGCAAGAGGATCAGCTTGTCATACCCGGGATAATATTTACCGCCCTCGAAGCGTGACAAGTTGGATCGGCTCATAATCCCATCCGCCAGAATCGACTGGCTTATTCCTTTGGAGGAACGGATTTGCCTAATTGTAGAGCCCAGAAACATGATTTCACTCCTCCGCTCTGCCGTGTGAGTATACAGCACAATTTCCCGGTCTGATTTTCATTGTATGCTACACTCGGCACAAATCAAAATATAAAAAGCAGGGGAAGGATTATCATGGGCTTTCATTTGTCACGGAAACTAAACAGTAGAGTATGGAACATTCTGGCCGGAACTTTTTTCACGAGAACTGCACTATTTATGAGCGTCCCTTATCTGGCTATCTTTCTGACGAGTCAAAAACATCTCTCCATCTTCCTGGCCGGCTGTGTTCTCAGTATCAATCCGCTGGTGAATGTACTCTTCAGCGGCTTCGGAGGGGCGCTTGCGGACCGGCTGCCTCTGCACAAAATCATCGCCGTTGTCCCCATAGTCTGGGGAAGCCTATTCATTCTGTTCTATTATGCGGACAGCTTCCCGGCCTTCCTGCTGCTTAACGGCCTTAACGGATTATGCTACTCCATCTTCGAGCCTGCCAGCAAAAAAGTGCTGTCCACCGAAACGCTCCCGGAGAACCGGCTGCTCGTCTTCAATCTGCGGTATACGGCGATTAATCTGGGCTGTTTTCTCGGCCCGCTGTTAAGCCTGATGTTCAATATGAAGCTGACGCTCTTTCCTTATGTTATTCTGGGCGTGCTTTATATTCTGTATGGCGTCTCCACGCAATTCTTCTTCCGGCACGGGGGCCGCATCCACGCTTCTGTTGCAGCCCGGAGTATCGGCAGCCTCAAGAATCGTGGTGCAATCCGCAAGGACTATGTATTCCTCCTCCTGCTGGCCGGAATGAGCTTCTCCTTCTTCGGGTATTCCCAGCTGAACGGAACCGTATCCCAATATTTAAACTCCACATCTGCCTTGGCCGACGGTGCCCGGATGTATTCGGTGATCCTGTCGCTCAATGCGGTTGTTATTCTGGCTGCGCAATTTGCCGTACTGCGCTGGATCTCGAAGTGGAATCCTTTCCACGTGGTACTCACCAGCAATCTGCTGATTGCCGCAAGCTTTCTGTTCTTTGTGCTGCCCGTCTCCCCGTCGATGCCGCTGCTGTTCATTACAGTGTTCAGTCTGGGGGAGCTGCTGATTGGTGCGCGGTTCGATGCCTTGGTGGATGAGCTGTCCCCGGAGAGTAATAAGGGGCTCTATTTCGGCTGCTCGGAGTTTGTTAAGATCGGAACCACTTTCGGCCCTATGCTTGGGGCGGGTCTGCTGGGGCTGTACGGGGTAGAATCTCCTGTCCCGGTGTTCGGACTGATTGGCGGGATTACTGCTGCCGGGGCTGCTCTGATCGGAGGCGCATGGTTCCAGCATCTGCGGAAGACCCGGCAGCCAGTGGATGCTAAATATACAGGAGTGCATCAGGAGGGTGGGTAAAAGAACAAACTACTTCTGGAATAGCATCGGTAAAATTGCCCCACATCCAGCGGAATTAAGGGCGCTTGTGCTCCTAATTTCCTCGTTTGCCCGTAGTCGGCGGGATCAAGGGCACTCATTTCCTCATTTGGCCCGCACCCGGTGAATTCAGGGGCACTAATGCCCCTCATTTCCTCGTTTGGCCCGTACCCGGTGAATTCAGGGGCACTAATGCCCCTCATTTCCTCGTTTTGCCCGTAGCCGGTGAATTCAGGGGCACTAATGCCCCTCATTTCCTCATTTTGGCCCGTACCCGGTGAATTCAGGGGCACTAATGCCCTTCATTTCCTCATTTGCCCCGTAGCCGACGTGATCAAAGGGATTTATCCCTTTAATTTTCTTATACCGCCCACTTTCGGCCGATTTAGTGGGATTTATCCCTTTAATTTCCTCATATCGCCTACTTTCAGCCTAATTAGCGGGATTTATCCCTTTAATTCCCTCATACCGCCCACTTTCAGCCGATTTAGTGGGATTCATCCCTTTAATCTCCTCATATCGCCTACTTTCAGCCGAATTAGTGGGATTTATCCCTTTAATTTCCCCATACCGCCCACGTTCGGCCGAATTAGTGGGATTTATCCCTTTAATTTTCTCATACCGTCCACTTTCGGCGGATTTAATGGGATTTATCCCTTTAATTTTCTCATACCGTCCACTTTCGGCCGGATTAGTGGGATTTATCCCTTTGATTCCCCCACACCACCCGCGTCCGGCCGGGCAGAGGGATTCCTGCTATAAGAACTATTGCGTCCGGCAGACGTTTCTGCCCCGAACTCCAAGGAAACTTATCCATACATTACGCTCCTTATCTACATAGACGAATCTCATAATCCCTTAAAGAACAATTAAAGAACAAAAAAGGCCCCCGGCCATGCCGGAGACCTGCTCAATGCTCGATGTAAGCAGTATTCAGTATTCAGTATTCAGTATTCAGTATTCAGTATTCAGTATTCAGTATTCAGTATTCAATATTCAATATTCGTTATACTGTATCCAGTATGCGTTATGCGAATGATGGCTTGTTATTATCCACTTTACCGCTGACCAGCTTCTTGTACTCGTCGTCTCCGCCCTCCAGAGAAGGCGCTAAATATACATTAAGCGCGGATGGAGAGAGCTTGGTGCCGGACTTGCGTCTGGAACGGCCTTTGCCTCCCGCACTGTTACCGTTACCGCCCGCAGACCGGCGGACGCTACTAGAAACACTAACTGCATTCTTCATATTCTTCATCCTGTCAGTCCCCTTCCACTAGATGATTGACGGTACGGAACAAATCACGGTTATAGGCAACCACTGCTGTAAGATCCTCTGCCGATAATCCCCCGCTTCCGGAGAAATGTACAGAAATCACGTGGTTCTCCCCTAAAGGATAGCATAGGATATATACCTCCGCAACTTCCGTACGCTGTAAGAAAGTCCATTCCTTAGCCAAAAAAGCATCCAGCACACCCGGTTTTCCGCCTCCGTCTTCAGAGGTCGAGAACGGATAGACATGCCCGCGGCCTACATTGCCGCCCACCTGTTTCAGGCCTTCCCCCTCTTCGGCCCGCCACATGGCGGCTCCGATCACCCGGCAATCCTCCGGAGGTATGAATGAATTACGGACGGCTTCGCTGAGCGCCTGATAGTTCTCACCCGGCTGGGGAGGCGTCACATTATTATTATATTGCCAAAAGAAGTGAAGGATACTTTCTTTTCGCCTAAGCTCTGCTCTAAGCTGCTGCAGCTCAACAGCCGGATCATGGTACATGCCCTGTCCCTGAATGCTGTCGATGATTTTGCCGCAGCTGACATCCACCGCAGCTGTAGCATTCTCATGCTGCCACTCGTATTCCAGCGGCGTCAGCCCGGACAGATCAGACAGCAGGTGGTACTCTTCCACATTCTCCCCCGGAATCAGATCGCTGCGGGAGGGTACCTGATCCGGCAGCAGGCAGAAGACCCGGCCGCGCCGTAATCTGGACCAGAACAAACCCATTTCAAACTGGGTATTATCCCGGGTTACATAATAATATTTACCCCTGATCCGGGCTACATCATCAGGCGAGAACACGAATACGGCAAAGTCACTGATATCCAGATTCCGCTCCAGTGCCTCCATCGTATATTCATTCGGCCGGAAAGCAGCTGCATACCAAGGATGAACTTCTGCGGTCCGCTTCAGCTGCTCGTGGATGGCCCTGGCGTAGCGGATGGATTCTCTGGAGGATCCAATGAATAATCTAGGTCTGATCACGGCGGCACTCCTTTATCTGTTTCCCCAATATGTAATAATTATACAGACATTTCCCCCTTAGGAATAGGGCCGCCAGGTATATTAAACAGCAAGACATCTTAGTGTGAATTGTCGTTGTTATATGTAGAATTGAATCACAATTATCCTCAATTTTAATAAATCGTTGTTCTCCGGCCGATGAAACGGGTAATAGAAATTTATCTATCCGGGAAAAGAGGCTTTATATGAAAAGAATATTACATACCGCCGTACTGGCAGCCTGTCTGTTGACTTCATATGCGCTGCCGTCTTCTGCTGCCCATGCTGCAGATACCTATACAGCCAAAGTATACGCGAACTCCCTGAATGTGCGCAGTGAGCCTGCTGCAAGCGCAGCCATCACCGGCTCTCTGGCTGGTGGAGCCGTAGTTACTGTCACAGAGGAGCAGCATGGCTGGCTCAAAGTACGGGCCGGATCTGTATCCGGATGGGTCGCCGGGTATTATCTGAAGCGGACCAGCGGAGCTGCCTCCGCGGGAACCTCATCCGCCTCATCCGCCAGCACATCCGTTAAGACCTCCTCTGCCTCCAGCGGAACAGCTGTTGTCACCGCCTCTTCCCTGCGTATCCGGGGAGGACCGGGAACCAGTTATGAGGTAGTGGGTTCTTTGCAGTCCGGGAATGCCGTTACGATTCTGCTCCGCCAGGACGGATGGTCAAGAATCCGTACAGCCGGAGGAACTACCGGCTGGGTATCCACCCAGTACCTTGCCGGGGGAAGCGTCCCGAACTTAAGCACTGCCAGTTCAAACGCCCAGAACACCAGTGTAATAAGGAAATCCGGCAGCATCCGCGGCAAGCTGATTGTCGTCGATCCCGGTCATGGGGGCAGTGACCCGGGTATGCTCGGCACAACCTATGACACGATGGAGAAGGATCTTACCCTGCAGACCTCTCTATATCTCCGGGATTACCTGACCGCCAAGGGGGCCCGGGTAGAGCTGACCCGTACTCGTGGAGACCAGAAGCCGGCGCTCTCGCGGCGGGTGCAGATCGGGACGCAGCTCGGCGCGGATGCTTTTGTCAGCATCCATTATAATTCCTCTCCGAAGAATGTCTCCGGCACGCTGACTTTCTTCTACTCGGAGCAGAATGATCTCCGGCTGGCCCGGGCGATTGAAACCCGGCTTGGCGCAGGAATCGGCCTCCGTAGCAACGGCCTCTCCTTCGGCAATTATCATATTCTAAGGGAAAATCCGCTTCCCGCAGCCCTTATAGAGCTTGGGTTCCTCAGCAATCCTTACGACGAGTCGATTGTCCGCAAGGCCGCTTATCAGCGGAAGGCTGCACAGGCTATCGCCGAGGGGCTGGCTGATTATTATAAAAACTGAAAGGAAGTCATCTGAAATTATATGGTGATTTCCCGGATATTGAGTTCTTTTATTTTGCTGAGGTCAATATATTCATCGTTAATGCGGATAAGCGGTGTTTCGATATCATGCGGATTCAGATAGACGATCTCGCCGACCCGGCCATCGGTTAAGACCACCTCACGGCCAACAGTCCGCTTCACAATGTTCTCCAGAAAAACCGAAACAATATGCGGGTCCAGCGCGCCAAAGCTGCCTCTTCTCATCTGATCGACAATCACATGGAAAGGCATAGCCTCATGGTAGGGGCGTTTGCTGGACATGGCATGAAAAATATCGGCAACCGCTATAATTTTGCTATAGGAATCAATCTGTTCATCCTTAAGTCCCAGCGGATATCCCTTGCCGTCGTTCCTCTCATGATGCTGCAGTGCCGCCAGTGTAATGCGCGAATTGGCCCCGGTGGTTTCCTTCAGCATCTCATAGCCGTATATTGTGTGTTTCTTCACCAGGTTGAACTCTTCGTCCGTCAGCTTGCCGGGCTTGTTCAGAATCTCATTGGGAATCTTCAGCTTGCCGATATCATGCAGGGTTGCCGCCAGGGACAGCACGGACAGCTCGGCTTCACTCATATGTAACCATCTGCCGATTAGGGTGGACAGTACACCGACTCCAACGTTGTGCTGGTATGTATAATCATCTCTGCCCTGGACTGAACTGAACAAAGCAAAAATATCCGGATTGCGCGAGATCTCCTGTATTACCGGAACGACATCCTTCCTGATATCCGCCAGGGGAATTTTCCGCGATATTCTGTAAGATTCAAACATTTCCTTGGAGCTATCTACTACACTATTTGCCATTTGACGATAAGAGGGAGCCTGCTGTTCATCCACAAAAATGATATCAAGCACATCAATTCTTTGTTTGCGGATGAGTTCGAGATGTTCTGCATTCAATTTGCTCTTGGCAGGAATAACTGTAACTCCGTATGCATTGATCAGATCATTCTTAATCGTTCTTCCCAGATAGTTGTCCATACCTTCCAGCCCTCCCAGATAACCGAAACATTATATAAATTGCCCATATAGCTATTATCGGTTTATCGCTGGAAAATGTTGAAAGGGAAGTTAGGCCGTTCTTAATCTTCCTCTTCCTGCTTACGGTACTCCCGCGGGGTTACTCCAGTGGATTTCTTGAAGACACGGCTGAAATATTTCTCGTCTTCATACCCTACCAGCTCCGCGATCTGCGACAGCCGCAAATTCGTATTCTGCAGCAGAGTCTTCGCCTTATCCACTCTGAGACTCGTTAAATAATCCGACAGATTCTCCCCGGTGATCTGCTTGAATTTGCGGGAGACATTCTCCCTGCTGATGAAAAAGCGTTCCGCAATATGCTGCAGCGTCATCTCCTGTGCATAGTTCTGGTTCAGGTATTCCCTGATTTCCAGCACGAGTCTGCTATCCGGAGCCTGAGCGATACCTTTGGAGAGGTGCTGCAGCAGAGATTTAAGCTGACTCTCCCAGTTCTCCACCGAGAACAGCCCCTGTGAGTCATAACAAAGCTCCAGGCTGATCTCCTCCTCCGGCCGCCAGCGTGTCAGAACCGCACGTATCTCCTCCTGCTGGTGGAGAAAGCTGCTCTCCGTAAGCAGCGGCAACCCGGTAAGCTCCCGCGCCCACTCCTCCACAACCCGCTGCATCCTTTCCAGATCGCCCGACAATACCGCGATTCTAAGCTTGTCCAGCTGCATATCCGGAGCGTAGTCTTCTTTAGGCCTACTCTCATCCCCAGCCGCTCTGCAGAGGTGTATCCGTCCGTCACGCTGAAGGAGATTCCGTTCCTCCAGCCCTTGGCGTGCCTGGGCAAAAGCAGGCTGCAGCCCCTCCGGCAACGGGTTCAGCAGGCTGAGCCCGATATCCACCTGAACGCCATACGCCTGGCGGATCGATTCATTCACTCCGTTCAGTACCGTCTCCGCCTGTTGAACAGCATTCCACAGCAGAATCACAAGCTCTCCACCGCTCTGCCAGCTGCGGAAGGCATAACCGCTGTAGTCCGGTGCCATAACTTCATTGCAGACGTTGGCCAGCACAAAAGCCGTCAGCGCCACATCGCCATGAAATCTCTGCAGCAGACGGCAGTCTGCACCTTGCATCGAGATGACAGCCACTCTGCAGGAGGCTGCTCCAATCGGCATCCCCAGCTCTTCGCAGAGCGCCAGCTTCAGCTCCTGAAAGGAGGCATGCCCGTAGACCAGATCGGACAGCACCTTGTCCCAGTAGAGCGGACGCAGTACGTTCAGCTGCATGTTCTGGAGCTGCGACTGCTTCCGCACCGCCTCCTCCTCCATCCACAGCTTAAAGGCATGCTCCGCCGAGGCAATCAGCTGCTTGCTGTTCAGCGGCTTCAGCAGATAATCGGTCCCGCCGTAGACAATCGCCGGCTTCACGTAATTGAAATCCTGATACCCGCTGATGACAATGGTCTTCGTATTCGGATAATGCTTATGCAGCCATTCCAGCAGCTCCGCTCCGTCCATCAGCGGCATCCGCATATCCGTGAACACGATCGCCGGCTGATGCTCCTGCATAATCAGGGTCGCTTCCTGACCGTTGGTAGCCTCATATATATCGGAGATATTATATTTGTCCCACGGAACAAAATAACGGATCGCCTCCCGTACATGCTTCTCATCATCTACAATCAGCACCTTCATGTATAGCCGCTCCTTTAGGTTATGTCTGCACCCTTCTTCATTCATCACTCTATCATCCATAATTCATTGCGTTAAACATTCATACTGTAACTGTCTCTCCGGGAGGGTGGCATTATTCGTCTGGCCCCTCCAGCGGAATAATCAGGGTAACCGTAACCCCTTGGCCCTCTTCATTATGCAGCTGCATCTCCGCCCCGCTGCCGAACTGCAGCCGCAGGCGGGCCAGCACATTATACAGGCCGATTTCTTCGTTCTCAGGCCGGCCGCTGCTTCTAAGTCCGGCTGTAATCTCCTCCAGCCGTTCCGGGCTAATGCCCTTGCCGTTATCCTTGACGGCAAGAACCAGCCGCGACTGCCCCTCCAGCGTGCAGTCTATCCGGATGACGGCTTCGCGGATTCCGTCCGCGAAGCCGTGCTTGAAGATATTCTCCACGATCGGCTGGAGAATCATCTTGGGCAGGACCGTCTCCAGCGCTGCTTCCGCCGCATGAATCTCCAGGCGCAGATTCTCTTCGCCGAACCGCTCGGTCTGCAGAATCACATAATTCTGCACATGCTCCATTTCATCGCGCAGCGGCACCTGCGTCCGTTCCGTGTTCATGGAGTAGCGCATCATACTGCCCAGGGAATAGATGAGATCATACACCTTCGGCGCATTATAGCGCAAGGATAAGCTGGCGATGGACTGCAGGGCATTGTAAAGAAAATGCGGATTGACCTGGGCCTGCAGCGCCTTCAGCTGATTCGTCTTGTTCGCCAGCTCCAGGCGGTATTCCTTGACGATCAGGTCATTGATGGTCCGGGTCATGCCGGTGATTTTGCGGGTCAGCAGGCCGAATTCATCCTCGCGTTCGGCGTCCATATGCGCATCCAGCTGGCCGATCTGCACCTTCTGGGTGAAGTTGATCAGCTTCTTGATCGGCCGGGTAAAGCCGATGGAGATGAGCACCGCGCTGATTCCCCCGATCAGGAGAAACAGCAGCCCGATCCCCATATTGAACCGGGTGATAACCCTCGCATCACCATACAGATCCTCATAAGGCACCAGCTTGATGATGCTGCCGCTGAAGAGCGGGTCCTTGATATGCTTGTACATGACAATGCCCTGGAAGCCGTCCTTTTTCCAGGTGAAATGCCCGCTGTCACTATCTTCGGGAAGACGGCTCCATCCGGTCTCCACCTGTTTGCCGACCCAGTCCGGATCGGAAGCGAACAAGGCCTGCCCCTGCTCATTCAGCACATACAGACGCTCCGTGTCCGAGTTGTACATCGATTTGACGATTCCCTCCAGCTCCTCCAGGGTGTAATCAATGGACAGATCGGCCAGTACACTGTCGCTGGGCGTACGGTAGAGGGGGAAATGTGCAGTGAAGACCGGAACGCTCCCCGGCTTCAGATTGGGGAAGCCGGACTTTACGCCGTATTGATGATCCATATGTGTCACCTCAATATACGGCCGGTATGTCCCTTCAGGATGCTCTGCCTCCGCGTAATCCGCATTCTCTTCCCGGCGGAACAATCCGCCCAGCAGCAGATTGGACTGCCGGGCCGCTCTGACGTAGAGATGGATCTGGAAGGTATTGCGGTCCGAGAGGAACAAATTGTATAGCTGGGTGGAGATCACCGCACGGGTATCCGGCAGAACCGTACCTTCTGGCGCCTGCTCATTGCTTTTGGCGGTAAGCAGCGTGGTGTAGAAGGAGCTCGGAACATTAATTCCGCTGTACAGCGACATGGCCTGCTGATTCATGCCGCTGAAATAACTGCTGAGATTCGCTTCCCCCAGCGTCAGCAGCTTCGTATTCTGCTTCACGGACTGCTCCGTAACCGACTGTTTGGTATAGAGATAGGAGAAGGTAACGGATATGCCTGACGGAATCACTGACGCCAGCAGCACTAGGGCCATCAGCCGCGTCCGGATACTGTTTCTGAACATGGGCGAACCTCCTGAACGTTTTGCGGAAGAACCGCTTCTCTGATATAACCTTGCAGCAGAACTCGCTCCGGAAGCAACCCGGCTGCAATATAATCCACTTTTCTCATCATCAAATTGAGTGTTGGCGATGGCCCGGGCTTTCTATAATGAAGCTGTGAACACGTAGAAATATTATACAAAGGAGATTCCATATGAGAAAAGCTCTGCGCTTGCAACGAGGCTGGGGACAGCAAATCGTATTTCTCGGCCCCTGTCTGCTCTTTTTCCTGACCATTGTGGTCACCCCATTCTTCCTCGGCTTCTACTACTCTTCCACCGACTGGAACGGGCTCGATCTGGACAAAGCGGTCTGGACCGGCGCGGCCAACTGGAGACGGATTTTTACGAACGACGATAAGTTCTGGGAGTCTCTGCTCTTTACGCTCCGCTTCACCGTAATTTCCGTAGTGGCCGCCAACGTACTGGCGCTGCTGCTTGCCTTCATTCTGATGACGACGCTGAAGACGAAGAAGCTGCTCCGCACCATCTTTTTCATGCCCAATGTAATCGGCGGCATTCTGCTCGGCTACATCTGGCAGTTCATCTTCACCAAAGGCTTCGCCACGATCGGCGAGCTTACCGGGATTTCCTTCTTCCAGCTGCCTTGGCTGGGTACGCCCAGCACAGGATTCTGGGGTCTGGTCATTGTGTTCGTCTGGCAGACTGCCGGGTATATGATGGTCATTTATATTGCGGCGCTGGCTGGTATCCCTAAGGATCTGGTCGAAGCGGCCAAAATTGACGGCGCCCGTGCCCCGCAGCTGTTCAAGAGTGTCTATGTACCTCTGATTATGCCGGCGATCACCATCTGCCTGTTCCTGACAACCTCTAACGCATTCAAAATGTTCGACCTCAACCTGTCGCTGACCAAAGGCGGACCGGGCACCTCGACCCAGTCGCTGGCCTATAACATTTATGCGGAAGCACTGATCAACAACCGGTACGGCCTCGGTACGGCCAAAGCGCTGCTCTTCTTCGCCGCCGTTTCACTGATCACGGTCACTCAGGTCTGGCTTACCAAAAGAAAAGAGGTGTCGGCCTAATGAACAGCAGCAGATACCGGCCCAGAAACTTCATTCTGGAGATCGCCGCCATACTTCTGGCCATTATTTTCCTATCCCCCTTCTACCTGGTACTGAGCAATTCTGTTAAGGGGCTGAAGGACATCCTGATCGACGCCGCTTCCTGGCCGCAGGTGTTCCACTGGGATAATTACTCCAAGGTCTGGGATGCCATTGACTTCCCGCAAGCCTTCTTCAGTTCCCTGCAAATCACTGTCTTAAGCGTAATCTTCATCGTCCTGTTCAGCTCGATGGCCGCTTATCAGATTGTACGGAAGCCGACGCGCTTCAATTCCTTCGTCTTCCTGCTGCTGGTCTCGGCGATGATCATTCCGTTCCAGTCGCTGATGTTGCAATTAGTCCGTGTGACCAGTATTCTGGAGCTTCGCGGGGAATTATACGGAATCGTGGCCTGCTATCTCGGCTTCGGAATGCCGCTGTCCGTATTTCTGTTCCACGGGTTCATTAAGACAGTGCCTTTTGAGCTGGAGGAAGCGGCGCGGGTGGATGGCTCCAATCCGTATGGCGTATTCTTCAAAATTGTGTTCCCGCTGCTCATGCCGATTATTGTAACGGTCATTATCCTTAACACACTGTGGATCTGGAATGACTATCTGCTGCCGGTGCTCGTCATCGGGGGAAATAAGGATCTGACGACCCTGCCGGTCGCCGTGACCAAGTTCTTCGGGCAGTACACCAAGAAGTGGGATCTGGCCCTTGCGGGTCTCGTGATGGCGATTACGCCTATCCTCATATTCTTCCTGTCCCTGCAGCGTTATATTGTCGAAGGTGTAACCACAGGCTCCATTAAGGGATGATCGCGAGATCCCTTGCAACAATATCCACTTTTCCCGGCAAAATATTAAGTGTAAGTCCACTCTCATTTGCATTACGATCTAGTTGCAGGAACCACAGACCAGGGAGGTTATTCTATGAAAAGAAAGTTCGCGTTCGTTATCGCAACCGTTTGCACACTTATTATCGCAGGTTGCGGGAATAGCGGCAATACGAATTCCGCAGGCAATGGAAACGCAACCAATGCTCCTGACACGTCAACCGAAACCACAGCACCGGAAGCAACCAAGGCACCTGCCAAGGATGTTACGATCAAAATGTTCCAGTTCAAGGTTGAAATTGCCGAGCAGCTGAATGCACTCGCCGAAGAATATGAGAAAGAAACCGGTGTGAAGGTCGAAGTGGAAACGCATGGCGGCGGTGAAGATTACGGCGCGCTGCTCAAAGCGGAGATTGCTTCCGGCTCTGAGCCTGAAATTTTCAATAACGGCGGTTATACTGCCCTCGTACCTTATATGGACCGCGCCACTGATTTGAGCAATGAGCCTTGGGCGGAGAGTCTGATCCCAACCGCCAAAACTCCGGCAACCGTGGACGGCAAGCTCTATGGTATGCCAATGAACGTAGAAGGCTATGGACTGATCTACAACAAGGATCTGTTCGCCAAAGCCGGCATTACGGAAGAGCCTAAGACCCTCCCGCAATTGAAAGATGCGGCAGCCAAGCTGAAAGCCGCCAGCATCACACCGTTTGAAGCTACGAATGAGTGGTGGTCGATGGGAATTCACCTTGTGAACGTAGGTCTAGCCCATCAGCCTGATCCGAAGCAGTTCATCGACGATGTCAAAGCCGGCACGCAGACAATCAAAGGCAACGCTGTATTCGAGCAGTGGCTGGATCTGGTGGATGTGATCTTCGACAACGCTCAGGATAACAAGATGACTACCGACTATGCTACCCAGGTTGCTGAGTTCGCATCCGGCAAAGCTGCAATGATGCTGCAGGGTAACTGGACGCAAGGCGATATCGACAAAATCGATCCTGCCCTGAATCTGGGCCTCCTCCCGCTTCCGATCAGCGACGAAGAAGGCACCATCCTGGTAGGCGTACCTAACAACTATGTGGTGAACAGCAAATCCGAGCATCCGGAAGAAGCCAAAGCCTTCCTGAACTGGCTCGTAAGCTCGGAGACCGGCCAGAAGTATCTGACCAAGGAATTCAAGTTCATTCCGGCTGAAACTAACGTCACCGCTGACGCGGCAGACATCGGCCAGGTTGCCGTTGCCGTGCAGGAGAAATCCGCTACCGCCCTCGGCTGGAACTGGGATATGTTCCCTGACGGCGTAACCCAGGGCTTCGGCGCTGCGATGCAGGAATATCTCGGCGGACAGCTTGACCGTGATAAGCTGCTGGAGAAGCTGGATAAGGCTGTGCAGGATATTGTGAAGCAATAGGATTTAATAAAAAGCAAGAGGTGCCTCAAAGCCAAAATGGCTTGGGTGCCTCTTTTTTATATTTGTTTTAGAGCAGGATTTACGTTGGCATTTTAGAGCACGCTCCGCAAACGGAACGTTGTTCCAATCGCTCTTGTATCCAGATTTTATTTATTCCCCTTAGCGGTGAAAATCCGGACACAAAGGCGACCGCTCCGCTTTTCCGCGGGTCATTCCGTCCGCTCTGCTGTTTAAGAGGGGGAGCTTCTGCAATCTTAAAGACCTAACCCAATAATCCTGCATATATTACAACATTCCCCTCCCTAACTCGGCCAAAATCCAAAAATGTTGTATAAAAAGCAGCATTTCTCCTGCTACAAGCGATTTTCCGGGAAAATTGCTGTATATCGTACAACAATCCTTGCGAATACGCTGATATTGCTGGGCCAAAGTTGTAATACGTACAACATAATAGGCATTAAGATGCTTCACCGTTAACACAGTGTCCATCCAAGCGCTCAAGTCATAAAACAAAGCAGCAACCCTCCAGTCAAGGAGAATCGCTGCTCTGTTCATTCTAACGTAAAATATTCAATTCCTTATAGAGCTTACACAAACATCTCCACAATCAGGAACAAATTCAGTGACACTACCAGAGCCGAGATAATCCAGCCGAGGATGGTGGTGATCCGGTGGTTCACCAGCCCCTTCATTATCGAGCGGTCGCTGGTGAAGATCACGAGCGGAATCAGGGCGAAGGCAATCCCGAAGGAGAGAACGACCTGGCTCATCACCAGTGCACTTGTCGCGTTAATCCCGAAGGCGATGATGGTCAGCGGTGGGATGATGGTAATCGCCCGCCGCAGGTAGAGATTGATCTTTTTATTAATGAAGCCCTGCATGACCACATCACCGGCCATTGTACCGACCGAGGAGCTCGACAGACCTGCGATCAGGAGGCCGAGGCCGAAGGAGATGGCGGTAACCGGTCCTGCCAGATTACGGAACTGCTCGAAGGCGACATCCAAATCCTCAACGACCAGACCATTCTTGAAAAAGAGCGCAGCAGCTACAACCACCATGGCCATATTCACGGCACCGGCAATCAGCATCGCAATCAGAATATCGATGAATTCCAGCCGGAAAATCTGTTTCTTCTCCCGTTCATCGATCCCGACGACCCGGCTCTGGGTCAGCGAGGAATGCAGATAAATCGCATGCGGCATAACTGTCGCGCCGAGAATCCCGGCAGCCAGCAGGATGCTGTCCACACCCTCGAATCTTGGCGTAAACATTCCGGCAACCACACTGCCCGTATCGGGCTTCGCCATAATGACCTGGAATGCAAAAGCCAGAACAACAATCATTACCATCCCGGCAATTCCGGCCTCCAGGGTACGGTAGCCGCGCCGCTGGAGCTCCAGAATAGCGAAAGATCCAACAGCGGTAATCAGCGCAGCCGGCAGCATTGGTATACCGAACAGTAAGTATAGTCCAAGGGCTGCCCCGATAAATTCCGCCAGATCGGTAGCGATAATGACCAGTTCACTCTGTATCCACAGGAAGATGGACACGCCTCTCGGGAATTTCTCCCGGGCGACCTCCGGCAGATTCTTGCCGGTGGCAATGCCAAGCTTGGCGGATAAGGATTGTATAAGGACAGCCATCAGATTCGAGGCAAAGATAACCCATAATAACAAATATCCGTATTTCGAGCCTGCTGTAATATTAGTGGCGAAATTGCCGGGGTCCAGGTACGCTACAGAAGCGATAAAAGCCGGACCCAGGAAAGGAAGGAGTCTCTTCAGTCCTTTGACATCTCCATTCAGCACTGATTGTGCCGAGTGTTTATTAGTATGTCCTTTTAGTATAGGGGATGATTCTACTGCTGTATTTTGCTCCATCATTTCTATCCCTCCTCTTGCCCGGAAAAAGTTGTCTATATACACGAAAGTTTCCCTGATGCAACATTTGATTTGTTTTCATTATAATCCGCTAATTGAGAAATGTAAATGTATTTTCATTGGATTTTTCATACGAGCAATGGGTTGATTCTAAACTACGGCATCCGCCCGGCTGCTCCAAATTATATTATGTGCAAACCTGCAGCAAAGTGATGCTCCGGTCCATATGTAATTACCCAATACAACACAGAGTTATTTAAGCAGTTAAAATATAAAATAACCCCACAAAGTAGGGCCGTAGCTTCGACGATTACTCAGGCACTTTGCGGGAACCCCAAAACAAAAAACAGGCGAGCCCCAGGACATTCATCCTGACTCTCGCCCGCCGGGCATTCCGGTGTGATCCATACCGCTTAAGAGGTAATACTGCGGATATCTGCACGCATCTGTTCATTCTGCAGCTTCAGCTCATTCAGCTCCTGCTGCAGCTTCTCCACATCCGCCTGCTTCCTCGAGTGGCCTCCATGTTTGCCGCGCATGCCGGGCATTCCGAACATCATAAGGATCATCATCAGCGGACAGATCAGTGTGATTAACCAGGACCAGTTCATGGCTTTTCCTCCCTCCGGGATTCAAGGTGCTGCCATTAGTATAGCCGCCGTTTGTGGAGAAACTGTGTTGAAGCTTATTTTTCTGCTTTCCCTTTCCAGGTGTCCTTCAGCGGTACGATCCGGTTGAATACCAGCCTGTGCCCTGAGCTGAACCTGCTGTCGACGCAGAAATAGCCGTGGCGCAGGAATTGAAATTTATCCCCGGGCTGTGGTTTATCCGCAAGCGGCTCCAGCAGACAATCCTTAAGCAAAGTGGCAGAATCCGGGTTGATGTACGCTTCCCAGGTCTCCCCTTCCTCCTTCGGCCCTTCATTGTCTACAAGCAGCTTCTCATACAGGTACACATCACTTTTGACCGCATGCTCGGCGGACACCCAATGGATGGTTCCTTTAACCTTCCGCCCGTCAAAACCGCTCCCGCTTCTCGTATCCGGATCATAAGTACAGCGCAGCTCGACAATCTCACCAGTGTCCGCACTCTTAATCACTTCGTTGCAGCGGATGAAATACCCGCCCTTCAGCCTTACTTCACCGCCAAGCGTCAGTCTGCGGAAGCCCTTGGAGGGTACCTCCATGAAGTCCTCCCGCTCGATATAGAGTGTGCCGGAGAACGGAACGTCCCTTGTGCCGAGCGCGGGATTCTCACTGTTGTACTCAATGGTAAGGAATTCAGAAGCCCCGGCTTCATAGTTGGTAAGCACGACCTTCAGCGGATTCAGCACGGCCATGATGGCCGGTGCCTTCGCCTTAAGATCCTGTCTTACGCAGTGCTCCAGCAGCGAGAAATCAACCATTGCCGTATTGCGGGCCATCCCGATCTCCCGGACAAAAGCCTTGATGCTCTCCGGAGTGAATCCGCGTCTGCGCAGTCCACGGAGCGTTGGCAGACGCGGATCATCCCAGCCGTCCACATACTTCCCGGCAACCAGCGCCCGGAGATAACGTTTGCTCGTGACCACTCCCGTCAGATTCACCCGGCCGAATTCCCTTTGCTTAGGGGGTTCAGGAATATTCAGCTCCTTAAGCACCCACTCATATAGCGGCCGGTGATCCTTGAACTCGATGGAGCACAGTGAATGCGTCACCCCTTCAATGGCATCCTGAATCGGATGGGCAAAATCATACATCGGATAGATGCACCAGGCTTTTCCCGTGCGGTAATGCTCCGCATGAATGATCCGGTAGAGCACCGGGTCGCGCAGATTGATATTCGGCGAAGACATGTCGATTCTGGCCCGCAGCACCTTAGCACCGTTAGGATATTCTCCATTACGCATCTCCCGGAACAGCCGCAAATTCTCTTCCGGCGAGCGCTCCCGGTACGGACTGTCCTTACCAGGTTCGGTTAATGTCCCCCTGTAGGACGTCACTTCCTCCGGAGTCAGGTCGCAGACATAAGCTTTCCCCTTAAGAATCAGCTCCTCTGCGCTGCGGCAGATTTCCTCCGAATAATCGGAGCCGTAATAGATATGCTCTCCCGGGCTGCAGCCCAGCCATTCCATGTCCTCGGTAATAGCTTTTACATACTCCATATCCTCTTTCAGCGGGTTGGTATCATCGAAGCGCAGATGGAATCTGCCGCCATTCTTACGTGCAATCTCAACATTCGTGTGGATGGCAAAAGCGCTGCCGATATGCAGATAACCATTGGGCTCCGGCGGAAACCTTGTGCAGATCTCCCTGCTGTAGACTCCGCCCTCCACGTCTTCTCTGATCAGCTTATCCATATAATTCTCCGGCACGGCCGGTTCACTCTCATTCACATTAACGTCAGTCATTCTGATCTCCTCCTGTATATTGGTGATACCTGCCCTTACGGGACAACAAAAAAGAACCTCACCTCCAAGACTGTAGTCTTGGGGACGAGATTCTCGCGGTACCACCCCAGGTTTATTAATATGTCGCCATATTAATCTCATCAAGTACTGCTCTGCCGGCAAGGCAGGGCTTATACTCTAGCTCTGTAACAGGAGCTCCTGTTGTACCATCCCCGGCCATAGCCGGTTCCGGTGCACCGCTCAGAGGCTTGTTTCGGTCCAGCCTTCCCTGCTCCTTCGCACCACCCGGAGCTCTCTGTGAGGGAATGAATAGACGTACTCTTCTCGTCATCGCGTTTCATCATTTGATCCAGAATAACAAATCACAGGCAGCGTGTAAAGTGTAGCAGTGTCCGGAGGCGCAGCAGTCTGCGGGACAACCTTACCCCTGACTCAGCGCCGCCAAGAGCTCCAAAGCTTCCTCATGCTCCGGCTCAATCAGAAGCGATCTGCGCGTGTAATCCAGCGCCGCTTCGTCATCCTCCTGCTCATAGCTGCAAATAGCCAGGCAGTACAGTACAGTAATTACCGGCTCCTCGTCACTGGTCGCCAGTGAATGCTCCAGGAAGCGGCGGGACTCCCCGTACTGCTCCATCTCGAACAGCAGCAGACCGCAGTCCAGGGCCAGATCATATTTCTGCGGCATCGGATAGAAGCCTTTCCACATCAGATCAATCCCGCGCTGCAGGTCCAGCAGCTCATCATCACTGGCATCCGGCAGCAGAGCGGAGATACGCTCCGCACTCTGGATGAACAGCTCGGCATCATATCCGCCCAGCCGCCAGAAGGCCAGGATCTGCTGCATGCCGATCGTATCGTAATTTTTGTCGATCCACACCTTCAGACTGAAGAAATCATCCGGTCCGAACCGCTCTACAAACCGCCGGTAGGCCAGACGGGTATGGGGATGGAGCATCGGCTCTTCAAGCATCAGAATGCACCCGACATTCAGATTCTTATAATGATGCTGCGTGAACTGGGACTGTGCGCCCTTCCGTTCAAAATAATGCACCAGCGCATGGTAATTCGCCGTGAGTGAAATACTGCCGTGGTGAATCAGCTTCGGCGGCTCGGCGAATTCCCAGTTCTCCAGCCGGTGGTCGCCTTTGTCTGCGGTAAGCAGCAGGAAGCTCCCCTGGGAGAGCGCCCCGAGCCGCTCCATACAGGAAATGGCAGCCGCCGGGAACAGGATATGCGAATCCTCCAGCTTGTCCAGATAGAATGAAATTACTTCATGGTACTTGTATGAAGGGTCCTCATAGCCTTCGGCCCGCTTGTAATGATATTCCGGCACCAGATCCCGCAGTACTTCGGACGTGCTCATCGAGCCGGATTGCTCGGGATATTTTAACGAAACCTCACATTCATAAATCTTGCCTTCATCAATATAGAGCAGCTCCTGCTGAATACTATCGAAGAAGTAGTTGGCGATCACCATCAGCGGCTGCTGCAGTCCGCCGGGCTTAATCACCATTCCGCTCTGCGTCAGGGACAGCTCTGTATCCTGCACCGCATCAAAGCGGGCGAAATCAAGAATCCCCTGCTCCACAAAAGGCTTCAGCCCTTCATGCTTCTGCCAGCCCTCAATATTCTTCCAGGGCAAATCGCTCATGACGTAGCGGAAAGGGGGCAGCAGCACTCCGGCATACTGAATCAGCTCACACAGCTGCTGCAGGACATGGAATGCCAGGCGTCCGACACCTGCGCCAAGCTCCAGAATAATAACCGGTTCTGTAGTATGCCCCTTCTCTGCACGGTCCTGCAGAAACCCGAAGATCATCTCCGCATACGCTGTTCCGATCATCGGATTGCTTGTAATGTACTGCGGGACCTGGTCATTCGCCCAAGCCTGCAGTCCCAGCTGCTCATAATACCTGCGCTGCAGTTCCCATATTGGCGCTTCACTGAAGCGGTAGCGTTCTTGTCCGTCTATTGTCATTAGTTCAAACCCTGCTCTCTGATTATCGTACGGAAATTTGTCCGGTAGTCAAATATTATCACATTTCGCTCAGCCCTTCACAACACATAAGTGGCATACTGGCGCATATATTTCTTGGAGTGCTGTGCGATCCAGAAAGGAGCTTAAGCCATGAGCCCTGCCGAACCCGGTTCTTCAAGCAAGCCCGTTATCCCCCAGCCTATCCGCAGTGACGGTGCTGGCAATGTCGACCTCGGCCCCCGCGATATTCTGCGCGACCGGGAGAATCCCGATATGTTCGTCCCGCCCTCTACAGATAACGGGCTGATCCCCAATCTGAAATTCTCATTCTCCGACGCCCATATGCAGCTGAACTTCGGCGGCTGGTCCCGGGAGGTTACCGTCAGAGAGCTGCCTATCGCCACCACACTTGCAGGAGTGAACATGAGCCTGACCCCGGGCGGAGTACGCGAGCTGCACTGGCATCAGCAGGCGGAATGGTCCTATATGCTGCTCGGCAGCGCCCGGATTACCGCCGTGGACCAGAATGGCCGGAACTTCATTGCCGATGTCGGCCCGGGCGATCTGTGGTACTTCCCTCCGGGAATCCCGCATTCAATCCAGGGGCTGGCCGAGGGATGCGAGTTCCTGCTTGTTTTTGACGATGGAAGCTTCTCGGATCTGAACACCCTGTCGATCTCCGACTGGTTCGCCCATACGCCGCCAGAGGTCCTGTCCGCCAACTTCGGCGTACCCGAATCTGCATTTGAGTGTATTCCGAAGGAACAAGTGTATATATATCAGGATCAGGTGCCCGGCCCCCTGGAGAGTCAGAGGGTGGAGTCACCTTATGGAGAGATTCCGCTGAGCTTCAAGCATCAGCTGCTGGCCCAGCCGCCGCTTCGGACGCCCGGAGGCAGTGTGCGGATTGTCGACTCCAGTAATTTCCCCATCTCCCGGAATATTGCCGCCGCGCTGGTGGAGATTGAGCCCGGCGGCATGCGGGAGCTGCACTGGCATCCGAATAATGACGAGTGGCAGTATTATCTGACCGGGCAAGGCCGGATGACGGTCTTCGGCGGGGACGGCGCAGCGCGTACATTTAACGTCAGAGCCGGCGATGTCGGCTATGTGCCTTTTGCCCAGGGACATTATATTCAGAATACCGGGACAGACACGCTCTGGTTCCTGGAAATGTTCCGGAGCGACAGGTTCGCCGATGTCTCCCTGAACCAGTGGATGGCGCTTACTCCCCATGAACTGGTCAGCAGCAATCTGAATGTGGGGCCGGAGCTGATGGATGCCCTGCGCAAAGTGAAATGGCCTGTGGTGAAATACCCGGATCAGGGACATGAGCACGGACATGAGCTTGGGCATGAGCTTGGGCATGGGAAGCAGAAGGAGTAGCGCGTGGTTTTGCCCAGTTTGAGACTGGATTGGGCAGGTCAGTCTGCCCTATGGCCTTATCTTTACCCCAACCAGGCGGCTGAAGTGAAAATCCATAAGGTCAGCTGTATAGACCGGCCTTAATGTTGTACATTCTGCAACTTGAACATCTGAATATCCGGCTGTTTGGGAGAATTGTTGCACAAAATACAATAATATCCTCCATTAAGAAGCTGGAGCAGTAATAATGTTGTAATTCATACAACAATTTTGCTCTAGAAGCAATATCCGGAGAAAATTGTTGTATTTTCTGCAAGATTTTAATGATCGTCCTATAATTAATGGGTAGCTCCAATTGTTCGAACTGCATTCATTCCAGAACAACATAAAAAGCGGTCAGACACCCGTCTGCACCGCTTTTTGTTCTTAATCATCAGTTTGTGTTTCATTCCCGTATAGGAAACCTCTATTCGCCCGTCTCAGCAAACCGCTTGATCCGCTCGCCGACTGCATCTCGGACCCGCTGAAATACCGCCCACTTCTCTTCCTCACTGCCCTGCGCTTTGGCCGGGTCATCGAATCCCCAGTGCTCCCGCCGTACCTGCGGAGGCGTCACCGGACATTTATCGGCGGCATCCCCGCATAATGTTACTACGAGATCAGCACTGTTAAGCAGCGCAGGATCAATAATATCCGAGGTCTGGGCCGAAATATCGATCCCCACCTCGTTCATTGCCTGTACTGCCTTGGGGTTCAAGCCATGGGCCTCAATTCCCGCACTGTACACATTCCAGGCGTCCCCGAGAAATTGTTTTGCCCAGCCCTCCGCCATTTGGCTCCGGCACGAATTCCCCGTGCACAGGAAATAGATCGTCTTTTTGCCCATGTCTGATTTCTCCTTCAGGATTAGATTAGAACAGCTTCAGTTGCAGATACAAACCTAACAATGTGATAAATAACGTCGGAATCGTCAGAATAATTCCTGTTTTGAAATAAGTGCCCCAAGAAATCTTTACACCTTTGCCTGATAGCACATGCAGCCACAGCAGAGTAGCGAGCGAACCGATCGGCGTAATCTTCGGACCCAAATCGGAACCGATGACATTCGCGTAGATCAGAGCCTCTTTAATGAGACCTGTCGCCTGTGCGTTATCAATGGCCAGCGCCCCAATCAGCACCGTTGGCAGATTATTCATCACTGAGGAGAGGATCGCAGCGAGGAAGCCCATCCCCATCGTTGCTGCGAACAAACCGTGCTCCGCCACCTCACTGATCATCTCTGCAAGCACATCGGTCAGTCCGGCATTGCGCAAGCCATACACCACGACATACATGCCAATGGAGAAAAAGACAATCGCCCACGGCGCGCCTTTGACCACTTCCATCGTCTTGACGTAGGGACTGCGGCGGGCCATGAGCAGGAAGCAAACCGCGATTACACCTGCCACTACAGAGACCGGAATGTTCAGAAATTCACTGACAAAATACCCGGCCAGCAGAAGCGCCAGCACGCCCCAGGATAACCGGAACATCCGCTTGTCCTTAATCGCCTCCTCCGGGAGCTTCATCCCTGCAGTGTCATACACTTTGGGTATACTTCTGCGGAAGAACAGGTATAAGACCAGAATACTGGCGGCGAGCGAGAACAGCGTAGGCAGCAGCATACGTCCTGCATATTCCGTGAAGCTGATGCCGAAGAAATCGGCGGATACAATATTGACCAGATTGCTGACGATCAGCGGCAGCGAAGTCGTGTCGGCGATGAAGCCGCTGGCGATAATGAAGGGAAACACTTTTTTCTCATCAAAATTCAGCGCCCGGACCATCGCCAGCACAATCGGTGTCAGGATCAGCGCCGCCCCGTCATTGGCAAACAACGCCGCTACCACTGCGCCCAGCAAGATAACATAGATGAACATCAGCGTACCGTTGCCGCGTGCCGCCGCAGCCATATGCAGTGCCGCCCATTCGAAGAATCCAACACGGTCGAGGATCAAAGAAATCAGAACAATAGCTACAAAGGCCAGCGTGGCATTCCACACAATCAGCGTCACATCGCGGACATCCCCGAAGCTGACCACGCCTGCCGCCAGGGCCAGCAGCGCTCCGCCGCAGGCTGACCAGCCAATGGATAACTTACGCGGCTGCCAGATCACAAAGATTAAAGTAATAACAAAAATAAGGCTGGCTAGGACAACCATAATCCCGCCCTCCGTTTGACCCGCAGCAACATTTCCCGCAGCACTCCCCAATAGATAAATTTATATATAAGAGTAACGCCAGCCTGTCCTCCAGACGTTCTCATCGATCTAGTATTATATCAGTCGCAGCAGGCAGTAACCCCTGTCTTATTCAATGACGACAGCAGAGTATGTGAATCCGGCAATCCATGCAGGACGGCCGTGATATGCGGCTTGCCCTCCACATTCAGGGAGTAATGCACCCACTGCCCGCGTTTACTCTCCTTCACCATCCCCTTATCCTTCAGTTTACGCAGATGCTGGCTGATGGCCGGCTGTGAGATCTCAAAGAGTTCGACGAACTCACAGACACACCATTCCCGCTCCTGCAGCAGTCCAAGCATCATCAGGCGGGTCTTGTCCCCCAGAAGCTTCAGGTCATCAGCCACCTCGTTAAGCTTATCCATCGCGGTTCAGCCTCCTTAGTATATAAGCCAATGCTTATATACTAAAACAGTCTTATCAAAAGGACAAGAGGTAATATTTCGATTCTATAGTTGCACTTTACAAATATATAAGCTATAACTGAAATATGAGGTGAACTTCAATGGAAAATGCACGCGAGCTCTTTCAGATCATGACCCGCCGCTTCGGTCTGCTTAACAAAAACTGCTGCACCGTAGGCGGGCATGACATTTCTCTGGCCCAGAGCCATCTGCTCTATGAAGTACAGCGGAGGCATAATCCGTCCATGCAGCAAATTGCGGAAGTGCTCGGAACGGATGTTACAACCTTCAGCCGCCAGGTGCAGGCACTGGTCAAAATGGGACTCGTCCGCAAAAGTCCCGATCCCTCCGACGGCAGGGTGTTTATATTGTCTTTAACAGAGCAAGGCTCATCTGTTGCCGGAACCATCGACCGGCAAATGAATGAATATCTGGAGGAGGTCTTCTCCTACATGTCTGAATTTGAACAGGAAACGGTACTGCGATCCGTAAAGATCTTCAATGAAGCTATGGGGAAATCAAGCAAATGCTGTGCGCCTGTCTCAGGCTGATTTCTTCCGCTACATAATTGCAATTTGCAATTATTATAAAGGAGTGATGAACTTGAACCAGCCTACTCATGATGGAATCCGCCAAAATGTAAGAACCCGGTATCAGCAAATCGCTGTTACTGGCCGCTCTGCTCCCTCCGTTTGCTGCCCGGAGGAGGCTTCCTCCGCCTGCTGTTCGGCACCAGCCGATTTCAACAGCATTTCCGCAAGTCTTGGTTATTCCGGCGAAGAATTGAACGCTGTACCTGAAGGCGCGAACCTTGGACTTGGCTGCGGCAATCCGCAGGCGATTGCCGGACTGCAGCCTGGAGAAACCGTTCTGGATCTTGGCAGCGGCGGCGGCTTCGACTGTTTCCTGGCTTCCCGCCAGGTGGGAGCGTCCGGTTCTGTCATAGGCGTAGACATGACCCCTGAAATGATCAGCCGGGCACGTGATAATGCTGCCCGGGGACATTACGCCAATACCAGCTTCCGGCTGGGAGAAATCGAACATCTGCCTGTCGCCGATGCCATCATAGACGTCATTATCTCCAACTGCGTAATCAACCTCTCTCCTGATAAGCAGCAAGTATTCAATGAAGCGTTCCGGGTGCTGTTGCCTGGCGGAAGGCTGGCAATATCCGACATCGTCACCACTGCCGAGCTGCCTCCTGAAATCGCACAGGATTTGGGCAATCTTTATTCCGGCTGCATCTCAGGAGCCTCCTCTGTGCCTGCCCTGCAGACCATGCTGGCAAACAGCGGTTTCATCCGGATATCAGTCGAACCTCAGGATGAATCCCGCGCCTTCATTAAAGACTGGGTTCCCGGTGCAGACATTGACCAGTATATTGCCTCAGCAGTAATTACTGCTGTGAAGCCATAATTCGCAAGGTACCTTAGGAGGCCGATAATATGCTTTCGACATTTATGATTCGTCCCGCCACCTTCCAAGACCTCACCCACATCCTGCATATCTATAATCAGGGGATTGAAGACCGGATCGCTACACTGGAAAGCTCAGCTAAAGATTTGAATGCGATGTCTGACTGGTTCCAGGAACATCAAGGACGCTTTATTATACTCGTTGCCGAAGCCGAAGGCAGTGTTCTGGGCTGGGCTTCGCTCAATCGTTATTCCCACCGCTGCGCTTATGACGGTGTTGCCGATCTCTCCATTTATATTGAACGGGCCTCCCGCGGCCGCGGCATTGGCAGTCTATTACTGCATGCCCTGGAGGACAAGGCCGTAGCGGCTGATTTCTATAAAATTGTGCTGTTCACTTTTCCCTTTAACCCAATGGCTCAGGGCTTATACCGCAAAAGCGGTTACCGTGAGGTTGGCGTCTTCGAGAAACAGGGGAAACTGGACGGCCGGATGATTGATGTCATGATTATGGAGAAGCTGCTGCTATAACAATATTTTATATCCTTAAGTACTAACCTTCTCTGCCGGTTCATAGGTTAGATTATGGGGAACGCAGCAGCTTCTTGGAGAGGAGATGCAGGTCCGAAGAGCCATCCTAGCCAGTGGATTGGAGGCCGGACCACCATGAGTACAGATCAGCTCATCGCATTGCTCGTTCTCATCATTATGATCGTACAGCTTGCTGTCAAAAAGGATAAATCCTAAGGACAGCAAACAGCCAAGCGGATCGGGGGGTCATCCCGGTTCGCTTGGCTGTGTTTGGCTGGGCCGCTGATCCGGCCGGTTATTTCACAAAAATGCGAATCTGATGTTCACCCGTACGCTTCATTACCCGGTACCCGGTATCCGCTACCGTTGCCATGCCGTTATCGTCCGGGCGGCAGTAGCCCCCGGCTACACAGGTACCGTCATCACGGACAAGCAGCTTGCCGACAATTCCTACAGCTACCCATTCTTCCCTGTCCTGGCGGGAAACATATTCCCGGGAGCCATCCCATTCAGGGTTAAGCACCGGTTCTGATTTCTTACCCGCCTCACGGACAATATCGCCGTATTCATTTCTAACCTCAGCGACCTCTACCTCGTGATACAGAATCCGGTCCCACTCATCGGTTACGAACATGCCGTTCCAGCGCAGGTCACTCGAATCGGCAACGATAGCCGGTCTGGCGCTGATGACACCAAGAATATATTCATCCCCTGCCTTGGCTTTGCGGATTCTGTCACTGGCCCCATCAAACGTAACGAAATAACCTGCGTCAATGGTGAGCCCGTCCGAGGTTTCGAACATTTCTGCATAATCTGCTGCACCTGGAGACATCAGCGTACCATCCAGATAAATATTACCCGTAAGCCCTTCAATCACTGCCGAGTTAAAGGTAGGGCCGACCGCCAGCCCGTTGGCCAAATGCCACGAATACGGAAACCGCGTTGAGCCGTTCTGGCCCATGATATGGGCGCCTGTATGCTCCGCGAGAACAATCGTCGCTTCCCCCTCGGCATGGGAGTTCGGAGCAAAAGCCTGGGTCTGGAACCCTTCCGCATGGGAAGCCTGGCCGGAAGCAGTAGTATCCGCACCTTCGGCATGCGCATAAGGCGCATTCGCCAATGTACCGACTCCCTCGGCGTGGGAAAAGGAGCCGCTGGCTTGTGTGTTGGCCCCTTCGGCATGGCCGGAAGCCCCGCTGGCTGTAGTCTGGAAGCCCTCGGCGTGCGAGGCTGTTCCGCTGGCCGTTGTATTCTGCCCTTCAGCGTGCGCACCCACATTGCCGCTGGCCGTTGTTGCTAATCCTTCGGCATGGGAAGCCGAACCGCTGGCCACTGTATTCTGCCCCTCGGCATGCGAGAAGTCGCCAAGAGCTGAGGGCCCGGCGGCTAGGGTGATGTCCGCAGTGCCGCCCTCCGCATGTGAGGCGAAGCCCATGGACGTGGTTCCTACTCCCTCGGCATGCGAGCTGGCGCCGCTGGCAAAGCTTGGTGCCGGATTATCCAGCGGATCGACACCGCCGCCTTCTACGTGGGAGGCCCGGCCGCTGGCTGAATTGCCTTCTCCTTCCGCATGGGCGTTAATGGCTGTCGTCTGCGTCGAAGTATTGAAGCCTTCTGTATGTGAACGTGCGCCCCAGGCCTGTGTGCCGAACCCTTCAGAGTGGGCTTCGAGGCCGGCAGCCAGTGTCGTCGAGCCTTCCGCATGTGAGCTTTCGCCCATTGCGTTGGTTAAATAACCTTCTGCATGTGCTGCTACTCCGCTGGCTATAGTAGAAGATCCTTCTGCATGTGCCGTATCATTCGTTGCCTGGGAGAGATAGCCTTCCGCATGCGATGCGCTTCCGCTGGCAATAGTAGTATTGCCTTCTGCATGCGCGGTATCTCCGCTGGCAAGTGTAGAGAACCCTTCAGAATGAGCGGCTGCACCGCTTGCTGTTGTATTGAGCCCCTCGGCATGCGCAGCAAAGCCGCTCGCCGTATTCCCTACTCCGCTTCCCATCCTGATCACCGCTTTCATCGTATTACAATATATTTATGTCTGCGGACGAGCGGCGGTAACGGCGAACGTGGCCAAGTTATAGATCACTTTCCATCTAAATTTCACTTACTAAAGTTGAGAAACATTATAAAGTATAGTAGAATGAGTACATGAAGAAGGGGGCGGATTGATATGGCCGAGGAGAAACAATTGATGGAAATAGGAATAAGCACGTTTTTGGAGACTACGCCTGATCCGGTAACCGGCAAGGCCATTAGCCATGCGGAGAGACTGCGCGAAGCCGTAGAAGAAATTGTGCTCGCTGACCAGGTGGGCCTGGACGTATATGGCATAGGTGAACATCACCGGGCCGATTATGCAGGCAGTGCTCCGGCTGTAGTTCTTGCCGCAGCGGCAGCTACGACCAAGCGGATCAGACTGACCAGCGCGGTCAGCGTCTTGTCTTCAGATGATCCGGTCCGGGTATACCAGGATTTCGCCACTTTGGACGGAATATCGAATGGCCGGGCAGAGATTATGGCGGGCCGCGGCTCATTCATTGAGTCCTTCCCGCTGTTTGGCTACAGCCTGGATGATTATGATGAATTGTTCGAAGAGAACCTGGAGCTACTGCTGGCGATCCGCGCTTCCGAGAAGGTCACCTGGCGCGGCGGCCATCGTCCGGCGATTAATAATCTTGCCGTCTATCCCCGCGCCGTCCAGGATCCGCTTCCCGTCTGGGTGGCCAGCGGCGGCAATCCTGAATCTGCCGTGCGGGCCGGAACGCTCGGCCTTCCGATCGCTTTCGCGATCATTGGCGGTATGCCGGAACGCTTCGCTCCGCTTGTCGCCTTATACAAGGAGGCCGCTGTCCGGGCGGGACATAATCCCGACAAGCTGCAGATTGCCACGCACTCCCACGGCTTCGTAGGTGAAACTAACGAACAGGCAGCCGCCTTGTTCTACCCGTCCACCGCAGCCCAGATGAATGTCATCGGACGCGAACGGGGCTGGGGCGGAACCTACAACCGTGCGGCCTTTGACGATGCCCGCAGCCTGCGCGGCGCACTCTATGTCGGCGATGCCGAATATGTAGCCGAGAAGATCCTCCTGCTGCGCAAGAATCTTGGCGTGACCCGCTTCTTCCTGCATGTGAATGTAGGCACCATGCCGCACCGCGAGGTGCTGCGCGCCATTGAGCTATTGGGCACCAAGGTTGCCCCTATCGTGCATCAAGAATTAGCCCGTACCGGGGCTAAATAACTGATAATGTGACCCTAATACGCCAAAAACACTTCAGGCGCTTAACTGCTCTTGAAGTGTTTTTGGCGTATTCTTATGCTCTGCTGAATTAAAGAAGCGGTGTTACTGCGGACTTAACAATTTACGCATCACCGCTGCCACATCTGCTGCATTCGTAATCGGGAGGAAGTGATAGCCTCTGCCGATTATTTTCACATCCGCATCAGGGTGGGCAACCTTGAAAAGCTGCATTTTCTCCAGACTGAATTCATCCATACTCTCTTCTGCCAACAGCAATATCAAAGGAATATCAGCCGCTTGCTTCAGGCAATAATCGGTGGCAGTTACTTCCTTGCTCAGACGATCAAGGGCTTGTTCACAGCTATGATGTATGTAAGAATCATCCAACAGGTAGAAGTTATTCATTAAATAGTCCTTGAATAATTGTCGTTCAGATTCAGCAAGCTTATCCATCGCCAGGACGGTTTCATCCACTGTCTGTTCAAGCTCCTCCAGACTATCAATGACGGGTAACGTAATCTCCCCCTCATCCTCTTCCCTGTCCGCAAGAAAATAATATCCGCCATCGAGCAAAGTAAGTGATTTCACATCAGCAGGATACTCCGCATAAAAAGCCTCACACATCCATGCGCCAATGGAATTCCCTGCGAAATGTGCTGCCGGAATCTGCAGATCATTCAGAATCCTTTTAATCTCCCGTACAAAAGCTCCAATCGACACATCTGCCTGATCGTCCTGGTTATGTCCTGGCAGGTCGATTGCTATGAACCTGAAATCTGGCAATTGCTCAGCTAAATGAGCGTATATTTCCTTTCGTTCACCAAGCGCCGGAAGCACCACAACCGTTCTATCGTTGTTCTCCGCATTGTAGACAATATACCGTTCCATTGTTCTTCCTCCAGCCCTGCGATACGCCCTTACTGCACTAACGCTTCAATCACAGGATATGAGATCAGTTTATGGTCCCTGTAGGTTGCAGGAATCACGTCACTCTTCGAGCTTAGAATCCCATCCTGCAGAAGTACAGCCTTGAACCCTCTCTCCATAGCCCCGTTATAGGTGAACAGTACACAGTGCTCAGCGGCATATCCCGAGAGAATCAGCAGATCGATGCCCTGCTCCAGCACAATCTGCTCCAGATCCGTCTTCCAGAAGGCATTCGAATATTCCTTCGTCACTCTAAGATCTGTTTCCTTAATCTCAATGCCCGGAATAATCTTGAATTTCTCCTCATCGGAAGGCTGCATCCCCTCGATGTCCTGGATATGAATCACCGTATGATCTTTGGAGCGCAGCAGCTCCGAGACATAGTTAATGAACTCGCAGGCCTGATCTATTACTTTCTGTTCCACCTTGCCCAAATGCACCTCTTGCAAATCAATAATCAGCAAACCGATTTTCATCCATTCTTCCTCCCTATAAGCTAAATAAAAGGAACTTCACATCATCCCTCCAATTGTACAATAAGCCCTGACTCATCCGATATTTATTTTTTTGACAGCTCCAGTTGCCCTTTTATGAATGCAGCTTTCAAGACAAAGAGACTGCCCGCGGCAGCCTCTATCACTTTCGTTCACAAGTCTTATCTTGTAATCCATCTCTACCTCCGTATGAAATACTGCTCCCGGTCCAAATCTGGAAGGAGTGCCGGATGCACAGGCTTCCATCCAAGCTGCTCTTGGGTCCAGATGCTCGAAGCTGGGATATCCAGCGCCACAAAGTGAGCCAGCCAGCCGAAATGCCCTCCTGCCTCTTCAGGGGGAATGCTGACTACAGGTACCCCGAGCCGGCGGCCGATTACGCCGGCAATATCACGGACCGGCACACCTTCATCGCCGATTGCATGCAGCCGAACTCCGGCAGGAGCTGATTCCAGCGCCAGCCGGTAGAGATGTGCGGCATCCAGCCGGTGCACAGCTGGCCAGCGGTTTGCGCCATCGCCCACATATCCCGAGATTCCTGTAGTACGGGCCATATTGATTAGGCCCGGAACAAAGCCGATGTCGCCATCACCATGCACGGATAGCGGGAGCCGCAGCACCGATACGCGTACGCCCTGCGCTGCCAATGCAAGGGCCGCTTCCTCCGAGGCCGAGCGATGCTTCACAGAGCCAGGATAGGGTGCATCCTCTTCTGTTCCCAGCTGACCCGGCGTTAGATGCCCGATCACAGAGGTTACGACTAACGGCCGGCCGGACTGCGCAAGCTCGGCCCCTATTGCTTCGACCGCAAGCCGGTCTGACTCGCCTGCAGCCGTAATATCCGAGAAGTCGTGAATGAACGCGGCATGGATAACACCATCCGCTCCAGCCGCTCCCCGCCGCAGGCTGTCCAGATCATCCAAAGAACCGCGGTGTATGGCGGCCCCGGCAGCAGCAAGCGCAGCTGCCGCCTCATCCGAACGGGCGAGGCCGAGTACTTCATGCCCCGCATCTATCAATTCACGTACAATGGCAGAGCCGACAAAACCAGTAGCACCTGTGACAAAAACACGCATATTAAATTCCTCCAATAACTATTATGTGGTAGAACTGCCCGGTGCACCCTGGCGGCATAACCGGTTGCCGCCGCGCGTACAAGGCTACACTCATTATAGTCTGCGCATTACCGGAACCTTTGCCTGTTCCCTTTCACTTTTTGCCCGATCCTACAAGAAGGGCGAACTGGTCTTATGACCGCACACAAAAACCCGCAGACCAAGCGGCTGCGGGCTTCCCGAAGGAATGGTTCAGTCGGTTCTGTGGGTTTGCTGACGTAATCTGGCGATATCTCTGCTTGGCGGATTTCCGAAGAACCGGCTGTAATCCCGGCTGAATTGGGAATCACTCACATATCCGACAAGCCGGCAGGCAGTGGTCGCGTCCATGGCACTGGCTAACATCAGATGTCTGGCCTCATGAAGGCGAAGCGCTTTTTGATATTGCAGCGGGCTCATGGAGGTGACGGACTTGAAATGCACATGAAAAGAAGATGGACTCATATGTACCAGCTCCGCCAGCTCAGCAACCTTCATCTGCCGGGAGAAGTTGCCCTGCAGCCAGGTTATGACCTTCGACACCCGCTGCACATCCGACTCCGCGAACCCCATCTCCACAACCTGGGCGCCAATCGGACTGCGCAGAATCCGGATCAGAATTTCATCCAGAACCAGCGGGGCAAGCAATTCAGCATCACCGTCATTGTGCAGGCATTCCACCAGTCTCGCCACTGCGTTAATGATACTCAGATTGACATCAGCAATGTAACCTTTACTCATCTGACGTACCGGGGGCAAACCCTGAGGGTACAGCTTCAGGACCCATTCGCTAATCCGTTGCGGATCAAGCTCCAGCCTCACGGCAAGATAAGGCTCAGATGAACTGGCCTCCATGAGCTGCATGGCTAACGGCAGGGCGACAGGCAACAGAATCATCTGCGATTTGTCAAAATGATAAACCTCCTGCCCGATCATGACATCCTTTGACCCTTGGGCCACGATTATAAACGAGGTGGAATAGAAGGTTTTGATGGTATCTCTATCGGTACGTGAATACCGGCTGACATAGAGCCCGGGTATGCGCTGGCTAAAGGTACCGTCATGAGGAACAAGGGCAGAGATCAGCTGGACCAGTCTGGCTGTTTCTGCCTCAAGCAGCCTCTCTGCATTTCCAGGCTCCGTTGTCACTGCGTATTCATCTTGCAGCCTCATCATGCAGCGGGCAACTCCTTTGTTTTAAGCATGCTATAAAGTACATCCGTATGGACAAGTAACGTTTATTATACACTAATGGATGGATGTGAAAATAAAAAGACTCCCGATAATGTTGTGCATTATCGGGAGTACGCCTGTTGATTAGCCAAAATAAGTAGCAAAGAAATCGCTCATTCCGTAAATCTTCTACACCTCTGCAGATCTCCGCAATGTGGCGGCCTCAAGAAAAAGTCTACTACGTTTCCATAACCATAATTTAGCTAATCAACAGATCTCAATTTGGGATGATTCTGAGTGGGTTTATTCTTTGACGCCACCCAGTGCTACACCCGCGATAATATACCGGGATAGCAGGAAGTACACCACAAACAGCGGCAGTGCCGTCAAAGCCAGACCCATGTAGATCGAGCCGAACGACGTCTTGTATATATCCCCGCGAAGCAAGCTGACCATGATTGGCATCGTATACTTATCTTTTTGGGTAAGCAGGATCAGCGGCATGAACAGGTTGTTCCAGTTCCCCACGAAGGCAAAGATTGCCTGCGTCGCCACTGCCGGAACCATGAGCGGCAGGATAATCCGGTTAAAGGTTTTGAATTCACCAGACCCGTCTACGCGTGCTGCTTCCACGATCTCTATCGACAGCGTTGCCAGCAGATATTGGCGCATAAAGAACACTACCGCCGGCGCTGCAATCGCAGGCAGAATCAGTGGGAGAAAGCTGTTGGTCCAATGGATTTTATACATGAACTGATAGAATCCGATGGCACTTGCCTGAGAAGGAATCATCATTACGCACAAAATAAAGGTAAAGAATGCCCCGCGCAGCTTCCAGCTATAGGTCACAAGACCATAAGCCGCCAGGGAGGAGAAATAGACCGTTAAGAGAGTTGCTGAAGAAGAGATAATAAATGAATTCATGAACCCCTGAATCGGATCGAAACTCTTTTCGAGCAGTACCCGTAGGTTGTCCATCATATGTGTCGAAGGAAACAGTGAGATACCGCTTTGAATTTCTGCCGAAGAGCGGGTGGCGTTTACAAACATGATCCAAAACGGAAGAACGCTGAGTACCGCCAGACAGATACAGACGATATAGACAATCGTCTTGTTGATCCTCCGGGTGACGTTTCCGTCTTTTTTATTATTGTTCATGTGATACGCCCCCCTTATGGCTGCTCTTGGCGGATTTCCGGTGCATTTTTTCGATTTTTTTAAGTCTTGCCGCGTCACGGTCACGCATTAAATAGAACACAAGTACAGACAATACCCCTGAAATCAAGAACATAATCATACTCGCAGCAGCAGCGCGATTGTATAAATAGCTTCCCTTAAAGGCTTGCCCATAAATGAACATGGACGTGGTAAGCGTAGAGTCATCCGGTCCGCCCGCAAGGAAGAGCTGCGGAATATCAAACATGGTCAAGCCACCGACCATAGATGTAATCAGTGTGAATAGTAGAATTGTACGTAAACTTGGCAGCGTGATCCGGAAGAACGTTTGAACTCCGTTTGCACCGTCAATCGCTGCAGACTCGAAGAGCGCGGGATTGATACCCATAACACCTGCGATCAGAATGATCATGGTGTTCCCGTACCACATCCAGAACTGGATGAACGCCACAATGCCCCGCGCTGTCGTCTTATCCTGAAGGAAGTAGATCGGAGCGTCGGACCAACCCATCATTTCAAAGAAACTGTTTACTGGACCCATTGGATAGCCAAACAGAGTACTGAAAAGCAAGGCGATTGTACCCGCAGTAATAATATTAGGCATATACAGCAGAACCTTGAAGAAACCTTGTCCTTTTATTTTGAGACGCTGGTTCGTAAACCATGCAGTAAGCAAGAGTGCAAGAAGAATTTGGGGAACGAAGTTGACAATCCAGAGTATCCCGGTGTTAATCAGAGATTTTCGGAAAGAGGCGTTACTAAGGATCAAATCTTTGAAATTCTGAAAAGGATTATCCAAAATATGTATTGGTTTTGGTATTAATCCCTGCAAATCGGTGAACCCGATGAATGCGGTGTATAAAATAGGATACAGCGAGAAGATCAGAAATGCCAAAACAAACGGAAACGTAAAAATATAGCCAAATTTAGAGTAGTTCACACCATTGCGGCGCATGCTCTCACCCCTTTAGTTGATATGAAGGGGCGGGATGACTCCCCCGCCCCTTCGATTGCTTTTTATTCGCTATCGATATTCAGTTGATCTTTGACTTGCTGTTTGAAGGTTTCGATCGCTTTAGCACGGTCTTTGTTGCCTGCAGTATATTCGCGTACTTGATCACGCCAGAGCTTGTTGATCGTTTCGTCGAATGCAGTCAAGTTCTTACCCGAAGCGTTGGCATTAGCTGGAACAAAGATATCGAAAATGTTCTGTCCGCCAACCAATTCCAAATCACCTTTAGATTTATCCATAACAACGGAGGAAGCAACGCTGTCCTTCGCTCCTTGCTCGCCAGCTTTCATTGTTCCGTTAGCCCAGGAGTACTGGAGTCCGGTTTCAGAGGTGTCAAGTGTTACCCACTTGATAAAGTCGGCAACGGCTTGTTTCTTGGCTTCGTCCTTGACTACATCTTTGTTAGCGAGCAACCAAGTGCCTCCCCAGAAGAAGCCAGTTGGTGATTCAGTAACTGCCCAGTCACCCTTTGTTTCTACTGCATGTTCGCTTAACGTATAGTTAATGAGCCACGCAGGACCGAAGAAGCCGAAGACCGGTTTTGCACCAGTACCGTTCATATCAGCGAACCAGGCTTCTTGCCAGTCTGTCGTATCGTTGTAATAGTCATTGTCTTTCAGCTTCTTGGAAAGATCGAGGAACTCTTCGCGCTTCGGATCAATATGCAGCTTGCCATCGACAATCCAGCCTTTATCAGAACTGTTCTCGACCGCGTGCCAGATATCGCCGTCACCAGAAACTGCGGCATATCCTTTAGCTTTCAGCTTCTCTGCTGCACTGAAGAATTTATCCCAGCCTGGACCGATTTCAGTCTTGATAGTAGCCGGGTCATCTGTTCCAAACACATCCTTGGCAAGCGAGCGGCGATAGATAAAGGCTCCGCCTGTTGCCTGATAGCCCAGACCTTTCAGCTGACCGTCTTTGCTGCCGATATCAACAGAATATTGAGCGATGCCTGCGTCCTTAACCATTTGATCGGTAAGGCCCAGGTCAGCATAATTGGCGGCAAAAGTGGATGCATCGCCTTGTGTATATTTGAGTACGAATGCCCCTTCAGTAGCGTAAATATCTGGTGCATCTTTTCCGCCAGCGGCCAGCGCCTGGTCAAGAGCAGGCTGATAAGCTCCATCTGTAGTTGCGACAATCGTAGTTTTGAATTCCACATTCGCTTCAGGATGTAGCTCCATGTACTTCTTGGTCATGTTTGGAATCTCGTCCGTGAAGCTCCAGAGATTGATAGTAACTTTCTCACCAGATCCTGCTGCTGGAGCAGTTGTAGCCTCTGCAGCAGTATTAGCTGCTGGAGCAGTTGTTGCGTTTGCGCCGGATGAGCTTGAATTATTATTGCCTCCACACGCTGCCAGAGCAGATGACATCAAAACCAGTGTAGAGATCCCCGCTAGAACACGCTTCATACTTTTCATACTTTGCCTCCCCTTTTATATTCAATCCTCGGTTTTATGTAACCGCATTCATATTATAGTGCCAGACTCTCTCAGACATAAGGAACCCCTCATTGGGAAAAATACCACTATTTTTGGTTCCTGCTCTGTACCAGGCATAAAATAGCGAAATGGAACAATCAGTTAATTACTGCATAAAAAAACAGGCCACCGATCTTACCGGTAGCCTGGCATCATTACATCTCATCGAATAACCAAATCAGTATACAACTCCCAGTGACAGTCCTAATCTTTTTCACTATACTATAATTAAATTAGTTACTTTATTTTTTAGTTCGATATCATAAAAGAATGAGAGATGAGCGCATTGGAAGAATCAAAGTTTGAGAGTAGCTGTATTGATTCAATATCTGAGGTTTTACAGTTTCTTTCAGGAAAATGGACTTTTCTGGTGATGACACAGCTTCTTAGGGAACCTCAGCGTTTTAACCAACTCCGACGGAATTTAGGTAACGTCAATACGAAGGGCCTAACAGATACATTACGGAATTTAGAAGAACATCAAATGTTAAACCGCCAGGTCTTTCCAACGGTACCCGTAACCGTCGAATATTCAATTACCGATAAGGGAAAAGCCTTCTCGAAGGTATTTGAGCAGATCAATCACTGGAAAAATGAATGGGATTCTCCTGTCCAGCAATCCTCATAAAAAGGACAATTCGTTAGACAAACTGTACGATATCTTTCATCGGACGTCTTTTTTTAGAGCGCCCTTCCCGGACGCGATAACCGAAGGCTGCCATGACACTTAAGCTATATTCATTCTGTCCCAGAAGTCCTTTCTTTTGAAGCAGGTCATTAACGGCATCCAGATTGAAGCCTTCAATGGCGCATGAATCGATTTCAATATGCGCCGCTGCCGTCATCATGTTTCCAAGTGCAATAAATGTCTGTTTGGAGGACCAGTCCAGCAAAGCTCTTTCTGAATCCAAATGCAGGTCATGATAAAATTGGGCATATGCCGGCTTCATTCCCTTGTAAATTTCCAGAGGCATCTCCAAGGTTTGAGTTTGCTGCTCTTTTAAATAAGGAGAATCATAGGTAAGGTCCTTCCTGGCTAAAATCATAACAAAATGACTCGATGTGGGCAGCTGCCGAACTGCGCCATATGCATATGGAGCCAATTCATTTCTGAATTCCGGGCTCTGCACAACAATGAATTTCCATGGCTCATTTCCGCCCGAGCTTGGAGATAGCCGGCCAGCCTCTAGAATAAATTGAAAATCCTCTTTAGAAATTTTTCTCTCCGGGTCAAATTCTTTGGTTGCATGCCGATAGTTGAAGGTTTCCAGCATCTCTGTTTTTCTTGCAGATGTATTCATTTCTCCTCCCAGTTAGCCAGCGGATCCATCCGGAACCGGGTTAAGTTTAAACTGCTGATTTTCCATACACCATCTACACGCTCGTAGGATTCTCTATATTGACCATACCCGTTATGTCCTGGAGGCGAGTCGCCCTTATCAGGAAAACTCAATAAATCTTCCATTGCCCAAACACCCTTCGCGTGATTCTCATCTATCCAATCAATCTCCGGCATATGTCCATGGTGAACGGAAGGTGCCTTTCCGACTAGATCGTTTATCACTTTACTGAATTCTTCCCCGTTTTTGAACACATGTCCATCAGGTTCGAGTTTGACCTCAGCTGTGAAAATTTCTGCTAATTCAGACCAGTTCTTCTCATCCACAAAACGGAAATAGCGTGCTTTCAGTTTTTTTATCTCTTCGATGCCCTCCAGCCGTTGAACTTTCCGTTCCAGCTGATGGAGTTTATTCATAATAATCTCCGGCCCGTTCATGACTGCCTGCTCATGGTGCTGCTTATCTGTCATATAATTGTCTCTCCTTCTTTGGCATTCAATTGCCTCGAGACAAACTATAGCAGGTAATTATTATTTTCATAAGGAGGCTATTTTTTTATATATACTTTAGAAAAGTAAAGCCTTTGATGCCTGTACTACCTTTCAGTCCAGTCATGCTACAACCCGATGTCCGCAGGCGTCTTTGCCTGTAGTATCCTTTTCAAGAGCAATCCGTCACTGGGATAAAACTTTCCATACCGGGCCAAATCTCTTGGATATAAACTAACTATTATTGTCCATACATTCAGAACTATGAATAGCAGCGGAAGATAATAATTATGTTCACTGCCAATGCCAAGCGTGAAGTAGATGATGCCAATTACAGACGTCTGGAACATTACCCCGCCGAGAGCAAAAATAGAATGACGCAGCCTGCTGGCCTTTTTGCCGCTCTCTATAAACGTTAACCCGCCAAATCCGTAGCAGAATATAAAGGATGTGCCGAAGATATCTGCACTCCACAACTGTTTCCGGTCACCTATGACCACTAATTTTATTGGGTACCCCATTAACTTCCCTGCCAAATAATGTCCGAGTTCGTGTACGAACGTGTCCAGATATTTAAACAAAGTCAGTATGACCGCACCGAGTACCCCATGCATGACTGACGGCTCAACCATGGATAACAAGAGGATGAATACTATAAACAACATAATATAAAGAAAAGTCCGGTTCAACACGGTTTCCTGCCTTCAAGTTATTTTAATCTACCAGTGTCATCAGAATTGCAGTAAGATTACTGCATCTTAATAGAGTGATTAGCACATTCTTAGAGACTTCTGTTGCCTATTGCTATTTTAGATCGCTAATAACTTCTTCTTAATATCTTCTTTAGTTATTTCCCCACTACAAATAGTTGAATTTCTATTTTCCAACAAGTCACAAGCTTTATCCTTTTGCCCGTTTTTAGCATATAGGAAGGCCAATATATACATTGGCGATGGATTATGTATCTGTCCTAACGAAATGTTCTTTTCAATTTGCCCTTTGCCATTTCAGTCCGAATTGTATTAGTCTCGGTGATATTAATTGATCTAGTATTAACTTCAGCGGTTCACCCACAATAGGCTCCCCCTGGTAGTTGATTTTTTTGATTTCAACCTTTTTAATCACAGGAATAACTGTTAGAACTTGAGCGCGAGTCTCCTAGCATACACCCTGCAATTTCAAACCCTATAGCTTTAACTAGAATCAGTCATGACTCCCTCACGAGAACTTATACCAGAATATCCGATAGTCAAAATCCGGCTTCATCCCGATTGCTTGAGCTATACGGATAGAGCCTGTGTTCTCCGGAGTACAGTCCCAGTAAGGCAGGATTCCTTTTCGTCTGAATTCTTGTAACAGTGCAGTAGCCACTGCCGTCCCATAATTTCTTCCTCTGTATCCTTCCAGGGTCTCGATATCAATCGCATGCGTCTCTTTTGCAATAAAAGCCGAGAAACACAAACTCACGACCTGGTTATTATACTCGGCATAACACCCCAGTCCCTGCTGAAGGAAAACATCTACCGACTCCCAGTAATGCAGTATTTTCTCTTCTACAAATGAATGGTTCTCTAATCGCCTTGACGTAAGCAGCTCCCTGTCGATTGACCGGATCGTTATTTCATTAGCTTGAAATTCCACAGCTCCCGCTTGCTCTCCTGCACAGAACACATGCTGATTTTCCGCCGAAATATTACTGTCCCCGAAGATGGTACTTAGCGTTTCATCCCAGGTATCCATCTCCGCGCCGATCTCGACCCAATTGATCCCTTGTTTCTGTAGCTCAGGTTCTATAACGGTTCGCATGTATTCGCCCAGCTTCTCTGCAAACACTGAACTCCACGCATCACCAACGACTTGAAACCCCTGCTGTCCCTGAATCCAGATTAACGCTGCTGTTGGTTCTGTCGGATGATCTGCGTAGACCCTACCCGGGTTCATCCCATCAACTATAGCCTTGGCCTCAATATTTTTACATGGATCTGTGAGATGCCGTATCTTATAAAAGTCCTCTTTATTAAGCTCTGTGATCATTGTCAGTTCCTCCGGTCCTTACAAATAATGCTTTTCAATTGCTTTTTTGAATACATCTATGGGTTTTTCATAATCTATAGGTTTGTGAATTATTCTGTTCAGCCATTTCATATGCTCTTCCTTACTTGCATGTTCTCCTTGTGCATGATCATTAAAGAAGGTTACTTCTTTCATTGTTCCTAAGACACTTCTATTGTTGGTTCTTGCTATATTGATCTGCTGGCTGTCTTTCATATACGATTCAATTAACTTCGGTTCAATTCCTTCACTTACCAGATAATCCCTCAATTCTGTGCGGAACTTATCGGTTAAACTATTTAACTGAGCCGATCTTACCCCGTTAAAAATCACACTCAACCGGCTTAGATCATTGATGAGGAGGATATGCTTCCGTCTATTTACCCATATCATATTCGTGTGCCAACTGAATAACGGAGCGGTTAGCTCATTCTCTATCGGTGCAGCTTTCATTTCCTTCAATAAAGCCTGCGTGAATCTTAATACAACCATTTTGCACTTCCTTTCTTAACGCTTACATGCTTCCCATTCATCTGTATTCGGGAGTACCCCCGCACTATCCTCTCTGCAGAACGGAAATCAGGCCGCCCTCAACTGAGGACGACCCGATGTTTTCACACTTATTTTTCCTTAATGACCAGCAACTCCCATACAAATCAGAACGGTCCCTGCCCAAAAGGACAAGCCAATCTGCTCTCCGAGTAATAACCACCCCAGGAAAGCGCCGCAACGAGCAGGGATATCCCGCCGAGCTGAAGCGATGGATCAATGTCCGCATTTCCGACAATAATACCGACACCGAGCGTTGCTAAAATAACGGAAAAGGCCTTTTTAAAGGTGATCTTCTCTTTCAAAATAATCCGCGCAAACAGAACCATAAATGCAGGTGTCGCCCCGGTAATGATCGCACCCATTTGTGCGGTAGAGAGCATCGTGCCTATCTCTTGGGTTACGATTGAAATGGTATTTCCAATCACGCCAATCATGACAATTAACAGGATATCCCGTTTCTCGATACGCCACGATTGTCTGGTAATAATACCAATAAGGAGCATGCAATAACCGCAATTACATAGCGGATCCATACTAATTCAAGCGGCGGTACAACGTCCACCACGTATTTTACAACCACATACATCCCGCCCCAGATGCTGGCAGCGAGCGATAAATACTAAGAACCTAATAAAGTGTTTTTCATGTTTTGTACCCTCCGTTGTTCCAGACATTCCTTGTCCTTAACGGAGTTGTAGTTTTCAATTTTTTCATTCTATTCTATACGAACAACGTCCATCTGGGTATAAGTATTTAACTGCCCTGAACGAGAAATGTTGAAACTTGTCATATTTTCTAACGTAGATTTGGACCATACAGAGAATGAAAAACTGGAGAGGAGCTTGTACCTGATGGAGTATTACCGCCGCAGTGTGACAGACACCCTGGAAGAAGTGCAGAGCCAGACCAAAGGGCTTACGTCTGCTGAAGTAGACAACCGGCTCACCAAGGACGGCTACAATGAGTTAAAAGGTAAACAGAAAGACCCGCTCTGGAAGCTGTTTCTGGAGAATTTCAAAGATCCGATGGTTATTGTGCTGCTCATAGCAGCAACAGTTCAGATTGTGATGGGGCATGTGATGGAATCCGTCATTATCTTTGTAGTGCTGATTCTGAATGCTGTGATCAGCGTTGTCCAGACCCGTAAGGCCGAGAGCTCGCTTGACGCACTGCGCAAAATGTCTGCGCCTGAAGCCAAGGTCATCCGGGACGGAGCCTTGCTGTCCATTCCCGCGAGGGAACTGGTCCGCGGTGATATCGTCTTCCTGGAGGCTGGCGATTACGTGCCTGCGGACGGACGGATTATTGAATCCGGGAGCCTGAGGATTGACGAAGGAATGCTGACCGGAGAATCCGAAGCCGTAGAGAAGCATATTCAGCCTATTGATCATGACGCTCCGCTTGGAGACCGGCGCAATATGGCCTTCAGCGGCTCGCTCGTTGTCTATGGCCGGGGAACGCTGGTCATTACAGGAACTGCTCTCGGCACTGAGCTTGGGAAGATTGCCGGTCTGATCGAGAGTGCAGAAGCGAAGCAGACTCCGCTTCAGCGCAAGCTGGAGAGCTTCGGCAAGAAGCTGGGCCTGGCCGTTCTCGGCTTGTCCATCCTCATCTTCTCCATTCAGGCTGCACGCGTCTGGCTCTCGAACGATACGGTCGACACGACCGAAGCGATTCTAAATGCCCTTATGTTCGCCGTCGCTGTAGCCGTCGCCGCGATTCCCGAGGCATTGTCCTCGATTGTAACCATCGTGCTCTCCGTAGGCACCAACAAGATGGCCCGGCAGAACGCCATTATCCGCAAACTGCCCGCTGTTGAAGCCCTGGGATCAACCAGTGTAATCTGTACAGATAAGACCGGTACCTTGACACAGAATAAAATGACAGTTGTCGATTACTTCCTGCCGGAAGGATCGCAGGAGCAGTTCAGCCTGCAGGCCGATGAATGGTCGGAAGAAGCCCGCAGACTGCTGCATATCGCCGTACTCTGCAACGATTCCAACATTAACGAGGAAGGCAAAGAGCTGGGTGACCCTACAGAGGTTGCGCTGATTGCCTTCAGTAACAGCAAGAACCGGGATTACCGCGAGATCCGCGATAACTTCCCGCGCGAAGCCGAGCTGCCGTTCGACTCAGAACGCAAACTGATGACGACGCTGCATACCTTCGACGGCCAGAAAGCCCTGCTTACCAAAGGCGGCCCGGATGTCCTGTTCAGCAGATGTACCCACGTGCTGCTGAGCGGCCAGGAGGTCCCGCTGACACCGGAGGTTCTGGAACGCTTCACCGAAGCTAACGAGCAGTTCTCCAGCCGAGCCTTGCGGGTGCTTGCTTATGCCTATAAGACCGTGCCAAATACCGTCACCGAAGTAGGCCTTGAAGATGAGCAGAACCTGGTTCTGGTTGGCCTCTCAGCGATGATTGATCCGCCGCGCGAGGCGGTATATGGCTCCATTGCTGAATCCAACAAGGCGGGTATCCGCACGATCATGATTACCGGGGACCATAAGACCACCGCTCAGGCGATTGGTCGCGATATCGGACTGATGGCTGAGCATGAGATCGCGGTCACCGGCCAGGAGCTGGATGCCATGTCCGAGGAGGAGCTGGACAGCAGGCTGGAGCAGATTGGCGTCTATGCCCGTGTCTCTCCTGAGAATAAGATCAGAATTGTCCGTGCCTGGCAGCGTAAAGGCAAAATCACCGCCATGACCGGCGACGGAGTCAATGATGCCCCGGCCCTAAAGCAGGCCGATATCGGTGTAGCCATGGGCAGCGGAACTGATGTAGCCAAGGATTCCGCAGCCATGATCCTGACCGATGATAACTTCGTATCCATCGTCAATGCGGTCGCTGTCGGCCGGACGGTGTTCGACAACATCAAGAAGGCCATTGCCTATCTGTTCGCCGGCAATTTGGGGGCGATCATCGCCATCCTGTTCGCGCTGATCTTCGACTGGATCAACCCGTTTACCGCCATCCAGTTACTGTTCATTAACCTGGCCAACGATTCCCTGCCGGCCATTGCCCTGGGCATGGAGAAGGCTGAGCCGGATGTAATGAGCCGCAAGCCACGGGACATTGGCGAAGGCATCTTCGCCGGAGGCATGATGCAGGCTGTCATTACCCGCGGGCTGCTGATCGGGATTGCCGTCATTGTCTCCCAGTATATCGGGCTGCAGCATTCCGATGAAATGGGCATCGCGATGGCCTTCACCACGCTGATTCTGGCGCGTACGCTCCAGACCTTCGCGGCCCGCTCCAACAGCCAGACCTCTGTGGAAGCCGGCTTCTTCAGCAACAAATATGTGATCGGCGCAGTGATGGTCTGCTTTGCCTTCTACGGCATTGCTGTCCTGCCCGGCGTCAGAGACATCTTCTCCATCCCCGCTTCCTTCGGGATGGACCACTGGCTCACAGCCACTGGCCTTGCCCTAGGCTCGGTCATCGTGATGGAGCTGGCGAAGCTTGTCCGCCGTGCATTGCCGTCTAAGCAGGCCGCATAGGCTTAGCTTAGGGGTGAAATAGCCAAAAGCCTGCACGCCCGGGAATGGGGGTGCAGGCTTTTTTATATAATAAATTACTTCTTCAAATGATAAGGCACTGTAGTGACAATAACATCGCTGCGGAACAGTAACCGGGCACGTATCAGCAGACTCGATTGATTATGAAGGATGTTATGCCAGCCTTTCTTCGGAATGAACTGTGGAATGATGACCGTTACCCTATGATTTAACTCTGCCGCCTTCCAATTGATCGTATCAATGAATTTGGTCAACGGTTGTACGATGCTTCTATATGGAGTATACAAAGTCACTAATCTTATTTCCGGCTGCCACTTTTTCCATTTCTCCTCGAATATTGCTTCTTCTTCTCTTTCGAAGGGCACATACACGGCGATAATCTGCTGCGGATTCAGCGATTTGGCATATTCCAGGGAGTTCATCACCACATGAGTGATTCCGGCAACCGGCACGATGATTACATTGCCTTCAATCTTAATCGTTTCCTCACAGGTCGTTATTCTGAGCTGGTCGGCAACGGCCTCGTAATGCTTATGAATCCGGTGGAACACCAGAAGGAGAATCGGCAAAAATACAAATACCGGCCAGACCTGTGTGAACTTGGTCAAGAAGAACATCATCGTAACAATAAGGCTGATTAGAGCACCAACGGTGTTGATGATGAATTTTTGCAGCCAGCCCGCCTGTTTTTCCCGGAGCCACTTAACCATCATCCCTGTCTGTGACAGCGTAAAGGGAATGAACACACCTACAGCATAAAGTGGGATCAACTGCTCTGTCTTCCCTTCAAATACATAAATCAGGACCATAGACAGAACACCCAGAATAATAATGCCGTTAGAGTAACCCAGCCGGTCTCCACGCATGGTGAACATCCGCGGAATGAACTTATCCTTGGCCAGATTCACAGCCAGTAAAGGAAATGCGGAATACCCGGTGTTGGCAGCCAGAATTAGTATTAATGCAGTGGTTCCCTGTATGAAGAAATACATCGCATTCCGGCCGAACGTTTGCTCGGCAATTTGCGACACGACCGTCACATCAGCACGGGGAGCTATACCATAGTAATAGGCCAGCACAACAATTCCTGAGAACATAACAGCAAGTAAGGCTCCCATGGCCACTAAGGTTTTGGCGGCGTTAGAAGCCTCCGGACTTTTGAAATTCGGAATGGCATTGGATATCGCCTCTACACCCGTTAACGCAGAGCTCCCGGAAGAAAATGCGCGCAGCAGCAGGAATAGACTGATCCCCGCTACCGGTGTGCCCAAAGAGGTATGCAGCTCTGCCGGAACGTTACCGGTTAGGATATTATACAGGCCTGTACCAATCAGAATGAATAAAGCCAGCACGAATAAATAAACCGGATAAGCAAGTACGGAAGCGGATTCCGTTACCCCTCTTAAGTTCAGAATCGTAATCAGGATCACGAAGACGATAGCGATAACTACTTTATGCTCATGCAGGCTTGGAAAAGCTGAGGTAATCGCGTCCGCGCCGGCCGATATACTTACAGCCACCGTCAAAATATAGTCCACCAACAGCGATCCGCCGGCAATCAGTCCGGGGTATTTCCCCAGGTTTTCCTTGGATACCACATAGGCTCCACCACCATGCGAATAAGCAAAAATAATCTGCCGGTAGGACAAAATGAGTGCGGTCAACAATACTAATACGCCAATCGCAATCGGAATGGAATACCAGAAGGCAGCTGCCCCAATCGTAACGAGAACAATCAAGATTTGTTCCGGCCCGTACGCAACGGAAGACAAGGCATCTGAAGACAGTATGGCCAGCGCTTTCTTTTTATTTAGCTTTTGCTCCCCTAACTCAGTAGACTTTAAGGGCCTGCCGATCAGAAATCGTTTTAAAAATGAGATCACGGGTTTCACCACTCGCTTATTATTTTGTAAAATTCTTGATAGTGCAGCATCTGTACCCTACTCAGACACAACAAAAAGACCACAGAAGAATATTCCGTGATTATAGAGGCAAGGAACTGTTCGAATTCTGCGGAGTAAACTATCATTTACTTCCAAGTTCAGCCTATCATTTCCGGCATTAATATAGCGTTAAGGATTCCTCAAAGACATTAAGATTGCATTAAGATATGATGAAGTTGTATCCCATCATGCCTGTATCTTATAGTAAGAGAAGAGTCCGGAAAATACCCAGTAGGAGCGCAAACCATGAATTTAAAAGAACAGTTGATCCTAATCAAAGAAAATGACTACCAGACACCAGCGGAACCCTTCCAATTGGTACAAGAAATGATACATAACATCGGCTCCTTGGATGCCGAGCTGCGTGATGATCTAATCTATACAACCCTATCCCACTGGATTCCCGGTAATTCGCTTTCCGAAGACGAGTTGGAGCAACTTCTCCCTGCCCTATTGGATACTGATCATTTGCATTATAAGCTCGGTGAAAGCAATACAGACTCTGTATTCACCCGGTCTTTCTCTATGCTGGTCATCCCGCTTCTCATCATAAAGCATAGGGAATCCCCCTTCCTCTCAAGAGAGCAAGTTCACCAGATCAAAGAGAAAGTGTTCTACAGTGTGCAGGAAGAGCGGGATTACCGCGGGTATGACGAAGAAAAGGGCTGGGCTCATGCCATAGCCCATGGGGCAGATGCTTTAGATGATTTGGCCCAATGCTCCGAACTGGATCAAGGTGACCTCTTCACCATCCTTGATCTAGTATACGACAAGATGACCATAACCGAACGGGTTTACTCCGATGGTGAGGAGGAGCGGATGGTCAGACCCGTAATCAGTGTTTTAAACAGAAAACTGCTTAGTCAGACTGATGTAGAGCAATGGATTCAACGTTTTGGTAAGGTGGAGAAAAGTCCAGACTTCCTGCCTGCCTTCAGGCAAAAAAATAATATTAAGAATTTCCTGAAAAGTTTATATTTCCGGGTAAAATTCTACAAAGCAGATGCTGCTCTCTGCCCGGTGATTGAGGATACTTTATATAAGGTAGAGAAAGTGTATTATTGCTGATTAAAGAAATCACAAATGGCTCCGCCCTTTGATAATAAGGGCGGAGCCATTTGCTTTATTTTTAGTGATTTTTCAATCTCTAATTAGTCAATCTCAATACTTCTTTAGTTCATTCTTGTATATTTCAAAGTTCTCTTCATCAAAACATACAAATACTACTTTCTTAATATTTGTTTCCTTATTTAATAAGTACTTAGACACTTCCTCTACGGCTATGTAGCAGGCTAAGTCTTTCGGATATTTGTATATACCTGTACTTATATTTGGAAAAGCAATACTTGTAGCTTCGTTTAACTCCGCTTGCGTTAATGAATTCCTGTAACAGTCTTTTAGCTTTTGTTCCTCATTGTTCAATCCGCCATTCCAAACGGGCCCCACGGTATGGATAACCAAACGGCTCTTCAAGTTCCCTCCTGTGGTAACTACCGCTTCTCCAACTGCACAGCCACCCTGTTGATTGCGGATCTTCATGCACTCTTCTAATATTGCTTTTCCCCCAGCTCTATGGATAGCACCGTCTACGCCGCCTCCACCCAACAGACTAGTGTTGGCAGCATTGACTATTGCTTCTACTTCAATTTTAGTTATATCTCCCCGGACCAACTGAACGATTGAGTCTTTCATAATAACTTCCATGAATAACCTCCAATAGTACTTCGTAAATAACCACATATGTAGAATATTCGCGGAATTATTGAGCTATCCTGCCCTTTCGTTGAACAAAGGCAACCGACTATTAACCGACTGCCTTTGTGTCGATATATTGCATATCGGCCTATTCAGGAGGACTCAAATAATACCGGTAATACTTAAAATCATGTCGCTCATTCAATATATGAATCAGCAAATTTTGCTCATCCATAAGCTGGAATCCGCAGTATTCAAGAACCTTTTGAGATGGGATGTTGTCAAGCTCAACGGTTCCAATGATATAGGGAATATCGTATTTTCCCGCTATCCATTCAAGTGTTCCCTTTGCAGCCTCCTTAGCATAACCTTTCCCTCTTGCACATGGGAGGATTCCATAGCCAAATTCAGGTTCATGTAACTCATCATGTTCTTGTGCAGCGACCTGGCCAAGAATATCACCTGTTTCTTTTTCAAAAACACCTAAGCATAATGTTCCAGTTATAATACCCATATTTTTATAGTTAGAAAGGTGCCAATTAAAAAACTCTTTTGCCCTTGGCTTCTGCATTTGCCAACCTTCATACAAATCCAAAAGCTTTTCGAATTGCTCGAAATCATTATCGTCAAAAGTTCTGACGACCAGCCTTTCTGTTTCGATATAAACTGTGTTCAAGTCACTCATTAATAAACCCTCACTTATTCTGTCTGAAATTAAAAAGCATTCACAATTACGGGTTACCATAATTAGAAATTTTTAGTTTTATCACTTTTCACGTTATTTTCCCCTGTTAGTTAATGAAGCATTTTCTCTTAACAATACTAATTGTTTAATAATTTGGGTTTGTCCTCCATCAAAAAAAAGCCGTCCTGAGATTTCAGGACGGCGCATGATGTCTGGCTTGTTGTCTGAAATTTTACATCAGACAATTCATAACTCTAAAGTATCCAAACTCTTGGACACATGTTCAGTAATAATCCCCTTACTCCACAGTAACACTCTTAGCCAAGTTTCTTGGCTTATCAACATCATGACCCAGAGCCAATGACGCGTAGTAGGCCAGCAACTGCAGCGACACTACGGACAAAGCAGCGGTCAGCAGCGGCAGAGTCTGAGGAATCACGAACACCTGGTCAACGGACCGGAGCAGGTCGTTTTTGTGCTCTTCATGAGTGATCGCCAGGACATGTGCGCCGCGGGCTTTCACTTCTTTGATGTTGCTTACAGTCTTCTCAAGTACGGATTCCTGGGTTGCCAGGGCAATAACAGGAACGCCTTCTTCGATCAGCGCCAGTGTACCATGCTTCAGTTCACCCGCAGCATAAGCTTCGGAGTGAATGTAGGAGATTTCTTTCAGCTTCAACGAGCCTTCTTGGGCTACTGCATAATCTACACCGCGGCCGATGAAGAACAGGTGTTTGTGCTCAGCGATTTGCTCAGCGTAAGCTTTGATCGCATCTTTCTGAGCCAGGATTACTTCCACTTGCTCAGGCAGGGACTGCATAGCTGCCAGAATCTTGGCAACTTCAGGCTCAGACTGGGTGCCGCGTACTTCAGCCAGGTACAGACCCAGCAAAGTGAATGCGATCAGCTGGGAAGTGTAAGCTTTGGTCGATGCTACAGCGATTTCCGGACCAGCCAGGGTTACGAGTACACTGTTCGCTTCCCGGGCAATAGAGCTGCCTACCACGTTAGTGATTGCCAGAACATGGGCTCCGTTGGCTTGACCTTCACGAAGAGCGGCCAGTGTATCTGCAGTTTCACCGGATTGGCTGACTACGATAACCAGTGTTTCTGGGGTCACGATTGGCGCACGGTAACGGTATTCGGAAGCAATATCATTCTCTACCGGAATACGCACCAGGGACTCAATCAGGTTACGTCCAACAAGACCAGCATTATAAGCAGTACCGCAAGCTACGATCTGGATGTTGCGGATGTTCTTGATTTGTTCTTCAGTCAGGTTAAGCTCAGGCAGAATGACTTTGTTGCCTGCAGCATTCATGCGTCCGCGCATGGTATCGCGGTAAGCCTTTGGCTGCTCGTGGATTTCTTTCAGCATGAAGTGCTCATAACCGCCTTTTTCTGCGGTAACAGCATCCCAATCGACAGTAATCATTTCCCGAGAAATAAAGTTGCCTTCAATCGTCATTAATTCGACAGCATCCCGTGTCAATACAGCCATTTCGCCGTCGTTCAGAATATATACGTTGCGGGTATATTCCAGCAGAGCAGGAATATCAGACCCGATAAAGTTTTCGCCTTCTCCAAGACCGATAATAAGCGGGCTGGCCTGACGTACTGCTACCAGTTTATCCGGTTCGTATTCAGTCAGAACACCCAGTGCGAACGCTCCGCGCATATAAGTGATTGCTTTTTGCACAGCCTTCACGATATCCCCATTGTATTCACGCGCAATCAGATGGGAGATAACTTCGGTATCTGTTTCGGAAGAGAAATTAGCTCCTCCGGCAATCAGTTCTTCCTTGAGATCCAGATAGTTCTCAACAATCCCGTTATGAACTACGGAGAATTTGTGGGTGTTATCTGTGTGTGGATGAGAGTTCTCATCGGATGGTTTGCCGTGTGTAGCCCAGCGGGTGTGGCCAATTCCTGCGCTGCCTGTCAGCGGAGTTGCTTCGAGACGGGATTCCAGGTTCGCCATACGGCCCTGTGCTTTTACAACCTGCAGACCTTCCTTGGTGAATACGGCAATACCTGCGGAATCATACCCGCGATACTCCAGCTTCTTCAAACCCTCGACCAAGATCCCCTGCGAATTCTGATTACCAATATATCCTACAATACCACACATTATATTTTCCTCCGTCCAATTTTTCGTAGTAAGGGCGGCCATGAGGAAAGAAACGTGCCGTGCGGCATGTTTTGAAGAAAAGCAAATATGTTGTTGTCCGTTACAGCTCAACAAAATAACCTGTCACTTGCATCTATAGTCATGAAAATGCACAGTCTTCTCCTCTGCCGTGGCAGAACCATCTGCGTTTCCTGCATATGCGCATACCCATGATTTGTACATTTCAATTGGCACCCACAGGAGCGTTGTGTGAGAGGTCGCCCTCGCATTTTCCGCTTCCATTTACGGCTCTGGTGCATCACCGGGAGGTCCCCGCCGAACATTTCGAACACCTCCACCTCGTCAGCTTACATCTGCCGTGATCCGTTCAGGCCGTTCTGCCCTTAATGGCAGCTTCCGGTCTTCCCTTCTCCCCCGCGCAAGATCAAGCTCTGGCGCTTGCATTGCTTCAACCTTACTATCCCCGCTTTCCTTCTGGAATGACACTTAGTCTATTATATGCACCTTACATCGTTTTGGCAATGATGCGGCAAAGAAAACCTTTTTCATCCATTTCAATTGAAAACATCGTCAACACTAAAGGTTCAGCCGGTGAACAAACATTACTCCTCCGTCCACCGGCTGCCCATTCTTGCCTTATTAGCGTAATTACACCAGCTCGCGCTGAACCACTTCAACAATCTGTCCTACAAAAAGATCAAGCTCGGCCTTATCCGGCCCTTCCGCCATTACACGGATCAGCGGCTCGGTTCCCGAAGGACGCACCAATACACGCCCGTTGTCGCCCAGCTTGCCTTCGACTTCTATGATCGCGGCTTCAATCGCCGGATTGTTCGGATAATTGGTTTTGTCCTGCACACGCACATTTACCAGTACCTGCGGATATTTGGTCATCATGGACTTCAGCGTGCTAAGCTTCTTGCCGGAAGTCTTCATCGTATTGACCAGTTGAATCGCCGTCAGAATACCGTCACCTGTCGTATTGTAGTCCAGGAAGATTACATGGCCGGATTGTTCTCCGCCCAGATTATAGCCGCCACGGCGCATTTCTTCCATGACATAACGGTCGCCGACCGCAGTCTTCGCTGTATTCAGCGATAATTTCTCTGTAGCTTTGTAGAATCCGATATTGCTCATTACTGTAGATACAATTGTACCATCCTTCAGCTTACCCGCACGGTTCATGGCATCCCCGCAAATGCAGAGGATAAAGTCGCCGTCAACCTCATCGCCGTTCTCATCGATAGCAATCAGGCGGTCGGCATCGCCATCAAAAGCGAGTCCCAGGTCCGCGCCGTGGCGCAGTACTTCCGCACGCAGGGTCTCCGGATGTGTGGAACCGAATCCGTCGTTAATATTAAGCCCGTCCGGCTCTGCACCGATGGAGATTACTTCGGCTCCCAGCTCTCTGAACAGCCGTGGCGCAAGCTCATAAGCCGCGCCGTGCGCACAGTCCAGTACTACCTTAATGCCCTTGAAGTTCTGGTCGATCGTTGTTTTCAGATATTCCAGATACAGATATTTCGCATCATTATCTACCCGGAGCGTACCAAGACCCGATCCGACCGGACGCGGCAGCTCATCCTGCTCGGCATCCATCAGCTCTTCAATCCGCAGCTCTGTTTCATCAGTCAATTTGAAGCCGTCTCCGCCAAAAAACTTAATCCCGTTATCCTCCACCGGGTTATGCGAAGCTGAAATCATGACACCGGCATCAGCCTTGAGCAATCTTGTAATATAAGCAACCGCAGGTGTAGATACCACACCCAGGCGGATCACATCCGCGCCAATGGACAATAAGCCGGCAATCAGTGCCGATTCCAGAAGCGGACCGGATATCCGTGTATCCATCCCAATTACGACCTTAGGCTTTTCCACATTTCCTGCCAGTACATATCCCCCGCAGCGTCCAATGCTGTATGCCATCTCTGCTGTTAATTCACGGTTTGCGACTCCGCGTACGCCATCTGTTCCGAAATACTTACCCATCTTTTTTCTCCTTTTAATACGCTGCTTCAGCTTAATAAATTATAGTATGATTGATTCTTTATTCCGTGTATATGAGATGCATAATAAATAGACGTAGTCTTGAACAAAAAGTTACGTTCCACCCGTACTGCCGGCGTTATTGCCGCCTGCTGCCGGTGTAGCTGCGTTCTCCGCAGGAGTGTGTGACGGAGTCGGGGTCGGCTCTGCAGACTCGTCAGTATGGGTAGGAGACGGCTCTAGGGGCGTCTCCTCAACGGCAGCCGGCTCAGCACTGGGCTCCGTAGTAGGAACAGCCGTGCTGTTGTCAGCTGCGGCAGAAGGCTCCGGTGTAGCTGGAGCGAGCAGTTCTACCTTTACCGTAAGCTGCGAACCGTCATTCTGCAGTGCTATGAACCGGGGAAGGGAGACCTGCAGCGGAATATCATGAATTCCAGCCGTAAGCCCGCCCACATCAGCAACCACACTGACATTATCCTGGTCCAGCTGGTCCAGCAGGGTAGGCGCACCCGATACCGTCAGATCCATGGAAGTGCTCACAGGATCTAATATAAGGGCTGTCAGCCCGTTGCCTACCCCCTCCAGCTTAATAGGCACAGCGGAGATCGTCCGCTGGGCGATCTCCGCTGTTGAGACCGATACATTCATGGCCGCAGGCTCGATCTTCCCGGTCCCCTCCGGCGGCTTCAGCTCCAGCTTCAGCTGTTCTGTACCGGCAGCTGTAATGGAGCTTAGATTAAGAACCGCCTCATAGGAGGATAGGTTCTGCAAAGTCTCCGCGCTGCCATATACAGTCACCATATCCTGTTCAGGCGTAACCCGGGACAGGACCAGTGAACCGGGCAGACTGCCGGTAAAGCTGATATCCAGCGGCAGTGTTTTGGACGGAAGCGTAATAGGCAGCTCTACACCCACTGTTGAAGGCTCGATCACAGCATCCTTCAGCTCGTTCCCTTCACTATCATAAGCATAGAGCTTCAGCTTCTTCTCACTGAACGGCTCATTCTCGCCATCCAGCTCAATATTCCCCTGTACCTTCGCAACCCGTCCGAGTTCACTGGCCGGAAGGGTCACCTCTGCCGATACCGGATCAACCACCGGAGTCCCCACTTCATAGCCTGCTGCAGGCTCCCCCGTGATATTCAGGGTAACCGGAAAAGACTTGGTCGTCCGCAGCTCAATATGCACATTCACCTGATTCGGCACCATATCATCCAAGGTTACCCCACTCGGCGTCGAATACATTAAGGGAAGCGTATTGTCGCCGGGTTTCACATCACTAAGATCCAGCCACACCCGGTAGGCATCGGAGAACTTGTAGGTAAGATCGGACTTTTTGCCCCTTACCTCCATCCTGACGCTCTCTACATCCTTCGTCAGCACATAGGTATCACTATCGAAGCCTTCGATCTCCACTTTGACATTCTCGATGGTCTTCGATTCGGTATTAACCGTAGTCTGATTCGCCGGCGCCGTATCTACATGCACAATGGTCCAGAGAATAATACTGAGGGCAAGCGCAAGAATTTTGTTGAAGTTATTATTCTTCATCCATTTATCCATTGTTCTTAGTCCCCCTCCATTTCCAGAAAGCGGAACTTTTATCCTTCAGGAGTGAGCTTGCACTCAGCTCTTGATGCAGCTTCGAGATCAGCGACTCTTCCTTGATATCCCGGACGATTTGTCCGTTAATGGCCAGAGAGATCTGTCCGGTCTCCTCGGAGACGACAACAGATACGGAGTCTGCCACTTCACTAATGCCGATGGCGGCGCGATGCCTTGTTCCGAGCTCCTTGCTGATGAATGGATTCTCCGACAATGGCAGGTAACAGGCGGCCGCAGCAATCTGGCTCCCCTGCATAATCAGCGCCCCGTCGTGCAGCGGTGTATTGGGAATGAATATGTTAATCAGCAGTTCAGAGCTGACCTCAGAACGCATAGCAATACCGGATTCCGTATATTCGTTGAGTCCCGTAGACCGCTCGAAGACGATTAAGGCCCCGATTTTGCGCACAGCTAAATAATTCACCGCTTTAATTACTTCACCTATTAATTTACTGATCTCTTCATCATTCTCGGCAGTCCGCCCGAAGAATTTCCCCCGGCCGAGCTGCTCCAGCCCCCTGCGCAGTTCCGGCTGGAAAATAATAAAGATCGCAAATACCCCAAACGTAAACATCTGGTTCATCAGCCATTTGAGCGTGTACAAATCCAATAGGGTACTGCCCCCCCAGATTACAACCAGGACCAGAATTCCCTTCAGGAGCTGAACGGCCCGCGTACCACGCACCATATTCAGTACTTTGTAGATGATGTAACTGACAATCAGAATATCGATTATATCTTTAATGGACTCTTTCCATGTAAGGTCGGTAAAATAGCTCATTGCCGAAAACCCCCGTCATTTCAAAATTAGCTGGGTTTATGTAAATTGTCTGTTAGCACTTTATCATATCTAGGTTATAACGTTCAGCCTCCGGTTGCAAGTTTAGGGCTGAAGCAAATTGCAAAACTGGTGTTTTCAGGCAACAAAAAAGCGCCATCTTTCCGGAAAAAGAGGCGCAAATGAGTTTTCTGCTACAAGCGACCAACATTAGCTATCGGTAGGCAACTTCAGAGAACATGTTCGTCACTTTATACCAGAGCCAACTTACCGCTTGGTCTATGCTTTTGACTTGCCCGGAAATATGGGCGGTTGAAGCCTGATACAGCGAGCCGTCGATCACCGTCACATTGCCGTTGACTTCCCCGTATACTTGAGTTTTACCGTTCTCCACCGTCAGATCCCCGGAAATGATTTTGCCGGAGGGTACGATAACCGTATCCCCTTTGATAACAACCTGATCGAGGTCAGTCCCTCTGACTACAAGCTGTCTATCCTGATTCCAAAAAGTTACAGAACTCATCAGCATCACGAAGATAAACACAGAGGCTGCCGTAAGCGCCGGATGTCGTTTGATCCAGGTGATAAAAGCTCTTTCCTTCTTGGGTTTCGGTAATGAATTCATAATCCGGCCTACAAGATCCTCCGAGGCAACAGGGGTCTGGTGCATCAGGGAAAACATCAGCATATCGGTCTGTTCCAGTTCCTTGAACTTCGCACGGCAATCCGTACAGGATAGAAGATGCTCCTTCAATTCCCTCTGCTGCAGTTCGGGCAAGTCGTCATCCAGGTAGTCGTGCATCATAGAGACGGCCAGTTTGCATTCCATAGGAGCCAATCCTTTCATGAGTGCTTATTTAATTCTTTCAAGACATAGGAGCAGGACGCATAAGACTTGCTTAACTTACATACGTCACTGCCATGCAGGAGTTTCATAAAAAAATAATCTATTTTTACAATTTAGGGCCTAATTTTTTACGTAAAAACTCACGTCCGCGATGCACACGGGTCTTGATCGTCGTCACGGGCATATCCAGCACATCACTGATCTCCTGAAGCGATAAATCCTGCAGATAGCGCAGTATCATCACCGACCTGTATTTCACGGGCAGGCTGTCGATGGCTTCATAGATGAGGCTCTGTGTCTCCGAGAGCAGCAGCTCCGTCTCCGGTGTCACATTGTCGCTCGGAATCATCGAATACCCGTCAATTCCCTCTTGATCGTTCATCTCGGCATCCAGTGAATACGTCGGCCGCCGCTTGCGCAGCCGGTCAATACAAAGGTTCGTGCCGATACGGTAGATCCACGTTGAGAACTTCTGTTTATCATCATAACGGTCCAAATTCCGGTACACGCGCAAAAAAGTTTCCTGAACAATATCTTCCGCCTCATGGCGGTTATTCAGCATACGGTAAGCCAAATGATATATTTTGTCTTTATATAGTTCCACAAGCTCGGCAAATGCCCTTTGGTCGCCCTTCAAGGCGAGCTTTGTCAATCTGCCTTCCAGATTCTCCACCTGTTAACTCCCCCAGACTTGCCGCCCTTGGTATCTCAGCTCTTGATCATCCACGGTACAAGCATTTAAATCGTAATTCAAGTTCTTGTAAAAATCAAGGTTTGTATTGTTACCTTCTATATATATTGTACTCTGAAAAGAGGCCGGGGGCTGACACGGGCGGCTGATTAGTCGCGGACTGCGCGAAACATTTGGACTTCCGGTCGCTGTTATTGGCAGATTTCCTGATTGGAACCGCAATTTGCGGTCGAAATCTGCCAATAAAGGCGAACGCTGCCGCTCCTCCAGTTCCAAATTTCCGCTCCGCCGTCTCCATCAGCCACGGTGGGCCTCTTTTTTGTTGCCCAAAGTATATCTCAGGCAACAATGGGGTGGGGCATGGGTTCGGCCGGGTCTAAGACTCCCGGTCTCACTCAGAAAGATAAAAACCCCGCCCATCCTCTGGGTAAGAGGCGGACGGGGTTTCCTGAAGCGGCTTAGCCGGCTTCAGACACAAACAAACCTTTTAAAGCGGCTTCGCCGACTTTGAAGATCAAGATCGGCTAGATCAAAATCGTAAGAGCAAGCGCTCGAGCAAAGGCATCAGCCGGTATTCCGAAGGCCGGCGGCAATACCGTTGATCGTAAGCAGCACCTCACGCAGCAGCTCAGCGTCATCGCCCTCCACATCGCGCAGGGCGCGAAGCTCGGCAAGGAGCTGGACCTGCAGGTAGCTGAGCGGATCAACATACGGGTTACGCAGGCGGATCGACTCCTGAATAACCGGAACATTATCCAGAATATCCTGCTGGCCGGTAATCTTCAGGATGAGCTCGGAGGTCAGCTTGAACTCGGCTTCGATCTGGCCGAAGATACGCACCCGCGCCTCTTCGTTTTTGCCCATGCCGGCATATTCCTTGGCGATTACGAGATCCGCCTTGGCAATAGCCATCTGCAGGGTATCGATCAAGGTCGTGAAGAAAGAGAAGTTGGCATACATATGCTGCATGATCTTCAGGTTCTCTTCTTTATCCTCATAGAAGCTCTGCAGTCCAGTTCCGGCAGCATACCACGCAGGCAGCAGATAACGGCTCTGCGTCCAGGCGAATACCCAAGGGATGGCACGCAGATCCTCGAAGCGTTCACTGTTCTTACGCTTCGAAGGACGTGAACCGATATTCAGTTCCCCAACCTCCGGCAGCGGGGTTGATTCTTTGAAGTACGTCAGGAAATCCGGATCACGGAAGATCAGATCCTGATATTTGTTCAGGGAGACTTCAGAGATGCGGGCAATAATCTCATCCCACTTCGCTTCATACAGATCCGCCTGTGGCGATCTGGCATGAATCGCCGCCGTAACCAGAGCAGATGTCGCCTGCTCCAGACTGCGGTAAGCAATGCCTTTCATCGAATACCGGGAAGAGATAACCTCCCCCTGCTCGGTAATCTTGATACCGCCGCCAATGGTGGAAGCCGGCTGGGCCAGAATACTCCGGTTCAGCGGCATACCGCCGCGTCCGAGGGCTCCGCCGCGTCCGTGGAAGAACTTCAGCTTAATGCCGAATTCATCGGCAGTCGCTGTAATCTGCTTCAGGGCAACGCGCAGCTCCCAGTTCGCAGTAACCACACCACCGTCTTTATTACTGTCCGAATAACCAAGCATGATTTCCTGCAGGTCATTCATCGCAGTAACGGCATCGCGGTAGATCGGCATGCTGAGCAGCGTATGCATAATCTGCGGTGCATCATGGAGGTCGTCAATGGTTTCAAACAGCGGCACAGCCTGCAAAGTACAAACAACCGTACCGTCGTTGTCTTTGCGGAACAGGCCCACTTCTTTGGAGAATACCATGACCTCAAGAATATCACTGGCTGCTTCTGCCATACTGATCAGATAGCTTGTGATACACTGCTTGCCGTATTCCTCCTGTGCCTGGAAGATCGTCCGGTATACCGCAAGGCATTCCTCCGTACCTTCACTATAAGACTGGTAAGGGGATGTCAGCGGACGCGGATCATTCAGCAGCTTTTCGAGCAGCTCAATCTTTTGTTTCTCCTCCAGCTTGGAGTAATCCGGTGTAACATTCATTTTGGCCAGGATCTCCGTCATCGCATTCTCATGTTCTTGGCTGTGCTGGCGGACATCCAGGGTCGACGTATGGAAGCCGAACAGCTCCACTTGGCGGATTAGCTTCTTAATGTAGGTGTCTGCTACATAGTCGGCATAGTGATGCCGCAGGCTGCGGTCAATCACGTTCAAATCATCTATAAATTGCTCTGGTGAGGAATAGCGCTCAGGCGTACCTTTTTTCTCATCATCCAGAACATTCTGCGTCTTGGAGATCATATAGCTGAGTTTAATCCGGTAAGGTTCATTATCATTGCGCCAGGCATCAACCCGGTTAAGATTAATAATGTTACGGTCCTTCTCAATGGACTCCAGCAGCTCCGGCGTCACATTGACGATGCTTGTACTAAAGCTCAGGTACTGCATCAATTCGCGCATAATCCGCTGATATTCACGAATAGCCAGCTTGCGCTGCAGACGCAGCGTCTGCAAGGTTACGGCCGCAGTCACCGAAGGGTTACCGTCACGGTCGCCGCCAATCCATGAACCGAAACGCAGATAGGTCGGCACATGCCAGTTCTGGCCCGGATAATATTTGCTTAGACATCGCTCAAGCTCTTGATACACATCCGGCAACACTTCAAAAATCGTCTCATGGAAATAATACATGCCATTGCGCACTTCATCGAGCACGGTAGGCTTGCGGTCACGTAACTCATCCGTCTGCCACAGGGTAATTACTTCATTCAGCAGCTTCTCACGGAGCTGTTCGCGTTCGCGGAAAGTCAGAGTCGGATTATCCAGTCCCATGACATCATCGGAGATCCGTTTGTGGATATCGAGAATCGCACGGCGCATGGCTTCCGTAGGGTGAGCCGTCATAACTAGTTCCAGAGACAGGCCGTTCATGATCTCATGAACATCCTCGTGGGAGAAATCCCGCTCGCGGAGCTCCTGAATCGCGCTTTCGATCGACCCTGGCTGTACGGTCTCCCCGGCAGAACGTTCATAATCGCGCTTACGGCGAATGCGGTGATTCTGCTCGGCTATGTTCACCAATTGAAAATAAATGGCGAAAGCCCGTATCACCTGATGCCGGTTCTCCGTATCCAGTGAACTAATTAGCTCTTTAAATTCATTGTGCAGTTCAGGCAAAAACAATGAGCGCAGCGATTTACTGGTTTCACGGATCTTCTCCACGATATCCAGCAGTTCGTTGCCGCCTTGGTGTACCAAGACTTCGCCCAGAATATTCCCCAGGAACCGTACGTCCCGCCGCAGCAGATTATTGGAGTTGCTTTTGCTAACGGTAGTCGTAAGTTCGGTCATGCTGCTCCCCCCATCCTCTTCCGGATCAATGCTCTTAACATTGTCTATTTGAAAGCTTTCCTCATATCATACAATAAAACCGCCCGGAAATCTTCAACTTTATTGCGCGGTAAAGCGATACAGCAATTAAGATTATACACCAATCCAGTTATTTATACAGTCAGAATTAATTATGTATCTCTTCCTATTTATATTGTCTGTTTTATGTAGTGACTATGTAATATTATATGACGTAAAACAGCAAAAAAACCGGCTCCGCAGAGCCGGCCGTCAATTTTAAGTCACGTTTCATTTCATGGTATTCCCTGAGCGGTTATTGAATGCCAATTCAAATAATCCTGTAGCAGACAGTCCGGCAAGCCCCCCTGCCCAGAGGCGAAGGGTCATACCGAGATCCGTAAAAGGATACGCTGCCGCTCCAACCAGCAGTCCAATTCCTAGTCCTACAAACGGGATAATGTTACGGGGCAAACGGGTATTATTTTTGATCAGCTGCACCAACGCCAGAATAACTACGGCCAGTATTGAAGCAAAAGTTAACACATTGTCAAACAGTTCACTGTTAATCATGAGTTCGCTCCCTTCTGGTGGCTACTTGTAATATCTACTGTTTTTGTGGCCGGATTGTAGCCTACCTGTGCCCCAAGCGCTTCGGCAATAACGCGAACGGGAGCATAAGTAATGCCATTCTCCATTATTCCTTCTGCAATCTTCACACCGTTCACTTTTACCGTCGCTGTAATTTCACTCTTCACAGTTTGTTCCTCCTTGAGCTTGATGCGTTCATACACCGCCGCTACTGCCACCGCAGCAGGCCTCGCTCCTGTCCGAAGTGCTGCCAGCGTCATTCCAAAGCTCAGCTGAAAATGCGGATAATCCTTGAAACTGGTCCAATCCCCGCCCCATTCGAACCCGATCGCCTTGGCCTGCTGCACCACCTCCAGCCAATCAGCCGTGCAGTCATTGTCCCCGTCCCTGTTCATATCCCAAGAAACACTTGAACCATTCGGAAGCAGCAGCGCAAAATCCACCGCCAGTCCATAATTGTGATAGCTATATCCGCCGCGTGCATTAGTGACAATCGCTCCCGGCTTGGTTCGTCCCTGGGCGTAAAGCGCATCCTGCTCGGCAGTCGTCCGCAGCCCCTGGGTAATCAGGATGGGAACACCGCAAGCATAGCAGCGTTCAATCAGCGTTGTGGCTGCGGTGAGTACAGCGGGATGAAGCCCGGATAGACGGGCAGCGGATTTATTCAGAACCTGAGTCAGAGTCAGCATGCGGATTCCTCCCTTTCCTGATCCCGGACAACACCACGAACAGATCCTGGCGTTTGGTGTACATTAACAGCGTCAGGATGACCAATCCTACAGTAGTGCACGTCTGGGCAATGGCCCAGGCTTCCGATTGCAGCAAGCTTAGCACGGCGTCCGAACCGGAAGTGCTGCTGAATCTGATCCAGAAGGCAACCGCCATCTTAACGGTATACGCCCCCAGAAAAAAGAATGCTGCCAGCATAAACAAACTGACTACGCGCGCCCGGAGCCTTTTGCGGAAATACAAAAAAAGCGCAGCTATCAGCAGCAGCGCACAGATAAAGGATATGGAATACGCTATTAACAACACAATATCAATGATGCCCATCCTCTGCCCCCCGATCATAGATTAGGAACTCGGCGAACCCGTTGTTCCTGATTTCCTCTTGAATTTCTTTGGAGACATTCTTGTACCTTCGGATAGAGAGCGATACTCTCATTCCCGCTTGCGTCAGCTTCCGTTCTCTATCCCGGTGCAGGGGAGATAGTCGCTTGATCCACTCACTCAGCACGTTATCCCCCCCTGTCTTCTTCATTAATACCATCCGAATTCTTGTTGCCCGCTGAATGGTCGATCTTCAATCGCTGCAGCACTTCAAGTGTCGGCGCCATGAAGTCGGACCGCTCTTTGTCGAGGATGTTCTGCAGCCTGTCCCTATCTTCCTCGGCACGCTCCAGCAGTTCACGCGGCACCAGATTCCCCTTCACAATCGACCGCAAAAGCACAAGAAAAATCATCAGCAGAATCAAAGCGATGATGTAGGCCAGCCCATACTTATCTGCCAAAGGCAGCAGCTTCTCCAAATTCGCAACATCGTTGCTGTCCATTGCTTCACTCCCTTCTGAGTTGGTAAAAGAAATGCCCCCGTACGGGCCGGGGGCAAAATAAAAATGCCTTATAGGGCGCCTGCTACTCTTTTTGTGATGTGGCTAGAATTTCAACCAGTTCTTCAGCTGTGATATATTTTGGGCTATACGTCTGCAGTTTGGTCTCTGTGACCTTACCCATAACCCACATATTAAGCAAAAACGGATACATTAATATCATCTCCTCCTCTATGCAGATCCATCACAGGCCGAAATCTAGCAGCGCCAGGATTGCGGCCTCGTTCGCCTCGGTACGCTGCTCCAGCGTTGCAAGCATCTCCGTCAGTGGCTTTTGATAGATAGGCTCCGTTGGCCCTCCTGACCCCATGTTAGGATCGGGATAGCTGAACTTAATTTTTAGTGTAGTAGGTTCAATCCGGTAACCGTTACAGCGCGCAAAGTCTTCGCTATACTCGCCATATTCTAGTTCTAGCACCCCCACTGTTTCCGGCGTTCTCTCTGCCAGCGCCTTATATGTTCCAAAGTCCTGTTCTTGCGTGGTCTCTATAACATCGCCGGATCTCTCCCCGGTGTCTTGTATAATGTTTCCTGATGTCAACTCATAATATAATCTGCGTCCTATTTGCATTGTCATTCTCCTTTCTTATCCCCAGGCTTCCCATGTGTAGGTTCCTGAACCGAATTGGCTGAAACTGCTTGTGGCTGAGAACCCATCATCGTTAACATAATAGTCTGCTGCATATCCACCGCCATTAGCGGTTGAATTACCTGTGAACGGGTAAGAACGAGATGAGTTCAGATAAAATATGAAATATGCGCTAAACCCAGGTATAAACAAGCAAAAAGATTGTGGACGGAATCCAAGCCCGCCCACTGCTAGGCTGCTGGCTGAAACCCATGTCGAACCTGTTGCATATTTTTTAGGCTGAACTGTCCCATATACGCCAAAGATCTCAGCTCCCTGTGCAATGTACCACGGCTGTAAATATCCGTTCACACTTTTAAGCTGATCAACACTAACCTTGATCTCCCCGGCTCCGGCTCCACCTTTCCGGTAACCTTCTCGAGGGTATACAGCAAGTGCCCCGTCTCCCCACTTGCCTACGGACAGAGCTGGATCGGCTCCGACAGTGATAACCGGCATACTGCCTTGCATACCGAGAATATTAATATCAGAACGCACGTTACTTGCTATCAAACCAGGTGTGTCTGTACTAACCCAGGTAGACCCGTTATAGTAACCGGCAGATGGTCTAAGGTGTACTACAGCGGATGTGTTACCAGCCTCACCCGGTCGCCAGTAGGCGGTGGCAGTGGGTGGTATGTTGCTATTTTCCGCAGATCTATTTGGCATCGTCCCTGCTGTACCCGCAATAGTTGTTCCGGCTAGAACAGATGCAGCTGGAACCGAAACACCCACCACCGTAATCGCTGTATCATAAATCCCCGCTGCCTTGACCTGTGCACTGGGACCCGGCGTAACCGTCCCTCCTGTTTGCACCGTCAGCGTACCGGTTACATCCCCCGCATCTGTTGCCGCCGTTTTTCCCGCGCGAATATCCCCGGCCACTGCGTTACCGGAGCCACCCGCGCTATCTGCCAAAAAATCCGTTCCTACCTTGCGGAACATATAGGGTTTGCCTGCAAGCAGTTTCCCGGCGGCGTACGCGATACCTTTTTGATCTTTTAATGGAATAGCTCCAAGACCGTTCACATTGAGTGTCGCGCCTGCTGTATTCACTAGATTCGGCACAATTGTAATACCGAATCCTTCTGGCAAACTTGCTGGTGCAGGAGTTAGAGTTACGGTATAGGCTCCGCCTGTACCTGCCGTTACTGAATAAGCAGGCTGCCGCACGTAGTCCACAGTAAGGGACTTCCCATTCAGCTGCCCCTGAATCCCCGAGGTCACCCCATCCAAATACCCGAACTCCGCATTAGACACAACACCCGTCCCGATCTTAGTCGCATCAATCGCTGCAGCGGCATTAACGTCCGTATTCACAATCACCCCCGGAGCAATCGCGGTAACACCATCCCCCGTGCTGGTTACATCCCCTGTATGATTGGGATGCACATAATTATTTGCCCCGGCAGCCACACCATCCAGCTTCGCCTTATCCGCTGCAGCCATCAGCCCGGCAGCGGACGCAGTAGCAGCAGCGGTGGATGCCTTGGCATTCCATGCTGTGCGCTCAGCAGCCGTGATATGCTTGACCGCATCTGCGGCATGATCCTGTACAGCCTTGACGGCTGTGTCCAGAATATCCATATTGCCGTTCAAATCCGTTATATCTACAATGTCTGTACCATCCGGCTTTTTCAGCCCCAAATTCCCCGTTGTTTTCATCGCTCACACTCCTATTCGTATACTCTTAATTCGTTCCAGGTTCTGGCATGTGCACTATTCCAGGTAAGCTTCATAACAGAGTCCCACCAGGTGTAGCTGTACACGAAGCTATAATCCAGATGTGCCGGTTTAATCTCCTCCATGATCTGGATCAGACCCGCCATATTGGCGGGGATACCCAGCGTGCCGACGAAACGCACCTCGAAGCTGTACGCTCCAGGCACCTCCACCACCTCAACATCCCCGCCGGAAAAAGCGGATGCCGTCCGCCGGATCATCTCCGGCGTGGTCGTTCCGCTACCCCGCAGCTTGGCCTTGATCATCTCCCGGCGGGTTGCGTAAGACTTGCCCGTATCCGAAGTCAGCGCCAGCATCCGCTCCCAGCGGGACAGACTCCACGTTGCAGACTCCAGAGCCTTCTGCGCATCGCTGTCAGCCATCGCATAGGCAAGCTCACCGCACTGCGCACCGGCGCTCGCCTGCAGCTGCTCCATCTCGGGCACGCCCTGGTAATACTCCGGCAGGTACTTCATCAGATCCGGGATATTAACCTCCGGCCCCTCCCCCGTCACACCATCTGTCGAATACTCCAAAAGGCCATATATACTGTCTCCGTAGGCCACGGCTACACCCCCTTAAGCTGATTCCAGGTTAGCGGACCTTTGGGCATATACTCATGCGTATGCGCCGCCGGCGGGAATACGGATGGCTTGCCGTCCACACCGGACCAAGGCACACTATCCGCAACCTGCGCGTAATCGACCTTGCCATTGTTATTGGTATCATAGATGCTCTTCAGCATGTCGCCGGTGCTTTGGGCGGCTACCAGCAGCAAATTGCTGCTGCCGTTCCCAATGTAGAGCTTGCCTGTATCGGTGCAGTAGCCCAGTTCGCCTGCGGCAAGCGTACCCAGCGCACTTTCCAGTCCGCGGCGGATTTGAATCAATGTCTTCAGTGCCATGGTCACCGCCCCCTAGAATGTTCCGCCATCTATACTGCCCACTGTCAGCCGGTTGCCGTTGCCCGCATCATACACAATGCTGCTTCCGTCCACGTTGGCTGCAACACCTGCCGCATCTACAGTAATTCCTTTGCCTGCTGTGACAGCAATTGCATCCGCACTTACCGTAATCCCGTTGCCCGCTCCGATATTCAGCGTCACCGCATCAGCTTGTCCGCCGCCGATGAGTCCGCTCCCTGCTGTAATGGTCTGCAGGGCTCCACCCGTACGCACCCAGGCGGTCCCGTTCCAGCTGTAAATTTTCTGCTCATCATCCACATAAGCCGTCCAGCCGACCGCAGGAACATAATACACCCAGACCGCAGACTGATACTCGGCGACCTGATTAGTTTTCCCTGCCCATACACCGGTAGCTCCAGCCGGGATGATATACCGTTCACCTTCAACCGGACTGGCCGGCGGAGCGGTCAGATTCTGATCCTTGACCGAGGCCTGAGGCTCAATATTATGCTTGGCCAGCTCAATCTCATTTTTGATTTTTTGCGCAGACCACAGATCCGTAATTGCCGTACCCGTATCATTGATCAACCGGTGCTTAGTGGCATCGTCGATATGGGTTTTGATCTCTGCTGCGGTCTTCGTATTGGTGCCGTCCGACACCTTATTCGGATGACCTCCGGTGATGTCCGCCTTGAGTACTTTGGCATAGGTAGTGCCATCTGCGATATCATCCACGGTGCCGGTCAGATCTGTTAATTTCTGCGCATTCACCCGGCGCCAGGCCGCCCCGTCATCGAAGTACAAATAACCGCTGTTACTTCCGCTGCTCACATAATACAGCCGGCCCACAGACGCTGCCGCAGGACGCGAAGCTTCAGGACCGGACAACGCCCGTCCGACCATGGAATTGGAGGTACCGTCTCCGATATAAATCTCCTTCGTGTCTGTACAAAAGCCCATTTCGCCGGCCTTCAGCGTCCCGTAAGTGGACAGCTCTGCCCGCGTACCGCGTTTCACTTGAATAGTTTGTGCCATTTTACACCTCTCTTTTGAAAGATCCGCCGTCAATCAGCCCGGCTTTTTTGTAACGTTCAAGCTCGCTTTGTGTAGCGGTCAGCCCCGACTGCAGCTGATTCACATCATCCGCTTCCACCGTATCTCCCGGCGTTTCGTAAGTCACATACACTTCCGGCACATCGGCATAGATCTTAATCATCCGCCGCCAAGGCGCCTCGTCAGGAAAAGACACCGAGTAATTCCGCACCTCTGTCCCGCTATAGCGCGAACCTGTATAGACAGATAGGGTCTGATTATTAATGTTATCGTGGGCAAGAAGCCCGCTGTACACACCGCCTGTCAGAAGAAGCTTCTCCTCGACGACATAGCTACTGCCGTTTGCTTTTTTGTTCAGCTTGTCCTGAAAGACGTCAATCTGCTCCGGATATCCCATAGCTACACCTCCAGGATGACATTGCCGAATAGCGGCACTTCAGTTTCGTTTAGAGTCACATTTCCCGTCCCGCCGTTCAGCTTCAGACCGCTATAATCCATAACACCCTCGGTATCCAGCAGCAGCGATCCAACTACGGATTGACTGATATAGGTGGCGGCAAAAGCTTTCTCTTTGCGGTATTTCTCCAGAATCGCTGTAAAAGCATTAATGACCGGCTGCAGCGCATAACCCGCTGCCAGCGTAACCCTGGCAGTGACGTTAATGGTTTTGCCTGTGGCGGATTCCACCGTCACTACGGCTCCCACCGGAGCTTGTCCTTCGCCAAGACCCGGAGCAGGATCGATATACTGCTGCACTTGAGAGACCAGCAGCGCGGAAGCAGGCTTATGCTCCGCATTTACAATGACCACTTTGACCGTCTTCGGCCCGGCCCATAGCGGAAAGACCCGCGCTCCCCCTACGCCCTGGATGTCCTGTGCCCATTCCATATAATGATATTTATTGCCGCTCGTCGAAGGCCGTCTTGCCGAATCGAAGTACCGCTGGCGCAGCGCCTCATCTGACTCCGCATCCGTACCGGGAACGAGCAGTGCCGTAATCTCCCCACGGGCCAGCCCCGGGATATAATCGATGGGCAGCAGCGCACCCGAGTACTGATTCCCCTCTGCACCGGCGGTCTCACTTTCGAGACGGTACGTTCCGGGTGACAGCTTCTCCGCCGCGCTATAGTGGAGCAAGCCCAGCGAAAACCGGCTGCCCAGAGGAACATCCAGCAGTTCCCCTCCGCTGGTATAGAACTTTCCGCTTAGCTGCGTTTTTCCTGCGGGGTGACGGGTGATTCCCGTCCAGGCAATGCTGCGTTCCAGATACTCACCACCCGCTGTATCAGGGAAATACAGATTATTGCTGACCTCAAGCTCAATATACATCTGGGCCATTTCGGCCGCCGCCGGAGCGAGCGCATCATAAATAATGCTTCCCTCGCGCTTGTCCATCCCTTCCGGAACCCGGTCCAGCATACGTTCAAGCAGGGCCTCATAGGTCTGATCTTCATACACCGGCAATCTCCTCCTTTCTCAGTTCAAAATTGCCGTAAACCGTGACAGCTGTGCAGCTGAAGCTTACCGTATCACCGTTAAAAAGAATTTCCACATCCTCAAGCTGCTGAATCCGCTCATCCTGAAGCAGCGCCTCACTTACGATTCTGCGCAGCTCCGGCCGGGCCAGCAGCCTGTCCTGTCCAAGTACGAGACTCCATTCCGCACCGTAGTTTGGACTATAGATCAAATGCTCGAAGCGGGCGGTCTGCAGAACTTTAACCGCTGCCTGTTTCACTGCCTCAAGTCCATCCATACGTCCGGCTATCCGCTTGTGCTCAAAATCCATCCGGTACGTTAGGCTGGGGCTAAAGCCTGAAGCTGTTGCACTCCCCTCAAGAGCTGCCGTAACCGGACCCGATCTGCCGATTGCCGGGATCATAGGTCCACCAGCCGATCCAGAACGATATAGCTCTGCCCGCCCTGCATCCGGACGAGCAGCACGCGGTCACCCGCTGCCAGACCCCGGCGGAGCAAGATCTCTCTGCCCTCAAGCACTGCCTTGCTCTCCATCACGGACTCTGGCACAACCAGCGCCGGTCCAGTCAGAATGAACCGCTGCTCCACCTGGATCTGCAACGGCTGTGCCCCGACTACCGTTCCATAAGAAAAAGCCACCGGATTCGTATTCGATACGGCCCCGAGGCTTGCTTGTTTAATAATATCGAGCATGTCTTCTACACCACCTTAATGTCTAGGGACATCGTATGCTCCCCGCCTGAAATCTTATGGCTGCATTGGTCGACCAGAAACAGCTGCGTCTCAAAATCATCAAGCAGCACATAGATGAAATTCCCGGCCCGGACCCGAATATCACCAATCGCTTGTACAGAGAGGCTAAGCTTCTCGCGGTTATGCAGCTTGAGCAGATTGCCTGCCTTCTCCTGGATTTGCGCAGCATTCGCCTTGTCATCCGCCTTCTGGTACAGATGAAGAATTCCCCAGCGTTCCACATTTTCCTTATCCGTTGCCGGGAAAAACTCACGTTTGCCGGTTTCCTCATTGTCTTGATAGAGCAGGATCGTATTGTACGTATCATCGTCAATGCTTCTTTTAAGCGAATAATCATACAGATAATGACCAGCACCAAGGATCACATTCAGCAGCATTGCCTGAGGCGCACGCAGGGTCAGCTTTCCGAAATCATCATAAAAAGCCATCAGCTGGCCCATATACTGCAGCTCGCTGCCGATGGCGCCCATAATAATATCAAGCAATTTTTTATTATCCTCGATCAGGGAGGGAATCGTGTACTTCGCCGGGTCCAGCACTCCGAGCCGAAGGCCATAGTCTGTAGCGACTTTGCGGATCAGCTCACTTGCAGTAATATCCTGCAGCACGTAGCTGCCGTTGCCCAGCAGATAACGGATCTGGTCATACGCCGTCAGCTTAATTTCCTGATTCGCTCCCGTATCGATGCTGAAGACGAACCCGTAGAACACATCAATCCCGTCTTTCCTGAACTGCACTATATCCCCGTTACTGATGCCGAACTTCGCATGCTGGTAAATCCCGCTGTCCGCAAGCGTAAGCTCGAGTGTGGCAGGCTTTCCGGTACGCGTGGTTTTCCATGAGATATCAGTGGCAATCCCGGAAACATCCCAGATCGCGCCTTCTTTATTGATTACTATTAATTCCATCCCCATGGCCTCCTACGACAGCTTAATCACTCTGCCGATTTTAAGCTTCTTCAGTTCACTGTCCGGGATACTGTTAAGCTTTTGCAGAGTTTTGCTTTTGCTGCCGTCACCCAGGTGCTTTTGAGCAATGGACCAGAGGGTATCCCCGGCTTTGATCGTATAAGTGGCGGGGGCTGTCTTCTCGCTTGCCCGTTTCTGCTGCGTCTTCACTTCACCCTTGTTGTCAATCTTCATGGCTAACGCCTGATAGAATACATACTTTTTGAGACCGATAGTATACTCGATGTCCCCGGAAGAACCCGCACTCAGCTTCCAGGAGAAGCTTTCAATGCTGACCGCCATATTGATGCCAATGTCCCCGGTAAAAGTCTGCTGCGCCTGCGTTTTCGCCTGCTTCAGCCAATCTGGAGTCTGCGTATCCTGCACATTCACTGCCTTCAGCCCCGAGAAAACAAACCGGACCGGCCTGCGGCTCAGCATCCATTTCCGGATCAGCTCCACATATTCATAGGGCTTCAGCAGCTTGCCGGCATTCTCTCCCGAATACACCACAAACGGATAATACTGTGCCGGAAAAATACTCTCAATGGTGATCTCTGTCAGCTTCGGATAAGCAATAGCATTGATCTCACCAAAATCAATGACCGTATAGCTCTTGCTGTCACCATTCTCTTTGATCTCGAGGGTCTCAGGGTTAACCGGAAGCCGGATCACCTCTTCATAGTTGTTGAAGCTAAGATAGAACCCATACTCTTCCACGTTACGTATACACCCCCTGGGCCGTAGAGACAAATTCCTCTTTCAGCTTTTGCCCGATCTTCGTGATGATGGAGTCAATATCGCCGGAGTTATTAATATTACCCGTTGTTACCTGAACAGTTGGCGTCAGCTCGACAAAATTCTGAATCGACTGAATCTCCGCCAGCTCCCGCAGCATATCCAGATCATCGCTGGAGATATCCACCTTTTCATTAATGGAACCTACTTCGCCCACTTTGTTGACGCTGTTGATGTTCGCTGCAGCGGCTTGAGCAGGATTCTGGGATTTATCATCTTTTGGCTTGACCCGATCCAGCTTGGTATTGAATTTTGCGGGGAGATCTGATGCCTTGTCCCCATACTCCTTTACTGTTTTGGCGGTATCCACAAATTCTTTCTTTTTGGTATTGTACACATCCTTAGTTGATGTAGGCTCTACCAGGGTACCTTGAGCATTCTTAACCATATCACTGAAGACATGCGGATTCTCTGCTTCAAGAAAGTTGGGTTTGAAATCGGCCAGAAATTCAAAACCGGGAAATTTGCTTAACCACCCCGCCATAACTTGAATTCCCTTAAGCACAAAATTGATGCCTTCTGCTATAGCCTTTACGAACCCGCCTGCAAAGCTTTCAACACCTAACGCCATTTGGTAGATGAAGCCCAGGAAGTTCGTGGCCAGGTCATAAAATAGCTTTTGCACAGCATATGTCGGATCAATAAACAAGTTACGGAAGAAGTCTGCAAATGAAACGAAGTTATTATAGAGACCGATAACAAAATTCTCTATCGTTGCCCGCAGCCAGCCAAAAGCTCCCCCGATAAAAGCCACTACCTCGTTTACGGACACACCTGCTTGTTGAAGAATATAGATAAGCAGCGCTACAGCCGCAACAATTAAAAGGATCGGCCACATGCCTACAAGCCACGCGGCAGCAAGATTATATAACTGCACAATCATTGCAGCTATGAAGACAATGGCAATGGCCGCAAGGATCGGCCCTACAACATCCCAGTTCTCCTGGAACGCTGTAAACATATACAAGATGCCATTTACAACTTCTCCAATCACAGCAGCTATTACCAAGAATGCATTCGCGATCAGATTTAGTGCAGTAGACATTCCTTCAGACTGAAATGCATTATTCAAGGTATCCAGAATCGGACGCAACGCAACGATGGCTTTTTGACCCATCATTTCAACTGCGCTATCCATGTTGCCCTGCAGCTTGTTCCATTTCCCCTTATCTTCTTCCGTTGCGTTCGCAGCTATCGCTTTCGTACCCAGAGACTTAACCTTATCGAACACACCGCCAAGGTCCAGTGAACCCAAGGAGTCCTTCGTTTTGGAGAGGAATCCCGGCTCCGCTGCTTTCCGTGCCTTTTCTGCTGCCTTTTGTTCCTTTTCCGCTGCAGCTTCCTTCTTCTTGTTCTGCATATAACCTATGGCTTTATCCCCAACGTAAGTGATTAGTTCGAATCCGCCTACGTCCAGTGCCTTCATTATTTTTTGAACTTCACCCATGAATCCGCTTTTGGCATTCCGGACATCGTTATTATCCGGATCGTCATCGTTAGAACTGCCCGCAGAGCGGCGGGACCTGGAAGAGTCACCTTCATCCGCGATCCGTCTGGCCGCTTCCTGAGACTGCATGAACCCTTCCATGAAAGACTTGTTTTTCTCTTCATACACCCGCTCCAGTATCTGCTGCAGATCACCCAGCGAGTGGCTGGCCCGGTTAAAATTCTGGTTCAGCCGGTCCCACTGTGAGTTCACATTTTGCCAGACGGTTAATGCTGTTACGGGAACCAATGCTGTACTCGTAATTTCCATTCATTCACCCCCTTCATCTCTTCTTCCCCTTACTCCGGGCGCGCTCCCGCTTCTCCTTGTCCACGCGCACAGCAATCATGGCATAGATCGCCGCACGTTCGCGGACGGAGAGCTTCATCAGCTCATGCGGCAGAATATGCAGCTCGTGGAGGGCGTAGTAGGCCAGATTGGCCTCACCATCGCCCTCGTTGATTAGTTTTTTACGTCATCTACCAGCTCGTTCATATCTGTAGCGAAGCCGTTCAGGGCCTGTACCCGCTCTCCAAGCGCCGCGAACTCACCGGGCAGCAGCATTTTGCGCAGCAGTGATTCGGCCCCCATCACCCCATAAGAACGCTGCAGCTCGGTATTCTTCAGATCCGGATGCACTACGCTTGCTGTCATCAGCTTGGCCATATACTCATTGGGATCAATCTCTGTGGTGTAGGTGCCGTTCTTTCCTTTGACCTTGCGGGTTGCGGCTTTGCGGCATTCCTGGTTCTCATCCTCATTCATGCTGCGCAGCTTCCAGACGGCAGCTTTACCTTCCTTATCCTTGAAACGTTGCGAGACCACAAACTCCTCTGTTGTATCACATGCCGCATTTTGTGCAAAAAACAAACTTAATTCACTCATGTTGTTCCTCCCGGATTCTTATTGTGTATCAACAAAAGAAGAGACCCGCCGGCATATAATACGCCCGGGTCTTTCCAGCTGTTGTCTATGGATATGCCTGCTTAATCTTATTGGCCGGAATTTGCCGGGGCACTGAAGGGCTGAACCAATTCCACATCCTCAAAGGTAAAGCTGACCTCTTCCTCAAGCGCATCCGATTCCGTATCCAGCGAGGCCATAATGACACTATCCAGATTAACATCCTTCAGCATGATGCGCTGCGCGCCAACTGTAGAGGACGGGTCTTCATTCGTCACAATAATACTGAAATATTGGTCAATCCCCGTCTTCATGTATTCCAGCATCATTTGGCGGAAACGGCTCGTCATATAGAAAATCGTCATCGTACCGCTGCCCGACCATCCGGTTGCCTTATGCTGCACCCCGCGGCGACCAAGCGTTTTCACTTCCGCCTTCTGCTTCTCCACCGTGGCCTCCAGCGTTTTTACATAGAACATTTCTTCCGTCTGTCCGTTAATTGTGGCATAGGCCCGGCCCTCCTGGCCGGATAGCGTATCGCTGGCTTTCAAGAATGTCATCTTAAACCACCTTCACTTTCATATATACTTTTTCTACGGAATCCACCGGCTTCACAGCCACATCCAGTACAACACTGTCACTGTCCGCTCCCGGGGTAACTACAATATCGCTCTGTGCGTTGAAGTTCTCAATCGCCCCAAGGTTCTGCAGATCATTCATATAGGTAACGCACTGCGACCAGAACAGCGCACGCCCGTCTTCATTATTCGGCAATTTACCGATGAAGTAATTCTCAAAAATCCGTTTCAAATCTCCGGCGATTCCATCCAGCACGCGCAGCACACGGTTTTTGGAGAATGCCTTCCCCTTGTCTGGTGAAAAGGAAGTGAACGTGTTGATATCCTGCTCGACCACAGCCCGGCCGCCATTATACGTAAAGAGCAGTTCACCGTCTGTAAGCGCGGCTACGGTCTCGGAATGGCTGAAGCGCACATCCGCGTCAACGGCATCATCATAGGCCTGATAAGTCAGAGATTCGTTCACTGCAGCGGCGGCAGTAGCACCGGCTACCCAAGCCACGGCATGCGCTTTATCCACCACGGTTCCATCACTCAGCACTACACCGTTTGCCACACTGATAATGCCCTCATGGTCAGCCGTAGCATAATCGGACAATACCGCCTGGACCTTCTTGCCTTCCGTATTGCGCAGACGCTTCACATAAGCGCTATATAGCGCCTTGAGTGTGTTATCCTCGGATACCAGCCCCACAGTCTGGAAGTCCTGAACCTCCAGCGCCGCCAGGAAGTCGCTATGTTCTGCATTCGTTACCGTACCATTTGCACCGCTTACAAGCGGCATTCCAGCTGTTAACGTCAGCGCACCGGGTCCATTCGGCTTAAATTCTACATAGTCGTTCGCAGTCAGCCCGGCAGCCGCAGCTACTGTCTGCTTGTCCACCTCTGTATTCTCAAGCAAAGTCCGCACATCGAACTGAGCGTTGTCGTCGATATTCTTTTCGATAACGATCTTGAGTGCATTTCCGCGTTCCCCGCCATACAGCGCCGTAGCCTGAACCCCGTTATTGGTGACAGTAGCCTTAACTCCCTGATTCAAGCGGTAGAGCAGCAGCGTACCTGCCCGTTTCAGCACCTCTCTTACCGGCAGCAGCTGCGAATCTGTCAGATCAAACCCTAGCTTCTGCTTGAAATCATCCTGGGCAGTAAGCTTAAGAATGACTCCAGCTTGTCCCCAAGGCAGCGTAAGCGCCAGGGCCGCCGTACCGCGTTCCCCCATTTTACCTGACACGCTTCCGTTCGAAGCCACATTTACGTATACCCCCGGACGCACCTTGTTTTGTGTTGTCCATGTTCCTCCAGCCATTAGATAACCTCCTTATTTAGATAAAGCTCCATTAATTGCTTAGCCTCTTCCAGGGTGTAGCTCCCGCTCTCTTGCAGAACTACTTCCAGTACATCTTTTTCCTTCGGCGTGTATACGACAGAACCCATAATCTGCTTCTTGCCAAAAGCATTCTGCTCTTCCCCGCCCCGCTTCAGCTCACTTGCATTCGTTTCCTTTGAACTCATTTCAGCCGTGCTCCTTCTGTGAAGTGACCCATCAGTTCTGCCTCGCCCTGCGGCTGCTTCTGCTTCTGGAGATAGAGCATATAGTCCACTGTGAACAGCGGCCCATGTCCCTCTGCTCCTGCCTCCCATGACTGGCGAATCACACGAAAAGAATAATTCCCGCTTTCCCTGGCCGCCAGCGCTTCACACAAGCCGTCCGCCATGCTCTCTGCATCCAGCAGACTTCCCTGCTCGTAGCGGATACCGAAACGGTACACCGCCATGTATCTGCCTTCACGCTGCCGGTCGTAGGTTGCTGAGATGAGCCCCGGTTTGAAGTAGGCTGACTGCGGCTTGTCCCCTTCCACATAGACAGGTACATCCGGATAATACTCTGCCAGCGCATCTGTGATGTTCTCCCGCAATTGTTGTACAGTCATGATTTCATTCCTCTCATGATTAGTTGTGATAATCCCTCCCCCCTTCCTGGAATCACAACGGATACTATCCTGACAAGAATAATATCCGCTTGTATTAGGCAACTGCTGAAGGAACTTTCACCACACTTGTGCCTCAGCCACCAAGGGACTGTATCTTGTAGAGCATTCATGCTCCTGCGGTGTCCTTCTGCTTCATTTGCCATGTTATAAATATAGACCCTTTGAATCCTTGCGCAGACGCTATTATAGAGGAGAAAGGACTAACTTCCGGAGACCCTTGGGATGAAAAAAGGAGGTACCAGTGGTGCCGCAAAAAAAGCCGCATCACCCATTGGGCAACACGGCTTCGTGTACTTCTTATTATCTAAACAACCGAATCTCCAAACTATTTCTGCGAAAAGGTTCAGCTTCAGCAGACAGTCTGCTATTTCTCTTTCCGGGTCCCTGATGTTTTCTCTAGCGAAGCTAATGACAACAACTGCAGATCTGCGAGCGCCAGCGCCATCTTATAGAACGCCTTCGACCTTATTTTCACATAAGTGTCCTTGCTCACCGGGGGATCAAACACATGATTATAGATCGTGTAGTCGTAGCTCTCCTCTCTGCGCAAGTAACGCTCCCGCACAAGCTGCTGTTCTCTAAGTGTAAGTCTCTCTACTACGGAATCTATCATTGCACAGTATGCTCTTCTTGCAGCTGGCACATCCACATTATGAGTTGCTATGGCCGCCGTCTGATCCGTAACCGAGTTAGTCGCGCCATGGAATCTTTCCGTATAGGAGTACGTAATCCCGGCCTCTTTAGCCTCGAAAGTTACGGTCTTAAAAATACGGTATTTCTCCAGCATATTCTCTATAGTGACCTGAGTAAGACGGCGGTCAAGCTCGGGCAGCGAAGCTAGAATCATCATGTTAACCACTCCTTTTGATGTCATACAGATTTGAGAACTTTATTGCGGACCTTTCCAGCGAAATGTGGTAGAATTCTACTTGTTCGTATATTGTTCGCCTTTTTCGATAATATACCACTTATCTGCCAATTCCGTAAAATCCCATTTAGGCCCGTTTTAGAGCATAAACAAGCTATATTCATTATTTATCTTACCTTTTGGCAATAATAGCCGCTTTATTGTTTACCTATTGGCATAAATAGCTTATATTAATAGCAACAGCTTATTAGGTGATAAGGAGTGGTTAACAATGGCAGAGGAATTCGGGAACTATCTGAAACAGCTTCGGGAAGGAAAGGGACTGACAATCAATCAGTTGGCATCCCTTGCCGGAATTAGCGGAGCACAAATTTCGCGGATAGAGAATGGACTACGGGGTGTCCCTAAGCCGGCTACACTGCGTAAGATTGCTGAAGCGACCGATGTCTCTTATGAGGAGCTTATGGGCCATGCCGGTCATTTAACCGAATCACAGAGCAGTACTGGAGGGTCAATGCCTGCATGGGCTACGAGTAAGGATAAGCGTGATTTCCGCCAAATGCTTGAGGATGATGGCGAGCTGATGTTTGACGGGATCCCACTGAACAAGGAAGATAAGCAGCGGATCAAGGATGTGTTGACAGGTCTATTCTGGGAGGCCAAGCATATGAACAAAAGAACCAAGCCCAAGCACGATTCAGATACAAAGGAATAGCCAGGCAATCATACAACTATTAACATGCTGCGGGTGAAGAATATGGATGAGCTAATCAAGCGTCTGGTCAAAAAATATAAAACCAACAACCCCTTCGAGCTGGCTGGGGCCCTCGGCATTCACATCAGATTCATCAATCTGGGCGAAGGCACCAAGGGCTTGTATTACCGTAAGTTAAGAAGAAGGTTTATCGTCATTCATAATGAGCTGCCTCTGGAGTGGCAGCGGTTTGTATGTGCGCATGAATTGGCTCATGACCGTCTGCATAAAGGGGTCAACCGTTTTTTCCTGGAGGAAAACTCTTTTTTCTCACCGGGGAAGCTGGAGCGTCAGGCTAATATATTCGCAGTGAAGCTGCTATCCGCTGGAACTTCTATCGAGCAGGATGAATCTTTACAGAGCTATTATGCAAGGATCGGCATCCCGGCAGAGGTTGTCTTTTTTTTAGACGATTAAAGGAACATATGTTCCTTTAATAACGCAACAAAAAACTCTTACCGAAGTAAGAGTTCATTGCCAGCTATTAGCTGTGTTATCGGGATGACACGATTTGAACATGCGACCCCCTGGTCCCAAACCAGGTGCTCTACCAAGCTGAGCTACATCCCGAAACTATGAAATTTAATATGGAGCGGGTGATGGGAATCGAACCCACGCTATCAGCTTGGAAGGCTGAAGTTCTACCATTGAACTACACCCGCAAAGGTGAAATATCGGGATGACACGATTTGAACATGCGACCCCCTGGTCCCAAACCAGGTGCTCTACCAAGCTGAGCTACATCCCGATGAAGTTATAAATGGCGCGCCCTGAGAGATTCGAACTCCCGACCTTTTGATTCGTAGTCAAACGCTCTATCCAGCTGAGCTAAGGGCGCAAAAATTATGGAGCGGACGACGGGAATCGAACCCGCGACCCTCGCCTTGGCAAGGCGATGCTCTACCGCTGAGCCACGTCCGCAAACAAGTGGTGCGCGTGAAGGGACTTGAACCCCCACGTCTTACGACGCCAGATCCTAAGTCTGGTGCGTCTGCCATTCCGCCACACGCGCATAAAACTAATAAAAGTGAGCCATGAAGGACTCGAACCTTCGACACCCTGATTAAAAGTCAGGTGCTCTACCAACTGAGCTAATGGCTCGCAATTGGCAGGGGATATAGGATTCGAACCTATGATGACGGAGTCAGAGTCCGTTGCCTTACCGCTTGGCGAATCCCCTACAATAGATACCTATATAATGCCCACAATCTCCCACAAAAATCAAGAAAATTATGGTGGAGGCTGAGGGGTTCGAACCCCCGACCCTCTGCTTGTAAGGCAGATGCTCTCCCAGCTGAGCTAAGCCTCCATATGTATGGTGACCCAAAGGGGTATAAAAATTGGTGACCCGTATGGGATTCGAACCCATGTTACCTCCGTGAAAGGGAGGTGTCTTAACCCCTTGACCAACGGGCCTTAGTAAATCTGTGGAGCTCTCAACCGGATTCGAACCGGTGACCTCTTCCTTACCATGGAAGCACTCTACCTGCTGAGCTATGAGAGCATGGCTCCCCGAACAGGACTCGAACCTGTGACAACTCGATTAACAGTCGAGTGCTCTACCAACTGAGCTATCAGGGAATATTGTCCGCTTGGCAGCGTCCTACTCTTCCAGGACCCTTCGGTCCAAGTACCATCGGCGCTGGAGGGCTTAACGGTCGTGTTCGGGATGGGTACGCGTGGAACCCCTCCGCTATCGCCACCAAACGGGCATTTACAGCGTAAATGCTTCAGGAATTGATTCCTGAAAACTGAATCCGAAACGAATCTGCGCTCTAAGAATTTGGATAAGCCCTCGACCGATTAGTATTGGTCAGCTCCATGCATTGCTGCACTTCCACCTCCAACCTATCTACCTCGTCGTCTTCAAGGGGTCTTACTAATTGGGAAATCTCATCTTGAGGGGGGCTTCACGCTTAGATGCTTTCAGCGCTTATCCCGTCCGTACGTAGCTACTCAGCCATGCTCCTGGCGGAACAACTGATGCACCAGCGGTACGTCCATCCCGGTCCTCTCGTACTAAGGACAGCTCCTCTCAAATTTCCTGCGCCCACGACAGATAGGGACCGAACTGTCTCACGACGTTCTGAACCCAGCTCGCGTACCGCTTTAATGGGCGAACAGCCCAACCCTTGGGACCTACTTCAGCCCCAGGATGCGATGAGCCGACATCGAGGTGCCAAACCTCCCCGTCGATGTGGACTCTTGGGGGAGATAAGCCTGTTATCCCCAGGGTAGCTTTTATCCGTTGAGCGATGGCCCTTCCATGCGGTACCACCGGATCACTAAGTCCGACTTTCGTCCCTGCTCGACTTGTTGGTCTCGCAGTCAAGCTCCCTTATGCCTTTGCACTCTTCGAATGATTTCCAACCATTCTGAGGGAACCTTTGAACGCCTCCGTTACTCTTTAGGAGGCGACCGCCCCAGTCAAACTGCCCGCCTGACACGGTCCCCGTACCCGATTAGGGCACTAGGTTAGAACCTAGATACGATCAGGGTGGTATCCCAACGGCGCCTCCGCAGAAGCTTGCGCTCCTGCCTCAACGGCTCCCACCTATCCTGTACAGATCGTACCCAAATTCAATATCAAGCTGCAGTAAAGCTCCATGGGGTCTTTCCGTCTTGTCGCGGGTAACCTGCATCTTCACAGGTATTAAAATTTCACCGGATCTCTCGTTGAGACAGCGCCCAAGTCGTTACGCCATTCGTGCGGGTCAGAATTTACCTGACAAGGAATTTCGCTACCTTAGGACCGTTATAGTTACGGCCGCCGTTTACTGGGGCTTCGGTTCACAGCTTCGGATTGCTCCTAACCACTCCCCTTAACCTTCCAGCACCGGGCAGGCGTCAGCCCGTATACTTCGCCTTGCGGCTTCGCACAGACCTGTGTTTTTGCTAAACAGTCGCTTGGGCCTTTTCACTGCGGCCCCCTCGGGCTATTCACCCTACCGAGGCACCTCTTCTCCCGAAGTTACGAGGTCATTTTGCCGAGTTCCTTAACGAGAGTTCTTCCGCGCGCCTTAGAATTCTCTTCTCGCCTACCTGTGTCGGTTTGCGGTACGGGCACCTTCTCCTGGCTAGAGGCTTTTCTTGGCAGTGTGAGATCATGACCTTCGCTACTACAATTTTCGCTCCCCATCACAGCCCAGCCTTAGTGATGTGCGGATTTGCCTACACATCAGCCTCACTGCTTAGACGGACATATCCATCAGTCCGCGTCACTACCCTCCTGCGTCACCCCATCGCTCATAGCGGATTACGGTGGTACAGTAATTTCAAACTGTTGTCCTTCGACTACGCCTTTCGGCCTCGCCTTAGGTCCCGACTTACCCTGAGCGGACGAGCCTTCCTCAGGAAACCTTGGGCTTTCGGCGGATCAGATTCTCACTGATCTTTTCGTTACTCATACCGGCATTCTCACTTGTATGCTGTCCAGCGCTCCTTACGGTACACCTTCAACCTACATACAACGCTCCCCTACCCCAGATGCAAAGCATCTAGCCATAGCTTCGGTGGTGTGTTTAGCCCCGTTACATTTTCGGCGCAGAGTCACTCGACCAGTGAGCTATTACGCACTCTTTCAATGGTGGCTGCTTCTAAGCCAACATCCTGGTTGTCTGTGCAACTCCACATCCTTTCCCACTTAACACACACTTGGGGACCTTAGCTGATGGTCTGGGCTGTTTCCCTTTTGACAATGGATCTTAGCACTCACTGTCTGACTCCCGGCAAGAAGTTAATGGCATTCGGAGTTTGACTGAGCTTGGTAACCCTTGCGGGCCCCGCACCCAATCAGTGCTCTACCTCCACCACTCCATTCACCGAGGCTAGCCCTAAAGCTATTTCGGGGAGAACCAGCTATCTCCGAGTTCGATTGGAATTTCTCCGCTACCCCCACCTCATCCCCGCATTTTTCAACATGCGTGGGTTCGGGCCTCCAGTGCGTGTTACCGCACCTTCACCCTGGACAGGGGTAGATCACACGGTTTCGGGTCTACGTCCACATACTCAATCGCCCTATTCAGACTCGCTTTCGCTGCGGCTCCGGCTTCTCACCTTAACCTTGCATGTTAAACGTAACTCGCCGGTTCATTCTACAAAAGGCACGCCATCACCCATAGATCGGGCTCTGACTTTTTGTAAGCACACGGTTTCAGGTTCTATTTCACTCCCCTTCCGGGGTGCTTTTCACCTTTCCCTCACGGTACTGTTTCACTATCGGTCGCCAGGTAGTATTTAGCCTTAGCAGATGGTCCTGCTGGATTCATACGGGGTTTCACGTGCCCCGCACTACTCGGGATCCGTCTCGGAGAGAACACAGTTTAGGCTACAGGGCTTTTACCTCTATCGCGGGCCTTTCCAGACCTCTTCGCCTACCATATTCCTTTGTAACTCCATGTGAGACGTCCCACAACCCCAAGAGGCAAGCCCCTTGGTTTAGGCTGTTCCGCGTTCGCTCGCCGCTACTGACGGAATCACTATTGTTTTCTCTTCCTCAGGGTACTTAGATGTTTCAGTTCCCCTGGTCTGCCTCTGCGTATCCTATGTATTCAGATACGAGTAACTGCGAATTACCACAGCTGGGTTTCCCCATTCGGACACCCCCGGATCAAAGCTTGCTTACAGCTCCCCGAGGCAGTTTCGTTGTTCGCCACGTCCTTCGTCGGCTCCTGGCGCCTAGGCATCCTCCGTGTGCTCTTATTAGCTTAACCAATGCGTTTTCCGTTAGGAAAATCGCTGTAGCAACTAATAACTATTTCAACTTGCTTACACAAGTTTCAGCTAAAAGATGTTCTAAAACGCAAATTCGTTTCGGTATCCAGTTTTCAAGGATCAAGTTCTTGCATATAATCTTGTAAAGAAGTATTGGTGGAGCCAAGCGGGATCGAACCGCTGACCTCCTGCTTGCAAGGCAGGCGCTCTCCCAGCTGAGCTATGGCCCCATAGAGGTATTCAATTCTAAAATGTTATATGGTGGGCCTTGGTGGACTCGAACCACCGACCTCACCCTTATCAGAGGTGCGCTCTAACCAACTGAGCTAAAAGCCCATATAACAGATAACATTGTGAATCAACCAATAAATTGATTGTTCGCTTGGCGGCGTCCTACTCTCCCAGGACCCTTCGGTCCAAGTACCATCGGCGCTGGAGGGCTTAACGGTCGTGTTCGGGATGGGTACGTGTGGAACCCCTCCGCTATCGCCACCAAACGCATACGAAAGAGACTTGCTCTTTCAAAACTGAACACGAGTGAGTGTCCGAACCCGGAGGTTCTATTGCGGAAGCTTAGCTTCCGATTTGAATGTCACCGTTGCAGGTGACGATTCTCCATAGAAAGGAGGTGATCCAGCCGCACCTTCCGATACGGCTACCTTGTTACGACTTCACCCCAATCATCTACCCCACCTTCGGCGGCTGGCTCCCTTGCGGGTTACCCCACCGACTTCGGGTGTTGTAAACTCTCGTGGTGTGACGGGCGGTGTGTACAAGACCCGGGAACGTATTCACCGCGGCATGCTGATCCGCGATTACTAGCAATTCCGACTTCATGCAGGCGAGTTGCAGCCTGCAATCCGAACTGAGACCGGCTTTGCTGGGATTGGCTCCACCTCGCGGTTTCGCTTCCCGTTGTACCGGCCATTGTAGTACGTGTGTAGCCCAGGTCATAAGGGGCATGATGATTTGACGTCATCCCCACCTTCCTCCGGTTTGTCACCGGCAGTCACTCTAGAGTGCCCAGCTTCACCTGCTGGCAACTAAAGTCAAGGGTTGCGCTCGTTGCGGGACTTAACCCAACATCTCACGACACGAGCTGACGACAACCATGCACCACCTGTCTCCAATGCTCCGAAGAGGGGCACTATCTCTAATGCTTTCATCGGGATGTCAAGACCTGGTAAGGTTCTTCGCGTTGCTTCGAATTAAACCACATACTCCACTGCTTGTGCGGGTCCCCGTCAATTCCTTTGAGTTTCAGTCTTGCGACCGTACTCCCCAGGCGGAGTGCTTACTGTGTTAACTTCGGCACCAAGGGTATCGAAACCCCTAACACCTAGCACTCATCGTTTACGGCGTGGACTACCAGGGTATCTAATCCTGTTTGCTCCCCACGCTTTCGCGCCTCAGCGTCAGTTACAGCCCAGAAAGTCGCCTTCGCCACTGGTGTTCCTCCACATATCTACGCATTTCACCGCTACACGTGGAATTCCACTTTCCTCTTCTGTACTCAAGTCACCCAGTTTCCAGTGCGACCCCAGGTTGAGCCCAAGGTTTAAACACCAGACTTAAATGACCGCCTGCGCGCGCTTTACGCCCAATAATTCCGGACAACGCTTGCCCCCTACGTATTACCGCGGCTGCTGGCACGTAGTTAGCCGGGGCTTTCTTCTCAGGTACCGTCACTCCGGTAGCAGTTACTCTACCGGACGTTCTTCCCTGGCAACAGAGCTTTACGATCCGAAAACCTTCATCACTCACGCGGCATTGCTCCGTCAGGCTTTCGCCCATTGCGGAAGATTCCCTACTGCTGCCTCCCGTAGGAGTCTGGGCCGTGTCTCAGTCCCAGTGTGGCCGTTCACCCTCTCAGGTCGGCTACGCATCGTCGCCTTGGTGAGCCGTTACCCCACCAACTAGCTAATGCGCCGCAGGCCCATCCCCAAGTGGCAGATTGCTCCGCCTTTCATTCTCTCTTCAGGAGAGGAAAGAAATTATCCGGTATTAGCTACCGTTTCCGGTAGTTATCCCAGTCTTGAGGGCAGGTTGCCTACGTGTTACTCACCCGTCCGCCGCTAAGTAAGAATGGAAGCAAGCTTCCACTCAAACTCCGCTCGACTTGCATGTATTAGGCATGCCGCCAGCGTTCGTCCTGAGCCAGGATCAAACTCTCCAAATTGTATTTAGAAAGAGCGATTGCTCATTTTGAAACATCTGACGAGAATTTTCATTCTCTATTTTGGAAGTCACTTTCGTGATTTCCCACTCACTCGTTGTTCAGTTTTCAAAGATCAATGTCTCATTTTAGCTCTTCACCGCATCTCAGCGGCGACCTTTATAATATATCATAGTGTTTCGTTGTTTGGCAAGCTTTTTTTTGAAAAAGTTATTTTTCATTATTTCCTGCCTGCAGCACCCTTTTAAACATTCAAAAGGAGCGCGAGATATAATGTATCATGCCGGCTCCCTTTTAGTCAAGCTATTAGGTTAATTTTATTTGTTCTGGTCTTATAGCCTTTAGAATTCAATGTTTGAACTGTGAGGAACGTCCTCCCCACGCGTACTTGGACAACTCCTTCTGTGGGGCAAAACGTGCATACATACGGAATACGGTTTTATATCGATTGGCAATAGCGTGTCTGATATTCTGATCTAAACGCTGATCGCTCAAATCCAGAAGCATTTCATCCAGCTCTTTGCGCAAAACATAGTCCAGCTCCTTGCATTCCTTCTCATTGAACAACATCCCGAGCATATGCTTGGCCTCCTTCATGAAATTCATAGCTATCAACAACCATCAAATGCCGTGTCTTCTACTGTAGAAAATAGACCATTCGATGTGGGAAGCTCCAATTGTACTGCTTACACTAGATTAACCGGAGCATAGGATCTATAACCATAATTATAAAAAATTCCATTATGGTCTCTTTATATCCAAATTCCGACTATGGGACCAATTTATTTGGCTTTTAATGTTATGCTCAATTCCCATAAATTTTATGATAAAAGTGAAAATGTAATTGTACTCTCAATGATTGCGGCAACGAACAGCAGAATAACAATCCATACCGAAGCGGTAAAAGTCTGCCGCATGAACGCCTGCCAATGGTCCGCTTCCCTCTCATTCTTTCCCGCCCGAAATAGGGCAGACAACGCTTTGCTTCCGAACTTCAGCCCAAAGGCGCAGGCGATAATGATTGCCGGAATCTCAATGATCCCGTGCGGCAGCAATCCTTTTACAATCAGGGTGAACAGGTCCTGTCCCTGTATTGCGGATAGATGAATGAGATAACCAATGACTGCACCGTTAATCAGCAGGAAGAACACCGGCAATATTCCAAACAGTGCTCCTAGAAATATAATGACCACGCTTTTGATGCTGTTGTTCAGAAAGATAAATACAAAAAAGCTCCATTGCGGATTAGAGGATTCTCTAAGGCTCCCGCTGATTTCGCTGATTCCTTTCAATTGCTCATTCAGCAGCTGCTGCAGACTTCCCGTACCGATCCAGCCAATTACTCCGCCGGCTATGAATAACAAGGCTGCTGTCAGCAGCGCTTTGCGGATCGTTCCCAGATCTTTGATAAACGTATTAAAAGATAACATGTGTACCTCCTGAAATGATATCGCTCTTTAAAAGCATTTGCTGCGGTTTTATATCTGCGGTCATAAGCGCCCTGTACGAGCATACATTTAGAACAAACAAGCATTTCGCATGGGAGAGGAGCGCTGACATTATGAATTCTTTTTATGTATTCAGCGGCAAAAAGATAAAACGGTTCATTTATATCTTTGCTGCTGCGCTTCTTACCGCCGGCGTCGTCTATGTCGAGAGGGGTAATATTACTGTTTTCTCTGAAGCAGCCCCTTCCGCCATTTACAGCGTGCCGACGGAAAAGAAGCTGATCGCCTTAACCTTTGATATTAGCTGGGGGGAGAAGAGACCGGAACCGATCCTGAAGGTGCTGGAAGACAAAAAGGTGGATAAGGCTACCTTCTTTCTATCCTCCCCTTGGAGTAAGACCCATCCAGAGATTGTCACCAGCATCAAAGACGCCGGATATGAGATTGGCAGCCACGGCCACAAGCATGTGAACTACAGTACGCTGAGCAATGAAGAAATCCGTACGCAAATTACTACTGCCCATACGGTATTAACCGAACTGACGGGAACACAGCCTAATCTGATCAGAATGCCTAACGGCGATTTTGACAAAAGAGTGCTGCAGGTCGCCTCTGACCTTGGTTATAAGGTCATTCAATGGGATACGGATTCGCTGGACTGGAAGAATATCGGTGTGGATAATATCGTGAACCGTGTGACGAGCAAGGCCCATCCCGGAGATATCGTACTGCTGCATGCCAGTGACTCCTGTAAGCAGACTCATGAGGCATTGCCGCAAATCATTGATAAGCTGCGCAGCCAGGGATATGAATTCGTTACTGTCTCTGAACTAATCAGCCAAAGCAGTGCCGAAGGCAAGGAAGTCCGCGACTCCGCTTGGCTGGATAATGGCTTGGAAGACGCTGCCGGCATGTAGATCTGGCCTATTCTGAACGCAGCCGCTGCAGGGGATAGTTATCTGTTAGTGGCGCGGAGAAATAAGCTCGGAAATATCCGGAGTAGGTGTATTTAGTTTCGGATAACTCAGGTCAAGCCCCTCCAGCGTTTTCACCACAATGGCCAGCGCCAGGTAATTGCGGTACCACCGGTGATTCGCCGGAATCCAGTACCACGGGGCTTTCTCTATGCTGCTTTGCTCAAAAACATCTTCATAGGCCTTTTGATAATCGTCCCAGTATTCACGCTCCTGCAGATCACTGGCGTCGAACTTCCAATGTTTCGCCGGATCATGAAGCCGCTCCTGGATCTTCTCCAGCTGCTTCTCCTTGGAGATATGCAGAAAGAGCTTGATTACCGTTGTCCCCTCTTCCGCCAGCATTTCCTCAAACTGGCGGATGTAGCGGAAACGCCGCTTGGCATCCTCTTTCTTCAGGCTGCCATGCACACGCGGTACCAGCACATCTTCATAATGTGAACGGTTGAACGCAGCGATATAGCCTTTGGGTGGTGTCTTCATATGGACTCTCCACAGGAAATCGTGAGCTTCCTCCTCAAGAGAGGGCTTCTTGAAGCTGGTAACGATGAACCCTTGCGGGTTGATGCCGGAGAAAATATGCTTAACGGTCCCGTCCTTCCCGCTGGAATCCATCCCTTGAAGTATAACGAGCAGGGAATGCTTCTTTTGTGCAAAAAGGATATCCTGAAGCTCAGCCAGCCGTTTCTTCAGCTTCTCCATTTTGGCTTCCGCTTCTTCTTTGGATTTGAATTCACCGCGTTCATTGGGATCGAGGTCCTTCAGGCGTGTTTCACTTGTGTCTTTTATCATATAACGCTTGATGTTCATATATTCCCTCCTCCACTCTGTTCTTTAAGATTAACCTCTTAAAGTTGATTTTAACCGTTCCGCACAAGCAATGCCAAAACCCCGCCACCCTGAGTGTATTCAGGTGAGCGGGGTTTTGGTTTATGGACTTTTAAATTGAGGCCGGTTTCAAAATCCGGTGCAGCATCAAAATCTGGAACGCATTGCAAGCGACCAGCGGAACCAGAATAAAAATGGTGGCGCTATCTACGCCGATCCGGAGTACACCGATAATCTCAACAATGGTGATGGCGGTCATAAAGAAAAAGGTTGGAATCCAGGCTGAAGCATTGGTACCCCGCATTTTGAACCAGGAAACAATAATTGCGGTAAGCAGAATCCCCAGACCCAAAATCAGGTCGGATGCAACACTCCGGTCCCCGCTCACAAATGTACGCAGGAAAACCAGTTCAAGCAGCGCGAGCACTGCCAGCACCAGTTGTATGTACCGCCATGCCTTGCGCGGGAACACGCCGGTGCCCATGTAATTAAGAATCAGATAAGCGAAGAACCCCAGCTGTGCATATACACTGACGAGCACTCCGTAGCCAAAAAGGATCAGGGAGTAAAGTAAAAGGTCGGCGGTGCTCTTGAAATCGATTCCGCCATTGACTATCTGCAGGGCAAGGCCGGCAATCACGGCCCCTCCTGCTCCGATCAAAAGCGTGGTCCAGAATAAATAAAACCATTTTCTTAAGTTCAGCGCTTTCACCTCCCCGTGTCAGATTTATTTTACCAAGGTTACCGTCAAAAAACCATTACACTCCAACATAAATGTGTGCCCCCGCGGCATACTACAGTCAGTAACTCTATAAAGGAGGGCAGCGCCAATGAAATGGAGGACTTTGTGGTCTGGAGGCTTGGCACTCGGCTTGGTTATGGCCTTAACGGCCTGCGGAGGCGAACAGAGCAGCAGTTCTTCTTCCGGACAGGGCGGATATAAGGAAATGAAGACGATGGTTGTAGATATATTGAAAAGTGATGAGGGAAAAAAAGCGGTTGAGGAGGCCCTCTCCACTCCCAGCTCGGGTGAAAGCAGCACAAGCGGGCTGAGCATGAAAATGATGCCGATGCAAACAACCGAGCAGATCCGGATCGCGGTTAAAGACACCATCACAGCTCCTGAGTACCAGAAGGAAATCGAAAAGATCATGACGGACCCGCAGTTTGCCGGGGAGTTCGCCAAAGCGATTAATACGCAGAGCAAGGAATTGCATCTTCAATTAATCAAGGACCCCACTTATCAAAAGTCTGTCGAAGAAATTATGAAATCGCCTGAAATGATGAAGATGTTCCTCGACCTTACTAAGACTTCCGATTACCGCAAGCAATCCATGACCATTATGCAGGAGGCCATGCAGAACCCGCTCTTCCGTATGGAAGTGCTTGATCTGCTCAAAACTGTAGTACAGGAAGAGCTGCAGCCTAAGGTACAGAAAAAGGATGCCGAAAAAGGCGGCGGGGGCGGCGGAGAGGAACAAGAAAGCGGGGGCGACAGTCAGAAGCAGGAAGGCGGAGATGATTCCGGCTCCTAAAATAACATACATTCTATTCAAAAAAGGCCTTGCCCCATATGGGACAGGCCTTTTTTGTGTTGCAAACAAATTACTCAGCGCTTACTCCTCGTACTTAGCGATCAGCTTGTCTGCAATTTCTGCAAATAACCCTCCGGTTGGCGTATCCGCCTTATACACTGACGGTGAGAAATCAGGCTCAGAGATATGGTTGTCCGGTGCACCGAGCGGCACCTGGGCCAGCAGCTCTGTATGCAGCGTTTCGGCCAGACGGGCACCTCCGCCGCGTCCGAAGATATAATCTTTCTTGCCGCAGGAGGAACATTCATAATACGCCATATTCTCGATGACCCCAAGAATCTCATGATCCGTCTGCAGAGCCATAGAGCCTGCTCTGGCAGCCACAAAGGCCGCCGTAGCATGAGGGGTGGTTATAATGATCTCCTTGCTGTGCGGCAGCATCTGGTGCACGTCAAGCGCCACATCGCCCGTTCCCGGAGGCAGATCCAGCAGCAGGTAATCCAGCTCGCCCCAGCCTACATCGCTGAAGAACTGGCGCAGCATTTTGCCAAGCATCGGCCCTCTCCAGATAACAGGACTATTCTCACGGATGAAGAAGCCCATCGACATGACCTTCACTCCAAATCGTTCCACCGGAATAATGGTACCTTCTTCCACGACTGGTCCCTCTTCAATGCCCATCATATCCGGGATACTGAAGCCATAAATGTCGGCGTCGATCAGACCGACCTTTTTACCTTTTCTGGCTAGTGCTACGGCAAGGTTCACCGTCACCGTAGACTTCCCCACTCCCCCCTTGCCGCTGGCGATCGCGATGAAGTTCACGCCCGAATTCTCATTGATCAGCTCATGCCCCTCAAGGCCCGCTGCATGGCCTTTCAGCTTCTCGCCTTGTTCTGATTCCCGCTCGTCCTCTGCACTCTCTCCACGGAGTATAGCGCGTTCATAATCGGTGGCATCACGCAGACGGATATGAATATTATCCGCTCCGCCTTCAGTAAGCAGATCGCGAACCTGCTGCTCCAGCTCCATACGCTGCTTCTCCTCGGAGTCAAGACACACGACAGATAGCGAGATCCGGTCTTCTTTAATCATGATATCGCGGATCAGCTGTAATTCGACAAGGCTTTTTCCGGATTCCGGGTCTGTGAGCGGCTGCAAAAGTTCCTGAATTTGTTCCCTAGTCAGCATGGAAAGCACCTCTGTTCCTTCCCGGACGGGTAAGCTCCGGTATTTTCGTCTATTATAGCATTACCCTCCGGCGGAAGAGTAGTCCCACCCTATGGCTGCTCAGAGGTATACCGCAGGATCCCCCGGTAGATACTGGTTGCCACCTTCCGTTGATACACATCGTCTCCAAGCAGAACGGATTCCTCAGGATGGGATAGGAACCCTACCTCAACTAAGACAGCAGGCATCTTTAATACTTTTAACAAATAAATGGTGTTCGCAGTCTTGGGCACACGGTCTGTATTCTCAAGGGTAGCCTTCAGCTCATCCTGTACCAATCCGGCCAACGCCTTGTTGCCCTCATTGCTTGGATAATAGAAGGTTTGTGCTCCGCTCCAGCGGTTCGAAGGAATACTGTTCATATGTACGCTGATAAACAGATCGGCGCCCTTCTCCTCGATGCTTCTGACCCGCTGCTTCAGATCCTCCGTCTTGCGCTTGGCATACCCTTTGGTGCTGTCCTGGGCCAGATCATAATCCCCTTCCCGGGTCATTACTACAATAGCTCCCGCCTGCTGCAGATAGTCGCGCAAATAAAGGGACACCGAAAGGTTGATATCCTTCTCAATCAGCCCCTCACGGCTCACTGCACCGCCATCCGGCCCCCCGTGGCCAGCATCAATGGCAATTACCTTGCCGGAAAGCGGCAGACTCCAATAATTGATCGTCTTGGCAGTCGGCATATCATAAGCAATAATACCGATCATCACAGCGAGTAATGCAGTGCCCAGGATGCTTTTTTTGATGCTGCTCCAAGAGATCCAGACCGAGACTTTATGCTGCTGCCCTCCAGACATAACAAAGACCCCCTCGTCCCGATAGATTCTACTCATCTATATGGGACAAGAGGGCCAAATAGTACTGGCTGTTTAAGCTTGGACCGAAACTTCCGGAGACATGCCTTCAATCAGAATCTGCGCCACTTCGGGGCGCGTGAATTCAGGTGGCGGACATTGTCCGTCGCGAAGAAGTGCCCGTACCTTAGTTCCGGAGAGCGTCAAATGCTGATCACCCGGATGCGGGCAGGTTTTGCTGGAGGCCATGTTGCCGCATTTCACACAGAAGAAGCTATGTTCGAAGAATAATGGCGTAATACCAAGTTCCTCGGCGGTAAAGTTCGCAAAGATCTCCTGGGCTTCGTAAGTGCCATAGTAGTCACCCACACCGGCATGATCACGACCGACAATAAAATGTGTGCAGCCGTAATTCTTGCGCACCATCGCATGGAATATCGCTTCACGCGGTCCGGCATAACGCATTGCCGCCGGGAATACACCGAGGAATGTGCGGTTCTCCGGATAATAATTCTCCAGCAGCGCAAGATAACTCTTCATCCGCACGTTGGCCGGCACATCGTCAGACTTGGTTTCACCTACAAGCGGATTCAGGAACAGGGCGTCTACAACCTCCATAGCGCACTTCTGGATGTACTCATGAGCGCGGTGCACCGGATTGCGTGTCTGGAAGCCCACAACGGTTCTCCAGCCTTTATCCGCGAAGATCTGACGGGTCTCGGCAGGGTCGAAATAGAACTCACCGAATTTCTCAGGCTGCGGCCGGTTCAGTACAGTTATAGGACCACCTACATAAGTTGCCGGACGGGCGAGCAGTTTGCTTACGCCAGGATGCTCTGGATCGGTTGTCTTGAAAACATTCTGCGCTTCAAGCTGCTGATCCACTTCGTAAATACTCTCAATATCAAGCAGTCCGTAGATTACACCGTCTTCTTCACCAATCAGCGACACTCTTTCACCCACTGCAAGGGATGCCGCCTGCTTGTCATCAACAGCGAGTGTGATAGGAATGCTCCATACAGTTCCATCTGCCAGACGCATGCTAGTGACCACAGAATGGTAGTCCGCTTCATTCAAGAAACCAGTAAGCGGCGAAAATGCACCTACACCAATCAAATCCAAATCAGATAAAGTCCATGTATTGAGAGCAATTGATTTATTGGCTGAGGCTTGCTGCAAGAGTTGTTCTCTCTCCACACCCTCTGCTATACGCTGAACCAGCGCTCCTCCATGAGGAAGTATTGAAGTCATCCTTGTTCTCTCCTCCTGTGTGCAATGCTAGTGTGTTATTTATGCAATCCACATTCTGTTTTGTCTGATCCGGACCATCTTCCGGCACGCGGATCTTCACCAGGCATAACAGCCCGGGTGCATTGCTCACAGCCGATACTAGGGAAGTTACGGTCATGAAGCGGGTTATAGACTACATCATTCTCGCGGATATAATTCCATACATCCTCTGTGGTCCAGCTTGCAATCGGATTAAACTTTACAAGGCCAAATTTGTTATCATACTCCACCTTTTTGGAGTTGGCGCGGGTTGGCGCCTGGTCACGGCGAATTCCGGTAATCCAAGCGTCGTATTGCGAAAGAATACGCGTGAGCGGCTCAACCTTACGGATGGCGCAGCATTGATTCGGGTCAGTGTTCCAAAGCGCCTCACCATACTGCAGCGCCTGCTCTTCCACTGTAATCTGCGGCGATACACGGACGAACTCCATTCCGTACTTGTCAGCCATAATATCTCTTGTCTCATAGGTTTCCTTGAAATGATAATCGGTGTCGAGATAGAACACATCTGTCGACGGGCTGACCTTCTGGATCATATCCACCAGTACTACATCCTCGGCACCAAAGCTGCAGGCAAAGGTTATATTAGGAAAAGTCTCTACCGCCCAGCGGATAATCTCTTCGGGAGTGGCATTCTCCAATTCTTCAGCTTTAACTTTGATTAAATCCTCTTTCTCAAGCAGATTCATTTAATCTTCCTCCATCCGGATATAGCCAAGATCGAATCCTCTGAGAGATTAATCCCGACTAATTCTATATGGTATAGTATATCTGTTTCAGTGCCGAAGTCAATGGGTTTTGTTCATTTTGGAATAAAGTATTCGGGGATTTAATATTTTGGTGATATAAACAATAAAAAAGCTCCCGGCCATAAAGGCCAGGAGCTTGAGTTCCTTGATAACAAGGAGACAGATATTAACGTTTCGAGAACTGTGGAGCACGACGAGCGGCTTTGAGGCCGTATTTCTTACGTTCCTTCATACGTGGGTCACGAGTCAGGAAGCCGGCTTTCTTCAGCGCACCGCGATATTCAGGGTCTACTTTAAGCAATGCACGGGAGATACCGTGACGGATTGCGCCAGCTTGACCGGAAATGCCGCCACCATGTGCAAGAACGATTACATCGTAGTTGCCTAGAGTTTCAGTCAGGTTCAAAGGTTGTCTTACGATCATCTTCAGTGTTTCTACACCGAAATATTCGTCCATCTCGCGTTTGTTAATGACAATGCGTCCTTCACCCGGTACAAGGCGAACACGTGCTACCGAATGTTTACGACGACCTGTCCCATAGTATTGTACTTGTGCCATGAAACTGTCCTCCTCTATTCTTATCCGCGAAGTTCGTAAACTTCAGGTTTTTGTGCTGCATGTGGATGTTCAGCGCCTGCATATACTTTGAGTCTCAGTTTCATGTGATCCCCTTGACGAGTCTTAGGAATCATGCCGTGAACTGCGAATTCAATCATACGCTCAGGTTTGGTTTTGATCAGGTCTTCAGCAACAGTGACTTTCAAACCACCTGGGTGCATCGAGTGACGGTAGTATTTCTTGTTTTGCATTTTCTTACCGGTCAGGTGAATCTTCTCAGCGTTGATAACAATTACGAAATCTCCAGTATCAACATGTGGAGTGAATTGCGGTTTGTGTTTGCCACGGATTAGAGCAGCGGCTTCGCTTGCCAAACGGCCAAGTGTTTTGCCTTCGGCATCAATGATGTGCCAATTGCGTTCAACTTCGTTCGGCTTCGCCATATAGGTGGTACGCATGAATGTTTCCTCCTTGTTCTCGTACGAAAATCATCTGTTTCGTATATCTTGTTTCTCATTGGATTACAATTATGTGAGTTAAGAAAAGCTTGTTTGTTGGCATTTCCTTGATCGGGGCTGTGGGATAGCCATCAAGAAAACACAACTTTTATATTACAGCATAAACATGACAAGTGCAAGTGATTTTTAACTTTTCAAACACTATTTTTCATAGAAAATATTATGCTGATCGTTTAGTTCTCATTCTCGTCATATTCTACACTCCAGAGTGCCAAACCCTTAGACACAGCTGTAGGTCCGGCTGCCGCGCGGTCACATGCCGCAAGAATTAGAGGGATTCTATCCGCGCTGATCTTGCCTTGCCCCACTTGCATCAGCGTGCCCATAATTATGCGTACCATATGCTGCAGGAAGCCACTGCCTGTAATATACGTATGGATAACACCCTGATCGGGAGACCCGGGCCGGCACATGCTGCGGTCCACCTCAAGACGTGCTTCAAATATCGTGCGTACATGCGAAGTCTTGGTAGACTTCCTGGACGCAAATGAAGTGTAATCATGGGTGCCCAGCAGCCCAGCCAACCCCTGCTCCATCGCCGGAATATCCAGCTTCATCGGATGATGATGCTGCCAGCGCCGCTGGAACGGATCCGGGAACCGGTTGCCGTTAATCGTGTACCGGTAGGTTTTACGCTTCGCTCCTCTACGGGAGTGGAAAGAGAGCGGAACCTCCCAGGCCTCGGTAACCACGATATCCTGCGGAAGCCTGGCGTTCAGAGCCAGACACCAGCGTTCCAGCGGGATCTGGGAAGAGGTTATGAAATTAAAAGGTTGGCCATAAGCGTGCACTCCTGCGTCTGTCCGTCCTGAGCCCGTTATCTTGAGCGTCTCACCGGTCAGATGAAGAATGGCATGCTCCAGCTTGTCCTGAATCGTATTGCCCTGAGGCTGGGTCTGAAAGCCATCATAATGGGTACCGTCATAATTGACTTTCATCAATAGATTGCGCATTTCATTCTCCTGTTAGTCCATAGGTTTTTCTGTTTCATAAAAAAAGAGCCCCGGCGGGAGCTCCTTCTACTCTATACAAGGTGATTCCCGCGGTTATTTGCACGGCAGGGTCAAAATGCCCTGCAGTACAATAACGTTAAATACGTAATGCGTACATCCGGAAATCATGCTTGTGAAACTACGCGCGGTCTACCAGTTCAAGATAAACCATAGGCGCAGCATCGCCACGGCGAGGTCCCAGCTTCAGGATACGAGTGTATCCGCCTGGACGCTCAGTGTAACGAGGAGCAATATCAGAGAACAATTTTTGGATTGCATCTTGTTCACCGTCTACAGTCTCACGACGAACAAATGCTGCTACTTGACGACGAGCATGAAGATCGCCCTTTTTCGCTTTTGTGATCAGTTTCTCAGCGATGGAACGAACTTCCTTCGCCTTGGCTTCTGTTGTCTGGATGCGTTCGTATAGGAACAGATCCGTTACCATATCGCGGAATAGTGCTTTGCGCGCGCTGGAATCACGGCCCAATTTTTGGTATGCCATTTGTTTTCCCTCCTTCACTCAAATCTCAAGAAGCCCTATAACTATTCTTCTGTACGAAGACCCAAACCAAGCTCCTCAAGCTTCTCTTGAACTTCTTCCAAAGATTTGCGGCCCAGGTTACGGACCTTCATCATATCTTCTTCAGTTTTCGTAGTCAGCTCTTGCACGGTATTAATACCGGCACGTTTGAGGCAGTTGTAGGAACGGACAGAAAGATCTAGCTCTTCGATGGTCATCTCGAGTACTTTTTCTTTTTTGTCTTCTTCTTTTTCAACCATAATTTCGGCGTCTTTCGCTTCGTCCGTAAGACCTACGAACAGAACGAGGTGCTCGTTCAAAATTTTGGCTCCAAGACTAACGGCTTCTTCCGGTCTGATACTGCCATCCGTCCAAATTTCAAGCGTCAATTTGTCGTAGTTAGTCACTTGACCAACACGGGTATTATCAATACCATAATTCACGCGGGAAATAGGAGTGTAGATGGAGTCAACTGGAATAACACCGATTGGCTGATCGTCGCGTTTGTTCCGGTCCGCTTGGACGTAGCCGCGACCACGGCCTGCAAAAATGCGCATGTGTAGTCTCGCTCCAGGTCCCAGCGTTGCAATATGAAGATCCGGGTTCAGGATCTCAACATCGCTATCCGCACGAATATCACCTGCGGTAACAATGCCTTCTCCTTCAGCATCAATCTCGAACACTTTCTCTTCATCCGAATGAATCTTCAGAGACAGAGCTTTAAGGTTCAGGATGATTTCCGTCACATCTTCCATTACGCCGGGAACGGTCGAGAACTCATGCAGAACGCCGTCAATTTGGACCGAAGTCACTGCGGCTCCCGGAAGGGAGGAAAGCAATATCCGGCGAAGCGAATTCCCCAGAGTCGTGCCATATCCACGTTCCAGCGGTTCAATTACGAATTTCCCATAGGTTCCATCATCATTGGCTTCTACGGTCTCAATCTTCGGCTTTTCGATTTCTATCACGAGTGTACCCCTCCTTCAAACGTCGCTCCTATATGAAACAGTCACCCCATCAGGTGTATCATGTAGTATGCCTAAACACCTATTATTAGCAGATGCGTCAGAATTATACCACAATCACAATTCTGATTTTACTAAACGCGGCGACGCTTCGGCGGACGGCATCCATTGTGAGGAACCGGAGTAACGTCTTTAATGAGGTTTACTTCAAGGCCAGCGGCCTGAAGGGAACGGATGGCTGCTTCGCGGCCCGCGCCCGGTCCTTTAACCATAACTTCAACGGACTTCATGCCGTGTTCCATAGCTGCTTTAGCAGCAGATTCGGCTGCCATTTGCGCTGCAAATGGAGTCGATTTACGGGAACCTTTGAATCCTTGACCGCCGGAGCTTGCCCAGGAAATTGCATTTCCGTGAGGGTCCGTGATCGTAACGATAGTGTTATTGAACGTGGAACGGATATGTGCCACGCCAGACTCGATATTTTTCCGGTCGCGACGTTTCGTACGTACGACTTTTTTCGGTTTAGCCATTGTCTCTTATCACCTCTTCTTATTTCTTTTTGTTTGCTACCGTACGACGCGGGCCTTTACGGGTACGGGCATTTGTTTTGGTACGTTGACCGCGAACAGGCAATCCACGACGGTGACGAACACCGCGGTAACAGCCGATCTCAGTAAGACGTTTAATATTCAAGGAAATTTCACGACGAAGGTCACCTTCAACCTTAACCTGCTTGTCGATCGTTTCACGCAGTTTGCTGACTTCATCTTCCGTCAAATCACGGACACGTGTGTTAACGTCAATGCCTGTTTCATTAAGAATTTTCTGGGAAGTCGTTTTACCGATTCCGAAAATATAAGTCAAGGCGATCTCAACGCGCTTATCACGTGGCAAATCCACTCCAGCTATACGAGCCATTTTACGCTACACCCCCTTCTTAACCTTGTTTTTGTTTGTGTTTCGGATTTTCGCAAATTACCATAACAGTCCCTTTGCGGCGGATGACTTTGCATTTTTCGCAAATGGGCTTTACAGAAGGTCTTACCTTCATGTTAATTACCTCCTCAAAGTTTTGCGAAGCAAAACTTTTGTTGTAGTTCCCATCTATTTACGGTAAGTTATACGGCCTTTTGATAAATCATAAGGCGATAACTGCACGACCACTTTGTCTCCGGTTAGGATACGGATAAAGTGCATCCGCAATTTCCCGGACACATGGGCAAGTATTTGATGACCGTTCTCAAGCTCAACCTTAAACGTTGCGTTAGGCAACGGCTCAATGACCGTTCCTTCTACCTCAATGACATCTTCCTTAGCCACAGTTAGTCTCCTTTCTCATTAGCACTTTTTCCAGCTGGCCCCCCATACTTCATCACTGCGAACCGCAGCTTTCCGTTGGTTACCCGGCCGGTTTCTTCCAAACTATCTACAATCTCATTGCTGATGAAGGGTATGAGCTCCAAGTGCTGAATATTCTTCTTCTTTGGACTATCAAACTTGCGTTTGTCCCCGTCAGCAATATATACAAATCTGCTATCAACAACTGCGATAACAACGGCAGCCTCTCCGGCATCCTTGCCTTTGAGAATTCTCACGATTTGACCAATCTGCGGGCTGCTCCCAGTATTCACGTGAAGATCACCTACGCATTCAGTTTTGTGAAAATCTCCATGCCGTCCGGTGTAACTGCTACTGTATGCTCAAAGTGAGCGCATAGTGAACCGTCTACCGTAACGACCGTCCAGTTATCTTCCAGCGTTCTGACATATCTGTCCCCGGCGTTAACCATCGGCTCAATCGCGAGTACCATACCCGGCTTCAGACGTGGTCCGCGGTCCGCTATGCCATAGTTCGGAATTTGCGGTTCTTCATGCAGTTCTGCCCCAATGCCATGACCAACATACTCGCGGACAACGGAGAAGCCGGCGTCCTCGATGTACTGCTGGATAGCATGGGAGATTGTAAACAAGCGCACATCCGGTTTGATTAACGCCAGTCCTGCGTACAAGGAGCCTTCCGTGACGTCCAGCAGACGCTGAGCCTCTTCAGAAATGCTGCCCACCCCGTAGGTCCAGGCGGAATCACCGTGATAACCGCGGTACTCTGCACCGATATCTAGCGTAACAATATCGCCTTCTACCAGTTTGCGTTTACCTGGAAATCCATGCACCAATTGTTCGTTGACTGAAGCGCAAATGCTGGCAGGAAAACCGTTGTAACCTTTGAAAGACGGCACAGCACCTTGACTGCGGATGTATTGATCGGCGATTCTGTCGAGTTCTCCAGTTGTAATACCAGGCTCTATAGCCTCAGCAATACGGCGGTGACTCTCGGCAACAATTCGTCCAGCTTCCCTCATAAAGGCAAGTTCCTGTTCGGATTTACAAATGATCATTACATTAACCCCGCAATAAAGACACGATTTCGGAAGAAACGACATTGATTTCGTTTTCTCCGTTTACCTGACGCAAAAGACCTTTATCGTCATAAAATGCAAGCAGCGGCGCTGTTTTGTTATCATACTCATCCAGACGCTTGCCTACACTCTCTTCGTTGTCATCCGGACGCTGATACAATTCACCGCCATCAATGTCGCAGATGCCATCTTGCTTCGGCGGGTTGAAAATTAAATGGTAGGATGTTCCGCAAGTGCTGCAGATCCGGCGTCCTGTAAGGCGCGCCATCAGCAGTCCGCGGTCCACATTCAAGTTGATTACGTGATCCAATGAAGTGCCGAGTCGGCTAAGGATTTCTCCCAGCGCTTCCGCTTGCGAAAGGGTTCTTGGAAAGCCATCCAATAAAAAACCTTTTTCGCAATCGGACTGCTGCAGCCGTTCTTCAACGATTCCAATAGTCACATCATCAGGTACAAGCAAGCCTTGTTCCGTGTAAGATTTAGCTTTCAGCCCGATTGGAGTTCCCTGCTTGATCGCCAAGCGGAAAGCATCTCCAGTCGAAATATGCGGAATACCAAGTTCCTTCACTACTACAGCGGCTTGTGTTCCCTTGCCTGCCCCAGGAGGGCCCATGAATAAAATGTTCACGATTCTCTTCTCCCCCCAAAAGTTCGCCACCAAGCAAGAAACAGCACAATAGGTACCGGGAAGTTTAAAACCCTAGGTACTTCACCGGAACCTATCGCCTATTTATTGATGAAGCCTTTGTAATGGCGTTTGATCAATTGGCTCTCGATCTGCTTCATGGTATCCAATGCCACACCGATTACGATCAGCAGCGCAGTACCGCCGATTTTAACCTGCTTAGGCAGCCCTGCCAGAGTACCAAAGAACATTGGCAAGATAGAGATCAAAGCCAGGAACAACGCGCCAGACATAGTCAGGCGGGACATTACTCTGGTCAGATACTTCTCAGTTGCCTTGCCCGGACGAATACCTGGAATGTATCCGCCGTTCTTCTTCATATTCTCTGCCATCTGCTGCGGATTCATCTGAACAAACGTATAGAAGAACGTAAATCCGATGATCATTACCACATACAGGAGCATTCCGAGCGGTGCTTCAATTGCCAAGTACTTGGCAATCCATTTTGCCCAATCATGTGTAGACCAGAAAGATGAGAGAACAACCGGGAATTGAAGCAGTGAAACGGCGAAGATAACAGGAATTACACCAGCCGCATTAATTTTAAGCGGAATATGCGTATTCTGTCCACCGTACATTTTGTTACCGACTACGCGTTTAGCATATTGTACAGGGATTTTACGGATACCTTGTTGAACAAAGATAACCCCGACAATAATCGCTACAACCACGAGCAGTATAATAACGACTTTAAGAATATTCAGGAACATCTGATCCGGCTGAATGAAGCTTGATTGTGCCGTAGCCGTGAAATATCCCGGTATAGCAGCGACGATTCCCGCAAAAATCAGGATCGAAATCCCGTTTCCTATTCCCTTTTCAGTGATCTGTTCACCTAACCACATCAAGAACGATGTACCCGCCGTCAGTATGATCGCGATAAGCAGGTAATCCGCAAAGGTTGCATTTGGAATCATCTCAGTGCCATAAATCCGGTTAAAACCGATAGATGTGGCAAACGCTTGAATCAAACCTAGCACTACTGTGCCGTAACGCGTAATTTGCGCCAGTTGTTTTTTCCCGTGCTCCCCTTGCTTAGCCCATTCGGCAAACTTAGGGATAACATCCATCGAGAGCAATTGCACTATGATGGATGCTGTAATATACGGGTAAATGCTGATCGCAAAAATCGAGAAGTTTTTGAGCGCTCCGCCCGAGAAGGTGTTCAAAAGACCCATCAAAGCGTCTCCGCTCTGATTTGTTGATTCCAGTACTTCTTTGTTCACACCGGGAACCGGTACAAACGAACCGATGCGGTAAATGATCAGAACGAACAGGGTAAACAGGATCTTTTTGCGCAAATCTTCAACATGCCATATATTCTTAAGCGTCTTGAACATTAGATCACCTCGGTTTTACCGCCGGCAGCTTCGATTTTCTCTACCGCAGATTGAGAGAACTTATTTGCTTGTACAGTCAATTTAACAGCCAGTTCGCCATTGCCGAGAATCTTAATGCCGCTCTTAGTGTTGCTGACAACACCAGTTTCAAGCAACAGTTGTGGAGTCACTTCTGTTCCTTCAGCAAAGCTATTCAGATCTTCCAGGTTCACAATCGCGTACTCTTTACGGGTAGGATTGATGAAACCACGTTTAGGCAGACGACGATAGAGTGGATTTTGTCCACCCTCGAAGCCTGGACGCACACCACCGCCGGAACGGGAGTTTTGACCTTTGTGACCGCGGCCCGAAGTTTTACCGTTCCCGCTACTTGGACCACGACCAACGCGGTTGCGTTCTTTGCGTGAACCAGGAGCTGGAGCAAGTTCATGTAACTTCATCGTTTGCACCTCCTTATGTTTGTTAATTTATGCGAGGCAATTAGCCTTCAATTTCAGTAACGGATAGCAAGTGACTCACTTTGTTGATCATTCCGCGAATTGCAGGAGTATCGTTGTGAACCACGGACGAGTTGGTTTTGCGCAGGCCGAGCGTCTTAACAGTAACACGTTGTGTTTCTGGACGTCCGATCACACTGCGTACGAGGGTAATTTGCAACTTTGCCATTGACGTTCCCCTCCTTAACCGCGTAATTCTTCGACAGATTTGCCGCGAAGCTTCGCGACCTCTTCAATGCGTTTCAGACGGGAAAGTCCCTCTAAAGTAGCATTGACCATGTTCATGGAATTCGAAGAACCCAAAGATTTTGTCAAGATGTCGCCAACGCCTGCCAATTCAAGTACCGCACGAACTGGACCACCAGCGATAACGCCGGTACCTTCGGATGCTGGTTTCAGCAGAACGCGTCCTGCGCCGAAATGCCCAGTAACCAAGTGAGGAATCGAAGTTCCTACGATTGGAATGTGGATCAGGTTTTTCTTGGCGTCTTCAATGCCTTTACGGATGGCATCCGGAACTTCGCCGGCTTTACCGATACCCGCACCGACATAGCCGTTGCCGTCGCCCACAACAACAAGTGCGCTAAAGCTGAAACGGCGTCCGCCTTTTACAACTTTTGCAACACGGTTAATGTGCACAACTCTTTCTGTCAGTTCTAAACTGTTCGGATCTACACGCAAGTCGTTAACCTCCTTTTAAGAAATATTCTAGAATTCAAGACCAGCTTCGCGTGCTGCGTTAGCCAAAGCCTGAATCCGTCCATGGTACAAGTATCCACCGCGGTCAAATACAACCACTGCATAACCTTTTTCTTTAGCGCGCTCAGCGATCAATTGACCCACTTTGCCTGCAGCTTCAACGCTGCCGCCATTTCCGATTGTAGCACTCAATTCTTTATCCAGTGTGGAGGCGGATACGATAGTAGCGCCTGTCACGTCATCGATCAATTGAGCGTAGATGTGTTTCGAAGAACGGAATACGTTCAAACGTGGACGCTCAGTAGTACCCTGGATCTTCTTACGAACACGCAGGTGTCTTTTGAGACGAGCCTTGTTTTTATCCTCTTTTGTAATCATGACTTCCCTTTCACTCCCTTCAGTTTGCCGTAAACAGCTTCACTTTAAGATGCACGGGGTATCTTACAATTAAGGTAGAGCTGGTTATTTCTTCTTACCAGCTTTACCTTCCTTGCGGATGATACGCTCGCCTTCATATTTGATACCTTTACCTTTGTACGGTTCTGGTTCACGTACGGAACGGATTTTGGCAGCATAAGCGCCTACGCGTTCTTTATCGATACCTCTAACGATGATCTTCGTGTTCGCAGGAACATCGAACTCGATACCTGCTTCCGGTGTAATTTCAACCGGGTGGGAGTAACCAACGTTAAGTACGATTTTATCTCCGGATTTGCTTGCACGATATCCGACCCCAACCAGCTCCAGAGATTTCGAGAAACCTTCAGTCACACCACTCACCATGTTGTTGACAACGGAGCGGGTTGTGCCGTGAAGTGAACGATGCAATTTGTTGTCCGACGGGCGAACAACAGTGATTTCGTTATTTTCAACTGTAATCTTCATGTCTTTATGAAGCTCACGAGTCAAAGTGCCTTTAGGACCTTTTACTGTAATAACGGCGTTGTCCAAAGTGACATCTACACCGCTAGGTACTGCGATTGGTTTGCGACCAATACGAGACATGTGTTGCACCTCCTTATCTTGTGACGTTTATTACCAAATGTAGCAGACAACTTCTCCGCCGGATTTTGATTGACGAGCTTCTTTGTCGGTCATAACTCCCTTAGATGTGGAGATAATCGCGATTCCCAGACCACCGAGTACACGAGGCACTTCATTGCTCTTCGTGTAAACGCGAAGACCTGGTTTACTGATTCTTTTCAGACCAGAGATAACGCGTTCCTGGTTCGGGCCGTATTTCAAGAAAATACGGATAATCCCTTGTTTGCTATCTTCAACGAATTCAGCATCACGGATGAAACCTTCACGTTTCAAGATGTCCGCGATTTGTTTCTTCATAGTAGAAGCAGGCATTTCTACTGTCTCGTGACGCACAGTGTTGGCGTTACGAATACGAGTAAGCATATCTGCAATAGGATCAGACATAGTCATGTGTGTAAACCTCCTTCCCGTTTATAAACTTCTTACCAACTTGCTTTTTTCACGCCAGGAATCTGGCCTTTATAAGCTAATTCACGGAAACAAATTCTGCAAATTTTGAACTTTTGCAATACCGAATGTGGACGACCGCAACGCTCGCAACGTGTATATGCACGTACTTTGAACTTAGGCTCGCGTTGTTGTTTAACTTTCATTGAAGTCTTTGCCACTTAGACTGACACCTCCTAAACATTTTCGGAGAAATGGATGATTCTTATTTTGTGAAAGGCATTCCCAGCTGATTCAGCAGCTCACGGGATTCCTCGTCCGTCTTTGCAGTCGTTACAATAACGATGTCCATACCGCGGACTTTATCCACTTTGTCATATTCGATTTCCGGGAAGATCAATTGCTCTTTAAGACCCAGTGTGTAGTTACCACGGCCATCAAAGGCTTTGTTGGAAATACCACGGAAGTCACGTACGCGTGGAAGCGTTACGTTGATCAATTTATCCAGGAAGTAATACATACGCTCGCCGCGCAGTGTTACTTTAACCCCGATCGGCATATTCTCGCGCAGTTTAAAACCGGCGATGGATTTCTTTGCTTTAGTGATAACTGGCTTTTGACCAGTGATCAATTGCATATCATTTACTGCAGCATCAAGTACTTTGGAGTTTTGAACAGCGTCACCCACACCCATGTTGATGACGATCTTCTCGATCTTAGGCACTTGCATAACAGTAGTATAGTTAAACTTCTGCATCAGAGCAGGTGTAATTTCATTCAGAAAACGTTCTTTCATTCTTGCTGCCATGAAGATTTACCTCCTTTCTTTAGGACTGTATTAGTCGATAATCTCTCCGGATCGTTTTGCTACCCGAACCTTCTTACCGTTATCGAGCACTTTGTAGCCAATACGTGTTACTTTACCGCTCTTCGGATCGATGTGCATTACGTTGGACACATGAATCGAAGCTTCTTGCTCGATGATTCCACCCTGTGGATTCAACTGGTTCGGCTTCTGGTGTTTTTTCACCATGTTCACGCCTTCTACCAGGACGCGGTTTTCACGAGGATAAGCAGCGATGACACGGCCTTTTTTACCTTTGTCTTTCCCGCTGATCACAAGTACCACATCATCTTTCTTCACGTGCAGTTTATTGTTATGGGATTCCAGAACTTTTTTCACTCTAGGCATTTATTACACCTCCTATAACTGACCTTTTCAATTAAAACCGAGACCGGCTCGATTTATTAGATTACTTCCGGTGCCAAGGAAACGATCTTCATGTAGTCCTTGTCGCGAAGTTCGCGAGCAACTGGTCCGAAGATACGTGTTCCGCGCGGGCTTCTGTCGTCTTTTACAACAACAGCTGCGTTTTCGTCGAATGCGATGTAAGATCCATCTTTACGGCGTACAGAACGTTTCGTACGAACAACTACCGCTTTAACAACATCACCCTTTTTGACAACGCCGCCTGGTGTTGCTTGTTTAACGGAACAAACGATCAAATCGCCGATTGCTGCTGTACGGCGTCCAGTACCACCTAGTACGCGGATACACATCAGTTCCTTCGCACCAGAGTTGTCAGCCACATGCAAACGTGTAAATGGTTGAATCATTATTAATTTCCTCCTTCCGGAAAGGGTTCAGCTTCGTATTAGATGATTACCGCTTTTTCTACCACTTCAACCAGTCTCCACCGTTTGTCTTTGGACAATGGACGAGTTTCCATGACTTTCACGACATCACCAATTTTAGCTACATTCTCTTCATCATGTGCCTTGAATTTCTTCGTGGACTTGATGCGTTTGTGATACAGATTGTGCTTTTTATAGGTTTCAACAGCAATTACGATGGTTTTATCCATTTTATCACTGACTACTTTACCGGTCAGCACTTTACGTGCATTACGTTCTTCGCTCATAGTTAGCCTCCTTCCTGATTACGGATTAAGAATCCGCGGTCACTTAACTGATCCCAAGTACTCTTTGATGGATAACGGTTTTAGCACGAGCTATTTCCTTGCGCACGTCACGAATCCGAGTCGGGTTATCCAGTTGGCCAGTTGCCAATTGAAAACGGAGATTGAAAAGTTCCTCTTTGAATCCAGCGATCTTTTGTTCAATCTCGGCAGTGGTTAAGTTGCGAAGTTCATTAGCTTTCATTTGCTTCACCACCCAATTCTTCACGTTTCACAAACTTAGTCTTTACAGGCAGCTTGTGAGCGGCAAGACGCATCGCTTCACGAGCGATTTCTTCCGACACGCCTCCGAGTTCGAACATAATCTTGCCCGGTTTAACTACGGCTACCCACTTCTCAACGTTACCTTTACCACTACCCATACGAACCTCGAGAGGCTTCTGAGTAATAGGCTTATCTGGGAAAATCTTGATCCATACCTGACCGCCACGTTTGATGTAACGAGTCATTGCGATACGGGCAGCTTCGATCTGACGGTTAGTGATCCACGATGGTTCCAGAGCCTGCAAACCATATTCGCCGAAGTTCAATTCTGTACCGCCTTTTGCCATACCCTTCATGTGACCGCGTTGTTGCTTGCGGTGTTTAACGCGTTTTGGTACCAACATGATTAGTTGCCTCCTTCCTGAGCAGCTTGTTTCTTAGCTGGGGGAAGAACTTCTCCACGGTAGATCCATACTTTTACGCCGATCAGGCCGTAAGTTGTATGTGCTTCAGCTGTTCCGTAATCGATATCAGCACGAAGCGTATGAAGTGGAACTGTTCCTTCGCTATAACCTTCTGAACGGGCAATCTCAGCGCCGCCAAGACGTCCGCCTACTTGAGTTTTAATTCCCTTTGCGCCGGAACGCATAGTTCTCTGAATAGCTTGTTTCAGTGCACGACGGAACGATACGCGACGTTCCAATTGTTGTGCAATGCTTTCTGCAACCAGAATTGCATCCAGTTCAGGGTGTTTAATTTCGTTGATGTTGATGTGTACTTTTTTGCCACCGGCGATAGTTGTAACTGCGCTGCGAAGTACTTCTACTTCTGCTCCGCCTTTACCAATTACCATACCAGGTTTAGCAGTGTGAATTGTAACGTTCACGCGGCTTGCCGCTCTTTCGATTTCAATGCGGGAAACAGCGGAATCCTTCAACTTGCCTTTAAGGTATTCCCGGATTTTGACGTCTTCCATTAAAAGAGTACCGAAATCTTTGCCTGCATACCATTTAGATTCCCAATCGCGAATAATACCGACTCGGAGTCCGACTGGATTTACCTTTTGACCCACGTGTTATCCCTCCTTATTTCTCAGATACCACCAAAGTAATGTGGCTGGTACGTTTGTTAATCCGGCTTGCGCGGCCCATGGCGCGCGGACGGAAACGTTTCATAGTTGGACCCTGGTTAACGAAAACTTCGCTTACGAACAAGCTGTTCACGTCCAAAGAGTAGTTATGCTCAGCGTTCGCAATCGCCGAGTTCAGTAGCTTCTCAACAACCGGAGAAGCGGATTTCGGAGTGTGGCGAAGAATTGCAATTGCTTCCCCCACTTGCTTGCCGCGAATCAAGTCAACAACCAGTTTCGCTTTACGAGCGGAAATCCGCACCGATCTTGCATGTGCTTTTGCTTCCATTGTTTTCCCTCCTCTCAAACGAAGACGTTAATTATCTTCTGGTTTTCTTATCGTCACCCGCGTGGCCTTTGTAAGTACGTGTTGGCGCGAACTCGCCCAACTTGTGACCTACCATATCTTCTGTTACGTATACAGGCACGTGTTTGCGGCCGTCATATACACCAAACGTATGTCCGATAAACTGAGGGAAAATGGTTGAGCGACGGGACCAAGTTTTAACTACAACTTTCTTATCTGCCTCGTTCAAATCCTCAACTTTTTTCAGCAGGTAGCCATCAATAAACGGCCCCTTCTTTAAACTGCGACCCATGTGTGAATCCTCCCTTCATCCGGTTCTTCAAACCGCGAATCGACGCTTCGCGCTAGCCTAACTTGCCAGAAGCGTCTTATTTTGTGCGGCGACGAACGATATATTTATCAGATGCTTTGTTTTTCTTACGCGTTTTGTAGCCGAGGGTTGGTTTACCCCAAGGTGACATTGGCGATTTACGTCCGATTGGAGCACGGCCTTCACCACCACCGTGTGGGTGATCGTTAGGGTTCATGACAACACCGCGAACTTCAGGACGACGTCCGAGCCAGCGGCTGCGTCCGGCTTTACCAATCTTGATCAATTCATGATCTTCGTTACCTACGGATCCGATGGTTGCGCGGCATACGCTGAGGATTCTGCGAACTTCGCCGGAGTTCAAACGAACGGATACGTATTTTTCTTCTTTACCCAGCAACTGAGCTTCAGTACCAGCAGCACGAACCAATTGTCCGCCTTTACCTGGTTTCAACTCGATGTTGTGGATAATTGTACCTACCGGGATGTTGATTAGCGGAAGGCTGTTACCAATTTTGATGTCCGCAGCAGGGCCGGACTCAACTTTATCCCCAACTTTAAGGCCTTTAGGAGCGATAATATAACGTTTCTCTCCATCAGCATAGTGGATCAAAGCAATATTGGAAGTACGGTTCGGGTCATACTCGATTGTAGCAACGCTACCTGGTATGCCGTCTTTAGTCCGTTTGAAGTCGATGATACGGTATTTACGCTTGTGTCCGCCGCCGTGGTGACGAACCGTAATTTTACCTTGGTTGTTGCGTCCCGCATGTTTGAACAGCGGAGAAAGCAACGATTTCTCTGGCTGGTTTGTTGTGATTTCTTCAAACGTAGACACAGACATGTTGCGTCTTGCCGGAGAGGTCGGTTTGTACTTTTTGATTGGCACTATAGTTTCCTCCTTACTTTAAGAGTATTATTCTACCGCTTCAAAGAATTCGAGCGGTTTGCTGTCCGGGCTAAGCTTAACGATGGCTTTTTTCCACTCCGGAGTGTAACCGGAATATTTGCCGTAACGTTTCAGTTTGCCAGGTACGCGCATTGTGTTCACACTAACAACTTTAACTTTAAAAATAGCTTCAACAGCTTTTTTGATTTCGGTCTTGTTAGAACGGATATCCACTTCAAAAGCGTATTTCAATTCGCTCATGTATTCGGATGTGCGTTCCGTAATCACCGGACGCTTGATAATATCACGCGGATCTTTCATTACGCGAACACCTCCTCTACCTTCAGAACTGCTTCTTTAGTGATAATCAGTTTGTCGTACGTCAGTACGTCAAGAACATTGATGCCGTCAGCCGCTACGAATTTCACCCCAGGGATGTTACGAGCGGAAAGTGCTACATTGTCATCATAGCTAGGAGCTACGATCAATGCTTTTGTACCAACCTTCAGGTTGTTCAGAATAGCTGCGAATTCTTTCGTCTTCGGAGCACTCATAGTCAAGCTATCCAATACGATGATGTCATTCTCAAGTACTTTTGAGGACAACGCGGATTTGATGGCCAACCGGCGAACCTTCTTAGGCAATTTCCAGGAATAGCTGCGTGGTGTTGGTCCGAAGACTACGCCGCCGCCTTTCCATTGTGGTGAACGAATGGAGCCTTGACGAGCACGACCTGTACCTTTTTGTTTCCAAGGCTTACGTCCGCCGCCACGTACTTCAGAACGTCCTTTTACTTTGTGTGTACCACGACGAAGGGAAGCTCTTTGCATAAGTGCAGCTTCATGCAGCACATGTACATTCGGTTCGATACCGAAAACTGAATCACTCAGTTCAACTTCGCCAACTTCGTTACCACTAGTATTAAAAAGTGTTACTTTTGGCATTTCATGTTCCTCCTTTCTTCAGAAATTATTTCTTAACGGTTTGTTTAACTTTCACGAAGCTGTTTTTAGGGCCCGGAATCGCGCCTTTAACCAGCAATACATTACGTTCTACGTCAACTCGGATGATCTCAAGCTTTTGAACCGTTACAGTCGTGTGACCCATATGTCCTGGCAGGCGTTTGCCCTTAGGAACACGGTTAGCTTGAATGGAACCCATGGAGCCTGGTCTTCTGTGGTAGCGCGATCCGTGTGCCATTGGTCCGCGGCTTTGTCCCCAGCGTTTGATGTTACCCTGGAAGCCTTTACCCTTCGAAGTACCTGTTACGTCAACAAATTCGCCTTCTGCGAAGATGTCAGCCTTAAGCTCTTGTCCAACCTCGAGTGACCCGAGGTCAACACCGCGAATTTCGCGAACGTAGCGCTTAGGTGTTGCGTTTGCCTTTTTGGCGTGACCTTGTTCAGGCTTGTTGGAGCGACTTTCCTTTTTATCGGAAAAGCCCAACTGCACTGCTTCATATCCGTCGATATTCAGGTCTTTCTTTTGCAGTACCACACAAGGGCCAGCTTCGATAACAGAAACCGCGATTACGTTACCTTCTGGAGTAAACACTTGAGTCATACCGAGTTTTTTTCCTAAGATACCTTTCAATGTTGACACCTCTTTTCTTTTCCTAGTTGCTTAATAATGAAATTACAATTTGATTTCGATATCTACACCGGACGGTAGATCCAAGCGCATCAAGGCATCCACAGTTTGTGGTGTTGGGTTCACAATATCGATCAAACGTTTGTGAGTCCGTTGTTCAAACTGTTCACGGGAATCCTTGTACTTGTGTACCGCACGGAGAATAGTAATGATTTGCTTCTCAGTTGGCAGCGGGATCGGCCCGGATACACCAGCACCCGAACGTTTTGCTGTTTCAACGATTTTCTCTGCGGATTGATCAAGAATTCTGTGGTCGTATGCTTTCAAGCGAATACGAATTTTTTGCTTTGCCATTTTAGTCCCTCCTTCTATCGCCCAATTTATTATCGGACATACTCCGTGAAAATTTTCTGACGTCGACCTCATGGCAAAGGGGCCGGGTGTGTCAGTAACCTCTCACATCATCGCAACGTCTCAGAACAACATTTATTATTATATATAATAGGCGGCTATATTGCAAGGGGATTTGCAAAAACAAATCAACTTTTTCCGAAAAAAATAGAAAAGGTACCTTTCTTGTTCAGAATGGTACCGTACGAGCTGCAATATGACGTTTTTCTTCTATATATAAGGTTCCTTCTATAAATTATCCGTTGCAGATTTGAATTGTCCTGCCGAAGCTGCTGTCTGCGCAGTTGCTGACCCAATACCTTCAATGGTCTGAATGAGCACCTTAATCTCTTCCTCTACCGTAACAATTCTCTGGGTACTCGTCTGCATCGAGTCTACAATATCGCTGAAGAGCCTGCTAGTCTCGAGGGACTGGTGTTTGCCACTCTCTGTCAACTCCTGAACTTTACGGATCTCCCCAACAACCTGCGATGTTAGCGAGCTGGACTGAAGGGTCAGTTCACCGATCCGGACCACCGTGTTCTTGGTATCCTCTGCAAGTCTGCTTACCTCCTGCGCTACAACACTGAATCCCCGCCCGTGGTCTCCCGCCCTTGCAGCCTCGATCGTTGCATTCAATGACAGAATCTTGGTCTGGTCAGCAATATCCTGGACAGCCGCCACAATTTTACGGATCTTCTGTGATGAACTGCTCAGTTCATTTACTGAACGCTCCATCTCATTAGTACTATCATATATAAGATTAATCTGACCCGTAAGGTTGTTAAGCTGTCCATGTCCCTCCCTGGCCTTCCCCTGTGACTCCAGAGCGGAGGCGGCAGTGCGCTGGAATGTATTGTTGACTTCATTGCTGCTCGCCACCAGCTGCTCCACAGCGGCGTTAGTATCTATACTAAGGTCTATCAGTTCTCCGCTGAATTCAGCTATCTTGTGTTTCAATTCGTTCTTAACCAGCAGATACTGTTCTTCCTTTTCCCTAATGTTCTCCTTCTCATATTCCTCAAGGACCAGCTGTTGTTCCAGATTAAGCAATTTGGTTACGGTCTGGACCAATTTGATCCTCTCGACATCTGTATGCGTCTCATTATAGATAGCCGTAATGAATACATTCTGCAGATTCTGAAAAGCGGAGAGATACCATTTAGGCTCCAGGCCAATCCTCTTATGAATATTCGCAATTTTTAGCCGCTTGGCTATGTACTCCTCGTTAACATTACCATCAAAAATCTCGATGATATGCTCGCGCAAAGTCTTTTTGAGCCGTTCAATACTGCTGTGTTCCAGAATGATTGCTTCAAGTTTGTTAACTCCAAGAACCGTATTATAGAATTGATTAGTGATATCGTCGATTCTCTGTTCTACAACCGGTTTCATCAAGCGCAGGAGTCTTAGATCTTCCTCAGTTAAATCAATCATTCGCATTTGCTCATTCAAATCATCATGCCCGTCAAGGGTATGATACATCTCTGTGGCAGTGGGTGCAAAGCTCTTGCTGTCCGTTGATGGAGCGGCGGGAGATTCCTCATTGGTGTTCTTTGAAGTCAGACCATGCATAAATGAAAAAGGACATTTCCCCATACTTCCACACTCCCTAAAATCCTAATAATTTACATTGTCTATATAGAAATATTCTACTCTATCAATAGATTAGATGTAAAGAATTTTAAGTATTATTTTGTAGAATTATGTTGAAAATACGCATGTACAGCACTGTAATTAGTCACATTTTGTCGAATAATAGGATTTCAATCTCAGATTTCTGCAATCTGAATAAGAGCTTCCAGCTCAAGAATATTTACGGTTCTTTTATGCATGGCGATAATCTTCAAAGCTTCCAGTTTATTCAGTTTACGGCTTAGAGTTTCTGCGGTAGTTCCAATCATGGCTGCTACCTCTTTTTGGGCTGACGGCAAATCTACGGATTGTGCTAAGGCATGTGCAGTCACTGCCGATTCTGCAAGATTCCTTGTATACAGGTATACCAACAGCCTGGCCAGTCTCTTCTCTACCTCAAACATGTGCAATGCCCCTGCAGCCTCCTCGGCCTGATGCAGCTGCTCGCTAACAGACATCAGGAAGCTAAAGGCAAGCCCTGCATTCTGCTCCAGCAAGGGAATAAAGTCTTTGCGGTGCATCCGGCATACCTCTCCGCTCTCAATCACCTCTGCCGTTACATCATTATTCTTATTATGGAGTAAGGCAAACTGGCCGAAATAATCGCCCGGGAAAAGAAAACGGACAATATGCTGTTTTCCATCCTTACTGTTCTGAGTCAGCTTGATGAGACCGCTCTTTACTACAAACAATGCTTCAGACGGCTCCCCTTCTCTGCACACTTGACTTCCTTTTTTATAGTTATGGGTCTCTGTAATCGATTCAATCATCACTAATTCCTCATCAGACAAGCTCCGAAACACAGGAACCTGACGTACACAGGCATGCGAATTGCAGGTAGTACAGCTCATGATCCTTCACCCTTCCTTATAGCTGACTCTAACATATCAAGATTCCGGATTCCGGCGGGTGACTGGAAACACATAATTCTCAAAAACTTGATTTGTATCAAGGATTCTTCACCGGCTTATCCTTACAATAGAATCATAGAGAGAGTAAAGGAGTTGGAGTAATTGCTGCAATATTCATTTGAGGATATGCGTCAGATTGATAGGAGTACCCTTGGTAATACGGTACCCCTTGAGTTGTTTCGTACCATACGTCTGATTGGACTCAACCAGGGGCTTCCTCTGGGAGGAAAAGGGACTACGCTTACCATTGGCAGAAAGATTGGTGAAAGTCTGCCTGTCAGTTCTGTTGAAGATCTTCTACAAATGTTTGAGGAGCTCAAAATCGGTATTCCGCGGATTGTTCATTCTGATGAACGTAGGATCAATATTGCTGTGGAGGACTGTTTTTGCAAAGGGCTTCCTTCACTTGAAGATGAAAAAATGGTATGTGATTTAGAGGGAGCGATTCTTGAAGGGGCACTCGGCAAGATTCTTGGCCGTAAGGTCTCTGTTAAAGAGATCAAATGCAACGTTACCGGTCATGAGCACTGCGAATACGAAGTAAAGCTTTAATGGATGAGAACGAGATAAAAAATTTTTAATTATGAAAGCAGGGATTATCTAATGGAAAAGAAAAGTTTAGTTGACGTGCTGCAGTATCAGGAGGAACGTTTTACAAAGAAAATCCTCTTCCAGCAAGGTGAAAGTGTTGTATTCGTGCTTAATTTCATGCCGGGTCAAAAATTGCCTGTTCATAAGCATCCTGGAGCGGATGTATATATTCTTGCTTTAAAAGGAGATGGAACCATTCATGTAAATGAAGCGGAGCAGCCCCTTATTGAAGGAGAGACTATCTATATCGCCGGAGATGAATCTTTTGCCTACACCAATGACAGCTCATCCCCTTCCAGTCTGCATGTTGTTCTGTCCAAGCTGCCGAGTCCGGCCTATGCCAAAGAAATCTAGACCCTACAGCCAGCAATAAAAACAGGGCCCCTTCATAATGAAGGGGCCCTGACTTATATTCCGGATCTATCCTAACGGATAGAGACGAATTATTTCTGGATGGAAGCTACGGAACCGGCACCAACTGTACGTCCGCCTTCGCGAATGGAGAATTTAGTACCTTCTTCAATAGCGATTGGGGAGATCAGGGAAACAGTTACAGTGATGTTGTCACCAGGCATAACCATTTCAGTACCTTCTGGCAAGTTGATGATGCCAGTTACGTCAGTTGTACGGAAGTAGAACTGTGGACGGTAACCAGTGAAGAATGGTTTGTGACGTCCGCCTTCTTCTTTAGTCAGAACGTAGATCTGAGCAGTGAACTCTGTGTGTGGGTTAACGGAGTTCGGCTTAGCCAATACTTGGCCGCGCTCGATCATGTTACGGTCTACACCACGCAGCAATGCGCCGATGTTGTCGCCCGCTTGTGCGGAATCGAGCAATTTACGGAACATTTCAACGCCTGTAACAACGGATTTTTTCTTTTCTTCATGAATACCAACGATTTCGATTTCTTCTCCGACTTTTACTGTTCCGCGTTCTACGCGACCAGTTGCCACAGTACCGCGGCCAGTGATGGAGAATACATCTTCGACAGGCATCAAGAATGGTTTGTCAGTCTGACGTTCTGGAAGCGGGATGTATGTGTCGATCGTTTCGAACATTTCAACGATCTTCTGTGCATATTCGCCTTCAGGGTTCTGTAGAGCTTCACGAGCAGATCCACGGATGATTGGAGTATCATCGCCTGGGAAGTCGTATTCGCTCAGCAGGTCGCGAACTTCCATTTCAACCAGTTCAAGCAACTCTTCGTCTTCAACCATGTCGCATTTGTTCAAGAATACAACGATGTAAGGAACGCCTACTTGACGGGACAGCAGGATGTGTTCACGAGTCTGTGGCATAGGGCCATCAGCTGCGGATACAACCAGGATAGCTCCGTCCATTTGCGCTGCGCCAGTGATCATGTTTTTAACATAGTCGGCGTGTCCAGGGCAGTCTACGTGAGCGTAGTGACGATTAGGAGTTTCATATTCAACGTGAGCAGTGGAGATAGTGATACCACGTTCGCGTTCTTCAGGAGCCTTATCGATTTGGTCGAATGCTACAGCAGCGCCACCGTATTTTTTGGACAATACAGTAGTGATTGCAGCAGTCAGAGTTGTTTTACCATGGTCGACGTGACCAATAGTACCAATGTTAACGTGCGGTTTGTTACGTTCAAACTTTGCCTTTGCCATTTGAACAGTTCCTCCTTAATGTGGGGTTCCTTATATTTGAGCCGCCCGCCTACATGCAATTCTTAGATGACTTATGTGATATACCCGGACGGCAAGTTAAAAATTGAATTTATTCTCCGCCTTTGTTCTTGGCTACGATTTCTTCAGCAATGGATTTAGGTACTTCTTCATAGTGAGAAAGTTCCATTGAGAATACGCCGCGTCCTTGAGTACCGGAACGAAGTGTTGTGGAGTATCCGAACATTTCGGAAAGAGGTACCTTTGCACGGATAATTTGCGCACCGCCACGGGAATCCATACCTTCGATCCGTCCGCGTCTGGAGTTCAACATACCCATTACATCGCCCATGTATTCCTCAGGAACAGTTACTTCCACTTTCATGATTGGCTCAAGCAGGACAGGTTTACACTTGTCTTTAGCTGCTTTGAGTGCCATCGAGCCGGCGATTTTGAACGCCATTTCGTTGGAGTCAACATCATGATAGGAACCATCTACGATGGTAGCCTTAACGTCAACAAGCGGGAAGCCTGCAATAACGCCGTTTTTCATTTGCTCTTCAATACCGGCAAGTGCAGGAGCGATGTATTCTCTAGGAACAGAACCACCGACAACTTTACTTTCGAACTTGCTGCCAGTACCCGGCTCGAGAGGTTCAAATTCAACCCATACGTGACCATACTGACCGCGACCGCCGGATTGGCGAACGAATTTACCTTCAACACGTGCTGGTGCTTTGAATGTTTCACGGTAAGCAACCTGTGGTTTACCCACGTTGGTTTCTACCTTGAATTCGCGGCGCATACGGTCGATGATAATATCCAGGTGAAGCTCACCCATACCTGCCAGGATAGTTTGGCCAGTTTCTTCATCAGTGTGAGCACGAAGAGTAGGATCCTCTTCAGTCAACTTTCCGAGAGCTACGCCGAGCTTATCTTGGTCAGCTTTGGTTTTTGGTTCAACTGCGATTTCGATAACCGGATCAGGGAAGTTCATGGATTCCAGGATAACCGGATGTTTCTCGTCGCAAAGTGTATCGCCGGTACTTGTGTCCTTCAGACCAACTGCTGCCGCGATATCACCGGAGTATACAATGGAGATTTCTTGGCGGCTGTTTGCATGCATTTGCAGGATACGGCCGATACGCTCACGTTTGTTCTTGGTAGCGTTAACTACATAAGAACCGGATTCCAGTACACCGGAGTATACGCGGAAGAACGTAAGTTTACCTACATAAGGGTCAGTCATGATTTTAAATGCCAGTGCTGCGAATGGTTCTTCATCCGAAGAGTGACGAACCGCTTCTGTACCGTCATCCAGATGACCTTGAATAGCCGGTACATCCAGTGGGGATGGCAAGTAATCAACAACAGCATCCATCATGAGCTGAACACCTTTGTTACGATAGGAGGATCCGACAATTACAGGGAAGATCTTAACATCACATACGCCTTTGCGCAATGCTGCCTTAATCTCATCCACTGTGATTTCTTCGCCTTCCAGATACTTCATAGTCAGATCTTCGTCAAGTTCTGCAACCTTCTCGATCAACTCGAGACGCAGTCCTTCAACTTGTTCCAAATAATCAGCAGGAATATCAGTAACTTCGATGTTCTGTCCCAGGTCATCCTTGAACATGTGAGCTTTTTGCTCAACAAGGTCAATGATACCCGTGAAGTCGTTCTCGGCACCAATTGGCAATTGAATTGCAATTGCGTTGGCTTGCAGGCGGTCACGCATACTGTCGATAACGTTCAGGAAGTCTGCACCGATGATATCCATTTTGTTCACATAAGCGATACGGGGAACGCCGTAACGGTCAGCCTGTCTCCATACGGTTTCGGACTGAGGCTCTACGCCCTCTTTCGCACTAAATACACCAACTGCCCCATCCAATACACGAAGGGAACGTTCAACTTCAACAGTGAAGTCAACGTGCCCAGGGGTATCAATAATATTGATGCGGTGGCCCTTCCATGCAGCGGTCGTAGCAGCGGAAGTAATCGTAATTCCGCGCTCCTGTTCTTGTTCCATCCAGTCCATTGTAGCAGCGCCCTCGTGAACTTCACCGATTTTGTGCGTACGGCCTGTGTAGAAAAGAATCCGCTCAGTAGTGGTAGTTTTACCAGCATCAATATGTGCCATGATCCCGATATTACGTGTATTTTTTAAGGAGAACTCTCTTGACATGAAATGGATCTCCTTTCAAAATAGAAGTTATTTGAACGGCTATAATCCTACCAGCGGTAGTGAGCAAACGCTTTGTTCGCTTCAGCCATTTTGTGCGTGTCTTCACGTTTCTTAACGGAAGCGCCTGTGTTGTTGGAAGCATCGATAATCTCAGCCGCCAAACGCTCTTCCATAGTCTTCTCACCGCGGTTGCGTGAGTAGTTTACAAGCCAACGTAATCCCAAAGCAGTACGTCTTTCAGGTTTAACCTCGATAGGTACCTGGTAGTTAGCACCGCCGACACGACGAGCTTTAACTTCCAATACAGGCATGATGTTCTTGATGGCAGCTTCGAAAACTTCCATCGGTTCTTTACCTGTACGTTCCTGAATCAACTTGAACGAATTGTACAAAATGCTTTGAGCGACACCTCTTTTACCACCCAGCATAATACGGTTGATCAAACGAGTAACCAACTTGCTATTATACAATGGATCTGGCAATACATCTCTCTTAGTAACTGGACCTTTGCGTGGCATGGATATCCCCCTTTCTTAAATGGTTATTATTCGGATATGCTTGTCTTATTTCTTAGCCTTAGGACGTTTCGCACCATATTTGGAGCGAGCTTGCATCCGGTTAGCAACACCTGCAGTATCAAGTGCACCACGAACGATGTGGTAACGAACTCCTGCAAGGTCCTTAACTTTACCTCCGCGCAGCAATACTACACTGTGCTCTTGAAGGTTGTGTCCGATACCCGGAATGTAAGCAGTCACCTCAAGACGGTTCGTCAAACGAACACGGGCATACTTACGAAGTGCTGAGTTTGGTTTACGTGGAGTCATTGTGCCTACACGAGTGCACACACCGCGTTTCTGCGGGGCGCTCAAATTTGTAGCCTCACGCTTGAGGGCGTTGAACCCTTTTTGAAGAGCGGGAGATTTGGATTTTTCGATTTTGGCTTGACGGCCTTTACGAACCAGTTGATTAATAGTTGGCATGTTGTGCCACCCCCTTCCTGAAATGATAGTCAATTTACAAACATTAAGTCCACAGACCCAGGTGGTTCATAAAAAGACAAATGAAAAGTCCTTGCTGCCGAAGTGTACCCCGGTACAAAAACGTTCTCTTGTTGCTATTGTTTTAAGACGGCTGCCATAGCAGCACCAACTTCTATACCGCAGGCCTTGCCCAAATTCAGCATGGTGTCCACATATGTGACCTTCACACCTTGTTTGCCGCAAAGCATAACAATTCTGGAAGTAAGCCGTTGATCTCCGTCCTCCGCCACATAGACTTCTGCGGCTTGGCCCAACTCCACCGCCTTGACGGTTTGTTTGGAACCGATCTTGACCTGAGCATCCTGTAACCCTCTATCATCAGTCATGAAAAACATTACCTCCACTGAACAAGAATGACAAGGCTACTCACGCACCTTAGACATATTAGCATCCTCAGCACACGATGTCAAGAAAAACAGCAATAATTTTATTAATATTCATAACAGACAGCCGCGTCACGCAAGGTTATCACGTGACGCGAATGCTGAATGCGATGATTATTTATTACTCAGCTGGAACCGTTTCTAAAGCGGCTTGCTTGCTTTCTTCATTCGGATCACTAAGCTTAACATTACGGTAACGATTCATACCTGTACCTGCAGGAATCAGCTTACCGATGATAACATTTTCTTTAAGACCGAGCAACTTATCCACTTTACCCTTAATTGCTGCATCCGTCAAGACACGGGTAGTTTCCTGGAAAGAGGCAGCAGACAGGAAGGAGTCTGTTTCCAGAGAGGCTTTGGTAATACCGAGCAGTACTGGCTTAGCAACTGCAGGTTCTTTACCAGACAGGATAGCTTCCTTGTTGGCTGCTTCATATTCATGAATATCCGCAAAAGCACCCGGCAGGAGAGTGGTATCTCCAGCATCGATAATACGGATTTTGCGCAGCATCTGCTTAATCATAACTTCAATGTGCTTATCATTGATCTCAACGCCCTGGTTACGGTATACACGCTGTACTTCTTGCAGAATGTAGTTCTGTACCCCGCGGATCCCTTTGATACGCAGCATTTCTTTAGGGTCAATAGAACCGTCTGTCAATTCATCGCCGGCTTCAATCTCCTGGCCTTCACTGACACGCAGACGGGAACCGTAAGTGATGGAATAGGTCTTGGACTCCGCTTCACCCTGGACTTCGATTTCACGACGGTCCTTAGTTTCACGAATTTCCTTAACTACCCCGTCAATCTCACTGATTGTTGCCTGACCTTTAGGGTTACGGGCTTCAAACAACTCCTGGATACGCGGCAAACCTTGCGTGATATCGTCTCCGGCAACACCGCCGGTATGGAATGTACGCATGGTAAGCTGTGTTCCTGGTTCACCGATGGATTGTGCAGCAATAATGCCGACAGCTTCCCCGATTTCCACGAATTTACCTGTTGCCAGGTTACGTCCGTAGCACTTCTTGCAGACCCCATGACGGGCACGGCAGCTGAGTACAGAGCGGATCTGCAGTTTGGTAACCCCAGAATTCACAATTTCCTCGGCCTTATCGGAGTCAATCAGATCGTTACGGTGAACGATGATTTCCTTCGTTTCCGGATGACGGACAGTCTCAAAGGAATAACGGCCTTCAATACGGTCGTAGAGATCCTCAATAACTTCCTTGCCATCTTGAATCCGGCTGACGGTGAAGCCTTTATCGGTACCGCAATCTTCTTCGCGGACGATTACGTCCTGTGCCACGTCAACGAGACGGCGTGTCAAGTACCCGGAATCCGCTGTACGCAGCGCTGTATCGGCCAGACCTTTACGCGCTCCGTGAGTGGAGATAAAGTACTCGAGGACGGTCAGACCTTCACGGAAGTTCGCTTTGATTGGCAATTCGAAAATCCGGCCCGAAGGTGTAGCCATCAGACCACGCATACCACCGAGCTGAGTGATCTGCGATTTGTTACCACGCGCCTTGGAGTCAACCATGAGCATGATGGAGTTGAAACGGTCCATCGATTTCAGCAGGACGTTCGTAAGTTCATCCTTAGTCTTCGACCAGATCTCGATAACACGGTCATACCGTTCATCATTAGTAATCAGACCACGGCGGTATTGATTCGCTACTACATCAACCTTAGCTTCGGATTCTTTAAGAATTGTAGCTTTTTCCTCAGGCACGATAACGTCTGATACGGCAACCGTAACACCGGAACGTGTAGAGTACGTAAAGCCGAGTTGCTTAATTTTATCCAGAATCACTGAAGTTTTGGTAGTGTGATAGGTTTCGAAGCAGCGGGCAATGATTAAGCCCAGATATTCTTTACCTACAGCACTGGCTTCCGGAGCAGCCATGATCAATTCGCGGATATCCGCGCCTTTTTCATAGATGAAGTACTTCTCTGGTGTGCCTTGCAGCAGGTTTGTTTTGGTGGCTTCATTGATGTATGGGAAACTGCTTGGATAGATTTCGTTGAAGATAATCTTACCCACTGTTGTAATCAGTAATGCATTCTGCTGTGCCTCTGTAAAGTTGGTTTTACCCAGTGCCTTAACAGGAATAGCAACACGTGCATGCAGACCAGCGGTTCCGCGTTGGTAAGCTGAAACAGCTTCGTTCACGGTACGCAGAATCATACCTGTTCCCTTTTCTTCCTTGTTATCCATGGTCAGATAGAACGTACCAAGGACCATATCCTGGGAAGGTGTAACAACCGGCTTACCATCTTTAGGGTTCAGGATGTTACCGGATGCCAGCATGAGGATACGGGCTTCAGCTTGAGCTTCAGCGGATAGAGGAACGTGTACCGCCATCTGGTCACCGTCAAAGTCGGCATTGTAAGCCGTACATACAAGCGGGTGAAGACGGATCGCGTGACCTTCTACCAGAATCGGTTCAAACGCCTGTATACCCAGTCTATGCAGCGTAGGGGCACGGTTCAGCAGAACCGGATGCTCTCTGATCACTTCTTCAAGTACATCCCAGACTTCAGGACTTACGCGCTCAACCTTACGTTTCGCGCTCTTGATGTTATGGGCAAGGCCCTTATTAACCAATTCTTTCATTACAAACGGTTTGAAGAGTTCCAGTGCCATCTTCTTCGGAAGACCGCATTGGTACATCTTGAGGTAAGGTCCTACGACGATAACGGAACGTCCGGAATAGTCAACGCGCTTACCGAGCAAGTTCTGGCGGAAACGTCCTTGTTTACCTTTCAGCATATGGCTGAGCGATTTGAGCGGACGGTTACCAGGACCTGTTACAGGACGGCCGCGGCGGCCATTGTCGATCAGGGCATCAACAGCTTCCTGAAGCATCCGTTTCTCATTCTGCACGATAATATCAGGAGCGCCGAGATCCAGCAGTCTTTTCAGACGGTTGTTACGGTTAATTACGCGGCGGTACAGGTCATTAAGGTCAGACGTAGCAAAACGGCCGCCGTCGAGCTGAACCATAGGGCGAAGCTCCGGAGGAATAACCGGGAGCACATCCATGATCATCCAGTCTGGCTTGTTGCCGGAGTTGCGGAAGGCCTCAATAACTTCCAGACGTTTGATCGCCCGGTTACGGCGCTGGCCTTGGGCCGTGCGCAGCTCTTCTTTGAGGAATTCCAGTTCTTTATCGATATCGATATCCTGAAGCAGTTTTTTGACGGCTTCAGCACCCATGCCAGCCTGGAACCCGTAGCCGTATTTCTCACGGTAGCTGCGGTATTCTTTCTCAGACAGCAGTTGTTTCTTCTCCAGAGGAGTTTCACCCGGATCGGTTACAACATAAGATGCAAAGTAGATAATCTCTTCGAGCGATCTTGGAGACATATCCAGTGCCAGACCCATACGGCTCGGAATACCTTTGAAATACCAGATATGAGATACCGGAGCTGCCAGCTCGATGTGGCCCATACGTTCGCGGCGGACTTTAGCGCGGGTAACTTCCACGCCGCAGCGGTCGCACACAACGCCCTTATAACGGACGCGTTTGTATTTACCACAGTGACATTCCCAGTCCTTTTGCGGCCCAAAGATGCGTTCGCAAAAAAGACCCTCTTTTTCCGGTTTCAAAGTACGATAGTTAATGGTTTCCGGTTTTTTAACTTCTCCGCGGGACCAAGAACGAATTTTTTCCGGGGAAGCGAGCCCGATTTTCATAAATTCAAAATTGTTAACGTCCAACAAGGAGCAACCCTCCTTAACCTATATCCTGATTTAGTACCACAGCCCTCTCTTGACGGTAAGTCAACAGAGGGCGCGGTCCTTTGTGTAATGAAATTAGTGGCTTGCTGGTGAACTACTCTATGCCGACTTCTGCGCCTTCCAAATTGAGGCTCAGCTTGTCGCCTGACGTCTCGTCCTCATCGTCCAGTTCCTTCATCTCGATCTCCTGCTCGTCACCGCTAAGGATTTTGACATCCATACCCAGCGACTGCAGCTCCTTGATCAATACCTTGAACGATTCCGGAACACCCGGTTCTGGAACATTTTCACCTTTGACGATGGATTCGTACGTTTTCACACGGCCGACCACGTCATCGGATTTCACAGTCAAAATTTCTTGCAGTGTATACGCCGCGCCGTAAGCTTCAAGTGCCCACACTTCCATTTCCCCGAAACGCTGTCCGCCGAACTGAGCTTTACCGCCCAGTGGCTGCTGTGTAACGAGTGAGTAAGGACCTGTAGAACGGGCATGAATCTTATCGTCAACCATGTGCGCAAGCTTGATCATGTGCATGACGCCGACAGTAACTTCACGCTCGAAGCGCTCGCCTGTACGTCCGTCATACAACACAGTCTTACCATTACGCTGCATGCCTGCTTCTTCCATCGTATCAAACACGTCATACTCACGGGCTCCGTCGAATACCGGAGTAGCTACGTGGATACCCAGACGAAGTGCCGCCATACCGATATGGACTTCCAGCACCTGTCCGATGTTCATACGCGAAGGTACGCCCAGCGGGTTCAGGACAACCTGTACCGGTGTACCGTCCGGAAGGAACGGCATATCTTCTTCAGGCAGAATGCGGGCAACGACACCCTTGTTACCGTGACGTCCGGCCATCTTGTCACCTTCAGAAATCTTACGTTTCTGAGCGATGTAGACACGAACCAGTTGATTCACACCAGGAGGCAGCTCATCGCCGTTCTCACGGGTGAACACCTTAACGTCAACGATAATACCATCACTACCATGCGGAACGCGCAGGGAGGTATCGCGGACTTCACGGGCCTTCTCACCGAAGATAGCGTGCAGCAGGCGTTCTTCAGCAGTTAGTTCAGTTACACCCTTCGGAGTAACTTTACCTACCAGAATGTCACCGGCATTGATTTCCGCACCGATACGGATGATTCCGCGCTCATCCAGATTGCGGAGTGCCTCTTCACCAACGTTTGGAATATCACGCGTGATCTCTTCAGGTCCCAGCTTGGTGTCACGGGCTTCGGATTCGTATTCCTCGATATGGATCGAAGTGTATACATCTTCCTTAACCAGCTTCTCACTCAGCAGGATCGCATCCTCGTAGTTGTAACCTTCCCAAGTCATGAACGCAACAACTACGTTGCGGCCAAGAGCAAGTTCGCCCATTTCTGTGGAAGGTCCGTCTGCCAGGATGTCACCTTTCTTAACAATATCGCCACGTTTAGCCAGAGGACGCTGATTAATACAGGTACCTTGGTTCGAACGCATAAATTTGTGTAATTTATATTTAACGATATCGCCTTTAACTTCCTTGCCTTCAACTGCCTCTACACGGCGCAGCCAGATTTCATTGGCAGAGGAGCGTTCGATAATACCGTCATATTTGGAGACAATACATACGCCCGAATCCTTGGCGGATTTATGTTCCATCCCTGTGCCGACAAGCGGAGCTTTCGGAATCAGAAGCGGAACGGCCTGCCGCTGCATGTTCGATCCCATCAGTGCACGGTTGGAGTCATCGTTCTCAAGGAACGGAATGAGCGCCGTAGCGACCGACACAACCTGCTTAGGCGAAACGTCCATGTAGTCAACACGGTTACTAGGCATTGTAGTAATGTTATCTGAATCTTTGTTGTAACGGACGATAACCATGTCTTCCTTAAATGTACCATGCTCATCAATCTGTACATTCGCCTGGGCGACTACATAGTTATCTTCTTCATCGGCAGTCAGGTAATCGATTTGTTCTGTAACCTTGCCAGTCTTTGGATCCACCCAACGATACGGAGCTTCGATAAAGCCGTATTCATTGATGCGTGCAAAGGTGGACAAGGAGTTGATCAGACCGATATTCGGACCTTCCGGTGTTTCGATAGGACACATACGGCCGTAGTGACTGTGATGTACGTCGCGGACTTCAAAGCCTGCGCGTTCACGGGTCAGACCGCCGGGTCCGAGTGCCGACAGACGGCGTTTGTGTGTAAGTTCAGCAAGCGGGTTCGTCTGATCCATAAACTGGGACAGCTGCGAACTACCGAAGAACTCTTTGATGGACGCGATAACCGGACGGATGTTGATCAGTGCCTGCGGTGTAATCGCATTGGCGTCCTGAATCGACATTCTCTCCCGCACCACGCGCTCCATACGGGACAGACCGATGCGGAACTGATTCTGCAGCAATTCACCTACAGAACGCAGACGGCGGTTACCCAAGTGGTCGATATCATCTGTATTACCGATACCGTGCAGCAAATTAATAAAGTAGCTGATTGAGGATATAATATCAGCCTGGGTAATATGCTTGACCGACTTGTCAATGTTGCCATTGGCGATCAGTTTGATAATCCGGCCTTCTTCAATTGGCGAGAATACGTCAATGGTCTGCAGCGGAATATCTTCACTGTCCATAACCCCGCCGGTAACACGGTAGTTCTTGCCAGCTACATTCTTCTCGAAATAAGGAATCAGCTCATCAAGCAGGCGGCGGTCAACCATCTGGCCGGATTCTGCCAGGATTTCTCCTGTAGATTCATCAACCAAAGGCTGTGCCAGACGCTGATTGAACAGACGATTCTTGATATGCAGCTTTTTATTGATTTTGTAACGGCCTACATTGGCCAAATCATAACGTTTCGGATCAAAGAAACGTGCGACCAATAGGCTCTTGGCATTGTCAAGTGTCGGTGGTTCGCCCGGACGCAGACGCTCGTAAATTTCAATAAGCGCCTTCTCCGTGGAGTCCGTGTTGTCTTTATCCAGCGTATTGCGAATATATTCATCATTGCCAAGCAGTTCCAGAATTTCAGCATCACTGCCGAAGCCTAGAGCACGCAAAAGCACGGTTACCGGGATCTTACGGGTCCGGTCGATACGGACATACATGATGTCCTTAGCGTCGGTCTCCAGCTCCAGCCAAGCTCCGCGATTCGGAATTACTGTGGCGGTGTAGGTTTTTTTGCCGTTCTTATCCACTTTTGTGCTGAAATAGACGCTTGGAGAGCGAACCAACTGGCTGACAATAACCCGTTCCGCACCATTGATAATAAAAGTGCCGGTTTCCGTCATCAGCGGGAAATCTCCCATGAACACTTCCTGCTCTTTGACCTCACCGGTCTCCTTATTGATGAGACGCACCTTCACACGCAGAGGAGCCGCATATGTTACGTCCCGCTCTTTAGCGTCGTCAACCGTATACTTCGGTTCACCCAGGCTGTAATCAATGAACTCTAGTACCAAATTCCCTGTGAAATCCTGGATCGGCGAGATGTCCTGGAACATTTCCCGCAATCCTTCCTCCAAAAACCAGTCATAAGATTTTTGTTGGATCTCGATCAGGTTCGGGACCTCGAGTACCTCGTTAATTCTCGCATAGCTCCGCCGAGTGCGTCGACCATACTGAACAAGATGTCCTGCCAACTTTACTCACCCCTCATGTCTACTCACTTAAAAATTGATTGCGAACCCTTGTTTGGACCCGTATAATGGAACCATAACACAAGGATTCAGCCATAAATACAGAAAAGCCCCTTATCGAAATCTTTCGAAAAAAGAGCGCATCTATCCACGGCCAAAATACTCCTTATCCAGTAGATTTGCCCAAAACGTGCGTATTATACGTCACCAAGCAACAGTTTATGCGCTATTATCTATTGTCCCGGCGACCTTCGCCGTGACAGGAACATAGAGAACGGAATTCGCAAAAACCTGCCGTACGGCATGCGCTTACCGGGCGACAATATATCACTTGACATTTCAGCAAACTAAAGACATGGAGCCTAGCTTAATACTGACATTTTATAATAATAACACTATCAACATTGCATGTCAATAAGTATTAATATTTTTTTACTTCTTCGCTCTGATAATGCGATAACCCTTGTCTTTCCCCACTTCTTCCACATCCGAGAACAAGCTTTCTAGCTTGGCGGTGGCCGATGGTGCGCCCTGCTTCTTCTGGATGACTATCCACAGACTTCCACCCTCATTCAAATGCGCATGTGCCTGCTCAAAAATCTCATGTACTACAGCCTTGCCTGCACGAATCGGCGGATTGGTAAGAATCACATCGAATGTACGCCCCTTCACCGCAGACAGTACATCACTTTCCATAACCGTAACATTGCGGATTCCGTTATGCTGCGCATTCTCGCGGGCAAGCTCTACAGCACGGCTGTTGATATCAATCATCGTCACATGTCCCTTGGGAGTGAGGAGTGCTGCACTAATCCCCATAGGGCCGTAACCACAGCCAACATCCAGCACCTCTGCCCCATCTGGAATTTCCATTGCTTCGATCAGAACTCGGCTGCCATGATCAATATCCCCTTTGGAAAAAACACCGGCGTCGCTTGTAAAGCGGAGGCTTTTGCCTCTCAGTACCGTATCGATGCTGCGTCTGTCATGACGTGCTTCCGGCTGCTGCGAGTAATAATGCTGCGACATACAATCCTCCCTTTCACTTGGCTCTAATATACAAAGCATATCTTATAGAGCAACCCCCTTGAACAAGTTCAAGGGGGTTGCAAGAACCGGAAAGAATCACTTCATATCCGGGGCAGTACCTACTTAAATCAAATTATTTTACTTCTACAGAAGCGCCTGCTTCTTCCAATTTTGCTTTAGTAGCTTCTGCTTCTTCTTTGCTTACTTTTTCTTTGATTGCTTTTGGAGCGTTGTCTACAACGTCTTTAGCTTCTTTCAAGCCAAGACCTGTGATTTCGCGAACGATTTTGATAACGTTGATTTTGGAAGCGCCAGCGCCTGTCAAAATTACGTCGAATTCGGATTGTTCTTCTTCAACAGCTGCTACTGCGCCGCCAGCTGCTACTGGAGCTGCTGCAGTTACGCCGAATTCTTCTTCGATTGCTTTAACCAGGTCGTTCAGTTCCAATACGCTCATGCCTTTAATTTCTTCCAAGATTGTTTCTTTGCTCATGATTGAACCTCCATTATATTTGAATTGGTTTGTGGTATTGATTATGAAGCTAGAAGCAAAGGCTTACGCGCTTTGTTCTTCTTTTTCAGCAACAGCTTTAACTGCAAGCGCGAAGTTGCGGATTGGAGCTTGAAGCACGCTAAGCAGCATGGACAGCAAACCATCGCGGGATGGAAGCTCAGCCAGTGCTTTCAGTTGGTCAGCGTCGATAACGCGACCTTCTACAACGCCGCCTTTAAGTTTCAGAGCGTCGTTCTTCTTAGCGAAGTCGTTCAAAATTTTGGCTGCTACTACCGCATCAGTTTCACTGAAAGCGATCGCTGTAGGACCAGTCAGGACAGCGTCCAGATCAGTCAACTCAGCCGCTGCAGTTGCACGGCGAAGCAATGTGTTCTTCAGGACTTGAAAATCAACGCCAGCTTCACGAAGCTGCTTACGCAGTTCAGTCACTTGCGAAACGTTCAATCCGCGGTAGTCCGCAACAACAGTAGAGATACTGTTCTGCAGTTTGCCAGTTACAACATCAACCGCATCCTGTTTAGCTTGGATTACTTTTGCATTTGCCAATTGTATACACCTCCTGAAAATTTATGTGACGGCGATTCTTCCGGAGAATCCGCGCCGTTCCTACGCAGGCATTAGAAAAGCCTCCGCAGATTCACGAAGGCTTGATAAAACGGAAAGCAGTCAGGCGAGCCTGTTACTTTTTGTTTCTATCACAACACCTCGGTAGGAAATTAAGCCCTACGGCACCTACTGTCTACGGTAAGCATATTCGAATTCAAGATTGATCACCTTAATGTTCACAACTGTTATAGATTATCAAAGATGACTCAAAGAGTCAACCCTTAATTATCTGAAAGCAGCTGCGTTCACGCGAGCGCTAGGTCCCATTGTGGACGAAATAGCGATGCCTTTAAGGTATACACCTTTAGCAGCAGCCGGTTTCGCACGGTTCAGAGCGTCGATGAGAGATTTAAGGTTCTCGTTCAGTTGTTCAGCGTTGAAAGACACTTTGCCGATTGGCGCGTGAATTTGACCCGCTTTGTCAAGACGATATTCGATTTTACCGGCTTTGATTTCTTGAACAGCCTTGGTAACGTCGAAAGTAACTGTACCTGCTTTAGGGTTAGGCATGAGGCCTTTACCACCGAGCAGACGACCCAGTTTACCGACTTCACTCATCATATCAGGTGTAGCTACGCAGACGTCGAATTCAAACCAGCCCTGTTGAATTTTGTTGATCATATCAGCATCACCAACAAAATCCGCGCCAGCAGCTTCCGCTTCTTTCGCTTTTTCACCTTTTGCAAATACAAGCACGCGTTGAGTTTTGCCTGTGCCGTGAGGCAGGACAACAACACCACGAACAGCTTGGTCTTGTTTACGCGGGTCTACACCCAGACGAACTGCTGCTTCAACGGTTTCGTCGAATTTAGCAGTTGCTGCCTTTTTCACAAGCTCTACAGCTTCTGAAGGCTCGTAAGTTGCTTCGCTGTTGATCAGCTTAGCAGATTCTTGGTATTTCTTACCATGTTTAGCCATGAAAATGTTCCTCCTTTGTGGTGTTAGCGGAAATTCCTCCCACATATTGCGGTCATGAATGACCGGTTCATCGAATACATATTAGTCTTCGATTGTGATACCCATACTGCGGGCAGTACCTTCAACCATACGCATTGCAGCTTCGATAGATGCAGCGTTCAGATCGGGCATTTTTGTTTCAGCAATTTCACGAACCGCTGCGCGGCCGAGTTTTGCTACTTTTTTCTTGTTTGGTTCACCGGATCCTTTTTCTACTTTTGCAGCGATGCGAAGCAGAACAGCAGCCGGAGGAGTTTTAGTGATGAAGGTAAAGGAACGGTCTTCAAATACTGTAATTTCAACCGGGATGATCAGGCCAGCCTGGTCGGCAGTACGAGCGTTGAATTCCTTACAGAATGCCATGATGTTGACACCTGCTTGACCTAACGCCGGACCTACTGGAGGCGCTGGATTCGCTTTCCCTGCAGGAATCTGCAGTTTCACCATTTTAATAACTTTTTTAGCCATGAGTGACACCTCCTTGCGTAAATAGTGGTATTCGAATGCTAAGCAGCATTCTCCCACAAGAAACCCTTGCGCTTGTTATATCTTCTCCACTTGAGTGAAATCCAACTCGAGCGGGGTTTCCCGTCCAAACATGTTGACATGTACCTTGATCTTGCTTTTGTCTGCCAAAATCTCTTCCACGGAGCCCACAAAATTCGCAAACGGACCGACCATAATACGTACGGATTCCTTAATTTCGAAATCAATCTTCGCTTTAGGTTCAACCATGCCCATATGCTTCAGAATTTGTTCAACCTCTTCAGGGAGCAGAGCGGTAGGCTTGGAGCCCGAACCAGTTGAACCGACAAATCCGGTAACGCCCGGCGTATTGCGGACTACATACCAGGAATCATCAGTCTGAACCATTTCGACCAAAACGTAACCAGGGTAAACTTTGCGCATGACAGTTTTTTTCTTGCCATCCTTGTTTACCAGTTCTTCTTCCATAGGAACAAGAACGCGGAATATTTTGTCTTCCATGCCCATGGACTCAACGCGTTTTTCCAAATTGGCCTTGACCTTATTCTCATACCCGGAATAGGTATGAACGACATACCATCTTTTTTCCATATCAAGCCACCTGGGACCTCTCTAAATAATCGCTTCAATCACAGCGGAAATACCGATGTCCAGAACCCAGAAGTAAAGAGCGATAACTACAATTGTACCGAGAACGATCAATGTATAGTTTTTCAGTTCCTTACGGCTAGGCCAGCGAACCTTTTTGAGTTCACTCCAGCTCTCAGTGAAAAAGGAAAACAAAGACTTGAAACTACGTTTCACGCCGACTACACCTCCAAAGACTATCTGGTTTCGCGATGAGGAGTTTGCTCGTTACAAAACTTGCAAAATTTCTTCATCTCCAAGCGGTCGGGGTGATTTCGCTTGTTTTTGGTTGTTGCATAGTTTCTTTGTTTGCAACTTGTACAAGCTAAAGTGATAATTACCCGCATGATATGCACCTCCCGAAGACGTACTTCTAACCGTTAAATTAGAAGACGCAAATATTGATTCAAAAAAAAGCCGCGAATTTAGGCCTACCTAAAACACTTTAGCATAATATCATTGCCCGTGTCAACGAAAGAATTCCCCCATCGCACTGGGTTTTTCCGGGTGGTGTAGCCTGGTGCCGTACATAATCTTTGGTCTTGAGTATTCCTTCATCACTCGCTGTCTTCACTACCATTATGGATCATTCCGCCATGGTATAAACCTGCAGCCTACTGTTGTCTGAACAAATTACACTTCCATCACGCCGAAATCTTGCGGGACACTAAAAAAAGACTCGAGTCCCGAGCCTTTCTAGTTCATTATATCATTAATTGTCACGCACTTCCAGATATCTTTCCAACTTACGTTTCACTCGCTGCAGAGCATTGTCAATAGACTTCACATGCCGTTTCAAGTCCTCAGCAATTTCCTGATAGGACCGTCCATCCAGATAGAGCATCAGAACCTTGCGTTCCAGATCACTAAGGATCTCCGCCATCTTATCTTCCAGTCCGATGAACTCCTCCTGGTTGATAATCAGTTCTTCAGGATCAAGCACCTGCGTTCCGCAAATCACATCCATCAGCGTCCGGTCGGAATCCTCATCATAGATGGGTTTGTCGAGCGAGACATATGAGTTCAGCGGAATATGCTTCTGGCGGGTCGCCGTCTTAATGGCAGTTATAATCTGTCGGGTGATGCACAGCTCGGCAAACGCCTTGAACGAGGAAAGCTTGTCCCCCTTGAAGTCACGAATTGCCTTATATAAGCCAATCATGCCTTCCTGTACAATATCTTCACGATCTGCCCCGATCAAAAAATAGGAACGAGCCTTGGCACGTACGAAATTACGGTACTTGTTGATTAAATGTTCCAATGCGCCACTGTCGCCACCACGGAAGATCTCGACAATTTCTTCATCACTTATGAAATCATACTCGGATAGCATTAATTCCTTGAGGTCGACACTCACCAAGAATCCCCCCGGCTGCAACGCAAGACACATCGTTACTTCGCGAAATATAGGATCAGTATATATTATGTTACCTTACAACGTCAACCGAAGATTGTCCAAAAACAATCTTCTATAACATATTATGGCATTTCTTAATTACTGCCTGCGCCAGTCTTCAAGACGTTTCCGCGTTTCCGGAGGCAGCTTGTCTTCCAGGGAGTGACGGGTGCTGCTTACACTTCCCGGTTCAATAGCCTTTTTAACCTGTTTATGATTCTCTTCAATCTCCAGTCTCAGTTCTCTTGCCGAGATCCGGAGCGCCCCTTGTGCAAAAACAACATGCTGCTCCACAAAATCGCTGGTCGCCACAGAAATCTGTCTGCGGCGGTGAGTGAATTCTCCCACCAGCCGCTCAATGCATTCATCTGCCGTTTCCTTTTCCTTAGTGAAGAAGACCTGGACTTTCCCCTGTACAAACGACCGTCCAAGTCCCGGCACACGGTATGCATCGAATACGGCTATGACGCGCAGCCCGGAGAATGCCTGATAATCGGCCAGCATATCGAGCAGCCGGTCGCGTGCCCCCTGCATGCCGGTCTGCGACAGCGCCGCAAGTTCCGGCCAGCCGCCGATCATGTTGTATCCGTCCACGAGCAGTATATCGCGCCAGTCTGCCATAGTTATCCCTGTTCTTGCCGGCGGCGGAGCACCTCGTACATAATTACACCGGCTGCTACGGAAGCATTAAGAGAGTTGATTCTTCCCGCCATCGGCAGCTTCAGCAGCACATCGCATTTTTCACGGATCAGGCGGCCCATTCCTTTATTCTCATTGCCGATAACCACTGCTACCGGTCCGGTAAAAATATCAGATCCGAAGAGATTCTGATCCGTATCCACATCGGTTCCAACCACCCACACCCCTAGTTCCTTCAGGCGGTCTATCGTCTGGCCCAGATTGGTTACGCGTGCAACAGGCACATATTCCACTGCACCGGCAGAGGTTTTGGATACTGTTGCTGTAATCTGCGCCGAACGCCGTTTCGGTACAATGACACCATGCACACCGGTGCAGTCGGCAGTACGCAAGATAGATCCCAGGTTATGAGGGTCCTCAATTTCATCCAGCAAAAGAAGAAAAGGCGGTTCCCCTTTGGCTTCAGCAGCCGCAAGAATATCAGCAACCTCGGTGTAGGCAAACGGTGCCGCCTGCGCTACCACCCCTTGATGCTGAACTCCCGGTGCAAGCTGATCCAGCTTCCGCTTATCTACATGCTGAATTACAATGCCTGCTTTGCGGGCTTCAGCGACGATAGGTGCCGTTAAGTGCTTTTGTGCAGTTTCGGCGATCCATATTTTGTTCAGTGTCCGGCCGGCACGAAGCGCTTCAAGGACTGAATGCTTGCCCGCCAGTATTTCCTCTTCCGTTCTCAATTCTTCCATGTTCATGTCTCCTGTTCTAAGTACCCATATATAACTATAAACTCCGCGGCCTGTTTAAACTCACTTGGTCCGGTTCAACATGTATTCGATGCTGCTGTGAACAAGCTCCTGGATTCTCGTCTGCTGTCCTGTATAATACAAATGCCCGATCAGGCATTCAAAAGCAGTCGCGTGGCGGTATTCCAGCACATCCGCGTTTTTGGGAATCGTGCCGGACTTGGCATTGCGCCCTCGTCTTACCACATCCTTCTCTTCCTCCGTAAGCACCGGCTCAAGGTAGGCAAGAATCGTGCTCTGGGCTTTGGCCGAGACCAGTCCCGTTGCCGAGCGGTGCAGATGATTCGGACGCAGATTGGGCAGCGAAATCAGATACTGCCGCACAGCCACTTCATAAATGGCATCTCCTGCATACGCCAGAACAATTGGCGAGAGCAACCGGGCCGGCTTGGACGGTTCATACGGGAACCATGCGCTGTTCAGATCAAACTGCCCGCTCATTTACGCCGCCACCGCATTCCCTGTGGAGTGTCTTCCAGCAGGATGCCCAGAGCATTCAGCTCATCGCGGATTTCATCGGACCGGCTCCAGTTCTTATTCTTGCGAGCTTCAGCGCGTTCAGCAATGAGACGCTCAACCTCTTCACTGGCGACCTCTTCATCCGCCTCCGGAGTAAGGCGCAGTACTGAATTCATCTCGGCAAAAGCCTTCAGCAGTGCTGCAAAGTCTGCGGAATGAGCGTCATTATCAGCAAGCGTCAAATTGGCCAGGCTTACCCAGTCAAACAGAGCGGTAATCGCATCCGGCGTATTGAAATCATCCTGCATTCTGGCGTGGAAATTGCCAACAATAGCTGCCAGGCGTTCCACAATCTGTGGACTTGCCCCTCCGTCTGCCCCGTCCGTATCCAGTTCAAGGCGATGCTTCACATTACCTGCTGCCGTAGTGATGCGCTCCACGCTTTTTTCAGCAGACAGCAGTGCTTCCTTCGAGAAGTTCAGCTGATTGCGGTAATGGCTTGAAAGCATGAAATAACGGATAGTTCCCGCTTTGAAGCGTGCACGAATATCCTTCACAAGCAGACCGTTTCCAAGTGATTTCGACATTTTCTCATCACCAATGTTCAAAAATGCGTTGTGCATCCAATACTTCGACAGCGGCTCACCCGTCAGCACTTCTGTTTGCGCGCATTCGCACTCATGGTGCGGGAACTTCAAATCCTCACCGCCGCCATGGATGTCGATCGTTGTACCCAAATATTCGCGGACCATTGCCGAGCACTCAATATGCCAGCCCGGACGCCCCTCTCCCCATGGACTGGACCAGTGTACCTCACCCGGCTTGGCTGCCTTCCAGAGCACAAAATCCTCCTGGTTCTCCTTGCGTGAATCCACCTCGACACGGATACCGAAGCGCAGCTCCTCCAGATTCTGGCCTGACAGCTTGCCATAATTGGCAAACTTGCCGGTCCGGTAGTACACATCTCCGCCGTTCTCGTAAGCATATCCCTTCTCCTCAAGCTCCTTAATGAACTCAATGATCTTGTCCATGCTCTCTGTAACGCGCGGATTCATTGTTGCCGGCTTTACGCCAAGTCCGGCCAGATCCTCCTGATAGGCGGAGATGAACATTTCTGCAACCTCAGCTACAGTAATGTTCATTTCTTCCGCTTTGCGGATCATTTTATCATCCACATCGGTAAAGTTCGTCAGATAGCGGACTTCATTGCCGAGGGCCTCCAGGTAGTTGCGGACCATATCAAAAACGATAACCGGTCTGGCATTCCCGATATGCATATAGCCGTAAACGGTTGGACCGCATACATACATTTTTACTTTGCCAGGTTCCTGCGGTATGAATTCTTCCTTGCTCCGTGTCATTGTGTTATAAATCTGTACAGCCATTCTGTTCCCAATCCTTTCTGTTCCCCCTGGATTCTCTTGAATCTCCATATGGTTATATTTCATAATCGCCGATATACTGCTGGCTCTCCAGCCGCCGCTGTTCCTTCTTCTGCTTGTCTTCAGACCCCATCTGCTCGCGCAGCTCTTCGATTTCCTTCTGCAGGAAACGCAGGGAATCAATCAGCGGATCCGGCATCTGGGTATGATCCAGCCGGTCGGACACGCGTTCCCCGTTGCGCTTAACCACGCGTCCGGGATTTCCAACAACGGTGCTGTTGCTGGGCACTTCGCGCAGAACCACTGAATTGGAGCCGATATTGCAATTATCGCCGATTCTAAACGATCCCAGTACTTTGGCACCGGAGCCGATGACAACATTGTTGCCGACGGTAGGATGGCGTTTGCCCTTTTCTTTCCCTGTCCCTCCAAGTGTGACCCCCTGATAGATAATGACATCGTCACCAATCTCACAGGTTTCACCAATGACTATACCCATTCCATGGTCGATGAACAACCGGCTGCCGACAACCGCACCCGGATGAATTTCCACTCCGGTCATAAATCTGCTCATCTGCGATACGATGCGTGCCAGTGTAAACCAGCGGCGTTTATAAAAAGAGTGGGCAATCCGGTGTGCCCAGATCGCATGAAGCCCGGCGTAGGTGAAGACAACCTCGAACTTGCTGCGGGCAGCGGGATCGTTGTCGAATACTGCCCGAATGTCCGACTTGATATGCTTAAACATCACGGTTCCCCTCTTCTGTGACTTCCCCACCTCCTGTTTACAGGTGCGCAAAGGAAGATAGTGTCTTCAGCCCACTTGCTCTATTCATCTGTATGCTGTGAGCATTCAATCGGTATCCTTATAGTTCAACAAAAAACGCCCCTGCAGCATTATGCTGCAGAGACGTTTAACCGCGGTCCCACTCTGCTTGAACATTCGCACAATCAGACTGCCGTTAACTTCGCGGCAGGTGCATGCGGTGTTCCTCTTGGCGTCTGTAACGGCAACGTCCCCGGCACAGTCTACTGTCCCCTGACAGACAGGGACGCTCAACTGTGCAGCTCACAGGTGCATGTTCAGCGGCAGACAAATGAATAACTCCCAGCCTGCAAGGGACATCTCCCTCAGCGGTTATTCTCTCTGGCAATTGCCCGTATACGCGTACTTTTCCTGATCACAGCTATTATTAGTTATTATATTCTTCTATCTTAGCGAAAAGCCGCAGGGCTGACAAGGGGTTCTACCCTCATATCCCCCGGTTTATGCGCCTTTGATCTGCGATTTCAGACGTTCGATGACCCGGTCCCGGCTAAGCAGCGCGATGGTCGCATTCAAATCACGGCCATGCATCTGACCGGTTAGAGCGACACGGATCGGCATAAACAGCGCCTTGCCTTTGTGTCCGGTTTCCTTCTGGACTTCTTTGATCAGCACAGCCATATTGGCAGCGCTGAAATCCTCAGCAGCTTCCACTTTAGCGAGAAAAGCGGAGAGCACTTCAGGAACCTGGGCTTCGGCAAGTACTTGTGCCGCTTCCGTCTCCAGTTCCAGATGGCTGCGGAAGAAGAGCTCGGAGAGCCCCACAATATCAGAAGCGGAGTTCATCTGTTCCTGATACAGCGCAACCAGGCTCTCTGCCCAGATCTGCTGCTCATCACTCAGAACCTCCGGCAGACGTCCCGCCTTCTGCAGATGGGGAATAGCAAGTGCCGCGATCCGCTTAGGATCGGCATGCTTGATATAGTGATTATTGAGATGTGCCAGCTTGTTCGTATCGAATACAGCCGGGCTCTTCGACAGACGGTCGGCAGTGAAGATAGAGATCAGCTGTTCCTTGCTGAAAATCTCCTCCTCACCCTCCGGCGACCAGCCGAGTAATGTGATGAAGTTGAAGAGCGCTTCCGGCAGATAGCCAAGCTGGTCATACTGCTCGATAAACTGAATGATCGATTCATTCCGTTTGCTCAGCTTCTTGTGGTCATCGCCGACAATCAGTGTCATGTGGCCGAACAGCGGCGCTTCCCAGCCAAGAGCTTCATAGATCATGAGCTGACGCGGCGTGTTGGAGATATGGTCTTCCCCGCGCAGCACATGGGAGATGGCCATCAAATGGTCATCTACAGCTACAGCGAAGTTATAGGTTGGAATACCATCCTTCTTCACGATGACAAAGTCGCCCATTTCTTTGGTGTTGAACGAAATGCTGCCTTTAACAATATCATTGAAGGTATAAGTACGGTCTTCCGGAACCAGGAAACGGATGCTGGCAATACGGCCTTCCGCCTCATAGGCAAGGCGCTGCTCCTCCGTCAGATTACGGTGTCTGCCGGAATAACGTGGGGTTTCGCCGCGTGCGGTCTGCTCTTCACGCTCTGCTTCCAGCTCCTCTTCTGTACAATAACAGCGGTAAGCAAGGCCGCGGTCCAGCAGATCCTGCCAGTAGACACGGTACAGATCCAGACGTTCTGTCTGGCGGTAAGGGCCATATTCGCCGCCTACATCTACGCTCTCATCCCAGTCCATTCCCAGCCATTTCAAATATTTCAACTGGCTTTCTTCACCTTCTGCGATATTACGCTTAAGGTCTGTATCTTCGATCCGGATAATGAATTTGCCGCCCAGATTGCGGGCGAACAGGTAGTTAAACAACGCCGTTCTGGCATTTCCGATATGTAAATGTCCCGTAGGGCTCGGTGCGTAACGCACCCGGACTTGATCCGTCATGGGTTTCCCTCCGCTTCATATTGGTTAAAATTAGGCTGTTGTTACTTCAGCCATCTCAAGATGATATCACATCTTGGAGCAGACAGACAATAGATTGTGCGGCAATTCCTTCTCCGCGTCCGGCGAAGCCGAGCTGCTCGGTAGTTGTCGCTTTTACATTGACCTTTGAGAGGTCCGCATCCAGTGCACGGGCAATAACCTCGGTCATTTGCGGAATATAAGGCGCCATTTTGGGTTTCTGGGCAATGATGGTCGAATCTATATTTCCCAGCCGGTATCCCCGGTCACGGGCAAGCGCCCATACATGCTCCAGCAGCTTCAGGCTGTCTGCATCCTTGAAGGCAGGATCGGTATCTGGAAAATGTCTGCCGATATCCCCCAGTCCAAGCGCCCCAAGTATAGCATCGCTTACTGCATGCAGGAGCACATCCGCGTCAGAGTGTCCCAGTAACCCCTTCTCATAGGGAATAGTCACTCCCCCAATAATACACGGCCTTCCTTCCACCAGCTGATGCACGTCAAATCCTTGTCCTACAGCGATCATCTCTGTTCCTCTCCCCTGCTTCTTTCTGTGAATTCAGCGAAATCCAGGTCTTCCGGTGTCGTAATCTTAATATTCCTGTAGCTTCCTTCTACTACAGATACGGTAATTCCGCTGCGTTCCGCCAGACTGGAGTCATCTGTACCGAGGAAGCCGTCACGTTCTGCCTCGTCATAGGCTGACAACAGTTCGGACAGACGAAAAGTCTGCGGGGTCTGAATCGCCCACAGACTTCGCCGGTCCGGCGTAGACAGCACATTGCCTTCGCCATCCACCTGCTTGATCGTATCCTTAACCGGAACTGCAAGCACAGAGGCTCCGGCAGATCTGGCCCGTTCGTAACAAGCTTCAATCTCACTGCCCTGTACGAAAGGCCGGACACCATCATGTACCATTACCCAGGTGGTCGTAAGTTCTCCCAGTCCCCGGCGTACCGAGTGCTGGCGTTCAGCCCCTCCCGGAATAACAACAGACACTTTGTCCAGCTTGTAGGCCTGTACCCATTGCCGGCAGCGCTGCACATCCTCTTCACCGGTGACAAGCACGATTTCAGAGATGAGTTCATGCTTCTGGAATACCTCCAGGGTATGCACGATAATCGGTTTGCCCTGAAGCAGCAGATATTGTTTGCTCTCTGCCGTTCCCATTCGTGTCCCTCTGCCTGCCGCCACTATAACGGCGCCTACACTGTTTGACATTCTTTCGGCTCCTGTCTTTCACGTATATCCCCATCATAACGTGTTTGGACGGCATTTCCAAGCCTATAAGACCGCTCCAGGGGCTGATTTACCCTTATTGCGCTTTTTCCAGCAGCTTCGGTTTGGCAAAAATCATCCGGCCTGCGGAAGTCTGTAGCACACTGGTAACCAGGACCTCCATCGTAGTGCCGATATAATCACGGCCGCCTTCCACGACAATCATGGTGCCGTCGTCAAGATAAGCCACGCCTTGTCCATGTTCTTTGCCGTCTTTGATCACCTGCACAATAATTTCCTCACCAGGCAGAACCACCGGCTTCACCGCGTTGGCCAGATCGTTAATATTCAGCACCGATACGCCCTGGAGCTCGCAAACCTTGTTGAGATTGAAGTCATTGGTGACAACCTTGCCATGCAGCACCTTAGCCAGCTTGACCAGCTTGCTGTCCACTTCGGAAATCTCCTCGAAATCACCTTCGTAGATCAGCACTTTGACATCCAGCTCTTTCTGAATCTTGTTTAGGATATCAAGCCCTCTGCGCCCGCGGTTGCGCTTCAGCAGATCTGACGAATCCGCGATATGCTGAAGCTCCTCAAGAACAAACTCGGGAATAACGATGGTTCCTTCAATGAAACCCGTTTTGCAGATATCGGCAATCCGGCCATCGATAATAACGCTCGTATCAAGAATCTTATGCTCCTCAGGTCCCCGTCCCTCCGGTTCAGCAGAACGTCCCCAGCGTCCGGTAGTCCATAGCGAAGCCAGCTCTTCCTTCTTCTCCAGCCCGATCCGCAGGCCCATATAACCCAGAGCCAGGGTTGCTGCCACCTGCAGCAGCTCTCCGGCCTTGCCCAGCCAGGCCATGACTGGATACAGCAGCAGTGACAGCAGCAGACCTCCTGTAAGCCCTGCAGCGCCTGCAGCGAGTTCGCTCATCGGTATACGCGAACAATACTGAACCGCCTCCTGCAGTTTTGTACTCGCCCAATCCGCGCATAACGTCCCCGCAATCAAAAAAATAATGGCACCCAGCACCGCAAACAAAATGCTTCCTTCCACAGGCAAGCTATCACCCAGTTTCCCCATGCCCTTCGGGAACCCTCTTTCTGCCGCATGATATAGCGAATAACCGGACCAGGCTCCACATAACCCGGCAAGCGTCAAAATAATCTTTTTCCACATAACCAGCACCTCCTTCTATTCATCCAAAAATCATCTATACCTCACCAGTATGTTCCAATTTTCAGGACGATAATCCGGGGGGCCATTATTTTTTCTGAATCCATTAATTCCCTGGTCTGCAAAGCCTGCCGTAAACTTCTATTCCTTGTTGAAAACAGGGGAGACCCTGGCATATAATGAACTCAATTACGAACCCAGGGGTGAATGGAAAATGAGCGCACCAAGTTTACAGGCTTTCCAGGATCAAGTTTCCGAACTGCTGCTCCGTCACCGCAGTCTTCTGGATGTAATGTCCAAGAACGGACAGAGCAGTGCATCCGTCAACCGAGCTGTCGTCAAATCCATTACTGAATGCGGCTGCATTCAGCTGCACGCAACTAAGCAGGTCTTCGAACCGGCTTTGGGACTTGAACAAGCCAAAGAGCTTGCCGGAACCCACCTTGAAGGTGAACTGTGTGAGAACTGCCGGGAAGTCATTGCCTCAGAACTGGGCCGCGAGCTGTTCTATATGTCTGCACTTTGCAATTTGCTCGATATTAATATGGACGAGGTTGTGTCAAAGGAATCTCAAAAATGCGCTACACTCGGATTATTTAACTTGTCCTAGGGCAGCCCGCGCTCTCCTTCATCCGTTACAAATACAGAAAAGGCTGTGCCTTCTCCTGAGTCAGGGAGGGCACAGCCTTTTCTGTATAGATTAAAAAAGTAATAATTACGTAGTTAGGACTATCCGTTCTTGGAGTGATACACCTTATCTTCCGCATGTCTCTTCCTGCGGCGGCGTTGACGACGGGCTGTCAAGAGGCCCAGACTCTGCCTGAACCCGTATAGGGCATATAACGCAAGCAAAGCAAAGATCAGCTTGGCAATCTGTTCAGGGAAAACAACGGCTACCGCTACGGCGATCACAATTACTACAGGTGCACCTATAACTGCCTTTTTGGGGAAGCCGATCTTCTTGAAGTTAGGGTACTTCACCGTGCTAACCATCAGGTAAGACAGCAGCAGGGTAGCGACAATCATAAACGGTGCAGATACATCTTTATGAAAAAGTGCCAGCGTGGCCAGAACGCCACCTGCAGCAGGAATCGGCAATCCTACAAAATATCCCGGAATCCCCGGGCGGACATTAAACCGGGCCAGACGCAAAGCCCCAAACACCGGGAAAATCGCTGTAATAGTCCATCCTAGTGCAGAGTTCAAATCCTGCAGGCTTGTGAGATACATGATCAGCGCTGGTGCCACACCGAAAGAAACTACATCGGATAAGGAATCCAGCTCCTTGCCGAACTCACTCTCACACTTCAGCGCGCGCGCAACACGGCCATCGAGCCCGTCGAGCAGCATAGCGATAATCACCATGATAGCGGCCATGCTCAGCTTACCGTCAAACGCCATCATGATACCAAACATTCCAAGCATCAGATTACCGATGGTAAAAAGACTCGGAATTGATTTTTGTATCATTTCTTCACCTCAATTTTCCTACTTTGAACTTCATGGGTTCCCAATATTACGTGATTGTATGTTATTTACATTTGCCTGTCAATAAGAACTTGTTTCTGGAGCCGCTTCAGTCCGTCCTGAATATTACGTGCGCGAACCTCGCCAATGCCGTCTACCTCATCAAGTTCAGCAATGCTCGCCGTCATCAGATTAGGCAGCATTTCAAAGCGTTCCACCAGATTGTGGATGATCACATTCGGCAGCCGCGGAATTTTGTTGAGCAGACGGTAACCGCGCGGAGTTACGGCTTCCTCGGATGCAATAGCCGTGGAGGAATAGCCCAGCAAGCGGGCAATATGATTGTCATCCATCAATTCATCGTCACTGCTTCGCTTCAGCCCGGCGATAATTTCGCGGATTTTGTCCTCCTGCTCCTCTCTTGCATAGTCTCTGTACAGAAGCCAGGCTTCTTCCTCTGTATTTCCGACCAGTTCTTCCATCTGCATGCTGATCAGCCGGCCTTCATTGCCGAGTTCGTTAATATAACGCTTAATTTCCATTTTGATCCGCAATACCATTTCTACCCGCTGGATCACGCCGACTACCTCAGCCACCGTCACAAGCCCCTCATATTCGGCAGCAGAAAGGTTAGTCAACCCCTGTGTCAGCACGGCTTTATACTTTTCTAAGGTCTGAATCGCCTGATTGGCTTTGGCCAGAATCGCTCCGATCTCCTTCAGCGCATAGCGGATAGAGCCTTGATACAGGGTGATTATATTCCGCCGCTGGGAAATGGAAACAACCAGTTTGCCGGTCTGTTTAGCCACCCGTTCAGCGGTCCGGTGACGGATGCCTGTCTCGATGGATGAAATAGAGGAATCGGGGATCAGCTGGGTGTTGGCATACAGAATCCGCTTCAGATCCTCACTCAGGATGATCGCTCCGTCCATTTTGGCCAGCTCGTATAAATAATTGGGTGAAAAATCGCAGTTAATGGAGAATCCGCCATCGACAACTTCCATCACTTCCGGACTGTATCCGACAACAATAAGTGCCCCGGTCTTCGCGCGCAGCACATTCTCCAGCCCCTCCCGGAAAGGTGTTCCGGGTGCGGCCATTCTAAGCAGATCATTCATATTATCTAATGGATTGTATTCTTTCATGTCCCTGTGCCCCCTAATCTAACGCGACCGCTAGTGCATCTGCTACGGTGCTGACGCCTATAATCTGGATATCCTGCGGATGCTTCCAGCCTTTCATGCTTTTCTCAGGCATAATTACCCGCCGGAAGCCGAGCTTAGCGGCCTCCTTCACCCGCATCTCTGCGCGTGACACCCCTCTCACCTCGCCGGTAAGTCCTACCTCCCCAAAAAACACATCATACGGCTTGGTCGGAATATCCCGGAAGCTGGAAGCAATACTGATGGCGACAGCCAGATCCACCGCCGGCTCATCCAGCTTAACACCTCCGGCAACATTGAGGTAAGCATCCTGATTCTGCAGGAACATGCCCATCCGTTTCTCCAGGACAGCAATGATCAGCGCCATTCTCTGATGATCCATACCTGTGCACATTCTGCGGGGCGAAGGGAAATGGGTTGCTGCAACCAGCGCCTGTAATTCAACAAGCACCGGTCTTGTGCCTTCCATGCTGGCTACAACCGCGGAACCGGCCACTCCGAGCGGCCGTTCAGAAAGAAACAGCTCGGAAGGGTTCTCCACCTCGGTAAGGCCAACCTCACCCATCTCGAAAATACCGATTTCATTGGTTGAGCCAAAGCGGTTCTTCACCGCACGCAGCAACCGGTACGTATGATGACGTTCCCCTTCGAAATAGAGCACACAGTCCACCATATGCTCCAGCATCCGTGGACCGGCAATTGCGCCTTCTTTCGTTACATGTCCTACAAGTACCGTTGCGATTCCACGGATTTTGGCAATCCGCATAAATCTTGTCGTACATTCCCGCACCTGTGTTACACTGCCTGGCGCACTGGTCACTTCAGGCATAAATACGGTCTGGATCGAGTCGATGACCAGAAACTGCGGCTTAATCTGCTCGATTGCTTCTTCAATGCTCTCCATGTTCGTCTCACACAGAACATACAGTTCCGCCGACAACGCCCCGAGGCGGTCAGCCCGAAGCTTGGTCTGGCGTACCGATTCTTCCCCGGAGATATACAGAACACGGAGCCCCTGGGTTGTAAGGGCGTGAGATGTCTGCAGCAGCAGTGTGGACTTCCCGATTCCGGGGTCGCCACCGACCAGTACCAGCGAGCCGGGTACGATACCGCCGCCAAGCACACGGTTAAGCTCTCCGATGCCTGTCAGGATACGCGGCTCTTTGTCACTTTCTATATTTATGATCGATTGCGCCTTTTCTTTACTCTGAAAAATAGGTGCATTCATGCCTTGGGTTTTGACTACGCTTTCCGTTTCTTCCACCATTGAGTTCCATTCCTGGCAGCCCGGGCATTTCCCGAACCATTTCGGTGATTCGTAACCACATTCGGTGCAGAAAAATTTTGTTTTTGGTTTGGCCATGTGCGCTCCTTACGGTCCGAACTTGCTAAAATTGCGGATAATTTTCTCTTAATCAAAGTTTACCATTTCTGCACACTGAACGAAAGGTCACTTAAGATCTACTTTTCGTTTGCGTCCTCCTTAACCTGCCTGATTCAGGGCAGAATTATTAATCATTCCGGACATATAAAAGCTCCCGCCCCTCTATACGGAGGAGCGGGAGCTTTGTTTCATATTGCTGGAAAATTATTCAGTTTCGACTTCCTTCTCTTCCTTCTCCAGGGAGAGCTCGGCCGGCACTTCCACTTTGGTTACCACAAGCTCACCGTTCACCTCATCAATGTTGAGGGAGTCACCTTTCTTGATGTTGCCCTTAAGCAGCTCTTCGGAAAGGCGGTCTTCGATGTGCTTCTGAATCGCCCGGCGGAGCGGGCGGGCACCGAAGGCCGGGTCATAGCCCTCTTTGGCCAGGAACGCCTTGGCGCCGTCAGTAAGCAGGAAGTCTACATCATATTCACGCAGACGCTTGCGCAGCTCCTCGGACATCAGGGTAACGATCTCGGCGATATGCTTCTCATCCAGAGAGTGGAAGACAATAATCTCGTCGATCCGGTTCAGGAACTCAGGGCGGAAGCTCTTCTTCAGCTCTTCCATTACCTTGCCCTTCATATTGCCGTAATCGGCACCGGCATCCTGTACCGCGGTGAAGCCCAGAGTCGAATTCTTACGGATTGCTTGTGCGCCTACGTTAGAGGTCAGGATAATTAAGGTATTGCGGAAATCGACTACACGGCCTTTGGAGTCGGTCAGACGGCCGTCTTCCAGTACCTGCAGCAGAATATTGAATACTTCAGGGTGAGCCTTCTCAATCTCATCCAGCAGGACCACGGAATACGGTTTGCGGCGTACCTTCTCAGTCAGCTGTCCGCCTTCTTCATATCCTACATAGCCTGGAGGCGCCCCGACCAGACGGGATGTAGAATGCTTCTCCATGTACTCCGACATATCGATACGGATTACCGCATTCTCGTCACCGAACATGGCTTCGGCAAGTGCCCGTGCCAGCTCGGTTTTACCGACCCCGGTTGGACCGAGGAAGATGAAGGAGCCCATTGGACGTTTCGGATCCTTCAGACCCGCACGCGCCCGGCGGAGTGCCCGGCTGACAGCCTTAACGGCTTCATCCTGCCCGATTACACGTTCATGCAGCAAAGACTCCATATTCAGCAAACGGTCTGTCTCTTCTTCCTTCAGCTTGCTGACCGGAATTCCGGTCCAGCTGGCAACCACCTGTGCGATATCCTCAGGTGTAACCTGGGAGTCCGTACGGCCCTGCTTCTCTTTCCACTGGTTCTTCGTTGTGTCCAGCTCTTCACGGATCTTCTGCTCGGTATCGCGCAGCGCTGCAGCCTTCTCGAATTCCTGGCTTTGTACAGCGGAATCCTTCTCCTTGCGGATATCATCCAGACGCATTTCGAGTTCCTTCAGATTCGGCGGGATCGTGTAAGAGTTAAGTCTTACCTTGGAGCCTGCTTCATCAATGAGGTCAATCGCCTTGTCCGGCAGGAACCGGTCTGGGATATAGCGGTCAGACAGCTTCACAGCTTCCACAATAGCTTCATCCGTAATCTTCACCCGGTGATGGGCCTCATAACGGTCGCGGAGACCGAACAGGATCTGTACAGCTTCTGCAGGAGAAGGCTGATCCACCGTAATCGGCTGGAAGCGGCGTTCCAGGGCAGCGTCTTTCTCAATATATTTGCGGTATTCGTCAAGCGTTGTGGCACCGATGCACTGCAGTTCACCACGGGCCAGAGCGGGCTTCAGGATATTGGAGGCATCAATTGCACCTTCCGCACCACCGGCTCCGATCAGCGTATGCAGCTCATCGATGAAGAGCACGATATTGCCTGCTTGGCGAATCTCATCCATGATTTTTTTGAGGCGGTCCTCGAACTCACCGCGGTATTTCGTACCGGCAACTACAGAACCCATATCCAGGGTCATTACGCGTTTGTCGCGCAAGGTTTCCGGAATTTCATTGTTGATGATCTTTTGGGCCAGGCCTTCAGCAATTGCTGTCTTACCCACCCCTGGCTCACCGATCAGTACCGGATTATTCTTGGTACGGCGGCTGAGCACCTGAATGACACGTTCAATTTCCTTGCTGCGGCCGATAACAGGGTCGAGGTTTCCGTCCTTAGCATAGGCAGTCAAGTCACGGGCCAGACCATCCAGCGTTGGTGTGCTGACATTAACCGGAGCACCGCTATGGCTTGAAGTGGCTTCACTGCTGCCCAGAAGCTGCAGCACCTGCTGGCGGGCTTTATTCAGGCTGATACCGAGATTATTCAGCACGCGGGCAGCTACGCCCTCTCCTTCACGGATGAGTCCGAGCAGGATATGCTCTGTGCCCACGTACGTATGTCCAAGCTTGCGGGCTTCATCCATAGACAGCTCGATAACTTTTTTGGCACGAGGAGTATAAGCGATGTTGGTCGGTTGTTCCTGACCTCTGCCAATCAGCGTTTCCACTTCATCCTGAATCTTCTCAAGACCCAGACCGAGTCCGATCAGTGCCTTGGCGGCAATGCCGTCACCTTCACGAATCAGTCCGAGCAAAATATGTTCTGTCCCAATGTTGTTGTGTCCCAAACGTACGGCTTCTTCCTGCGCCAGCGCCAGCACCTTTTGTGCGCGTTCCGTAAATCTTCCAAACATCATATCTCCTGCACCTCCACGGATAATATATATCTATAATTAATGTTGTGATCCCAGTGTTTCCCGGAGCAGCTTCGCCCGGTACATATCCCGTTCGGTGGACGAAAGCTCGTCGCCGAACAGCTTTTGCAGAAAACCCGGCTGAGTCTTGACATTCAGCTCATTAAGCACTGAAATCGAAGGCCCTTCCAGTATCCCCAAATCTACACCAAGCCTTAGATCGGAGAGCCGCTGTGCTGACTCTTTAAGCTCCATCACAGCCGCGTAGGCTAGAATCCCATATGAACGTTTGATGCGGTCGGTAATCCGCAGAGCGGAATCCACAAGCAAGCGCTCACGTGCGTTCCGCTCATGCTCTATAATCTGGGTGACTACGCTGTGGAGATTCTCAATAATCTCATTCTCGGTCTGACCGAGCGTAATCTGGTTGGAAATCTGAAAGATATTCCCTACTGCTTCGCTGCCTTCACCATAAATTCCTCTAACGGTAAGACCGACCTGATTAACAGCGGATAGAATCCGGTTAATCTGATGGGTCATAACCAATGCCGGCAGATGAACCATTACCGAGGCTCTGAGCCCGGTTCCCACATTGGTGGGACAACTGGTCAGGTATCCTCTGCGGTCATCAAAAGCGTAATTGACAGCAGCCTCAAAGATATCATCGATGGCTGTTGCCCTGACCCAGGCCTCTCTCACCTGCAGACCCGGAAACAGGCATTGAATGCGGAGATGATCCTCCTCGTTGATCATAATGCTGACTGACTCGTCCTCATTAAGAATGACTGCTCCGCCTTTGGAATCATCAGCCAGATTAGGACTGATCAGATGCTTCTCCACCAGTACTTTTTTATCCAGCTCATCGAGCTCATCCAGCCTCAGCAGCTGAAAGTTGCCGAAATCCGCAGAGGCTTCTCCCTGAAATACAGGAGCAAGCTGCTCCAGCACCTCTTCCGACTGCTGCGCAGACGCCAATAGCGGGAAAGGAAGGTGCTCCAGATTACGGGCGATACGCATTCGGCTGCTGATAACAATCTCGGAATGACTCCCGCCGCAGCGCATCCAGTCACTAAGTGCTTGTTCGGTAAACCGGAGACTTGACATGTGGAATCCCCTCCTATATATCAAAGACTTTACTCTTGTGGCATTTCTTTTTCAAGTTTGCGGATTCTGTCCCTCAGCTCGGCTGCAGTTTCAAACTCCTCCTGCATAATGCTCTGCTGTAATTCCTGCTTCAGCTCATCAATTTGGCGTTTACACATGATCTGTGCACCCGCCCGTTTGGGAAGCTTACCCACATGGGCTGTACTTCCGTGTACCCGTCTGAAGAGCGGGTCCAGCGTGCTGTCAAAATATTTGTAGCAGGAGCTGCAGCCGAACCGTCCAAGCTTGCTGAACTGTGAGTAGGTCATACCGCAGTTCTCACACTGCAGCCCCTGCACAGTCTGTGCGGCCTCTGACTTGCCCTTGCCTGCGCTCTCCAGATCAAGCAGCCCGGAAAGCAAGCTGTGTATGGAGAATCCTCCGGCAGTACCGGGGATGAGCTCCCCTTTTTCCCGCGCACAGCTTTCACAAATATGAAATTCTGTCTTCTCTCCGTTCACGATCTTCGTGAAATGGAGTGTAGCCGGTTTGACCCCGCATTCCTGGCATAGCATGAGCGGTGTCCCTCCCTCACATTTTGACAATTATTTGCCTAACAAAGAGATTAGCATGGCCTTCATTAGCTTGGCACGAATCTCATCCCGGTACGGCAGATTAACCGTCAGGCATTCCCGGGAAACAGCGGACCGCATAAGACACGCTTCACGCTTGGAGAGAAAACGGGCCTCCTCCAGCTGATAAATCAGTCCTTCGGCGGAATTCTGGTCAATATCATTCCCTATTGTGGAGTTCAGATGTGCATACAGTGCCACATTCTGAGGCAGCTCGAAGCGCTGAATCCGGATATACCCTCCACCGCCGCGTTTGCTCTCCACTACATATCCCTTTTCCAAAGTAAAGCGTGTACTGATGACGTAATTGATCTGCGACGGCACACAGGAGAACTGGTCCGCCAGATCATTGCGCTGAATTTCCACCGTACCTTCGGGACTTTCATGCAAAATATTCTTCAGATATTGTTCAATAATATCGGAGATATTACGCATCACTCATCCTCCAGTGTGTAAGCCTTGGTTAAGCTTGTGCTGTATCAACGTCCACCGTCCATACATAGCTCTAAAGAATTTAACCCGGGGACTGAAGTGCGAATCGGCTGCAATAGCCTTCGTACTGAGCCTGACCTCCAACTGTTACAATCCTAAGAACACTGCTGTCGAGCTCGCGTTGACTTTGACTTTCTTTGACTTTTTTCATATTATAACATATTCTCACTGAATTCCAAGGGGTTGCTCTTATTTTTTACTTTTTAGCCGCATTGTATTCCGAATAGCTTCACGGATCCCATTGCAAGGGGATATGTATTTTAGGCTCTCCTGCTTCTAATGTAAGCGGAAGAGCCTTCAGGTTTGTCAGAAAAAATCAAATAAAGCCGTTTGCGCCTGCGGGATCAGCTTCTCCAGCCAATCTACAGCTTCATGTGTACCGGATAACTGTCCATACCGGGCCATTTCAACTGGACGTCTGTATCCCATCAACAGTGCGGTAAGTGTACCAATACTGCATATAAGATCAGCGTTTGATCTGTCCCCCTGGATCTGAGTAAATGATACCTCCCCATGTTCAGCTACTGTCCACCGCCACAGGCCGTTATTCCAGGGGGCATGCTCATCTTCAATATAAAGCAGCCGCTCCCGGATACCGCTCAGCGCATGGAAAGACAAATTCTCTATAAAGGCTTGGGCGTTGACAATGCGTGCCATGAAGTACGGATAATTCTCCTGGGCAATCCGCGGGTCGGGAAGCAAATACGGCAGAATGTCATCAGAGGGAACCAGCTTCAATGAAGCTCCGGTGATCATAGAGTCATGGTTAGCCAGAAATGTCCACAGCCCTTGCCGGGCCTTCTCATTCAGATAGACAAATTCATCGATGACCAGTTCTTTGTTCACTATTTTATACAGCACATACCCTTCCGGTTCACCCTGCTGCGAATAAAATACACACTGATGTGTATCTTCATCGAGTACTTTTTCCTTCCACCATTCCTCCGTACGCTGCAGTGTGCCGTTGTACCGGGTTGCAAATGAGACATACAGCTGTTGCAATACTTTAATATCAGCCGCCCCGCGCTTCACAGAGCCCTGTATTTCAGCCTTCCGCGGAAATTTATCCACAGGTATGTTATATTTCTTATATTCACAATAGATCTCCCAGCCGAATTTCCGGTAAAAGGGGATTAAAAACGGGTGCAGAAAAGACAGTGTTTGCCCTGCTTCGTTCATGGTTTGCAGCGCATGGGTCAACAGCTTGGCCACATATCCCTGCCTGCGGTTCTCCGGCCACGTGGCTACACCCGCAATTCCGCCCATAGATACGGGCTTGCCCTGTATGTATGCCTGAAGTGGAAGAAGTACCAGCTTGGCACTTAAACTTGGTCCTTCGAATACTCCCCATATTTGTTCCGGCTTGAACTTCTCTCTGGCGCGTTCCCTGTCTTCTCCTATCACCTTGTACTGAAAAGCATATTCTGACAAGCCTAAGCCTTCTTCAAAATCATCTGCGTGCAATTGCCTTATTTCCATGCTGCTCACCCCGTTAATGAATTTATAGAGATAGAGTCCAATGGTTGCTCAGATTGAGTATATCAAGCAAATTGTCCAGAAGCTAATGAGGTACAAAAATAGCCCGCGGACAAAAGTTATCCACAGGTTTTGAACAGTAAAACAAAAAACCGGAAAGAGTTTCTTCCGGCAAAAATTAGTTATCCACGATTCATATTTATCTATCCACAAAATTCACTTTTTATCCACAAAAACAGTGGATTACTTAGGTTTTCTCTTGACTCATTCGCCTGAATATGCGTTTTAATCCACATTATCAGGGAAAAGACTTCTTCCTGAAATTGTATCCACATGTGCGTAAGTTTTCAGCAGTTACTGAAATTTATCCACAGCTTTTCCACAACCCTGCACAAACCAAAAAAGCCACTGTCGATTGCTCAACAATGGCTTCATGTGCTTGGCAACGTCCTACTCTCCCAGGACCCTTCGGTCCAAGTACCATCGGCGCTGGAGGGCTTAACGGTCGTGTTCGGGATGGGTACGCGTGGAACCCCTCCGCTATCGCCACCAAACATGCGTCTGTGAAACAGACGCTGCCGCTTGAAATTCGGTTCATCACGAATGTGTGAATGAAATTTCATGGCGTACAGGCTTGATCACCTGAAAACTGAATCCGAAACGAATCTGCGCTCTAAGAAATTTGGATAAGCCCTCGACCGATTAGTATTGGTCAGCTCCATGCATTGCTGCACTTCCACCTCCAACCTATCTACCTCGTCGTCTTCAAGGGGTCTTACTAATTGGGAAATCTCATCTTGAGGGGGGCTTCACGCTTAGATGCTTTCAGCGCTTATCCCGTCCGTACGTAGCTACTCAGCCATGCTCCTGGCGGAACAACTGATGCACCAGCGGTACGTCCATCCCGGTCCTCTCGTACTAAGGACAGCTCCTCTCAAATTTCCTGCGCCCACGACAGATAGGGACCGAACTGTCTCACGACGTTCTGAACCCAGCTCGCGTACCGCTTTAATGGGCGAACAGCCCAACCCTTGGGACCTACTTCAGCCCCAGGATGCGATGAGCCGACATCGAGGTGCCAAACCTCCCCGTCGATGTGGACTCTTGGGGGAGATAAGCCTGTTATCCCCAGGGTAGCTTTTATCCGTTGAGCGATGGCCCTTCCATGCGGTACCACCGGATCACTAAGTCCGACTTTCGTCCCTGCTCGACTTGTAGGTCTCGCAGTCAAGCTCCCTTATGCCTTTGCACTCTGCGAATGATTTCCAACCATTCTGAGGGAACCTTTGAACGCCTCCGTTACTCTTTAGGAGGCGACCGCCCCAGTCAAACTGCCCGCCTGACACGGTCCCCGTACCCGATTAGGGCACTAGGTTAGAACCTAGATACGATCAGGGTGGTATCCCAACGGCGCCTCCGCAGAAGCTTGCGCTCCTGCCTCAACGGCTCCCACCTATCCTGTACAGATCGTACCCAAATTCAATATCAAGCTGCAGTAAAGCTCCATGGGGTCTTTCCGTCTTGTCGCGGGTAACCTGCATCTTCACAGGTATTAAAATTTCACCGGATCTCTCGTTGAGACAGCGCCCAAGTCGTTACGCCATTCGTGCGGGTCAGAATTTACCTGACAAGGAATTTCGCTACCTTAGGACCGTTATAGTTACGGCCGCCGTTTACTGGGGCTTCGGTTCACAGCTTCGGATTGCTCCTAACCACTCCCCTTAACCTTCCAGCACCGGGCAGGCGTCAGCCCGTATACTTCGCCTTGCGGCTTCGCACAGACCTGTGTTTTTGCTAAACAGTCGCTTGGGCCTTTTCACTGCGGCCCCCTCGGGCTATTCACCCTACCGAGGCACCTCTTCTCCCGAAGTTACGAGGTCATTTTGCCGAGTTCCTTAACGAGAGTTCTTCCGCGCGCCTTAGAATTCTCTTCTCGCCTACCTGTGTCGGTTTGCGGTACGGGCACCTTCTCCTGGCTAGAGGCTTTTCTTGGCAGTGTGAGATCATGACCTTCGCTACTACAATTTTCGCTCCCCATCACAGCCCAGCCTTAGTGATGTGCGGATTTGCCTACACATCAGCCTCACTGCTTAGACGGACATATCCATCAGTCCGCGTCACTACCCTCCTGCGTCACCCCATCGCTCATAGCGGATTACGGTGGTACAGTAATTTCAAACTGTTGTCCTTCGACTACGCCTTTCGGCCTCGCCTTAGGTCCCGACTTACCCTGAGCGGACGAGCCTTCCTCAGGAAACCTTGGGCTTTCGGCGGATCAGATTCTCACTGATCTTTTCGTTACTCATACCGGCATTCTCACTTGTATGCTGTCCAGCGCTCCTTACGGTACACCTTCAACCTACATACAACGCTCCCCTACCCCAGATGCAAAGCATCTAGCCATAGCTTCGGTGGTGTGTTTAGCCCCGTTACATTTTCGGCGCAGAGTCACTCGACCAGTGAGCTATTACGCACTCTTTCAATGGTGGCTGCTTCTAAGCCAACATCCTGGTTGTCTGTGCAACTCCACATCCTTTCCCACTTAACACACACTTGGGGACCTTAGCTGATGGTCTGGGCTGTTTCCCTTTTGACAATGGATCTTAGCACTCACTGTCTGACTCCCGGCAAGAAGTTAATGGCATTCGGAGTTTGACTGAGCTTGGTAACCCTTGCGGGCCCCGCACCCAATCAGTGCTCTACCTCCACCACTCCATTCACCGAGGCTAGCCCTAAAGCTATTTCGGGGAGAACCAGCTATCTCCGAGTTCGATTGGAATTTCTCCGCTACCCCCACCTCATCCCCGCATTTTTCAACATGCGTGGGTTCGGGCCTCCAGTGCGTGTTACCGCACCTTCACCCTGGACAGGGGTAGATCACACGGTTTCGGGTCTACGTCCACATACTCAATCGCCCTATTCAGACTCGCTTTCGCTGCGGCTCCGGCTTCTCACCTTAACCTTGCATGTTAAACGTAACTCGCCGGTTCATTCTACAAAAGGCACGCCATCACCCATAGATCGGGCTCTGACTTTTTGTAAGCACACGGTTTCAGGTTCTATTTCACTCCCCTTCCGGGGTGCTTTTCACCTTTCCCTCACGGTACTGTTTCACTATCGGTCGCCAGGTAGTATTTAGCCTTAGCAGATGGTCCTGCTGGATTCATACGGGGTTTCACGTGCCCCGCACTACTCGGGATCCGTCTCGGAGAGAACACAGTTTAGGCTACAGGGCTTTTACCTCTATCGCGGGCCTTTCCAGACCTCTTCGCCTACCATATTCCTTTGTAACTCCATGTGAGACGTCCCACAACCCCAAGAGGCAAGCCCCTTGGTTTAGGCTGTTCCGCGTTCGCTCGCCGCTACTGACGGAATCACTATTGTTTTCTCTTCCTCAGGGTACTTAGATGTTTCAGTTCCCCTGGTCTGCCTCTGCGTATCCTATGTATTCAGATACGAGTAACTGCGAATTACCACAGCTGGGTTTCCCCATTCGGACACCCCCGGATCAAAGCTTGCTTACAGCTCCCCGAGGCAGTTTCGTTGTTCGCCACGTCCTTCGTCGGCTCCTGGCGCCTAGGCATCCTCCGTGTGCTCTTATTAGCTTAACCGTCACTCCGGTGTTTCGCTTGCTTGCTCATCTTGTTTTGAATGCCGCTCATGGATTGCTCCATTCACTAACACATTCAAAGCCAAAGGTCGCTGCACAATCGAAAACCTTCGTTCTGCACTAATAACTATTTCAACTTGCTTACACAAGTTTCAGCTAAAAGATGTTCTAAAACGCAAATTCGTTTCGGTATCCAGTTTTCAAGGATCAAGGTGCTGAAATCACGGGACAAACACGGTTGTGTTGTTCGAAATTACAGACGATATTAAAGTTTCTAGACATAACAAATTGATGAAGTTTGTTGGTGGAGCCAAGCGGGATCGAACCGCTGACCTCCTGCTTGCAAGGCAGGCGCTCTCCCAGCTGAGCTATGGCCCCGCAAATTCCATCAAAACCGAACAAATGGATACGCGTTAAGTATCTTTTGGAAGCAATACTTCCGATTTGAATGTCACCGTTGCAGGTGACGATTCTCCATAGAAAGGAGGTGATCCAGCCGCACCTTCCGATACGGCTACCTTGTTACGACTTCACCCCAATCATCTACCCCACCTTCGGCGGCTGGCTCCCTTGCGGGTTACCCCACCGACTTCGGGTGTTGTAAACTCTCGTGGTGTGACGGGCGGTGTGTACAAGACCCGGGAACGTATTCACCGCGGCATGCTGATCCGCGATTACTAGCAATTCCGACTTCATGCAGGCGAGTTGCAGCCTGCAATCCGAACTGAGACCGGCTTTGCTGGGATTGGCTCCACCTCGCGGTTTCGCTTCCCGTTGTACCGGCCATTGTAGTACGTGTGTAGCCCAGGTCATAAGGGGCATGATGATTTGACGTCATCCCCACCTTCCTCCGGTTTGTCACCGGCAGTCACTCTAGAGTGCCCAGCTCGACCTGCTGGCAACTAAAGTCAAGGGTTGCGCTCGTTGCGGGACTTAACCCAACATCTCACGACACGAGCTGACGACAACCATGCACCACCTGTCTCCGATGCTCCGAAGAGGGGCACTATCTCTAATGCTTTCATCGGGATGTCAAGACCTGGTAAGGTTCTTCGCGTTGCTTCGAATTAAACCACATACTCCACTGCTTGTGCGGGTCCCCGTCAATTCCTTTGAGTTTCAGTCTTGCGACCGTACTCCCCAGGCGGAGTGCTTACTGTGTTAACTTCGGCACCAAGGGTATCGAAACCCCTAACACCTAGCACTCATCGTTTACGGCGTGGACTACCAGGGTATCTAATCCTGTTTGCTCCCCACGCTTTCGCGCCTCAGCGTCAGTTACAGCCCAGAAAGTCGCCTTCGCCACTGGTGTTCCTCCACATATCTACGCATTTCACCGCTACACGTGGAATTCCACTTTCCTCTTCTGTACTCAAGTCACCCAGTTTCCAGTGCGCCCCCAGGTTGAGCCCAAGGTTTAAACACCAGACTTAAATGACCGCCTGCGCGCGCTTTACGCCCAATAATTCCGGACAACGCTTGCCCCCTACGTATTACCGCGGCTGCTGGCACGTAGTTAGCCGGGGCTTTCTTCTCAGGTACCGTCACTCCGGTAGCAGTTACTCTACCGGACGTTCTTCCCTGGCAACAGAGCTTTACGATCCGAAAACCTTCATCACTCACGCGGCATTGCTCCGTCAGGCTTTCGCCCATTGCGGAAGATTCCCTACTGCTGCCTCCCGTAGGAGTCTGGGCCGTGTCTCAGTCCCAGTGTGGCCGTTCACCCTCTCAGGTCGGCTACGCATCGTCGCCTTGGTGAGCCGTTACCCCACCAACTAGCTAATGCGCCGCAGGCCCATCCCCAAGTGGCAGATTGCTCCGCCTTTCATTCTCTCTTCAGGAGAGGAAAGAAATTATCCGGTATTAGCTACCGTTTCCGGTAGTTATCCCAGTCTTGAGGGCAGGTTGCCTACGTGTTACTCACCCGTCCGCCGCTAAGCATGAATGGAAGCAAGCTTCCATTCAAACTCCGCTCGACTTGCATGTATTAGGCATGCCGCCAGCGTTCGTCCTGAGCCAGGATCAAACTCTCCAAATTGTATTTAGAAAGAGCGATTGCTCATTTTGAAACTGACGATTCATTAAATGAATCTTGTAAAAATTAACGCGTTCCATTTGTTCAGTTTTCAAAGAACTTGCTCCCGGCATTTCAACATTATGTATCTTGCACAGGAATTAGATCATATCATGTTTCTATATTTCATGTCAACTTATTTTTCCTTCGCCGCTTGTTTCAGCGTCGATGTCTCATAAGCACAAGAGATAATATATCATGCGGCCCAGATGTTTGCAAGCCTTTTTTATAAATAAAACCAGGAACGCATAATTACGCTCTATACCGCACAAATTGATTCCCATAATACATCGCTTATGGCTACAATAGGATTTATCTTCATCTTATAGATGCTCTTGCTAATTCCCGTCTCTGAAAGGAGTCCAAATGTCCAACAAGTCAATACCCGCTGCTCCTGCCACCGCTATTGAGGAATCCCGCAATTTGCAGCAGGCAACTATTTACCGGATTTTACTCGCAGTCAGTTTTGTTCATCTGTTCAATGATTCCATCCAGGCGCTTATTCCGGCGATGTTTCCTGTACTGAAGGATAACATGCTGCTCTCTTATGCCCAGATTGGCTGGATTGCATTCGCGCTTAACCTCACCTCCTCGGTGATTCAGCCCATTATCGGCTTTGCCGCTGACCGCAAACCCCGCCCAATTCTGCTTCCTCTGGGGATGTGCTGCACTTTTGCCGGCGTCTTCTTACTCGCTTTTGCCGGGAACTACGTACTTGTCATCGTATCCGTGATGCTCGTGGGCTTTGGTTCAGCCGCCTTTCATCCGGAAGGCATGCGTGTAGCCCATATGGCCGCCGGTCAACGGAAGGGGCTGTCGCAATCTATTTTCCAGGTGGGCGGCAACGCCGGTCAGTCCTTGGGTCCGCTTCTGATGAAATGGGTATTCATCCCCTTCGGGCAGATGGGGGCCCTCGGGTTCACCGTAATCGCCGCTGCCGGGATCGCCGTCCAGACTTATGTGGCCCGCTGGTACCGGGAAATGCTCGATGCCGGGTATACTTTTCGCAAAAAATCAGTGTCCCGCTCCATTGATCCCGCCCGCAGCAAACGTATTCTGATTACAACGGTCATTCTGGTCTTCATTGTGTTCGTGCGATCCTGGTACGGCGCCTCCATCGGCGGCTATTATGCCTTCTACTTAATGGACAAATACGGAATGACACTTGATGATGCCCAGATCTATATTTTCATGTACCTCGCGGCTGGTGCAGTCGGGACGTTCTTCGGGGGTCCGCTCGCCGACCGTTTCGGCCGCCGTAATCTCATCCTGGTCTCGATGATCGGGACGGTGCCGTTTGCGCTGGCTCTGCCTTTTGTGAATCAGTTCTGGGCGGCAGTGCTGCTGATCATCTCCGGGTTCATCCTATTATCCAGTTTCTCCGTAACTGTGATCTACGCGCAGATGCTGTATCCCGGCAATATCGGTACGGTCTCAGGTCTGATTACCGGACTTGCCTTCGGTCTTGGCGGTATAGGATCTGTCGTGATCGGACATTTAATTGATACGATCGGAATTGCGACGGTGTTCGTGGCATGCGGATTTCTCCCCCTGCTTGGTCTGCTTGCACTGCTTCTGCCCGGTGACAGGAAGCTTGAGGAATGGGCGGCTGAGTAAACAAATCTATTCAAAGCTTTGAGAGAACCCTGGAGAATAAAGCAGCCGCCAGCCCGCTTCCGGCAGTTATATAGTTGTCAGGGTCGGAGCGGTCAAAGCCCATCCATACCGCCGATGTCCATCTAGGGGTATAACCGACGAACCATAAATCCCGGTTGGCCTTGCCGGGGACTCCCGGCAGATCCAGCTGTGTGGTTCCTGTCTTGCCGGCCACTGTAACGTTCATACGCGCCCGTCTGCCCGTTCCTTCACTCACCGCCTGACGGAGCATCCCGGTCATATCCGCTGCGGTGCGCGCCGAAATGACCTGCTGCGGCGCAGAGACATGCGCGTACACCTCCCGGCCCTGCGCATCCCTGATGCTGCGCACCAGATATGCCTTGTTAAGAATGCCTCCGTTCGCAAAGACGGTGTAAGCCTGGGCCATCGTAAGCGGAGAGACGCCGCTGTGCAGACCTCCAAGGGCAATAGCCAGATGATTGTCCTCTGCCGCGAGTTTCACCCCCAGCCTGGCGGCAAAGCTGCGGGCATAGCTGACCCCCACCTGCTGCAGCAACCATACCGCAGGGGCATTGATGGACTGCTGCAGGGCTACCCTCATGCTCACCTGCCCACGATATACTCCGTTCAGATTGGCGGGACTGTAGCTGCCATAGGCTGTTTTGACGTCAGGCAGGAGACTGTCCGGCGTATATTTGCCGCTCTCCAGCGCCGGCCCATAATCTATAATGGGCTTGAGCGCGGAGCCTGGCTGCCGGGAAGGGATTACAGCTCTGTTCAGATCGCCTGTACTCGGGTTTCGCCCGCCTAACAGCGCGGCCACTTCACCAGTCCGCTGGTCGATGATGACCATGGCTGCTTCCGCTCTCTGGTCTTTTCCATCCGGAGGGAACGCATCCTCCTGAGAGAATATGTGTTCCATGGCCCGCTGCGCCCCGATATTCATTCCCGTCACGAGAGTGTACCCGCCTGTGCGCAGCTCCTTTTGGGATAACCCGGTCTGCTGCATCGCTTCCTGAAGTGCCGCATCCATATAGGACGCCCCGACAACCTCAGTCTTAGCCCTAACTGGAGGCTGATAGGTGCTGTTCATTGCCGCCGTCATCTGATCCGTTGTTATCAGCTTGTGCTGCTGCATAATCCTCAGGACAAGATTCCGTCTGCTTGCTGACCGTTCAAGGTTGTCTGCCGGATTGTAAATGGACGGGCCTTTAGGAATAGCTGCCAGCGTCGCGATCTGCCCAATCCCCAGTTGCTTCAGGTCAGATATGCCAAAATAACGCTCCGCTGCAGACTTTACCCCATATTGCCCTTGCCCCATATAAATTTGGTTGAGATACAGCTGCAGAATCTCATCCTTCGATAACCGCCTCTCCAGCGCCAGCGCTATCGAAGCCTCATTCAGCTTGCGCAGCAGATTCTGCCCCCGGTTCAGATACAATCCCCGTGCCAACTGCTGGGTGATGCTGCTTCCGCCTTCGGATACCCCCATCCGTACCGTATTGTTCACCAATGCGCGGGCTATTCCCTGGTAGTCCAGACCCTCATGGCTGTAAAAGCGGCGGTCCTCGACAGCAATAAAAGTGTCTATGAGCAGCTGCGGCATTTCTCCAAGTCCGGCATTGGTCCGATAGCCTGTTTCAGGCAGCGGTATTCTCCGCAACACAGTTCCGTCTGAGGCCATAATGACGCTCGATTCCAGTAAAATCAGTTTCTCCGGATAACGGTCCAGCATCAGTCCCCCATACTGAAAAATATAGATAAGTCCTGCCAGCATCGGTATGGTTAGGATGACCGCCAGATCAAAACCGGCATAGCAAATACGCAGCAGTTGCTTCCGTCCTGTTCTCATACCTGCCGTATCCATCTCTCCAGAGTCTTCTCCAGTCCCTGCGCCTCGAGCCTGGCAATCTCCAGCTGCTGCAGAACCGCACCCGGTATGCTACAGCCCGCCTCCTCTGACTCCGCTTCTGCCTGTCCCAGCATGCGGATCAGCGTCCGTGTCCGCAGAATAAGCGCCATGGACTCCTGCGGGTCCGGCGCCGGTATTTGTATGGCGGAGGCCGCGGCCGGCCGCAACCCGGCCTGCTGAATCCGGCGCAGACTGGCGGCCAGCCGGCCGAATTCCCCGCCGGATTGCACCTCAAGGTCCGCAAGCTCACAGGAGCCGCGGGCCGCCAGCTGCTCTGCGGCGCGCAGCAGCGCCGTGGTATCGCTGGCTGCTTTTTGCGAACGGAGCAGGAACAGCCCTGCACATACAGCGGTGAACATCATGACAGCCGCCGGTCTTGCGCCGATATGATTCATTATCCAATGCGTGAAACGGACAAACAGCGCCGCCGAATCAGGCGTATACCGGGAGTAGAGCATAGCAAACAGCCCCCGCATAGCCAGTAGCAGCCCTGCACTAAGCAGGGCGCTACCGCAGAACATGTAGAGGTAAAGTGAGCGTATCGTGTGTATTTTTGACATCAGCCAATTCCTCCTGCCTTCCCGGGTTTCATCCCCATAGCACAAGGATATCGGCTAAATCTTAAGAATTACCGCTGCCACTTCTTAAGAAACGCTGAAGATTGTTAAGAAGTCACCGGAAACCGGGTAATAAAGTCCGTCCGGGAACTGCTGCTGCGGGCCGTGATCTCTCCATGATGCCGTTCCACAACCCCCTTGGCAATCGCCAGCCCCAACCCCGATCCCCCGGTGACCTGCGATCTGGAGCGCTCCGCCCGGTAGAACCGTTCAAAAATATGCGGGAGATCCCCTTCCGCGATCATCTCGCCGAAATTACTGATCCGCACGAGCGCATCGTCTCCTTCACGGCTCAGCCCGATCTCCAGCCGCTTCCCGTCCTTGCCGTACCGGATCGCATTGGCAATCAGATTCTCGTAAGCGCGCACCAGTTCATAAGGAGCCGCTTCAATCCACAGCGATTCGGTATCATCGTACAATTCATAAGTCATGCCTGCACGGGCCAGGGCCGGAACGGATTCTTCCGCAAGCTGGCGCATAAAGGCCTTGAGATCGAGCCGTTCCAGCACAAGCGGCAGTCTGCTGCTGTTAACCCGTGTGTATTCAAACAGGTCGTCAATCAGTTTGCGCAGCACTAATGCTTTCTGATAGGCAATCCCTACGTAGTAGCGTATCTCCGTCTCTTCCCGGCAGCGGTCCTGCTCAATATACTCCAAGAAGCCAAGCACCGATGTCAGCGGGGTGCGAAGATCATGCGATACGCCGGTAATCAGCTCGTTTTTGGACTCAACAGCCTTGCGCTCTTCCAGCAGCGAACGCTGCAGCCGCTCAGACATAATGTTGATGTTCTCCGCAAGCACCCCCAGCTCGTCCGCCGTACGAACCTCGATCCGGTGCGATTCATCAAGCTTCGTAATCTGCTGGATACCTCTGGTGATCTCTTCGAGGTAGGAGACGATTTTACGCGTGTAGATGAAGAAGAAGATCAGGAAGCTGGCGATCCCGACAGCAGTCATCAGCGGCGCCGAACCGATATGGTTGATAATCCATTTCAGAATACGAGAGTACGGTGCGGAGGGCTCCGCCGGATTCAGATAGATCATGGAATTGACCAGCCGATAGCCACCCAAAAGCAGCACTGCCCCCGACATAATACTCAGTACAAAGGCCCAGATGAACTTCCAGCGGATGGTACTGATATATTTGGTATTCACTACATTTCACCTCAGCTTTCAGGACGGATGATCCAGCTTGTAGCCAATGCCCCACACGGTCTGCACATAACGGGGCTGCTTGGCGTCCAGCTCGATTTTGTCACGGATATTGCGGACATGCACCATCACGGTGTTGCCCCCATCCAGAAAAGGCTCATTCCACACCTTCAGGTAAATCTGCTCCATACTGAGCACCTGTCCCTGATGCCGCGCCAGCAGTTCCAGGATAGAAAACTCGCGGGGCGTCAGCTTTACCTTGCGGTTGTCCACGCTCACCTCATGCCGAAGCGTATCTATCAGCAAATCTTCAAAGACCAGTTCATGCTCATTCGTTCTGGCAGGAGCGTCCCGATTCAATTTATGGTAACGGCGCAGCTGCGATTTGACCCGCGCCACAAGCTCCAGCGGATTAAACGGCTTGCCTACATAATCGTCGGCACCGATGCTGAGTCCAAGAATTTTGTCCATATCCGCATTCTTGGCGGAGAGCATAATAATCGGCATGTTCCGTTCCTCACGGATCTTCATGCAGGCGGCAATCCCGTCCATGCGGGGCATCATCACATCGAGTATAATGAGATCCACCTCCTCTTTGCCAAGGCACTCCAGCGCCTCCATTCCGTCAAAAGCCTTAAGCAGCCGGTATCCCTCATTACTAAGATAGATATCCAGCAGCTCCACAATCTCCACTTCATCATCCACCAGCAGAATCGTTTCTTGGTTCACGGGTACTTGATCCTTTCCAGAGCTCTTTCCATTAGTCTATAAGATAAAGTTCAGGAAAGGCAACCACTCTGTCCAGCCTGGCTGGGGAACATTATTCAACAGGCTTTTTTTGCGGTACAATTAGTTTAAACTTGAATTATCTATTGTCAGGCTGGAAGCTCCGAAGGAGGTAGGCAATTGAAGAATATACTTACGAAAATCCGCAAAGGGTACGGTAAAAAGCTAGTATCCATTCACATGTGGAATGCCTGGCTGGTCTTGTTCCTCGCGCTCAGCGGCCTGATGCTGGTGGGCGGTTTCTGGAGGGAGATGCTGGGCGAAGGCAGAGTGTGGCTGAAATGGGGCCATATTATGTTTGGACTGGCGCTGCTGATCCCTGTCGTCTATTATCTGCTGCTGGCTGCGAAGCATTGGAAGCGATTGAAGGGCAAAACGGGTCAAAAGGCTAATGTCATCTTTGTGCTCACTCTTCTGATCGGCTGGCTGGTCTCCGGAGTTGTCCTGTGGCAATTCAGACTTGCCGGGCCCAGAGCGGCTAACAGTGCGCTGTTCGTTCATGATCTGCTGACCTGGGTAGGACTCCCGGTGATCATCTACCATTCCGTTACCCGGGTTAAATGGCTGAAGGAGCCTAAGAAGCGCTCTATCATAGCGGAGACGTTACCTGTAGAGAGTAATACTGAACCTACTGTACGGCCACGACCCGCAGCTTCGTCAGAAGCTCAACCTATGTACACACGCCGAGGTTTCATCAAAGTAGCTGTAGGAGCAGGTCTCGCCGTAACGCTCGGCCCAACCTTTGTACGCTGGATCGGCAAATCCCTGCAGCTTCCGGGTACAGCCGATTATGCGGCCTCCAATGCCAATGCCCTGATTCCCGATCCGGTTCCGCTGGCGGAATCAGCCCCTCCCATCGGCGGGGGAGCCGAAGGCAGCTTTCGTGTATACACCGTCACTGACATTCCCGCCTTCGATAACTCCAACTGGTCTTTTACAATCGACGGTCTGGTGGACAAAAAGTTCACCTGGAGCTGGGAAGAATTCGTCAAGCTGCAGCGCGAGGTGCAGGTCAGTGATTTTCACTGTGTAACCGGCTGGTCGGTCTATAAAAACACATGGGAGGGTCTTCCACTCTATAAGCTGCTGGATATGGCCGGTGTGCAGGATGAAGCTGTCACGGTCAAGCTCTACTCGGGAGACGGTGTCTACACGGACTCTCTAACGCTGGCTCAAGCGCGGATGGAGGATATCATGGTGGCTGTAATGCATGACGGCAAACCTATCCCTAATCAGCTCGGCGGACCTGTACGCCTGGTTACTCCGCAAATGTATGCCTACAAGTCGGTTAAATGGCTCAACCGTATCGAATTGATCGCAGGTGATCATGTCGGCTACTGGGAACAGCGCGGGTATGACATTGATGCCTGGCTGCCTAACGCCAAGCGGGTATAACTTCTCCACTCTACTCTCTATATGCTGTAACTTAAGGCTACTCTTAATCTCTCGCTTCCCTGGATCAGGGGCGGGAGATTTTTATTTTTATATAAACATTCATCTACCTTTACATTATATGTATATTCGAGTAACACTCTCTTAATGAATGCTCTCTAGTATAAGGGAGTAAACCAAAGATTATAGGAGGGTAAATATGAAATCAGCTAAAAAGTATGGAGTGAAGACCGCTTTTGCCGCAACTGCAGCCGCTGCGCTGCTCGTCTCAGGTGTAGTCACCACAGGATCTTCAAGCAATCAGGCCGACGCGGCAACCTCCAAAACCAAAAATGTAATTCTATTCGTCGGCGACGGCATGGGGACTGCTCAGCGTAATGCCATCCGGTTAGCCACTGTAGGTGAAAAAGGCAACCTTGCTATGGACTCGATGCCATACGTCGGCCTGATTCATACAAGCTCCACGGTTCCGGTAACGGACTCTGCGGCATCCGCAACAGCCTACGCAAGCGGTGTGAAGACTTATAACGGGGCCATCGGCATGGATGCCGACAAGAAATCGGTTGCGACTCTTATGGAATATGCCAAAAAAGCGGGTAAGTCCACCGGAGTGGTGACGACGAGCCAGGTTACTGACGCTACAGGAGCTGCTTTTGGCGCACATGTGGAAGACCGTTCCAAGCAGAGCGATATCGCACTCCAGCTGCTGACCAAGAGCAAGGTAGATGTGCTACTCGGCGGAGGGGAGGATTTCTGGTATCCGGCCGGACAGCCCGGCAAATTCCCGGACGAGCCTGCTGAAGATCCTTCCGAGAAGAGCAAGGGAACCCAGGGGAATCTGGTAGAAAAAGCGAAACAACTGGGCTACAGCTATGTCTCCACTAAGACTGATCTGCAGAAGGCTAAGGGCAGCAAGCTGCTGGGGCTTTTCGCCAATGAAGAAATGTTCCAGCAGAATGAAGAAGGCAAAGGGGATATCTATAAGTCTGTAGTCTCCCTGGCTGAGATGACGAAGAAAGCGATCGATACGCTGGACGCCAACTCCAAAGGATTCTTCCTGATGGTTGAAGAAGAAGGCACGGACGAGTTCGCCCACAAAAACAACGCCAAAATGACGATCAAATCCGGCCAGGAGCTGGACAAATCCGTTCAGGTGGCTAAAGACTATGCGAAGAAAAACCCTGACACCCTGGTACTTGTACTGGCTGACCATGAAACGGGCGGATTCTCGATTGAAGCGGTGGATGCAGAGGATGAGAGCGGAGATGCTATTTCTCAGGAAGATGGCCCTTTCGCTATTGCCAACTCCAAGCTTAACTTTGTAGTCGACTGGACGACTTCGGGACATACTGCTGTTGATATTCCGGTTACGGCTATGGGCAAGAACGCCCAGCTATTCACTGGCGTCTATGAGAACACTCTTATATTTGATAAGCTTCTGCAGTCGATGGGGCTGAACGCGGCGAAATAATGCAGGCATAGTCTATATTTGAGATAAAAAAAGTCCCGGTGTCGTTCGCTAAGTGCGAGGACCCCGGGATTTTGTGTATGCTTAGCTTTCCAGAAGCCGAATCAGTTCGTCTTCATCTTCAATGACCTGAATGCCGAGTTGCTGCGCTTTGGCCAGCTTACTGCCTGCCTTCTCACCGGCAATGACCAGATCGGTCTTCTTGGAGACACTGCCGGACACCTTAGCTCCGAGAGCCTCCAGACGCTCAGCCGCTTCCTCGCGGGTCATTTTCTGCAGGGAACCGGTCAGGACAACGGTTTTGCCGCTAAAGAAAGTATTGGTACTGAATACACGCGGAGCTTCGGGTGCCTTAGCCTCTACACCCAGCGCCAGCATGCGGTTAATGCTTACAACCACGAACGGGTCGGCAAAATAATTCACGATGCTCTCAGCCACAATTCCGCCGATATCCGGCAGACCGGCCAGCTCCTCCGCCGTAGCGGACATTACAGCGTCCAGACTGCGGTAGTGGTCAGCCAGCATTCGGGTGGTTGCTTTTCCGGTATTCGGGATACCGAGGGCATATAAGAAGGAGGCGAGGTCCCGCCCTTTGCTCTCTTCCAGTGCTTGGAGCAGATTATCCGCCTTCTTCTCCCCGAAACGGTCCAGCTTCACGAGCTGCTCGAAGGTCAATTCATAGAGATCGGCCGGCTCACGTACACTAAGCTCTTCATGCAGCTGAGCAGCCGTCTTCTCACTGAATGTCTCAATGTCCATGGCATCTCTAGAGGCAAAATGCGTAATCCGGCTGACAATCTGCGGCTTGCAGTCCAGCTTGTTATTACAGAACAGATGTGCACCGCGCATCTCCAGCGGGAAGCCGCAGGCCGGACAATTCTCAGGGAAAATAATCTCCCCGCCGTCACTCTCTTCGGTCACCTTGCCCAGAATCTCCGGGATTACATCATTGGAGCGGCGGATGAACACCCGTGTGCCCAGTGCAAACTTCAGATTCTTCCGTTCAATGTCGCCCACGTTGTTAAGTGTGCAATTCTGCACCGTAACACCGGCAAGCTCCACAGCCTCTACGCGCGCCAGCGGAGTTACTTTGCCTGTACGGCCTACGTTCCAGCTGACCGACTCCAGAATCGTCGTGGTTTCTTCCGCCTCGAATTTATAGGCAACCGCCCAGCGGGGAAACTTATCCGTATAGCCCAGCGCTTCGCGGATCCGGAAATCTGTCACCTTGATGACTGCCCCGTCAATCAGATAATCGAGGCCGGAACGGCTCTCTTCGATCTCAGCCAGCTGCTCGGTAACGTCATCGAAATTACTGAAGTAATTGAGATACGGGTTGACCTTGAACCGGTTGCTGCGCAGGAAATCCATCATTTCCTGATGATCGGCAAACTGTACGCCCTCCGAGTACCCCACATTATAAAAGAAGGCATTCAGTCTGCGGTCTGCAGTCATCTTAGGATTCAGGTTGCGCAGCGCACCGGCTGCACCGTTGCGCGCATTCTTGAGCGGCTCCGCCGCACGTGTATTATAGTCAGCCAGTACAGACAGGTTCATGATCCCCTCGCCCTGCACTTCGATCAGGCCTTCCTTGAACGGGATGTTCAAAGGAACGGATTTGATCGTCTTCACCTGGGCAAGGATACCTTCGCCTGTTACGCCGTTGCCCCGTGTTGCCGCCTGGACAAGTACGCCGTCACGGTAGGTCAGGTTCAGCGTTAAGCCGTCAAACTTCAGCTCCACCGCATAACACGGGTCAGGCAGAGGATTCTCCGGATTCTTGGTGTTGTAGTCATTCACCAGCTTCAGCACACGGGCGTTCCAGGTGCGCAGCTGTTCAATATTCTGCGCCTTGTCGAGACTCCACAGTGGTGCCAGATGGCGGTGTGGCGTGAAGCCCTTCAGCAGTTCCCCGCCCACCCGCTGTGTTGGAGAATGCGGCAGTACAATTCCGCTCTCCGCTTCCAGCGCCACCAGCTTGTCATAGAGCGCATCATATTCCTTGTCGCTGATCTGCGGCGCATCCATTGTATAGTAATGATAGTTATATTGATTCAGCTCGGCTACGAGCTCTTCCATCGTGAACATAATATCCATCCGGCACATCCCTCCGTCAAATAGGTTTCCTACGGTTAGCGTGATCCAAAAACACAATCGTTAATCGCAGCTTGCTTTATTCAACTTTGGTGATCGGTGCAAAGCCGGCCAGCAGCCGCTTCACGCCCACCGGCGCCGGGAAGGCAATCTGCAGCTCCGTATCGTTGCCGCTGCCCTTCACGGCCACAACGGTGCCTATGCCCCATTTGCCGTGGGAGACCTTGTCGCCCGCCTTGAAGCCGGCGGACGCTGCGGCCCCTGCTCCCGGAGCGCTCTGCGCGCCTCCGGTCGTCACCACAACGCGGCCCGCGCCAGGCACCGCGCTCGCCGAGCTGCCGCTGCCGAAGCTGGCGGCCCCGCCGCCTGCCGGCGCGTTCCCGGCAGCAGCGGTGCGGCTGCCAAAGTTCCCGCGGCTGCCTCCGCCTCCGCCGAAGCCGCGGCCGCCATATGCACCGCCAACCTCCGCGCCTCCGCGCCGGAAGCGGTCTGATTCCTTCACGGTGTCTTCCTTCAGCTCCTCCGGAATCTCCTCCAGGAAGCGGGACGGCGCATTCGCGGTCGTCCGCCCGAACAGCGTGCGCATCCGTGCACAGCTGAGGAACAGCTGCTTCTCCGCACGGGTAATGCCCACATACGCCAGCCGGCGTTCCTCTTCCAGTTCGTCATTGTCCTGGAAGGCACGGCTGTGCGGGAACACTCCCTCTTCCATCCCGATGATGAAGACGGTCGGGAACTCCAGCCCCTTCGCGCTGTGCATTGTCATCAGCACGACAGCATCGCTGCGCTCTTCTTCGTCATTCACGCTGTCAATGTCAGCGATCAGCGCCAGATCCGTCAGGAAGGAGACCAGCGACTTATCCTCGTTGTTCTTCTCGAATTCCATCGTTACGGACAGGAATTCATCGATATTTTCCAGCCGGGAACGGGATTCAAGAGTATTCTCATTCTGCAGCTCCAGTCGGTACTGGGACAGTTCAAGAATCTTCTCTGTCAGCTCGGTCACCGAGAGGAATTCCACCATGCGGTGCAGGGCTTCGATCATATCATAGAACTCCACCAGCGTATTACGCGTCCGGCCGGCAAAGCCCAAATCATCCACCGTCTGCAGCGCCCGGAAGATTGATACTCCCTGGGAAGCCGCGGCTGCAGCCAATTTACCGACAGTCGTATCCCCGAGGCCACGCTTGGGAACATTGATAATCCGCGTCAGGCTGATATCATCATCAGGATTGGAGAGCAGGCGCAGATACGCCAGCAGATCCTTGATTTCTTTGCGGTCATAGAACTTGATCCCGCCGACAATCTGGTAAGGAATATCCGACTTGATCAGAATTTCTTCTATTACACGGGACTGGGCGTTCGTACGGTACAGAATCGCATGGTTCTGGTACGCCTGGCCCTGCTTCACATTCTTGCTGATCTCTCCGGTGACGAAGTATCCCTCATCATGCTCGGAGTCACCGCGGAACACCTTGATCTTCGCGCCTTCGTCCGAATCGGTCCACAGCTTCTTCGGCTTGCGTCCGGTATTGAGTGCGATAACACCATTGGCTGCGTTCAGAATATTGGAGGTTGAACGGTAATTCTGCTCCAGCAGAATGGTTTTGGCTTCCGGATAGTCTTCTTCGAAATTAAGGATGTTCGAAATATCCGCCCCGCGCCAGCGGTAGATCGACTGGTCACTGTCCCCGACTACGCAGATCCGGTGATGACCCTCGGCCAGCATCTTGCAGAGCATATACTGCGCCCGGTTCGTATCCTGATACTCATCGACATGAATATATTTGAACTTCTTCTGGTAGAAATCCAATACCTCAGGAACTTCCTTGAACAATTGGATCGTCTTCATGATGAGGTCATCAAAATCCAGCGAGTTATTACTTCTCAGCCGTTGCTGGTACTTGGTATACACTTTGGCCACAAGGCCTTCGAAATAATCGCCGATCTTCTGCTCATACTGCGCCGGTGTAATCAGCTCATTCTTGTTCGTACTGATCACAGCCTGAATGGCCTTCGGCTCGAATTTCTTGGTATCAATGTCCAGATCCTTCATACAATTGCGGATAACGGATAACTGGTCCGTCGAATCCAGAATGGAGAAGTTCGAAGTGAAGCCGATTCGCTCAATATCCTTCCGCAGGATCCGCACACACATCGAGTGGAAGGTGGATACCCAAATATCCCGGCCCTCCGTCCCTACCAGCTTGGAGACACGATCCTGCATCTCCCGGGCGGCCTTGTTCGTAAAAGTAATCGCCAGAATCGCCCAAGGCGGTGCCTTGCGGTTCGCAATCAGCCAGGCGATCCGGTGGGTAAGCACGCGGGTCTTACCGCTGCCCGCTCCGGCCATGATCAATAAAGGCCCTTCGGTAGCTTCTACAGCCTGACGCTGCGGGGGGTTTAGCCGGCTTACGGCGTCTTGTATGTTAACAAGTTGCATGTGTGACATGCTCCTTTCTGAATATAAGCTTGAAATTTATAAGTTCTCCCGGTCCAGCTGCTGCGTATTTCTCACTGCCTGAACGGTCAGCAGCGCCTGCTCCACATCATAATAAATAATATTGCCGACCACTACTGTATCACATAGAGCAGCTGCCTGCATGGCTTCTTCCTCACCTGTAATACCGCCTCCATAAAAAAGCTGGCTGTGCTCGACCATTGCCCTGACCTCACGCACAGTCTCCATATCTCCAAACCTTCCGCTGTACTCCAGATAAACGACAGGCAGATTCATCAGCTTGTCCGCAATCTGCGCATAAGCCGCTGCCCCGTCTGCGCTAAGCGAGTGGTCTGCCCCTGTAAGCCGCGCTACGGATGAATCGCCATTGAGCACAATATAGCCCTCTGTCAGCAGCAATTCCCATGGAATCAGACTGCCGAACCGTTCAATTGCCCGGCGGTGATGGCCAAGAATCCATGAAGTATCGGCAGTGTTGAGCACCATGGGAATCATATACAGATCAAATCCGGGCACAGCGGCTTCGAGATCCGACACCTCCAGGGCACAAGGCAGATCATACTGCCGGATTCTCGAGAGAAGACTCACCGTATTCTCATAAGTCACTCCAGTGGAGCCGCCTACCAGTATCGCATCGGTTCCCGAGAGACAGACAGCCGCAAGTTCCCTATCAGCAAGCTCCCGGTCCGGGTCCAGCTTGAACACATGCCGCCACGGCTTGATCATTTGCCGCATTCCATTCATTATCGTCCATCCTCAATGTTCATCTAAGTAAATACTCTATTTCCCAGTATTTCAAAACAACAAATATACTCCTGCACATGCAAAAGCCGTATCTCTAGTCTAAGTCAGTACGAAGGCGGGTGTCAATTTAAAGCGAACAAAAATGCGAACATTTTTTCGCATTTTTAGAGTATAAGCTTTTTGATGTACAGAAGCCTGCACGTTCAACTACTAGCGGACACCCTTGACCCTGCTTAAGTCGTCCTCAGAGACAAAATCGGTATAGAATCCGTCCACTCCCATCCGGGACAGCTCCGAAATTTCCTTCTCGTCATTCACTGTATGCACATAGACTCTTGCCCCGGCATTCTTCAGCTTCCGCACGAAACTCTTGGTAGCTCTTACCGTCGGCATGGTGATATCCACTCCGGTTTGACTGGCGAAATCAATGACCACTTCATCACTATCCTGCGTCTGATATAGCGTAAAGATCACTTCAGGAAAAGCGTACACCCGGTTCACCACATCCAGCATATCCCGGCTGTAAATCTGCGGAACAATCCGCTGCAGCAGGGCAGGGTCCCTCTTCTCGGCCGCTTCCACAATCAGCTGAAATTGTTTCGTTACAAGTTCCGGTTCGAGCTCTTTCGTGTCCGTTACAATGTAGGCATCCGGGTAGATCACCATCAAGTCCATGATCTTATCAATATCCAGCGGGGAGTAGAGTTCAAGAATCGGGCTGCTCATGACATCCGCATAGTTGAGTACGATCCCTTGCTTCGCGGCAGGAAGAACACCCTGCTGGCCCAGAAGCTTGCTCATATTAGCGGTCCATTCATGGCGGGCCACCAGCTTGTCATCACTTGTCAGCAGCAGGTCTGCCTCAAAAACCCGGGTTCCCTGCTCATAGTTAGCGATAAAAGCATCCAGCGTATTCGTATACGTATAGTTATGAATCCCTCCCATAGCATGAGCTACAACTCTATGGGCTGCAAAGCCGGTAGCCGGCTGTTTCTCTTTTCCCCCAAGTGTGAGTACAAGCAGGAGTACAATAGCTCCGATCATAATGACGGAGGCGATAATCTTTTTTCTATCCATGATGGCAGGTTCCTTTGCAAGTGTTAGAGTAGTTGGCCTGAAAACAAGAAGAAACGGCTGTGTCGTCCTCAGGGGGGCAGCAACCGTTTCTATGGAATGATATAGTATGAGACCGGTCCATTAATAAGCGTTCTTGAAGCCGTTGCGGATGGTTTTGGCGATGATCCGGATGTCGAACAGTAGTGACCAGTTTTCGATATAGAAAATGTCGTGTTTGATCCGGTCCTCAATCGACGTGTCCCCGCGCAGACCGTTGCTCTGAGCCCAGCCGGTAATTCCCGGACGCACATGGTGCTTCACCATATACTTCGGAATCTCACCGCGGAACTGCTCTACAAAGTACGGGCGCTCCGGACGCGGACCGACCACACTCATCTGGCCAAACAGCACATTGAAAAATTGCGGCAGCTCATCCAGACTGGTCCGGCGGATAAATGTCCCAAAACGTGTGCGGCGCGGATCTTCACGCGTACTCCAGCCCGTATCCACTTCACCGTCTGTCTGCATCTTCATCGAACGGAACTTGTACATCATGAAGTTACGGCGGTTAAGTCCTACACGCTCCTGCTTGAAAATAATAGGTCCGGGCGAGGTTAGGCGCACACCCAGCGCTACAATCAGCATTACAGGAGACAGCATAATAATGGCGAACAGGGAAAACACCAGATCAAACGCCCGCTTCGCCATTTTGTTGCCGGCCATATCCAGCGGAATGTCGCGTACGTTAATCATCGGCATCCCGGCGAAGTTATCGAAGTAAGGACGGGCCGGCAGGTAGTCGAAGAAGTCAGGGATAATCAGTGTCCGTACACCCGCCTTCTCGCAGGTAGCGATAATGGTCGGATATTTCGAATGGGCATCCAGCGGAAGCGCCAGAATGACCTCATCGACCGGCAGCATCTCCAGCATGCCTTCCAGCTGATCCACGGTGCCGAGAATCGGCTTATACCGTTGTTCCTCAAGACCATCCCATTCATGAAAATCATCCAGGAAGCCGATGGCCTCGTACCCCAGCTCAGGATACTGCTCCAGATTATTGTAGAATCTCTTACCCAGCGTACCTGCGCCGAGAATCAGTACAAACTGGCGGTTGAAGCCTTTTTCACGCAGCGATTTCAGCATCTTCTTCAGCACATAACGGTACAGCATAATGGAAAGAATATTGAAGCCCATATATATAGCGAGATATTGACGGGAGACGTCAATCTCCTTCAGGAAGAACATCAGGCCGAGCAGAATGAAGATACCCATGGCGTGAACCTGAAAGATTTTGATGAATTCGTCAATGAACCGTTTCTTGCGCTTCGGCAAATACAATTGAAGCACAATTCCGATCAGAATAGCGATGGCTCCGTAGATAATACTCCAGTAGGCATAAGACTCTACAGGAAGAGTCCTGTAGGATTCCAGCAAACCGCTTTTGAACTTCAGCCACCAGGCAGCCAGAAAGGCCACTTGAATGACCAGGAAATCGGCAACCATATATAACTGTGTTAGAAACTTTTGATTACGGCGGATCATAATCTCACCTCAGCATTCGATTCATTGCGTAAACCGGCTTCCCCGGGGACAGTCAGACTCTGTGCTGGTGTTGGAACCTTGCGTGGAGCAATCAGCGCATTGCGCAGCAGCGAAAGCGTGAACTTGACGCCAACTCCCGCATATACCGCTCCGTTTATCATACTGTTGTACCGCCTGCTATAATGCTTCTTATGGAATAAAATCATCGCCCGGTGAAATTCGTACACGATCTTAAACGGTCTGCGGCGCGCACTGCCACCTTTGAGATGCACGATCGATGTCTGCGGATAGTAATAAATCCCCCAGCCGGCCGCTTTGATCCGGTAACACCAGTCCAGATCCTCTCCATACATAAAAAACGTCTCATCCAGTCCGCCCACCTGCTCGATGGTCTCCCGCCGCAGCAGCATGAACGCTCCCACCAGACAATCTACCGGGTAGGAGTCGTCGGGGTCCAGATAACCAAGCTGATAGCCGTTGAACCTTGGACGGTCCGGAAACAGCTTACTGAAGCCAAAAGCATAATAGAAGGAAGCGGATGGCGTCGGGAATCCTCTTTTACACGCCTTATCCAGCGAACCATCCGGCAAAATCACCTTACAGCCAGAAGCCCCCAGATCCGGACGGGTGTCCATAAAAGCAACCATTGTCTCCAGCGTATCCTTACGCACCACCGTATCGGAATTGAGCAGCAGCACATATCGCCCGGAGGCCGCTTCCATCCCCTGATTATTACCCTTGGCAAACCCTACATTCTCCGAATTGGCAATCAGCAGCACATCCGGGAATTCCTTGCTTATCGTCTCTACCGAGTGATCATGGGAGTTATTATCTATTAAAATAATTTCATAGGAGTAGCGGGTCTCGGAGTCATATACCGACCTCAGACAGTCCATCGTCAGGCGGCATGTGTTGTAATTAAGAATGATTATACTAACATCTACATTCACTGCTATACTCTCCTGACAAATATAGTAATCTATCGACAATTATTATAACACAAAAACCTCCTTGATAGGCGCAGCCTGTTCAGGGAGGTTTTTACAAGCGTGAGGATAATGTGGGAGGAACAGTGCTATAAGATTGAACTTGTATTTTATCTATTATCGGATTGCCGTGACTCCAAAGAAAGTTTGGCCCTCCGGCCGCTGTTGTCTGCAGATTTCTTGATTTTTACCGCTGTTCTCGGTGGAAATCCGCAGACAAAGGCGGACGCTATCGCTCCTACAGTTCCAAAATTCTCCTCCGCCACTTTTCCCTGTCCATTTATTTTTAAGTTCAATCTAAATAGCTGACGGAAATCCGGGGAATAGAAGAATCTTTTTCACAATCGGTTGAGTTCTCTCTCGTTTCGCTTCATAATCCCTGACGCTTAGCCTTCTCCTGAATATAACGGCGCTTGCGTTTCAGAGCTGTCCACTGCGAGAAGAAAGATGGCCAGGCTCCTAATAACTTAGGTTCCTTCAATAACGAGTAGCCATGTGCGGCGATCTCATAAGGCAAGGAATATAACAGGGTAAGCAACATCCTGCGGGAGGACTCGTTCTTATAAATCATTTTATAACGGTTGATATAAGAAATCCGCTTGATGAACATCGCCTTGCCGCTCCGCCCGGATGTCTTCCAGCCCCGTTCGTGGTAACCTATCGCTTCCGCATCATAGTAGGCCTGCCACCCAAACAATCCGGCGCGCCAGGCTACATCCACATCTTCCTTATAGGCAAAAAAGTCCGCATCAAAAAACTCGCCTTCGACGCTGACATCCTCAATCATCCGCCGGGAGTACATCGCTGCTGCACCGGATACACCGAATACCACACCAGACTCGTTCCACAGATCAGCGGACTCTCCCGCTCCACGGTCAAACGCCCGGCGGGCTTTATTCATCCGCAGTCCCGTGCTGTCAACGAGTGAGTGATCCGCCTTCAGCAGCAGTTTGCCTGTGGCACTGCCGATCTGGAGATTGTCTTCAAAGCGGGCGACAAGTCTGGATATATAGTCCGGGGCAAGCGTAAGATCAGGGTTCAACACCAGCACATAATCTGTATTTGTACCGGCAATAGCCTGATTGTGTGCTGGGGCAAAGCCGGTGTTATGTTCATTCTCAAGTAAGACAAGTGAAGGTGTCAGGGTACTGCTACTTGCAGAATCGGCTACTCCTTGGGCAGTTGTAGCTCCTTGGGCCGAGTTCGAGTTTAGCCCGTGGTAGAACGCTCTGACTTTATCCGCCGAACCATCCGTTGAAGCGTTGTCCACTATGACAATTTTTTTGACCGGATAATCCTGAGCTAATACAGCCGACAAGCATTCAATGATGTCATCCGCGCTGTTATAGGTAACGATATGTACACTGACTGTTTTAGGGTTCATAGGTGACCTCGAATTCCTGGTTCTTTATTGGGAAATCTATACCTATTATAGCGAAAAGAAGGTTGACAGGCTATGTTAAGCACATTAGAAGGTAATGTTAGTTACATAGTTATTGTGGTTCAACCCTATTGCTATATTGTCACAGACAGCAAAAAACTCCTTACCGCATAAGCGATCAGGAGTTTCATTAGTTGCTATATAAGACTCACTTTTAATTTGAACTTGAAGCTTAGTCGTCACTGCGGTGAACATTTGGACTTCCGGCCGCTGTTGTCCCATATTTCTTGATCCGCTATTCGCGGTAGAAATCCGGTGACAAAGGCGGTCGCTACCGCTCCTACAGTTCCAAATTTGTCCTCCGCTTCTTTCGCTTTTTGTTTATTTTTTAATGCGGCTTATATAGTTAGTTATTTATGCAAATCCCGCGCCAATGGTTACTTCAGCTCCAGCAAAAAGTCTCTCAGACCTTCCCGCCATGGGCGGATGTCCTGAAACCCGTTGGTACGGATGGCCAGATGCTCCATCACCGAGTTGCGCGGACGCGGCGCTGGACGTGGAAACTGTTCGGTAGCACACGGCTCAAGCTTCGCTGTGAACTTCAGCCCCAGAATATCTTCTGCTTCCGCAAAGATGGCCTGGGTGAATTCATACCATGTACAAGACTCTGTGTTCGAGGCATGGTACACTCCATACTTTTCAGTCTGGATAAGCTCAAGCAAGAATCTTGCCAGGTCCACCGTATAGGTAGGCGAGCCCTTCTGGTCATCTACAACCTGCAGCAACGGCTTTTCCTGCCCCAGCTTCAGCATGGTTTTCACAAAGTTATTGCCGTATTTGCCATAAACCCAAGAGGTACGTACGATAAAGAATTTAGACGATAAAGACTGGACCAGGATCTCTCCAGCCCGCTTAGACTTACCGTAGATACTCTTAGGATCTGTATTATCATATTCATGGTAAGGCTGAACCCCCATGCCATCGAACACATAATCCGTGCTGATATAGACCAGCTTGGCGCCCGCCTTTTCTGCAGCAAGAGCCACATTCCGGCTTCCGGTAGCATTAATCAGGTACGCTGCGTCAACATCGGTCTCTGCCGCATCAACCGCGGTATGGGCCGCACAATGAATAACAGCATCAGGAGCAAAAGCACCGATAACCTCCTGGCACTGGTCCAGATCAGTAATATCCATCTCCTGACGGTCACAGCCCAGAACCTCATAATCCTGACCTTGAAGTAAGAGCATAAGATCTTGCCCCAGCTGTCCTCCCGAACCTGTAACGAACACTTTCATTTTCGCCATTACAGTGAATCCCCCAGACGGCTGCCGTACTGGAGTGCGGCATACTTCTGGTATTCTCCGGACTGAATGCGGGTCCACCATTCTTTGTTATTCAGATACCACTGAATGGTTTCCTTAATGCCCGTTTCGAACGTATGCTTTGGCTTCCACCCCAGCTCGTTCGTGATCTTGGTCGGATCTATACCGTAACGGCGGTCATGTCCAGGACGGTCCTGAACATAAGAAATCAGCGAATCCGGTTTGCCCATCTCCTGTAACACGGTATTCACGATATGCACATTCGTCCGCTCATTATTGCCACCGATGTTGTACACTTCACCGTTAACACCCTCATGAATTACCAGATCGATTGCGCTGCAGTGATCCTCAACATACAGCCAGTCACGGATATTCATTCCGTCACCATATACAGGCAGCGCCTGATCAGCCAGCGCACGGGAGATCATCAGCGGAATCAGCTTCTCCGGGAATTGATAAGGCCCGTAGTTATTGGAGCAACGGGTAATATTAACCGGCAATCCGAATGTTTCGTGATAAGCTCGAACCAGCAAATCCCCGCCCGCTTTGCTCGCGGAATAAGGACTGTTCGGTGTCAGCGGTGTTTCTTCAGTGAACAGACCCGTAGCGCCAAGCGATCCATAGACCTCATCCGTGGATACTTGCACGAATTTAGTTATACTGTATTTCTTAGCTGCATCCAGCAGCACTTGAGTACCCAGCACATTCGTCTTCACGAACACTTCCGGCTCCAGAATACTCCGGTCCACGTGAGACTCTGCGGCAAAGTTAACCACGACATCCACACCGTCGCCGATCAGCGCATCCATCGCCGCTACATCGGTAATGTCCGCTTTGACAAATGTATAGTTCGGATGATTCTCGATTGATTTTAAGTTCTCAAGATTCCCTGCGTAAGTCAACGCATCTACGTTGACGATCTTGTAATCAGGATGTTGCTGCAGCATATAAATTACGAAGTTGCTGCCGATGAAGCCGGCTCCGCCGGTGATGAGGAGTTTCATTTGTTAGACCACCTTTTACTTGAGAAATGATTTATGCTATCGACTCCAAGGAGGAAGCGATTCTGTACATTGAGTATTAATCAAAATTCAACTCTGCATCCTTTAATAACGGATGATGCTGATCTTTGTCAGACAACACTGGCTTCGTTGTGGGCCAGTCAATCCCAAGCGCCGGATCACTCCATAGTATGCCGCGGTCATTCTCAGGGGAATAATATTCGTCCACTTTATACAAGACTTGGGTGTTTGGCACGAGCGTGCAGAAGCCATGAGCAAACCCCTTAGGCACCAGCAGCTGCCGCTTATTATATTCACTGAGAATAACTCCGACCCAATGTCCGAATGTGGGGGAGTTGCGGCGGATATCTAGGATCACATCATAAATCGCCCCTGTGAGTACACGAATCAACTTGGTCTGCGCCTTGGGATTCAATTGGTAGTGAAGTCCCCGGAGTACGCCAACCTCTGCCGAGAGGGATTGATTGTCTTGGATGAAGTTAAAGTTCACCCCTGTCTTATGCATTATTTCTTCGTTATAGCTCTCCATAAAAAAACCCCGTTTGTCGCCATGGACCACGGGTTCGAGTAGGCTTGCGCCTTGAAGTTTTAAAGGAGTGACATTCATAATGGAGCTCCTCCTCATATCTATAGTTTCAGCTTACCGAACTCTTCCTCAAAAACAATATTCTGCGCCAATTCATTCGCTCTGGCCAGCGATGCGTGTGTACCCGCATCAGTCCACCAACCATTTAGAACATCGTAGGTGAGTTCATTCCTTAGAATATATGCATTGTTTACATCCGTTATTTCAAGCTCTCCACGTTTAGAAGGGGTGAGCGTCTTGATAATTTGAAAAACCTTACTGTCAAACATATATATGCCGGTTACCGCAAAGCTGCTCTTTGGAATTTGAGGTTTCTCCTCAATAGAAATAATTTTGTCATCTTGCAATTCTGGCACACCGAAGCGTTGGGGATCAGAAACCTTTTGGATTAATATTTTGGCCCCATTCCCTCGCGTCCGGAAGTTCTGGATATACGGAGTAATATCCTCCTCAAATACATTGTCCCCAAGAATGACAACACATTGATCCTGACCGACGAACTGATCAGCCAACCCAAGAGCTTGTGCTATGCCGCCAGCCTCGTCTTGGACCTTGTAGGTAAATGTGACGTGCATTGTGCTTCCGCTTCCTAATAAGTTGACTACATCTCCCATATGCTCTTTTCCTGTAACAATAAGGATATCCTTTATCCCGGCCTGCTTGAGCTTATATATGGCATGAAAGATCATTGGGTATTTCCCTACAGGGAGCAAATGCTTATTGGTTACTTTGGTCAGAGGATAAAGGCGAGAGCCTGTTCCTCCGGCTAGGATTATACCTTTCATATGATCCACTCCGTTTAATTTCACATAAATTTTTTGATTGCAACAACACAGACTGAAAACAAGAGCACAGTCACTAAAATATGTTTGTCATTCAATAAAACTTCTTCCGGCTTTCCACCAGCATTCTTCATATGAATTAAATAGTAGTAACGGAATATACCGTAGAGTACAAAAGGAATCGAGAACATCATTGCTGGTTCCTCTGAAGCAGCATACATGGAATAGAACATAATCAAGACAGCAGTTATTATATTCATAAGCTGATCTAAAAGTTCCACACTATAAAAATTTAAAACCTTCCGTTGATTAGCAGGATCATCCTTAAAGAGTAATAATTCATGTCTTCTTTTTCCTAAAGCTAAAAACAATGAAAGTCCTAAGGTACATAAGATAAACCAAGATGTAAGAACCCCATCTACCGCAAGTGCTCCTGTCACTGCTCTCAGAACAAAACCAGCAGCAATAATCATAACATCAATTAAAACTACGTGTTTTAAATAAAGACTATAGGAGAGGTTCATAACAAAATAAACTAGCACGGCTAAAAAGACATAGTTATTAACATAAATCGCCAGTCCAGCCGCAATGATAAACGTAAAAACCGCCAACACGATTGCTGAGGGGATATTAATAGCTCCTGAAGCAATAGGCCTGCGTCTTTTATCTGGATGACGACGGTCCTTTTCTACGTCTACAAGATCATTGATAATATAAATTGTACTTGCCATAAACGAGAATGAAAGAAACCCTATGAAAGCATCAATTAATGTAGTAGGATTTAGTATCGCTCCAGAGAAAATAGCAGATGCGAATACCAGTAGATTTTTGGTCCATTGTTTAATTCGCATCTCAAGTAATATATTCAAAATAAAAGTTGCAACATTCCGTTCCTTTTTCAAAACAATATGATTCAAAATACACACTCCCACTATAGAAGAAATATTAAATAACCCAATATAATTCCTAATAATAAACCACCTAATACTTCAGTTCTGGTATGTCCAATCCTCTCCCTATGCTTTTCCACGGGATTTTGAATTAAAACATTAATTGTTCTCGCATGATTTCCAACATACCTTCTTAGTCCTGTCGCATCAAATATAACTATCATAATCACAGCAATACCTAGTCCAAAAACCGGTGAGTCAAACCCTTCCTTTAAACCTATTAACCAGGTGATTGTAGTAACTACTGTAGTATGGTTACTAGGAAACCCACCATTTCCAATATAGCCATGAGCAGCTTTTCCAAACCTGAATCTATTTATTAAATATTTCAATGAACCTGCAACAAGCCAGGCGACAAAAGGAACAAAGCAATAATACATATTTCCGTTTCTCCCATTCCCTTATAAGTATAAGTTATATCTCTTTGAAACACTTGCTATACTTAAAAGCTGCGCTGGATACTCCAAACAAATTATCAATGCTAGCCTTGTCTTTTATATACGCATCTCGGTTCTGGAGCACCTTAATAATAGCATCAGCAAGCTTCTTCTCGTCTTTAGGTGTGGCCGTTTCTCCCATTTTTGTTTTTCTCGTTATCTCTCTTACTCCCGGAAGGTCTGAAGCCACAACAGGTACTCCAGCTAACATTGCTTCTACTTGTACCATTCCAAAGGCTTCAAGCGAATTAGTGCTGGGTAATACAAACAAATCAAGGGAGTAATAAAAATCAATAAGCTCTTCAGTCGTTAACTTACCTAAAAACTCAACATAAGTCTCATCCCAGCCTATTCCAGACTTTAATTCTTCATAAATGCTACCGCCAGCTATATTTTTATAATCACCTGCGATTAGGAACCGTACATTCGGTATCGCCTTCTTCACATGAGGAGCTGCCTTAAGCAAAACATCTATACCTTTTTCCTCGACAATCCTGCCACAAAAACCAATTATACTTTTATCCCCAGTCGCTCCAAGGCGAGTTGTATTAAACTCTTTATAAAACGATGAGGTGGGATGGATTTCTACCCACTTATCTTTAAAATCAGGCAATACTCTCGAACTATGTGCATAATCATATGAACTAACAACAATTCTTCTCGCTCGTTTAAAACTCGCTCGTGAAGATTTATCCATCAGATTAACAATGACAGAATTAAAAAGAGATTTGGGCAAATTCACATCACATTGATAAGTTAAAATTAACTTTTGTTTGCTTGTGAGGTAACTGAAAATCGAAGCTTCTGCCATAGGCAAATGTAAATTCACAATATCAGATTTTTTTTGAAGTTTATAGAACTTCCTGAAAAAATCGGGGCTAATATAACCTTTGCTTATTTTAAAAAGTAAGTCTGCCCGTTCAACTTTAACACCATTTATAACTTCAGAATTAGAAAGATGCTTCTCGTGCTTTGCTGTAAGTACAGTGACATCATGATCCTTAGCCAACTCCTCGGCTAGAGATTTAGCACATTCAGAAAGACCACTTATATAGGGGTAGTAGTAATTTAGTACGATCAAGATTTTTAATTTCATTGTTTACCTCTTCTTTGTATTAAACACAAAAAATTTATTAACACCATAAGTCGCTATAATAAGAAGAACACTCAGAGCAATTCTTGATATATTTACATTGTAATGTAATACGGACACTAATAGATAGAACAAAATATTGTCTATAAGTAATGCGATTAATCTCACCGCTAAGAATTTTAGGAGTTGGCTGCTCTCCTTATTATTTGAGGATTGGTTATTAAATACAAACTTCTTATTGAGAATATAATTCACAAAAACAGCAAATATATAGCTAAGTATATTAGCAATAATATAGTATAGCCCCAAATTGTTCAGTAAAAAGAACGCCAAAAGGTTAATACCAGTTGAAATAGCTCCCCAAAAACTATATTTCACAAACTCCAATACACTTTTCATTTTCTCCGTCTGCTTTTCATTCAACAATATAACACACCAACTAACCTTTAGTAATTGGATAAAATCAATCAGTATAATGATGATAATTCATGTGATGATAATTCATAGCAATATTCACTCAAACTAAATTGAGCCACTAATTAATTATTTCGACATTTTGCATTGCTATTCCCAGCGCTCTTGTATCTTGACCTACTTGTACTGCTCCTTCTTTAACTATAAATTTTATTTTGTTTACGACATTTAATTCTATATCAAATGCAGCTGTGGACATTTCCTTATGGTCTTCCACTCTTATCGTTTCAGTAAGCCTATCATTAACATAAATCAAAAGAGTTCGTTCTGTTATATTAGGAGGTAAGACCGGTGTAAACTGAATGGATAGTGAAGTTGAGTTTTGAGATTTCACAGTAATTTCAAATTCGGATTCAGTCCATCTTGAAGGAACTCCATTCCAATTTTCTAAACCGTGCCAACCTTCCGTCAATGAAACATTAAAATTCTTATATAGATTCATCTTCTCATTGTGCCAAATTAAAGAACTACTATAATTTAGAATATCTCCTCTTCCTTTTAGTGTGTAATTCGATCTTAATTCTTCCGGTATCGATGATGGAGCAAAATAAGAATTGGAGTTTTTAAATGATATTTTTGTATCTTTTAATAAAAAAGAAAGTATGTGTTCTTCGTCCTTAGTCACATTTTCTATGGAAAGTATCTCATTTTTAGGTATCAAATTATTAATTTCCTTAATCTCGTTATATTCATTTGTAACTAATAATCCTTTAGTGAGAATAACCTTCTCTAATTTACTTATCTGCAATAAGTTTATGATTAATAAAAACCCCACTAAAATAATCCTTGTATTTTTTAATATTGAATATTTAGTTATTAGGAAGTTAAGTCCTATCGAGAACAATATTATTGCAAAGGGTTGTGAAAACATTAATGTTTTATAATAGCCATAAGGGAACTTGTTTATAAAGTTTAAATATAAAAATAATGAAATTATAAAAATAGAATATACTAACAAATATAGTTTTACTTTATTCCCCATTTTCAGCAAGCCCAACGCCACAAAAACCAAGAAAATCATTGCAAGTACAACATGCATTCCTGATGGAAGGCTATAATCAAGGGACTTAAATCCAAAAACCATTAGTACTTGATTAATGAAAGGGATGTATTCAACAATCCCAGTAGAATTTTGAGTAGACGTATATGCGAAATAGTTATATTTCACAGCCAAAAATGTACTCACAGGATTTAATAGTGCTACTAGAGGTATGATCCAAGCCAAAATTTTGACATAGGACTTCATATTCCTAAAATCTCTAAAACCAGATATCCCTAGAAATATTATCGCAGGTATAAATAGATAAAGCGAGTATTCACTATACACTGCTATAAGACCTGAGATGCTTAAGCAAGTTGGTAGAATTAAAGTTTTACTTTTCTCATTAATGATTCGATAAATAAACCCTGCAGATAACACATAAAATGCATTCCCTCCAATTTGAGGCATATATTGAGTAGTAAACATCCAAAACAACAATGTATTAATAGTGACTAATATAACGGCAGTAAATACAATTTCGTTTGAAAAACGGAAGCTATACTTACAAGTGTAATAAACTGAAAGAGAAAATAGAAAAACAAAAAAACAGGATATCACATTAAATGTGTGTATAGCATCGGTATTAAAAAACGTCATTCCTAGGGTATTAAAATAGTCTGCCCCGACTCTTGAAAACCTTGAAAAGTGAATTTCTGCGATTGAAAAAAATGGATGGAAACTATCCGATACTGAAAAAGAAAAGTAACTTTTCTCTATCAACCATTCTGGTATTGACAAATAAAAAATCAAATCATTATTTATACTTGCAAAAGAAGTAGGTAACCCTGCATATAAACTCGGGAGGAAATACACCAAAAAAACTCCCCCTACAAATATGCTAAAACTTATTTGTTGAACTTTATTATATTTTTTCACAAAACCATGTTTTTGAACTAAAATTCTATAAATCCAGATAAAACAAATTATAATACCCCCAAAGATTAAAAATGGGTTAAAAAGTTTCGCCCCCACAAAAATTCCTGCAAATTGAGAAAGGGCTACTAAAATGGCAAAGCCAAAGAAAGGATACAATAAATGCATCCCTTCAATTTTAGCATTATAAGTTTTAGCATAAACACCATACAGCCCCCCATATGCAGAGGCGATAAGTACATAAAATAAAAAGAACATAATTATATATAACATTAATTTTCCCCTTTGATTTTAATTCCCAAAATCACTACAAATCTATAAATTCTTTGTATAGAGAAGCAGTAATATTAAAATCGCACTTTTCTTCTATATATTTTCTTGCATTAAGATTCATTTCCTTACGTACAGTTGGATTGTTACACAGCTCTATTAAATATGCTAATAATAATTCTTCTTCATATTCATCAACGTCAACCTTCCAAACACAGTCATCAGGATATTCAGCATATGAGCCAACATTGGACACTATACATGGAATTCCGTAGCCTAGTGCTCTCATTAAAGTACCTGAAGTCTCACCCATTGTTGGCCAACGTAAATTTATACATATATCACTTTCTTTGATATGATTTTTAAAAGTGTATATATCAGGAGAATCGATAAAGGTAACACTCTTTTTTAATTTCAAATTATCAATGAGTTTTGTCAGATCCTTCAGGTAATTCTCTTCTGCGTGGCCAATAATGTAAAGCTTCACTTTCGGATTTGTTTCTAGAAGTCTGGATATTACTCTAATTATAATGTCCACTCTCTTATTTGGAATAACATTTCCGAACACTCCAATAATTAATTCGCTTTTTCCATTCAATACTTCATGTTCTTTAGCAGGCTCAATAGTGAATCCATGAGGTATTACTTCAATCGGACCTGTAAAATTATTATTCAAAGTTATCGATTTTTTGATCCAATTGCTATGAGCTATAACGCCTAAACTCAAATCAACAATCCTATTACTTAATGGGAATTGTTGGCTTTCGGGTATGATACCAGCCTCAAGTAATAACTTTGCAGCCTCTTCACCTTGCTTCCCGCTATTATAGATCAATTCGAATGCAAGCTTCTCTTTACTACCCTTCAGATATGTCGTGTAAACGAAATATCCAAATAAGTTAAAATCATGTAAAACTATATAGCCAGGGTATTTCTCTAATGTATCTATAATCCACTCGTGGTATTCGTTATTTCCAATATGATACAATTTTTTCTCGAAATAATCCAAATACCCGTTGTGATTATTTATATCCACAATTTCAAATGTATCTATTATAAAATTGTTATTGGGTTGATACTGATTTACAAATATAGTAATTTCATAATGTTCTTTTAAATTCATAAGCAATTCTTCGCTGTAATCTGATATTCCGGATGTTTGAGGATTAAGGGGGCTAAAGTAAGCTAGCTTAGGTTTATTATGTGTATATAACTGAGAAGCTTCCTTCCCTTTCAAAATCAAGTCTAAGAATTTCTCCAAACTCTTCGAAACAACAATCTCCCATGAAAAGTTACAAGATTGTTTATACCCTTGATTAATTAATCTATCCCGAAGACCCTTGTCTGAGATCACACGAGTTATCGCTTGTTCAATTTCTTGTTCACTGTTAGGGTCCACAAGTTCGGCAGAAGTACCAACAATCTCAGGCAAGGATGAACAATTACTAGTAATTACTGGAGCGCCACATCTCATCGCTTCTAATACAGGTAGCCCAAAACCTTCATATAGTGAGGGAAACACAAAAACTTCACACTCTTGGTAGAGTGCTGTTAAGGCATCCTCAGACACGAAACCTAAAATGATCAAACGCCCTTCTTCTATGCCTTTGCTTTTAGCATAGTCTTCAAGCTCCTTTTTTTCTTGAGGCTGTTTTATCCCTCCTATGATAAGCGTTATATCTTCATTAGTATGAGATATTTTGGAAAAGGCACTTATCAGTCCTTTATTATTTTTGCGAGGATCATACCCGGTTAAAGAATATATAAATGCTCCTTCTATATGCAGTTCTTTGCTCAAGAGCTCTTTTTGATCAGAACTTGACTTAGGAATAAATAAACTTTCATTAGTAGATGCATATATTACATCTATTTTATTAGGTTCAATACTAAGAAATTTAGTAATGTCCTGTTTTGAAGCTTCAGATATTGTCAATATCATATCTGCTTCTTTTAATTTTTGCGATCTTTTCTTGTACAAGCTTTGTATGTGTTTCGGCCATTTAGCATAGTACTCCTGTTCCATTACAATAGGTATCAAATCATAAACTAAATAACTCTTTTTCACTTTATCATTTTTTAAATCAGGAATTTCCACATCAAACATGTAGGGACTAGTAAAATGCACAATATCTACTTGTTTCTCTTCTATAAACTCTTCCAAATCTTGTTCATACCAATATCTTTCTTCATTTATTCTCATGTCAAAATCGACAAATTTTGATATAAAACTAAACTGCCATTTATCCAAGTTTCTTTTCATTAAATATATTCGATGATTTCCACTAATATTAACAAAGCTTTTCAACCAGTGATAAGTGTATATCCCAATACCTCTTTTTTTTTCATCTGTAAATAGAGTTTGTATATCAATAAGTATTCTCAAGCTAGGAACTCCTCCTTACTAAATCCTTTTTGATTTAAAAACTCGATAATTCTTTTTGCTGTCATTTCCCATGTATATTCTTTCTCCACGTAGTCTTTCCCACTCTGTCCCATTTGCATAGCCTTCTCTTTTGAATTAACATAAACACTAAGCACCTTTTGGAAAGAGCCATAGTCTTTATAATAAAGACCACCGTTACTTCTATCGCAATGCCCTTTCGTCACAGCACAATTCTCATGAACAATGACAGGAGCTCCACAAAGCCAACTTTCCATAATGACAATTGAAAAGCTCTCCATTAATGAAGGCTGTATCAATGCTATACTCCCAGCAATAGCACTGAATTTTTCCTCATCATTAAGCTCCCCCATGTGTATAATACCTGGCGATCCTTTAATTGTTTCAATAATTTGTTCTTCACCCTTACCTACTATTAGAAGCTTTACATTTTTGTCACTTTCTTCATAATATTTATTAAACAATTCAATCATTTGAGGTACATTTTTCCCGCCCACAAGTCTACCTACATATATAAAGTACTCTTCATTAAGATTGTATTTCTTACGAAAGCCCATATTATCTGGAGTATAATTAACTTCAACTCCACCTCCAGATATAACTGAGTCATCAACATTAATATTATGTAGCTTCTGAGTGAGTAACTGTTCTTCAATAGTATTAAAAAGAATTCCCCTTACTCTGTTAAACATCTGTCCTATTGATTCTAAATATGCCATATCCTCATCATGAAGACATGGAATTAAGAAGCTTTGATCAGGGGCCATTTTACTGCCCCAGTATGAAGTTCCGAATATATAAGGAATGAACAGAAAAATGTAACCGTCCTTATTGTCCGCAATAAACTCATACATAGCATCACTGTTTACTGTTTCATGGAATAATTGCATTTCTTCGGTATATTTTATCTCCTCTTTATTAAGCAACTTGCCAAGTATCTCTTCGTATTTTTTTTTATTTCTTTTTCTTAATGGGAATCTGCGAACGGATATACCGTTGATTTTATAAATACCAGGTTCGTAAAAATCTTTATCCCAATCCCAAAATGAGTCTTTTCCACAAGTAGTCAGTATTTCAACATTGCATCCTTTTTCACGCAGACTATTTGCAATACCGCCTGCAAACCGTTCTGCGCCACCGGAGATGCTATCAGTAAACCATGGTGTTACTAACGCTATCTTCATTCTAAATCCCCTTGCAATATTATTTTTCCAAAATCAATGAATAATTATAGTATTGTTTTGTATCTTCATCATTTAATGCTATCTCTTCACTTAAATATGAATTAACTACTTTAAAACCAGCCATTTCAGATAAATGTTTGAGTGCCTCTGGAAATAGTGGCTTTTCATGAGTAGGATCAAGATAATATAGATTATTCATTACATAACTAGAAGTAGTATTAGGAGTCTCAATAATTAAGATCCCCCCCTCTTTCAATTTCCGATAACATAATTTTAGGAATGTAATCTTTTGAGGTACAGATAAATGTTCAATAACATGAGCAAAAAAAACAGCGTCAATATTTGAATCACTTTGCTCTAAAAGATATTCGCTACCCTCATAAACGTATGCCTCTAATCCTTTTGATCTACATTCTTCAATGAGTTGTGGATCAGTATCTATGCCAACACCCTTTAAATTTTCATCTTTCAATAATTTTAAGAAAAAACCTTTACCACAGCCAATATCTATTATTTTATCATTCGGCTTAAAATACCGAATATATTGGGAGAATATTCTCTTCACATCTTTTTCATCACCAGAGAACCTTTTAGCAAAATCAGAATATTTAAAATCTGTGATTGTGTATTTTTGGTTATATGAATTTAAAAATTGGTGGAATTCAAGTGCTAGATTATTTTGTTCCATATTTAGACTATTTTGATCCATCTTTAATTGATCATTATACTTTTCTAACGCGGATACATTTTGTACTAACTGAGCAATTAGCTTGTTTTGTTCTGTAATAATTTCAATTGAATTATTCAATCCAAACCATAAATCATTATTTAAGTACTTTTGTTGATTTGAAACTGTATCAATATACCATTTAGAAAAGAATCTATTACCAAACCTTCTAATCGGTGTTATAAATCTATCCAAAATTTTATATCGTGAAACCAGTCGAGGTTCCATAAAAGCAACAGGCATATTTGGGGTTATACGGTGAACTAATTTATTGATTTTAGTATTTAATTTCTGCAAATCTTCACGCAAATCACTATCTACAAGAAGGAGAACATGTTCTTCCTGAAAAGTATCACGGTTTTTCAATTCAATTTCTTGCTTTCTAACCCCAGAACGAATCTGATGCATTATGCTGCCGGGATTAATTTTATTATCATTCATTGCATACTCCTTCTCCCTCTACGTGTTTTGTTGCCACTCATGAGAAATTTTAGCGATACCCACATCCTTGGATAGACTAGTGATTTTGAACGAAAACTTTTTGTCGTGAAAATCATACTGATTTCCATGCTCGTCATGTACCGCTGCTGTAACAAGATAAGTTCCAGAACATAAGTTTATAGAAGGAATTCTAAACTGAATTAAACCTTCTTCATTAGGATAAATATCATTCACTTTAAAATAATCGATAAATGTATTTGTTCCATAGCAATGAGTATGGTCAACTGTGTGAATAGCCAATCCAAATATAGGATTCTCCACTTTCTTCTTACCTCTATATTTAATTTTTACAATCATTTGTTCATCTGACAAAAAGCTAAATTTATTTTGTTCATTATAGTCAGTAAAATACACGCTCGTAATTTCTACTGACCTATTTCCCCATCTTTCTGGATCTGAAGGCTCTTCTAATTCAACATTCTCCGTATCACTTGCGGATATATTAGCCTCTTTATTTAGTTCTGAACTAATTACAGATTCATCAATTAATCTTCTGTTCTCTTCCTCTGAAAGATATGCTAAATACTGGTCGATAACTTTTTTAGGTTTTCCATCACTCATAACAATTCCTTTATTAATCCAAACTACTCGGTCACATAATTTCTCCATAGCTCCTAAATCATGAGATACAAAAACAATTGTAGTTCCCTTTGATTTCATTCGTAAAAGTTGGTCCATACACTTCTGTTGAAACGATGCATCTCCTACAGCTAATACTTCATCTATTAACAGTACATCTGGTTCAACCATAATGGCTACTGAAAAGGCTAGTCTCATATACATACCCGAAGAATAGTTCCTAACCGGATTGTCAATATATTCCTTTAACTCTGAAAATGAAATTATTTCATCTAATTTCGCTTTAATTTCTTTTTTAGTAAGTCCTAGTATTGCGGCGTTCATAAAAATATTCTCTCTGCCCGTGAAATCAGGATGAAAACCTGCCCCAAGTTCAAGCAAACTTGACACTTTCCCTTTAACATCAATTTCACCAGCATCAGGATATAATATTCCTGTCAAAAGCTTTAGAAGAGTACTTTTTCCAGAACCATTCCTCCCCATGAAACCAACTGTTTGCCCCTGTTCAATTTCAAGTGAAACATTTTCTAAGGCAAAAAACTGTTGGAAATTATTTTTTCTGCGATTAACTATTCTATCCTTAAGAGTCGCTGATCTTTCAGTAAATATTTTAAAAGATTTTGTTACATTTTTAATGGAGATTGCATCCATTATTGCCCCCTCCTTAGATCTCTTCTGCAAAATTCCTACTCAACTTAGAAAAAATAGCGTAACATAGTATCAACAATAATACAGATATAACAGCAATATAGCCGAGCCCCACTAAATCTGGAGTTTTATTATAGAAAAAGACATCATGAAAACTCTCCATTATTGTCGTCATCGGATTAAGGTTAAATACAGATTGTAGACCTGCAGGAATCATATCAGCTGTAAAAACAATTGGTGTTAAATAAAACCAAGCCATGATAACAACCCCAATAATATGCTCCAAATCACGGAAATAAACATTCAAACAAGAGACTAGGGTAGTTAATGCAAGCGTAAAGATTGAGTATACTGTCAAGATTACCGGAACAAGTAATAAAGACCATCCCATTTCGATACGTGATATAATCAGAACCGGGAATAGAACTATTAGACTCAATAAGAAATTTATTATTCCACCTATAACTACAGCTAAAGGCAGTATTTCTTTAGGAAAGTAAATTTTTTTTACGAGACCAGCGTTTCTGATGACGGATGACGCTCCAGATGTCAGTGATTGACTTAATAGATTCCAAGTGATAATTCCTATGAATAAATATGATGTATAATTATCTAAAGAAATCCTAACTACGTATTTAAAAATCATTGAATAAACTGCCAGCATTAATAAGGGGTTAAGAAGCGTCCAAAAAAAGCCTAAAAATGATCCTTTGTATCGCGTTCTCAAATCCGTTAAAACCATGCTTTCAAGCATTTGTCTATATTTGAATATTTCTTTAATCTTTCTCAACATTTTCCAATCCCCTTAAATCAAATTCCTCCAGTAATCTAGAATATCCTGCAGTGATTTTTCAATTGAATATTCTTTTTCCCAGCCGATTGCTTCCTTTATTTTGGAGGAGTCACCAATATAAATAGGAAACTCTGATGGTCTCATTTTGTTATTATCTTGTTGTATTTCAATGTTCTTATGAGTACTTAATGATAACAAGTGATCTAATATAAATTTTATGGATAGAGGCTCTCCAGATGAAATATTATATATTTCTCCTACCTTGCCGTGTTGAGCTAACATAATATATGCTTTAACTATATCGCGCACATCAGTAAAGTCTCGTTGCGCCTCCAAGTTACCCACGAAAATCACAGGTTCTAATATGTTTTTCTCGATTCTAGAAATTTGTTGTGCAAAATCAGACGTAACAAAACCTAACTCCTGACCTGGACCAATATGATTAAATGGTCGAGCGTATATAAGCTTCAATCCATATACTCTTACGTATTGTTGAAATAACAGTGACGTCGAGGCTTTTGATACACCATATGGGCTTATTGGCCTTAAATTTTCCGTCTCTATAATAGCAATATCACTCTTATCGATAGTTCCGTACTCTTCAGAAGATCCAACCATAATCACTCTAGTTGTTTCCGCCATCTTACTTTTGCGCAACGCCTCTAATAAACGTAATGTTATGAGAATATTCACTTCAAACGTCTCCACTTTGTTATCCCAGGAGAATTTCACAGAACTTTGCCCTGCCAAATGGTATATTTCATCAGGCTTGATTTTATTTATTATTCCTATAATTTCTTCTTCATTATTATAATCGATTGGGATAACATTGCCTTCTAATGCTGAATGAATTGTAAGGGAACAACTTTTTCTAGTTGTCCCCCATACCTCATATCCCTGTTGTTTTAGCGTTCTCTCCAAATTACTTCCTACGAATCCAGTAATACCCGTAATCAAAGCTCGCATATCAAACACCTTTTTTCGTATTGCTATGATAGCATTTTGACACCTTCTCCAGATCACTATCCACCATCATCTTGACCAGTTGTTCAAATCCAACTTCAAGTTCCCAGCCAAGCTCTTCTTTTGCTTTGGTGCAGTCACCAAGCAGTAAATCCACTTCAGCAGGTCTAACGAACTTCTGATCGATAACTACATAATCTCTCCAGTTTAAACCAACGTGACTAAATGCAATCTCAACAAGTTCTTCGATCGTATGGGTTTCTCCAGTAGAAATAACGAAATCATCAGCTTTATCCTGTTGCAGCATCAACCACATAGCTTTTACATAATCACCTGCAAAACCCCAGTCTCTCTTAGCATCCAGGTTTCCCATACGAAGTTCAGTTTGGAGACCGAGCTTAATTCTGGCAACAGCATCCGTTACTTTGCGGGTTACGAATTCAATACCGCGGCGTGGAGATTCATGATTAAACAAGATACCTGAGCAAGCGTACATATTGTAGCTTTCTCTATAGTTAACAGTAATCCAGTGGCCATACACCTTAGCAACTCCATAAGGACTGCGTGGATAGAATGGAGTAGTTTCTTTCTGCGGAGTCTCTACTACCTTACCGAACATTTCACTACTCGATGCTTGGTAGAATCTCGCTTCCGGCTTAGTCAAACGAACAGCTTCAAGCATATTGGTGACACCAATCCCCGTGGCTTGTCCAGTTGCTACAGGTTGAATCCACGAAGTTGCTACGAATGATTGCGCAGCCAGGTTGTATACTTCATCTGGATCAGAAATGCGTACAGCATTGATCAATGAGCCTAGATCCAGCAGATCCCCATCAATAAATTCTATATCATTTTTCAAGTGTTCGATGTTATCCATAATTGGCATGCTCGTTCTACGGCGTAAACCAAATACCTTATATCCTTTGGACAGCAAAAGCTCCGCCAAATAAGATCCATCTTGCCCTGTTATACCCGTGATTAGTGCGCGTTTAGTCATTTTTCATTATTCCCCTTTTTGGTTATATAAAAATTAATTCTTAATCCTACAAATATTGTTCAAGCTTCTGCATCCGAAGTTCTTTAAGCAAAAGCTTCACTTCCTGAGCTTTGTCCTTCGTACAAATAAGAGTAACATCCTCAGTATCAACAATAATCAAATTCTCAATCCCTAAGGTAGCAATCAGTTTGCCATTACTTTCAATAATACAATGTTTAGTATCAAGGTTTAATATGTTACCCTTTATCACATTTCCATTTTCATCCAAATCGCTTATTCGTTCCAGCGCCGTCCAACTACCCACATCATCCCATCCAAAAACACAAGGGATAACATATATGTTGTTGACCTTTTCCATAATACCATAGTCAATTGATTGATCAGGCATCTTCAAAAATTCAGAGCGGATAATCGCATCACGATCTTTTGAACCAAGAACAGTTTTCATCGTTTCCAAGATATCATGCATCTCAGGCATGAGTTCTTGTATGTAACCTCTAATCGTTTCAATCTTCCAGACAAAGATTCCGCTGTTCCAGTAGAAATTACCTGATTCCAGGTAAGACTGGGCTGTAGCCAAATCAGGCTTCTCAACGAATTTATTTACTTTATGAACGAATAGTTCATTAATTTGCTGTGACTGATTGCTGCTCTCAATATAACCATACCCAGTCTCTGGATAAGTTGGCTGTATTCCAAGAGTTACCAGATTACAGTTATCCTGTGCTACCTCAACTGCGGTTTGCAATATTTTAACGAATCCTTCTTCGTTCTCAATGATGTGATCGGATGGGATAACAATCATTGTACTATCAGGAAAGCGATCTTCTATAATAATAGAAGCTAATCCAATACAAGGTGCTGTATTTCTACCCACCGGTTCAATGATGATATTCTCATGAGGTAAGTGTGGAATTTGAGCTTTGATCAATTCAGCATACAATTCATTGGTAACAATGAAAATTTGACTGATATCGATCAGCAACTCGAGCCGGGCTATGGATTGCTGAATCATTGATTTATTGCCCGATATGTTTAAAAATTGTTTGGGAAGATTTGTCCGGCTTTTAGGCCAAAAACGTTCCCCTTTACCGCCTGCCATAATCACACATGTAATTGTCATTTCATCCTCCAAATTTCCACAAAGAAATGTATTCCAATCTTCGTTTAATCATTTCACCTATTGCTGCTGGTGAGTAGTTTTGTTTTATATGTTCTTCAGCTTTAGACGAGATCTCTTTATAAAAGTTCTTATCGTCACAAAGTCTACGCATATAACGGCTTGCATGTTCAACACTAGGATCAGCCCAAGTCTGATACGCTTTATAAGGACCGTGATCATGGTTAAGTCGTATGAGTGAATAATCAACCAAACATGAGTTGTTATGATTCATAAAATCGGTATTAGATGACCAGTTTGTACCGATAACGGGCTTACCTAAAAACATCGCCTCTGCGAGGCCAAGTCCAAATCCTTCACTTCTATGCAGAGATACATAGCTATCCGTTACTGAGATCAGAGCATTTGTATCATTCCTGGATAGGGTTTTGTCTACTAAATAAATATTCTTGTAGACTCCAATCAATTGATGTAATTCTTCAAGCTCTTTTGAGCCTTGCTCCGCACTGTTCACTTTGATAACAAGACCAACAGACATATCATCAGACTCAAATGCAAGTTGAAAGGCTTTAATGGATGCTTGTGGATTCTTCCTCTCTTGATAGCTCTTTAAATCATACATTGAGAGAAATAGAAAAGCATGCTCTGGTAAACCAAAATAGCTTCTATCACGCTTATCAGCAATACTCACTTCGATGCTGTGAGGGATTTTCACAACTGGCACGGGACTTTTCATCGCGATAGAATCAACAACAAAGGTTGAAGGAGCCCATATCTCATCCACTAAATTAAAGCTTTCCTTCCACTCATCCGGAAAATCCGGAAGCTCCCAGTGCCAAAATCCTATATTGTATCGGTCCTTAAAAATAGAATTCCCGTAATGAGCGTATATTTCGATCATTTGTTCGGCATTAATATGAAATACATTGAGATTAAACTCGGGTTCTTCCGTTTCTTTGTGCATCCAAGTCGTATCACTCATCCTAGCCGAATTAGTGCCTGTAAAATTTATCATGCCGAAGGGTATTCCAGCAGCATTTATACTTTTAGCGGCAATTCTGCAAGATTCTCCAATACCCATTTCTGCCCTCGAATAACCCACTAGATTAACACCTGTTACATTCCCCTTAATGGAACTTGTATCACCATTTTTATCAATTGGAAAAGCAGTTTTAAGTAGTTTCCGTTTGATACTTTGTCTCTTTTCGAAGGGGAATATCTTAACTGCAATTGGTTTTAATTTAACAGCAAGCTGATAAAGCCTTTTATACAGTAATGATTTGATACTACTCATATCTAACATTCAACCCTATATTGAATTCCATTAACAAAGCCCCCATAATATGTCTAGGTGAAACATTCATATAACTATATCGCAAAAAACAACACAAAAATCCGAGCAAAGTAGCTCTGCTATAATTCTATATGCTAAAATATTGTCGTACCTACAGGAAAAGGAGATCATAACGTGTCGAAACCAGTATACGGTAAAAATGCTGTACAGTCGAGAAATGTTGAAAAGATATCCAGTTACATATGGGCTTTGGTTATTGGTTTCATTGTGTTTTTGGTTTGGACCCCGTTTCAAGTGGGATTGTTTAATGGGCAGCAGATCGACTTCGAGAAGCCGATTTATGTGTCATCGCTGCTGAGCAGCCTCTTGCTGCTGGTATGGGTAGGCTTGTACTTCACAAAGTTCAAGCTGGAAGGACAGCGTGACTTGTTGGCTGTAGCCTCGCTCCTGCTTCCCGCTACGTATGCGTTGTCGCTTATTGGCGCTGTTTCGCATTATATGGCGATGAACCTGCTGTTTATACAGAGCATGTATGTCGCAATATTCATTATAGCGTTATATCTGCTCCAGCAAAAGCAACTAAATGTTGTCATTCAGAATGCCATTCTGGCGATTGCCTATTTCATCGTGGGCTTTGGCCTGCTGAACTGGCTTGGAAGCTGGAAATTCGCTGGAGGCCTTATAGGCTGGTTCTCCAACACAGTACGCAGTGGTAAATACTTGGATGCCGTGATGACAGACTCGAACGGCCTGCGTCTGACTTCTATTTTCCAGTATGCCAACACTTACGCTGCTTTCCTGATGGCTTTCTTGTTTGTTGCAGTGTTTGCACTCGTCCGCTCTAAAAAGTGGTACGGTACATTGACTCACAGCTTCATGCTTGTACCGATTATTGTATCTCTGCTGCTGACCTTATCCCGTGGCGGGCTCGTAATGCTGCCTGTAGTGTTTATTCTTCTGCTGTTGTTCCTGAAGCCTGCTCAGCAGATTCTGTGGATTATTCATCTTGCGATTTCCGGTATCGCTGCTCTGCTGGTTACCAGTCCGTTAACTACACTTGGAACTGAGCTGAACACTACCTTCACTTCATCAGCTGCATTAAATGCCTGGGCGTACCTGCTTGTTGCCTCAGCGGCTGTTGCCGCTCTGGGCTGGGCAATTCAGCGTTTCGCCGCTCCGTGGCTGCAAGAGAAGCTGGGAAGCTGGGAAACACGTAAATTAACAGGGCTGTGGATTCCACTCGGTTCAATCGTTCTTGTAGCTATTGTTGCTTTCCTGCTTATCGGGACAAGCGTACGTAGTATATTACCTGATAATATTGAAACACGGCTGGAGAACATTAACTTTAAACAACATAGTGTACTGGAACGCATCACTTTTTATAAGGATGCTATGAAGGTTGTGAAGGATTATCCGATAATCGGATCCGGCGGCGGCGGCTGGGCTTCCTTATATGAGCATTATCAGAACAACCCTTATGTAAGCCGTCAGGTTCACAATTTCTTCCTTCAGTATTTGATTGAGGTCGGAATCGTCGGATTTATCGTGTTTATGGGCTTTATCGGATATATTTTCTATAAATACATCCGTGCTTACCTGAAACGGGACAAGGACGAGTTCAATAATGGATTCTTCTTCTACATTATTGCTCTGTCCATTCTTGTTCACAGTCTGCTGGACTTTAACATGAGTTACGCGTTCATGGGGATTCTGGTATTCATTGGTTTGGCAGGTATGGGAGCAGGTATGGACAACAAGCCTCTACGCCAGAGCTGGAACAAGGCTGGACTGCGCTTCGGGTACTTTGCTGTGCTGGCCATCGGTTCTGTGTTCCTGCTCTTCCTGTCCATCAGCTATATCGGGTCCAGCAATGCTGCACTCAAAGGTAAAAATCTAGTTAGCGTGAGTCAATCATACGAAGAGATTAAGACTCCGCTGGTTGAGGCGCTGAAGAGCCGTCCGTTCCAGCCGGAAGCAGCAATCTACCTTGCATCCCTTGACCTGACGGTCTTTAAACAAACACAAGATGAGCAGTATCTGGCTGAAGCTTATAATGTTCTGAGCCGCGCACTCAAGGATGAGCCTTACAATAAAGATCTACTGAAACAATTGATCAGTTACTACGATCTCAAAGGACAAAATGATCTGGGCTTCAATGTCTACCGCGACAACGCAGATAAATTCAATTGGGATATCGATTGGTATGAAGCATTGATTCGCCGTGCACAGGCTTTTGCAGCTGCTGCCGATGTGCAAAAAGACGAAGCTAAGAAACAGGAGTACCTGACTGCCGGTCTTGAAGCGTACCAGCATGTGGTTGACGGGGTAGAGCACCTGAAGACTTTGCCGCCTGAACAGCTGCAGGGCCGCCCGTTCTCAATCACGCCAACAATTGCATTGAATGCCGGAAAGCTGCAATTGCTATCAGGACAAGCTGAGCAAGCTGCTGCTACCTTGAAGCTTGGTTTTGCAGACAATTATGCAGATATCGTCAGTAGCACAACACTATGGGACACTAACTGGTATAGCTCTCTGATTGCCCGTGCCTTCGAACTGGCACAACAATCCTTCACTCAGCAGGATGAGGCTAACAAGATGATTCATCTCAATATTGGACTGGATGCCTACAATCAAGTGGCATCTGATCTGCAAGGCCAGCCTCTTCCTTCGTCAATCAACTTGAATGCAGGAAAACTTCAGTATATGGCAGGTCAGGTACAGGCAGCTGCGGCGACTTTAAAACTTGCCTTGAGCGATGACTACAGCGATGCAGCCCGCTGGTATTTAGCGGCACTGAAAAAGGCTGGAGCGGCACAGGATCAACCTGTGTACGATAAGCTCATTGCAGCTGATCCTGCAGAGGCCGCAGAGATTGATACTATTGTAAATACACAATACTGAACCGAATAACTGAACACATATAGAAAAGCGGCCCCTGTCTGAGTACAGTGGGCCGCTTTTTACATTTTAATAATGAATAGGCAAGGGTACATAGTAGCTGATTGTTAGCCTCAAGATGAACTTTTATCTGCTAATGAGTCTTTCCTCATTCTCGATTACTTCTTTAAGATACTGCAACAGCCCTTCTTTAAGCTCCTCATGCTGAAGCGCATAATGGATGCTTGTCTGAATGAAGCCCATTTTCTCACCGACATCATGACGTTTGCCTTCAAAATCATAAGCAATGATCCGCTCCACTTCACTTAAACGGGAGATAGCATCGGTAAGCTGGATTTCTCCGCCTACGCCCACCTGCTGTTCACCAAGCATGTCGAAGATACGCGGAGTCAGGATATACCGTCCCAGGATCGCCAGGTTGGATGGTGCATCTTCACGCTTCGGCTTTTCGACTAGCCGGTTAGCCTTATAGACACGTTCTGCCAGTTCAGATCCATCGACCACCCCGTAGCGGGAAACCTCTTCCCAAGGCACGGGCTGAACGCCTACGATAGAGGACTTGTACTGCTCGTACACTTCAATCATCTGTTTAAGACAAGGTTTATTTGATTCTACGATGTCATCTCCCAAAAGCACCGCAAACGGCTCATTACCGATGAACTTCCGTGCGCACCAGATGGCATGTCCAAGGCCGCGCGGTTCTTTTTGACGAATGTAGTGGATATCGGCCATTTCCGAGGATTTACGCACCGATTCCAGCAGCTCCCACTTCTGCTTCTCAGCCAGGTTAAACTCCAGTTCGAATGAGTTATCAAAATGGTCCTCAATTGCACGCTTGCCCTTCCCGGTCACAATAATGATATCTTCAATTCCGGAAGCCACTGCTTCTTCAACAATGTATTGGATAGTTGGTTTGTCTACAATCGGCAGCATTTCTTTGGGCATTGCCTTAGTTGCGGGTAGGAAGCGGGTACCTAGACCAGCTGCGGGAATAATAGCTTTACGGATCTTCATCACATAGCTCCTTCTATTATCTTGTTTGCACCACTTGATTTCTTAAAGAAAAATGGCATATTTGATTCAATTATAGCAGTTATGGGCTATATTGGGCAGATCGATTATGATGCTTAGAATGTATATGTAATGCTGTTTATGATAGAAGAGGCACTTTCAAATGAAAGTCTAAAAAAAGAGGCCAGCCTGTTCCGAAGATTATCCATTAATACTTCGGTAAGACTGGCCTTGTATACAGTTTTCAATCCTTACTTCGCATTAACCAACTGCCCGCGTGTAACCCCAAGCTGGTTGGTGGCCTTCAGGCTTTTCCAAACCTGCGTTCCGGAGATTTCTCCGCGCAGTGCGCGGCTGTACAGGCTGATAACCTCAGCTACCTGCTCCGGTGTTTCCTCCAGGAACTCTACGCGGAAAGAAGATACGCCAAGCTCACGGAAGTGATTCAGGTATTCTGCACCTGACTGTTCAACGGCGTTATAGACGGTGTTGCGGCAGCCTTCGTCTACACGGACAGGATGGGACATGCCGATCCGGTCCTGCAGCGAAGCACGCTGCTCCTCGCAAGGACGGCCACAGTTAGTGTAGTCAGTACCTTCACTCATGAAGGTGCAGTATACGCAGTGCTCAGTGTGGAACATTGGCAGATGCTGGTGAATAACAACCTCCATCCGCGAGGTGTCGCTGTGTCCGAGCAGATCAACCATCTGCTGGATGTTCAGGTCATACGACGGTGTCACCACGTCAAGGCCGGCATTCAGGAACAGATCAACCGCTCTGTGGTTGGCGATGTTCAGCGAGAAATCGCCGATCAGCCGCGGATGCACAGCATCCGGATGCTCCATCCGGTGGCGCAGGTAATAATACAGCGCGCCGGTATTGCGCACCAGCACAGCATCCGGCTGCAGCCGCAGGATGTTGGCATGATAGCCGTTCTCGTTCGGCATATGGATGCGCGGTGTGGCCAGCGTGATGCTGGCCCCTGCAGTCCGCACAGCGTCTACTGCCGCCGGGAACTGCTTGATGAACTCGAAATCGGCGTAAATGCTCGTCACGCCGGCTTCGAGCGCAGCCTGCACCTGCGGCAGGCTGCGGCACAGCGCGGTGAGCTCTGCTTCACCGCGCGCCTCTGCGGCGCCCCTGCGGGAAGCGCCGCCGTAGACCTCTACCTCCCGTTTCACATACACGGGAGGCTTCGGGCGCTCGCCTGCAAGCAGGTCCACCGCCTGGCGGCGGATGCTGTTCAGCTCGCGCATAGGCACAATCACGTCGCCTTGCAGATGCGACTCCAGCGCTTCAAGCTGGAATACGGTTCCGCCCAGGCGGCCAAATTGTTCTTCCAGCAGCGCGGTATCCATCGGACGCTTCTGCGCTGTCTCCAGCGCGAGCTCCGAATCCACACGGACGGTTACCTTCTTCTGAATGTCCGTCCACCAGGTCGTCAGCTTCTCCCCCGCGCAGCCTTGCACTCTCACGTGAACCGGGAAGACCCGGTAAGGCTTCTCAGTCTCATACGACTGGCGCAGCGCCTTGTCGAGCGCCGGATCATTCGTCTTCCAGATGCGGTCGCCAACATGCAGACGGCGCAGATCCACGTCATTACGGCCGGGTACGATGTCGATAATCCAGCCTTCACCGGCTTCGCCCTCCAGCTTGACGCCTTTGCGGCGCAGATCGTAGACGCGGCCGCCCTCCTCCTTCTTGGTCGGATCTCCGGCATCGAACACGATTCCGTCTCCGCGCTTAAGCGGAGCATGAATACGGCAGACTACACCGTCGCGCAGAATCTGTTCGACGGTTCCCATGAACACCCCCCGGCTTTTCGGGAAGGTGCCATCAACTAATTTCTTATTGTTAGTACCGTCCAGGAAACCATGAGTGAAGCCGCGCGAGAAGCTCTGCTGCAGCTCACGCATGTCCTCCTTCGAGGTCGGTGTCCAGTTACCGTCAAAATACTTATCAATCGCTTTGCGGTATTTACTAACCACATTCGCAACGTATTCGGGAGTCTTGAGCCGGCCTTCAATTTTGAAAGAGGTCACTCCAGCTTCAATCAGTTCGGGCATCAGATCAATAGCGGCAAGATCTTTCGGGGACAGCAGGTAGGTTACATCACCCATCGGCTTCACTTCTCCGTCTACCACCAGGTCATACGGCAGGCGGCAGGCCTGAGCACATTCTCCGCGGTTCGCAGAGCGTCCGCCCCACATTTCGGAAGTCAGACATTGTCCGGAATAGGATACACATAGTGCACCATGCACGAAGACTTCCATCGGCAGGCGGGCTTGTTCGCCAATCGTGCGGATCTGCTTCAGATTATTTTCACGGCCAAGGACTACACGTTCCAGCCCCCAAGGCTTCGTGAACTCCACCGCTTCCGGTGAAGTAATCGTCATTTGCGTAGAACCGTGAATCGGGAAATCCGGAGAGATCTCACGAATCATCTGGACCAGACCCAAGTCCTGTACTATAACCGCATCCACACCGGCATCCACGCAGGCATCGATCAGTTCCTTTGCATCCGGCAGCTCATTCTCAAACACCAGTATATTAAAGGTCAGAAACCCCTTCACTCCATAGCTGTGCAGAAAGGCCATAATCTCCGGCAGCTCGTCCATACGGAAGTTGTTGGCTCTGGCCCGTGCATTGAATTTCTCTACGCCAAAAAAGACAGCATCCGCCCCGTTCGCCACTGCTGCACGCATGCAGTCCCAGTCTCCCGCCGGAGCCAGCAGTTCTACGTCTTCTCTGCGTATTTGTTGCTCTTTCATTTATATCCTCCTAAACCGCCTGTTCGGCGGGTCATTTACAGCTTTTTAACTTATTAATTGTATCAAATATCACACCTCTGCGCCATCAAAATGGCAAGAATTATATGAATAATAGGAGGACAGAAGCATCATGCTGCATTTTTTTGTCTTTTACATCGCAAATCACCAGTGTACGGAATATCGTCCGGCTGTAGTAAATCATATCTCATCCAGTATTCATACACCTTCTCAAACTCTTTCCCTTACATAAAAAAGAACGCCCCACTGCCTACCGGCAACTGAGACGTTCTTAGTCATAGCTAATTTTACGCTAACATTAAACTATGAGGATTCCCCCCACCCAAACGACCCCAGCACCCTCTCCAGCACCGCCTGCTGGCTGGCTGTTGCATTGGCATCATTCAGCGTAACAGTGATCGTGAACACCACATCATTCTTGCTGAAGATAATATTCCGAGTGCTCACAGGGATGCTGCCCTTGGTCTGATGTACGGTGAGAATTGTGGCAGGCACTCCTGCAAAGGTGGTTTCCTCCACACTTTTCACCTGCGGCCCTTTCGGGTCTTTTTTGGTGTTCTGATAATAGCTCTGCAGCTGGCTGACGGCATATTCCATGGTAACATCCGGACTGGCATAAATCTGGAACCGTCCGCCGGTGAAGCGGTATTCCACGGTCTGGCTCTCAAAAAGATCCTGATATGGCGTCCACAGGCGCGGAATATCAATACTGTAACCGTAAGCTTTGGAGCTCTTAGGGATCGACTTTGTGCTGAGCAGCGCGTAATCATCGGTTTCCAGACGGCCAAAGTTCTCCTTGATCTGCGCAAAATCAATATCGATGGAGTTAAGCACATCTGTGAACCGCGCCTTGTCGCCATCCTGTCCTGGCGCTGTCTGGTATTCAAAATAATAGCGGTAGCCGTTCTTCAGCAGCAGAATCTGATATTCCGTACTCCAGCTGTTGCCTGGATTGAGTCCGATTTCATGGATCAATACCGGCTCACCGGAGACTTTGCCTGCGATGCCGTTCTTCAGCGTATAAGCTTCGGCCACGTAGGTGTCACGCAGCTGCGACTCCAGTTCCCGGCTCCAGCTCTCGAGCGTTGATCCCGCAGGGGCAGAGCTCACTTTTACACGCAGATAGCTTCCCTGTTTGCTCTCATAATATAAATGCTGGTCATCCACACTCCAGTCTGCCGGCACCAGCAGTGAGATTCCGTAGTCTTCGTTATATCCTTCGCGCAGGCCGTTTGTGACTGTGGAGAGATCACGGATGCTTTTGTCGGAAGAATTATAGGAAGGTTGGAAGGAGTCCAGCAGCACGGCATACTGATCCAGATCCTTATAGTTCACCGCGTTATCGTCCGTCAGATAAATTTCATACAGCCTGCCGCTGGCATAATATTGCCTGCCCTCCCACAGCGCTCCACTGGAATCCTTGCTGACTATCCGGGCGTAAGGAAGCTTGGCTTCAGGCACGACCTCCCGGTCCAGTACAGTCTCTCCGCCCTCCTCCGATGACCGCACCAGATTCTCCAGCAGCCCTTCCGGATCAAGCGGTACCTCCTGCGGTGAAGCATGGACCTCCAGATAATAATTATTCTCTGCACTCATAAAAGTCGCTACATTCTCATTCCCCCCGCTGTCACCCACAACAAGTCCGGACGGATAATTCATACTCCATTCAAAATAACTGTTGCCGATCCGGGTTTTGCCGACATCACTGTCGATGCCGCTCTCCGGTTCTGCTGCCGCCTCCTTCTCCGAAGGAGTAAGTGTAACCAGCAATCCCCCGCCATCTGCCGCAGTAATCCATGCACCGAGCACTCCTGTCACGAACCGCAGGGGCACCATCAGCACACCGGAAACCATACGCGGCGGCGCAGCAAGCTTAATTTTGACGCCATCCTTCCAGGCAGTGGTACTGCCTATCGTCATCGCTCCGGTATGCGGACCGTACATCACCTTCACTACATCGTTACCTTCAAGAGAGACTGTGCTGCCGAATGCTTTTTTGAAAATCCCCAGCGGCACCATGACCGCCCCGCTCTCCGTAAAAGGCTTCTGAATCACTATCGGTTCCCCGTTAACCTTTGCAGATGCACTGCCTACTTTGAGGCTTAACTTTAGAATCGGAGTTTCTGCCGCATAGGCATTCATGCCCGGAAATACAGCAAGCAACAATAGCACTACCAGCATGACAGACAGTCCGCGGGGTATAGATTTCCTCCCCAATCGCCGCGTTCCTGCTTCTGCAAGTCTTCTACTCTTCCGCCTGATCATCGCCATCCACCTCCGCCTCTTCCGTATTCACCAATGGATCACCTTGCCCCAGAACAAGGCTTCTGGCGACGATATCGCCGTCACTTTGCATGAGCAGCTTGACCACTGCTCCCGGCTTGTATTGCTTGAACCATTCGTTAATGTCCACAAGGGACGCGACCCGGTGGCCGTCTATCGCATACAGTGCATCTCCCTCGGCAATCCCCGCCTTCCGTGCTTCTGCAGTGACCACCTTCGTAACCGTTAAAGGCTCCTGGGTAGGCAGCCCGACAATGACGGGCCAGCTCTCCTCCAGCTCAACTCCAAGGCTCGGGCGACGGACCTCACCGTATTTGAGCAGCTGATTCATAATATACTGCACCGTATCTGCCGGAATGGAGAAGCCCATATTTTCCACGCCTACTGCCGCAAATTTCAAGCTGTTGACCCCAAGCACCTCACCTTTCATGCTGACCAGCGGCCCTCCGCTGTTGCCAGGGTTAATCGCCGTGTCGCTCTGAATCAGCCGGTAAGCCGCATCCACCGAACGGTTGAGGCCGCTAATCACTCCTACGGTAGCCGAATTTCTGAGGGAGAACGAAATAGGTGTGCCGATCGCTATGACTTTCTCTCCAACCTGTAACCCTGCCGGGCTAGCGGCGAACTTTGCCGGCTTCAGGGATTTGGCTGTAATCTTGATCAGAGCGAGGTCACTCACCTCATCCATATATGTATCCGTAATGTTATAGCTCTTGCCATCTGAGGTAACCACTACTGCATTCTGCAGCCCCTCCATGACGTGGGCATTGGTAATAATCCACCCGTCTGCTTTGACGATAATTCCGGACCCGTGTGTCAGATTGTAGCGGTCATCCGGGCCTCCAGATTCACCACTGGCTTTGCCGATAATGCCCACGACCGATGCCGACACCGCGCGGATAATTTGTGGTACCGGATCCACTGCAGGTTTAGCCGCTTGCTCCTTGTTAACGGGCTTGAGTCCGCCTATTTGTCCAGCCGTTACAGGGCCTGTCCCTCCGTACACTGTGCCAAGTGCAGACAGCGGACTACCTGTGAATCCCGACAATATCAACCCGCACAACAGCACAATGCCACTCCGGGCAACTGCATTCTTTCCCGCGTTCATCGCCTTCCCCCTTTCTCCTGTACAGCTGATTCCTTCATCATTTTAAAAAAAGACGCCTTTAGGCTCGCCGGGTGGCGGATAAAGGTGTCTTTGAAAGACCTTGCTTCTGAAGTTAGTTGTGCCTGAACTTAGCTGAACCAATTCATAATCATTGCATAGTCAGAGACTGCAAAAACCAGCAGGCTCACCACTCCGAAGCCGATTGCAAATTTGTTCTTCTGCGGAGCTTTCAATAGCCGGACCACACCGATAAATATCAGGATCGTGAATAGAATCATAAATACATCGAAGGTATGAAATGTAGACGGTTCTTGCGCGGCAGCTTCTGCAAGCAGCATGGCAATCCCTCCCTGAAAGTGTTGTCAAGCAAGTTCATCTAATCCATATCACCTTCTATGTTATCGCTACCATTTCAGTGACGCAATAGAAATTGTCTAAAAATTATGTATTTGTCATAAAAAATATTTCCGAAGCCGGAAATCAGCTAAAATACAGAGATATTTATCATTGACCATTCGTTGTGGTATGTGATTTTCAAGGAGCTGATTCCTATTGCAACCGCAACAGCCTCTGCTAATCATTCAACGCAAAACCCTCTCTTTGAATCTTACTGCGGACATGCTGTAGTTATGCCAGTTCTGCTTCTCTGCCGCCCGCTTAATTTTTGTCTGCGCACATGAAATCGCCTGCCACAACCCTCACTGTAAAACTCCTGACGACGATGTTATGATCAGTCATGCAGAACTGGAGGTGCCCGCCGGCTTGAAATACATCGAATTCGGAATAGGAAACAGATGGCTGGTACGAACTGAGACCGAGAAGCCTGATGGTACAGAGACCGAAGCACGGGGAATTATCGGGCCTGTTAAATGCCGTTCCCTGTATATAAGAGTCTGGATCAGAAGAACGGTATGGATTCTGGATTCACAGGACGGCTTCAAGAAAGCCACCAAAGCGCGCAATCACTTCAAAGTGATCTTTGGTATCCGGAGTGAGTTGTAGTAAAAAAACAGCCCATGCCCCACCTCGCAGTGGACCATGGGCTATTTAAGTTTGCAGCTTCCTCCGGTTACACCGTATCAGAGGTCTGAAGTTCAAGCGCCTGAGTACGTTCGGTGTCGCGGATGAGGACTGGCTTCAGATACCGGCCTGTGTAGGATTCCTCGACAGTAATCAGCTTCTCCGGCGTTCCGGTCGCAAGCACCGTTCCTCCGCCGCTGCCGCCTTCCGGCCCCATATCAATAATATAGTCAGCAGTCTTGATTACATCGAGGTTATGCTCAATGACCAGGACCGATTCACCGGAATCCACCAGACGGTGCAGCACCTCAAGCAGACGGCCAATGTCATCTACATGCAGGCCGGTCGTCGGCTCATCCAGAATGTACAGCGTCTTGCCGGTACTGCGGCGGTACAGCTCGGAAGCCAGCTTCACGCGCTGCGCTTCACCACCGGACAAGGTTGTCCCCGGCTGGCCGATGTTGATATAGCCCAGACCCACATCAAGCAGCGTCTGCATTTTGCGGTGGATACGCGGGATATTCTTGAAGAATTCCGTTGCATCCTCGACGGTCATCTCCAATACATCGGAGATACTCTTGCCTTTATATTTCACTTCCAGCGTTTCGCGGTTATACCGTTTGCCCTTGCAGACTTCACAAGGCACATACACATCCGGCAGGAAGTGCATCTCAATCTTGATAATCCCGTCTCCCCGGCAAGCCTCACAGCGGCCGCCCTTCACATTGAAGCTAAAGCGCCCCTTCTGGAAGCCGCGTACCTTAGCCTCATTGGTCTTGGAGAACAAATCGCGGATATCATCGAACACACCTGTATACGTGGCCGGATTGGAACGTGGTGTACGCCCGATCGGTGACTGGTCAATCTCAATTACTTTATCCAGATTCTCCAGACCGCGGATTTCTTTATGCACACCGGGACGGACCTTGACAGCCTTGTTAAGCTGGCGTGCCAGGCTCTTATAGAGAATTTCGTTAATAAGTGAAGATTTGCCGGAACCGGATACTCCGGTGACCGCTGTAAAGACACCAAGCGGAATCTTCACATTTACATTCTTCAGATTATTCTCTTTAGCCCCGCGAATCTCTATCCAGCGCTCATTATCGGTAGGCCGGCGCGTCGAGGTGACAGGGATGAATTTGCGTCCGCTTAAGTATTCACCTGTCAGGGAGTTCGGATCGTCCATAATCTCCTGAGGTGTACCTTGAGCAATTACCTGTCCGCCATGTATTCCGGCACCGGGGCCAATGTCAATAATATAATCGGCAGCCATCATGGTATCCTCATCATGCTCAACGACGATCAGAGTATTGCCCAGATCGCGCATATGAGCCAGCGTAGCAATCAGCCGGTCATTATCCCGCTGATGAAGCCCGATGCTCGGCTCATCCAGAATATACAGTACACCCATCAGACTGGAGCCAATCTGTGTAGCCAGCCTGATCCGCTGCGCTTCACCGCCGGATAACGAGCCCGCTGCGCGGCTAAGCGTCAGATAGTTCAGCCCTACATTTACAAGGAATCCTAAGCGGCTGCTGATTTCCTTAAGAATCAGGTTAGCGATGGCCGTTTCTTTCTCACTGAGCTTGAGATTCTCGAAGAAATCCAGACAATCTCCAATCGAAAGATCCGTTACATCGGCAACATTCTGCTGATTAATCGTCACGGCCAGAATCTCTTTCTTCAGTCTTTTGCCTTTGCAGACATGGCATGGCTTGGCGCTCATGAAGCCTTCGATAAACTCACGGATGCCTTCGGAGGCAGTATCGCGGTAACGGCGCTCCAGATTCGGGATGATCCCTTCAAAAGCAACAAGTGCATCCTTGCGCTGGCCAAAGTCGTTCTCATAACGGAAGCGGATCTTCTCGCTGCCCGTTCCGTGCAGCAGCTTGGTCATATGCTCCGGCGACAGGCTGCTGACAGGAACATTCTGCGGAATATTGAAATGCTCACATACCGACTTCAGGAACTGCGGATAGTAGTTCGACGTACTGCCTGTCCAGGCTAAGAATGCACCTTCTTCGATGGACTTCTCCGCATCCGGGATCAGCAGATCCGGATCGACTACCATCTTCACACCAAGCCCGTCACATTCCGTGCAGGCACCAAACGGGCTGTTGAACGAGAACATACGCGGAGCAAGCTCTTCTATACTGAACCCGCAGATTGGGCAGGCAAAGCTTGCGCTGAATAAAAGCTCTTCCTGGCCCATCACATCGACCAGAATCTGACCGCCCGACAGCTTCAGTGCAGTCTCCAATGAATCGGTAAGACGGGTCTCAATATCGTCCTTAATGACAATCCGGTCGACAACAACTTCAATCGTATGCTTCTTATTCTTCTCCAGCACAATATCTTCCGTAACTTCGCGAAGCTCACCGTCAACACGCACACGAACGAAACCTTGCTTGGAGATATCCGTGAACAAGCCTTTATGTTCACCCTTACGGCCGGAAATCACAGGTGCCAGAATCTGCAGGCGGGTCTTCTCCGGGTATTGCATAATCCGGTCAACCATCTGTTCCACAGTCTGTGATGTAATCTCTATGCCATGATCCGGACAATGGGGATGCCCAACCCGTGCAAACAGCAGCCGCAGATAGTCATAAATTTCTGTAACCGTACCTACGGTCGAACGCGGGTTGCGGCTTGTAGTTTTCTGGTCAATCGATATTGCCGGGGATAGCCCGTCAATGGAATCCACATCCGGCTTCTCCATCTGACCCAGGAACTGGCGGGCATAGGCAGACAGCGATTCAACGTAACGGCGCTGGCCCTCGGCATAAATCGTGTCGAATGCCAAAGATGATTTACCCGAGCCGCTCAGTCCCGTCAGCACGACGAAGCGGTCACGCGGAATCGTTACGTCGATGTTCTTGAGATTATGGGCCCTTGCGCCCTTGATTATTATACTTTCGTTCGCCAACGGTACCTCTCCTTTATAAAAACCTATTAAAATGGAAAAACATTTAGCAAAATATTTTCGATCCCTCCCAAACCCTCCCTTCCAAGGGAGGGCCCCAAGGGTTGCACCCTCTGGACACCCGCAAGCTCGGCGGAAAGAGTTAGGACTGGGATGGAATTGGCTACTGGGGCAATGGGAGCGCTAGTCCCTACGGGACCGCTATACTATAGGCGCAGGATACGGCTCGCTGCATGCTACTAGCGGGCCGACAACCGCTGTCCCTACGGGATGCGCGAACTGCGGCTGTTCCTACGGAATGCGCTAAGAGCTTAACTACAAGCTGTCCCTACGGGATACGCGAACTGCGGCTGTTCCTACGGAATGCGCTAAGTGCGTAACTGCAGCTGTCCCTACGGGATACGCGAACTGCGGCTGTTCCTACGGAATGCGCTAAGTGCTTAACTGCAGCTGTCCCTACGGGATGCGCAAACTGCGGCTGTTCCTACGGAATGCGCTAAATGCTTAACTACAAGCTGTCCCTACGGGATGCGCAAACTACGGCTGTTCCTACGGAATGCGCTAAGTGCTTAACTGCAGCTGTCCCTACGGGATGCGCGAAGTGCAAATGTATCTTCAAAAAGAACGGCCAGTGAAGCGCCGTTCCGTGATCATTAAGTGTAAGTGCTGGCGGGGCCAGCTTACTCGGCCCGCAGTTCAAGCAACGCATCGCGCAGCTCGGCGGCGCGTTCGAATTGCAGGTTCTTGGCCGCGTCCTTCATCTCGGCCTCCAGACGCTGCATCAGGCTCTGCTTCTCTTTCTTGTTCAGCTTGCCGCCGGCGCCGGTGAGATAATCGGCCTTGGACTCGGCCACCTTGGTGGCCTCGATGATGTCACGCACTTTCTTATTGATTGTCGTTGGCGTGATGCCGTGCTTCTCATTATGGGCAATCTGAATTTCACGGCGGCGCTGGGTTTCGCTCATCGCCTTCTCCATGGAATCCGTAATACGGTCGCCGTACAGAATGACACGTCCATCAGAGTTACGGGCCGCCCGGCCGATCGTCTGAATGAGCGAACGCTCGGAGCGGAGGAAGCCTTCCTTGTCAGCATCGAGGATGGCGACAAGGGAGACCTCCGGCAGGTCAAGACCTTCTCTTAATAAGTTAATACCCACCAGTACATGGAACGTACCGAGGCGGAGATCACGCAGGATAGCCATCCGCTCCAACGTCTTGATATCGGAGTGCATATAACGCACCTTAATCCCGATTTCCTTGAAATAATCGGTCAGATCCTCGGACATCTTCTTCGTAAGTGTTGTAACGAGTACACGCTCATCACGCTCCACACGGTCACGAATTTCACTGATCAGATCATCGATCTGCCCCTCTGTAGGGCGTACTTCGATGATCGGGTCCAGCAGGCCGGTAGGACGGATAATCTGCTGCACCATAGTATCGCAGTGCTCCATTTCGTACGGTCCCGGTGTAGCAGACACATATACAATCTGGTTCACTTTCTCTTCGAATTCCTCGAACTGCAGCGGACGGTTATCCAGCGCGGACGGGAGGCGGAAGCCATGCTCCACCAGTACAGTCTTACGCGCACGGTCACCATTATACATAGCCCGGATCTGCGGCAGCGTTGCATGGGACTCATCAATAACAATCAGCATATCATCCGGGAAGTAATCCATTAAGGTATATGGAGTTGCTCCCGGCTCACGGAAGGTGAGCGGGCCGGAATAGTTCTCGATACCGGAGCAGAAGCCCACTTCCTTCATCATCTCAATATCATACCGCGTCCGCTGCTCCAGGCGCTGGGCTTCCAGCAGCTTGCCCGCATCACGAAGCACGGCCAGCCGTTCCTCAAGCTCCCGCTCAATGTTGATAATAGCTACACGCATTGTTTCTTCTTGGGTAACAAAGTGCGAAGCCGGGAAGATCGCTATATGATCGCGCTCACCAATCAGCTCTCCTGTGAGAACATCAATCTCGGTAATGCGCTCTATCTCATCTCCGAACAGCTCCACACGGATCGCATGCTCCCCCTGTGAAGCCGGGAAGATCTCGACCACATCGCCGCGTACCCGGAACGTCCCGCGTACGAAGTTAATGTCATTGCGCTGGTACTGGATCTCCACGAGCCTGCTCAGAATCTGATTGCGCGGCTTCTCCATCCCTACCCGCAGTGTCAACAGCATACTTCCGTATTCCTGTGGCGAACCGAGGCCATAAATACAGGACACACTCGCAACAATAATAACGTCACGCCGTTCGAACAGCGAACTGGTGGCGGAGTGCCGGAGCTTGTCAATTTCTTCATTTATGCTGGAATCTTTCTCTATGAAGGTATCGGAGGAAGGAATGTACGCCTCAGGCTGGTAGTAATCGTAGTAACTGACGAAGTAGTCAACGGAATTGTTCGGGAAAAATTCTTTGAACTCACTCGCCAGCTGCGCCGCAAGCGTCTTGTTGTGCGCAATGACCAGCGTCGGGCGGTTCAGTTTGGAAATCACTTGTGCGATGGTAAAGGTCTTGCCTGTACCTGTCGCTCCCAGCAGCGTCTGGTGCTTCTTGCCCTGCCGGATGCCGTCCAATAATTCTTCTATGGCATGAGGCTGATCGCCCTGGGGTGTATACTCGGACTCCAGTTCAAATGTCTTTGTACTGACGACAATATCACTCATTTGCCCGTCTCCCCTCTATCGTCTAAAATATATGAATATATTATAATTGTAGCCCTAATAGTTGCCTGTCCATACCGTACTGAAAAATATGGAAGATAGGAATACATGTTCCCGTCTATTATACAGCGTTGCCCAGATTGATGCAAACCATAATATATAGAAATTTAAGGAGCTTGAACTTATGGATATCACTTCAATTATCGGCCTGCTGGCAGGCATTGCCGCAATGATCGGCGGCTTTCTCTGGGAAGGCGGAAGCTTATCCGGCCTGCTGCAGCTGAACGCCGCGCTGATCGTATTCGGCGGCACCCTTGCCGCTGTACTCATCAGTTTTCCGGCCTCCAGATTACGCAGCGTCCCGGCGGCTCTGCGCCTGGCATTCGGCAGACATCCCGACACCACCCAGGAGAAGGCCGAGGAGCTGATCTCCATGGCTGCAATCACTCGGCGCGGGGGTGTGCTTGCGCTGGAGAAGAGAGCGGAGGAGCATCCGGATACCTTCACCCGCGAAGGGCTGTTTCTTATTGTCGACGGCACCGATCCTGATCAGGTCCGGCAAATTCTTGAACTGGAGATGGACGCCAAGGAACTGAAGTATGAAGGCTATGCCAAAATCTTCGAAGCCGCCGGCGGCTATGCTCCGACTATGGGCATCATCGGCACCGTAATGGGATTAATACGGGTACTGAGCAATCTGACGGATCCCTCTAATCTGGGGGCCTCGATCGCTGTAGCTTTTACAGCAACGCTCTATGGCGTAGCCAGTGCTAATCTTATATTTTTACCCATCGCCTCCAAAATCAAATCCCGCAGCCAAAGCGAACTGGGTAGCATGGAGATGCTACTTGTCGGTATCCTGTCCCTGCAGAATGGGGATCATCCGCATCTGGTCCGCAAAAAACTGACCGCCTTTATTCCCGATGCCTCACCTAGACGCAGCAGCAATAATAACCCGGGAGACCCGCTATGAGACAAAGAAACCGCCGCCAGGGACGTAGTAGAGGTAAGGAGAACCGGGACCGCTGGATGATTACCTATGCGGATCTGATTACGCTTCTGCTCATTTTTTTCATCATCCTGTACGCCATGAGCAGTCTGGATACGCAAAAATACGCGATCGTTACCGGTTCATTATCTGATACCTTTAAGAGCGGCAGTCCTGTGCTTGAAGGCGGAAATGGAGTGCTGGATGGTAATCAGGGGAACACGGGAGCCGCAGTCTCGAATGAACAAGAAGCAGGCGGAAGCACCGGTGGCGGTCTTTCTTCCGGGGGCAATGTGAAGGAGAATGGTTCGAACGGAACCGGGACGGGCACGGATACCTCCGGGCAAAACGGGGAGACTGCCGAACACCAGCCTTCGGCGCGTGAGCTCGCTTTTCGTGAGCAGGAGGCCAAACTGGCCGCGCTCATGGGTGTAATCACCAAATACGTGGAAGATAACAACCTTGGGGAGCAGATCTTTGTAGCGGATAAACCGCAGGGCATTGCCATCACGCTTAGCGACCGGTTCCTGTTCGATGCCGGCAAAGCCGAGCTGAAATCACCTGCCTTCCCGGCACTGCGTCAGCTATCCGGCCTGTTCCGCGGAATTGGTGCCACGATCAGCATCGAAGGCCATACCGACAATGTCCCGGTAACCGCCGCTTCAGATTACACGGATAACTGGGAGCTATCCGGCGCCCGCGCACTCTCTGTGCTGCGCTTCTTCCTGGATAACGAGGGGCTTAGCCCCGATACTTTCCAATATGCCGGTTACGCGGATACCAGACCTGCTTACGATAACACTACCGTTGAAGGACGGCAAAAAAACCGCCGGGTCGAACTCATTGTCCTGCGGCAGCTTCAGGAGGAAGAATAACGCGAATCCGCAAGCGAATCAGCTCAGAGTTCTGCAGATGAGAAGGCACGGCAACCATTTGCTAGTATAAGGAGATTGAACGCTATGCAGACTACAAACGGAACGACACCGGACGCCACCCGTTTTCTCTATTTTCTGCGGCAGCTGGTTTCGCTGATCATGATTGTTTTTGCCCAGGGAATAATCACCTTCTTCGCGGGTTTATTATCTATATTTATGATGTTCTTCTCCTCCGATTACTTCTGGGGGGACCTGGCCCATGTGTATCCACCCGATAAACTGATGTATATAGGCATTGACTTCCTTATTGCCGGCGCAGTCTTTGCCCTGCCCTGGCTCGGGGTCTGGTGGATGCTGTACGGTTTGTCCGAGGATAGACGCATCCGCTGTTTCCCTCTTCTTTTACTCTTCGCCTATCTGACATTTGTGATTCTCTTTCTGCAGATCAATCCGGTCTATGACCCGGAAGCCATGATCCCTTCCTCTGCCGGGGAATCCACCTTTCTGGTCTGTATGGGCATGTCTGCCGTGGTGCTTTTCCCGTTTTATTCGGCCGGTGTGTATTACTTCGTGCTCAAACCCAATACCCGTCCCAGAAAAAGATACCGGTTCCTATTGCTGTGCCTTATCTTTGCCGTTGCGGGTCTGGCTCTGCTCCCCGCCCTTTGGCACTTGGCGCCAAGCATTTATCCGGGGCTGCTTAGCTTTCCGGAGTGATACAGAAACGCAAAAAGACAGACCTCTCACATTAGTGACATCTAATGTAATAAGAGAAGCCTGCCGTGTTCATCTTTTCGTAAATCCAGTTCAGTCATCTATTCTAATAATCCGGGTACATAAACGGTTGAAACTATTCCCCAACCAATTCCTTATAAGCAGCCGCATCCAGTAGGCCGGAAGCTGCCTCGGCAAACTCACCGTCAAGCTCCAGCTCAAAAATCCAACCGCCGCCGTATGGCTGATCATTGATCAGCTCCGGGCTGGATTCGAGTGCGTCGTTGATCTTGGTAACCTTGCCGGATACCGGTGAATACAGCTCCGACACCGTCTTAACAGACTCGATGCTGCCTACGCTGTCGCCTGCGGTAATGGCTGCGCCGATTTCCGGAAACTCAACAAACACGATGTCGCCCAATAAATGCTGCGCATGATCCGTAATTCCCACACGTACTACGCGTCCTTCACCCTGCTGTGCCCATTCATGCTCTTCGCTGTATAGCAGGTTGTCCAACACTTCACTCATTTCCAAGCCGCCTCTTTTCCACATTTGGAGTTCTAAATTTAGTTATAGCCTAAGTTATGACCTTGCCTAATGTCAATATAACTGACAGGAAAATTAAATTTGTCATCTTTTTGACGTTTTTTGATTGACAGCGTGCTTGTAAACCCGGTTTAATGGAGTCAGTAGAAAAACATATGGTTTGCGAATGATGGCATAGGGAGAGACTGACCCTCAGGGGCAGCGCCGAAGGAGTAAGCCCGGGATGGGTGAATCTCTCAGGCAAAAGGACCTTTGCCGGACGCATCTCTGGAGAGCATCCACAGCCTGGACAACAGGAAACGGATCACCAACGGGGAAACCTGCGGGCATGATAGCAGGGTAACTCTCAGGTACAAAGGACAGAGCGAACGTCTATTGATGCATGTTTGTTGTGCATTGATGGACTTTCGCCTGTCCTTTTTTGCATGTAAACAGACTAAGGGGTGACACGATGGAGTCTTTGAGAAGAACGCCTTTTTATGATCTCTATGCCGCTTATGCGGAGTCCAGATGCATTGATTTCGGCGGCTGGGAGCTGCCGGTGCAGTTTACTGGCATCGTTAAGGAACATGAAGCGGTCCGCCAGCAGGCCGGACTGTTCGATGTATCGCATATGGGTGAATTCATGGTTGACGGCAGCGGCGCTGAAGCCTTCCTGCAGCAGTTGACCACAAATGACGTCAGCCGCCTTGCAGACGGCGCGGCGCAGTATACCCTGATGCTCTATCCGAGCGGCGGCGTAGTAGATGATCTGCTCGTCTACCGCCTGGGCCATGAGCGCTATATGCTCGTCGTGAACGCCTCCAATATCGACAAGGACTTCCAGTGGCTGCAGGAACATCTCACCGCTGAATTCAGCGGTGTCAGCCTGAAGGACGTCTCTGATGAGACGCTGCTGCTCGCTCTGCAGGGTCCGCTGGCTGAGACGATTCTGGCCGAAGTTACCTCTGCCCCGCTCGCAGAGCTGAAGCCCTTCCACTTCATCGAACACGCCGAGGTCTGCGGCGTATCTGTACTGCTCTCCCGCACCGGCTATACCGGGGAGGACGGCTTTGAGCTGTACGCCCCGGTCCACACAGCGGCTGCACTCTGGAATGGTCTGCTGGCCGCAGGCGCGCCGCATGGCCTGACCCCTGCCGGACTCGGCGCACGCGACACGCTCCGCTTCGAAGCCAAGCTGCCGCTGTACGGCCAGGAGCTCTCGGCGGATATTACGCCGCTCGAAGCGGGTGTCCAGTTCTTCGTGAAGCTGGACAAAGCGGATTTCATCGGCCGTGATGCCTTGCTGAAGCAGAAGGAAGCCGGTCTCCCGCGCCGCCTTGTGGGGCTTGAAATGATCGACCGCGGGATTCCCCGCTCCCATTATCCTGTATATGCCGACGGTGTGAAGATCGGTGAAGTCACAACCGGTACTCAATCCCCAACGCTGAAGCGGAATCTCGGACTTGCCCTGCTGGATGCTGCCTATACTGAGATCGGCACAGAGGTGTATGTGGAGATCCGCGGCAAGCAACTGAAGGCTGCCGTGATCAAAGCCCCGTTCTACAAAAAGAGCCAAGGAGTGAAGCCGTAATGAAGCACCGCTATCTGCCTATGACGGAGCAAGACCGCGCAGAAATGATGGAGACTGTCGGGATTCAGTCCATCGATGAGCTATTCGCTGATATCCCTCAATCTGTCCGCTACCAGGGAACGATGCCGATGTCCGGCCCGCTGGACGAATATGCGCTGCTGCGCCATATGAAGGGTCTGGCTGACAAGAATGCCGACTTTGATACCCATGCCAGCTTCCTTGGCGCCGGCCTCTATGACCACCACATTCCTGTTGTCATTAACCATATTATTTCCCGTTCGGAATTCTATACTGCCTATACCCCTTATCAGCCGGAAATCAGCCAGGGCGAGCTTCAGGCAATCTTCGAATTCCAGTCCTATATCTGTGAGCTGACCGGCATGAAGGTCGCTAATGCAAGCATGTACGATGGTGCAACGGCCTTCTCCGAAGCAGCCGTGCTGGCCGCAGGCGCCACCAAACGCAAGAAGCTGATTGTCTCCCGTACGGTTCATCCGGAAGCCCGCCAGGTGCTGCGTACTTCGGCCAATGCCTGGGGCCTGCAAATCGTGGAAATCGATTATAAGGACGGGGTTACCGATCTTGCCAAGCTGGCTGAGGCCATTGATGCCGATACTGCCGCCGTTCTGGTCCAGTCGCCCAACTTCTTCGGCGGCATCGAGGATCTGCGCCAGGTTGAGCCGTTGATCCACGCCGTCAAGGGATTGCTCGTGGTCAGCGCGAATCCCATTGCACTCGGCGTGCTGGAAACGCCCGGCAAGCTGGGCGCCGACATCGTAGTCGGCGATGCACAGCCGCTGGGTATCGCTGCATCGCTCGGAGGACCAACCTGCGGATTCTTTGCGGTTGCCGAACCGCTGATGCGCCGCATGCCGGGCCGGATCGTCGGCCAGACCGTTGACCGTAACGGCAAGCGCGGCTTCGTCTTGACCCTGCAGGCGCGTGAGCAGCATATCCGCCGCGAGAAAGCGACGTCGAATATCTGCTCTAACCAAGCGCTGCTGGCGTTATGCGCATCCGTCTACTTGTCCGTGATGGGCAAGGAGGGCATGCGCGAGGTTGGTGAGCTGAACATCCGCAAGAGCCATTACGCCGCCGGACGGCTGGCTGAAATCACCGGTGCAGAGCGCGTCTTCACCGCCCCGTTCTTCAATGAATTTGTCCTGAAGCTCCCGGAAGGCAGCAGTGTCAGTGAAGTGAACTCCAGGCTGCTGAAGGCAGGTTATCTGGGCGGCTATGATCTGGGCCGTGAGTATCCGGAGCTTGCCGGACATATGCTGGTTGCCGTGACTGAGAAAAGAAGCAAGACCGAAATTGACGAATTCGCCACTGCACTGGAGGGCTGTATATGAAACCGGAACAAACCCTGATCTTTGAATTAAGCCGCCCCGGCCGCTCGGCTTACTCTTTGCCTCTATGTGATGTGCCGCAGGAAGAGAGCATCAGCTCACTGATTCCTGAGGGCCTGCTCCGCAGCGAGCCGGTAGTGCTGCCGGAAGTATCCGAAGTGGATGTTATCCGCCACTATACTGCCCTGTCCCGGCGTAACTTCGGGGTCGATAACGGCTTCTATCCGCTCGGCTCCTGTACGATGAAATATAATCCGAAGATCAATGAGGATGTGGCCCGCTTCCCCGGCCTTGCCAAGATCCATCCGTACCAGCCGGAAGAGAGTATCCAGGGTGCACTTGAGCTGATGTATACACTGCAAAAGGATCTCGCCGGACTGACCGGCATGGATGCGGTCTCCCTGCAGCCTGCCGCCGGTGCCCATGGCGAATGGACCGGCCTGATGATGATCCGCGCCTACCATGAAAGCCGCGGCGAGGTCCGCACCAAGGTCATCGTGCCGGATTCCTCGCACGGTACCAACCCGGCCAGCGCCGCAGCCGCCGGACTCGACACCGTCACCATTCCTTCCAATGATAAGGGAATGGTCGACCTCGAAGCGCTGAAGGCCGCGGTCGGCAGCGACACCGCCGCGCTGATGCTCACGAACCCGAGTACTCTCGGACTGTTCGAGACGCAGATCGTCGAGATCGCCGCGATTGTCCATGAAGCCGGCGGATTGCTCTATTATGACGGAGCGAACTCCAACGCCATCATGGGCATCACCCGCCCGGGCGATATGGGCTTCGATGTGGTCCATCTCAACCTGCACAAGACGATGAGTACGCCGCACGGCGGCGGCGGTCCGGGAGCCGGACCGGTCGGCGTGAAGGCGAAGCTGATTCCGTTCCTGCCCCAGCCGTCGGTGGTGCAGAACGAAGACGGCAGCTTCTCGCTTGACTCCGGCGGGCCGCAATCTATTGGCCGCGTCAAAGCCTTTTATGGCAACTTCGGTATTCTGGTCCGCGCTTACGCCTATATCCGCACCTACGGCCCGGACGGACTGCGCGAGGTGTCCGAGAACGCTGTGCTGAATGCCAATTACATGATGCACCGTCTGGCACCTTATTTCGAAATTCCATTCCCGGGTGTCTGCAAGCATGAATTCGTCATGTCCGGCAGAAACCTCAAGCAGTACGGCGTACGTACCCTGGATGTGGCCAAACGGCTGCTCGACTTCGGCTACCATCCGCCGACTGTCTACTTCCCGCTGACGGTAGAGGAATGTATGATGATCGAGCCGACTGAAACCGAAAGCAAGGAAACGCTGGACGGCTTCATTGAGACGATGATTCAGATCGTTAAGGAAGCGCAGGAGACACCGGAGATCGTAATTAATGCACCGCATACCACGGAGATCAGCCGTCTGGATGAGACCCAGGCCGCGCGGAAGCCGGTACTGAACTGCTCCTGCGGCTAAATGCCACTGGCGGCAACGCGCAGGCGAAAATAACTGCACCGCAAATAAATAGCCGGGCAAGCGATACGCTAGTATCACTGCCCGGCTATTCTTATGTATATATAGGCTTTGCGCGCCTTCTATGGCGTAAGCCGTTTGACGAACTGGAAGCGGTCATTCACCCTCATTTTACTGTAAATACTCTTCAGCATATTCCGAACCGTGCCTTCACTGATGCCCAGATCACTCCCGATGTGCAGCGCGCTTTTCTCAAGTAACCATAGCCGTGCTACATCCTGCTCCCGCGCTGTCAGCTTATATTCCTGGAAAGTGGCTTCCAGGCGGTATTGCTGCATCTCCGGGTTCTTCTCCATCCACTTCTCCATAATATTCTCGGCAATCTGCTGCACGAACGGAATCGCGAATTCAATCGGTTCTCCTCTATTAAAAGAAATGTCCACATATCCGAAGACAGTATCCTCATTCTGCAGCGGAGCACACACACAGTTCCAGTTCTGGAAGGCCTGGTCGGAATGTTCCGCCCCCCGCACTACCCCGATGCAATTCATCTCCATGGCCAAGGATACGGCATTCATGCCCGAGCGCTGCCTGCATAAGCTAACTCCCGGACGCAGCTCCGCCTGTTCCATCTCATCCCGGGTAACCGGAGAAGAACAGACCAGCTCCAGAATGGTACCCGCCTTGTCCGTCAGGAATACAACATAAGGAATAGAGAGCAGCTGGTTTAATTTATTCATTTCACTGCGGATGGAAGATATCATGGCTCTGTGATAGATATGCTCCTTCGATTCTTCTGGAAAAGAAACCCCGGACTGCCCGCTATGTAATTCGATTTGCTCTGCGTCAAGCGGCCGGAAGGCTTCAAGCTGCTGTGCTTCCAAATCTCCGGGCACGCTCCATGCTCTCGATTGTTCAAAGATTCTCACGACGATCCCCCTCCATTTTTACCATTTCCTATATAACCGATTTTAAAAGAAAGTATTATAACATACAATTACGGAATAAAGAACATTCAGCATTGGACCTGTAAATGAACCTGCAAGCGCTGTAAAATAGAAAAATCTGCAGTCAAAAATCACCAGTGAAAACGGCTATGTTGTCCTGTAATAAGGACCGTACCCTTTCAGCAAGGAGGTTCTACATGCTTCGCATCGGCTATATCTCGGCAGTCCTGAATCTGGCAACCGCTATGGTATCATTCATGCGCTTCGGCAGTAATTATGCACTGGCGATCATGATAAGCCATACACTAATGCTCTTCCTGGGTTACAGGCTGCTCCGCTCCAAAAGCAATCTGGCCCTAATCCCGCTGCTCACGGTCAGCTGCTCCTTCCTGATGTACAACGTGGTCTATGTTCTATTGAAGCAGATCAACCTTGTAGACCTGTACGCTGTAGACTGGAGACTGGAAGTTCAGCTGTTGCTGCCACTATTAATAGGGTTACTCCTCAAAGCCATTCTCGAACGAAGCGGCAAATCCCGGTTAGTCTAGTTAACCAGGGTAGCCGCTTTTTTGCAGCATCATTCGCCATAATAATCTAAATAAATATATTCATTCGATGGATTATGATAGTTTTCGACATTGCCGCAGTGATATATTTATTCATACGTCTTTTACATAGATTGGGATTCAGAAATTTATATGCTGCGATAAAGCGAACGCGCTTTCAAAGTAACTTTCAGGAGGGTTAGCCTTGAGTATTATTGAAGCCAGAGGGCTGAGCAAGTCATTTATGCAGGCAGTGAAGGAGCCGGGCCTGGGGGGAGCGGTTAAGCACCTCTTCCTCCCCCGGCATATTGAGAAGGTGGCGGTTAAGCCGCTGGATTTGAGTGTAGAAGCAGGCGAGACGGTGGCCTACGTGGGCCCGAACGGTGCAGGCAAATCGACTACCATCAAAATGCTGACAGGAATCCTCATGCCCTCAGCCGGCACTGTTTCTGTAAACGGTATCAATCCGTACAAAAAAAGAATGGACAATGCCGCCCAGATTGGCGCCGTGTTCGGCCAGCGTACCCAGCTGTGGTGGGATATCCCGATTGTGGAGTCTTTCTCGCTGCTGAAAGATATTTATCAGATTCCTGGCGCCGTCTACAAGACGAATATGGAGCTGTTCACTGAAATGCTGGGAATGAGCGAGTTCATCCATCTCTCTGCCCGGAAGCTCTCCCTGGGTCAGCGGATGCGCGCCGATCTGGCCGCAGCCCTGCTGCATAACCCGCCGATTCTGTATCTGGATGAGCCGACCATTGGCCTCGACGTATCCGTGAAGCAAAAAATCCGCGAGTTCATCAAACAGATCAACCAGGAGCAGAACACTACGGTGATGCTGACCACCCATGATCTGGGGGATATTGAGGATCTGTGCAAACGGCTGATTATCATCGACCATGGGGCGATTATTTATGACGGCAGCCTGAGCGAGGTCAAGGCCCGTTTTGCCAAAAACCGTGTCATCTTCTTTCAGGTCGGATCACCGATGCCGGAGTTATACGCGCAGCTCGCGAAGACACCGGGAATGAAGCTTGCGCAGCAGAGCGCGCAGGAATTCTCGGTCTCTTTTGACCGGTACGAATATACCGCCAGTGAAGTGGTGGGCCGGGTGATGAGATATGGCGAAGTGGTCGACTTCCGGATGGAAGACACTAATATTGAGCAGGTCATCAAGGCCGTCTATGACGGCAAGCTGGATCTGACCGGAACCGGGGAATAAGGAGGTTTACACAAGATGATGACTGCTGCCCAGTTTAAAATGTACAGAAGTATCGCGAACCGCTCCCTGCAACGGGTTTTGGCTTACCGGATTTCTTACATCATTACCTTTCTGGCGAACTCTATCAATCTGCTGGCCATCTACTTTCTGTGGCAGGGCATTTACAGCGGGCGTGAGGTGGTAGGCGGCTATACCTGGGACCAGATGAAAACCTATCTGCTGGTTACCTTCCTGGCCAACTCTGTGTTGTCCTGGTATTCGGAATCGGCCATTTCCGGCAAAATCCTTGACGGCAGCGTCGCCGTAGACCTGCTTAAGCCGGTCGATTTCCAGACCGCAAGATTCGCGGAAACCTTGGGCTCGAGCCTGCTTGAAGGCGGCATGAGTACGGTCCTGCTGATCCTGTTCGCCACCTTCCTGACCGGAGTCACCTTTCCGGGTTCGCTCTCTGTCTATGTCTTGTTCGCAGTCAGTCTGCTCGGTGCAATCGTGGTGAAATTCGGCGTTGTCTATCTGGCGGCACTTTTATGCTTCTGGTCCACCGGATCGATGGGCATCGTCTGGACACGGATTGCTCTGACCAATCTCCTGTCCGGAGCTTTGGTGCCCCTGGCCTTCTTCCCGGACTGGCTGGAAAAGCTGGCGCTCCTGCTGCCCTTCCAGGCCATCATCCACACGCCGTCGATGATCTTTCTGCAGCAGGCAGATACCGGGGAGAGTCTGCAGCTGATCGGTATTCAACTTTTCTGGGGGGCAGCACTCTGGATTGCCGGCAGGGCAATGTGGAACTGGGCGGTACGCCAGGTGACCATCCATGGAGGCTAAGGCAGGAGGAGGCCGCAGAATGAAAATGTCCCAAATGCTCTACCTCTACAAACGGCTGTATGTGCAGCAGCTTAAAGCGATTTTGGAATATAATAAGGACTTCTATATTTTGATGTGCTCTGCCGCCTTGACACAGATTCTGGGGTTTGTCTTCCTCTGGGTGATCTATGACCGGATTCCGGATATTAACGGCTGGAAGTTCTGGGAAGTTACGTTTATGTACGCCATGATCTTTCTGACGGAGGGCATCGGCTCTTTGTTCTTCGAAGGCACCTGGCGCCTCGGGCGGCTGGTCAACATGGGCGAGCTGGACCGTTATTTGCTGCGGCCGGTGCCCGTTGTCCTTCAGGTGTTCTGCACCGGGATCGGCATCAACGGACTCGGTAATCTGCTGATTGGCGGAGTGATCGTCTGGCAGTCGCTCGTGCATAGCCCGGTTCACTGGACGCTGGGCAAAGCCGCCATCCTGATCCTGCTGTTTATTACTGCGGTTATCATCCGGGTATCGATCAACCTCGCGGGGAATTCCGCCGCCTTCTGGATCCGCAATGCGGGCAATGCCTTTCCGCTGATGGTGCATAACCTGTCCGATCTGGCCAAATATCCGATTACCCTGTTTCCGCAGGCGATCCGCATCTTTATTTCTACTGTGCTGCCCTATGCGTTCATCAGCTTTTATCCGGCAACCTATATTTTCGGCAAAAGCGGATGGTCCGGCTGGTGGCTGCTCGCCCCTGTTGCGGCAATAGGAAGCGCGGCTGCGGCTTATGGTATCTTCCGGTATGGATTGTCTAAGTATGAGAGTACGGGGAATTGATGGCGAAATAACAGCAACAACCTTTAACAAGTTGGAGTAGGATATACGTGAGCACTCGGGTGGACGCTCAGCAATCGGAACGTTGCTCCAATCGCTGTTGTGTCCAGATTTTTTTGATTTTAACTATCGGTGAAAATCCGGACACAAAGGCGACCGCTAACGCTTTTACACAATCGTTCCGTCCGCTCCGCTGTTTAAGCGGGAATCGGTTTAACACCTTTAATCACATAAATGCCAGAAGACCGGAATACCTGAATACTGCAAAAAAGAAACCTACCTTTTAAAACTGAAAGTGTTAGCAACCAGTTCAATAGGGAGTTTTGATTATCCTCCCTATACACGATGGAGTAATCCGCCTGATAGGTCTGATCCCCTTCCACACCGTCAATGGTGGAGACATTCAGGTGCCCCCGCTCTTCCGGACCGCTGGAGATCATCAGCAGTTCGCCCAGCTCCGTCGCTGCTCTCGCCCGGATGGTCCCCTCATCATTAACGGAATCAATCAGCGCTGAACTGGCCTGTCCCTCCAGGGGGAACAGACTGATTACTTCTTCAAGTGCCGGAATTTCCACTACAGCCATTGAGAATATCCTCTCACAAATTTAAATCTTATCTTCTATGCATTAAAAAATAGTAACTACTATCTCTATACGCCTCATGCGCAATAATAGCCCCGGTTTAGTTGTTTAAATCACAGTTAGCGCTTAGATTGAGCTTAGATTGAACTTAGTTAGAACTTAAGTGGAGGTCTCGTAGCGGAACAACCTGCAACTCAAGCATAATATCCGGCTGCAACTATCGTATTTCTCGTAAATCCTGCCCAAAATACAACAATTCTCTCATCAAAACGGCCATAATCCTAAATTGTTGTACAAAATACAACAATCCCGCTCATCCCGGCGGCTTAGCGGAACAATTCTTGCATTTCATACAACAATCTTCCTAAACACCCGTGTATCCTTAAGTCAAAGTTGTAATACGTACAACATTTTTGCCTACGAGTGTGAACTTGAGATTCTCACCCCTGCCAGCAACAAATCCGGTATGCAAAATGAAGGCTTCTCTGACTGGTTCCACCAGCGCAGGATCAGTTACTTGCTTGCCTGCGGTCTCAAGTGCGGCCTAGTTTGGAAGAAGCTGACGAAGAAAGCTCCATGACCGCCGTCCCGCAGACGGCGAAGAGCAGTGCGGACATTTCCGCACTGCTCTCATTTATGCTCTCACTACTGCTGCCAACTGCCATTGCTGTCCCAATAACTACTATCCACTACTAATTTCATCAACTACTACTTCCAGCTATTCCATCCCGTTCCCTTCTTCCTGCAGCTACTTCCCCAATCAGCTAGGCAGATCCGTTGACGCCACAGTTCCGGCTGCGGCAGGCTGCTTGCGTTCTTTGGCCGATTTGCGGAAATAGAGCAGCTCATAGATTGCCGGAACTACGATCAGAGTTAACAGGGTTGCCGCAGTCAGGCCGCCGATAACTACAATGGCCAGACTCTGCGAGACGATGCTTCCCTGCTCGGACTGCCCGAACAGGAGCGGCAGCATGGCGCAGACGGTAGCAATGGCTGTCATCAGAATCGGACGCATCCGCGTGCCGGCTGCCTCCAGAATGGCTTCGCGGACCGTCATATGCTCCTCATTATGCTTAATGCGGTCGATCAGCACGATCGCATTGGTGACCACGATGCCGATGAGCATTAATGCGCCGAACAATGCGGTGAAGTCAGGGGTCACACCCGAGATCAGCAGGGCTACGATGGCCCCGATTGCTGCGAGCGGCAGGGAGAACATGATCGCCAGAGGCGCACGCAGCGTCTTGAAGGTCAATACCATGATCAGGTACACCAGACCAATTGAGATCAATGCGGTCATGCCCAGATCACTGAAATCTCCGGCCTGATCGGCCGAGGCACCACCTGCGAACAGGGTTACTCCCTCTGGCAAGGTAATGCTGTCAGTCGCTGCTTTAATATCTGCACCGATCTCCGAGACCCGCTTCGGATCTGCCTCTGCGGTAATCCGTACATAAGGCTTGCCGTCTTTATGATACAGCATTGCCGGCTGGTCAGTGACCGTAAGCTCTGCCACCTGTGACAGCGGCTGCGGGCCGGCGGATGTCATAAGCATAATCTTCTGCAGTTCCTCCTGCGATGCAGGCTGAACCACTGGCTCCAGCACTACTGAGGCAGGGGAACCATCCAGCTCGATCTGGCCCAGCGGAACCGGATTCAGCATCGCACTAAGCTGCATGGAGATTTCCTGGGCATTCGCCACAGCCGGATCTACTTTGAACGCAAACACCGGCTTGGTATCCTCCATGTTGCTGGCTACTTTCCCTACGCCTTCGATCGTTTTCACTTTGGCAGCGACTTCCTTGGCAACCGCATTAATGGCTTGAAGATCATCGCCCACAATATCAATGTATTCATTGGTTGAGCTGGAGCCCATCATACTGGCTGCTCCCACGGTCAATGCTGCTCCGTCATAGGAAGACTGCAAGCTGCGGATATGGTCCATGAATACCTGCGCATCTGCATCTTCCTTCATCATGACGGTATAATCCACTTGGGTCAGCGACACCACACTGCCCCATTGTGCCGAATCTGCGCTATTACCGGATTGCATAATGACGATCTCCGCCTGCGGCTGCTTCATCAGTTCAGCTTCCAGCTGCTTGCCGTTCTCCAGCACCTCTGATACCGGCACATTATTCGGATAGACCAGCTGAACGGTTACCGTGCTGGCATCTGTAGCATCGAGCGCCCCTTTGGGCATCGTGACATAGGCGCCAATGGACCCCACAAGCAGCAGCAGTCCGAGGGATAACGTAATCCACTTCCGCTGCAGATTCCACTCCAGGAAGCGGCTGAACTTGCGGGAAGGCTCATGCTCCTTCAAGGAGGAGCCCTTCAGCAGCAAGGAGCTGAGCAGCGGTACTACCGTTAAGGCAACTATAAGCGAGGTCAGCAGCGAGTAAGTGACGGTCAGGGCAAACGGCAGCAGGAAGGCTTGCAGCCCGCCGCGCAGCAGCCCCATCGGCAGGAATACTGCTACCGTGGCAATCGTAGAGGTAGTAATCGCCCGGGCGACCTCTCCAGTTGCGCTGACTACCATTTCGCGGGACAAGCGTTCTTTTTGCATCCGCCGGTAGATGTTCTCGATCACCACGATACTGTCATCGACCAGCCGTCCAACCGCAACGGCAACGCCGCCCAGCGTAACTATATTCAGCGTGATCCCGGATACCTTCAGCAGGTACAAGGTAACCGCCAGTGATAACGGAATGGAGATAGCCGTAATCAGCGTTGCCCGTACATTGCGGAGGAAGATCAGGATCACAATCGTGGCGAATAAAGCACCGAGCAGCACCTCACGCAGCATGCTGTTTACCGAAGTCACGACCATATCCGAAGTGCTGAAGATCATGGATACCTCGGCATCTTTGACGCTGGCGCTAAGCTCCTCTGCTGTACTGCGCACCTTGTCGCCCACATCCACCGCGTTGGCACTTGCTTCTTTGGTGATAATGAGGAATAGTACATCCTTGCCGTTCGAGCGGCTCACACTCTCTTGGTCCAGCTTGGGCTCGACAGCAGCAATATCTCCTAGTGTTACTCCCGCTGCCACCGGCAGCTTTTGAAGCGTATCGACGCTCTCAATGGATGAAACCACGTTCACATTGCCCGTCTGGCCGCCAATCGTCTGCTCACCCACAGATGCCGATACGCTGCGGCCCTGAAGCAATCCCATGACCTGCGCCGTGTTTACTCCCTTCGCAGCCATTGCTGCCGGATCAAGCTTCACCCGGACCTGCGGAGAAGTTTTGCCGTAGAGGGCTACGCTCGCTACACCATCAATTTTCTGCATCTCGGGAAGGATCTTGTTCTCGGCAATCTCCAGATTCTCCTTGGTGAGCCCTTCATCGAACGCTACAGTGACCTGCGACACAGGAATCATCGAGGTATTCAGCTGAATGATGAACGGGTCCATCACGCCTTGCGGGAATTGTAGGGCATGAACTGCCTTCTCAACCTCCTGCGCCGCTTCCTTCATATTGGTTTTGCCGTCAAAATAAATATCCACCTTGGCATAGCCGTCAGCGGAAGTGGACATCTGCTCCGTCTTGCCTTTCACCAGTGAGGTCGCAGCCTCAATCGGCTTCGTCACTTGCGTCTCCATCGCATGCGCATCCTGGCCAGGACCCAGAACCGCAACGGTCACCTGAGGATTATCTGCCTCCGGCATGAATTCCATCGGCAGCGAGGTATAACTCATGATACCGACCACAAGCGCCATAACCACCAGAAGCCCGACTGCCCCCTTATTGCCAAACGACCATTTCGTAAGCCATGTCATTTCTTTTACCCCTTCCATTTCATCAAATGTATTGAACTCTTTATGTCTGTTCTCTTATGTATGAGCTGCAGATTCTTGCTTAAGTGTAGAAGCTTTGGGCTGATGCCAAAACGGTCCGGCGGAGGGTTTCGTTCTCGGTCTTAAGGCGGGTGGCGCCTCCTTCCAGAGGTACAACGCAAAAAAGCTGCCCTGTAGAGGACAGCCTGTTAAAGAATAACCTGGTATCGCCGCATAGCAATTAAGGCGAATTCCGTACCGCTTCTTCCCGGAACATACTCTTTAGCAGCGGCGGTGTCACCAGTGTGGTAATAATTACAGCAATGATAACGCCGGTGAAATATTGCGGCAGCAGCAGCCCGCTCTCTAAGCCCGTGGCTGCAATGATCAGGGCGACCTCGCCTCTGGAGACCATTCCTGTACCAATCACCAGTGACGAGTGGGTATTGAAGCCGGTAAGGCGTGCGCCTATTCCGCCGCCAAGCAGCTTGGCCAGAATGGCGACCAGCGACAACACCACCATGAATCCGATCTGGCTGCCGAGGCCCTCAAAGCTGACACTGAGACCGATGCTGACAAAAAAGACCGGCACATACAGCGAGTACGCAATTGGCTCTACTTTGGACTCCATCACATAACCCGGGGTACAGCCAGCCGGCGAGGACGGTAACGGCGAAGAACAGCAGTTTTTGACGATAAGCAGACTTAAGGAAATCTCATCGCCCGTACCGAAGGAGCACAATAAAAAAGCAAGGGAACTGTGGGCAGCGGCTTTAACTGATTCTACTAATATCCCTTTTGCTGAAAAAAGTTTTAAAAGTAACTCTTCTCTCATTTTACTAATGTCCCTAGCAACCAGGGAAGCAGTTGCCTTGTAATTTGCAATCGTCCAATCGGCTATTCCTGTCTGATCTAGTTGTTGAATAAAATCGTCGAACATTTGCTGCATTATTGAATCGCTCATTTTTTCATTTTATAGAAGATAACGAGTTTTTTTGCCGTAAGAAACGGTAGAATGCGATCAAATCTTCTCTTCTTCTGTATAGAGAAGACGACGAAAATACAGAAGTTTCAACACATAAATTATTTAATGTTTCTACCTTGGTTGTTAAGTGATATTCAAAATCTCCCTAATAGGTGAGGAGGAAAGTAAAGGGCACTTTTCTTACCTTAACTAAATGAAGTGTTTAGCCGAGAACGCCCTGCTAGGCTAAATACAAAACAGGAGGAATTTAAATGTCCGTTTATACAAATGAGTATACGCAGGTTGTTGTGATGACCAAATCTCAAGTGTCCCAAGCGCTTACTGAACAAAATGCTATTATTCAGCATGGTATCAAGGTACCAAATAGTTCTAATTTCATTTCTGCTGTGTCTGCAGTTACTTCAGTTTTGTCTCTTCTGATATTTAAGAAAACTATACCCAGTCTTGCATCTGGAATTGTCGCCGTATTTTCTTCATTGTTCCCAGATGAAAAAGCATCTGCCGAATTCATGGCAAATAAAGGACTCTCATTTCTTGCAACAGTAAACACTGCTATAAACAGTAGCGCACAATATGATCAAATTGAAGTTCAGCTTCCATTTTTAGAATACACTTATAACAATAGTGCCGATAACTGGAGATTTGTTTCGGGCTATGGGACAATTACTCGTCTTCATACACCTTCGGGTTGGATCAATGCTAACTAATAAAAGCCTTGTTTGGTATTATGAGACTGCCGCCTGTAAATGAGACTGGGATCGAAACACCTTACAAGTCTAAGCAGCCAGTCGTCGGAATTTAATCGGCGACTGGCTTTTAGCTTCGTTTGAATTCGAATTTAGGTGTAATAGATACTGTAGTCTCGAACGGTCTGTTTAACGATTGCAGGCGTTTTGCAGGTTAACCCTTCGAGATAGAATGTTTTTAGACTTTAGCGTTGGAATGAAACGATTCAATGGGAGCATTATCAGCAGGCGCTCCCTTGTGGGATATGCTCATGGTAATGCCTTTTCCTTTGACGGCCTCTTGTACACAAAGGAGGTGTAGACACTGCCCTGGTTACTATGGAGTAACACCGTTTCCTGCTTTGGAAGTTGGTTTAACGTATCCAAAACCAAGGAAGTGTCTTGCTTATCTGCTATACTGTAAGCCACAATTTTTCCGTACTCTGAAGAGTGTTACGGACCTAACTATACTGCTTACCTACAGCTACAGGGGTGAATTTTACCTTTTCGATACCACTTCATCCATACCTTTAGTGAAGTCACATTTCGGATGCCTAACTGCTCCATGACCTCCCGCACTGTAACTCCGGTTCATTTCTTTCATCTCAATGGATTCCATCATAATTTCTACTGTAGCTAACTCATTTGCCAACGCAAAAACACCTTCAAGGTTATCTCCATATCTTACGACATGGTTTCATTCTCTTGAAGGTGTTTTGATTTGTCTCACGTTAGGGGGGTAATCCCGACCAGGCATGAAAATGACATGGGTTTTTTTAATTATCAATTTATTTTCTTTTCCATTATGGTGCTTACTAAATTATTAATATCCTCTTTGTTAATGATAGAATACCAACGGTTGATTTTTTTCTCATCGTTAAGATCAATTACAAGCAGTTCATTCCTATCTTCTGAGACATTCAGAATAATTTTTAGGGTTCCCTGAACATCTAACCATATCGAGTCAAACTGATCTGTTGAATTATGATCACCTTTTATCTTTTCCTTGACTTCCAAGTTTGAAAGTCGATTAATCATATCGCTAAGAATATCATCGTCTGTAAGTTTGATTTCGTTTTTTATGTCATTTTTAGCAAGAAAAGTAATTGTTGTTATATCCTTTTTAGGTAGAACGGTAACCACATTTCCTAAGGTTGTTTCGGAACTTAACAAAATTCGAAGAGTGTTACCATAACTTTGGAATAAGAGGAAAATAAGAATGGCAGCAAATATAATTCTTAATGCTAAATGAACCTTTCGACTACGCATAAAAATATTAGGCCTCCCTTGTTTTCTGTCAATCCGGTGGCGGAAAAACCGGACCTTGAAATATTCCCTGTGATCGCACTTTGGATATCGACACCTGACGGATTGCCCTATATTGTCACGACAGTACAGTCCTAAGATTTCTCGTTCTGCCTCTTAAGAGGTCGACAACTGCTACATGCTCCTTGCAGGATCGTTGCTTTGTATGCCAAGACTTAGATGAATTTACAGCCTAAACCCACCCATTTCACAATGTTGTCCTCCTCTGCAAATATATACTAAAACCATCATATCACTTTATTCCAAAAAATAAAAAATATACCGACATCAAAATCAATGGTGTTGATTTTGCATAATAAGGATTTTATATCCTTAATAAGAAAGCATTTAAGATAGGTTTCCACGCAGTGCCACCAATCTTATATACACCACCTTCACACTAAGGAAATTACCCATCACTATTTGCATACAGATAAATTCTCCACAACGATCGAACCTATTGTGGCAGTCTACAACCTTATTTTCTTTCGACTTCTTCTGAAATAAAGGACCGCTTCATTTGAAGTGGTCCTCTTAAGGTTAATACGTAGCTTATGAGTGGTTTACAATTAATTTCCACTGTGGCCTAACTATGACTTTGAATCAAAATATGAATTATGAAAAATGCTTATTTATATAAAATTTCTAGAAACTCAACGATAATCATAGAGACTACATCTTCAGTCGGTAAATAAATATATCGACTTATTCTTTGTATATCTTCCTTATATAGATCTACCAGTTTTAAAGTGGCTTCCTTGTCTCTTTTCTTGGCAGCGTGCAATAAATTCATCATCTCATCGTCTGAGATAATTTCTGTATCATCTTTCTTTTCCATTTGTTCACCGCCTGTTGACTGATATGATATTGTTTTGCAATTTCAGCTTCAGATAGGTTCTGAAAATATATTTTTATCAGTAGTGATCTTTCTTGCGGGGTTAAAGTGGCAAACAACTGCTGAACTATTAATTTTTCATCAGATACTACTGTAAAGTCAGGTGTGCTAGGATTATGGTCGTCAATAGAACATTCTCGGCTTCTGATCTTTTTGGCTCTGTACTGTAATCTCCAACCTATTCGGTAAATTTCGGTTTTGTAGCGCTCGTAAATTGATGTGTCTTTTCCCATTCGAGATATCACCTCACTGAATGTGTCTATATATAGGGAAATTTGGGATTAATTTAACAACTTAAATAAGAACATATGTTTCTATTAATTATATTTTACATCTAAGTTGTAGAACGTGGCAATTCTTTTCCCTATTGGTAAAGATAAAAGAGAAAGGAGTAGCACTGATGCAAGTTGCAGATTTAATATCGCTAGTAACTAATGTCGGTTTTCCCGTGACGCTTTGCTTTATTCTGATTCGCTATGTATTACAAACTGTTGGCGAAAAATTAGATAATTTGGACGCCTCTTTAAAAGGGCTAACACAAGCTATAGAATCCATTAGAAATAAAGAAAAGGTTCCAGAGCCAGAAAAAAAGTAGGGTATTCAACCTCTGACTGTGGCCGAGTCTATTCTGATGCTGCGGTCAGTTACTTTACCTTGGCTACTCTGGATCCCTATACGGAGATCGAGGAGCATAAGGGCTACTTTATTTTGCAGTATGAAATGGAGGATGGCTATCGGTTGGATTTTGGCACCAAGCGATCGATTGAGCTGCCCACGGTAGAAGCAGCCTGGGAACTGATGGATATCATCATCTAATAGAGCATAATGTTATGCTTTTAGTCCTGAAGCATTAAAATATCCCACCAGTTTAATTTCACTGGCGGGATTTGCTTAGTTGATCATTCAAAGGCCGTTCTGTTGAGGACAGCCTGGAAACGAGAGATCTATTTAAAAAGAATATGGACAAGTTGCTCTGCTGCTCTTAACCCGGATTCATACCCCCTGTATCTCTTCTTCCCGGAACACCACCTTAAGCAGCGGCGGTGTCACCAATGTGGTGATAATTACGGCAATGATAACACCGGTGAAATATTGCTTCCGCAGCAGCCCGCTCTCAAGTCCCGTGGCCGCAATGACCAGGGCGACCTCGCCTCTGGAGATCATTCCTGTACCAATCACCAGTGACGAGCGGGTATTGAAGCCGGTAAGGCGTGCGCCTATTCCGCCGCCAAGCAGCTTGGCCAGAATGGCGACCAGCGACAACACCACCATGAATCCGATCTGGCTGCCGAGGCCCTCAAAGCTGACACTGAGACCGCTGCTGACAAAAAAGACCGGCACATACAGCGAGTACGCAATCGGCTCTACTTTGGACTCCACCACATGCTTGAAGGAGGTTTGTGCACTGGCAATCCCGGCGGCAAACGCGCCGATAATGCCTGCCATCCCCATCATTTCAGCGAAATAAGCATATCCGAACAGAATCACCAGCGCTGCCGTGATCGTCGCTTCGGTCACCCGCAGCGGAGCAAGCCAGCGCATCACCCGGGGTACAACCAGCCAGCCTGCAAGGACAGCGGCGGCGAAGAACACCAGGCTGCCCCAGCTGCACGGACAGTTCCCCTGCCAGTTTGGTGAATAACAGAATCAGCAGCAAATATAAGATGAATTCCATGTTGCATTCTACTCCCTTTACTCTGTATTGGGTCCCTAAAAAAGACAAAGAGGAACCCTTGGTGACGGGCTCCTCCTAAAAACACATGGCTATAAACCACGACGCATGTTAAAGCTCAGCCACTGATTCCCGCTTCATTCGGACGCAGTATGGTGGAGCCAATCGTCAGCAGGACTGCCGCCATCAGGCCCAGAATGGCAAAAGGCAGCCACAGCTCGTTCCAGCCTCCGCCCGTTGCGGCGATATCTACCGCCTGGATGGCCCATTTCTGCGGTGTGAAATTAGCTAGCTTCTGCATATAATCCGGCATGATCGAGATCGGCCAGAAGCAGCCGCCCAGCATACAGGTGGGTATAAGGATCAGCGAATTGAGCATGCCGGCATTGCGCGGATTACGGATCAGTCCCGCTACGGTGCTGGCGATGCCCATGGATACCAGCATGAATGCGGCCAGAACCAGGAAGTAGAGAAACATCGGCATCTCATAATCGTAGCGTAGCACCCATCTCCCAAGCGAGAGCACCACGATGATCTGAATAATCCCTACGAGAAAGCTGCCTAGGAAATTGCCGAGGGCAATTTCGTAAGAGCGGACCGGGGCGCTGAACATCCGCATCATCGTGCGCCCCCGGCGGTCATCGTTGATCAGGGACACGGAGCTTGTCACCAGTGTCATCAGGAACATGAGCGTCAGACCGGTAATCACACCCAGCGTCTCCCGGGGGTATAAATCATAATCCGTACGAATGCTTCCCACATGATGCTGCTCCGCCTGCTTCAGTACAGCAGCGAACTGCGCCTGCTGATCTGCTGCCGCGCCTCCGCTGAGTGCAGCAACGGCATGCGCAGCTTCAGCCATGTTTCCGGCAATCGCATTGACCTTCATCTTGACGATAATGGAGCTCTCGCTCGCGCGAAGCTCATAGATGCTAATCTTCGGCTCCTGCCCGGCAATCAGGGCGGCTGAATACCCCTCTGGAATCCATATCCCTGCCGCCCCCTCCTGCCCGATCGCCGCTTCCTTCAATGCCGCCTCATCCCTGCGCTGCTCAAACTTGTAATCGCCGGTCTGCTCCAGTTCGGAGAGCAGATGCTTTCCGGCAGCACCCTTATCCATATTGGCGTACAATATGGTCGCCGGACCATCGCCAACGCCCCCAGTGAGCGAAATGATTCCTGCAACCACAACACTGGGCAGCAGAATAAATATCAGCACCCCTTTGACAGAGCCCAGGCTTCGGCGGATCATATTCCAGGCAATGGTTATTATTTTATTCATGGTAGCCCACCTTCCGGTATGAGACAGTCATTACACACAGCAGAACTGCACAAATCAGACACATCACCCATAAGTTCGGCAGAATCTGCTTCAGACCGGAATGGAGCATCATGCGGATAATCGCCTGCTGTGCCCAATGGTTGACTGTGAATGCACCGATGCTGTTCACCCAGGAATCAGGAAGCGGAGCCATCCCCCCGCTGACGAAGGTCATCACTACGGCGAGAACATTAATAACATTCGTTGCACTGGCCGAAGTTTTGCTGAACAGGCAGATGACAATGGAGAACGTCATGGACGCGATGATCATCAACAGGCAGAACAACAATAGAAGTCCCGGCCGGTTGCCCCAGTATACACCGAACAGCCGGTCTGACAGCACAATGATCGCCAGACACTGAAGGATGCTGACCAGGCCTACCCCCAGCATTTTGCCGATAAACAGCTGGGAGCCCTTGACCGGCATCGAATTGATCCGAAAAAGCGTATGGTTCTCTTTATCACTGAAGAGAGAGCCCGTTACCGTCAGCCCGGTGTACAGAAGAAACATCATCAGCATGGAAGCCGCGTAGAACTGGGAGGCTGTATAGGTTTTACCCCCGTTATTCAGATCACCCATCACCACTGCCCCTGCCTCTGCCGTTACCGGAGGAACTGCAAGTGCTTCCGGCCCAAGCGCTACCGCTGCCGATTGCTTGTAATTGATCGTACTAAGAAAATTGTCAAAAGCCGTTCCCGCCACCAGATTATCGGTATGATCCTTGCCGAGAATAAACTCCAGCCGGGCGTGTTCTCCGCGCTGTACCTCTTCATCGAAGCCGGAAGGGACAATGACCGCATAGGCGTATTTGCCTGTACGAAGCCCGCTTTCTGCCGCCTCCCGGCTCTCTGGCTTGTGGGCGATGATGAGATCCTTCACTTCCGGTGCCTCCAGAAAAGCAGTTATCATAGCAGAGGTCCCTGCTTCTCCGCCTGCGGCATTCACAACAGCTACCCGTACTGGGTCGATCTCATCGGCTTCTTTCACACCCACCACCCCGGAGAGCGAAGCCCCCAGCAGAAAGATCAGCACCAGCGGGAGCAGAAACATATTAAGCAGCATCGAACGTGAGCGGAACAATCTGCGCAGTTCATAGTTCATAATGGTCCAGGTATTCATCTCGCTGTCCCCCCTCTAATCCCGTAATGTCCGTCCGGTCAGACTGAGGAACAACGTCTCCAGATCCGGCTCTTCAATGTTAAGGGAGGCAATTACCCCTTCATGCTTGGCGAAAATAAACAGAATGTCCTGCAGCTCATTTTGTGAAGAAGGCAGATACATCTCCACAGCATCCTGCACAACCTCCACCCGGCTAATCCGTGGATGCTGACGAAGCTCGTTAATTAGAGCTTGAGTGATATTCGCCGCCTTAACTACGATTTTCTCCTCATGGGCTACCCGTTCCCGCAGCTCGCTTTCCGTGCCGCAGGCAATAATATGACCTTTATCCATAATTGCCACCCGGTCACAGACCGCTGCTACCTCCTCCATATAGTGGCTGGTATAGATAATCGTTGAGCCCAGCTTATTCAGTGTTTTGACTGATTCCAGAATGTGATTGCGGGACTGCGGATCAATGCCAACGGTCGGCTCATCCATAATGATCAGCCGCGGCCGGTGCATGATGGCACAGGCGATATTGAGGCGCCGTTTCATCCCTCCCGAGAAGGTGGACGGCTTATCCCTGGCCCGGTCGCTAAGACCTGTGAATTCGAGCGCTTCCTGGATCCGTTCCTTCAGCAGCTTCCCGCGCAGGCCATACAGCTTCCCGAAGAAGCTTACATTCTCTGCCGCCGACATATTCTCGTATAAAGCCAGCTCTTGAGGGACAAGCCCTATACGCTTCTTAACCTCCAGCGGCTTCTCCCTTACGGACAGGCCATCGATCATAATCTCGCCGCTGTCCGCCTTAAGCAGACCGCAGATCATGCTGATTGTTGTGCTTTTCCCGGCACCATTAGGGCCGAGCAGACCGAATATTTCACCTTCCTGCAGACTGAAATTCACATGGTCCACGATCAGTTTGCTGTCATACCTTTTCACCACATCGGTTAATACCGCAAGTGCCATTTGCCATCGCTCCTGTTCCCTTAGTTCTCGTATTCTCATTGTAGCGCAGTGAAGGCGCCGCCGAAGGTACAGAAGGTCATCCTCCAGAGGTGACCAAAGTCATCTCCTGAACGATGGCGCTCTTATGCTAAGATGGAGATACCTGAGAAGCGATAGAAGGATAAGTTATCGAGTAAGACATATAAATTCATATATTCCAAAAAAGGATGACCCTAATTGACCAGAGAACTGAATATGCTGCGTTACGGTCTCATTATCATTCCTGCAGTACTATCTATCTACGTCTATGAGTACGCCGACTATGAACAGTTCACGCTTCATTTCCTCCTGCTGCTCCTGATCGCGACGCTTGGCACAAAACTGCCGCAGCCCTTCCCTCTGCTCACCGGGGGCATTGAGCTGATCTTCACAGCCTGGCTGTGTTACCAGTACAGCACATTGATGATTTTTCCGGCCCTGTCGGCGGTACTGTCCTACTCCTGGCTGCAGCGTAAGAATACGGCAATAGCCTTCTTCTGTATTCACCTGTTGCTGCTCAATGTTGCCTTCCGCGATGCTGCCCCGGCTGTGCAGGCGTTCACGAACCTTACCTTCCTGCTGGCCGCCGCACTGAATATACAGCTGATCCGGACTGGACGCGGCCGCACAGATACCTTGTTTCTTTACGATGAGCTGCGCAAGAAGCATTTCGAGCTTGAGGAAGCACGCTCGCGCCTGCTCCAGTTCACCTCGCAGGTAGAGGTTGCCGCGCAAGCGGAGGAACGGGTGCGGATCGCACGCCAGCTGCATGATGATATCGGACACCGGCTAATCCGGGTCAAAATGATGACCGAAGCCGCCATCCATACGCTGCCGGCTGCTCCCGAAACTGGCCTTGGCATGATGCATCAGGTCCGGGACCAGCTCTCGGCCAGTATGGAAGATATGCGGGCTGCGCTGAAGCGGATCAACTATACGCCGCAGCTTGAAGGTGCGTATGCGCTCGACCGGCTGCTGGAGGAGGTAGGCCGTGATACCGGTATTGCAACCGCCTATACTGTGCAAGGGATTCCCTATCCGCTCTACCCGAGCATTCAGGTCGTGCTCTACAAAAACGCCCGGGAAGCCATCACCAATGCACTGCGGCACGGCAAGGCGGACTCTGTCTGGATTACCTTATCGTATAGGGATCACGAGATCATGATGGAGGCAGGAAATAACGGCCGGCTGCCCGAAGAAGACGTCCTGCATAAACTGCAAAGCGGCGGAGGCATGGGTCTAACCGGTATGACGGAACGCACCGTCCTGATCGGCGGAACCCTTGAGCTGCGGCCAGTGCCGCAGTTCACAGTCATTACCCGGTTGCCTGTGTACAGGCAAGGAGAGGATTTTCAGTAATAGTTATGGGCTGGCAGAGCCCCATTTACAGTGAGAGGGAGCTAAACATAGGATGATTAAAGTATTAATCGTGGACGACGACTCTTTTATCCGTGAGAGCTTGAAGGTGCTGGTTGGGCTGGACCCTGAGATTGAGGTGGCCGGAACGGCAGGAGATGGCTTTGAAGCGCTCGCTTTGCTGGGGGCGCCAGGCGGCGGGGCTGATGTCGCACTCATGGATATCCGGATGCCGGGCTGCGGTGGCGTCGAAGGCACACGCCTGATCAAAGAAGCTTATCCGCACGTAGCCGTTCTGATGCTGACTACCTTCGACGATGATGAATATATCATTGAAGCACTGCGTAACGGAGCCAGCGGTTATCTGCTCAAGAACATTCCGCCGGACCGGATCATTCAGGGCATCAAGACTGTACATGAGGGCAACATGCTCATTCATCCGGATATCGCCCGCAAACTGGCCGGCTTCCTCCAGCCGCCTGTCCGTCAGGAAGCCGCCCATAGGCAGGCTCTGGAATCCTACGGGCTGACTAAAGCAGAGCTGACCATAGTGTCCTCGATTGCAGAGGGACTTACCAATAAAGAGATTGCCGGGAAGCTGTTCTTAAGCGAAGGCACAGTCAAAAACTATATTACCGATATCCTCAGCAAGCTTGGGCTGCGGGACCGGACACAGATCGCCATTCTCTATTTGAAGAGTCAGGGGATCGGGTAGGGGCTTGGGTAGGGGATCGTGGCGGCTCGGGTAGTACATGGGGAGCGGCACGGGGAGCAGCACGGTAGTACATGCGGGGCAGCGATTCCTCCTCAGGAGGGTAGTCTCGATTTCTGGAGACTTTAGGTTTTTCAGGTGGAGATAGAACGGGGACTTCTGTGGGACATTAAATTTGGCGTATACGAGATTGGAATGAACCATAGGTTGGCGGTTGGCCGGGTTTGGGTAACCGGGACATATTGTTGTACGTAATGCAGGAATTCTGCCGGATTGGCGGGTAAAATGGTGCATTGTTGTACTTTTTGCAGGATTTTCGCCGGATTGGCGGGTGCTGAGCGCATATTGTTGTATTTTTTGCAGGATTTCCACCAGATGAGCGGGTGGTGGGCGTATATTGTTGTATTTCATACAGGATTTCCATCGGATTGGCGGCTACTGAGCGTACATTGTTGTACTTTCTACAAGATTCTCGCTGGATTGGCGGGTTTGCGGGATGATGGTGTCTTCAAGTTGCATAATTAAGCAGGTATTCTCTCAACTTTCTCTAAAAAAGGCCAGTTCTCCCTGGATGATAATCAGGGAGAACTGGCCTTCACGGTTTCATTCAGTTATGCTGCCCCGTCAGACTCCGGCAGGTTTCTGCTTAGCCTCCGCAGAGGCGGCAGGCTTCTTCCGGCCCCGCCGCCCGGGCGTATGCCCCCGCTGGCGGGTTCCCGTCTGCATCCCGATGATGCTGAAGATGCTGGACGGCTTGGCCTCTGCGGTCACGCTTCCGTCCGGCTCCGGCACCAGAATGATGCCGAGCTGATGGTGATCGCCATCGTAGATCGCGCGCTGGAGGTATTTGCTCTCGCCTTCGCGGTTCAGCACCTCCAGCTTGCAGAACGCCGGGTTCATGCGCAGCGCCTCATGCAGCTGCGCCGCGCCGGTCAACAGGACCCCGTTGACCTTCAGCAGGACCTCGCCGGGCAGGATGCCCAGCTCCTGCCCGGGGCTGCCCGGCAGCACGGCCAGCACCTTGCGGCCGGCCGGGGGATGCACGAAGACGGGACTGATACTGCGCTCCTCCAGAGCGCTGTACCAGCTTAACCCTTCGTGCAGGAGCACTGCACTTAGCGCCGCGACCAGGGTCAGCGGGCTCCACCAGTCCGCAAGCAGACTTAAGCCGAGCAGGACGATGCTGTATACCAGCAGCCGTCCTGAAGTGCGGGCCGCCTTGCGTCCGGGCAGCATGCCCTGGGTCATCTCGCTGAAGCCGATGATGACCGGCAGGGAGACCAGACCCAGGCCCCCGCCCAGCAGCGGATGCCAGGGCAGTTCACCGATTCCCGCACCCGGGGGAATCAGCAGAAACAGCGGCAGCGGCCAGAAGGCCTGCAGCTGGTAGCCGCCGACCACCTTGCCGCGCTTGCCGGCCAGGAAGAGCGGGGTCGCCAGCCTGGCGCCCTGCCAGCGCGCCAGCAGCGCTTCAGCCAGATGGAGCAGCGCGGCCAGCACCAGCAGCGCCGGGATATCCATCTCCCGCAGCGCCCCGGCAATCGTTCCCGCGGCTCCGCTCTGCAGCGTATCCGGAAAGAACGAAAGAACAAACTGTACAATTCCCAGCACACCTATAGAATACGCAAAGCATAAATAGCGCACACGAAAAAGCATTAATACCAGACTGACCACCCAGATGCAGGCTACAGCCGTATAGGACAAAGAGATACCCAAGGCTACAGCTGCTAAGGAAACAATAAGTCCCGCAACCCCGCCGGTCCACACCGTCCGCCATGTTTCCCGGCCCCAGCTGTGCAGCTTCACATGGATGAGCTTCCGCTCCAGCGCAACCTGCCTGCGGTAATAGAGTGCAATAAATATAAGAGCGATATAGTAATAAGGCTGAATCAGCAGATGAATGACCGCTGTACCCCAGCTAGCAAGCAGTTCCAACATCACATTCAAACCGTTCGTCACACTCCTTTTCGTCCGGGACTAGTGGAAATGTATTAGGTGTCCTCTAAAATGAGTCTATGTTATCGAAGCAGCAATACTCTGTATCGCCTTCAGCTTTTAGCGTACAACATAAACTTTCTTCTATTTGTAGAAAAAAAGAAGGCTGGAATCAGCCTTCTTACTTGTTCGACGCCGTAGCCTTGATTTCCTTCCGGATCTCTTCGATTCCCTTATTCCGCTGATTGTCTTTGGCCGGATCCTGAATGACCTTGATCAGCGCCAGCTCCAGCGCTTCTGCGGTCTTGGCATCAATCACGCCTGTTGACTTCAGCTTAGCGGCGCTCTGGAATTTCTTGACCGCTTCCTTGGTACCGGCATCGAAATATCCATCCTTACGGCCCGGCTTATAGCCCAGACCATCCAGCATCGTCTGTGCGCTTTTGACATCCGTGCTGTTCATATTATATTGCAGCGTTACACTCTTATTAATCGGCGCCACCGAGAAGTAATCCGGCTGGGCGACCGCAATATCCGGCTTGATGCCCTTGCCGTGAATCCAGGTGCCGTCTGGTGTCAGCCACTTGGCAATCGTAATCTTCAGCAGACTGCCGTCACCCAGCTGCTCTTCAAAGCTGGTCTGGACGGTGCCTTTCCCGAACGAGTCCTCACCGATCAGCTTTGCACCCGCAGATTGCTGCAGTGCTCCAGCCATGATCTCCGAAGCGCTCGCGCTGCCTTTGTTCATCAGCACAACTACCGGATACTTTTTACTGGAGCCCTTTGAGGTGCTGACCTCGCGCTGTTTGTTTTTGTCTTCGACCTGCACGATGGCTTTGCCGGCCGGTACAAACTGCTCTGCCATTTCGATAACGACCGGCAACACACCGCCGGGGTCATTGCGGACATCAATGACAAGTCCCTTCATGCCTTGCGTTTCCAGCTTGGTCAGCTCTTCCTCGAACCGCTTCCCAGTATTCTGTGAGAATTGCGTAACCTCGATCACTCCGATGTTGTCCTTCTCCATCGTAGCGTAGACCGTTTCCAGTCTCACATCATCGCGGGTAATGACGAATTCCAGCGGCTCTGCTGTACCGGTACGCTGAATCTTCAGGGTTGCATCGCTTCCCTTGGGGCCGCGGATTTTGGCTACAGCATCATTAAGCTCCAGCCCCTCCAGCGATTCGCCATTCACGGAGAGGATTACATCCTTGGCCTGAATGCCGGCCTTCTCAGCCGGTGAACCTTTGATCGGCGAGACTACAACGACCTTGCCGTTATCCGAGGAGACTTCAGCACCGATGCCCGAGAACGAGCCTTCGATACTCTCCTCGAATCTTGCTGCCGTTTCCTTGCCCATATAGTTGGAATAAGGGTCGCCCAGTGCTTCCATCATACCGTTGACAGCGCCGTCGATCAGCTTCTCGCGGTCCACGGTCTCATAATAATTGCTCTCGATCAGGCTGAGGGCGGTACCTAGCTTCTTGGATTCCTTGTCTTGCAGTCCGGCTGTCTGCAGGACCGTCGCAATTCCCTCGCCTGCCGCTTGTCCGAATACATGCGCATAGCCGGTCACGCCCAGGGTCAGCAGGCTGCCGCACAGCAGCGCGGCGACGATCATAAAGGCCGCGGTACTCTTCTTTAACATGATGTTCCCACCGTCCCTTCTTGTCCATCTTATCACCCGCAAGGGTCCGTTCCATGAGAAACGGCATCTCTTCCAGTATATGCCGCTGAATCAAATTATATTTATTAGAGCTTAAATTTACAGATAAGGCATAGGATTAACCGTCTTGCCGTCGACCCGCACTTCGAAATGCAGATGCGGGCCGGTCACGCGTCCGGTGGCACCGGATTCGGCAATGGTCTGTCCGCGTTCTACCCGTTCACCCGGTTTCACTTTGATTCCGCCTTCGCGGATATGGCCGTACAGCGTCCATACCCCGCCGCCATGGTCAATGATTACGCAATAGCCGTAGCCGCTCCACCATTCCGCCACCAGGACAGTACCGGAATCCGCCGCATGAATATTCGTACCCTGCGGAACCGCAAAGTCTACGCCAGTATGCATTTTGCCGACTTCACCTGTAACCGGATGCGTCCGGACACCATACGGCGAGGAGACACGCGCCGAGCCTACCGGCAGCAGGAACGGCCCGTCACCGCCGGCATATTCCTCTACGCTGGCAATGGAGCTTCCGCCGCTGCTCGCAGACTTGGCGGCCTTGGCCGCTTTGGCTGCAGCTGCCGCCGCCCGGCGTGCCGCTTCAGCTTTGGCCGCCGCTGCCCGGCGTGCTGCTTCCTCAGCCTTGAGCTTGTCCTTCTGCTCCTCCAGGGCAGAGCGGTTGCTGGCCAGCTGCACCAGCTTGGCATTCTGCTCTTCGGAGATCACCTCAGCCTCTTGAATCTCTTCATCGTAGTAAGCGATTAGCTCCTGCTTCTCCGCTTCCTTCTCCTTCAGCACACTTCGCTGAGACTCCAGATCGGTATACAACTGCTTAGCCTGGGCGTATTGCCCCTCCAGCTCCTGCTTCTTCGCGATGACCGTCTGCTTGTCCAGCTTATGCTGCACCAGCAGATCCTGATCCTGATCCACGATCATCTTCAGGGAATCGGCCCGGTCAAGGAAATCCGAGAAGCTGGTGGAGGACAGCAGCACATCCAGATAAGAGACTGCACCATCCGTGTACATCAGGCGGACACGCGATTCCAGCAGTTTTTCGCGGGAAGCCACACGTGCCTCTGCATCGTCCAGTTCAGTTGCCGTCACATTAAGCGACTCCTCCGTACTGGCGATTTTACCGGAAATGGTCGTCATCTCGCCCTTCACCTGGTCAATCTGGTCCAGCACATACTGGAGATTCAGCGTCGTCTTATTCTTATAGTGCTGCGCTTCCTGATTGCGGGATGCCGCCTTCTCCTGCGCCGCTTTGGCCGCCTGGACCTCCTGCTGCAGCTGCTTCAGCTGCTTGTCAATCTCGGCAACACTTGTTTTCTTGGCATATCCGTCAGAGGGCCCGAACATTGTGACAGCCAGCAACATTACGGCTATTCCGGCGACAATCTTCTTCAACTCGCACTCCCCGTCCTTTGTTCAAATGTGAATTTTATTTATGCTATACCTTCAAGAACTTGCGGATCGATACGGTACTTCCCCACACACCAATCAATACTCCGAGGCCAACCAGCAGTCCGCACAGCAGCAGCCAGATATCTTGAAATGGGATCAGCTGCAGCCCCAGCATCGGATCTCCCTGCACCGAAGAGACCAGACTGCTATAGCCCACATACAGCGCACCCGAAGTAACCAGCGAGCCGATCAGCCCGATGAGTGCTCCTTCAATAAAGAACGGCCAGCGGATAAAATAATTCGTTGCCCCTACGAGCTTCATGATGCCGATTTCCTTGCGGCGGGCGAGAATCGTTACGCGGATGGTGTTCGAGATCAGGAACATGGACATCAGCGCCAGACCTGCCACAAAAATAAACCCGATGTTGCGCACAGCCTTAGTTACTTTAAACAAGGTCTCCACCGAGCCTTTGCCATAATTCACTTTGTAGATCGGCTGCTCTTCATGGGTCTTGTTCAGCGCTTCTATCTTCTCAGCTACAAACGGAACAGTTGTCGGCTCGATCACCTCTACGAGTAGCTTGTCCGGCAGCGGATTATTATCTTCATCGAAGCCTTCCAGGAGCTCGGCGGCATCCGGCCCCATATCTTCACGGAATTCCTTCAGACCCTGTTCTTTGGAGACGAACTCCACCTTGCTGACTTCCGGCATACTGCCGATTTCGTTTTCCAGCTTCTCCCGCATTTTCTGGTCCGTATTCAGCGTCAGATGCACGTTGATCTGCACCTGGCTGTCTGCTTTGTCCGCTACTTCATTGACATTGAGCACCAGCAATATAAACACTCCGAGCACGAAGAGAGAGACAACGATGGACGTGATGGAGGCCACTGACATCCAGCCGTTGCGGAATACGTTTTTGAAGCCTTCCCGCACATGCCGCAAGAAGGTTTTAAAACTCATAACCGTAATCCCCTCTCAATTGGTCTCTGACAATCGTCCCGTTCTCAATAGCCAGCACCCGTTTGCGCATTTTGTTGACAATATCCCTGTTGTGGGTAGCCATTACGATCGTTGTTCCGCGAAAATTAATCTCATCCAGCAGCTGCATAATGCCCCAGGAGGTCTCCGGGTCCAGGTTGCCTGTAGGCTCGTCCGCAATAATGACGGAAGGATTGTTGACAATGGCTCTGGCAATGGCGATCCGCTGCTGCTCTCCCCCTGAGAGCTGTGAGGGCTCACGTCCCGCTTTGCTGCGCAGTCCCACCAGATCGAGCACTTCATTCACACGTTTCTTGATAACCTTCTTCGGCGCCTCGATAACCTCCATGGCAAAAGCGACATTCTCATAAGCCGTCATCTTCGGCAGCAGGCGGAAATCCTGAAACACCACGCCGATGTTGCGGCGGACATAAGGAATCTTGCGGGGCTTAAGCTTGCCGATATTGAACCCGCCTACTGAGATCTGTCCTTTGGTCGGTGTTTCTTCTCTATAAATTAATTTCATGAACGTTGATTTACCTGCGCCGGACGGTCCGACGACATACACGAACTCATTACGGTCGATCTTGACAGATATCCCCTGGAGCGCATGGGTTCCGTTAGGATAGGTCTTCCATACATCCTGCATCTCGATCATCTTTTCACTTCCCGATTCTGACATATTCCGCCGGGCCTTGTCCACCGGGCACCAAACTGCGGAAGCTTCCATAAACTGCATTATTATCGCAGGCGTATCTATTGTAACAAATCCCTAACCCCTTGAGTACCCGAAAGTTTTACCGAATCCTTACATATACATAAAAATATCAGGTTTACTCCAGCTCCAGCTCTTATATATATCGGCATTCCCAGGCGTTCCTTAACACTTGTGTCCATGGCCCGCGCCGCTTCCGGCGCAAATCCGCCCCTACAGAAGGAGATTGCTTATGAAAAAAGTACACGCTGCCCTCATCGCGGGTTTCGGCCTGATTCTGGCCGGCTCGCTGGTTGCCGGAGGGTTTCATTTATATGGCACCCAGACCACCCTGCCCAAGGGAACAGCCATTGCCGGCTGGGATATCAGCGGCCAGGACATCACCGAGGTGACGGCCGCACTGGAGGCAAGACTTCAGGCGCTGGAAGCTACGCCGCTCACTCTGAAGGCCAAGGGGGATACCGGGCTGAGTGTCTCACTGCAGCAGGCAGGGGTAACCTATGAAGCCCAGGAATTCCGGCGCGCCCTGAAGACGCTGACGGACGGTCCGCTAATGGACCGGGTACAGGCCCGGTACAATTGGAACGGGAACTGGAATATCGGAATTCATCTGGAGATTTCGCAGCTCATGAACAGCCTAAGTCCGGCCTGGGAAAAAGAATCCTTCGGCGTTCCTGTCGACGCGGTGCGGCAGATTACCAGTGATGACCGTGTCGTCTATACTCCCGGGACCACCTCCTTCGAGGTAGACTGGCATGCGCTGGAGCTTGCCCTGCAGGCGGCCGTACCAACCCGGCTTGCCGGCAACGGGGCACTGGAGGGTAAACGCATTTTGCTGGAGGTGCCCTTAACGGTCAAGCAGCCGAATGTCACACTGCAGGCGCTCAAGGATCAAGGCATCGAGCGCAAAATCACCCAGTTCAGCACCTCACTCGGGGCCAGCGGACCCGGGCGCAGCTTCAATGTGGAGGCTGCCGCCAAAGCAGTCAACGGGACTATACTGCCGCCTGGCGCTATTTTCGATTACGGAAAAGCGATCCAGAAGGCCCAGGCGGAATATGGCTTCCGCGAGGCCCCGGTGATTGTAAACGGCAAGCTGCAGCCCGGCACGGGCGGGGGAATCTGCCAGGTCTCCAGCACCCTGTATAATGCCGCGCTGCGCTCCGGGCTTGAGATCGTTGAACGGCGCAACCATTCTCTTCCGGTCAGCTACCTGCCCAAGGGCCAGGATGCCACTTTTGCCGAGGGCTATATCAATTTCCGCTTTCGCAACAATACCGGCAAATATCTGATTATCAAATCCACAGTCCAGGGGCGCACGCTGACCGTCAAGCTGTTCGGTACTTTTCCGAGAAACGTTACTTATTCCGTAGAATCCCGCACTGTTGAGGTACTTCCTCCCACCGACAAGTATGTGAGCGATGCCTCGCTTCCGAAGGGCGGAACAAGGGTCCTGCAGGCCGGCAAAACCGGCTATGTAGTAGAGACTTACATTACCCGCTATGTGGACGGTAAAACCATGGAGAAGAAGAAACTTTCGCGCGATACCTACTACGCCCAGAAACGCGTCATTGCCATCAACCGCGGCGGCATGAGCAAATCTGCGCAGCCGGAATCCCCGGGCAGACAGCTGGTGGAGGACGGAGTAAAGGGCCAATAAGCTGCTGCAAGTAAAAACGGCTGTGCCCTCCTTGTAAAAGGGAGGCACAGCCGTTCGTGCGTAACATTAGGCGGAAACTCAAACTGTAGTCCAAGCATGCTTTTTAATAAATAATGGCATCCTTTACATAGGGCTTACCCGGGAAGCCATTATAATTTACGATTGCGCGCTACAGTTGAAGTAGACCTCTTCAGAAAGGATGAATTCTTATGACTACAGCATCAACCACCGATCTGTCCGCGATCCTCCGCCAAGCTCCTGCTGTTCTGCCTTCCCTTACCTGCCGCGAAGCCCTGAGGGTATTGTTCCAGCATCCGGAGTCCAAATGCATCGTCGTCCGCAGCAGCAGCAATGAACCCGTGGGACTGATCATGTGCGAACGCTTCTTCCTCAAGGCTACAGGCCGGATGGGTATGGACAGATTCTACCATGAACCTGTATCCCAACTGATGAACCGCAAACCTCTGGTGGCCGACATCTCCACCCCGGCTGAATTGCTCTGGGCCGAAGCCACGCAGCGTCCCGAACCGATGAGAAACGACTGCATTATCGTGACCGATCAAGGCCGGATTGCCGGTATTCTTCACCCTGCGGAGCTGCTGCACTGAGTGCAGTTCTCCATCCCCTCTAGAAAAGAGTATCCGGTGACATGTCGATTCTCCAGTAGCCGCTTACCTTCTTCAGCTTCACCGTTATGGTTTCGGTAACTCCATCTGAACCCTCACTTGGCACAGTCAGCTCAAACACTGCAGCTTGTGCCGTTTTTGAGATCATCCGGGCTGTTGCCTTCGTATAATCCAGTGTATTGCCTAAGTCCGCATGGACCTGGGCCATTCTTCCGTTATATTCCAGGAACTGTGTCTGTACATAGAAAGCTGCAGCATTATGCGTGTACGCTTTCTTAATATAGTTCATCAGCTGCTGCTTCGTGCCAAGGTCACTGGACAGATAACGGTATTCAAGCGTTTTGTAGGTGAATAGCTCCGGCTTGTATTCGTTGCCTCCCCGGCTTGCGTACGTATACAGTGCTTTGGCATGGACAACCAACGGAATCACACTCCGTACCGTAAGGTTATTAATCGTAGCGGGACCTTCCTTGCCTGGTGCAGACACTGCTACTGTTCTTACTCCCTCTATTCCCACCGCTGGCGAAGCCGCGAGCGCTCCGCTTCCCGCAGAAACCAGACCCAGTGATAGTGCTAATGAACCGATCAACATTTTTTTGTTCATCCTGAATGCCTCCTTGTAATCCTGTTTTATAAATTGAAGAACTATTTCTCTCCAACTGCTGCGATAAGTACTATATAACTTACGATAGCCCGTAAGCTAAAATACCCAATACTACCCCATGTGTAAACGGTTAAACCCCAAAACAGCATAAAAAAGCTCCGTCCTCCTGTTTATAGGGGCCAGAGCTGGAATAAATGGAACTATATAGGGTAAAAAAGCACTACCTATGATTGCCTAAGCTCAGGGCTGCTGCTCTTGATCCAGAGCCGCAACTTGTGCCGAAGTTTCTGAAGGTTCTGAAGACTTCTCATAGTAGGCCGTAAAAGTAATATTGGCTGAAATAATGTTGCCGGAATCGCTGGAGTGCTGGAAACTGAACGCGTCCACATTAATAATGCGGGGCAGAAGCTGTAGTGCAGTCATCCAGCTTCGCACATTAGTATAAGTTCCTTCCACCAGGGCCGTCATCTTCAGGGCCTTCACGGAAGGGAACACTGCTTCGGAGGAACCTGTCATAACCTGAATGGGATTTGTATCATCCAGCGTGAACCCGATATCTTTCAGTCTGGCATTGGTCATTGTTCCGATGGCTCGCAGATCAAGAATAAGCTGCTCGCTGTCGTCACCGCGCGGAAGCTGGGCCAGAAGTGCATCCTGAGTATCGTCATTCTCCGATGAACGGTTCAGCTCTTCTATTTTATTCTCCATGAGGCTGTTTTGCTGCTCCAGCTGCGACATCTCTGATTCCTGCTCCGCAATCCTGCTGTTTGTAGGCTGGAACCCCAGAAGGAAGAACGCGAACAACAGCAGGAACAGGACAAGAACCCCCAGCACAATAGGCGAGCGGTATTTATTGATTTGTTCCATTTTCATCCGCCTCCCCCGGGTTAGCTGCATCAGTATCCTGCTGCGTGCTTTTCGCCAAATTCACATGATATATTGCCGTGTAGAATCTCGTTAGAGTCGCTGGAGATTGCGTACTTCCGGACGGATCTCCTTCAGACAGCTTCTGAATACTCACGTCAACCGTGAAGGACATTTTGCGCAGTTCAGCGAGATATTCGGAAGCATCCTCCATTTTGAGCATCTTGACGGTCAGATCAATGGAGGTGAGGTATGTGTAACCAATATTGCTAAGCGAAGCCCCTTGCGGCAGCCCGGAAGCCAGCTCATTTAATACAGAAACAATATTCAGCTTGTACTTCAGGATCTCTTCAACGGCCGCTTTACGGTCCAGCTTGCCTGAACCGCCGTTATTAGCTTTGGCCAGCTCCAATTGAAGCAATGCGCTCCGGTCCTGCAGACCCTGGATCTGCTCCGACTGATCGTTAATCTGCCCCTTATTCGCTGCATAAAAGATCCCGGTGCCCACTATGCCCAGCAGCCAGATTCCGACCAGTGCAATGGCCAAATAGGGAAATAACATGGCCTCACGATCTTCTCGGGGCAAGAGATTAATATGCTGTGCACCCGAACCCAGTGCAGCTCCGGTTGCAATCCGGTAGCTATTCAATTGCAGGTTCTGGCTTCTAGCCGCACTGGTCTCCAACTGATCCAGACTTACCGGGATAATCTCCTGTTCGGATAAAGACAGGCTAAGCTCCTCATGCAACTGGCTGCGGATGCCTGAAGTCCCAGTAATCAGTACATTGCTGATACGGGTACTGCCATCGTGCAAGCTGTATTGGTAGAAGTTCAGCATCCGCGAGATTTCAGCTGTAATCTCCAGCATCTGTTCAGGTGACAGATGTTCTTCCACACTCTCTTGCGTAGCGGCGGCCTCCGACCTGAATTTGATCTCTTCCTGCATAGGTGGAGCTACCGGCTCTGCTCTACCCGCTTGCAGATCGGCAACATTAATCGTACGGATAAAGACTGGATTGCCATCACGGAACATATAGATATCCAGCAGTGACTGCTCCAGATGGATCAGCATCGTTTCTGCAAAGGCTTCGCCCTGATTCAGCATGATGCTTCTTGCTAACGCCGTAGCGGAAATCTCGACACTGCCCACCCGTAAACCTGCCGCTTCCAGGACATCGATATAATCCTGAATCGGCTTGCGCGGCGCGGCAAATACCAGCAGATGGCTCTGATTTTCATCCACGCTTGTTGTAACGTAATCATACACCGGATTTTCAAAAGGCAGATGCAGACCCGTTTCTACCTCCAGCTTCACAAGCTGCTCCAGCTGTTTTTCATTAGTGCTGGGAATACTCATTTTACGGATAATGATTTGAGCAGGTGGAATAGCCAGGGACACCTTCGAACCGCGAAGGCCCTGTTTTTTAACCCAGGGCTTAAGGATATCCAGCAGCGACTCACCGTCAGCAATCTGATTCTCGACAATCATGCCCGGATGCAGCGGAAGTACCTTCTTCTTGCGGACTTCCCATGTTTTATTCTTCTTCAAGCTGACGCAGCGGATGGCGGATTCCTCAATGGAAATCCCGACCGCTTGTTGACCTAATCTCAGCATCCGATGATGTTCCTCCTAACCGATAAACGAAAGATATGCGCCGATAATGTCCGGACCGAACAGATATGAGAGCAGTGAACCCAGAGCCAGGAAAGGGCCAAACGGGATTGGCTGTTTGCGCTGGACAATGCCTAGCAGCTGCATAATTCCTCCGATGGCGGCGCCCAGCGCACAAGCCATCAGAAACGCCACAATGACATTTGGCCAGCCGATGATCCAGCCCAGCAGTGCAAACAGCTTGACGTCACCCATTCCCATGCCCCCAAACAGGGCCAGCAGGAGGAGAACGCCTCCACCGCTTAAAGCGCCAAGCAAATGATACCATAGCGGAACTTCCGCCATGAAAGGAACCAGTACCAGAAATACCGGCGCAAAGAATAACAGCACCTTGTCAGGAATCAGCATATATCTCAGATCAGAGACTGTAATAATGACCGTCAGACTGACCAGCAGCATCCCTGTAATTCCCTCAAGCGTGAGGCCGAATTTCAGATACATCACCAGAAATAATAGTCCAGTTGCGGCTTCTCCAAATAGATACATTGGTGACACCCTAGTTCCGCAATGCCGGCACTTCCCCCGCGATAACAGATAGCTGAGAACCGGGATCAGATCCAGTGGCGTAAGCCGCGTCCCGCACTTGGGACATTGCGATGGCGGATGCAGCAGAGACTCTGCTGCCGGTATCCGTAGTCCTACTACGTTATAGAAAGAACCGAGCGTGAGGCCTAGTAGAGTTATATAGATTGCGATAAAAATAGTCATGATGGGTTAGTGTCCCTTTCGGGGATTTTAAAAAAGGAATCGGAATGGTTCCGATTCCTTTCTATAAACGAATAATTCAAATATATTTATTTGGTAATGATTTGGGAAGCTGTATAAAGACCATTTCTAACTTTTGCAGGGGCAGGAGTTAAAGTAACAGACTGCAATATTCCATCTGCAGTAAATTTCACCAATGTTGTAGCCGGGGTGAGTGCAACTTTTGTACTAGGCAATACTAAGCCGGCTTCAATATAGTGATTTGTTTGAAGTGTTTCTAGAGTAACCGAAGTATTAGATACAAAGTTACCATTTTGTTCTCCAATGACATAGAGTCTTGCTGCTTCATAAACTTGACGTGCTGTGGCCAGATCTGCATCCTCACGTGAATTAGTAACGATATTACCAATGAGCGGAATCGCAATAACCGCAATAATCCCCAAAATAACGATAACCGCCAGTAACTCAATCAGCGTAAACCCTCTCTGATTCTCTTCCTTGCTAAGGTTTCTCTTAATTGCCTGTGCCAACATTTCGTTTCCCCCTTGATAATAGTAGTGTGTGATGTTCCGACAGAAATCTCATCCTATGTTGCTACCTTCCTGCTGTATTGCTCTTGGTATAGAAGCAGCTCTCTCCATCGTCCAGCACCTGCGGAAGCAGCTTCAGCTTCCGCTCCGCCTTTCCGGCGTCACCCCTCTCAATAATTGCAAGGAACCGCAAGGTTCACATATTACTGTACAGACTGAACATCGGAAGCATGATAGCTGCTACGATCACCCCGACTACTCCCGCCAGGAAGGCAATCAACAGTGGTTCTAATAGAGATTTTAGACGGTCAACTGTATTCTCTACATCCATCTCGTAGAAGTCAGCGACCTTGGATAACATCGTATCCAGCGCTCCGGTCTCTTCACCAATGGCAATCATCTGTGTAACCAGCGGTGGGAATACCCATGCCTTCTTCAGCGGCTCAGAGAGCGGATTTCCCTGTCTAAGGGAATCACTTGCACTGCGGATATAACGCCCGATTACCTTATTGCCTGCCACTTCCTCTACAATAGCCAGGGATTGGAGGATGGGCACCGAGCTGGCGTAGAGGGAAGAGAATGTCCGGGTAAACTGCGCAATCGAGCCCTTCTGATTCAACTTGCCAAAGACCGGAATCTTCAGCTTGGCGTAATCAAGTGCATAGGCACCTTTCTCGGTACGTTTAGTTATTTGATAGGCAACTACTAAGAGAAGTACCCCCAGAATCCAGAAATACCATTGCCCCTGAATACTTTTGCTGAGTGCCAATACCATCTTGGTAATCGCCGGAAGCTCGGCATCAAAAGACTCAAACATGGTGACAAACTGCGGCACAATTGCCCATAACAGGTAAATCACTGCTCCTATTGCCATCACGCCGACAGTAATCGGGTAAGTCAGTGCAGATTTTATTTTCTCGGTTGTTGTATGCTGCTTCTCAAAAAATATCGCCAACCGCTCCAATGTCCCTTCCATATTTCCCGATTCCTCACCGGCGCGTATCATACTGACAAACAGCGGTGGAAAGATCCGCTTGTGATCCTGAACTGCCTGGGAGAAGGGAATCCCCCGCAGCAGGCTTGAACCAACATCCTGCAATGCCTTACGTAGCGGTTTACTATCCGTCTGCTCTGCCAGGATACGCGTAGCGTCTACAATGGATACTCCGGCACGCATAAGTGTAGCGAACTGGCGGCAGTAAATGATAAAGTGAATAGTTTTAACCGGATTGCCTATATAAATATCCATTTGCAGAATGGAGGTTTTACGTTCCACCAGCGAGAACACCGTCAGACCGCGCTTGCGGAGCTCATCCATGGCTGCCGGCTTATCCGTAGCGGTAAGCTTACCTTTGATCGGCCTGCCCGCCGCTGTTTTGACCTGATATTCGAATAATGCCATCAGCCATTCACCTCACTCATATACGCTTTGGCCGCCGCAGGGTGTATAAGCCCTCCCGCAAGATATTCACGGATGTTCATCTCGAATGTGTGCATACCTAGCGCCTTACTTGTCTGCATGACATTCTTCAGTTGATGCGTCTTCTCCGTCCGGATCAGGTTGGCAACCGCCGGCGTATTCACCAGAATCTCTGTTGCACATAACCTCCCGCGGCCCGAAGCTCTAGGGAATAAGCGCTGGCTGATTACAGCCAACATCACCGAAGCCAGCTGGGAACGGATCTGATTCTGCTGATGGCCTGGAAAAGCGTCGATAATCCGGTCAATCGTCTGCGGCGCATCTGTCGTATGGAGTGTTGCTAATACTAAGTGTCCAGTCTCAGCAGCAGTAACGGCTGACGAGATCGTCTCCAAATCACGCATTTCCCCCACCAGAATGACATCCGGATCCTGCCTTAATGCTGCCCGGAGACCGCTGGCGAAGCTGTTCGTGTCGCTACCCACTTCTCTTTGATCCACCAGGCATTTGCCATGACTATGCAAGAATTCTATAGGATCCTCCAGGGTCACAATATGCTTGCTCTCGGACTGGTTGATGGAATGAATCATCGCCGCCAGCGTTGAGGATTTGCCGCTGCCCGTAGGGCCTGTCACCAGGATAAGACCTTGCGGCTTCTTTACCAGAGATGCCAGAATCGGAGGCAGGGATAACTGCTCCAGCGACGGAATATCAGCGGGAATAGACCGGGCTGCGATGCTTACTCCACTCCGCTGACGGTACACATTTACTCTGTAACGCACTCCATTATCAAGCGGGTAGGAGAAATCAATCTCACCGGTCTCATTAAAAATACTGTTATGCTGCTCCTCCATAAGCACCTCTGCCATTGCCAGTGATTCCCCGGCTGTGACCTGTTCCCCTTCAACCGGATACAGGGTTCCATCAATGCGTATTACCGGCGCTGAACCTACAGAGATATGCAAGTCGGAAGCCTTGGAGGTATAGGCCATATGAAGCAGTTGTATAATGTCTCTCGTGAATGTCGGCACTGGCTATCCTCCTCAACGTTTTGTCAGCTTAATTAAGACTTGTTTACTGCGATACCGTTTCCCGCAGAACCTCTTGGAGCGTCGTGGTTCCATGTGTAACCTTGAGGAAGCCATCCTCCATTAGCTGCACAAGCCCGCGTTCGCGCGCGGCAGCTTTCAGTTCATCGACGGATGCCAGATCCGTAATCAATTGCCGCATATGGTCATCGATAGTTAACACCTCGTGAATGGCAATACGTCCACGGTAACCTGTAGTGCTACAACTGCCGCAGCCCCGTCCGCGATGGAGACTGTCTGTTGGCAGATTATATTTTCGCAGCATGATCGCTTCCTGCTCAGACGGCTTGTACTTTTCTTTGCAGTCCGGGCAGATTTTACGCACCAGCCGCTGGGCTACTACCCCAATCAGGGAAGATGCAATCAGATAAGGCTCAACGCCCATATCTCTAAGGCGCGATATAGTACTGATAGCATCATTGGTATGGAGCGTCGAAAGGACAAGATGACCGGTTAACGATGCTCTGACTGCAATTTCTGCCGTTTCAGTATCTCGAATCTCCCCTACCATTACGATATTAGGGTCCTGCCGGAGAATCGAACGCAACCCTGCTGCGAAGGTAAGGCCAACAGCAGCATTGACATGCACTTGATTGACTCCTTCGAGCTGATACTCTACCGGATCTTCAACCGTTATAATATTTGTGCTCTCCACATTTAATTGGTTCAGCGCCGAGTACAAGGTTGTCGTTTTGCCGCTCCCTGTTGGGCCAGTAATCAACAAAATCCCGTATGGTCTGGCAATCATTTCTCTAAAAACAGCAGCATTCGACTCACTGAAGCCAAGACTGTCCACTGATTTCACGCCTGTGCTGAGATCCAGCAGCCGGAGTACAATTTTCTCCCCGTGCATTGTCGGCAGTGAAGATACGCGGATATCAACCATTTTGTAATCAAATTGCATCTTGATACGCCCGTCCTGCGGAAGCCTGCGCTCCGCAATGTTCAGCTTCGCCATGATCTTCAGCCTGGCTGTAATAAAGCCCTGCATCTGTTTGGGAATTACACGTTCCGTACGCAGCGTGCCGTCAATCCGGTAACGGATAGAAAGGTTATTCTCACCCGGGTCTACATGGATATCGGATGCCCGCAAGGCCACTGCCTGCTGAATCATCTGATTGACCAACCGGACTATAGGCGAATCTTCATCGGTAATCTCCGTCTCTTCAATTTCTTCCTGGGTGGGCAGTTCAACCATCATCTGGCTCATAGAATCACGCATGCCGTAATGCCGGGCAATCGCCCGCTGCAGCTCATCCCGGGTGGAAATCGCAGGTTCGATTCTGAACCCTGTACTCATCCGCAAATCCTCAATGGCGAAATAGTCCAACGGATCAGCCATAGCCACCATCAGCTTGCCGCCTTCCTTCATGAACGGGAGCACCTGATATCGTTTGGCCATACTCTCCGGAATAATCTGCGTAATGGCCGGGTCAATCTGATATTTGAACAAGCTTACATGAGGTATGCCAAGCTGGAATTCCAATACTTCAATTAGCTGCTGCTCGGTAATATAACCCTGCGAGATCAGCAGATCACCAAGCTTGCGTTTGGTTTTGCGCTGTTCGGCTAGAGCCTCGGTCAACTGCTCCTGCGAGATAATGCCGTTATCTACCAGCAAGTCTCCCAGTCTTTTTTTTATGATTGGCAAAGTTACTCATCTCCAGCTCTCACCCGTTTAATTTTTCTTACTGGTTAGAAACTTACATAATTTAGCAATAAAAGGATCCAAAGCTGCTAACCTTCTGGAAACTCATACCGATTTCGTATATGTAGTCCTTTGCGTGTTACAGAAATCATTTTCCCGGAATTTCAATGGTTTTCTAGTTCTAATTACTTAAATTTGAGGTAAATTTTTCATATATTATGATTGCCTATAGAGGTAAATTGTCCTAGAATGATATATAGCATATAACCGTTATTTTTACAATTAGGATTTCCAATACTTGGTCAATTTTAGCGAAAGTTTCGATAAATCTACCAATCGATTATTAATATCTTTACGGGGGAGATGCTAGATGAAATCATTCCGGCGGAGAACATGGTTTCTAGTTTCAGGGGGTACATTTGCGGCTATATTAATTGCTTTGTTTGTCCATTCTTTTGTTCTTTCAGTCAATGCAGTAGTAGACAGTTCGTATACCATCCGTATTCTTGAGATCACTGATCCAACCAGCACTGCAAGCTTGGCACTGGATGCCAATGATAAATACCCCAAGAGTGAACTCGATGGTCTTCAGGGATTAGCCAACGTCAAGATTGATACAATGACTATGAAGCGCTTCGTATCCCTGCGTGATAACTGGGACGGCAAATACGATGCTGTCTATATCGGTAAAGGGGCATTCAACAAAAAGAAAGTTAACAGCACGGGGTCCTCTACCCCTGATGAGCGTATTGCAGCTCATAAGACCACTTCTGTCGAAAACGACATTACCAAACTCAAAGCTAAAGAGATCACCGATTACTACATTAGTAAAGGCTTGAATGTTATTCTTCGTGAAGAAACCTTTACCCAGCAAAATACCAAAGACACACAAGGTGTCCTGTATGAAACATTTAATCCTTACCGCACTGCAACTCGCACCAATATTACTTTTCTGAAGGACAAGGCTGCACTCGACACTTTTACAACTGAGGTAAAGGCTGGTAACTGGTCTAAAATGGGGACTCTTAAACAGAGGCCCAGATTGACCCTTACCAGCAAGCCCGCTAATTACAGCGAGAATCCTACTGAGGTGTTTGAATCCGGAGATAAACTGGACTTCTCCATCAGGCTTGATAATATCCCAGACTTAACTCAAGTTCGGATCAAATTATATATTAATGTGGATTCTTCTTTGCCTGTCACAGAAGACAATGTAGTTGTCAGTAAAGAAATCACCTCACCCTCAGATACTTTAAGCTATACTCTTCCCTCTACCTTCTCAGGGCCGCTGTATTGGAGGATTGAAATCAGCACACTGAGTGGACTTAAAGACTTTGACACAGGAAATATCCTCTATAAGGGCGTTAAGCCGGAGATTAAGGTTCTACAGATTATGCCTGCCGGCAAGACAGAAAGTGATTTGCTAAGCACCACTAACAAAAACATGAAAGCAGCTTACTTAAATAATCCCGACTACTATAAACTGATAATCACACCGCACGATATGACCTGGTTTAATAATTACATCGCCGAAAATGCTAGTACCACTGATAAAACCTCAGGACTGAACGGGAACTTTGATATGGTCGTGTTCGGTTTCCTAGACATGTATGACAGGGCTACCACACCGATGTTGTCCAAAGCATCAGCCGATGCAGTCAAAGCCTTCGCTGAAGAAACAAAGCAAAGCCTGATGCTGACGCATGATACCATTTTCCGGGAGGTTGATTATATCACGAGTACTACGGAGCTTGATCCTTATCCGGAAAGTACAACAAACGGAGTCAAGAACTATAACTACTGGAGTTCTTATTTCCACGATATGGTAGGACAGACGCTGCCCCGGACATATCTGGGCGGCAATGCTGTAAATACTTCTACTAAAGTTGTTCCGGTCAACCAAGGACTTTTGACCCAGTACCCATTCAATCTAACCAAAGCAGGTAATGATTCGGGCAGATACACTGTTGCCACTACTCATGACCAGTTCTTTCCGCTGAATCTCGAGCGTGCAGATGTAATTCCCTGGTACAACATATCAGGTTCAGAGCGGGATACAGATGATAGCTACAATCATTTCTATACTTATTCTGTCGGTAATATTACCTTCTCCGGTACGGGACATACAAGTAAAGGCTTCCCGGATTGGGAACAGATGTTGTTCGTCAATACCATGTACCGTGCGTTCACCGGCGCCAATCACGCTCCGAAGATTAATATTTATACACCGCAGGACAAGAGTACCAAGCCTTCATATCAGGATAAGCTCACTGTAAGTTATGCGGCTACTGACCTTGATCTCAAGGACAAGGATCTCTTAACGTCCATTAACATAAGTAAGCTAATTGACAAAGAAAAGGGCACCTACGTATCGGTAGATACCATGAAGGAGACGACGGTCAAATCAGGTGCAACATTTTCTCATACCTTCAATAACCCGTTACATGAGGATGGCACGCTGAAGATTGAGATTACTGCCAAAGACAAACAAGGAGCTCTTGCAACCGAGACTATCACCATTGATGTACAGAAGGTAGAATCTAATTTGACTATCAGCCGTTCCTTATCTCCCAAAACAGTGGAGAAAGGTGAGCCATCAATTATTACGTATAATGTGAAACCTAACAGCATCCCAGCCAGCGCTGTGGAGCAAGGAGATCAAGGTGTTCAGAATCTGGAGATCTCAGATATCCAGTATTCCGAGGTATTCCCATCAAAGTTAGAATTCAGCAATTTATCGTCTCTAGGCCTTACTCAGAGCGGCACCCCCGCATCAGGCTACACACTTACCAAGAATCTTGGTAAACTCACGTATCATTTGTCAGCAGATGGTCTGACTTATGTACCTGATTTAGCTGAAGGTATCACCTTCACCGTCAAGGCAGTACCTACTGAGAAAGTTGCTCATTACCAGTTGGATAACTCTATTTTGAGCTTTGAGGATTTGCATTCAATGCAGACTGCTGCAACTACTCCGGTTCTAACAGATTCTACTAAAATTTATAACACGATAAATAGTATTAGCAATGAATTTGTTGCCTTTATTCTGGGTGATACCAGTATTAATAGTGCCCAAACAAATGGTCGGATGGCTGTCGGCGGCAATGCACAATTCTCTAGCTATAGACTAAACAGACCAAATGGCGTAGGAAGTAATGCGTTGATTGTTGGTGGAAATTTCATATTTGATTCATCAAACGGTGCTTCAATCACAGGCGATGTAGTTTACGGCGGAACTTCCCAAGTAAGCCAGAACAATACTGCTACCAAAGTAACTCCTGGAAAAATAATAAATTTCAATGAAACTGGGGAATATCTACAACTCCAATCAAAAACTCTGGCCTCACTAGCTTCCAATGGCAGTGTTGATAATCTTAGTTTTGTTGGTTCGCATTCAGACTTAAATATATTCGATGTAAAACCTGGCAGTTCCAACGATGTGCTCTTAAATAATGTAAAAATTAATGCACCGCAAAACTCGACGGTAATTATTAACGTCTATGGCGAAAACATCTCAATTCGCGGCGGTTTTGACTTAACCAATATCCAAAATAATCATATTGTTTTAAATTTCCCGGAAGCAAAAATACTAAGCATTAGAGATGTAGCAGTGAAAGCTACTATTCTTGCCCCATTAGCCAATGTACAATTTGATAGCGGGAATATATATGGCACTCTTATCGCGAAGGAGCTCCACACTAACAATGGAGGTACTCTCAATTCCGGATTATTCGATGGTACATTGCCACCAGTCGTAGTAGCCACACCTACACCAATACCAGCACCGGTGCTGCCAAGAGTAACAATGAAATTTGACACTCTAAGCTTTGATTCCATTGTCAAAGTAATGTGCGTCACTTTGGTTCCAGCGAGAATCAGTATTAACACCAGCCTGAACATGGACCCTCTCGCTACTTATCTTCCGGTCGATATCAATAAAGAAACTACAACCTTCAAATGGGAATCTCTTAATCCGGGGATTGCAACAATCTCCGACACTGGTATAGTCAGGGGGATTGCTGAAGGAACAGCCGAGATTAAGCTTACAGTAACAGATATCAGCGGCAAAACAGTGACGGATAGTGCTGATGTTGAAGTAATGACACCAGAACTCAATATCAGTGGCCCCAAAACGGTGCTGATAAACACTTCCGCCGAATACGTAGCCAGTTATAATACTGCAAATGATAACGTTAAAGAATATAAGTGGAGTATTAAAGAAGGAGACGATAATGCAGCAGGAGCTAAGCTCAGCGAGGATGCAAGCGGCACGCTTAAGGATCATGCTACATTAGCAGCTGATAAATCCGGCGAGGTTACCCTAATGGTAGTCGCCATAACTGATGCTTATCCAGACGGAACAGCTCCGAAGGAGTATAAGGTAACCTTCACTAATCCCGTTCGTGAGATTGCCATTTGGGGACCAAACTCAGTACATGTTGATGAGAAGATTGAATTAACCATTAAGGTAGAACTGCCAGAGGATGCGGACCCTGCCGATTACAAATGGGAACTGTTAGACAAAGGCGGTGAATATGTAGAAAAGATTGACAAACCAAACACTAGCATTATTGAACTTAAAGGTCTAAAGATCACGGCTACTGACCATCCGGTGGTTATCAAAGCTTCCTTAATCGGAGCGCCGGCTGACCATCCGGTCGAAGCTATATGGAACGTCACTGTGGGCAGCGGATTAACTGATCTTTCCCTGCCAGATACATTGAGTATCAAATTAGGTACTGAACATGACCTGTTCAGAAATGATCTTGGTGTGTTCCCTACAACTATGACCATTAAGGATGTAGAAGGGAAGCTGTTATGGAGCACTAGTGATCCAGCTGTGGTAAAGCTCACCGGGGAAGGAGTCATAACAGGTAAAACTAAAGGCACTGCCCAAATCACCGTTACTTCTAAAGAGAATTCCAGTATTACGGATACCATTCAGGTCACTGTAACCAATGAAGACCGCTATTAGATAAACGCAAACAAAGAGAAACGGATGCACTCCCTCCGGGAACGGCATCCGTTTCTCTTTGTTTACAAAACTGTTTGTGTATAACCCTGATGAATCAATTGTTTTGACTATATACCTTATGCCTATTCCAGCTTCAGTTCCTCTACCCGGATATTTATCGCTTTGACACGGGGAAGTCCCGCTTTCTGGTCAGTAAATATTTGATCATTGTAGATAGCCTTAAACCGGATCAAATTATTGCTTTGTATATTAATACCTAAATTATTACCAGTGGCTATGCCGCGAACTGCATTAATCGTTAAATCTCCCTTAGCGAAGAATCCGCCGCTGAGTGAGAATATGGAGCCTACCCCATAAAGCTTTGCATCAGAATCAGTATAAAAGAATGCTGCCAGTGGCTTCGGTTCATTATTATCAAAGGCTGCCAACCGATTGATTAGGATCTGCCCCTGGGAGATCAGGACCAATTCCTTGTTATTCAATCCTTTAATAGACGCATCCTCTACTATTGTAGTGAAATCTTCTATGTCCTTTGTGGAATCCTTCAAAACATAAATAGTGGAATCAAACTCTACTTCCCCTCTAATCTCCACTTTGCCTGTCACCAAAATATTGGCGCGCACTTTAACGGAATTCGGACCACCCTCATTATCAATGGTTAAATTACCGTCAACAATATACCAGTAATGTGGATCCGTTGAACTACCGTCCCCCCCTTTATTCGTATAGTTAATCCCAGTAAGTTCCGTTCCATCCAGGGTTAAATCTCCTTTATATACCACTGATCGGGTGGGAGCAGTCAGACGGTTCTTGATATCATCATATTTAGCAATAAGCTCCTTCCCAGCATCTGAAGTATCCGCAGGATCTGGTTTAGGCGGCAGCACTCCCGGATTATCAAAAATTGCCTTATAACTACTTGTAAGGTATCCAGCCAATGTCCCGTTATCAATATTCTCCTGAATACGTTGTCTACTCGCCCCGCTACCTATAGCTTCCTCAACTTTATCAATAAAAGAGGACTTCACATTCACTTCAACAAAGCTCCGGTGGTTTTTGATTTTCACATTCGCTGCAGGGATGACTTTTTCTGAAACAGCATTGCCCGTGAACTTCTGGTTGCCTTTCATATAGACCAGCTTGTCCAACGCCTGCACATGCGCTTCACCAACTAATTCAAAAGGCTCTGAAATATATGCACGGTCGTTATTGTAGATGTAGCGAGCAGTATCACTGATCGTCAGCGTATTCCCCGCGTAGATATTCCCCTTAATATAAGGTGAACCATTGATAGTCAGATTACCTTCGGAACCCAGAGTATACTTCAAAAAATCAGGATAGGTATCGATCACTACATTCTGTGTTAATTTGCGTATAACTCCATTGACTTCCGCTTGGGCGGTAAGGGTCAGTGTATAGCTTACGGAATCTCCTTGCTTTGTGGTGTGGGGGACTACATCAATAATTGTACCTACTGCTCTCTCCCCGCCGGCCTGCTGAAGGTCGGTACTGGCAAACAATGCACTGGACTTAACCGATTGATCCGGGTCATCTATGCTGCCCTTTAGGCTTTTCAAAAACATATCTATTTCAGCATCCACTTCTGCCTGACTCATGTCTACGCTATCTTTAACCTTGCTATTCAAACTTGCCGTAATATATGCCACAGCCTCATCCAGCGTCTTCTCCGCCAAATGCAGACTTTGCACATCGTTCTTCCGTGTCTCCGTACGCTGCGCACCTCCAACGGCTGCCGTAAGCACGCTTAATCCCAGAATCGTAAGCAACAGTACAATAAACATAACCAGCACCAAGGCTGAACCTCGCTCTTCCCGGAAACGCCCGCTGAGTCCCTTCCATTTCCAAGATCTCAAATGACGCAATATCGGTCTAACTCCCGGCATCCGCTACATCCTCCTAAAATCCAAATTTGCTCTTCATCTCCATGGTGTAATCCCTGCCGTCATACTTCTGCGTCAATTTGAGGGTTATTTCGATTAGTCCGCTATCGCATGGCGCATCTTTGGTACAAGACCTACCGTCAGATGTTGCCGAGGAGATTGATGAACCGGTCAGATCCGATTTCACTGCTGTTCGGGAATCATTCGTAGGTCCGTCTACTTCAGCACCAATGACAAGCTGTCCTTGTGTAAAAGCTATCTTGACTATATTTTTATAGTCGATATCTGTCTCAACCAATTTCTTCTTCAGGAGAATCCCGTCATTATTGTCCGTACTCTCCAGCCGCTCCGGGGCAAATGTATATAATTCATTTATAATTGATGACATAATAATATCCGCTTCATCTCTGAGAGAATTTTCGATTGTTATTTTATGATAGCTGCGAAATCCAAACATAGTGACCATAGAAATGATGCCCACAATCATTGAAAATAAGGTTATGGCGGCAATAAGCTCAATTAGCGTGAAGCCCTGCTGTGACTTTAGCCGGTCAACGTATTTTTTCATCGGTAATATAACCCTCCACTACGGTACTCGCTGAATGGCCATTAGGACCACCATCTCCGGTAACCTTTACCTGAATAGGAATTAGGTAATCGGCCATCTCCTTTTTACGGGCATCTATGCTTTCTGCACCATCAACAATAGTTTTCCCTGCCAGCATATCCTGATGCAGTTGCACTTGATAGGTTATTTTCACATGATAAGGGATATTATTGATTACCGGATTCAGCACGTCAGGCATTACCCCTGGATTAATAATAAACGAACTGTAACTACAGGTTGTTGCATTAACACACTGATCTGCTTCAATACTTGGGTGTTCAGGTCCTGTGTCTTTTACAGCAAAATAGTTGCCCATAGCCTCAAAATCCTGCTTCTCCATATAAAAGAGCGCATTACGCGCCAGATTGACCATGATCGTCTTATTCTGGTTCGATTTCGAATAGGACAGCGCGTTGGTGAAGTAGGAGGTTAGCACCAGAGAAACTATCGACAAAATCACGATGGCTGCCAGCACCTCAATCAGCGTAAATCCCTCTTCCTTGCCCCGCTCACGGTTTCGGTTCCACTTGTCTCTCCAAGACATCCTGTTCGCTCCCTATGCTCTATTGGATTCAATCATCGGTCTTGAGTCCTGCACCCTTCTCCGTCTCTCTGAATCTTTCTACCTACTTCCATTATATTCTTTCAACTCCGGCACCAGCAATGCTTGCAAGGAATAAATCTAGAGATTTCTACAATTTATATCGTTTAGCGGCTGTGCTATTATTTGGGCTGAAAGGGGATATGCAAATGGCTTTAATCGAATGCAAGTTTTATTCGGAAGTGCTGGGGCTGAACACCTCGATGACCGTGATTCTGCCGCAGCAGACTACTACACAGATCGGAATGAGTAATGTGTCACGGGGGAACCTTCACCCTACGCTTTACTTGCTGCACGGCTTGTCCGATGATGATTCGATCTGGCTGCGCCGGACCTCGATAGAGCGTTATGTCGCGCAGATGGGCATTGCCGTTGTTATGCCTCAGGTCCACCGCAGCTTCTACACCGACATGGCGGCGGGCGGACAGTATTGGACATTTATCAGTGAGGAGCTGCCGGCGCTGGCCCGTTCCTTCTTCCCGTTGTCGGCGAAACGCGAGGATAACTTCGTAGCCGGACTGTCGATGGGCGGTTATGGAGCGATGAAGCTGGGGCTGCGCAAGCCTGAAGATTGGGCCGCTGCCGCGAGTCTGTCCGGTGCCCTGGATATGGCCCATCATTTCATGAACTGGGAAGATAAATCGCAGAAGACGAAGGAGTATGTGCAGATTTTTGGAGACAAGGACATTGCAGGCACTCCTGAAGACCTGCTGTGGCTGATGAAAGAAGTAGACCGCTCCAAAGGGCCGAAGCCCCTTCTCTATCAATGCTGCGGCACCGGGGATTTCCTCTATGAGGACAATCAGACTTTCCGTAAGGCCTGCTCCAAGACCAAGCTGTCACTGACTTACGAGGAAGGGCCGGGCGAGCATGAATGGGGATATTGGGATACCAAGATCCGTGATGTACTGAACTGGCTGCCACTCGGCAAAACAAAGTCCGCTGACTTGTAAGCGGGTACCCGCCACGCATGTGAATTATAACTTCATTTTCTGCAAAAAAAGACTGTCCTCCCGCATCCTATCGATGCGGTAGAGGACAGTCTTTTTGAAAAGATAAGAATTTATATGCTTTGCACAATAAATGATCCTTATCTTTCTCGCTGAAACGATACCGTCCTTATTAAAGGACGGTATCGTTTCCACTTGTTGATTCAGTTATATCCGCTGCCAGCTTAGCTGCTTCTTATTGTGCAGCATCCCCATGCTGCACAACCCATTCGTTAGCCGCCAGCAGAGCTGCCTCGGCCCGTTCAATGGCTGCCTGCACCTGAACAGTAGCTGTGCCGCCGTATACGTTACGGGCGTTCACAACAGCCTCCGGCTGCAGTACAGCGTAGATCTGGTCATCGAACAGCGGCGAGAACTGTTTGAATTCCTCCAGGGTAAGATCCAGCAGGAATTTGCCTTCATTGATGCAGTACAATACGGTCTTGCCTATAACCTCATGCGCCTGGCGGAAAGGCAAACCCTTGCCCACCAGGAAGTCAGCGATATCGGTCGCGTTGGAGAAATCGGTATTCACGGCTTCGCGCATCCCTGCCTTGTTCACCTTCATCGTGGAGATCATCGGCGCGAACAGCTGCAATGCTCCTGTCAAGGTGGCTACAGTATCGAACATGCCTTCCTTGTCTTCCTGCATATCCTTGTTATAGGCCAGCGGCAGCGATTTGAGGACGGTCAGCAGCCCGATCAGGTTGCCGTAGACACGGCCTGTCTTGCCGCGTACAAGCTCCGGCACATCCGGGTTCTTCTTCTGCGGCATGATGCTGCTGCCGGTGCAGAAGGCATCGTCCAGCTCCACGAAGCTGAATTCCGTGCTGCTCCACAGCACCAGCTCTTCGCTGAGCCGGGACAGGTGAGTCATCACCAGCGCTGCGTTGGCCAGGAACTCAACAATGAAATCACGGTCGCTGACAGCGTCCAGGCTGTTCTCATAGACGCTGTCGAAGCCCAGCTGCTCGGCCACGAAGTGGCGGTCAATCGGGAACGTTGTTCCCGCCAGCGCCCCTGCACCCAGCGGCAGCACGTTGATCCGCTTGTAGCTGTCGGTCAGGCGCTCCGCATCGCGGCGGAACATGGATACATAAGCCAGCAGATGATGCGCGAACAGAATTGGCTGAGCGCGCTGCAGATGGGTGTAGCCCGGAACAATGGTCTCCACATTGTCCTTGGCTTGCGCGATCAGCGCTTCCTGAAGCTCATGCAGGAGAGCCACCAGCTCTACTACACGGTTACGCAAGTAGAGATGCATATCCGTCGCTACCTGATCGTTACGGCTGCGGCCGGTGTGCAGCTTGCCGCCGACCGGACCGATCTCTTCGATCAGATTCTTTTCAATATTCATATGAATATCTTCATCGGCTACGGAGAACACAATCTCTCCCGCACGCACCTTATCCAGTACCTTATTCAGTCCGTTCTTGATCGTCTCCACATCATCCTGCGGCAGAATCCCGCATTTGCCCAGCATCGTGACATGCGCCAGACTGCCCTGCACATCCTCTTCTGCAAGTGCCTTGTCGAATCCGATGGAAGCTGTATACTCCTCCACCAGCTTGTTCGTTCCCTTGGTAAACCGTCCGCCCCACAGCTTGCTCACCTGTTGTTTCCTCCTCGATTGACGTTAGAAGGGCCGCCCCTGTCCGGATGGGAGGAACGGCCTTCTTCTGTCCGCTTATATTGTGCGATGCTGTATAAATTCTTATATTTTGAAAAACCGCTAAGCGGCTAGATGCTGCTACTTGTTGGACTCTGCTACGCCGGCCGATACCTTCAGGCGCAGAGCATTCAGACGGATGAAGCCAGTTGCGTCTCCCTGATCATATGCCTGTGTAGGATCTGCTTCCATAGTAGCGATATCCGGGTTGTACAGGCTGACCGGACTCTTCACACCGGCCCCAATGATATTGCCCTTGTACAGCTTGACGCGTACAGTACCGGTTACGTTCTTCTGGCTTTCCTTCACCAGAGCCTGCAAGGCAAGCCGTTCAGGAGCGAACCAGAAGCCATTATACACAAGCGTGCTGTAACGGGTGATCAAACTGTCGCGCAGGTTCATGACTTCACGGTCCATGGTGATCGACTCCATTTTGCGGTGAGCGGTGAACAGGATCGTTCCGCCCGGTGTTTCGTACACGCCGCGGCTCTTCATGCCGACGAAACGGTTCTCCACCATATCGACGCGTCCAATGCCATGCTTGCCGCCGAGCTCATTCAGCTTCTCCATGACTTGCAGCGGGGATAACGGTTCGCCGTTCAGCGCTACGCAGTCGCCCTTCAGGAAGTCCAGCTCCAGATATTCCGCTTCATCCGGAGCATCTTCCGGCGCATTCGACAGCAGGAACATTTCCTTATTCTCCGGTGCGCTTGGATCAAACCAAGGATCTTCCAGCACGCCGCTCTCATAGCTGATATGTAGCAGGTTACGGTCCATCGAGTACGGCTTCGCTGCTGATGCTTGTACCGGAATACCGTTGGCTTCAGCGTAAGCGATCATTTCCGCGCGCCCCGGGAACTGGTTACGGAACTCTTCAAGACGCCAAGGAGCAATCACTTTGATGCTTGGGGACAAGGCTGCGGCGTTCAATTCGAAACGCACCTGGTCATTCCCTTTGCCGGTTGCCCCGTGAGCAATAGCAGTTGCGCCTTCGGCGATGGCGATGTCCACCATACGCTTAGCAATCAGCGGACGGGCAATACTTGTGCCCAGCAGATATTGGCCTTCGTAGAGTGCGCCCGACTGGAACATCGGGTAGATGAAATCATTCGCGAATTCGTCGCGCAGATCATCGATGTATACTTTCGAGGCGCCGGTCGCCAGTGCTTTTTCCTCCAGGCCGTCCAGCTCTTCCTTTTGGCCGATATCAGCTGTAAAAGCAATAATCTCCGCGTCATACGTTTCTTTCAGCCATTTCAGAATGACTGAGGTATCCAATCCGCCGGAATAGGCGAGTACAATTTTTTCTTTTGCCATGGGGGTGCAACTTCCTTTCGTTGTGGGGGAGGTTATAAGATCAACTGCAATCTCATAATCGGGTTTTAGACGTCACTGCAGAGAATATTTGGACTTTCGGCCGCTGTTGTCTCCAGATATCTTTGAATATACCGCTGTAGCGGACAATATCCGGAGACAAAGGCGGACGCTACCGCTCCTACAGTTCCAAAATTCCCTTTCGATCCTTCTATCCCTCTTATTTCAATCCAGTTCATCTTATATAGGTTTGTATATAAGATAAGATCCAAACAGGCTTACCCCTGTTTTACTCTAAGATTCAAACAACTAACAGAACTTACATAGGCCTAGTACAATGTTAGATTTAAACTAGTGAAAAACTACTTTGGTAAATCGCTTGCTGAGGGTTTGCAGTAAACCAGTTACGGTATATATGCAAGCTTAATTGTACTTTATACAACTAAATCGTCTGATTTTCAACCGATTATCCATTTAGTTGTATTTCGTACAATTAAACTGCCAGTTGTACGCGGTTTTCACCTATTCGGGCAGATTTAGTTGTACAGACTACAGTTATAAGAGGCAAGCCTCCCTTTTCGCTGTTTTTAATTGCACAGTATACAACTATCACTGAATTTCACTTGGAACTGAATACATCAATTGCTTCTTTGTTGTATTAAATTACTTCTTCAGTTCTGGTTGTACTAGGTTAGCCCATCAAAGCAGCCATAAGCGCCTTCTGCGCATGCAGGCGGTTCTCCGCTTGATCGAAAATAACGGAGTTCGGGCCGTCAATGACACCGGTGCTGACCTCTTCCTCACGGTGGGCCGGCAGGCAGTGCAGGAACAGATAGTCGCTTTTGGCTCCCTTCACGAGTTCCTCATTGACCTGATAGTCCTTGAATGCCGCCTCACGCGCCAGCTGTTCAGCCTCGAAGCCCATGCTCGCCCATACATCCGTATAGATCACGTCAGCGTCCTGTACCGCCTCCTGCGGGCTGCGGGTAACGGTGATGACCGAACCTGTCTCCTTAGCGATCTCGCGCGCCTCGGCTACTACAGCCGCATCTGGCTCATAACCTTCCGGTCCGGCGATCGAGACATGTACGCCCAGCTTGGCTCCGCCGATCAGCAGGGAATGCGCCATGTTGTTGCCGTCGCCGATATACGCGAGCTTCAAGCCCTTCAGCTTGCCCTTGTGCTCGTATACAGTCTGGTAATCCGCCAGCACCTGGCACGGATGCGCCAGATCGCTCAGGCCGTTGATAACCGGAACGGATGCATAACGGGCCAATTCTTCCACTTTATCATGGCCGAAGGTACGGATCATAATACCGTCCAGATAACGCGACATCACCTGCGCTGTATCACCAACCGTCTCACCGCGGCCGAGCTGGATGTCATTCTTGCTGAGGAATAGCGCATGACCGCCCAGCTGATACATGCCTACTTCAAACGACACGCGCGTGCGAGTTGAGGATTTCTCGAATATAAGACCGATCGTCTTGCCCAGCAGCGGCTGGTAGACTTCACCGTTCTTAGCTTTGCGTTTCAGCTCAATCGCCAAATCAATCAAATACGTGATTTCCTCCGGGCTGTAATCATTCAGCTCCAGAAGATCACGTCCCTTGAGCTGTGCGGCGATAGTCTCTGTAACGCCCGTTGTTCCCTGACTCATGAATCTGCCTCCCCGTTTCCTTTGTTAGCATAAGTATGAATTAGTTCCGAAAGGATGTCCACCGCCTGGTTGATCTCCTCGCGGGTTACGTATAAATTAGGCAGCAGGCGAACGACATTCGGTCCGGCTTGGACGAACAGCAATCCGCGTTTCTGTCCGGCCAGCACAATCTCGGCCACAGGCTCTGCACATTCAATACCGATCAGCAGGCCCTTGCCGCGGATATCCTTCACGAAGGTAGTGTCCGCCAGTTTCTCTCTAAGCAAGCCGGTCAGATAATCGCCCATCTCAGCAGCCCGCTGCGCCAGCCCGTCTTCCAGCATCGTCTCAATCGTCGCTTCCATGACCGCTGCGGCCAGCGGTGTGCCGCCGAAGGTAGTCGCATGACTGCCCGGGCTGAATGCTTCACGAAGGTAACCCTTGCCCAGCATAACACCGGCCGGGAAACCGCTGGCCACGCCTTTGGCCAAGGTGAAGATATCCGGCTCAATGCCGTAATGCTGATGGGCGAACAGCTTGCCGGTACGGCCCATGCCGGTCTGCACCTCGTCTACGATCAGCAGCAGTCCATGTTCCTTGCATAACGAGACTACAGCGTCAAGGAATTCCTGCTGCACTTCAATCACGCCGCCCTCAGCCAGCACCATCTCCAGCATGATCGCTGCCGTATGCTCCGTGATTGCAGCTTTCAGTGCCTCCAGATCATGCAGAGGCACAGTCTTGAAGCCTGCCGGAAGCGGCAGGAAGCCTTCTTTTACCTTCGCCTGCCCTGTTGCTGTCAGTGTAGCCAGCGTGCGGCCGTGGAACGACTGCTCGAACGTGATCACTTCATAGCGGTCCGCACCCTTCACCTTCTGGTGATACCGGCGCGCCAGCTTAATCGCTGCTTCATTCGCTTCCGCTCCGCTGTTGCAGAAGAATACCTGATCCGCACAGCTGTTGTCTGTAAGCAGCGCAGCAACCCGGTCCTGGCCCGGAATGTGGAACAGGTTCGAGACATGCCACAGCGTATCAATCTGTTCCTTCAGCTTCGCGCCTACCTTCTCTGGAGCATGGCCCAGGCTGGTTACAGCGAGTCCACACATGAAATCCAGGTATTTGTTCCCCTGATCATCCCACACCCAGCTGCCCTTACCCTTGACCAGACTAATATCATATCTGGCGTACGACGGGAATACCGCACTCAGCTTGGCAGGAGCAGCAGCGGCCCCCTGTTCCTTCGTTTCCACAGAACGTTCCTGCGGCGCCCCCGTCAAAGAATCCTTATCTGCCTGTGTAAGCTCACTCATTCTCAGTCACTCTCCCACCATGCTGCTGCCGGATTACCGTCAGCGCTTCTAATTTACTCTCCACTACACCAGATCCCCATCTGCCAGATGCCAATCAGATCAACCTTGCACTCCCTATACCACTCCGGCAGCTAAGCTGCTAACTGCATAATTATCGGACAATCCGCGTCCCCAGCTCTTCGCCCTGCAGCACCCGGCTGAGCACATTCGGCTCTTTGCCGTCGACAATGACAACCTCGGACACCTTGCCCTGAATGCAGTCCATCGCAGCACGCACTTTAGGAATCATTCCGCCGTAGATTTCACCATCCGCAATCAGTTCCTCAATCTGCGCCACCGTCACAGACGGGAGCACAACCTTCTCTCCGTCCAGCACACGCATAATTCCCGGCACATCCGTAACCACGATCATCGTAGGCGATTCCACAAAAGATGCCACCGCTCCGGCAGCTGTATCCGCATTAATATTGTAACGCTGACCGCCACCATCCACACCAATAGGGGCGATTACCGGGATGTAACCCATCGCGAGGATACCCGTCACAATCTCCGCTCTGACCTCGGTCACTTCTCCCACCATGCCCAATACATCGCTGTTCGCAACCGGACGCGCCATAATCAGGTTGCCGTCAACTCCGGATAATCCGAGCGCCTGCCCGCCGGTGGCTTGAATCCGGCGGACAATCGCCTTATTAATGCTTCCAGCCAGCGTCATCTCTACCACATCGAGCACTTCTTCCGTCGTCACCCGCAGACCGTTCACGAAGCTGCTCTCAATCCCAAGCTTCTCCAGATTCCCCGAGATCGCCGGACCGCCGCCATGAACAATGACAGGCTGAACCCCGCTTCGCTGCAGCTCACCCAAATCCTCAAAGAACGAATCCGGCAGCGCAGCCAGCGTACTCCCGCCGCATTTCATCACGAACAGGCCACTGCCCGGCTGCTTCTCTATAGGTTCAAACGTCATCTCTCAGTTACCTCCCTATATAAGCTGAACTTAAGATACTAACTTAAAGCTCAGTCGTCACTACGGTGAATATTTGGACTTCCGGCCGCTGCCCGCCGCCAACCAGCGCAGATCAGGTGCGGTATGCGGCATTAATGCGCACATAATCGTAAGTGAGGTCGCAGCCCCAGGCTGTGGCACTTCCGCTTCCGTCTGATAACGTTACTGTAATCAGCACCGTGTCACTTTTTTGCAAATAATGCAGCGCCTTCTCTTCGTCAAAAGCCACCGGACGCGACGCCCGCAGCACCTCTATATCTCCCAGCTTAATATCTACCCGTTCCGGCGATACCGGCACTCCCGCGCGGCCTACAGCAGCGATAATCCTTCCCCAGTTGGCATCCGCTCCGAAGATCGCTGACTTCACCAGGCTTGATCCGACTACAGTCTTGGCAATCGCAGCAGCACCTTCATCATGCACTGCACCATTCACCTGCACTTCGATCAGCTTCGTGGCACCTTCCCCGTCACGGGCAATCGCCATCGCCAGACTCCGGCACACATGTGTGAACGCCGCGGCAAAAGCCTCCCAATCCGGATGCAGACGCGTCAGCTTCTCATTTCCCGCCAGGCCGCTCGCCATAGTGACCAGCATATCATTTGTGCTAGTATCTCCATCTACTGTAATCATATTAAAAGTAGAGTTGGTTGCACTGCGCAGCAAGCTAAGCAGATCCTCAGCATCAATGACAGCATCTGTAGTCATAAAGCCAAGCATCGTCGCCATATTAGGATGAATCATACCTGAACCCTTGGCCGCACCCGCAATCGATACCTCTGTACCGCCAACCGTTAGCTTGACGCAGCTTTCTTTTTTGACCAGATCCGTTGTAAGAATCGCCTGGCTGAACTCCTCTGCACCCGCAGCGCCGCCATCCAGCTTCTCCGGCAGTCCGGCAATGCCGCTGCGCACACAGTTCATCTTTAGCAGCTCCCCGATTACCCCGGTCGAGGCTACCGCAACATCCAGCTCGTTCACGCCCAAATAACGGGCAGCCGCAGCGCGCATCTCATACGCATCCGCTTCACCCTGATCACCTGTGCAGGCATTGGCATTCCCGCTGTTCACAATTACCGCCTGCAGCGTGCCATTCGCCAGACTCTCCCGTGTCACCTTCAGCGGAGCCGCCTGAAACACATTCGTGGTAAAAACCGCAGCAGCCGTCGCCGGAACCTCGCAGAGGATAGCTCCGAGGTCGTTACGTTCGGTTTTTTTGAGACCGCAATGCAGCCCTCCTGAAGTGAAGCCCTTAGGTGTAGTAATACTTCCGCCTTCCACGACGGTATATAGTTTGTTCTCGCTCATGTTATAGTTTGACCGCTGCACTTTATGGATACACTGGTATGTAGCCAAGACCGCGGGTTTCCTCCCATCCCATCATCAAATTCAGGTTCTGAATCGCCTGTCCTGCAGCGCCTTTAACGATATTGTCGATGACCGACACAATGGTGACCCGTCCGGTACGTGCGTCTGTGGCGAAGCCGATGTCGCAATAGTTCGATCCGCTGACTTCCTTCGTCGCCGGAACCACTCCGGGCTCGCGCACCCGCACATACGGTCTGCCTGCATAATACTTACGGTATAATTCCACGAGCTCCTGCTCGCTGTGTTCTCCGGTCAGCCCGGCATACATCGTGCTCATAATTCCCCGGGTCATCGGCACAAGATGCGTAGTGAACGTTACCGTTACTTTTTCCCCCGCGATATCCGTAAGCACCTGCTCAATTTCCGGGATGTGCTGATGTTTGTTAATTTTGTAGGCTTTGAAGTTCTCATTGATCTCGGCAAAATGAACCATCAGGCTCGTTCCCCGTCCTGCCCCGGACACCCCGGATTTCGCATCAATAATGATGCTGTCCGGTTTGATCCAGCCTGCCTCAAGTGCCGGAACCAGTCCGAGCAGCGTAGCTGTGGGATAACAGCCGGGATTAGAGATGAAATCCACACCGGCCGCACGCTCGCCGTATACCTCGCATAACCCGTATACCGCCTGCTGCAGATAAGCTTCCGGAGGAGCGGGATGCTTATACCACTGCTCATACTCCGCGCCGTCCTTCAACCGGAAATCCCCGGACAGGTCAACGACCTTGAGTCCGGCTTCGAGCAGCTGAGGCACCAGCTTCGCGCTCACTCCCGAAGGCGTAGCTGTGAATACGACATCCGCCCTGCCGGCAATCTCTGCCGCATCCACACCATCCAGATTACGCTGCACAATCCCTGTTAAATGAGGGAAGCCTTCCTCAATCGGCACACCGGCGCTCGAAGAAGATATTACTGAAGTAATCTCTATATCAGGGTGGCCCTGCAGCAGCCTGATCAGCTCCACGCCCCCATATCCCGTTGATCCGACAATCGCCGCTCTCAGCTTGCCTGTCATTGTCATCCCCGCTTCCCGTTTCTGCTTTATATCATTATTACCTGTGAATAACCGTTCTGCAAATATGTATTATTATACGACCGAATTAATATAAATACAACATGTAACGTTAACTTTATTCCGATATTCCCACTGGAAATGGCCATGCCTTTTATCAAAAGAAAAGCGCAGAGCTCCCCTAAAGGGAGTCTACGCTTCTCTTTTGAAACCTTCGCCCAGCACTTCATGGGCCTCCGTAATAATTACAAATGCACTCGGATCTACAGAGCGGACGATCGCCTTGAGTCTCGTAATTTCATTCTGGCCTACCACGGCCATCAGGACAGTACGATTGTCTCCAGTGTAACCGCCTTGCGCATTCAGCTTGGTCAGCCCGCGGTCCAGATCATTCAGAATCGCCTGCGAGATATCCTCCGTCTGATCGGAGATGATATACGCCACCTTCGTGGTGCTGAAACCTACCTCCAGCGCATTGATTACCTTGCCCGTCACGAACAGCCCGATCAGTGCATACATTGCCTGCTCCATACCCAGCACAAAAGCAGCCAGCGTAATCACCGTACCATCCAGCAGCACGACGGACAGCGAGAAGCTGAAGCCGGTAAGCTTTTGAATAATCTGCGCGAGTATGGTCAGTCCGCCCGTAGATCCGCGCCCGCGGAAGACCAGGCCAAGCCCCAGACCCACACCAATTCCTCCATATATAGAGGCAAGCAGCGGATTCGTAGTCGGCACCGGTCCGTCTTTCGTCAGGAAGATAAACAGCGGCAGCACAAAGCTCCCCAGCAGCGAGCGGATGCCGTACTGTTTACCAAGGAATATGACCCCGAGAATAAAGAGCGGAATATTAAGCGCCCACTGGGTAAAAGCCGGCTCCGCCCCAAACCAGGCCTCGGCAAGCACGGATAACCCCGATACCCCGCCGGAAGCAATCTGGTTCGGGAGGAAGAACAGGTTGAACGCCAGCCCCGTAATCAGCGAGCCGATCAGAATGAGCGCAATATCCACTGTATGACGCAGCGGCCCGTTTAGCGGGATGAGCGGAGGTTTGTTGCGTGAATTGATTTTTTGCATGGATGCCCTGCTCCTTAGATGTGATCTTACTGTCCTTGTTATTCTTTTCAGAAAAAAATCCCTACACCTCCGAAGACGCGTAGGAATATCCATGCCCTTATTCAGTTTCCGTCTTAATCTGACTGCGCAGGTAGCCGTCAATGAAGCCATCCAGGTCGCCGTCCATCACCGCTCCGACGTTGCCCGTTTCTACAGAAGTGCGGTGATCTTTCACCATGCTGTAGGGGTGGAACACATAGGAACGAATCTGGCTGCCCCAGGCAATCTCCGATTGTTCGCCGCGGATCTCATCGAGATGCGCCTGCTGCTCCTGGATTTTGCGCTCATAGAGCTTGGAACGCAGCATCTTCATCGCTTGTTCCCGGTTCTTGATCTGCGAACGTTCATTCTGGCAAGTTACCACGACTCCGGTTGGCAAGTGGGTAATCCGCACCGCTGAGTCCGTAGTATTGATATGCTGACCGCCCGCGCCGCTGGCCCGGTACGTATCAATCTTAAGATCCTCTGTACGAATATCTACTTCCACATCGTCCGCAATCTCCGGTACCACATCGCAGGATACGAAGGAGGTATGCCGTCTGCCCGAGGAGTCAAAAGGCGAAATGCGCACCAGACGGTGTACACCCTTCTCTGCCTTCAGGTAGCCATATACATTGTAGCCCTTAATCAGCAGCGTTACACTCTTGATGCCCGCCTCATCACCCGGCAAATAATCAAGCACGTCTACCTTGAAGCCCCGCTTCTCCGCCCAGCGTGTATACATGCGCAGCAGCATCTGGCCCCAGTCCTGGGATTCTGTTCCGCCCGCACCGGGATGCAGCTCCAGGATCGCGTTCAGCTTATCGTACGGCTGATTGAGCAGCAGCTGCAGCTCGAACTCATCTACCCTGCTGCTTACACCGCGGATCGTTCCGGCAATCTCAGACGCAAGCGCGTCATCGCCTTCTTCATCCGCCAGCTCCGCCATCATCGCCGCATCGTCATAATCCTGCTGCAGCTTATCGTATTGATCGACCACCGACTTCACGGCGTTCATCTCGCCAATAACGCTTTGCGCCTTCTCCGGCTCATCCCAGAACCCGGGCGCTGCCATCTTCTCTTCAAAGTTCGCTATAATCTCCAGCTTAAGGTCTAAGTCAAAGTGACCCCCTAAGATTGGTTAGTTTCTTGCCTATTTCACGCAGGTCCTGCTTCACATTAGGATCGATCACTTGGATCACATCACCTTTCAAAATAAAATATTGCGCCGGCCGCTGGGTTTGGACTTACCGGCATTAACGTCTATTCTCGCCGCTGACTACCCGCCTCTTACAACCGGTCCGCACGGTGTTGCTCGTAACTGCGGGGAATGTTTGGACTTCCGGCCGCTGTTGTGCCCAGATTTATTTGATTATACCGCATAGCGGAGTAAATCCGGACACAAAGGCGGACGCTACCGCTCCTACAGTTCCAAACTTCCCCTCCGTTACTCTCGCCTTAGCTAGGTTCTAAGAAACATTTCGTCTGCTTCGCTCATGCACGTCAAAGGCCTCAAAGCCCAAAAAAGCGGCCGGGCCGCAAACGGGGAGTCCCCCGGGCCCAGCCGCTTTTATTGTCATTATAACCTAAGTGACAGTGAACAAAACTCGAGGTGCATTACGGTGAAAGGTATTCGCAGCGCGATGACTGCTCATTATTTCACCTTGATCAAACAGAAACATTTTTGCCACTTTTCATAAATGGCACCGTTTCAGCGGGAAATTATTATACAACCAGACAAGTGAATTACTTCTCTTACGCCTGACCGTGACAGTTCTTATATTTCTTGCCGCTGCCGCAAGGGCATGGATCATTACGGCCGACTGTAGATTCCACATGCACCGGACGTTTCTCAGCAGGCTCAGCGTTCGTGGAGATCTTATCTTCTTCCACTACCGACTGACGCTCCTGATTCGCCTCGATGTGGGCCTTCATAATGTAGGTCGCCACTTCTTCCTGAATGTTCGCCGTCATGGCATTGAACATTTCGAAGCCTTCGAACTGATATTCGCGAAGCGGATCGGTACCGCCGTAAGCACGGAGGTGAATCCCTTGACGAAGCTGATCCATGGCATCGATATGATCCATCCATTTGCTGTCTACGGAACGAAGTACAATAACCTTCTCGAATTCACGCACCAGCTCAGCGCCGAGACGTTCTTCACGTGCTGCATATTTCTCCAGTACACGGCCAAAGATGAATTCGATGATTTCTTCTACTTCTTTGCCCCATAGATCATCACGGGTCAGGGAATCTTCCTCCAGCAATTTGCTGTTCACATAATCCGCGACTTCCTGCAGCTCCCAGTTTTCCGGGATATCGTCACTGCAGTGGGCATTCACAATACGGTCAACGACCGGTTTGATCATTTCCACTACAATGTCTTTGATATTGTCAGACTCGAGAATTTCCCGGCGCTGTTTGTAGATAATCTCACGCTGCTGATTCATCACGTCATCATATTGCAATACGACTTTACGGATATCGAAGTTGTTGCCTTCCACCCGTTTCTGGGCAGATTCAACCGCTTTGGTAATCATACGGCTCTCAATCGGCTGATCTTCTTCGAATCCAAGACGGTCCATCATGTTCAGCACGTTGTCCGCGCCGAAACGTTTCATCAGTTCATCCCCAAGTGACAGGTAGAACTGCGTGGAACCCGGGTCACCCTGACGTCCGGCACGTCCGCGCAGCTGATTATCGATACGGCGCGATTCATGACGTTCTGTACCAATAATATGCAGACCGCCAAGATCGGTCACGCCTTCGCCCAGTACGATATCCGTACCGCGTCCAGCCATATTCGTAGCAATCGTTACGGTTCCCGGCTGACCGGCAAAAGAGATGATTTCAGCTTCTGCAGCATGATGCTTCGCGTTCAGCACCTGGTGTCTGACACCTTTGCGCTTCAGCATTTCAGATACGCGTTCGGAGTTCTCAATCGATACCGTACCTACAAGCACCGGCTGATTCTTTTTGTGGCGTTCCACAATTTCAGCGACTACAGCGTTGAACTTGCCATTCTCGCTTTTGTACACCACGTCAGGCATATCAACACGCTGATTTGGTTTATTGGTAGGTACCTGGAGTACTTCCAGACCGTAGATCTTCTTGAATTCCTCTTCTTCCGTCTTCGCAGTACCGGTCATTCCACCGAGCTTGCGGTACATACGGAAGTAGTTCTGGAAGGTGATTGTAGCCAGCGTCATGCTCTCATTCTGGACTTCAATCTCTTCCTTAGCTTCGATAGCCTGGTGCAGCCCGTCGCTGTAACGGCGGCCCTGCATCAGACGTCCCGTGAACTCATCGACGATCATAACCTCGTCTTCGTTAACCACATAGTCTACATCGCGGCGCATAATTGCATTCGCCTTCAGCGCTTGTACGATATGATGGTTCAGCGTAACGTGACTGTGATCATACAGATTCTCTATGCCAAAAGCACGCTCAGCTACAGCAACGCCCTTCTCGGTTAAGGCAACAGACTTCACCTTAATATCAACAGTGTAGTCTTCTTCAGCAGTCAGCTTCTTCACGAAACGGTCTGCTGCATAATACAGCTCTGTCGATTTCTCAGCTTGTCCGGAAATGATCAGAGGTGTACGGGCTTCATCGATGAGGATGGAATCGACTTCGTCAATAATACAGAAATACAGCGGACGCTGTACCATCTGTTCCTTATAGAGCACCATGTTGTCACGCAGATAGTCAAAACCAAACTCATTATTCGTGCCATACGTAATATCGCAGGCATATGCTGCTTGTTTATCATTATGGTCCATGCCGTTGAGGTTGACCCCAACCGTCATGCCCAGAAAGTTATAGATTTGCCCCATTTGTGCGCTGTCGCGCTGAGCCAGATAATCATTTACGGTTACGACATGCACGCCTTTGCCCAAGAGTGCATTCAGATATACCGGCAGTGTACCTACCAGCGTCTTGCCTTCGCCGGTCTTCATTTCGGAGATCCGGCCTTCATGCAGCGCCATACCCCCAACTAACTGAACGTCAAAATGCCGCATGCCCAGCGTCCGTTTGGAAGCTTCGCGTACGGTTGCAAATGCCTCGGGAAGAATCTCTTCCAAGGTTTCACCCTTCTCAAGACGGGCACGGAACTCTACTGTCTTAGCCTGCAGCTCTTCATCCGTAAGCGATACGAAATCCGGCTCCAAACCATTAATTACTTCGACCGTCTTCATGAGACGTTTGACATCACGTTCATTAACGTCGCCAAATATTTTTTTAACAAGTCCTAGCATGGTTAACCCCTTTCATGCAACACAGATGGTGGAACCGAGCCCATCCTCAACAAATTGAAAGGGCCATATATGATTTCGATTCCGCTGCTTCATAAATTGTAACAGTTTGTAAGAGAAGCCGCAATACAAGCTGCCGCAACCTTATTCTGCATAATGCCTTTTCATAGGAACAGATGCAGGTATTCTTAACTCTACCTTCTGTATATACGCACAAGAGCCCTATTCGCTTCAAGCGAATAGGGGCTCGTCTAATTGTCCACGTCAGGCTGAAACGGAAGCCCTTCCTTATACCAGCAATTTCCGGTTAGCAGGTTAGTTCTGTTCGATCAAACCATACTTGCCGTCATCGCGTTTGTAAACAACGCTAACTTCAGAAGTGTCGATGTTGGAGAACACGAAGAAAGTATGTCCAATCATGTTCATTTGCAGAATCGCTTCTTCCACATCCATAGGCTTCAAGGTGAAGCGTTTGTTCCGCACAACCTCAAGATCATCATAATCCTGTTCCTGATCCTCAACAGCTACGGCACTGGCCGAACCTTCTACGAACAAGGTCTTCAAGCTGCCTTCCTGGCGGAACTTGCGGTTAAGTTTGGTCTTGTGCTTGCGGATCTGACGTTCCAGCTTGTCCACTACGGCATCGATGGATGCATACATATCATCGCTGCGGTCTTCCGCACGAAGCGTCACACCTGCCAGAGGGATTGTAACTTCCACCGTATGAAGGCCGCGAACGACGCCAAGCGTCACATATCCTTCTGAGGTAGGGGGTGCATCGAAATACTTCTCAAGTCTGCTGAGCTTCTTATCAACATAGTCTCTCAAAGCGTCGGTCACTTCAATTTGTTGACCTCGAATGCTGAATTGCATGGGCACTCCTCCTTTGTTTACCTTTTCATTATAGCAAATTGTCAGAGCTAAGTAAAAAACAAATCATGACAGCCTTTACATTTAGCTAACAAAAGATGTCATAGCCTTGCCCTAAACAATAAACAGGCCCGGCTAGCGCATGAACTCGCCCTGGCCGGACCATTACAGCTACAGTATTATCTCACTTTGAAGTCTAGATTATGAATGATTGCTGACATATTGCATATTGCAGACAGTAGCGTCTGATTTATTTGTCTTACTTATTTGGTCTGGATGCGCAAAATCTCTACTGGGGAGAAGTTACCATTAGAACCAGCGATGAAAAAGACTTTATAGGCTGTGTTGGAAGTCAGTCCGCTCAGCGTAAAGGTATGCTTGACACCTGGAGATACTGTAGAATTCGGACCCGCAAAAGTTCCCGTTAAGACAATGCCAGCACTATCCTGCCCGGCAGCAATTTGCGCTGCGCTCGGATCAGCTTCGGTTGCTTTAACCACAACATATTTCAGCGGTGTAGCGAGTTCGCCAGTCTGGCCGTATTTAGCATATACATCGGCAGTCACCGTTCCAATGCTAGTCACTCCAACCTGTGTAAGCGATGTGGTGCTGCTTGCTGCTGTTTTCAATCGAAGCGGTGTTACGCCAGACCAATTGCCTGAATTATCAGCCAGAGCGACATATACGGTATATTCAGTACCTGCACTCAGACCATATACAGAGAACGCAACGGTTGTATTAGCAGTTGTTGCGATTGTGCCAGAGTGAACGCCTGCTGTTCCTGCACTAGTCAATCCGTCTTTCATTTGCGCTGTAGTTGGTGCTGTTACATTCATGCTGTAAGGAGCAACTACATAGTATACTGCCCCTGTTACCGAAGGCGTAACATATACATCTGCAGTAACCGAACCCACATGACCGTAGGTCACGTTGCTTACAGAAGGTAAGGTAACGCTGCCGCCACCACCGCCAGTGCCGCCACCACTACCACCGGTAACCGGGGTTGCTGTTGGGCTGGTGCTTGGCACAGGTGTTGCTGTAGGAGCAGGCGTTGCCGTAGGGGCAGGTGTAGGTGTCACTCCACCAGTGCCTGACGGTTTATAGACAACAGAGTTACTAATGATTCCGACCGCTTCAGCCCGTGTAAGTGATTTCTTCGGTCCGAAGGTTCCGTCCGGATAACCATTAATAATCTTCTTGTCTGCTGCTGCTACAACCGCACCTTTGGCCCAGGCTGCCACTTGGGCACTGTCCTTGAACTTAAGTGTAGTAGAGCTTGTACTCAGCTTCAGGACTTTGGCTGCAATGACAGCCGCTTCCTGCCGGGTAAGCGGATTGTTGGCACGGAAGGTATTATTCTCATACCCGCCGATGTAACCGGCCTTTACGGCTTTGGCTACTTCGCTGTAAACCCAATTTGTGCTTTTGACATCCGTGAAGCTAATGGAAGCCGTTTCGGTGAACCCGAACAGGCGATTGATCAGTGCCACATACTCGCCGCGGGTAATAGCCTTGTTCGGCTTCACCGTTCCGTCAGGATAACCGCCCAGGTATCCTTTATCCAGCCAGCTCTGCAATTGCTTCTGCGCCCAGTGACCTTGAATGTCTTTGGGGGTAGCCGCAGCTGACACACTGCCTAATGATCCGAGCAACATCGAAATACCAAGTAATCCGGCCATAAGGCCACGCCATGTTTTCTTCATTCTTTTGTTCATCCTCCTGAGTGTTTGATGGGCATAGGCTTCACTGCATGTCTTCTTATCTAGGTTCTTTTCGGAAGCATACGCCTAAGCTAATAATGAGGTGCTATCTAGGCAACAAAAAGCCCAACGTCTCTCATTACCCATATTTTGGAGGGAATTAACGGATTCTTGAAATAAAACTTTACAAAGTGTCTAATGATGTGTCTTTTCCGCCTTATGTTGCGTGTTATTTGTTAGGTGAACGCAAGCAGAAACAACAGTACCATCCTTAATAAGGACGGTACTGTTTCAGCGTGAAATAGAAGGATACTTTATTACGCAACGCAGATGAAGTCTTATATTATAAAAAAGACCCCAGGGAAGTATCCCCAAGGTCTAACGCTAGCGTTGTCTCAATTGCTAACCATCTACCATATATGTAGGTCGGCTTCGCCGGATGATTATAATTTGATGACGTTAGCTGCTTGTGGTCCGCGTGCGCCTTCAACGATATCGAACTCTACGGATTGGCCTTCGTCCAATGTCTTGAAACCGTCAGTTTGAATCGCGGAGAAGTGTACGAATACGTCGCCACCATCGGCAGTTTCGATGAAACCATAACCTTTTTCTGCGTTAAACCATTTTACTTTACCTTCCATTGACTAAACATTCCCTTCGTCATCAGATGAACGTGAGTCTTGCTCACAAATCGACTATACCACCGCTGCTTCTCTATTGTCAATTGGAATAGTAAATGTTTACTTGCAATATTTTACCATCCTTAAATCTCTCATAAAAAAGGCAGATTCTGTGATACAAGATACAAAAAAAGGAGCAGACGCTATTTAAATACCCGCCCGCTCCCCAGCTGAAACATCTGGAATCTATTATTTTTTTCGGTCCATTAGAATGCTGTCGGGGGTGTAACCTGCCTCGTATGCGTTACGCTGCATCTTGGCTTGGCCGCGTTTCTGCAGAAAGTTCTGGGCTTCCTGACGAAGAGTATTCATCCGGTCCAGCAGCTCATTATCGTATCCTAGGATCCGATTGATTTCTTGTTTTTGTGCAGCCGACGAAGAATAAATTGCGACTTTTTCTGCAATGGAATCGACAAGTTTCTGCCGCTCCTCTACAAATACTACAAGCTCCTCGTATGTTGCTTCCTGAAGCCTGCTCATCATCCCACGGGTAAGCAGGTCCAGACTACGGATTAGTTCATCCATTAGCAATCTCAGTCTGAGTCTGAGTTGCGGCAAGCTTAGACGCCTGCAGCCAGGTTTCGCGGAGATCAATAAGATAACCCAAGGCCTCTTCGGCTTTTTCCATGGATTTGTAAATATTGGCTTCTATTAGAAGATAATTAGTATATTCATAAAGTAAAAATAAGTTCTTGGATACGTCAAATGAATGATCCAAGGTAGACATCAGTTCACTTATGATCGTTTGAGCTTTCCCAAGATTAAGATTTGTTTTCTCGTAATCTTTCTTTACTAACCCATCCATTGCTGTTCTCACGAAACGAATAGCCCCATCGTAGAGCATAATAACCAACTGCGCAGGTGTTGAGGTCTGAACAGAGGACTGTCTGTATTTATCATAAGGAGATGTAAGCAAAAGTGTCACCCTCTATTTATAAAATATTCTTAACTAGAAGTGGAGAAAAGACTGGATGACTGCGACTGAAGCTTATTCATAGCTGTTTCCATTGCTGAAAATTGCTTATAGTAACGAGTCTCAGTATTTTCCAACATTGTTAACATGGTATTGATCCTAGAGTTATATTCTACGAGCTTTTTTCCCATAACGCTTTCTGCTTTGAACGAACTAGTAGTACTAGCTGAGAATTTATCAGTACCAGCTCTTTCTGATAATTTATTTAAAGCTATTGTAACTTTGTCAGCAAGTTTATCGAATAAACCTGCGTTAGGATCTGAAGTTGACCCTTGAAATATATCTATTATTTTTTGCGGATTGGCCGTAATTGCTTCTTTCAGTTTAGTCTCATTAAGAACTAACTTTCCACCCTCATAATATAATCCAGTAGTAACCCCTATACTGCTTAATCCACCTAATTTTTCAGATATTATTGAGCGCATTGAAGAAGTCAGGTTACTTAAAATATCGTCATTTTTTAAAAGCCCACTCTTAGCCTTCTCAGTCCAAGCAGTAATATCGTCATCTTTCATTTCTTTCTTCTGTTCATCTGTCAGAGGAGTAAAATCACGATATTTGACCTCACCAATTTTTGATGTTAACGAAGTAAGCAACGTATTATAATCCGAAATGAATCCTTTAATTGTTTCCATAGTTTTATCAGTATCAATCTGCGTAGTAATTTTGGTTTTTACATCTGATCCACCTAAGTTAGTTTTAGAAATTAGTGTCAACTGTATTCCATTGACTGTAAAGGTATTACTGCTTGGTGTCATATCAGTTCCGTTAATATTTACTTTGGCATTATCCCCTGGAGTCGATTCCCATAAATCAACTTCATCCTTCTTGTTAAAGAGAATGAGTAATGAAGTATCGTTAGCTCCACTACCGAGTGTAACTAAACCATCCAGTCCACTCTTCTTGGAGGCTATAGTAAGCTTACCTGTTATCTCATCAAAAGTAGCAGCAACATTTGCCTTGGTATCAGCATTAATTGTTGCGATGACAGTCGATATATTTGTTGCTCCTGTAAATGTAAAAGTTCTATCATTTACCTTCAGTTTGTACTCTTTTGCCTTAGCAGCATCAGATTTAGGATCTGACGCATCAAGTGGAGCCTGGAGTTGTGCCAGTGTAGAACTAGTGGTAAAACCAGTGCCCGCTCCAGCAGTCTGTACGGTAGTCTTTGTTGCCAATTGACTGACACTTATCTCCATATCGATACCACTTGCATTTGCTAAAGCTGTTGCTTTCACAGCATCAGTATTGCCAGTGGTAACCGCTTTGTTTGAATTAAGCGCCTCATTCACTCCATACTGCGTTATTAATTTATTCGACCGAAAGTCATATAATTTGCTGTTTACTTCACGGTAACTTTCTCTCGTCCAGTTCAAAATCTGCTTTTGTTGATTCAGTTTATCTAATGGAGCCCTCTTGGCTGTCATCAAGCTTTTAACCATACTATCAACGTCCATACCTGAAAATCCATTAATACGTGTAACCAAAACAACACCTCCAAAAACTATATTTTCTCATCCACAAGTATGCCCGCAATCTCCATCATCTTTGCTACCAAATCTAGAGTCTTCTCTGGGGGCACCTCACGAATAAGTTCTCCTGTGTCCTTATTAAGTACCTTTACCATAATATCATGAGTTTTCTCATGAATGCTGATTTCTAGAGTAGTCTGGGGTCCTTCCAAGGATTTTACGGCCCGCTCAATAGTCCGGATGAGTTGCTCTTCAGCAACAGATACGTTAACACCCTGCTTCTCTCTCGTCTGCATATCTTTGGTGTCCCGAATTGGAGAAGCTTGTTTTACCGGATTTTCCAGCATGGTAGTTTCAACACTCGGTTTAACTTCAGATCTGCTTTGTCCAGTGACTATAGAAGAACTAGCAGAAAGTGAAAACTGTATATTCATGAATCCACGACCTCCAACAACACTCATTTTTATACTGTATATATCGGTAGATTTGAAGGATAATTTAGGACTTGCTTCAAATAAAAAATAATACGTTCCGTTTCATTAAAAATATAGTGAAACAATTTATTCTATCAGCGTCTCTATCCCATTTTAGTCGAAAACAAAAAATAGAGCCCTACAGGAGCCCCTCTAAATGTGCTGTGCTGAATCGTGTGTATTTCACGATTGTTTTTTTGTTATTCTTCTCTAGTGCCCCCTCAGACAATCTTGATCTTATTTTGCTCACGTAGAATAATGACTTTGCGTTTATTCTTGTTTCGCCTGCGAAAGGCATCCTTGAATGGCCAATACTAAATTTTAGTGTTTGGAAAAATTTCTACCTTCGAAGACTTTCGAAAGGATCCAAATGACATTCGATGCGATGTCGAAGGGAACTACGTTTTTCAAACCAGCCTTTCCTACGGAAGGGTTGAAGCGAGCGCGGCCCAAACTTATTCTTACAAATTACAAGCCCGTCCGCTGGAGGGTTCCTAGAACTCTTCGATTCATTTTTTCAGACTTAAATTCAGGATCGTTTGAATCCTTCCACGTTTACGTATTTTGCTACGTAATCATGTCTTCGCCCAGGATTACCCGGAGCATTTTGATAGTGATCGAAGACACTACTTTGCGTTCCTCTAGAGCTTGTTTCAATTTTGAGAGCGACTAATTTGTAAATGGATAGCGGCTACTATTGAATTGGAGGGATTTGGGCAAGCTCAAAGATCTCACTGCGTTTTGGAGTGAAGGTCGGCGGAGGCCAGAATGAGCAAGGCTCGACGGACCTGAAACAGGTGGGCTCCCTTACGGGAGTCTGAAGGAGTCAGTTGCCTTCTTCGTGAGTTAAGTCACGAAGAAAAGTAGTCATGCTGCTCACCTCAAGAGAGTTGGATTTACGTAGGATTACCGTTTTCCCAACTCAGATAGATTAATAGTTACATTAAAGAAAGCAAAAGAAAAGAGACCCTAATAATTCCAGGGTCCCTTGTAATTGCTTAGGATTAACGAAGTAATTGAAGCACGCCTTGTGGCTGTTGGTTAGCTTGAGCCAACATAGCTTGTGCAGCCTGTGCAAGAATGTTGTTCTTAGTTTGAGTCATCATCTCTTTTGCCATATCTACGTCACGTACACGAGATTCAGCAGCCGTCAGGTTTTCAGAAGAAGTATTCAAGTTGTTAATAGTATGTTCCAAACGGTTTTGGTAAGCTCCTAGTTTGGAGCGTTCACCGGAAACTTTATCGAGAGCAGATTGAATCGTAGTGATAGAAGTCTCAGCTCCTGAAGTAGTAGAAACATCAATCGCATTTACACCTAGTGCAGCAGCGCGCATGTCAGTAATAGACACGTACATAGTTTGGCCTTCATTTGCACCAATGTGCATATTCAAGCCACCATTACTAGCAACTGTAACATCCAAATTGTCAGCTGCGGATCCTGTGAATCCAGTTTTCACTTCCAATTGAAGACCTTTTGCATTTCCGCTTTGAACAGTAATAACATTTCCATCTGCTGTATAAGCTTCAGCACCTGTAAGAGTTACAGTTGCGTCAACACCTTCAGTAACAGTCGCACCTGCAAAAGAACCAGCACCGATATTAGAAGTAGTCATATCTGCTTTACTTCCTACTACAGAGGAGGTAAGAACAATTCCAGCACCATCAGTATGGGATGCAGTTACACCAATACCTGCTTTGTTAATAGCATCAAGTGCATCTTGAACTGTATCCGTTGCATCGAATTTAAAAGATACTCCATTAATCGTAATGTCACTAGCAGCAGCAAGTGCTGTATTTTTAGTAGCAAAAGTCGCAGTAGTAGTAGCTTTATCACTAGTTGCTTTTGTTGCTGCTGTGATTTCTACAGTACTAGCAACTTTAGTGTCAGCAGATCCTCCAAGAACAGCAACCATCGATGTATCAATGGTTGTACTAGTACCGCTTTCAGTGACATTAGCTGCTACCGCGGCTCCACCGTTAAGCAACTTCTTAGTGTTAAATTCAGTTGTATTCGCAATACGGTCAATTTCATCTTTCAACTGACTAACTTCTTTTTGAATTTCCGAACGGTCTGTATCTGTGTTAGTATCATTCGCAGACTGAACAGCAAGTTCACGCATACGTTGCAGAATGCTGTGTGTTTCGTTCAAAGCACCTTCAGCTGTTTGAATCAAAGAGATACCATCTTGACCATTTTTTGAAGCCATATCCAAACCACGGATTTGACCGCGCATTTTTTCGGAGATAGCCAAGCCAGCAGCATCGTCACCTGCACGATTGATGCGAAGACCGGAAGACAATTTCTCGATATTTTTACTAGTTGCTGCAGTGTTAGTAGACAACTGGCGGTGAGTGTTCAGCGCCGCAATATTGTGGTTAATAATCATTTGATATTTCCTCCCTGAAATTAAGTTAGTTCCACATCCATGTGGTAAACGCCAAACCATTAAGGTCGGCCGCCCTGCCGGATCAGCGTCTAATACATATATCGACTGGATGTCCTCAACTGTTTAGAGTTTTTCAAAAGTTTTTTTGAAGTTATGCGAAATTCATCTCAAAAAATAGAGGAAATACTACAGCAGCTATTTTTAAACCTGCTGAGATATTTCCTCTATATACTCTAATTTAGATGTTATTCGTTGCTTTGCGGTCCACGAAGCCTATGAATCAATGCACTCAAATCATTCTGCTGTGGGGCCACTGATTCCTTGTTAGACTCCTGTATAGAGAGATACACCTCTTTACGAAAAATATCGACATGCTTGGGTGCAGAGATGCCAACCTTTACAGTATCACCATCCACACTTAAGATCGTCAGTTCAATCTGGTCCTGAATGACGATGGTCTCTCCTTTTTTGCGGGACAGTACGAGCATATCATCCACCATCCTTTCCATCTATTGCTGTTTGCTCTTGCAGCAGGCTATGTTTCGTATGATAAGGTGTCCGGTGGAGAACAATTTGTTTACCGGTTAATCCGATTGGATTCAGCACAATCGGTGCTAAGAGATTTATTGTAGAAGCTTCTACATCTTCCTTCAGGGTAATAATACAGCGAACGAGTACTTCTGATTCAATTGCAAGTTCCTCTGCTTCATCATCCGGAAGTTCAAATTCATAAGATGGATAGAATACGAATGGATCACCCAATAGAAAGGACAGACCTTGCTCTTGTACAGACTGCAGTACCCAAAACGGGGCGTCAGGCATAGCAATTAATGCGAAATCAACTTCTTCATCAAACCCAGGAATACCCTTTGAAAAATGATAAATCTGATTTTCATTTACTTCAAGTTTACCCATTGTATATGTTTCTATAATCAAGTTATTCACTCCTTAAAAGTTCTGCATAGCAAAACTGACTTCCTAAATAAACCCGTATGGAGATTTGTATAGATAACAGAAAAGCTATAGAAGCGCTCTCTGGCACATCCATAGCTTATTACATTACATTTGAACATTCAATTCTGGTGGAATAAATTGAATAGAAGCATACTGCTGCATGTAAATATTTAATTTCCCGCGAGTATACTCCGTCTGTGGACGATGCCTTTCCACCTGAATTTCAACCTTTGACGCCCTGAAGTTAATTTCAGGCGCTCTGTTCTCAAAATGAATGTCAACATTGTCATAGGAAGCTGGACCGCATGGATCAGGAAATGAATTAGGCTCAGTATCCATTCCATATACTTCTGCAATGGTATTGCCAGGTTTAAAGAATTCTGCCATTCGGCTTCCCTGCTCTACTCTGTGCGCAATTGCTTGAAGATACAGCTGTTGAATACCAGAGTAAATTCTTTTGTTCATGTCTAACACGCTGCCTCCGTTGTAGGCGGCACGTGCTCTGGTCTGATCAATCGTTAGCACTGGCCGATAAGTCTGAACATTCAATTCTCCTGGTGTAGTAGTAATATTAACCTCAGCCTTAGGCTGAGTTATGGAGAATCTGCCTATATCAGAATCTATTCCGATCAATGCGGAGACCTGTCGAATTTGCAATATAGGCTGTAGCAACGAAAACCACCTCCGCTATCTAATGAAGTCCACTAGAGTCGTAGAGATAATCTTGGCTCCTACAGATAGTGATGCATTATAGATATTCTCTTGAATCTTCGACTGCATAATCAGTCCTTCATAATCAGCATCCTCTGTTTTAGCCTGTAAATCCGTCAGGTTTATATTCAAGTCACTCAGACGGCCCTGCATTAATTCCACACGATTAGTTTTGGCTCCAATTTCAGAACGGGCTGTTAATATAGTTTCAGTTCGTGAGTCGATATTAGTAAGTTGAGCTGATATTGCTGCAAAATCACCAGATTTTAATGCAGCAGATATATTATTAACAGTTGAGAATAAATTATCGAGATCACCTGTAGCACCGAATACATCGTTACCAGTCATATTAATTGGCATCTGAACCCCTTCACCAACAATATACTGAATTTGTCCGGTGTCCGTAGTAACAGCCAGTGTTGTATCGTACGTGCCGTCGGCACCCTTGGCAAAATCATAAGGCATGGTAGTATACTGCTCACCATTGAAAATATACTTTCCATTAAGCTTGCTGTTTGAAATATCTACCAACTGCTCCTTGAGCTGCATCACTTCCGCATTGATACTATCCAAAGCAGACTGTGGATTACTGCCGGTAGAAGCTTGCACAGTAAGCTCCCGCAAACGTTGAACTACATCTCCTGCCTGTCCCAATACAGTGTCATTGTAATCAAGCCAAGACAGTGCACTGTCTACATTCTTGGTATATTGCTCATTGGAAGACAGCTCCGCTCGGTAACGCAGCGAATAGGTAATACCTACCGGATCATCGGAGGGCTTGTTGATTTTGCGGCCGCTTGCCAGTTGTAGCTGTGTATCATTCATAGTGCGTGCATTGCGATTCAAATTAAGCAACAGCTGTGAATTCATCATATTGGAGGTCACCCTCAACATATGCCGTTCCTCCTTTATCTGCCGACTGTGCCGGTAGAATTAATCAATTTATCTAACATTTCATCATAGGTTGTCATGAACCGGGCAGCAGCGCTATAGGCATGCTGGAATACCAGCATATTAGCCATTTCCTCATCTAGAGACACACCACTTACTGATTGACGGCGGGAGTTCACTTGGTCCACCAGATAATCGGCGTTGCTTGTCTGGCGTGTGGCTTCTTGGGATTGAATTCCTAATTGCCCAACCATTGAGCTAAGGTAGGATCCTACAGTACCTGATTTGAGGCCATCTGCTGTAGTGAAAGTATTGTTATCCTTCATATTGCTGAACAAAAGAGCTAATGTGTTATTCCCTTTAACAACAGATACATTTCCGGCACTGTCCGTAGTAGTCCGAAGGGAGGTAGCGAACAAAGTCGGATCAGCAGCAATTTCAGGATTTAGTTGAAGATTAGCTGCCGTGATCGCCTCACCAGCAACAGAAGCTGTAAAGAATGGCCGGCCTGAGCTTCCATTCATTGCATACCCCAGTTGATGCAGTCCATTCAGGCCTTTGACTGTAGTTTTCAAATCACCTGTCAATGGAATAGGCACTGCGCTCCCTGCTGGAAGAGAGGTTTTGGTACCATCCGCATTAATGATCTCTGAATCTTTAAGTACTGTGGTTCCTGCAGGTAAAGTTGAGCCTGTTGGAATGGTAACCTGCACCTCGCCATTAGCGATCGTGTTGGCCATAGCGTCGAGCTGTTTCCTATAATCTGCAACGTAGGTAGTACTGGAAAAAATCATTCCATAAGCTTCGCCAGCCTTCAGGTCACCAGAAGCGTAAGCAGTGTTCAAAAAGGCACTGTCTACAGCCGCAGTAACTGTTGCTCCTTGAACCAGCTGCTGTGTACCCAGTGATATGTTATATCCGGCATCGGTCTCAAGGATTGTAATATTGGCAATCTTGGATAGCTTGTCCGTCATCAGATCACGCTGATCCCGCAGATCGTTCGCCTGGTCTCCCATGCCTTCTATTTTGGAGATAGATTGATTCAAGTCAGCGATAGAGCTGAGGTAGCTCTGTATTTCTTTTCCTTTAACATCAACGTTGGTGCTGAGATCCCGATCCAGATTGCTTAACTGTGTACTCATATAGTTCATGGCATCAGTTAGTGACTGTGCAGTCTGTACTACAATCTTGCGGGCTGTTGGATCTTCCGGGTTCTTGCTGAGATCTGACCAGGATTTCCAGAAGTTATCAAGCACGGTACGAATACCGGTATCCGAAGGCTCATTAACGATGGCTTCCAGCTTATCCAGTGTATCTGATTGGATGCTCCAGTTGCCGCTGGCGGAACTCTCTCCACGGTACTGATCATCCAGAAACATCTCACGGATCCGCTCGATGGAAGTGAACTCCACACCGGTACCCATTTGTCCCGGCAGCGTTGAGTTATTGAGACCATAGGCCTCGATAGGTATAGCCGCCTTCATGTTCACACGCTGACGGGTATAACCCTCTGTGTTGGCGTTGGCAATGTTGTGGCCGGTTGTATTGAGCGCAGCAGTCTGGGTAAACAGGCTTCGTCTTGCTGTTTCAATCGAGTGAAATGTGGATGTCATGCTACTTGTTCCTCCCTTGTGATTGCTGCGGTGAAAGAGGCCATGAGGATAAACGGGTTATCCTCGGGCATCAAAAAGGCCCGGCCGAGTCACACTGCTGCCCTTGTCGGACGGATGATGGTATGTCATTTCCTGATTTGGTCTTCCGACAAGCAAATCCAGGGAATAATCTATAAAGGTAAGCGACTGCTCAATCAGCTTCTGATTCAGCTCATTGGCTAGTTTCAATTGCTGCAATGTGCCGGAAAGCTTCTGCTGGATATGCAGCAGGCGCGATTTGTCCTCAGGATCAAATACAAGGCGGGACAGCTCGGTAAGATTTAGATTCAGATTGGAACGGATTCCAACCCCCTGCAGAAAAACGAATGCGGCTTCTGCACGCTTCTCTTCCAGCTGTCCGATCACCTTCATAAGCTTGGACTCACGGTTCAGGATGTCGATGAGACCCTCCACCTTGTTGTCCATGATGGTCTGTTTCTTGACAGCGGCCAAATCCAGCATTTGCACATGCGCCTCGTCCAGCCGCTCTAGCAATTCTAATAATGTCGTAAGTGCCATGGGTGTGTTCACCTAATTCTCGGAGGATTGCTTAAAGTAGGGGGCGAGTGTCTCTGCGAGCTTAGCTGCGTCAACCTGGTAGGTACCTGCGGATACTTGCTGTTTCAGGCTTTCGATCTTGTTCGCACGTTCAGCGTCAATCTTGCCGCTTTTCTGTGCCTGGAGCAGCTTAATGGCTTCATCCGAAATCGATACCTCATCCTTGCGTGTGCTCTTCTTCATTTGTTCCTGCCTTTGCGATTCCGCACTCCGTTGATACGGGTTCATCGCGTTAATTCGTCCGGTCTCGTTAATTTTCATAACTTCCACCTTCCTTCTGATATAAAAAAGCCGATAATCTTTACTAAGTTTATCGGCCTTTGTTGAAACATTCTTTATAGCTGCAAACGTTTTTTTGCAGATTTTATTAGTTGCGGAACTTGTCCACGGCGCGGTATGCGGCATCAGAAGTCTTTTTGGTACTGCTTTTGTCTACAGTTTCCTTGGCAGCATTTGCCAGATCCTTGGTCAAACGGCTGCGGCAGCTGTCACACATATGCCCGTCCCGGATCAAGGTCCCGCAGACTTCGCAAGGGTACATCATGTTAGGTGCGTTCGCTATGGAAATCCGGCCCTCACGAATAAAACGGGTGATTTCCTTAATGGAGATCTCCGTGGCATCGGACAGTTCCTGAATATTAGTGCCTCTATTTTTGCGCAGGTAATCTACACAGATTTCATATTCATGCTCTAAATCTTTGATACAAGGCTGGCACAGGTTCATTAAATTCTTAACATATAGCCGGCCGCATCTTGGACAATTATCAACATTCATTTCTACCGCGGCTCCCTTCCTTACATTCTGCACAGCTTATAAATATCTTATGCTAATAAGATTACATGATAGCTGAAGTTCCGTCTATGATTAGTATCGGTTGTGGAGCAGGTTTAATTTAATTTCCGAACGGCCGAAACCGCTAAGAACGTGCCCATGTCAGACTGTATATCTCCGCCGCATAGCCCAAATCACCAATGAGCCGGTGAAGTGCTTCAGCGCAGGCCCTCATTGTGCTCCCTGTGGTGTAAATATCATCGATAATAATAATCTGGATAGGGCGACTCTGCAGCCGGGCTGCGATTGACTCCAGTTGTCCGCCCAGCCTTTGTAGAAGCTTCCGCTCTGTATTCCCGGCAAAAACTTGTTTCATATCAGCCAGCCGTTCGCTTCTGCTTTTAAAGCTCTGTTTGCCGGTATGCCTGGTACGAATCAGCAGCGGAAGCTGCGGAATCCCCCTCCGTAGAGATAATACATCTGCCAGTTGCTCCGCCTGATTAAATCCTCTTTCAGCCAGGCGGGCTGAGCTTACAGGCACAGGGACCAGTAAATCAGCTTGCCATAGGGCCGGGTGAATAAGAGAATAGTTTGGCTTTACTGCTGAAAAAGGTCTGCGGGAAGAATTACTTTGTAAAGTAGCGGTTTGTTGTTGTTCACTCTGCTCTTGTTGGAGTATGGTATATGCCTTGTCCAGCATCAGGCCCAGTATGGGGGCCAAGCGTTCATTCCCTCTGTATTTGTACTGACCCAGCAGCTCACGCATCTCACTTGTATAGGCCACCGCGCTGCGGTTGCAGCGGATCGGCACTGGCTCACGGCTGCGGCTGCAATCCGGACAGCCGACATGGCGACCGCAGGTCTGGCACCGGGGACACCGGATCCATGGGATTCCTGTATTGCAGCTTATGCAAATTCCGGGCAGACCGGATGAAGGACGTCCTCTTTTACCACAGAACAGGCATTGAAGCAGGGAAGGAGCGATTAATAATCGGGCTTTTTTTATCCAAGACATTATGGAATTCATCTATAATCTCCTTCTTAAGGCTAAATGCAGAAAATTATGAATAAAAGAGTCTATGTAGCGTCTTATCTCACAGGTATCCCTGCCTATGGGCAATCGCGTTCATGCTGCGAATCTGTGAAATGGCTCTGCGCTGCGACTTGCTCCACTCTGCGGAAGCGAATACGATGTGGCCGTCCGGATCATCTTTGGAGCGTCCTGCCCGGCCTGCCATCTGTACCAAAGCGGCCTCGTCAAACAGACTGCTGTCCGCATCCAGAATAAACACATCACTGCGCGGAACCGTAACTCCCCGCTCCAGAATTGTCGTCGTCACCAGAAGCGATATCGCACAGTTACGGAATTCCAGCACCTTCTCTGCTCTATCCGGATCTTTGGAGGAGGTTCCTTCCATAGCTAGTCCGGGGAAAAGCCGCCGTAGAAGCTTCAGCAGTCCTGCGATATGGGCAATCCTTGAGACAAAGAGAAAAATCTGTGCTTTGCGGGCAAGAGATCTTTGTAAGGCGCGGATCAGACTTCTAGGGAGTCTCCCCTGCTTCAGACAACGATAGAGCGGCGGCATATGTAAATGCACTGGGACCGGCAAGGGATGACCGTGAAAGCGGACGGGCACTCTCGCATGCGGTAGTCTTCCTGAACGGGCGAGGCGCTGTAATACTGCCGGCGGTGTAGCAGAGAGGAAAATGAATGATCCTGAGGGCTTACAAACCTGCTCGGCAGCGTAGGCCAGCATTGGATCATTGTGGTAAGGATAAGCATCGAGTTCATCGATGATGACCAGGTCAAAAGCTTGATTGAACCGCAGCAACTGATGGGTTGTTGCCAGCGTGATAGCGCTCGCTCTCCAGCGGTCCTCGCTGCCTCCATACAGCACGGCGGGGATGTCCGCCGGGAAGGCCTTGGCTAGACGCGGCGCCAGCTCCAGCACGACGTCACGCCGCGGCGTTGCGATCAGCGCCCGGCCTCCGGCTGCGAGCGCCGCCTCCAGGAGCGGGAACGTAATCTCCGTCTTTCCCGCTCCTGTTACTGCCCAGAGCAGGAACCGCTCTGGGCCCTTTGGGGCGGAGCGCTCCCGCGGCTCCGCCAGGAACCCCAGCGCAGCGGCGGCCGCAGCCGCCTGCGCTGCGCTAAGCCCCCACCGGCGTGCCGCTACGGTGGGGGAGACGCCTGCCGTGCAGCGCACGGCAGGCAGCGGCGCGCTGCGCAGCAGCAGCGCGCAAGCCCGGCTGCGCCCGAGTGCGAGGCAGGCCTCGCAATAGGCGCAGCCGGCAAGGCCGCACGCGGCGCAGGCCGTGCGGCCCGTGGGTACGCTGCCGCAGCGCTGGCAGCGTGGTGCCCCGCGGCGGGCGGCAGCGCCGCGCCGGGGCAGGTGCAGCTGCGGCAGGCGGAGCGCCGCAGCGTGCAAGAGGCGGCCGATGACCACGGGGAACCGGCCAACAGTCAGGCGCGGGCGGACGCCGCGCCCGGCAACTGCCTCGCTCACCCGTCCCAACACATGCACGCTCTGCTTCGCCTGACTCACCCACCCTAGCACTCCCCCGCCTTGTTCCCGGCTGCCTATCTGCCCTGTCTCTTTCCCGCTCTGCTTCATCTTCCTCCCCCACCCCAGCACTCCCCCACCTTGCTCCCGGCTACCTATTCGCTCCGTCTCTTTCCCTCTCTGCTTCGCCTGACTCACCCACCCCAACACTCCCCCGCCATGCTTCGGGTTATTATAAGCAACTGCCGCCTCAATCCTTATCCGCCCCTGCAGATGCGCCAGCTGCGCTGCAGCAGGCCAATTTCCTGCCAGCTCAGGCAGCCGCTCTGCCACCAGCGCATCCACTTCGCCCTGCAGCAGGGAACGGCCGGCAAGCACTGCTGCCAACTGATTAGCTGCCGCTGCCAATGCAGCGGAGCCGCCCCATCCCAACAAGTTTTCCTTAGGAAATACCGGCTGACCACCGTAGTTCCCGGAAATCGCAACCTCCTTCACACCTCCTTCCGTTCGGTCTAGCATGGATTCTCCACTGATATTTCCCGCAGTCAGCCACTCCTCCTCCCGGAGACCTCCCTCCTCCTGTTCTAGCCTGATTTCAGCCTTCAAGCATTTAGCAACATATCTTTTCCAGTCCTCCTTGCTCCAGAGACGCATGGCAGGGGAAGCTCTGAAGCCCTCGCTCAGCTTCACCCCCCAGCCCAATGGGAGCGATGGCGATAACAGCACAAGCCTGTCCACTTGTCTGCCGCCCCAGCCTTCACCTCCATTTCCCTCAGCATTCCACCACAACCTGTCCACAGCCATATTTAGCGATATCCTGATCTCCCAAGCGGCATTGCGCTCTACCGCATATACTGCTACTCTCATCAATTCCTTCCCTCTCTCCTTCAAAGTGGCACATCACCGAGACCATAGATTACGATCCCCCCCGAATCCACACTAAATTAATTGAACTTTTTATTTTTCTACTCCGCGATAGCCGTGACTACAGCAAATGTTTAGACTCCGGCCACTGTCAGGTTTGGATTTAGCTGTACTTGAACAGCAGACAGCCTAACTGCAGTTACTGCAACTATTTATTGCTGTAACAGCCTATCTATCCACTGAAGTGTATTTCGTACAACTATAATCGGGAAAACCGCAGTTTGGCCTCATGTCCGCAATAATAAATGTACGAAGTGCAACTATCTCCAGATATCCTGTCTAAATCTGAATAATAGCTGCACGGAATACAACTAAAGCAGCTGGCCTTAAGTTTGGTGTCCGGCTGAACCACTAAGCAATCCGTGTTTGCTCATCAAACACAAAAAAGCACACTCCCCCATCAATGGAGAGTGTGCTTCACCCGTTGCCGACATATTTAATTATCATTCGCCATGCTTCGATCCGTATCCCCTGCTTCCCGGCAGCCGCATCATCTTCAGCGGAAAAGGCTGCTCCTGCGTCCGCAGATCCAGTACGTTTTCCTTCCGGTGCTCCGCTTCGCCAAGAGTGTTGTAGTGCGGCATTACCGGAGCGAACCTGATAGACGAGCCGCTGCAGTCTAACCGTGAGGCAACCGCCAGCGTTCCATCCAGGGAACCATCATCCATCAAAGTGACATACAGCGGTCTGCCCATCCAAAAAGCATAAACTGCGAGCATTCGGATATACCATTCCACAACAGCTTCATGATTGCGGGTGATCAGAATATAATGAAGCCGCTTTCCAGGCCGCATTGCCTCCCGGCTCTCTTCTCTGCGATGCAGAATATGAACAAGGGCTGCTGCGGATGCATAGATAGACACAATCGAGATTAACTGGGCGATCATGGAGATGCACCTCCCTCTTATACCGACACTATATGCCGGTGATAAAGGGACGGTGACAGCCCAGCCTCCCGGGACAGATGACCCGGTTATTCTGACTCTTTATATATCGCAAAGCACAGAATTTCCGCCTTCCTGCAGGAAGACAGATTAAAGCTTCCGGTTTCGGGTACATATTTAAATCAGCATTTTGCAAAATTCGAATATCATGCGGACTGAAACAATACTTTGACTGCAGCTGGACCGCTGCAATCAAGTTATGTACCGTTTTATAAGGATCATTAGGATTCTCCAAAACGCTCAGTTAAAAGTTTACGTGTGAATTATAATGTTACCCAGCCATATTTGATCGAATTGATGACAGCCTGCGTGCGGTCGTCGACTTCCATCTTTTGCAGAATGCTGCTGACATGGTTTTTGACTGTTTTTTCGCTGATAAAAAGGTATTCTCCAATCATCTTGTTGCTCTTGCCTTCAGCCATAAGACGCAGCACTTCTGCTTCGCGGCGGGTCAGCGGATTGTTGTCGCCTGCGACAAATTTCACGCCTGCTTCCTTAACCGGAGTCTCGGCCATGGCACCTGTCTCGTTAAGATAAGTCATGCGGCGCAGCTGATTGATCAGCTTGCCGGTTACCTTGGGATGAATGAAGGCATGGCCTTCACATACAGAGCGGATCGCATTAATAAGCGACTCTGCCTCCATATCCTTCAGCAAATATCCATTCGCACCCTTGCGCAGGGTTTCGAAGACGTAACTTTCGTCATCATGGATCGAGAGGATAATCACTTTAACATCCGGGAACATTTCCCGCAGCTTCTGTGTAGCCTCCACACCGTTCTCAATAGGCATATTAATATCCATCAGCACGATATCCGGCTTGTTGATATTGCAGAATTCAAGCACCTGGATGCCGTCACCGCACTCACCTATGACTTCAATGTCGTCCTCCATATTCAAAATACGTTTAAGCCCTTCACGAAACAACTGATGATCATCCGCCAAAAGAACCTTTATGGGCGATTTTCCAGAATTCTGGTTTTCCATCACATTACTCCTTTCCTTTGTCCACATTCGTCGGAATGTGAATTATGATTGTTGTGCCCTGGTTCTCTGCTGACTGTATTTCCACTCTACCTTCCAGCAATTCCACACGTTCACGCATTCCCACCAGCCCAAAGCTTTCACGGTTGGCTTGCTCACTGATCTTTTTCACATTGAAGCCTAAACCATTGTCTTTCACTACGATCTTAATTAACTGTGCCTGATACGTAATTTCCACCAGAACATAACTTGGATAGGCATGCTTCGCCGCGTTGGACAAAGCTTCCTGAACAAGACGGTAGACTGCAGCCTCCATCGCTGAAGACAGCCGGTGCTCTTTCCCCCTTGTTTCAAAAGAAGTGCGGATCTTCGTCTTCTCCTCATAATCATGCACGTATTTCCGGAGTGTCGGAATCAGTCCTAAATCATCGAGGGCCATCGGACGGAGATTAAAAATCACTTTACGCATTTCTTCCAGGCTGTACCTTACCTGTCCCTTTAAGTCTATTACTTCGGCTTGTACCAGCCCAAATTCCTGCTTTACCAGCATTCTTTCTACAATTTCCGTCCTTAGGACTAGATTTGCCAGCATTTGAGCAGGACCATCGTGAATTTCCCGGGCAATTCTCTTCCGTTCTTCTTCCTGGGCCTGGATTATCTTGAGTCCAACCATTTGCGTGTTTTTCGCAGATTCGACAATTCTCGTCACTTGGCCTAGTTCTCCAGACAGATATTCCAGGACAACGCTCATTTGCGAACCAATCGATTCGGCCCGCTCCACAGAATTTTCGACACTCCGAGCCCGCATTTGCAGCTCATCCCGTCTGCTCCGCAGGTAGGCTTCCCTCTCCCTCGTCATCATCAGCTCTAACTGAAGCTCCGTCGCTTTCTCGTAAGCAACCCGGATATCCTTCTCCGTGTAGCGGACAAAGTCCCGGCTGACCTCGGTCAGCCGGATCCGGGAGCGGTGGTACTGCAGCTCCAGCTTGTCTACCTTTTGCAATGTTTCATCCGTTTCTTCCATAACCCGCTGCAGTTCTTTGGTGAGTGCAGCAAGCTCATCACGTGCAACCTGCAATATTTCAAAAATCTGATACTTGCTGCTCTCCATCACGTCGATGGTATTCTTAATGACGCGATCAATCGCATCGGCTTGAAATTCCACGGATGCTTGCCCCATTTCTATCGGATCGTATTAAAGGCTTTCCTTTATACTAACATATCACGATTCGATAGTTACGGTCTTCGTTATCTGTTCCCATTTTACAGTGAGTCCTAGCTGTTCTGTCACGAGTCTAAGCGGTACTAAAGTCCTGCCATTCAGGATTAAAGGTGCTACATCAGCACTCTGGCGTTTCCCGTTAAGCAGGAATTCCTTCTTGTTTACCGTCAGATCCAGCGCTTTCGCTCCGCGAAGCACCATGATCTTCTTGGTATTCTGATCCCATATGGCATTCCCGCCAAAGGCATCAAGCACATATTTAATCGGCACATACGTGCTGCCATCCTTTACAATCGGCGCTACATCGATCGCCTGCTTTGTGCCGTTTACAAGCATCGACTTGGCTCCGATACTCATGGACGCCGTTCCCTTAGGCAATCCGGCTTCACTGGACAGCGAAGGCATAACGAAGGAAATATTATCAAAGGCTACCGTACCTGTCTTAGCCCGCTCGTCCTGGCCTTCCTCTACATTTACCACGTAAAGTCTCTTTAGGGAAGCCGGGAATTTAATCCCTGAACCGGAAAGATCAATATTGAGGTTCTTCCAGCCATTCCAGTCGATCACTTTGGCCAGATCAATATACGCTGTTGCCCCGCTGGCATCCGTTACCTCTGCACGCAGCCAGTTAAGACTCATATCCCCCATCACGTCTACGGACATAGACGTTGCCGTTGCCGGAATACTCTTGCCTGTTGTCCCGTTGAACTGGGCATAAGCATACATTTTACCGGTGCCAGCCGTCATGTCATAGCTAAGCGACAATACCTTCGAGCCAGCCCGTTCCGCACTGCCCGGGACAACTACCGCCGTACCTGTTACCCCTGCCGCGTTGGTTGTGAAGGCAAATGGATACGTGGCATTTTCGAAATTCTCCCAAGCCGTTGACGCCGCTGCAGAGAACACAACAGCTGTGCTGAAGCCGTCATAACGGGCAATGGCATATCCGGTTGTTACCCCCGGATCCACGGATTCGACAGTAAGCTTACCGTCACCTACATTCCCTTTAAAGCCGATAAACTCCCATTTCAGCGATGCAGCCGGAACGGCAATCGTTGCCCCGCTCTTCGACACCGCATTAACTGGAACAGATACGGAGGCTCCAGCTATAAGCGGCGCAGTAGTTGTGCTTGAAGTCAGACTTGTCAGGTCATCTCCGCCCAGAACGGTTACCTTGGTCTCTGCACTGGCCGAACCGCTGGTAGCCTTCAGGTTAACGGTTCCCGCCTTGACTGCGGTTGCTTCCCCTGCATTCACCGTAACACTACCGCCGCTAGAGCTCCAGGCAGGATTAGCTGCAGCTACATCAATTGGATTGTAGTAAGTATCATAGCCTTTTAGAGAATACGTAGCTTTTTGACCGATTAACAATACAGAACTGCCGCTGATCTTAATTCCTTTCACTTCACCTTGTGGAGCAGAAGTATATACACCAACGCCGTTAACGATGCTGCGCTGCTCTGTGCCGTACTCTGTATTAAAGGTAAGGGTAGTGGAGGTTTCCGCAAGCGGACGGTCTACCATCGTTGTAGAGCCACCTCCGTCCAGGTTGATCCCTTTCCAGACACCGATATTGGTCATGAACGATTGCAGCTCCGTCAGAGACAGTCCTGCACTATTGTTATTTTTCTCAGCTGCAATGACATATACATATCGTCCATCCTCTGAATAACCCAGAGCTGTGCGGGCACGATATCCGCCGATGCTGCTGGTGGAGCGGGAGAAGGGCGCTGCTTTCCCGTTATTAACGAGAATGGTATGCCCCCCGATCATCATCTGCAGTGTGGATGGGTCAAGCTCCTGCTGAGTAGTTTTGGAACGAAGCGTGTAGACACTGCTTAGCTTCTGGCCTACCACCAGATGAGCTTTTACAAATTGGGCTGCAAGCCCGTGAGTGCGCAGAATGTACGCCCCTTTAGGCACGGTTATCGGCAAGGCGGCATCAGGGGAAATCTGGGTAACGATATCATTCTCCACCAGTACCTCTGTAGGCGTCGTAGAGCTGTTCTTAGGCCGCTCCAGCGCTGTCCAGGCATCTGTGTAGATATAGGCGGCATTGGCATGACTGTAGGTAGAACTGCCGCCCTCAGGGTTATAGGCCCCTTTATTGATACCGGATAACGGAAACTGTGAACCATCCTCAGCAGTCAGCATGCCTTCGAATGTATATTCATCAATAACCGGCTTACGGTCTTTGGTCACGGCAAAAGCATACATTCCATCAAGCTGGGAAGGTGTAGATACTACAACCCCGCCTGATACTTGACCGCCGATCGGTGCACCTTCCCCGCCGGTATTGAAGTAATCCCCGTTAACTGCGGCCACTGCTCCGGTCTCTGCCGCCATACCTCCGGTACTTTGCCGCGTAGTCAGATTACCGCCTTTGCCCGTCATTACATCTACAGAGACATAAGGGTTATTCAAATCGACCCGGACCACGTCAGCCAGCCCTGTTACACTTTTTCCGGACCGCACGGTCGTAAATTTATATTTCATCATCATCGCGCCTGAAGTAATGACTTCTTCGCTCAGCTTTGTCACTGAGAAGGAGGCTGTAGCAGCTTGCGCTACTGAAGCGGAACTTGAGCCTAACCATCCGATGCCTTCATTTCCGATAACCGGCATGATCCATATTACACCTGCTATTGATGCCGCGATCCACTTTTTAGCAGGAGACCATTGACTTTTGTTTACTTGCTCTTTACTCTTTTTCCCCATGAAAAGCTCATTCATTTCAGCGTTACTCTCCCATCTATTTTGTACTCTTCAATCTCACTATCAATATCTGGATATCAGTTCCTATTTTAGGCTACATCTTTAATAGACTGATTTCCGGCTGAAAAGTTGCGATTTAAAGAGATTACCAGAAGGGATTTCAGACTATACCGAGTCATATCAGACCTCAAGCAGCCGCGCAAAAAAGCACCCGGCACATTGTGCCGGATGCTCCATTATTGTATAAAGTTCACTTACATATAAACTGCCATCTTCAGCATCCGATGCAGCATTACAGCAGCCTGTCCTCTGGTAGCGTTGCCTTGCGGCTGAAATTGCGTGGTGCTTATCCCCTGGATAATTCCTGCTTTGACCGCTTTGGCTACGAATTCCGTACTCTGGCTTAGAATTTTCGCCCTATCCTTAAACGGACTGAGGGTATCCATAACCGATGCGCTAAGCGTTATAGGCTGTCCTGTATACTCCATTGCCCTCACCATCATAATTGCCATTTGCTCACGGGTGATCTTATCCCCCGCACGGAAGGTCCCGTCTGTGTTGCCCGTTATAATACCGGCCTTCGCTGCTGCACCGATGTAATCGCCCGTTTGGCTGGACGACTGCACGTCCGTGAAACGCTGCGCTGTCCCGCTATCCCCTAACAGCCCCAGCCCTCTGCTCAGCATAACAGCAAATTCACTGCGGGTTATGGCTTGCTCCGGTTTAAACTGGCTTCCATAGCTATTATCGATAATATTCTTGGCTGCCAGTTCCGCTACAGCTGTATTACTCCAGTGTGTACCCATATCTGTAAAAGAGCGTGTGGACGTGAATGCTCCCACAATCTGATTCCCGCTGGTCAAAGCACGCTTGACCGTATAAGTCCCTTTAGTAATACTTGTTGTAGGAAGATAAGCGGCATCGTAATAGGAAAGATCCAATCTGGCTACAGAAGTCTGCTCACTATTATTAGGAGTTGTCGTCCTCACCGAATATTTCCCGGGTAAACTAAGCGCATTCTCGTTCGCATAATTACCCGTCACCGATGCTGCCAAACGAAGATCGGCAAGAGGGGTTATACTTGTAAGCCCCTGAGTTTGCAGTCTTTGGGCAAATGGGGCAAAAGCCTCTGATGGCATTTTCTCTATACGATAGATAAGCGAGATATTACTGCCAGTTGTATTGAGGCTGGCCACAATTCCGTTCAAATCTACCTTTCCGAGATCAACACTAAAGATCTGATCCCCGTAGCGTATACCAAAGTTCGAAGCCTTGTTGCGATTGAGCGCATCCATTAGCGGCTGCAGAGGTACTGTAACATAAGCAGCTAATTCTGTCGAAGGCACCTCAAATAGCAGAGCGGCTGTCCCTTGTGTATTTAAAAAAGTATAACTGGCAGCTAATCTCTCCGCATTAAGACTGTATCTTTTGACATTTTGGCTGTAGATGGAATGATCTGCCGCTATCACCGAAGAATCGCTTTTGAGCAGAGGAACCGCTTCTCCAAATTCACTAGCCTCCAGCGTACCCAGATAGGACGGCCGGTTACCGTCCGTTGTTACGGTCGTAACTCCAGTAAGGTTCTTCACCGGCAGCAGCGAGAAGGAAGCCAGTGCATTTCCATTGAGATCTCTAATAAAAGATGTACCTGAGGTATAAGAAAGATCGACCGTCTGTCCGCTCGTCACAGATCCGGAAAGCACCAGCTTGAGCACTGTCCCTGTTAGAGTATAGCTCTGCACTAACATACTTGTCCCATTCACTCTGACCGCAAACTGGGAGGTGCTAAGCATTGAAGAAGTCAGCATGCTTTGGGCAAAAGTTAGTGTAAGCTCATTCCCTGACACCGTTGCACTGCTGATTTCCGATACTACAATATCGCTAAGATCGACTGGTTTAAGATCAACATAGGCTGCACGGTTGCCGTTAAGATCGGTAATGCCTTTAACGCCAGGTACATAGGAGACTGTCACCGTCTGCCCAATAACCAGGCTGCTCTGAAGCGTTAATTTCACACTGCTTCCGCTTACTGCCACGTTGGTGACATAGTTAGGAGTACCTCCTACCAGCACTGAGAACTGGCTGTTCATCGGCAGATTGCTCTCTGACAGACCTTCATTATAGTTCAGCACAAGCTTTGTTCCGCTTCCCGTTGCATTCTGAAATACCGGAGCTACGCTGTCATTACTGTTTCGGATATTAAAATCAGAAAAATCGGCAATATTCTGTCCCAGTGAGTTGAGCAGCGGATACGAGCCTGCATAGTAGGATACCCTTACCACCTCTCCATTTCCAGCTTCCGCGCCCGTCGTTATATATACTGTGTTTCCGCTGGATCTAATTGAATCCACTCCAAGCGAATATCCTTCAGATGTTACTATAAACTGTTCCCGGGCATAAGAAGATACTGTTTTGAGCGTATCATTGAAGGTCAGCATCACCGTTTTGCCTGTAATTCTGCCTTCCTTAGGTGTAGGAAGTGAAGATTCTATACTGTTGGTAATTTGCATTGCTGAAAAGGTTACTGCAGCATTGCTGCTGGTATCCTGGATGGTCCGCACTCCGCCAGTATAGCTTATTTTGACATTCTGCCCTACGGCTATCCCTGTACTAAGAGTAAGATAGACACTGTCGCCCTGAACATAAGCGCTATCTACAGTACGATTCTCATCATTCACACTGACCGTAAAACTGGATGCCAGCAAAGCTATCGATGAATTGAGCATCTCATTATATTTCAAGCGGATCGTCCGGTTGTTATCCAGCGTTGCACCCGTAAGCAGAGGAGCCGTCTTATCCACAGCCACAGTGCGGAAACTCCATGATTTTGTACCGCTCAATCCCTCATATTGTGAGCTGGGATCTCCCGCATCCGTGAATGCCCCCTTAGCGATGTCTATATAATAAATAGTATCTGATTCGAGAGCTACGGTTGGCTTAATAATGAAATCCTTGGCTGTAGCACCTTGCTGGACAGCTGCCGCCACTTTTGTTCCATTGCTTTTGTATAGAACAACTCCATTAGTGACGGCACTATTATAGACCGCCTCCTTGTTAAAGCTAATTGTGATCGACTTAGATAACTCTACCGACTCACTCCGGTCTGCTGGCGATATAGCAGTTGCCGACAAACTTGTAAGTGAAGCCGTTGTAAACGTCCATGAATACGAACCCGCAGCCGGAAATATATGCCCATCCTGATCATAAAAAGCCCCTTGCGGAATTGTAACTGTATACAACGTACCATTCAACAGTGGCGAGGTCGCCGAGGCTGGCAGCAGTGTAATCGTCGAACTTCCCCCGCCAGTGACGCTCGTCGAGTTGACATTAATCCATCTCGTTCTGGAGTCATCCTGAGTACCTGGTGAGACAGAAATCGTTCCGGCTGCCGGACTCATCGGACGGTCAAAGTACAGTTTGATTGCCCCGCTTGCCGATGCACCAAATGAAGCATTTGCCGGGGCAGTGGATGCTGAAATTGTACCGCTGCCGGTCGTGGAGAAGCTCCAGCCGTTACCGCTCGATATTCCCGGAAAATTAGTATTATTGGCATCTTTGAACGCGTAAGAATCGATAAGCACATAATAATTTCCGCCTGCTGGAAGCTTATTGGCCAGAGTCAATGTAACAGTAGTGGAAGTGGCATCGCTCAACAGCCCTACTTTGGGCTCTCCGTCCCTGATGAGAAATTCCTGTATTACAGAGTTATCCGCAGAAGAGATCAGCCTGACGGAACCACCTCCTCCTGTAAGGACTCCAGCTAAGCGCAGACTCAACTGAGTTAATGCTCCGGATTCCACCCTAGAATTGTTCGCAGGGAACAAACTGCTTGCTACAATAGCCGGATTACTCTCTCCAGCCGTTGTGAAAGTCCAGCTGGTTAGCGCCGATTCATTACCTGAGCTATCTTTGAACAGCCCCTTAGGCACACTCACGCTGTATGTCTTATAAGGCGCAAACTTCAAGCTGGAGCCTAATTTGATTTCGTAATTAGTAGAATTGCCGATCAATCCTGAACTGCCAATAGCAATTTCCGTAAACATTGTTCCGGAGTCCTGCTCTGTAATTGTGATTTTCCCCGTTTGCGGAATAACCTGACGGTCAAATTTAAGTCCCAAAGAAGCCCCTACATTCACAAAAGCAGCACCATTAACTGGAGATGTTGTTATTCCGAACTCCGAAGCGGCATATACCGCAGATGTATGTACACCGATAGCCGGACTGCCCAGACCAAACAGCAGATTGCCTGCAATGATAATAGCCGTCCCTATTGATAATTTCTTGTTCATTCTTAATAAAGCTCCTTTCAGCCACTCGAGCATTTCTTCTATACTGTTATATTTCGGTTAAAGGGCTTCCAAAGTTTAGAAGATAGCCTCAAGCAGCACGGGCATCATCCCCTCGCTTATAAGAAGGCACAAAAAGCCCGTACAGACCTCCTCACTTCAAAGAAGGGGCTTGTACGGGCATAGTTAAATTATATTCTTAGATCCCTGCCTGGGCTTTCAACATATCTGCTTTGTCGACACGTTCCCAAGGAAGGTCAATATCTGTACGGCCAAAATGTCCATACGCTGCGGTCTGTCTATAAATAGGCTTACGCAAATCCAGCATGGAGATGATGCCTGCCGGACGAAGATCGAAGTTGCTGCTGATAAGATTCGCCAGCTTCTCTTCACTGATTTTGCCTGTTCCGTATGTATCTACATTGATCGAGACAGGATTAGCTACACCAATCGCATAAGCCAGTTGAATTTCACATTTGTCAGCAAGGCCTGCAGCAACCAGATTCTTCGCTACATAACGTGCAGCATAAGCTGCAGAACGGTCTACTTTGGTTGGATCCTTACCGGAGAATGCACCGCCGCCATGACGCGCATACCCGCCATATGTATCAACGATGATTTTGCGCCCGGTCAGACCGGCGTCACCCTGAGGACCACCAATCACAAAGCGGCCTGTCGGATTAATGAAATATTTAGTAGCTTCATCCAGTAGCTCAGCCGGGACAACAGGAAGAATAACATGCTCTTTAATGTCCGCCTGAATTTGCTCAAGAGAAATTTCTTCCGCATGCTGCGTGGAAACAACGATCGTATCTACACGAACCGGTCTCTCATCCTGATATTCAATTGTTACCTGAGTCTTGCCATCCGGGCGCAGATACTCAAGAGTTCCATTCTTACGAACCTCCGCCAAACGACGGGCAATCCGGTGCGACAAAGCAATCGGAAGCGGCATAAGTTCAGGAGTTTCATTAGTAGCAAAACCAAACATTAACCCTTGGTCACCAGCACCAATGTTAGCCGTTTCTTCAGCTACAAGGTCAGGATCCCGATTCTCCAGAGCTGCATTTACCCCTTGGGCGATGTCAGCAGACTGCTCATTTAATGAACTAAGCACTGCACAAGTGTTAAAATCAAAACCATATTTTGCACGGGTATAGCCGATTTCCTTAATCGTATTACGTACAATTGCCGGGATATCCACATATTCGGACTTGGTGCTGATCTCCCCAATAACAAGCACGAGGCCTGTTGCTACGGCTACCTCGCAGGCTACCCGGGCATTGGGATCGTTAGCAAGAAATGCATCGAGTACCGCATCGGATATCTGGTCACAGATTTTATCCGGATGTCCCTCTGTTACAGACTCAGAAGTAAACAAATGACGCCCTTTAATAGACATGTACAACTACCTCCCATATTGTTAGTCTGACACTGTATAAGGGGGCACCTTAGTAATTAACAGGCCAAATATATTAAGTAGAATAATAAAGACTGATAAGCCGGTTTATTCAAAAAATGAACCTTTTCCACATGGAAAAGGTCTAAGGCTTTCCTCAAAAGTCATATTATCTTATTTACCGGTTGCTGTCAATTGAAGGCAGCTTATGCGAAAAGAGACTGCTCCGCCTGTTTGATCAACCTCTTTGTAATTTCCCCGCCTACAGATCCATTATCTCTGGAAGTAAGGTGTCCCAGATACGGAGTACCACCGGTTGCACCGGCCCCGCCCGTCATTCCCAGCTCAGAAGCAAATTCCGTATCCATGCCACCGCCATATGATGCTCCATATAATCCAAATTCAGAAGCGATCTCATATTGCATTTGTTTCAGCATTGCCCGGCTCTCTGGTACAACTGTACGATTAGTGCGTGCCATGTTACAGCACCTCCTGTGAATTTTTTAAGATTACAGGTAGTATTGTGTGCGAATTCCAGAGGCCTCAGTCCGATCAATGTTTGTCAGCTGTGGGAATGAGTTCCGGGTGTATGTTCATGCATATTACAGGGCATTCTTAATATAGGAAGGAAAACATCATTTTACTGCTTACCAATGCGATGTGCAAATGCTTATTTCAAAGTGTATGAACCGCGGACCATAACAACAAGACCTAATGTCTGACCGTTCTGGACCGTGATTCCACGTCCATCCCTTGGGAAAGATAACAGGTGATTCGTTGGAGCAGCCGCGCCGTTTGCCAGATCTACACCATCTGTCAGATCAGCGACACCGTTAGCATCCTGGGAATAAATAATCGCCTTACCTGCGCGGACAATAAATTCTGCACCTGCACCGGCAATTAGAGTCTGTCCGGGTTTTACATCAACGATTTCGCTGGCATTCCCAGCAGTTCCGGTATTTCCGGTGCCTTGAGTTGGCGCAGGTGTCGGAGCTGTAGTTGCGGCAGGCGCATTCGTTGCACTTGGAGCTTGCGTTGGTGTAGTAATGGCCCCACCTTGCAAAGCTTTTTGAATCTGTTGATCTACATAACTCTTGGTGACAACAGGATCATCTGCTGTGCCTGGCTGTGAACCTACACCGGCACCTTCAGCTGTAATATTAAGCATCGAACCTGCCCATAGGCCACCAGCTAACAGTACCGCAGACATCGAGACTTTCCAAACCGTTTTCAACTAAATTCCTCCTCCACTCGGGATAAATGGCTATAAAAAAAGAATAGCCTCCGAAGAGGCTATTCTTTGCTTCGGTAATCGGAGATTACTTAGCGGAAATTTCAGTACCGTCAGTGATGATGTTGCCATCACCATCGTGAGCAGTTGCTGTTCCAGCAATTTTAACGATGATTCTGTTAACATCATTGGAATTCAGATCCAAAGTATCCGTAGCTGCTGCGTTAGGATCGATAGCTTTCTTCAAGAAAGTAACCGACCATTTGCCTTTATCCGATCCGTTAACAATCTTAGTTACTGTGTAGTTAGCTTGATTGATAACATTGGAAGCCGCAACATCATTGTTGATGTAGAATTGCAGATCCTGATCATTCAGCACTGTAATTTCTTTAGAGAATCCAAGGATAAGCTCATAAGAATTGCCGCTGGAAACTACTGCCGAAGTAAGAAGCGGGCTAGTTCTGCTAGTCAATTTACCAGTTTTGCTAACTGCTTCGATAGGGTTACCAGATGTATCAGTAACACCATTAACTACGAACTTGTAATCAGCCTTAGTTTCTGTGACAGAAGAGCTAGGGATATGAATTGTTGCACGAGCAAACTTCGGACTGGATGAAGGAGTAGTTACAACACCAGCATCTGTAAGAGTCTGGATTGTTACATAAGAACCAGCAGGCAATGCCTTGTCATCCAAAGTATAGCTGTTAATATCCAATACAGATGCAGTGTTCAGACCGCTTGCATCTTTAAGGTCAACAGTAACAGTAGCATCACCGTAAACTGTATCAGTTACAGCAGCTTTTGCACTGTCATTGATTACAATGCCATTGTTAAACAATACTGGAGCATCGCCATCAGTAGTTGCGGATCCAATAGTCACCGCCAATACAGTTGCAGCAAGTTTGTTAGCAGAGAAGGATTTATCTTTGAAGAGTCCTTCTGGCAGACGCACAGTGTATTCACCTGCTTCTACATTGACAGCAGTCAAGATGAACGATTTGCCGCTACCGCTTGTAGTGTTAGCAATCGAAGTAGATTGACCAGTTTTGTTGTTGATCAGAACTACAGAACCAACTCCACTATTTACAACATCTTCGGAGAATGTCAATTTAATGCCTTTAACAGTACCAGAAGTTGTGTAAGTAACACCAGTAACTGTAGGAGCTACAGTATCCTTAGTGAAAGTGATCGCTTGACTCGAAGCAGTTCCCAGCGTGTTACCGAGTGTATCCTTAACAGTTGCTCCGAATACAACGGATCCAGTGAAAGTGCCAGTGGATGGGAAGCTAGTCAAAGGACTCTGCAGAGTGAACTTTTTGCCGTTAGCAGTAGTAATCACGCTGAATGTACCTTGGCTTTCACCAACAGCATTCAGGAGACGAACATTACCCACCAAAGATGCGCGGTCAACATTCTTGTCAAACTCAACTTCAATGAACTTGTCGCTCACAGCTGTTACGCTCTTGATTACAGGAGCAGCAACATCGGATACAACAGTTACAGTTGTTTTGATTGGGTTTGGTGTAGCTACGTTACCTGCAAAGTCAGTTACATTAAGCAGGGATACGTCATAAGTTTTTCCGCTATCCAATGTTACTCCACTCAATTTGAATTCCGTGTAAGTATCATTCTGGACAGTTGTGGAAGCAGCAGAACCATTTACGTAAGCCACGATACCAGTAGTTTTAACTGGTTCGCTGAAAGTTACATAAACATCTTTAGTAGTTGCTTTAGCAGAAGAAGTAACAGAAGCAACAGTTGGGGCAACAGTATCAGCCACAGTCAGCAAAGTGGTGAATGCTGGGATAGCTTCGCCAGCTGTAGTTTTAACAGCATCGCTTACTACAACTGTGTAGTTGCCTTTAAGCGCCTTAACACCTGGAAGAGTAATAGTAGCTTCTGTATTATCAGCACTGAAAGTTACATAAGCGTTGGAAACTTCATCATCCTTGCTTCCTACCTTAGTTACTTTCACAACGCCGTCGATAACTTTGCTGGATTCAGCCAGTGTATCAACATCAATAGCGCGGTTGAATTTAACTACCACTTGCTTAGCGTTTGGAGCTGTTGCAGAAACAACCTTAGGCGCTTGCAGTGTTACTTTTGCAGTGTAGTCTTTTTCAAGATGCTTGAAGTTAATTGTAGTTTCAACGCCTGCTACCAGAGCAGTTGTCAATTCAACGTCTGCAGTTGTTTTGTCAGAGAAAGTTACAACTACTTTGGTTGGGCTTACTGCTTCAGCAGAAGCTACAGTCAATGTAGGTTTTACGGACATTTGATCAACTGCATAAGCTGTTTCTACTACCAAAGAGCGAGTAGCGTTAGCTTTGAAGTTAGTTGTTTGAGCAACCAGACCAGCGTTGATAACTGCTTGAGCATAGCCCTTAGCCCATACAGAAGCGGAGTTATCAGTTGTTGTAGGTTGTTCCAGTTTCAAAGCGCGGAACAATACAGCCGCTACTTCTTCAACTGTTACTTTACCGTTGTAGTCGAAAAGACCTTTAACAGTATCTTTACCTTGCATCAAGTTAGCTGCAGTAACAGCTTCGATGTAAGGAACAGCCCAGTTAGTAGCTGTGTAACCTTTATCTTTGTAAGACAACTTGCCAGTTACTTCAGTAAGACCGAACAATTTAGTAACGATCTTAGCGAATTCTGCGCGAGTCAAGTCTTTTTCAAGATGAGCTTGACCGTCTGGGTACCCATTGAGAATACCTTTAGCTGCCAAAGCATCAAATGCCTGTTGTGGAGTTGCTTTTGCTGTTTCACCAAATGCTACAGAGGCAAACATCGAGAATGCCATTGCTGTAGATAATGCTACGGATAAAATTTTCTTCATAACCTTTTTTTCTCCTCCTTGGACGTTCATGAACTGAGATTTTTCTTTAGTTGGGTAGCTCATGTCACTCATTAGCCGATGCACCCCCTTTCCCGAGTTGAGCATATTAAGTATAAATAATGTCTGTGACGGGTATCACAGAAACTTGTAAACAGCTTCAAGGCATAGTAATACTAGATTCCTAATTCTACCTAAGTATTATACAATGTGCCTCTAGTCACGTAAAGCTAATTTTTCCATTCGGCAATACGTTGTACCACTAAGGGTCAATCCGCATTTGCCTTGTGCAAGTGACTCTACACCTTAAACGCAATAGTTTCGAGAAAGTTGCGCTTTGTTCAAAAAAAACTTTTTTCTTTTGTATCCCGGCCCCGTTCCGATAGAAGATACAATATGTATGTTCTACTAACTATTGTTAATGTTGGGTGGCTACGGGAATCAGTATAGCATAGACACTTTCCAAACGTCATTAAGCAATATTTGTTAAGATAATAAACAAACATTTCCTAATACAGAAGCTCAATGAGTTAATAATAGTTACCCATATTTATATAGTACAAACGCATTTATCTAATGCATTTATCTAATAATGAACATAAAAACAGGCTACCGAGCGTATGCCGGCAACCTGTTACACTGTTTCTATACAAAAGGGTCTATCGGATCTTCATGGAAAGCTGTATCAATTCCTGACGCTTCTCAGGACTAGCGTTCACATTCTCATACATAGCATCGATCGCTGCGCGGTTCTCGCGGTAGCTCTTCTCATGTTTGATTGTGGTATGGGACCATTCGATCAAGGCATTCTCGGAAATGACCAGCTCATTATAGGCGTCATGGAATCCTGTAGATTGAACAAGTTCTTCCATTACTTCCTGAGTGATCTCCTGCAGCGCCCGTTTAGCTGCAATTTCCTTTTCCATAACCTTAGCTCTATTCTCAAACATATTCTTTGCTTTCATGTAATCCAATTGTGCTTTTGATAAAATCGGTTTCATCGATGGCTTTCTCCTTCTTGCTTTAAATGTTGTACTTACAGCTTCTTAGGCCATTGTAACGCAAAGTAACCCACAATTCAAAGATTTGTATATGGAAAATGCAAAAGAGAAGCCTCTTTCCCGCAAACAGGGAGTCAGAGGCTTTCTTCGCTTCATATATAGAGGTGTTATACTACAATCTCTTCATTTTAGCCATGATGCGTTGTGCCATGACAGCCGCATCCGCTCTTGTAAAGTTAGCCTGAGGATCAAACCGGTAAGTCGCCTTCTTTTGTCCCGCTACCAGCTTATTCTCAATTCCTGATATTACACCAGCCTTGTAGGCCGCAAGGATGGAAGGTGCAGAGTAAACTGATCCAATTGAACCCGTGTCTGTAAAGAGCTTCTGTAGGGCTGCCAGGTCAGTAGCATTGCTGCCCAGCTTAAGGCTCATCGCTCTGGCGATCATCACCGCTGCATCCTCTCTGGACAACGTACGATTAGGCGAGAAGATTCTCGGTGCTGTCCCACGTATAATCCCTTTGCGTACGGCTGTCTCGATATACCGGTAATCCCAGTGATAGTCACTATACTTAACTACATCCGAGAAGGTTAGATTGTTTGGCTCGTAATCAAGCTGTATACCCATTATTTTGACAAGCATGGTAGCAAACTCACCACGGGTAACATTCTCATAGACACCAAACTCATTGGCATCCTTTGCGTTCATAATCCCTCTGGAGAGAATAGTCTCCAATTCACTGCGTGCATACGTATGAGATACGATGTCATCGTAGCTGTAGCGCAGACTCATTACGGTGTAATACCCGAAACCGTCAAAAGTAGCAGTGATCGTCTTGCTGCCTGTATTAACTACCCCGCCCATGTTGTACCACGTGCCGTCAACATTCTTCCATACAGAGATATTAGACGTTGCAGCATTAACAATGCTCGAGTCGTATTTCAGTGTGATCTTCCCTTGCTGGGTAGGCTCCATCCATCTGCCCATATGCCCGAGGAAAGATTCATTACCTTTCTTATATGGATGAGAGGCAACTACAGTTGAGTAATCATTAATCGAAGTTGCTGAAACAAAGTATCCCGGGTCGATCCAATACAGATTTGAAGCATACCCATAATGAAGCTTTGGTGTCATATACGCAGCAGCCAAGCTACTTGCGGGAACTTCAACCAGCTTGCCGTCCTGGTATCCCGTTCCATCAAATTCACCAACCGGATTGTATTGTTTCACGGTACGTCCGTCCTGCTTATCAGCAATACCAACCAGGATGTATTGATCGTTGAACAGATTGATTTGCCGTGTATTAGTTGTCCCTGGGGTTGGTGTAGAATCCCGCAGCATCGTTCCTTTTGGGAAAACAAGGCTAACCGCATTCTGGAATGCTGTGAGCTTACCTGAAGAGTTAAGGGTTGTTTTCAACTGCGCCCCTTGCAGCACTTCATCTGAGTAAGTTACATCAAAAGTTCCGTTCGTTTTGGTCGTGCCTGTTGTGACTGTAAATTTGATTGTGTTTTTCCCTTTTTTCAGACCCTTCAGCTCCAGGCGGAAGATATCTTTAGCCCCTTTGATCATCGCTTCCTTACCAATAACAATGCTCGTAGCTCCTTCTGCCTGAATACTTACATCAACGAAGTTTTGCTTAATGATGCTTTCATTAGGAAGCTTCGGTGAAAGAATGCTGTAAGGAGGAACCTCACGGGTAATCAGCAGTGTCTGTGTAACACCGACTGTACCCAGTCTCGCCGAAATCACAAAGGTCTGCAGGCCTGTTGTGGGCAGTTCCTGGTTTTTAATGATGAATTCCCCATCTTTATTAGTAGGCACAGTTAGATAAGCGGACTCTGTAGTCCAGAATCCATTATTATTAGTATCCGTCTTATAGTCAGCCACAGCATACTGTTTACCATCCTTCATAACGACAACCTGGGTAGCGTTGCTTGCGACAAAACGGATGTCCGCAGTAGATTGGTTAGTTGTATAATTAAGATTTGAATTTTTAATGAATAACTTGTCTGGGTCTGTAGTTTGCCCTACCGGGTATGGGGCAACTCCATCGATATTAGGAGCATTATCCGGGAACAAATATACAGTAAGATTCGTGGAAACAGGAACGCCATTTGCTACACCCGTTATGGCAATTTTGTTCGGGCCAGAAACCAGCGGAATACCGGTAGGAACTGTATAACTAAATTCATCATTCACAATCGTCGGGACAACCGCTGTTCCGTTAATGGTGATTTTGATGGATGATTTATCACCGGCGGGGAAGTTTACCAACCGCCCTTGAATAGAAGTGAATTCTCCAGTGTATTTGAACACCTGGTTATTATAAATATTAGTCACATCGATAAATGGGGCCGAAACATAATTGACGGAGAGTACCTTGGTATCAATAACTGCCCCATTCTTCTTCAAGTCAATCTGCAGGGTCTGTTCGCCTGAAGGCATACCTGTAATCTTAAATACTCTATACCCATCTGAAGTCTTCTTCGTAGAATCCACAACAAAACGGTCAGCAGAGACCTTTGTTCCATTCTGGTAAGTGCTGATCTCCAGGTTATCCGGAGCAGTTGCGGTCTCGCTGGTCTTGACCATCAGCCACAGGGGAAGCTCAAACAGGTTGGAATTACCGGTGAACACACCGGATGAAGAATACGTAACCGGGTTGCCCGCCGATGGACTGTAAAGCTGTTCCACACCTGTAATGGAAGGGTCATTCGCATTCCGGTAGGTGAAATCAAGCGGATTGATGCTCTTGCCGTCATAGGTTCCATTGTTAGTATTGAAAGTAATGATGTATTTGCCATTGGCCGAAATAGTAACATCCTGAGTACTGGTATATTTAAAAGTGATAAACTCTCCCGACTTAACTCCATTACCGTCAACCGTAGTTTCACCATTCGTAGGTACACTGTTGCCAGTAGTGGCATTCTTTATGCTAAAAGTTAAATTTGAAAGAGGCGGCTTGGAAGTATCCTCAGCCACTCTGAAGGTAATGGAGCCGGAAAGTCTGCCGCTAACCGTGGTATCTGAGCCTGTCGGAGAGACCAGATTCCCGTTGTCCAAAGCGTAAGCACCGATTTTGGTTTTATTCGGAGTTCCCTTATCAATAGGTGAATACACCACTTCACGTGTTACCGCATAAGTACGTGTGCCTGAATCTGTAGTCGCAACAAACGTGAGCTTGTTAAGCCCCGCTGTCAGCGGAATATCAGCAATAACGAAGGTACTGCTGCCGCCGTTAAACATCTTGGTGTTATTGACCATAACCTCAGTTGCATTTGGTGCTTCCAGTGTTAAGGTCAGCCCGGCGGTATTCACCATTGCAGGTGTATCAGCACTCAACAACGTACCATCCGGCAAAGCTATATTATAAATGGCAGGTACGTTTGAAAAGTTAACATAGGCTTCACCGCTGGCCAAGCTTCCCGTAGCCGTTGTACCGTAAACTGTAATCCGGTTAAGGCCCTGGCTTAGCTTAACGCCTGGAAAACGGAAGTTTTTCTCGTTCTCAATGATCGGCTTAACGTCGGCACCGCTCGCTCCCGGAACTACGTTACCATTGACAATCCCATCCACCTGATAGTAGATGCTGTCTGCAGAAACTCCATTGAACGTGCCTTCTACGTCGACAGTGTTAGTATTCACTGAGGTTGGAGCGGACTTATCTGTACTGAATTTGGTGAACTGAAAATATTGGCCCGTTGCGGCATCCGCTGCGTAAACAGCACCTGCTGATGAAAGAGTGGATAGCAGGATCACCATCGATAAAAACATGCCGCCTATCGTCTTTAATCTTTTTTTCACGTAAGAAACCTCCTACTGCTTTTTGGTTTATTGTCGGCCTGTGCAGCATTCCGCGTCTTAACCAACTCTATAATTTTTATCGGACAGCAATTGACTAATAATTAGCAAAAAAATAAAAAACCTTACTCCAGAGGAATAAGGTTCGATGATCACTACAATTAAAATGGTATGGATGACAAATGAAGAATTACGATTTAGAACTGCGCTCAGGATCCAGCTTCATGCGCATTCTTAGGATTAAGTCTATGACCGGGCGTTTGGTTTTGCTGATCACACCAGTGATCTCCGCACCAATCTGCAGGAAGAAGAGCATGACGCAGATAACCACAAACGTAACCCAGTTGGCTTCATATAGCGAAGCGGAGGTCTGGATAACAGCCAGAATTCCGAAGAAGGCTGCGATGCCATAAATAATCAATACGGTCTGGCGGTGGCTGAAGCCAAGTTCACGCAGGCAGTGATGAAGATGGCCTTTGTCCGGTGCAAAGATTGGTTTCTTCTGCAGCTTACGCCGTACGATGGCAAAGAATGTATCCGATAAAGGAACCCCGATAATCAGGAGTGGTGTGATAAACGATACCACTGCAATCTGTTTGAATCCGAGCAGCGCGAGCAGCGCCAGGCAGAAGCCCAGGAACAGCGAGCCTGTATCACCCATGAAGATTTTGGCGGGATGAAAGTTAAAGAACAGAAAACCGAGTATACTGCCCAGAAGCAGTAAGCACAGCAGAGCAACCATGGTATTGCCCATCAGGAAGGCCATTACAGCAATGGTGGCAATCGCGATACCGGATACACCGGCTGCAAGCCCGTCCAGTCCATCGATCAGATTCACGGCGTTCGTGACGCCGACAATCCAGAAGATCGTCAGAGGGATGGCAATCCAGCTCTCCAGTGAGGAATAGCTATTATGAAAGGGAATGTTTACGAAATCAACAGTAATTCCAAACCCGAAAACTACGATGCAGGCTGCGGCAATTTGGCCCAGCAGCTTCACCTTGGCTGATAGCTCAAACCGGTCATCGAGACCGCCGATCAGCACAATCAGACCGCCGCCACACAGCAGCGCTTTGATGAAGTTAGCCTCCCGCGGAGTGAAGTCATACGGAATAATCGGTAATACGGCAAGCAGGCCTAACACAAACGCCAGAAATATGCCGAGTCCGCCAAGGCGGGGCATGATCTTCGTATGCACTTTACGGGCATTAGGCACATCTGTCGCACCGATCTTAATAGCAAATTTCTTAACGAGCGGCGTCAAAAGCAGTGCAAGTCCCATGCACACAATAAATCCGGCGATGTATATGATTAACATTTGTTCAGTCGACCCCCATTTCTCTACCGCATTGAATTATACGCTGAACCAAAAACAAATTCCAATACCGTTTTTAGGCTGTTACACGGATTTTTTCAGTAAATATCCTCAAATTACTGGTCTTTTGTCACTTTATCTTTCTCTCGTACCACTTTTACTGCAAATTTCGGCAGCGCAAGCATTCTTTTGTAACGTGTAGGTTCCTTAATCAGCCGGTATAACCATTCTGCCCTCAATTTCTGGAAGGCTTTGGGGGCACGGCGGCTCTTGCCGGAGATTACATCAAAGCTCCCGCCAACGCCCATCATGACCGGAATCTGGAGCCGGGACTTATATTTAGCAATCCATGGCTCCTGGCTGTCAGCCCCTCTGGCAACGAAGAGCAGGTCAGGCTTAGCTTCGAGAATTCCGGCGAGGATCTGCTCATCCTCATCCGGACCAAAGTACCCGTCATGATAGCCTGCGATGACAATGCCGGGATATCCAGTTTGTAACCTAGAAGTCGTCTCGCGAATCACCTCGGGGGTTGAGCCCAGCAAATATACTCTCCAGTTGTAGCTTTCACCCTGGCGCAATAATTCATGTAAAAGATCAAAACCCGCTACACGCTCAGCGACTGGCTCTTTGCAGTAATCCGCTGCCCACACTACACCAGTCCCGTCGGGAACTACAAGCTCTGCTGATTTCATAATCTCCATATACGACGGATTCTCAAGGGCCGCCATGACCATGATCGGGTTAGCGGTAATGACCTGGTGGGGAACACGATTATGAACCGCCTCCGTCAAATAAGAAACCGTTGTCTTCATATCAACTTTGGATACTCGAATGCCGAAAATCGGCACTGTTGGTATCGCGCTATCTGCTTTCACTTGTCACTCATCCTTTACGGCGGAAATATTGGGCAACTTGCCGGGCCGGAGCCTCAGCTTCTTCAACCAGCGAAGCAATCAGCGGTTCACGCTCACGCTTCCATGACTCCCCCGATTTTAGCAGCTCCAGAAGTCCCGCTGCAACCATATCACCTTCCAGCGCAGCTGTCGAACCTACCGGCCGGCAACCGATCCGTTCAAGGAAATGGTCGATCTTCGGATCATAGGAGACCCCCATTAGCGGTACCCGTCTTCCGGCAGCATAGATCAGGCTGTGGAGCCGCATGCCAATCAGCGCCTGACACTGTCCTACTTCACGCAGCATCTGCTGCGGATGGAGCGCATCCTCGCAAATACTGACGGTTCCCCCATGCTCCTCTACAACTTGTCCCAGCTTCTGCATGACATAACGTGAAGCCTCATTGTCCGCAGAATGATGAAAGGGCAGAAAACGTAAGTGAAGCGGCAGCTCTGCTGATACCTTCACCAGGCCTTCAGCCAATGCATCCAGCTCTTTGCGCGACTGCTCCCAGAAACGTACGGAGATGCCCACGGTATAAGGTGATGTCTGCAGATTAGAGATATCTGAATCATGGATATGCGCATTGCCGCTACTCGGCTCATGTGTTTCTTTGCGTACATCTTCCGGTAGCGTAAGGCCCATAACCGGGTCAGGGACGACATCTATCTTGTCCTTGTCCAGACCCATAGACTGCAGCAGCAGGCGGGACTGCTCGTCCCGTACGGATAGATAAGCACATTTACGGAAAGCCGATTTGATCAGCGGATGAAACAGCTTGCGGTTCACCGGGCCTATCCCTTGGGCATAGATAAAGGTTGGCTTGCCCATCCACTGGGCCAGCTTAATGATGGCCAGATAGTACGGAATAGTCTTGCTGCTTGTTACATCCTGAAGCAGACTGCCCCCGCCGCTTATCAGCCCGGCACTCCCTGATATGGCCTTCCGGACTTCCCCCAGCTTCATCCGGTGCACGGATTCGACACCGTAAGCAGCGGTTGTCCATTCCGGATCAATGGAGAGCACCACGGGCGTCAGCGTTATTCCAGCAGCCTCGGACTGCTTACGGAGTGCGTTCAGAATGGACTGCAGAACCGCCTCGTCTCCGCTGTTGCGGAATCCGTAATAACCCGAAATTATAATTTTTTGAGCAGCGGCGACCATCGTTTCCAACACCCTTCCGCAATCTGCCATACCCCTATAGCGATAATGCCGATGATAAGACCGAGTCCAAGACCCAGAAGTCCGCGGACCAGCGAGATCAGAACCGGCGAATGAATATGGGCAAAGGTATCTACCATGGACAACTGGCCGATAACCGCAATAATCATAATAAAAGCAGCATTCCGGTATTTATAGGCCATGAAAGCGCCAAGGATAAAGAGCGGATGTGCCAGCAGGAACTCCTTGTTACGCGGTCTTACTCCGACAGTATTCTCCAGGAAGGTGCGGAACGACATCTCGAGCGAGCTTACACTGCCGCTGTTGCCTGTACGGCTTAAATAGTACATCCCCAGAATACCCAGCACGCCGGCAGCAATTACCATTGCGAGCGTGATCGGCGTCCGCAGCAGCTTACCGGTCTTGTTGAAGGCGAATTCCCCACGGTACAAAAGCACATACAGCGCAGTCAGTCCAATCGGTGCTAAATGAAGCAGACTTACGCCGCGGAACTGATTGAGCACCAGGGCATAGGTGACATTATTCAAGAGCGCAATTACAAAGGGTACTGCACTAAACGAGATGAGCGCTGTTTTGACGTAAAGAACCAGACTATGTGTCAGCCTGCGGCGCGGGCCCATCACAGCAAAGGTCAAGGCATTGGGACGCAACGGCGGTCCCATTTCATTAATCTTGCGGATAGCCAGCACCATAGCCACGGTAGGCGCACTTATAGCCACTGCTAGAGCGAGTGCCTGTTCAAATAACGCCGGCTTCAGAACCATAAGTCCTGCACTTCCCAGCAGCCCCAGCACCCATGCAGGCAGTGTAAGCCAAGGAACAAAGTAGGAAACCAGGAGTGCAACCATGGCTACAGCCCCGATTACAGCAATTAATTTGAAATAACGCTGGAAAGAGGAATCCACCACATCAAACGCAGTAGCTTGTCCCATTTCAAAACCGTTAGCTTCAATTTTTGCAACTGCACCATCAGGCCCGCTAAGGCTGGTAACCAGATTGTCGAGCGTATCGGTAACCTGTGCCTTGGATGTATCCCGTGACGGAATCGTATTAAGATAGATCATCCGGATGTTACGGTCTTTCGTAGCAAGTGCAAAGCGGTCGGCAATCACTTCTGTGGACAGGCCGGAATCAGCCTCACTGAGCGAGTACAGCCGGGTCACGTTATAGTCCAGCAGATAGGCCAGTTTGGAGAAGCCTTTTTGCTGTACCTTAATATTCTCAATGGCTGCAATCCCCATCCCGCGCTCCTTCAGCAGATCGGCGAATGCTGTGATACTGGCCAGATCGGCATCATCGGAGTAGCCTTTAACAGACTCGCCTTCGAAAAGCAGACGTTTGACGCCAAGCTCCGCGTAACGGTCCAGCAGACTCTTAACGGCTTCCTGATTATACGCCAGCGAATCTACAAGGCGCGGCACAATATTGAAGCCTTTGTCATGCAGCATCTCCAGTGTAGACGGATCCGGCTGCAGCGGCTTGAGCGTTGCATCCTCCAGGGGAGTTTTGATAATCAGGCCTTGTTGTCCGCGGTAGGTCCAATCTTCTGTTGCAATATCCAAGCCGGCAAATGCCTCCCGGATGATCGGTGAGAGCGTTCCACTGTTCTTCGCACTGGTAAAGAGGACATATGTATAGTTCTCATTCTCAGGAATTACAGTATCGGTCAGATTAGCGATATCAGCCGCTCCCCACAGCATCAGGCGGCGGGCCTTGCGGAAATCCTCCAATGTGCTTTCGTATATTGCCATACTCTGAACACCGGCAGACTTCAGCCGGTCGAGCTGCTCGGAGATATAATCCTGCGGATTCCCCCGGTAGCTGGCTACTTCGACCAGATCGCGGTAATCAAAGACAAATTCAACCGTTTTGGAAGACTTCTCCGTCTGAAGACGATCATACACAACCGGGAGAGCAGCAAGCAGGCCAATCACCACGATAATCCACAACCATTTGCGCGAAGCTATATTCCAGCGTTGCCATTTCTGATGCACCAAAAGTACCTCCTCTTTCACTTTAAAGCTAATTGCCAATCCGTCATAATAAGCTCAAACACTCTTGCAGTGGTCAAATTTAAGCGGAAACGGATGTCCCTCTACCAGGAGCAGCTCCGTTTCCGCAGGCATGTTCTATATTTAGTATTATTTCCCGTCTACACGGGCCATAACCTGATTAGTCAATTTAGCCACTTTGTCTTTGGCATTCTGAAGCGATTCGCCAACGACGGCGAAATAAACCTTGATCTTCGGCTCGGTGCCGGAAGGACGCAGGCAGAACCATGAGCCGTCAGAGAGCAGATATTTTAGCACGTTCTCCTTAGGCAGACCGTTCAGTCCGAGTGAATAGTCGAGCACCTCTGTAACTGAGGCTCCGGCAATTTCATGCGGCGGGCTGGTGCGCCAGTCATTCATGATTCCCTGAATTTGTGCTACACCGTCTTTACCTTTAAGGGTGCGCGATTCGAGGCTTTCAAGGAAGTAGCCGAATTGTGCATACAGTTCCTGAAGCACATCGTACAGCGTCTTACCCTGGGCTTTGTAATAAGCCCCCGCTTCAGCGATCAGCATCGCAGCCAGTACAGCATCCTTGTCACGGGCGTAGTTGCCGGCCAGGTAACCATAGCTCTCTTCATATCCGAAAAGATAAGTGTATTCGCCGGACTGCTCGAATTGGTTCATCTTCTCGCCGATATACTTGAATCCTGTCAGCGTGTTGAACACGGTAGCGCCGTAATGGCTGGCTACAGCCGCTCCCATCTCACTGGTCACAATAGTTTTAACTACTGCACCATTGCTTGGCAGCTTGCCCTGCTCCTGCAGGCGGCTCAAATAATAATGAATCATGAGGGCGCCCGACTGATTACCGGACAAGACCACAAACTTGCCTTCATTGTCCCGCACAACCGCACCCATACGGTCTGCATCGGGGTCTGTACCAATTAACAGATCGGCATTCAGTTCCTCACCCAGCTTCATAGCCAAGGTGAAGGCTTCACGCTCTTCCGGGTTCGGCGATTTCACCGTGGAGAATTCTGAATCCGGCTGTTCCTGCTCGGGCACCACATGTACCTGGGTGAAACCGATCTTCTCAAGTACACGGCGGACCGGAAGGTTGCCTGTCCCATGCAGCGGTGTGTAGACAATCGAGAAATCACGGCCAAGCGTAGAAGCAATCTCTTCACGGCCGACACTGACTGCGGCTACTGTATCCGTAAACGCTTCATCCTCAGCTTCACCCAGCCAGTGCAGCAAGCCTGCACTCTCTGCGGCTTCACGGGAAATACGCTTTACGCCGTTAAAGGAGTCGACTTCCAAAATATTAGCAATTACCTTCTCCGCTTCGTCAGGCACCAGTTGCCCGCCTTCTGCGTTATACACTTTGTACCCGTTGTACTCAGGCGGATTATGACTTGCAGTAATTACAATGCCTCCTGAGGCCTTCAGATGGCGAACTGCAAAGGACAGCTGCGGTGTGGACCGCAAGGATGGGAACAGATGCGTCTCAATTCCGTTGCCGGCCAGCACAAGTGCAGCTTCCAGCGTGAATTCCGGCGAAAAGCGGCGGGAATCGTGGGCAATGACCACGGAAGGACGTCCTTCTCCTGTATGCTGTCCCAGAATATAATTAGCGAAGCCCTGTGTCGCTCTGCCTACGGTATATCGGTTAATCCGGTTGCTGCCGGCGCCGATCACTCCGCGCAAACCGCCTGTCCCGAATTCGAGGTCTCTATAGAAACGTTCTTCCAGTTCCTTCGGCTCATCCGCAAGAGCCTTCAGCTCTGCCTTGGTGCTCTCGTCAACGGAAGGGTCCTTCAGCCAGCGTGTTAGGGTTTCTGCGGCCTTTGGGCTTAATCCAGTCATGTGAATCTCTCCTTCTCCATCTATAATTTATAATAATTTTATAACAGGATCTAGCTGAGTGCGAACATAATTTCCCCGGAAGCTACAATCTTGCCTTCCACTTTAGCGGTAGCCTGGCCTTTGCCGATGCTGCCTTTAAGCCGGGTAATCTCCACCTCAAGCACAAGAGTATCGCCAGGTACGACCTGGCCGCGGAAACGGAAGCCGTCGAGGCCGGCCAGGAAGCCTATTTTACCGCGGTTTGCTTCCAGCCCCAGAATAGCTACTGCACCCACCTGAGCCAGCGCTTCCGTGATTAGCACACCCGGCATTACCGGATATCCCGGAAAATGTCCGGTGAAAAAAGGTTCATTCACCGTCACATTTTTGATGCCGACAGCCCGTTTGCCCATTTCTATTTCAGTGATCTTGTCCACCAGCAGAAATGGGGGCCGGTGGGGGATGATTTCTTGAATTTGATTGATATCCAGCATGATCAGCAAAGCTCCCTTCGGATGTAACCGCGTCTATAAAACCTCCGCCTACAGCAGCGCTTTTGTTTTATTCTTCACCGCCCTGCATAAATATGGGCAGCTTCGGCAAAAACTATAACTATCCTTCACCACCTGCAGCAGTGGAGGTTGAGATAAGGGGCTTTCTCCACCGCACGCAGCAGCATGGCGGAGAGAGCCCTTTTTGGCGCTCTTAGGGCACGCCATCATTATACATTTTTCAGTATAAAAAAGAAAACTCCCCTGTACAACAAGGGAGCTTCCGAAATCCTGTATTCAGGAATTATTTATGGTGCAAACACCAAATCATATACATGCTTCCAGGTGCTCCACAGGAGCACATCGCTAAATTCTTTTTTGCCGAGAATCACGTAACCGACGACCAGGCCGCCTCCAAGCGCGGCAACAAGCAGCAGGGGAATCAGGAACCACTGGATAATGGTCCATGCCGAAATCCCGCGCCGCCTTACCGGCTGCTGCTGTTGTTCTTCTTCCGGTTTGTTGACCTTCTCACGACTCATTCCGTCACCTCACGCGCGCATGTTATTAGCCAGGCCCAGCATCTGGTCACTGGAGGACAACGCCCGGGCAGCAAGCTGATAGGTGCGCTGAATCTGCATCATCTCGGTCATTTCCTTACTTAGATCCACGTTGGATGACTCCAGATATCCGGTACGTACGCCCACATCCTTCGCTTCACCTGCGGCTCTTTGCACAAACGCCTGCTGTGCAGTCACACCATCGGCAAGCGTATAGAAGTTGCCGTCCACAGCTTGCAGAGCATTCTTGCTCAGCGGCTCTACAATCATAAGTGTGCCCGCTATAATAGCAGGATCATTCTCACCGGTCTTGGTAAGTACCCGGCCGCTCTCGTCAATAGCAGCACTCACATTGGCTGGCACTGTGAGCGGATTCCCGTCTGTGTTCAGCACAGGGTTACCGGTATTATCTACAAGCATCATATTGTCAGGATTCGCGGTATCCGGGATGAAATGGAAATCACCTTGACGGGTATACGCAGTAGCTCCGTTGACCTGAACACCGAACAATCCATTACCCTGAAGCGCCAAATCCGTTGGATTCCCCGTTTCCTGAAGAGTGCCCTCTTCCCAGTTGCTTGTAACCGAAGGCACACGGACACCAAAGCCGATATTGAAGCCCAGAGGCATACTGCGGCCAGGCTGGTCATAGTCCTTGGATTGCTGCTGCACACGTGTGAGCACGTCCTCGAAAGAGCCTTCTTTGCTCTTATAGCCGTTTGTGTTCATATTGGCAATGTTATCCGCTATGATATCCAGCCGCTGCTGTAGGCTGGACATGGACACAGCGGCACCGATTGTCGAGTTGTTCACAGATCTAACCTCCCAAAAGCTTAATAACTAAGAAGAAACCGGTTCACTTCATCAGTGCACCTGCAGTCTATATTCTGCCGACATCATTAACAGCCTTCTGCAGGCTGCTGTCATAAAACTGGATTACCTTCTGATTCGCTTCATAAGCCCGGTAGGCGGCGTTCATATCCACCGTTACCTGAGTGGCATCCACATTAGAGTTCTCCAGATACCCCTGACGCACCTGCAAATTATCGGTGGCATTGGAGTAACGGATTTCAGCGGCCTCCGCATCATCGGCATGGAAAACGCCGTTCCCGTCACGTACCAGCTCCTGCGGTCTTGTAATTACACTGATCCCGATGCGGGTTCCTGAAGGCAGTCCGGTCGCATTGTTAATCAAGTTACCCTGCCCGTCCACTTTAAGGCTATCCTCAGGGCCTGTCAATCTCAGCGGATTACCATTACTGTCCAATACGCTGAATCCCCCGGAGCTAAGCACCTCTCCAGTAGGACCTACCGTAAAACTTCCGTTACGTGTATATAAATTGTTACCTTCATTATCCTGTACTGTAAAGAACGCCTGCGGACGGTAAGTTACCTCGCCGTCAGGACTAATGTATTTGCCTGAGCCGTCAAAAGCAAGATAAGCGCCCGCATTATCCGGGTCCTCTACCTGCAAATCGGTTGACAGCGCGAAATCTGCGTTTTTGCCGCTTTCGATAAGGTCACCCTGCAAATACTGGGAAACAGACTGTTCGGCAAAAACCCCTGTGTTAAGCCGGCCGACAGGCTTCGTAACGCCACCGCTCATCGCCGAGATCAGCACCTCGGGAAATGCATGACTGACGCTGTCGACCTGCTTGTACCCCGTTGTATTCAAATTGGCAATGTTCTGTGTCGCTGTATCATGTCTGCGCTGCTGCGTTACCATTCCTGCAGCCGCCGTATATAATCCTCTTAGCATGAGGTCAGTCCCTTCCTGAATCTGCTGTTAACTTATTATCGGCAGACTAGAACTTTTTCTTAACAACCTTATCTAAATGGTCAAGCATAATTCCCGTCCCCTTAACTACACAGTGCATCGGATCTTCGGCAACCCAGACCGGAACATGCAGCTGTTCAGAGAGCAGCTCGTCCAATCCGTTAAGGAGTGCACCGCCGCCGGTCAATACGACTCCGCGGTCAATAATATCTGCCGACAGCTCCGGCGGTGTACGCTCCAGCACTGACTTCGCCGCAGCCACAATAGCAGAAACCGGATCCCACAGCGCTTCCTTCACCTCACCGGATGTGATGGTCAGCGTCTGGGGAAGTCCGCTCACCATGTCACGTCCGCGTATATCCAGCTCAGCCTTCATGCCGCCCGGGCGTACGGACCCGATAGTAACCTTGATATCCTCAGCTGTACGTTCACCGATCAGGAGTTTATATTTCTGTTTGATATATCTTAAAATGGCTTCGTCGAACTTGTCCCCTGCGACCTTAATCGAAGAGGCGGTAACAACGTCGCCCATGGACAATACGGCTACATCCGTTGTTCCCCCGCCAATATCGACGACCATATTTCCGCTTGGCTGATAAATATCCATCCCTGCTCCGATTGCCGCAGCTTTGGGTTCTTCTTCCATGAAAACTTCCTTGGCTCCGCTGCGTTCCGCGGCTTCACGGATTGACTTCTGTTCAACGGACGTAATATTCGTAGGCGCGCAAATCAAAATACGGGGCCTTGAATACCAGGTCCGGCCCCCGACGCGGTCGATAAAATATTTCAGCATCATTTCTGTAATCGCAAAATCGGCAATGACTCCATCACGGAGCGGACGAATTGTAGTTATGTTTCCAGGTGTGCGCCCAACCATCCGGCGTGCCTGTTCACCAACCGCAAGGACTCTCTTCGTATCACTTTCAAGTGTGACCACGGAAGGTTCATCCAGAACGACTCCCCTTCCCTTGACATGAATGAGCACATTGGCCGTGCCGAGATCGATTCCGATATCCTTGCTAAGCATAATGAAAGAGCCCCCAAAGTGTTATTTTAAATGAGAATAGTTAGATAGTACCAAATTTAAAAATACCATACTTTAGGGGGTGTACACAATGTAGTAAAGCTGAATTATTACTTAAAATTCCGAAAATCTTATGGCTTTGATGCTACGGCTACCTCACGCTTTTTGCCTGTCGTTTTCTTATATTTGATTTTTGTGGCTTCTCCCCCCCGAAGATGACGGATTGATTTGTGATATTCGAGAATGTGCTTCACCTGATCGGCCAGATCCGGATTGATTTCCGGCAGCCGTTCGGTTAAATCTTTATGCACCGTGCTCTTTGAAACGCCAAATTCCTTGGCTATGGTCCGGACCGTGTGCCTGGTTTCCACGATGCAGCGTCCGATTTTGATCGTACGTTCCTTGATGTAATCGTGCACGCTCCCGCCTCCCAACTGTGGATAGTTTGGTACATTATATGAGGGGCGGGCCTATATATTCGCGCTTTCAAGACATGACAAGCTCCGGAAGGCCCATTTTATTTCTCGGACAACCTATTTATGAGCCGTTTGCAGTTCCATTCTCCAGATAGAACCGGTCCCGCCGTCCATTTCGGGTAGAAAAATAAAAAAACAGGAGGCTTTCGCCCCCTGCGGAAATTTCGGCTCAGCGCTGTGGAAGCAGATCCGAAGGATTCACAATCTTGCCGTCCTCGTGCACTTCAAAGTGCACATGGTTGCCGAGACCTTTCTCCAATTCGTTCTGTCCCGCTGTTGCCAGCGTATCGCCCTGCTTCACTTCATCACCCTGCTTGACTTTGGTATCGCTAAGACTCTGGTAAACTGTCTTCAGATCACCCGGAGATGTAACCTCGATCACTTTACCGAGTACTGCCACATCTTCGACTCTGGTGACTTCACCGCTGAGGGCTGCCTTTACGTCAAACGTCTTGTTGTCTTCGCGGGCAATATCGATCCCGGTGTTGGTAATAAAGGTGTTATTGTACTGCACCATCGCCGCCACATGATTTTCTTCTGTGCCGTTTTCATCATAGTACGGTTTGACCACTTCGACTTCACTTGGGCTCGCTACCGGCCAAGCCAGGCTTTCTGCTGAAGCTACGACTTCCAGGGCTTCCGGATCACCGGTCAGGGCTCCGGTTTCATTCCCGGCAACACCTTCCTGTGAAACGACCGCGGCGGTGTCCGGATTCAGCGGCTTCTGGCCGGCATCCTGATAGACCCACACCAAGGTTAGTATAATTGCCGCTGCTGCCGTGTAGACTGCCGGGAATACCCACCGTTTGGATAACAGTCTGGTCCATGAAGAAGGCTTAGCGCCTGAATCTCCCTGCTTGTTTTTGAGAGATTCATCATGGTTTGGTTTGTTTTTGTCTTGTTCATTCATATGGTTATCACCTCAGTAACCAGTGTTACCGGGCGCTTCGCTTTTATACGTATCTTGCAAGTTATTTTTTCAGAAGAGTTGAGATTCCCGTAAAAGAGACCCCGCTGTAATAGTGTTTGAGAATCTGCGTGGCTGTACTTCCCTGCTTCGCCATACCGTTCGCCCCCCATTGGCTCATGCCGACGCCATGGCCGTTTCCATAGGTTGTGATCAGCACCTTCCCGTCCTTCCGCTTCCAGGTGAACTGACTCGAACGAAGTCCCAGCTTCTCTCTTACCTCCCGGCCTGTGAACACAGTACCTCCGATAGAGATCTTCTTGATCCGGTGTCCTGCAGTCAGCGAGATCACTTCTGCGGGCAGTCCGGCCGAAGATGAAGAGACTTGCAAGGCCTTGCCTGAGGCAGCCAGATTCGCCGCAGCGGGAAGCTCCCTGGCAGTAAGCCCGAGCTTGCTGCGGAGCTCCGAATTGCTGAAGGTGTAGGTGACCGCGAGGTTCGGGGTAATCTCCCGCTCCCAGGGGCTGGCTACACTGCGCAAATAGGGAACCTCAGCATTCCAGTAATCCTCGGAGTTCTCCGTATATCCTCCGCTGGAGGCAAAAAAGGAGGCCGTAATCGGCTGCCCTTTATAGGTCATGATGATCCCGCGCGTCTCCAGGACCGCGCGGCGGAGCTTCGCCAGTCCGGCGCGCTTGCTGCCGGACGCAAAGTCCCGTTCCAGCACGGCTTGCGAGATGTAAGCCTGATGGCTTACCGTATCGCTCACATCCGCCTCAGGAACGGGTACCCCGCTGTGGTCGCCGGCCAGCAGGCGGCGGGCAATGAATGTGCGGGCGGCAACGGCCTGGGCCTTGAGCGCTTCGAGCTCAAAGTCCGCCGGCATCTCCGCCGCCAGCACGCCGCTGACGTATTCCTCCAGCGGCAGGGTCTCGATTTGTCCGCTCTGCGACAAATAGACGGAGACCTCCGGCTGCGGCGCTTCCGCAGCAGCCGCTCCCGGCGGTGCCGGCGCGGCCGTGGCCTGCGGCACGGCCGGAGGTGCTGGCTGTTGTCCGCCTCCGCGCAGCGGGACAACAGCCAGTGGCAGCAGCAGCGCCGCCAGCAGCGGCGCTGCGAGCCAGGCGGCGGGGGCCAGCCGCCTGATCCGGGGCGCCCCGCCCCGCGCCCGCGCTACGCTGCGCGGGCGCTTCAGGATGCGCCGCAGCAATCTTAACTCTTTCATCTCTATGGCTCCTTCCATAAGCACCGGTGATTCTTATAGATATGAATTTCCAGCACCTGATAGAACGTGATTCTGAGAGAAAGAGAGTTGCCCGGAGGCGCAGCAAAATAACCCCACAAAGTGGGGCTTTAGCATCGATGATGGTAAAGGTACTTTGCGGGGACCCCAAACATATAAATTCCAGTCTATCAAAAAAGGGACCAGCCGCTTATTCGCGGGCTGGTCCCTTCAGGTTAAAAATTGCTATTATACCCAGGACGGCTGAATCTGAAAGCGCGGTTTGACCTCATCGCTCTTGAAGGATTCACTTCTTGCCGGTTCCGGCTTAAGTACTTCTTCCTTCACAGCTGCAGTTGCAGCCGCTGATTCTTCCATGGAAATACGCCATATGTCCGCACCAAGACCCGACAGCTTCTCGGCCAGATGCACATAACCACGGTCAATATGATGCGTTCCGCTAACCTCTGTAGTGCCTTCAGCCACCAGGCCCGCCAAAATAAGCGCAGCGCCTGCACGCAGATCCGTAGCACACACCTTGGCACCGACAAGACGGGCATTACCGGTAACGATGGCGGAACGGCCTTCAATCTTAATCTCAGCATTCATGTTATGGAATTCATCCACATGCATGAACCGGTTCTCAAAAACAGTCTCTGTAACTACAGAGGTACCTTCGGAACGCAGCAATAACGCCATCATCTGCGACTGCATATCGGTAGGGAACCCAGGGTAAGGCAACGTCTTGAGATCCACAGCCTTCAGCGGCTTGTCGCTGATAACGCGGACACCGTTCTCGTCTGGAATAACCGTAACGCCCATCTCTTCCATCTTGGCAATAACCGGGCCCAGATGATCAGCAATGGCGCCTTCCACATATACATCGCCGCCCGTAATTGCTGCAGCTGCCATATAGGTTCCAGCCTCAATACGGTCCGGAATGACATGATGTCTTACCCCATGCATACGTTCAACACCTTCGATCCGGATCACTCCGGTGCCTGCACCGCGCACAATACCGCCCATGCCGTTCAGGTAATTCGCAAGATCAACAATCTCCGGCTCTTTCGCGGCATTCTCGATTACAGTAATGCCTTCGGCAAGTGCCGCAGCCATCATTATATTTTCGGTTGCACCTACGCTGGCCACATCCAGATAAATCTTGGCTCCGCGCAGCCTTCCGTTACTTTTCGCATCAATGTAGCCCTGGCCCAGACTGATCTCTGCACCCAGTGCTTCAAACCCCTTCAAATGCTGGTCAATCGGCCGAGTCCCGATGGCACAACCGCCAGGCAAGGAAATACGTGTATGCCCCATACGGGACAAGAGTGGACCCATTACCAGGAAAGAAGCCCGCATTTTGCGCACCCATTCATAAGGCGCTTCGCAGGAAGTAATATTTCTGGCATCAACCTCAATGATATCGTTCTGGTATGTAATACCTGCACCCAGAGATTCCAGCACTTTGCTAATCGTGATTACATCGTCTAGCGGAGGTGCGTCCACAATGACGCTAACTCCTTCTTCTGCCAATAGAGAGGCGGCTATGATCGGTAGTACGGAATTTTTTGCGCCGCTAACTTTCACGCTCCCGGTCAATCTGTTGCCACCGCGGACGATAAATTTGCTCATTTCGGTTTCCCTCCGCGTCCATTATTTCTGAAATTAATTTGAGTTTGAAATTCGTCAGTTAAAATATTGAATATTCCGTCACTGCGCCTAATGTGCAGACGCATTCCTTAAACTTCAGTGTTGACATAATAAAACCTTATTATTCGACACTTTTTTCACTGCATTGGCCTATGACAGATATAACCAAACCAACCGTCATTAAAACATCCGGGTGATAAGTCCGCTCCAGCCCAGATAATCCAGCAGAAATCCGGCCACGAAATGGCCGAGGACAATGGCCAGCAGCAAATGCAGCAACCTGCCCTGAGGACTCTTGGGATATCTTATGACCAGATCGAGCTTTAGGTTCTGAAGTGCCCACCAGGATAACGCGACACAGACTAGAGAAACTACCATCGAAATTAAACTGCTGCTGCCGATCGCACTTGACAATTCAGCGGATAAGCTTGTGTTCATCATTAGCCCCCCGTGTAAGGTTACTCGGAAATCGACTCTTATATCATACTTGCGCAGGGGAAAAGAATCCAGTACTTTTACGAATTTTTAAACAATTGGCGTATTATCTGCCTAAGTGTTTACGATATGTTCATACTCTGCTAGATTCAGTTAAGCAAAACACCCCCACAAAGTGGGGCTTTGGCTTCGATGATTACTCAGGTACTTTGCGGGGACCCCGAAACATATAATTCTTAACTTGCAAAAAAAGCAGTCAAGCCCTGGGCTTGACCGCTTCTCTGCTACTGTTGTCCTTTTCCGGTCGAAACTTTGATCCGCGTTACAGCGCGCTGCAAGGCCAGCTCAGCACGGCGGTGATCAATTTCATCTTGCTTGCTTTGCAGCTTAAGACGGCGCTCAGCCCGTTCCTTAGCTGCTTCAGCGCGCTCCACATCAATATCTTTGGGCAGCTCAGCACTTTCAGCCAGCACCGTTACCTTATCTTTGTGCACTTCAACGAAACCGCCATGAACGGCGATAGACACCGTTACGCCGTCTGCTTTGACGCTAAGCGGAGCAACCTGAAGCGGAGTTACCAGCGGAATATGTCCCGGCAAAATGCCCAGTGCACCATTCACGCCACGTACCGTCAAGCTATTCACTTGCTTGGAGTAGACCAGATGCTCCGGAGTGACAATTTCGAGCAAAAAGGTATTCACTTCCATTCCTCCTCAAAGCTTTACAGAATAAAGCTCACTACCCGGCTCATGCCGAGATTACAACGTTTTGGCTTTTTCCACTGCTTCTTCAATCGTACCTACGAACAGGAACGCTACTTCCGGAAGATCATCGTGCTTGCCTTCCAGGATTTCTTTGAAGCTGCGTACTGTTTCTTTGATCGGCACGTATTTGCCTTTGAAGCCTGTGAACTGTTCTGCTACATGGAAAGGCTGGGACAGGAAGCGCTCAACCTTACGGGCGCGGGACACAATGACCTTATCCTCTTCACTCAGCTCATCCATACCCAGGATTGCAATGATATCCTGAAGCTCAGTATAACGCTGCAGCAGCTGCTTAACGCCTTGTGCCACGTTATAATGCTCTTCTCCGACAATTTCAGGTGCCAACATACGCGAGCTTGAAGCCAGAGGGTCAACCGCAGGGAAAATCCCTTTTTCGGAGATTTTACGCTCCAGGTTGGTAGTCGCATCCAAGTGGGCAAACGCAGTAGCCGGTGCAGGGTCTGTATAGTCATCCGCAGGCACGTAGATCGCCTGGATTGAAGTAACAGAACCTTTCTTAGTGGACGTAATACGTTCCTGCAGCTGACCCATTTCTGTAGCCAGTGTAGGCTGGTAACCTACCGCAGAAGGCATACGGCCGAGAAGGGCCGATACTTCGGAACCCGCTTGGGTGAAGCGGAATATGTTATCGATAAAGAGCAGCGTATCGCGGCCTTCAACATCACGGAAATATTCCGCCATGGTCAGACCGGTCAGAGCTACGCGCAGACGCGCGCCCGGCGGCTCATTCATTTGTCCGAATACCATCGCCGTTTTCTTGATAACGCCGGAATCCGTCATTTCATGATACAGGTCATTACCTTCACGGGTACGCTCGCCAACACCTGCGAATACGGAGATACCGCCGTGTTCCTGTGCGATGTTGTTGATCAGTTCCTGGATGGTTACAGTTTTACCTACGCCGGCACCGCCGAACAGGCCGATCTTACCGCCCTTGGCGTAAGGGGCAAGCAAGTCGATAACCTTAATGCCGGTTTCCAGAACTTCTGCCTGAGTGGACAATTCATCGAATGTAGGAGCCAGACGGTGAATCGGGTTTCTTGCAGCCACCACTTCAGCGCCGTTATCGATTGGATTACCAAGCACGTTAAATACGCGGCCGAGTGTTGCTTCACCAACAGGAACCGAGATCGGTCCTCCCTGGTCAATGGCATCAATACCGCGTACCAGTCCATCTGTGGAAGACATGGCGATACAACGCACCAGGTTATCTCCAAGATGATTGGAAACTTCAAGAGTCAGATCCATGTTACGGCCATCGCTCAGAGTCCCAACAATTTTGATAGCGTTGAATATCTCGGGCAGCTGGCCGCGTTCAAATTCAATATCGACAACCGGACCCATAATGCTCACAACGCGTCCTTTGTTCATCTTCATTTCCCTCCTCGAAAGCTGTTACATATGTAGAAACGGTCCATTACCCTTTACAGGCATCATCCGTTTCTGCGGATAAATACAAGGCAGGGCCAAGCCCGGAGGCATGGACCCACTCATATTAAGACTGCGCGTTCGCACCAGCCACGATCTCGGTAATTTCCTGCGTAATTGCCGCCTGACGGGCGCGGTTGTACGTAAGTCTTAGTTCTCCGATCATTTTTGACGCGTTCTTCGTTGCACTGCCCATAGCTGTCATCTTAGCTCCCAGCTCACTGGCCTTGCCGTTCAGAAGAGCACCGTAGATTAAAGTTTCGGCGTATTTAGGAAGCAGAACTTCCAGCACGCCTTCAGGAGAAGGTTCGTATTCATAGGCAGCTGTCGCTCCGTGATGCTCGCCTTTTCCTACACCATCCATAGGCAGAAGTCTGTCTACAGTCGGAACCTGGCTGATCGCATTGATAAACTGGTTGTAGCAAATGTACAGCTCATCGTAGACGCCTGTCTCAAACTGGTTTACCGCCGAATAAGCAATCGACTTGATGTCAGCAAACTTCGGGGTATCAGACAGCTCGGTGATTTCCTCTACAATGGGGTACTCACGGCGGCGCAAAAAGTCACGGCCCTTGCGGCCGATAACAAACAGTGCATACTCATCCTTGGACTTATGCCGCTCTGCGATCAGCATCGTTACTTTACGCAGAATGTTGGCATTGTAGCCACCTGCAAGACCTCTATCCGAGGTGATGATCAAATACCCTGTTTTTTTGACAGGCCGGCTGACCAGCATCGGATGCTGAACATCCTGCGTACCGGCAGCAATACTCGAGACCACCTCTTTGAGCTTCTCTGAGTAAGGACGCGCAGCTTCCGCTTTCTCCTGCGCTTTGCGCAGCTTGGAGGCGGCGACCATCTCCATCGCTTTGGTGATCTGTCTGGTGTTCTGAACGCTCTTAATTTGACGTTTAATATCGCGCATGCTTCTTGCCATGATTTCACCACCTTAGAGCTTTGGCGTAGCCAAAGCTGACTTCGTAAGCATTCTCTGAGCTTTGGCGTAGCCAAAGCTAACATCGTAAGCATAAGCTGAGCTTTGGCACAGCCAAAGCTCACTTCGTAAGCGTAACTGAGCAAACTCTATATATTAGCTTGTAGCAAAGCCTCTTTTGAATTTCTCGATCGTTTCTTTGAGTGCTGCCTCGTTGTCTGCTGTCAGATCCTTGGTATCCGTAATGGATTGAAGGATTTCAGTTGCACTGCTGTCGATATACGCCAGGAATTCCTTCTCGAAACGCTTCACGTCTTTGACAGGAATATCATCCAGATGTCCTTTGACAGCGGTGTACAGACTGAGCACTTGGTGCTCAACATTAAGCGGCTGGTTTACGCCTTGTTTCAGAATCTCCATCATACGCGCACCGCGGTTCAAACGGGCTTGCGTAGATTTATCCAGATCGGAACCGAACTGGGAGAAGGCCTGAAGCTCACGGTATTGAGCCAAATCCAGACGCAGGGAACCGGCAACCTTCTTCATTGCTTTGATCTGCGCGGAACCCCCTACACGGGATACGGAGATACCGACGTTGATCGCCGGACGCTGACCGGAGTTGAACAGATCGGATTCAAGGAAGATTTGACCATCGGTAATCGAGATTACGTTCGTAGGAATGTAAGCCGATACGTCAGAAGCCTGTGTTTCGATGAAAGGAAGGGCGGTTAATGAACCTCCACCAAGCGCATCGCTGAGCTTAGCCGCACGTTCCAGCAGACGGGAGTGCAAGTAAAATACGTCACCCGGGAATGCTTCACGGCCCGGTGGACGGCGGAGCAGCAAGGACAATTCGCGGTAAGCCGAAGCCTGCTTCGAAAGGTCATCATAAATAACAAGAACATGCTCGCCTTTATACATGAAGTATTCGCCCATTGCGCAGCCTGCGTATGGAGCAATATAGAGCAGCGGAGAAGGCTCGGAAGCCGACGCGGTTACAACGATAGTATATTCCAGCGCGCCGTGACGGCGGAGGGTTTCTACTACCTGTGCTACTGTAGATTGTTTTTGACCAATCGCAACATAGATACACTTCATGCCGTTGCCTTTTTGGTTGATGATCGCATCAATGGCGATCGCAGTCTTACCGGTTTGACGGTCACCAATGATCAGTTCGCGTTGTCCGCGGCCGATTGGTACCATGGCATCGATCGCTTTCAGACCTGTCTGCATCGGTTCATGAACCGATTTACGGTCGATAACGCCCGGTGCATTATGTTCTACAGGACGGAATTCAGTCGTTGCAATTGGACCTTTGCCGTCAAGCGGCTGCCCCAGTGCATTCACTACACGGCCCAGCATGGCTTCCCCAACCGGAACCTGCATAATTTGTCCTGTACGTTTGACTTGATCGCCTTCACGAATGGCTGTGTATTCACCCAGGATAACAACACCGACGTTGCTTTCTTCCAGGTTAAGCGCCATGCCTACTACACCGTTGGAGAACTCCAGCAGTTCCCCTGCCATTGCGTTTTCCAGACCGTAGACACGGGCGATACCGTCTCCGACTTGAATGACGGTGCCAATTTCGGCCACTTCGATATCGGCTTTATATTGCTCAATTTGATTTTTGATCAAAGTGCTGATCTCTTCAGGTCTGATGCCCAATATCCTCACCCCTATCTTCTTTGCTTATCATTAAAGGATTTCTCAAGACGCTCCAGCTTGCCGGATAGACTGCCGTCATACAGCGTATCGCCGATGATGACCTTCAGTCCGCCTAGCAGGCTCTTATCCACCACATTGGTAACACGAATCTTGCGGTTTGTAAGCTGGCTGAACTCTGCCGCTACACTATCCTGTTCCTCTTGATTCAGAGAATAGGCGGAGTAGACAGTAGCATCGCCGATGCCAAGGGCGTCCCCTTCTATCTTGACGTACGTGGCCAGCAGTTCTGCGAAAATATCGGTTCTGCCCCGCTCTACCAGCAGTTCTACCATGTTCATTACCGCTTCCGAGACTTTACCTTTAAGCGCTCCGCGCAGCACATTCAGCTTGTCGGATTGCGAGATGCGCGGTGCCAGAATGAACTGTTTCACCTCTGCATCATAATGAAGCACTTCGACTACTAACCTAAGCTGGGCTTCCACTTCAAGTGTAATGCCTTCATCCACTGCTGCACTGTACAAGGCTTTGGCATAGCGTTTGGCAACTACCGTATCGCGGCTCATGGTCGGCCTCCTACCTCTTTGAGGTATTGATCAACGAGTTGTTCCTGTTCGCCGTCAGCCTTAACTTCTTTTTCAAGCAGCTTGGATGCAATGCGGACCGATGCTGTACCCAGCTCGCTGCGCAAAGCTTCCACAGCCTTGTTCTTCTCGCTCTCAATATCACGGACTGCTTCGTCCTTAAGGCGGGTAGCTTCAGCTTTAGCCTGATCCAGAAGCTTGTCAACCTGATTGTTGCTTGTAACCTGGGACTGCTGAATGATAGCCTGCGCCTCTTGGCGTGCCTGCTGCAGAGCCTGCTTCTGTTCTTCTACGTAAGCGACCGCCTGTTCTCTGGTCTTGGCTGCTTCATCCATTTGCTGCAGCACCATTTCGCGGCGCTTCTCCATAATTCCGAACAGCTTGCTGAATGCAAATTTGCTGAGCAGGAAATACAGGATCCCAAAGGCGATAATGGAAAACAATATATTTGTCCAAACGATAGTCACTGAGGTCACTCCTTTCCGTTACCGCGGCATGCGGACATATACAAAAGTAAGGCGCGGATGGCACTTGCCCTCCCCGCCAAACCGTAAAAACGGTTTATTAAGTAAACATGATCAGGAATGCGATAACTGTAGCGGCCAAAGGAATAACTTCCACGATACCTACACCGATAAACATTGTTGTCTGCAGTGCGTTACGTGCTTCCGGTTGACGAGCGATGGACTCAACTGTTTTGCTGACGATCATACCGTTACCAAGACCTGCACCGAGTGCGCCTAAACCAACCGCGATTGCTGCTGCCAAAAATTCCATTTGTAAATATCCTCCTTTAATTTCGGTTCTTTTTGTAATGACTTAATGATATAAAAATCTCCCGCGAAGAGTATTCCGGCGGCTGCCGCTATCCTCACGGCAGTTCATTAATGTGCTTCTTCCTCGTGGATCGTCATCTGCGCGATGTACACCATCGTCAGAATCGTAAAGATAAACGCCTGAAGCGCACCAACAAAGATACTGAAGCCCTGCCAGACAGCCAGGAACGGGATACTGAATATCCCCAGCTTCAGAATTACGGTGATCAGAACCTCGCCGGCAAAAATATTAGCAAATAGACGAATGGCAAGCGCCACCGGCTTCGCCAGGTTCTCAATGATGTTAAGCGGCAAGAAGATCGGGAACGGCTCAATATAGTGTTTGAAATAATGTTTTCCATTCAGCTTGATTCCCAAATAGTTCATTAGTACAAACACGACAATCGCCAGCCCGGCGGTTACATTGATATCTGCAGTCGGCGATTTATACCACAGAATCTCTACATGCTCGCCATGTGTCAGATTTTTGGTTGCTTCGATAACATGTCCAAAAATGTGAACCGGACCTTCGGCTTCTGTAATGAAGGAAAACGGCAGACCAAGGAGATTGGAGACGAAGATAAACAGTATCAGCGTCAATCCCAGTGATATGTAAGGCTTCCCTTTCTTCAAATCCATGGCGCTGCTGATCAGTCCCTGTACAAATTCAACGACCCACTCCATGAAATTCTGGAGTCGTGACGGATTATCAACAGACAGGTTGCGGACGGACAGCATGACCAGAGCGAACACGATCACCGAACTGATCACCAGCATCAGTACCGCTGACAAGTCAATCGGTATTCCGCCAACATAGATTAAAGGCATTTCGTGCATAGTATCATCCCCCTTTCTCTTTAATATGGCTACAGCTTATTCTTGATTCCTAAATATATCCCCACGGGAATAGATAGAAGCTGGGGGATGAACAGGCCGGCAATCGTTGCCTCCAGCGAGAAATGCTCGATTTTGACCGAAAACATGGTGACCAGAATAGCGAAACTGATTCTTGTAGCGAAACCAAGGCTGAAAGAACTTTTCTGTTTATCCGCAACCGCCTGTGTCACCCTTCTTACTTTGAGGGCAAGATAACGAAAGTTAACGAGTCCTGCCAGCAAGCCCAGCGACATGCCCAGAGTAACTGCACGGGTCTCATGATGAAGAGCCCATCCCATTAACAAGCCTGCCATAATGATTACTGTCACCCTGGTAACGGTATTGATTACGGGAGTCATATTATCCATTTTGCTCCCCCAGAAATTTTTTGATTAGCAAAGCAACATTCACAACCCCGAGAACCATCCCGGCAATTGTTCCGATGGCCAGCCAAAGCTTAGGTCCGTCCATCAGGTTCTGCAGCCACCTTGCCACAAAAAAACCTATAACAATGTAAGCGGCAAGCAAGCTGCCTGCACCCCCGAGAACCAAAGCAATACGTCCCAGGCCGGCCTCGTTCTTTTGTTCCTTCATAGGCTACAATCCCAACTAATTTTACTGAATATCCAGACTCTTTGTCAATTCACCGAAAATTGCTCAAAAGTGCTTGAAAACATGAAAATAATCACAGCAAAACATACCAAAACCATATAAACCGTACAGTTTCACTGTATGCTGCTTTTATTTACTTTAGTATATTAGTTGTCGTGCCATCATTTATTATTTGTGAACATTCTGTGAAACTCTTCCGGACGTTCTTTAACAGCTCCGAAATGGTGCAAAATCGCATTGACAATTCTCTCGGAGGCTTTGCCGTCTCCATACGGGTTGGCGGCCCGGCTCATGGACTGATACAGATTCTGATCGGTCAATAGAGCATGTGTCCGTTGATACACCTTCTCCTCGTCCGTCCCCACAAGCTCCAATGTTCCGGCCTCGATCCCTTCCGGGCGCTCGGTTGTATCACGCAGCACAAGCACGGGAACTCCAAAGGAGGGAGCTTCCTCCTGCAGGCCGCCGGAATCGGTCAATATCAGGTGGGTATGCGGATAAAAATTATGCAGGTCAACGACATCCAGCGGATCAATCAGCTTAATTCTAGGGTGTCCGCCGAGGATCTCATGCGCCGGTTCCTTCACTGCAGGACTCGGGTGCACAGGATACACAATGGCTACATCTTCAAATTCATCAGCGATTCTTTTGACAGCACGGAAAATATGACGGTGCGGTTCGCCTTGGGATTCTCTGCGGTGCGCCGTCATCAAAATAAGTCTTTTTCCTGAAGCAAAATCCAGTACAGGATGCCGGTAGTCCGGCTGTACGGTATATTGAAACACATCAGTTACAGTGTTGCCTGTGATATAAATACTTGATTCTTTTTTGTTCTCGTGTCTCAGGTTGCCGGCTGACCAATCGGTCGGGGCAAAGTGCAGATCGGCAAGCACGCCGGTCAGCTGACGGTTCATTTCCTCCGGATAAGGCGAAAGCTTGTTCCATGTCCGAAGACCTGCTTCCACATGCCCAACCTGAATTTGCTGCAGGAAAGACGCATAGCTGGCCAGGAAAGTGGTAAGCGTATCCCCGTGTACAAGCACCAGGTCAGGTTTGACCTCGCGAAGCACTGGCTCTAGTCCTTCAAGCACCCGGATAGTAATCTCATTAAGGGTCTGCCGGTCCTTCATTACGTCCAAATCATAATCCGGCGTAATTTTGAATACCTCCAGCACCTGATCAAGCAGTTCACGGTGCTGGGCAGTTACACAGACAATGGATTCAATCTGCTCAGGGTGTCTGTTCAGTTCCAGAACCAGAGGCGCCATCTTGATCGCCTCAGGGCGCACTCCGAAAATCGTCATTACTTTAATTTTGGACATAACCCCTACCCTCTCTTCTGAAGACTACAGAAATTGTATTTGTTCTATTAATACCTCGAGGGTATTATTACTTGGTTCCATACAGTCTGTCGCCGGCATCTCCGAGGCCTGGGACAATATAACCATGCTCATTCAGATGATCATCAAGTGCGGCTACATAGATGTCCACATCCGGATGTGCAGCCTGCACCGCAGCGACGCCTTCAGGAGCAGCAATCAGGTTCATCATCTTGATCTGGGTGCATCCGCGGTTCTTAAGGGAGGTGATGGCCGCAATGGCTGAGCCGCCTGTAGCCAGCATCGGATCAATAACGATCAGTTCACGTTCCTGCACGTCTGTAGGAAGCTTAATGTAATATTCAACCGGCTGCAGCGTTTCCGGATCACGGAAAAGCCCTACATGTCCTACTTTAGCCGCTGGAAGCAGCTTCAGGACACCCTCCAGCATGCCAAGACCGGCGCGCAGAATCGGAATCAGTCCCAGCATTCTACCCGAGATCACTTTGCTCTGCGTTTCAGCCACCGGCGTCTGCACCGTAATGGTCTCAAGCGGGATATCACGTGTAATCTCATAGGCCATAAGTGTTGCTACTTCATCGACATGCTCTCTGAATTCTTTCGTGTTGGTCCGCACATCGCGAATAAATGTTAGTTTGTGCTGAATCAATGGATGATCGCAAATCACCAATTTTCCCATTTTGTCCCTCCGGTAATTGTAAGTCTTATTTATAGCCAGAGTAAGCGCTTTGCTTCCCGCGTGGCTAAATCTTGTCTATTATATCATCACCAAGGCCGCTTTTCACCTACAGAAGGGGAAAACCGTCTGCAAAGGCAGTCTCCGCAAATTTCATAGCTACACGGAAAGTTTAGGAAATTCCCCCAAGCCTCTGGATATAAAACAAAACTTAGTTTGTGCCATTAGGCACTTTTAATACTATTCACATTTCTTTCACTACTTTTATTGAAAATTCCATGAACTTTCATGATTATTACATGATAATTCATACCATTTTCTTACTATAATTTGTGAACATTATGCAACAGAAACCGGCCACAAAACATTTGAAATCTCACCTATCAAAAAAACCTTTGCGGAATCCGGTGGAACCGGACCCGCAAAGGCAGAATAAGCAGCTTAATATTAATACTGCAATTCGGGATAGATCGGATACTTTTCAGTAAGCTCGGCCACCTCACGTGCAGCCTGGGTCAAATTAGCATCATCCTTCGGATTCTTCAGCACATTCGCAATAATCCGGCCGATCGTTACCATAGCCGGCTCGTCCATACCGCGTGATGTAACAGCAGGTGTACCGATCCGGATACCGCTTGTTACAAACGGGCTGGTAGGATCGAACGGAATCGCATTCTTGTTGACTGTAATTCCGATGGAATCAAGCACCTTCTCCGCATCCTTGCCGGTAATGCTCAGATTACGGGTATCCAGCAGCATCAGGTGGTTATCCGTACCGCCGGAAACAATATTAACGCCTTCGCCGATCAGCGTATCTGCCAGAACCTTGGCATTCTTCACTACATTCTCGGCATAGGTCTTGAACGATGGCTGCAGCGCCTCACCGAAGGAAACAGCTTTGGACGCAATGACATGCATGAGCGGTCCGCCTTGGGAACCCGGGAAGACCGCTTTATCAATAGCAGCAGCCCATGGCTGTCTGCACAGAATCATCCCTCCGCGTGGACCGCGCAAGGTTTTGTGCGTAGTTGTTGTAACGAAATGGGCATGAGGAACCGGACTCGGATGAACACCGGCTGCAACCAATCCGGCAATGTGAGCCATATCGACCATAAACAAGGCACCCACATCATTTGCAATGGAACCGAGTGCGGCAAAATCAATGGTCCGCGGATACGCGCTTGCTCCGGCTACGATCATTTTGGGGCGGTGTTTGAAGGCTGCTTTACGCACTTCGTCATAATCAATCAGGAAAGTATCCTCCTGTACGCCATAAGCCACAAAGTTATACAGGATACCGGAAGCATTAACCGGGCTGCCGTGGGTCAAATGGCCGCCATGCGCCAGATTCATACCCAGTACGGTATCGCCAGGATTAAGCGCGGCAAGGTAAACGGCCATATTGGCCTGTGCACCGGAATGCGGCTGCACATTGACATGCTCGGCACCAAACAGCTGCTTGGCACGGTCACGGGCCAGGTTCTCCACGATATCCACATCTTCACAGCCGCCATAATAACGTTTGCCGGGATAACCTTCGGCGTATTTGTTCGTAAGCACGGAGCCCATGGCTTCCATTACGGCTTCGCTTACAATATTCTCTGAAGCAATGAGTTCAATGTTTGCACGCTGACGGCTCAGTTCCAAGCCCATCGCTTCCAGTACTGCCGGGTCACTCTTACGTAGTTGTTCCATGTTTCTTATTTCCTCCCTGTTACTCTAATTTATGTGGTGTTAAGACGAAACCAGTTATATACGCTGCTCTCAGTCACAATTCGCGGAGCCGCTTGTCTCCGGCGTGCGGTACACTGCCCGTTCGCCGCCGATCAGCGGCGGTCTGCTCCATGCTGCGTTCACCCGGGCTGCCCCGATATAGCGCAGGCTAGGCCGGAAAGGTACGGCTACGCGGCGGAGGTGCATGCCAATTAGCGTCTCCCCGATATCAATACCGGCGTGGGCCTCTATAGTCTCGGCCAGCACCGGATCTGTCATAGAGCGGTAAGCGGCCGCAGCCATGGAACCTCCGGCTCCCGGAACCGGCACAGCCGAAACCTCCCTAAGCCCCAGTGATTCCAGCAAAGAACGTTCCATCACCAGCGAACGGTTCAGATGCTCGCAGCATTGGTACACGGGATGAAAGCCAAATTCAGCAGCGGCCTGCGTAATCCCCTGCAGCAGCAGCTGTGCAACCTCAAGCGCACCTCCGGTGCCGATCCGCACACCCGCCACTTCACTGGTGCTGGCCCCGACGACGAGAATTTTACCCGGACCGAGCTTACCCGCTTCCGCCAGTTCGCGGACTACCGCCGCAGCTGCGGCGTCCAGGGTCAGCTCTGCACTGTCCGCTTGTTGCCCGGCTGCTGAAGGCGCACCGGACGCGCGCTCTCCCCATAGATCCTGCTTACGGACTTCGTCCATCTTACCGCCCCCTTCAAGCGTTGATAATGCCCACAATTCCCACTACAGATACGACATTTAAACAAAAAAGAGCAGTCCGCAGATTTAGCTGCGGATGTGCTCTTTTGCCCAGGCGACCGGCCGTTTATTCCAGGTGCTCCATCGTGGTTTGATCCACACTTGTCGCCAGTTACACCGGAACCGGATAATATTTATTTCATCTTAAGGGATAGACGGCGAAAAATCAACCACCTTCACAACCGCCGTAAGGATTCCAGCTTATCCAGTAAACTGTACAACGCAGTCCGGATCTCAGCAGCCGTCAGCTCATAATCTTCACGGGAGCCGCCGAACGGATCACTGATATCGAAGCTCGGAATCCGTTGCCGGATCTCAATAATCCGTTGCATATCAGCGGCGCTCGGCTCTCCGCCCAGCGAAATGCTGAGTTCGGCATCTGCATACAGGCTATCCAGTTCACGGATATCGGCGTTCACAGACTCTTGCGTATGCACATATTCCTTAAGAGTATAAGTCTTGTTAACTGCGTCAGGGAAATATTGCAGCAAATGCCGCTTATGTCCTCCGGTCAGGGTAAGCACCAGATCAGCCCAAGAGACAGCCTCTCCGGTCAGTTGCGAGGATACTATACGATCTTCAATGCCTTCATCCTGCAGGATTCCGGCAGCATGCCTGGATATGGAAGTACCTGAAATGGCGGAAACTCCGGCAGACCGCACCTCCACATCGATCCCCCGCTCTCCCGCCAGCTTCCGCAGAAGACCTTCAGCCATAGGGCTGCGGCAGGTATTTCCTGTGCAGACGAATAAAATATGCAGCATACTTTCCACCTCCGGTAAAAATATAATTTCGGATAATCCACAACTTCCGAATGAACTGAACAATGAAATGTTCTATTTATTTGTATTTCCGTTATTGTATCAGAAGATGAACAGCAAGCCAAACGCCAGAAGTATAGCTCCGCCCAGTGCTTCACCGTAATCCCCGAGCCCGCGGCTTACTCTCCTGCCCAGCAGCAGTCCGGTAATAGACATCATGCCGCCGCAGACACCGAAGGCCAGCACTGTAATAACTATGCTATTCACAAACATTCCCAGTGAAACCCCGACCGAAAAGGAATCTACACTTACACTGAGCGAGATCAGCAGCATGCCCCATACCGTCCGGTGATCCACCGCCCGGCTCCCGCCGTCACCCTTGCGGAATGAATTCAGAATCATATGTCCGCCCAGCAGTACAAGCAGCCCCCCGGCGGCATAGGTGGTCACCTGACCCAGCAGATGGCCGACATAGCTGCCTGTGAACAAGCCGAGCAGCGGCATAAGCACATGAAAAAAAGCAATGAGCAGACTGAGCTGCAGCACATGCAGCAGACGGATACCCTTCATCCCGATCCCTACACCGAGCGAGAACGCATCCATTCCAAGCGCAACTGCCATAATGGCAACTGTTACGAGCTGGCCCCAGCCCTCATATATTCCGCCTATGCCCATGAATATACCCCCAAAGTCCGTAAGTTCTTGTACAACAACGATATGCGGACAAGATGGTATTCATGACTATGAGGCGGATAGCAGAGCCGGGAAGAGGCTGTTAACCGGCGTCGATCACCGCTTCACCGGCGGCTTTCATCAGCCGGTTCATTATGGCAGCGCCGAGGCCCGTGACCGGGCAGGCCTCGGCCAGAATATAGGTCGCTCCCGCCTCATCGAAGCGCCGCAAGGCGGCATACAGGGAGCGGGCCGCTTCCTCCGGCGAGGCTAACGAGCCGAGAGAAACTACGCAGGCGGCCGGGTCGGCGGGATACAGGGCCCTATGCTCCTCGAAGAGGAGCAGGCCCGTGATCCCGCCCTCCCGCTGCGCCGCCTGCAGCAGGCTTGCGGCGGTCTCCGCCACGCGCTGCGGGGAGGAGCCGCGTACGATGCCCAGCGCGCCGCGCGGGGCATAGTGCGTGTACTTCATGCCCGGCGCGCGCGGCGCCGGGCTGCCCTCGGCGGCTTGCGCAGCAGCGCCGCCCGTCCCGCCGCCGCTCACCTGCGGCGGCGTAGCCTGGGACTGGCCGCCGGAATGTCCGGCGGCAGCGTCCGCCAGAGCCAGGGCCGGGGCTGGGGCCACAGCCCCGGTACCCGCCACCGCCGCGAGCTGCTCGGCGGTGATGCCCCCGGGACGGAGCACCGCTACCGTCCCGTCCGGCTGCACCTGCACCACGGTCGACTCCAGGCCGACCCCGGCCGCGCCGCCGTCCAGAACCCCGCCGATATATCCGGCGAGGTCTTCCATCACATGGGCGGCCAGCGTAGGACTCGGCCGCCCGGAGCGGTTGGCGCTGGGCGCGGCAACCGGGCATTCCGCGGCGCGCAGCAGCGCCAGCGCCACCGGATGACCCGGCATGCGCACGCCGACCGTATCCAGCCCTGCCGTAACCAGCGGCGAGAGGACGCCGGGCCGGACCGGCAGCACCAGCGTCAAGGGGCCGGGCCAGAAGGCATCCATCAGCGCCGAGGCGACCGGATGCACTCCTATGACCAGGCCCTCCAGCTCTTCCCGCCGGGCTATATGCACGATCAGCGGGTTGTCGGAGGGGCGGCCTTTGGCCGCGAATACCGCTTCTACTGCCGGGGTATTCCGGGCATCCGCCCCCAATCCGTAGACCGTTTCGGTCGGAAAAGCAACGGTGCCCCCGCTCCGCAGCATAGCTGCTGCAGCAGCGATTGCCTCCCTGTCACTCTCTGCTGATGGAACAGAGGGTATGTCCTGCCCCGCAGCAGGTCCGGGTCCGGTAATCCCGGACGTCAAACTCCAATAAAGAGTTGCATCTATATTGCCGCTCCGGCGCTGAACCGCAAACGAAGAATCCTTAGGCTCTGTCATTTCATCACAAGCTTTCCTGTTTAATCACTTCACACTTCAATACTGCATCGTCCGGAAAAAGCCAAAAACGGCTCCACCAGGTGGAGCCGCAGCCACTTCCGCTCAAGTTCTGCATTTATCGTACCATATCCGGCAGGAAAACTGTAGATTTCGTAAACCGCCATTCCGCAAATTCCCGGAAGCTTAGGCGAACAATCCGCAGATCCAGCTCCACAAATTCTGCAGCAGCTCCCATACGAAGAACTTCACCTTCGGCGCTTCTGCATCAGCGTCCGTACCACCGTCCCCGCCGGCCGAAGCCGTAATACCGGAAGCAGTCTTATCAACCCCGCCATCCGCCGTTTTCACCTTGGCTCCGTCTCCGGAAGCTTTAGCGGAGACCGCCGAAGCCTTCTTGGCTGCAGCGGGTTCCGCAGCTGCCGCATCACCGGAGCCGGCATCAATGAAGCAGAGCGGCGGAAACAGCACACACCACCAGTTCTGACCTTTGCCTGCGCCAAGCGTGACCCGCAGCGCTTCATATTCCCCGGCAGGATAGACCCGTCCGCCATACATTTTCGTCGGGAAAGGTACGGTGCCCAGTTCGACTTTATAGCTATAATCAATTCCCCGCCGCGCAAGCTCTCCGCCCACCAGGTCATTCAGTTCCGGGAGATGACTCTGAATCAGCGCCCGCGCCTGCTCCAGACTCTGGGGATCCTCCAGTCCGGCCACCCACTGGTTAATCTGCTCCACCACCTGGTCGCGGATCTGGCGTTTGACCAGCTGATCTCCCGCACCATCCGAATTCGCCAGAATACGCAGACGGATCGACTCCTGCGGAATAGATACCTCCGCTACGGCAGCATCGCTTTTTTGCCCTTCCCAGGCCATCATCAATATCATAAAAAAACAAATTAAAATGGCAGTATACTTGAATGTAATCCGCAGGGAATCCCTTTTATCCAGCTGATCGTTATTCATCTTGCGCAGCCCCTCTCCCTCTGAAACTCTTATGTTCCCAGTATGTCCGGGAATGAGAGACTGCAAACCTAGTAATCTATGATTTTGAGAATAAAGTAGTCTCATCTCTCAGCTTGGGCAGCGGAAGCGGCAGATCATCCTCCACATCCTGCCCGTAGAGCCGCACACTCATGGCAATCCCCATACAGGCCATGTTAATCAGAATCGAGGTTCCCCCATAGCTGATAAACGGAAGCGTAATCCCCGTCAACGGCATCAGCCCGGTCATTGCCCCGATATTCTCCAGAATCTGATACAGCAGCATAGCTACGATTCCGACAATCAGGAGCGGGCCGCCGCGGTCCCTGCATTCCAGGGCAATCACAATTAATCGGTGGATCAGGATAAAAAAGAGCATCAGCAGCGCCGCTGCACCCAGAAAGCCGAATTCTTCGCCGATCTGCACGAAAATCGATTCAGAATACAGATAAGGCACCCGGTCACTTTGCACCGTGCCGCCCTGCAGATAACCTTCGCCGCTGAGGCCGCCCGAGGCAATCGCCGTCTTGGCATTCTTGGTCTGATAGCTCGCATCGCTGCTTGCCAGATCCGGTACCAGCCAGGGGTCAAAGCGCCTGACGAAGTGATCCCGGCCCAGTGTCTGCTCTATGAAGCTTACCGTCTGCTCATGATAGTGGACATAGCACAGAATGAAGCCCAGCACCGATCCCGCCAGAATAACCATCCCGATCAGCGCATGTGAGAATTTAATATTTCCGATCCACAAAAGCCCAAGCAGAATCACGATATAGCTGAGCGCATTGCCCAGATCATTCTGGATGATGACCAGCGCGAACGGCGCCAGGGCGATTAGGCTAAGCGGCACCACGTCACGCCAGAAGCGCAGCGGATTTCTTTGTTTGCGGACAAGTACAGTGGTCAGAAAAAGAATCAGGATCAGCTTAAACAGCTCCGCCGGCTGGAGGCTTAATTCACCGATGCCGATCCAGCCCTGGGCGCCATTTTTTACCTTGCCGAAAAAGCTGACCAGCAGCAGAATACCGATCCCAAGGATGTAAATATAGAGTCCATACCGGACCAGAAGGCGGTAATCAAACAGGGTAAGCAGAAAAAAAGCAACAAAACCCAGCACATAATACTGAATCATCCGTATGTGTGTGCCATCCAGGTCAACTCTCCCGTGAGTCACGCTGTATATCGAGAAAATACTGACACACATCAGCAAGAGCAAAATCAATACGATGGAGCCGTCAATCCGTCTGATTCTCTGTAACATCGGAATACTCCTTAACCTACGCGAATTATGGACCGGCCTGCTGTAGTATACCCAGGGAACCGAATCCACTAATTTCCATTGTAAGACAAGTGGGGGCGTAAATACAATTTATGTGATCGTTGCCAGCCGGGGAATAGCATCAGCTTTAAACTAATGAGGTGACAACCATTCTGGTTAATCACTTGCCGAAGGCTTGGAGTGATCCAATTGCCTCACTTACAGGATATGCGGTAGCTTAATTGCACTTTGTACAGCTAAAACGTCTGACTTTCAACCAATTATCCGTTTAGTTGTATTTCGTACACCTAATTCCTCCATATAGCTGGGTTCTCGGCGATTCGGGCAGATTTAGTTGTACAGAATACAGTTATACGGTGCGACCATACCCTCTTCGCTGTTTTTAATTGTACAGAATACAACTATCACTGAATTCCCCCTTGAAACTGAACACATCCATCGCTGCATGCTTGAGAATCAACTCACTTCTTAAGTTCTGATGTTGTACTAGCGTACAGACAAACAAAATGCCGGAACCCTTCCTTTTCGAAGAGCCCCGGCATGCGGATTACCTCTGATTGAATCAGAGATATTATAGTATACAGTTAGCCTTGCTTGACCGGAGAAGAATAGATTGTAGGACTCGGCAAATCTTCCTCTACCTCTTGACCATGCAGGCGTACACTCATTACCAGACCGATACTGGCCATGTTGATCAGGAGTGAGGTCCCCCCGAAGCTGATGAACGGCAGCGTAATCCCGGTCAGCGGCATCAGGCCGATGAAGGCACCGATATTCTCAAAAATCTGATACAGCATCATCGCGACAATGCCGACAATCAGAAACGGCCCGCCCCTGTCCTTGCACTCCAGTGCAATCAGAATCATCCGGTGAATCAGGATAAAGTAGAGCAGCAGCACCAGCGCCGATCCGACAAAGCCAAACTCCTCGGCAATCTGTACAAAAATCGAATCAGAATACGTATACGGCACACGATCCGTCTGTACCGAGCTGCCTTCCATATAGCCTTCGCCGCTCATACCGCCGGAGGCTATGGCGATTTTGGCGTTTTTAGTATGATAGCTTGCCTTGGCCGTCGCTTCTTCCGGCACCAGCCATGGATCAAAGCGCTCTACCCAGTGGGAACGGCCGATATCTGTCAGGAAATCCTTAATTTCATCGTGGTAATGAATGTAGCTCATGATTCCGGCAGCGGCGCTTCCGCCAATAATTAACAGCCCGATCAGCGCATGCGTGAACTTGATATTGCCGATCCAGAGGAGGCCTACCAGAATTACGATATAGGAGAGCGCATTCCCAAGGTCATTCTGGCTTAGTACGATCAAAAACGGCAATAGGCTCATTAGACCCAGCGGCACGACATCGCGCCAGAACAGCAGCTTATTCTTATTTTTGCGGACCAGCACCGCAGCCAGAAACAGGATCAGTATCAGCTTAAACAGCTCGGCGGGCTGGAGACTGAAGCTCCCGAATTTAATCCAGCCCTGCGCGCCATTCTGTTCTGTACCGATAAAGCTGACCAGCACCAGAATCCCAATGCCTGTAACGTAAACATATAGCGCATATTTAACAAGCAGACGATAATCCACGAAGGTGAGCCCAATGAAGGCGATGAAGCCCAGGATATAGAATTTGATCATTTTGATATGCGATCCGTCCAGCTTGTCGCGCCCGTGGGTAACGCTGTATATGGAGAAAATGCTGACTACCATCAGCAGCACAAGAATGACCAGGATGACGCCGTCTATCTTCTTAATCTTCTGAAGCATATTCTGTCTCCTTACTCAGTACTGGTTCCTCTTGTCACCTGGCCGCAGCCGCATACAGAGGTCCCGTCATTTCTATTGTAAAGGAAGGGGCAGCATAAATACAATTTCACCGTTTGGCGGTTTCTGCCTACTGGCAGCCGCATCCAGGACGGGGACGCTAGCGGGCGATCCCCAGCACATGCCGGGGAATTCCGGCGAGATCCTCGATCGTGATGATCTCGTTCCAGTGGCCGGCCGCCCCCAGCAGCTCAGCTACCTGCCCGGCCTGTCCCTGGCCGAGCTCGAAGCCGACCAGGCGCGGCGGAGCCGGGAGCAGCGGCAGCTGCTCCATCATGCGGCGGTAGGGATCAAGCCCGTCCCCGCCGCCGTCCAGAGCCGTGCGCGGCTCATGGTCGCGCACCTCGCGCTGCAGCCCGGCGATGTCGCCGCCGGGAATGTACGGCGGGTTGGAGACGAGAATATCCGTCTCCATCCCCGCGAACGGCTCGAGCAGATCGCCGAGCCGCAGGTCAACGGACGTGCCGAGCCGCTGCGCATTGCGCCCGGCCACGGCCAGCGCGCCGGGCGAGATGTCGCCGGCGCAGACCCGCCACGCCGGCGCTTCCGCCGCCAGCGTGACGGAGATCGCTCCGCTGCCGGCGCCGATGTCGACGGCGGTCAGCGGACGCACGGCGCGCGGGCGCGCCGCCTCACTGCCCGCGGCTCTCTCCCCCGCGGGCCCATCGGCTTCTTGCGCGGCTTCGCTCCGCGCAGGCCCCGGCGCCTGACCGCCCGCGGCTCTTCCCCCCGCGGGCCCATCGGCTTCTTGCGCGGCTTCGCTCCGCACCGCAACCGTCCCGTCCGGCCACAGCTCCGCGCCGTAGCGCAGAATCGCCTCGACGAGCAGCTCCGTTTCCGGACGCGGAATCAGCACATCGGGCGTAACCTCGAAGGCTCGGCCGTAGAATTCCTGCTCGCCTATGATGTACTGCACCGGTTCACCCGCCGCCCGGCGGGTGACCAGTTTTTCCCATTGCGCCTTGAGCGCTGGCGGGAATGGATCAGCCAGCGCCATATAATATGCCGCTCCGGACAAGCCCAGCACATGCTCCAGCAGCAGCTGGCTGCTGCGCTGCGGCTCATTGCATCCGTGCCCGGCCAAAAAAGAAGAAGCCTCCGCAAAGGCTTCCCGGATGCTTTGCAATTCCGACATGACGTAAGAGTCGTGTTTCAAAGCATTATTCTCCTTTTTCCATCAATTCCGCTTGTTCCGCAATAGACAGTGCCGAGATGATCTCGGTGATATCTCCGTTCATGACCTGCTCCAGACGGTGCAGGGTAAGGCCGATCCGGTGATCCGTTACACGGCTCTGCGGGAAGTTGTAGGTACGGATACGCTCACTGCGGTCCCCGGTTCCTACTTTGCTCTTCCGTTCTCCGGAGTACTTGGCTTCTTCTTCCTGACGCTTCAGATCCGAGATACGGGCACGCAGCACCTGCAGCGCCTTCTCTTTATTGGAGTTCTGGGACTTGCCGTCCTGACAGGTAGCTACGATACCGGTAGGTACATGGGTTACACGCACCGCAGACTTGGTCGTATTAACGGATTGTCCGCCCGCGCCGCTGGAACAGAAGGTGTCGACACGGATGTCCTTATCATGAATTTCAATTTCGAATTCTTCCGCTTCCGGCATAACCGCAACGGTAGAAGTTGAAGTATGAATTCGTCCGCCGGATTCGGTTGTAGGAATACGCTGCACACGATGCGCACCGCTTTCGAACTTCATTTTGCTGTAAGCGCCGCGGCCGTTGATCAGGAAGATAACTTCCTTGAATCCGCCGAGATCGTTCGTGTTCACATCCATCAGCTCTACGCGCCAGCCCTGGGTATCGGCATAACGGGTATACATCCGGTACAGGTCAGAGGCAAACAATGCTGCTTCGTCCCCGCCGGCTGCGCCGCGGATTTCCACGATTACATTCTTATCATCATTAGGGTCTTTGGGGAGCAGGAGCAGACGGATCTTCTCCTCCAGAACCACCTGTCGCGAGGACAGGTCGTCGATCTCCATCTTGACCATTTCCTTCATTTCATCATCAAGCTTCTCAGCCTGCATCATCTTGGCGGCTTCGAGCTCTTCCATTACATTTTTATATTCGCTATACGCCTCAAAGGCGGGCTGCAAGTCGGATTGTTCTTTGGAATAGTCCCTCAGTTTCTTACTGTCGTTTGCAACATCCGGGTCACAAAGCAGTTCACTGAGTTTCTCATAGCGGTCCGCCAGGGATTGCAATCGGTCCAACAAGGGAATTCACCTCTCCTGATTCAAATTCTTCGGTTATACATACTTAACATTGTCGATACAACATAAATAGATATACGACTTTATATTATACCACCACTCCAGCCAATTGGCTACAGTACAAAGCGCGGAATCAGGAAATCTTTTGAATCCTGAGCTGCGCCACCTTATGATGTAAAAGCTGCAGCCAAGTTATGCATCAGGCGCTTGTCCTGATTACAAAATAACCCGGTACTGAATAAATATCTGATGCCGCTCCCGGCCTCATTCCCATGGATATTAATAGTTGGAAAAACGTATCTTAATTTCGGTGTTTTGCAGCGTTAAAGGGAATTTAATTGGATAAACGTCATTAAATTTCAGACGTTTTCTCGAAAGTGATCTATTTGGCTGAATATTAAGTGCCGTTTTTCAGACTGTTGAAAAAGTCTTTATTTCACACGACACCGCGTTAATTTAGTATAATATAGGTAACTTTATTGGAAAGCGCGGTGTCTTATGTTAAACGAAAAGGATCACGGAGATAGAGGGAAATATCAAATGGAGCTTGTTTGTTTAGACCAATTGGTCCCCCCCGATCACCTCCTTCGGTTGGTCGAAAAGCATGTGGATTTTTCGTTCATCACCGAAATCGTGCGCCCCTATTACAGCGAATCCCAAGGGCGACCCTCGATCCCCCCCATCCGTCTATTCAAAATGATGCTGGTTGGCTATCTCTTTAACATCGGCTCCGAACGGATTCTGGAGAAAGACATTGGTGTGAACCTGGCCTACCGCTGGTTTTTGGGCCTGGGCCTTAGCGACCCCGTTCCGGACCACTCCACGATTAGTTCGAATCGCAATCGACGATTCAAGGGAACGACCGTCTTCCAGGATATTTTCGACGAAGTAGTACGGCTTGCGATCTCTCACCACATGATTGCGGGACGGCTTCTCATCACCGATTCGACGCATATCGAGGCCAATGCCAATAACAATCGCTACACGCAGCAAATCACAAGCGGGTCGCCTCAGGCCTATCTGCAGGAGTTGGACCGGGCTGTCCAGGAAAGCCGGGAGGCTCATGGAAAAAAGCCCCTGGCTCCTCTACGTAAAAGAGCGGCAGAGGAGCAACCGAAAAAGGAAAAGGCGAGCCTAACCGATCCCGAGAGCGGCTACATGAGCCGGAAGAACAAACCGGAAGGGTTCTTTTACCTGGACCACCGGACGGTGGACCACAAATACAATATGATTACAGATGTGTATGTGACGCCAGGCAATGTCAATGATTCCACGGTGTATATGGAACGTTTAAAACGGCAACTGGAGACCTTTGGTTTTGGCGACACGCTTGAGGCAATCGCCTTGGATTCAGGCTACATGGTCCCCCACATTTGCAAGCAAACGATCTCCTGGATGACGGTCATTGCCGAGCGTAAACCACCTAGCAAACCTGGCTTTTATACGAAAGAAGACTTCACGTATGATGCGCAAAAAGATGTATATGTCTGTCCCTTAGGACAAGAACTCACGTACCGAACGACAAACCGCTATGGTTATGATGAGTATGTCTCGGCCAAAGGGCACTGCGCGACCTGCCCGAAATTGACGCAATGTACCGAAAACCAGAAGCACCAGCGTTTGATTCAGCGGCATGTATGGGAGGACTTTAAAGAAAGAGTGCAGCAAAACAAGAAAAGCCCGGAAGGCGAAAAGATCTACAAGTACCGCGCTCAAACCATTGAGCGTAGCTTTGCTGATGCCAAAAACCTCCATGGGTACCGTCGATGCCGGATGCGAGGCAAAGCCAAGGCACAGGAGCAGGCGTTGATGACAGCCATTACGCAGAACCTGAAGAAAATAGCCCGGCATTTAGCTAAAAAGGAGGCCTGCGTTTTTCATTTGGGTATGAAAAACGATAGATCTTCTGATTTTAACCACTATTTAGGAATTCCCGGGAATGTAGCAGCTTGAAAATCGACTTTTTCAACAGTCTGCGTTTTTCCATCTACTTCCTGGCAAGGGTCACTCTGTTCATAAGCAAGTGGAGATTATCCAACTGCTTTTCCGCCGCAGGCGGCAGGCGGTAGCGACAGACCAGACGGTAGACCAGACCGCAGACGCTCGCCGTCTGCCACTGTCCCAGCCGAACCCTTGTTCATCGTACCCCCGGCTTCTGAAGCCGCCTTTTCGGGTTTTCCACAAATAGGAGCTGACCCTTATCCTTATCCTTATTCAAAAAGAAACCATTCAGCAAGTAATAAACTCTACTCTGAATGGCCTCTCTGCCCTACACTATAAATGGTCTATACGTTAAATGGTCTATACGTTGAAGCGGAAATGCATAACGTCGCCGTCCTGCACCAGATATTCCTTGCCTTCCAGACGCAGCTGGCCGCGCTCTTTGGCACCGTTCATCGAGCCTGCTGCTACCAGATCCGTATAAGCTACTACTTCAGCGCGGATGAATCCGCGTTCGAAGTCCGTATGAATAACTCCGGCCGCTCCAGGTGCTTTGGTGCCTTTGCGGATAGTCCACGCACGGACTTCCTGCACGCCCGCTGTGAAATAGGTGTAGAGTCCGAGCAGTCTGTATGCCGCTTTGATCAGGCGGTTAAGCCCGGATTCCTGCAGACCCAGCTCTTCCAGGAACATCGCCTTGTCTTCGCCTTCCAGCTCGGCAATCTCAGCCTCCACCTTGGCACTGATCGGCACTACTTCAGCATTCTCAGCCGCTGCGAATTCGCGTACCTGCTTAACATACGGGTTCTCTTCAGCAGTCGCCACTTCATCCTCGCCCACGTTCGCCGCATACAGCACCGGCTTCAGGGTCAGCAGGTGAAGATCCCGCACGATCAGACGCTCGTCATCGGATAATTCCAGGCTGCGCGCAGGCTGATCCAGATAAAGAGCTTCCTTAACGCGCTCCAGTACTTCTACTTCCTGAGCGAATTTCTTGTCGCCGCCCTTGATGTTTTTGCGGGAACGCTCGATCTTCTTCTCGACGCTTTCGAGGTCAGCCAGAATCAGCTCCAGGTTGATCGTCTGGATGTCGCTGATCGGATTTACCTTGCCGTCAACATGGGTTACGTTCTCATCGACGAAGCAGCGGACCACATGAACAATAGCATCCACTTCCCGGATATGAGCCAGGAACTTGTTGCCCAGACCTTCGCCCTTGCTCGCACCGCGCACGAGTCCGGCAATATCTACGAATTCAAAAGCGGTCGGAACCGTCTTGTGCGGCTGCACCAGCTCGACCAGCTTATTCAGACGTTCGTCCGGTACTTCCACGACACCCACGTTCGGGTCAATGGTGCAGAAAGGATAGTTGGCGGATTCCGCCCCCGCTTGTGTTATAGCATTAAACAATGTCGATTTCCCTACATTGGGAAGTCCAACGATTCCAGCTTTCAAAGCCATTTATATGACAACTCCTATTTTCGGTTGAATTGATCACCGCATGAATTACCGTACTGATCTAAACCATTATATATTAGAACAAAACCTCCAGCAACAGCGGATGTCAAGGGGATGTGTCTAATCTCCATACAGTGAGGCCTTAGCCCGAATAATACTCCGTTACTTTCCCGGAACCCCGGCGTATCCATTCAGCAAGAAGAAACGGCTTCATCGTCCTCTGAAAGAGGCGGCATCCGTTTCTCCAAAATTAGAAGGATAATTGATAGCGTGAAACATATAAAATTCTTATATTTCAAAAAAGACCCCTCGCGGAGTCTCCATATACGATAATGGCGGACTCTCCATTCCAAAGCAGAATCCGCCTGTCTGTCTGACTGACTAGATTGAAAAACTGCAGCTAATTGCCCTGCACCTATAGCATTTTAGACATCGTAATATCCGTAACCAGGAAGCCCATTTTTTTGTACAGCTCAAAAGCACGGTCATTCTGGCCAAAGACATGCAGTCCGATCCGGGTCACATTCATCTTCCGGGCTTCTTCATCTAATGCAGCCAGTGCCTGCTTGCCGTACCCCTTACTCTGGAAAGGTTCGAAAATATAAAAGTCATAGATGAACGCCTCCCGGATTCCCCGGTTCTCGTTCACATTAAACCAGATGTACCCGGCCTCAGCTTCACTCTCAGCCTCTACTATAGAATAGAGATAAGCTCCCTCTGTGTAGAGTCCTTTGGGCAGGAAACGTGTCATTTCTTCCTGGGACAATTTCATGGCGGTCTCAGCATCCCAGGCTCCGGCCTTTATTTTGTCCTCTGCGTAATCACGGGTGGATTGTCTTAAGAAAAATTGAAAAGTCGATTCGTCCATTTGGACCAGTTTAATCATTGTTTTTTAGCCCTTCCTTTAATTCCATATTCATAGGCTTGCTTCTAGCGCCGTATAAGACGCGGGGTACCGCGCAGGGAAGCAAGATCCGGCGCACCGATGCCGAACATGACCGTGCGCAGCTCCAGTTCAACCTGTGCCAGCGCCTGGTCCAGTGCCTCCTCGGAGCTGACGGCCGGACCCAGCAGATTCCGCCCGAAGCCGGCCAGATCGGCCCCAAGCGCCAGCGCCTTGGCGGCATCCACACCATGCTTCAGCCCGCCGCTGCCGATCAGCGCGCCGCGGGGCGAGATGGCCCGCACCTCTCCGATGCATTCCGCCGTGGGAATCCCCCAGTCCGCGAAGGCCTCCGCAGCCGCGCGCCGTACCGGGTCCGTACTGCGGAACTTCTCCACCTGGCTCCAGGATGTGCCGCCCGCACCTGCAACGTCGATAAAGGCAGCACCAGCATTATACAGCAGGGCTGCGGTTTCTCCGTCAATGCCCCAGCCTACCTCTTTGACACCTACCGGTATCTCAAGGTTACGGCATAACGCCTCTATCCGCTTCAGCAGGGAAGCGAACCCGGTGTCTCCCTCCGGCTGGAATACCTCCTGCAGCCCGTTCAGATGCAGAACCAGCCAGTCTGCCCCGGCAATCTCTACCGCGCGGCGGCACTCTTCTACACCGAAGCCGTAGGAGAGCTGTACCGCCCCGACATTGGCTATAACCGGAATCGTGGGAGCCTTATCGCGCACATGAAAAGAAGCCGCCAGCTCTGCGCGCTCTACAGCGGCGCGGACAGAACCCACGCCGAGGGCCCAGCCCCGGCGCTCGGCCGCTTCGGCGAGCCGGGCGTTAATGTGCCCGGTCGCCTCGCTCCCCCCGGTCATGGAGCTGATCAGCAACGGTGTCCGCAGCCCCCGGCCGAGAAATTCCGTACCGAGCCCGATCTCCTCAAAGTCCAGCTCCGGCAGTGCGTTATGGCGGAACCTGTACTGCTCGAAGCCGGTTGTAATTCCGCTGCCGGCAACGTCTTCATTCAGGCAGAGCCGCACATGCTCAATCTTGCGCTCCCCGGTTCTGGAGTCAGGCAGCAGAGATTTATGTCCCTCAGTGCCTGCTGCCCGCGATGCTGACCCGTACTCTGTGCCCGGCTGCTGCTCCGGACTTCGCGGCACACCGTCCTGCGGCATATGATTCATGCTGTCTTCCTCCGTTCTACCCTGTATTCATATATGTCCGGTAGCGTGAGACGCTACTTATAGGCTTCTTAAGCACAAGTACATTTCATTATAGCACAACACCGCCCGGCAGTTGACACAGGCGGATTTCTTCTGTCTTTTATTGACTCCCGGCAATATACTCCCCCACCAGCCTTCCGGACAAGGATACAACTGGCGTCCCTCCTCCGGGATGTGTAGTTCCGCCGACGTACCAGAGCCCCTTAACGTCCCTGGAGCGGTTCCCCGGGCGGGAGAAGGTCTGCCGCGCTGAATTGGAGGATATCCCATAAATGGCCCCCCGGTGGGCGAGAGTATCGTCAGCGATATCCCGGGGGGTATAACGCTGCAGGACATCCGCTTGGGATAACCCTGTAATTCCATGGCCCTCCAGCACGGACAGCACATGTTCCCCGTAAGCAGCGGTTTCTTCGTTCCAGTCACAGGCAGGGCTCAGATACGGCGCATTGGCCAGTATAAAAAGATTGCTGCCGCCCGGCGGCGCCAGCTCAGGCTCGGAATAACCCGAGTGGCATACATAGACCGCAGGCTGCTGCGGAGGACGTTTATGCTCAAAGATATCCTTGAATTCCTGTTCATAATTCTCAGGGAAAAAAACCGTATGATGCAGCAGGGTATCATATCTGCGCGGCACTCCCGCCAGTGTTACCAGCCCGGACAAGGACGGCTCGTAGGCTTCAATCTTGCGGTCTGTCATGCCCGGACGGTTCTCTTCGGGCAGCAGCATACGGTTGATGCTCAGCACATCACCGCCGGCTATAACAGTCTTGGCCGGATAGAACCCTTGAGCCGTATCCACCCCTTCCACAGCGCCGGAAACTACCGAAATCCCCGTAACCTCGGTGCCTGTAACCAGCTGTACGCCCAGCTCCCGGGCAAGTGTAGTTAAGCCTTTGATCAGCTCATAGGTCCCGCCCCTGACACCGTAGACCCCTTCCCTGATCTCCAGATATCCAAGCATCGCAAATATCGAAGGCGCACGATACGGCGAGGAACCGACATATGTGGCATAACGTCCCAGCATAGCCAGGGTGTTCGGATGACTGAAATAACGGAGCAGCAGGGCATGAAGATTAAGAAAAGGCCTGACGCGCAGCAGGTCCCGTACAAGAGACGGCGATAATTTGTCCCGCCAGGACAGCAGCAGCCTGTTCAGGAACTGCTGCCCGCTGAGCTCGTATAGACGCGAGGCCTCGGCCAGAAAGTCTGGATAGCGCACAGCATCTTCAGGACTATAAGACGCAATTTCCTCCTGCATAGCCCCGATATTGCGGGAGAAATCAACAATTGAGCCGTCAGTAAATACATTGCGGGTTCGCGGCTCCAGTTCATACAGCCGGACATACTCCTCCATGCGGGTCCCGGCAAGCTCATACAACGAACGGAAGACATGCGGCATCGTAATGGTGCTCGGGCCACGGTCGAACATGTATCCTCCCGCTTCGACACGCTGCAGCTTGCCGCCCGGCTGCTGCTGCCGTTCCAGGACGGTTACTTCCCAGCCTTTGACGGCCAGTGTTACCGCACAGGACAGCCCTCCGAATCCGGCACCTATAATCACAGCCTTCGGTTTCATAAATAACGCCTACCTTTCCATTCGTAGCCCCCGCGGGACCGGCTTCCGCGCCAGGATGCCACGGCAATTAAGGACAAGCAGAGTATACCGGCCGGCAAAAGCAAACAGAACCAGACCGGCTGCCTGCCGGCCGCATCACTGGTCCGCTTGATGGCGATACCAGTCAGCACTGCAACAGCCGGCATAACTGCTGATGAAGGCTGTCCGGTCATGCAATAGTATAAGACTGCTGCAACCGGCAGCATATAGAGTGATAAATACATTGTAAGCACAGCCAGCAGAAGCACGGGGCTGCGGCCGGTACCGGCATAGATATTCTTGCGGTAGCCGTTCCACACTTCCCTGGCATTGTGATACATCCGCATTGAAGCATGACCGGTGATATCTGCGAGGATCACCGGTTCTCCTGCCCGCTTCACCGCACGGGCCAGCGCCATATCATCGACCAGTTCACCACGGATCGATTCATGCCCGCCGCAGCGGGTATAAGTATCCCGGTGGATCAGGATGAAGCCCCCATGTGCCGCAACAAAACGCGGGTCTCTTGAACCGCGGACGAGCGGAACCGGCAGGTGGCAGATGATCGTGAAGACCATCAGGGGAACTACCAGCCGCTCCAGCCATGTGCCGGTAACCTGGCGGGGAAATCCTGTGACCATGCCGCCGCCTTGAGCTTCGGCCGCAGTGAAGGCCGCCTCCAGAGCCAGCGGCTGCAACCGGACATCCGCATCCAAAAACAGCAGCCAGTCACCCTCTGCAGCCTCCGCCAGTTGGGCACAGGCATGGGATTTGCCCAGCCAGCCTTCCGGCAGCTCCCGTCCCCGCAGAACGGCTGCCCTGTCTCCAAGGATTGCAGCGGCAATCGCTCCTGTGCCGTCTGCCGAGGAATCATCCAGCACTCTTACTTCCACTTTCCTTCCACTGGAGCTGCAAGCCAGCACAGAGGTTAGGCAGTCCGCAATATTATCCGCTTCATTCCGTGCGGGGATCAGCACGGACAGGCGCCGTACTGCTGATGCTGCCGATACCGGATGTACTTCTGAAGCCTCTCGGCTAATCCCCGCGCCCAGCTTGGGAAGCTGCGCTGCATTCCACACCGCAAACAGCAGCTGGAGCAGCAGCACAACCGATATGATCTGTAAGACCGTGATCATCGGCTCCCCCTGCCCGGCCTCAGCATGTCAAGCCATTCATTGGTGGATCTTCCCCTCTTCAGAAGCGGCCTGAATTCTTCCGGCATGTAACCTTTATGATTAAGAATCCGATTGCGGTGTGCCTCCAGTTGTTCACCAAGCGCAGCCTCCAGGCTGCGGGCAATGTCTGAGCGGTCCATGTCGGCCCAAGGCAGCAGCTGCGGGGTTCCGGCGAGCAGTGTCGCTTCCGGTTTGGTATGGCGGAACAGGCCATGATATAGCGTTACCGGCACTACCGTAGTCAGCGGACTGAGACGCAGCACCAGTGCCGCCCCCTCTTTCAGGCTCAATGGACGATGCTCCAGCGGCAGGATCTCACCTTCCGGATACATCCAGACGCTCTCTCCCGCCTGCAGCAGTCCCGCTGTATAACGCAATGAAGCCCGCAAGTCTCCCGTACTGGCGGAGTTAATGGAGTAGGCGCCAAGCTTCCGGAAGAAGGCATATTTGCGCAGCTGCTCCTCTTCCATCATGAAGTAGTGCCTGCTTCCCGCCAATTTCCCTGCCGCGTGATAGGCGAGCAGGCCATCCCACCAGGAACTGTGATTCATGAGATAGAGAATGCCTCTGCCTTCGGCCGCTGCAGGCTGCAAATCCCCGCATATTCCGATGGAATGGAAATGCCTGCGCAGCAGATAAAATGAATTATAGCGGTAGAACAAGCGGTCAAAGCTTCCCGACTTGACGGCTTCCAGCATAACGCAAGCTCCCTTCCGCCAGAGCAGTGCCTAATCCGGCAATCACTGCACAAGCCGGCAGACCCTCTGTAAGACTGATAAGACCGAACAGAATCAGAATCGCCTGGTACAGACGGGTACCGCGGCGGGCCGCCAGGCAGGTAACCGGCACAGCCGGCAGCAGCATGGACAAGGCAGCGCCGGCAATCAGCCAGCCCCCGAAATTGCTCCAGGGCACCTGATAGAAGCCGCCGCCGCCCTCCCAGTGCCAGAAGTTTCTGGCATGGGCAACAGGATCAAGCACCAGATCCAGAAGCACCGTCCAGAAGCCAACCTGAACAGCCCGCAGCAGCCGCAAGAGCAAGCCGCGCTGCCCGAAATCATAGCTGATAAGTACGGCATTGCAGACGACAGCGATCCAGGCGAAGCCCAGCGTAACAGGCACGCCAAACAACAAAGGTCCGAGCACCGTAGAGTAGTGATACTCACCGAACAACCGGCCTGAATGAACGCCGACCCATTCGACTGCCATTCCTCCCATCCAGATCAGGCCTGCAGCACGCCACATGGAAAGTTTACGGCGGCGTTCAATAGATATGACTGACCAGTCAGACATGAAGGGCCAAGCCTGCCCGGAGGATAATAAATGCGCGGCATATGCACCATAAAAGACTAGAAACAAACCATTGGAAAAGCTCAGACTTTCCGGAATCCCAAACCAGATCAGCAGCAGAGCGCCGACTCCATACCAGATCCAAAATAGGGCTCTGATCATGATTACACCACCACGGTTGTGATACCGGTATAGCGCACCACCGTACGCCGGAACAGCTTGAGCTTGGCTTCATCGCTGACATAAGACCGCTTGTGGAATACGTCATAGCCGTCTGCCTCTACGGCATCAAGAATGGCGGCATAGAAGGCGGCAGCGAGTTCAATTGACATGCCGCTCTCCCAAGGATACGTATGCACATTCTCCAGGCCCTTTTCAAACCAGTGCAGCGCCTCCGCCCTAAGCTCCTGAAGCACAGCAATAAACGGCTCATTAACCTCTCCGGCTTCCAGCTCCTGCTGGCTGTAACCCTGTCGCTCCATAACCTCAAGCGGCACATATCTCCGCCCTCTCCGCAGGTCCTCGCCTACATCACGGATAATATTCACCAGCTGCATGCCTATACCCAGAGATATCCCTGCTGCCCGTGCCGCTTCATTCTGATCATCCCGCAGAACGGGCAGCAGCATTTCCCCTACAGTCCCTGCTACAAGATAGCAATAGCTCTTCAGCTGCTCCATCGTTTCGTACCGGGTGAAAGAGAGATCTCTGATCTGGCCTTCCATCTGCAGGTGAAAAGGCTCACGCTGAAGCTGCGGGAAGCTGCTGAACAGCCAGCGCAGCGCCGGCCAGATGAAATGTCCGTCCGCCTCCTCCAGATCCCTGAAATGCGCCTTCAGTTCATGAATACTGTACGGCGAGCTGTCAGGCTCATCCACACTGTCATCAATAATCCGGCAGAAGGCATAAATAACATGCACTGCCTCACGCCTGGGACTTGGCAGAAAATTAAAAGCCTTATAAAAGGAAGTAGACCCTTTCTTCATCAGTTCTTCACATTGCTGCAATATCCTTTCATTCATGACCGCTCATCTCCTTTATCAGTTCTTGAACTGCCAGCCTGGCTCCCTGCATCACAATCGGCACACCGCCGCCGGGATGGACAGATGCTCCTGCGGCATACAGGCCTTGGAGCGGATACGGCTTCGGTTGAGGCCGGAATACACCGGATTGGCTCAACATCGGGGCTATTCCGAAGCTCCCGCCCCCGTACATCCCTTCCTTACGGGCATCCCCCGGCGTTCTAAGCCTGCGCCAGACTATACTGGCTGTAAGCCCCGGGAATCCGCGCTTCTCAGCATCCCTTAGCACCTTGACGGCGAGTGCTTCGGCGATATCATCCCAATCCTTATCCGGTGCTGCCGGAACAGGGACAAGGAAATACAGTATACTTTCTCCGGGAGGAGCGGCACTGTCGTCCAGCACTACCGGGTTGAACACATAATATGAAGAATCAGCAGGGATCTGCCCGCGGTCAAACACCTCATGGAGACTGCTATCCAGACTATCCGGCAAGAAGAACTGGTGAACCTGAGACTGCGGCCAGCGCTTGGATACAGCTGCATAGATGAGCAGGCAGCCTGAGGAAGGTGTGAAGCTGCCGCGCCGGATCGGTTTATCAGTAGCGCTGCTTGTCTTATTTGTAGTTCCGGCCAGATTCTTGTCCCGCTTGAACAACCCGGATGGAAGCAGCTTCTCAATATGCGGGAAATCACCGTTGTACAGCACGGCATCATAGGTTATCTGCCGACCTTGAACAACAACCCCGCGGCATCTTCCCCCTTCTACCATCAGGGAATCAACTTCTGTACTGGTATGAATCTGTACTCCGCGGCCCTCCAGCTCCCGGGCAATGATCTGCGGCAGGGTGCCGTATCCCCCCTTCAGCATCCAGATGCCGAAGGCATGCTCCGCGTAGGGAAGCATCGTATAGATTCCCGGTGTGCGGAAGGGGGCTCCGCCGATATACAGGCTCTGCAGGGAGAAGGCATCCCTTAGCTCCTCATTCCTGAAATATTGCCCGACAGCAGAGCGCAGACTTCGGTAAGCCCGCAGACGGACCATCAGCGACACATTGGCCGGGCTGAAAAATTCGCGCCCGTTCTTATAGCCTCTCTCCAGAAACGAAGCCCTGCCCTTTGGATACAAGTGTGACATATCTTCCATAAACCGCAGGAAGCCCTTACCTTCTCCGGGATACAGCCGGTCAATCTCCTCTGCCTGCTCTGCGGCCCCCGCGAATTTGGTCAGCACGCGCCCGCTCCTGAAGTGAACCCGGTAAAGCGGATCACGGCGCAGCAGCTCCAGACTTCCGCGCGGCAGCCCGCCTTCCTCCAGAATATCCAGAAGCATCTCCGGCAGCAGCACAATGGTAGGCCCGCGGTCTATCCGGTAGCCGCCTTCTTCTTCAAAGGCAACGCGCCCACCCACCTGCTCTGCGCGCTCGTACATTACAACCTCATGCCCCTGCCGGGTAAGCAGCAGCGCTGCGGTCAGCCCGCCGATTCCGCTGCCCACAACGGCTACGCGGCTCATAGCGGAACCCCCGCGCCCGCGCCGGGAGCGCCGGCCGGCACGGGGAAGCTGCCCCGCAGGGCCTGGTCATGCTCCCGCAGCAGCCGCGCACTGATCTTCGCCGACTCGAAGATCGTCGGCAAACCGCTGCCCGGATGGGTTCCGCCTCCGACCAGCCAGATGCCGCGCACCTCCTCGAAGGTGTTATGCGGCCGCAAATGCATCATCTGCCCCAGATTATGGGCCAGATTAAAGGTTGCGCCGTTATATACATTCAGCTTGTTCTGCCAGTCCAGCGGAGAGAAGAATAAGCTCTCTTCCACCCGCCCGGTTATTCCCGCAAGCTGGGGAATCTGCTCCAGGCGCTCCATCATCCGCGCTTCAACTTCCGCACTCGTCTGCTGCCAGTTGACCTCTGCACTCAGATTAGGCACCGGCATCAGCACATAGAGTGAAGACTTGCCCGGCGGCGCCAGCGTCTTATCGATAACCGACGGATTATGGACGTATATGGAAGGATCTTCGGATAATACCCCAAGCTTAGTAATTTCTTCGACATTACGCCGGTAATCGGCGGAGAAATGAACCGAATGATGACCAAGGTCCACCTCCCCATCGATACCCAGATACAGCATGGCTGTTGAACAGGAGTATCTTTTCCGGGCAACCTTGCGGGGGGTGTATTTCTTCAGAATGCCGGGCTCGAACAGCTGCGTCATCGCAGAGCCGAAGTCGGCCCCGATCACAACGTAATCCGCTTCCACCCGCTCCCCGTTCTCCAGCAGCAATCCTGCCGCATGCCCGTTCTTGACCACTATGCGCTTCACTCCGCTGGAGGTGTGCACATGCCCGCCATATTCCTGAATCACCTCAGACATCGCCTGAAGGACACGGTTAATTCCGCCTATCGGATGGTACAAGCCGTAACGGTGCTCCATATAGGACAGGATCGTGAACGTACCGGGACATTCCCAGGGCGACATTCCCAGATATTTGGCCTGAAAGGTAAACGAGAACCGCAGCCGTTCATCATCAAAATACCGGGACAGCCGGTTGTATACATTATCTGCGGCGTTCAGCTTAGGCAACGCGTGCAGTACATCTCTTTTCATATAGTCACCCAGGGATTGAAACGGACGCTGCAGCAGCGGAATGACTCGCTCCAGCTTGTCGGCTTCATCGGCCATAAACCGGCGGTAGCCGCTCCCGTTGCCGGGAAACAGCCGCTCAATCTCTCCGGCAGTCTGCTCCTGGTCCGTAGAAGGCGTAAATACGGTATCTCCGAAATGCAGTGAATACAGCGGGTCAAGCGGCTTCAAGGACACATAATCATGCACGGAACGTCCTGCCAGGGCGAACAGCTCCTCCAGCAGATGCGGCATCATCAAAAAGGTAGCACCCCGGTCAAAACGGTAGCTGCCCAGCTTGAGCTCTCCCGATCTTCCGCCAACTGTATCCTGCTTCTCATAGAGATCCACTGCGTAGCCTTCGGCGGCCAGCAGCATAGCTGCGGCCAGTCCGCCTGGTCCAGCGCCTATAATTGCAACTTTCGCGGTACGTTTGGGTCCAGTCAAGCGCCTTCCTCCTTATAGCTGTCTGTCTTGAGGCAGATAACTCTTTTCAAACATTATACAAAAACTATACAATTATGATACAAATATCATACATACTTTACCGCGCCATGTAAATATCAGCAATCCGACTTCCAATAATTAGAGTTCCCAGCCTGTAAAAGCAAAAAAGAACCGGCCGGCCCTCAAGGGGTACCGATCGGTTCTAAAAGCTACATTCTATGCTTCATTCGGGCAAACTCCCGGTCAAACCAGGCTTGCCACTGCTCCGGAGGCTCATCCAGCTTATAGGTCGCCCTGGTGGCCTCAGGACCGGCCGTTTCATATCCTTTGCCGCCGACAATAAATTGCAGGTCCGGATGCATGCTGCCGAGCCGTCCAAGCAAATCTTCACAGTACGGTACAAGCTCTTCATCCGTAACGGACAGACAGACTGCCCCGATCCGGCCTTGCTTCTCCAGCATATCCATAACACCTTCCTCCGGCGTATTGGCCCCCAGGTAAATGACCTCAACCCCGTTCTTACGCAGGAAAAGCGAGAACAGCAGCAGCCCTATCTGATGATGCTCTCCCGCCGGACAAAAGGCGAGCACCTTCGGCAAATGCGCATAAACGGGAAACACATGAAAAAACTGGGACAGCCGGTTAGAGATCATATGCGTCATATAATGCTCCTGGGCTACCGTTGCCGTCCCTTCTTCCCAGGCATCGCCAACCTTGACCAGCACCGGCACAAGCACCTGATATACCATAGCCTCATAGCCGTATAATGAGAACCCGAAATCAATTAATGCATCCGCCCGCTCGCCCTGGATTTCGTGCAGGGCTGTATAGATCTGCTGCTTCATTTTGTCAATGGCATCTCTGGGGTCGCCGCCCGCCGCGTTCAGACGTTCATCCAGATGTTTCTGCTTACGCATCTTCAGCATCCGCACGGCATGGGAAATACTGATGCCCTGCTTGTCCGTCTGTTCCTTCAACCAGCGAAGGTCCTCGATATTCTCCTGGCTGTACAGCCTGTAGCCCGATTCGGTACGTTCCGGAATAACAGCCTGGTACCTGTTCTCCCATGCCCGCAGAGTGACCGAAGGAATATCGAGCATTTCGACGACCTGTTTGATGGAATACACGATGTATCTCACACTCTTTTCCTATTTACACTGAATACTTCTGAAGATTCAAACCTTATACAAATTATTTACACTCATTATACATTTGCTTCTGCTGTATGTCATTAGAACTGTATAACCCTGCTTTACAGGAATGATACGGTATAAATCCGGCGATTTTAGCAAAAATAGATCTTTCAGATGATTTTGCAGTCAACTGCTTCACTTCTCCTCAGCGGGCGTTAATAGGTAGTTACAATGCCGGCGCCAAGACCTACGGACTCTGGCTCCGCAGCACCCAGGAGGATCATCCCATGAATCAAGGCAGCCGCTCCATTACACCCGAACAGTCGCAGCTAATTATAGCTTCCGGTGCGATTACGTCACCCCGCAAGCGGAAACCGCAGTTTATTCTGCGCCGCCGCTCCAAGATACTGATTGCCGTCATCCTTCTCCTAATATGGTTAGCCGGGGTAATGATCTTCCAGACCCATAAACCGCTGCCTCCCGGGCTTTCCGTGGAGAGTCCTGCGTATAAGGTGGAGAATGTAGCCTTCTGGCACGACTTGACCTATCAGGACAGCAGCGGGGCCGAAGCAAGAGAAGAACAGATTCTCCCGAGAATTCTGCAGATTATTGGAGAAGCCAGAGAATTCCTCGTAATCGACCTGTTCCTGTTCAATGACTATACCCACACTGACCAGCAGTTCCCAGCAGTCAGCCAGAAGCTTACCGATAAGCTTATCGCCCAGAAAGCCGCCTATCCCGGGATGGAGATCGTTTTCATTACTGATGAGGTGAATACGAATTACAGCTCTGCACCCAATCATCTGCTGGAAGAGATGAAAGCCGCCGGAATCAAGGTTATTATGACGGATGTGGATACACTGCGTGACTCGACCCCGGCCTACTCCGCTGTATGGCGGACCTTCATTCAGTGGTTCGGACAATCCGGCAAGGGCTGGATTCCCAATCTTATGGCCAGCGGAGGGCCTGATATCACTGCGCGTTCGTATCTGAAGCTGCTCAATGTCAAAGCCAATCACCGCAAAGTGGTGCTCAGTGAGAACACCGCGCTGATCTCTTCGGGGAATGTGCATGACGCCAGCGCCTATCACTCTAACATTGCCCTGGAGGTGCAGGGTCCGATTCTGGCTGACATTCTGCAGAGTGAGCAGGCTGCCGCGAACCTCTCGGAAGCGGGCCCTTTGCTGAGCAGGACACCGGACTTCAAGCAGCAAGCCCTCCCCGCCGGGGAGCCGCAGCTCGAGGTCCGCTATTTAACCGAAGGCAAGGTGTACAAGTACGCTCTGGATGATATCAAGGCAACAGGGCAGGGGGATGTCATCTGGATGGGTATGTTCTATCTGGCGGACGACGGAATTATTGATGCCCTGCTGACGGCTGACGCTCGCGGCGCTGAAGTAAGGCTCCTGCTGGATCCCAATCAGAATGCCTTCGGACGGGACAAAATCGGTATCCCGAACCGCCCGGTTGCGATGGAGTTGAACCGGAAGTCTAAGGGGAATATCGCAATCCGCTGGTACAATACGGGCAAGGAGCAGTATCACAGCAAGCTGTTGTTCATCGCCAAGGCAGCCGGCAACTCCATCGTTCTGGGCGGATCAACGAATTTCACGGCCCGTAATCTGGACGACTACAATCTGGAGAATAACCTTTGGGTATCCGTGCCGCAGGGGCAGCCGCTATATGCTGAAATGGAGAGCTACTTCAACCGTTTGTGGAATAACGAGGGAGCCGAGTACAGCCTGCCGCTGAAGGAATATCAGAGTGAAATTACATGGATTAAGTATCTCCTCTACCGGATGCAGACCCGCCTCGGGCTCACTACCTTCTGAATATGCCCAAGCAGAAACCTGTAAATTCTTCTATTGGGACAAATAAATATCACCCTAATGGTGAATCAGCTGGAGCTTATGCGGTGTGCGCGGCCTGTGCAGCTAATGTAGATTTAAGGCCAACTCGTATTGCTCCATTCGGGCGACTTCTGGGGTAGCCCCTGTAAATTCAGGTGCACTAATGCTCATCATTTGCTCCTTTGGGCCGCATCTGCGGGAATTAGAGGGGTTTTTCCCTTTAATTTACCCATATCGCCCACTTTCGGCGGATTCAGAGTGATTACTGGAATATCATAAGTCCCTAAATAAGAACAAAAGACCGCCGGAGAGCAGCAGCTCCATCCGGTGGTCTTTTTTAGATTCCCTTACTACAGCAGCGGAGACATCAGGCGGGCTGCCGATTCCAGCAGCCGCTCCAGCAGCCTTTTATCCATGAAGGTCTCATGGACAATCTGCCGCGTGGACAGCAGGTCACGCTCGAAGTCTGCGACAATACGCGAGACACTCTCGGTCTGCAGCAGCAGCGCATTCACCTCGAAGTTCAGATGGAAGCTGCGCATATCCATGTTGGCTGTGCCGATGGTAGCAATCTCCCCATCCGCAATCAGCAGCTTCGAGTGGATGAAGCCCTTCTCATATTCATAGATCTTCACCCCGGATTCCAGCAGTGCCGGGAAGTAGGAATGCGAAGCCAGGAACGGAATCCACTTATCCGGCTTGGCCGGGAACAGCAGACGGACATCCAGACCCGACATCGCCGCCACACGCAGCGCGGTCAGGATATCCTCATCGGGGATGAAGTAGGGGCTGGCGATCCAGACTGACTTTTCCGCCGAGGCAATCATGGAGAAAAAGATATTCTTGAGTGCACGCCGCTCGTTATCCGGTCCGCTGGCAATAATCTGGACCGCTCCGTCGCCGGTCGTGAAGCGCAGCTGCGGGGAGAGGTAATCCTGCTCTAATATTTTCTCACCGGTGGTGTGCATCCAGTCCTGCAGGAAGATAATCTGCATCGTCCGCACCGCTTCACCTCTCAGCAGCATATGCGTATCCCGCCAGAAGCCGTAAGTCTTACTCCGGCTCAAATATTCATCGCCAACATTAAGTCCGCCCATGAATCCCACATCGCCGTCGATGACAACAATTTTGCGGTGATTCCGGTAATTCACCCGGCTGGAGAAAAAGGAGGTTGAGTTGCCATAGGCAGCCACCTGAACGCCGGCATCACTGAGCTCCTTAAGGAAGGCCTTGGACAGCTGAATACTTCCGACCGCATCATACATAAACCGGACAGCTACGCCCGCCCGGGCTTTCTCGATCAGAATCTGCTGTATGCGTGTCCCAATATGATCCGCCCGGAAAATATAGTATTCCATATGGATATGATGCTGGGCCTGACGCAGCTCGAGCAGCAGGGTCCCGAAGGTTTCTTCACCGTTGGTCAGGATACGCGTCTCTGAATTGAAGGAAATCGGCGTACGTCCCAGTCTCTGCGACAATCCCAGCAGCTTTTGGCGCCCGGGACTGAACACTGACCAATCCTGGTGCATGCGCAGCGCGTCATTCTCAATCCGTTCATAGGCCATCAGGTCGCGCTGGGCCTTCTTATCGTATTTGCGCCGTTTGAACACATTCTGTCCGAACAGAAAATAGAAAACGAGTCCCAGCACCGGAATCAAGGCCAGCAGCAGAATCCAGGACATTGTGGTAGAAGGGTTACGGTTCTCCATGAAGATACCCAGCCCGATAGAGATAACCGTCAATGTGGAGAAAATACTGATGATCGTTCCGGCCGTACTGCCAAAAATACCAAATCCAAAGTAATAAAAAGCCAGCATAGCCCCTATGATGACTAAAGCCTGCAGTCCTCTTCTCATATGCAACCTACCTTCTCGTTCTACCGTTCATCACTAAACTGACACATTTATATATTACATGAAGACACCGTTTCTTCCTACTGGAATCCTATACGAAACTTAAATTGCAACAATACTGTAACCTCTTCGCAGGAAGCTGAACCTGCCGCAGCAACAAATAAGGCGCCCTTCCACTTCGGAAGGACGCCTTGATTATTCAGCTGTTTAGACCATTGCCGCCGCACTGCTCTCCAGCGAAGCCTTCCAGGCACGCAGCATATGCAGATCCTGCGGCAGGAATTCCTCCAGCATGTGGCTGAGTCCAAGATATAGCGGGCTGTCAGTCGCTGCGTTCAGCCGTTCACAGAACTGCGGTGTCCATTTCAGCAGATGCTCTTCGAGGAAGTTCTCCTGGATCTCCAGAAGCTCCATTGCACTGCGGATGGAGAAGCTGTTGTACAGCATCCGTTCATGCAGGACTGCCATGAATTCCAGTTCAATGGCGATATGGTCGTCAGCTTCCCCGCTGCATTTCTTGAACACAATGCCTGCCGAAGCATACACATCGGAAAGTACGTTACAGAATTCTTCTTCACGGCCGAGCTGGGCTGCTTCCCGGGCCACAAAAGTACTGGCAGCACGCTCATTCATCAGCCGCTTATATTCGAGCTTCTCTTTCTCACAGATGGCCGGCAGCATTGCTGGCTCCTGGCTGCACAGGTAACGCTTCAGTTCACGTCCGCCTTCGGTCATTTCTGCAGCAATACTCATCTCACGGTTGCGGCTCCACTGGGCGACCAGTGAGAGCGATGGTTTTCTTCCGTAGAAATCAACCAGAAGCTGATATATTAATCCCCGACTCTCCAGCCAGCGGCTACAAACCTCCGGCACGACAAGTGATGGAACTGTAGGTATAGTCATTTTGCAAATCCTCCCTATTGGTTTGCCGGACGCCGGGGCTTCCTTAAGGTCGCCGCCTGAACTTTCCGGTATCATAGCTGTGTTCTTCGCAAAAGTGAAAGGTTATAAAGTTTGAATCTTCCGCACCTAAATTATATCGAAATTGTTAAGCGCTTTCGGTGAGCATTCTATGACCATTCCCTGAAATTGTCGTACTTTTGTCAAAATTAGGCTGCGTCTTTCATCTTTCGTCACATATTATTTAGGTTGTCCGTTTCTTATGCTGTATGCATTCCCTCCTCTTCCATAATTGCGGATTGGGCCAGCTGAAGCCGTACACATTGACGCAGAGGAATGAAGTCTTTAAAATTTAAAATAAAACTCAACAGGTGAAGGAGTAGTGCCATGGAGCCGCTGACCGATCCTTTTGGACGGATACATGATTACATCCGCATTTCGGTTACAGACCGCTGCAACCTGCGCTGTATTTATTGTATGCCTGCGGAAGGAATGCAATTCCAGCCGCAGGACGAGATTATGAGTTATGAGGAAATTACCGCTGTAGTGGAAGCACTTGCGCCGCTGGGTCTGCGGAAGGTCCGGCTGACCGGCGGAGAACCGCTGGTCCGTAAGGATCTGGAGAAGCTGGTATCCATGATCTCCGCTATACCCGGTATTGAAGATATATCGTTAACTACGAATGGTCTGATGCTTCCGGCCAAAGCCGCAGCCCTGAAGCAGGCGGGCTTGTCACGGGTGAACATCAGCCTGGACTCCCTTCGGCAGGAACGGTTCTCCATGATCACCCGCGGCGGCGATGTCGCCAAAGTGCTGAAGGGGATTGAAGCCGCCGAAGCGGCCGGCCTGTCGCCGATCAAGCTGAATGTCGTGCTGATGAAGGGTATTAATAATGATGAGATCAAGGACTTCATCGCCCTGACGCTGAACAGCCCGCTGAATGTACGTTTCATCGAATATATGCCCATCGGCAGCGCAAGCGATGCCTGGCGGCAGACCTATCTCCCGCTAGAAACGGTAGTGGAAGCCTGCAATGAAGCAGGCTGGACTACCGAGGAAGCCGATATGCCTTCCGGGAATGGCCCCTCCCAGAACCGGCGTGTCACCGGGGCAAAAGGAACCTTCGGACTGATCCATCCGGTAAGCGAGCACTTCTGCGATAACTGCAACCGGCTGCGCCTCACCGCCGACGGCAACATCAAAGCCTGCCTTTACTGGGAGGATGAATATAATGTGCGGCCACTGATAAGTGATCCTGCTGCGGTGCAGGCTCTTTTCCGCCAGGCGCTCGGCAACAAGCCGCATAATCATGAAATGGCGCTGGCCCTGGAGCGTAAAGCGCAGAGCCATACGCCTACCGCCCGCCGCATGTCACAGATCGGCGGCTAACCGCAGGGCGGCATTACCGGTTGAACAAATAAACGGCTGAGATTCCCCGGAGGGGTTCTCAGCCGTTTTGCATGAATATTCAAAGGGAATGCTTTTCCTCAATCCTCAGCCGAGTTTAGTGATATCCGAAATCGATATCTCAAAATCCACGGATAAGGTTCCCCGGATCACATTACGCTCACAGTCTATTTTGGCGGATAGGTCCACACCCTGCATGGTCACGTCATCGCCTTTATAACGTCTGCGGGCCAGATAATAGGTTGCCAGCTCGCGGCGGAACTGAGCATGGCTATCTTTCAGCATCAATATATTGCGTTCACCAAAGACGCTGGAATATTTGCGGTAAGGGATATAATTGGCGAATCTCAGCAGAATATGATCGACATCCCACTTATAACGATTGGCCGATTCAATAATTTTGAATAGTGCCGTAAAGATCTCATTTTCCCGGGTAGAAATGTACTCTACGTACTCATCCAGCACTTCGATTTGTCCGTCCAACAAGCGATAGAGATAAGTATTGGCCGTTCCCCATTCCTTAAATTGAGCCGAGATCCGTCTCGCTTCTTCAGTATCTTCCCGAATCCAGCTATGATCCATATACAGGGGTACCATATCCAATGCAGTTTTATAGTTCCCACACTCCTCTTGAGCACAGGATTGAAGAAGTTGAGCGTATAAAATATAAGTGTATAAAGGTCTCTTGTATGCCTGTTCATAAGTACGTCCTGATTCTCTATGAAGCTCATATAGATTAGTAGCAATCCTCACCATTTCATCCGCTAATTCCATTACCTTTTGCCATTCATGTAATGAGAAATACGTATTAGCCAACTGATGTAAAGCATCTAATTGATTGACCTCGTCCAGTCTGCCCACATAACCTTCACATAAAGTAGCTGCAATTAAATTTTTGTGTTGATCATCGCTGAGACCTATTAAGAACAACCGATATTGGCAGAGCGCCAGACGCTCGGAATGCTGGTATTTCTCGCTGGCTCCCACATTTTCATAGATTAATGCTGCCGCCTGCCAGCTCTTTTGCTCAAATAATTCCTCGGCGACCTCAAACAGCAGCGGTACATAGAGAAGATTATCCAGCAAATTCTGTACAATCCGCTCAATACAGTCCAGACGTGACAGCGCCGCACATTGCAGCAGGAACGGCCTCAGCCGCCGCCAGGTTGGTGCCGAATCATACAGACATTCATCCACATACTTACTGTAAAAGTAGTCCTCGGGAAGTCCCATCCCGCGTGTAACACGGATCAGATGATTCATCGCCAAGGCCTGCTGACCCTTCATCACCCGGCTGAGTGTACCGGAATGTATGCCGCTGATGATAGCAAATTGATTAATGGACAGGTTATGCCTGAAGAGATACGCTGCTATTTCGTCCCGGATTTTGACTGTATGCTCCACAGTATTTATCACCCTTTTCACACGCTTATCCATAGAATATTAGATCTAACTACTCTGTTGTTTCACTTCATCTGTTCAGTTACTGCTAAGCAGGCGGCCTTTTCTTCATCCGGTAGGTATTATCATAAGAATTAAGCAGTTCATCCAGCACTACGGATTGCCGTATTACCTTAGGATGACCAAAACCGCCATATTGGACTTGCAACTTATGTAGCTTGCTTCTAGCTCTCTCAATACGAATTCTGACACTTGCCGGACTATACATGGAAATCCCGCCTCCTTATGCAATATTATAGATATTTATGTAAAATAATAAAATGTTAGTCTGAACGCATTACCTGTTAACGTGGTTATATGGGTGATTATATTTAATCCTTCCACAGTTATCCAAAAAAAGACGATCCTATATGGCAGGACCGTCTTTGGGGAATATTCAATTATCGGTGGAATGCATTCTTTATTCCGGAAATACAACTTTCGTTATTCAACCTCCACCGCCACCATGTCCCATGGGCTGAACCATTTGTTGTATCGGTTTGTCTACAATGCTTTCTACAGGCACGATAATCAATAAGGCCAAACTACACGAGGCTAGCAATATTAAAATTTTTCTTTTCATTCGCATCCTGCACCTCTCTAATTATAAGTTTGTATTGTTTCTGTTCTTCTTCTTCCGCTATATGACGGTATTGCTCAAATAGATCAACGCATTTGAAGACAATACTTTCACTATTTATTTTAGAAGATGATTCCAAGCTTTTTAATATATACCCAATTCCTTCGTTTCGCTTATTCTGCAAGTAGTATACTCCAAGCTCTGCAAGAAATCTGGCGTGTTGATCCGCTATAACCTGCTGATTGTACTCTCCAAACTCTGTCGGATGTATTCTATAAGGCGTATAATCAGAAAATTGTTCTAATATATGGTCTACATTCCAATTATACTTATTTGCAGATTTAATGATATTATATAACGCTGTAAAAATCTCACCTTCCCGAGCAGAAACATATTCCACATAGTCATCCAACACTTCTGCTTGTCCACCCAATAAGCGATATAGATAAGTATTGGCCTTACCCCACTCCTGAAATTGGGCTACGGTTCGTTTCGAATCTTCACTCTCATCCTGAATCCATTCTATGTCTGTGTATAACGGTACAAGATCAAGAGCAGCTTTGTAGTCTCCGCATTCCTCACATACAATTGAGCGCATTAAATGAGCATATAATATATAAAAGCACAGCGGCCTTTCTCCAGTCTTCACCATATGTTTATGTTTCGAACGGCAATAAAGATCATAACGAATCGTCGCAAGCCGAAGCAGTTCTAGCGCAAGTTCATTCACTTTATTCCATTGTTGCAATGAATAATAGACATTCATCAATTCTTTGAGCGCATCCAGCTGGTCCGCCTCATCCAAACGCGGGATGTAGCTCTCAAACAGAGTAGCAGCGCGCAGGTTCGTGCTCTGATCATCTCCAAGTGCGATCTGGAACAGGCGGTATTGGCACATAGCCAGCCGTTCGGAGTACTGGTATTTCTCGCTGGCGCTTACATTCTCGTAGAGCAGTGCCGCCCCCGGCCAATGCCCCTGCTGAAACAATCCTTCGGCTACTTCGAACAACATGGGAACATAGGTCAGATTATCAAGCAGATTATGTACCAGAAGCTCGATACAGTCCATGCGCCCAAGCTCTGCACACTTTACAATAAAAGGCCGAAGCCGCCGCCAGGTCGGTGCCGAATGATAGAAGCATTCATCTACATATAAACTGTAAAAATAGTCCTCGCGTACCCCCATCCCTGCAGTAATTAACTCCAGATGGCTCATGGCAATCGGCTGATGACCATTAATAATCCGGCTTAATGTCCCGGAATTAATGCCGGATCTTATGGCAAACTGATTGATGGACAGCTCATGCTTTGATAAATAATCCACTAGCTGATCTCGAATCGTGGCTGCAGGCTCCAAGGAAACACCACCCTTCCGAATCCCATAATTTAGAATTTTGTGTTTATATCTGTATAGTAGGCGATTATATTCCAAGGGTCAATAGACTAGATTCAGATAAAGTATGAATGTGTGAAGTTTTCGAAACAGTTTGGCAACGCGGTTGCCGAATCCGGTTCTGCATGGCTAAATTGGCGTTAAAAGCTCCGCCACAGCTGTATTCCCATGTAGACGGCGATCGCCCAGATCAATAGTGCTGAAGCGGTATTCAGCCTCTTAATCACCTTACCGGAGGCATCCATCCTGCCGAGCAGGCGGCCCGCAGCGGCAAGACCCAGGAACCAGATCCAGGAGACGGCCACCGTAGCCGCCGCGAAGGCCCAGCGCACCATACCGTCATATTGCAGCGAGCTTGTACCGATGACGCCCACCGTATCCAGCAGCGCATGCGGATTCAAGAGGGAAACGGACAGTGCATACAGCATCTGTCCCTTCGGAGAGAGGCGCCCCGCCTCTTCCTGCGCCGGAGAAGAGTGCCAGATTCTCCAGCCCATGAAGCAGAGAAACAGGATTCCCGCACTGTATATAAGGGGCGTGACCCAGTCCAGCGATAGAATGACTAGAGAAATACCGCCTACTGCTGCGGTTATAAGCAGCGTATCGCATGCCGCTGCCGTCAGAACTACAGGCAGCACACTGCGGAATCTCGCGTGCTGTGCCCCTTGATTGAATACGAATATATTCTGCACGCCCAGCGGCAGAATAAGCCCGAAGGCCAGAATGGTTCCATGTACAATGGCTTCCGTCATAACTTCTTCCTCCTTCATGTAAGCTGTGATGCTGCCGGATGGACAAGCCTCCACAGCTTCTTGCTTCTTCCCGGTTAACGCATTCTGATCGTACTCTGGTGCAGAGGCTGCCGTAACCATCCAAGTTGTCCGTCTCATACCCAGCCAAGCTTAATAGACGACTATGAACCATGGTACACTCAAGGAAAGAAACCACAAAAGAGGAGCCGGTCCCTTGACACATCAGCATCCGCCAGATCATCCAGACTTAAGCCCTGCCGGTCCTTCCGGTCATCCTGAAGCTCCCGCACCTGCCGCTCTTGAAAAGGAGCCGGACGGCTCACTCCCTGTCCTGCAAGGCACATGGAAGCCGGACCCGGCTTCCCCGTTGCCGCTTCATAGTCAGATATCCTCCTACTTCTTCGCCAAGATCAGCAGCGGGGCCTGGCCTCCCGGGATGCGGCTGGCTCCGCAGCGTGAGCTCTGCCGCATGCTCGGTGTTAACCGCAGCACGGTGGTCACGGCGCTGGGCCAGCTTACAGCGCTGGGCCTGATTGAGGGCAGACGCGGCGGCGGGACCGTAGTTGTAGCGGATACACGTTCCGCCATCCGGCCCGCCGGCGGTTCAGATACGGTCACGGCTCCGGCAGCAATGGAGCGGACGGGCAACTGGAATGATTATGTGGAGGAAGGGATTCACTATCCCAACCTGCCTACCGTACAGGATATCAACCGGCTCGAATATGAGCCGGGTCTGATCCGACTCGGCACCGGTGAGCCTGCGCCGGAGCTGCTGCCCGGGGCGGCGATGAACCAGGTGCTGGCCGGGCTCGCGCAGCGCATTCTTCCACCGCTCTCTTATGAGGAACCGCTCGGCAATCCGGCGCTGCGGGCTGCGGTAAGCCGGATGCTGGCCCGAAGCGGCATTGCAGCCGACCCCGCCTCCATTCTTATCACCTCCGGGGCACTTCAGGGACTCCAGCTTATTGCTCTGGGCCTTCTGCCGCGCGGCTCATCGATCCTGCTGGAGAAGCCGTCCTATCTGTATTCGATTCATGCCTTTCAGTCTGCGGGGGTGAAATTCAGCGGGCTGCCCATGGACGGACGCGGGCTGATCCCGGAGCATCTTACAGCTGAGGCTGTCCGCAGCAAGGCGGCGATGCTCTACAGTATCCCTTCCTTTCACAATCCCACCGGAATTCTGATGGATGCCGGGCGGCGCCGGGAGCTCATGCAGGTCACAGGCAGCCTGGGGCTGCCTATTCTGGAGGATGGTGCCTATCAGGAGCTGTGGCTGGATGCACCGCCTCCGCTGCCGCTGAAGGCGCTGGACCGCGAGGGCAGAGTGCTGCATCTGGGCACCCTGTCCAAGGCAGCCAGCCCCGGCCTGCGCATAGGCTGGATTGTCGGCCCGGAGCCGGTGGTCCGGCGGCTGGCCGATATCAAAATGCAGAGTGATTACGGCGCAAGCTCCCTGTCACAGCTGGCTGCCGCCAGTTGGCTTGAGGACGGCTATCATGAGGAGCATCTGCAGGTGCTGCGCGGCAGACTCCGGGAGCGCCGTGATCTTGTGCTGGAGCTGCTGCAGCTTCATTGTGCCGGACTGGCAACCTGGAATGTACCGGCAGGCGGATTCTACATCTGGCTGTCCCTCCTGCATCCTGTGCCTCCGCGCAAGCTGTTCACTGCAGCCCTGCGCGCCGGATTGCTGCTGAATACAGGCGATCTGTACGACCGCAGTGACCGCGGGCACCTCAGACTGTCCTACGCTTATGCTTCTCCGGCAGAACTGGAGCGCGGAATTGCCCTGCTGGCAAATGTAATCAGGGAAGCTCCATGATTAACACGAATAGCCGGATAACAAATAGCACATAACAAATGACAAAAATAATTATTTGTCATTTGTTATATGCTATGTTATGCTCATGCACAGGAAGGGGAAATACCCGTGAATAAAACAGGCTCTTTTTTGAGCAAGACAGAAATCCTTAATGCCGCTGAACAAACCCTGCGCAAATACGGGCCGGACAAGGCTTCAGTCACTGATGTAGCGAAGCTGCTGGGCGTAAGTCATGGAACCCTGTACCGGCATTTCCCCAGCAAAGCTGCGTTGCGGGAGGCGGTGACGGAACGGTGGCTGGAGGAGATGATTGTAGCTCCGCTAACTGAAATTGCCGCGATACCCACAACCAATGCCTTGGGGCAGCTTAGAGATTATATCGCTAAGCTCGTAGAGCTTAAGCAGCATCATGCTTCACAGGACAGCGAGATGTTCAAAATGTATGCAGCCGTCACTGAAGAATCGGCAGCGCTTGTTGAAGTCCATATCCGGAAGCTTCTCGATCACATTGACCTTCTCATTGCCCAGGGCATGGAACAAGGTCTTATATCACGGAGTATCCCGGCGGCGGTACAGGCACGTTCAGTCCTCTATGGCACCGCACGCTTTCACCATCCGGCGCACGCCTATGAGTGGCGCAGCCCGGGCATCATGCAGGAATTCGCCCAGCTCTGGACACTGCTGGAAAGAGGATTATCCGTACAGTGAACTACCCCCACCTATAGAGGTGGCGGCTTCTTGGAAACAACCCGGACTTGCTCAAAACGGCGTACATCCGTGAGCAGCGGTCAGATTTATTGCGCGCTTAAGCAAATGGAGGGAGCGGCTTCTCCTCTCCCTTCGCATCTGCTCAGCGCCTTACCCAAGCGATCCCCGCAGTCCCTGCGGTTCGGGGTCCAGTTAACGCACTCCTGTGCCTTGCAGCAGGCGAAGCCCTTCGGTTCGAATGTTCAAGCTCGCATTGACGTCACGGTCATGGTGGACACCGCAGCTGGGGCAGCTCCATTCCCGGATGTGGAGCGCCTTCTTCCCGCCTGGATGCCCACAAGCCGAGCACAGCTGGCTCGAAGGAAACCAGCGGTCCACCTGTACGACTTGTTTGCCGTACCACGCCGCTTTATAGGTCAGTTTGGATAGAAAGCTTGACCACGAGACGTCATGAAGCGACCGGGCAAGTCTGCGATTCCGAACCAACCCTTTGACATTCAGCGACTCCACACTGATCACATCGTGGTTGTTGACGAGATCCGTGCTGAGTTTGTTCAGAAAGTCATTTCGTTGGTTGGCCACTTTTTCATGCAGCTTGGCGACCAGAATTCGCTGCTTCTGGTAGTTGCGGCTCTCGCTGAGCAGATGTCCGTCCTTCTTCGCCTGCTGCGCCCGGCGCGATAGTTTGCGCTGCGCTTTCGCTAGGGTAGCGGCGGTTTGGGCGAGAACTCTCGGATTCGGTACCTTTGTTCCATCCGAGAAAATTGCAAAATGCGCAAGACCGAGATCAATCCCGATCACCGAACCCGTTTGGGGTTTGGGCGGAATGTCCGTTTCGCACAGCAGGGAGACAAAGTACTTGCCGGATGCGGTGCGGGAGATCGTCGCTGACTTGATCACCCCTTCCGGTTGTCGATGTAGTTTGATACGTACCGGCTTCATTTTGGGCAGCTTCAGATAGCGACCCGCCTGAATTGCAATCGTTCCTTTTTGATTATTCGTGGTGTAGGATTGAACGGGATTTTTGCGGGATTTCCACTTGGGGAAACCAGAGGCGGGCTGCTGGAAAAAGTGGCGGTAGGCGGTATTCAGGTGGAGTTGCGCATTAGCCAGAGCCAAACTATCGACTTCTTTAAGAAAGGGAAATTCATTTTTGTATTGCGCGGGTGCCTTGAACTTGATTTTCTCACCAGTTTCTTGATGCTTTTGGTACGATTCGATGCGGTCATGGAGCATGAGATTGTAGACTTTGCGTACGCAGCCGAAGGTTTTGGCGAATAGTTCCGCCTGCTGTGTTGTGGGTTCCAGGCGATATTTGAATGTTTTGAGCACAAGAAGGCCTCCTATGTACGTGGTGCGCCTTCGATTTGCTGTTCAACCCGAAGGCGAGTCCGCAAAATAGAACAAAGTTCCGGCTGGCCAAATCAACCATGGACGCAATCCACGAACAAATCGGACAAGACCATTACAGGAACATACATTCGCTTTCCCTAGCATAACCGAAATCCCTTTAAAATCCAAGTCCAAACCGTTGTCATTCATCCAGCCACTTTAGAAGTGGGGGAATTCTGACAACTTTTTGTTAAATTCAAGGAGGAACTACTAATGACACAACCATTGCAAGGCAAGGTGGCTATTGTTACCGGATCATCAAGAGGAATCGGGCGGAGTGTCGCTGAGCGGCTGGCGGAGCAGGGGGCTTCCGTTATCATCAACTATTCGAGCAGTCCCGCCCAGGCAGATGACGTAGTGACGGCCATTCGGGCGGGCGGCGGAACAGCCGCTGCCCTGCAGGCAGACATCAGCAAGCCTGCCCAGATTGAACAGCTGTTCAAGGAGACCAAGGCTCTCTATGGAAAGATCGATATCGTGGTCAACAATGCGGGGATTATGATGAACTCCCTGATCGGAGAAGCTACTGAGGAGCAATTCGACAAGCAGTTCGCCATCAACGTCAAGGGCACCTACTTCTCCTGCCAGCAGGCCTTCTATCACCTCGAACAGGGCGGGCGGATTATTAATTTCTCCACTTCCGTCAACGGCCAGATGTTCCCGGCCTACAGTATTTATGCCGGCACCAAAGGTGCGGTTGAGCAATTCACCCGCCAGCTTGCCAAGGAATTCGGCAGCAAAGGCATCACCATCAATGCGGTGGCACCAGGACCAGTAGCCACAGAATTGTTCCTGGAGGGCAAATCAGAGGCCGTACTGGAAGGGCTGAAGAAGGGCAATGCCTTCGGACGTCTGGGCCAGCCGGAGGATATTGCCGGCGTGGTCAGCTTCCTGGCCGGAGAAGGCTCCGGGTGGATTACCGGCCAGACCCTCCGCGTCAATGGCGGATTCATCTGACTTGCAGAGGTATACGTACGACTGAAGCCGTCCCCTCACCGGGACGGCTTGTTATCTGTATGCTGCCTTCGTGAAGTTCAACGATTTTCTTCACCAGCGGCAGTCCCAGTCCGCTTCCGCCGCCCCCGCTGACGCTTCTGGATTTGTCCACTTTATAGAAGCGTTCGAAGATCCGCGGCAGCTCCTCTTCGGCAATGCCGATTCCGCTGTCCTTCACCTCCACTTCAATCTGCTCCTCTGAGATGCGCAAGGAGACGGTAATCCGTCCGCCCTGCGGGGTGAACTTGATGCTGTTATGCAGCAGGTTGGTCCACACCTGGCTGAGCAGGTCTTTTACCGCAACCACTGTGGTTTCTGCAAGATCTGCCTCTACCTCAATATCCTTGCCCAGCCACTGCGGCTCTGAGGCCAGGATCATCTCCTGCAGCTGCTTATCCAGCCTGTAGGGCTTCCGCTCGAACGGGAAGCTCTCTGCCTCCAGTGCCGACAGCTTCAGCAGATTGTCGCTCAGGCCGGACAGGCGGCGGCTCTCCGCTTCAATGATGTCCAGGTAATGCTTCCTGCTCTCAGTACTGAGGCTGTCATCCTGCAGGGCTGCGGCGAACCCGCGGATGGAGGTCAGCGGCGACTGGATCTCATGCGATACGTTAGAGATGAAGTCCTGGCGCATCGTCTCCATCCGGCTCAGCTCAGTGGCCATCTCGTTAATCCCCTCCACAATACCGCCAAACTGCCGGTACTGGCCGCTGTTCTCCAGTTCGATTTTGAAATCACCTTTGGAAATCTGCCGCATCGCCGTCAGGATCGGCACATAGAATCTCTGGTCCTGCCCGCGGGTAGCGAAAGCGATGGCGCCAGCCACGCAGAAGAAGATAATCACCTGCATGCCCATAATAAACAGATGATAGCCGTATTCGGAGAAGGACCAGCCGAAATGCCGGACCAGCAGCCTTGAGCCGAAATAGCTTCCGTTCCAGGAGATAAAGAGCATCGTCAATATGCCGGCTATAGGCGCAATCACATTGATTTTCTTCCATACTTTTCTGATTCTGTCCTGCATGCTTATCCCTCCAGCCGGTAGCCAAGGCCCCGGATCGTGCGGATGGCGAACCCGAATTTATCCCGGGGAAACCGCTCGCGCAGACGGCCCACATGCACATCCAGCGTCCGCTCATTCCCTTCAAAATCATAACCCCAGATCTCTTCAATCAGCCGGTCGCGTGTCAGCGTCTGACCCGGATAGCTGGCGAGCTTGAACAGCAGCTCAAATTCCTTAAGCGGCAGCGTAATATCGCCATGCTCGGATACAACCTCATATGTTCTGCGGTTCATCCGCAGGCTCCCTACGGTAACGCTCTGGGCGGCAGAAATTTGGTACCGCTTCAGCAGCGCCTTCACTCTGGCGATCAGTACGGGCGGCTCGAACGGCTTGACCAGATAGTCGTCAGTACCAAGCTCGAAGCCTTTGACAATCTGTGAGGTTTCACCTTTGGCTGTCAGCATCAGGATCGGGAAGTCATATTGCTTGCGCAGCTCCCGGCACAGCTCCCAGCCGTCCATATTCGGCATCATGACATCAATAATCGCCAGATCGGCCGGGGTCTCTTCGAGCAGCCGCAGCGCCTCCAGCCCATCGGAGGCACTCAGCACTTCTTCCATGCCTTCAGCTCTCAGAAAGACTCCCACCAATTCGCGGATGTGCGGATCGTCGTCCACTACCAGTATTTTGGCCATTTCCTGTAGAACCCTCCTCTATCACTCTGCCCTGAAGCTCCGGGGTATTCATCTGCAGCTGCTGCTCGGCAAATTCACGGTACAGCTCATGATCCCGCAGCAGCTCTTCATGTGTTCCCTTGCCGGTTATCCGGCCCTTCTCCATAAATATAATCTGGTCCGCATTGACGACTGTAGCCAGTCTGTGGGCAATGACAATCGTGGTCCTGCCCTGCATCAGATTGCCCAATGCCTTCTGTACAACGGCTTCCGACTGGCTGTCCAGACTGGACGTTGCCTCATCGAGCATGAGAATCTTCGGATCGCGCAGCAGCGCTCTGGCAATGGCGATCCGCTGCCGCTGTCCGCCGGACAGCTTCACTCCGCGTTCGCCGACGTCCGTATTGTACCCGTCCGGAAGCTCTGCAATGAAGCCGTCAGCATATGCCATGGCCGCAGCACGCTGCAGCTCCTCCTTACTGATCTCGCGGTCCAGTCCATATCCCAGATTCTCGGCAATCGTTCCGGCCAGCAGCGGACTTTCCTGCGAGACATAACCGATCCGCTTACGCCAGGATTTCAGGGAGAACATCGATACCGGCTTGCCGCCCATCCGGATAACACCGCTCTGCGGCTCATAGAATCGTTCCAGCAGCGAGAACAGCGTCGTTTTACCGCCGCCGCTTGGACCGACAATCGCTGTCACCTGGCCCGGCAGCATCGTGAAGCTTATCTTGTTCAGCACTTTGTCTCCCGTTTTGTATCCGAAGCTGAGGTCTTCCACATCGATTGGGCCTTCCTCGCTGCCAGCCTCTTCTACACCTTCATACACTTCTTCCTCTGCCGCAAGCGTCTCGATAATCCGCTCCGAGGCACCTTTGGCCTTCTGAAGCTGCGTGAAGAATTGAGTCAGCTGGGTCAGCGGCATAATAATCTGGATCAGATACAGAATGAAGGCCACCAGCTCACCGGCGGTCAGAACCCCCGAGGACACCTGCATTCCGCCATAACCGATAATCACCACAAGCAGCATCATGAAGACGAAGGAGACCAGCGGGCTGATCATCGCGCTGATTTTGCCCTCACGGATGCCGAAGGACAGCAGGTTCATAATTCCGCTGCGTCCGGCTTCATATTCCTTCTGCTCGGCTCCCGAGGATTTAACCAGCCGGATTTCAGACAATACACCGCTAAGTGTGGCGGTGAAGGAGGCTGTCTCATCTTGTGTGCCTTTTGATATTTTGTACATCTGCCGGCCCAGCGGTACCAGAATCAGCGCGGACAGCGGGAGGACGGTGAACAGTACCAGCGTCATTTTCCAGTTCAGGAAGAGCAGGACAGAGATTGAACCGACAATGGAGATCACGCCGGTAAAGAGGCTAGCCAGATGCTCCGAGATCAGTGTCTTGAGAATTCCCGTATCATTGGTCATCCGGCTGACGCTTTCACCTGTCCGGTTCTCATTGTAATAGGACACAGGCAGCACAAGGAATTTGCGCCACAGCCGGTCCCTAAGTCCGGCGACAATCTTCTGCCCGACCGCATTCAGCAGATATATCGAGACGCCGCCGGCAAGGGTCTGTGCGATGAAAGCTCCGGCAATTCCGGCAATCTGCAGCTTGCTGACGGAAGCCAGCGAGAAGCCGTCGACCAGGTTCTTCGTGAACATTGGAATAACAAGACCCACTAGGGTCGAAATCATACTAAGGCCAAGAGCCAGAGCCAGCAGCATGTAGGAGGGTTTAGTTTCGTGCAGCAGCTTCAGGAACGGCTTCATCGCGGCTCCCTGCTTTTGCGGTGCTTGAGTGTTCTTCATGGTTAATCCCCTTTTCCGGCGGATAGATGTCAGGAACAGCTGATGTTCCGCTTCCGCCTTCCAACCTAGAATAACTGTGCTTTGTAAACTGAAATTAAACTGTTAATTTACCATTGATTTGTAATTCCCTATATAAGTTGGTTTGTATCCCTTTTCAACAAATGTTACAGTGATAGAAGCGGCAGCTTCTGCCGTTCTAAGGATTCAAGGCATCTGGCGGGAAAGGAGTGCAAAGTTTGCGGGAGAACCTCGATAAGCAGCTGTCTTTCACCTCTCTTAAATGGTTCAACTTCTTCGTATATGGAACGGTCGTCCTGTTCACCAGCTTCTTTCCGCTATATCTTCAGATCATGGGAATGAATAAGCTGGAGATCGGGAGCCTGATGTCGGTAGGTGCGCTCGTCTCTATTATTGCCAATCCCTTCTGGGGTATCTGGAGTGACCGTTATCAGAATATCCGGCGGATTGTCCTGGTCATGCTGACCGGCACGCTGGTCTTGTCCCAGCTAGTCTTTCAGGCGAATACATACGAGATGATATATATTTCTATTCTGTTCTTCTACTTCTTCCAGGGGCCGCTGTTCGCCCAGAGCAATACCATGATCCTCAGCTATATCGACGGTACCAGCCAGCGGTTCAGCTCATACCGGCTCTGGGGATCGTTAGGCTGGGCGTTTACTGCCATACTGGCCGGACCCGTGATTGAATGGGCCGGTGTTTCCGTGCTGTCTTATCTCTTTGCAGCACTGCTGTGCGCAGCGATGATTGCTCTGATCGCTATGCCGAAGCTTGATCATTCGATCGGAATCGCCCCCTTGCCATTCAGGGGACTGCGTCAGATCTTCTATAACCCGTTCTTCCTCTGCTTCATCCTCTTCGGCATTCTGGTCTCTATCCCGAATACGATGAATAATACCTTTGTGTCACTGTACATCACAGAGCTGGGGGGAAGCAAGACCATGATTGGGCTGGCCGTGTTCCTCTCTTCCATTCTGGAGATGGGAGTGCTGCTCTTGTGCAATTATATTCTTAAACGTAAAATCTCTGTACTGCTGGCCTCTCTCACGTTCGTCAGCGCCCTGTTCTTCCTGCGCTGGTGGATGATGGCCGATGCGACCACTCCACTACAGGTTGCCCTCATTCAGGTGCTGCACTGCATTACCTTCGGCGGATTCTTCTATGTCGGCACCCAGCTTACTATGCTGCTTGTTCCAAGGGCTTACCGGTCCTCGGGACAAGCACTCTACACGCTTACGTGGAGCGGAATATCCGGCATCCTCGGCGGCGTGCTCGGCGGCTGGATGTATCAGAATCTCGGCGTGCAGACGATGTATCAGTCCGGTGCGCTCCTCGCCCTGTTCGGCACCATCGGCTTCGGCCTGATGTGGCTCTTCTTCATCCGCGGCGGCTACCGGCCTCCGGCTGATCCCGAAGACGGAGCGGCAGAGGAGTAGCGATGGGACCAGAGGTGGGCGGGACCGTTCGATTCACAGCACACAGCAAACAGGCTTGGCTTCCCGGACGGGAGGCCAAGCCTGTATTCATTCATGGAGAGTCTAGCCTTGTTTGGGCTGGAAAGAGCTCTTCAGGGAAACCACCAGATTGAATACCAGATGCTCCGGTGATGAATATTTGCTGTCTACATTAAAGTAACCATGGCGGAAGAATTGGAACTTGTCCTGCGGCACGCTGTCCTTCAGGCCCGGTTCGACGAAGCCCTGGATGATCTCGATCGATTTCGGGTTAAGCTGATCCAGGAACGTAGGCTCCGGCTTGCTCTCAGCAACTTCCAGTCCTTCGATTTCGGCTTCGGTCTCAGCCTCTTCGGCGGAGATCAGCGGCTCATAGAGGCGGAATTCTGCCGGTACCGCCTGGCTCGCATCGACCCAGTGCAGCGTTCCCTTGACCTTGCGTCCGGTGAATCCGCTGCCGCTCTTCGTTTCAGGATCATAGGTGCAGTGCAGCTCAATAACTTCTCCGTTCTCATCCTTGATGAACTCGTTGCACTTGATGAAGTAAGCATTCTTGAGCCGCACCTCGTTGCCGGGGAACAGGCGGAAATACTTATTCGGCGGAACTTCCATGAAGTCATCGCGTTCAATATAGATTTCCCGGGAGAACGGAATCTGGCGGTTACCCATTTCCGGGTTCTCCACATTGTTCTCAATCTCGAAATACTCGGTTTCGCCTTCAGGATAATTCGTAATAACTACCTTCAGCGGCCGCAGCACAGCCATGGTCCGGGGTACCGTCAGCTTGAGGTCTTCACGGATGAAATGCTCCAGCATCTGCAGGTCTACGAGGCCCTGGCTCTTGGAAATGCCTGTCTCATGCACGAAGCTGCGGATTGCTTCCGGGGTATACCCGCGGCGGCGCAGTCCTGATATCGTCGGCATGCGGGGATCATCCCAGCCGTCGACATGGCCTTCATCCACCAGCAGCTTCAGCTTGCGCTTACTGGTAACGGTCTGGGCCAGATTAAGGCGCCCGAATTCATATTGATGCGGCGCAGCCGGCATCTCGCATTCTGCTACAACCCAGTCATAGAACGGGCGCTGATCCTCGAACTCCAGCGAACAGAGAGAGTGGGTAACATGCTCGATCGCATCTTCGAGCGGATGCGCGAAGGTATACATCGGATAGATGCACCATTCATCGCCTGTATTGTGGTGATGAGAGTGAGAAATTCGGTAAATGACCGGATCACGCAAATTGATATTCGGAGAGGACATATCGATTTTGGCGCGCAGCACCTTCTCGCCGTCCTTGAATTCGCCTGCCCGCATGCGGTGGAACAAGTCCAGGTTCTCATCGATACCGCGTTCACGGTAAGGACTGTTCTGCCCCGGCTCCGTCAGCGTTCCCCGGAATTCACGGATCTGCTCTGCCGTGAGATCATCGACATAAGCTTTGCCCTTCTTGATCAGCAGTTCGGCCCGCTCATACATCTCCCCGAAATAATCCGAGGCGAAACGCAGCTCTTCCCATTCATATCCGAGCCACTTCACATCTTCCTGAATGGAGTTCACATACTCCGTGTCTTCCTTGACCGGATTGGTGTCATCGAATCTCAGATGGGTCTTGCCGCCGAATTCATCAGCCAGTGTAAAGTTAATCCAGATCGCCTTGGCATGTCCGATATGTAAATAACCGTTCGGCTCCGGCGGAAAGCGGGTGACCACTTCCTTAACCTTGCCCGAGCGGAGATCTTCGGTAATGACGTTCTTAATGAAATTGGAGGGTGTACCCTGGTTCTCCACAATGATCAACCTTTCGTTCTGTATTATTACTACTTCCTTGTATAAACATGTTTCCTATTAATATACCCGTTAGGCAGGGAATGTTCAATAAAAGTTAAACAGAAACGGCATTCCTGTCCCTGATGTACAACGTATCTGTCCCGGTGAAACTAAGGCGCCAATAAGATCCCGCAGCGATAAAACTGCATCTTTGACTTCTCTCCCGGCGATAGAGTAGCATGGATCATATAGGATTACCGAGAAGAGGAGGGTACCCATGAAACCGATCAAACTGCCCAAAGAGCAGCGGGAATTGATCACCGAGAATATCCGCGCATACTTCGAAGCCGAACGCGGGGAAACGATTGGCCATCTGGCAGCAGATAGTCTGCTGGAGTTCTTCCTGAACGAGCTTGGGCCGGCTGTCTACAACGGGGCACTGAGTGACTGCCGGACACTGGCCTCACAGCGCATGCAGGCGCTGGAGGAAGATATCTACGCTCTGGAGTGGAAAAAGCGTTAGGGCAGAAGCTTATACCTTACGCCGCAGAGGGGGAAGCCACATGTTTAATTATGTCATTGATGAAGAGCTGAAGCTGAAGCTGCTTATGCCGGAGCATGCCCGCCATATGTACGCCCTGGTCGAGCGCTCGCGCCACCGGCTCAGGCAGTGGCTGCCTTGGGTGGACGGCGTAGCCGAGCAGGCCCACCTGACTACTTTCATCAAGAATGCCGTGAAGCAGGGCAGTGACAATGGCGGCTTCACGGCCGGACTGTGGGTCCGGGAGGAATTGGCCGGGATCATCGGGTATCACGAGATTGACTGGCATAACCGGTCTGTCGGTATCGGCTACTGGCTGGGTGAAGGCTATGAAGGCAACGGCTACATGACCAGCGCCTGCCGGGTATTCGTGGATTATGCCCTGCTGGAGCTGGAGCTCAACCGTGTAGAGATCCGCTGCGCCACGGGTAACACGGCAAGCAGGGCCATTCCCGAGCGGCTCGGATTCATCTTCGAAGGCGTGATCCGCGAGGCGGAGAAGCTGCCCGCAGGTTATGTGAACCACGCAGTCTACGGTCTGCTGCGCAGCGAATGGAAGCTGCTGGGCTGACAGCAAGGCAGCATCAGGCATCATGTTATTATGCGCACTTATACGCAGCATACGCCAGAACCCCCGGAGGCATAACATAAGCCCCGGGGGTTCTGGCGTACCGTCTTCCCATGGTATTGCTCCGGTCTAATTCTCCGCTGCCGCAAGCCAGCCCCGGAATTTGTCCCGGATGCCGGCCGTGAGGCTGTCCAGCCCGGCTAGCTCGGCTAGTCCGGTCTTATCCTTGCGCCCGTGCTCCATTGAGTACAGCACCTGCTTCACAGGGAAACTTCCCGCTCCGCTCTCCCGCTTAATAATCCGGTCACCGGATGCAATCCTGCCTTCACGCAGCACGCGGAAATAGAACCCGCTGTAACCGGTGGACAGCACCCGCGCAGGCATATCCGCCGGTCCATGCTTCTGCGAGAGCTTGAAGCAGGGGAAGCGCGGCTGGCTTACCTGCAGCAGTGCCGTACCAATCTCAAAGACATCCCCGATGCACACCTCGGTCTCCAGAAGTCCGCTCACTGTGATATTCTCACCGAATGCGGAGTAGTCCAGCTTCCGGCCAAGCAGCTCTTCCCAGTAGGCATAATGCTCAACCGGATAGACGCAGACGGCCTTGTCGGGGCCCCCGTGGTTTACCAGATCCGCTTGCCCGTCCCCGTCGAAGCCTTCAGCATGAAGCTCCAGCGGGCCGTGGACCGGCAGCTTGTAGATTCCCGTTTCCAGCGGTTTGCCGCGGTAATCCACGGTCTTCGGCTTGCCTACATTTAGTGAGACGACTTCCATCTTGATTCCTCCTAGTCCAGCATGCAGCTCATGAATACCTCATCTACATATCTTCCGCCCAGATAGAACTCCTCCCGCAGCCGTCCCTCCTCCTCGAATCCGCATTTGCGGTAGAACGAGAGTGCCGGTGTATTGCAGGAGAGCACACGCAGGCGCAGCTTACGGATTCCATTCTCTGCAGCATGGCGCTTGATCTCCGCGATCAGCCGGCTGCCTACACCCAGGCGCTGGAAGCGCGGATGTACGGCAATATTAACCTCGCATACATGGCGGTTGCTCTCCATTCCGCTGGGACAGCCGAAGCCGACATACCCGCATAGCTCCCCGTCCTGCAAGGCTACAAGCTGGGAGCCGGGCGGTGCATGCAGCAGATAATCCTCCCGGGAGCGCCACATCAGCGGACCGGGTGTTGTCTCCTCTGTCCAGATCATATTATCGAGAATGATCAGCTCACGGGCATCCCTGATTTCAGAGGGACGGATGGTGAAAGCCGAATCCCTGTTTAGTTGTTGCATAGCTTCTACACCCCTTGCCTTGCTAAGCAGATAATAAAAGGATTAGTTACAGCGCAGCCGTTTATGCAGCATTACCCCGGAGCTTCACGCTCCCGCGGTTAACGTAGGCATGGACCGCGAAGAATCCCACGGACAGAACCGCCATCCCGCAGGCCAGCCAGCCTGTCGGCGCAAGGCCGCCTCTGTCGAATTGAATCCCCATCAGATACGGGCCGATAACCCGGCCGACCGCGCCGATACCGCCGCTAAGCCCGAGATAGAAGGGCGCACTGCGCTGGGCATGCTCCGAGATGAAGGATGGCATGGCCGGAGAGATCAGCATCTCACCCAGTGTAGCCAGCACCATCGCCAGCAGCATGCCCGGGTAGCTCGGCATGAACAGTATAACCGCATACCCGCCCAGATAGAATACGGCGCTTGCTGTCATCTGCGCAGTAGAAGTCCCTGCGAACCAGCGTTTGATCAGACTGACCAGCGGCTGCGCGGCAAAGATAAGTACGCCGTTCAGCGTCCAGAGGAAGCCGTATAACTGCTTCGACCAGCCTTCTGAAATAATAAACGGCGATACTCCGGTATTCCAGATCGAATTGCCGATCAGCAGAAACATCGAACCAATAGCCATGTACAGATAAATCCGCGTATGCCCCAGCAGCTTCCAGCCTGACGCTTCCCCCTGCGGGTGTTTCTTCTGTATTGTCTCATGGGACGGCGACGGTGCTGTCCCCACCCTGCGCAGATAAACAAAGAAGAATCCGGCAAACACCGCCGAAGTCACACCGTTCAGCACAAAGCTCAGCATATAATTGCCCAGGAATCCGCTCAGTGCGGTACCCAGTGCTACCCCGATATTGTTCGAGACATAGACGATATTGAACAGCTCTCCGCGCTGCTCCGCGAACCGGAAGCCGATAAAGGCCTGAATAGCCGGTAGAGACAGAGAGTTGAACAACCCCATCAGGCCCATAACTATAATGAATATACTCCAGCTGCCGCTTGCCCAAGGAAGAGCAAACAGGGTCAGCGCGTTCATAGCCAGTGCTCCGACAATCAGGCGGTTTACCCCTACCTTGTGATACAAAGATCCGCCCAGCAATTGCCCGGCAATCCCCCCGAGGGATTGAACCAGCAGAACAATTCCCGCATCTTTCATACTGCGTCCCAGCTCATCAAATACATACATCGTAACCAGCGGCCACATCAGCGCACTGCCGGTTGCATTAATGAGACTGGCAATCAAGAACACTTTGACTTCCTTCGGATAGGCCTGCAAAAATCTCATAACTTGTCTTTCATCCCCTGTAACATAGGTGTCATTAATCCATCCAGTATCATCTGAAAACAGGATGACGGGCAAGTTCTCGCGTTAACGCTTTATCGCATAGCATCATTGAATTCACTGCTGCGAAATTCCCAATCACTTCCCGCCTGCCGTGCTATTTATATTCTATAACTGCAGCTTCTGCACGTAAAGAAAATAGGTGGAAATGACCTGATTCGTTCCCCGCAGGCCAGGGTAATAGTGCATATGAAACACTCCCTATTTATTCGCCGTGAATCCGATTTCGTTCCCCCGAGTCGGATATGCACGGCGAATTTTGTTTTGCCCTGAAGTTATTCCAGGCAGAGCCGGGCTAACAAAAAACACTCCCTTTCTCTCTGCGATTCCCAAAAACAGGGTGCCGAGAAGCCAGGAAGTGCTGGGGCCAAACTATTGAACATGCCGGTCATTACCGGCGGATTTTGAATTAAGCGTGTTTCTTCACACCTGCAGCGGAGATTCCTTCAACAGCCGTTACAGCTGCCGGCTCCTTACGCAGGTAAGCCATCCAGTAAGCCGCTGCGACGAAGATCGCGCCGCCCGTAAGATTGCCCAGCCATACCGGGGCAAAGTTGGCGAAATACTGCGCCCACGTGAAATGTCCTTCGAAGATGGCAGCAGGGATAAGGAACATGTTAGCTACAACGTGCTGGAAGCCGATGGCTACAAACGCCATTGTCGGGAACCAGATACCGAGGATTTTGCCGCTGAAATTATCTGCTCCATAGGAGAGCCACACTGCCAGCGCCACGAGCCAGTTACAGCCGATCCCGGAGATAAAGGCCTGCAGGAAGGTCGCATCAATCTTGTGCTCAGCCATACTCACCAGCTTCTCCAGATACACCCCGTCCGATGTAAGGCCAACGACATGACCGAAGAAATAAGCAACGAACAAGGCTCCTGCCAGGTTGCTGAGTGTAATCAGCACCAGGTTCTTAATCACTTCCCAGAACGAAATCTTCTTCGCAATAAAAGCAAGCGGCACCGCCATCATGTTGCCTGTCAGCAGCTCGCCTCCGGCAAGCAGCACCAGTATCAGCCCTACCGGGAATACCGCAGCTCCGATGAAGTTAGCGATGGACCCCCACTCGGCAGGCGCACCGGCAATGACACGAATATCCAGCAAAAATCCGAGCGCGATAAACGCTCCTCCCAGGAAACCAAGAATAAGTACAGTGCTGAGCGGATTGTGCGCTTTCTTGACTCCGTTCTCTACCGTTACTTCGGCGATCCCCTGCGGTTTGTTATAAGCCATGATTCCTATCCCCTTCTAATTACTTAAAATTTGTTCCTTTATGCCATTGTAACGTGATCACAATCACATTAACGTGATAAAAATCACTCTCAGAAAACCTAAGTGAAAGTTTTCACTGACATGTCAAATTTACCATAAAAGGTTAGGCGGCGGAATATTTTTCTCATTCGGACCCGGAATTAATAGTTAAAACCATAAAAAAAAGGAGCCCTTAACGGGCCCCGGCGAAATCAGGCGTGATTAGACATGCACTGGTTCTTTAACGGCAACTGTCTTGGGCAGTGCCTGAAGTCCTGCAGTGTTCAGGAAGTTCCAAGGCTTGTTGTAGTGCGGCTGGAAGAAGAAATCAATGAAGGCCAGCTGGTCCACGGTCATTTTATTCTGAATACAAACCGATACGGTATTGATCGACTGCGTCAGATCCATCTTGGACATAATCTGTGCCCCAAGAATGCGGCGGGTCGCACGTTCGAATACGACTTTTACCTGAACCTGCTCGAATGTCGGCATAAACTCCGGACGGTAGTTGTCAATCAGCATAACACTTTCAGCATCCATACCTTCGGCTTTGGCGGCATCCTCGGTAAGTCCGGTTCCGGCAATATTGTCTTCATAAATCTTGATGCCTGATGTTCCCTGCGTACCCATATAAGGAATCGTATTCGAGACCAGATTGCGGGCTACCAGTGTCCCCATGCGTACAGCGTTCGTGGCGAGCGGAATATAGGCATGTTTACCGGTCGGGTTGTAATGAATCGCACAGCTGTCACCAGCGGCATATACATCCGGCAGGCTGGTCTGCATGTAATCGTTGACCATAATCGCACCGTTCGGAAGCATATCGACTTGACCCTTGAGCAGCTCTGTATTCGGACGGAAGCCGATGCAGAGAATGACCAGATCGGTTTCATGCTCTCCCTTGCTTGTAATGACCTTGGTCACTTTGCCGTTCTCTCCGGCGAATGCTGCGACTTTCTCACCAAGCGCAAGCTTGATGCCATGCTCTTCAAGTGATTGTTGAATCGGAGCCGTGAATTCTTCATCGAGATATTTACTCAGAATGCGGTCTTCCCCGTCGATCAGGGTAACTTCCTTGCCGTTCATCTGAAAAGCTTCAACCAGCTCAACGCCGATATATCCGGCTCCGACTACTGTAATTCTTTTCACCTTCTGCGCTTGTTCAATAATGGTGTTGGAGTGATTATAATTCTTCGAGAGCAGAATCCCCTCCAGCTCTATACCTTCCAGCTTAGGCACAATCGGCCATGAGCCTGTTGTCATAATCAGCTTGTCGTACGTATCTTCAAATTCTTCACCTGTAGCGAGGTTGTGGGCCTTCAATGTTTTGCGGGCGGTATCCACATTCGTCACTTCATGGCGCATCTTCGTTTGCACACCCAGTGCTGCAAGCTGTTCCGGGGAAGAATAGAACAATCCCTGCGGGTCCTTGACGACTCCCCCTACGTAAAGCGCAATGCCGCAAGACAAGAACGATATGTTATCGTTGCGCTCGTAAACCGTAATCTGGGCATCCGGGTACAGCTGTGCGGTATTAACAATTGCGGCGGTTCCGGCGTGTGTACATCCAATGACTGCTACTTTCATGATTTCTTCCTCCTCCAATTTACAAGCCTGTTTCTCTGTAGTTGTGATTAATTTCACTTTATACACTGATTATATTGTGATATTTATCACATTACAAGCACTTTTGTGAATTTTCTCACATTGTTCACAATTTCAATTTTTAATTATCTGCACGAATTTCTTTTCTTCTTGCATTAGTTTTCCCCGCCAGTAGGACATTATGTCTGTCAGCAGCAGGAAGCAGCAGGAAGCAGCAGGAAGCAGCGTTAGGGTGTGAAACTGTATAAATTCTAATCTTTGCAGCAAAAAAAGCCCCACTACACCGCAAACCTTCTGCGGAACAAGTGAGGCTCTATCTAATGGATGGCTGCCGCCTGTATGCGGCCAAAAAACCGTTTATTCCAAACCGGAGATCACACCATCTTCATCGACCAGCAGCCCTTCTGCGGCCGGTTTGGCGGGTAGGCCCGGCATCGTGACAATGTTCCCTGTGATGACTACAGCAAATCCTGCGCCAAGGGACAATGTAATGTCCCGTACACCCATGGTGAAGCCTTCCGGTGCTCCAAGCAGCCTCGGCTGATCCGAGAAGGAATATGGCGTTTTGGCCATACAGACCTGAAGCTGGTGCAGGCCCAGCCTGTCAATAACAGCCAGACTGCGTTTGGCTGCCGGGGAGAAGGCCACTTCTGCGCCATGGTAGATTTCGGTGACGATTTTATTGATTTTGGACGGAATGTCCAGGTTGTCTTCATACAGCGGCGCGAACTTTACGGCCTCTTCCCGGTCCAGCAGCTTCTTCAGCTCCTGCGCCAGTTCCTGCCCGCCTGCGCTTCCTTCAGCCCATACCTTGGATACCGCAGCAGGCACACCCAGCCGGCGGCAGGCCTCCAGCACCTCGTTAATCTCCGCCGAGGCATCCCCTTCAAAGTGATTGAGGGCAACGAGTACAGGCACACCAAATTTGCCGAGATTCTCAATATGGCGCTCCATATTGGACAATCCGGAGAGCAGCGCTGCCCGGTTGCCGGCATACAGTTCCTCCTTGCGGACACCTCCGTTATATTTCAGTGATTTCACTGTAACCACCAGCACTGCGGCAGAAGGGGTCAGGCCGGCCTGGCGGCATTTGATATCCATGAACTTCTCAGCACCAAGATCTGCGCCAAAGCCCGCTTCAGTCACTACCACGTCTCCGAGCTTCAGGGCGTAGCGGGTTCCGATTACACTGCTGCAGCCGTGGGCAATATTGGCAAAGGGTCCGCCATGCACAATCACGGGCGTGCCTTCAAGCGTCTGCACCAGATTAGGCTTGACCGCTTCCTTGAGCAGTGCAGTCATCGCCTCAACGGCTCCGATGTCCTTCGCGGTTATTGGCTGTCCCAATTGGTCATATCCAACCAGCATCCGGCTCAGCCGTTTCTTCAGATCCGCGAGGTCATTGCAGAGGCACAGCACAGCCATAATCTCAGACGCCGTCGTGATCTGGAAGCCGCTCTCCCGCACCGTCCCGTTGCCGTCGCCAAGACCGGTCACTATATTCCGCAGACTGCGGTCATTCATATCCATCACACGTTTCCATACTATCCGCTGCGGGTCCAGGTTCAAGGCGTTGCCCTGAAAAATATGATTATCGATCATCGCGGAGAGCAGGTTATGCGCGGAGGTCACCGCATGGATATCCCCGGTGAAATGCAGATTAATCTCGTCTGCCGGAACAATCTGCGCCTTGCCTCCGCCGGTTGCGCCGCCCTTCATGCCCAGGCAGGGTCCAAGCGAAGGTTCACGCAATGCCGCTACCGTCTTGATCCCCGCCGCATTCAGCGCCTGGGCTAATCCGATGGTTGTCAAGGTTTTGCCTTCACCCGCCGGTGTAGGGTTAACTGCCGTAACCAGGACCAGCTTGCCGTCCGGTTTGTGCTTCAGCTCCGCCCACAGAGACGGCGACAGTTTGCTTTTATATTTACCGTACAACTCCAGATGCTCTTCATTGATCCCTGCTGCCGATGCTACCTCTGTTATTAACCTCATGCCTTTATGAAACCCTCCTGCCGTTATTATCCTGCATCCCATAATTCTTTATGCAATCTCCGTAGATGAGTGAAACATTCCTCTTCAAAGGATACAGTGTCTCTGAAAAGATTCAAGGATAATTTTCATACTGGGGATACTTCCGTCTCTACAGTCAAGCAGAAACCGCTTGCTTAGATATCAAAAAAACTCCCGGACAGGGTGCGCGTGCACCCCAATCCGGGAGCGGACTATTTTGTGACAGCTATCCTTACTTACTTCAGCAGCGATTCAATAAGGTCCTTCATGCTCTCCGGTGATTCCTTCGGCTCCACACGCGCCACCACATTGCCGCTGCGGTCTACCAGAAACTTCGTGAAGTTCCACTGGATATCGCTGCTCTCCCCGTCACCCGGCTGCTGACCCTTCAAATATTGGAACAGCAGGCTTGCCTCCGGCCCATTCACATCTACCTTGGCAAACACCGGGAAAGTAACGCCGTAATTGATCTGGCAGAAGGCTTCCGCTTCCTCACTTGTACCCGGCTCCTGGCCGGCAAACTGGTTGCAGGGGAATCCCAGCACAACAAGCCCTTGATCTCCGTATTGTTCGTACAGCTTCTGTAAATCTCCGTATTGCGGGGTAAGCCCGCACTTGCTGGCCGTATTGGCGATCAGCAGCACCTTGCCCTCATAGTCCTTAAACGGCACTTCTGTACCCGAAGGTGTGACTCCGGCAAAACTATAGATCGACATCCTGCTTCGCTTCCTTTCGGCTGTATATTCGTATTTACCCTGGCGGCTTATAGAGTCCATGCCCTTATGCAGCTTATGCATCACTGCGAGCATTCCTCTTTATTTTATCCTATTGGCAGCGTGATACAAAATTTCAGGCTCCGAATGCGGTGCGGGTGGCAGCTGCAGGGATAATCGTTAAGTGAGCAGCCCATTTGGGGCTACATTGTACTCGGTTTTTCGCATACGTTGGGCTCGTTAGCCTCCGCTGTGACACATTGTACTCGGTTTTTCGCATACATTGGGCTCGTTTGCCCCCGCAGTGACACATTGTACTCGGTTTTTCGCATACATTGGGCTCGTTTGCCTTCGCTGTGACACATTGTACTCGGTTTTTCGCATACGTTGGGCTCGTTAGCCTCCGCTGTGACACATTGTACTCGGTTTTTCGCATACGTTGGGCTCGTTAGCCTCCGCAGTGACACATTGTACTCGTTTTTTCGCATACAGTGGGCTCGTTTGCCCCCGCAGTGACACATTGTAATCGGTTTTTCGCATACGTTGGGCTTGTTTAGGTTCGCAGCCAGCCCACTTTGGGCGGATTCAGGTACTTTTATGCCCTTCATCTTCATTTCTCAACGGGCCCTGGAAAGCTACCCTCTTCGCGTCAGCCCGCAGGCTTCGGCAATAAGCCGGAGAGATGTCAGCTTATCCTCAAAGCTGTGAATATGCGATGAAATCATCAGCTCCCCGCATCGATATTCTTCCGCCAGCGCCTGCAATTGCTCTCTGACTTCAATCGGCGATCCTACGACCATCCGCTTACGGTTATCCTTAATGGAGAACCTGTCATAAGGTGTATATGTATAATTCATAGCAGTTTCTACAGAAGGAGTGGCGGTGGAGAGATGCTCTTTCTCCAGCAGCACCAGCGACAGATCCATGCTGGCGGCCAGGCGGTCCGCTTCCTCAGAGGTCCCGGCACAGACGGCAAAAACTGCCACCAGCGATTGTGGCGTTGCAGCAGCACGGGATGGGGCGAAGCTATCCGCATACTCCCGCACCGCTTCCGCTCCCCCGTTCCCGTTGATAAACCGCGCGAAGGCATACCCGGTCCCCAGCCGGGCCGAGAGCGCCGCACTGGCACTGCTTGAACCCAGCAGCCAGATTTCCGGCGCTGTACTCACGGCAGGTGTAGCCTGCAGTCCGGCATAGCGGTGCGGAGGTTCCGCAGCCCCAGTCTCATCATGCAGATAAGCAATAAGTTCCTTAAGCTGCTGCTCATAACGGTCTATATCCTCAGGATTCACACGGTTATCCTGCAGCGCCCTGGCGGACAGCGCACCGCCGCCTGCTGCTCTGCCCACACCCAGATCGATCCGCCCGGGATATAAGGCCTCCAGGACGCGGAAGTTCTCAGCGACCTTGTAAGCACTGTAATGCGGGAGCAGCACAGCTCCTGAGCCGATGCGGATCTCCGAAGTTACAGCAGCCAGATGAGCCATCAGCACCTCCGGACTGGAGCCGGCCAGTCCGGGCGCCGCGTGATGCTCTGCAACCCAGAAGCGGTGATACCCGAGTCGCTCAGCTTCGCGGGCCAGCAATACTGTCTGGGCCAGTGCCTCCGCAGGCGTGCTTCCTTCAGACACCGGCGATTGATCCAGAATGCTTAATTTCATATAGGAGCAGCTCCAATGGGTTTGAATTTTCAACTTCGGCGGGAACATCTATATTGGTCCAGTCCATTATATCACCGGGTATATCACCGGATATATCCCCGGAATCAGTCAATCTGAGCATCCGTCTGCATTGCCGACCATAGGCAGATACAAGGCAGAAGGAGGGGCAGCAGATGCAGAAACAACGGGCACTGGCCTCTTCAAGGCGGCACCCGTTGTCTGCTGCTTCTTAATGCTGTACCATCTTCACCAGCATATGCGCCAGCCGGTGGCGCTCTTCTTTGTTTCCGGCCTTCCACAGTTCCAGCAGCAGCTTCTCCTCACTGTTGCGGGGCTCTTCGTACGCCGCCAGATAATCGGCGATTTTCTCGGCAGCCACAGCCAGCTGCTCATCGCTGAGCCCGATTTTCTGCGCCAGTTGGATGCGCTTTCCCAAGTAGCTTTTGAAATCCTCGAAATTATTCAGGATCAATTCCTTCTGCCCCGGCTCAATCCGGTCCAGCGCATCGTTCACCCGGTGCATCGTCACACTTCCGTCCTTGCTCACCACATGATTATGTTCAGACATTCAGAACACCTCCCATTTATTAGTGTGCGGTTTCCCACTAATTAACCAGAGGCCCCGCGGGTGAACCAAACGAAGCCCGCCGAAGGATATAGGAGGATTGATCGTCATCCCGTGGACACACCGCTTTCCTGCGCAAACAGAAACCTGTCAGCACTCTCATGGCCCGGGCTGTCAGTGACGCGGACTGAGAATCCCTTATTCGGGAAGAACGGCCGTATTTGCAGATCAAGCGGACTCACAATCCCTTATATGTCCACAGATCCTCATTTCAGGCAAAAATACATAAGATAACGGAATCTCAGTCCTCTTCGGCGCCAATATGATGATTAACGGAGAAATAAGCGCTTCTCAGTCCGCTTACGTCAGGCTCAGCCATTCAACTATATAAACCGCAATTTAGCAACAACCCTACAAGAATAAACCGCAATACAGTAACAACCCTACAAACTACCATTCAGCCGCTGTGTGGGACTGGATGAATACATCAATTCCATAAACTTGATTCGTTGCCGGCAGAATGGAGAATCTTAGGAAGCACTGTAGGTGTAAATGTTGTACGTTCTGCAACTTTGATTCCTTGATAGCAGGGTGTTCGAGAGGATTGTTGTAGAAAATACAAGAATAATTCTGCTAAGCCGCTTGAACACAGTGAAATCCTGCCTTTTATACAACATTTCTGGATTTGCGCCGATAGAATGAGGGAAATGTTGTATTTTGGGCAGGATTTTGTATAAAAGTTTGTATAAAGCTACTCTGTTTCTGCCACAAATAGCTGATGAATCGAGGAATTCCAACGATTACTACTGCAAATACTGCAAATACTGCAAATACTGCAAGTACTCAAATACGTAAATGTGGCAACTACGGCAACAGCAGACGCCCGGAGGTCCAACTATTCACAAAAGACCCCGTGAACCACGGGGCCGGCTGTACATCGATTTCACATTAATTCGACACCGGAACGGCATCATAATATTCTTCGAGGGTAATTCCTCTCTCCGATACGGACGCGGCGATCTCCTTGCCTACATACCGGACATGCCAAGGCTCATAAATATATCCGGTGATCGCCTGCTTGCCTTCGAGGAACCGGATAATATATCCGTACTCAGCGGCATGATCCGCAAGCCATTCTGCTTCCTTCGTACCGGCAAAGCAGCTTTCGGCCGCACATTTGCCGTCACTGCCGGACAGATCAATCGCCAGACCCGTCTGATGCTCGCTGTGTCCGGGCAACGCACTGTAGGTACGGGCTTTCTCTTCGCCGTCCCGGGCTACATAGTTATTGAACAGCCTTCTCTGGGTCGCTTCCGAACGGTAGCCGGATACACCAGCCAGATAAATACCGTCCTTCTTCGCTCCGGCAAACATCTCCTCCAGCGCCGTGGCAGCTTCACGCCGCAGCATCCGCTTCTCGATCTTCTCCGAGAATATAAAAGGCACATCAGGGTAGACCAGATCGGCCGGCTTATATTTATCAGGCAGTCTGTACTGCTTATTAACCATAACCGCGATGCTCTCCGGTTCGGCGGCAACCATCTCTGCATCACCATTACTGCCGGAATCCGTAGCTGCGGGCTTATCCGTAGGGGCAGGCTTGTCCGTTGGTTCCGGAGTCCCGGCCGCATTATTCTCCCCGCTCGTTGAATCCGCAGGCGCCTCTGTTACAGCCGGTGTAGGCTCAGTCCCCGTATTGTTGCCGGAGCCCTGCTCCTGGCCGTCCGGCTCTGCGCTTGGCAGTGCCGAAGTCTCCGGCGCCGTACCCGGCCCGGCCCCGAGATCGGTACCTGTATTTATATTCGTTCCGTCTTCCCGGGAAGCGGACGGGCTAGTATACTTCCCGATTCCCCAGCCGACAGCAATGACAACGATGAACAAGATGACAATCTTGGTGGTTCTGGACATATGCGGTTTCGTTCCTCCTAGAAGTTCTGTATTCTTTCTAAAAGCTTAGTTACATTATTAGACAGGCTGAAGGGCCGAAATGTTTCAGTCCGGGCTGATAAATGTGCACCAGCCCCTAACACAAATATTACCATAGAACAATTAGCCGATACGCTAACTGCCCTATGGTAACAAGTTTCACTTATGAATGTAAAGCGCCTTTATCTGGATGAGCCGCGTCCGCCGCGTGAACCGCCGCCGGAGCCGCCACTGCGTCCGCCGCGCGATGAGGTTCCGCCGCTGCTGCGTCCGCCCGAGCTGAAGCCGCCTTTGCCGCCCTTGGAGCCGCCGCCGGCGCTATAACCGCCGCGTGAGCCACCGCCTTTGGTAGCGGGCGCGCCTGAGCCGCCGCCTTCATTGCTTCGGGCTACATGCGCCCGGAATTTCGGGCTCGACTTCGCGCCGCCCGGGTTGTACCCGGCACCGGAGCCGGCGCCCTTCGAAGCACCATAGCTGAATCCGCCGGCATCCGCGCCTCTGGACACATTGGTGCTGTAGCCGCTGCTCGGGCCGCCGCTTCTGGCGCCGCCGCCCTTATTGCCGCCGCGTCCGCCTGCGGCATTCGCTCCAGCCGCATAACCCGGAGCCGGGCTGCTGTCGCCGCCGCTGGCGAAGGCGCCGTAGCCGCCGCCCGGTCTTGGCTTCGCCGCGCTCTTGCCGGCGGAGTCGCCGCCCCGCGGAGCCGCAGCCGCGCTGTACGCGCTGCGCTTGCCGCCACCGCCTGCCGCGTCCTTACGGCTGCGGCTTCCGCCTTCCGCAGGCGCACCCCAGCCGCCTGCTTCCTTGCCGCCGCGTCCGCGTCCGCCCGGACGCCCTGCGGCTTCCGCGCGCGGAGCACCGCCGCTGCGTCCCTGCCCGCGGCCGCCGCGTCCAGCACGCGCCGCTTCAGGCGCTGCGCTCTGCCGCCCGCCGCGCGGCGAGCCGCCGCCTTGCACAGAGGTGAATTCGCCAACGCCGAATTCATCCTTCTCGTACCGGCGGCGGTCCAGCCGCTGGGAGATGCCGTGCTCGATCAGTTCGAGCCCGGCGCGTTCACGCGGCGAAGAGAACGTGATCGCAAGGCCTTTGCCTCCGGCGCGGCCCGTGCGGCCGATCCGGTGAATATAGCTGTCCGCATCCAGCGGAAGATCGTAGTTGAAGATGTGGGTAATGCCTTCCACATCAAGCCCGCGGGCTGCCACATCCGTAGCAACCAGCAGCTGCAGCTTGGCATCGCGGAACCGCTTCATAACCGCTTCGCGTTTGCCCTGCGATAAGTCGCCGTGCAATTCGTCGCAGTCATACCCGGCCGCCTGCAGTGCTTCGTTCAGCTTGATGGCCCGGCGTTTGGTCCGGCAGAAGATGATCGCCAGGTACGGGCGGTCCCGCTCGATTAGGGAGATCAGCGCCTCTTCCTTATTGCGGTCAGAGCATTCCACTACCTGCTGGCGGATATTGTCCAGCGGAATTGGAGAGCCACTCTTGATAATGATATCCAGCGGTTCTTTCATATAATTCGCAGCCAGTCGTTTGATCGGGTCCGGCATTGTCGCAGAGAACAGCATCGTCTGGCGGCGGTAAGGCACAGCCGTAATGATCGTCTCTACATCCTCCAGGAAGCCCATGTGCAGCATCTGGTCCGCTTCATCCAGCACCAGCATCTTCACGCCGCCTAAGTCCAGCGTCTCCCGGCGCAGGTGATCCAGCAGCCGTCCCGGCGTTCCGATAATCAGATGTCTGCCGCCTTCCAGCTTGCGGAGCTGTTTCTCCACATCCTGTCCGCCATAGACTGCCAGAATCTTCACTCCCGTATGGCGCGCCAGCTTGCGCGCTTCTTCGGTAATCTGCAGCGCAAGTTCACGCGTCGGCGCGAGAATAAGCGCCTGCGGATAAGCCGCCTCTACCCGGATTTTGTCCATAATCGGCAGCAGGAAAGCCAGTGTCTTCCCTGTTCCCGTCTTGGCACGGGCGATAACATCGAGACCCTCTACCAGCGGCGGAATCGCCTCTTCCTGCACCGGCGTCGGCTTCACGATTCCCTGCCCCTTGAGCAGATCGTTTAGTACTTCTGAAACTCCTAATTCTTTAAAACCCGGCAATTGCTCCACCTCACTATTTTCCCTAAGTTTTCACTTCATAACTTATATTCATCCATTTATCGGAGTAATGTACGCATTCACAAGGCTTGGCCTGCGGCATAAGCCCGTTATCAGGCGGCAACGGCTGCACCGTCCTGCATAGTGTGCTGTGCCAGGACAGCCAGTCCAGATATCGCTCTCAGGTATCCGTATCAAACAAAAGCGGAAGAACCCCGTTGCCGGAGCCCTTCCGTTCCACTGGCCCGCAAGGCTGCAGTCGAAGTTCGGTTTCTGGGGCAGCAGCGATCCACCGGACATTCAGACGGCACTCCATTTGCGTTCCATTACACTTTAATTTTGGGCAAGTTATCTTTATATATTGTACTTGATTTCGCGCCGCTTGTGTGCATCTGCGGAAGAATAATTATTTCCCGGGACTTATCCCGCTAGAATCTTCCTGATTTGAATATCGAGAACAGCAGCCATATAATCATCAGCATAGCGATGACGGAGCCGATCTCCACGATGGGGAAATCCCAGAGCAGCGAAGGCTCACCGCGCAGAGAGGAAGCAACAATCAGACCGGCCATAATAATGCTGAAGGCCAGCAGTACGATACTGAAGGAGAGCCGGTTGCCGACCCGGCTGAACTTGTGCTCCAGATTCTGGAGCTCAGGTACCCCAATCTCCACCTTGAGCTTCCCCTTGCTGAGCAGTGCGGAGAGCTGCCGGGCCTGGGCAGGAAGCTCCACCAGACTCTCGGCAAGATCGGCTACTCCGCCGAGCAGCTTGCGCTGCAGCCGGCTTCCGCTGAAGCGCTGCTTCACCAGCTGCCTGCCGAACGGCTCGGCCATCTGCACTATGCTGAAGGCCGGGTCGAGGCTGGCGACCATGCCCTCCAGCGTCAGCATCGTCTTGCCCAGCATCGCGAGATCCGGCGGAATAACCAGCCGGTGCTTGCGGGCAATGCCGAACAGATCATTCAGCGCCTTGCCGATGCTGACCTGCTTGAACGGGATATCATAATACTGCTCCCGCAGCCGGTCCATATCATCATGCAGCGCCATCCGGTCGGCATCCTCCGGAATCACGCCCAGCCGCAGAATGGCCCGTACCATCGAATCGGTGTTCTTGCGCATCAGTGCGATCACGAGTGCGGACAGCCCGTCCTTCATTTCCTCGCTCAGCCGACCGACCATCCCGAAATCAATCAGAGCCAGCTTGCCGTCCTCCAGCACCATGACATTGCCCGGATGCGGATCGGCATGAAAGAAGCCATGGATGAAAATCTGGTTCAGCATCATCTCTACAAGCTGCTGGGCAATAGTCTTGAGCTTGACGCCCTTGTTCAGCAGCTCATCCCTGCGGTTCAGCGTAATTCCGTCCACGTATTCCATCGTCAGCACCCGTGTCGAGCTGAAATCCCAATAGATGGCCGGTATATATACATTATCCTGGGCAGTCAGATGCCCGGCTATACGTTCGGCATTGCGCCCTTCCTGGGCATAATCAAGCTCGGCCATCAGGGCGCGGGAGAACTCCTCGACCATCCGGGTTAATCCGTATTGCTTGGCCCAGTCCATCTTCCGCTCAGCCAGGACGCTTAGATCCAGCAGAATTTCAAGATCCCGGCTCATGGTCCGCATGACCCCGGGACGCTGAATCTTGACCGCTACACTCTGGCCGCCGTGCAGCACCGCCCGGTGCACCTGACCGATGGAAGCCGCAGCAAGCGGGTTGTTCTCGAAGTACTCAAAGACCGCATCCATATGCTGATCGAGTTCCTGCTCGATAATATTGCGGGCCGTCTCGGCCGAGAACGGCGGCACATTGTCCTGCAGCTTAATAAGCTCCTGTATAATCGAATCCGGCAGCAGATCGGAACGTGTACTGGCGAGCTGGCCCAATTTGACAAACGTTGGCCCCAGATCCTCCAGCACCCGGCGGATCCGCTCCCCGAGTGTTACGCTTTCGTGAACCTCCTGCGTAATAATCCGGCGCGGAAGGGACAGGAGATGATAGAGGCCCAGTTCCTCCACCATATAGCCGAAGCCATGACGCATCAGCGCCATGGCTATTGCCCGGTAACGGCCGGCATGTCTTATGCGGACTGCCATTTATTCCGTATGCGTTTCCGGCACGACATCCTCCTGGGTGCGGGGAGCCGTATTGCCCTCCAGCTCGGCCACGCGGCGTTCAAGCACAGCAATGCGCGATTCCAGTCCGGCAATGTCTCCTTGAACAGGCACCTTGAGCTCCTTCAGCACCTTCTGAACCTGCTCATGTACAGCTGCTTTGAAGGTACCGCGTTCTTCTTCACCGCGCTCCACCAGCCGGTCAACCAGTGCCTTGGATTCCGATGGCGCAAGCTCGCCCCGCTTGACGAGTTCATCTACGACCTTTTCAACCTTTTCCTTGCTGACAATGGTGAGGCCCACTCCTAAAGAGATTGCTTTCTTGAACAAATCACTCATGGTACTTCCCTCCCAAAGATTCCAGTTATGGTTAGAGTATACCCCTTAGCGGGCCAATTCACAAAATAACCCCACAAAGTGGGGCCAAATCTTCGATGATTACTCAGGTACTTTGCGGGGACCCCAAAATATATACTGTCTTTCACAAAAGTCCGGGTCTATCTGGGAATCCGTGCCGCCCAAGTGGCTGCGCCCAGAATCAGCTGGCGGACTGCCGGATGACGGAACGACGGCTCATGATGGCCGGGCATCAGATAGACAACCCGTCCCTGACCGTAGCTGTGGCACCAGGCCGCAGGCAGCATTTCCCCGTCCGCTTCATATTCAAGCAGAATCTTCTTATCGGTGAAGGGGTCGAATTCGAAACGGTACGGCTCTTCATCGAGCTGGAAATCCTCAATGCCTTCGGTAATATCATGTTCCCGCACCTTGAAATTCAGCGGTGCATAGGGAGGATGTCCGGTGAATCTGCCGCCGATCAGATGTGCCAGCTCATACCGCTTCGCCAGCGAAACACCGGTATGCAGGACAATCAGGCCGCCGCCCCCGCTTACATAACTCAGCAAACCCGCCGTCTGCTGGGGAGATACGGTTTCGTTCCATAATTCGTTATATGCAATGCAGAGATCATATCCTGCCAAATGCTCGCTTAACAGCAGCTTTTTATTCTCCGAGCACTGTACGGTCAGAAGATCATTCAGAATCTCGCTGACCTGCTTGTCTACGCCTTGCAGCGGGTGAAACCGCGGGTGGGTATAATCGCCAAGTAACAGGCATTTTCTCTTATCCATGGGTCTCCTCCTCCTTATTTCTTTATCTTTGTGGTGGAACGTTGCCTATTATTCTAAGTAAAACAGCCCCGGATGTCCATCGAATCGGCTGCTTTTATAGTAAGAAAACGCTAATCCGGGTTGTCCAAAAAGAATTCCCGTCCTGTACCGGACGGGAATTCCTGCTATGGGTGCCTGTGCAGCCCGGCTGGTGCTACCGGTTACCGGGAAGCCGCGATATAGCGGCCCAGCTCTACGAACATGCTGCCCATTCGTTCATGCTCCGGCATAATGATCCGTTTCACGCCCTCTTCCTTGAGGGCTTCGGAGGTAAGCCGGCCGACAGATACAGCCAGCACTTTATCCTCCAAAGCCTGAACGAGTTCTTCCAGCCTGCCCTGCTCCCGCGCATACTGCGCCAGGAAACGGAATTGCGGAGCACTTGTGAAGGCTACCGCGTTCACCCGGCCTTCTGTAATATCCGCCAGCAGCAGAGCCAGCGCTCCCGGCTCCGGCTGCGTGTACCGGTACGGCTGCACCCAGCTGACCTCTGCTCCCGCCTGCTCCAGCCACTGGACCAGATGCGGGGCAGACTCTCCGTGCAGCTGCAGTTTGACCCGCTTGCCCTGCAAATCCCAATCCTGCAAACCGCGGATCAGCCCTTTGGTGCTGCCGTCATCGTCGCGCACCACGGGCTCCAGCCCCCGCTTCTTCAAGGCATTGACTGTTTTATAGCCGCGCGCAGCAATAGGTGAAGCGAAGAGAACTTCCAGGAAGCGGTCCGCAAGCTCCAGCTTCGCGGCCATCTCGAATAATGCGTCGAGTCCCATTCCGGTCGTCAGAACTGCCAGGTCCGGCGGCTGGTCTGTCCAGGCCGTCAGCCCGTCACGCAGTGCAGCATCATCCAGAAATGAAGTCCCCTGGGCCGGACGGTGCAGCGCTGTCCCACCCATATTCTGTATCAGCTTGGCCATTTCTTCCGCCTTGCGCGGACCCGCCAGGGCAATGGTAATGCCCTTCAATTGCTCTGCCATGAATGCTTCTCTCCTTCGTCACCCCATATTATTGCTTATCAGTATACTTGCAAAAGGAGGTAAAAGGGAAGACCGCCGCGCACTTTCTGCTTCAGGAATTCCGCTGGTCTCCGGAACTACCGCTACTCTGCCGGACGGTATCCGCTGCACCCGGAGCCTGATTTCCCGGATATAATTTGAATTTGCCGACCAGCCGCTGCAGTTCATCGGCAAGATGGCTCAGATCTGCCGAGGAAGAAGCGATCTCTTCCACCGATGCCAGCTGCTGCTGGGCAGCAGCAGAGATGGTTTCGGTATTGCCTGCCGCCTCCTGGGTAATCCCTCGGATCTCTCCGATGGCCTTCTCCATACTATCCGCTTCTGCCGTCAGCGTATGCACTGCCCCATTCATCGCTTCAATCTTCTCCGCCGCCCCTTTAACCGCCCTGCGGATTCGTGAGAAGGAGCGTCCGGTCGTATCGACCGCCATAATACCTTCGGATACCCGGTTCTTCGCATACTCCATGGTAGCTGTAGCCTGGATCATCTCCGCATTAATGGAAGTAATCTGTTCGGAGATCATTCTTGCCGACTTCTCTGATTCTTCAGCCAGCTTGCGCACCTCTGAGGCGACAACCGCGAAACCGCGGCCCTGCTCGCCTGCTCTGGCCGCTTCAATGGAAGCATTCAGCGCCAGCAGATTGGTCTGCCGCGAGATCCCGGTAATTACACCGACAATCCCCTGGATCTGTCCGGTCCGCTCATTAAGCTTATCAATGACCCCGCCCAGCTCCTCTACCGTTTCATGAATCCCGTTGATCTTATCGACTACGCTGATTACAGATTCATTCCCCTCTGAAGCGGAGAGCGAGGTCTTGTCCATCATCGCCGATACCTGCTCCATGAATCCGGAAATATGCTCTACCTCGCTTGTAGTGGCAGCCGTACTTATCATTCCTTTATTGACACTGTTAACCTGGCGCTCTGTTCCGGCAGCTACCTCCTGGATCGCTATCGTAACATGCTCTATCGCTTTGGTAGTCTGCTCAGCCCCCGCTGTCAGTTCCTCGGCGGATGAGGAGACATTGTCGGTCATCTCCTGTACACCGGTAATCATCTGCCGCAGATTGCCGACCATCAGGCGGAAATTCTCAGCCAGCAGGCCAATCTCATCTCTGCGGAAGTCCCCGATATCCTGTGACAGGTCGCCCCCGGCGATTAGCTCTGTCGCTCTGCGCAGCCGCATCAGCGGCTTCAGGATCGACGAGACATTGAAGTAGATAAGCACCAGCGCCAGCAATACAGAAACAGAGATTACAATTAATACCGTCTCCCGGATATCACTTGTCGCACGGGTAATCTCATTCTTGCTGATGGTCCCCCCGATTCTCCAGCCCGTCAGCTCATTCACCATGAAGGTCATCTTCTTGGAGGAATCCTTATAGTCATAATCGAAGCTGCCGCTCTCACTTTCGAACATTTGCTTCACGAAATCAAGTGAGGACTCCTCGCCAATAGCTTCGGTCGGGTGAACCAGGAATTTCTTGCTGCTGTCGATAATCAGAATATAACCTTCCTCGCCTACCTTGATATCTGTCAGATCGGCCAGCGAAGACAGGTTCAGATCCAGACCCACTACCCCGTTCCCGCCTTCCAGCACTGCTGAAATGGCAATAGCCGACTCATTATTTACCGTCTGGAATACCGGTGAGATCACAATCCCGCTGCCATGCTTAAGCGCATTGATATAAGCGTTCTCCTTGCGCGGGTCATAGCCGTCCGGCAGCTGGATATCAGCCGCACGGATGCCCTTGCCTTTACTGGTTCCGGCATAAATATCAAGCACATCGGAATGCAGTTTGGCATACTCCTTAAGTCTGGCCTCCAGTGCAGGCGCCCCCGCCCCCGCCGCTTCATTGTTAATAGAATCCGCCGTGAGCTGCGCAGCGAAGTAGTTAATATCATCAATTTTGGATTGAATGTTTGCATCGATAATTTCGTTAACCGCCACTACACTTTCCGTGGCATTTTGGGTGAGCTGCTCCCCGACTTTACTGCTGGCCGATTGATAGGTCTGCCAGCCTATAATGATGCTGGGTACAAGCAAAACAAGCAAATATGTAAGAATTAGCTTCGTGCGGATGGTCAGACGCGCCTTTTTATTCATATGATGGGCTCACTCTCTCTTTCTTTATGGGTCTTAAGCACGATAAATCTGCAGCCTCAATATATAATTAAATATCGCCCCTGGAAATCCTCTTTTCTCCGGGAATTCATTATAATTCTCCTATATTGCTTAATAATTTTCATATATACACAGCAAAAAACCGTTTTTATGAAAACGGTCTTTTGTTATATTTATTCTTTTTTCTAGTGCGAATTCTTATTCCGGCAGGCTGGACATACGCCTCCAAATACAACATGTGTATGGGTGATGGAATAACCCGTATCCTCCGCTACCGTATCAATCCACGCCTGCGGAACCTGACTCATCACTTCATCCACTGCGCCGCAGATTTCACAGATAATATGCTGATGGTCGTCCAGACGGGCATCATATCTGCTGGCCGCCTCTCCGAGCTTCAGTTCACGGATCATTTGTTTATCCGAAAGATACCGCAGCGAATTATAGACAGTCCCATAGGCCAGGTTATGCCCCTGCTCTACAAGACGGTTCATTACTTCTGCAGCAGTAGGATGGTCATGGGAATTACGGACGATATCATACACGGCCTGACGTTGAGAGGTTAAGTTCAGCGTTCTCATCTTTATCATCCTCTAACTTGTTTTTAGATCAAGTATAAGTCCTAGTGCCGGAAGCGTCAATCCGGGCAGGACTCTATTTGATCATTCCCGAGTATTTCACATCCACATCCGTCTTAACCTGAAATTTCAGCCGGGGATAGAGCCTCTCCCATACCGCCATTTCTGTGTCATTATTCCAGTGCCGGGCCCCGTAATGCAGCCCCCAGCCCATAGGGTCCATCCCGCTGTCCCGGATTCTGATCAGCAATGCTGTAACTGCCTTGCTGAGTTCCGCTGCTCCTGACTCCCCGATCTCCTTCAGCATGTGGTGAGTTACCATATCCTCAGTACTATTTTCCTCCAGAATTGCCCGGATCTTAATGTTGTACCGGATGTACGGGTTATCCTCCTGCTGCGTCACAATCCGGTAGCTGGAGGAGCTGCTCTCTGTATAGTACTGGTACATCCCGCCGCCTATGTGAGCCGGAAAATTCGTCCGCAGATTGGACCGGGACAGCAGATTGAACAGTCTGGTCTCGTCAGGCGTGAGAACAAGCTTGATTTTATTCTTATCCAGCAAGGCAATCTTATCGATTAGGAACTGCTCTTCCCCCTGCGCTTCAATAATAGGCAGAATTGGATCGATACCATTCTCATAAATACTCCGCATCAGCTGATAGGAGAACACTCTGGAGATAAAGGGCGACTCTGTGCCTTGTCCGTTCATCGCCAGAATCAGCGAGTTGGACGGGATTCGCTCGGACGGCGGCTTCACCTGCAGTACTTCCAGCGCCCCCGGCCTTCCGATGGCAAAATTCAGGATCAGCTGGATATCTCTGCGCCGCACCGCCCAGTCCATCACATGCCTGATGTCTTTGGCAGCGATTTGTTCACCCAGGATCAGCGACTTGCAGTGGACATAGTCCAGCTCCTTCTCCACTTTGGACTTCATTCTGCGCAGTGCCTCGGAGATACTCTCCGATTCTTCGGTAAGGATCTGCATCTTCTCATCGATCTTGGTAACATCCCCTTGCGGGATTGCCAGCTTCAGGCTCACCTTGAATGTTCCTTCCACCTTGCCGGGATCGATCCCGATGGCGACCACAAATATTCTCCGGTCGATATCTTTGAAATTGCAGCCTGTCACTGTCATGCACATCAGCAACAGCAGAAGGCAGACTGCACTCCTTTTTGTTCTCATCCCCTCCGCCTCCTTACAATCCAGTAGCACCAGAACAGCAGGAGAATCAGCAGCAGCTCCCCGTACCAGCGGATATGCAGCAGGAATACCCCAAGCAAATTAAGGTCGTATTGATCCATACGCATAAGGGCGAAGGCTCCGGCAGCAAACAGGACCAGGATAACGATCTCCTGACGCAGTTTTTTCTTAGGCTTCTTAGCCGTGGAGGGCAACAGACTGAGCAGCAGCTCTTTGCCGACATGCCACTGGATAATGGCACTGACCAGAGATAATGTAATGTAGGCGAAATAGAAGATATACAGCATGCGTTCGATCAAGAAGGCTTCGATGCGGATGCTGTCTGCCGTTGTAAACCACGTATACACATGCCGATCAACGCCAACGGTCCCGTGATATCCGATCGGCACAAAAAAGCATATGGCAAGCACCAGAAAACCTTCCAGACTTAGAATCCATATATGCCTCAGCTTCAGTCCATGAAATACCCGGTTGAATACCGCCAGATTGATATAACCGCTGAAGGTAAATGTTGCGGCCGCAATACTGTTCATATCCGGGGCATGCAGAGAGTGAGTCATCACCTGTAGCACGGCATCCCAGCTGAAATCCGGGTTAATAATCGCCTTGACTGTTGTATACAGAATTAAAGGCAGGGTAATCCCCAGCGTAAGCTCCAGTCCGTAGAGCAATGACAGCGAGTCTATCCGGGAACACAGGCAGACAACGGCCAGGAAGCCGAGTAATATTGCATACGGCCCTGTATCCGGGCTGATAAAACGCAGCGTAATGTCCACAAAGGACAGCAGGATCAGCGCCCCGGCCATATACCAGAGAACCGCATATACAAAAATCAGCGGAGCAGCCAGCTGCTTCGGCAAGGCCGACCCGAAGATTTCCGGCAGTCCCTGTCCGGGGAATTTATTGATGACTTTGGTGAACAGGTAGATAAACAGGGTGCCCGTAACCACCGCAACCAGAATGGAGGACTGCGCCCCGTCAAAGCGGGCATCGATCAGCTCCCGGGGGGCGAAATTAATGATGTTGATCAGGGTATTCATGAGAAAAAGACAATAGAAATAGCGGCTCTTAGCCATCACTCCCCACCGCTTTTCTTCCTCAGGGCCGTTCCCAGCGTATCGAGGAAAAACATCTTGAAATACGGCTGGCCGAAGCTGCGCTGGCTGCATAAATACATGGTGAAGCCCACCAGGCAGATGACAACACCGACAAGACCGAGCACTGCCGCAGCTATGACGAAGAAATATTTCAGCACACGGATGGAGAAGCTCATCATATTCAGCGGAATCAGGAAATTGGATATCGCCACAACGGAAACCAGAATAATCATAATGTTGCCGATCAGTCCTGCCGCAGTAGCGGCTTGGCCCAGAATCAGACCGCCAACCGTAGTGGCCGTCGGACCAATAGCCCGGGGCAGCCGCAAGCTCGCTTCGGTCAGAAATTCCATCATGATCATCATAAGAATGACCTCGACAAAAGAAGGATAAGGCACCGTAGCACGGCTTCCCCCAATCAGCAGGGCAATCTGCACGCGCACAATCTCCGGATTATAGGAGGTGAAAGCAATGTACAGGGCAGGCAGCCACAGTGTCATGGCCACACCGAGAATGCGCAGCAGCTTTAAGAAACGTCCAACAAAGGGAAGATGGATTTTATCATCCATAGCTGTGAAGAAATCATTGAAAATAGACGGGAGCACAATCGCGTATCCGGTAGTGTCCAGCATTACAGCGACCTTGCCTTCAGCCAAATTGAACACCACCCGGTCCGGGCGCTCCGTAACAATCGTTTTGGGGAAAATGCGCAGCTTGTCGCTGCTGATATATTTCTCCAGCTCACCGGCAGCCTGCAGAACATCCAGCTTAAGAGAGTCCAGCTTCTCTTTTAATTCGGCCAGGACATTGTGATTCACTCTGCTCTCGTCATAGAGTATAGCCACCTTGGTCTTGGACACGTTGCCGATGATGGTGAACTCCATCTTCAGTGACGAGGATTGATAACGCCGCCGGATCAGGTTCAGATTAACCGCCAGACTCTCGCCCAGCGCATCTGACGGGCCTTGGCTGATACTCTCGGTTATCGTTTCTTTAACACCGCTAACCTCAGCCTTGAGCGCATCGAAGAAGCAGAACCGGCCAGCCTGGCCTATACAGGCATAACCGCTAAGCAGAAGGTCCAGCGCGCGCTTCCCCTCTGTAACCTCCTCACTTCCGGGGTAATCCGCAATGTAGCTGTAGTAAGCTGCCGGATCGCCCATCTCGTAGAACGGCGCAACCACATTCCGGCTGATGGTCTGTCCATCCGTAACACTCTTGATATACAGCAGGCTGACCTCTCCAGAGGGAACGGCCATGATCTTGTCCTCAAGGTCACCGAAGCCGCTCAGCTGTTCCCTGATCCATTCGAGGGTCACTCCCTGCTTATGCATTTGTCCTGACATGGATCTTTCTCCCTCCAGGCCCGAATTTCCGGGGACTTCCCCTTATTTTGGCACTGTCGCCCTCTTTTCATGCACCTTCAGCCGGGCTAAGGCGTTTCTTTTACCGGAAGTGTGGTAATAAATGAAATGAATAATGACTAATGGAGGGATCAACTCATGAATTCACAGGATCACCGCTCGCAAGGTCTTCCGCAATTTCCGGAATCATTATGGAGGGGCAGCACGGAGCTGCCCTCTTTTCCGGAGCTTGCGGAAGATCATGTCACAGATGTAGCTATTGTCGGAGCAGGCATTACCGGCATTACGACAGCTTATTTACTGTCCAAGGCCGGGTATAAGGTCTCTCTGCTCGAAGCCGGAGAGATCCTCGGCGGCACCACCGGCTTCACCAGCGCCAAGATCACCGCCCAGCACGGAATGATCTACAGTGATCTGCTGAAGCACTTTGGGGAAGAACAGGCCCGGCTCTATTTCCAGTCAAACAGTGAAGCGCTGGAATGGATGATCGCTACGGCTGAAGAACTGGGGCTGTCCTGCGGGTTGACGCGGGAAGCTGCTTATCTGTATGCCGATATGGGAGATGAGAAGACGCTCAAGCAGCTGGCTGCTGAATTCGAGGCCTACCGCAAGCTTGGACTGCCCGGAGAATGGCTGGACCAGGTTTCGCTGCCACTGAGAGCCGGCGGTGCGATCAGGCTGCCCGGACAAGCCCGTTTTCATCCGCTGGAGTACCTGAAAGGGCTGCTGCAGGTCGTGCTGGACAACGGCGGCACGGTATACGAGCATACGATGATCGGCGAAAAGGTCGATACGGACGGGCATCTCACTCTCTATACCGAAGGGGAGAAGTTCAAAATTAAATGCCGCCATGCCGTGTCCGCCTCCCATTTCCCATTCTATGATGGAGGCTCCCTCTATTTCTCGCGGCTGCACGCGGAGCGGTCCTATTGTCTGGCTATTGAGCCGGAAGCAGATTATGAGGGCGGCATGTACCTGAGTGCCAGTGAACCTACCCGCTCGCTGCGCGCGGTGGAATGGGACGGGCGGAAACTGGTTATCGTCGGCGGTAATAACCACAAGACCGGACAGGGCATCTGCACCTTCGGCCACTATGAGAATCTGGAGAAGTTTGCGGGAGAATTGCTCGGCATCCGCAGCATTCCCTTCCGCTGGTCGGCGCAGGATCTGATTACCCTGGACCGGGTCCCCTACATCGGCAAGCGGGCGGAGGATGAAGAAGTCTATATTGCCACAGGCTTCGCCAAGTGGGGCATGACCAGCGGAACGCTGGCTGCACGCATGATTGCAGATGGAATTATGGGAAGCAGCAACCCTTATAAGGAGCTGTACGATCCGACACGCTTCAAGGCTAATCCGGGCATCAAAAATTTCATCGTGCAGAACTTCTCGGTCGCCAAAGAGCTTGTAGCCGGAAAAGTGGAGATTATCCATAAAAAAACAGACGAGCTTGCGCCGGACGAAGGGGCCGTTGTTTTCCATGACGGCAAACGGGTTGGCGGCTACCGCGACCCTGAGGGCAAGCTGCATCTCGTGGACAGAACCTGCACACATATGGGCTGTGAATGCGAGTGGAATGACGGGGAACGCTCCTGGGATTGCCCGTGCCACGGCTCCCGCTTCTCTTATGAGGGCGATGTGCTCGAAGGACCGGCCACAGTGCCGCTTAAGAACCTCACAGCCAAGCAGTGAGCCTGCTTCCTATACAGCAGTGTACAGAGACATTCAATTAGAATGAACTGTCTTGTCCCTCTCCGCCTGTCCCGGCGTGATTGTCTCTGTCCGCTCAGGTATAATAGCCTTATGTTCATCCAATATATAGAATTTCCTATCTTAAGGAGCGTGACGACAGGTTATGGATTTAAGAGGAACCAGTATTGTAATTACAGGTGCAGGTAAAGGCATCGGCAAAGCACTCGCGATGGCACTCGCTAAAGAAGGCGCCAACCTGGGGCTTATCTCCAGAACTTCAGCAGATCTGGAGGCACTGAAATCGGCATTGACTGAGGTATATGACATCAAGGTCAGCATTGCTGTAGCTGATATCGCGGTGCGTGAAGAAGCAGAGCGGGCTGTTGTCGCCCTGCAGAATGACCTTGGCCCGTTCGACGCGCTTATCAACAATGCCGGGATTGCCCAGTTTGGCACTTTCCTGGAGATGGACCCCGCTGACTGGGAGCGCCATATGCAGATCAATCTGTTCGGCACTTATTATGTAACCCGTGCGGCACTGCCTGCTATGATTGAGCGTTCCAGCGGCAACATCATTAATATCTCTTCTACAGCAGGAGAACGCGGCTTCGCTACAGGCTCAGCCTATTGTGCTTCCAAGTTTGCTCTGATGGGTATGACAGAAGCGCTGGCGATGGAGGTCCGCAAGCATAATATCCGTGTCGTGGCACTGACCCCCAGCACCGTCAACACAGGTCTGGCCACCGGTGCCGGCTTGAAGATCGGCGATGAAGACCGGATGATGCAGCCCGAGGATGTGGCCGAGCTGACGCTCGCTGCCCTGAAGCTTCCAGACCGCGTCTTCCTGAAGACCGCTGGCATCTGGACGACCAATCCGCAATAACTAAGGCAGATTTCACCCACACCCTATGAGGAGGACTTGGCATGCTGGTAGTCACCAACACGATTAAGATCAAAGAAGGACATGGGGAAGCACTCGCCTCGCGTTTCGGCGCAGACAATGGAGTGCAGAGCATGCCCGGATTTATCCGCATGGAGGTCTGGCAGGGCGCGCCCAAAGAAGGCGTGGAGGAACTGAAGATCTGTACTGTCTGGGAGAGCGAGGAAGCGCTGAGCGGCTGGACGTCCAGTCCCGCCTTCCGCGATTCGCACCGCGGGGCCGGCCGGAATGAAGCCATTATCGGCGCCTCACTCGACAAGTATGAGCTGGTACTCAGCCGAACTCCCGGTAACTGAATCTAGCCGTTATACGCATATACACAACAGGGATGCCCCGCAGCCTTTAAGGCTTGACGGGGCATCCCTGTTATTGCATCTGTAGTTCACAACCCGGTTATTCGCGGCCTGCTGCCGGAGACTCGCTCATGTCCTGATGCTTGCCCGGCCAGAAGGCCCGGCGGCCCAGAAGCACGGTGATGGCCGGAACCAGGAACGGCCGGACCACGAAGGTATCGAGCAGCACACCAATCGCGGTGATGATGCCGAATTGCACCAGTACCTGAATCGGCAGACTCGCCAATACGGCGAAGGTACCAGCCAGAATGAGTCCGGCGGAGGTGATTACCGATCCGGTTTCGTTCACACCTTCGGCGATGGCCCGCTTCAGCGGCATAACTTTACTCTTTTTCCAGATATTAGAGATCATGAAGATGTTATAATCCTCGCCCAGCGCTACCAGGAAGACGAAGGAATAGAGCGGAATTGCGCCTTGAATTGCATCTGCACCGAGCAGATAATGAATAATTATCCAGCCCAGACCAAGTGCCGAGAAGAAGGAGAGAATTACTGTAGCTACCAGATAAATGGTCGCCACTACAGACCGGAGATAGATCAGCAGCAGCACTGTAATCATCCCGATAACCACCGGTATAATCAGATCGGTATCCCGTTCCCCGAGCTCCTTGGTATCATGCTGGGTAGCGGTCTGTCCGCTAATCCATACCTTATCCTGCGCGTTCTCAATTCCCGACTCCGCCAGTGCCTGCTCTACCGTAGCCTGGAGCGCCGGAATGTGATTCATTGCCTCGATGGAATACGGATTGGCCTTGAATTCAATATCATATGCAGTGATGTTCTTATTGACGGCCCCCTGCTGCGGATCAGACACCACGTCCACATAGGACAGGCCGCTCAGAATGACCTTCAGATCTTCTCCGCCGCTCAGGCCCTCTGTATTCACCATCAGCTTGGCCGGTGCCAGCTCTCCGGGAGAGAACTGCTTGCCTATCAGGTCGAACCCTTCACGCGATTCCATATCTTTCGGGAAGGAGGACAGGATATCATAGGTGAATTTAATTCCGCTGGAGAACGAAGCCAGAATGCCCAATACCACCACGGTTACTCCTACGATCGCCCATGGCCGGGAAATGACAAGATGCCCGATTCCTTTTTGGGACGAACGCTTCGGCTCCGGTACCGGCTTCCCCTTGGCCTTGGCCCGCTCAATCTCCATTTGCGGAGTGCGCGGAACAAACGGGAAGAACGAGGTTCGCCCGAAGATAGCCAATAGTGCCGGAACCAGCGTCAGACTGGCAATCCCCATAATCAGAATGGAGACACTGAACGGAACCGCAAAGCGGTGGTACGCCCCGTATTTGGCCAGCAGCAGCGCGAAGAGCGCAAGGACAACTGTGAATCCGCTCATGGCGATCGCTCCGGAGGAATGGGTGATTGCACTCAGCAGTGCACGTCCCTTGTTCTCCTCAACCTTCAGCATCTGGCGGAACCGGGAAATCATAAACAGGCAGTAGTCTGTCCCCGCCCCGAAGAGCAGCACCGTCATAATAGATACGGCCTGCGAATCCACCGTAATCCAGCCTTCCTCTGCCATCTTGCCAAGCAGCGGACTAGTCACGCCATAAGCAAAGCCGACGCCAATGAGCGGTATCAATGCCAGAATCGGCGATCGGTAGATCAGGAGCAGGAAGACCAGCACCAGAATTACCGTTGCAATCAGCAGTGAAACGTCGGCATTCTTGAACAGGCCTGTGGCATCTACCGATATCCCGACAGGGCCGGTAACCCGCAGGCTTAAGTCGCCGCTGTCTTGCTTCACTACAGAAGGGTCTGTGCCTGTTTCAGTACTCACCAGCTTCTTCATCTCAGTCAGCGATTCCCCGAGCTGGTCACTGTCTGCCTTCTTGTCAAACAGCACCGGTGTGACGAGTGTGCTTCTATCCTCCGACAGTGAAGCCTGCAGCGCCTGCGGCGGCAGCTGACCAAGCGGCGGAACGAAGTTCTGATGCGCGAGCGGCTGCTGTTCAAGCTTGGAGTATACAGCAGTTATATGTAAGAGATCATCCTCTGATAAGCCGCCTTCACGATGCCATACGAGCAAAGCAGGTACGCCGCTTCCGGCAGGGAATTCTGCCTCTGCAAGGGCTGCTGCGCGGACAGATTGCGAATCCTCCGGCAGGTTGGGCGCGTTATTGACAACCTGCGAGTTCACTGAAGGCCAGATCATAGTCAAAGCCCCTACAACTGCAATCCACACCAGAAGGGTAATCCATTTTGTTTTGCCTCCTGCTACCCATTTACCGTAGCCTGACATTCCTTTCATCCTCTCTCCCATCCGCAGGCCTAAAATGAGCCGCGGGTCATTTTTACTATCCTTATCATATATACCCTAAAAATTTTAAGCAAACCTTTTTTCTAAAATAATAGATAGTTAGAGTTACAGTGGCCGACATTGCCTCAAGAACCCCCTGATTCATAGTGTCTATGACGGGTGAACTCCGTTGTCTCTATTTCTATTATTATCTGGAAACTAGTATATGATACCAAAGGAAAATAGATGGCTCTACTTAAGCCGCGCGGCATGATTCTGCCCGAAATGTTGCACAGAGTACAACTTTGCTCCTTAGATAAATGCGTACACAGGTGAATTATTGTATGATATACAACAATTACCACGTTATGTTACTTCAAAGACGGGAAATGTTGCCTTTTGTACAACAATTTTGATTTTAGGCTGATTTACCGGGGGGATTGTTGTATTTTATGCAGGATTTTTAAGCGAATAGTCCTTTACCGCCACCTAATTCCAGCTCAACTGACCGTATATAGTAAAAGCCCCGGCGTTCACGCAGACTGCCTGCAGTGAACGCCGGGGCTATGAGCTAAGCTGAGGGATACAGCCGATTGTTAAAATACATCTTCACAGTACATTTTAGAGCAGATGTTTGGAGTAAATCTCTACAGTTTACCCGCGGTCATATACCGTTTAGCCCACGTCCGGCAGATCATCCCCGGAGAACTGGCTGTTGTAGAGGTCGGCGTAGAAGCCGCCTGCTTCAAGCAGCTCCAGATGGGTGCCCTTCTCAATCACGCTGCCCTGATTCATAACCAGAATCAGATCCGCATCACGGATGGTGGACAGGCGGTGAGCGATAACGAAGCTGGTTCTGCCGTTCATCAGCGTATTCATAGCCTTCTGGATCTGCACCTCCGTGCGGGTATCGACGCTGCTGGTGGCTTCATCCAGAATCAGGATTGAAGGATCGGCCAGGATTGCCCGGGCAATAGTAAGCAGCTGCTTTTGCCCTTGGGAGATGTTCGAGGCTTCCTCGTTCAGGATCGTGTTATAGCCCAGCGGCAGCGTACGGATGAAGTGGTCGGCATGTGCAGCCTTGGCTGCCCGGACCACATCAGCCTCCGTAGCACCTTCCCGGCCGTAAGCGATATTGTCACGGATGGTGCCGTTGAACAGCCAGGTATCCTGGAGCACCATACCGAATTTGCTGCGCAGCTCGCTGCGCTTCATATTGGTGATGTTGACACCATCGATCACAATCTCCCCGCCGCTGATCTCATAGAAGCGCATCAGCAGGTTGATCAGGGTCGTTTTGCCGGCCCCGGTCGGACCTACAATGGCAATAGTCTGTCCCGGGCTGACCTCGATATTCATGTCTTCAATGAGGATAGCATCCTCTTTATAGCCGAACTTCACGTGGCGGAATTCCACGGAGCCCTCTTCTGCATCCGCTGGACGCTTCGCAAGTGAAGTCCCCACCTCAGGAACTTCCTCTTCTTCATCCAGCAGTTCAAATACACGTTCCGCCGAAGCGATGGTGGACTGGATGATGTTGGCGATATTGGCTGTCTGCGTAATCGGCATAGTGAATTGGCGCGAATACTGGATGAAGGCCTGGATATCCCCGACATCAATCGCTTTTTTGGTTACGAAGATCCCGCCGACCACACAGACGAGCACATAACCAAGGTTCCCGATAAACATCATCAGCGGCATAATAATCCCGGAGATGAACTGGGATCTCCAGCCAGAATTGTACAGGTCATCATTAATTTTGTTGAAGTCCTTCAAAGAGTTCTTCTCGCGTCCGAACGCTTTGATAATACGGTGTCCGGTATACATTTCCTCAACATGGCCGTTCAGCTGGCCCAGCGACTTCTGCTGGCCGATGAAATAGGTCTGTGAGCGTTTGGTGATCAGCATAATGACCACGAAGCTCAGCGGCAGCGTTACTATGGTAATCAACGTCAGCCACGGGCTGATGGTAAGCATCATTACGATGACACCAATAATCGTCACAATGGACGTAATAAGCTGGGTCAAGCTCTGCTGCAGGGTAGTACTGATATTGTCTACATCATTGGTCGCCCGGCTTAATATTTCCCCGTGCGTCCGGGAATCGAAATACTTCAGCGGCAGCCGTTCAAGCTTGCTGTTGATCTGCTCACGCATATCATATACGACCTTCTGCGCCACACCGGCCATCACATACTGCTGTATATAACTGAACAGTGAGCTTAACAGATACAGTCCGGCCAGGAGAATCAGAATATCATTAATATAGCCAAAATCAATCTCCGCTCCAGGTACACCCATCAGCTTGCCATAGGCGCCTTCAAACAATTTGGTGGTAGCTCTACCCATTACTTTAGGGCTGAAAATGCTGAATATTGTACTGGCAATCGCCATCACAAACACAATAATCAGCTGAACCTGGCGCGGGCGCAAATACCGGGTCAGGCGCCGCAGCGTTCCCTTGAAGTCCTTGGCTTTCTCAGCCGGCATCCTCATGCCCGGACCGCCGGGTCCTCCGCCCGGTCCGAAGCCGCCACCTGAACGCCGGGGCGGTTTCATGTCTCTATTCTGCTCACTCATGCTATTTCCTCCTCTGACAACTGCGAGGATACGATCTCGCGGTACACCTCATTGTTATCCAGCAGCTCACGGTGTGTGCCCATTCCGACAATTTCACCGTCATCCAGTACGATAATCCGGTCTGCATCCATAACCGTACTGACACGCTGTGCGACAATAAGGACTGTAGATTCTGTAGTCTCCCCCTTCAGGGCAGCACGCAGCTTGGCATCGGTCTTGAAGTCAAGCGCCGAGAAGCTGTCATCAAACAGATACACTTCCGGTTTCCGTACCAGTGCACGGGCAATGGACAAACGCTGCTTCTGGCCGCCGGAGACATTACCTCCGCCCTGGGAGATTTCCGAATTGAAGCCGTCCTTCATAGCGGTTACGAAATCATAGGCTTGGGCCACCTTGGCGGCATGAAGGATTTCATCCTCCGTAGCGTCTTCCTTCCCGTAACGGATATTCTCGTTAATGGTACCGGTGAACAGCACGGCTTTTTGCGGGATATAGCCAATCTTGCTCCGCAGATCCTCCTGCGTCATCTGGCGTACATCCACTCCATCGACGCGGATCGCACCTTCAATAGCATCATAGAATCTTGGAATCATGCTTAGCAGCGTTGATTTCCCTGACCCGGTTCCGCCGATAATAGCTGTAATCTCGCCGGGGCGTGCACTGAAGGTAATTCCGGACAGCGCAGGCTGTTCAGCCCCCGGGTAAGAGAAGGATACATTGTCGAACTCCACAAAACCGCGCATTCCGTCACGGCCGTCCGCGTGGGTAGCTGTAGCCGTAGTCTTCAGGTCTGCGGTTGTCGGATCCGTAATTTCAGGCTGCATATCGAGGACTTCATTGATACGCAGTGCAGAGGCAGAGGCTCTTGGAATCAGGACAAACATCATCGAAACCATGATGAGGGAGAACATAATCTGCATTGCATATTGAATGAAGGCCATTAGTGAACCTACCTGGAGATCGCCGTCGCCAATCCGGATTCCACCATAATAGAGGATAGCGATCATGGAGAAGTTCATCACGATCATCATCAGCGGCATCAGTCCGGCCATAACCTTATTCACTTTGATTGCAGTATCCGTCAGATCTGCATTGGCCAGACTAAACCGCTTATTCTCATGCTCAATCCGATTGAACGAGCGGATTACGCGGATACCGGTCAGATGCTCACGCAGCACAAGGTTTAATTTATCCAGCTTGATCTGGATGGCTTTAAACAGCGGAAGTCCCTTCATTCCAATGAAGAAGATCGCTCCAACCAGCAGCGGAATGACCACTACAAAGATCAGCGAGAGCTTGGCATCCTCGGACACCGCCATAATGATCCCGCCGATCATCATCATCGGAGCACCAATCATCATGCGAAGCATCATAGTTAATACGGTCTGGACTTGTGTAATATCGTTGGTGGTACGTGTAATTAATGATGCCGTACCCAGCTTGTCGAATTCATGCAGCGTGAAGTTCTCGACATGGTTGAACATCCGTGACCGGGTGTTCTTACCGAAGCCGGCTGCAACCTTAGCCGACAGATAGCTGGCAATAATGGAGCAGACTGCACCGCCGGCCGCTACCAGCAGCATGAAGCCGCCGATTCTCCAGATATAAGGCTGATCGCCATCTACAATCCCCTTATCAATAATGTCACTCATCAGGGTCGGGAGATACAAATCCCCCATGGACTGCAGGAATACGAGAATCAGTACTGCGGCTATTGCCAATCGGAAGGGTCTCAAATGCTTTAGTAATTTAATCAAGTTTCTCATCTCCGTTCATTTGTAACCGGTCTAGATTAGGCGGAGGATTGTCTTTCATGAAGGCATGTACTTTAAGCAGCAGCTCTGCCAGCTGGTCAGACTCTTCCTCACCCAGATACTCCACCATTTTGTTAAGCGTGGTGTCCATGTGCTTCTTGGCCTTGCGGGTAATAATTTTCCCCTGTTCCGTCAACTTGATGCGTACCACTCTCCGGTCGGAGGCGTCGGCTTGCCGTTCCACCATCTGCTTAGCCTCCAGACTGTTGATCAGCTGGGTGACCGTGGGCGGAGTCAGCCCCAGAAAGCGGCTGATTTCAGAAACCTTGAGTCCTACATCAGATGAATGGGACGCCCGTGCAATACATATCAATAAAGTCATCTCACTTGGCTTATGACCCTCCACGGAATGATGCAGGTGGCCTTTGCGCAGCTTCCGGAGTGCGGAGAAAAGCTTGTGTCCGACTGAATTTTCATCTTCTCTATTTATCCCAATGTTCCCACCTCCTTTTTAGTTAGGTATACAAATAATTAAATACTATATTAATTAGGCTACCTAATTATATTTTCCGAGCAAACCTTTGTCAATTCCTGAATACGCTATCAATTATTACAGATTGAAGAACGCAGGTAGATAGATGTTTGTACTTTTTTTCACATAACCACGTACAAAAGCTCCCTCAGCACGGATGGCCGGGGAGTAATCCTTAGATAAAGTAATGATAAAGCTAAATAACGCCAAAACGCTGGCTCTCATGATCAGTAACTTCTTCACGCTGTCTTACCTCCCGCAGCAGCTCCCTGTAAGCGGTCTGCTGGGTGTCGGAGGAAGCATCTCTGTTCAATTCGAACAGCGTCACACAATTAATGAAGTCCTTTCCGCTATTCAGCCTGACGGTTAACCGCAGACATTGAATAATATAGTCAATTCCCTTGGAGTACTGTTTACGGGAGATATAATACATGGCGATTTGGTAATAAAGACGGTACACACGGTCCACATTAATCGGGTCCTGAAATTGTTCAAACCGCAGCATTTCCCTGGAAAAGCGTGACAGCACAGCGTCTGCAGAGAATCCGAAACGGTTGGCCGACTCCAGGATAATGACCATACCGGATAGGATCTCACCGGGATGCTCTGCCAAAAAAGCTATATATGCCGGCAGCACCGAAGTATTGCCCATTAATATCTCAAGAGTAAAGCCATTGGCTACAGCAAACAGCCGGAAGCTATCCACGGCACTGCGCCCTTCATCATCCAGCAGCTCAAACCATCCCAGATCCGCATAACCGGCGGTGTATTTCTTGGCCTGCTCATATTCTCCCCGCTTGGTAAGCGCCGAAGCCTTCAATAGATAACCATGGCCATAATAGACTACCAGCGGGCGTTCCGCCTGGAAAGCCTCCACCCGTTTCCCCTTGCTTCTGCGCAGCTCCTCACGGTAGATCCCATGGGCTAATGCCCTCAGCTCATCGGCATATTTCTCTACATCCTTCCAGCGGTGCAGGGCAAAGCATACCTTCGCCAGCTTAAGCAGCCCGTCGAGCTGCATGTCCTCGGGAAGCAGACCGCGAAACGGCTCGAAGCGGATTACCGCGCGCAGCTTCTGTTCCATATCCACATCAGGAGTAGACTGCAGGGATTTGAAAATACGGTACTGGCTGATGGCCAGCCGTTCTGAGTAGCTATCCGGCTCATTCTCTACAATAAGCCTGTAGAACACGACCGACTCCTGTGTCTTGCCGCTGCAGAACAGCCTCTCCGCAACCGTATAGACGATATCCAGCGGCCTGGGGTATTCCATAATTCTGCTCAACACTTCATCAATACACTGCTGCTTGCCAATTTCTGCACACCGGACCAAAAAAGGCTCCACACGGCGCCGGGAAATTCTGTCCTCACTAAAGCACTCTTCCACATATAGCGGATACAGCCAGCCCTCCGGGAATCCGAATGCCCGGGTCATCGCATCCATTTGTCCCAGAGAAATCGGCTTGGGCGGATTGCCATGAAGGATCGCACTGAGACTACCGCGGTTGAGTCCGGATATTTTGGCAAATGAGGCAAGATTATGGCCCGAGCGGGACAAATTTTTCTCAATTTCCGTTCGTAGCGTTGTCAGTTTCGCCTCCACCCGGCACCTCCTCAAGGATTCACTTGTAACCCTTCTATTTATTGCCATTATAGGTGATGACTATTGAAAGCACAACAAAATGGCCCCACATCGTGAGACCTCAACATCCAGACGCTAACTGGAGTTATTGTATAATTTAGACTACTGCTGCAAGGCTGCTTTATTTCTGATCCGCTGGTTTTTGGTGTTCTTGATGTACCCTGCTGCCCCGTTCTTGCGGCTGCGCAGACTCTCCATCATCAGATTCTGGGCCAGGACAATATATCCGTCCAGCCGCTGGCTGAGTTCCAGAACCGCATGATCACTCAGACTCCGCTCCTGAGCCACTTCCAGCAATTCACTTCTTAAGTTTTCTATAGTAAGAAAAAGCTCATCTTCTCTATAATCCCTGCTCTGGTTATGGGGAGAATTCTGGTAAAGGTTCACGGTTACTCACCTTCTCTCTATCAACTTCTCCCTTATCATAATTCATGATGCCAAAAAACATATTTTGAAAAAAAAGAAAAAAATGTCGTTTACAGTTCCCCGAGCACTTTCATCGCGAAGGCGATCCACTCCCGCGCCGCGAAGGACAGATAACGGTCTCTGCGCCAGATCATCCCCAGCTGCCAGGGAATCACAGGCTCGGTCAGGGGGATGACAGCGATCCGTGAACGGTCCATATCCCGGCATATGGTCTCCGGCAGTAGCGCAATGCCCATTCCGGCAGCTACCATCCGGCTGATCAGATCCCACTGAGAGCTCTCATAGACCACCTTGGGCTGGAAGCCTACTTTGACACATTCCGATATAATCCGGTCATGCAGGGCGAAGTCCTCCCGGAACAGCACGAATTCCTCTTCTGCCAGCTCTTTCAGCGGCACATTCTGCGCCCCGTCCAGACGGTGTCCTGCGGGAACCAGCAATTGCAGCTTCTCCTCCACAAAGGTGAAGCAGTGAAACTTGGCTCTGTTGACAGGCAGGACAATCGCCCCGATATCAAGCAGGCCGGACTCCACATCATCCTCTACCTTTTTGGCGCCGTCTTCATGCAGCCTTATCGTCACTTCCGGGTAACGTCGGTGAAATTCCCCGATGACAGCAGGGAAGAAACTGGCTCCTACCATAGGAGGCAGCCCAATGCGGATATGCCCCTGCTTCAAATTGCGCAGACTGTCCAGCTCTGAGGAGAGGCTCGTGAAGGATTCCACAATATTCTGCGCCTTAACCAGCAGAAGCTCGCCGGCATCGGTCAGACGGATGCTTTTGCCCTCCCGGTAAAATAGATCCGCCCCCAGTTCAATCTCCAGATTGCGGATCATCTTGCTGATCGTGGGCTGGGTAATGTACAGCGATTCCGCCGCCCTGGAGAAGCTGTTCAGCCTGGCCGCCTGCACGAAATACTCCAGCTGTCTGATGTCCATAACGATAACCTCCATGTATAGATGAAAGGAATGTGAGATATTCAATCTATTCATTGTACCTATGAAAGAAAAGGTTGTAAACTTTCAGTAAGACGAAAGGAAGTAATCGCTATGAAAAAGATCGCCTTAGGCTTACTGCAGGTTGCCGGACTTACCGTCTTCTCCCTGCTGGTGAATACGTTAACCTCATTTCTGCATATTCCGCTTCCCGGAAGCATTATCGGGATGATTCTCTTATTTCTGCTGCTGGAGTCCGGTGTGATCCGGCTGAATTGGGTAGAGGTTGGCGCCTCGTGGCTGCTTGCCGAGCTGCTGCTCTTCTTCATCCCTTCCGCTATAGGTGTTATGAAATACTCGAAGCTGCTCGAGGCAGACGGTCTGCAGGTGCTGGCGGTTGTACTCGTGGGTACGTTTGCTGTAATGGCCGGCTCCGGGGTACTCACGGGTGCTATTTATAGAATAAAGGAGCGTAGAAGCTCATGATAACCGGATTATTATTTCTTGGACTCACCATCGCTGTCTACCTTCTGGCCAAACGTATCTATGCCTCCAGCGGCAAAATGTACACTTCTCCGCTGATTATTACACCGCTGCTGATCATCGCCTTCCTGCTGATGACGGGCAGCTCCTATGAATCTTACAATGCGGGAGGCAAATGGCTATCGGACCTGCTTCAGCCGGCGACTATCGCCTTTGCGATCCCACTCCATAAAAACTTCAGGGTACTCAAAAAGCACGCCGCCGAAATTGCGGCAGGCGTGCTGTCAGGAACGGTTATTGCCGTGATCTCATCCATGCTGCTGGCCAAATGGCTGCATCTTAGCGGTGATCTGGCAACCAGTCTGGTGCCTCGCTCGGTGACCACACCGATCGCCATGAGCATCTCGCAAAGCATCGGCGGCGTTCCCAGCATTACAGCGGTCTTCGTCATTCTGACCGGTGTACTGGGAACGATGATGGGACCGTCTGTGCTCCGCCTTTTCCGCATTGACAATGAAATTGCGCGCGGGGTATCGCTGGGAACCGCAGCGCATGGTACAGGCACGTCCAAAGCCTTCGAGCTGAGCTCGCTGACCGGCACCATCTCCAGTATCGCGATGATTCTGACGGCGCTGTTCTCTATCGGGCTTGCGCCGGCACTAATCGCGGTTTTCCTCCACTAGGCCGTCCCGGCTTGGGCCATAGACCGGCAGCACACGGCGAAAGCCATGCTGCCGGTCTTTTTTCTACATAGTAACCGTACAAGCCTACAGCTTCACTGGCACTCCGCTCTGTGCGGAATCATAAGCTGCGCAGGTCACCTTCAAGGTCTTATATCCGTCCTCATAATCGCTGAGAATGCGGGAACGGTCTCCGGTCCGCACAGCATGCAGGAATGCTTCGCTCTCCACCGCATAGGGGTTACCAGTGTTCTTGAATTCCTTGCTGTCCCCGCTGCGGACTTCCAGCAGACGTTCCGGGTTCCAGTCAAGCATTCCGTTATCATTATAGAAGCTGATGCCCGCTTTACCCACTTCTCCAGGCAGCACGCAGGTGTTGGAGATGCTGGCAATGATGCCGCTCTCCAGCTTCAAGGATACTGTACCCACATCAGACACGGTCACCCCTTCATGCTTCTCATGCATAATCCGGTTGCCGAACATCCCATAGACTTCGGTTACCTCACCAGCCAGGTAACGCAGCAGGTCGACGATATGCGTAGTCTGCTCCGTGAATTGTCCGCCGGACTGCTCCTGGTTGCGCCACCAGGCCACGCCCGGCATCCCGCCCATCCATTCTCCGACGATCATCCCTACCTTGTCCGAACTTAGCGATTGCTTCAGCCGCTGGATGTTCTCCTGATACCGGAAATGATAGCCGACGGAAGTCAGCAGCTGATGCTCCTTAATATCCTGCAGCAGGCTGGCCGGAATGGCCGTGCTTGAGCCCAGCGGCTTCTCGACAAAGAAAGGGATATCTCTTCGGATCAGCGACCGTTCAATCGCCCCGTGTGACTGTGGAGGCACGCAGATATAGACGGCATCCAGCTTGTGCGCATCCAGCATCTCGATGATATCCCCGTAGCCCTCGGCTCCGTAAGGACGGGCCATGTCCTCACCCTTTGACTTGCTGCTGCCGCAGACTGCCTTCAGTGATACATCCTCCATCCCTGCCAGCAAATCCGCATGCACCTTGGAGAACCACCCTGTTCCGACTATTCCGATATTTAGCGTCATGTCCTTACCTCCTGTTGTCTGATGAATGCCTTTTCATTCGATTATACCCGCTTATGCCATGACAAAGAAGTCCCGCCACTCCTCGGGGAGCAGCTGCCGGTAAGAATTCTGGAGAAAGCGGTCATCCGCCAGCACAATAATGCCGCTGTCGTTCTCGCTGCGGATCAGCCGGCCCCCTGCCTGCTGCACCTTGCACATGCCCGGGTAGACATAAGCGTAATCGAACCCGTTCTTCCCCTGTGCCTGAAAGTAGCTCCGCAGCAGATTGCGCTCCAGCCCCACCTGCGGCAGGCCGACCCCGACCACCATCACACCATTCAGCCGGTCGCCCGGCAAATCCACCCCTTCGGAGAAAATGCCGCCCAGCACGGCAAAGCCGAGCAGAGTATCCGGATTGTCCGGGCGGAACGCCGCAAGGAAGTTCTCCCGCTCGGTCTCGCTCATCCCGCTGCCCTGCAGCAGGGTAGCGACTTCCGGGTATTTCTCAGTGAACACTTCATATACATTCTTCAAATAGAGATAAGAGGGGAAGAAGACCAGGTAATTGCCTTTCCTTGAGACCATCCCTTTCAGTGCATCGCTAAGCGGCTGTAAGGAGGCGTCCCGGTCATGGTAGCGGGTGGATACCGGAAGCACAGATACCTGCCACTGCTCTTTATGAAAAGGCGAGGACAGGCTCAGGCTGTAGTCCTCCTCATCTGCGCCGATCATATCCCTGTAATAGGAGAGGGGCGAGAGTGTGGCTGAGAACAGGATCTGACTGCGGAAGCTCTTAGCCATCTGCTGCAGCAAATGCGACGGATCGAGATTGAACAGCTTCAGGTACACATCACCGCTGCGCACTTCCGCATAGGTAATGTAACGCTCATCATAGGTCTTGAACGTACGCAGCATTCCCTGCACCGCATAGTACGTATCCAGCAGGCTGCCGGCTTCCCCCTCCTCCGCCGGCGGAGTAATCAGCGGGGAAGCATGCAGCAGCTCCAGCTCGGCTTCGGAAGCGAAAAGCTCAAGCAGCTCCGGCAGCTCCCCGGGATACTCCGTCCATTCTCCCGCCCCCTTGTCCCCGCAGCTCTTCCGCAGCGCAATGAAGAAGGCATTTACGGCTTTCGCGGTGCTGCTTAGCCGCGGATTCACCGTTTTGTATTGCCGCTGAAGTCCCAGGAACGGCGCCTTGGTAAGCGAGGCGGAGTACATCTCCCGCCCCCGGTCCACCAGATTATGCGCTTCATCCACGAGCAGCACCGTTTTTTTCTTCCGCTCCTCGGACATCCGCTTCAGGCTGATCCGGGGGTCATAGATATAATTATAATCGCAGATGACAATGTCGCAGGCGTAGGCGGCATCCAGGGAGAATTCGAACGGGCAGACCTCATGCTTTCGGGCATAAGCGGCAATGGTCTCGCGTGTCATCAGCGTTTCGTGCTCCAGCATATCGAGCATGGCGGCATTGATCCGGTCATAGTAGCCTTCTGCAAAAGGACAGGAATCCGCACCGCAGCTTCCTTCCTCACGGAAACATGCCTTCTCCTTGGCCGTAAGCGTAATCACATGCAGATGCAGCCCCCGGCTGTTCAGCATCATCACCGCCTCCTGTGCCGCAATCCGTGTAACCGTCTTGGCGGTCAGATAGAAGATGCCGGACACCTTGTCCTCTCCTAGGGCTTTGACCGCCGGGAACAGGGTGGACATCGTTTTGCCGATGCCTGTGGGTGCCTGCGCGAAGAGATTGGCCCCCTCTGCAATCGAAGTGTAGACTGCAGCAGCGAAGTGGCGCTGGCCGGGCCGGTAACCTGAGAACGGAAACGACAAGCTTTGGATGCTCTCTCCCCTCTTCGCCCTGTAGCGGACCATCATTTCAGCATACGGCGCATACTTGGCTACCGTCTCTTCAGCAAAGGCTGTCAGCTCTTCGCGGGTCATTTCCCGGTAAAGGCTATACTGCTCCTCACTTCCCCGCTGCACATAGGTTAACTTAACCTGTATTGCCGGGAGATCCAGATCCTGCGTGAGGATATAGGCATACATGAAAGCCTGCGCCCAGTGTACCTCACGTCCTTCCAAGGCAGAATCCGGCGTTCCGGCAATGGATTTGATCTCCTCCACAGTCAGGCTGCCGTCCCCGGCTGCAAGCAGGCCGTCGCAGCGCCCGTCGATGATGAACAGCAGATCCCCATGCGGAATCTCCGTTTTTAAATACACCTCTTTGCGGTCCGCTTCCTTATATTGCTTCTGAATCAGCTGATGGCTGCGCGTACCCTCCACCATAGCCGCACCGCTGCGGAATCCCGGCTCCAGACTGCCGCTGCTGAAGGCATACTCGACCAGTGCCCTCACGGATAAAGCGATTTCTGCATAGCTCATCATGCATCACCTCCATTAATTCCCGGATTTTTCTTTTGGCTCAGACGTCATTTTCGTCCTTTATCACGGATATAAACCTGCCTGAGGGCGTTACCGGCCCTTGGATTCATTCAGGATTGATTTTACGCTTTCCCCAAAGGGTATGCGGCGGTTTCTGATTTTTGACATTCCTTGCCTGGCGCTGCATAATAGGCTTTATTGATAATGGTATTCTTTTGTCCTCATGCCGCTGTTTCCTTCCAGCCGGGAAACATGTTTATTCTTAAGAAAGAAGGCGAAGCTGTGTCATCCGTAACGATAAAACGATGGTTGCTCAAGCCATTTGTGTTCTTCTCAATTATTTTCGTCCTTAAAAGCCTTTTAGCCTGGGGTGTCATTTTTGAAGACCTGCAGTTCTGGAAATCGGTACTGACGGAGATCCCTTTTGTCTGGGCACTTTTCTTCCTGATTGAGCGTTTTGCCTCCAAACGGAAACTCGGATATTACATGACGGTTAATCTGCTGGTTACCGCCATCTTTTTTGCCGCTATTATGTACTTCAAATATTACGGGGTTATTGTCACTTACCATGCGGCAGAGCAGGTGAACCAGGTCACTGCGGTGCGCAACAGCGTATTCTCACTCATGGACCCTTATTATCTGCTGATCTTCACCGACATTATCGTCCTTGGCTTCTACTTCTTCATTAACAAGAACGGACGCAACTACAAGAAGGATAAAATTAACCGCCACAACGGAAGAATGCTGCATGTCGTCCTGTTCGCAGTTTCACTCGGACTCTGCCTGTTCAATATTCTTCCCAACAAAGCAAGCATGAATGAAATTAAGAAGGCCCAGGAAATGGGTATCCTTAATTATGAAGCATATACTATCTTTGCTCAAGATAAACCAGAGCTTGTAAATGCCAGCGAGATTACGCAGGATACCATTAATCAGCTTAAGGGAATCGATCCTTCTGCGGTATCCCCGTATGCCGGGGCTGCCAAGGGCAATAATCTGATTATTATTCAGCTGGAATCCTTCCAGAACTTCCTGCTCGGTCTGAAGGTGGACGGCCAGGAAATCACACCTAACCTGAACCGCCTGATGGAGGACAGCCTGTATTTCAACAACTTCTATCAGATGGTCGGCCAGGGCAACACTTCAGACGCAGAATTCGTAGTTAATTCGTCCTTCTACATTCCACCGCAAGGCGCAGCTACAATGTCTTATGTGGATAAGGAAGTGCCAAGTCTGCCGCGTCTGCTGCAGGCCAGCGGATATCAGACAGCCACCTTCCATACGAATGATGTGGAATTCTGGAACCGCGGCGAGCTGTACAGCTCACTGGGCTGGGAGCATTATTACGATCACAAGTTCTTCGGGGACGAGGACACCTTCTTCTTCGGGGCTTCCGATGAAATGCTCTACAGCAAAACTGCTGAGAAGCTGAAAGAAATGAGCGATGAGGGACAGCCATTCTACGCACAGGTAATTTCAATGTCTGCCCACCATCCGTTCACCATCCCTGCAGAAAAGTATAAAATGAAGCTGCCTGAACGTTATGAAGGTACTTTCGTCGGAGATTATATCCGGTCGCAGAACTATGCCGACTATGCCTTCGGACAATTCGTGGATGAACTGAAGGCGGACGGAATATGGGATAACAGCCTGATTATGGTCTACGGAGACCATATGGGACTGCCTATCTACTCGCTTGATCACGACGACAAGGAATTAATGAAGGAAATCTACGGTTATGATTATGCCTATGCAAATATGCTGAATATTCCGCTGCTCGTTCACGGCAAGGGATTGGCGCCGCAGACACTTGAGCAGGTGGGCGGAGAAGTGGATATTATGCCTACTGCTGCCAGCCTGCTGGGCGTATCGATGGATAACAATATTCATTTCGGCCAGGATTTGCTCAGCCAGTCTTACAATCTGCTGCCTCAGCGGTATTACCTGCCTACCGGTTCGTTTATCGCCAGCTCCGGCCTGCTCATTCCCGGCAACAGCTTTGAGGATAATACACAATATCCGCTTGCGAGCGGCGGTCATACTCCGGCCGGCACCGAGGATGAATATACCCGTGCCTTACGGCTGCGCCAGTTGTCGGACAGCTATGTTACTCAGCTGCCGGACAAAGAAACGGCTGAAGAATAGTTCTGAGCCTGTCGTAGAATATACAGAAATAAGCCAGCCTCCCGAAACTTTGGGGGCTGGCTTATTTTATATACTTCATGGCTGCTATAACTGTTCAAGGATTATCGATCCTGCTTCTCAAGCAGCAAATAATAGTGTGCGAAATTCTCGAGCTCTTCTGGCTCAAGTATGGATAAGTGCTCTTCCAGCAGCAGCATCGACCGGTGTTGCGCTTCTTCCAGAACTCCTTGCCCCTTACCCGTTATCGTCACGATTACCGCCCGGCGGTCGTTCTCATCGGGAACGCGCGCAATCAGCTCCAGCAGTTCCAGACGGTCCAGCATTACCGTGACCGCACTGGATTTCACCTCCATTTTATCAGCCAGATGAATAACCCGTGCCTGTTTCTCCTGAGCAATCATATGCAACAGTCCGAACTGCGGAACCGTTAATCCTATTTCCTTATGCAGAGACATCTGCGACATTATTTTGCGCTGCACCTTCCACATGGATATGCCCACACGTTCGATCAACGGATTGATATCTTGCGTCATCCCTTCAGCTCCCAGTCCGTTTGTCTTATTCCAAGCGTACCATTATCTTGGCTATAGATTCAATGTTTTTCGTTTACATAAATCATCATTCTCCGACACAAAAATACTTTATTCTGGCTGATGCCTTGGCAGCAGCGATGCGCTATAATCGTAGCAGTGATAAGAACTCACTTAATATACTTAGAGTCAGGGCTGGTGATCATTTTTATGAAATTGGCAACAAAATTAACTTGGATGATGCTGATTGTACTGCTTCTGGTCGGATCATCCATTGGCTTCTTCGGTTATAATGCTGCTTACAAGCAAATCGATGAAGCCGCAGGAATTGAACTGGTAGGCTGTGCCAATATAACTACCGGCCTTATTGATCCCGCCGATATAGCTGCTCTGGCTGCAGGCGATACGAGCAAGTTAAGCGCCATTGAAGAACGCATAGGCTGGATTAATGAACATAAACCTATTTTTAAAGAAGCGTTCATCCTCTCGCTAGACGGCAAAGTGCTAGCCGCTGACGCCCGGTTCAAAGAACGAGGTTATAAAGCAGGAGACCCCTTCTATTTCTCCGATGAAGATAAAGAAATGATTACCACCATGAAGCATTCCGCATACTCCAAAGTATATACATATCAAGGAACCTCGCTTAAAACCGGCTACGGCCCCATTTATCAGGACCATGACCCTACCAAACCAATCATTGCTTTGATGGCTATTAACTTTGACGGCCCGCTGATTCAGACACGGACAATGGAAATTATTACTCAGCCCTTCATTATCGGGAGCTCGATTCTGATTGTGGCCATAATTGCCGCATATCTGATGATTCGCCGTATGGTGAACCCGCTCACCAAACTGTCCGCTTCCGTAAATACCGTAGCCAAAGGTGATCTTAGCCGGGAACCCCTACTCTTCAAGAGCAGAGATGAGATCGGGAAGCTGTCGAGCGATTTCAATGACATGACCCTGAATCTGCGCAATCTGATTACACAGGTTAATGATACCTCGATGCTGGTCGCCTCCTCCTCCCAGGAGCTCTCCGCCAGTGCGCAGGAGACCAACCGCGCCGGGGAACACAGCGTCAATGTTACCCTCGAATTGGCAGACGGTGCACATACGCAATTGCAGAACCTCGAAGGCAGCTACAAAGCCGTACAGGAAATGTCGCATTTCATTACCGAAATCGCCGACAATGCGGATAGCGCGATGAACAATGCCGCCATTAACGCCCAGAAAGCCCGGACAGGCCGGGAGTCTATGGATTTGACTACATCCCAGATGGGGATTGTGAGCGGAAGCATCTCCGATCTTTCCGGCATTATTCAAACGCTTGGCAGCCATTCCAAGGAGATCGAGAATATTGTCGGTACGATTGCCAGTATTGCCGAAGAAACGAATCTGTTATCCCTGAATGCAGCTATTGAAGCGGCGCGTGCCGGGGAAGAGGGCCGGGGATTCGCTGTTGTGGCAGGCTCTGTCCGCAAGCTGGCTGAACGTTCGGCGAGGTCTGCCGGCCAGATCGGTGAACTGGTCAGTCTGATTGTGAATCAGATGGACAAAGCCGGAGATACCATGAAACGTTCCACGGAAGAGATGCATCAAGGCAAAGAGATGATCATCGCTGCCGGACATTCCTTCTCAGAGATCGAGACCTCCGTCTCCGATATGTCTTCGCAGAGCCAGCAAATCTCGGCAACCGTCCGTGAGCTGGCGCTGATCTCCGATGGCCTTGTAACTGCAATTCAGAAGATTGTAGCCGTCTCTAACCAGACAGCTGAAGGTGCAGAGACCTTATCGGCCTCTTCCCAGGAACAGCTTGCCGCCATGGAGGAAGTAGAATCTTCCGCAGCCTTCCTCTCCTCCCTCGCCGAGAAGCTGCAGGTATTGGTCGAGAACTTTAAAATAGCCTCATAAAGCGGGGCCTGGCTTCGAGGATTACGCAGGTACTATCCGGTGACCCACGGCATATAAATTCTCCTCTTTCAAAAAAAGGCTGTCCCGAACGTGGAATGATCCACGGCCGGGACAGCCTTTTATTTCGAATGAATCTGCATGCATTATGCCGTATTCTCTATGAACCATTGGCCCAGTTCATTGACCGGCATCGGCCGGCCGTAGTAGAAGCCCTGCATCACTCTGCAGCCCAGGGATTGCAGCAGTTCAATCTGCTCTGTAGTCTCTACGCCTTCGGCAACAACCTCCATATTGAGATTGCTGGCTATGGCAATGATATTACTGATAATAGCTTTCTTGGAGTGCATCTTGCTCTTACGGATGAATACCTGATCAATCTTCAGTGTATTGACCGGAATCTCATCCAGATTACCCAGCGAAGAGAAGCCTGTCCCGAAATCATCCAGCGAGACTCTTACTCCGAGATTCCGCAGCTTGGAGAGCTGGGCAACCGTTTCTTCCATGTTGTTCATCGCAATGGACTCTGTAATCTCAAGCTCCAGGAAATGCGGCTCCAGGCCAGCACGCGACAGCGCTTCTTCCACCACATCGTACAGACTGCCGTTCTCAAACATCCGGGCCGACATGTTGATCGAAACTGCTACATTCGCCACCTTCGCCTTATGCCAGAGCATATTCTGTCCGCATACATCATGCAGCATCCAGTAGGTAATCGGCACAATCAGACCTGTCTCCTCGGCAATCGGAATGAATTCAGCCGGAGAGATGATTCCGTGCTCCGGATGTCTCCAGCGCAGCAGCGCTTCAAGACCTACGGTAACATTCATGAGTGAATCCCACTTGGGCTGATAGACAACCATGAACTCCGAGCGGGCCAGCGCCTTGCGCAGATCCTTCTCCAGCGACATCCGCCGTACCTGATGACGGTTCATTTCCAGATCAAACACACTGAACTTGTTCTTGCCCGAGTCCTTGGAGGTATATAGGGCTGTATCTGCAGCCTTCATTAGCGCCGAACGGTCCGTTCCATGGGCGGGAGTCATGCTGATCCCTACGCTGGCCGTTACATACAGTTCATTGCCTTCGATGCTATAAGACTTCTTAAGCTCCTGCAGAATATGCTGCGCTTCTTCCTCCGCTGCTCCAATCGTACAATCGGGCAGGGCAATCAGGAATTCATCGCCGCCCAGCCGGAAGACCTTGCCCTTCCCGCCTACACAACGGGTCAGCCGTTCGGATACTTCCCGCAGCAGCAGGTCGCCGATATCATGTCCGAGCGTATCATTAATGGATTTGAAGCGGTCCAGGTCGACGAAGAACACGGCTCCCGAGATACCTCCGAAGAAATCATCCTTGAAATAACGCTCCAGTCCATGCCGGTTCGGCAGTTCAGTAAGCGGATCGTGGTAAGCCATACGCTCCAGCACATGCCTGTCCAGAAAAACAGCTCCCCCGGAGAGTGCCAGCATAAACAGGGTAACCAGCGAAATGCCGGTCAGCAGAATGACATCCGCCTCCATGAGTACAGGCTTCGTGCCCAGCCAGTTGTCATACTGCAGATGGCTTGTTGTCAGACTGGTATAATGCATTCCGGTAACCGCAAGGGCGATGAACAGCGCTGAATACAGCTTCCAGCGGCTAAAGCCTCGATAATCCTTGAATTTGCGAAACATAAATACTCCGATGTAGGAGGCCAGCAGAGCAATCAGAACGGACAAGGCCTGGTCCTTAATTTCGTAATGAACCTTTGCCTCCATCTCCATGGAGGACATTCCGATATAATGCATGAGTGAGATGCCGCCGCCCAGTATGACACCCCCAATAAGAAACCGCCACATTCTCTGGCGGGAAGCCGTCGCTATCTGGAGTGCCGCATAACAGGACAACATACTGACGAGCAGGGACAGAACGGCTGTACCCGGATGGTAGCTGACCTTGAAAGGGAGATGGCTGGCCATAATGCCTACAAAATGCATGGCCCAAATTCCGCTTCCCAGCACGCAGGCACCAGAGAGCAGCCAGAGACGCCTGACCCGGCCAGTGGAATGGGAAACCTGCGAAATCAGATTAAGCGCAGAGTATGCCGCTGTTGCAGCAAGCGCAAAAGATAGTAAAACAATCCAAATATTATAGTGGATTCCCATTTGATCCATAGTTGACCTCTTCACCGGTTTTATTATCATCGTCGTTTTCAGTGTGAATCTCAAGTTAAAAATCAATATACGAATAGTAGATAAATGGAAGAGTGCATAGAGATTATAGGCGATCCCTGAAATATAACTTTAGCTGTATTTTACCTTGTATTTGGCAGACTGTCTAAGTAAATACTGGAACTTAGACCCTTTTTTTAGTGTCGGCAAAAAATGTCCATATTTGGCTTCAGCCCCCCGCGCGGAGGGTTGGAAGCCGGCTGCTGCCCGAATCCTCCGGCAGGAAGGCCCGGTGCCATATCCAGGCATTTGCAGCTGCCAGAATTACCAGATAGATGTATATTCCCGCGGGAATTAAGGTGAACACATAATGTATCCCGGCCAGTCCCGCCAGAACAAACAGCTGCACAAAAGCACTGCCGGTGAATTCCTTCCGCCGCGCTGCCTCATACTTCTCCGAGAACGGCAGCGCCCTGGGGAACAGAAGAAAGCACAGCACCGAATACAGCAGCAACGCAAGCAATACGGCGGCCATATCAGCAATAATCCTGGACCCGAACAAGCCGATGAATACGGCGGCCTCCAGAGTAAACAAAGGCACCAGCAGCTTAAGCACCACTGCCTTCAGCATCCCGCGGTATACCATAGCCGTTCCCGGCAAGGGGATTACTTTATAGATCCATGCGCCTTTGTAGCTGGTGGAGTAGCGGAGCATCTGTACCGCCGTCATCATCAGGAGAGCACTGTAATAGATAAACAGAAACGATCTGGAGCCTCTGATGGCTGCCAGGTCCCCGCTCCACACCTGATTGAAGATAAAGATAAAGGGCAGCACGAGGGACAAGCCTACAGTTGGATATACCCTAAGCTTGAATTCGCGCTCATGCTTCATCATCGACCAGGTGAAACGGAAGAACATCGCCTCTACCTTGTTGCGGCATGTTATCTCTGACAGCCTGCGGGATATCCGCCCGGTGCCCTGTCCTGAAGCGCCTTGTTCAGCCAGCTTCTGGAGACTGCGTTCAAACAGCGGCATCAGCCGGATATAGGCTGCAAACAACACGACAGGAGCTGCGAGAGCGAGTACGGCCAGGATAGTTAGATGCCTGCCTTCCGCTCCCCCAACCAGCAGCTCAAACGGAGCCCCGAACCAGACGGGAGGCAGCGCGAAGTGCCACCAGGCAGGAGTGAAATTCAGGCCGAACTCTGTGATATTGAACAGGCGCGATACGAGCTGAGCACCGACAGTTACGCCAACTGACAGAATAATCTGCACATAATTGATGATGTCCTTAAGCTTTTCACCGTCAAAAAACCTTAAAATCAGCAGATAGACCAGCGCAGTAAACACCAGAATGAAGCCGTCCATCAGGATGATCTCCGCAGCATACAGGAAGAAGAACAGCGCTCCGTGCCGGAATAACGAGAACAGAAGCGAGGGGCCGGTGAAGGTCAGGGTCAACGTGAGCAGATAGATCAGAATATGTATGCTTTTGGCCATGTTTAGCGTCCGGCGGTCCACCGGCTTGGAGAAGAGAATGTTTTTGTCCCGCAAATCCAGCATGACTGTCGAGAAATCCGATATCAGCGTCGTTGTGATCATGAACATCACTATGCTGAACATCAGGCTCATGGTCAGAATATAATTGTCTGCAGGTGCAACCAGCGCGATCAGCATCAGCCCGAGCAGCAGATACAGCCACTGTACCCGGAACGGAGAGCCTTCCATATTCAGCTTGGGTTCCTGCGTTCCCGAGAATATCGTTGGTGTCCGCCGGCCGTCCATCGTGAGCTTAACCTGAAGAATGCGGCGCAGTACGGCATAATCGGCTCCGAGCGCCTTAAATATCCATTGCATCCGGTCCAGCAGCTTCAATACAAAGAAATCACGCATGCGGCGCACCCTCTCCAATCACAGCAACGAACTCACTGGCGATATCCCTGTACTTGTCAAATCCGGTCAGCTGATTGAAAATCTCCTCAAGCGAGCCCTCCCGGCTCTGCTCCCGCAGCTGTGCGAAGGTTCCGTCCGCAACGATATCGCCCCCGTCCAGCAGAATAATCCGGCTGCTGATCTTCTCCACCACGTCCATAATATGCGAGGAATAAAAGATTGTTTTGCCCCTGGCCGCAAGTGTTGCAAAAATCTCCTTCACCACCATTACACTGTTGGCATCCAGACCGCTGAGCGGCTCGTCCAGGAACAGAATATCCGGGTCATGCAGCATGCTGGCAATCAGCAGCACCTTCTGCTTCATCCCTTTGGAGTAGGAGGCAATCCGCATATCGTAGGCCTTATTCAGGTTCAGCAGTCCCATCAGCTTCTCCGCCTTGAGCTCAGCATCCGCCTTCTTCATGCCATACAGCTCTCCGATAAACGTAAGATATTCCCGGGCTGACAGGCTGTCATACAGCTCTGCCACCTCCGGCACATAGCCGATTCTTCTTTTGTAGGCCGTGTCCCCGTCTGAGATATCTCTGCCAAAAATACGCACCGACCCGCTATAGCCCTCCACGAGCCCCAGCATGATCTTGACCGTGGTACTTTTGCCGGCGCCATTGGGTCCGATGTATCCGATAATCTGTCCCCGGTATACCTCCAGGTCAATTCCCCGCAGCACCATTCTGTCACTGTAATTCATCCATAGTCCTTCAATTGAAATGACCGGTTCTTCTGTATTACCCACTACCCTCTCTCCCTTCGGCATGCACATCCATCATCTTCATATTACGTTTTAGCTGTTATCCCTATTTTAGCAAATTTTAACACCAGTTACCTATGAGTTATCGCAATAAGTGCAGTGTAGGGGTAAACGTCAAATAACCCCACAAAGTGGGGCTTAAGCTTCGATGATGATACAGATACTTTGCAGAGAAAACATATCAATTCTTATATTTTCTCTAAGAGCAGCCCTCTGGCCGCCCTTAGAGAAAATGTTATCCTATCATTTACCGGGCAAGCAGGTTGTAGATCACCTGTGCCGCCTCGGCCCGTGTGGAGAATTCCAAAGGATGAATTCTGCCGTTGTCACCTTCTACTACACCGCGCTGCACCAGAGCCTGCAGAGCTTCTTGTGCGTAGCCGGCAACCTGCGGCGCATCGCTGTAGGTGGAGAGCGCCAGATCTGTCGTGGAGTCCGGCAGCTGACCCAGAACATTCAGCGCACGGTACAGCAGGGTGAACAGCTCCTGCCGTGTAATCTGGTTATCCGGCTTGAACTGGTTATCCCCGGAGCCCGTAGCAATGCCCAGACTCTTGGCAGCAGCCAGATAGCCGGAATAATAGGCTGTTCCTGCATCTGTAAAGTTTGCTCCGTTGCTGTCCGGTGCTATTCCGTAGGCCTTGAGCAGCAGGACAATGAATTGTCCTCTGGTTACTAAGGCGTTCGGACTGTAGCTGCTATTGTCCGTGCCGGAAGTGATGCCTCTGGCTGCCAGGAAGCTTACAGCATTGTTGTACCAGGCAGTATCAGCAATGTCAGCAAATGCAACCTTATTGTAGGCAATGATATATTGCGAGAAATGAGTGGTCACAAATTCGACTGCTGCGGTAGCTGCCTTGTACTTGCCCTGAACAACATCCAGGCCGCCTTCCTTGTTGATGTTATATACGATAATAGAATGTGCCTGTTCACCCGCCAGCGGTGTATAAGGAAGACTGATGTGCACCTTCCCGCCGCCGAAGACAGACACCTCGCTATCTCCTGCCCGTACAGTCAGATCATATACCGGTCTGTCTCCAAGTACTGATTTGCCTTCCTCAGTTAAAGACACCTTGGCAATTCTAATGAGTATTGCCCCGCTATCCGCAGCAGCACTGATGCCGGCTACAGCAGTAGAATCGAACGTAATCTGCCCGACGTTCAGAATATTAATCTTAAGACTGGCATTCGTGGCAGAGGCTGCTTCATTAAATGCACTTCGTGGAATGCTGAGCTCCGCTGTCTTGGTATTGGCATCTGCGGCAACGCTGATTTCCAGGACAGCCTTCTTGCCTGCGGCTTCTGCAGCCTTGGCACTGTTCACAAGGCCTGCAGCGGCTTCGGCAGAAATAGAAGCTGTTGTTACGCCTGTAGCTGTATCCGTTGTAGCAGTGGCGGCCGCCACTACAGTTACGGTATCCCCGGATGTCGTAGCAGATGGGGATGGGGCCGGACTGGCGCTAGCTACCGGCACAACCGGAGCTGCGCCGCCATTGCCCCCTCCTCCACTATTCGAACCGGTTGCCGGTGCATATGCCGGTACGACAACACTGGTATCCGGGCTTGCCTTGTAGCCGAGCTTAGCCGCTGCTCTGACATTATAGGTTCCGGCGGACAAGCCCGTAATTTCCTTGTCCGGGCCCGGTGTGTACGCAGAGGCCGTGGACAACTTATATTCAAGCGCTGTGGTGGTGCCCGTAATGGCTCCGTTCTTATTCTCGGATGAGGTTGGGGCAACACCTTTAAGGCCGGTTGGGGCTGCCTGTTCCTGAATATTGCCCGGAACCACCACTTTTGCTACCGGACTGGCTGTGTAGCCTTCTTTTGCCGGATATCTCAGATCGTACACTCCCGGGATTAAGCCCGTGGTTTCTCCCTCTCCCGCATAGACATAGGCAGTAACCGTGGACAGCTTGATCTGTAATTGACCGGTAGTGCCTGTGATCTTCCCGTCCTTGTTCTCCCAGGTTGTCGGCTTCACTCCCGTAAGTCCGGCAGGTGCCGCCTGTCTCTCCGTGAAGGCAGGAATTGTAATATTCGCCTCAGGGCTTGCCGGAATCTCTTCCTGGGCAATATATCTTACCTGATAGCTACCAGGTGTAAGATGGATAGGAGGTATATCCTTGGCATACGTATATTCCGTTACCGTTGTCAGCTTGTACTCCAGCAATTGCAGCTCCTCAGTACTCAGCGCCCCTCTTGCACCGCTGATCTGCCCATCCGTATTCGCTGCGGAGGTCGGCGGGAGTCCCTTCAACCCTGCCGGGGCTGCCTGCTCTCCGGGCAGCGGTACAACAACCTCTACTGCTTCTCCCGCAGCATAAGGTATAACAGTGGTTCCTGCAGGTTTAATGATAGGTCCCTGCGAACCCGTAGTCGCTTTATACCGTACCAGGTAAGTCCCCGGAACCAGGCCAGAAATGGTATCACCTGCGGCCGGCTGATATTCATAGACCGAATCCTGTACAGTCTTGTACTTGTATTCCAGCTGGTCATTGGCTCCTCTGATGGTGCCGTCTGCACTTCCATACAGCCCTGCAGGCACAGCCTCTAATCTGGAATACAGCGTGTTTAAAGCCTGGATTGCATTAGTATATCTGGCACCATCGGAATATCCGCTGCTTACATACTCCGGCTGGATATTCGTCCAGGAGTACATCAGCTCCACATGCCCAAGAATAGGGGCGCTTTCTCCGGCAGCATCCTTGTTATCTTTGTTGTAAGTAAAGAGATACGGCACCTGAAGTCTGTCGCCGGTGACCGTTTCGTTCAGATCATTCACATAGCTGATCACAGAGGGCTTAGCTGCCTGATTGTTCTCTGTCTTGATATTGGTAAGGTAGGTATTAACCAGATCAACATACAGATTGGCATACGGATGATTGCTCGTTCTGATCTGCAGCTCATTGTTATTATGAGGGTTGGCCCGCCCGCTTGTTCCGGTGTTATTGCCGGACTCCGCTACCGTCAGACCCGCATCAAGCTTCGTATCAAAGAAATAGATCTTGCTTATGTTATGGGCTATCGCCTGTTCATTAATATATTTGATGATGGCCTGGGTATTCGGGCACCATGAGCCCCCGAACAGCAGTGCATAGTTCCCGTCACTGGCCAAAATCTGCTGCAGCTGATGATAGGTTACATGCTCCAGCACAAGGTCCTTATCCTCCGGAGTAAAAATAATATTCCCGTTGTTCTCTCCGGCATAGTTGCGGTTGAACGCTGTTTTAATATACTCGGACTCATTAATCACACTATAGGCGGAGGCTGCTTCAAACACCTGACGCACAGAGGCCTTATAATCATTAACCTTGGCTGAGTCAAGCTGGCCGTCTGTCAGGAATTGCTCCCAGGACTTTCCGTCCTTCAGGTAAGAAACAACAGGCGCGCTGTTGCCCTGCGCATCCTTATGATCCTTGTTGTACAAGAACAGGAATGGGGAATCAATCTTGTTGGCAGTAACCGTCTCGCCGGCCGCATTCACATAACTGACATTGTGCTGCGGGTCTGCCTTGTCATACAGCGAAAGATTCTTCAAATACTTATTGACCAGATCCACATATTTATAGGCATACGGATTATTGCTGTCTGCAATATCAAGAGTGGCCCCGTCCAGCCTGGTATCAAAATTATAGATCACCGGCACATTAATGCCTGTTTCCTTGGCAACCTCATTGATAAATCCGATGTCCGCCTGTGTGTTCCCGCTCCAAGTACCGCCAACCAGTACGGCATAGGTACCCTCACTCTCAAACAGATTGGCGATATCTTCATATGTAGCCGTCTTATATACATGGTTACGGTCATTCAGCTTTGGATAATTCTCATAAAAATAATTATATGTGCTGACTGCTCCAGCGCCGCCCGCTGGCAGGATTGGCTCTGCAGCCGCCTTGCCGGGGATACCCGGCAAGACAAGGAGAGCAGACGCCAGCAGCGGTGCGAGGATTTTATTAAGTTTTTGCTGTGTTTTCATTAGTTGCACCTCAACTTTATCTTTTTTCTGTACTTTGCAATACCAGCCTGCCCGTCAGTTAGTAAGACGCGAAAATCTTAAGGGCAAACTTCCTCTACAGCAGCCGGGGCAGGGGCAGGAGCAGGATTGCTCACAGCAGGCGCCGGGGCTGAGGTATCAGCAGCTTGAGATGCGGAATTGCCGGAGGCTTGCGATGAGGATGTGCTGGCAGCCGGGGCTGAGGCCGGGGCGCTTGCACTCGCTTTGACCACCTCGGTTGTAGAGAACGTCACCTTCTTCGGAGCGGGCTGTTCGGTGGCCTGTGCCGGCGCTGGAGCGGCCGGAGCCGGGGCGGCCGTTTTAACTGGTGCGGCAGATGGTTGCACAGTCTCAGTCTTCGGCGCGGATGCCGTCTGCGGAGCGGCAGTTGCCTGCGGAGCGGCTGTGGCTTTGGGAGCCGCAGCCGTTTGGGCTTGGGCAGCTACAGCAGCGGCTGCCGTCTTGGCTGTAGCCTGCGGCTGTGTCTCTTTAGCCGCAGGAGCAGCAGTCGCCTTGGCTTCGGCTTGGACAACCTCTGCCGTCCCGGCGGATGCTGCCGCAACCGTCTTGCCGGCCTCAGGTGCGTAATTCACTGAGGCCGGTGCGGCAGAGGCTGCTGCCGTGGCTGCAACAATCGGCGCGGCTGCCGTCTCAGCCGTGTCTGTTGTTGCAGCAGCTGCCGCTTCAGGCTTAACAGGCTCTGCTGCAGGGGCTGCAGCAGTATCAGCTGGCGCCGGGGTTTCCACAACATTTGTGATTGTGCCTGCAGCAGCTGCCACTTCCACAACTAGGGGTTTTGCGGCTGCTTCAGCCTTGTTGTCCTGCTTGGCTGATACTGCCGCATATGTCAGTACTGAGAACACTACGGCTGCAGTAATTACGGATATAGTAAGCTTTTTCATAGAGGTAACCCTTCCTTTCATTTCGCCCTAGGCAGTTTTTGGGGAACTCAATTACTCATCACAAAAAGACTCAACAAGACACACTGTTTGCGTGCTCATTGAATCTCTGGCGGTCCAGTCGATTCTTCTTACGAATTGCTCTCCTTACAGCAGCGGTATCCCATCCCCCCCTATAGAATCAAAAAAGAGACTCAACAAAACGCATGGTTATGCGCTTCTGTTGAATCTCTGGCAGTCCAGTCGATTCCTGAATGACTTGCGGATAAGTTCCATATTATTCATACTGACATCCCTTGTCAATTAAAATTTTATTTATCCTATTTGTTTTATCGGATTAAATAAAATTAACATATTTATACATTGACAATCATAAAATTTGTCTATACATTTGATCTCATTATTCACATCAAAAAACTAGGCTTAGGGGGTCTATAACGGGAATGAACAACATCGACAACAATCTATTATCAGCCATTGAGACAAACTGGTATGGCTTCGTGGTTTCTATTTTTGTGTTTGGCATCCTGTATTTCCTGGCACGCAAACGGGTCGGCTTCGGCACCCGGGTCCTGGTCGGGCTCGGAATCGGGCTGCTGGCCGGAATCTTTTTTCAATATTTCGAATTCGAAACCAATGCCATTACTACCTTCGGCAGTATTTATGTCAGTCTGATCCGCATGCTCGTTGTGCCGCTCGTATTCATTCTGGTGCTCAATAGCATATCCTCACTAACAAATCTTGAATACCTGCGCAAGATCGGAATCAAGACCTTCGCCTGGTTCCTCGGAACAACCGGGATTGCTTCGGTCATCGGATTATCCGTAGCCCTGCTGTTCAATCCCGGAAAGGGCATCCAGCAGGCTGTGCCGGAGGGCTTCACCGCCCGTGAAATCCCCACATTCTCACAGGTTATTCTTGATCTCGTCCCATCCAATCCCGTTAATGAAGCAGCTACCGGCAAGGTTGTGCCACTGCTTATTTTCGCCATCTTCCTGGCGGTGGCCATTATCAAAATCGGCTCCAAAAAACCGGAGGCCGTTAAGCCTGTACGCGATCTTATCGAATCCCTGACCCTGGTGCTGCACCAGGTAGTCAAATTTGTAATCCGGTTAACGCCTTACGGCGTGTTCGCGCTGATTGCCGGAATTACGGCACGATATGGCTGGGAGACCCTTCAGGAGCTGGGCAGTGTCATTGTAACCTCTTATGTCGCATTGATTCTGCACTTTGTGCTGGTCTTTGGCGGACTCGTGCTGCTCGTGGTCAAAGTAAATCCTATCCGCTTCTTCCGCAAGGTCTACCCGACGCTAACCGTTGCATTCACCACCAGAAGCAGCTATGCTACACTTCCGGTGAATCTTGAGGTTATTACGAAACGTCTGCATGTCTCACCGCGGATTGCCAGCTTCGTTGCTCCGCTCGGCGCCTCTGTCAACTTCAATGGATGCGGGGGCGTATGGCCTGCTATTGTGGCTGTGTTTACGGCTCAGGTCTATGGAATTCAGCTTACCGGAACCGACTATGTCACACTGGTGCTGGTCAGTATCATCTCCTCCATCGGGGTAGCAGGAGTACCCGGACCGGCTGTAATCTCAACAACCGTCGTATTAACGGCACTCGGCCTGCCGCTGGAGGGGATAGCCATTGTTGCAGGAGTAGAAGCGCTTATCGATATGGGACGTACCGCTGTCAATGCTACCGGAACTGCCGTTACTGCCCTGCTGGTCGCCAACTCTGAAGGTGAATTCGACCGCGAAGCCTTCAACCGGGGCGATAACGAGGATGAAATTCTTCTTAACACAATATAAGTACTCAAGCAGATATAGGATAGCGTCAGATTTAAACTAGTGAAAAAACACTTGTGTGCAGTGACCCGATTACGATATATGCGGTATGCTTAATTGTACTTTGTACAACTAAATCGTCTGATTTACAAGGTATTATCGGTTTAGTTGTACTTCGTACAATTAAACTGCCGTGTGCACCTTGGTTCTCACCATTCTCGCAGATTTAGTTGTACAGACTACAGTTATTAGATGCACGCCTGCCTTTTCGCTGTTTTTAATTGCACATTATACAACTATCACTGAGTCTCCACTTGGAACTGAATACATACATGGCTGCCTTGTTGAATGAATTCACTTCCTTAGTGCTGATATTGCACTAGAGCATAAAGACATACAGAAACGGATACCGCCCATGGGACGGTATCCGTTTCTCTTTGAAAGAATATTTTATTCATGAAGGGAGCTTATTATCTCCTGTGACGGCTACACCAGGCTGATTCTTTCCCGTTTCCGGGCAGATTCCAGGCAGCTCTCAATCAGCTTCATATTATGCACCGGGTCCTCTTCGGCGATCCAGGGCTTGCCGCTGAAGACCGCAGTGGCGAAATGATCCGCCTGCTGCACGTAAGGATTGGCTCCGAAGGCTTCCACCTGCCGGGGCTCTCCGCTGCTGCCATACACGAAGAACTGTGCATCGTCGAACCTGGCGTTGAACGGCATCGGGATTTCGATCCGGCCTTCTGTGCCAAGCACCTCCAGCAGCTGGCGGTTATACGCCCACATGCCGCAATCGAAGATCAGGCTCCGCCCGCCGGGGAACTCAACCAGGCCGGAGGCCATCATGTCTACATTATCATGCTCCGGTGAGAAGAGCGCCTGCACAGTTACAGCCTCCGGCTCTGCACCGAACAGCAGCCGCGCCGCTGTGAGCGGGTAGCAGCCGACATCATAGAGCGATCCGCCTCCCCAGGCAGACTTGAAGCGGATATTGGAAGTATCCTTCGCATCGTTATAGGTAAACGTGCCGCGGATGGAGCGCAGCTCCCCGATCTCGCCGCCCGCTATGATCTCCTGAAGCTCAGTGATCCGCGGATGATGGCGGTACATATAAGCCTCCGCCAAGTGAACTCCCGCCTTCCGGCAAGCCTCCACCATCCCGGCTGCCTCGCGGCTGTCCAGGGCAATCGGCTTCTCGCACAGGACATGTTTGCCTGCCTCTGCCGCGCGGATCACCCATTCATAGTGCAGATGATTCGGAAGCGGAATATAGACCGCATCGACATCCGGATCGGCCAGCAGTTCTTCATAGCTGCCATAAGCCTTCTCAATACCGAACTCTGCCGCAGCAGCGCTGCTCTTCTCAAGCCCCCGGCTGGCAATCGCCGTAATCACTCCGGTCTCTGACTCCTGGATGGCCGGCATTACCGATCCTGTGGCGATCTGCGCGCAGCCCATAATTCCCCAACGAAGCTTCTGTGTCATAGTTATACACCTTCCTTATATAAGTTCTTCCGCGTATACCCTATAAACACAATATCATAGAATCGGGTATATCTCTAAGCAGGCCATATGGAGACCCATATAACAGCTATACCCAGCACTATGATTCTTGCCGCGCTCATGAGCATGAAATTCTTGACGGACAGAATGAAGGTCGTACCTTTATGCTGCTCCTGCTGGAACCTCGCGATATTGCGGCGCAGTGGAATCAGTGTCAGCAGGAGGAGAAGCACCAATACCGGATGAATGCCAAGCAGGACCAGCACGATCAGATCCACAAAAGAAACATAGTAGAGCAGCTTGAACAGCAGCAGCGCATTTTTGCGTCCGATATACACAGGCAGCGTATACCTGCGGTTATCCATATCATCCTCAATGTCGCAGATGTTGTTAGCCAGCATGATGCCGGCAATCCCGAGGATAGCCGGCACCGAGAACCAGAACAGATACAGCACCTCAAGGAAATTAATATGCAGACTGATCCAGTTGCCCTGAAGCAGGAGGGTCACCACCGCCTGATCCGAGTGAATGTAGGCCGAGATGAAGATAATGACGAAACCCATGAACAGGCCGGAGAACAGTTCCCCCAGCGGCATCCGCGAGATCGGAATCGGCCCGAAGGAATACAGGATGCCGATCAGGAAGGACAATCCGCCGAGCAGAAATACAATCAGTCCCGTCTGGGAGACCAGAGCGATCCCGCCGCCCGCCGCAAGTACAAGAAGAATGACGATCGTCGCCACCACCGTGCTTTCCTTCAGCTTGTAATGGACGACGGGATTATGGGTTTCGTACCCGTAGCCGTGGGTTTTTGCCGCTTTTTTGTAATCATAATAGTTGTTGATCGCCGTTGTTGCCATATCGAAGCTGAGGAGCGATACAAACATCAGCGCGAAGCGCAGGATATAGAAGTCCTCGAACCGGTATAACGCATAGAGTGTCCCCAGCAGCAGCGGCAGCATACTGGCTACCTTCGTTGGCAGCTCGACAAACTTGAAGAAGGTTTTTATATTCACGGCCATTCATCCTTATCTGTTAGATGCGCACTGTTACTTTGCAGAGGTTGTAACCGTCACCGGTGACCATTCTGCGATTACCGTCTGCCCGTGTGCGGATACGCTGCCCTCCGGCGTCAGATCCTTCTCGGTCATAATGCCCAAAGCGATAGTGAAGCTGTTGAATTTAACAGGCACATTCTGCTCGCGGCGCACCTCTTGACCGTTCACATAGAATACAGCCTCGTTTTTGCCCCGGTGGTAAGTGATTTTGTAAGTATTGAATTCACGCGCCTTGAAGCCGGTATCCTCTGTGAAAATGCAGAAGTATTTGGTTCCCCCGGTCTCGGGTACTGTTACACCCGGAAACGGCAGAATTCCATACACACTGGCATATTTATCGTTACCGGCGAAGAAATCGAGCGCGGCACCTGTTGTGAAATCAAGCAAATTCAGCGAAACATACCCGTCATACAGATCACCCGGCGCTGTCCCCTGCGTACGGGCACGGATCTGCAGCTCGAAGCTGATCTCCCCCTCTTCAGGCACTTCTACCGGCTGGGCCGAATAATACATATGCTTGGCATTATCAAGAATCTGCACATGGTCGTTCTGGCGGCTCAGCTGAGCCCGCACATACAGATATCCATTACGTACAATCACTACAGCTTCCGGTTCACGGTAAGCCCAGAACGAGCCGTCAGGCAGCGTGAAGCCTCCGGTTCTCCAGACCTTACCCTCAGTCAGAATGGTATGAAAATCTCCGATTACGGTTTGTTTGACCTCAGCCGGTTGCACTTCTTCACTAATTGGTTTGTTCTTGTCCATGGGTTCTCCCGCTTTCTGTAATGTAATAAATTCCGGTTTCAGACCAGTCCCTGAATGAGCAGTGCCACCGCCATGATCATCCCGCAGCGCACAGAGGCCCGCTGTGAGGCGCCCATGAGCGGCAGATAAGCGGCAGATGCATTCTGCGGCTGCAGGTTGCGGTAAACATGTACCGGTGCAATGGCCGTCAGCAGGGCGAGCAGCGCATACACCGGCAGTACATCAAGCAGTACACAAACAATAAGGGATGCATATGAGATATAGAGCAGTACATGAGAGAAAATCAATGCCCTGCGTTCGCCCCATACTACAACAAGCGTACGCTTGCCGGCCTGCTGGTCAGCTCTCCAGTGCAGGAAGTGGTGGTTGAACAGCAGCAGCGTTGTCAGAAGCCCGATCGGCAGAGACAGCAGGACAGGCTTCAGGCTGAATTCCCCGGTCTGAACGAAATAGGCGCCCAGAACAGGCATCAATCCGAACGCAAGGAAGATCGCAAGCTCACTGTAGCCCTTGCCGCGGTAGCCGAAGCGCAGCGGCGGGGCGACATAGAAATAAGCGATCAGCGCACCGCCGGCGACAAACCATAGTATCTCCCAGCCGCTGTACAGGCTAAGCAGTAAGCCGCAGGCGACCGCAACGGCCAGCAGGCCCCAGGTCAGAAGCGCAAACAGCGACTCCCGCATCATTCCTCCGGACAGGAAACCGGAATTCGTAGAGATGGCCTCAGGTGTATTATGCGCCTCCGTGTCGGTTCCGTTGCGGAAGTCCCATAAATCATTCACCATATTGGAGAATAGGTGCGCCGCAGCTGCTCCGACAAAGGTTATAACAAACAAAAACGGATGGAATACTCCCTGCCATACATATGCCCCGACCGTTCCCAGGACAACCGGTATGAGCATAACGGGAATAACTCCAAACCGTGAGGCTTTCTTAAAAATCGTCCATTTTTCCATCATGCCAAGGATTATCTCCTTCAATTATTATTTGATAATAATTATCATTAAATTATTATACATCAAATTTCGACACTTTGGGGAGATTTACGCTGCAAAATATTCCCTAATCGTGGTACACTATTATAGATGGTACTTATTTCCTATTAAGTCTAAAATATTAAAGGGGAACACCATGAAACTCCGCAAAAAAATATTTATCTTCATTGGCTTTGTAGCCGTGCTCGGAATAGGCGCTACCTACCTGCTTCTTCACATGATTCTGCTTAACCGTTTCGAGAAGCTGGACGAGGCGCAGCTGCAGCGCAACTTGACCAAAGCTGTGGCTTCCTATAATGAAGAACTGCAGGACATGAAGACCGGACTTCTTAATTACTCCGTGTGGGATGAAACCTACAGGTTCATGGAATCCGTAAGAAATACCGGCCCGGCCTTATCCGGCGGTACTGCCCCCACCCCCAGCAGCTTTGACCAGACCACCTATGAAATCAACCGTTTCGATATGATCGCCCTGCTGGATTTGAACGGCAGTCCAATATATGGCGGCTCCTACGATCTGGCATTAGGAAATGTTACCCCCCTGACACAGGAACAGCTCACTCTTTTCAAGCTGATCCACAGCCGTCTGCCTGCTTTCACCGGAACCGAAGAGAGCAGGAGCGGCGTTGTTATTCTGGATAAGGGTCCTATGCTGATCACACTCACGCCCATTGCCGGCAGCAGCAGTGACAAGCCGGTGATTGGCACTGCTGTTGCCGGCAGAATGCTACACCCGGAAGAGATTTCGCATATCTGGAAGGACACCCTCTCCACTATTCACGTGTCCCGCGCCACCTCTGCGCTGCTTGCGGAGAGCGGAGGCCAGCCGACCTGGACCCATCCGGTCTCGGACGGTATGATGTCGATTCATACGGCGGTGAATGATTTGTTCGGTGATCCGGGCCTGATCATCTCACTGAAGGAGCCCCGGCAGCTCTACAATAGCGGACTGAAGTCCATAAGCACCTTCCGCATGCTCTATTTCATCTCCATGCTGCTGCTGCTTGCCGCAAGCATGCTCTTCGTCAACCGGTTTATTCTGGACCGGATGTCATCACTGGTAAGAAATATCCGAGCTATTGGCAGCAGCAAGGATCTGTCTATCCGGATTCCCAGCACCGGGCGGGATGAATTCGGCGAAGTGGAGGTTGAATTCAACCGGATGATCGATTCACTGGAACAGGTGCAGGACGAGCTGCGGCAGCAATCCCTGCTGGACCCGTTGACCCAGCTGCCTAACCGCTCACTCTTTTTTGCCAAGCTGAATGAAGCCATCGCCGCGGCCAAAGGACTCAACCGGCAGATTGCCCTGGTATTTATTGATCTGGATCATTTCAAGACGGTGAACGACACTCTGGGCCATGATTTCGGGGATGCCATCTTGAAGGAGACGGCCTTCCGGATCTCACAGGTTGTCGGCAAACACGATGTGGTCTCCCGGCTTGGCGGGGATGAATTCACCATTCTGCTCTCCGATGTCCCCGATGCCGGGAGCATTCATACGCAGCTGTCGCGGATTCAGGAGGCCCTCTCCATGCCGCACCATATTAAGGGGCATCTTCTATATAATACGGCCAGTATCGGCATCAGTATTTATCCGCAGAACGGTGAAGATGCTGATTATCTGGTCAAACAGGCTGATCTGGCCATGTTCCATGTCAAGGAGACAGGCCGCAATAACATCTTTCTGTATTCAGAGGATCTTGAGGCAGGCATCCGGCGCAAGAAGGTCCTGGCCCAGCAGCTGCTCTCTGCCGCAGTGGCGAACGAGTTCGAGGTGCATTATCAGCCTATCCTTGGTGCAGGCACTTTACAGGTATCGAAGGTGGAGGCGCTGCTGCGCTGGACCAGTCCGAGCTACGGAAGTATCTCACCGGCCGAGTTCATCCCGCTCGCGGAGAGCAGCGGCTCGATTGTCGGCATTGGCGGCTGGGTACTGCGGCAGGTCTGCTCCGATATGCGTGAATTCCGCAGCCGGGGGCTGGAGGTTACCGCTGCGGTTAATATCTCTGCCCTGCAGCTGATGCAGCCCGGCCTCCTCGAACTGCTGCTCGATCTGCTTCATGAATATGAACTGCCTGCTTCGAGTCTGGAGCTGGAGATCACAGAGAGTGTTCTGGTCTCCGGGGACAGCATCTTCCGGTCACTGCAGCAGCTTAGAGCCCACGGCTTCCGGATCTCGCTTGATGATTTCGGCACAGGCTTCTCTTCCTTAAGCTATCTGCGCCGTTTCCCTGTCGATGTCATTAAGATTGACCGTTCCTTCGTTTCCGAGATGTCTCCGGCCCCGCCGGGTGATGTGCTCGTCAAGGCGATTATTGAGCTAAGCCATAACCTTGGGCTGCGGGTCGTCTCCGAGGGCATAGAGCATCAGGAGCAGTTCGACATGCTGCGCGCGCTGGGCAGTGACGAGCTGCAGGGATACTATATTAGCAGGCCTCTTCAGGTCACGGCACTTTATTCTTTTTTAGCGCAGAAAAATTACTTTCCGGAGTCAAAATAAGCAGTAATTTTATAGGCAAGCTACCGGGTATATGATATGATAGGCAAGCTGATAACAGCACCCGCTCCGGGTGCTGTTATCCTATGCGAACAATTATGAAAATTGGAGGCTTTAATTGTTATGTCAGCGCAACCGCAAACAACTCAATCCGTCAAAATTGTCACCGCCGACCCCAGCGCCATCGGCTTGTTCGGATTGGCTATCGTCACCTTGGTCGCTTCTTCACAAAAGCTCGAAATTACAACAGGTCTAAGCTACGCTATTCCATGGGCTATCTTCCTCGGAGCCTTCGCCCAGCTGTTCGCATCCATTCAGGATGCCAAGCACAACAACACCTTTGGCATGACCGCCTTTGGTGCCTATGCATTCTTCTGGTTCGGCATGGGCGCAAGCTGGCTGATCAAGCTCGGGGTATTCGGTACGGTGCTGGCAGAAGGCGTTGATCCCAAGCAGCTCGGATTTGTTTTTGTAGGATATCTCGTGTTCACCCTGTTCATGACGCTCGGCGCCGTTGAAGCAAACCGCGTCCTGCTGGTCATCTTCATTCTCATCGACTTCCTGTTCCTCGGCCTCTCTATGGATGCCTTCGGAGTCGCTGCGGAATTCTTCCACAAGCTGGCTGCCGTTGCGGAAATGGCTATCGGAATTGTATCGCTCTACGGCTGCGGCGCATCTGTGCTCAATGCTCATTTCGGACGTACTTTCCTGCCGATCGGCGCACCGCTGGGCATCTTCAAGAAATAATTACAGGTTCAGGCTCAAGCTACTTGGGCTCCAATCTTAAGAGCAACGGATAAATACTTGCTGCCTTCGGGGCAGAAGGTGTTTATCCGTTTTGAATTTACACGGCTGTTTGTTAGGTTTTTCCTTGCGCAAAGACGATAAAAATGACATGCTATAGAAACACCTACGACATATCTCGACATTTTTCTGCGGTGCAGGAACCGCTTTTTATGAATAGCAAATCTACTGCTTTAATCTTTCGGGTATCGGAGGCAATCCATGGCTTTCATTAATAAAAAGCCTTTAACGATTATTGTCGGCTTCTTAGTCGTCCTGCAGCTCTCGCTGTTCTATTATTATTCCTTGTCCGTGAACCGGGAATACAGGGCTGAGAAGGCCGATCTGTCCTCACAGGCAGTCATGCTGACCTCAAATATTGAGGAGAGAGTGGCAATTGTCAAAGGCGTAAGTTCCTTTATTCAAACGGTCGGCTTCGATGCTGATCCCGCACTCATTAATAACTATCTGGTAACGGCACACAACAACAACTCAAGCCATGTCACGAACATTATGATCGCTCCTGACGGTCTTATCCGCTACCTCTACCCTCTTGAAGGCAACACAGCGATTCTGGGCAAAAGCCTGCTGCTGGATGCCTCCCTGGCCTCCCCCGGCATGATCCAAGAAACGATACGCTCCCGCGGCATTACGGTAGACGGGCCCCGTACATTAGCCCAAGGCGGCTATGGAATGGTAATCCGGCAAGCTATTTACAAAGACAACTCTTTCGAGGGCATCGTCTCGGTTACAGTGAAGATTGATAACATTGTGAACCAGCTTGCACTCGAGGACAGCAATATATATGTTACAGCCGAGGACCACACGTTCCTCTTTGGCAATGAATCCCATGCTGATGACCTGCAGCTTACCGTTCCTGTTCAGGCCTATAATCAGCATTGGCTGATGGGAATATCCCTGCCTTCCTATAAGAAGTGGCAATTGTTCCGCAGCGTGCTGTGGATTGATATTGCCTTCCTGCTTGTAATTGCTTTCATTCTCTATGTCTCATGGCATCAGAGCCGGTTCAACCGTGAGCTGGAGCGTGTAGTCAGTCTCCGGACCCGTGATCTGAGCATCTCCAAGCGTTTATACGAGAAGCTCGCGCATTACGACAGTCTGACGGACATTCCGAACCGGCGTTATTTCATGGATGAATTCGAGCGGCTGCTGCAATGCTCTGACCCGACTCAGACTTATACCTTGTTCTTTTTCGACTTGAACCGGTTTAAGGAAATCAATGATACGCTTGGGCACTCTACAGGGGATCAGGTGATTAAGACACTGGCCGGCCGGCTGAAATCCGGTGAGCTGCCCTTCAAGCTGTTCGCGCGTACCGGCGGAGATGAATTCGTCATGATCTTCCCTGACCTGCCGCGTGAGCAAATCCCCGTGATTGCCGAACAGATTAGCTTATTAATCTCGCAGACGCTGCTGATCTCCGGAGCACATCTCAGCTTGTCCACCAGCATCGGCATCTCCCTGTACCCTGAGCATTCGAAGAATAAGGATGATCTGCTCAAATTCGCGGATATGTCCATGTACCAGGCCAAGACACAGGAAGACGCCAACTTCTTCATCTTCGACTGGGAGCTGCGCGAGAAGCTGGAGCAGAAGACGATGATCGCTAAGTATTTGCATTCTGCACTGGAGCGGGAAGAATTCGTGCTGTATTATCAGCCGCAGATCAATGCCGTCACAGGTAAAATGATCGGTATGGAGGCGCTGATCCGCTGGAACCATCCCGAGAAGGGTCTGATCGGGCCCGGCACCTTCATCGCCGCCGTGGAAGAGGCCGGTCTGATGATCCAGCTCACCGACTGGGTGCTGCGCGAGGTATGCCGCCAGCTCTGCGAGTGGCGGAACCTGGGAATGCCGCTGCTGCGGACATCGATTAATATCTCCAACAGCTGGTTCTACAACCGCAATCTGATCGAGAATCTGCTCTCTGTCCTTGACCAGTACGGACTGGATACCGATATGCTGGAATTCGAGATTACAGAGAGTACCGCACTGCTGGAAGAACACTATCCGCTGCTGCAGCAGATGCGCGATCACGGAATCATCGTTTCTATTGACGATTTCGGCACGAAATATTCCTCACTGAATTACCTGAAGCATTTTCCCGTGAACAAAATCAAAATTGACCGCACCTTCATCACCGGCATCGGAGTCAGCTCCATTGACGAGACCATCATCAAATCCATCGTCTTCGTCGCCTCGCAGCTCGGCTATGACCTGATTGCCGAAGGGGTAGAGACGCCGGAGCAGCTCGCCTTCCTGGTGAAGCATGATTGCCCGCATATCCAGGGATTCCTGTTCTTCCCTCCGCTGCCTGCCGACGAAATCCGCAAGCTGGCTTCATAAACGGAGGATCGTTCGTTATAATAAAGGTAAGACTGAAGTTAACCCGAAAGGATTATGAGAACATGAATGGATTAACTACCGGCGAAATTGCCGGAACCGTTATATTTGCGCTGATCCTGGCCATCCTTGCCTACCGCATTATCCGCGGCATGCCGAAGATGGCCGGAGATATTACAGCTTTCCGCAAACGCACACTCGTCTGGACCCAGGTGGCATTGGTACTTACAGTTCTCCAGTTGAACTTCAAAGCAGGAGACTGGCGTTTCGGAATTATTCTTGGACTGATCGTGCTCTTTACCGGAAGCATCTGGCTGTCCGCCCGCCGTTATGATAACGCCCGTCTGGCTGAGTCTGCAGCAGAGCCGCAGGACAGCACCAGAGAATAATACACTAATCTTTCAAGTGGAAACGGATACCGTCCTTTTGAAGGACGGTATCCGTTTCAGCGAGAAATAGAAGGACAATTTATAGCGTGTAACATATAAATTCTTATATTTGAATTTGAAGCTCCCGCATGGGGGCTTTTTTTAGGAGGAGTTGCTGTGAGCAGTACAAAAGCGTTGGGCATCTACGGCTTCCGCTTCAGTGAGCCTGACCGGCTGCCGCTGCTGAATCTCTTTGCAGCCGGGCATTCCGTTGAGCTGAGCCCGGATTATCACTGGAACGGCCTGGAGCGCAGTGATGGTCCGCTGCTGCTCTTCCAGTACACCGTTTCGGGAAGCGGGATCTATGAGCTTGACGGGGAGAGCTTCAGCATCGGTCCCGGACAGGCCTTCATGGCTGAGATCCCCGGCAGCCACCGGTATTATTATCCCGGCGGCACGGAGCCGTGGGAGTTCTATTTCCTGCTCTTCCGGCCGGAGCCGCTGCTGCCGCTCTGGAATGATATCAAGTCCAGAATCGGGGCAACCCCGGCCCTGGATTCCGGAAGCCCGCCGGTCCGCATGCTGCGCGATATCGTCCGTGAAGCCCACGCCGGACGGATTACCGATCCCTACTCGGCTTCCTCGCTGCTGCATCAATTCATGATGGAGCTAGGCAGGCATACCTCCGGCGGTCCGCGCGATGCGGCCGGCTGGCCGCCTGCCATCCGGGAATGCGTCCGGTTCATCGAAGCGAATTACAGCTCCATGATCGGCCAGGAGCAGCTTGCCGGGAAGCTGGGCCTCTCGAAATTCCATCTGCTGCGGACCTTCAGCAAGGCAGTGGGTGTAACCCCCAATGACTATTTGAACCGGGTCCGTATTGAGCATGCCGTGAAGCTGCTGAGAACAACAGACTACAGCATCGAAGCCATTGCCGGTCAGATCGGCTATTCCTCAGGCAGTTACTTCATTAAGGTATTTCATAAGCTTACCGGACAGACACCGGGTGCCTTCCGTTCAGGGAACGGCAGCCTGAATTACAGCCGCCTGTTCTTCAGCTGACACTTGAAGGTGTTACCTTGTCCGTGCCCCGTAAAGGATCAAACCGAGCAGGATCAGCAGGATTGGAAAGCCGGTGAGCAGCAGAAGAGAAGAGGCCATTCCCTCGTATGAGGTTGTGCCGACTACAATCGGAATCTCAAACACTCCGGATTGGGTAAGTAGGAACATTATTAGACCGATACCTAGTCCGATTAACGCCATTCTGGTCATGTGTCTGGAAAATGATGTGGGTTTCATGCGGATTTCCTCCATTTTTCGTGATTAATAGTAGTGATTAATCTTGGTCCAGCCGTCTTCTTGAGAGGTAAGCAGCCGTTAACAAGCCCATGCTGATTAATAGATAGACCATATTCGTAATGAGCAGATTCTCCGCAGAAGTCTCTGAAGTCCTTGTGCCCAGGAAATCGAGATAAGGCATTCTGCTGAACGGACCGAGGTACCAGATGATCAGGTATACCAGCTCAAAGGTACGGCCTGTCCCGGTCAATACCCCGCATGCGAGGGCCAGACCGGGAATCAGAAATACCGCCGCAGCCCAATAGAGGATATGTTTACAATCTCCTTCGAGAAGCATTCGCAGGAGCATACCTCCTCCTGTAATGCAGGTAAGCATAACTCCTGAAATCCACATCGCGGATAACTGGCGGATGGCGTAACGCGGGCTCGAAGCTACAAGGTATTGCGTCCCGCAGCGTGCGTCCCGGCTCCCCAGTCCGGACCAGAGCCTCAGCGGCCAGATCCAGACGGCAGGCCAGATCATCCACTCGGCTGAGACGGTAATAGGGACTGCGAGTCCCAGAATGAACAGCACGGAGGCAATGACAAGCCAGCTTAGTGTAGCGCCCTTCATCATCAAGCGCCATTCTGCATGGACTAAGGTCAGGAAGGAATCCCTGATGACTACAGGCGGCAGTATTGATACATGCACCCTGGAAACAGGGTGCCTAATTTCTTTGTGTGAATCAAACGCTGTGTTATCCGCATCCGCGAGCCCCATTCCTGCCCTCTTAGGTTTTCTTATAGCGTAAGCTGCCTCCCTGAACCCATGAAACAGCACAGACGCTGCAGCAATCAGCATAAAGGCCGCGAGCCCAATCGACAGTTGCTGCGACAGCAGCGGCCACGTCCAGTCCACACCTTGCCATTCGAACAGACGGAGCGGCTTCTCCAGAATGAGAATTCCCATGCCATAGGAGCCGGAGGATTGCGGACTGAACTCCATCAGGTCCTTCTGCATCGCTGAAATAATGAGATCCGGCCCGAATGGCATAACACCCGATCCCGCAATAAAGAGCAGATATACAACGAAGTAGAGAACATTGCCCAGCGTCCCTTTAAGGATACGGGTTGTCTCGAACCCTACAGCCAGAGCAGCCACAACAGACATGAAAGGCAGCGTCAGGAACAGAAATGGAGATACAAGCGGCCACCATTCGATCGCCCGTTCCTCTCCCCGGACCCATTGCATAATTAGCGAGGCTGCCATGACAGCTACGGTGATAACGGACAGAACGGCGAAGTTACTGATCCATTTGCCGAGCAAATAATATAGCTTCTTCACAGAGGAGGAAGCGATAATCTGTCCGACTCCGGTGGTCTCATCCCGCTCAATGCTGTTCTTAACCAAATAGAAACCCAGCAGGGACAGCAGCAGTGTAGTGGAGATGGCTAGGGAGCCGCCGATCCAGGCTGAATTATAAATCCCCCGGTACCCGTCCAGATCCAGAGTGACATAAGCAGCCTCTGCCGGAGGAACAAAGAAGTAAGCCGCCAGCAGGGTTAGGCCGAGGATGACCAGAAATGCGTATTGTCTGATTCTTTCAAGAAAATCCGCCCGCGCAACATAAGAAATAGTCCGGATGATCCTCACTTTACACCCTCCTCCTGTATGGCCCTGACATACAGGTAAGCTTCTTCAAGACTTGGGGTTACTTCCACCGCATTCAGAAGCGGCTGCGTCTCCGAGACCATACGGACCAGCATCCCGTTCTCCTGCCGGATCGTACCGCTGATCAGCCACCCGTTACGTCCTAACTGATATTCTTCATCCGGGATGAGGACGGACCATACCTTCCCTTGCACCTTGCCTAAAAGTACAGCCGGATCAGAATAGGCCATAAGCTGCCCACGGGATAGGATGGCAATCTGATCAGCAATAGCTTCGACGTCGGAGATTACATGGGTTGAGAGGATTATAATCCGCCCCCCGGACAAGTCTGTCAGCAGGCTGCGAAACCCCATCCGCTCTTCCGGGTCCAGACCTGTGGTCGGTTCGTCAATAATCAGCAGGCTTGGATCATTCAGCAGCGCCTGGGCAATGCCGATCCGCTGGCGCATCCCTCCGGAGAAGCTGCCGATTGGGCGCTTCAAGGAATGCTGGAGATTCAGCAGCTCCAGAATATCCATAATCCGCCTTCGCATCAGACGGCCGCCCAGACCTTTCAATGCGGCTGCGTATTCCAGGAACTCCAGCGGATTCAGATGGGGATATACGCCAAAGTCTTGGGGCAAATATCCCAAGACCCGGCGAAGTTCATCTGGCTTCTTCTGAATATCTGCCCCGTTCCAGATGACCTTCCCGGCTGTTGGTTGTGAGACGGTCGCCAGAATCCTCATCAGTGTAGATTTGCCCGCCCCGTTAGGCCCCAGCAAACCTATAATTCCCGGCCTGAGCTGCAGGCTAATCTCCCGCAGTGCCCAGACCCCTTTCTTGTACTGCTTGCTAACCCGTTCTATCTCCAGCATACTCATTCCCCCTGTTCCTCTTATTCTAGGGTTCCAAAGTAAAATCGGAGTAAACGGTAGACAAACATCAGCCTAACTATGCAGCGGCAGCGTTACGCAGACCGAAGTTCCTTCATTAAGACGGCTTGTCACGCTGATGTCTCCTGCGTGTGCCAGCACCAGCTGACGCGCAATCGCCATGCCTAGTCCGGTTCCTTCCGACAGGATATCAGTGGAGGTGCCGCGGTAATATTTGTCGAACAAACGGCTGACGTTCTCCTCGCTCATCCCTGCTCCATCATCTGCAATAACAATCTCCAGCCGGACACCCTGCCTGATAAGAATCTTAATACTGGTGCCCGGAGGATTATGAAGAATAGCATTGAGGATTAAGTTATGCAGCGCCCGTCCAAGAAGCCGGGGGTCCAGCTCCGCTTCAATCTGGGGCTCTGCGGTTTCAAGGGTCAGGTTATACCGGGCAGCACGGGGATCATTAGTCACATCTGCCACAATCCGCCGCACGAATTCAACCAAATCCGTCCGTTCCCGCTGCAGGGGAGTCTGCTGCTCATCCAGCCGGAAGGATAAATTCAAATCACCGATAAGCTCCTGCATATGATTGGCCTTTTGTTCAATTTCTGTTAGAAATTTAATGGTTTCTTCCTTTGTCCAATCATATTGGGGAGACAGCATCATCGAAGAATAACCTTTAATATAAGTAAGCGGGGTCTTGAGATCATGGGAGATCCCGGCGACCCACTCCATCCTCATCTCGTCCAGACGTCTCCTCTCTTGCTTGCTGTTCTCCAGTGTGCCAGATAATGTCTGCAGCTGGACAATCAGCTCTTTGAACAAGCGGTACGGCCGCCTCAGCTTCACCGATCTCCGGGAATAGATCTTCCGGTCACCCGCCGGATCGGCATATACTCCACCTGCCAGAAGGTCAATTCTGCGGATAATGTAATACAGCGGCTTCCCTAATGTCCAGCCGGCAACGATCATGAAGCAGAACAGGATGGCTGGCAAGCTGATCAATACCGCGAGATCCTGTTCTGGCCCCTCGTGCGGCAGAATCTGCTCCGTTAGAAGGAATAGAACGCCACTTATAACCAGAGCAAGCAGAGGCAGACTCAGCATGAGATATAAGACAAGACGAAGACTCTGGCGCAGATTAATCTTCATGAATAGCCGCCTTCCTGGCGGGAACGAATTTGTAGCCGATGCCGCGTAAATTCACTATGTATTTGGGATCTGCCGGATCTTCTCCAAGTCTTTTTCTAAGTCTGGAAATATGAATCACCACGGTCTTCTCATCTCCTGTCAGCGCCCGTCCCCAGACCTGTTCATATAACTGAAGCGCGGTGAACACCTGATTGGGATGCTCGCACAGAAAAACCAGCAGCTCGTATTCTTTCGCCGGACAAGGGGTATCCACTCCATGTACGGTCAGCACAGCAGCGCTTTTATCCACGGCAAACACACCGAAGTCCATAACCTGCGCTGCCGGCGCCGCCGGAGCACCGTACTGATTCTTCCGGCGCAACTGCGCCCGGATTCTCGCCACAACCTCCATGGGGTTGAACGGCTTCGTAATGTAGTCATCCCCTCCGATGCCAAGGCCCATTAATTTATCATAATCGCCCGAGCGTGCAGTCAGGAATAACACCGGGACCGTTGTGTACCTGCGGATCTGCTGACACAGCCCGAATCCGTCTGTATCCGGGAGCATCACATCCAGCACAATGAGATCGAAGGAAGCGCCTTCGACCAGTGCCATAGCTTCTTGCCCAGAAGCTGCTGTTGAAATATGCCGGAATCCCTCTTTATGGAGCAGCAGTTCAAGCATCGTTAGAATCCCTTTTTCGTCGTCTACCAGCAAAATATGTTCATCCTGCAACCTTATCCCTGCCTTTATCCAAAATATTGAAAATCCTTGCCTGTATGCTGTATTCGCCGGGCAGGCATACTTTACCTCCGTACAACCATACTAATGACATTCTATGGATACTAATGGAGGGTTAACGAATGGGTAAAAAATTAAATCTGCTGATGTTCAGCGGAGAATATGACAAAGCCATGGCGGGGCTGATTCTGGCGAATGCCGCAAGGGATATTGAGGTAGAGGTTACGATGTTCTTCTCGTTCTGGGGGCTGTTCCTCATCCGGGACCCGGACACAATGACGCTGGAGGACAAGAGTATCTACGAGAAGCTGATGGATGTTATCACGCCCAAAGGGCCGGAGCAGCTGCCGCTCTCGCGGATGAACTTCAGCGGTCTAGGCAAGCTGATGCTGGAGGAGATGATTGAGGATCAGGGGGCGCCGAAGCTGATTCATTTCCTGAAAGGGGCGCGCAAAAAGAACATCAAGTTCTATGCCTGCAAGCTATCGGTAGAAATTATGGGCTTCAAACCAGAGGAGCTGCTGCCTGAAGTGGAGATTATCGACGCGGCGGCATACCTGAAGGACGCACTGGAGAGCGATATTCAGCTCTTCATCTAAGCAGCATTAGGTACGAAATGGGCTTTAACCTAATTCCGGGCGCGGGCATATACTGAGGGCAAGCGGAAACGGATTTGCCGTCCTTATATAAGGGCGGTACCTCCATCCCTCCAAGGACGGTCCCCTTCCGTATCCGCGACAACAGATTCATTGTCTGGAGGGATTATCCGTGCTGAGTATCCGCCACGCCTGTGCAGCAGAGGCGCCGTCTTCATTGCAGGAGCATTTCGCGTCATTTCGCGAGCATACTATAGGAAACCGTCATATGATTACTACCCCGTACGGCCGCCAGCCGCTGCTGTATGCCGACTGGACCGCCAGCGGGCGGCTATACGAGCCGATCGAGCGCAGAATGCAGGAGAGCTTCGGTCCCTATGTCAGCAATCCGCATACCGATTCCAATACTACAGGGCTAACGATGACCCTGGCTTATAATGAAGCCCGGCAGATCATCCGGGAGCATGTGAATGCCGGCCCCGGAGATGCGCTGCTCTTCTGCGGCAACGGTACTACCGGAGCGGTGAACAAGCTGCAGCGGATCATGGGCCTTAAGCTGCCGGAATGGCTGCAGCAGAACTACGTCTGTCCGCCGGAGGAGCGCCCGGTTATCTTCGTCAGTCATATGGAGCATCATTCCAATCTGCTGCCCTGGCAGGAAGGCATCGGCGATGTGGTCACCGTTCCATCCGAACCGGGCGGGCAGGTTGACCTTAAGCAGTTAGAGGAGCTCCTGCTGCGCTACCGGAACCGCCGCTTCAAAATCGGCTCCTTCACCGCCTGCTCCAATGTCACCGGCATCCAGACACCCTACCATCAGCTTGCCGCCGTCATGCACCGGCATGGCGGGGTTTGCTTTGTCGATTTTGCCGCGAGCGCACCTTATGAACGGATTGACATGCATCCCGTATCTCCGCGGGAGAAGCTGGATGCCATCTTCTTCTCTCCGCACAAATTCCTCGGCGGCCCCGGAACCGGCGGAGTGCTGCTGTTTGATGCCGCACTTAGCACCGGCAGCGTGCCGGATGAACCCGGCGGCGGCACCGTGGTATGGGTCAACCGCTGGGGCGGGCGGCGCTATATTGCTGACGTGGAGGTACGCGAGGACGGAGGAACTCCCGGTTCCCTGCAGGCTATCCGCACAGCGCTGTGCATCAGACTGAAAGATCAGATGAACGGCCCCGGACAATATATGGTGGTCCGGGAGCAGGAGCTATGCCGGAAGCTGCTCGCGGAGCTTGCGCAGATTCCTGGCTGCTCCGTACTGGCAGGCGCGCAGACTGAGCGCCACGGGATCATCTCCTTCACGCTGAAGGAGATTCACTACAATCTCGCCGTCCGGCTTCTGAATGACCGCTTCGGCATTCAAGCGCGCGGAGGCTGCTCCTGCGCCGGCCCGTACGGCCATCAGCTGCTCGGGCTGGACCCTGCGGATTCGCAGGCGTTCATCCAGGCGATCCACGCCGGTGACCAGTCACTGAAGCCGGGCTGGGTCCGCCTGTCCCTGCACCCGATCATGACGGACCGGGAGGTGGAGCATATGGCCTTCGCCGTCCGTTCCATCGTCAGCCGCATCGGCGAATGGAGCAGTGATTACCGCTATAATTCTGCCACCAACAGCTGGCTTCACACCGGGGATACAGGGGAGCCTGAGGGCGATATCCGCGAATTATTCTCTCTGTAGCGGTTTGCTGCTTGATTCCCGTTCCCGGGCCAGCCGGGCGAATCTGGACTCGATCGCCTTAACCCCCCAGAGCGACACTCCGATAAACAGCAGCACGTAGACTATCTCTCCCGGATGACGGATGAACCGGTCCACATCATTGCCGATGTAGGAGACCGCGAAGACCATAATGGCTTTGCCGGCGCACAGGGCTATCAGGTAGGAACGAAGACGCATGGCGGCAAGCCCGGCAGCCATATTAATGACTACAAATGGCCCTACCGGAAACAGACTGAGCAGAAAAACATAGCTGAACCCGCTCTGGCGGACCCATGTCATGCTTTTGGCGACCTTGGGCCGCTCCGCCCATTTGCGCAGGTAGCGGTGGCTGCCGATTTTACGGATAATCAGAAAGGTAGTTACACAGCCGGCTACAAGACCGATCCAGGAATACAGGAATCCAAGCCATAACCCATATACCGCCCCGTTAAGCCCTACAATCGCAATGGTCGGCAGCGGCGGCACGAATGATTTCATGAAGGTAAGTCCAACTCCGGGCAGCGGCCCGAGCGAGCGGTACTGCTCCAGCAGAGTCCGCAGCCGCTCCTCGGTCAGCCATGACATTATATCTAAAAAGAACATTTCCTCAGCTCTCCTCATTACATTTCGGAATAGTTGCCGTATACATAGCATTGAGTTTCAATTATACAATACTTCTGTCCGCCTGACGCTACAACGTCAACTGACTAGACAAGCATAAGCTGCCGGGGATATGATGAAATCAACTAGTAACAGAGTCGGCGTGAACCTGGATATACTCTTATCTTGTCGAATTAACAGCCAGCCCGAAGTGAGGTCTTCATGAAACCATTTGATTATAGTCTGCTGGCCAAAAGAGTGCTCGCCCTGCTGTGCATCTGCCTGCTCGCCGCATCCGCGCTGGTGCCGCTCCTGAGTGCCCCCTCTTCCAAATGCTCCAGCCGGCAGAACGGTTATATAGATTTGTCCGCATGTAGCTTTGATGATTCCTCTGTCATACCGCTGGACGGTGAATGGGAGTTCTATTGGCAACAGCTGCTGGACCCGCAAGACACACTCCCCGGTACCGCTAAGGCTCCGGCTTATATGGCTGTACCCGGAGCCTGGGGTCCGGGCACTGAGACTACCGGGTTCTCCCGTTACGGATATGCCACCTACCGCCTGCTGCTCCAGCTTCCGCCGGAAGTTCCTGCCTTTGCCCTTAAGGTGAACAATATCCGTAATGCCAGCCAGGTATTCGTGAATGGCGAGCTGCTGGGAGAAAGCGGACTTCCGGGGGTATCCCTTCAGAGCACGGAGCCGCGCAACAACCCGTATTCCTTTACTTTCAGCGCCAAGGACAGTCAGGCAGAAATCCTGATTCATACCTCCAACTTCACCTATGCGAACGGCGGCATTGCGGAATCCATCCGGATCGGTACGCCTTCATCCATAGGGGCCATAGACCAGCGGAACAGTACCTACGATATTTTGCTGGTGGCCGGTTTTGCTTTTATCAGCTTCTACTTTCTGGGACAGGGATTCCAGCGCAAAGAGGACAACTCTTCACTGCAGCTGGCTATGTATTGCTTCACCATCGCTCTTTATATGCTAACGCACAGCGAGAAGCTATTGTTCCAATACCTTCCTTCCATTTCCTATGAAGCCTTCAGCAAATTACAGGTCATGTCCGGCGTAATCGGGTTCTACTTCGTATCCAGCTATACTTATTCCCTGTTTCCCGCACTCTATTCCCGGCTCTTCCGGCGGATCACCTTCGTATATTCGCTCGGCTTCTGCATTATTGTACTGATGAGTACGATCCTGATTTACTCACGGATCGCAAGTATATTGCTGGTCTTCAGCTTCATTTCGGTCTGCTATACCTTCTATGTTATGGCCAAGGCAACCTGGCGGCGTGAGATCGGCTCCTATTACTTGCTGATCGGTGTGATTGCGGCGATTATGTTCACCTTCTCCCTGGCAGGCAATCTGTTCCTGGGCACGGGGTTCTATGCCATTCCGCCGGTGTCCGGCCCGATCTTCATCCTTGCCGAGGGACTCTTCCTGTCGGCACGCCATGCGCATGCCTATCAGACGATCAAGCAGCTCTCCCTTCAGCTCGAACGCAAGGACCGGGACAAGGATGAGTTCCTGCTCAAGACTTCAATTGAGCTGCGTACACCGCTGAATGCTATCATCAATATCTCACTGTCTATGTATGAGGGTGCCGGCGGGCCGCTAACCCCTTCACAGCGAGAGGATATGCGGCTGATCCTCGGAACCGGAAGACGGCTGGCCTTCCTGGTCAGGGATATCCTTGATTATGAACAGATCAAGCGGCAGCGCATCACCCTGCACTGGGGTGCTGTGGATATCCAGGGCGTTGCAGAAATTGTAATTGAAGTCTTCCAGTTTCTGAACAAGAACGGCGAGATCCGCATCAAGAACCGCATTCCGCCGGGTGCGTTCCTGGTCCAGGCCGATGAGCAGCGGCTGATGCAGATCCTCTACAACCTGATGGACAATGCACTGAAATTCACCGATCGCGGCAGCGTGATTATTGAGGCCGTTCAGCTGGATGATTCCATATCGGTTACGGTCACCGATACCGGCCGGGGCATTCCCCAGGAACAGCTGGAGAGCATCTTCCGTGATTATGAGCAGGTTAACGAAGCCGATTCGCTGGAGACTGGCGGACTCGGTCTGGGTCTGGCCATTACCCGCAAGCTTGTGGAATTGCATGGGGGAAGGATCACCGTGTCCTCCACGCTTGGCCGCGGAAGCAGCTTCACCTTCACACTCCCCGCCGGGCAGGCTGACGCTGCCGTTACGGAGGAGCCGGAAGACCGCCAGCTGCTGCTTACGACGGTGAAGGCGCCTCCTGAAGCTGTGGATGAAGAATGGAAGTACAGAACCGCTCCAGTAACGCACTCCACCGCACAGGCAGGCCCCTATGCTCCCCGCATTCTGATTGTGGATGACGATTATGCCAATCTGAAGGCGCTGACCAACCTGCTGTCGCTGGAGAATTATACGATCTCCAGTATGGGCAGCGGTAAGGACGCACTGGCCCTGCTTGCAGAGGACCGTGATTTCGACCTCTGCATCATCGATGTCATGATGCCGGGAATGTCGGGCCTTGAGCTGTGCAGAATGATCCGCCAGACTTACACACCTCTGGATCTGCCGATCCTGATGGCCACAGCCGGACAGCAGCTTCACTTCAATGAGGCGGCCTTCCGTGCCGGAGCTAACGACTTCATTCATAAGCCTTATGCCTGGAGCGATCTCAAGGGACGCGTCAATACCCTGGTACAGCTGAGACGATCGGTATCCGACCGGCTAAGCTCGGAGATCGCTATGCTGCGCGCGCAGATCAAACCGCATTTTCTCTACAATGCCATTAATACGATCATCTGGATGAGCACACGCGACAATGAGAAAACCCGGCATTTGCTGTACGATTTGAGCCATTTTCTGCGCGGCAGCTTCGATTTCAGCAATCAGGAAACGGCGATTCCGTTTGAGAAGGAGCTTGAACTGATTGAGGCTTATCTGTCACTGGAGCAGGCCCGTTTCGGGAAGCGGCTTAATGCCCAATATAATATTGAAGTCAGTGAATTTTCATTGCCGCCGCTGATTGTGCAGCCGATCGTGGAGAATGCCGTCCGCCACGGACTGATGGAGAAGATTGATGGAGGGACCGTAATCCTCTCCACAAGACAGGAGGGTAATGCCATCCTAATCACCGTCACCGATAACGGTAAGGGAATGAGCGATGAGCAGCTCTCCTCCTGGATGAACGAGGGCTACCGTTCTCCACATGGAGAAGGCACCGGAATCGGCCTGCGGAATATCAACCGCCGGCTGCTGACACAGTTCGGCTATCCGCTTGTCATTACACGCGGGAGCAACGGGGGCATCGAGGTACTTATAACAATCCCATGGAAGGATGAGGTCTCCTGAGTATATCTGTAATGGTTATTGATGACGAATGGCCGGCGCTGGAGCAGATGCGTGAGCTGCTGCTTCAGTGTGACGGCATTTCCTCTGTTCTTGTGTATGATAATCCGCGCGAAGCTTTTACGGCTGCCGTAGAACATAAGCCCGACATTCTATTTCTGGACATCCAGATGCCTGAGCTGTCCGGCTTGGCTTTTGCCGAGAAGCTGCTGCCCTTCTCACCGGACACGGATATCGTATTCGTGACAGCGTACCGGAATTATGCCGTTGAAGCCTTTGAGCTGTCGGCGGTGGATTATCTGCTGAAGCCCGTAGACCCCCCGCGCCTGCTCAAGACGTGGAACAAGATACTCTCCAAGCGTATGCTGCCCGGCGCCACCGGGACAAGAAGTGCGGAAACGGCCTTCCGGCTTCTTGGCGGTTATGAGCTGACCGGTCCGCAGGGCGCCGTGAAATGGAGCACTCATAAGGCGGAGGAATTATTCGCCTATCTATGGATTCACAGACAGGGCAGCGTAAGTGTAATTCTGAATGATGTGTTTCCGCAATGGAACTATGAGAAGGGCAAGCAATATCTGCACACCACTGTCTATCAGATCCGCAAAACCTTAAAGAAGGCTGCGCTGGGGGACAGTATTGAGCTGACCTTCGACAGGGAAAACTACCGGCTGGAATCCAGGGGGATCGAAGGCGATACCGAAAGATTCATGGAGGCAGCCACGCTTGCACTGCAGAACAATCAGCCGGAGGAGATGCGTGTTGCTGCCGCCCAGTACACAGGGGATCTGCTGCAATCGCTGGACAGCCTCTGGGTGTATGCCTCCCGCGACAAATACCGCCGGATCTATCTTAAGCTGCTGGAGCAGCTTACCCTGGAGCTGATACAGTCCGGACGTCATTATGAAGCTGAAGATTACGCCGTACGCCTGGCCGAGCTGGAGCCGCTGGATGAGAGTTATGCCCTGCAATTGATCTCCATTTATTATGAAATCGGCAAGCCTCTGAGGGCGCAGCGAAAATTCACCGAATTCAGGGACTCCTACAAAGCCGAGACGGGCGATGACCTGCCGGAATGGTTCATGGAGGTCTATCAGCGCCTGGGTAAATAAGTGCTGAAGCATGTTCAAAGATTAAAGCACACTAAAAAAGCAGCTCCGGCTTCCTTCCTCCTGCCCGGGCTGCTTTTTAGCGCAAATATGTATATTTTGTGCTCATCGATTCGATATTTTATGTCATAGTTCGACGTTTATCAGCGTTTTATCAGTGACAATTGTTACCATTGTTCTTACACAGGTTGATTCAGGCACAGGATGCATGATTAGAGCTACGGAGGTTGAAGAATGAATACATGGACCGGATTCAAAAAAGTTGTCAAAACTACCCGATTGCTGCCGCTTATGATGTCGATGATTCGTGAGGTTACTGTAGATAGTACGGCTCCTGCGATGTCCGTAGAAGTTACCACGGATAAAAGCTCCTATTTACCCGGTGATGAAGTAACGGTACAGGTCCTTTTGCGGGATTTCGCTCCCAATGACCAAGGCTACAGCTATTTCAACTTCATTGTGCAATATGACAGTCAGGTATTCGACAACGCTGAATACACGCAGCAGTCTGTCTATATGGATGCAGACTATACTCCCGGCGATGAAGTGAATAATATCTTTCAGTTCAACTTCCAGAACCCGGTTGACGGCAGCATCTATCTCGGAATGAACACCACTATGCGCGGAATCGATATTCAGGTCGAAGCGGCCAATAAACTAAGCTGCATTCCGGCTGTAGACCAGACGCTGGTAACCTTTAAGCTGCGGGTCAGAGAACAGACACTTGCATCCTCCTCGACCATCAGTCTTGCTAATGAATTCACCAGAATCCGAACCTCTGAAGCAGGCAACAGCTTTTATCTATACTCGCCCGATGTTACAGAGATCACTCCAGCCCCTGTTGAAATTACCAGTTCCCCGTCCGTATCTGTCTTCTCATCCCCGGAGTCAACCAACCGTCTGGCATAGCGGAGTACCCCTCAAATCCAGATCCAGCTTCATATTACACTGCAGATTGGCAGCCGTCTCTCCTTCCTGTACTATAGCTGTATACATACTCAGGAAGCAGGTGGATTGTTATGCTGCATTCAGAACTTATAAAGTTACGGGCAACAACCCTGGAAGATCTCGACTTTGTCCTGGATGCCGAGGGGGCTGAGCTAAACCGCCGGTTCATCGGCCAGTGGAGCAGGGATCAGCACACAGCAGCTTTGGATGACGGAGATATTATGCACCTGATTGTTCAAGACTCAGCCGGGGAACGGGCCGGTTACGTGATCCTTACAGGAATTCAGGACCGTAATCTCACGGTCTGTATCCAGCGGATTGTCATTCAGACCAAGGGCTGCGGCTATGGAACAATGACACTGAAGCTGCTGACCAACTGGGTCTTCACCCATACAGATACTCACCGGCTGTGGCTGGACGTCAAAGATTATAACGCCAGAGCACAGCATGTCTATGAAGGGGCCGGCTTTAAACTGGAAGGCACCTTACGCGAGTGTGTACGGACTGAGGAAGGCTTCGAATCGCTGCAGATCATGTCTATCCTGCGACAGGAATACAGATACGAATAGTTACAGCAGAACAGCCGGTCAGCCCATGTTCAGGAGTGATCCGGCTGTCTTTATATTTAGAATGCCGGAACTACCGCCACGATAATATTGGCAAAAAGCCGCGATCCTAAGGTCGCAGCTCTCTATCCGTATTGCTGATTTACGTATGGGTTTCAATCGGAGCCGCCGGCTTGCTGCCGCCAAAGATCAGCGTCGTCACATGCTTGCGCGCATCTGCTGTAAGCAGCAGCAGCTCTACCGGTTCTCCGGCCGGCTCCCTGCGGATAAATCGGACCTTCGCGCCGTCCAGATCCTCGAAGATGCCGGTAACCGTATATCCCTGCAGCAGGAGGCTGTCAATCGCCTGCCGCTCTTGGTCGAACTCGTCGAATGCCGACATCTCAGATCACTCCTCCGCTGATTTCCGCCTGGGCCGGACGGGGCGCTTCCGCCTCGAAACGCTTGCGGTGCAAATATTTGCCCGCACCGGCTGTACCGACGAACGCCTTGTCGCGGATAACGAATTCTCCGCGGCTAAGCACAGACACCGGCTCCCCCTTAATCTGCATACCTTCAAAAGCATTATAATCCACATTCATATGATGAGTCTCAGCGGAGAGCGTTCTTTCTACCGCAGGATCGAAGATGACGATATCTGCGTCACTGCCTACAGCGATTGTGCCTTTTTGCGGGAACAGGCCGAACAGCTTGGCACTGGAGGTGGAGATAATATCCACGAACTTGTTAAGTGAAATGCGGCCCTTCTGCACACCTTCAGAGTAGAGTACGCTGAACCGGTCTTCGATGGTTGGCCCGCCGTTCGGAATCTTCGAGAAATCACCCAGTCCCAGATCCTTCTGTCCCTTGAAGTTAAAAGAGCACTGATCAGAACCTATCGTCTGCAGCGTGCCGCTCCACAGCGCATCCCATAATACGTCCTGATTCCACTGCTCGCGCAGCGGAGGAGACCAGACATACTTTGCCCCCTCGAAGTCCGGCTTCTCAAGCGCTGACTGGTCCAGCACCAGATACTGCGGGCAGGTCTCACCGTAGACGCGCAGCCCTTTCTTGCGGGCTTCCGCGATCTTCCAGGCGGCTTCGGCGCAGGTCACATGCACTACATAGAGCTGCGAATCCGTCAGCCCGGTTAAATATGCAGCCCGGCCGGTGGCCTCGCCCTCCAGCTCGGGAGGCCGGGTCAGCGCGTGATAGATCGGATCGGTGTTGCCGGCAGCCAGCGCCTGGTCGACCAGATACTCGATCACATCGCCGTTCTCGGCATGCACCATAACGAGTGCGCCTTCACGCTTGGCCGCCTGCAGCGTCTTGTACAGCACGCCATCATCGGCCTGGAACGTGTTCTTATAAGCCATGAACACCTTCAGCGAAGTGATGCCTTCCTTCTCAATAATCTGCGGCAGCTCGCCAAGCACCTTGTCGTTAAGCTCCGAGACCATCAGGTGAAAGCTGTAGTCAATGACTGCCTTATCCTGCGACTTGTCATGCCAGGTGTCTACCGCCTGCTGCAGCGGCTGGCCCTTGGTGGTCAGGCAGAAGTCGATAACCGTTGTGGTTCCGCCATAGGCAGCGGCCATCGTGCCGGTCTCGAAATCATCAGCAGTGACGGTACCGCCAAAAGGCATATCCAGATGCGTATGCGGGTCAATCCCCCCCGGAAATACGTAACAGCCGGAAGCGTCGACAATCTCGGCTCCCGGCGCTTCAAGGTTCAGGCCAATTCCGGTGATGATCCCATCTTCAATCAGGACATCCCCTGTATAAGTATCCGCTGCTGTGACGATAATGCCGTTCTTGATGATCTTCTTCATCTTAACCCACCTCCACTTCCGAATAAGAACCGTTTAATCCGCTAATGACCTGATTACGCTGATTCCAGGTCATCGGGGCCGCTCCGCTATCCAGTGCAACCATATCAATGGCACCTTCCGCCGGGCAGACAATCGAACACAGATTACAGCCTACACAGTCTTCCTCACGCACCTGCAGAATCGCCTTGCCTTCGGCATTCGTAAGCATGTCGATACATTGATGCGAAGCGTCCTCGCAGGCGATATGGCATTTATTGCAGTTGATGCAGTTATCCTCGTTAATCCGCGCAACCACTGTATAGTTGAGGTCGAGATCGCCCCAGTTGGAATACTTGGGCACCGACTTGCCGATCAGTTCCATGACGGAAGCCAGCCCTTTCTCATCCAGGTAATTATTCAGGCCGTCGATCATCTCCTCCACAATCCGGAAGCCATGATGCATAACCGCCGTACAGACCTGAATGCCGGTGGAGCCCATCAACATGAACTCTACGACATCCTGCCAGGTGGAGATGCCGCCGATTCCGGAAATCGGAACACCAACCGCACGGTCACGGGCACATTCCGCCACCATGCTGAGGGCAATCGGCTTCACTGCCGGACCGCAGTAGCCGCCGTGCGCACCCTGTCCGCCGACATTCGGGATCGTGTTCCAGCTGTGAATATCCACTCCGGCCAGGCTGTTGATCGTATTGATCAGGCTGATCGCATCCGCGCCGCCCTTGACGGCATGCCGGGCTACGACCGTAATGTCGGTGATATTCGGCGTCAGCTTCACAATGACCGGTGTTGTCGCCACTTCCTTGACCCAGGTGGTCTGGGCCTGCACCAGATCGGGCTGCTGGCCGGAGGCTGCGCCCATTCCGCGCTCGGCCATCCCGTGCGGACAGCCGAAGTTGAGCTCAAGGCCGTCTACACCGACCGCTTCGACGCGCTTGACGATTTCATGCCATTTCTCCTGCTTGGGCTCAACCATCAGCGAAGCGATAATCGTATTGTTCGGGAATCTCTTCTTCGTCTCATAGATTTCCTTGAGGTTAACCTCCAGCGGACGGTCGGTAATGAGCTCGATATTGTTGAAGCCCGCTACACGCTGCCCGTTAAAATGAACGGCGGCAAACCGCGAGGAGGTGTTAATGACCGGCTCGCCCAGCGTTTTCCACACCGCGCCGCCCCAGCCCGCTTCGAATGCACGCTGCACCTGATAACCTGTATTGGTAGGCGGCGCAGAGGCCAGCCAGAACGGATTCGGTGACTTGATTCCTGCAAAATCAATACTGAGATCTGCCATTGATTTCCCTCCCTGTCTTATGAAATCTATACCGCAGAGCCAACCACACTGTCCTGATGGCCCGACATTTGCTTCACAATCGCATAGGCGGCCTCCTTGCCCTGCTGGGCGGCGGAGACAACCATCGCTTCACCTGCACCGGAACCGAAGACGATATCACCGGCAGCATAGATCTGCGGATCAGAGGTACGCCCGGTTGCCCCGTCAATCTTCACTACACCCCGGTGATGCTCCAGGCCCAGCGCTTCAATGAGGTCAATCCGCCGCTTCTGCCCGATCGCCACAACTACCGCGTCCACGGGCAGGATGAATTCGGAGCCCTCCACCGGCATCGGAGCAAGGCGGCCGTCCGGACCGGTCTCGCCCGTCAGCTTCATCTGCACGCATTCCAGCCCGGTAACATTGCCAAGCTCGTCCCCGACAATCCGCTTCGGCAGGGTCAGCCAGCTGAACTCCACGCCTTCCTGCTTGGCGAATTCATATTCGAAGTCATAGGCCGTCATCTCCGTACGGGTCCGCCGGTAGACCATCTTCACGTTCGCTGCGCCAAGCCGCACGGAGCAGGTAGCCGCATCGATCGCCGTGTTGCCTGCGCCAATGACAGCAACGCGCCGGCCCATCAGCTCCAGGGTAGGAATCCCGGTCTTCGTGGTTTCCACCAGCTCTATCGCATCATAGACACCGGACAGCTTCTCGCCCTCGATGCCCAGCGGAGGGACATAGCCCATGCCTGCAGCCAGCACAATAGCGTCATATCCGGCCTTCAGCTCTTCTACAGAGATATCCACTCCGACCTTCATTCCGGTGCGGATCTCTACACCCAGCTTCTCTACCTGCTCTACTTCCCACAGGGAGATAGACTGCGGCAGCCGGAAAGATACGATCCCATGCGTATCGAGGCCTCCTGCCAGCTGCTTCGCTTCATAGATCACCACCTGGAAGCCTTCCCGCGCCAGCTCTCTGGCTGCAGACAGCCCTGCCGGTCCGCCGCCGATCACGGCAACTTTTTTGCCGTTGGGACTGCCAGCCTTGAATAACTGAACTCCGCTGCTGATCGCCCAGTCAGTAGCGTAACGCTGCAGCAGGCCAATCTGAATCGGCGCCGAAGCGTCATTCAGGACACAGGCACCCTCGCACAGCTCTTCGGTAGGGCATACGCGGGCGCAGCTGGCGCCTACCGGATTGGAATCCATAATCGTCTGCGCCGAACCCTTGAGGTTATCGGTGGCGATTCTTTTGATGAAGGAAGGGATATTAATGCTGGTCGGACAGGCCTTGATACAAGGGGCATCATAACAATACAGACAGCGGTTGGATTCCTCGATTGCACCTTTGCGGGTAAGTCCCGGCTCAGCCTCGGCAAAATTGCGCATGAACATATCAGGTGTGAACGTTAACGGTGAAGCCTGCTCCATCGGTTATCCCTCCTTCTGTATGATAGCTTCCGCTTTCGAATCAGGTTTGTGTTATATAATATAACATTATTACGATGATTGCCTTAATATTTTACTTACTTATCAGGATTATTGTAGTAAAATGAACTCTAAGCCAACATCAACACTGATTCATATTCAATATTGAGTCATATTTCCTGACATTCTATATTCAAACTATAGCCAATTCGATTTTTCGTTACATTAGACACATTGTCTAATTTCAAAAGTCTATTTTTTACCTGTGGGAATGTGCTGAGAATGGAGAAGCCGCGCAGGCGGGCTGCAAGGCATACGTTCAACGAGGGGGAAGCTTATGGATTGGGAACTTGTATTTACGATCCGCGATGCGCTGAAGAGACCGCTGTTTGCGGAAGCGGAGCTGATTGGAGGAAGAAACGGCCTGAACCGGGCGGTCCGCTGGGTGCATGTGCTGGAGAGCTCAAGCTTCGACAGCCTGATTCACGGAGAAGAGATGATTCTGACCACCGGGATGAGCGCAAGCTCTGATTTAGCCGCTTCATTATCTTTTATGCAGAATTTGATCGATAAGAACGCCGCATGTTTATGCATTGAGCTTGGAGCGTATTTCAGCTCGATTCCGCAGGAAATGATTGATCTGGCTAACCACCACGACTTCCCGCTGATACAGTTTACCCGCACTGTGCGTTTTGTTGATATCACACTCGATCTGCATTCCCTCATCATCAACCGCCATCACCGCATGCTGCAGGAGCTGGAGAGCATCTCCCGCGAATTCCACCGTCTGACGCTGACCTCCCAGGGGACCCTTAAGGTATTGCAGTTACTATGCAAAAGCACCCGCACACAGATTGTCTATATGCAGCTTCAGGGTAAACCCCTGTTCTTCCCGGCCCTGCCGCCCGAGGAGCAGCAGCCGCTGCTGAGTTTCTTCGAGGCCTTCAGTGAAGAAATGGAGGGCGTTCAACCGGATGCCGCACCGCATATCCGTGAGTATGGCCATAAGACCATTGCCCTGAAGCCAGTCGGAGCCTTGGACCAGACCTGGGCCTATATCCTAATGGTCTGCAATCACAAGCCGCAGGAATTCGACTGCCTGCTGCTGGATTCCGCCTCCCTGTCGATCGCCCAGGAGCTGCTGCGCACGCGGTATATGGAGGAACGCAAGCTTTTCTCCGAGAATCTGTGGGTGGATGAGCTCGTTAGCGGCCGCGGCCAGGATGATAACCGCCTCAAAGGGCTGGTCGGACCCGACTTCAACGTGGTTAACGAGCTGCCGTACCGCGTATGCCTGATCGAGATTGAGAACCCGCGTGACGTCAAATGGAACAGCTCGGAGAATGACTGGGAATCGATCACCTTCCATCTCTCGCTCATTCTGCGCTCGATCTTCGAGAAGTACTCCCTGCGCCCGCTGATTACGCTGAAGAATAACCGGCTGACTGTCATTGCGCTGGATATCCAGTCCAAGCTGCCCGGCAAGCTGCGTCTGCAGCAGGCGCTCGATTCCCTGCAGCATATCCGCTCGGATGAGAAGCTGAAGGACCTGCAGCTCGTTACCGGAGTCAGCAAGTCCCATAGAGGTCTGAAACATGCCCATGCCGGATACCAGGAAGCCGTACAAGCGCTGTCTCTCTATTCTTGTTACCAGAAGTCCATTCTGTTCTATGAAGAGCTTGGCGTCTTCCAGCTGCTGCTGAGCCTGAACGACGGCAAGACGCTGGAGAATTTCATCCGCAGCTATCTCGGCCCGCTGATCGACCACGATGAGGCCAAGGGCAGCGAGCTGATGCTGACACTGCGCGTCTACCTCGACCATGACGGCTCGAAGCAGATTGCCGCGCGGAATCTGTTCATTGTACGGCAATCCCTCTACTACCGGCTGGACAAAATCACCGAGCTGCTCGGCGAGGACTTCATGCTTCCGGAGAACCGGATCTCCATTCAAGTGGCCCTGCGGGCTTACCAGTTCCTGTACCCGGAGAAGTTCAGTCTGCCCAGCTCCCGTTCAGCACAGCTTTGAAGGTGTCGATAATGAACTGAATATCCTCATCGGTGGAGGATAAAGGAGGAGCGAACGTGAGGACATTATTGAAGCCCGCTACCGTATCCCCGTTCTTGCCGATGATCAGCCCCTTGGATTTGCATTCCGCGATAATACCCTTGACGATGCTGAGGTCAGCAGGCTGTTTGGTGGCTTTATCCGCTACCAGCTCGATGCCAAGCACCAGCCCGAAGCTGCGGATATCGCCTACCAGCTTATGATCCAGAAGACTAGCGAATTCATCGGCCAGCCTTGAGCCCAGAATGGCGGCGCGCTCCACCAGATTCTCCTGCTCCAGAATCTCCAGATTACTTAGCGCAAGTGCACAGGCAGCCGGATTGCCGCCGAAGGTATTAACATGACGGAAGTGGCCGTAGTCATCGCTGTTATCCTTGAAGGCTTCATAGATCTCCTTGCGCACCGCTGTGGCCGACAATGGCAGATAGGCACTCGTCAGCCCCTTAGCCATCGTGACAATATCCGGCTTGATACCGAAGTTGTGGTGGCCGAACTTGCGGCCGGACCGCCCGAAGCCGCAGATCACCTCATCGATGATCAGCAGCACGCCGTGGGTGTTGCAAATCTCCTGCACCCGGTCCAGGTAGACCTGATGCGGCACAATGACGCCGCCGCCGGTAATGACCGGCTCCATAATCACCGCCGCGACCGACTCCACGCCCTCCCAGATGATCATGTCCTCAATAGCCTGCGCACACTGGAGGTTAAACGCTTCTTCCGTCATGCCTTCAGGACGGCGGTAGCTGTCAGGCGGAGCCACATGCAGGAATCCGCCGCCCAGCGGTTCATATTTGTATTTGCGCTGCGCCTGGCCGGTCGCCGACAGGGAGCCCATCGAGCTTCCGTGATATCCGCGGTAGCGGGCAATGAATTTATGACGGTAAGGCTGGCCGGTCTGCTGCTGGTACTGGCGGGCGATTTTGAAGGCGGCTTCATTGGCTTCCGAGCCGCTGTTGGAGAAGAAGATGACATAATCGTCCTCCAGCCATTCGTTCAGCTTCTCCGCCAGGGCGATCGCCGGCATATGACTCTGTGTCAGCGGGAAATACGGCAGGGTCAGCAGCTGATTGTACGCCGCTTCCGCCAGCTCCTTACGACCGTACCCGACATTCACACACCATAGCCCGGACATCCCGTCCAGAAATTTGTTGCCATCAATATCGGTAACCCATGAACCGCTTGCGGATGCGGCTATCATCGGCGGGTTCTGCTCGCTGTATGGTGTAATATTATGCCATAAATACTGCTGATCCTTCTTGAGCAACTGCTCGCTTTCTTTGCCCAGGCTCTGCACGACACTCTCTCCTCTCGGAATCCCATTTGATATTTGTATGAATCAACTAATAACGCGCGGTGACCATTTTCTTGCGGGTGTAGAATTCAACGCCGTCGCGGCCATTGGCATGCAGATCGCCATAGAACGACTTCTTGTAGCCTGAGAACGGGAAGAATGCCATCGGGGCCGGTACACCCAGATTAACCCCCAGCATCCCGGCATCGATCTCTTCGCGGAACTCGCGGATCGCCTTGGCGCTGTCCGTATAGATACAGGCCCCATTGGCAAAAGGCGACTCATTCGTGACGGCTATCGCCTCCGCCAGGTCCTTAACCCGCACTACAGACAGCAGGGGCGCGAAGATTTCATCACGCCAGATCGCCATGCCCGTCTGCACATGGTCAAAGATCGTCGGGCCGATGAAATAGCCGCTGCCAGCAGCAGCAGCCGCATCCTTCCTGCCGTCCCGCACCAATTCCGCCTGCTCGGCAAGCCCTGTCTCGATGTAGGCAATCGTCCGGTCCTTGTTCGACTGCCGGATGACCGGCCCCAGGAACACGCCGTCTTCCTTGCCGTCCCCGATCTTCAGTCCGTCGGCCGCCTCCTTCAGACGGTTCACCAGTTCGTCCGCGATTGTCTCATGCACCGCGACCACCGAGCAGGCCATACAGCGCTCACCCGCTGAGCCGAAGGCGGCGGAAATGATATTCTTCACTGCGTTGTCGAGATCCGCATCAGGCAGCACGATCGAATGGTTCTTGGCTCCGGCCAGCGCCTGGACCCGCTTGCCGTGCGCCGTACCCTGCTTATATACATATTCCGCCACCGGCTGTGAGCCGACGAAGGAAATCGCCTTCACCTCTTCATGTTCCAGCAGACCATTCACGACCTCATGTGCGCCATGCACCACATTCAGTACCCCCGGCGGAAACCCCGCCTCAGCGAACAGCTCTGCCAGCCGGCCCACCAAGAGCGGCGTCCGCTCGGAGGGCTTCAGCACAAAGGTATTGCCGCAGGCAATCGCCAGCGGGAACATCCAGCAGGGCACCATCATCGGGAAGTTGAACGGGGCGATGCCGCCGATTACCCCCAGCGGGTAGCGGTACATCCCGGATTCCACACCTGTAGCGATATCCGGCAGCTGGCTGCCCATCATCAGTGTGGGAATGCCGGCGGCAAATTCCACACATTCAATACCGCGCTGTACCTCGCCCAGCGCTTCCTCCAGGCTTTTGCCGTTCTCCAGCGTGATCAGCTCCGCCAGCTCATTCCAGTGCTGCACCAGCAGCTGCTGGTACTGGAAGAAATAGCGCGCCCGGCGCGGTACAGCTACTCTTTTCCACGATGCATAGGCCTCTGAGGCTGCCTGTACGGCAACGTTCAGCTCAGCACGGCTGGAGATCGGCACATAAGCAATCACTTCGCCCGTTGCCGGATTGAACACCTCCTCTTCCTGCCCGGATGAGGATTCCACCCAAGCACCATTCACATAGTTCTTCACTTTACCGGCCTGCCCCACGAGCAGAGACATAGTCTGCACCTCTTTCCATATTCTGGGCTGTTTAATAGATGACCGCCGTGCCCGGGCGGCCATCTATTATAGCTATATAAGCTGAACTTAAGAATGATGCCCTGCTGATTCTTAAACTCACTATATATAGAAGGAAATTGGTTATTTTGCCGCCATCTCGACAATTTCGTTCGTATAGGCTGCATTCACATCAGATGCCGTCTTGATTACACCGAATTTGAGCGCAATATCGGCTGTCTGCTGGAATGCCGCTGCATCCGTATAACCCATCTTGGAAGCATCGAAGCCCTCCGGCTGAATCAGCTTGGCAACTTCAGTCATCATCGTCAGCTGATGCTCGCGGGACGTGCTGCCTTCTTCCGCAAGCTTCATTACACTGTCAACAGCCGCTTCAGGATCGGCAATCGCATCTGCCCAGCCCTTGAGGGAAGCACGGACGAATTTGGCTGCCGTTTCTTTATTGGCATCCAGCCATTCCTTGTTGGCGAACAGGTTGTCTTCGAGCATCGCCACACCCTCGTCATTCATGTCGATTACGCTCAAATCCTCTGCCTTGATGCCTGATTCCAGCACCACCTGATATTCGTTGTAGGTCATGGCCGATGCCGCATCGATCTCACCGCCGAGGAACTGGTCCATGGTGAAGCCCTGCTTGGTGAAGTTCAGATCCTTATTAGAATCCAGTTTGTATTTATCAAAGAGGGCCAGAATTTCGAACTCGTTACCGCCCATCCAGTTGCCGACCTTCTTGCCCTTCAGGTCAGCCGGTGTAGCGATACCCGCATCCTTCTTGGATACCAGCACCAGGCCGCTCTTCTGGAAGATCTGGGCGATCTGCACCAGCGGCATTTCCTGCTCCTGGCTGGTCAGCAGACTCGCCACCCAGTCTACGCCGATATCCGCCGAACCGCCCGCCACCTGCTGCTCCGGCACGATATCCGGACCGCCGGGCAGAATCTCAACCTTCAGCCCTTCTTTGGCATAGTAACCTTTGTCCTGGGCTAAGAAGTAGCCGGCGAACTGCGCCTGCGGAACCCACTTGAGCTGCAGCTTCACGGTAACCGGATCAGCCGCCGGTTCTGTGGTTGCCGCCGCTTCCGGCGAAGCCGCAGCCGTATTGCCCGCTGTCGCCTCTGCCGCAGGAGCATTATTGTTGTTGCCGCCGCAGCCTGCCAGTAGTGAAATCATCATAATAACCGCCGCCATCATTAACCCGCCACGAAATTTGCTTTTTTTACCGTTCATCTCAGCAACTCCCCCTACCAAATTGAGTTTTGTAATCCGGCCAAACACAGCATGGTTGCCATCGTGATGCTCTATGCATACGGTCATGCGTTGACAGCTTCTCTATATCCCGTCAGCGCAGAAGCCGGATGTAACAGGTACAGGGTGTTACGGTTGTTGCAAGTGTTACGCACGCTGGGAGGGATGCCATTTGATGAATGCCTTCTCCAGCCGTTCAACGGCCAGGTAAAAGATGACTCCGGCAATGGCTGCCAGCACAATGCAGGACCAGCCCAGCGGCATTTTGGCCACCTTAATGGAGTTGGAGAGCAGATAGCCCAGTCCCCGCGAGGAGAAGAAGAACTCCCCGACAATGGCTCCGATCATACTCGCCGTAGCGTTGATCTTCAGCGCAGTGAATACATAGGGCAGGCTGTTCTGAATCCGCAGATAGCGGAATACTGCCGGTTTGCCCGCTGCATAGGAATGCATCAGGTCAAGGGCCAGCGGATCAACAGCCGCCATACCCTTGTAGGCATTGATGGCCATGGCTGCCATCGTGGTTGCGGTAACAATAGCGGCCCGTGAGCCGATGCCGTCACCAAACCACAGGTTCATGATCGGGGCAAGCGCCACGATCGGCACGGCATTCAGCGCAGCAACCATGGTCAGGCTGCCCCCGCCCCAGCGGGGCCAGGCCGTTGCGGCCAGCGCAATGAGGAAGCCGCAGGCTGAACCGATCAGCATGCCAAGGACGGCTTCAGTGAGGGTATATCCGGTGTAAGAGAGCAGCAGGCTGAAGTTGTCCCGCATAGCTTCCGCTATGGCCGAGGGCAACGGCAGCTGATATTTCTTCAAATCGAAGATTCGGTGAAACACTTGATATTCCCACAACACCAGGAATATCAGCCCGGCCAGGAGGGGAAGGATGATTCCGGGATTCAGCCGCCGCAAGGGACGGCGGGGATTCTTTTGCTTCCCTGGTTCTGATGAAATTCCGTTGTTAGATGCCGGGATTGGAGCAGAACCCGCCTCCGTGCCGGCAGAAGTAATGAATGGGATATCGCGTACAGAATTGCTTGCCATCAGCGGCTCCCTCCTTTGGGACGGAATTCCGGCTGCCAAGGCGCCACCAGACGTTCGGCCAGGCTCATCAGCCAGTAGCTTGCCATGCCGAGCAGGGCGCCGACCAGTACGGTGGACCAGAACATATACGTATGGGAAGGGCCATAGTAGAGATTGCGGAGCATAATTACACCGATGCCATGCTGCGCACCCATCAGCTCAACGAGAATAGCGCCTGTTACAGCCAGCGGTGCAGCAATCTTCAGGCCGCTGAACAGACCCGGCAGCGCTGCGGGGAAACGCAGCTTCCAATAGACTGCCCAAGGCTTAGCAGCATAGGAATGCATCAGCTCCAGCGCGGATAGATCCACACTGCGCAGTCCGCGCAGCATGTTAAGCGCCACCGGGAAAAAGGTGATATACCCGGATATAATAATCCGCGACACCTGCTCGTCGCGTACAATGCCGTAGATAATCGGCGCCAGGCCAAGGATTGGAATCATCTGCGAAGCAATGGCATAGGGGAAGGCAAGCTGTTCTATTGTCTTCGACAGGCTCATCAGCACTGCCAGAATGACCCCGGCCAGCGCTCCGATCAGAAATCCGACACCGGCATTGCCGAAGGTGGCCCCGCCCTCTTGCAGGAGCGTCCCGCTATACTTCCAGAGGGTTGCGGCCACTTCATGGACATAAGGCAGCTTAGACTGGGCGAGCGGTGTCTTCGCTACATTCAGCAGCCACCATGAGACAGCCTCCCAGACCACCAGCAAACCAAAGATCCAGACGAATAGCGGCAGCACGCGCTCCCGCATAAACGCACTGTTCTGCTTCATGCCTACACCCCTTCGAAGCTGTCGCGGATGCGGGCGATCAGTTCAAAAAACTCAGGACTGTTTCTCATCTCCGCCGTCCGCGGGCGCGGCAGCGGAATATCAACAATCGCAGACAGTCTTCCCGGATGCGGGGATAGTACGAATACTCTGTCTGACAGGAAGATGGATTCAGGAATGCTGTGGGTGACGAATACAATCGTGCTCTGGACCTTGCTCCAGACGGAGAGAAGCTCTTCATTCAGGCGTTCGCGGGTAAATTCGTCCAGCGCAGAGAAGGGTTCATCCATGAGCAGAATTTCCGGCTCCATCGAGAGTGCTCTGGCGATGGCTACGCGCTGCTGCATCCCTCCGCTCAGCTGCCAGGGATATTTATCAGCAAACCCCTGCAACCCCACGAGATCCAGCAGTTCCAGCGCTTTATCCTCGCGGACCGATTTCTTAACGCCCATCAGCTCCAGTGGCAGCGTAATATTATGTTTGACCTTCCGCCAGTCATACAGCACCGGACTCTGAAAGACAATCCCATACTTTTGTGCCAGCCGCGCTTCCTTCGCCGTCTTTCCGGCCACCATGATATTTCCGGCTGTTGGTGTTATAAGATCTGCCATCAGTCTCAGCAGTGTGGTTTTACCGCATCCGGAAGGTCCCAGCAGGGACACGAACTCTCCTTTGGCAATATCAAGGCTTACCTGATGCAGCGCAAGCACGTCAGCCGTTTCCGTCTTATAACGCATCTCGACGCTCTCCAGCTGTATTTCAGGAATTTTCGTCGCTACTAATGACATTTCCAGCTCCCCCTTCATCCCTGAACTATTATATGTTAAATAACATAACACATATGTTGTGAAAAAACGCCTTTTTCTCTTTACATGTTCGATTAACTAACATCTTACACTTTGCTCTGCAGACCCACATTAGACAAATCGTAAAATGGACGCTGAGAAATTCCGTCATTTTGTCCAGGAGCCCGTTTGCATTGTTAATAATCTGGAATTGTGCCGATAAAGTTAGTATGTATTCTCACCCTCTGTTGCCGGATTCCTGCCAACTGTTATCTATGCAGATGTGTGATATCATTTAACTATATCTACTCTTCTATAGGAGACCTTTAGCCAATGTTCAAAGCCTATTCCTACACATGGAGGCGCTACCCATGGAATCCATGATTTCCAACTATATAGTCATCGTCTCTATCTCAGGTGTGCTGAGCGGATTGCTGGCGCTGTTTGCCTATTATAGGAAGACAGATTTTTCCGGTCTAAAAGCTTTCATTGTAAGCTCAGCCGCTTCGGCGATATATACCTTCGGGTTCGCGCTGGAGCTCTCCGGCAGCACCATGCAGGAAATCGCGTTGTGGGTTAAGGTGGAGTACCTCGGTATGCCCTATATCGCCCCCTCCAGCATGCTAATGATTATGCACTTCGTAGGTCTGGAGCGTCTGATTTCCAAAAAACTGCTGACCGTCCTGTATTCGGTGCCCGTAATCTCTACCGTGCTCGTATGGACCAACGAGTACCACCACCTGTTCTATCAATCCATGCATTTCCGGGAAGGTGCCCCTACACCGCTGATCGATATCGTCATGGGCCCCTGGTATATTGTGCAAGGCAGTCTGACCTTCGGCTGCATGCTGGCGGGCATGTGCCTTATTCTCTGGCGCTGGAACCGGATGAAGCGGGTGTATCTCCGGCAGATGGTGATTATTTTCATCGGGCAGTTCCTGCCCGCACTGGGCGCATTCCTCTACCTGATGGATGCAACTCCGTATGGAATGGACCCCGTGCCCGTAATTATGAGTGTAACGTCCACCCTGTATATATGGGCTATTCTCTCCCGGGGCATGCTTACCGCCGCACCTATTGCCCGCGAGAATCTGTTCGAGAGCATGCGGGACGGCGTGCTGGTCATGGACCTCTCGGACAAGCTTGTTGATTACAACCGGGCCGCAGCCGAGATGCTGCAGGATCTCGATGCCTCCGCAATCGGCAGGCCGCTGGCCCAGCTGTTCCTTCCCGCCGGCAAGGAAGCTGTCGATTATGTGATGAATTCCAATCCCGGGGACAGCGAGGAGCAGGAGCTCGTCTGGAATATGGGGGAGGATGTCCGTTTTTACCAGATCCGCTCCTCCCCTGTGCAGAAGCATGACGGGCATCTGGCCGGACGGATGATTATGCTGATCGATGTCACTGAACGGACACTGCTCCAGGAGAAGCTCCTGCAGCTGGCCACCATCGACAGCCTTACCGGTATATATAACCGGACGCATTTCATGGAACTGAGCCGGGGCTTGCTGGAGGAAGCGGCCGAACGCTCCGCCCCCTTTTCGATCATCCTGCTGGATATCGATTTCTTCAAAAGCATCAATGACCGGTACGGACACCAATATGGCGATATGGCATTGCAGCATGTAGTGGGTGTATGCAGCCGGCATGTGCGGGAAGAGGATATCTTCGGACGTTATGGAGGCGAGGAATTCGTCTTATGTCTGCCGGATACTCCCTTGAAGCAGGCGGCGGTCATCTCGGAGCAAATCCGCGGGGATATCGAGCGCAGCGCTTTCTACACGCTGTCAGGGTCCATTAATGTAACGGCAAGCTTCGGCGTGGTGGAAGCCTTCCGCAGTAATATATCGCTGGAGGAGCTGCTCTCCGAAGCCGATCATGCACTCTACACCTCCAAGCGGAACGGCCGCAATGCCGTTCATCTGTCCAGCGGCTCTGCGATCACGCATTTCAAGCCGGTATAATTTCATAACAGTACAACTACCCCCATGCCCGGACAGAATCCTGAGCACGGGGGTAGTGTTGTTTTTGGGAAAATTCTTATCGGGTACCAAAGGGGATGTAATGTCGTGGATAAGTTAACAGAAATATTAGAGGCCCAGCATGTGGGTTTGAAATCCTCCATCATGAACGGCAGATTCGTACTATCCGTCTATTTACTGCGGTACAGGTGTGCCGTCTTCAACATTGAAGCTTAATCCGCATGACTTGGAGAGGCTGAAACGGGTGGTTGCTTTTTGGGACTAGTCTCGGCTTCGGCTGCGGAGTATCACCTTGCGCCCTCCAGGAAATATTCCACGCTCCGCAATAAGCCCGGCGGCAGCTCTTCCAGCTGAAGATACGTCTTCAGCTCCAGCAGCACCCGCTCGCGGTTATCCCCGAAGACATCTACAATCCGGGCAAGACGTTCCCAAGGTACCAGGTCTGCACGGAATTCCTGTTCCGTCATTGGTACTCCATGTGATTCTACAAGCAGGGCCGCCTTATAGCCGTAGATACGCTCCAGCAGCTTAAGGAAACCGGTACTGCTGTAGCGGCGCGGCCCGCCATATACGGACGGTCCCAGGGCATCTCCCAGGAAAAGAACTTTATCTTCTATAACATGCAGGACGCAGGAATCGGCTGAATGATCACCGCCCACATGGCTTAGCTCACAAGTGACTCCGCCCAGATCTACAGTAATGCTTCCGCTAAATATAATATCAGGCGTATCCACGGTGATTACCCGCGGGGAGCCATATTCCAGGCGGATATGCGCTACACTCTCCTCACTGATTGTCCCCTCCTGCACAAGGCCTTCCAGCTCTTCATCACTTCCGCCCAGCCCTACGAGCCGGTTAAGTACTAGCGCTGTTTCTTCATGGGCAATCACAGGGACGTTCCAGGCTGTCATCCCGAAGGTATGGTCCCAATGCCAGTGCGTCAAGGCCAGCAGATCCGGCTGACGCCAGCCCCTTCTTGCCAGCTCTTCCCGGAACAGCTCCGCATGGGAGGGGGAATTCCCCGCATCCATCAGCAGTGTCCGGCGTGAGCCGGAGACGGCCGCCAGGATCGGGCGGTCCGTGTCATGCTCCGCATGCATGATAAGAATATGCGGACTTAGCTCCTGAAACTTATGTTCCATACACAACTTCCTTTCTATTGCTATACCTTAAAGGGTAGGGTAAGCAGAATAAAAGGCATTCTGCCGGAGTATATCCTCTTCCTCTTTTGGTGATAACAGCACCATTGGCAGTTTTTCATTCACGGTATTCTGTTCCAAATCCTATCTTCATGTTGCCTGAGTTTCAGCTTTTAATCAAATGCCCTTGTTTGCCTTGACGGGTTTTCAGTTTAATAAGAGATAGCCAGTGTTGAAACTGGCATAGAGCAGACTGATACAAGGAGGGCGTTCTATGATTAAGATCGGGCTTACCGGCTTCGGAGACCACGAGGAGCTGTACGGCAAAATCAAACCTGCCGACCGGCTTCCTGCGTATAGCGCTTATTTTTCCATTGTGGAGATCGACAGTTCTTTCTATGCCGTGCAGCCGGTCAAGAATTATGTGAAGTGGGTTAACCAGACGCCGGAGCAGTTCAAGTTCATTGTGAAGGCTTACCAGGGGATGACCGGACATCTCCGTGATAAAAAAAATTATTACGATACGCCGGAGGAGATGTACCGCGCCTTCCATACCTCCATTGCCCCTGTGCGTTCGGCAGGCAAGCTGGCCATGACGCTGTTCCAGTTCCCGCCCTGGTTCGACTGCACCAAGGACAATGTGGAATTCCTGCGTGAGGCTAAGGAAAGAATGCTGGATGTGCCCTCCGCCATCGAGTTCCGCAACGATTCCTGGTACAGTCCTGAGCTGCGCAGCAGAACCCTGCAGTTCCTGGAGCAGGAGGGTTGGATTCATACCATAGCCGATGAGCCGCAGGCGGGTTCAGGCTCGATCCCGATTGTACCGGTCGCTACCACGCCGGACATCACCTATGTACGGCTGCACGGCCGCAATACCGGAGGCTGGAATCAGAGCAGTCATCCCGATTGGCGCAAGCTGCGCTATCTGTACCGTTACAGCACCGAAGAACTGGTGGAATGGAAGAACCGTCTGCTTACACTTACGCAGAGCTGCCGTGATATCTATGTAGTCTTTAATAATAATTCCGCCGGTGATGCCACCCCCAATGCGCAGGAGCTGCAGTCCCTGCTTGGGATTGACGGCGGTTTGGCCCCGCGCCAGCTGGACTTATTCACCTGAGGTTCGGAGGTCTACATAAATCTCTTCTACTCCTTGCTGAAGCAACAGACCCAAGAATTGTTCCATTCGTTTCACAACCCTTAAGGAGGCTACCAGGAATGAAGAGAAACCATACTATGATGCAATTTTTTGAATGGCATGTTGCCGCAGACGGAGAACACTGGAAACGCCTTGCCCAAATGGCCCCTGACCTGAAGGCGGCGGGAATTGATTCCGTATGGGTCCCTCCCGTAACCAAGGCGGTCTCTCCGGAAGATACCGGTTATGGAGTCTATGATCTATACGATCTGGGCGAATTTGATCAAAAGGGTGCCGTACGCACGAAATACGGAACCAAGCAGGAACTGGTCGACGCGATTGCCGAATGTCTGAAGAACGGCATCGCGGTCTACGTGGATCTGGTCATGAACCATAAGGCCGGGGCAGATGAGACAGAGGTGTTTGAGGTCATTGAGGTCGATCCTAACGACCGCAATAAGGATATCTCCCAGCCGTTTGAGATTGAAGGCTGGACCAAGTTTGATTTTCCGGGGCGCGGGGATGAGTACTCCAGCTTCAAATGGAACCACACCCACTTCAACGGCACCGATTTCGATGCCAAGGCAAGCCGGAACGGCGTATTCCGGATCGATGGTACGAATAAAGGCTGGAATCAGAATGTGGATGATGAATTCGGCAATTACGACTATCTGATGTTCGCCAATATTGATTACAGTAATGAAGACGTGAAGAACGAAATGCTGAACTGGGGCAAATGGCTGGTCGACACCCTTCAGTGCAGCGGCTACCGCCTGGATGCCATTAAGCATATCAACCATGAGTTCGTTAAAGAATTTGCGGCGGAGATGAAAAAGAAACGCGGCGAAGACTTCTACATTGTCGGCGAATTCTGGAACTCCAATCTGGAGGCCTGCCGCGAATTCCTGAACACCGTTGACTATCAGATCGATCTGTTCGATGTATCGCTGCATTACAAGCTCTACTCGGCTGCGCTGGCGGGCAGGGACTTCGATCTGACGCATATCTTTGACGATACGCTGGTCCAGACGCATCCGGCCAATGCCGTCACCTTCGTCGACAACCATGACTCCCAGCCACATGAGGCGCTGGAATCATGGGTCGGCGACTGGTTCAAGCAGAGTGCCTATGCCCTGATTCTACTGCGGAGGGACGGATACCCCGTTGTCTTCTACGGCGATTATTACGGTATCGGTGGCCCGGCGCCGGTGGAGGGCAAGAAGGACGCCATCGATCCTCTGCTCTGTGCCCGTTACAACAAGGCCTACGGCGACCAGGATGATTACTTCGACCATCCCAACACCATCGGCTGGGTGCGGCGCGGTGTTCCGGAGATCGAAGGCTCCGGCTGCGCCGTAGTGATCTCGAACGGGGACAACGGGGAGAAGCGGATGTTCGCCGGCGAAGCGCGCGGCGGGGAAGTATGGGAGGATCTGACCGGCAACCGCCAGGAGACTGTCACCATCGGAGAAGACGGCTGGGCAGTATTCCCGGTGAATGGCGGAAGCGTCTCGGTCTGGGCTCTGCCCGATCCGGAGCCGGAGGACGATTGCGTGAAAGAGTGAGCATTGGACTCCGGGCGGGCGGTGGACTGGCGGTGGGCGGTGGACAGCCGGGGCGGGCGGTGGACTGGCGAGGATAGTCGGCGAGCGGGCGACGGGCAGACGAGGACAGCCGGGGGCGGGCTGGCGGCGGGCGGGCGAGGACAGGCGGGGCGGGCGGTAGGCTGACGGACGAGGACAGGCGGTGAAATCAGGGGCACTTTTGCTCTTCACTTCCTCCTTTGGTCAACGTCCAGGTATGATTAGAGGGATTTATCCCTTTAATTTCACCATACAGCCTACTTTCAGCGGAATTAGAGGGATTTATCCCTTTGATTTCACCATACAGCCCACTTTCAACGGAATTAGAGGGATTTATCCCTTTAATTTCACCATACAGCCCACTTTCAGCGGAATTAGAGGGATTTATCCCTTTAATTTCACCATACAGCCCACTTTCAGCGGAATTAGAGGGATTTATCCCTTTGATTTCACCGTGCTGCCGACTTCCGGGGGATTCGGTGGAATTCCTGATACAAGAACAAATTTGTCCTTCAACCGGATTGGCTCCAAGCTCCAAAGAAACGTAACCAGGACATCATGCACGTTCTATACACTACAGACGGATATCATAATTTTCTAAATAACAATAAAAGAGGCGACTCCCTGCCATACGGCAGCGAAATCGCCTCTTTGCTCCATGCAGCCAGCCATTAGCCAGCCATTCGCCATCTCAGCCAGCCATTCGCCACCTCAGCTAGCCATTCGCCACCTCAGCCAGCCGTTCGCCACCTTAGCCAGCCATTAGCCACCTTAGCCAGCCATTCGCCACCTCAGTCAGCCACTAGCCAGCCTCAGCCAACCATTCGCTACCTCAGCCAGCCAACTAGCAGCCTCAACTAACCACAGCCAGCTAACGAATGACGGTTGACTTCTCTCCGTCTGCCCAGACGCCGGAATCACTATTTAAAATACGGTCGATCGGATACACCTTCCACACAGCCGTCACTACGGCAGAGCACAGCACTGCCTTGGTCAGGTCGCCCGGAATGAACGGCCACATACCTGCAGTTAACGCCTTGGTCAGCGAGTCCATGCCGGTTGAGTGGGCCAGCCACCATACGCCGCCAGGATAGACAAGCAGCGCACCAAAAATAAAGTTAGCCGCAAGCAGCTTCACGAAAGTATATTTATCCTGCTTTATACGCTGGGCGAAGAAGCCGATCAGCCAGGCTACGAACGGCCAGGAGAATATATAGCCTGCGGTCGGGCCAACCAGCACCGCGAGTCCGCCGCTTCCGCCCATCACCGGGAAGCCCGCAGCAGCAAGTCCGATCACGATCAGTACGGCGAGCGTGCCATAGCGTGCCCCCAGAATAGAACCGGCCAGCATGACAGCCAGGGTCTGCATTGTAATAGGTACAGTAGAAAAAGGCAGAGAGATCTTTAAATAACTCAGAGCGATCATAACTGCGGCGAATAGTGCACTGAATATCAGGCCGCGGGTCGTCCATTTCTTCATTGCCGGGAGTACCCCCTTTTTTTAGGATCACTATATCATCCCCCTCCGGATACATCAATCCTCAAATCTTTGTTATAATGGGGAGCGATTGTTGACTAGAGCTGTAAGGAAAGCGGGCATGAGGATGATCAGGGCGCATAATTTGACCTTGTCTTTACGGGATGGCCAGCACAGGCGCCCGGTTCTGCAAGGGATTAGTATCCATATTGGACGGGGAGAATGGGTTGCACTCACAGGAGCCAACGGCTGCGGCAAAACATCGCTGGTCCGCATCTTCAACGGGCTGATTCCCCCGTCAGGAGGCAGTCTGTCCGTCGCCGGGCTGGATCTGCGCTCGCCTCAGAACCGCGCGGACGTGAAGCAGCAGGTCCAGCTTGTATTTCAGAATCCCGAGGCACAGACGGTGGGCTCTACGCCCTTCGAGGACATCGCTTTCGGGCTGGAGAACCGCGGGCTGGACCGGATTCTGATGGTTACGCGAATCCATGATATTCTGCAGCAGGTAGGACTGGCCCACAAAGCAGAAGCAGATGTCGCCAGTCTGTCCGGCGGAGAACGCCAGCGCCTGGCTGTCGGCTGCTGCCTTGCCCTGGATGCCGGCATGATCATCTTCGATGAGGCCACTTCCATGCTGGACCCGGCGGGAAGGCAGGATATTCTAGAGCTGGCCCGCCAGTTATGGAGGAGCGGCACAACCGTGCTCTGGGTCACGCAGCGGATGGAGGAGCTGGCCGAGAGCCCGCGCATTGCCGTTATGGGCGATGGCCGGCTGCTCTATGACGGTGATCCGCGCACCCTGTTCTACGCCTCCGGCCTGCCGGATGCGCTCGGATGGGTTCCATCGCCCGTGGTCCGCATCGGGAGACTGCTGCAGAGACAGAACTGGCCGCTTCATCTGCTCCCGCTGACCGAGCTGCAGCTGGAGGCGATGCTATGAGGATTCAGGCAGAGCATCTCTCCTTCCATTACAACGGCAAGTACGCCGTGCAGGATATCTCCCTGAATATCCCCTCAGGCACACTGACCGTGCTCTGCGGAGTTAACGGAAGCGGCAAGTCCACTCTGCTGCGCCTGCTCGCCGGGCTGGAGCATCCGGCATCCGGCAATATCATTCATGAGGATACGAAGCCTGCGGACCACAAGGCCGGGGAGGCTGTCGCTATGGTATTTCAGCAGCCGGAGACCCAGCTGTTCGCAGACAGCATCCATAAGGATATCGAATACGGCCTGACGCAGCGCGGTGTGCCTAAGGTGCAGCGGGACGGCATCATCCGCAGCGCCCTCGCGCGGACCGGGCTGCCTTATGATGAGTTCGCCGGACGTTCCCCTTTCCTGCTTAGCGGAGGCGAGAAGCGCCGGGTCTGTATTGCCGGAGCCATAGCCTCCCGGCCCGGGCTTCTCATTCTCGATGAGCCGACCGCAGGACTGGACCCGCAGGCGGCACAGTCGCTGCTGGAAATGGTGCAGGAGCTGCGGCAGAGCGGCCTGACTCTGATCATCGGCACGCATGATCTGGACAGCTTTCTGCCGGTTGCCGACGGGGTGATCGTGATGAAGCAGGGCGCGGTCCATTATGATGGCCCTGCTGCGGCACTGACAGCGGATCCCGGACTGCTGCGAGCCGCCGGACTTACGCCTCCGGCTTATGCCTCGATAGGCCGCAGGCTTGTAGAACGCGGCTGGCTTGAAGCATTGCCGGACAATCTGGAGGAGCTGCTCGCCGGACTGGATAAGCAGCCTCTGCCCGTTCCGCAGTCTGTCAGCATTCCTGCGGCCGCCCACAAGGAGCCCAGCGAATGGAGAAGAAGCGTGACGGAATCTCCACCGGCAAGCGGAGACGCACCAGCTCTATCTGCCGCCACAATAGGCCCGGCAAGCGGAGACGCACCAGCTCTATCTGCCGCTACACCAGGCCCGGCAAGCGGAGCTGCACCGGATCTATCCGCCGCCACACCAGACCCGGCAAGCGGAGCTGCACCGGATCTATCTGCCGCCACGCCAGGCCCGGCAAGCGAGGCCCTGGCTTCAATGATTCCTCAGGGACTTTACGGGGAGCCCGCAACATCTGACCACTTATCAATCAAACAAGCCCCTGGCCGGTTACGCTGGCAGGGACTGGATCCCCGGGTCAAATGGCTGGGGATGATTCTCGGTTCACTGACCGTGCTGGGGATGGACACCTTCCTCCCGCTGCTGCTGGCTGCAAGCCTGCTGGCCGGACTCACGGTTTCGGCCGGAATTTCCTGGCGGAGAGCCTTCCGCTTCTTCCGCCCGTTCCTCCTCATGTTCCTGTTTCTCTGGCTGCTGTCCGGGCTCAGCTGGAACTCGCCCGGCTTCAGTATGGGTCCGCTCGGCTTCAGTTCTGCGGGACTTCAGCGCGGAGGGATCAGCGTGCTGCGGTTTCTGCTGCTGATCGTCCTCGGGTTTCTGTTCACAGAGACCACTACCGGCGCTCCGCTGCGTGAAGGGCTGGAATGGGGAATTGCTCCGCTGAGACATCTTGGAATCCGGACCCGCAACTGGTCGCTGGCTGTGTCCGTGACGCTGCAGTTCGTGCCCTGGATTCTCGGCAAGCTGACACAGCTGCAGCTGGCGCTAAGCTCGCGCGGCAGGAGGGCCCGCGGACTGGCGCGCTGGTCCCCGCGGCAGATTACCCTGATCATCGTACCCCTGCTGATCCTTGTCCTGGGCATGGGCGACGAGCTGGCTACAGCCGTTGAATCGCGCGGGTATGATCCCGCCAAGCAGCGGACTCCTGTCTATCAGCTGGCCTGGAACAAGCGCGATACATGGGTTGCGCTAGGTATCCTGACGGCAGCAGGCCTGCTGTGGTGGGTTGCCCGGATCAGCTAAGTGTATAGCTGAGCATGTATTCTGTATTCGGACTGCCGGCTTCTATTCCCGGATCATTAATGGTCCAGGTGCCTGCAATATCCAGCTCGCGGCAGGCCAGCTCGAAATTGCAGGCGGCAATGCCGATATCAATCCGCTGCATCTGGAACCCGAGCTTATTGCCGCTATAATTAGGCGTATGCTCCAAGTAGAAATGCAACTGCTGCCGGTCTGGAGACAAGACAAGTCTCCATGGCTGCTTGTTGGAGGCTGACGGGCCGATCCGGACCATCTCGATGGGGACGGCCAGCTTCCCGGCGGCTTCCGGTGTCAGCCGTTTGCTGAAATCACCGTCACAGAAGAGCTCCTGCCAAGGCTTCTTATTGTCGGCTCTGACCACATACCGCATCGTGGTATCCAGCAGCCGCTGCTTCTCCCGCGCGTAGCCGAGCGGCGTAATGCAGGGAATAATCTCCCCTTCGGCAAGCTCCAGCTCACGGGTAAAGGATTTGCGGTTAAAGGTTCCGCCAATCCAGCAGGTTCCAAGACCCAGCCCGGTCGCAAAAAGAATCAGCTTCTGGAAGGTATATCCGAACTCCAGCAGTGCCAGCTTCCCGTTACGCACGGAGCCTACCAGATAAGCCTGCGGATTCACAATGATCCCGTAAGCGCCCAGCTTCATGCCCTTGCCTTCCCCCGCCCCGCCTTTGGCCCAGATCCATTCAATCCCTGATATCCCGCCAAAAGGACCGCGCAAATTCTCTTCCTTATCCAGATACTCCATAATGGAGGCATGGGCTGCTGTATCAATTGGTGTGGTCTCATAAGTCCGCACAGACTTGCGTTTCTCCATAATTTCCATTACTGCATTCCCCATAACATCCGCCTCCTCAAATTATCCCGCAACCCTGCCCTGCCTTGCCTTGCCTTGCCCTGACCTGAACTGCCCAGTCCTTACTGGCTGGCTCAGCCTTCCTGTTACAGCTTCAAGCCCAAAAAAGAGGGCTCCGCTAAGAACAGGAGCCCTCCCAAAATGATCTATACTCAATAGTTGCCTGTTCTGCGGTCCGGTTGCTGGTAAAATTAGTATCCCCTATTTCAGGAGAATCGTCCAGCTCTTATTCCTTATCTTCCGGACCCGGATGGCGGGAAACCAGTCTCACCAGATCGAGGGTTAAAAGGTAGAGGGTAAGCGATGCAGGATAGGCCAGATACCGCGGCTCCCACTGCGGCCCGAATTTCTCCTTATACCGCCGCAGGCCGGAGAATCCGTACCAGTGGCCGCCGCGTTCAAAGACCAGGCGGGCCACCTTCTCCTCGCGCAGCGCTCCGGTATTCCGGCCGGCACCAGGCTGCGGGGCATGACCCAGATTAAAGCTGCGGAACCCCCGCGACTTCGCCCACTCCAGCAGACACAGGAACAAGTAATCCATAGTCCCGTTTGGGGTATCCTTGCGGTGGCGCATGAGATCAATGGACACGGTCTTGTGTCCGTCATAGCCCGGGGCAACGGAGGCAAAAGCCATGAGTTGCCCGTCAGCTCCGCGCAGCAGCGCCAGCGGAGCGAGCTGCAGATACGGCTTGCTGAACCAGCCCAGCGAAAACCCTTTTTCCAGGCGCCCGTCCAGCCATTCCTCCGACAGCGTCCGGAGCTCCTGCAGCAGGTCTGCAGAATGCGCGGGCTCGGCAATCTTAAAGACATAGCCCTCACGTTCAAACCGGCTTGCCACACCGGGCAGATCGGCATTGCGGGGGCCGCTGGCCTTGAAGTTCTCAAGCGGCACCAACGCTTCCTCGCCCAGCTTGAAGAACCGGTAGCCTTGGCTCTGATACACCGGGAGGTAGGCTGGTGTAGCCTGGTAGAACACTACGGCGAGTCCATACAAATCCGCCGCCTGGCGGAACTCGCTGATTGCGTCATTGACCAGGCCCACCGGACCCAGAGGATCACCCAGTACCACCAGCTTGTCCCTTACTCTGGCAAAAGCGAATAACACTCTGCCCTCCCGGGCCCAGTAGAAGCTTTTGTCGCCCAGAAACAGCATATGGCTTAAGGCATTGCCCCAGCCTTCCGCCAGAAACTGCTCCAGCCGCGCCATATCCTTATCCGCGAAAAGCTCATCGGCCTTGCGCTGCGGCCGGAGAGCAACAAGCATAGTCAGCAGCAACCAGGAGAAGATCAGTCCGCCAATAGCTGTAACCGCCACATTGCTGTGCTGCCGCAGCCATTCCGGCCGGATTCCGGATGGGAGATGCTTCAGGAAACCGTGATGCGAATAACTCCCCAGCCCATAATAACCGAGTGCTACAACTGAAGTCAGAGCCAGCCACCATACGGTGCTCCTGGTACTGAGCGGTACACTGATCCGGTAGAACCGGGTCCGCGAGATCCAGAGGATTAAGCCTACCAGCAGCAGGAACAGCGCCTCTTCATAATCAAACCCCTTCGTAAAAGCAAATACCGCCCCTCCGAGGAGCAGCAGACTCGTCCAGATATACGCTCTACGGACACGCAGGGAAATTCCCCGCGACAGCAGAATTAGCATGAAGCCGATCAGCACGGACAGATGATGGGAAATCTGCATCACCGGCAGGGACAGGAGATCCTCCGTGATCCGCAGCCGGTAGAGCAGCTCAGGTGTAGCTGCGGACAGCAGCAGAATCAGACCGCTGGCCAGCACCAGCTTGCCGAGTGCCCAGACCCCCAGGTCGCTGAGGAAGGTGTACTGGCCGGGCCAGCCCCATATCCTCTGCCATACGGTAACGGGAGTTTCAACTCTGTCTCCGCTGCGTTCAGTCCCCTTCTTACCCGGCAGCCCGATCTCCAGCGCCGCCAGCACCAGTCCGATCAGCCAGGGCACAATGTAATAGAATAATCTGTAGATGACGAGTACGGCCATGGCCTGATCGCTCCGGATTCCCAGCTGGGTAAGTCCAAGCAGGGCAATCAGGTCGAAGGCACCGATGCCTCCGGGAGCCATGCTTAGAATGCCGGCAATGGCGGCAACGACATAGATGCTGAAGACCGTTACAAACGGAGCACCGCCGAGCAGCTGACCGGCAATCATCCAGAAGGTCAGTCCGGCAAAGGTCCACTCCAGAAGGGAAGCTCCGACAGAAGCCGCTACCGTCAGCCAGGATGTCCTGCCCTGCCCCCGGTTAATCCACTTGGCGAATAGTGAGGAACGCTGGAGAATCACAAAAAACGGCAAATAAAGCGCCATTCCCCACACCGCGAATACCAGCCAGCGATGTTCATGCAGAAGGGCATCCGCCGGAAGGATTCCGGTAAGGGTGCACCAGGAGAGCAGCGACAGCCCTGTAATCATCAGCGGTGACAGAAATACGATTGCCGGTGCCAGCACGGACGAGGGCACACCGCTTTTTTTGTAGAGCAGCGTCCGGAGGCCCGCGCCAGCCAGACCGGCAAAGCCGATCAGGTTATTAAACGTATTAGCGATCCAGGCATAGCGGAAGGTGCTTAAGTAGCTGGTCTGCAAGCGGAAATGCCCGCGGATTAAATAATCATAAGTGCTCATGACCGCAACGGAGAGCAGGGAAATGCCCAGCATCTGCAGAATGGCCGGCGCGGGGACTGCTTTTAATTCATGAATGATCATCCCCAAATGAATCTGCTTCAGCTCATTCTGCCCTTCCCAATAGACAAGACCGATGATCAGCAGCGGAACAAGCGCCCTTACCGCCTTAATCCGGTAGATGGACAGAAGCAGCCTCACGAATCTGAAGCGTTCCAATCTTTGTTTCATTGAATGCATGACTTTGAATGCATGACTTCACCTGCCCTTACTGCTGAACTCACCCTTAGCTAAACAATATTCAGCATTTTCCATAGAACCTATTATAGCAATATCAGCAGCAGATGACCCGTATAACGGTTGTATGTTCACCAGAGTTAGACAGCCGGCAAAGTGTAAATCACTGCAGAGTCCGCAGTAACCGGAGAATTGCTTGAGTTTCAGCAGAAAACCGAAGGTTGATTGATCCTGTGATACAAAATACTGGGATACAAAAAATAGGCACCCGGACTGCGATCGGTCCGGACGCCTATTTCTTGCTGCACAAGGGTTACCATACCGCAATAGAGAACCAGTCACCACGGCAATGGCGGTTCTCTACTCAGGCATGCTGTTCACCCGAGTTATACCCGAATGTCAAATCTTCCTTCGCTATCTGTAGTTGCGTTCGCGATTTCCTGTGCAGACGCCGCCGTCAGCCTGCTGCTGTCAGCAGGCTTCTCCGGTGGTGCAGCTGCGCTTCCAGCCGAAGAGGAGCTGCTGGCGCTCTGTGACTTTTGGGCAATTTGCGCTTCGATCTGCTTGATCTGCTGCTCAAGCTGTTTGGTCTTGGTTTCTTTGGTCTTCTCGTCGTCTTTACTTGAACTTACCTTCTCAAGATCAGCTTCCAGCTTTGCCTTCTGCTTCTCAAGCGCGGCTGTGTCCGTTGCACTGGAGGACGTATACGAGGTGGACGTTGATGCGGATACGGATGAAATATTCATGCCTATCCCTCCTTTCACCTCTTCAATATAGCCCCTTCACCCCAGAAGAACGTTAAAATGCGCTGAAAGTTTGCTGAATGTCTGTTGTCCTAAGACTTGCGCGGCTTCCGGTTAACCAGTGTTACGCTCAGCAGGATGATGACCAGTCCGGCAAGGGTATTGGCATAGACCGGCTCATGCAGGAAGATGGCTCCCCACATCAGGCCGAATACAGGCACGAGAAATGTGACACTGACGGTTTTGACCGGGCCGACGCTGGCGATCAGGCGGAAGTACAGCAGGTAAGCCACCGAGGTACAGATCAGCGACAAACCAAGTACGGAGTATACCGCAGCGGCCGAGGGCAGATGATCCGGGGCAAAAATAACCGCCAGCGGCAGCAGCACCACGCTTGCACCCAGCTGTTGTCCGGCAGCAAGCGCCAGCGGAGTGAGGCCGGAGCCTACACGGGAAGCATATAATCCTCCAAATGCATAGCACAATGCAGCGCAGAGCGAGTACCCTACTGACAAGAGAACTGTACTTGTGAGCGGTACCGGACTCCAGCCGACCAGAACAGCTACGCCAATTAGACCAATGACCAGGCCGGCCGACTTGGCCAGGCCCGGCTTCTCCTGCCGGGTTCCCCAGGCGGCCAGGGCCGCAAACATCGGGGTCGTGGCATTAAGGATTGCCGCCAGCGAAGCACTCAGATGCAGCTCAGCCATGCAGATCAGGGTGAACGGAAGCGCGGCATTAATGGCACCGAGCAGCAGGAACTGCTTCCAGTGCTTCAGGATACCCAGCTTGCGCCGGGTCACAAACGCATAGAGCAGCAGGGCTGCTCCGGCAAGCGTAACACGCAGCTCGGTCGTGAAGACCGGCCCCAATTCAGGAGAGGCGATCCGCATGAACAGGAAGGAGGCTCCCCAGGCAAAGGCAAGCAGCAGCAGGGTGGTGAGATCCTTGCGGCTCATGGCTTGTCCGCCCTTTTACAGAGCAGCAGGTAAGATAAAATGGACAGGATGCCTGCTCCCGCGATGACCAGCGCCATCGGCACAGCAGAGTCACTGCCGCCAAGTCCGACTAACGGAGCCGCACAGCTGCCCAGCAGCAAGGGAAGCAGACCCAGGAGTGCAGAGGCGCTGCCTGCGGTTTCTCCCTGATCCTGCATGGCAAGCGAGAAGCTGGTTGTACTCACCAGACCCACACTGGAGACCACGGCGAACAGGCAGACCAGAATCGGCAGCAGTCCGCCTCCGGCAAGGAGGGTAACCAGCAGCAGGACACCGCCGAAAGTACAGAGCAGAAGTCCGCTAATCAGCAGCTTGCGCTCCCCTACTCTTGCGGACAACCGGCCGGCAATCTGCCCGGAGATAATAATGCCGAGCCCGTTAACAGCGAAGATCAGGCTGTACATTTGCGGGGATACCCCGTAAATAATCTGCAATACGAAGGAAGAACCGGAAATATAAGCGAACATGGCTGCTGTAACGAAACCCTGGGAGAGGGCATAGCCCATAAACTTGGCATTGCCGAGCAGGATACGGAAGGTGAGCAGCGTTCCTTTGAGCCCGCTTTTGATCCGGCGTTCTTTGGGCAATGTCTCCGGCAGACGCAGCAGAATGATGGCCGCAAAGAGCAGTCCGAACACAAACAAAACTACAAACACACCCTGCCAGGTCGTTACTCTCAGCAGCTGTCCCCCGATGACAGGAGCGAAGATTGGCCCCAGCCCGTTGACAATCATCAGCAGCGAGAAGAACTTGGTTAATTCCGAGCCGCTGTACATATCACGGACCGCCGCCCGGGAGATGACCACGCCTACTGATCCGGCCAGGCCCTGGATGAAACGCAGAAACACCAGCAGGCCGATAGAAGGACTGAACGCACAGAGCAGTGAAGAAACCGCATAAATCACCATACCGATAAAGAGCGGAACACGGCGTCCATGCACATCGCTGAGCGGTCCGGCCACCAGCTGGCCCGAGGCCAGCCCCAGCAGGAAGAAGGTCAGGCTGAGCTGCACCATGGCCGGACTGGTGGCGAAATGGGTGCTAAGCGCAGGCAGAGCCGGCAGATACATATCAATCGACAGAGGGCCAATCGTGGCGATGGCTCCCAGAATGACCGCCAGCTGCAGCCGCTGTTTCTTCGAAGGCCCGCCCTCCGCAAGGCTTGAAATATGGTTTTGCTTAATCATAAATAGTGACGCAACCTTTCTTATGGTACCTCTTTAAAAGACGGCAAATCCGTTTTTGCTCAGGTCCGTTTTTTTATTCTTCATACTACCCGATCACAACCTGAATGTTCAATGCTTTTGTGCATTAACGGGGAATAGAACGGGGGAGCAATATATCTTGGACCTATAACTTATATATCGCAAAGAACCGCCTGCAGGAGCCGGCCGGCCGATCATATCACTGATCAGCAGCTACCGCAGGCGGTTGTCTGTATAGTTATATCATTCTCCGGAAGCTGTGAGTCCGGCCAGCCAATCCCTGGCCGCTTCAGCTTCGGCTGTGCTCAGGCGGTGTCCCTGATTGCCCCAGTGCGAGGTGACTTCGGCTCCCGCGCCGCTCAGCAGGGATTCCAGCTCACGTGTCTCTTCGGAGCGGATGATCGGATCATTGGTTCCTGCCCCGATAAAGACCGGAACCCCCTGCAGCGACGGAATCGCAAGGCCGCGCAGCGGCACCATCGGATGCAGCAGCACTGCCGCGCGGAAGATGCCTCCGTAATGGAAGAGCAGGCTGCCGGCGATATTCGCACCGTTAGAGTAGCCGACTGCAACCAGATTATCGGCATCGAATCCGTACTTCGCTGCAGCCTCGTCCAGGAACTGCTTCACCTCATGGGTGCGGAAGATCAGATCCTCCTCGTCGAAAATCCCTTCAGCCAGCCGCCGGAAGAAGCGCGGCATGCCATTCTCGAGTACATTCCCGCGGATGCCCAGCACCGAAGCGTCGGGAGCCAGCAGCCCGGCCAGCGGCAGCAGGTCATGCTCGTTGCCGCCTGTGCCGTGGAATAATACCAGCGTCGGCTGAGTTACATCCGTACCTTGATGGAATACATGCGTCATATTCATTTCTGATTCACCCCGATTTCGCGGATTTCAAATGGGCTTAAATTATCTTCTATCGCCGCACGCTGCGGTTCAAACCATGCCGGAAGCATCAGCTTCTGTCCCAGCGCGTCCGGTGCTTCATCACGGGCAAAGCCGGGAGGATCGGTCGCAATCTCGAACAGGATTCCGCCTTCTTCACGGAAGTAGATGGCATTGAAGTACTGGCGGTCCTGCACCGGAGTCGGCTGGTAACCATGGCTCTGTACGCGGCGGCCCCATTCCAGTTGCTCGGCATCATCTTTGGCGCGCCAGGCGATGTGGTGGACGGTACCTGTGCCGCCAGCCCCCTGCGGAACCGGAGTAGACTTCAGATCGATAATATTCCCGATATCACCGGCAGCTCTGTACCGGATGTAGCCGTCACCTTCAGCAATCCGCTCCATTCCCAGCGTACGGGAGAGAGTGTCTGCTGTTTTGTCCGGGGCAGCGCTGTAGAGAACAGCACCTCCGAAGCCTTTGATCGCATGTTCTACAGGTACTCCGGCGAAGGACCAGGTGCTCAAGGAACCCTCTTCACGTTCCACCAACTCAATCCGCAAACCGTCGAAGTCCGCGAAGGAGAGATAAGACTCGCCGATCCGGCTTACCTTGGTAACCGGAATCTGATAAGCGGCCAGCCGCTGCTCCCAGAACCCGATGGAGCCTGCCGGCACAGCATAAGTGGTTACGCCAACCTGACCGCCGCCGATTCTGCCCTTGCGTCCGGTAGACCAGGGGAAGAAGGTAATAATGGTGCCCGGTGCACCCTGCTCATTGCCGAAGTAGAGATGATAGACGTCGGGTGCGTCGAAGTTGATGGTTTTTTTGACAAGGCGCAGTCCGAGAATTCCGGCATAGAAATCAGCGTTACGCTGAGCGTCTCCTACAAAAGCGGTGATATGATGAATTCCTGCAGTTTGCATAGTCATGATTATTACCTCCTGAAATTGGGTGTGTTGTACAACCTGTTCTTTTGTAAAATGAGGATGCTATCTTGACGTCCGCCCTGGGCAGCCGCCCGCTGTCTGTGGAGCAGGCCGCCTGGCGTACCGGCTATTATTTAAAGAAAAGTGCATCAAGTGAAATCGAACCCGGACCCGCCAGAGCCACCCCGACCGCAACCACCAGTACCGTTAATGGAAACTCGATCCCGTTAGCTGTAGACCAGAACCCGTTAGGAGCATGGACTTTGACTATTGCGCCAAGCATGGTTGCGGCAATCAGCACAGCAGCTACCGGAGTCAACAGACCGAGTGTGAACAGCAGTCCTCCGACCAGCTCCATCAGTCCTGCCAGCACCGCCATACGTACGCCGGGCTTAATGCCGATCGACTCCATCCAGCCGCCTGTGCCTTTGGGGCCGTAGCCGCCGAACCAGCCGAACAGCTTCTGTGCACCATGCCCGATAAACGCTACACCAATTACCAATCTCATCAACAATAAACCTACACTAACCATTTTAAACACTCTCCATTCTCTCGATTTTAATTATCTTAACGTTAAGATATTAGGTAAAAATTTTTGGTCCTGCTGATCTATATATAATTACCGGTTACATCCGGGGACTTAGCTTGATCATCAATGCCTCATCCCGCTGCTAAAGCTGACTGTCATCTATCGGGTTCCGACCTGCTGTTCAGGTACCTGCTGTGCTATTCCCGGTCTTCTATACACCCTTGCCCAGCTTCTTCAGCAGTTGAGTGGCCTGAGCCTTCTCTTCACTGTCCAGCCCGCCCATCAGGCTGTGTATGGAACTGACATGACGGGGAAAAATATCATCGAACAGCTCGCGCCCCGCTTCCGTAATCTCGGCATAAGTCACACGGCGGTCGTCCTCGCATGGAACGCGCTTCAGCAGTCCGCGCTTCTCAAGCTTGTCAATGTTGTAGGTGATGCTGCCGCTGGTGACCAGAATCTTCTCGCCAATCTGCTGCAGTGGAATCCGCGTTCTATGATACAGGACTTCCAGCACCATGAACTCCGCCGATGCCAGCCCGTGGCTCTTCATATCCTTCACCGCCTGATCCATCAGGCTCTTGTAAGCCTTGGACAGAACAACGAATAATTTCAGTGATGCCGCCTGCTCCTGATCGATTGTACTGTCAGCTGCTGTACCTGCTGTGTCATTATTGCCGCTCATTATGTGCACCTCCTGTCGTGTTCGCGTTTATCTTTAAGTTAATTATCTTTAAGTTAAGATAAATATACAGCATGACGATTTCATTGTCAACTGATTAGGGGAAGATTTTTTATATACCAGAGTATATGGTGACTATATAGGAAGTTGTGTGAAAATACTCAGGGATTAACGGGGGATTACTGAGGGAAGGGATTGATGGAGTAACTTGGTGAGCGCTGGGGGAGTATTGATTGGAGTGCTGATGGAGTGCTGATGTAAGTATAGAGCGAGGTACTAAGGAAGGCTTAGGGGATTAATTTTCGATTAATAGCTTTCGGTCTCCCACCAGACGTCTTGGTTGAACTCCGAATTGCTGGTTGTATAGAGTGAGGCTATCGCTCAAATTTTAACTGTAGTTTGTACAACTAAAAAGACCTATTTCTGCGCAGGAGCAGTTTTAATTGCACTTTGTACACTTATAAAACGCTACTATGCCGTATAAGAGCAGTTTTCCTAATTATAATTGTACGGAATACAGTTATCCTTGCTGATATGGCTTTTCGCTGTCTTTTAACTGCACAAAATACAATTATCCGCTATGCGCTCCGCATTGCCTTCCCCAGATAACCCTCTGGCGCAATGGTCTGTCCCACATGCCAAGTACATTTAAAAGTTCCATCGGTAAAGTCTGTTGTATTTCATACAATTGATTTCCAGATTCCTGCTCAAAGCCGCCGGTTCCACAGTATTCTGCTGTACAGAGTGCTATAGATTCTAATTTCCGGCGGATTTTAGAGCCATCTGCTGTACATAGTGCAATAGGGAATAGAATCCAATCAGGATTGAGCTTAGGATGATTCAATTACAGTTGGATTAAACATCTGTTTCGGAAACTCCTTCAGATCAATCTAGATACAGCTTGAGTTCACTTGATAATGAAAGATTACAGCAAGGACTCGGTTTGACCTCACTCCCAAAACGGCGTATCCTTTTGGGTGCGAATGTAAGGAAGCAGTTCATTACATATAAAGGAGGCAACACCTGGATGGATTCAACGGAACTACCGGAATGGGATGCCCGGGGCCGCGATATAGCGGAAGGGAATTCTGCTGAACTGGGTACAGCTGAGCAGGATTTAGCAGTGCGGGATTCTGCGGAACGGGGTACAGCAGTGCGGGATGGAGCGGTGCGGGATTTTGTTGAGCGGGATTCAGGCGTGCAGGACGGAGCAATGCGGGACGCGTCCGGCATTGCTGCCCGGCTTATTCCGCCGGGCGCTAACGTGCTGATCGTGACCGCTGTCGCAGCCGAGCGGGATGCCGTCCTGCGCGGCCTGCAGGGCAGCCGCAGGTTCCATGTCATCGCAGCGGGCGCCGGCACCGCTGCGGCTGCGGCGGGCACCGCCGCCGCTCTGGCAGCCGGCTCCTACGGCTGTGTCATCAGCGCCGGGATCGGCGGCGGCTTCCCCGGCCGTGCACCCGTAGGCTCGCTGGTCGTCGCCAGCGAGATGCTTGACGCGGCCCTCGGCGCAGAGACGCCGGAGGGCTTCCGCAGCGCTGCCGAGCTTGGCTTCGGCAGCGTGTCCGTGCCTGCGCCGGGCGGCACGGTCCAGGCCCTTGCGGCCGCGCTGGCAGCGGCCGGGCTTGCGGTAAGCACGGGCACCGTGCTTACCGTATCGACCGCGACCGGCACCGCCGGGACGGCCGCGGAGCTTGCCGCGCGCCATCCGCAGGCGGCGGCGGAAGCGATGGAAGGCCACGGGGTCGCCGTGGCCGCCAAGGCCCTGGGGATCGCAGCGCTGGAGCTGCGCGCGATCTCGAACCCGGTCGGCCCGCGCGACCGGGCCGCGTGGAAGATCAAAGAAGCCCTGGACGCCCTCACAGCGGCAGCGGCTATTCTACTGGAGGTGCTGTAATGACAACCGAACTTCATATTGCTTTTTCTCCATGTCCGAATGATACCTTCGTATTTCATGCCTGGGCGCACGGGCTGGTACCGGATGCACCCAAGCTGGAGGTGACCTTTGCCGATATTGATATCACCAACGGACTCGCGGCAGACGGCGCCGGTCCGGAAGTGCTTAAGATCTCCTACGCCGCGCTTCCCTGGGTGCTGGATAAGTACAAGCTTCTGCCTTGCGGCGGTGCGCTTGGACGGGGCTGCGGCCCGCTCGTACTGACGCGCAAAGGCGCAGGCGCCATCAAACATCCGCGTCAGCTATCCGGCCGCAGAATAGCCGTGCCAAGCGAGCGCTCCACCGCCTATCTGCTCTTCCGGCTATGGGCTGCGCAGCAGGTGCCGGACGGCCCGGCCGAGATCGTCGTCATGCCCTTCGATGAAATCATGCCTGCTGTACAGAATGGCACGATTGATGCCGGGCTGGTCATTCATGAAGCCCGCTTCACCTACCCGTCCTATAATCTTAACCTGCTGACTGACCTCGGCAGCTGGTGGGAAAGCGACACCGGCCTGCCTATTCCGCTCGGCGCGATCATCGCCCGCCGGGATCTGGACCACGAGTCCATTACCGGCTGGATCCGCAGCTCTTTGCAGTATGCCTGGGATCATCCCCTGGACTGCCAGGAATATGTCCTGAGCCACGCCCAGGAGCTCTCCCCGGAAGTAGCCAAATCGCATATCGATCTTTATGTCAACGAGTTCACGATGAACCTGGGCGAAGACGGCTACGCAGCAATCTCTGCCCTGCTGACCCGTGCCGCTGCCGAGGGTCTCGTGCCTGTCATTGATCCGGAGCTGTTGCGCTAGCTTGGACTAATTAGATTAAGGAACAAACAAAACTCATATGGAGGCTGATTCCTATGATTCCTGCAGGCAACAGCAAGCCTAATATTGACCGCTTCTTGGGATATCAGGACGAATACGACCGTTACCGGCCCGAAGCGCCGCCGCTGGTTATTGAGCTGCTGAGTAATTACCTGGGCCGCCGTCCGGCCGTGGTCGCTGATATAGGCTGCGGCACCGGTCTGTCCACCTTCCTGTGGAAAGATGCCGCCGACTCCGTAACCGGAGTGGAGCCTAACCCGGATATGCTGGGCAAAGCGCAGGAGAAGCTGGACCGCCTGCACAGCGGGACTGAATCCGTATCTTTTGTCCAAGGCTACTCCAATCAGCTTCCCTTCGCCTCAGAGGGCGTCGACATCATCACCTGCTCGCAGTCATTCCACTGGATGGACCCGGCCAGCACACTTCAGGAAATCTCCCGCTGCCTGAGTCCCGGCGGAGTGTTCGCTGCCTATGACTGCGATTGGCCTCTGGTACTGAACCCTGCTATTGAAGCCCGTTACAATGGGCTGATCGCCACTTCGGATGACCTGCTCGCCGGGCTTCAGCCCGATGCCGAACAGGCCCGTAAATGGGACAAGGAAGGACATCTCGGCCGGATCAAAGCCAGCGGATGTTTCACTTACGCGCGAGAAATCGTTTTTCACAACACAGAAGCCTGCGATGCAGAGCGCTATATCGGCCTTGCCCTCAGCCAAGGCGGAATGCAATCGGTTCTGAAGCTTAGCCCGGCCTCACTTGAGCAAGATATTGCCGAGTTCTCGGCAGAGGTTAAGAACTACTTCCGAGGCCGGACATTGCAGGTGCTGATTAGCTACCGGATGCGGATCGGCGTGAAATAGAAACTTTTCCTGCTATATTCTAGTCAGAATCAAGCTTGTAAACTATACTTAATAACAGCGAGACGAAGAACGTCCCGGTTTTCCCCAATTGGGGGAGCCGGGGCGTTTTCTATTTTCACGGGGAGGTTGGAGCGTAATGATATTCGAAGAAGCACATCTGCAGTTTATCAACGGACATCTGGGCAGCAGGCCTGAGGGAGAACGGCGGGCACGATTGGAGCGGGGGCACCGGCATGCCGAGGTTCTGTTCCTGAGGAACATCTGGTGGCCTCTGCGGGGCCACTTTGGCGGACTTCATCCGGAGTATGAAGTCATGGACTGGCGGGGAAGATCTTATTTTGCAGATTTCGCCTGGTTACCGGGATACGTGAAGCTGCTCATCGAGATCAAAGGCTATGCCTCACATGTACGCGATATGGACTGGACTAAATACTGCGGCGAACTTAACCGGGAAACGTTCCTGTACGCCATGGGCTATCATGTGATTTCATTCGCGTACGATGATGTTGAGCAGCGCCCTGAGCTTTGTATGACCCTACTGCGGCTCGTACTGGGCAGATATCAGCCTGCCGAGGCACCTGTGTCACGTGTACAACTAATGGAGCAGGAGGTAATCCGGCTGATTATCCAGCTGGCCCGGCCCATCCGCCCGCAGGATGTGAAGGAACATTTCTCTGTCGATTACAGAACCGCAGTCCGGACGTTACACAATCTGGCTGACAAAGGCTGGCTCCTTCCCGTCCCCACCAGTATTCAGGAACGGACCGCACGGTATGAGCTGAAACGCAGTGTGCTTGAATATTTTAATTAGTCTCATAAGGAGCAATCTACTTGCGGTTCCGCAGCAGACCAAATTTAATGTAACGACTGCGGGCAGCGGACCAGCATTAATGCGATCCGTTGCGAGGCCGTAGACTGACGTAGATGAACATTGCAACATCAAGTGGATCACCACTATACTTTGTCCGCTCGACGTTTGCCCAGTAACATGTATCCGAAAAGTACGCTGAGCTTTAACCAGAACCGCCAGCAACGTTCAGGTGGATCGTTGAACCCGCTGCTGGCTGTAGGCTATAGTACCGCGAATCAACTGCTGTAACAGTAAGTGGAAAAAGGTAACTTAATTTATCGATTTCGTAGGATCGTGGGCAAGCAAGTGGAAAAACAGCAACTAATTTGGGTGATTTCAGCTACTTGGGGTGAAATGTAATAATTTAAGTGCTGTTTATCCAACTGCTGTATTCGCAGGGTTTATTTGTTCATCAGCAAGTGGAGAAAATCCAACTAACACTGCCTCCTATAGCTTCAGTAGCCGGTGAGGGAGCCATGCAATTCTCCAACAAGTCATGTCCCTCACCTGTGCTCTGACCCTAACCTTCAGCTTCGCCCTTCTAGGCAACCCCTCTGACCCTCGCCTTTCAGCTTCATCCTTCTCCCCTTCCTCTAGCCTCAGCCCTCCAGCTAACTCTTTCTCTTCAATCCCTCTAGCCTTAGCCTCCCCCCCTTTCTCTCCCTCCAACTTCACCCTTCTAGCCCAATCCCTCTAGCCTTAGCCCTCCAGCTTCCCCCTTCTCTCCCTCAAGCCCTAGCCCCCAGCTTCACCCCTCTAGCCTTAGCCTTCCAGCCTCCCCCTTCTAGCCCAATCCCTCTAACCTTATCCCTCCAGCCTCCCCTTCTCTCCCTCCTTCTCACCTCCCCCTCCAGCCCCATCCTTCTAGCCCCTCCCTCCAGCAACAAAAACACCCGCATGCGAAACCTCCGCATGCGGGCACTCAATGACCGGCAACCTACTTCTTATTCATCTTAAACTTCAGGAACAGCTCGTTATAATGGGCAAGCATCCGCTTGCCGAGGTTATCGTAGACCTCCAGCCGGTCTGTGATCTCGGCGGGCGGGTAGAAGCGCTTGTCGCCGGAGATGTCCTCCGGCAGCAGCTCAAGGGCGGGAACGTTCGGCGTAGAGTAGCCGACGTATTCCGTATTCTGCGCCGCCACATCCGGGCGGAGCATGAAGTTGATGAACTTATGTGCCCCTTCGATATTGGCTGCTCCTCGCGGAATGACCATGTTGTCGAACCATATGTTCGAGCCTTCCTCCGGCACCACGTAATCCAGCTTGTCGTTCTCATCCATAATCTCCGAAGCATCACCGGACCAGACGATTCCGACAGCCGCCTCTTCGTTCGCCAGCAGCATCTTGATCTCGTCGCCAACGATCGCCTTCACATTCGGCGACAGCCGGTTCAGCTTGGTCAGAGCTTCCTGCAGATGCTCTTCATTCCTGTCATTGACGGAATAGTGCAGACTGTTCAGCGCCATGCCCATCACCTCGCGTGCTCCATCGACCAGGAAGATATTATTGTCCAGCCGCTTATCCCACAATGAATCCCAACTGCTGAAATCGATGCCCTCCGTCATCTCGGGGTTGTAGATGATACCTACCGTCCCCCAGAAATAAGGCACCGAATACAGGTTGCCGGGATCAAAGGACAGATCCATAAATTTGGAACCGATATTGGCCAGATTCGGAAGCTTACTGTGATCCAGCGGCAGCAGCAGCTTCTCTTCCCGCATCTTAGCAATGGCATAGTCGGAAGGGACCACGACATCGAAGACCGTACCGCCCTGCTCAACCTTGGTCAGCATCGCCTCATTGGAGTCAAAGGTCTGGTAGATCACTGTAATGCCCGTTTCCTCCTGGAACTGCTCCAGCAGCTCGGGATCGATGTAGTCGCCCCAGTTGTAGATCGTCAGCGTATTGCCGCCGGAATAGCCTTCGGCCGAGTTCAGCCTGGAGGCCAGGAACATCAGCCCGAATGCTACGATCAGAATCGCCAGAAACGTATTTACCAGCTGTTTCATCTAGGCACCCCCGCTTCAGCAACCGGTTCTGCAATATGCATAACCGGGCGGCTCTTCCGCTGGTTAAGGTAGTAGTAGCCTATTACCAGCAGGATGGTGAAGAGGAAGATCAGTGTCGACAGTGCGTTAATCGACAATGAGACCCCTTGGCGCGCCCTCGAATAGATCTCAACTGACAAGGTGGAATATCCGTTGCCTGTTACGAAGAAGGTTACCGCGAAATCATCCAGGGAATAGGTCAGGGCCATGAAGAATCCGCTGAAGATCCCCGGTTTGATGATCGGCAGAATCACCTTCGTCAGCACATCACGGCGCGTGGCTCCAAGATCCCGGGCGGCGTCGGTCAGTGTCGGACTCATCTCCTGGAGATGCGGCAGGATCATGATAACGGCAATCGGAATACTGAACGCCACATGCGAGAGCAGAACGGAGGTGAAGCCCAGCTTGATCCCGACAATCGTGAACAGGATCAGGAAGGAGGCTCCGATAATTACATCCGGGCTGACAATCAGCACATTATTCAGCGAGAGCAGCGTGTTCTTGGCCCGGCGGCTGCGGACATGCTGAATCGCCAGTGCTCCGATGATCGCAATCAGCGTTGCAATTGCCGAGGACAGCAGCGCAATGACCAGTGTGTTAATCATAATAATCATCAGCCGGGTATCGGCCACGACTTCGCGGTAATAATCCAGCGTGAAGCCCTCGAATTCATGCATGGTTCCGCCGCTGTTGAACGAGTAGTACATCAGATAGAAAATCGGCGCGTACAGAACCAGGAAGACCAGCACCAGATAGATATTCGCAATCCCGTTTTTATTTTTGATTTTGTTTCTATTCTTGCTCTTCACGCGCGCCCTCCTTTCCGCGAGCTGCCCGTAAGTATCATGAACAGCGCCATAATGGCGATCAGGAATACCGCTACCGTGGAGCCCATGCCCCAATCCTGTGTGACCAGGAAATGCTGCTCAATAGCGGTGCCGAGTGTAATCACCCGGTTGCCGGCAATCAGACGCGTAATCATAAACAGCGACAGCGCGGGAATGAATACCGCCATGCAGCCGGAGCGGACCCCGGAGATCGTGAGCGGGAATACGACCCGCCGGAACGTCGTCCAGCCGGAGGCGCCCAAATCACGCGCAGCATCCACCAGCGACAGATTCATCTCATCCAGTGCACTGAAGATCGGCAGAATCATGAATGGAATGAAAATATAGACCGATACAAACACAAAGCTGAAGCCGGTGAACAGGATCTGCTGCTCCCCGAGCCCCACCAGATCAAAGAAATTATTGACCGGGCCGAAGGTGCCGAAGATACCGATGAAGGCATATGTCTTCAGCAGCAGATTGATCCATGTCGGCAGAATAATCAGCAGCAGCCACAGCTGCTTGTGCTTCGTGCGCGTCAGCAGATAAGCAGCCGGGTACGCCACCAAGAGCGAGAACAGTGTGATCAGAAAAGCATACCAGAAGGAATTCAGCATCATTCTCATATATACCGGCGTGAAGAAATTGACGTAGTTGTCCAGCGTCAGCTTCCCGTCCAGATCGAACAGGGAATAATAGACAACCAGCAGCACCGGTGCAATAACAAACAACGCAATCCACAGGTAATATGGGATGAGGTAGTACGACTTGCCCTTACTCTTCATCGCTCTCCACCTCGCCGTAAGCCTCCAGACGTTTGTCGAACTCTTCCTCCGTTTCGCCGAAACGCATAACATGGATCGCTTCCGGATCAAAATACAGCCCGATTTCGCTGCCTACCTCCGCCTTGCGGGTGGAATGGACCAGCCATTCGTGGCCGGAGCCGTCATAGCAGCTGATCTCATAATGCACTCCCCGGAACAGCTGGGAATCCACGCGCACCTTCAGTTTGCCCGCTTCTACGGTGGCAATCTCCAGATCCTCAGGGCGGATCACAATTTCCACGGCTTCATTCGGCTTCAGGCCGGCATCGACACACTCGAACCGGTGGCCGTTAAATTCAACCACATAGTCCTCAATCATTACGCCCGGCACGATATTCGACTCGCCGATGAAATCCGCCACGAAGCGGTTGATCGGTTCATCATAGATATCATTAGGCGTACCACTCTGCTCAATCTTTCCGCCGTTCATGACGAAGATCCAGTCGGACATCGCCAGCGCCTCTTCCTGGTCATGGGTAACGAAAATGAAGGTGATACCCAGCCGCTGCTGCATTTCCCGCAGAATATACTGCATCTCCGTGCGCAGCTTAAGGTCCAGTGCCGATAACGGCTCGTCCAGCAGCAGAACCTGCGGCTCGTTGACAATCGCGCGTGCAATTGCGACCCGCTGTCTTTGTCCTCCGGACATTTCATTAATGGCCCGCTGGTCATACCCGACCAGGTTGACGAAGCGCAGCGCTTCCTGCACCTTTTGATTAATAACATCCTTCTTAAGCTTCTTAATCCGCAGTCCGAAAGCCACATTCTCGAATACGTTCAGGTGCGGAAACAGCGCATAGTCCTGGAATACCGTATTAACCTGCCGCTCGTTGGCGGGAATGTGGTTGATGATTTTACCGTTCAGATAAATAGAACCTTCAGTCGGCTCGGCGAAGCCGGCGATGAGTCGCAGAATGGTCGTTTTCCCGCAGCCCGAGGGGCCCAGCAGAGTATAGAATTTACCGCGTTCAATTTCGAAGCTCACGCCTTTGAGTACAGCCTCTTCGTCGTCATATTGCTTAATAACCTGATCAAATGAAATAATAGTGCCTTCCGGGGTAGCTATAGCTAACAACCTCCCTTACCTTATGTAGTACAACCTATTTTACCCGCTTCTTGCGGGAGACAATCCAGAAACAGCATGCTCAGCGCGGATAAGCGACAATTCCTCCCTATGTTCGACAGACTTCAATATATATAGCATATAGGAATAATCCTATATATGCGATAGCTTACATTATTAAATGCATTGCAGAAACTTAACAAGTTCGTAAAAAATGGACCCGGCGGGGCCTGTTTTGAGGTGCTATAATGAAAACGGCTGAAAAACATAAAATTTTTCTTACATTTGCGAAAGAAGATGACTACCATGAACGAGGGGTTACAAGACCGCCTTGAGAAGTTCGGATTATCCCTTTATATGATACGTGTTACCCTTGCTGCATCACTATCCTGGCTCGCGGTACACAGCCTGTATGGCGACCGTTATCTGTACTTTGCGCCGCTGGCGGCGATTCTTATCACCCAGAGCAGTGTCAAAGCCTCCCTCGAAAAAGGGGTGTACCGGCTGCTCGGTATTGTGCTAGGCGGAATCGCCAGCCTGGTTGTGGGCCGCTTCTTCGACGTTGGTGCACTCTCGATTCTGCTGATGCTGCTGCTCGGCATAGGCGTAGCCACCGCCTGCCGGATTAATATCCAGGCCGTTTCACAGGTTGGTGTCACTTCCGTCCTGGCGCTCACCTTCTATCATGACCAATATATCGTCTGGAGAGTCGCCGAGACCTTAATCGGTGTACTGATTGCCTTAATCATAAATATGATTATCGTTCCGCCCAAGGGGTTCGTCAAGGTCAAAGACTTGGCACTGAGGGGCAGCCTGACACTGTCCGATGCCTTAACCGGTCTAACTTCCGGGGGACGGGATGCCGCACAGGCGCTGACCGCGCTTAAGCTTTCCGGTGAACTGCTGGGCAAGAGCAAGCAGCTGCAGAAGGAGCTGCACTTCACGCTCTCCCATTACCAGTGCCGCAAAGAGCTCGGTACGCTGTCACAGGCAACCTCCCATCTCAGCAGGGTGCATTCCTACGTCAAAGGAATTTCCGAAGAGCTCTCGCTGCTCCCTGCCCACTATGCCGCAGCCGACTGGATGACAGAGGTGGTAACGGCAACGGCAGACTGCATTGCCTTATATGGCACCCGGACACTGTCGGATGCGGAATGCGGGCGTTCGCTCCCCGAGAGCCTGCGCCGCGCCCGTGATGTACAGCTGGCCTGGTTCTCTGAGCTGCAGGGCCAATGCCCGCTCGCCGCATTCCGTGATCTTGGCGCGGTGTTCTCGCATCTGAACCGGATTCTTGAAGAGATTGAACGTGCCGATTATGCGGCAATCTCAGCCGCAGCACAACCAGCCAAGGCTGTACCGGCGCGCGCTATACGTTTCATACAAAAAGGACTCTCCCATAAGCTATAAGCTGGGGAGCGTCCTTTTTTTTGGGGTGGGGGCTAGTACAAGTGATCCATTCAACAATTTAACAATTCATCAATTATGTGAAGTTTAGACCGAAGTGAGCATTCCGTGATAGTTGTATTCTGTACAATTAAAAACAGCAAAAAGGATGGCTTTCCTCTGATAACTGTATTCTGTACAACTAAATTTGCCCGAATGAGTGAAACCCAATCTATATAGAGCAGTTTAATTGTATGAAATACAACTAAACAGATGATCGGTTATAAATCAGAGGATTTAGTTGTACAAAGTGCAATTAAGTATACCGCATGTACCATAAGGCGGGGCACTGCGTAATTATTATCTTGCCTTCTTCCGGAATATCAAAAAAACCCATGAGCAGCCTGGAATCTACACCGCTTGTCAGGCATATCAAATCGCCCCGCAAGCAATACTTCTGCTTGCGGGGCGTTCGCGCGCTCCAACAGGACATTATTCAATTCACAGGAAGATATCTCCAGCCCCCGTACGCCGTAATGTTCTCGGCTCCGGCGGCAGCATAGCCTTCGCATATGAAGCCTGTCACTTCCCGGCCGTCTTCGAGCACCACCCGCCCCAGGCCCAGCGGAGCGGGTATGAGCGACGCGAATGCGCCCAGCGATGCCGCCGGCATCTGCCACAGCTCCAGCCCGACAGAGCCTCCGCCTGCCGATTGTCTGAGCAAGCCTGGCTTCGGCGGCACCGTCTGGAGCTTGACCAGCTCATAGCACGGGGCTGTCCGCGCCTCCCGCCAGAACCGGGCACCATGTTCCAGCATCTGCTTCTCCAGCGGGAAGCCGCGCATATGAAGACCGCAGACAGCCAGTGTCATCATACCCGGAGATGCCGTCTCATCATCAGCACCTTCCGGCGGACCACTCTCTCCGAGAAGCTGTGCGCCCGCTCCGGCCAGCAGATGCTCGCTGTCCGCCAGAGCGAACATCGTGATGCCGAACGGCAGGCCCTCCGCCGCATCCCCGGCAGGAACCGCCACGGCTGACAGATCAAGCAGGTTGCAGTGGTTGGTATAGCGCCCCATATCGGAGTTGGCCCCTACCGGATTACCGGCAACCTGCTCCCGGGTCCAGGTTCCGCCGCAGGTCGGGAGCACCAGCACGGCATCCTTCAGCAGCAGCTCCGCTTCCCGCTTATAGCGCTGCAGCCGGTGCATGGCCTGGAACAGGCTTGCGGCCGTATGGCTCCCGGCCGCCCCGGAAGACAAGATGGACTCCGTCACCGGCAGCACAGCTTCACGGTGATTCTCCACGAACTCACCCAGACCGGCCCAGCGCTCGGCTACCCATGGACCCTCGTACAAGATAGCTGCCGCTTCGGAGAACAGCGTACAGTCCACCCGTTCAACCGGCAGCCCCAATGCCTGCACGGCTGCTTCGGCCCGTCCCCAGGCCTCCCGGTATTCTTCGGCATGGGGGCCATAGAACTCCGGCGAAGCCTCCGGAAGCAGCAGCTTCGCCGGAAGAGCGGCGGGCCCCAGCTTCACGGAACGCGACCAGGGGTCGGCTTCATCGAAGCCGCGCGCTGCGCGGTCCACCGCGAGGGCATCCTCCAGATTGTGCGCAAACACGGTGACGCAGTCCAGGCTGGCACAAGCGGGCACTACCCCGCGCACCGGCCAGGCGCCGAGGCTGGGCTTATAGCCGACCAGCCCGTTCAGCGAGGCAGGCACGCGGCCCGAGCCGGCGGTATCGGTGCCCAGGCTGAACACGGCCTGGCCACGGGCAACAGCCACGGCGGATCCGGCGCTGGAGCCTCCGCTGATATATTCCGGGCGCAGGGCGTTATGCGTCTCGCCGTAAGGGCTGCGTACACCGACGAGACCGGTGGCGAACTGGTCCAGATTGCTTTTGCCGAGAGGAATGGCTCCCGCAGCAACCAATCTTGCGACAACCGAAGAGTCATGATCCGGCTGATAAGCATATTCAGGACAAGCTGCCGTTGTGGGCAGTCCCTTAACATCGATGTTATCCTTAACGGCGAACGGAATGCCCCACAGCGGATGGCTCTGCGGGTCCAGCTCCCTGAGTCTCTCAAGAAAGGGACGGATATGCGCCTCGGCAGGCGGCTCAATCCAGATGTTCATTTCCTTGTCGCGTGCAGCGCGGCGGATGATCTCCCGGACCACCTCCTCCGGGTCCAGCACACCGCTTAAATATTGCCCGCGCAGCCAGCCTGCGGTCAGCTTGGCGGGAAATTCAGTTATTGCCGTCATGATGCTTCATCTCCTTCTCTGCGGATCCGTACGTACCCTGCGGCCGCTGCTCATCTCGTGCAGCTTAAGCGCAAGCTGCAGCTCCAGCATATCGTCACCGTCATTCTGGCTGAGTCCCAGCAGCTCGCAGGCCCGTTCTATCCGGTAAGTCACCGTATTATAATGGGTGAACAGCTCGGCTGAGGTCCGTTTGATGTTGCGGTTGCATTTGAAATACAGCTGGAGTGTCTGCACGAGAGACACGCCATGCTTGCTGTCATACTCCAGCAGCGGAACGATGTACTGGTCCCTGTACGCGCTGATCTCCGCAAGCTCCGGCAAATGGTACAGCAGCCGGAAGACACCCAGCTTCCGGTAATCCACATAAGCCCCGCTGTAACCGCTGACCTCGCAGATACGGGCGATTTTGCGGGCGGACTCATAGCTGAAGCGCACCTGGTCGGGACCTTCCGCAAGATCTCCGATGCAGAAGGCGCAGCTCTCCTTGGCAAACACCCGGTTCATCTCAGCCAGCAGTCGTCCCAGCGTTTCCTCCAATGGAATATCCGGCTGCTCCGGAACCGTCAGAACCAATTCTCCTTCAAGGATCGTAAGCTTCACATGCTGAAGATCTCCCCGGGCCCGCACCCGCTTCACCGCTTGCTGCAGCTGCTTAAGCTCCGGCTTCTCCTCCAGCCAGCCGACGGTTACGGCGCGCAGCGGACGCTCAGGAAGCGGGCAGCCGCAGGCCTCGGCCCGCAGCTTCAAATCCTCGGCTGCGGCAATCCGGCCGCTGATCCAGTCCTGCAGGAACTGGTCGACATACTTCAGTTCAACCTCCCGGCGGGCACCGGCGTTGATCATCTCCAGCCCGACCAGTACCCCCACCCGGTCAATGGTTAACTGATCTACAACCGCCAGCTCGCGGTTCCACTCCAGCAGCACCAGCAGGCATTGATCCACTCCCTTGTCATGGACGGACGATACATAGGCGCGGATCCGCCGCTCTCCGACCGTCAGGAAGGTTATCCCGAGACTGCCCTCCTGGCGCAGCTGCATCCATAACGGAAGCTGCTCTGCCAGCTCCAGCGCCTCTGCCTGCGGGGAACAGAGGACCTGATCGGTATCATCCAGCAGCACGACCGGATTATGCAGCATACCATCCAGCGTCAGCAGGAAATCCTCGATGCCGTCGCCATGCAGAAGCTGCTTGGACAGCTTCTGGAAGCGGCTCTGCAGCTGGGAGAGCTCCCTGGCCTCCTGCACGAGCACCCGTTCCATAATGTCACGTACAACGTCGGAGAAGGAGATAGCCGCCGGCAGCTCGAAGATCGGGAAATTAAGCTGATCCGCCAGCTCCAGCGCCCGTGCCGGAATTTCGTCAATATAACGTTTTGTCTTGATCCCAAGCGCGGATACGCCCTTCTGGTTCAGCTGGGGAATAATCTCGGTGATGAGCTCCGGCTGACCGTGGAAGGGGAAACCGCTGGTAATCAGAAATTCTCCCGGACGGACCCAGTCAATCACATCGGGAACCTCCATCACATTGACACGGTTAATGTAACGCCCAAGACCTCCGGCTCCCGCCAGGACCACCGCTTCCTTCAGATCGGGAATCAGCAGGATATCGCTGCAGTTCAATCCGGTGATTACATTGCTGCCCATAGCTCCGCCGCCTTTACCTTAGCTTGGAAGAATACACATCCTCGATCAGAGTGGTGCCAAAAAAATGGTTCGCAGGTACATTCGCCTCGGCCGGTACAAAAATACTGATCTGCTCAGACGGCGAATCCCCCGCATTCGCAACGGAGTGGACTACACCTGCAGGTACATGGAAGGTATCCCCGGCCCGGTAGCTGTACCATTCACCCTCGCATAGCAGCTTGACCTCCCCCACAGTGATATGAATAATCTCCACCACATCATGATGGTGCGGTAATACCTGGCCGCCGACGCCCAGCTTCTCCCACAGAATCGAGCTCATCCGGATGCCCAGACGGTCCGCCTGCGCTGCCGAGACGATCTCCCGGTGGTACAGCTCAATATGATTCGGCATTAACTCCCATGTCATGTCCGCCGCTGTCAGCACTTCCGTTTCCTGTGTATGCATAATCCATTCCTCCATGATGTATAAGTTATAGGTATAGGTTGAAAAAAGCCCGCTATCTGCGGCGGAATACAGCCGCTACCGGCCCTCCGCCTTTTGGCCCCTGGTGCTCGCCTCCGCCGGATACGTAGATCATCGGATCGCCGCCGACATAGGCCAGTACACCGCCGACCACAGCCCGCGCATGCCGGGTATGATTGATATCCGAATCATCCAGCATGATATGGCGCCGTCCGCGGATGACTCCGTCCGGATCAGCTTCAGCTTTGGCCAGCACCTGCACCAGCTCCTCACCGGGATACCGGTCCAGCAGGCCCTGCAGCGCTGCGCCGTCAATAGCATCCTTCATGACTGCATGGTCGATGTGATACGGGCCTTCCGCAGACAGCGAATTGCCGAACACAATCACTTCGCAGTAGGCAAGCTCACTTCCGGCCGAAGTAGACGCCACAGCGCTGAATTTATCCCAGTTCACGCATATATCTTCTTCACTTAAGGTCGAGCGCTCCACTTCACCCAGGGCAACGGCAGTCCCCAGTGCGGATGCACCTCTGGAATATCCCATGGATTTATAGGTATCCTCTGTAACGAGCGATACCTGACGGCTGTGCGCGTCATACATCTGCTCTGCAGTGAGCAGCGGGCATTTAATCTGCACATAATGCACATCCGCTTTCGAGGTGATTCCGGCATCCAGGACCGCCCGGGCCACGGCATCCGCCACAGCGTCCACCTGGCTGAGCCGGCCCAGCTCCTCCGGCCGGAAGATCCGTGTTCTGGCCGTACCGACCGCAAGTGACTTTAGACCATCAGCATTTACGCCCGTCTCTGCCTGGCCGCTGCGGCTAATGACCGTGAAATGCGGGCTGAGCACACCTTCCGTCCCTCCGGACATCACATAGGATATTTCTGCAGGCTGCTGTTCCTGGGACACCCCGGCGAAGAACGCCTTCAGCGCCATAACGGCATAACCCCGTGTGAAATCATTAACACAGCCGTTCCCCTCGGTCTTTCCCAGTACAGCTGCAACCTCTTCGGGGCGGAACAGCCCCTCTTCTATCGCCGCCTGCAGGCCGGACATGTCATTCGGCGCACCAGCAGGGATTTTGATCACCGAGCATTTCATCACAGATCATCGCTCCTTGTCCAGAAAATAACCTTCTTCTCCAGCAGCCCGATACACCAGAACAGCAGCAGGCCGCACAGCGCCGAAGCAATAATGGCCGAGAACATCACCGGAGTATCCATATGATAGGAAGAGACGAGCACCACATAACCCAGCCCCTTATTGGCCCCGACAAATTCGCCGACAATCGCTCCAACAATGGCAAGCGAGGTCGAGATTTTCAGTGCGGAGAAGATATAAGGCAGACTGGTCGGCAGCCGCAGCTTCCAGAAGATTTCGCTTTTGGTTCCTTTATAGGTGGAGAACAGCTCCCAGGCCTCGTATTCAATCGCCTTAAGACCTTTGACACTGTTCACCAGAATCGGGAAAAAGCAGATCAGCATCGAAGCGATGACCTTCGAGGTATATCCGGTCCCCAGCCACACGACAAGCAGCGGCGCCAGCGCAACCAGCGGTGTAGTCTTAAGGGCAATAGCGAGCGGGAACATCCCCTTCTCAATCGGCCTGGAATGAACAAAAATAACTGCAGTAATCAGGCCGAGTATGTTAGCGAGCATGAATCCGGTCAGGGATTCACCCAGGGTAACCAGCGTATGGGACCACAGCGAACCGTCGATGGCCGAGACCACCTGGGTTGGAGAAGGCAGCAAATACATCGGAACCGACAGGAGCCGTACGGCCAGCTCCCACAAGATCAGGAAGCCGAGTGCAAAGGTGACCGGGTACAGGCTGTCCTTGAGTTTGGCTGTCATAGATGCTTCACCCGCTTTCTCAATTCCTTGACGGTCCGGTGGAATTCCGGCAGCTCTTCCATTCCTACTTGACGCGGTGAAGGCAGCGGTACCGGAATAATATCTGTCACCCCGGCCGGCCGGGGTGACATCATCACCACCCGGTCCGACAAAAGCACGGATTCTTGAATAGAATGGGTAACCATTACAATGCTGCTTAGACTTGTCTCCGGACTCTCCCACAGACGCAGCAGCTCAAAGTTCAGCTTCTCGCGGGTCAGTTCATCCAGCGCACCGAACGGCTCATCCATCAGCAGCACGGTCGGATCGGCGGCCAAGGCTCTGGCAATCGCCGCCCTCTGCTGCATTCCGCCGCTCAGCTGATGCGGGAAGTGGTTCTGGAAATCCTGCAGGCCGACCAGCCGCAGGGCACTTTCCGCCTTTTCACGCGCTTCCTTTTTGCTGAATTTCTTCTTCGGGCCCAGCTCAAGGGGCAGCATGACATTCTGCAGGGCACTGAGCCATGGCATCAGTACAGGCTTTTGAAAGACCATGCCCAGCGACAGGTCCGGGGAGGAATAGGCAACCTCCCCGCCTCCTTCCGGGCTTAGCAGCCGCAGCATCAGCCGCAGTGTCGTTGATTTCCCGCAGCCGCTCGGTCCGAGAATGGAGATGAATTCATTGCGGTATACGTCAAGACTGACATTATCAAGCACAGGCACATTGCCGAAGGAAAGAGAGCAATTGCGCAAGGAGAGCATCGTGTCCCGGGTACCGGGATTCTTCACAGGGGCGGAATCCATCTGTTCTTTCATCGATGTTGTCATACCGGTTCCCTCCTTAATTCAAGTACTCATTGGTGAACAATGAGCCAATGTCCTGCTGCTTTTTCACAAAGTCCAGATCGATAAGATTCTGCTGCAGCGTCTCCCACGCCGCCTCATCCATCGAGCCGAGCGGAAGCTTCTCCGGCTCCAGCAGCGGAATGCTGGCCTTCATCATGCTGATTTCATGCGCAAGATCAAGCTTTTCTCCGTATTTCAGGCCGAATTCTGCCGCTTCCTCAGGATGCTCCATCGCATAATCCCAGCCCTTCATGGAGGCCTGTACGAAACTCCGGACCATTTCCGGATCCTTCTCAATCACGGACTCCGTGGTAAACAGGGTGTCGGCATAGAAATTGATGCCATAGTCGTTCGGGTCGATAATATTGACTTCCTTGCCCTGCTCCTGCACAGCCAGCACCTCATTAATTACATATCCGGGCCATGCCTTGACCTGGCCGGTCAATAAGGGGCTGAGATCATATTTGATCGGCATCTCTTCGATTTGCGAGGTTTCGATGCCCGCGCTTTTCTCCATAGCACGGAAGGTCAGCTCTTCATTGCCGCCGAGCTTGATGCCCACCTTTTGGCCGACAAGATCTTCCATTGTGGTGATACCGGATTCTTTAAGCGTGAACATTACGAACGGGGTTTTGCGGTATATCGCAGATAACGCCTTAACCGGTACGCCTTTTTCTCTGGCAATAATGATCTGGTCAGCACCGGTTACCCCGAACTCCTCACTGCCCGAAGCGACCATCTGTACCGCCGGAAAATCCGAGCCTCCCGGCCGAATCTCCACATCCAGCCCCGCTTCCTTATAGAAGCCCTTTTCAACTGCGGTATAGAACCCGGCAAACTGCGCCTGATGAATCCACTTCAACCTCAGAACAACCTTCTTAAGCTCACCGGAGCCTTCCGCCCCCTGTCCCTCAGCCTTGCCGGTATCCGAATTGTTGCCGCAGGCTGTAATGAGCAGCATTAGTGAAGTGAGCAGGATAAGCGCTTTGGTTCTGGACTTGTTCCACATGGTGATTCCCCCGTTATGATGTTATTTGGAATACTGGTCATTCGTAATTCGTATTTAGAATTGCTCCAGCGCCTTCAGCACCGCTTGCGAATCACTCACACTGCCGAAGACACCGCCCTGCATTTTGACCATATTGAGCGCTGCCAGGTGATTGGCATAATCCGTAGCACCCGTGCAATCCTCCAGGATCAGACATTCATAACCGCGGTCATTGGCTTCGCGCATCGTCGTGTGTACACAGACATCCGTCGTGATTCCGGTCAGAATCAGATGGGTAATCCCTTTATTCTTCAATATTAAATCCAGGTCCGTAGCATAAAAGCTGCCTTTACCCGGCTTGTCAATAATGTGCTCTCCCGGTATAGGTGCCAGTTCATCAATGATCTGCCAGCCGCGCTCGCCCCGTACGAGAATCCGTCCCGCCGGTCCTTCCGAGCCGATCTCAGCACCGATCTGTCTGCTCCGCCACCGTTTATTCGCCGGCAGATCGGACAGATCCGGCTTATGGCCTTCCCGGGTATGGATAACGGTGAATCCGTTAATTTCCCGGATGCGTGCCAGCAGCCGCCCAATCGGCTGAATCGCTCTGGATGTTAATGAGAGGTCGTAGCCCATTCGCTCCACGTAACCGCCTTTGCCGCAAAAATCCGTCTGCATATCGATAATCATCAGTGCCGTCTTCGCCGGATCAAGGACGCCGTCATAGGGCCAGGTGTAAGGTGCTGCTGTAATCTGCATGGTTCATGCTCCCCTTCCAGAATTCAATGCATGTATTTAATGTTATGTTTATTAACATTAATTTTATATTTCCTGCTGTTTGTTAGATTATATTACAACAAATTTGCAATGTCTTCGTTTTTATTACGAAATAATGCGCTAATTGTTTGTGTTATTCTACATATATAACATAAACATTACATATAAGCCCCGGATTAACCCTATTCATATATTAAAAAAGCCGCCCAACGCAGGCAGCCTCAGCAGCAGTCCGTTCTCCAGCTCAAAGATCCGGCTGTTCTTGCAGAGCAGACTCCTCCCATAAGCTGTAAGCGCTGGGAAACCAGTTTTTCAAGCAATATAGAGCTGCACATTTCAAGATTATTAATAAATTGGCAGAATACAGTTGAAAAATAGCTCCTTAAGTACTAGAATTAAGCTTGTTTGCAGAAGTTCCTGCAGCGCAGGAACCAGTTATGACCTTTTTTGTCGATTACAGTCGATTGAAATCGCCTCATGCTGAGTGTATATCATTGATCTATTTCTAAAGGCAAACTTCCTGAAAGGGTAGGACGCAAAGCAATGGGCCTAAGAATGCTGAGAATCCGCGTTTATGGTCGCCAGGCTGCCAATAGAGACCACGTAAGCCATCAGTCACCGGGAGATCCCCCAGGCTTTATGATGCTCTTTTCTGTACGAATGCCATTGATTATACGAAAAAGCGAGGTTAAGATAATGCCGCAGCAATTCATCGAACCAACCCGATATGATTTCGTGGAATCCTTGATGCTTGAACGGACCGGATTCCTGGATTCTTTCTCTGTGGAGGGCCGGACTTCCGGCGGGATGAATGGAGATAAGGATGGAATTATCCTTGTGCAGAATAATCAGATCTTCATTACTCCCCCGCTCTCTGGCGGCAAGCCCGCCCGGATCTCCGCTGTTCATCCTGTAGTGCTGAAGATCAACTGGAAGACCGTTACAGAGCCTACTGAGGTAACCTCAGCGGATCATATTACCTGGGAAATTTGCGAGAAGCCACAGTATCAGATTACGGTTTCACCTGACAAGCTCAAAGTGCATTTCACCTTGTACCGTGCAGAGAAGTACGCCTGGAATCTGGTCAATTGCCCGGCTTCCTTCGAAGCCGCAGTCCGGGCTGAGCCTAACCGGGCGATGCTGCTGTCCACGCTCACCATAGAACAGATTCTTTCTTCGCTGGATAACCGCTCCATTCTGCGGAATCTGAATATCCCGGCCCTATACGCCGAACTGAACAACCCTACATATCTCCCTGTCTGTATCGCAGAAGGGAGAGCCCCGCTGCCCGGCAAGAAATCAAGGCTGCAGCTATCCCTCCCGGAGCATACGCTCACAGGCAATGGAATGCTCCGGGAGGGACGAACTGCGGAAGCTGCAGATTCCTTAGATTATCTGCGGTTTCCGGGAGCCCCCTTCGCCAGAGAGGGAGAGGTATTCGCCCGCAAGCTGCCGCCCGAAGAGGGAATTCCCGGATTCGACGTAGAAGGAGGCATCTTGCCTCCACCTCCACCGCAGGATATTTATTTCGCAGCCGGAGACAATGCACGGCTGCTTCCAAACGGGGAGATCGCGGCTCTGCGTACGGGCAGACCCCGCATCTGCGGAGACTCCGGCAGCGTCACAACCTGCGATTTCCCGGACCTATGCCTCATCACCAAGGAAATGGCGGCAACAGCCCGTGAGATTATGTTTGCAGGTGACATCGTCGTACCCTCAGATATTGAAGGCCCTATGTGTATTGAGGCGTTAGGGAATGTGTATATCTACGGCAACGTCTGCCAATCTACAATTACGGCTACAGGCAGTATCTATATAAGCGGTCAAGTAACCGGCTGCAGCCTGCACACCGGACTTGCCGGGGTACACCAGCACCGCCTGCACCGCTTCTCCAGTCTTCTGCTGACTGAAGTTGGCGGACTGCGGGAAGCCGCCCGGCTGCTGGCCAAGAATGTAGAATCCCGCCAGCAATCCGTGAAATACGGTCTGGTGGTTATGCTGCTGCTGGAGGATAAGTACAGCCATATAGAGTGCCTGATCAGCGATCTTAAATCCGCACTGCTGTGCATGGAAGGGGCCCCCCAGCCCGGTACGGATCAGCTCAAGCAGATGCTGGAGGTTTTTACCCATCCGGGGCAGTTCACCGAGTTTATCACTGACAGTGTTCTGAACAGCTTCTCCCGGCTGCTGCGTAATCTGTGTGAAGACATTGAACTGCTCCAGGAGGAGCATGTCTTCATTAATATCGCCCGTTCCCATAACAGTATCCTGGAGTCCGGCGGAGAACTGATCCTGCGGGACGCGGACGCAGAAACGGTCTAAGCCTGCTGTAATGTAACCCCTGACAAGTACAAACGGCTGCCCCTCTTCTGAGGGAGCAGCCGTTTGTTTATTCCTTACCCAGACCGGGTACCGGGGTCTGCAGGACACTCCCGGCATTCCGGCCCAGCCTGACATTCACCAGAATAATGCTGCTCACAATCAGCAGCATACCGATGACCAGATTCAACGTAATCTGTTCATGCAATAAGACTACACTGGAGCCGATGGAAATCAGCGGAATCAGAAAGGTGAACGAGCCTACCTTGCCGGCCTCTCCTTCATTGATCAGCTTGAAGTATACCAACCAGCCCAGCGCAATCACGAAGACCGCGATGAACAGTGTATTTATTATAAAAGTACTACTCCAGGTAATATCCGCCCAGCTCTCCGAAGCTGAGCCTGCCGCCAGCAGGATTACCCCGCCGATCATGATCTGCATTGCGGTCATCCACAGCATATCTACTCTGGCTGCATTGCGTTTGGTGTAGACCGTAGCCAGCGCCCAGCTGAGTGCACTAGCCAAGGCCAGCAGTACGCCTATAGGCGAGATACTTCCGGTTAATCCCCCAAGGCTTAACGAGGCTACCCCGAGGAAGCCGATTACGAGGCCGGCGATCTTAAGCCCGTACATCCGCTCGCCCAGCCAGATCCAGGCAAAGATTCCGAGCAGCACCGGCTGCAGGAATACAATGGCCGAGAATAATCCGGACGGCACATACTGCAGGCCAATCGTCTGGAAGCCATAGTAGAAGACGATACTGAGGAAGGCTGACACCAGATAGACGGGCCAGAGCTGGCGCAAATGCAGCTGCTTCCGCTTCGGCAGCGCCGCGATGATTAGTATAATACCGGCAATGACCGTTCGGATTCCGGCGAACAGCAAGGGCGGGGCATACGTTAAGGCAATTTTGGAGAGCGGCCAGTTGATGCCCCAGACAATAACCAGGAACACTAATAAGCCAATGGTTTGCTTCCGCTTCTGCATGAGTTCACCTCTTGTTCTGATTTCTTCCCAAATGATACAATAGATTCAGTCATAATTGAAATGAATTATAATCATGAGGGGCATACCAGATTAGATATGAATAACACTCAAATTCGCCTATTTGTCTTAATCGCTGAGAGCCGCAGCTTCACCAAGGCAGGTCTTGAGCTGAATATGACCCAGCCCGCAGTCAGCCGGGCCATCTCCGCACTCGAAGCCGAGCTGGACGTGAAGCTGCTGCTGCGCGACCGGCGCAGCGGATTGATACTTACGGATATCGGCAAGCGGATTCTGGTTATCTGCCGCGGAATCCTCAGCGGCCTCGATAAGATAGATCAGGAGCTTGCCGCCGAGAAAGGCCTGGAGAAGGGCCTCATCCGCATCGGCGCCTTCCCGGTTGCCGCTGCCTATTTTGTCCCGAAGATTATCAGTGCCATCACTGCCAAATACCCCGGAATTGAGATCAGATTATATGAGGGTTCGGTCGCCGAGGTGAAGGACTGGCTGGCATCACGGTTCATTGACGCAGGCCTGATGATTCCGCCGGTCGAAGGTTTCGCCTCCCTGCCGCTGTTCCGGGAGAAGCTCTACGCCGTATTGCCCGGGGATCACGAGCTTCGGCACAAGCAGATCATCTGTGTGAAGGATCTGGAAGCTCAGCCTATGCTGCTCTGCCGGTCGGGCTATGAGCCTCCGGTAGTGGACTTATTCAACCGGGCCGGAAGCAGGCTGAATGTGAAATACGAGGTCAACAGCTACATTACCGCACTGAATATGATCAGGGAGGGGCTCGCCGTCGGTGTGATGTCTCAGCTCTCCCTCTTGTCGCTGCCGCTGAATGTCGTGGTCCGGGAGCTGGCGCCTGATGCTTACCGCGACATTCATATCGCCGTCCATTCCCTGGAGGAGACCTCTATTGCCGTTCAATTATTTATTGATACTGCACTGCAGCTGTTCTCCGGCAATGAAGCCGCTCCGCCGTCTCCGGCCGCAGCCGGCCTGATTAACGATACCGATAAGGAGTGATTAACATGGAATATAATCGTCTCGGAAATAGCGGCCTGCAGGTATCTGCGCTGGGCCTTGGAACTAACTCATTTGGCAAAAGGGCGGATCAGGAGACCTCGATCCGTATCATTCATGCCGCAATGGATCAGGGAATCAACTTCATCGATACCGCCAACATCTATGCCGGCTCCGAGTCGGAGAGGATTATCGGCCTCGCGCTTGAGGGCAGACGCCATGAGGCCGTCCTGGCTACCAAAGCCGGCCTTCCGAAGCATGACGGGCCTGACGGAAGCGGCTCTTCCCGCCGCCATCTGATGCAGGAGCTGGAAGGCAGCCTGCGGCGGCTGAAGACGGATCATGTAGATCTGTATCAGATTCACACCTTCGACCCCTACACCCCGCTGGAGGAGACGTTGCGCACCCTCGATGATATGATCTCTGCGGGCAAAGTACGTTATGTCGGGGCCTCCAATTATGCTGCCTGGGAGCTGATGAAGGCGCTGGGCATCAGCGAAGCGCGCAGCTGGGCCAAATACGTCTCGATCCAGTGCAGCTATTCGCTTGCCGACCGCACATCTGAAGCAGAGCTGCTTCCGCTGTGTCTGGACCAGGGACTGGGCATCATCCCGTACTTCCCGCTGGCCGGCGGCATTCTCACCGGCAAATATGCCGGCAGTGCCCCTGCCGGTTCCAGAGCGGAAACCGACCCGAATTTCCGCCGCTTCCTTACCCCGGAACGCATCTCGCTCGGGGAGCAGGTTAGCAGTATAGCGGAAGAGCTGGACACTTCACCGGCGGCGCTCTCTCTGGCCTGGCTGATGAGCAGGCCGGCCGTCTCCACGGTGATTGTCGGTGCCACCCGGGTGGAGCAGGTGGAGCATAACCTGCAGAGTCTCTCCGTCCGGCCGGATGCGGCAACGCTTGAGCAGCTGGATCAGGCCAGCGCCGCCTTCCGCAGCGGGGAGCCGTTCGCCGTCTACCGGCTGCCGTAACCGCTGCCGGCTGGACATACCAAAGCGGGCCCACGGTGTACCGTGGGCCCGCTTTTTTGTGCGTTACATAGACAAACCCCGCTTAAGTCACCACCAGACAAGTTACCGGCCCGCGGTGGGACTTGCAGAATACGGCATACATCAGATCCTCACACTTGTCTTGTTGCCGGCAGAATGAAGACTATGAAGTAAGCATTGCAGACATAAGTGTTGTACGTTCTACAACTTTGATTCATAGATAGCCGGTTGTGGCGGAGGATTGTTGTAGGAAATACAAGAATTGATCCTGCTAAGCGCCTGAAGCAGGAGAATTCATGCCTTTTATACAACAATTTTAGTTTTGGGCCGGTTTAACGGGCAAAATGTTGCATTCCGTGCAATATCTTAGAATATTACCGGATCTCTGTCACGGATAATGGATGAATCAGGAAATTCCCGGCAAAAGCGGCCATCCGATAGTCTTGTGAGACATAGCGCCGCAGGTTAGACGGTCAACATTCTGTGTTACACCGCTGCTATAAACCGCTCCATGTCTTCCTGTACGGTGGTAATGCCGCCGATGCCAAAGCTGTCTACCAGCACCTTAGCTACATTAGGTGACAGGAATGCCGGAAGTGTAGGGCCGAGGTGAATGTTCTTCACGCCCAGATGCAGCAGCGCCAGCAGCACAATTACCGCCTTTTGTTCATACCAGGCAATATTGTAGGAGATCGGAAGATCGTTGATGTCGTCCAGGCCGAAGACTTCCTTCAGCTTCAGCGCTATGACCACAAGGGAGTAGGAATCATTGCACTGGCCGGCATCCAGCACGCGGGGAATTCCGCCGATATCGCCAAGCGCCAGCTTATTATATTTGTATTTGGCACAGCCTGCGGTGAGAATCACTGTATCCTCAGGCAGCTCCGCCGCGAAGTCTGTATAATAGCTTCGGCTCTTCATCCGTCCGTCGCAGCCCGCCATCACGAAGAATTGTTTGATTGCGCCGCTCTGGACGGCGCCGACTACCTCATCTGCTAGATTCATGACCGCCGCATGGGCAAAGCCGCCGATAATCTCACCTGTCTCGATTTCTACCGGAGCGCTGCAGCCTTTGGCCTGCTCAATCAGAGCGGAGAAATCCTTCACCCCGTCTGCTCCTGCTGCAATATGCTGAACTCCCGGATAACCAGTGTTGCCTGTGGTGTACAGCCGGTTCTTATAGCTTTCTTTTGGCGGTACGATACAGTTCGTAGTCATCAGAACCGGGCCGCCAAAGCTGTCAAATTCTTCAGTCTGCTTCCACCAGGCGTTACCGTAGTTGCCCACGAAGTGGCTGTATTTCTTGAAGGCCGGGTAATAGTGGGCGGGCAGCATCTCACTATGCGTGTACACATCGACTCCTGTACCCTCCGTCTGCTTCAGCAGCTCCTCCATATCCTTGAGGTCATGTCCGCTGATCAGAATGCCGGGGTTCGTGCCCACACCTATATTCACTTTGGTAATCTCCGGACTGCCGTAAGCCGCCGTGTTCGCACGGTCAAGCAGTGCCATTACATCCACACCGAACTTGCCGCATTCCAGGACCAGGGCAGTCAGCTCGCCCCCGCTCAGGGTATCATCCAGCACGGCCGTCAGGCCTTTTTCCATAAAAGCATGTGCGCCTGCTTCATAGAATCCCAGCACCGCCGCATGCTCCATGTAAGCAGCCATTCCCTTCAGACCATAGGTGAGCAGCTCACGCAGAGAGCGGATATCCTCATGCTCTGTAGCAAGTACACCCACGGTTGCCGCCTTGTCCGTCAGTTCCCCGTCCGTACTGGCGCTCCATAGCGCTGCGTCATGTTCTGACAGATACGCAATCACTCCGGCATCCGCAATTCTGCTGCGCCAGTTATCCCGCAGGGCAAGCCCCTCCCGGATCTTCGCAGTGAAGTATTCCGGAACAAAGTTAGCATTGGTAATCGTAGCGAAAAGGCTCTCTATAATAAATTTCTCTGTCACCGGATCGGTAATGCCCAGCTCACGGCCGCTGCGTGCGAACACCGCAATACCTTTGAGCGTATACACCAGAAGATCCTGCAGATTGGCTACATCACTGGTCTTGCCGCATACCCCCTGAATCGTACAACCCGTCCCCTTGGCCGCCTCCTGGCACTGAAAACAAAACATGTCGCTCATTACACATTCACTCCTTATTATGAATTGGATAGCTGGACAGGACAGCGCTGCGTCCCGCCTTTACAGTTACCAGTAATTGTAGTAGACTTTCGTCTATCAATCGGTAACGGATGTTACCGATTATTATGAATTCGGAGGAAATGTATGAAACCGGAGCCTGCCGCGCTGCAAGCCTGCCTGTTATTCCGCGGGAAATCCGCAGAAGAGATCGAACTGCTGCTGCATACGCTGGCCTATACCGTCAGCACTTACCGCAGGAATGCCATCATCCTCGCCGAAGGCGATCCGGCTGACCGGCTGGGAATTCTGCTCTCCGGCCGGGTCGAGGTGCAGAAGACGCATTCCACCGGCAGCAGCGTTACCATCGCCCACCTCAAGGAAGGACAGACCATCGGGGAGGCTGTGTTATTCCGCAGGGATAATGTAGCCCCCGCCACGGTAACAGCAACGGGACCCTGCAAGGTGATGTTCATCGGCAAGCAGGAGCTGCTGCGAATATTCGCTGCGGACACAGATATCCTCACCCGCTTCATTGAGAATCTGTCCGAACGGCTGGTGCTTGTTAACCGGAAAATCGAGAACCTGTCCGCCGGGCCGCTGCGGCGCCGGATCATAGACTTCCTGCTGGAGCAGGGCACGCAGCAGGCCTCCGATACGCTGAAGCTTCCCTTCAGCCGCAAAGAATGGGCCGGGCATTTGAATACCGCCCGTCCTTCATTGTCCCGGGAGCTTGGATTCCTGCGCGATCAGGGCTGGATTGACTTCAAGGGCAGTGAAATCACACTGCTGGACCGCAGCCGGATGAATGATTACCTCCTGAGCCTGCCCTCTTCAGCAGGCAACCTGTGAAGAACGTCCCCGGTGCAGAGCAGACCGGGCTAGACTAGACGAACCCTATAGATTCACCCGAGGAGGATGCAAGCATGTTGCAGTTAACCGCCCCCCATATCGACCAGCTGCTGGCAGAGCATAGACAATGGTTCAGCAGCGGAATCACGAGAACCCCCGGCTTCCGGCTGGAGCAGCTGCAGAAGCTGAAGGACGCTATCAAGCGCAGCGAGCCCCGGATTATCGCCGCCTTGAATAAAGATCTGCGTAAGAGTGAATTCGAGGCGTACGCCACCGAAATCGGATTTACGCTGGACAGCATCGGCTATATGATGAAGCATCTCCGGCGCTGGATGAAGCCGGTTAAGGTAAGATCACCGCTGCACATGTTCCCGGCGAAGAGCAGCATTCTAGCAGAGCCTTATGGGACTGCACTCATCATCGGACCTTTCAATTATCCGTTCCAGCTGCTGATTGAGCCGCTGATCGGGGCCATTGCCGCCGGCAATTGCGCGGTATTGAAGCCTTCCGAGAGTACCCCTGCTACTTCGGCAGTCATTGAAGACATGATCCGGGAGACCTTTGACCCCGCATATATCCGGGTGGTGCAGGGTGAGAAAGAAACGACAAATCTGCTTATTCACGCGAAATTCGATTATATATTCTTCACCGGCAGCGTGCCTGTAGGCAGAATTGTCATGGAGGCGGCAGCGAAGAATCTGGTGCCTGTAACCCTTGAGCTGGGCGGTAAAAGTCCGGTCATTGTCGACAAGACCGCCAATCTGGAGGCCGTGGCCAAACGGATCGTATGGGGCAAGCTGATTAATGTCGGGCAGACCTGTATCGCCCCGGATTACCTGCTGGTCCATAGCGATGTTGCAGCTGAGCTGATCGGGCGGATTAAACACAACATCACCGCATTCTACGGAACGGATATCCGGCATAACACAGACTACGGACGGATTGTGAATGAACGCCAGCTGCGGCGGATTGAAAAGATGCTTGAGCAGGACCGCGATAAGCTGATCCTGGGCGGCAGCGTTGTGCCGGAGGATCTCTACATCGAGCCGTCCCTGATCTACCCGGCTTCCTGGAGCGATGCCTTGATGGAGGATGAAATCTTCGGACCTGTGCTGCCGATTATGGAATACAGCCAGATTAGCGAAGCTATCCGGAGTATCAACGATCACCCCAAGCCGCTCGCCCTCTATCTGTTCACTGAGGATAAGCAGGTCGAGGAACAGGTGATGGGCAGCGTTTCCTTCGGGGGAGGTTGTGTGAATGATACAATCTCCCATGTAGCCAGCACTCATCTGCCGTTCGGCGGTGTGGGGAATTCCGGGATAGGCGGCTATCACGGTAAGCATAGCTTTGAGCTTTTCTCCCACCGCAAGAGCATTGTTAAGCGAAGCACGAGACTGGATTTCGGGATTGTCTATCCGCCATACGGCAATAAGGTCAAGCTGGCCCGGAAGCTGCTGAAGTAGAGGATTAAGGAGACCGGATAGCCCTCTACCCCACTTTTGCGCAAAAGAAAAAACAAAAAGGAAGCCTCCCCTGCTAAAAGGAACTTCCCTTTTTGTTGTTATATTACATACCCAGACTATCAACGGAGTACATTCCGTATACTTATTGCTTCAGCCCGCACGCCGTCCGGCAACCCAGCCCGCAACCTCTTTCTCCGGGATAGGCCTGCTGATATAATAGCCCTGAATCTTGTCACAGCTCGTCCGCTCCAGAAAAGCCAGCTGCTCCGGGGTCTCCACCCCTTCTGCGGTAACATTCAGGCCCATATCGTGGCCGATGGTCACAATGGAGCTGGCCAGCGACATGTTGTTCGGGGTATCGATACTGTCAATGAAGGACTTATCAATCTTCAGTGTGGTAATCGGCAGCTGCTTCAGATAGCTCAGTGAAGAATAACCCGTACCGAAGTCGTCCAGCGCGATGCCGATCCCCTTTTCCTTGAGCGCTTCCAGCTTGGAGCTGATGGCCTCGAAGGATTCCATGAAGATCGACTCTGTAATCTCCAGCTCCAGATATTCCGGGGCAAGTCCGGTATCCCGCAGCACCGTAAGCACCATGTTCGTGAAATCATCCAGCATCAGCTGAATGACCGAGATGTTAACCGAGATATGGTAGCCCGCATACCCCTGGCTCTGCAGATCCTTGATGAACTGACAGGCGGTGCGCAGCACCCATTCACCGATAGGCACAATCAGCCGGCAATCCTCGGCAATCTTAATGAAGGACAACGGCGATACGAAGCCCAGCACGGGATTGTTCCAGCGGATCAAGGCCTCGAAGCCCCAAATCTCGTTCGAACCGATATCCACCAGCGGCTGATAATGCAGCGAGAGCTCGTTATTGGAGATGGCGTTTCTTAGATGCATCTCAATAATCATCCGCTCATCAAAATGCTGCTGCATCTCACGCCCGTAGATCACATAAATGCCTTTGCCCGCTTCCTTCGCTTTATACATGGCAATGTCGGCATTCTTCAGCAGCTCCTCCGCGTTCACGCCATTCTCCGGATATTGGGCAATCCCGATACTGGCCGAGATATGCACGACACTGGCACTCAGCTGAAACGGCTCCTTGAAGCCCTGAACCAACGAGTCCGCATAGCGGATCACTTCACTATACCCGTCTACATCCTTGAAAAGAATCACAAACTCATCACCGCCGAAGCGGAAATGCTTACTGCGCCCGTCGGACAGCTCCAGCAGCCGCTCGCCGACCTTCACCAGCAGCTCATCGCCGAAGGTATGGCCCATCGAATCATTGATATACTTGAAATTATCAATGTCCAGGAAGAACAGTGCCGCATGGCCGCCGGAGTGCTCCTGAATAAATTTTTTCAGCTCTTCAGACAGCGACAGCCGGTTCGGCAGGCCGCTCAGTACATCATTATAGGCAAGCAGGCGGTACTTCTCTTCACTGGTCTGCAGCAGCGCCTGGTTCTCCACCACCTTGTTATACTGCTCCAGCAGCTCATCCTGCAGTGCTGTCAGCTCCTCATAAGTAGACTCCAGCTCCTGATAGCTCATCTGCAACTTGCTCTCATACCCTTTGCGGTCGGTGACATCGACCATCGACCCGGCAAACCGGATATATCCGCCGCCTGCATTACGCAGCACCTTGCCCCGGGCCTGGAACCACTTGTATTCCCCCGACTTGCTGCGCATCCGGTATTCAGCGTAGTAATACGAAGAACGACCCTCCAGATGCTGGGTCCGCAGCCGGTCCTCCTGCTCGGCATCCTCAGGATGCAGGAGGTCTCTCCAGCCGCCGCGGGTCTCATTGACCTCATCCCGTTCATACCCCAGCAGCTCGTACCAGCTGTCCGAGAAGTAATAGATCATCGTGGACATGTCCACGTCCCAGATGACCGCGTCCGCGCCATAGGTGGCCAGGCTGAAGCGTTCATTGCTTTTTTCCAGATTGCTTCTGATCCGTTTCACCAGCTGCACATAGAATAATAATACAAAGATAAAGGTCAGCAGCACGGCAAAAGCGGCAATAATGCTCAGTACCAGCACTTTGTAGGTCTGGTAGAAGGAGAACGGCTTGTTAATGATTTCGCTGCCCTCCGGCAGCTTGTCCAGGGGTACGCTGAAATGCTGAAGCTCGTTGTAGTCAAATACATTGCGGACATTGCTGTCAGTCACAACAGGGATATTATCCGCACTCTCCCCCTGCAGGATGCGCAGCGCCAGCTCCGCTGAGGTCTGGCCCTGAATTCTGCCGCTGATCAGACTGCCGCCGAAGGCACCGTGGTTTAGTCCAAAATCATAAATATGGTACACCGGAACACCGCTGCTCTTGCCCAGTTCACTTGAGAACCTGTCAAACTCAACAATCCTTCCGGTCGAGTCACTATAGTATGTAGTCATCAGCACAATACTGTCCGGAGACAGGGCGGATGCCGTTGCTTTAATTTGTTCTATAGAAAAGCGGTTCATAGGGAGGATCTCCAGCCCCAGGTTCAGCGCGTCAATCTGATCCATGACCATTTTGCCGGTCGACAATCCGCTCTCCGAATTATCAAAAACAACATAAACCTTCTTCACGGAAGGGTTGATCTCCAGCGCCATTTGGATCGTACGCGTAGGATCAATTTTCTCGATAACGCCTGTGATGTTGTGAATGTCCGGGATGCCGGCCACGCCCAGCTCATTGACACCGCTGAAGATGATCGGAGCATCATCCAGGATCTCCCGGCGGTACTTCATGGCAAAGCTCAGGGCTGCATCATCTGTGGTGAGAACCGCATCAATACGGATATTCTGATACTTGAATTTGATCGTTTCGTAGAAGTGTTCGAGGTTCTCCTGATTGGGATACCGTTTCCAATCCATATACTCGGTATAGATTACGGGCAGAGCGGCTGCGCTTTTGAGGCGTTCTTCAATTCCGGCACTCTGTTCATCGCTCCAGGCAAAGCCTTTCTGATAGGAATGCAGCACCAGCACATTCTGAGCGGGAAGTTCTTCGGCGTAGGCGTGTGTGCCTTCTGTCGTACACAGTAAGATAAACAGCGGCAAGAGCAAGCTTTTTAACAACCTGAGATGAATTTTATCTACACCCATTCGCACACTCCCGTTCATCTATCTCAAAGTCAGATTTCGATTATAAAACGAGGAATTTCGACATTATAATAAATACTAATTCGTTATACCCATTTCCCATCCCTCTTTTGAGTGAAAAAAGCACCCCATTCTGCACCGGCCGGTATCAGCGTAAAAGATAAGGATAATTTATTGCATAAAGCAAATGAATTCTTATCTTTTAAATTTGCCGCTTTCTTATAATTATAGGGGGAAACGATATTTTAATAAACAACAAATAGAGCGGAGCTGCGGCCTTTGTGGACAGAGAACAGCGCTCACGTTAGAATGAATTTGCAGTTGACTGCTTAGACAGGAGGCCAGGCCATGCCGACCATCAAGGACGTTGCGCTGAAGGCTGGCGTATCGGCAACTACCGTATCCCGGGTATTGAACAACAGGGGTTACTTAAGTGAAGAATTGAAGCAGAAGGTGCACCAGGCGATGGACGAGCTCAATTACCGCCCGAATGAACTGGCCCGCTCGCTCAGCCGCTCAAAATCAAACATTATCGGACTGATTATTCCGCATGTTTCCCTGCCCTTTTTCGGGGAATTGACCAGTCATATTGAAGAACATGCCTACCGGGAAGGCTACAAGCTGCTGCTGTGCAACTCGTGGCAGGACAAGCAGAAGGAGCAGGAGTATATCAACATGCTGCGCGCAAGCCGGGTGGATGGCATTATTATGGGCAGCCACACGCTTGAAGTAGAGGATTACCGGCAGATGAACCTGCCTCTGGTTACCTTTGACCGGCAGATTTCGCCGGATATTCCTTATGTATGCTCGGATAATTACGCGGGAGGACGGCTGGCCACGACCCTGCTGATTCAAAAAGGCTGCCGCCGCCTGGCCCATATCGGCGGGCATCCCAAGCTGAATATCTTATCGCATCTGCGCTGCGTCGCCTTCGAAGAAACTGCGAAGCAGCACGGCGCCCAGTACGTTTCGCTGCATACGGACAACAACAGCTTCGACTTCGAAGCCTATGAGCTGCTGCTGGCCCAGCTGTTCCGCGAGCATCCTGAGGTGGACGGCATCTTCGCCGGCAGTGACATCATTGCCGCCTATGCCCTGAAGGCCTGCCAGATCAGAGGGCGGCGCGTTCCCGAAGATGTGCGGATTATCGGCTATGACGGCATCTCCCTCCGCAGCCTGCTGTATCCGGCCATCAGCTCTATCCGCCAGCCGATGGAGGCGATGGGCAAGCTGGCCGTCGATCTAATCCTGCGGCAGGTGCAGGGTGAGCATGTCGAATCAGCATACATCCTGCCCGTGGAGCTGGAGGAGGGCGCTACGACTTAGGGATAGATATAGATATAGGCAGAGGCATAGATATAGGCATTTCCTCCTTGGGCGCGTAACTGGCGAAATCAAGGGCACTTTTGCCCCTCATTTCCTCCTTGGGTGCACATCTGGGAAAATCAAGGGCACTTTTGCCCCTCATTTCCTCCTTGGGCCCACTTCTAGCGGGGATTAGAGGGATTTATCCCTTTCATTTTCCCATTCCACCCGCTTCCGGCGAGATTAGTGGGATTAATCCCTTTCATTTCCCCATTCCCCCCACTTTCGGCGGGGATTAGAGGGATTAATCCCTTTCTTTTCCCCATTTCGGCCACTTCCGGCGGGATTAGAGGGATTTATCCCTTTCTTTTACTCCTTCCGCCGACATCCGGCGAGATTAGTGGGATTAATCCCTTTCATTTCCCCATTCCCCCCACTTTCGGCGGGGATTAGAGGGATTTATCCCTTTCTTTTCCCCATTCCGCCCACTTCCGGCGGGATTAGTGGGATTTTTCCCTTTCATTTACTCCTTCCGCCCACTTCCGGCGGAATCAGAGGGATTTATCCCTTTCATTTCTCCATTCCGCCCACTTCCGGCGGAATTAGTGGGATTTTTCCCTTTCTTTTCCCCATTCCGCCCACTTCCGGCGGAATCAGAAATACAGCAATAGTTTCTCAATAGTTTCTATATAGTTTTTATATAGTTTTTATATAGTTTCTATATTTGAATTCAGGGATAAACTCCTTATCCAATCCTATTCACACTTTATAGTTGAAAGGCAGGGATGGTTCGATGCTAACGCCTACGATTGCTGAGCTGCAGCAGCTGCTGGCAGCAGTACCCGCTGCGTATAACCGTTTCACTCCAGAGGAAGCAGCCGCACCGCGTCCGGGAGGCAAATGGTCCTGTTTGCAACTACTTGGACATTTATGCGATTCGGCGATCAACAATCTCACCCGGTTTATCAAGGTCCAGTACGAACCGCAGCCTCTTCAGCTGGCTTATTACGACCAGAATGAATGGATGTCTGCCCAGCAGTATGCCTCGGCTCCGCATGATGAAATACTGACCCTGTGGATCAGCCTGAATCAGTCGGTCCTACGCGCAGTTTCACGCATGTCTGCTGAGCAGCTGGCACTCCTCTTCCTGCGGAATGATGGCACTACGGTCACCCTGCAATGGCTGGTTGAGGACTACGTGGATCACATGAAGCATCACTTGCGGCAAATGCTCCCGGACCAGGACTGGGATAGCCCAGCGAAAAATAACCCTGACCAGTAAGAAATAGCTTTGCCGTCCTTTAATAAAGACGGTCCATTCCAGCGGGAAATAGAAGGAGAAGCAACCGTGTGTACCTTATACATTCCTGAATTTCAACAAAGACGCCCGTGTTCCCCCACCTACTGAGGAGAACACGGGCGTCTAATATCTCACTTAAATGAAAAGCGGAGCACTACAGCATACTACGCCTCCCTTTTCTTGCCGTACTTCCGTACTTCCATCCTTTCCACCACCGCAGCCAAGCCTATCTGCCACTTATCTCGCACACAGCTCCAGCAGCTTCCCGGCATCCAGCGCCGAGGTAGACGGCAGCAGCAGGTCAGCCGCACCCAGCTGCGCCGCGTTGCCAATGCCTACGGCCTTCATGCCCGCCGCTTTGATCGCGGCGACCCCTGCGGCCGCATCCTCCACGCCGATGCAGTTGCCCGGCGCGGCCCCAAGCAGCTCCGCCGCCTTGAGGAAGATCTCCGGGTCGGGCTTGCCCTTCCGGAGCTCAGCCGGGTCGGCGACCGCCTGGAACCAATGGGCTGCGCCGAGGCGCTCCAGAATCAGCGGCGCATTCAGGCTGGCCGAGGCCAGCCCCGCAGAGATTCCCCGCTCGCGCAGGGAATCCAGCAGCTCAGGAATCCCCGGCAGCAGGTCAGCCGGGGTGATACGGCCGATCATCTGCTTGTAATGATCGTTCTTCTTCTCCGCCAGCCGGAGCTTCTCGGCTTCTGGCAGCAGCGCAAGTCCGCTGCCCTCCAGCACTATCTCCAGCGATTCCATCCGGCTGACCCCTTTCAGCCGTTCATTCTTCTCGCGGCTGAAGGGAATGCCCAGCTCATCGGCGAGTGCCTGCCAGGCCAGATAATGATATTCAGCCGAATCGGTAATGACGCCGTCCAGATCGAAGATTACCGCCTGAAGCCGGCCCGCAAGCGAAATCTTCACCGGCTCCTGCGGAAGCAGCCTCAGCGGCTGGTCCTTATGCAAGATCTCGAGACCTGTGCCGGCCAGTAGCGTATATACGGCATCCTCACGATCAATGAATATATCCAGAAGCTGCCCGCGCACGGTGATCTTGAAGCGGTAGCTCTCCCACTGCTCCGGCAGGGCCGGATCAAAGCTCAGCTTCCCTTCATACAGCCGCAACCCTCCAAAACCGTTCACGATCGACATCCACGAGCCGGCCATCGCCGCCATATGCAGCCCGTCCTTGGCGTTGCGGTTAATGTCATCAAGATCCATCCGCACGGTGCGGTCGAAATAGGCATATGCCCCGGTTAAATCGCCGATCTCAGCAGACATGATGCTGTGAATACAAGGCGACAAGGAGGAGTCGTGGGTGGTTAGCGGCTCATAATAATGATAGTTGCGGATTTTATCCGCCAGGCTGAACTTGTTCCCGAGCAGGAACATAGCCATCACGAGGTCCGCCTGTTTCAGCACCTGGTGGCGGTAGATCACCAGCGGATGATAATTCAGCAGCAGCGGATATTTATCCGGCGGTGTGTGCTCGAAATCCCATTTCTGCTTCGCCAGGAACGTATCATCCTGGGCATAGATGCCGAGATCATTGTCAAAAGGAATAAACATCCTCTCGGCGGCTTCCCTCCAGCCCTCTGCCTCTTCCATGGACAGTCCTATAGCCAGCTGCAGGCGTTCATAGTCAGCAGGATATTCCTCCTGCAGAAGCAGGGCGGTCTCATAGGCATACATGAATTGGTCCTGAACCATGAGATTGGTATAGGCATTGTTATTCACAATCGCCGTATATTCGTCCGGTCCAGTCACAGCATCAATGCAGAAGGCGCCTCTGCGCGCCGGGTTGTAGTGACCGAGATCGGCCCAGAAGCGCGAGGTCTCAAACAGAATCTCCGCCCCTTGGGCAACCAGAAATTCCGTGTCGCCCGTTGCCAGCACGTATTGCTTCAGCCCGTAGGCAATATCGGCATTGATATGGGCCTGGGCGGTCCCGGCAGGGAAGTAGGCGGAGTTCTCCTCGCCGTCTATCGTCCGCCATGGATACAGCGCCCCCTTCTGGGACATGACCGCCGCACGCTCCCGCGCCTTGCCGAGCGTAGCATAGCGGAATTCCAGCAGCGCCCGGCTGACTTCAGGCTGGGTGAAGGTGAAGAACGGCAGCATGTACATTTCCGTATCCCAGAAGTAATGGCCTTCATAGCCTTCTCCGGTTAAGCCTTTGGCTCCGATATTGGTCGCGCCGTCCCGGCCTGCCGATTGCAGCAGCTGAAAAGCATTGAAGCGTATACCCTGCTGCAGCGCCGGGTCGCCCTTGATTTCGACATCCGTATGCGCCCAGAAGGTATCCAGATATTCCTGCTGCTCCCCGGCCAGACCGGTGAATCCAAGTTCTCCGGCCATCTCCAGCACCCTGTCACTCCGGCCCTGCAGCTCCTCCTCCACGTAATCCTTGGAGGTGTGATAGGTTATATATTTGGTGAGTCTTACGGTCTCACCGCTGCGCACTGCAGCAGCATAACACACCGATATCCGCTGTCCGATCAGCTGGTTGCTCATCTCGCGGCCGGACTTTGCCTGCAGCGCATGGCTGACTGCGGTCAGCAGCGCAAACCGCGTATGCCGTGTCCGCTGCTTCATCCACAGCTTTCGGGTGGCAGCATCGTAGCCGGTATCTTCCAGCAGCAGGCTGGGCTCGGCACTGCCTGCGCCCAGCCGCGGATCATCCGTGGCCTCCGGCCGCCGGATCTCGCCGTCCACGGCAGACTCAAACTTCAGCGTGCCGGAGAAGTTCAGCGCGGTCACTGCATAGTCGATTGCGGCCAGATGCTTGTGCGCAAGCGACACCATCCGGCGGATCTCCAGCAGCACCCGGTGGCCGGCAGGAGATTCCCACTCCACCTCCCGGTGCAGAATACCACTCTGCATATCCAGACGGCGTTCATACCGGTGAACCTTCCCTTGGTCCAGCCGGAAATCATGTCCTTCAATACTGAGTTCGATCATACGCGCATCAGTCACATTCAGCATCGCCTGATTCCGGGAAGGGAACCCGAAGGCCCCTTCGGGATAGACAATCGGCTCAGAATCATAGAATCCGTTCAGATAGTTCCCGGCTACGGAAGTGCCCGCCTTGCCGTGGTAGCCTTCCTCGAAATTACCGCGCATACCTATATATCCGTTGCCGAGCGCGAATACGCTCTCGCTCCGCTGATTATACTCATCCTCGTAGTGTTCCTCACCGAGACTCCACTCGCGGTAAGGATATAATGCCGGCGGATGTTCATAGGGCTTCATCTTCATCTCTATATTCTCCTCCTGATTGCGAATTTCTCCTGACCGCCGCATCGGATCTCCGGGGGACAGACCTCCGCTCTTTACATTGCCGCCGGAAATGGCGGTACTCATGCACACCCGGTACCTGCTCTGAGCCACAGGCTCAGCCTTTCACCGAGCCGCCCATCAGACCTCTGACGAAATACTTTTGCAGCAGGAAGAAGATTGCCAGCGGCATCAGCATTGAGATAAACGCAGCCGAAGTCAGCAGATGCCAGTCATTACCGCGTGAGCCGACCAGATCGGCGATCTTCATGGACATTACCTGCACCGACGGCTGGTTGCCGATGAAGATCAGCGACACCAGATAATCATTCCACACCCAGAGGAACTGGAAGATTCCGATGGAGGCGAGCGCAGGTACAGAGAGCGGCAGAATCAGCCTGCTGAAAATGGTAAAGTGGCTGGCCCCGTCAATGAAGGCTGATTCAAACAGATCCTTCGGCAGCTGGCTGATGAAGTTATACATAAAGTACGTAACCAGCGGCAGGCCGAAGGCCGTGTGCGCCAGCCAGATTCCGAGATAACTGCCGTTGAGTCCCAGCGACGTGTAATCCTTCAGTACCGGAATCAGCGCAACCTGTATCGGAATGACCAGCATCGCGATAATGATGACGAACAGTGTTTTGCGTCCAGGGAAGCGTAGCCAGGCGAAGGCGTATGCGGCAAAAGAGGCGATCAGCACCGGAATCACCGTAGCCGGTACAGCAATCGTCAGCGTATTCCAGAACGCCTGCGATAATCCGCTGCCCTTCTGCACCGTCTCACTGCCATCGGCTTCCTTAAGCTTGTATTCCTTGCCGGACAGTACATTCTTATAATTATCAAGCGTCAGGTCAGGCGTAGTCTTCCAGCCCTGTTCCTGCATATTGACCGTGCGCGCTCTGCGGTTCTCCCACATCAGGCGGCTGTCATCCGCCTTTACACCTGCTTTGAGCTGATCATCACTGTAGGTTTTACCGTTCACCTCAATCGGCTGCCGCAGATCCACATCCTTGGACAGCTGCAGCGTTTCGCCGGCCTTCCACTCCTGATGGGGGAAGACCTTCCACCAGCCGGTGTGCAGAATATCCGCAGCCGGACGGAAGGAGGAGGCAAAGAGCCCGAACGTCGGCAGAATCCAGATGAAGCAGATGACGCCCAGTATCAGGTTAACAACGGTTTTGCTGCTTTTTCTCTTCTTTTTGCCGACCATTAGAATCCCCCCTGCTTGCGGAACTGACGCAGATTAATAAGAATAACAGGCAATACCGCGATCAGGAGTACGATAGCCAGTGTTGAGCCGTAACCGAAGTTGCGGTACATGAAGAATTGCCGGTAGAACTGTGTCGCTACTACTTCTGTATCGTATTGACCTCCCGTCATCACCATGACGACGTCAAATATTTTCAATGTAAAGACAATAATGGTTGTGGTTACCGTCAGAATGGTCGAGGAGATAAACGGAATCATGATACCGAAAAAAATCTTCACCTCACCGGCGCCATCCACCCGTGCGGCTTCCAGAATATCGTCAGGAACACCTTTGATCGCTGCAGAGAAGATGACCATGGCAAACCCCGTCTGCATCCAGATCAGGATAATAATGAGGAAGAAATTATTCCAGGGCTGCAGCATACTCGTCCAGGCCTGCGGTTCGCCGCCGAAATAGGTTACGATCGCATTCAGCAGTCCGATCTGCTCATCGCCCGGCTGATAATAATAGACAAACTTCCAGATCACGCCTGCGGCAACAAAGGATATGGCCATCGGCATGAAAATAATCGATTTGGCGATACGTTCATAACTGCTGCGGTCGGCAAGGATGGCAATAAGCAGCCCGAAGCATACACAGGCCAGCGTCCCCACGAACACCCAGAGCAGATTGTTGCGCAGTGCGGTTGCCATCAGATGGTCGCTGAAGATTGCAGCATAGTTGCTGAGTCCGACGAACTTCTCCGAAGAAGCATTGAAGAAGCTTAAGTACAAGGTCCGCAGCGCAGGCAGGATTAACAGCCAGCCGAGAATAATAACCGCGGGTCCGACAAATACGTAGGGCAGCACTTTCCTGCGGATACGATCGGGATATTGCTCAACCGCCCAGGTCAGAGTGTAATAGATCAGATATACACCCAGTACACCCCATAGCACGGCAAGCACCGCAGTTAGCAGCGGATTAAGCGTAGAATCGCGGAAAAACAAGAAGATCAGCCCGTTGATCACAATGTTAGCGAGCAGCACCCCCAGCGATAAAAGCACCGCCCGGCCGCTGATTCTCTGCTTGACCTGCGTACCTGGGGCACCGGCCTCCGGCTTTATTTGTGCATCCATATCAGTTCCTCCTAATAAGTTTTGCGCAGCAAAACTCTCTACATAAGCATTCTTTAACAAGTGGAAACGGCTTTGCCGTCCTTATAAGGACGGTATCGTTTCAGCGAGAAATAGAAGGATAAATTATGGTGTGAAACATATAAATTCTTATATTTCAAGAAAAAGAGGGGCAGGATTCATCACTGCTGCCCTGCCCCTCTTCATCATTTGCGTCCCCCTAAGTCCCGCTTACACGCTCCTTAGTTGTTCCAGCCGGACTGGATCTGCTCCAGTGCCTGATCCAGAGTAGCCGTTCCGCTCACATAGTCGGTCATGCCTTTCCAGAACGTGCCTGCACCCACCTTGCCCGGCATCAGGTCAGAGCCGTCAAACCGCAGGGTTGAAGCATCCTGCACCAGCTGCGCCATCCGGCGGTCGGATTCGGACTGGTACCAGTCCAGCGGGGCATCATTCATTGGCGCCACTACACCGCCGGATTGTACCCAGCTCTTGATCGATTCACCGGTGGTGAAAAATTCCATGACTGCACGTACTTCAGGACGGTCATTGAACATCGCGTAGATATCGCCTGCTACAAGAACCGGCTTGCCGTATTGCTCATCAATCGGCGGGAGGTAGAACCAGTCATAATCTACATCAACCTTGGCGGTTTCCGGGAAGAAGCTCGTAATGAAGTTCCCCATCAGGTTGAACCAGGCTTTGGGAGGATTCTCGAACATTGGTTTCGGAGCATCCCCGAAAGCCGTGGTTACGATGGATTTAGCGCCGCCGTATACATAATCCTTGTTCAGCCAGATTTTGGACATCACATCTACTGCATTCTTCACTTCAGGAGAAGTGAACGGCAGTTCTCCGGCTACCCACTTGTCATAGTTCTCAGGAGTTGTGGTACGCAGCATAATGTTCTCTACCCAGTCGGTGGCTGCCCAGCCGGTAGCCGCGCCGCTCTCAATACCGATAGCCCAGGCAGGATCACCGTCTTTGGCAATTTGCTCTGTCAGCGCCATCATCTCATCCCAAGTCTGCGGAACCGTGTATCCGGCATCATCGAATTGCTTCTTCGGATACCAGACCAGACTCTTCACATTGCTGCGGTTCCAGATCCCGGCCATAATCTTGCCGTCTTTACCGTCCATGGTGGACATATCCAGCCAGCTCTTATTGTAATTGGCTGTCAGCTTCTCCTGATCCAGCACACCGGTCAGATCGACTACCTTGCCGGTCTTCGCAATGGAAGCCAGGAGACCCGGCTGCGGGAAGTCAGCGATATCCGGAGCATTGCCGCCGTCAACACGGATATTAATCGTAGCTTCGAATTCCTTGGAGCCTTCATATTGAATATCAATGCCGGTTTTTTCTTCAAACTCTTTGATGCTGCTCTCAAATTTCACCTGGTCGGCGTCCACAAACGGGCCGAACATCGTTACCTTAGTCCCTTTATATTCACCTTTCATCGCTAAGTCCAGCGGGCTGCCGTCAGCTGTAGCCTCTGCATTATTTGTCGATTCCTGGTTGTTATCAGCTGCTGTTGCTGCCGGAGCTTCTGTTGCCGCCGGTGCATCCGTCGGTGCCGCATTATTGTTATTCCCGCCGCATCCGCTGAGCATCATGGTGAAGGATAAACACAGCACCATAGCGAGTGACAGTTTACGTCCTGGAGCTTTCTTCATTGTTTCATACATCCCCTTTAATTGTTTTTAGAGACTGCATTAGGTCAGCTTAATTCCCGGAATGACTACCGGCTGAGCACTGGACCACCTCCTTGCAAAGCTTTTCAGAGTATGATAATTTGTACAGTTTAATGTCAGGGATTCCTGAGTCAGCAACATTAATATAGCGCTTACATTTCCATAATATCACATAATGAATGCGTTTCCAATACTGCAAATTCATCTTTTCCTATGTTTTATTTTTAATTTGTGATATTCCTGCACCTTTCTACCTCTGGCAACCGTATTTATAGCGGATTCCCGTGTAAACTAACCATAATAACTTGCATTAATCTGCTGAACCCCTGTGAAAAGCTTTTCAAATTTAGAAAAAGAGACCGCTCTGCCCCTCCACAATCCAGGCAGCAGCGCTTCAACCCTGCCCGCAAGCAGATTTCATTTCTCACGTGAGGATTCTCTTACAACCAGCTTATGCTCCATCTTTTCTTTCATGACAGCCACAGAGCCGGTCGTTAATAACTCATGCAGCTTCTCTGCAGCCCGGTAACCCAGCTGATAAATCGGCTGGGCGATCGTCGTCAGCTTCGGAATGAACATGCCGGACATCCGCAGATTGTCGAAACCGATTACCGACACCTGACCCGGCACCAGAATATTGCGGTCCTTCAGATAAGAGATCGTTCCCATGGCGAACTCATCGGCTACGCAGAATACAGCAGTCAGCTCCGGATACTCACTGAACAGCTCATGCGATGCCTGATACGCCTGTTCAAAGCGGTGATTGGCGTATTTGACCTTCTCCACATTGCGCTCCAGACCGAATTCCTTGAGCGCTCTGACGAATCCGGCAACACGCGGCGGCCCGGACACCGAGTTATCATGATTGAAGCCGATCATTCCGATCTCCTGGTGACCCAGCTCAATCAGGAATTTCACCGCATCATACGCTGCCTTCTCATCATCGACCTCCACCGAAGCCACCTCATACTCATCGGAATGGGAGGAGACCAGCACGAAGGGAATTCTGCAGCCTACCAGCTTCTCATAATACTCCGGGTACAGCACATCACTGGCGAACACGACTCCGTCCACCTGCTTCTCATGGAAGGTATCGATATAAGACAGCGTCCGCTCCTTGTCACGGTCTGTATTGCAGATCATCAGACTGTAGCCGAGCTTAATGCAGGCATCCTGCATCCCCCGGATCACCCCTGCGAAATACAGGTTCTCAATATCGGGAATAAGCAGGCCCAGTGTAAAAGACTTCTTGTAAATCAAACCGCGCGCAAACGCATTAGGCTGATACTTCAGCGCTTCTATGGCTTCTATCACCCGGCTGCGTTTACTCTCAACTACTGTGTCCGGCGCATTCATTACACGGGAAACCGTGCTGATGGATACACCGGCCATTCTGGCTACATCTCTGATTGTTGGCTTCATAGCTCTGACTTCCTTTTTATAAAGATAAGAGTTTATATGCTTACGCAATAAATGTTCCTTATCTTCCTCGCTGAAACGGATACCTGCGCCGATATGTAATAGCGCTGCTCCGGAAGCATCGGCTTCCTGAAGCACAGCGTAGCCGTTTTTATTTAGAAAAGCTTTTCAAAGCGATTATAGCAAGGCTCCCGTAAATTGGCAAGACCTTTGTTATGCGCTTACATTACGCTTTCCCCGGAAGGAATTTCTGATAATTAATCCCCATCATGCTATTCACCGGCTGCGGATTTTGCCTGTTTGGCTATTGGACAACGCCTCTTTTTTAATCACCTCCGTCCATCTGAAAAGCTTCTCAATACACTTTTGCACCTTACTCCTAACTCTGCAGAACATATGTAGCTATAACACATTAATCGCTGTACCTATATGGAGTGAACTTATGTATATGGATCTAACTTGCTGAACAACGCCTGCATATCTGTTGAGAGTAGCGAGTGTGGAATGCAGCACCGCAATGAGTGTTCGCTTTAGTTGCACAAAATACAGTTAGATAAACCGCACTTGATACAAGAACCATTCAAATTACCGGTCAGTCACTGCGGGACTGGCGGAGTACGTCAATGCCTTACACTTGATTCTCCAGCGGCAGAGTGGAGACTTCTGCGGTAGAGTGGAGACCTCTTAGGAAGCACTTTAGATACTGTAGATACTGCAGAACTGCAGAACTGCAGAACTGCAGACAGAAATGTTGTACGTTTTACAACTTTGATTGATGGATAGCCGGGTGATCGGGCGGATTGTTGTAGGAAATACAACAATAATCCTGCTGAGCCGCTTGAACAAGGTGAAATGTTGCCTTTTGTACAACAATTTTGGATTAGGACCGATAGGAGAGGAGAAATGTTGTATTTGGTGCAGGATTTTGCAGGATTTTATAAAAAGTTACTGGATCTCTGCCCCAGAAAGCGGATAAAATCGGGAGATTCCTGCGTCATCAGTTGCCGCCTAGAAGTTCAATTCACAGAATAACGGATTAGCCAGGATTGGTTTTATGTTGGAGTTTTATGTTGGAGTTTTATGGTGAAATCTTGAGTTCAATCTAGACAATGCTTAGGATAAGGGGCCATCGCAGCCAGCCTGCAGATCAAGCAATGAGCCCGGTGCTAATCCTGTGCTGATCCTGTACTGATCCGGAAGAATACCGGATCAAGCGATATAGATTCTTCATCCGTAATATCCCTCTATCCGCAATATCCCTCCATCCGTAATATCCTCTCTTCATCCACACCGCTTACTTAAAGTGTGTAAATAATATTATTTCATGTTATAATTGGCGGGTAGATCAATCTATAGCTGCAAATACTGCTTACTGATGCTGAAGCATCCATTATAGGAGGGATTATGGTGAAGCAATTGCACGACATTCCGTTCTCCGTGCTGGATTTAGCCCCTATTCACGAGGGCGGAACAGCGGCGGATTCATTTCATAACACACTTGATTTAGCACGTCATGCCGAAGAATGGGGATACCACCGTTACTGGCTGGCGGAGCATCATAATATGCCCGGCATTGCCAGCTCTGCCACGTCCCTTGTGATTGGACATGTAGCTGGAGGAACCAAGCGTATCCGCGTCGGCTCGGGAGGCATCATGCTCTCCAACCATGCACCGCTTGTTATCGCCGAGCAGTTCGGCACGCTGGAGTCCTTATATCCCGGACGCATCGATCTTGGCCTCGGCCGGGCCCCCGGCTCCGACCAGGCGGCTGCCAGAGCGCTGCGCCGTGGTCTTGGCAGCGACGGCAGCGAATTCCCCGAGCAGCTCAGCGAGCTCCGGGCTTATTTCGACGCTAACGGGGCAGGCGGCCGCCCGCTCGGTGTACGCGCCGTTCCCGGCGAAGGACTGAATATTCCGATCTGGCTGCTGGGCTCCAGCGGCTTCAGTGCCCAGCTTGCGGGCCAGCTCGGTCTTCCGTTTGCTTTTGCCAGCCACTTTGCACCGGATTACCTGCTGCCGGCACTGCATTTGTACCGCAGCAGCTTCAAGCCTTCCGCAGTGCTCGATAAGCCCCATGTCATGATCGGACTGGGAATAACCGCCGCAGATACGGTGGAGGAAGCGCGCAGACTGGCTACCTCACAGCAGCAGCAATTCCTGAATATCATCCGCGGCCGTACCGGCAAGCTCCAGCCTCCGGTGGACAGCCTGGATGGAATCTGGACACCGCAGGAGAAAGCCATGCTGCTAAGCAAACAACAATATTCCATTGCCGGCGATCCTTCGCTAATCAAAGAACGGCTGCTGGAGATTCTCGAGGAGACGGCTGCCGACGAGTGGATTATTGCATCACAGATTTATGATCACTCCGCACGCCTGCACTCTTATAAGCTGGTATCCGAGCTGCTGCAGGAGCAATAAACCGATACCGCCCATCAAATACCCGGCCCATTTAACTACACACGGAGAGATCCGTGCCTGTAGCTTAAATGGGCTATTTGTATGCAAGAAATACCGCTAGTCTCTTCATTTACATATTAACAATGAACCGTTCTCTATAAAATACTACGTATTTATTAATATACGGAGAAATAATGAGTGAACAGCAGTAAACTGTAGAAAACAAATTATAATGTGAATCAAACCTCCATTTATACCTCATTTAGACCGATTTGAATGTTTTTATTTATCTTTAAATTTGATTATACTGTAGTTATTCGTTATAACGAACAAATGCGCAATTGCATTCTTCAGGTTCGTTCTTTCGGGTACTATCGCCCTGTTTCGTAGTGGTTCTATTAAAAACCACTTTATTCGACATGACATGCGTAATAAGCATGAATTGCGGCGAATCGCGGCTGGAAACTGCAGAATTAGGCGGTTATAGGCTAGGAAATACGGGTTGTAGGCGGGCGAGTGAACTAGAAATAGAGTAAAGATGACTTCCCAGAAGAGAGGGGCGGGAATGTGAAAAAGAGCTATCGCGCGTCCTTGCTAGGCGCTTATATTCTAGTTGTTCTGGCTGGTGTCGTATGGCATGCCGGTGGGGCCAGCGCCGAGGACACGATTAAGCTGACCGTGAATTCGCATACGACCAGCACTGCGACCATGAACAACATGCAGCCGGGAGATACTATGGCTTCAGACTATACGGTGATCAACGACGGAAATGACCCGTTTGATTATTCTGTAGACTTCAAATTCCTCTCCGGGGACGCAGAATTGTACAAAATCCTGCAAATGACCCTGCAAAAAGAGGGAGTAATCATCTATACAGGGGTAATGAGCGAGGCAGAAGGCCGGGTGACTATCGGCTCGCTTGAGGGCGCTGCGCAAGAGGACATCCAGATGGATGTGTTATTCCCGCCTGAAGCCGGCAATGAATTTCAGGGGAAGACGGTGAGCGTAGCCTTTGAATTCACCGCCACGGCAGATCCTGCGCCGACAGCTGAGCCAACAGCAACGCCGATACCAACCGCTACACCAGACCCTACAGCTGAGCCAACAGCAACGCCGATACCGACTGCTACACCAGACCCTACAGCTGAGCCTACGGCAGCACCGACTGCAACGGCAACACCAGAGGGACCAGGCAGCACACCAACAGCAACACCGGCTCCGACGGATCCGCCATCCAGCAGCACGGCACCTGCCCTAACGCCAGCCCCATCACCAACCGCTACGGCAACACCGGCAGTTGATGAAGTGACTGTAAGTGAAGCACCGGTACCGCTGGGCGACGGGGATAACAATGTAGGCAGCAGCCCGACTGCTACGCCAGACGCCGGAGCTGTCACCGCCGGCAGTACACCAGCGCCTTCACCGGATAACGGGGTAACCCTTACCGATGACGAGCTTCCGCTCGCCGGACCGGATGAGGACGGCAAGCTGCCGGATACCGCTGAACCTTGGTACAATCTGATTCTGGCCAGCATGGCCGTAGCCATCATTAGCTTGATCGCTATCCGCAAGCTCGGATCGAAGAAATAATATTTCACACAAGGCTGGAGGAGAGAGTATGAAGAAGCGTTCCGGTATATCCTTAGCCGTGAAGCTGATCTTCATACTCTCTTTATGCGTCATGCTGTATTCGGCCGTCCAGATCTTCAAAGCGCCTGCAGAAGCCCGGAAAGCCCTGCAAACCTGGGAGAAAAAGAGGGAGGAAGCCCAGCTCTTCCCCGCAACAGAGGAAGAGACTCCGCTGCCTGACGGCATGATCAGCCCCCCAGCAGAACAAGGCGGCGTCAACCCCGCATATACGGAGGGGGAGGTTATTGGCGAGATCTATTTTCCCAAGCTGGACAAACGGGTGGCTATTCTGGAGGGGACGGGACGGGCCGCTCTAAAAAAAGGGGCAGGACATGACGAAGGAAGCCCAGCCATAGGCTACACCGGCAACAGCGTACTGGCAGGACATCGCGACACAGTGTTCCGGAGCCTTGGGGATCTGGATGTGTCCGATATCATTGAACTCGAGACGGCGGACGGGAAGTTCACCTATGAAATCACAGGGAGCAGGATTGTAGACGCAGAAGCACGGGGAGCGATTAAGCCAAGCGAAGAAGCTGTCCTTACCCTGATCACCTGTTATCCCTTCTCCTACGTTGGTTCAGCTCCTGACCGCTATTTGCTCTCAGCCAAACTGATTGCAGGCAAGCCGCTGGTACGGCAGCCGTAAGCAGACATTTCTCTCTTCGGAAGTCCGCACGGGGATGAGACCTCTGGCGGATCGTGATAATATAGACATACGAAGATGAAGAGGAGATGACCTGAATTGAAACAAGAGCTGATCAAGCGTTTTATTTCTTATGCTGAAATGGATACCCAATCGAATGAGGACAGCGAGACCTGCCCTTCCACCCCCGGCCAAATGGTGCTTGCCCATAAGCTGGTAGAGGAGCTGCAGGAGATCGGGCTGACGGAAGTCACAGTGGACGAGCATGGGTATGTAATGGCTTCACTGCCAGCCAACACGGACAAGGATGTTCCGGTAATCGGCTTCCTGGCCCATTTGGATACGGCGACTGATTTCACCGGCACGGATGTGAAGCCGCAGATTATTGAGAACTATGACGGGAACGATATTGTGCTGAATGAGGCGCTGAACGTCGTCCTTACCACACAGAGCTTCCCGGAGCTGAGCGGCTACAAGGGGCATACCCTGATTACCACCAACGGCACTACCCTGCTGGGGGCAGATAACAAGGCTGGTATTGCGGAGATCGTTACGGCGATGGTGTATTTGCTCGCGCATCCGGAGATCAAACACGGCAAGATCAGAGTTGCTTTTACCCCGGATGAAGAAATCGGACGCGGCCCGCATAAGTTCGACGTTGCAGCATTCGGCGCTTCCTATGCCTATACCGTTGATGGCGGCCCGCTCGGAGAGCTGGAGTATGAGAGCTTCAATGCCGCTGCCGCCAAAATCAGCTTCCATGGGGTCAACGTACATCCCGGTACAGCCAAGGGCAAGATGATCCACTCTTCCAAAATCGCCATGGCCTTCCATCTCCGGCTTCCTGCCGGTGAAGCGCCTGAATTCACGGATGGGTACGAGGGCTTTTACCACCTGATCTCCATGCAGGGCAATGCCGAGCACAGCAAGCTGCAGTATATTATCCGTGACTTTGACCGCGAGAATTTCGAGAACCGCAAAGCCCATATCGCTGCCATTGTGGATGAATTCAAGTCTACTTACGGAGCAGACAATGTAGTGCTGGAGATGAATGACCAGTACTATAATATGCGTGAAAAAATCGAGCCGGTGCGCCACATCGTTGACATCGCCCGGGAAGCGATGGAGGGTCTGGGAATAGCTCCGGTGATCCGCCCGATCCGCGGAGGGACTGACGGCTCACAGCTGTCCTATATGGGCCTGCCGACACCGAATATCTTCACCGGCGGCGAGAATTTCCACGGCAAATTCGAATACGCCTCTGTAGACGTAATGCTGAAGGCTGTTAAGGTTATCGTAGAGATTGCCCGTCTGGCTGAGCAAAAAGCTTAACGCCTCCTGCATAGCACAAATACCCCCGGATAAAGCGCATCCCGCTTATCCGGGGGTATTTGTGCTGCGCGGAGCTGCTTCCACGGAGTCTTCTCCGGCCCGGCCGCCGGCAGCCTGCAGCTCAGGTTCACTCTGGGCCAGCACCTCCCTGTATCCTTCTCCCCAGTGTTTAATACTAAGCAGGCCGGATTCCAGGCCCCGGGCCCACTCGGTCAGAGAATACTCTACCTTCTGGGGCACCTGCGGGTACACCTCACGATGAACCAGACCGTCACGCTCCAGCTCCCGCAGCTGCATGGCCAGCATCCGCTGGGTAATTCCCGGACATAATCTGCGCAGTTCATTGAACCGCTTTGTACCGCTGATTAGATGGTAGAGCAGGACTCCTTTCCATTTACCGCCGATGACCTCGAGCGTCCGCTGAAAAGAATCCATTTCTTCATCACGCCTCATCTCTTCCGCATCGCCGCAACTATCGTTTCTCCCCTGTACATTCATATCTGCAAACTCCTCATTGTAGGATGTTCCGTTAATTAATACGATTGTATCATATATACATTTCCACGTTTATGCCAATATGGCAAAAAACCTCTGGAAGCCTTAAATATAGGCACCCAGAGGTCATGAATAGGTTACAGGCGCAGGACAGACGCCCTCCTGCTATTTACTGCTTCACCGGCAGCCAGCCCGGCGTATGAATCAGTGCATTCCAGAGCGGGTCCGGGATTACAAGCTCAGCTTGGGCGGAAGGGTCCAGCTCAGTCTTAATCTCAGCTGCACGCCCTTCGGCAACCTTCTGAACCCAGTCCGGTTCAATCAGGAGCGGACGGCCCAGAGCGACCAGGCTGATCCCGCTGTCCAGACCCTTCAGGGCATCAGCGGCGGTATAGAGCGAGCCTACTCCAATTACCGGAGCCTTGCCTCCCACGCGGTCTACAATCTGCTCGATCCGCGGACGGCTGTCCTCGGTACCCCGGCGCGGCTGCGACCACAGCTCCATCAGGGAAGCATGCAGATAATCAAGCCCTTCCCCTGTCAGTGCATCGATTAGCGCAAAGGTATCAGCCATCGTAATTCCCGGTGTTTCCGGCTCTTCAGGCGAGAAGCGGTACCCTACAAGGAATTCCCCCTGTGCATGCTGCTTCACCGCATCCTTGACACTGCGCAGAACAGCCAGCGGGAAGGTCAGACGCTTCTGCAGATCGCCGCCCCAGCGGTCTTCGCGCCGGTTCGAATGCGGGGAGAAGAACTGCTGCAGCAGATAGCCGTTGGCACCGTGAATTTCCACACCATCGAATCCGGCTTCGATCGCCCGGCGTGTAGCTTCTCCGAAATCAGCGATAATTCCGGTAATTTCTTCATCAGTCAGTGCGCGCGGAACCGGTCCTTGCCCGCCGCCCGGAAGCTCCGACGGCACATCACTTGCGCTGACCGTCTGTCCGTCAGGCAGCTGTGCCGGGGGGCATTGGCGCCCGCCATGGAAGATCTGCAGAACCGCCTTCGCCCCTTCACCCTTAATGGCCTCGGCCAGCCCGCGCAGGCTCGGAATCAGCCCGTCATGGTCAGCACCGAATTCACCCGGGAAGCCTTTCCCGCCGCGTGATACATATACACAGGCGGTAATAACCATTCCTGCCCCTTTGGATCGGCGGATGTAGTAATCAAGCTCCGGCTCTGAGACGGTTCCATCCTCATTCGAGGAGAAATTAGTCATCGGCGCCATCACCACACGGTTCTTCAGTTCAATGCCGTTCGCGAACTTAAACGTCTCCAGCAGCGGGCTATATTCTGTCTTCAGCAGCATAATTATCAATCTCCTCCATTTGTCTAAATCTATATGAATTTCATTTCATCGATCTGTCGCGGTCAGGGTCATCTTTCCAAATGACGTTCTCCCCGTAATTCTTGCCCCAGTCATACATCATGCGCAGCACAGGCATCAGCGTATGCCCATACTCCGTCATAGAGTATTCTACTCTCGGCGGGACTTCAGCATACACCCGCCTGAATACCAGCTGATCTTCCTCCAGCTCACGCAGCTGATTGGTCAGCATTTTCTGCGTAATATGCGGAATCAGCTTCTTCAGCTCGCTGAAGCGTTTGGTCCCTTCCAGACCCAGGTGCCACAATATGATAAGCTTCCATTTGCCGCCGATGACAGCAAGCGTAAGCTCCTTCTCGCAGTTGATTTCCTTCAGATTGATACGGTCTTTAATCTCAGTCGCCAATATAAGTCCCTCCTTTCGTTCTTTAATATCATACTACAATACACCCGGGGGCTGCACATCGCCAGCAGACGCCCTGGGGCAGACCCATATAACGTAACAGACCGCAGGCCTATGGCCTGCGGTCTGTATGCTGCATGTGGTATTATTCTTCCCTTGTTATTCCTTGACCAGGCTTCCCTGCAGGCTGGCTGCACTGAAGTCCGGCTGGGCTTCAATCGTAGTGTCGCCTGCAGCTTTGGCTTTGTCCAGGGCGGCGTTATAACGTGTGTTCAGATCCTGAAGATCCTTGTCCAAATCTCCGCCGGTAAAGATATATCTGTTGAACACATCCATCTTCTTCGTTCCTTCCAGACGTCCTTCTGTAGCAGTGAACGGAGTTGCCGGATAGATTCCGTCATACTTGGTCGGCAGGAAGTCCTCAATTCCCGGGATATCCGGAGCTTTCGCTGCGGCAGCAACAGAAGGAATAACAGAAACCCCGTATCCGCCTTCCTGGTAAGCGATCTGCACCTCATCGCTGTACATCCACTCGATAAACTTCCAGGCGGCCTCTTTCTGCCCGGAGTCTTTGCTCATCGCCAGATAGCTGCCGGAGATGACCTGGCTGGCGCCGTTCTGCTGGCCGTCCACGGTTGGCGGCAGTGCTGCCGCCCAGCGGATTTCGGTCGGGAATTGAGTTTTGTACACACTAGGCTCAACAGAATGGTTGAAATACATCCCGATTTTACCTTGAGCGAACTGTGCCCGCAGCGGGTCAATATCAAGCGATTCCGAACCCGGCATCATACTGCCGTCCACTACGATCTGCCGCAGGGCTTCAAGCGTCTCCTTGTACATGCCGAAGTCGAACTTAGCGGTCTGGAAGTTGAAGCCTTCCGTTCCTTCTGTCTTACTGAGGGTTGTGATCGGATGGGCAATGCGTTCAAACCCGCTTCCGCTCTTGAAATTACCGGCGAAGCCGTAAGCACCGCTGTCTTTACCCGCCTCAGTAATCTTCTTGGCATCCTCCACCATTTCGGCAAGTGTAGCTGGCGGCTCTGTAATCCCGGCCTTCTCGAACAGATCCACGTTATAGATCAGGCGCCAGAATTGGCCAATATTCGGCAGGGTGTAGATTTTGCCGTCAACCATATTCTTCTCATTAATGAGCACGCTCTCGAACCGGCTCTTCATTTCCGGTGTGATGTAGCTGTCGAACGATTCCAGATACCCTTTCTTGACCCAGGCCGGTACATTGCCTGTATCCACGCGCAGAATATCCGGCGCCTGTTTACTGGAGAAGGCGATATCCACTGACTGGGCGTAGTTGTCAGCCATCACTTTGAATTCAATATCCACATTAGGGTTAAGCCCCTCGTACTCACTGATCTTCTGCTCAATAAAATCTGAATCATGACGGTCGATGGACCAGTAGACCAGCTTGGTTTGCTCAGCGGAGGTATCCCCGCCCTCCGCCTTTGTATTATTTGAAGCAGTTGACGAGGAGCATGCAGCCAGCGATCCTGCCAGCAGCAGCGAAGCTCCTGCCAGCATCCATTGATTTCTTTTCATCTTGAAACCCTCCCTTTTCTTTGTGTAATCGCATTCATTTCATATAAAAATTATAGAATGACTGCGCGTTTGTAAGTGAAGGAGAAAACAACTATTCAGGGGAGACGAAATCACTGTTTCCGCGCTGCACCTCCGAAGTGTATTTGGAGCGGAAGTCGGTCGGCGTCATGCCGGTATATTTCTTGAACAGTTCAGTGAAATAAGGACGGTCCTCGTAGCCCAGCGAGATGGCGATATCCTGAACCTGCATGCCCTCAAGCACCCGTTCCTTGGCCTTCTCCATTCTGCGGCTGATAATGTACTGGGCGAGTGTCATCCCCATTTCTTTCTTGAACAGATTGGAGAAATAACTGGGGCTCAGATGAACCTCCCTCGCACAATCAGCAACCGCAAGGTTGCGGTGCAGATTCTCATTGATGTAGGCGATGGCACGCTCCACCAGCACACGCGCTTCACTGAACTGGCGTATCTGCACGTAGGAGCAGCCCTGGCGGCAGAATTCCCGGATCTGACCCCGCAGCTCCTCGAATGAGGCGGAGGTATTCATATCGGCCAGCTTCTTCTCCAGCAGCTTGACCTCTGCGTCTGAAGCTTTGTCGGAGAAGACACGGTGGACCGAATGGGCCAGCTCCAGACACATCGTCTTGACGATCGCCGGATCGGGCAGCACGGGGGCACTTAGCCACTCATTCCAAATATTGTCCAGTTGCTCTTCCGCCTTAGCCAGATTAGCCGAACGCAAGCAATAGAGCAGTTCTTTCTCCTTGTCAAAAGAGTATCTAGGCAGCGCAGCATCCCTCTCCGGCGATTCCACATAGCGGTATACACTGTTCCCGCCGGTCAGGAACGTATTGGTCAGCGCAGACAGCGCCTGGGCGTAGGATACCGACAGCTGGCCTGCCTCCTCCACTTCCCCGCCGAGTCCGATTGACACGGTCTGGTACGTATGCCGGCAGACATTCTCCCGGCATTGCTCGGCCAGCTGCTCCGCATCAAGCTCCGCCGGGGGATTCATCACGATAATGAACTGATTAACACGCTCGCGGAACACGAGACCCTGCGTGTACCCGCCAATCGTCTCCTCCAGAATGTTCTGCACCGCGAATCGGATCAGCTCAACCTCAGAGACCGCCAGCGCGGCCGTACGCTCGGCAAAAAAGTCGATCTCCGCCACCATCACACAAAAGTCGCGGCTGTTCATTGTAATCGCATAGAAATCCCACTGCTGGCTGCGGTGCTGCTGCCTGCTGCCGTAACGGATCAGGAGACGCATATACTCCTGACGCAGATAAGGCATACTCTCCCGCAGCTTCTGCTCCATCCCCCGCATCTGTTCAGCCTGCGAGCGTTCACGCTCCAGCACCTCTTTGGCCTTCAGGACGGATTCAAGCACCTGCGGCTTGGTAAAGGGCTTGACGATCAGGTCAAAGGCCCCGAGCTTCACCGCCTCCTGGGCATAAGAGAAATCCGAATAACCCGTCAGGAAGATCAGCTTGATCCCCGGCTGCTCCGCCAGAATCATCCTCATCATCTCCAGCCCGTCGGTGAATGGCATCCGGATATCGGTCAGAACAATATCCGGACGGTGTTTACGGATCTGCAGCAGCCCTTCTTCTCCGTTGGCCGCCGTTGCAGCGACGGCGATCCCGTGCTCCTCCCAGGGAATCCGCTGGGACAAGCCCCGGACCACAGCCGGAATATCATCTACAATGCATATTTTTACAGGTTCAGCGTGGCTCAGGATAAACTCCACCTTCCATTGGAATTGAGAGAACCGCTTCAGTCTCTATGTGTGGACGGCTGCGGAAGGTTAAAGAGGCTTCCTTGCCGTAATATAACTGCAGGCGGCTGCAGATATTGGTCAGGGCATATCCCCCGCTGCCGGCCGGCTCTTTCAGCCGGGCATTCAGCTGCTCCGCATCCATGCCCGACCCGTTATCAGCCGCCCGGATCACGAGATGTTGCGCCTCTATTGCCACAGAGATCGTAATCATGCCTTCGCCCCGGAGCTCCTTCAGCCCGTGCAGAATGGAATTCTCCACAAGGGGCTGAATGATAATTTTCAGAACAGGCAGCTCCAGCAGCTCCGCTCCAGCAGTTATCGTATATTCGAATAGGCCCTCATAACATTGCTGCTGGAGATTCAGGTACTGGCGGACATGCTCCAGCTCCTTACCCAGTGTCGTAATCTCCTGCCCGTTGTTCAAGCCCAGCTGGAACAGCGCGGACAGGGAAATCACCATCTGCTTCACATCTTCATATTCGTCCATTTCGCATTTCCATAAGATTGTATTGAGCGTGTTATATAAAAAATGGGGTTCAATCTGCGCCTGCAGCGCTTTGATCTCCGCTTTGCGCTTTTCCTTCTCCGTATCCCTGACCTCAAGAATCAGCCCGCCGATCCGGTCGAGCATCTGGTTGAATTTGCGGCCCGCCTCCCCGATCTCATCCTGGAACGGACTCTCGAAGCGGGCATCCAGATCCTCATGCTCCACCCGCGACATCGTCTTCTGCAGCTTCAGCAGCGGCCCGAGCAGCAATGCCGAGAGGTATCTCGCCAGCAGCAGCGCGATGACAATGCACACGGCCATAATCATCAGCACCAGCCACTGAATGCTGCGTACAGGCTGAAGAAGCTCCTCCTTCGACTGGTAGCTGACCAGCAGCCAGTCCCCCGCATACCGCGAATCTGCGTAGCTGACCAGCATCGTCCCGCCGCCCGCAGAATATTCGAAATTGCCGCTGTCCGCCTGAAGCAGCTTGTTCATAAATACCACTGAGCGGGACCAGTCTGGCCGTTCCTTATCTCCGAAGACACTGGCTCCGCCCTTGTTGATCAGCAGAAACTTCGCACTGCCGAGACTCGCGCCTCCGCTGACGGTATCCTCCAGAATGTCCTCTTTCACATTAACGGTCAGGAAGACATCGGGCACATAGCTCTCCGTCAGCGGCTGCAGCAGCAGAGAGATTACATGATGCTTGCCCGCGAACAGCTCGTCCTCATGGCTCTCCACCCAGTTCGATTCCGGATTATCCTTGATCCGCTGATACAGCAAAGACTCCATAAATGGAGTCGCTGTTCTGCGCAGATTGCCGGCGGAGTAGAAATCCCCGTCCGGTGTACTGACCAGGATCGATTCAATGGAGTTCTCTGTCAGCTCCGCCTGTGTGAAGGGGCCCTGCAATAAGGAGAAGTTCGCAAAGAACCGGTCGGTATTATCCGCTTGTATATCCCGCATCGTCTGCTTATACGCTTCACTCAGCATCATGGTGGAGGACGCCACAATGATCTGCTTCAGCTTCTGGTCCAGCACGTTAACGGACTGGTTCAGCACATTGCGGTTCAGGTCGATGGAGTTGCGTTCCATGGCCCGCGAAGCAATCGAGTAGGCCCACAGGCCGGTGACCGAGATACAAAAGACGGTCAGCCCGGTGAATGTCAGCCATATTCTTTTCTTCAGCGAGGTCCGGTACAGCCAGGCCTTCAGCATGATTACACACCCTTCGTTAAGACTGGCTGCCGGTGGACCGCCGCGTTAGCCTTAGCCCGCTTAGCCCTTCACGGAGCCCGCTGTCATCTGCATGAATGATTTGTTGGCAAAAATATAGACAATGATCATCGGCAGCATCGACAGGCATGCGCCGGCAAGCATTAATTGGGGCTGTGCCGCATCACCAACACCATATTTCAATCCGGCCAGGCCTACTGTGAGCGTCTGTAATCCAGGCTGCGTCATCGTAAATACCAGCGGCAGAATGTATTCATTCCAGGCGCCGCGGAAGGTCCAGAGCGCTGTGACCCCAAGGGCCGGTGTCAGGAGCGGCAAGATAACACGAAAGTATACGCTATAGAAGTTGCAGCCGTCAATAAACGCCGCCTCATCCAGTTCCTTCGGGATTGCCCGCACAAAACCGATCAGCATGAAGAATGCAGTGGCATGACCGCTGATCAGGATGATAATGACGCCCCAGAGCGATTTTTGCAGATTCAGTGAGACCATGAGATCAAACTGGGGACGCAGCACGACAGCACCGATAGAGATGAACAGGGTGCAGGACTGAATGACCACATACAGGCGTTTCCCGTAGAAATCCACCCTCGCTACCGCATAGGCAGCCATCGTTCCTATCAATAAAGTCCCTAACGTCGTAAAGGTGCTTATAAATACGCTGTTCCAGGTAAACCTTGCGAAATTGGCGGATGTCCAGGCCTGGGCATAGTTATCGAAGATCCATTCCTTCGGCAGCAGAGTAGTTCCTGTAGTCAGCTCCAGATTAGATTTAAGCGATCCGAAGAACGCCAATACGATGGGGAATAACGCAAACGCTGCTACGATCAGCAGGAAAATCCACAACAGTACCCGGGACAGCAGCGCCTTGTTCTTTAAGGAACGGCTGGTCTGCGCCGAAGCCATTTTCGTTTCCGCATGCATTGTGCTCACTGTTCATTCTCCTCTCTTTTAGTAGATATCATTCAGTTTCTTGGAGACATAGAAGTAAATCAGGGTAATGATGCCGACGATAACCGCCGTAGCAAATCCGACCGCGCTGCCGTAACCGAACTGCTGGATGCTTGATCCTCCGCTGGATACCGGGAAGAACAATTTATAGAGATAGAGATACATGACTTCCGTCTTGCCGTAAGGACCGCCCTCGGTAAGCACCATAATGCTCTCGTAGCCCTTAAGCGATACAGTAATCGCCAGCATGATGATCATCTGCAGCACAGGTCCCAGCATCGGGACGGTAATACTCCACATTTTGCGCAGCGGCCCGGCACCGTCCAGGGAAGCGGCTTCATACAGATCCTCCGGAATATTCTGCAGCCCCGCGATAAAGAGCAGCATATAGTTGCCGACTGCGCCCCAGATCGCGATAATAATTGCCGTGACCAGGGCATGCTTGGCGCCCAGCCAGTCTATGGGAGCGGATACAATTCCGGCGCCCATCAGCAGCTGATTCACCATTCCGTTGTAGGAGTTGAAAATAACGTAGAACACAATCGCCATTACCGAGGCACTGATTACGGTAGGCAGGAAATAAATGGCCCGCAGCAGCTGGCGTCCCTTCAGGGCGCGGTTGAGCACTACAGCCAGTACAAAGGACAGCGGGATCGTAATGATCAGCTTGCCGCCTGCGTAAACGAAGGTGTTCACCACTGACTGCCAGAAATCCTTATCCCGGAACAACCGTTCGAAGTTATCCAGGCCGATGAAGAGCGGTGTACCAAAACCCTGATAATCATAGAACATGTACTTCAATGCCCAAAAGACGGGATACACTCCAAAAATCAGCGTCAGAATCAAACTGGGTGCTACAAAGGTCCAGGCGTTTATTTGCCGTTTCGTTCCATTCATTGATTGTTCCTCCTGTCTATTCGGCTCGCGTTTCTTTCCTTAATCATAAATCCCGCTGTGCAGACACAGTTAGGGAGAAAGCAACTGCGCTAAGGGGGAGAAATTCACTTTTTCATGAAATCCGGCTTCAAAGCCGGGAGCCCTGCCTTGAAGGGTGATTTCAGTTGCTTTGTCCCCTCTCCTCCCTCCGTTTACCCATCCCGGGTCCCGTCCCCGGGCAGCTATACTTATGGTAGAAATTAAGTAAGTTTAATTAATGAACTCGCATTCACAGGGAGGCTGCAAATTTGCCTATGCATTCATCTAATTATGGCACCGCCGGTGCCGGCCCCTTCGGCGGCTATGACCAGGAGCAGCAGAAGAGGCTTCGCGCCAGAATAGAGCAGTATCCGGCGATCTCGCAGGAATATGTAAGACAGCAGCAGCTGTCCGCACAATTCACCGCACGCGAAGAAGCGGTTCCGCTTAGCCGCCTCGGTGTATTCCGGGTGGAGCCGTTCGTCTTCAAGGTGCCCGCCCAGGCCGCTTGTCTGCAGCTGTCCGTACAGGTCCGGGGGCAGGGCGTTGCCCGGATCGGCGGTGTACAGCTGACGCATTCCCAGCTCGGCTTGCCAGTGACGCTGATTAATGGAAGCTTCCGCCAGTCGCTGAAAGGCTGGACGCAGGAGCCGGGAAGCGGCAGCAGAGTGGCGCTTGAACGGCTGGCCGGGGGCGGAAGCGGACTGCAGCCTTCCGGCGTCACTCCGGCTGGAGGTGCGCAGGAGGAGGATGTGCTCTGTGTACGCATCAGCAATGAAACGGAGGAAGGCATTACCGTGCTGCGTTACGAAGAACGCCTGCCGGTAACCGCAGGCGATTATTACGGCATCCAGACGGAGCTCAGCCTGGAAGCTCCGCTTGGCAGCGGCGGCGTATGCACTGGAGTTACGTTCCTGGACGAAGACGGACAGCCGCTCGGGCCGGAGCAGTCCGGAGCGCTTTTCAACCGGCCCACGCTGACCAACTGGGCTTATCTGCTGGAGGCTGCCGGTGCGGACGCCAATCTGTATAAGGTAAGCGGTGAAGATCATTATGCCGCCCGGGCGGGGCGCAAGCTGCAGTACATGCTGTCCGATATGCGGCAGGGCATGGATATCTTCCGCCGGGACGGCTGGCATGATGATGACACCTACGGCGCTGTGCATATCGGGCGCGGACTGGCTGCCGTCTCGGTCATCTATGACCAGATTGCCGGGAGCGGAGTGTTAACTGCCGGGGAAATAGAGGCATTGCTCTCCGATCTCCGCTATATTGCAGCGATGATGATGGACACCGCCTACTACCGGTTCGATCTGGAGACCTTCCCTGATGAGAAGGGCGGCAAACGCAGCAACTGGAATGCGGACCGGGCGACCGGGCTTGGTGTCTATGCGCTGCTCTTCCCGCAGGAGCCTGAGAGTGCTGGCTATCTGAAGCATGCCTGCTCCGTAGTAGACTGGCAGCTGGCGGAAGTAGTGGATCAGGAGGGGGCCTGGCCGGAGAATGTGCGTTATCACGGCGCCGTGCTGCACCGGTATTTCCTGTTCTTCGTGCTGCTGAAGCGGCTGCAGGGAATGGATTACTTCAGGCACCCTAAGGTAAAAGCGATGTACCGCTTCCTGATCGGCATCGTCACCGCAGAGGACATCATCCAGGGCGGTCATGACGCCGGACCTGTTCTGCTGACTCCTGCCGTCGGCGATGCCAATGTACAGGAGAAGTGGTTCCGCCTGCTCGGCTACGCGGCCCCGTTCTATGCAGAGGAAGATCCGCAGTTGTCGGCGGAAATGGTCTGGACCTGGAAGCACGGCGGCACACCGGTCCAGGATACCGGGGCTTTCCCGCTGCCGCTGGTCGCCCTGCTGTATCCGCGGCCGGATCTGCCGGAGCAGCAGCCCGCCCTCCGCTCCGTCCATTATCCCGGCATCGGCTACGTCATCTTCCGTAGCGGGGAGCAGAACCTGCGGAACTATGCCATCTACGAGGCTTCGCCGCTGACCTATCACGCCCATCATGACGAAGGCCATTTCTCCATCTGGGCAGACGGGGTTCCGCTGACGCTTGATGCCGGAACCGGCGGTTATTACAACGGGGACCGGCACTGGTATGTATCAGGCGCGGCGCATAATATCGTTCAATTCGCTGATGGTTCAGGCGGCTATGCTGACGGTCCGCTGCAAAGCGTCTGCCGGGAGGTCATCTTCACAGACGAGCTGGATTATGCCAGAAGCCTGATCCCGGATACACGTGCCGGTGAGTATGAGCGGAATTTCCTGTATATCAAGGCAGGCTTTGACGCTTATCTGGTATGGGACCGGATTGAGGGCGGAGCAGACAGCGTATGGAATCTGCATACACTGAGTACAGAGGCTGAGATCACGGGGCAGAATATTGAGGTAGCAGCCTTAGGCGGCATGAGGCTGAGTGCGCATATTGCAGAGCCGTCCAGTCCGGTCATCACTGCCGGAGAAGGTGCCGTAGGCGGAGCCTACCCGCTGGCGGCGCAGCAGCATTTCCGTGCGCACGGCAAGGCGGGCGAAGACTATGTGGTGCTGCTGCATCCGCGCACAGCAGCAGCTCCCCCGCTGCGGCTGGAGCCGCTGCTGTGCGAAGACGCCGGCGGAGGCGTGCGGGTATACAAGATTTCCCGCGCAGACGGTGCATGGTTCGTTGCCGCCATCAACGGCTCAGGGCAAAGCCGCCGCGTCCGTATTCCCGGCGGCGTCCCGCTCCGGGTACTCGGCACGGAGGGTGCGGAAGCAGAGGGCGGCGGCCACGCGGCGGACGATACCCTGATTCTTAAGCCGGGAATGATTCAGATTGCCGTTCCGCAATAAGGAATTTCCCGATTCATCTGCTATTCACGGCAGAGCTCCAGTACCTTCTATAAAATCCTGCACGGAATACAACATTTTCCTGATAATATCTGCCCAAATCCAAAATTGTTGTATAAAAGGCAGTATTTCGTCCCGTTCACGCGGCTTGGCAGAATTATTCTTGCAGTTTCTACAACAATTGTCCCGAACACCCGGCCTATCAAGGAAGCATTATTGCAAAACGTACAACATTTATGCCTATAACACTTACAAGGAGGAAATAAAGTATGAGTAATCTAGGAGTATGGGAACCGGCGGAGCCGGGCGTCAAACGCTGCATTCTGAATGCGGCAGCCAGTCTGATGATGATGGAGGTTCATTTCGAGGAAGGCGCCGAGGGCTACGAGCACAGCCATGTGCATGAGCAGATGAGCTACTGTCTGCGCGGCAGCTTCGTCTTCCGCATCGACGGCAAGGAATACGCCTTGTCCGCAGGCCAGAGCATAGCTATTCCGTCTAACGCCAAGCATGGGGTAACCGCACTTGAAGCCAATTCGGCGCTGCTGGATGTGTTCACACCGATCCGTGAGGATCTGCTTAAGCGTTAAGCTGAGTGCAGGGGCAAGGACAGGCACATCCCGCCTGCACCTGTCATAATAGACAGTGCTGCTGCCAATTCCGGCAGCAGCATTAGCATCAGCAGCGCCATCGCCTGGCACCCTTACAATGCAGACAGCCTGCCCGGAAGTTCCGGACAGGCTGTCTTTACGTTACGTTATTCCAGATTCGCATGTTTGCCGAACATCTTGCCGGTGGTCTGCCCCGTCTGCTCCATCATCCGCAGGATGACGGCATCGTAGAATACCAGCAGCGTCTGCTCAAACAAGGAGGCCATCGGCTGGATCGTAGCATAGCTCCCGCCTGTCTGATCCTTGGGCGAACCCGGCAGCTTGACGATATAATCAGCGAGACGCCCCAGTGACGAATCAGGGCTGATGGTCACGAGCACCACAGCTGCCCCGATCGCCTTGGCTTTCTCCGCCATGGATACCAGCCCCTTGGTCTCGCCGGAGCCGGAGCCCAGCACAAGCACATCACCGGGGCCGATCCCCGGGGTGACCGTCTCTCCGACGACAAACGCAGCCTGCCCCGCTTGCATCAGCCGCATTGCGAACGCCCGGCCCATCAGGCCGGAGCGGCCGGCACCGGCTACAAAGATCTGCCCGGAGCGCAGCAGCAGCTCCGCCATGGCTTCACCTTCTGCGGCGTTCAGCCCGGTGACTGAGCCCTGCAGCTCCTTCACAATTTCACGTGCGTAATCCAGCGTATCCATAGCTGCTTAGGCCTGGCTTACAAGGCGCTTCATTTCCGCCGCAGCCGCTCTCTGATCCGCTTCGCCGGTAATGCCGCCGCCCACGATTACCAGATCAGGATTCGCAGCAATCACTTCAGGCAGCGTGCCCAGTTTAATTCCGCCAGCAATCGCTGTTTTTGCTTTTGTAACCACACTCTTAATCGCTCTCAGATCCTCGAAGGAATTCTTGCCTTCTGCCTGATGATCATATCCCGAATGTACACAGACATAATCAACGCCAAGTGCGTCCACTTCAGCGGCTCTGGCCTTCAGATCCTTCACGTTGATCAGATCGACCAGGATTTCTGCACCGGTCTTCTTGGCCTCTTCCACCGCGCCGCGGATCGTTGAATCATCGGACACGCCAAGCACGGTAACGATTCCCGCTCCTGCTTCTACAGCTTTCATTACTTCATAGCCGCCGGCATCCATGATTTTGAGATCGGCCAGGACCGTAAGTGCCGGAAAAGCGTCCTTGATCGCTTTTACCGCATGCAAACCTTCATTAATAACAACCGGTGTTCCAATCTCCACAATATCTATAAATTCGGCCACTTCCGCAACAATGGCCTTGGCTCCCGCAATATCCACCAGATCGAGTGCTAGCTGTAATTTCATAGGTTTAGAATCTCCTCGTCATTAATATATTTTAGTAAGTGATGTACTAAGTTTAGGGATATACTGCCGATAAGGGAAGTAGGCACTTTATTGTGATGTAGTTACCTGAAGGATACTATTGGGCGGGGGCCGGGCTGTCTGGTGCGTCTTTTTGAAAAGGAAGGTTGAATTTATTCAGGATTTTCTTAAATTTACTGCATTTTCACAAAAGCTGTGCTACCATACATTAGATTTACAAATTCTCCGGCGGCAATCCTATTTCAACAACAAGAAGGTGTACAGTTTATTATGGAAGCAAGCAAACCCAAAGAGTTCAATTTAATTAAGCTGACCTGGCCGATTTTCCTCGAGCTGTTCCTGTTTATGCTCATGGGGAGTGTAGATACATTCATGATCAGCTCCGTGTCGGATGATGCAGTCTCCGGTGTCGGGGCAGCCAATCAGATTATTGCCATAGCCATTCTCGTGCTCAGTGTCATCGGGAACGGCGCGGCCATTGTTGTGTCGCAGTATCTCGGTTCCAGGCAGCCCAAAGAAGCAGCCAAGGTAACCGGCAACGCCATAACGCTCAATCTTGCGGTCGGGATTATTCTGAGTACAATTCTGCTGCTGTTCGGAGGAACGCTGCTGACGGCACTGAATGTGACAGGCGAAATTCTCGTCTATGCCAAATCGTATATGCATATTGTCGGGGGCGGAATCTTCCTTCAGGCACTGCTGAACGCCCTGGCCACCACCATCCGGACGCACGGGTTCACGAAACAGACCATGGTAGTCTCTCTGCTAATGAACGTGATCCACGTCGGGGGCAATTACCTGCTGATCTTCGGACATTTCGGACTGCCGGCACTCGGTGTCGAAGGCGCAGCCATCTCAACGGTTGCCAGCCGCCTGATCTGTCTGGTCCTGTTCTTCCTGCTGCTCTACCGGATCATGGATGTGCGGGTTAAATGGACCTATTACACTCATCTCTCCAAAAAATATGTGCTGCAGATTCTCAAAATCGGCATCCCGTCCGCTTTTGAATCGGTGATCTATCAGTGCTGCCAGCTGGTCTTCACTTTATATATCACTTATCTGGGTGCTGAAGCCATGGCTACCCGCCAGTACGCGCTGAACATCTCCAGCTACATCTTCCTCTTCAGCGTAGCCGTATCCATGGGCACCTCGATCATTGTCGGCCATCTCGTGGGTGCTAGGAGGCCCAAGGAAGCTTATTCGCGGGTGTTCTCCAGTGTAAAGTGGGCGCTGCTGGTCACCGTAATTATGGACGCGGTTGTTATTCTGTTCCGCGTGCCGCTGATGGGCCTGTTCACGGATAATCAAACGATTATAACTATGGGCGCACAAGTGATCCTGCTCAGCTTCTTCCTCGAGACCGGACGTACCTGCAACCTGGTCATTATCAACTCGCTGCGCGCTTCAGGCGATGCCAAGTTCCCGGTCTACATGGGCCTGATCTCCATGGTCTGCATGAGTCTGCCGCTGGGCTATTTCCTGGTATTCACGCTTGATCTCGGTCTGGCCGGAGTCTGGCTGGCCACTGCATTCGATGAATGGGTACGGGCGGTCATTATGTACTTCCGCTGGAAGAGCAGAGCCTGGGAGAAGCACGGCCTGATCCAGCATGAACCTGCAGAACCGCTGAGCGCTGCGCCGGCGCATTAATCTGCAGCAACAAACAGGCGGTTCACCTTGATCTCTGCGACTCAGGCGGACCGCCTTTTGAATACATAATCCTATTCATTTGGCAGGAAGGATGAGGAAGACAATGACAACGAATCCGCACAAACAGGAAGACCTGGCACATTTCAGCGCAATGGCCCCAATATGGAGCAACAGCGAAGAGGATGTGGCCATGGCCGGGAAGGTCCTGCAGATGCTTGGCATCCGCAGTGGCCAGAGCCTGCTGGATGTGGCCTCCGGCACAGGCGTTATCCCCGCAGCACTCCATAAGCTTGAGATAGACCCCAGCCGCTACCTTGCGCTCGATATCTCAGCGGCCATGCTGCAAGAACTGCACAAGAGCTTCCCGGATGCCGGGACCGCATGCGCGGATTTCGAGGAGCCATTCTCCGGCGGAACACCCTTCGATTATGTGCTGATCTACAACAGCATCCCCCATTTCTCCAATCTGGATATGCTGTTCGCCAATGCAGGGAAGAATCTGCAAGCCGGAGGAATCTTCATGATTGCCCACTCCAGAACCCGCCAGGGTCTGCGGGAGCATCATGCGCGGATCGGCCATACAAATGAGCGTGAGCCGATCCCTGCGGATGCAGCGCTGGCCGCGCTTGCGGCTAAATATAATTTCGGACAGGCTGAATACAGCGATGAGGTATTCTTCTGCTTCTCCTGCCGCAGGAACGTCTGACTTCCTTAATCATCCGCCTCCGCAAATAAGGGATGCCCCGGCCGTGTAATCCGGCTAATTGGCATCCCTTTGTGATAAGGCTGTACGCTTATCAGGTTCCTTTGGCTACTGCTTCTTTATGCTTGGCGGCGAACTGCTCTGGTGTAATCGCTTTGCCGAACAGCGCCTGAATCATATCCAGATGGACCTGGGCGGCGTTCGGCTTCATCTGGATATCAGCAAACAGGGTGATGCTGCTCGCATGGTTTAATTCATTCAGCAGTTCGACATACAGCTGCGGCAGCTCTTCATTCGTGGTATCCACTTTGGTCGCCGGAATTACACCTGCAGTGGTTACAGAGGCCTCTCCCCATTTGTATACGAAATATTCGACAAATGCTTTTGCTTCTTCCTTAACCTCGGAAGCTTCGGCTACGAACAGTCCGACACCGGGACCGCCAACCCAGCTGTTGATATTGCCCTTTCCGCCTTCCACAGTCGGGAACTTGAAGAACCCTACCTTATCCTTGAAGTCTTGCGGAATCTCCGGATTCGTTGTGAAGTTGGGAAGCTCCCAGGTACCCGTCAGATACATTGCCGCCTTCTCATTCAAGAATTCCGATTTGCCCTCATCATTGGATAGCCCGTTGAAACCGCTGTTGAAGGTGTTCATATCCACCAGCGTCTGCACTTCAGCCGCAGCCCGGACCAGGCCGGGATTATCGAAGTAGCTTGTCCCCTTCGTTGCGCGCTTCAGTGTATCACTGCCGGCGATACGGTCAGCAAGGTACATATACCATAACGAGCCGGTCCAGCGGTCCTTGTTGCCAAGGGCAACCGGAGCCACGCCATGATGGGATAACGTTCTTACCACTTGCTTGAACTCCTCGTATGTAGCAGGCACCTGGAGATTATATTTCGCAAAAATATCCTTATTATAGTATATCGGTGAAATGTTCAGCTCAATCGGCAGTGCGTAGGTCTTATTATCGACCACGTAGGCTTCGGTAGTGCCTGTTACGAATTTACCCTTTAACCGCGTACCATTCAGGATGTCATCCAGCGGAGCGAATAATCCCCCCTTTACATAAGGCTCCATGAAGCCCGCTGCCCAGGTGATTCCTACATCCGGCAGGTCATTCGAGGCAGAGAGCACCTTCAGCTTATTCTTGTACTGTTCATTCTCCAGCACGCCCTGCTGGATTATAATATTAGGATTCTCTTTCTCGTATTCCCCGATGATCTGGCTAACCAGCTTATTCTGCTGGGCGGAGAGGCCGGCCGGCCATAAGTGCATCATATGAATCGTTATTTTTGGGGCCGAAGCATTGGTGGCTGCCGCCGCACTACTATTATCCTGTGTGAAGCTGCAGCCTGTCAGAACAAGGGCCAATGTAATTGTCAGGAACAGTCCCTTGATTATGTTATTCCTCAACATTGCTATAGCCTCCCATTTCACATTACGCGGCCTGATGTAATCGCTACCAATCAAATTTTAGCATCGTACCCGGAGGGATATAAGACTACACTTATTGGCTAAAATTCCACATTTAATGGATTTCCTGCGATCCGCCCTTCATCTTATGCCTATAGCGGCTTGGGCTTAACTGTTCCAGCGATTTAAACACCTTAATGAAGTACTTATCCGTCCTATAGCCTACACGCTCCCCGATCTCCCCTATAGACAGTGTGGTCTGCAGCAGTAATTCCTTAGCCCGCTGAATTCGCAGACGTGCCAAATATTCGCTGAAGGATACTCCGGCCTGCTCCTTGAACAATACGCTGAAGTAGCTGGCATTCAGATGGATGAGGCCCGCTACCTCTGCCATTGTCAGCTGTTCATGCAGGTGCTGCTCCACATAGGCGATCGCTTCTTTGACCGGCTGCCCCATTCGCGCCTGATCCGGGTCAATCTCCATCAGCTTATGATCCACCAGCTTCTCCAGCTTCACGTGGCGCTGCTGCTCTTCCTCCCGCTTCAGCGCATCCTCAACCACGGACAGCAGCTCGGACTTGTCCAGCGGCTTAAGCAGGTAGTTGACCGCCCCCAGCCGCATAGCCTGCTGCACATAATCAAATTCGGCATAGCCGGATATGACAATAATAACGGGCTTCCAGGCTGACTCCTGCAGGGAACGGATCAGATCCAGTCCGCTTACTTCTGGCATGCGCACATCTGTAATCAGCAGATGGACCCGCTCCTGCCGCAGCCGCTCGCGCGCCTCAACCCCGTTGTCACAGGTCTCCACGGCATACCGGCCGGCTGCCCATACTTCCAGCGTCTGCTTGATGCCCTGCCGTGTTCTCGGTTCATCATCCACGATTAGAATCGTCCTATTGCTCAGACTCATAGGTATATCCTCCATTGCTTGGAATTTCAAAAGTAATAACGGTCCCTTCGGATAATCTGCTCTCAATGATCAGACCCTCCGACTTGATGCCCTCTTGCCCGTAATACAGCTGGAGCCGCCGCTGCACATTCACCAGGCCGACCCCGTTGCCTTTGGCGGAGATCGGCGGGCCGCCCTCCAGTGTATTGCGCAGCGCCCGCAGAGTATCCTCATCCATGCCGGGACCATTGTCGGATACCTTCACCGAGGTCCAGCCGTCGCGTGGCGATGGGGTGATCGTAACCTCCACACTGCCGCTGCCGACACGGCTCTCCACTCCATGAAGAATGGCATTCTCCACAATCGGCTGAATCAGCAGCTTGGGTACCGGAACAGCCGCCTCGCGCGGGTCCAGCACAATATCCCAGGACAGGCGCTCGCCCATCCGCATCTCCATGATCTTCAGATAACGCCTGATCTGTTCAACCTCTTCACTAAGCGCAACCCACTCGTCTTTATTATTGGGACGGCCAATAATATAGCGGAACAGCCTGGACATTACTACGACCAATCCGGCCAATTCCTCCTCCCCCTTCTCCTCAAGCGACCAGTTAAAGGCTTCCAGGGTGTTGAACAGAAAATGAGGGTTGATCTGCGCCTGCAACGCCTTGAGCTCGGTCCGGCTCTGTAATACTTCCTTCTCGTAGACGACCCGGATCAAATCATTCATATTGGCCACCATGCCGTTATAGGTATAATTCAGCTCCCGCAGCTCCATCGTAGATACCTTCTGCGAGTTGGGCGTCAGCACGCCTAAGCGCGATTTGCGCATAGCCCGGATCAGATGAATAATCGGCCTCGTGATCATCGTTGACAATAGAAACGACATGATCAGGAAAAGCAGGGCTCCCAGCCCCCCTGACAGCAGCAGAACCGTCCGCAGTACAGATAACCCCTTGGTGACATAGCTGACAGGGGTCAGCACAAGCAGTGTCCAGCCGGTCTTGTCCGAGCGCAGCTTAACCTGTACATACTCCTTGCCGTGAAAGCTGACCGTCTGGTCCACACTTTCCAGCAGCGGCAGCAGGTCCGCCTCCGGTGTTCCGCTGCTGCCCAGGAGCCGGCCTTCATCATTCACCAGCAGCACAGACTCGCCTCCTTCACTGCCGGAGATCGGATCATCCAGCTGGAAGTAGCTGCGCTGGATGCGCGCCATCAGATACCCTCCCCGCGAGAACCAGCGGTCCATGAGGCTAACCTGGCGGATGGCCAGCAGGCTCTGGCTGTCATGCGGATCGACGCCGATCCAGACCAGCCGCCCTTTCTGGATATTAGCCTCGCTGATATATGGCTCGTTGATTCTCGTCCCCAGACTGCCGTCCTTAATCGGGAAGAGCAGCCGGTAATCGGCGGTATACAGCTCAAGAGATCCTACGCTCGGCATATACGCCTGATAGCTGGAGATAATCTGCAGCAGCGACTGCCGCTGATTGAATGACACTTCATTGCCGTTCAGCTCCTCCAGCAGCAGCTGCTGCACCGTAGGATGATTAGCCACCTGCTCCATCAGGCTGTCAATCTGGCCAATCAGCGCATTCAGCCGTCCGTTCGCCTGAACCGCCGTCTGCTGGATATGCCGCTCGGCATTATTTTTGAGCAGAATAGATACCCGGTCATATACAAACGCCCCTGAAACCAGAAGAATGATTAGCATAACCAGCACAAAGCCGATGAATATTTGATTGCGCAGCGTGTTGAGTTCTTTGAATCTCTGGAACATCGGAATTCCTTCTTTCCTTGGCAGCGTTTCCAACTCTATTCTCCAAAAGTCCCGGGGTTTGTCAAGAGAAATTAGTTGCCCGGCACAGGGCAGCAAAGAGCCCTTAAGCAGTGCTCCTTGTTCCAGGAGCTGTTTAAGGGCTGCAGCAGAAGGGACTAGATGAACATTAGCGGAGTGATCCACTCCCGGTCCAGGGCTATCCACAGTAAGGCCAGCAGGACGGCGCCGATGCTGTACATCAGTACCTTCCGGCGGGTGGGCTCCAGGTAAATATCCAGAATAAAGATTATAATTGCTATAGCAGGTACGGCAACAAGCAAAACTGGATTGCGATATTTAATATTTACTGTATTCAAGATAACCATAATCAGAAGAAGAAGCCTAAGATATTTGTTCATAGCCATACCACAACCTCCTTGCCATTGAGACCATTTTCCAATTATGTATTCTTCATCCTCATCTCTAATATCCCTTGATTCCCCGCTATTGTCAACCCCGGACACCCATCCGCTGCCAAGACAAAAAAAATAGCCCGTTCCCCACAGGGAACTGACTGCTATGGTGTTACTGCTATAATCTGATTCTGTACAGAGCGTTCAGGAATTGGCAGATTACCGGATGGTAATGCCCTTCTTGATCGCCTTCATGTCAAAATTCGTATTCACAAGCATAGGCAGTATCTTCATGCTTCTGGTCATCGGCGAGTTGCATTGCCAGCAGGTAGGGACATATTGGAAGGCGAAGTTGTCGCGCATCCACCCGGAGCAATCTTCCTTAGTGCAGGACCAAATGGCTGTGTCTTCTTGGGGAAGATCCTCCAGCGCTTTTTTACGAAAATACATAAGTACCCCTCCTAATAGCTTTGTTAGCATATACTTCCTGAATCGGTTCGTACAAAGCCCGCTTCGGAAGCATACCCTTCGAATAAAGACATATTTCCAGCCCAACCGGACTGTTATGGCAGGATGGTAGCTTGTTCTGGCCTGTTCAAAAAAAAAGCTGCCCTCAACTTGTGTTAAGGGCAGTCTATTTTTAATACTACAGTTTTACAACGTTTTCGGCTTGTGGTCCACGAGCGCCTTGAGTTACGTTGAACTCAACGCGTTGGCCTTCGTCCAAAGATTTGAAGCCGTCGCCAGTGATTGCGGAGAAGTGTACGAATACGTCGCTTCCGCCTTCAACCTCGATAAAACCGAAACCTTTGTCTGCGTTGAACCATTTTACTGTACCTGTTTGCATGATATTACCTCCAAGTTTTATTTAACACATGTCCTTTTATTCCTACGTATTGTACGAACAAATAAAAATTCACACATTGGAAAAGGATTCATACGCACAAATGATAACCTTTTACAATATGTGAATTAAGGGTTAAATTTATGATTGACTTCATTGTAGCACACTATTTCTCTAAAAGCAAAGGATTACTTAAAATTACTTAAAAACAAGTGGAATTATATCGTACCCGGCGCACGGTGCTCCATGAACAACCGCACCGCGCACCCGGCAGCTGCAGGGTTTAGTCGATATATCCGGCCAGTCCCTTGTCCATCAGATAGTCCATTTCCGCATCGAGAATAGTCTCTACAGTCAGCTCATCCAGCTTAACATCGCGCTGCGCAGTAACATAATCGACCAGATCATCATTATCAATATCAATCTCGCCCTTGGCATTGGCCTTGGCTTTGTTGATGAAGGCCTGCTCATGCTTCAGCACCAGCCGGATCACGGCTGCATCCACCTTCGTCTGTGCAGACAATACTTCCACCAGTTCCTGCTCGTTCACTTCGTTACTCATATTCGTTAGTCAGCTCCTTGGCATTTATGCACAATGATTGTACCACAAGTCCCTTCCGGCCGCGCAGCCTCATCTCCACCAGGGAAGAGCAGGATACTCCGCAGCTCCGGCCACTACAGTCTCCCCTATTCTTGGTGTAGCCAGCCGTACCCCTTTAGCTGCAGCCGCAGCTGCAATGCGCTCCACCGGATCGGTCCAGTCATGCATCGACAGGGTGAACGCCCCCCAATGAACCGGAATAAGCAGACCTCCCCGCACATCTATATGTGCTTCAACCGTCTGTTCCGGCAGCATATGGATATCGGCCCAGCGCGGATCGTATTGGCCGCATTCCATCAGCGTGAGATCGAATGGGCCATACTTGCGTCCAATCTCGGCAAAATGCGGCCCGTAGCCGCTGTCCCCGCTGAAGAAGAGCTTCGTATCCGCTCCTTGGATTATCCATGAACACCACAGTGTGGTGTTGCGGTCCAGCAGACTCCGGCCGGAGAAATGCCGGGCCGGCGCGCTGGTAAAGGTCAGGCCTGCATACGCAAGCTCGTCTCCCCAGTCATGCTCGCGGATCTTCTCTCCGCTTACCCCCCAGCGGCGCAGATGGGCGCCGACACCGAGCGGCACAATGAACAGGCCTACCTTATCCTTAAGCTTACGGATGGTGCCGTAGTCCAGATGATCATAATGATCATGGGAGAGCACAACCGCATCAATCTGCGGAAGCTGGGAAATCTCCAGCGGCAGCTGCTTGCTGTAACGGCGGCCGCCGATGAACGGAAACGGAGACGGGGCGTTACCCAGCATAGGGTCCAGGAACAGTGTAACCCCGTCCATCTCCAGCAATACCGCAGAGTGGCCGAACCAGGTAACGCGGGTGCCCGGGCCTTGGCCGATGGATGCAGGCGGCAGCGGCAGCGGCTGCAGGGGCTCGGCCGGTCTGGACCGGGGATTGCCTTTAATGAAATCCTTCAGAATGGACAGGCCGCTACCGCCAGCTCTCTCGCCGATGAGTTCAGCCGTCTGCGGATAAGCGAATTTGCCCTTGCTATAATTAAGCGAGCGGCTGTTCAGCGCCTTTTCCTGCTTCCCCGCCCTCCGTCCAAACGCCGGATAGAGGGTCATAAGCAGATACGCCGCTGCAACAAGTATCACCAGTGAAGCTGCAATATCTAAAATAATCAGAGTCATGCGGTAAACCTTCTTTCTGCCAGTTCATTTCTACAGGCTCCAGCCCGGAATTTTGCGCAGATCCCCATCCCAGATCTGCACCGTGCTCTTCACCGGAACGTTATCCGGAGAGGAAGCTGTATGAATATAACACGAATCCATGCCGATCGTGTCCGCTCCGGCCATATCCGTACGCGGATCGTTACCGATCATAATTGCCGAACTTAGCTCGGCACCATAGTTATCTGCTAAATACCGGTAAAATAGCGGGTCCGGCTTGCTTACGCCGGCTTCGGAGGAAATGGCTATCCCATGGAATAAATGCAGAATGTTCAGCATGGTTAATTCTGCCTCAATGAAGGTCTTCTGGCCATTCGAGAGCAGATAGACCTTCTTGCCGTGCGACCGCAAGGTCCGGAGAATCTCCGGGACTCCGTCATAGAGCGCGATATGGTTCATGGATAAGGTCCGCAGCCAGCGGACAGTCTCATGCAGCCAGGCCTGCCCGGGATTCCCGCCTAAGTCACGGGCCACGGCACGGAAGACCTCTTCCATGACGAAATCGGGAAACTGGCATTTCTGTGCAGCAGCTTGAAGCTGACGATCACGCTCGGCAAGGAAACGGGACTGCAGCTCCGCCCCTGCCGTGCGCAGCCCGTGATAGCTGAAATGAAGCGCCAGCCGCTCCCATACCTCCGGATGCTCTTCATCTGTCTCAATATCAATTAAGGTTCCGTATAGGTCAAAAATATAAGTCTGGTACATAGATCCGGCATCCCTTCCTATTTAGTCCGGCCCAGCTTACGGGCCACGATGAGAATAAGCAGCAGGGAGACCGCGATAATAATAAGGTTGAATCCCCATTCACTCTGAAACCATCCGCCTTGTGCCGGAGACTCTGACGGTGCTTCGGGTATCATATTCTCTGCACCAAGCGTAGCTGTAACCCGCTTGTCCCCGGCAATCTGGTCTTTGAAATTAATAATATCATACTGCGGAGCAAGTGCCAGGGCATTGCCGTAGATCAGCGAATACGTTCCCTGCTCCTGCTCTCCTCCTGCAAAGACAAGGCGGTCCACCAGATATTCTATTTTCAGGCCGGTAATTGATATCGGGGTATCATCCAGATTATAGATTATAATCCGCAGGGCAGCCGAAGAGGAGGCCTGAAGCGGCTGGATGTCCGTCCGCGAAATCCGGGTATCCTTGAAATCGAGCCGGTACAGCTCCCCGCTGCCCGCCACCGGCAGCCTTATACCGTCACTGTCATACAGCTCATACCGCCGCGAGAAGTTCCCGGTGCTGCCGAGTGTCAGCCTGGCAATCTTCAGCCGGTCCTTGTTGCTGATGACGATCTCGGTGCGGTTCTCCACCTGGCGGATCTCATACTCCGGCGTCTTCTGCCTCATGAATCCGGCCATCTTCACCTCCCGGCTACTGTCCACCAGGGTCAGGCCGGGAAAATCCAGCCTCTCCGGATTACTCTTTACCACGAGCCGGTAAAAGCTGAACTTGTAGCTGCCTTCCAGCTCAATGCTGTCCGCACTTAACCCGTTCGTAGCGTACAAATCCCCTGTGGCCAGCGGCTCCCAGGCATTCCCGTCATAACCTCCCCACACCTCCACATGCTTCAGGAAAGACTCATCCGGAAGCTCAAACACCAGCTTGTTACCCTGAATATCCACATGCTCGGCAAGCGGTGTAATCCGGTAATCCAGCAGGGTGTCCGGCCCTTGATCCGCGTGGCGGATCAGGATCGATGAATAGGCGGTGCTGCGCTCCTCTACCGTTCCCTCTCCGCTCTCCAGATAATAAGGAACCGGCTTGCCGGCGCTGCCGGTAATACGCAGATCGCGCAAATCCTCTGCTGCCGAGCCATACACGCCTTCATCCAGATATACCTCATAATAAGGGGCCGGCTCCGGAATTCCGATGGCCCGCGAGAACTTCCACTGCCCGCTGTCAGCCTTCTCCGCCAAGCCACCTGCTGCCGCTGCCGTGCCCTCCGCCGGATAAGCGGAGGTGAACAGCAGAAATCCTCCCAGCCCCGCGAGCAGCACTGCCGCCCTAGCTCTCCGGCTGGTCTTTCTCTGCGAGCGCATAGGCTTCCTCCATTCTGGCCGATATCCGCTGATAGAGATACGAAATCCCCAGCAGGCAGAGTCCGAAGCTGAAATAAGCGATGATCTTGCTGCCCGTGTTCAGCAGGGTCAGATCATAGAGCAGCAGCTTGCCGGTTGCCAGCAGTGACAGACCCAGTCCGAAACGGCGGATGTACAGGTACCGCTTGCGGAAGCCGTATATAATGAACAGCACCGAGAGCAGCAGGTAGACCAGACTGAAAGCCAGCCCGCCATCATGCAGCCGGATCTGCACACCCAGGAATGCAGTAATCATCACCAGCAGATAGATGCCCATAGCGACCGGGACCAGCTCCATATTCTTGTAGTCGCGCAGGAGCGTTGTCCGCAGCAGTCTTCCGCCGCTGAACCACACGAACAGATTGAAGAGGATAAGCAGACCCAGCACCAGAAGATCTGCCCCGGAGCTTCCGGACAATCCGCCTTGCAGGCTGGGCAGACCCAGCGTGATGCCGATGCATATAGCATAAGTGATCCCGTACATCAGCATAACCATGTAGCCGACCACCGCATCATAGAGCACCTTAACCTTCGGCAGCACATAGGCAAGGCCGGCCGTGAGCAAGGCTGCCAGCAGCAGCTTGTAGAATGTACTGTGTGCCATATCTTCCGGGACTGCACGGTCGTACAGACGTAAGGCTTCATACACCAGATATACATAGAAATTCAGGATCGCCGCATATTTGAACCAGACTACACCCTGCACCTCAGCAGGTGAGCTGCGGAGCAGAATCTCCTCCCGGGAATGGCGGACTGCATAGAACAAGGCTACAGTAGCCATCCCCGCAGTAATAAAGGTATATTTCAGCTCAAAATACGGATTGCTGTAGTTGACCACAGGATTAAGCTCGGACACGCGCAGCAGCCCGTCGATGCCGAAGAACGTCCCCAGGCAGAGCAGGAGAATCCCCCAGCCCGAGCGTTCCACTGCCTTGAAGCGGTACAGCTGGCCGTAGACCGTCAGAAGCACTCCCTCAATCAGCCAGCCGATGGACCACCAGGCCGCTCCTAACTGGAACGGGATCATCAGTACGGCAAAGGTCAGAGAGGTGGCGTAGAAGAGCACTCTGCTCTCCCGTTCCTGCGGCATCCGCTTCTCGAGCAGAACGCCAAGCCCCAGGTACATCAGACAGAAGAACAAGGCAAGCGCGCCTTTGAACTCGCCCAGACCTGCATCCAGGAAAAGAATATACAAGGTTGCGCAGCTGATGGCCGTATTGCAGCCCAGCAGGCAGAAATCCAGCCAGGCGAGCTTCGACTTGTATTTGAACGGGTACCAGAGTGTGATGCCCAGATACATGACAAAGGTTAATATAGCGCAGAGCATGCCCGCTGCACTGCTGTCCGACAGATTAATCAGCAGCAGCATGGAGGGTATATTAAACAGGAAGCTGATGTAATTGACAATCACCCAGCGCTTGCGCAAGGAGACCAGCAGAATGAGCAGGTTCAGCACGAACAGATACCCCATAGCCGCGTACACTGCGCTGCCTTCCAGCCCGAACGCCCCTATATAAGAGAACAGCGGCAGATAACCGCCGACAAGCCCCATGGAACAGATCGTCCGCGACTCATAGCGCAGCGATAACAGCACAGCGGATAGAGTGACCAGTACGGATAGACCGATCCCGGCCCATAAACCGATAATCTCCAATAAAAAATAGCTGTAAAAGACCGAGCCGTAGAGTACGGATACCCCGCCTCCGATCAGACCCAGGGCAAAGGCTCCCCTGCCTTTGCGGAACAGCCACTCGCCGCCGCCCAGCATGATAGCGCCAAGCAGAAAGAAGGCGCTGCCCTTCATATAGTCATTGAACCAGGTGGAATAACTGTATCTGAACCCGGCCCCCACTGCCAGAATCAGCAGCAGAATCCCCAGGCGGTTGATCCAGTTCAGACCGATCTTCATTTCAATCCGGTTCTGCTTGCGGCGGCGCAGCAGCGTTTCCTCGCTGACCCCCTCAGCGGCAAAGACATCCATACGGCTGTCAAGCGCCCCTGTCAGTGACTGCTCCACCTCACGCTGCCGCTTTCTGCGCAGGAGAATACTCTCATTCAGCCTCCCTTGCACTTCTCCCAGCATGGCGGCTATCTGCGCCTGGTCTTGCCCCAGCTCAGCTTTGGCACGTCTGAACGTGACATCAATACGCTGCCTGGTCTCCAGCTCGAAGGAAGTCAGCCTGTCGAGGTAGGCATTATTCTGCGAGCCAAAGTAGGTCTGCAGCTTCTGCCGCGATACCCGCAGAATGCCCAGCTTCTCATCCAGAATCTGCTCCGTCAGTGCCGTCCGCAGCTCGGAGTTATCCTGCCGCAATATTGAAGCCTGAATTTTCAGTTCCCTGAGGATCAGCTTGTTCTCTTCATTCTCCTTCTTCAGCGCTTCATTCTCATGAACCAGATCGCTGCTCTCATATTCCTCAATCAAAGCCTGGTATTCTTTCAAAAGCCCGTCCTGCTGCTGCTGTACAGCCCTCAGCCGATCTCTGAAATCCTCCATAGCGCCCCCCAGTGCCTGCTATCAGCAATTGTTAATATTTTCATTTTACTATATCTGCCCAGGTATTCCAGTGCAACATAATGGGTCCAACCGGCGTTAGAGAAATAACACATACTTACCTACTAACATAACCAAAGGAGCTGTCCCATGAAAACTTCTCTCAGAACAAGCGCAGCGCTCCTGACGCTGTCGCTGGCCCTCACTACCGGAGTGGTCTCCGCTGCCCCTGCAGCAACCAGTTCAAACCAGACCAAGGCTGCCCAGAACAAAGCCGGCGCCTCACTAAGCACGTACGCCATTGCCATTAACGGTACAGCCATCACAGAGACCGGCTTTCTGCCTTCCGGCACCAAGGAGCCGCTGATTCCGCTGCGTACCGTCGCTGAGTCACTGGGCTTCAAGATAACCTGGAACACGGCAACCAAAGCTGTCGACTTGAATAAAGGAAATATATACACAGCTGTGAAGAGCGGCGAAGACCGCTATGTGATCAATAAAATGTACACCTCACTCGGAACCGCTCCGCTGACTAAGGCAGACAAAATGTATGTCCCCGCATCCTTCGTAAGTGAGGTACTGCATCAGACCGTTAGTGTGGAGGGGAAGAATATCGTGATCACTTCAGCCGCAGAGCATGTCCTTGAGACCGGCGTCATCACCGCCATCCGGAATTCCGGCGGCACTTCCTCCATTCAGATCAAGGGCACCGGAACCGCAGGGCTCGTACTGAATGTCAGCGGAGATACGGTATATGAGAAGACCGACGGTACCAAGCTGGCCTTAGCCGATCTTCAGATCGGTATGACGGTAGAGGCCGAGCACGCAGTGTTCTCCACCCGCAGCCTGCCGCCGCAGACGCCCGCTTACCGGATAACGGTCCAGGATACCAAGGCTCAGGCTGATATGCTGTGTACGGAAGGCACTCTTGAAGAGATCATCAAGGCCGAAGACGGCTCACTCAGCCTCCGTATCAAGGGCAGCGCCCTCAGCGATCTGTCGCAAAGCGAGATCGTGCTTCGCCTGACGGAGGATACTCTGCTGGTGAACGCGAGCGGAGAAGCTGTAGAACAGTCTGCTCTGGTGCAGGGCGCTACGGTTATGGGCTTCTACTCCCCTGTAATGACCCGGAGTCTGCCGCCAATCGGAACCGCGCTCAAAGTCGTCGTGGAGACCGTTCAACCCTAAAGAATATGAATAATTACAGTTCCAATAGAAAGCCCCCGGCTTCTGCATCGGCAGAAACCGGGGGCTTTGCTGTATAATGTCCGGGTGCCCGGCTAACCCTTGGCCGCCTGCCGCACGACAGGCTGCCGGCCGAGGGTTACTCTGTTCTTGCCCTTAGCCTTGGACTGATACAGGGCTTCGTCCGCCTCGCGGTATAGATCCTCGAAGGTCACATCGCTGCGCTCAGTGAAGGCGATGCCAATGCTGACGGTCAGCTGGATGCTGTGCCCCCCGTCCAGCAGGACGATGTGCTCGCCCAGGGAAGCGCGGAAACTCTCCGCTTCTCTCAAGGCCTCGGCCTCGCTGCCGGCAAAGAAGCAGACCGCGAACTCCTCGCCCCCCACCCGGCCGGAAATCCCGTTATGTTCGTACACCTTCATAATCTTCCGGGACAAATCTACCAGCGCCTGATCACCGGCCAGATGTCCGTATGTATCATTAATTAACTTGAAATCATCGATATCGAACAGCAGCAGCGCCATTCCCGCCCCGTGCTGCGCAGAATAATTCTGCACCAGCCGCATGAAATGCCTGCGGTTGTACAGGCCGGTCAGATCATCAACGGTAGCCTGATGCAGCAGCTCGCGTTCATACCTCTTCTTCTCACTAAGATCACTGAAGACCATCAGCATGCCTGTGTTCTCTGTGCGGGTCCGCTCCGTGGCAATAAGTGCGACGCCGAAACAGGCACCGTCCTTGCCGGAAGGCTCGATCTCGAACTGGCCTTCCAACCGCTTGGCATAATGGTCCGAAATCTGCCCGTACTGCTTCAGCAGCAGATGTATGCTTCGGCCCCTCCAGGTGTCCGCCTTCTCTTCCAGCAGCCCGGAGAGCATCGCATCCGCAGCTTCATTGACATCAATGATATGGTCATAGCGGTCCGTCAGTACAATGCCGTCTTTCATATTCTCGAAGATTTTATTCTTGGCAAGCGGATACAAGGAGAGCCGTGGATCACGGAACAAGGAGAGGTACGCCACGATGATGGGCGGAAGATAGGTAAACGCTGTGAACCCGGTAATCGTAATTTTGAGCAGCGGAAGCAGAAGGACCGTCAGTACCGGAATTACCAGCCCGAGCAGCAGCATCAGATTACGGCGGAAATAATATGCAGGAGCATTCAGGAGGGAGATCGCCAGTAAATAGACTGCATACAACCCGAACAGCTGGTCATATGCAATAAGGATCATGCTTAACACTGTAGGCTTCACTGCAATTCCGGTAACACCTGCCACTGTTGCGAGCCCAACCTCACTGCGCATCAGATGATGATAGGAATCGGTGAAGATCAGCACAACATCGAGCACGACCGGAATACAAAAGAAAATAAGCCTCTTGGCCAAACCCTCAGAGGAACGGGAAACATACTCTTTAATAACGGCATAGGTAAAGATAGCACTCAAAAAAAGCGGGCCCTGCTGCAAGTTCTTCCACCATAGCTTGGCTTGAAAGGAATCCGACAGAATCTCTCCGGCCGTAGCCGCGAATATCAGGCTGACCAGCAGCATCAATATCCATAAATAGCATCTTCCCGGTGTGTGGCGGTGCTTGAAAGAACCGATGCCCATGTAGAGACTTAGAACGCTGCCCATTACTAAATAATAAGGATAACCCTGCATCCACGGCATGTCATATTTCTCCTATTTTTGAGATAACTTTGCCTTATTATATCCTACTCTTTCGTACAAATGAATCTTTCTTCCAAAAATACTATCTGTACCCAAGGTATAGGCGTCCGCCCGCCGTTCCATGGAGATGCCTGAACATACACGAAGACCCTACGGGCAGCCCGTAGAGTCTTCAAAAGGTGAGAAGCGAATTTATAGTTATGCAGGATTCCAGTTGCTAGGGTGCTAAACCGGAGTAGAATCGGCGTAATCTCGATCTTCTCCGTCTTTTCAAGTAGTACATGGGTTAATCAACTACCTTTCGGAAAACACGCAGGCATGCCCTTCCAAACGTCTAATTGATACCTTCCACTTCCCACCTAAGCATTAATACCCCCTGCGCAGGCCGCTTAAACAGGCGTACATAAACAAAACAAAGAGGATACTCCTTCACCATCTGCATGGATGCGGGAATATCCTCTATAGTAGGAATACCATTATTTCTTCTGTGCCAACCGTTGTTTGAACTTGTCAACACGGCCGCCAGTTTCGGTATCTCTTTGTTTACCTGTGTAGAACGGGTGGGATGCGGAGCTGGAGTCTACACGGATCACTGGATAAGTGTTGCCGTCTTCCCATTCCATCGTTTCACCGGAAGACTTGGTGGACGAGCTCAGGAATTTGTAGCCTACGCTTGCATCGAAGAAGATAACCTGGTTGAACTTAGGGTGTATGCCTTCTTTCATTGTAATAACCTCCTTTCCGTACTAATACAACTTCTATGGTATTATGAAGCCATCTCTTGGTCTATTTAATAATTCCGGTTAGACGAAGGGAGATGCGTAAATCTTCCGATTTTTACACGCCATACTATCATACGTGAAAGCGGGCCTGGAGTCAACCTTTTGAGCCGGAAAAAAGGGGGGTTGTCACCCTGCATTCAGGCACCGCGGACCGGGTTGTCCTGCAATCGGCTTAGGGATGAACGTTAGAGCGATTTCACCATTCCGCCGTCGATAAGCAGGGATTGGCCGGTAATATAAGTATTGGCAAAAGAACCGAGAAATACTGCCGCTTTACCGAACTCCTCCGGGGTTCCCGTTCTGCCGAGCGGAATCCCCTTCAGCGCCTCCGCCTGGACCTGCTCAAGCGAAGTCCCCACCGCTTCCGCCCGTTTGCCGTCGAGCTGTAGAATCCGGTCTGTACCGATGCGTCCGGGCGCCAGACTGTTGATCAGAATGCCTTCGGGCGCAAGCTCCGTGGCCAGGCTCTTGTTCAGCGCGTTCACCCCTGCGCGGAACACATTCGAGAGAATCAGCCCCTGGATCGGCTGCTTGATCGAGACCGAGCTGATGCTGACAATCCGCCCTCCGCCAGCGCTGCGCATATGCGGCAGCGCTTCGCGGATCAGGCGGACCGTGCTCATCAGCGTAAGCTCGAAGCCGCCGCTCCAGTCCGCGTCGGCCATATCCCCGAAGCTGCCGCCCGGAGGCCCGCCGGCGTTCGTGACAAGCACATCGAGGCCGCCTCCATATTCGGCGGCCGTCCGGACCGCCCGTTCAATATCCTCCGGGCGGGTCACATCCATCTCCGCCACGGCAACCTCTTGCCCCGTGGCCTCCAGAATCGCCTGCCGCGCCGCCTCCAGCTGCGGCAGGCTCCGGCTCGCGATCGTCACGCGCGCGCCTTCACGCGCATATTCCAGTGCGGTTGCCAGCCCCAGCCCTTTGCTGGCGGCGGCTACGAGCACTGACTTTCCTCCAAGACCCAAATCCATAATGATATCCTCCTGTCAGATTGGATTGAAGCAAGAACCCTAATCTGCATTATACATCGTATTCGAGCTGATTTTTGGCTTGAACAATGAAATCGAGCGGATTCTCAATTTTGTCCGCCTCATACTCCACTGCCCCAATCTTCAGCCCCAGGTTCACTTTATACTTGCCGGAGAATTCGGTATCATTCAATTCCTGCAGGCGGAGCTTGATCCGCTCAATGACAATTTTGGCCCCTTCACGGTCTGTGAAGAGCAGGAGCCCCCAGGTAGCGTCCTCCTTGTCCAGCAGATACAGCGCATCATTGGTGCGGATACTGGACTGGCTGAGCTGGGAGACATCATAGATCGCTTCGGACAGCTGCTCTTCCGGAATCAGACGGCGGATCTCATTCCAGTATTTCACCTTGACGACAAGCAGTGTAAGCGGAATGTGATACCGTGTCGATATCCCGGTGAACAGGCTGGCATCCTTCTGAAAAGAGATACTGTTGCGCAGATCCGTATTCTCATCCACCGTGGCGAGATTGGCCGTCCGCTTCTGCAGGCGCTCATTCTCGGCCTGCAGCTCACGGCTGCTGGACGTGAACACCCAGAGGACGACTGTAATCAGCGGAGTCATAATCAGCCAGAAGTACGTATTAACGCCAATCGATGCCCCTTCGGACACCGTTTGATAGACCACGAAGAAGCCGTAGCCGAAGATAAACGCCAGATTCAGCGTCAGTCCCGCAGTTACCGTGGTGAAATACGTGACCAGCGCCAGCAGGAAGGCCACATTCAGAATAATGATGTTCTGGATATAGTGATCCGGAGAGCCGGCAATGAATACGGTGCAGGCAAACATCAGGACCAGGAAGGCCAGAAACCCGAGATCAGAGATTAGGCTGCTGCGGTTACGTCTCACGCTTATCACCACGTTTCTTCATATGTTTGCGGAGCAGGAGCAGCAGCGATACAATGACCAGCGTGATCATAAGAACAGCCGCAACCACAAAGCCCAGCACATCTGAACGCTCAATAATCTGCGCCACTGTTGATTCTTTCGCCGCGCCTGAGAGGGTTTTGAAGCGGTACGCGTTAACCTGGCCGTCTTTGTCTGCAACCACACCGTCCCCGTAGACCTTCCAGCGGTCTTTCTCGCTGGCAATCAGCTTCGAGACCAGGTAGTAGCTCTCCGAGCTGACCGCTGTAACCGCAAGCAGGCCCCGTCCGCTCTCATAGGGTGAGTCCAGCAGCTGCAGCGTACCGATGCCGGCACCGTACTGCTCCTCGATCGCTATTTTCTCATTGGACAGCAGGGTCGAGCCGTCTTTGTTGTATTTGAAGAAAAGCTTGTCGTTGTTGTCGCGGATCACCTTATTGTTCTTATAAGTACCGATGGCAATGATATTGTTGTCCTTCAGATTATCCGAAGCTACATCATCGCTGTAATAATGGACATCCCCGGTGTTGCCTCCGGCATATTGGCCAAGCATGTTGAAGATATTGCCCAGACTCTGATAGGCATAGTCATCCATCTCCTGCGGGAGAACGACCGCCACACGGTTGAAGATGCCGTCGCGCAGGAACGGGTACGGATAGTTGCTCAGCAGCAGCTCTGTGCGGTCCTTCGTGTTCAGGCGCATCATCGATTCCTTGCTGACATAGGCCCAGGGCATCTGCTCCGTATTAGGGGTACAGATGGCATTCGCCATCTCCAGATCAAACGCCACCGTGATCGAGAAATTGCCGGAGATGTTCAGGCTCTGCGGCACATCCAGAGTCAGCACATCACCGTTAGCCAGCTCCTTCGTCAGCTTCTTGCTGCCGACCGGCGTATTATTGATGCTCACCGTCACCAGTGAACGCTCAAAATCCAGATTCCCCGCATAGCGGAAATCGAGGCTGATTTTTCCGTCATCCGCAATCGAGCGGTTGGACGGCAGCGAAACGAAATAAGTCTGCTCCTGATGATTCGGTCCGGTCAGCTTATCCCCGGTCTCCGTGAACGTAACATTGGAGCTGATGGGCGGCGCCGGGTCTGCTACATCGGTAGCATCATCCACAAGCTTCAGGTCTTCGCGGATCTGGCTCAGCAGCTCCCCGCTGGCTATGAAGCGTCCGGCCTTGATCAGCAGGCTCTCATCCCTGGAGGTAACCACCAGCACCGGTGAGGAATCCTTGTTCACCAGCTGGATCACGGCATGGGTGCTGAGATCAGCTGTAGTGCTTACCAGATTCTTCAAGGTGGCCGGAAGATGGTCATACATCGCTACAAGCACCACTGCACGCTTGTCCTTCAGGGTATCCTCACGGTAGGGCAGCAGCGGAATCGTCTTATCGTTCAGCGTATTGCCTTTGGCGAAGCCCGACAGGGCGTAGGTCGCGCTCTCCAGTTCAGAGCCGGTGGCATTCTCCGGCACGGCCAGCAGGCTTTGTCCTCTTTTCACCGTATCCATTCCCGAGAATCTGGCACTGAAATCCGCAATCCCGCCCGTAATCGCCTTAGGCGCGTACTTCACGGATATATTGGAGGTATTGAACAGATGCAGCCAGCTGTCCTGCGTATTGTCTACACTGCAGAGCTGATAACCCTCCGTATCGGTCTTCAGATTCCCCTGGATACTCAGCGTGTTGCTGCCTTCCTTAAGGAAGCCCTTAGGCGCCGGAACGCTCAGGCTCTGCTCCCCGTTATTCTCAGCGGACGGTCTGAAGGAGTAGAACGGAATGCCGTTAAGCGACAGTGTCACACTTGACTGCTGTTCCGCATTAATCTGTGACACCTGAAAATGCAGCCTGATGTTCACCGCATCGACGTTCCAGTAATCCATGACTGTGAAATACTGCTGCTGGGAGCTTGTCCCCGTTAGAGAGATCTCGCTGCCCGTAAATGAAGTCTCGTAAGTCATCGTGGCGTCACCGGGAAGCACTGCTGCTGCCAGTGCCGCAGGAATTTGAACCAGGAAAAGGGAGAGGCAAATCAGCCCTATCATTATCTGTTTTTTCATCATGTTCCGTATCTCCTGTATCGCTTATTTCTTCTCCTCCGGCGCATCAGTAGCGCTCGGTTTTGTACCATTTGGCTTCCCGTTTGAAAATGACGTCTTTGAGATAGTTATACAGTCCGTAAGCGGCGACCACCATCCACAGCTGGCAGTACGAAACATACATCAGCAGAATGATCCACAGGTTCGACAGGCTCATCTCGCCTTTCTCCGTAGTCAGCGTAACGAAGATTCCGACCACGAACAGAACAATGGCGAGCAGCCACAGGAAGCTGCTGAGTCCGGCAATGGTCGTATGGACATACCCCATCGCATGGAGGACAAGCAGAACATCAGAGGTGACCAGCGAGATCAGGAGCAGGAAATAGATCGAGACATAATACAGGATATCGAAGCGGATCTTCGCCGCCTTCCGGTCGAAGAGGAGCGGAAGATTCTTCACAATGACATAGATATTCCCCTTCGCCCAGCGTGTCCGCTGCTTGAACCAGACCTTCACCGTCTGCGGCTCCTGCTCCCAGGTGACCGATTTCGGCTGGAACTTGATCCGGTACCCCATCATATAAATGCGGAAGCTAATCTCCGTATCCTCGGCAATTGCCTTGACATCCCAGCCGCCGATACTCTCTACAATCGACCTGCGCATAATGAAATTCGTTCCCGGAATCGTACATAGCTTAAACAGCTTCCAGCGGCCGGCCTGCGCCATCCATTGAAACGACAGGGTCTCAATATTAATAAACCGGGTCAGCAGGCTTGCATCGCGGTTGCGGGTTCTGAACTTGCCGATCACTGCTCCCAGGGTGGAGTCATTCATGATCTCAGCCACAAGATAGCGCAAAGCGGTGCGTTCCGGTGTATTGTCGGCATCGTAGATAGCAATGAGTTCCCCCCTGCTGCGGGTGAAGCCGATATTCAGCGCATTGGATTTGCCTTTGCCGCCGGTAACTGCATCCGTATTAATGATGATCAGATTGCGCTGCGGGTTCCTCCGCTGGATATCGCCCAGCAGCTCCGCGCTGTTATCCGAGGAATTATCGTTGATGACGATGATCTCATACCGGTCATGCGGGTAATCCAGCGCCAGCAGGGATTCCACCGTTTTGCTGATGACCACGCCCTCGTTATGCGCAGGAACCATAATCGTCACCATCGGATACTCACCCCTGATCTCCGGCACTGCCTTATTTTCAGTTTCAATATAGTACAGGTAGCCCGCTATAATCAGCGCTACATTCACCAGCAGCAGTGACCAGATGCAGATCACCGCAATGACCATCAGCACGTCTGAGACCGTCATATTTTTCTCCTAATGTTGTTTGATTTTTCCGGATTCCTTATTTCAAATATTTCCTCCGGTACAGCCGGTAACCGATGGTAAGCAGACCCCCGAACAGAAGCAGGGCAATCAGGATCACAATAATAAAAAACTGGTTCTGCACGCTGAACAGCCTGTTGAAGCTTGTAGCCTGCTTCTCCTGGTACTGGTAATCGGCTGCGACTGTCTGCGGGGTATAATCGACATTCAGATTGTTGCCGTTAATGTAAATTACCCCATCCGCTGATTCGATAGTGTTGATATCTGTAACAACGTTATGGGCCTCCCGTTTATAGTCGGCGAACGTATACCACTCTTCCTCCAGATTCTGCATCAGACTGTCCAGTGCAGCCTCATCCTCAGGCAAGTCGACAGTAACTGCCGCATTCAGCGGAAGCTCCGGCATCGCCTTGCCGGTCCTGCTGATCCCTTGCAGGAATTCCAGCGGCAGACTGTACAGGGTGGACGGGAAGGTCACCGAGGTGTCCGTCTGTTCCATATATCTGGTTTCTTCATCCGCGTAGAGTACCGCCGAGTCGAAGAAGCCCATACCCGCCGTAGAATACTCCTTGTCATACGTCCAGTAGCCTTCTGCAGCCATCCCCAGCGGGGCTACACCGGCCTCTGCCAGCACATTGATGAAGCTGTTCATCTTGACATGCAGCGACCGGTCACTAAGACTGATCGGCGGTCTGACCGCCGGAGCATTGACAACAATGCTCCCATTGCGGGCCTGCACCGTTCTCAGGGCTTCCAGATACCGCTTCATCGCCGGAAAATCGGTATTTCCGAACACCGGCCGGACACTGGCGATGAATGGAATTCCGCTCTGGTACAGCCTGTCTGCCGTTTGCTCAAGCAGCTCGAGATCGGAGAAGGGATAAATCTCCTTGAGCACCAGATACGTACGGGGCCGGGCGGAGGATTTCAGCCAATCCTTCAATACATAAGCCGCGGCCATGCTGCTTAAATCCCCCTGCTTCAGATAAGGCATATAAGTAAATTCGCCGAGGCTTACCGCGTAGGGCATTTGCACCCCGCCATCCTCAAAAGACCACCCGCCGTACGTACGGCCGCCCTGTGAAGCAGTAATATAAGGCATTTCTTCCACTTCCAGCGGAATGCCGGTGAACCCGCCGATGGAGAGGCTTGCGCTGGCTCCATGCCAGATGTCTGTCTTCAGCTGCAAGGCTTGCTGCACGCGGTCCAGCGGCCGGTATCCGACATACATCACAGATCCTTTATAGCCCGCTGCGTCCTGCAGATAAGCGCTATTCGTAATCTTCAGCTCCGCACTGTTAATGACGGTGATCATTCCGGAGTAGGCAGTCAGGCTGCCTTGTTCATAATCGGATATATTCTTAAGCGTAACCTGTGCACTGTAGGCGGCAAGCAGCCGCTGCAGCTCTGCCACATTCCCTTCCTTCCCCGTGCCTTTCGCCAGGCTGTCATAGAGCAGCAGAATATGCTGCGCAGCGGCAGGTGACGCGGCGGCGGAAGCCGCCGGGGCGGGCAGCAGGAGGTTCCCTGCCAGGAGCAGCAGCAGAACGATAATTCCTCCGCGTTTCAAATACTCACCCCATTATTCAGGGCAGCGTATTCTGGGGCCGGCACGGAAGGCGGTGCAGCCGGCATGGATTTCCGGGAGGAGATTCCGCGGCCAATGACGCTCGATATAACCTGGAAAGTGATCAGGTCAAAGGCTAAGGTAAACAGGAATTCATGCTTCGCAATATCGGCATCGCCTGCTCCGATAATGGAGACTACAATGCCGGACAATCCGACTAGCATTGTAGCCAGAATCACGAACAACCGCTGCATTCCCCGGTAGTCCCGCGCCCGGACCGCGCTCACGAAGGAAGGCATATAGACACCTGTAATCACAGCCATCCAGAGGAGGATGAAGGCAAAGGTGCGGGGAGCCAGCTTCTCCTTCAGCGTACTGTACACGTTGAAGAAATGACTCTGCGCCCGAAACTCCTTGCCAGCAGATTTCTCATAATTCCCCATCGCCGCCGGCTTGATCGTATAGGCGCTTTCGGCAGCCGTATCGAGAATCGAGCCCAGCTGGTCCGGATGCGTAACATAATATTTCAGAATCGAGACAAAACCGTATTGGCTGTAGAAATCCTTTTCCAGCAGATCCGATTTCACATCCACGGTCCCGTATTGGTCATAATAGGTATTCTCTTTGAGGATTGCGTACTGTTCATTAATCCCGAAGGATTGAAGCGCGGTCTCCGGATTCTCTGATTCCATCAGCACTCCGCGGGTCATGGCATGATACTGGTTAATATTCACGAATTCTTTGGAGATATTAAGATAGGTGGCAATACCGGCGAACATCATCAGGGCGGCGGACAGGAGAGTGACCCAGCGGAACAATTTATCCCGGCGGATCCAGACAAGTGAGATAGAGAGCAGGGAAATCACCATGCCCACAGGAGCATTTTGCTGCTTGGAGGTCGTTAGGATCAGCGTGCTGACCAGAAGTACCGCCAGCATGGCGTAATCGTTGTATCGTTTGCGGTACAGCAGCAGCCATGAAGCGAACACCAGAATCATCGTGACCATTACCAGGCTTTCGCCGAAGAACGAATTGAAGTAGGCGGTATACCCCGTGTCCCCGAAGATAAAAACTGCCAGAACCGCAACAATCATCCCCCGCTTCCGGGACATCTTGAACGTAACGGCTTCAATGAGCAGGTAGACAGCAGCCACATACAGGAGCGTATAGATCGCGGCCTGAAACCGGATATCGAACACTTCCCTGCTGAATACCAGCTTATTGACGAACAGCGCCAGCTTGATAAACAGGGACTGGGAGGAGACCAGCATCGAGCTGTTCTCGTTATAGTATTGGTAGATTCCAAACTGCTTGATGAAATACCCGAAATACTGGCTGTCATAATCCAGGAGGTTGAAGTACAGTCCATTGCTATATATAATCCGGAAAAAGTCACCGTTATCTGCCATTCCCACATAGGGAGCGGTAAAGAGCGCGATGACTGTTACGAGCAAGACGCCAAAAGCCGCGGCAAACGCCGGGGTAATCCGAAGGCTGGCAAGGGTTATGCCGGGCCGGGTTGATGTTTTCACTGGGTTGTCTATCATACCGATTCACCTTCGTTACTATAGTTGTTGGTTGGAATAGGAATAAGCGAGGAGCGCCATCAGATTGTCAAAAGAATATGCCTGCCCGGCAGCCTCATCACCGAATCCGCCATACAGCGGACTTGCAGCATTCACGGCTCTGAATTCATTCATCCGTTCAATACTGGCCGTATAGAGAGACTGATCGCCCAGCACAGCACCGATCATGGCCGTGAGCGCATAAATCGCCGTAGAACGGATATCATTCGTCCGCTGGCCGTCACGTGTATACTGCCCGTACAGTGTGCCCGCCGTAACCTGCTCTTTGATATAACGGATGCTCGCCGGCTTCTGCCGGTTGCTCTCGGCCAAATGAAGAATGGTCAGCAGCGACTCTACGGTGTTGATGTGTTCGGAGCTGTACTGGCCAGTCTTGTAATCGAACCTTGTCTCATAGAACGGGAAGGAGTCAGACAAATATCCGTCTTCCAGAATCCCGCCCATATTATTCAACAATATCCCGCTTAATTCGCTAGATATCGACAATTTTCGCAACACACTCAGATCAATATAACACAAAGTTACGAACCCGTTGGTGGTTTTGAAAATATTGTCATAAAAATCATACATGTATCCATCTTTTACATTATTATCATAGAATCTCCGGCTATATTTATCGGCTGCTTCCGTGTACTCCGGCTGATGAAATGCCTGTCCTGCTTCATACAGCGCGCCGATCAGCCGCAGGTCGTCTACCGCTGCGTTCACAGTGTATTGCTTCTGCTGCTTGGGACTGAACCGGTAGCTGAAACCGCCCTCCATATCGAAGGTATCGCGGGCCAGCGTCCACTGCTGGTCAAATCTCTCCTGATCGCCGTTAAGCACGGCCGCCCTCATCAGAAGCGAGGCCGATTCGCTCAGAACCTCATGGCCTGTAGCCATCTCCGCCGCTTCACCGGTTTCCTGCAAATTCGTATATACCCCATAGGGTCCCGTGAGCTGCGTATCTATGAATTTCAGTAATTGCTGTTCTTCGTCCGCTGTGTCAAGCAGCGGCTCCTCCGGCACGTTCGTTCCCGCAGGAGTAACTGCCGGAGAAGAAGTAGCCGCGGAAGGTACGGGCCGGGCCTGATTACTGCTGCATGAGGTGATTAGAAGCAGCGATATACCCACTGCAGCCGCCTTGCTGAGTGTACTCCCCAATTCATCACATCCTTAAAAGACAAGTCCTTATATTGGCCATAATAATATAACGGTAATTTATGTCACATTGTTTACTGTTTCTGCGAACATTATGTGTCTAATTTATAAATTATGCCATTTCTTCAAAAAAAGCAGAGCTGCCCGGATCATTCCGATCCGGGCAGCTCTGCTTATGGTATATAGTTCAGCCTCTTGTGATCCTGCGGTAAGTCTCCTCATCGGCGACGATATAAAGCCTGGCATCATCCGGGATCGGCTGCCCCAGCTTACGGTTAATGCCAAGGTCACTGCGGTCGGACAGCAGGGTAGCCCCCTGCCGCAGCAGATCCTGAAAGGCATCTCCATAGGTATTCCACGCACGGCTGCGCGGAATCTCATAGATATCATCACCATGCTGGCGGCTGAGCAGCTGGGTAATCACTTCAGAATTGCCTTCCTGCAGGGCAGATCTTACCGCGAGTCTGGAGATGGCATCATGGGAGAGTACGAACTCGTTCACCTGAACATGCTTGAAGTTCTGAATGTTCTTCTCCTGCATGATTTCTACGGTGGTATGTACTTGCGGGGCGATCCGCTCAATACTGGAGGCGATCAGCAGCGTCTTGCCGTCGCTCAGCGAGGCCTCGTCTATACGGGTATCGCCGAACACAATTGCCGCTCTGGCGCTCCCGATATTCGCCTTCAGCAGAATATCGTCACTGGAGGCATCCCCGTTAATGAAGTGAACCTGCTCCAGCTGTTCCAGCGGATGGCGGCCGTTCTCATCAATAATTACGATCTTGCAGCTCGCATCATAACACAGAATTTCATCCACAGCCGCCTGTGTTTTGCGGTTCCAGTTAATCAGTACGACATGATTATGTCCGTGAAAGCTCAAAGTTCCGGCTCCTCTCCTGCGCTGCATCTCTCCCATGGCGTCGATAATCTTACCGATAACCAAACTGAGCAGACCGATGCCAAAGATATATAAAAATATCGTAAACACCTTGCCGGTGACTGTAGTAGCGAAATAATCACCGTAGCCTACGGTTGCCATGGTGGTCATCACCCAATAAAAGGCGTTGAACCAGCTATGAAAAGTATCCGGCTCCAGCAGGAAGGCAGTGGATGCACTCAGAATGACAAAGGCCAGGATGATCAGACCTATAGACTTCTTTTTTAGATGAAGCAGCTTACCGGAAATTCGGATTAGAAAGTGCAACGCTCATCCCTGCTTTCGGGTAGTTAGCTTAAACCGGCCGGGCAGCTGCTGCCAGAACATCCGAGGCACGGCAGCTGCCCTGCTGTCTGGCCGGTCCTTTTAAATAATCAGGCTGCTGACCGCAAACGCTGTTCCAATGAATACCATGCAGAGTGTTACGCCTACTGCAACATTCCCCTTCTGTAGCTGTTCCGAAATCCGGAAGCCCGGAGTGAACAGCTCAAAAATCCAGTAAGAGGCAACTAGACAGACATAGCCTACCGCAAACCAGAGCATCATGAACCAGATGGAGGTATTGGTATATGCCGCTACGCCGAGAATGATCGCCGTGGCCAGGAACTTGCCGCCAAAGGCCAGCGATACAGCGACATTCCCCTTCTTCAGCTCTTCCATATCCTTAAAAGGAGTCATCAGGGTGAATATAACCATACCCAGCACCTGAAGCAGAACAATGGTCAGAATACTAACCACCAGATTAATAACGATCGTCAATTAGCCCACCCCCGGAATTTCGCATAGGCCGAATCATAGTCGGCGAAATCATGTACTTCCTCCAGCACCACGGAGGCTGTTTTTTGTTTCTCCAGCGCGGTATAGCGCTTGTCATCAATCGGCTGCTTAATCCGGTTGCCGGAAGGCAGCTCGAGTACGGCAAAGTTTCTGGTTTTGTCCTGATACTGGGTTTTGTACACCCCGACAAGATCCACATCCGTTGTGATGGACACCTTCAGATTCGCCAGATCCTCCGTTGCCGTCTTCTGGTCACCGTATGATTTCAGCGTGGTCCAGGAGGACAGCCGGATCTCATTCTTCTGATCAGCATCTGTTACCAGCTCCGCATCCATGAACTGCAGTGTCCATACGGTGTCGCCTGTAGCATAATTGCCGTCGTTCGGCAGCAGCTCGTTATCCGGCAGTACGGTCATGTCGCTGCCGATCAGATCACCCACCTTGCCTTCGACTACCCGGTAATCCCACGGCACCCGCGACACGCTGTCCGTTGTTTCGGTATCGGTGTGGAACACACTGTTACTGTTTCCCGAGCATGCGCTTAGCAGCATGACTGCCAGAAGCAGCATTGCAGTCAGCGCCCCGGCCCGGAATCTGCGTCCGGCGGCACGTCCCTCTCTACCCTTGTTCATCTTCAAGCCCCCTCACTCCTAGCGCGATAAAATGACTGGCATTGCCTGTAATCGGTCCGCCAGCCCGGCCGAGCAGCCCGCAGGGCTTCCCGTTAATCACGAACATACCGGTCAGCAGGTGAAGCTCCCCTTCGCTGGTCTGAATCCGGGCCATTTCGGCTCTTTTTTGATAGACCACCGGGAACAGCTGACTGCTGTCATACCCTTCCTCATCCTCTATTTCAAGCGTTCCGCTATCATCAAAAATCCGCACGGACCCGCCTTCCCGGCCGAAGACAGACTTGGACACAAAGCTTTCGGAGAATACCGCCTTATTGTACGTAGGCAGTATGTAACGGGAGATGACCTGGCGTTCCTCTTCGCTGAACAGCACACCCAGCTCATACATCCCCCATACCGCAGCAATCAGCCCCTTGGATTGCAGGATAATACTATGCGGCCCGTTGAACAGCTGTAGCTTCCCGGTCTCGATGGCGTAAGCCAGGGCGTCGCCGCCTTCATCCACTGCCATCCACTCCTTCGGATAGAGCGCGAACATCCGCTCAATGATCCGGTCCTCTGCGTCCTTCACTACACCTTCATCAATCCACAGGTCCAGACAATCGACGCAGCGGATATCCAGTCCGCTATGCGCTGCAAGGGCATCTATCGTTCCGGTATCCTCCTGATGGCTGCCATAGGCAACACAGGCTGCCGTATCCGGACGTTCAGCGCCCCAGGCTGCTGCAAGCTGCTGCTTCATTGCGGCATTCGGATTCCCGATACCCGCCTCTGCGCAGATCCACGGCGTGGCGATAGAGGCCTCCACATAGCCGGTCGGTGTATCCGCATTCAGCTCCAGCAGCTTAATGGTTCCGTCGCCGGCTACAGCAAAGTCAAATCGGGCATACCGGCTGATCAGCCCCGGCTCCGGCACAGGACAGTCGTCGAGCATCTGCCACAGCACCGGGGGAATTCCCAGCAGATCATACAGGTCATGCTTAAGATGGACGTAGCGGACCGCCTTATCCAGAATCATCCACAGTCCTGATGAGGCATCCTTCAGTTCCCGGTAGGTCTCACCGCGCATCACAGCTATAGCATCCAGCCAATATTCCTCTTCCTCCAGGTCAGCCCAGGTGAAGCCCAGCTCATGCAGCTGCTGTACCCGGGGTGCCCGCTCCAGAGCGGACTGGTCCAGATATTCGAAGACGCTCTCTGCCGGGATCATCCGCCGAAGCCGCTCTTGCTTGAGCTTTTGCCGGAGCTTTTACTGGAGCTGGATTTGGACGTGGATGAGCTTGATTTGCCCGAGCCCAGCCCGCTGGAGGTGCCGCCGATTCCGCCTGATTTCGAAGAGGTTTTCCTTCTGGTGATGGAGCCGGTCGATGAAGTCGAGGTCTTCGGTTTCACCACTGATCCGGCTACAGGCTTGTTCTGGAAGCTGCCGCTGCTGTAGGTTGGCGGCTTATAGGCAGTGCGTGTGCCTCCGTAATAAGTCGGCCGGTCATTGTACCACCCTCTTGAAGAGTAGAAAGAGCCGCTGTTGAACAGCATGTGGTACAGAAGCACATCATCCCAGCCGAATCCCGAGTTATAACCGCCATAGTTGTTGATTACTGTTGTCCCGCCTGATGTTACCGCTCCCTGTCCTTCCTGGACAGTCTCTTCCTGATTCTCATCCGGATAGGGAATATTCCAGTCAACATTTTTGTCGAAATAATTCTTAACTTCCTCGGTAGACCAGGACACCAGCTTCGGTTCATCCCCTGTACCGCCGGTACTCCCGCTGGCACCAGCGCCTCCGGGAATAAATAACGCATTGGCCAGCAGGGCAATGCCGAGCGAGGTCGACAATACGCGGATCGGCTTGCCGTCAGGGGTGAACAGCCTGCTTACAGCAGGTTCTTTAACATTTTCGTCTTTTGCCAACTTGGGCCCTCCTTTCCTGATAATGTTCTTTAACCTTCGGTACGCATCGGAACCAGCAGAAGCTCAAGCTTCCCTTCGTCCACATTCAGCCGGCCCTCTACCGCCTCGAACTCACGGCCGCCTACGACTATATAATTCACATGCTCCAGGGCCGTAATCATGTTCATGCTCCAGACGCGCTCCTCAATAATCTGCAGCTCGCCTTCGGGCATCTTCTCAAACAGGATGACATTCATTCCATTATCCACTCCATACCAATCCCTTCTGAACGATCTTATGCTTCTGATACGCTGCCGCTATTATTTCGTTTCAACTCGCGCAGCCTGGAATATCTGTACCACAGCACCAGGCTTAATGAACATAAACTCACCACAAACAGCAGAATGTAAACATGCTTGTAGGCGGCGGCAGGCTCCAGGTTCCGCTTAGCATGCAGCAGCAAGCCGAGGGCGGCGACAGAAACGGAGCCGCCGAAGAACTGGATCAGCTGCAGCAGCCCCATGCCGGAGCCGATCCAGCTGCGGGGAAGAATGCCCGACGCCTCATTGTTCAGGGAAGCCATGGTCGCCGAGAATGACGGCGAGAAGCACAGATAACCCGCGAGCAGAATGAACGGGGAAACGGACAGCTTCATGGCAAAGACGGCCAGGACAGCGGCAAGCACCCCGTGGCCGATAATCAGGAACCGGAGGTTGCCGTAGCGGTCTATCCAGTGGCCGACGTAGCGGGTCAGAATCGCGGACAGAATCGCTCCGGGCGCAATGAACAAGCCGATGCTCAGCGCCGATTCATGGAATAGGCCCGCCAGGGCAAGCGGCATGAGGAACAGATTGCCGAGGTTCAGCACCAGAATGCAGAACCCGATCGCAGTCAGCTTCAGATACCCGGGCATGCGCAGCAGCTGAGGGTTAATGAAGGAGTTCTCCGCTTGGGCCAGATGGCGGGCATGAATAAGCAGCGACACTACACTGGCCGCAAGCCACAGGTAGGACTGGCTGGTGACCGCCAGCAGCAGGCTGCCTGCGTTAAGAACCGTCAGGGCCGCCCCCGTCACGTCAAAAGCGGCAGGCTGGGGCTGTTCCTTCGGCAGCAGATGCAGCAGCACAGGCAGAACGATCAGCACGAGGCAGGTGATGCCGAACAGGCCGTTCCAGCCGAAATACTGGCTGATCAGACCGCCGATAATCGGCCCGAGCCCGAATGCCATCGCGCTGCCTGCGGAGATCATGGCGATAGCTGCGCCGCGTCTCCCGACAGGAACATAGCGGCTGGCCAGCACAAGTCCGAGGCCTGCCATAACTCCTGCTCCTGCAGACTGCAGGATACGGGTCAACAGCAGGATGCTGAAGCTGTGCGCGAATAATCCGCAGACGGAGGCCAGACCCAGCGTAGTCAGGCCGATGGTCAGCAGTCTGCGGATCGGCACCAGGTCAGATAGCCTGCTGTAGATCACAGTTGACAGGGCATAACCGATGGAATAGCTCGATATGATCCACGAGCCCAGGTCCGCTGATATCTGCAGATCCTGAATAATTGTGGGCAGCGATACATTAAACATAGTGGTGTTCATAACAACGATAAACAGGCAAAAGGTCCATAGGGGCATTACAACTTTGTCGTTCATTACTCCATCCCTATCTATATTATCTGTTCAGGCTCAACTAAATTCTATGCCTAACAAATATTAATGGCAATGTCCTTAGGATGAATGCCCCCGGCTGATTTATAGCACCTTCTGGACCCAGCTGTCTATGACATGATCCGGCTGGATGCCTAAATCCCGCTGCAGCAGTTCCTTATATTTATCATAGTGTTTCCTAAACCCGATGAAATCTCCCAGGTCGGCGTAACTTCTCAGCACCAGCCGGCAGATTTGATCGGAATACGGGTCCAGTGCCTGCAGAACCAGCAGCCTGTCCAGTGCCTGCCGGGGACGTACGGAGGATAATTCATATTCGGCCGAATGCAGCGACATGCGGATGAAGCGGACCTGCAATTCCTTGCGCCGCGTTTCTGCCCAGTCATAATGATGTTCTTCCAGATAATCTCCGCGGTACAGACTCAGCACCGCTTCTCTGCGCGCCCATTCCTCTTCCGATTCCACAGAGGTACTGCAGTATCCCTGCTCGAATTCTTCCAGATCAAGCAGCACATTCTCCTTGGTCAGCCTGTACCGCTCCTGCGAGAACTCAACCTGCACGTCCATATCCCAGGCCTTAAGCAGTTTACGGATATGGTACACCGTTGTATGCAGGTTGGTTACTGCCTTCTCCGGTTGGAAGTCCGGCCAGACCCAATCCACAATGGTATCCTTAAGAATCCATTGGCCGCGGTTATGGAGCAGCAGGGCGAACACTTCCTGCGCTTTGCTGGTTCTCCACTGCATCTTGCGCCCGGGCTCCGTGCTGTCCATGAACTCGAGACGTTTGAAGCAGAGAATCGAGAGCTGCTTGACGGCAGCTGCAGGCTCCGGGAGCGTCTCCACACTCGCTTCATTCTGCTCTATGCGAACCTCCAGGCGTTCGAGCGTCTTGCTCAGGCGCTGGGAGGTTACCGGCTTCAGCAGATAGTCGGCGGCGTTCAGTTCAAAAGCCTCAATAGCATACTCACTGTATGCTGTGATATAGACAATCCGCGTGCTCCGGTCCAGACCGGCAATATATTCGCCGGCTTCCAGCCCGTTCATCTCCGGCATGCCTATATCCAGGAAGACGATATCCGCCTTCTCCTGCTCCAGATGCTCCAGTCCCCGTCTAGCCGACGTATACTTGCCGGTAATCTCCAGACGTCCGTCTTTCAGGAGCAGGCGCTCCAGATGCTGCAATGCAGGCTTTTCATCATCGATTAGTATCGCTTTCATTGAAAGGACTCACCTCATGTCATCGTTCTCGAGTTGTCGCTTACCTGGGAATTGTATAAGATATCGCCGTCCCCTGGCCGGGCACACTGTGAATACTCAGGCCTGTTCCGTACATTTTGAGCAGCCGGCGCTGAATATTACGCAATCCGATACCGCCCTCTGTCCGCTCTTCTGACAGAACCTCCGCTATCCGCTGCGGAGACATCCCGACACCATCATCTTTGACGGCAACTACAAGCTGGCCGGGCAGCAGCTGAATCGACAGCCGCACTGTCCCTCCAGCCTCCTTCTGCATCAGCCCGTGGTTGACGGCATTCTCTACAATCGGCTGAATGCTGAGCGGCGGAACCAGCCCCATAATATCGTCCGGGACATCGAACTCGATATTCAGCCGCTCGTCAAACCGCGCCTGCTCGAGGGCAAGATAGGACTGAACCAGCCCCAGCTCCTTCTCAACAGGAACGGTCTGTCCCCGGTTCTGGAAGTCAAAGCTGCTCCGCAGGTACTGGCTGAGATCCAGCAGCAGATCTGTGGCCTTATCCGGGTCTACCGGACATACGGAGATGATCGCATTGAGCGCATTATACAAGAAATGCGGTTTGATCTGGGCCTGCAGGAAGGCAATCTCCGCCTGAACGGATATCCGGACAGACTTGCGCATATCGAGCAGTGTCTGCACACGCGCCCTGAACTCGCGCAGCTCCACCGGTTTGCTCAGATAATCATTGGCTCCGGCCTCGAACGCAGCCTGGATATCCTCGGGACGGCTGCTCGCCATCAGCACCAGAATCGGCAGCTCCGACAGAACAAACCGTTCACGGATCGTTTTGCATAATAACAATCCGGGTATTTCCGGCATCACCCAGTCTGCAATGACAAGATCGAGTTCAGGGTACTGCTGTATTTTACTTATAGCTTCGGTCCCGCTGCTGGCCGTAATCACCGAATGATTCTCCAGCTGCAGCACATTAACCAGCACCTGAAGATTGACAGGATCATCATCCACAACCAGAATGAAGCAGCATTCCGCAGGCGGCGGAAGGACCGGCTCTTCTCCCGGCAGCTGGACTGCCGCTGCCGTCTCCCATCCGGTAATTTCCAGATACTCCTGCTCCAGCAGAGCTTTGCTTCTCCGCAGGATAGGTTGCGTGAAGCGGAAGACAGAGCCTTGCCCCAGCTCCGAATGCACCTCTATCTCTCCTCCGGCCAGCTCAACCAGCCTCTGGGTAATGCTGAGACCGAGGCCGTTTTCCCGGTAGGCCTTCTGGGCTGCGGGTCCGCTTGGATCATAGGCATCAAAGATGGAATGCAAACGCTCAGGAGCAATCCCCTGCCCCGTATCCGTGATAAGAATGGCAACATACTCTTCTTTAACCTCTGCAGACAGCGTTATCACGCCCTGAGGCGTATAATTGACGGCATTTGCCAATAAATTATGCAGAATTTGAGCAAGGCGCTGTTCATCCGTCTCCAGCAGGGGAAGATTGCCGGGCAGGTCCAGGCGGAATTCAAGATTGTCCTTTCCGTATACCTGGCGCGTCACCTCCATAATGGAGACAGCCGCGGTGCGGAGATCCACCGCCTGCCGGCGCAGAAACAGCGAACCGTGATTCAGCTTCGCGAAGTCAGACATATCATTGATTAAGGCAGACAGCCGCTTGCCCGTCGAGACAATCATGAGCAACTGCTCACTCTGGGCACTGCTCACGGAACCTGCCGCACCCTGCGCCAGTGTCTGGGCCATGTTGACCATTCCCTGCAGCGGCTTGCGGAGCTCATGGGAAGTATCGGAGATGAAGTCGTTCTTCAAGCCATCCAGTGTCTGCAGCCTGCGTGACAGCTGCCCCACCTCAAGGAAAGACGACGCATATTGCCGGGTCATAACAATCGCCTGAACGAATCCGAACAGGACAATTTCATAAGAGATTATAAAATAGCTGAATGACAGGTTCATAAAACTGACCAGATAGCAGATAATAACGACGCTGAGACTCTCAATGCTGACCATCATCAGGAACATATTTTTCGGATTCCGTCTTGTCCCCTGAACCATAGAGTAGAGCACAAAGCCGATACTTACCGAGCCCCAGGTCAGCAGCAGGCCCTCCAGATAGCTGAACAGATAGGCCGGCATGAATATAGAGATCAGCAGCAGCACGCTCGTAATCATTTTAGAGGCCTTAATGACTGCAATAGACATCGGGTAATTCACGGAATTGGCGACATAGCGCAGCAGATAATAGTAGACCAGCGTGGAAGAAGCCAGCTGCAGCTTGAGCACAACTTCATACGGAAGCCCGGGAAGCCCAGCCGCGATCAGCTTCTCGCCGTGGGTCAGAATGTAGACAAAGGCCGCCATGCAGAATAGACCCAGATAGAGGGTGACCCCCCGGCTCTCTCTTACCTTGGAGAACATCAGCAGGAATAAAGAAAGAATAATAAATCCGAACAGCGCTCCGCCGTCTACAAACAGCGCAAATTCGCGGTGCTTCAGAATAGAGGCCTGATCACCGATGACAATCGGCAGAACGATACCGCCGGAGGAGTAGCTGTAATTCGCCACCTGTACAATAATCTCCATGGTATCTCCGGTCACCGAAGCAAACCCCGTATAGGGTATATTATTCTGCCTCCCCTCAGAAGCCATGGGGGCGGGGCTGCCGCTGCTGCCAATCTCCTGCCCGTTCACGAAGACCCGGCTTGCCGTACGGATGTTGCTGGTGCGCAGACCGTATATTACGGCTTCCCCATAGGCAATCCTGGCCTGCAGACGGTAAGTGCCGTACCCTTTGGCTGCGGGTTCACCGGTGACGGATATATAAGGATTCCATTTCCCGGGAACATGAACCATTCCGGACACGGCAGGCATGACCGGGTTCCTCCGCTCCGGGGAGAACGCCTCAGGCATAAGCAGCGCACCGCGGTACAGCTCCCATTCCCCGTTCAGCTTCACAACACCGTCTTTGCGGAAGTCCCAGCTGCGCAGATCGATCATCCCTTGCCGGGCTTGCGGCATTCCGCGGTTTATATGGAGAGTCTGGAGGATAGAGAGCAATGGAATGATCAACACCAGCACCAGACTGCCTAGAATACTCAGCCAATATTTTTTCATGCCCCATGCCATTCCCTTCTAGCTGTCATTGTATAAATTATACATTAAATTCTGTTTATTTAAGTGCAATAAAAAAAGCCGATTCCCATTTATTTCGGAATCGGCTGCTTATCTTATTAGGTTAAAATTTTAGGAATATTTTACTTTACCTCCGGAGCGGCGACTGCGGAAGCTGTGCTCTCCTGGGTTTTGGACAGAAAGATATTAAGAATAATTGCTGTCAGAGATCCGGAGACGATCCCGTTCTGCAGCAGCATTCTGGCGAACTCCGGCAGCTGGTCGAACATAGACGGCAGCACAGCAGAGCCGAGACCGACAGCAATACTGCAGGCGGCAATGAGCAGATTGCCGTCCTTACGCAGGTCAACATCCGAGAGAATCGACATGCCGGATGCAGCAACCGATCCGAACATGACAATCATCGCCCCGCCAAGCACCGCGTTTGGCACGACTGTAGTCAGCGCTGCCAGCTTCGGCAGCAGCCCGAGCACGATCATAATTCCGCCGGCGGCAAAAATAACATTGCGCGTCTTCACCCGGGTCAGCGACAGCAAGCCGACATTCTGGGAGAACGCCGTATAAGGGAACGCATTAAACAATCCGCCGAGCATGATGGCAAGCCCTTCAGAACGCAGGCCGTTCACGATCTGCTTCTGTTCTACCTGCTGATCCGTTGCCTTGCCCACGGCAAAGTACACACCCGTCGATTCCACCATGGACACAATATTAACGATAATCATCGTGAAGATCGCCGTAATACTGAACTGCGGCCAGCCGAAGTAGAATGGCTGGGCCACACTCACCCAAGAGGCCGTAGTCACTGTAGAGAAATGTACGATGCCCATGGCATAGCCGATTACGGTTCCGACAACCAGACCTACCAGTACAGATACGGAACGCAGGAAACCTGTAGTCAGGCGGTTCACCGCCAGAATTACGAGCAGTGTAATCAGGGCCAGCAGCAGATTGCGGGGCTGGCCGAAATCAGCGCTGCCCTGTCCTCCGGCCACATTATTCATCGCTACCGGGATCAGCGAGAGCCCGATGATAGTTACTACGGAGCCGGTTACTACTGTAGGGAAGAATTTCAGCAGCTTCCCGTATATCGGGGCTGCCAGTACAACGAACAGACCGGAGATAATAATAGCCCCGTACGCTGTCGGGAGATTGGAGCCTGAAGCGATAGCGATAATCGGGCTGACTGCGGTAAAGGTACAGCCGAGTACAACGGGAAGGCCGCTTCCGAAATACTTGCTGCCCATAATCTGCAGCAGCGTTGCCAGTCCGCAGGTGAACAGATCTGCTGCGATCAGATACGCCATCTGCGTTCCGTTCAAATTCAGTGCCCCGCCGACCACCAGCGGCACAATCACAGCTCCGGCATACATAGCCAGCACATGCTGAAGCCCGAGGGCGAATATCTTCTGTTTGCTTAGCATCCTGCACTCTCCTTAATTAATTCTTCCGCACGGGCAGTGCCGGTGCGGGAATCATCTATAAAGTGAACTTCCCCCGGAGACATCGAAGCAATCCGCGCCAGGGCATGTACCGGAATTCCGCGCTGCTCCAGCAGGCTGCGTCCTTCCTGGAAGCTCTTCTCAATGACACAGCCGACTCCCATCAGCTGCGCCCCGGACTCCTCCACGATATCGCAAAGTCCTACAAGCGCTGCGCCGGTAGCCAGAAAGTCATCGACAATCAGCACGTTGTCGCCAGGTCCGAGATACTTCTGCGAGATACTGATCAGGTAGTCTTCCTGACGGGTGAAGGAATGCACCGGTGCGGAATAGACCGCTTCGGAGAGGGTAACAGCCTTCTTTTTCTTGGCATAAATAAACGGCACACCCAGCGCAATGCCTGCAGCCATGGCGAACTGGATGCCGCTGGCCTCTACAGTCAGCACCTTGGTGATGGGCTGGTCTCCGAAGATAGCTTTGAATTCCTGCCCGATTTGCAGCGCAAGCTCCGTGTCCACCTGATGGTTCAGAAACGAATCTACCTTCAGCACAGTCTCCGATAGAATTAAGCCTTCTTGTCTAATGCGTTCCTCCAGTACTTTCATTACAGCGATTCTTCCTCCTTTAAAATAAAAAAGACAGATCCCCTTGAGTGCTTCTCTCAAGTGAATCTGTCCTTCTGGGTTTTTGTCCCTTAGTGGTGTAACACATAAGCGTGTCCGCATCGCTTGGACCAGTCCTTCCCCTGCCGCAGCACAAGAAACGGAACCCTAGATGCGCTATTTCACTCATAGTCGGATAATTACAGTGGTCATCCGGTAGAAACTTATGGGCCATATTCCCAAGATTATATGAGGTATTATGATAAGTCTGTTTTTAAAAACCTTCGTATATCTTACACGCTCTGTATGATCCTTACAAGCAAAATTTTAAGTATATTTGCTGTGAATTTCAAAGTGTTTCATGAAATACACGCGTATTTCATCATCGATTCTCCCTGCTCACTAGGCAACCGTTTGTTTATGGGGGGACAGCGCCTGTATTCCTCACCCTTCCTTCCTCTGCGCATTAATGATAAGGAAAACCTGTGCAGGGAGGCATGATACGGATGGCTAAGCAAAAAGACCGGATAACTGTCATTATTCAAAAAGGGAAGCAGCGGATTGTTACCCGCACCCCGCTGGCCGGCATCAGCCGGCTGGTGTTTGTTATCAATAACCAATATACCAACGCAGCCAATACCACACAGATTGCCAGCGGCGCCGGCCGGAGCAGCGCAGCGGGCAGCAATGCTGCCATTGCTTCGCCCTATACCCGCCAGCAGGAGAGTGTCGGAGCCGGGGGGACGGCGGCGAACATAGGCAGCAGGGGCAGTAAGGGCAGTAAAGGCTGTAAGGGACAGCGTGGCAGACGACATCACGCCCCCCTGATTCATCCGCACGGCTGGGGGAAGGAGATTGTCATCGTCGTGAACAACCAGACCGTGAAGCTTCCGGGGGGCAGCAGAAGCTCCTCGGCCACACAGGTCGGCAGCGGCAGCGGAACCTACAGCTCGGGCGGAACCAATGCCGCCATCGAGAGTCCCGGATCCAAGCAGCAGCAGGCGGTCGGCGGCGGTGCAGGCGGCCTTGCTTCGAACCGGGCTGCTGCCCGGCGGCGTCAGGGCGGCAGGCGGCGGCGCTGACGCCGCCGCCTGCCGGGAAATGCAATCACGCTTAAACTGGCAAATAACACCGGAAACCTTGTAAAAACCAGGTTTTCCGGTGTTTTCTCTGTGTCCTCTATATCGCCGGGCGTCTATTAAAAGTATACTTATATATATTTAGTAGTATTAACTGAACAAAGGCGGCGAACTATGAGGATTAAACAACAGGTTTGGTTAGCAACATCGGTTACTATACTGCTGCTGGGCAGTATGATTATTATATCTTCACTCTATTTGGAAGGCATTCCGCGTATCTTCATTAATGGATTAAGCGGGGGCGGGATTCTGATTGGAATAGGCCTCATCTTCAGCATTCACCGGAATATTGACCACGGGCTGGACCGGATTACGAACATCTCCCGGGATATCGCCGACGGGACAATTAATCCTGCAGCCGCGGCAACCGTACGCAAGGATGAATTCGGACTGCTCGCAGCTTCTTACTACAAGCTGGCAGCCGATCTTCACCACAGGTCCGCTGAAGAACGCGAACTGCGCATGAAAGCGGAGGAGCAGGCCTGGATTAATACGCAAGTGTCAGAGATGGCAATGCAGCTTCAGGGATCGGTGCATCTGCAGACGGCAGCGCGTGTATTTATCGGCAGGCTGGCTGCCGCTGTCGGCGGAAGCTATGGAGCCGTATATTTGAAGCAGGGCGGTCAGCTAAACTTCGCAGCCGGCTATGCCTTTGACGAATCGGCAGGCCGCCGCGAACCCATTCAGCTGGGCAGCGGACTGGTCGGACAATGCGCGGTGGATCAGCAGACCATCGTGCTGGAGGATCTTCCGGAGCATTATATCAAAGTCCATTCCGCGCTGGGTGAAGCTTCCCCATCTTCGCTTATCGTAGTTCCGATCATGCATGAGCGGGAAGTGGTCGCCGTAATGGAGCTGGCCGCTTTGCACCCGTTCGGTTATAAGGAGCATCAGCTGATCGAGCGGGCGGGTCAAAACATGGGGGTGCTGATCAATACTTTGGCCGGCGTGGCCAGAATTGAAGAGCTGCTGAGCGAAACCCGGCTGCAGAAGGACGAGCTGGAAGCGCAGACCGAGGAACTGACGGCACAGACCCAAGAGCTGGAGGCACAGACCGAAGAGCTTATGGCACAAACCGAGGAGCTGCGGCTGCAGACGGATCAGCTGCAGGATCAGGGAGAAGAGCTGAAGATGCAGGCCGAGAGCCTGCTGTCCTCCAATGAAGAGCTTCAGGCGCAAATGGAGCTGACAGAGGAACAAAAAGCCGAGATTGAAGCCCAGGCCGATGAGCTGAGGCAGCAGACGGAAGAACTGTACGCCTCCAATCTGGAGCTCCAGCAGCAAATGGAGATTACCAGCCGGCAATCGACAGAGATCAAGGCACAAGCCGATGAATTATCGGCCGCGAACCGCGATATGCAGAAGCAGCTCCAGCTTACAGAACGCCAAAAAGCCGAGATTGCCGATCAGGCTGAAGAGCTTCAGGCCCAAACGAATGAACTTCTGGATCAGAAGGAAGAACTCCAGGCACAGACTGAGGAGCTTCAAGCTCAAACGGAAGAACTCCAGGCCCAGACCGACGAGCTCCAGGCTCAGGCCGACGAGCTTCTGACCCAGAAAGAAGAGCTAGCGGCCTCCAATGATCAGCTGCTGCTCCAAGTCCGGCTTACCGAGCAGCAGAAGGAAGAAATTCAGGCGCAGGCCCAGGAAATCTTCATGGCTGCCCAGTATAAATCGGAATTCCTCGCCAACGTATCGCATGAACTGCGCACACCGCTGAACAGCCTGCTGATTCTCTCGCAGATCCTCGCCGAGAACAAGGAAGGCAATCTTGAGAAGAAACAGCTGGAATATGTGCATACTATCTTCTCAGCAGGCAAGGATCTGCTGCAGCTGATCGATGAGATTCTCGATCTGGCCAAGCTGGAGGTCGGCAAAATGACTCCTGTTCTTGAACCGGTCTCTTTACAGGACCTCAGCAACCATATTTTCCGCCATTTTGAACAGCAGGCCAAGAAAAAGAATCTCCGGTTCGATGTCCATTCAGACAACAGGCTGCCTGACCATCTGATGACCGACGGCCACAGACTGCAGCAGATTATGAATAATCTGTTGTCCAATGCTATTAAGTTCACCCCGGAGCAAGGCTCCGTTTCCCTGTCCATCCGCACCAGCGGCGAAGAAGTAGTCTTCGCTGTCAGCGATACCGGCATCGGCATTGCCGCCTCCAAGCTGGGGAGCATCTTCGAAGCGTTCCAGCAGGCGGACGGCACCACCAGCCGCAAATACGGCGGCACCGGTCTTGGACTTACGATCTGCCGCGAGCTGGCTACCCTGCTGGGGGGAAGAATTGAAGTGGATTCCGTTGAAGGCAAAGGCAGTACCTTCTCGCTGATCATTCCTGCAGTTGAGCCGGGAGAGGACGCACAGGCGCTGGCTGCCGCTACCTTTGCAGCCGCAGCCACTGCGGATATGCCGGGTTCCGAGACCGGCAGCCGGGAGAATCCGGCTTTCCGGGAATCGTTCGTTCCCGATATTTCCATCACCAATCCGAAGCTGCTGCAATATGCCGAGATGGAGGATGACCGCGGCAATCTGCTCCCCGGCGACACTCTCCTGCTGATCATAGAGGAGGATGCGGAATTCGCCACTATGCTGCTTGAACTGGCGCGCAGCCGGGGCTTCAAGGCGATCGTTGCCTTCCAGGGCGATCAGGGTCTGGCGCTGGCACATGCCTACAAGCCCGATGCCATCCTGCTGGATCTGCATCTTCCCGTTCTGGACGGCTGGTCGATTATCAGCCGGCTGAAGAGCCGGCCGGAGCTGCGCCATATTCCGGTGCATGTCATCTCGACAGCCGAGGAGAATCAGCAGAGCCTGGCGATGGGCGCCTTGTCCTTCTGGAAGAAGCCAAGTGATTATGCCGAACTGGAGGCAGCCTTCCTGCAGATTGAGACGTATATCCGCCGTCCGGTGAAGAGCCTGCTGATTGTTGAAGACAACAAGATTCTGCGCAGCAGCCTTGTCGAATTCATCGCGCATCCCGATGTGAACATTATTGCGGTCGGCACAGGCAGGGAAGCTATGGAGCATCTGGCCAGTCATCATTTTGACTGCATGGTGCTGGACTTAGGCCTGTCGGATATTTCCGGCTTCGATCTGCTGGAGCAGGTCAAAACCAACCGTAAGCTGCAAACCCTGCCGGTCATTATCTATACAGGCAAGGATCTCAGCAAGACCGATGAGCAGCGCCTCAAGCACTACGCCGAGAGCATTGTTATCAAGAATGTACGGTCTATGGAACGGCTCTACGATGACACGGCCTTATACCTCCACCGCAAGCATGCTGACCTGCCGCTGGATAAGCAGCAGCTGATCGAGAATCTGCACAATCCGGAGTCGGCCTTTGCCGGAAAAAGCATTCTGCTTGTGGATGATGATATGCGTAATATTTTTGCGTTATCCAGTGTGCTCGAAGGTTATAATATGGAGATCAGCTTTGCCCAGAACGGTAAAGAAGCCCTGGAGCATCTGGAGATACACCCGGGCGTTGAGCTCGTATTCATGGATATTATGATGCCTGAGATGGATGGTTACGAGACCATGAAGCATATCCGGCTCAGACCGGAGTATGACCAGCTGGTAATTATCGCGCTGACCGCCCGCGCCCTGGAGGAAGACCGGGTCAAATGCCTGCAGGCCGGAGCGAACGATTATATATCCAAACCGATCAATACGACACAGCTGGTGAGTGTGCTGAAATTATGGTTGATTCAGTAGGAGGAATTATGGAGTACCCTATTAATATTTTACTTGTCGATGACCGGCCGGATGAGCTCCTGTCTATGCAGGCTTTGCTGGCCGACACACCTTATCAGCTGATTGGTGCAACCTCCGGCATGGAGGCCCTGAAATGTCTGCTGGAGCAGGAGTTCGCCCTGATTATTATGGATGTGCTCATGCCGGACATGGATGGATTCGAAACGGCGAAGCGGATCAAAGCGCGTCAAAAGTCACGTGACATCCCGATTATATTCCTCACCGCGCTGACTTCAGAGCTGGAGAACTATATGATGGCCTATTCAGCCGGAGCTATAGATTTCCTGACCAAGCCTTTCCATCCGATCGTGCTTAAGAGCAAAATTGACGGCTTCGTCCGCCTCTATCGGACCCGCAAAGAGCTGCAGCTTAAATCCCAGGAGCTGGAGGCGGCGAATAGCGTTCTGACCGAGCTGAAGGACACTGCCGAAGTCGCTCTAAGGATCAAAAGCGGCTTCCTCGCCATGATGAGCCATGAAATCCGCACACCGCTGAACGGAATTATTGCCATGTCGGATGTGCTGCGGACCTCTGAGCTGGCGGCGGATGATCTGGAAATGGCCGAAATCATTCATACAAGCGGCCACGCACTGGTGTCTGTCATTAATCATATCCTGGACTTCACCAAGATCGAATCCGGCAAAATGGAGCTGGACTATGAGCTGTTCAACCTCCACTCCTGCATCAAGGAAACCGTTGATCTCTTCCGGGCACTCGCCAAGGAACGCAATCTGGTCCTGGAGACCTTCATTGATCCAGCTATTCCCGCACTGCTCATAGGCGATCCCAACCGTCTGCGCCAGGTACTGAACAACCTGATCGGCAATGCAATCAAATTCACCTACTCGGGCGGCGTTAAGGTAGGGGTTCATCTCCGGCAAGCGATGGATAGGGTAATGGAGCTTGAGTTCATTATTGAAGATACCGGCATCGGCATTCCTGCGGACAAAATGAAATACCTGTTCCAGCCGTTCACCCAGATCGGCGCTACGATCAACCGTAAGTTCGGGGGTACCGGACTCGGGCTGTCCATCTGCAAAATGCTGGTCGATCTGATGGGCGGAACAATCTACGCTAAGCCGGATGTTGAGCAAGGGGCCGTCTTTATCTTCACGATTCAGGTCAGTGAAGGACAACCGGATTAGCGCCTTGTCCAGCTGTTTATCTCGGCAGCTGGCCGGACACCAGGCATATCAAAGAACCGCAAGCCTTCGGGGCTTGCGGTTCTTTGTGTACGGTCATAGGTCTGCTGCGCCTTATTCCACGCCGCCGGGCAGCAGCTCCACCTTCTTGTTATTCAGCACATTGTCCTCAAGCACGGCGAATTTATCGCCATACTCTTTAATAATATGCTGCTCTCCCCATGCGCACAGGGAGTCCAGAATGGAGCCGAGTGTCTGTCCGTATTCACTCAGCTCATATTCCACTTTGGGCGGAACCTGATTATAGCTGATCCGGTTGACAATGCCGTCCTGCTCCAGCTCGCGGAGCTGCTGGGTCAGCATTTTCTGCGTAATATTCGGCATATGGCGCTTCAGATCACTCGTCCGCAGCTTGCCATGCGTCAGATGGCAGAGAATAACGCATTTCCACTTCCCCCCGATGACCTCAAGCGTAGCCTCGACTGAAATATTATATTTTTTAGCCATTATAATGCCTCCTGTATGCTCACTTTACATCCCTGTATGTGTCTCCCAGCGGGTAGTTATGGGTACTTTTTGGTACCTATAGTACTTTAAAGTACGTACTATCCATTTGCGTATCTGTACTCCATAATAGCACTTACCGGCCGGTGATTACCATAGTAGGAGTGAAGAACATGTCTCTGGACACAAAAAGAAGTACCCTCGCGCTGCTGGCTCTGGCGATCAGCGCCTTTGCGATAGGAACAACCGAGTTTATCAGTGTCGGGCTGCTGCCGCTCATAGCTGATGACCTGAATATATCCGTGACCACCGCCGGATTAACCGTAACTCTGTATGCGCTCGGCGTAACCTTCGGTGCGCCTGTGCTAACCTCGCTGACCACAAGAGTCTCCCGCAAAACACTGCTGCTCCTGCTGATGCTCGTATTCATCGCCGGTAACAGTCTTGCAGCCGCTGCTGGCGGAATCGGCACCCTGCTGGCCGCCCGGGTAATATCTGCCCTCTCGCATGGCCTGTTCATGTCGATCGCCTCCACCATCGCCGCCGACCTGGTGCCTGAGAACCGCAGGGCCAGCGCCATCTCCATTATGTTCACCGGCCTTACCGTAGCCACGGTCACTGGCGTGCCGCTCGGCACCTTCCTCGGACAGCAGCTGGGCTGGCGGGCTGCCTTCACCGCCATTGTGGTGATCGGCATTCTAGCGCTGATCGCCAATCTGATTCTAGTGCCCGCCGGACTCCGCAAGGGGACCCGCACGCCGCTGCGCGAGCAGGTCAAGCTGGTGACGAACGGCCGGCTGCTGCTGGCTTTTGCCATTACAGCCCTGGGCTACGGCGGAACGTTCGTCGTCTTCACTTATCTCTCCCCGCTGCTGCATGAGATCAGCGGCTTCCAGGAGAAGACGGTCGCTGTGATCCTGCTCGTCTATGGTATCGCCATTGCCATCGGCAATGTGATCGGCGGCAGAGCAGCGAACCGCAAGCCGATGAACGCCTTATTCTATATGTTCGCCCTGCAGGCCGCCGTGCTGCTGATCCTCACCTTCACGGCTCCATTCAAAACCGCTGCCCTGATCACCATCTTCTTCATGGGGCTGCTCGCCTTCATGAACGTCCCCGGGCTGCAGGTCTATGTAGTAATGCTGGCTGACCGGTTCGCGCCCGGCGCCAGAGATGTCGCCTCTGCTGTCAACATTGCCGCGTTCAACGCAGGCATTGCCATCGGAGCCTACCTCGGCGGCCTGGTCACCGATCATATGGGACTGATCCACACCGCCTGGGTAGGCGCTGTCATGGTGTTCGGGGCCGTTCTGCTCACGGCTTGGAGCCGGGCGCTGGAGAACAGAGACGAACGTATGCAGCGGGCGGAAGCTGCTTAAGCTTAAGTGCTGTGTATGCCGCAAAAGGCAGTGTGCGCAGTCAAGCGGTATGCATGGTCTGATTATAGGCTATAGCTGCCGCAATCCCTTTCTCGTAATACCTCGCTGGCTGTGACGGGGAGAGCATCTTGCTTCTTAAATTCCTGCCCATAATACAACATTTCCCTCTTTATTCCGGGCAAATTTTAAGATTGTTGTATGAAATGCAGCATTTCTTGTCTTCTAAGCGGCTTATCGAAGAAATTATTGTATTTAATACAACAATCCTTTAGTAAATCCGGATATCAAGGAATCAAAGCTGCACTACGTACAACATTTTGCCCGTAACTACACTATTCCTTCAGGAGGTCATTCGATATGGCACAGCATTTACAAGATAGAACAATACTTCAGGGCGGCGTGAGTATGCCGTGGGTTGGACTCGGAGTTTTTCAGGTAGAGGACGGCGACGGGCTGGTGCAGGCGGTGAAGTCCGCAATTGCCCACGGCTACCGCAGTATTGATACAGCCGCAGTCTATGCCAACGAACACGGGGTCGGGCAAGCGGTCAAGGAAGCTATGGCCGGGAACAAGCTGACCCGCGAAGAGCTGTTCATAACCTCCAAGGTCTGGAATGCAGACCTTGGTTATGAAGAGACCCTTGCCGCTTACGAGGCCAGTCTTGAGAAGCTGGGTCTAGAATATTTGGATCTGTATCTCATTCACTGGCCGGTGAAGGGCAAATACAAGGAGTCCTGGAGAGCGCTCGAAGCCCTCTATACAGCAGGCCGCGTCAAAGCCATCGGCGTCAGCAATTTCCAGATTCATCATCTGGAGGATATCCTGCAGGATGCGGAGATCAAGCCGATGGTCAATCAGGTTGAGCTGCATCCTTATCTGTCCCAGCAGCCGCTGCGGAGCTTCGCTAAGACACATGGCATCCAGATCGAAGCATGGGCTCCGCTGATGCAGGGCCAGCTACTGGATCAGCCGGTGCTAACGGAAATCGCCGCCAGCCATGGCAAGTCCGTTGCCCAGATCATCCTGCGCTGGGATCTGCAGCATGGGATCGTCACCATTCCGAAATCAACCAGAGAGCAGCGGATCATCGAGAACGCCTCCCTGTTCGATTTTGAGCTAAGCAGCGCCGACATGGACCGCATTGACAGCCTCAATCGTGATCAGCGGACCGGTCCCGATCCGGACAATTTCGATTTCTAAGCGGTTGGCGTTCCGCCTGGTGTCCAGCCTGATGTGCAGCATGCTGTATATCTGCTAATAGAAGAAGCTCCCGCCTTCACAGTTTGAAGGCGGGAGCTTCTTTTGCTCTTTACTCCTACTCTTTACTCCCACTCCTTACTCTTACTCCTTACTCTCACTCTTTACTCTCAATCTTTACTCCTACTCTTCACTCTCACTCCTTACTCTTACTCCTTACTCTCACTCCTTGCCCCGTTTTCCCCTTCGTTGCCGTCTCTGCAACCCTAACCGCCCACCATAGCAATAAGCACAGGTAGAGCCAGGAAGGACGCCAGCGTAGTCCAGACAATACAGCGCGAGACCAGTGATGGCGAGCTGCCGAAGCGTTCGGCCAGCACCACGGAATTGACCGCTACCGGCATCGAGGCCAGAATCAGCAGCACCGAGAATAAGGGGCCCGTAATGTTCAGCGCGAGCAGCACCAGTGCGGCCAGCAGCGGAGCCAGCAGCAGCCGGACGGTCAGCCCCGTCCAGAATGCAAGCTGCACGTTGCGCTCCGTATGCGCAGCCCGGACCTTCACCATCTGCGCGCCGAGAATCGCCAGCACTACCGGCGAGTAGGCTCCTGCAGCCATCGATACGCCCGAAGCCAGTTCATGCGGCATATGCAGACCGAGCGCCCGCAGCAGCAGGGCCAGAATGGCCGCATAGATTGCCGGCAGCGAGAAGACTGACTTCACGGCGCTGCGCACCGAGAACTGTGATCTGGCGGCAAAATACACGCCGATCGTATTCACAATCACCATCTGGGCGATGACATAGACCGATGCCTTGTCCAGGCCCAGCTGGCCGAAGGCCAGCAGCACCAGCGGCAGACCGTAATTGACGCTGTTCGTGAAGGTGGAGATGAGCGTCAGGCCGGCGGCTTCCGGCGGAGCCAGCTTCAGGATTTTACCGATCAGGGTAGCCAGCCCCCATAAGAGAAACAGATTCAGCAGCGAGAATGCGAGCGTCTTATAGACATCATCGAAGGAGATTTCCGCCGTAGCAAGCGTATCCAGGATAATTGCCGGACTGAGAAAATACAGGTACAGCGTCAGCAGGGGCTTCGTGTCAAGATTCTTATAACGTCCGAGCAGCGCCCCGGCGGCCACCGGAATGGACAGCGGCACAATAACCTCTACAAGTGTCGATAGTACAGTCTGAATCACACGCCAGGACCCCTCTGTTCTTTAGTTACTCCCTACTATACCCTTTGGGGCAAGGAGCGTCTAAGACCCGGAATCAATATCCTTAATAGAAACTGCCTATGGCAGCCCGCCGCTTGCAGTCTTTGCAACAATTTCCGCCCGAAGGGCAGAATCGGCACCTTACCAAAGGATAGATTAGACCTCACTACCCTGCTCTGCCAAGGTGCATGACATTCACCTGGAATTGACGGCATAGGCATCCCACTCTGAGATAATAGTTGGAAAAACGTATCTTAATTCGGCTTTTTATGATCCTTTGCCGCAATTAAGTGGATTAACGTCATTTAATTTCCTGCCTTTTCTCTATTCTGAATTCCATCTATTTCGATCCACTGGCTCTACCTCCACCACCGGTTATCAGGCGCAGCATATAAATTCTTATCTTTAAACAAAAAATCCTGTACCCTTATTAAAGCAGGGTACAGGATTTAAGAATTACAGGATTTAAGATTTACAGCATTTTAATCTCAAGCAGCTCATATTTGATGACGCCCATCGGGGCATTGACGCTGATAATGTCGCCCACTTTTTTGCCGATCAGCTCTTTGCCGAGCGGACTTTCGTAAGAAATCTTGTTGTCCAGCACATCAGCCTCTGCGGGACCAACCACTCTATATTCAATCTTTTCGGAGTATTCCACATCATTCAGAATGACGATGCAGCCTACGCTGACTGTGCTCAGATCCATATTGCTTGAATCCACAATCTGCGCCTTGATCAGCATCTTCTCCAGAATCATGATCCGTGTCTCCATGAAGGATTGATCTTCCTTCGCAGAGTGGTATTCGCTGTTCTCCTTCAAATCGCCGTAGCTGATCGCCAGCTTAAGCCGGGCTGCAAGCTCCTTGCGCCCTGCTCCCTTAAGTTCTCTCAGCTCATCCTCGAGCTTGGCTAACCCTTCTTTCGTCAAAAACACTTCTTCATTGTTGGACATGTATACAACTCCTATTATTTGCTCGCTTTATTGTATTCTAACTCATATTCGCCCAACATGCGAAGAGAAAGCGCTACAGCGGCAAATCGCCACAATTCCAGCACAGCAAAAATAACCCATTATCATTTACAATAGGGACAGATTCCAAATCCAACCACAGTCAGGAGCACTTAGAATTGATGTTTATGCAATCCTCTAAAGTATACCGCTTTACAATCTGCTTGGCCGCCGCACTGATTCTGCTCTCGGGTTCGAGCCTGTCCATTGCAGCTGCAGCAAAGCCATCGTCATCTTCACCAGCGGTTTCAAGCTATGATGTCGTTGTTATCGGAAGTGAAATTCAAGGCGTACTGCTCGCCAAGGAAGCCGTTAAGGCGGGCCTTAAGGTGCTGATGCTTGATCCCCGCAGCAAACCGGGCGGTGAATTGATCCAAGGACAAATGTTCTTCCTCGATGACGTGAATGACAATAAGCAGCGAAGTCTCGTACAAGGCGAAATCAAGAACCTGTTCAACGGATACAAAGCCGGAACCATCCGCAAGGCTGCGGATTTCCAGACGTATTTTGACAAGGTCATTCAAGGAATTCCGCTGAAAAGCGGGGTCGTTCTGGATCATGTAGACACTAAGACAGCAGGCAGCGGCAAAACACTTAGCTCGCTTACATACCACGGCAAGGACGGCAACAAAGTTACAATTCAGTCCCGTTACTGGGTGGAGAATACGGATTACAACGCCCTAAGCAGTCAGCTGAAGGAAGCCCGGATTCCGGGAATGGAAACTATATATAACGGTAAGAAACCGGATTATATGGCCGCTACCTATATGCTCAATTTCAAAAATGTAGATTGGAATCTGCTGCACCAGCGTATTCTGGAGGATTATCCGCTTACGAATGTGCGCAAGAAATATGGCCCCAATACCTATGTGGACTGGCATTTCGCTACCGGGTTCAGCAATATTACCAATACCTACATCACTAAGGACAAGCAGCTGAGGCTACGAGGATTGAATGCCACCTACCAAAAAAACGGCCAGGTAATCATCAACGGGCTGCTCATTTACGATGTAAACCCCTCAGACCCCAAATCCGTAGCGTCCGCAGTTCAGAGGGGGCAAGCTGAAGCACCTTTCATTCTAAGCTTCTTGCGCAAGAATATTCCCGGCTTCGCCAAAGCAGAGCTGAATGGCTTTCCGGAGTACCTCTATATTCGTGACTATAACCGGTATGAGACTAAATATGTCCTGGATTACCCGGATCTGATGAATAGCCGGATGTTCTGGGATAATGTAAGTATCGGCGGCTACTCCATAGATTTGCAGGGGACCCGGGCGATTCCGACCGGTATTGGCTACGGCAAGCCGGACCGTTATGGACTGCCGCTGCGCTCCTTCGAGTTGAAGTCTTATGACAATGTGCTGGTGACCGGAAAAAATGTCGGTGCCAGCATCAAGGCCTACGGCAGTGCACGAATCATGCCGACCACCGCACTGGCAGCACAGACCATCGGCATCATTCTTGGGCGGGAACGCAACAAGCCGCTGGCTAACCTTACGGAAGCGGATTTCAAGCGGATTCGAGCCTATCTGAAACAAGATTATCAGATTGTCCTACAGTAGAAACTTTCTATCTATATTATGTATACACAGCAAACCGCCATTCTGATCCGCGAGAATCTGGAGTGACGGTTGTTTGTATATCCAGCGGCAGCCCTTTTACCTGTTCGCCCTCTGCTTCCCGGCCCCGGCCTGCAACACAGGAGCTGCCGCTGCCTTGCCGTTTCCGCTTCTCAGCAGAAAGGTCAGCGGAATCGCCAGCAGTCCAACCACCGTAGCGATCAGGAAAATATCCTGTACGCCCAGGGTCATTCCCTGCGCCTTGATCAGCGCACCTGCCGCAGAAGCTCCGCCGCTGAGTTCCTGCTGATGGGCGAGTGATCTGGAGGCGAGCAAAGAGCTGAACACGGCAATGGACAACGCGCCTGTAGCCTGGCGGACCCAGTTCGTCACAGAAGAAGCATGCCCTGTGATCTGCTTGGGTACGGCTGACATCCCGGCATTCGTCACCGGCATGAAGGCCAGGGCAATGCCAACATTGCGCAGGGCCATCAGCATCGCCACACGGGTATGTGTAACGGCCAGCGTAAGATGGCTAAGCTCCCAGGTTGAAGCGCTCAGCAGCAGAATACCGCTGAGAATGAGCCAGAACGGGCCGATCCGGGAATATAGCTTGCCGACGACCGGTGACATGACCGCCATTACGATCGAGCCGGGCAGCAGTACAAGTGCCGTCTTCAGCGGAGTGGACTGCTGGATGTCCTGCAGGAAGACCGGAATTAAGAAGGTCCCCGAGTATAACGCAACGGTAATAATACAGTTAATGATCAGACTGTAGGTGAACCGGTTCTGCTTGAACACCTTAAGGTTCAGCAGCGGCTCCTGCAGAGACAGCTCCCGGCGGATGAAGTAGGTTAAGGCTGCTGCACCAATCAGCAGCAGGGATAAGGTCTTCCATGAGGTCCAGCCCCAGGCATTCCCCTTATTGAAAGCGAGAATAATAAAGGCGCTGCTCAGAATCACGGTTACGAATCCCGGCAGATCGAAGCTTCTGCTGCTGGCGGTTTGACGCTGGAACGGCAGGCATTTCAGCGCTACCACAATCGCGATGATGCCGATCGGCAGATTGATCATGAACAGCGATTTCCAGCCGAAGTAGCCGGTAAGCCAGCCGCCGAGCGTTGGCCCGAAGGCAGGAGCCAGCATGGAGGACAGGCTCCAGAGGCTCATGGCGAAAGCCTGCTTCTCTTTCTCGATAAATTGATAAATCATCGTCATCGTCGTCGGGATAATCAGCCCGCCGAATATTCCCTGCAGGGTCCGGAAGATAATCAGGGAATGAATACTCCAGGCCACGGTACACAGCCCGGAGAACAAGGTGAAGCCCGACAGGGCAAACACATAGAGATATTTATAGCTCCACTTGTCGCCGAAATATCCTACGACCGGAGCAATTACGCCGGTAGCCAGCAGATAACCCGTAATCATCCATTGCACCGTGCTGATCTCTGCATGGAAGTCTTTCAGAAACACCGGGAACGCAACGTTAATCGTTGTTGTACTGAGAATGGCCATGAAATTACCGAAAAAGATGGCCAGAATAATAAGCCAGAATGATGAATTTTTTGCCGTCTGATTACCCAAGTATGCTCTCTCCTCTGTACTGCCACCACTATAAACATTAGCTTCACACTAATATAGGTGTATGATACAATCATTTCAACATATGTGTATTATACAACTATCTTCTTGAAAGTCAATATGACTTATTTCATTAGAGTTTCATTATGCTTTTATAAATAACCGCAGCTTTCGCTTAGGGCTGTATTATCACTTATAATATGGAGACATATAAGGCTGGACCTTAAGAATTACTCAATCATAAAGGACGGATACTAACTATGGCTGATGAACAGACTGATAAAAACCTCGAAACCCTGAACCATGAGCTGATTACGCTAATCCGCCTCGGCTCGCTGGATAAAAAACATGGCGGACTGGACCGCTCCTCCTACACCCTGCTCCACCATCTGTCGAACCACGATAAGGTAGGCGTTAAAGCGCTCGCCGAAGAATTCGGCCTCGATACCTCTACCATCAGCAGGCAGACGAGCGTCCTTGAGGCGAAGGATTATGTGGTAAAGGTGCCTGATCCGCAGGATGGAAGATCGAGCTATTTTCAGATTACCGCGCTGGGTGCGCAGACGTTTGCCGAGGCCCGGGACATCCGGCTGCAGCGCTATGAGCAGATTTTTGAAGACTGGTCTCCCGGGGACTGCCAGACCTTCAGCGGGCTGCTGGCCAGGCTCAACCGGAAACTGCAGCAAAAGCCAGACTAAGGATTGACGAATAATGACGAAACTGGTAGATTGAATTAATCATACAGTTTAACTCGGAATTATATTTTAGCCAAAGGGGCTGGTTCTGCATGAATTTTATCTTCTTTTCCCCGCATTTCCCCAAGAACAGCGCTGATTTCTGTACCCAGCTGCAGCAGCAGGGGGCGACGGTGCTCGGGATTGGCGATGCCGAATATGACCAGCTGGAGGACAAGCTGAAGTCGGCACTGACGGAGTATTATAAAGTAAGCAATCTGGAGAGCTACGAGGAGATCCTGCGGGCCGTTGCTTTTTTCACCTATAAATACGGTAAGATTGACCGCTTCGAGTCGCTGAACGAATACTGGCTGGAGCAGGATGCCGCTATCCGCACGGATTTCAACATTTACGGCACCAAGTCCGATTTCGTCTCCAACCTGAAGCAGAAATCCAAGATGAAAGAATTCTTCCATAAAAGCGGTGTAAGCACCGTTCAGTTCTCCACCGGGACTACGCGTGAAAGCGTGGAGAGCTTCATCCAAAGCGCCGGCTTCCCGCTGGTGGTTAAGCCCGATCTCGGCTCCGGTGCCAGCAATACGTACAAGATTAATAACGAAGAGGAGCTGCAGCACTTTTTTGACACCAAGCCGGGGGATGTAGCCTTTATTATTGAGGAATTCATCGATGGCGTTATCCTCACCTATGACGGGCTGGTGGATATTGACGGTAATGTGCGGTTCGCGGTCAGCCACCTGTTCGAGAATAGTGTCATGGAGGTCGTCAACACGGATAACCACCTCTACTATTTCTGTCTGAGAGATATCAGCCCCGAGGTAGAAGAGGCCGGGAAGAATATTCTGAAGGCTTTTGACATCCGGGAACGGTTCTTCCATATCGAGCTGTTCAAATCACACAAGGATGGCCGGATCATTGCCCTGGAAGTGAATATGCGTCCCCCGGGCGCCTGGATGACCGATGCCATTAACTTCGCATACGATGTGGATGTCTATAAAGAATGGGCCAGCATGATCGTACACAATGAGGTCGGCGGTCCTTACGAAGGCAAATATTACACCGGCTATGCCAGCCGCAAGAATCATAAGCATTACGCTCACAGCCACGAGGACATCTACCGCACATTCGGCGGGCAGATTGTGAATTATGCCGAGATCGAAGAGGTCTTCAGCAGAGCGATGGGTAACAGCGCTTATCAGTTCCGTTCTCCCGAGCTTTCGGAGGTCAGGGACATCAGAGGTTATATTCACCAAGAAGAGGGATAGGATGTGTTAACGGATGAGGATAAGCTACCATAAGGAGTACAGCCACAACCTGGGCAGAGACATGGAATATAAAATATACGGCCACGCCGGCAAACCGATGCTCGTCTTCCCCACGTCGCTTGGACGCTTTTATCAATATGAGGATTCGGGCATGATTGACACGCTCTCCTCCTTCATTGAAGCGGGCAAGCTGCAGATATGGGCCTGCGACAGTATTGATGAAGAGACCTTCTTCTCCACTCACTGGAATAACGAGGACCGGGTGCACCGCCATGAGCAGTATGATAAATATATCGCGCATGAGCTGATTCCCGGCATCCTCCACCAGAGCAAGCAGAACAACGGCGGGACCGATCAGCGCATTCTGATCTCAGGCTGCTCTATGGGCGCTTATTACAGTGCCAGCTTCTTTTTCCGTTATCCGCAATATTTCGATACCTTAATCGCCCTGAGCGGCGTCTATTCCACCTATTATTTCTTCGGCGACTATATGAGCGAGCAGATCTACCTGAATTCACCGCTGCATTATCTGCCGGGACTGACGGATGATTATTATCTGAACCAGTACCGCAGCAGCAACATCATCGTCTGCGTCGGACAAGGCGCGTATGAGGATGAAATGCTGCATGAGACCCGGCTGCTTCAGGATGTGCTCGGACGCAAAGGCATTCCCGCACGGATCGACTACTGGGGGCATGATGCCGGTCATGACTGGCCGTGGTGGAACAAGCAGATTCATTATTATGTGGAAGGCTGCTTATAGCACGTTTATAGATAAAAAGAACGGGACTATCCAGCCATCATTGCAGATGACTGCGGCAGCCCCGTTTTTGGCATGCGTTCACCCGGTTCACGGCATAAAAAAGGAAACCGCCAGGTTCAGCAGTTTCCTTCCAGCACTTACAGCCGAGTCTTATTCAGGCAAATGCTCTGAACAGAACAGAACCAGTGCTGCTTCCTCGTCTTCTTCCATATCGAAATCGAGCAGCTGGCCTGACGAGGTTTCCTGCAGATCGTAGCTGACAATGCTTGTCTGCTCTTCTTCCACTTTCACAATTACGCGGGCCGAAACACCGTTCTCTACGTATAGCTCATCATCTTCCGGCACATCCAGGTTAATGACGAACTCATATCGCTTGCCGCTTAGTATTCCAAAAGGATCTCTTACGTTCTCCACGGTGTAGCTTGTAAATGTCAACACGTCGCATTCCTCATTTCTAAAATCACTGCCAGATTATTGTAACACAAGTAGAAACGCCTTTGCTTCCTTTTACAAGACAGCATCGTACTTATGATGACAAACTGCTGCCTAATTTATCCGGGAAACTGCGCTGCCGGCACCTCTGCCTTGCCTTTGGTCTTCTTGATCTGCTTGCTGCGAAGCTGTCCGCAGGCCGCATCAATATCGACTCCGTGCTCCAGCCGGGTGCTGACGCTGACGCCCTGCTTCTTCAGCGTGTCGAAGAACGCACGTACGGATTCCCGCTCGCTCCGCTGATACTGGCTATGCTCATCTACCGGATTATAAGGGATCAGATTCACATTCGCCAGCTGACGCCGGTCTCCGATTAACTCGGCCAGCTCCAGGGCATGCTCCTCACGGTCATTGATATCCTTCAGCAGGATATACTCCAGGGTAATTCTCCGGTTGGTCTTCTCCAGGTAGTAATCAATCGCCGGCATTAGCTTCTCTATAGGAATGGCACGGTTGATCTTCATGATCTGTGTCCGCAGCTCATTATTCGGCGCATGCAGGGAGATCGCCAGATTGACCTGCATATTGGCGTCGGCGAATTCTCTGATTTTGTCAGCCAGACCGCTGGTGGATACGGTAATGCCTTTGCCGGCAATGGCCAGACCCTTGTGATCCTTGATCGTAATCAGGAAATTCAGCAGATGCCGGAAATTATCGAACGGCTCACCGATGCCCATTACGACTACATGGCTGACCTTTTGCCCAAGACCGGCCTGATCCAGATCAAGCTGAACCTTCATAATCTGCTCGACAATCTCGCCGCTGGTGAGATCGCGGCTCTTCGCCAGCAGCCCGCTTGCGCAGAAGCTGCAGCCGATATTGCAGCCGACCTGAGTGGTGACGCAGACGGACAGACCGTACTTTTGCCGCATAAGCACCGTTTCAATCAGGTTGCCGTCTTGTAAGCGGAACAGGAATTTGACAGTGCCGTCAGCCGATTCCTGCTTCACATGCTCTTCCATCGTCTGAAAGACATAATGCTCTTCCAGCAGCTGTACACAGTCCGGGTTCATCCCCGTCATTTCTGCAAAGCTGGTAACCCGCTTGCGGTATAGCCATTCCCAGACAGCGGATGCACGGGATTTCTTGTGCCCATGCTCCAGCAGCCAGGCGGTCAGTTGTTCCAAAGTCAATCCATAAATGGATTCTTTATTCATTTCATATCCTCTTTTCAAAACTTTAAAGTTCAATCAATCTATTCTACCTTGCGGGGGACATTAGCAACAACAATAACTTATTGTCTCAAATTTTGTTTATTAAAACAAGGGGAAACGCTGCCGATTCCGGGTCATTTCCGTGCACATACGCAGAAAAGCGCACCCCGCGATCCGGGATACGCTTCCTGCTTTTTATTTGAAGACGGCGAACTTCAGTCCCTGTGCCTGAAGATACTCAATGATCTCAGGAAGCGCCTGGACCGTAACTGCTTTTTCGTGCAGCAGATAGATGCCGCCGGACGGGTCCGTTGTATGGAAATAACGGAGAACCTGCGGGGCATTATCGGCTTTCCAATCCTCGGGGTCCCGGTTCCAGAGCAGCAGCTTCATATGCTGCCGCTTCGCCTCAGCGGCCAGCTCATCATTAACTGCACCATAAGGCGGACGGAAGATAGTTACCGCCGAGTTCATGTTCGACTCCAATTCCCGGCTGGCCCGCTCCAGATTCTTGCGGTTCTCCTCAGGGCTGTTCCGTGTCATATCACTGTGATCCCAGGAGTGGCTGCCTACTGGCATGCCATGCTCATTAGCATAGCTGACCTCTGCCGGGCGGCTGCTGGCGTTCTGTCCAATAAACAGGAAGTTCGCCGCCACACCATACTCGTCCAGAATATCTACAATCTGCCTTGTGTACTGCGAGGGCCCATCATCGAAGGATAAGGCCACATACCCCTGAGGCAGGCTGTATTCATAGCTGTTCCCGTCCAGTTCAATCTCTTCAACCGAAGTCTCCGGAGCCGCTGCAGACGTATCTTCCGGGGTATCTTCCAGGGGATCTTCCGGAGCCTCTTCCGGGACTGCCTGGACTTCGCTGCTCTGGTAGGCCGCCGTCTGGATCACCGGTATAACATTAATAAGGGGACTACTGCTGACGTCCGCAGCTACGGCCGCCTGCAACGGGTCCTCATGGGCTTCTGCGCTGTTGCTGAACAGCTTGCCGTCCATGCGCAGCAGGAACAATGCGATGAGGCAGCTGAACAGAATACCGCGCAGCAGTATGGCCCGGACAGGCCGCAGGCTGCGGCTGCGCTTCAGATGTCCAGGTCTGTGCTGCGGCAATTCAAGTGACGGTACCTGAGCAGCAGGCCCGGGCCCGGCTGGACGTTCTTCCTCCTGCCGCGCCTTTACAAGCTGCGAGGCATACTCCTCAGAGCAGGCATAATACAGCGTTTCGCTAAACGTCTGGTTCATTTTGATCAGGGAGCTGAAAAAGCTGCGGCGGAAGGGGTCCCATTTGGGATAGAGAGACAGACGCACACGCTGACCCGCGAAGGGGCCAAGCATACTCAATTGCACATATGTATATTCATCGATGATTAGTATATGGCGGGCGGAACCGCTGCTGTGGGTTAAACCTACCTCCATCTGATAGACGCCCTGCCTCTGCTCAAGGGACAGCAGCTCTACCATCCGAGCAGTGTTCGCCGGGTGTACTGGCATAAGTCCTATGTATCTCCGTTGCTGTCGTTACGCTCTGCCGGCGGAGTGCTTCCGCCAAAGGGTACGGTCATGCGGTTGGTGAAATCGCTGATCATGCTGGAGAGGTAGGTTTTCTCCTGCCGGACCGTATCGTATTTCTGTTTCAGGTGACTGTTCTCTGTCTCCAGGCGCCCGATCTTCTCTTCGAGCTCATTCATCCGCTTCAGCTTCTCCGAGATGGCATCATTATGTTTTTGTACAAGATTGGCATATTTCTGCTGCTCCAGATCAATGGTGCTCTTGAGCTCATCCATTTCTCCTGACAGGGTCGTGTGCAGCTCACGGTAATCCTCCAGTACCTGGTCCACCTTCAGATTCTTCTCCACCAGCTTATGCTCTAGCTCCAGGATGCTCTTCTCCCGCTCTTCAATTACCTTGTTCAGGTTCCTCAGATCCCGTCCCAGCCTCTCCACATGACTGCTGGAATGATTCAGCCGGTCCTGCAGCTCATGGTTGTTCGTTTCAGCATGCGCTCTGGCCTGAATCATCTGCTCTACTGCGAAGACCAGATCCAGCGACTTTTTATCCAGCTGCGCTTTGCCGACGGACACGAGGCCGGGGGCACTTTCAGCCTTCTCATAATTATCGCTATCTTCGGGCGGAGGTTCGGCCAGTTGAACCTTTTGAACCATACCCGGTTTGGCCGTTTTGTCCACAGCTTCTTTCTTCTTAAAAAACGGAGCCGCCATCTATATAATCACCTCATTATAAATGTCAAAATATGTCGAGCATGTACGAGTTTATTATAGTTGATTTAGCGGATGCGTTAGTGAGCCTTAGTATCTAACTTTACTAAATGTATCCAAAGGCCCAAGTTGCGCCAGCAAGCTGCTGCCTGGCCCATTTCAGGATGAATTACCCCTGCCATTTGTACTGGGCGTTCCCGAAAAACAAGGACCACAACGCGCCTGAAAATCCCGGATTACTCCTGCGTGTTGTCATAGCATCCTAAGGCCAGAGTAATACATCTCCCGGTTCAAATCCGGGATTTAACGCTTAACTGTACAGCAAACAGGCACCATCCTGACCGGACGGCACCTTCATGCATCATTATCCAAGTTACATCGGGAACCCCGCCTGCAAAAGGTCAAACAGCATAATTTCCTGAACAACAAAAAAACGCAGTCCGCAGGAAGCAGGGACCACGCTTTTCATCCAAACCATTATTTATAAAGTACTTTCTCCACATTATATTTCGCCTTAAGCTTGTTCACAATGTAAGTCTCATAAATTTCTCTGTCGACCGGGTCTTCCACGAGGCAGACTTCAATCTTGGTAACTTCATCACGGTGAGGCTTCATGACCGATACGTTATCTTCGAAGTGCTTCTTGATCCGCGGTCTAAGCTTGCGTGCCTTGCCTACAAACAGCAGCTCATCCTTGTCATTGTAGAACATGAAGATGCCGCCGGCTTCGCGGGTAATCAGGTGAAAATCCGTAAATCCGAAAATATGGCTGAGCACAGGGTTCTCCTGCTTAAAAATAGTAACTTCCGGTGCCGGAATGGTAATGCTGATCATTAAGCTTCACTTCCTCATTGTATATAGAAATAAATAGTATCACAGATTGGGAAACCTGACTATTTCTATCTTCTGCAGATTACTCCTGTTTTATGAGGGGATTTGCACATTTTCAGCTGCACGGTTCTGGAGGGAATGGATCGTCGCTGTTATCCCCTGTTCAAAAGGCGTGGCCGGAACCGGCCCGGCTACCCGCTCGTACTTCGCACCGCTGAGCCGCAGCGGCTCCTTCGTCAGATACAGCATCTCGACAATCTCTTTCATTACCGGTACAAACAGGCCGAGCAGTGACAAGCCTGCTGCGCCTAAGGGGATAACCAGTTTCGAGCTTCCGGCAGCTTCGCGGGCAATCCGGACGATCTCTTTGCCGGAGATCACGCCGGCTCCAGGAATATTCCAGTTCTGCCCGTAGGCCTCCTCGCGGAGGGCAAGCTCCACCATCATCACTGCCGCATCCGGCAGATAGACGTATTCGCGCGGAACGTTCATATTGCCGATGAACACCGCAGGTCTACCGGCAGCTATGGCTTCCAGCGTCGATCCGAGGTAAGAGGCTTCATTGGCCGTGGGGCCGTAATAATCCGGCAGGCGGACAATCATTCCCTTCATGCCGCTCCAGCGCGGGCTGAAGAACATCCGCTCGAATTCCAGCTTTATTTTCCCCTTGCGGGTATGCGGATTCTTCGGATAGTTCTCGTCAATCGGCTGCTCATTCACTCTTCTGCCATACGGATAAATCCCGTCCACAGCCACTACCTTCGCCCCCAGCCGGTTCGCGGCCTCCATCACAGCTTCACCCATCGGCAGCAGCTTCGCGGCCATTTCGTGATAAGGCACCGATGCACTGTGAAAAATAACATCAGCCCCGCGCGCGGCCTTGAATACATCATCCGCACGGAACACATCTCCGGTCTGCAGGCTCAGCCCTGCCGGATTCCCGAGCTTGGCCGTGAGCTGTTCCAGCTTCGGCATGGAGCGCCCAAAGGCTACAGTCCCGATCCCTCTTCGAAGCAGCTCGGCAATAATCACCGTTCCTGTCCCTCCGGTTGCTCCCAGTACCATCGCTTTGTTTATCATTTGAAATTCCTCCTGGTATAATGAATTTTTATTTATTGTTAATTTTTATTAGTGATTGATCACTAACTAAATAATAAAAATAAAAATAAATGGTATATAGCCGAACTAAATTTAAGCTGTTAACTGAAATCCTGCACGAAATACAACATTCTACCCATGAAATCGGGCTAAATTGAAAATTGTTGCACAAAAGGCAGCATTTCCATCTGATTCAAGCCGCTAAGCGGAACAATTCATGTATTTCGTACAACAATAATTACGAATCCCACCATATTCATGAGCTCAAGTTGTAATACGTACAACATTATCTATTCATGGCCGATTACCTGCGTTCATAATGAAAATGATGGACACGTACCACTATTTCGTTTCGTTCAAGCTTTGCTTGTTCTTTGCTTAATTCTTTGCTAGTTATCCATTGCATTACTAAGTTATTGATCAGTCACTACTCGAAAACTGAAAAAATGATGATCCGGATGGATCGGGAATTATGCAGCTGACTCTTGCCAGTGGCTGTGAATTTTGCTTAATCCTCCTCCCGCGCTTGTTGCACCGTTACTCCCGATCATCCTCCTGCCCGCACCGGTGCTTACAGATGCTTCGGTTTCAGCTCCGGCATTCCCAGCGTGAGGGCGATATTGCAGAGCATACCGTTAGCCATGAAGGTGCTCACCTCCACCTCCGGGTGCGCAAACCCTGCTGCCGAGAACTTGCTCTCCATCAGACGGGTTACCTCCAGAATACCAGCCTGCATCGACTGGCGGATAGCTTCATCCCGGATGCCGATGGCCTGCACCTGCAGAATAATCTCATTCGGATGGGTCTCCATCAGTTGCTCGTATAGCTGAATGGCCTCTGCAAGCAGCTGGTCTGCGGGAGCCTGAAGCCCTGAGAAGGTGCGGAGAATCCGTTCAAAAGCCCGCTCCAGCGCAGCAATGAACAGCTCTTCCTTATTCTTAAACAGCTTGAAGATATACGGCTGGGATATCCCCACCTTCTCGGCCACCTGCGCGGTTGTAGCCCGGTAATAGCCATGTTCTGCAAACACAACCACAGCCGACTCCAGAATCTGCTCCCTGCGGTTTACCGGAATGGTCTCCTCTCCTTTGGAACGGATAGTGCCCGATTGCTTGTTCATATAGGTCTCCCTTTCTGCCGGAATGTTAGGTGATCGTCTGGCTGTCTTTAGGTTATTGATCAATCACTCTCTTGTTTAGCAGTATATACTTCAATCTTTAAATAATCAACCACAGCCTGAAAAATAATAATTACTGAACAAAATCTCCCGGAAGGCGAATCAGCACGAATCAGCACCAATCAGCACCTCCCTAAGGTTAATTTAGACCTCACTCACCATTCCGGCTAAATTTCACTTTGGATTAGCAGCTGCAAAAATGAAAACAAAAGCAACTATTGCCGGCCGCCATACTGCCAAGCCCTTTCGCCTAGACAGCCGTGCCGCCTGAATCAAATCGCGCATCGCCGCACCAGCCCCCCTTTCAACCGCGTGCAGAGAGATTGCACGCGGCGCTAAGCCAATTATTTCCCATATAATTATTTATTTTGCCGGACCGGACGCCGGACCGGAGTTAGTGGAGGTGATGGAAAGGACATGTCATCGCTTCGGCAGCGCCCTGTTGCTCAGACTCTGCTGCCGGATCATCCGTCCCCGCATGCAACGAGGCAGAGCCGCCAGCTTCACTGGATGGACCGGCTGCTGCATCTAACCTGTCCGCGTACGCCTTCTGCTGGTACATGAAGCGCGGACTTAGATGCAAATCTCTCAAGGTGTTATCGTTCCAGATCGGTGTGGACGAAGGCGACATCGGGGGGATCAGCCAGCCCCATTTGCCTGATACTTCACGCCCCTGCCGCTTCTCCTGTTCCTGGAAGCGGACGAACTGATCTGCCGCTGTATGGTGATCGACAATACTGACCCCGGCCTGCTTGAAGGAATGCAGTACCGCGCGGTTCAGCTCCAGCAGCGCACGGTCCTTCCACAGCGAGGTATTAGTCGAACGGTCCAGGCCCAGCAGATCGGCCACTGCCGGCAGGCGGTTATAACGTTCTGTATCCCCCAGATTCCGGGAGCCGATCTCCGTTTCCATATACCAGCCGTTGAAGGGCGCCGCCGGGTAACGGATGCCGCCGATCTCCAGGCACATATCCGAGACAACCGGAACGGGGTACCAGCGCAGGCCCAGCTCTGGGAACCGTCCGATCTCCGGATGAGTGAGCGGAATCTCCTGCACAAGTCCCGGCGGGACGGGGAACCAGCGGGGTTCCTCCCCGCCGATGCTGATGACAAGCGGTAGAATATCGAAATCCCCGCCTGTCCCCTGCCAGCCCAGCTCCCGGCAGACCGCAGTGAACTCATCTGAAGCCGGATCACCGGCACGCGGCTGCTCCCCGTCCCCGGGATAGCCGGCATAACGGATCAGTTGGTGATTCCAGATCCGGATAGCTCTATCCGGCTGCTCTCCGCTGCGGAATACGGTTATGACCGGCCGGATCCTGCCGCCGTTATTCGCATGCTCCACATGCCGGAATAGCGCCTCGGCCACCTCCTCCGCAGTCTCTGCCCCGCGCGCGTCAAGCACTGTAAGCGAATGCCAGAACAGCCTTCCGATACAGCGGCTGTTATGACGCCAGGCCATCCTCGCCCCATGGGTTAGTTCTTCCTCCGTATGTATATAGGTGCCCGTAAGAATCACTTCTTCGCGTATATGTGCAAGACGCCGCTCCCGCTCACTCTCTGACTTGTCCAGCTCCTGGTAACATGCAGTGATGAAGGCTTCCGCCTGCCCGATTAATTCATCAATGTTAGGCTGCTGATCTATTCGATTCATTCTTTCCCTCCTTGTTTCTGGTAAAATAATGTTGATCAACTCCGCTATTGGAGCGGATAACTACATGCTGGGGTGATGAGGTTGAGCAAATTCGGAATGTACGCGAAATTCACCGCTAAACCGGGTGAACGGGAGGCATTGGCTGCCATTCTGCTGGAAGCCGCAGCGGCGGCTGAGCCTGTCCAAGAATGCGAGCTGTATATCGTGAACCTCTCGGAATCCGAGGCGGATATCCTCTGGGTCACAGAAGTATGGAGCAGTGCGGAAGCCCATGCTGCTTCCCTTGCCCTGGAGGCCACCCGTGCCACGATCCAGCGGGCCATGCCGCTGATTGCCGGAGTCGAGCCGGTCAAGCTAATACCTGTGGGCGGAAAAGGGCTGGCGTTCGGTTCAACTGCCCCATAGGCGGCTGAACCCTTATACCTTTCCTGAAATAGAGGCAAGGAATGCAGCCCCAGGGCAGTAATCCTTGCCTCTATCTCATGATGCCCGCCTTGCCGGCAGCCCCGCTGCCATCCATGCGCAGTTCCGCTTCAATCAGAGCACTTATTTCAGCTCCAGCTCAGCCAGCCTGGCGATAATCCGTCTTTTGCGGTATAGCATACGGGCAGCCTCCGTCACATCCTCCAGCGTCTTCCGGTTGAGATACGCGCCAAAGAACATGCCTGCAACCGGAACAGTCTGGAGCAGCTTTTTCCAGCCCCAATTGTCACGGTATACCATAACAACCTCTTTCCAGCCCTGAATCTTCGAGACTGCCGCGTTCGTTCCGGCAATGATGTTGCCATCCCCGCCGGCCTGCAAATTCAGCTCCCGCAGAATCGTCCGCTTGCCGACAATATCGGAGGATGCGAATTGCATCACCTTCACAGTGAATATCCGTTCCGCCTTATCTGTCGGATCGTAGCCATAGCATAGGCCAATCTCCTGGATGGCCTTCAATGAAAGGCCGAGCACAGCCGGAATATCGGCAGCAAGGGTGAAGATTCCGCCGAAGCCGGTAGTTGCCCCTTGGGCAGTTGCCGTATTCCGGCTCCTCTCTGAGAGCCGGAGCGCTGCCGCATCCATTACAGCCAGCGGATACGGCCCGTTGCCCGTCCCCCCGGCTGCCACGCTTGCCTCCCCGATCAGCGTGCCTACCTTGCGCCCGGCAACCAGATAGTTGCCGCCATTCTGGATGTAGCTGCCCAGCTCATCCAGCAGCTTGCCTACCTTCTCATGAATAATCTTCGGTGTGATTTTATCAAGCAGCTTGAACGGCAGACGGGTAATCCGGTCCCAGATCATCAGCTTATTCTGCTCTTTCTCCCACTTGGCAATCCGGGCAAGCTCGGCATGCAGTATCTCCGGTGTCTCCAGCGGTACCCGTGAATCATTAGCTTCCGGCATATTTATGCCTCCCTTGAATGATGGTCTTGTCATGTTTGTTGCGTCTGCGTCTTAGTGGTATTACTACGTAGCCTTCCCCTGATCCGGTTCACGTAAATTATAGATGTGCCTGATACCTTATAACCTTATTCACTCCGAATGATTGCACAAGTTTGTATATGCTGGCCCCGAATTAGATAAATATATAAGACGCACTTAAGATTTGAACGTGAAGCTTAGTCGTCACTGCGTGAACATTTGGACTTCCGGCCGCTGTTGTCCCCAGATTTCTTGATTATTACCGCTGTTCGCAGTGGAAATCCGGTGACTGGGTATGCTTCCGTAGCGAGCTTTCCTGCGGAAAGCTTTCAGGCGGGCGCTATCGCTCCTACAGTTCCAAATTTCCCCTCCGCTTCTTTCGCTTTTTGTTATTTTTTTAGTGCTTCTTATATAGCAAACAGGCATTCCCGGAGTAAATCCGGAAATGCCTGTTGCAGCAGTAACGCAGGTGCTTAATAGCCTGCCGAATTCAGGCCGGCTTCAGACTCGGTGCAGATCACGCTGGGCTATTGCTCAGGCTTTAGCTCTGGCTTTAGCTGCGGGCCTTGGCGCCAGGTTCGTCCAGTGAAGCGAGTCTGCGTTTCTCTTCGGCCAGCCTGTCTTCAGTCAAGTCTACACCGTGTCCGCCGACCGATCCTTCGGGAGCATGGCGAACGGCTTCCTCGGCATGCTCCAGGCTATTCTCCGCCTGGTCAATCATCTGCTCCGTTGGATGGCTTAACGCCTGAGTTACAGCGTTGTGCAGCTTGGTCACAGAATCCTGTGCCTGATCCACCGTGCTGTTCGTCCGCAGACTGGATTCGTAATGCTTCATAAGAATACTTCCCCCTCAATCACGGTTTCTGTTCTTCTCTAGGATGGATTGGGGGCGTGGATCTTATGCAGACATCTCCTACACCAGAAACATGGCGGTGAGAGTCATCGCCGCCAGACCCAGCAGGACCGGCTTCAGATTGCGCCGGGCCAGCTCGAAGGGGCTGACGCCGCAGATCGCCGCGGCGGGAATGAGCGCCCACGGGATCAGGGTGCCGCCGCCGACCCAGATGGCGGCTACCTGCCCAAGGGCAGTGAGGGTCGCCGCGCCGGAATGGATCGCGGCGGCGAACAGCCCGGCAATCGAGCCGGCCAGCGAGATGCCGGAGAAGCCGGAGCCGTCGAGACCGGTGATCGCGCCGATCACCGTCAGCGTCACGGCTCCCACGGCGCCATTAAGCGGCACGTGATCCGCCAGGGCAACGCCCAGGTCGTTCACGATGCCATGCGAGCCGTCCGGCAACACCTGGCCGAACAGTTCGGTGAAGGCCGAGTCGCCAAGATAGAAGAAGGCTGCGATCGGGATGACCGGTCCAAAGACCTTGAAGCCGAATATGAATCCTTCAATGAGATAGGCCGTGATTTTCTCCAGCCCCTGTCCCTGGCTGCGGTGGGCCAGCAGGGTAACGACAATCAGGATCAGCACGGCGGTTCCGCCGACCAGAGCTGTAGCATCACCACCCTGCAGGTGCAGCATGAACATGGCTATCACATCCAGAAGGAAGAGCAGCGGGATGGCGATGGCCAGCGCTTTTCGAAGCCCGGCGCTCATGAGTACCGTCCCGTCATCGCCCGTCCCGGCTGCAGACAACGGCCCTGCTGTGCCTTGGGCAGTGACCACCAGGCCGTCTCTCCACGTTCCATTCTTCTGGTCTCTGCGCATCATCCAGAAGGCAGTGACAGTAGTTACAACCCCCATCACGATAACCAGCGGAATACTAGCCTGCATGACGCTGGATACCGGAAGACCCGCTGCATCCGCAGTCAGCTTCGGCGCTCCCTGGATAATATAGTCGCCGGAGAGGGCGATCCCGTGCCCGAACAGATTCATTGCCACCGCTGCACCAAGTGCAGGCAGGCCGACCCGGACAGCGACAGGCAGCAGGACTGCACCGACCAGTGCCACCGCAGGGGAAGGCCAGAAGAAGAAAGAGGTCACCATCATGATCAGCCCGATCCCCCAATAGGCCATCGCTGGTGTGCGCAGAAACCGGGTGAGCGGGGATACCATCGTCTCGTTGATGCCTGTAATAATCAGAATCCGGCTCATCGCCACAATAATGGAGATAATCATAATGGTGCCGAGCAGCTCTTTGGTAGCATATACAAAGGAATTGAAGATTCCCGATACCGACCCGCTGAGCGTAGCCGTTGCCAGCAGACCCAGCGCCAAAATCCCGGTCACGCAGATCATTGTCGTATCACGCCGCCGGATCAGCAGCGCCAGAATGAACACAATAAACACTAAGTACACCCAATGAATCGCCGTAAGCTGGATACCCATTATCCTGCGCGCCCCCTTTCCACTTCCTTATAGCAAGCTCAGTGCTATATGCTATGCAGGGGCATAGGCTGGTGTTCGTACAACCGGGCACGGCTGCGCCATCTTATAAAAAAAAGATCCCGGAATCCACGCAAACCAAGGATTCCGAGATCAATATACAGGTGTTTCCTATTAAGGCTGCCGGTTTGCCCTCCGCGCCCGGATGAAGGCCAGCTGCTGCAGCCGGTCCTGGGTGGAGATTCCGCTCCACAGGCCAGGTTGCCCGGCAGGGCCCCCGCTGCTCTTCCCTGCTTCTTCCGGTGAAGGGGCAGAAAGGGACAGGGTACAAGTACCGTCCCTGTAGATGATTAGGCTATGATCAGCAGAGAGGTGATCTTTGGCGACATACTCATCAATGTAGCCGTATATTTTTCTTAAGGTCACAGGATCTTTGCTCATCTGCTGCAGGATATTCGGGGCAATCACAATCTCCCGCACATCATCCCTGGCTCCCTTGCCGGCACTGTCCGCACCCTTGCTCCCGTCCTTGGACACCGCTGTGATCCGGACAGGCAGGCCGTATTTCTTCCTGATTCTGCGTGCCTGATCTTCAATGGCCGCAGCAACAGCTGCCAAAGTCTCCGAGAAACTAAGCACAGACGACTCTGCCGGAGCATGGGCCTCCTGATGCGGTGAACGGGTCAGTGAAGCGGCTTGAATCCGGGAAATGGGAATATACATCGAACATTCCTCTTCTCGATAAAAGTTCAGGACAACTCTTTATCGGTGAAAAGAAGAAGATTGCTTAAACCGTTCTATTTTGTGCCCAGTGCCCCGGCTGCTGCATCCTCGCCGCCAAGCCGCCCGGAGGTGAAGGAATACCCCAGTCCGACGCCATTTCCTACATAAGTATCGTTAAAGAGTACACCTTCGGACTCCACGCCCACGGCATATAATCCCTTGATGGGCACACGCTTGTCATTCAGCACCTGAAACTTGGTATTTACAAGCAGGCCGCCCACCGAGCAGAGATTATTGATCTCGGAAATAATTGCATAATACGGGCCGCTCTCACCCATCGGAAGCAGATATTCCTTCGCTTTGCCGAACTCGGTATCGATGCCGGTCTTCGCCGCTTCCTGATACAGCTTAAAGTCAGCAGCGAATACCGCAGCATCCATACCCGCATTTTTTGCCAATTCCTCAATGGTATTACCCTTGAAGCCGTCACCGTTGGCAACCATGGACTCGAAGACTTTATCCGCATCCTTCCAAGGCTGGTCCAGCGTGAATTTATCGGCAAAAGAAGCATAGAATTCCGGCGGCATTCCCGGCAGTCCGGGTGCTTTCAAGCCATGCATTCCCTTGGTCTTGAGGGCATCAATCTGCGCCTGCGAGAGAATGACCAGATGATAGGCTCCGTTAAAAGCACTCGTGTTCGCCGCTGCTACTGCGGTTAGTGTTGCCGCCTCATCCCGGAATCTCGCCCCGGAAGGGCCGACATTCATCAGCGTTGGCAGGTAGGAGAGCATCAGCGGATAGCTGGCTTCGAACGGCTCATACTCCGCCTTCAGCTTGTCCGTTGCTCTGGCCAGGGTCTGGTGAAGCATTTGTCCCCCGAAGTTATCGGGAACCTTCGCCCCAATATCCCAGGACATTTGCAGCCCTTCGCCGATATTCTGTCCTAGTCCGCCATTGACGCCTTCGAAGCCGAAGGCTTCCTTGACCATCTCTTTGTTGCCGGCATAACCGCCGGTAGCCATGACAATGCTTTTGCCGGTGATCTCAAGCACAGTTCCATCCGCCTTCCCGGCAACCACTCCGGTAACCTCACCATTGCTGCCTGTAATCAGCTTCTGGGCTGTTGTTTCGGTGATTACCTGTCCGCCGCCCTTTTCCACGGATTCTGAAAGCATCGCCTTCAGCAGATCCTGGCGGGTGTCATAGGCCGGTAACATATGCAGCTGTTCTCCGCCAAAGTTAAGGAAGGTAGTGGTGTAGCCCTTGCCTGTCAGCCAGTCATAGGTTTCACCCGACTTGGTCACGTACTGGCGGATTGCCGCTGCGTCTACTCTCCAGTGATTATTAACGATCCAGTCGGCAATCTCCTTCTCTACTTCCACTTTAAGTCCGCTGCTGACAGCGGCTGAAGAGTTGTAGAACTTACCTGCCCAGGACAGATTGCTTGCTCCGCCAATCGTAGCTGTTTTCTCAATAAGAATGACCTTTGCGCCTTTATCGGCTGCTGAGACTGCTGCAGATACGCCGGATGCGCCTGCACCCACGACAACGACATCCGCAGACAGCTGCTCCGTCTTGCCTTCTCCCGATTTCACTACAGCCCTCGATTTAAAAGCCTCCACGTTGCCGCCCGCCTGCTTCACCGCATCTTCAACGGCTGTCAGGATCGCCGTGCTCGACTCCGAAGCACCGCTGACTGCATCTATGGCCAGAGTCTGGCCGGCAATAATCTCTTCCTTAATCTTATTAATGGCCTCCACGCCGATGCCGGCCGTTTCGTTCTGGCTGACCACCTGGATATCCGTGATTACGGATTCGGCGTCGAGTGTAACCTCAACCTGAATCTTGCCGTCTTTGCCGTCAGCTTCCGCTTTATAGGTTCCCGCTTTAAAAGCATCCGGTACCGCACTTGTATCCGCCGGCTGCGTAGCCTCCGGTGATGCTGAAGGCTGCTCCGATGCTGCCGGTCCGGCTGAATTATTGCCGCTGCAGCCGCTGATGAGCGACAGAACCAGGATCAGACATACGCTTACTTTTAACAACGGCCGTACTGCTTGCTTATGCATTATTTCTCCCCCTGTGTGGTTAGTGCAGCCCCGCCTCTCTCTCTCTCTAAGAACTGCTGACTACGCACAGAGTGTAAACCTTGGTACAGCACCAAGGTCAATGAAATATATGTGAAATATTTCTCAAAGTATAAAAGCGGGCGGCTCCGTTTCTGTTTGTTTTGCCGGAATATTGATCTCCAGATAGGTTTTGTTGCAGCTGTTCGTGCGCTCTGTAAACAGGATTTTACCGCTGATATCCCCGCTGACTGTATACTTCTGCGCCTTCGCATAATCCAGCATGAATCCGAAGGACTCCCGTTCGAGGTATTCCTCATAGGTGCTGACAATCACTGCAGAGATGCAGGTTGCCGGCTCCAGATACTCCACACTGTCATTCAGGCAAACCTCAAGCTTCTGCTGATCCTCTTCCAGCAGGGCAAGCCCCCAGCTGTAATCCAGCTCTTCGGCTCCATAGATGCATTCTGTATTCTCAATACGGAAGGAATAGAAGGTGAACGGCAGCAGCTCCATCCAGGACTGGACGGTTCTTTTGAGACCATCCTTCTGCAGCAAATGGTTCTTGTTCGTCTGCTGAATCCGGTACATACCCGGCACTTGCTTGATTCTGCAGGTATAAAAGGATTCGCTGATCCCCCCAAGCTCGGCATGAATCTCCTGAATCTTATTCAGCAGCAGCGTGCTGCGGCGTATCTCTTCTTCCAGCTGCATTCCGGCAGCCGCTATCGACTCTACCACTTGCTCGGAAGGTGCGTCTTTAATCAGTCCGGCCACATCCTGAAGCGGAATCTGCATGCTCCGGTACCATCTGCTCGACAGTAAATTGCGCGCGTCCAGATCATTGAAATACCGGTAATTGTTATGCTGATCCTTCACCGGCCGGACAATATCATGTTTCTCATATAAGCGCAGTGTATCTGCCGTCACCCCTAGAATTGACGCGAATTCACCGATAGAATATTTCATCAGCAGCCCCCCAGCTTACTTGATCCCATTCTTTCATCAGTTCAATGATAGAGGGTTTGGCCGGGAGACTTTGTGGATTATGTCACACGGGTGCTACTGCGCCTTGCCTTCGCTCAGGCTTGCCATCGTCTTATTGAGCCGCCGCTGCCGCGTTTCTGCCGTCTTGGCATCCTCAATCGAGAGGACAAACCGCCGTTTATTCGTGTAGGATAATCCGTCCCAGAACTGCTTCGCTCCGGCATGCTGCTCCAGCTCCGCAGCCAGATCAGCCGGTACCTCCACTTCACGCGGCCGGGTATCCAGCGCAAGCTCTACTTCGATCTCATCACCGGCACTGACACCGGCGCCCTTGCGGTGCTCCGCGCTGAGCGGAATCATGAACTGTCCGCCCATCGTCGCTACCGTGCTGGAATAGCTATATTCCCCGATCGTTACCTTCACCGCCGGCTTCTTGCTTGTCCCGAGCTCTGCTACCGCCTCCGCAGGAACAGGGATCCCCGTGGCCGTCTTGCCGCCCAGTATAACGGTTGTCCGGAATTTCATATTTATTACCTCCTGGATAGGCGCTTAGCCATTTTTATTCCCATTGTAGTGCAGGGAATGGGGCTTTTCCAGTCGCCGGTGAGGGCGGCATGGTTTATACTTAAAGGTACTGAAGAATGTGACGAACGGAGGCGGCTGCCATGCCCGCGAATCTAACAGAAAAGGTAGCAGACCTCCCTTTATCGCCTGGCGTGTATCTGATGAAGGACAGTCTGGGACATATCATCTATGTCGGCAAAGCGAAGCAGCTGAAGAAGCGGGTCCAGTCCTATTTCTACAATAACAAAGGACACTCGCCCAAGGTGAAGCAGCTCGTCAAGCATATCCGCGATCTCGAATACAGGCTGACCGATACGGAATTCGAAGCCTTCATGCTGGAATGCCAGCTGATCAAAGAGATCAAGCCGATGTACAACCGCAAAATGAAAAATCCGCTCGCCTACAGCTATATTTCCATCGTGGGTACTGCGCCGTACCGGCAGATCGAAATCGGCTATGAGCCCAGCACACAGGCAAATAGTCTCTCCTATGGTCCTTACACCAGCCGCAGCACTGTGGAGCGGGCTGTACAGGGCATTAAGGAATCGCAGAGAATTCTCTGCAGCAGCCCCCATTCCCGGACCACCCGCTGTCTCAACCATTCGCTGGGCTTATGCATCGGCATGTGCGGGGGCGGTGAGGCTCTGAAGCGGTATGAGGAGATTATCGGGCAGATCATTGCACTGCTGAACGGGAGCGGCAATTCAATCGTAAGCGGACTGGAAGCCCGGATGGAGGAGGCTGCGCTGCGGTTTGACTTCGAAGCAGCTGCCAAGTACCGTGATTACCTCGGGGCGGTCCACTCGCTGCTGCACAAGGAGCAGGTGATCGGCTTCACCGGGGAGAACAAGAATATTATCGTGCTGGAGCCGGTGGACGGGCAGTCCCACAAGCTGATTCTCATCAAGGGCAGCGTGATTCTCTACCGCACCCGGCTGGCGACTGAAGCGCTGGACAGCGGACAGCTTACCAAGATGATTACCACTGCCGCATTGGAGCATTTCCGCAGCAGCAGCCTGATTGCGGCTACAGAAGAAATGAGCCGTCATAAGATCGATGAGGCCCAGATCATCTACAGCTATCTTAAGAGCAGCTCCGGCAATTATCTGCTGGTTCCGCAGGAATGGCTGGAGGATAAGGATACCGCCGGGCTGGAGGAAGGGATTAACGGGCTGATCGGGAGCGCATTATAATCAGCGCTGATACCGGCTCTCCAGGTGATTCAGGAATGGACCGTTAACCTACTCGCGGTAACAATAAATCGCTGCAACAATAAACCAGGACCTCTGCATGCAAGCAGCGGTCCTGGTTTCTAATATAGAGGAGCATTCGGCTGCAGCCTTCCTCTGCTCGAGGGCCGCAGGCAGTCCTGACTAATAGGTTACACTTGCGCAGTAGGACGGATCACGATCTCGTTCACATCGATATTATCCGGCTGTTCAATCGCGTAGGCAATGGCACGCGCTACTGCATCCGGTGTCATCGCCAGCTTATCGCGGACGGCGGCAAGCTGATCTCTCACTGCCGGGTCTGTCACACTGTCCGTGAAGCCGGTCTTGACGATACCGGGCGAAATGATGGTGACGCGCAGCTTGTCGCCCGCCTCCTGGCGCAGTCCCTCCGAGATGGCACGCACGGCGAATTTCGTTCCAGAGTAGACCGACTGGTTACGAACCGTCTTGTGTCCCGCTGTAGACGCAGTGTTCACGAAATGTCCGAAGCCCTGCTCACGGAAGACCGGCAGCGCTGCGGCAATACCATACAGAACACCTTTGATATTAACGTCAATCATGTCCTCCCAATCCTCGACGCGCAGGTCGTCGAGCGGGGAAATAGGCATCACTCCGGCATTGCTGACGAGCACATCTATCTTCCCGTACCGCTCACAGGCAAGTGCAACGAGTCTGCTTAGATCCTCCCGCTGTCTCACGTCCGTGCTTGCATAAACGGCTTCGCCGCCATTGTTCACAATGCGTGCTGCCAGCGCCTCCAGGCGGTCTGCTCCGCGCGCTCCAAGCACTACCTTTGCCCCGCGCTCCGCAAGGAGCAGCGCTGCCGCTTCCCCGATCCCGCTGCTCGCACCCGTAATGACGACAACTTTATTCTCAATGCTCATACTGCATCCTTCTCTCTACGGTCTAATGGCCTTGCCTGTTCATTGTAAGTAAACAGCGGCCCAATCAGGTAGACAGATCGCCTCCGATCCTTGCCTAATCCTCTCCGGTGTATATATAATTAGCCATTAGACCTACGTGTAAAGGAGCAGTGAAGCATGAACGACATCTCCTCCCTCTCTACTCTCCCTGCTCATTTACAAGAACTGATTCTGCTTATTCAGCGTCATGCGCCTTCAGAAGGAACACATGCTTCAGACGTGCCGGAGCTATGCTTCAGACGCGCAAGCCAGGTGTCCGAGCCGAGACATTCGGTCAATACGCCTTCGTTATACGTGATTGTACAAGGCTCCAAGACAGCTTCGCTGGCGGGAGATACTTACAGATGCAGTCCGGGCAGCTACATGGTCAGCCCGGTGCATCTGCCTGTAGTCGGGATGATTACGGAAGCCACGCCGGAGCTTCCCTATCTGAGCCTGCAGTTATCTATTCGTCCGGAGGTCATACTGGACATCATCCACAGCAGTGGTCCGCAGCGGGAAGCAAAGACGGAACGCGGGATCCTGCTTGGCCAATCCGATACACCGCTGCTGGAGGGGCTGGTCCGCCTGGTCCGTCTTCTGGATACCCCTGAGGATATTGAGTTCCTCGCACCGATGATGATCCGCGAGATTCTGTACCGTGTGATGAAAGGGGATCATGGGGCTATCCTCAGCCAATTCTCCATTGCCGGCAGCTATTCGTATAACATTTCCAAAGCTATACATCTGATTAACCGCGATTACTCCAAGCCCCTTGTGATTGAAGAATTGGCGAAGGAAGCCAATATGAGCCCTTCCTCCTTGCATAAGCATTTCAAAAAGGTCACAGCAATCAGCCCCCTGCAGTATCAGAAGGCCATCCGGCTGCAGAACGCACGCCGTTTGCTGCTGTCAGAGGGATTAGAAGCCGCTGACGCGGGCTTTCGCGTGGGCTATGAGAGCCCTTCCCAGTTTAGCCGGGAGTATGTCCGCATGTTCGGGCGTCCGCCCATGAACGATGTTAAGCATCTGCGCAATACCTTAAGTGTTCACGCGGATGAATAGGCGAACTGCCGCAGGACAGAAGCCGCTGAATTCATTATGAGTTTTGGAAGCAAGAATCAGAGATTCTGCAGGACAGCCGTTACGAGAAGACGAGCTATCTGGCGCCGGTTCTTCAGATACACATTATTTCAGCAGATTGTTTAAGAAATATGAGGGCTTGAGTAACCTTATTACGGTATATGCGGTAGGCTTAATTGCACTTTGTACAACTAAATCGGCTGATTTATAAGCGATTATCCGTTTAGTTGTATTTCGTACAATTAAACTGCCATTTTAACCTTGATTCTCCCCTTTAGGGCAGATTTAGTTGTACAGACTGCAGTTATATGAGGCAAGCAACCCTTTTCGCTGTTTATAATTGTACAAAATACAACTATCATTAAGCGGACTTTTTAACAACGGGAATCCAGACTTCCATTTCATACATGTTATTGCCCCGGTCATACGTCATTTCAAACTCAGGACCCTCTGTGGCTTCATAATTCGAGCCCGGGAACCATTCCCCCCAAATACGCTTCCATAAATCATGAATATTGCTTTCTCCATCAGGATAAACGCCGGTCGTGAAAATTGCGTAGGTTTGCGGAGGGATATGCAGCTGTTCAAAGCCTTCCGGCAAGCCGCTTTCGGGTATAATATATCCGATCATGTATGAAGATTTCTCACCCTGCTTGTTATACATTACCGCATGAATTTGGCCGTTCTCCCCCAGTCCCGCGGCAGCCCGAATCCGGCCCACATCTCCGCCAGCAATACACCGGGTCCAAAAGGCAGGGATTTCAATAAACGGATTCTCGCCATCGGCATTAATTACAGTAGATACGCCAAACATTTCAACAGCTTGTTTTTCTTCGATTTTATAGTTCACTTCTACATCTCCCCGAATTGAAAGTTGAAAGGATAACCGGGGATAAGCCTTAAGTGAGACGCCCTTGTCGCGCGCTGACATTGGCATTACACCATGCATTTTTTTGAACGCTCTGGAGAAGGCTTCGGGCGATTCGTAACCATACTTTATAGCGATGTCGATAATCCGGGTTCCGCCTTGCTGCAGCTCAAAGGCTGCAAGGGTCATCCTTCTGCGCCTGATATACTCCGAGAGCGGCACATCAGTTATGAACGAGAACATCCGCTGAAAATGGTACGTTGAGCAGCAGGCAATCCTGGCCGCCTGATTGAAATCAATCACATCCGCCAGATGTTTTTCTACATATTCCATTGCGTTATTCATGCGGTCCAGCCAATCCATACCGGTCCCTCCTTTCAAGTCTGATTATAGGGGAGGATGAGACAGGAAACCTTGCAATCCATGCACCGAAATATCATGTTCGATATTGCTTCTATAGAATCCTCTAACCGGGACGTTTATTCCAGCCGCAAGGCTAGGGCGTTATTTTGTCGTATCTTTTTCAAAAATTTAGCCGGCAATGTCACAATATGAACAGATGGTTCGTTGTACAGAGCATAAAGGGGGTGAGAAGCTTGGAGAACGCCGATCTGCAGGAACGGATTGCAGCCGTGCTGGCAGGGGATATCCAGAAATTCGAGGCCATTATGCAGGCTTATCAGCGGCCGATTTTCTTCTATTGCTATCATATGCTGGGCCAATATAACGAGGCTGAGGACTGCGGACAGGAAGTATTCCTGAAGGCATACCGCTCTTTGGGACAATATGATCCTAATCTCCCCTTCGGCGCCTGGCTGTACACCATTGCCTATAACCAGTGTATTGATGTGATCCGCAAGCGCAAGCTGACGAAATACTTGAGTCTGTTCTACCGTGATGACCAGGAGAACCGGCCGGTCGATCAGCATATGGAGGCTAATTACCCGGACGCTGCGGTGCAGCAGGCGATGGCTATGTTAACGGCCGAGGAGCGTAACTTACTGCTGCTGCGCACCGTGGAGGAGCTGAGCTATCAGGAAATCAGCCGGATGCTTCACCAGAATACCGCGCGGCTGCGCAAACGGTATGAACGTTCCGCCAGGAAATTCAGGAAGTTTTACGCTCAGGCGAAAGGAGTGAAGCATTATGGATACGGACAAGGATCAGGAGCTGAAGGAACTTCTTCATAATCCGCGCTTTTCCCATCCGGATATATCCGGGGAAGTGATGAAGAGGTTAGAGACAGGACATCAAGTGAAGGGGGTCTTCTGGATGAAACATAAAATTAGCTTATTGGTGGTTGCGGGCATGCTGCTCACAGCTTCCACCGGATTTGCAGCCGTTCAATATCAGTCGCTGAAGAACAAGCAGGGTGAGGTTGTATATCAGGTCAAGCCCGCGAAGGCGTTCCCTGCCTATGAGGAGGAGGAGCTGCAGCGCTTGAACCTCAGCCATGAATTAGGCGAAGCTATGCTTGAGAATGGTACCGCTGCTATCTTCTACGTCTTGGACCATAATCCGGACGGGAAGCTGGATACGGAGTACAAACCGTTAGTCTATACCGACCTGTCTTCGCTCCGCAATAAGTTATCGGCTCAATCTTTGACCGTAGCCGACAAGCTTCCGGGAGGTTATGAATTCCAGACAGCCACCGCTTACTTCAAACCGGTCACCCTGCTCCACCCGCCTACCCCGGACGAAGAAAAGGCTATCGCTGATCAGCTGCGCAAGCAGGCCGAGGCAGCGGGCAGAAACTACGGGATAATGCCGGTAGAGCTGTCGGACCAAATCCTCAATTTAACTGCGGTCTATAGGCAGGGAGAACAGGAAATTACGGTGACAACAACAAGAAGCGAAGGCGAATTCACGGCTTATGTAGATGAACAAGTAGATTTCACCCCAGAAAAAGCCGTTGTCAACGGCACTGAAATGATCTACACCAAGTATAAAGGCGGCAATAGCCTAACGTGGTCAGCCGCGGTTCCGGGAAGTAGGGACACCTACCAGTACCAGATTGACGAGATGAGCGGACAATTCTTAAGCAAAGAAGCACTGATCGCCATCGCGAAGCCGCTTCTGCATTGAAAGAATACGAATTCTTTTCCCGGATGAACCTCCAGGTTTCCGCAAACTATTTAAGAAATACTCTACCTCCAGCCTCCGGCCGAATCATGTCATAATACGTATAGGGGCTGCCTCTTGGGGTAGCTCCACACGATATATAGGAGGGCGCTAGATGAATATTGAAATAATCAATCCGGAAGAAGACCAGTACGGCAACTGCAGAGAGAATATATTTATTGCATTCGGTGAACATGGGGACTACTTAGGGAGCGCCTTTACGTATCCGGCAATCAATCATCATCAGACACCCGATACCCCTTATCTGATTTATATAAGTGTGAATCCCGCTGATCATTTAGCCGAATCACAGAATAATGAGGTTAGCCAGCGGCTATTTGACGGAGTGCTTACAAGGGCTAAAGAGCTGCGGAGGCTGCGGCCGGATCTAACCGCCAGAATATACGCCGGATTTGAACCGGATCAGGAGAAACTGCGCTTCTATATGGGCAACGGGTTGGAGGCCAATTACAGCGTTGTTATGGAGGCTTCCATTCAAGATGGCTTCACCTATACCTTGCCGGAAGATATAGAGGTTACACCGGTGAACCTTAATTCTGACCAAGAGCTTACGGAGTATAAAGAGCGGTATGATGAGATCTTTGTTACGCCGCTGAATCTGGACGCACTTGCGGAACAAGGCAGCTCCCCCCATTTCCACAACCTCTCGTTTCTAAAAGAAGGCAAACTGCTGGGAGGCTGCACCTTTTTCGCGAAGGATGGCTGCGGTCATATTGAAACGGTATATGTGTCGCCCGACGTCCGCGGAACCGGGATCGCCAAAGTGATTTTGAATTACATATTCAGATATTTTTTAGCTTACGATTTGAACATAGCCCGGCTTGAGGTCTGGGAATTAAATACCCGCGCAGCCGGGCTATACAGATCCTTGGGATTCACCGAGGTGGAGCAACGGACAATGTTCCCGGGGTTCACCTTATAGCCGCCGCTGCATTGCCATCAATACACCGCCTGCGGCTCAAAGCGGCCGGTATCTTTTAACGTATAATCAAAAAACTTCAAAATCAGCGCATTCATCGTCTCAATGCAGTAATACTTATCAATATCTGCTTGCCCGCGTTGCAGCTTATTCGCAAGGATCGGCGAGAATAGCGGAAGATCGGTCAGGCTTAAGTGCTTGGCGCCTTGAAAATGAACGGCATACGCATCCATAAAGTTTGGATTATCGGTCTTGTTCGCCGCGTAAGCCGAGTTCTTCCCGAGCTGTCTCCATACATCGTCCGTGTAAATGTTCAGCAGCGGTACGTGATACGGTTCATTTTTTGCCGCCAGATCCTTAATCTCAGGGTCATACACAAGCTCGCTGAAGAATGGGGCATCGAGATTCACGACAGCATCCACATCGCCGCGCTCCCGGCCGAGCGCCACGCTTGCCGCACCGCCCATGGAGTGGCCGAATACGCCAATTTGCTCAGTGTCGATCAGCCGGTACACGGGGTCCTGGTCACTTACGGCCTTCTCCAGAATTGTATCGATCACGAGATTCATATCCCCGGTCCGCAGTTTCATCCATTTTTGCGTAAAGCCGTACAGCTCTTCCATGGTGTAAATCCCGTCTTTGTTGGAGTCGTTAAACTCCCGCAGATAATCTGCATTAATCATAGTGATCTTCCCGTCCACGCTCTGTGTATAAAAGGAATGGTAAGGATGATCAATGGAAACCACTACATAGCCGTGACTGGCCAGCTCCGTAAAGGTTGAATTGTTGCTCTCCCTGATTCCGAAGGCCCCATGGGAAAAGACCACCAGCGGATAGGTTCCCCCGGCATTGCCCGGATACCAGAATTCCACATTCACAAACCGGTTGTCCCCGGTATACGTGAATTCTTCAATCCGGTTAGGGTCCGTATACGTGTAAACAGCCGTTCTGACCTCATATTCCCCGGTCACTTCAGGTGCCCGGTACTGCGGGAATAGAATGGGCGGTATAAGTGCGATTAGCAGTGCCACAGCGGTTATAATGATTTTCAATACCCTGAATGAACGTTTGGGCGTACTTGCATTCGCCTTCCTTCGGATAAGATCAATCGTACCCTTCAGCGCAAACATGAACAGCAGTGCTGCCAGCAGTACCCAGCTGAAGCTCCAATCGATAACGGGAGAAAGCGTCAATATAACGAATACGATAAACAGGGTAATTCTAATCCAACTTTTGAGCTTGCCAAGGCTGTGCATAGGGGGGATTCTCCTCTTCCAGTTAAGTTATGACCTCATCATAAAAAACTGCGAAAAGGGTGTATATAGATTTACGGTAAGCTGTAGCTACAGGGCAATAAGATGCAGAATAACCCCACAAAGTGGGGCACTGGCTTCGGGATTAATGGTGAATTTCTTGCTTAACAGCCTTAAGTCTCTCGTTAATTTGCTCTGCTTCCTTCTTATCCTTCCCATAGGACAGCACCCGGACTACGGCATATACCACGGCAATTTGGAGGGCAAGAAGGAGTGCGCCGGATACACCAGTCACAACTCCGATCAGGCTGGCAAGGGCAATCAACAGAATCTCCAGGGTGAGAAAATGAACAACGATTCTAACACGCATGGCCCGCTCGCTTATCTCATGCGGAGTGTACCAGATGATTCCCGTTAATGCCCCAAGCAGGGAAAAGCCCATAATCGTATAGATCGATATCAGGTCAAATGCGAGCTCCGGGATATAAATCTGCCGCAGCACTGTAATGATAATCATGATGGATGCGAAGATGATCAGAAAATCGCGGATGATGTCTTTGACAAATTCAGATAGCTTCATGCTGTGATCCCTCCCCCTATAATCCAAGTCTTTGTTTGAGTGCCGGCACATACTGTCTTGATATCACTACACGTTCCCCGTTATCAAGCAAAGCTGTGAACCGGCCGCTAAGGGACGGATGCACGCTGGCAATCTTGGCGATGTTCAGAATCGTGGATTTGGAGGCGCGGAAGCAGTTCTTGTCTCTGCATAGTTCCTCCAGCTCATACAGCTTCTGCTTCACTTCATGGACCTGATTCTCGCTGTAGACAAATACTTTGCCGTCCACGGCTTCAAAATAATAGACATCACTGAGCTTGATACGGCTGAGCCGGTCCTCCTGATATCCCAGGATGATCAGGGTTTCTGTCTTCAGCTTATTTACGATTTCAGAGATCTCTTCATCAACTTCATGGCACCGGATGCGGATCTCCTCTTCTTGCTCCCTGCTGATTTGCTCGATGGAAATTTTGATAGGATCACCTGCAATCGTTCAGATTCAATTCCCGTTGCCTGTTTCATTCTCATGATAAGGGAACGGTCTGACGGCTACAAGGGGAAGGATACACAAAAAGCTGTCCTCCGGTTTGACCGGTCGGACAGCCTTGTATGAAACATGGACCTGTCAGGGATGTGATGCCTGCCAGTCCCTTACTTTAGAGCATTCGCCTGCCTATCATGATACCGTCCTCTGGGTACCACCAGCGGAGAGCCTGAGACGGGATCAGCGATTACCGTGCAATCCAGCCCGAAAATCTCTTTGACCCGCGCGCTTGTAATCACCTCTGCAGGCGTACCGGCAGCGACAAGCTTACCCGTGTGAAGCGCAAAAATATGGTCGGCATACCGCGCAGACAGGTTGATATCATGCAGCACCATTACAATCGTCGTTCCGTGCTTGCGGTTCAGGTCGGTGAGCAGATCGAGAATCTCGACCTGATAGGTAATATCCAGGAAGGTCGTCGGCTCATCGAGAAACAGGATATCCGTCTGCTGGGCCAGTGCCATGGCAATCCAGACGCGCTGCTGCTGTCCGCCGGAGAGCTCATCGATGTTATGATTGGCGAACTCGGTGATATTCATAATCTCCATCGCTTCGGCAACGGCCTCATAATCCTTCCTGGACCATCCGCCAAGCAGGGACTGATGCGGAAATCTGCCCCGTCCCACCAAGTCGGCGACAGAGATTCCTTCCGGAACAATCGGAGACTGCGGCAGGAGCCCAATTACGCGGGCCAATGGTTTGGCGGGCATTTTGGAGATCGGCTTGCCGTCGAGGGTAACCTTACCCGAGGCAGGCTTGATAAGTCTGGCCATTGTTTTGAGCAGCGTGGACTTGCCGCAGCCGTTCGAGCCGATAATCACACTTATTTTATGATCAGGAATCACCAGGTCTATACCGTGGATAACCGTCTTATTCTCATAGCCCGCTATGAGCTGTTCGGCCCCGAAATGATGTGTCTTGTTCATTATAACTCTCCCTTTCGATTCATCCGGATTAACAGGAAGATCAGATATGGCGCTCCGAGTAATCCGGTAATGATGCCTACAGGGAATCTGTACTCAAAAGCAAATTGTCCGATCAGATCGGACGCGAGAACCAAATTAACTCCGACAAGACCCGCCGGAAGGATATTCGAGGCACCTGTTCCAACGAGTCTCTTCGCGATCGGCCCCGACAGGAAGGAGACAAAGGCAATCGGTCCTGTAGTAGCCGTAGCAATCGCAACCATACAGACAGAACTGACAATCAGCGCAATTCTTGTCTTATCTGTGCTTATGCCGAGCGAGGTGGCCGATTGTTCTCCAAGCTCCAATATACTCAGATGCTTGCCCAGCAGAATGATGATTGGCGTACAGATGATTACGATGATCACCAGCGGCGGAAGCTCGCGCATTTGCGAGCCGTTGAGACTGCCGGTCAGCCATCTGATGGCTGAGGGAACGTCTTTCTCGGAGCTAATCAGCAGCAGATAGGAGATTACAGCATCCAGCATAGCCTGCAAGCCGATCCCGATCAGGATCAGCCGCCCGATGGAGAAGGTCTTCCCTCTGGATAGTACATAAATCAGCAGCACCGTAGCCAGACCGGCAATTACCGAAGCAAGGGAGATAACCGCTCCGCTTGCCTGAACTATGACGATGCAGTACACCGCCGCCGCGCTTGAGCCGGACGTAATGCCAATCACATTCGGGTTCGCAAGCGGGTTACGCAGCATGGTCTGGAAGGTGTACCCGGCAATGCCAAAGGCAAATCCGGCGAACAGTCCCGCCAGCATCCGCGGCAGCCGGATAATATTCACCGCGAAAGAGACTCCCTTGAGCTCCTCTCCGGAGAGCGCCCGGATGACATCTGTCACCGGATAGATCGTGTTCCCGAGCAGAAGCATCGCGCAGCACAGAATAAGTGCAAGTACTGCGAGGAGGCTGGTCACCAGTATGCCCCGGCGGTGTCTGCGGCGTCTGCCTGCAATAATATATTCAATCGCCTGATTTGTCATAATGACCGCACTTTCGATTTCATCGCTAATAGAATTAGGATCGGTGCCCCTACAAACGCTGTAACTACACCGACTTCAAGCTCCCCGGGGCTTCCAATAAGCCTGCCGCCTACATCCGATATCGTCAGAATAATGGCTCCGGTAACCGCTGACATAGGGATAACGAAACGCAGGTCTGATCCAAGGATAAGACGTATGACGTGAGTTGATAACAAGCCGATGAAGCCGATCGGCCCGGCCAGTGCCGTAACGGCACCGCATAACAGAACACCTGCAAGCGCCGCAATGAGCCGCAGTGTGCCTGTCCGCACACCCAGACCCGTCGCCACATCATCGCCCAGTGCCAGCGCATTCAGGGCCGGGGCCGTAATGAACGCGATCAGCATACCTGCGAGCAGGAACGGGATAAATGTCGTAATGCTGCTCCAGGTTCCCGAGCCGACGCTCCCCACCTGCCAGAACCGGAACTGGTCCATAACATAAGAACGCGGAATCATGATGGCTGTGACCAGAGAAGATAAGGCAGCGCTTATGGCAGCACCCGCCAGAACGAGCTTAATGGGCGTGGCTCCGCCACGTCCCATTGAGCCGATTCCGAATACGAATACAGCAGTAATCGCAGCTCCGGCCAGAGCTAACCATATATATTGGTTCGCGGAGCTTATGTTCAAGAATGCAATTCCGCAAACCACAAACAAGGATGCCCCCGTGTTCACTCCCAGTATGCTCGGGTCGGCAATCGGATTGCGGGTAACCGCCTGCATCAGCGCTCCCGACACTCCGAGTGCCCCGCCGCACATTAAACTGAATACCGTCCGGGAAATCCGCTTGCGGACTACGTTTGCCCCATAGCTGTCCACCTCCGGATGAAATAAACCATCGATCAGTTCATTCCACCCCACGTGACGCGCTCCCAGTACAAGGGAGGCTATCACGCACAAGACAAGCAATACCAGGCAACTCATCAGGACCGGGGTAAAGTTCTTCGGGATATGCAATTTTAGCTGTTTATCGTCCGAAAGCGGTGAACTATTCATTTATTTTATCAATAGCTCCTCCAATTAAGGCAAGGTATTCATCAATCGTGTATGCAATGGACAGCGGGTTAGGCGTTCCGGCAGCTACCAGCGGTGTATCACTGTCGATGAAGGCAACCGAACCTCTTTCAATGGCAGGGATTTTGCCCAGCAGCGAATCTGCCTGAAGTGTCTTGAGCAATTCGTCATTCCCATATCCGACGATAAGATCAGCATCGTACAGGGCTTCCACATTCTCTGCGCTTAAGCTCAAAGAGTAGCTGGTAGGGTCCGTAATCTGGGAGGTAATGCTTTCCGGATAAACCATTCCCAGCTCATACAGGAACGAGACACGGGAATCCACAGGCGTATAAATATGCAGTTTGGACAGGTCCTCAGCGGAGAAGTTAACCCAAACCACTTTTTTACCGTTAATCTGCGGATATTTGCCCGCCTTTTCGTTAACCAGGGCTTCGGTGTCCTTGATCAGCTGCTCCCCTTCTGCCTTCATGCCCATCCCTTCTGCATTTAACAGGACCTGCTCGCGCCAGGTGGTTGCCCAAGGAGCCGTCGGATAAGCGACTACCGGAGCGATCTGGCTAAGCGTATCATAGTCTTCCTGTGTAATTCCGGAGTATGCGGCCAGAATGACATCCGGGTCTGCATCCGAGATGGCCTCGAAATCAAGACCGTCGGTATCCTGGAACACATTCGGATCGGTTACATTAAGCTCCTTCAGCTTATCTGCTGTCCAGGGCAACAGTCCGCTGTCATCCTGAACGCCGAAGTTCGCTGCCGAGAAGCCTACAGGTACAACGCCAAGCGCGAGAGCCACGTCATGGTTCGCCCATTGAATGGTCACTACGCGTTCAGGCTTGCTCTCAAGTACAGCTTCACCAAGCGCATGCTTGATCGTAATCGGATACTGCGTAGCATCCTGGGAGGCTGGTGCTTCTGTAGCAGCCGCTTCAGCAGATGCCGCAGCAGTTGCAGCCGGAGATGGTGAAGCTGCTGAATTAGACTCCTGATTCGAGCATCCAACCAGCGCTATAGTAAGTGCAAATGGAATTAATAATGTTTTCAAAGAGAACTTTCTTGTTGTGTTCATGCGTGGACCCTTCCTTATCTTATAATGTATTTTTTATTCTGCTGCTGACTAAACGGCGGAGTGACCCCTCATCCCAAATAACATTGTGCAACTTTATACGATAATGAGAATCATTATCGATAAATATATAGTTGCCTGGACAGGTTGTCAATGTAAAAAATGGATTTCGCACGAAAAAAAACCGCAAGCGGGCACTGTTCAAGTGCTCCGTTTGCGGGGATTCTACGGTTAGGCTGAAGGGTTTATGGCCTCACCCTACATGCTTTTAGTTAGCGTGATGGATTTATCTCCACCCCATTGTACATCCCAGCCAAGCAGCTCCGTAATAAAGCGGAGAGGTACGACTGTTCTGTTGTCGTCGTTCACAAATACTTTGGCGCCAACAGATTGTCTCATCCCGTTGACCTCCATGAAGTCCTTGTTCATCCAGAATACCAGTGTGTCGCTGCCTGCCTTAATCGTGACCTGCTGCGCCCCTTTATCCCATTTCACTTCAGCCCCGATGCCTTCGCTCAGGTAACGAAGCGGAATGTAGGTCATGCCGCTCCAGATGAAGGGCTCTGTATCCATTTGCGTTACAGTGCCGTTAATGTTCAGCACGCCGCTGCCTACCTTCATCCAGACCTTGGTCATTGCTGCAGGATCTGTTGTAGCAGGTGTAACTGCTTCCTGAAACTTGTCGTTAAACTGCGTTACAATCGCATTGCCCAGCGCTTGTCCGACACTGAACATGGTCTTGTAGCCCTCGCGGTTCGTCTGGTAAGAAGCGGTGTAGTCGCCCGCCGCATACTGCGTAAGCACCTGCTGTACCTGATTCTCATGGGTTGTCAGCGCGGCTTGGCCTGCAGCCTTAGGCAGGTTGCCTGCGGTTGCCGAATCAAGGAACGCGGCGAATTCAGTTGCGAATCCGGCGATACGCGCCTCTACCGCGGCTTTGGCTGCTGCATCCTTATTTTTGACTGCCGATACAAAATCAGCTTGGGCGTTGACATGGTTCGTTACCCAGATTTGCTCGAATGCCGCTGCACCCTCTGCCCCATAGATGGAGGCAATGGCTGCTTTGAAGTCAGCCGTGTTCATGGCTTCCGCGCGGATCAGCGCATCTGAAGCGGCCCTTCCCTCGTATTGCTCCTGCATTTGCAGAACTGACAGGGCGAAATGCTCGCCAGCCAATTGATTGAGTGCGGATCTCAGATCAGCTGCTTTGGTATCGGCTTTGGTGCTTTCGAATTTGGCAGGCATCTGGGTAACGATTGCGCTCGACAATGCCTTACTGATGCTGAACATTTCAGCGTAGCCTTTACGGTAGGCCTCATAGGCGCCCTGGTAATCGCCCGCTGCATAATCCTCGAATACCTCCTGGACATGATCCTCGTGACTGCGGATGACCTGCTTCGCTGCGGCTGCCGGAAGCTTGCCCTCTGTCGCCGTGCCGAGGAAATTGCCGAATTCGTCTACAAAGCCGCTTACTTTATCTTCTGCCGTTTGAATTGCGGCTGTATCCTTGTTCTTCGTTGCCTTCACAAGATCCTCTGTGTACTGATTATGGGCGCGGAAGATTCTTTCGAATTCAGCTGCGCCTGCATCGCCATACAGCGAAGCAATAGCCGGCTGCATATCGAGTGCGTTCTGATCAAGCGCCTTGTAGGCGGCCGCCGCATCCGGTGTTCCGTCATAGGCTTTGGTCATGGCCGTTACCGCCAGGGTGAAATGCTCGGAGAGCAAATAATCCAGTCCGGCTCTCAGTTCAGCTGCCGGTGTGTTCACCGATGCCTTCACTGCTGTAGCAGCCGGCGACGCTGCACCCGCCATTGTCGGCATCAGCAAGGTCATGCTTAACATGGGAACGATCCATTTCTTCATTGTCATCTCGCTTCACTCCTTAGGTTAGTGTTATGAGTGTTACGCGGACAGTTCAGGTATGGATCACCCATAGATCAAAAAAAATCCCCACACGCTAAATTTAGCAAGTGGGGATTTTTTTGAAAATAGGCATCATAGGCTGCTATGCCGGGATAGGAGATTAGGCCAAAAGCTGGCGTACACCTTCACTAAGCGGTGTAAGCGGACGGTTCAGCAGCTTCTCCAGGTCACCGCTCTCGATATTCAGTGCACCGTCGCGGATCGCGCCTTGGATGGCAACTACAATCGGCAGCGCAGCTTCCGGTACGCCTGCACCGGCCATGATCTTCGCATAAGTAGCGTCATCTACTTGCTGTACGTTAACCTCTTGCCCGAGCACCTCACCAACCACGGTTGCCAGTTCAGCCTGGGTGAGCGGCTTGCCGGACAATTCGTAAATGACATTCTCACGGCCTTCACCGGCCAGAACCGCAGCAGCCGCCTGGGCATAATCGCTGCGTGTGGCCCAGCCCACCTTGCCGTCTTCCGCGGAGGTCAGCCAAGGTGCGCCGGCTTTCACGGCCTGAATGGAGCCGACTTCATTCTCCAGATACCAATTATTGCGCAGTAAGGCATAAGGAATGCCGGATTCACGGATGAACTCTTCGGTAGCACGGTGTACCGGTGCCAGGAACAGGGAGCTGTTATCGGCATCGCCTACGCTGGTATAGACGATGAAGCCTACACCCGCACGGACAGCGGCATCCACAGCGGCCTTATGCTGGCGGATACGTGTATCATTGTCACCGTCTGCCGAGACAATCAGCAGGCGCTCTACGCCGGCAAAGGCTGCATCCAGCGTCTCCGGCTGATCAAAATCGCCATGACGGACATCGACTCCGCGTGCTTGCAGCTCAGCTGCCTTCTCCGGATTTCTGACACTGGCTACAATATTCTCAGCCGGTACGGTCTTCAGCAATGTTTCTGCTACGATGGAACCAAAGTGACCCGTTGCTCCTGTTAATGCGATTTTCATTTCAATTTCCTCCATTATGAGTATCGTTTATTTGAATAGCAGTTGTTATTTCCCGTAAACATAGGTGATTTGCTCTCCTGTAACTATTGTAGTTACATGTTGACGGAATGTCAAATGGATTGTTTCATCAGCTGATGACAGGGATGGAATACGCATAGTGCTGAATGGTTAGCATTCCCTTATCATGCTATTCTTAATAGACAAATCCCCTTTCAGAAAGGTTCTGCATAATGGAGAAACAGAGAGAAAGCATCTATACACGCTATGTTCCGGGATTGACTCCGGAATCTGAATTCACCGGCGAGGCCTGCCAGCTCATCTTCCAATCCGGCAAGCTGCTTGTTACGGAGCCTTCCTCTCCTCCCGGCATCCCTATGGCCCGCTCCCTTGAAGAGCTGGCGGTTACACCGCTGCGCATACTCTACCTAGGCACCTTCGCGGGTCTCCCCTGCTACGCCTCAGAGGTAAGCGCGGAAGCTCCCGAGCCGCCGGGCCTCGCTTTCCGTCCGCTGCGCTCCTTATATGAGGTGCTGGAGGAAGACCTGTTCCATCTTGCCGGCAAAGCACTGCAGCTGCTGGTCTGGGACGGCAATCACAGGTTCTGCGGCCGTTGCGGAACTGAAACCGCCCACTCTCTGACGGAACGGTCCCGGATCTGCCCGCAGTGCGGGCTGGTTAGTTATCCGCAGCTTGCGCCTGCCGTCATTACAGCAATCCTGAAAGATAATCAGCTTCTGCTCGCCCATGCTCCGCATTTCCAGAACGGGATGTACGGGCTGATTGCCGGCTTTGTCGAGCCGGGTGAGACCCTGGAGGATTGTGTGCGGCGTGAGACTATGGAAGAGGTCGGCCTGAAGGTCAAGAATATAACCTATTTCGGCAGCCAGCAGTGGCCTTTTCCCAATTCCCTGATGGTCGGCTTCCTTGCAGAGTATGAGAGCGGAGAAATAACGGTCGACGGCGAAGAGCTTGATCATGCCGCATGGTTCCCTATGGATCAATTACCCGTTATTCCGCCTCCGGTCAGCATCGCCCGCAAAATCATCGACTGGGTCGTAGAGCAGCACTCTGAGTCAGGTGCCGCTGCGGACAAGGAAATTATAGACGGGACCCGATTCAGCCTACCGTCTTGAAATAGCGGTAAATCTGCTCCAGCTTACGGCTCTGCTTGCCCTTCGGACTCTCCATGCTGCCGAACTCGAAGAACTTCACCTTGCGGATGCCCACAAAATTAAATAGGGCTTTGCGCATCAGCGCCTTGTGTGAGTTATTCAGCCACAGCAGCGGATAGTGGGCCGGCCCCTTCATGCTGGAGATGCAGATAACGCGCTTCCCCTTGAGCAGCCCTTCCGGCAATAGTCCTCCCTTATCGCGGTACGCGAAGCCTGAAGCGAACATGCGGTCAATGTACCCCATCAGCATCGCCGGCGGTCTTCCCCACCAGATCGGATAGACCAGCACAATCTGATCGGCCCACAGCAGCTGTTCCCTGTATTCCTCAAGCTCCGGATCACGGTACATATCGCGTCTGCGCTTATTCTCATTAAACACCAGCACCGGATCAAATCCGGCCTCATACAAATCAAGCACTTTGACTTCGTTAATCTTCGTATTCTCCTTGCTGCCGCGCAGCACTTCCTGCAGAAAGGCATAGCTGAGACTGCGGTGGTTCGGATGTGTATAAATAACGAGTGTGTTCATCAGTGTACCCCCTTTAGTTATCATTTGATAACAAAAACATAGCATAGTTTTAATTTAGTTGTCAAATGATAATTGTTTTTTGATAATTAATTTGGTATGTTTTCCTCTGAGGTGATCTTATGGACAACAACCAGCTGTTCCAGAAATTCGTAGCCTTCAGTGCTGCCGTCCATCAAATAACAAACGATATTACCAAAGATGTGAAATCAGAGGCCTTAACGCCGCTGCAATATAAAATTCTCGAATACATCGCCGTCAGCCAGCCGGTAACACTCAGCGAGGTCAGTGACTGTATGCAGATGTCGATGCCCAATACGAGCCGTGAAGTGAAAAAGCTCAGCCAAAAGGGCGTCTGTACCCGGATCACCGACCCGGATGACCGCCGCAAGCAGGGTATTATGCTCTCTGCCGCAGGCGAAGCGCTGATGAACGAAGCCTTTCAGCAGATCGCCGTCCGGTTCGAGCAGCGTATTGCGGGTATAACGGCTGCAGAACGCAAAGAGATCGAGCAGGCGCTCGATCTCTTGCAGCAGAAAGTATTTTATTAAGCCTAGACTATCCTATCCCTATTACACCATTGGTTATTTCACAGCAACGCCCTTCGCCGGAATCTCGGCAGGGGCTTCCTTGCGTTTGATGAAGAAAGCCAGGATCAGCGCAGCTACTGCGGCTCCTGTCGTTACCATAGAAGCCACATTCATCCCGTGAATTAAGCTGTGGACATCTCCCGTTTGTTTCTGGCCGCCACCGCTATGGGTCATTATGGTGACAAGCAGCGCTGTTCCGATGGAACCGGCGACGGTCCGCAGCGTGGTATTCACGGGAATCCCATGCCGGATCAGGGCAGGCGGGAGGGAATTCATCCCGCTGGTGATGACCGGCAGCAAGGTCAGGCTGACGCCGACCATCCGCAGAGAGTAGCCGACCATCAGGAACGTATAGGTCGTATGCTCTGTCAGATTCGAGAACAGCAAGGCAGAGAGGACCGTCAAGCCGAGTCCGGTGATAACCATCGTCCGGGCACCAATTTTATCGAATAGCCTGCCCGCTATGGGCGACATTATACAGATGAGAATCGCACCGGGAAGCAGCATGAGACCTGACTTGAGCGCGGTATAACCAAGCATGGTCTGCATGTAAATAGGCAGCAGCAGCTGGGCACTCAGCATGATAATCATCAGAATCATACTGATCACTGTAGCCATAGTAAAAGCAGGACTGGTGAATACCCGCAGCTCCAGCAGAGGATTCTCCATGGTCAATTGCCGCCAGACGAACAGGCCCAGCGCAATGAACCCGGCCGCCAGGGAGATCAGCACCTCCGTGCTTCCCCAACCTCTGCTGCCGGAGACGCTGAATCCGTATAATACGCCGCCGAAGCCAAGCGAGGATAACGTCATGGATAACGCATCCACCTTGCTTTTCACCTGCGGGGTAACATTCTTAACGAGAAAGACTCCAATGACGGTGATTAGCAGCGAGTATGGAGCCAGAATATAGAACAGCAAACGCCAGGAATGATCCTCTACCAGCCACCCGTTCAATACAGGTCCGATGGCCGGGGCGAAATTAACTGCAAGCCCGATCATCCCCATCGTGAACCCCCGCTTGGCAACCGGGATCAGGATGAACGTTAACGTCTGCACCAGGGGAAGCATGATGCCCACTCCGACGGCCTGCACGATTCTTCCGGTGAGCAGCAGTCCGAAATTCGGCGAGACCGCACACAGGAGCGTTCCCGCAGTCAGCATACCCATGGCAAAGACGAAGACCTGCTTGGTTGTAAACCTCTGAATCAGAAAAGCCGTGATCGGAACCACAATGCCTGTAACCAGTGCAAAAGCCGTTGTCAGCCATTGGGCAGTACTCGTGGACACCTGGAAATCGCCCATAATGTTCGGCAGTGCTGTATTCAGTGAAGATTGATTCAGCAGCCCGAGCATAGTCCCGATAATTAGAATAGCCATGATTAGTACGGTTCCCTTTGGTATTTTCTCCATATTAATTCCCCTCCATTGATACGTATTGATAACCTTCTAAAATTCCGCCTGATCTATGTCTGGTCGGCATAACGCCACCAGGCAAGAGTACCTATTACGCCAATGCCGCCGGTGAGATACGGAAGCATACGGCTAATCGCCTCCAGATGGGAGCTCTCCTCCCCCGAAGCGCCGCTGAACAATCCGGGAATGGCCCATGGAATATATTCCACAATGCCGAGCGCCCCGCCGAACTGGGCAACTACAATGGTCAGCAGAACCACACCTAGCGGAGTCATATAACCACGGCCGATACAAGCCATCCACGCCACAGGTATGCTCAGGCAGATCACCATGAGACTGACCTCCGCGTAACGTCCGAAGCCATGAAGAATGACCTCCAGGCTCCATCCATCCAAGCCGACAATCCTTGCTGTTAAGCAGCCGACGATGAACACCATTAGCGCCAGCCCCATGCTGAGGACAGCGGCAACAAGCAGCTTGGCGGCGGCCACCCCGTATCTGGACAGCGGCAGGGCCAGCAGATCCTTGAGCGTGCGGTCGGAATATTCCCGGCCGAAGATCCAGCTGAACACAAAACCGAATCCGATGAGGCCCCCCATAGAGATCACAATACCCAGCTCCTTCAGGAGTCCCGCCATATTGATCTCACCCTCGAAGCTGCTCTGGGAGCCAATCGTTCCCGAGAAGACCAGCCCGATCATGACCGGCACCATCATACTGGCGGCAAGCGAGATCCAGAACAGCCTGGAACGGCGAAGCTTCAGCACCTCTACCCCCAAGGCTGATATCCATTGATTCATCCTTTCTTTCCTCCTTCAGCCTCAATCATTCTTAGAAAATAAGCCTCCAAATCCTCTTCCTCCACCTGAATCAGCGTGGGCGGCATATCCGCATACACAAGCAGCTTGGAGATATGGTCCGGGTTCGCGATAGCACGTTCATCGGCAAGCAGCAGCGTTCCCTCTCCGGCTTCCTGCACAGCATATCCGGCCTGAATCAGCCTCTTCCGGGCACTGGCCGTGTCCCGGGTCTGCACAAGCAGGCGCTTGCGGAGCAGATGCTGCAGCTCCTTCACATCCGCCTCCTGCAGCAGCCGGCCCTGATGCACGATGCCAATCCGCGTCGTCAGCCTGGAGACCTCACCGAGAATATGGCTGGAGATAAAAATCGTTACGCCGTGCTGAAGTGCAAGCTCCCGGAGCAGCTCCCGCACCTCTACAATCCCGGCCGGATCAAGCCCGTTCGTCGGCTCATCCAGTATCAGCACCTGCGGATGATGCAGCATGGCCTTGGCGAGACCCAGCCGCTGCCCGTTGCCGAGGGAGAGCGTCCCTGCCTTGCGGTCCCGGTAAGCGGTAAGCTGAAGCTTATCGATGATGCTGTCAATGGCCTTGCGGTCAGGAATACTCCGCAGCCTGCGGATAATCTCCAGATTCTCGCGGACGGTCAGCTCAGGGTAGGAGTAGGGCGTCTCGACCATGTACCCTACATTCGCCCACAGCTTATGGCTGCCCGCATCCACCCGCTGTCCGAATACATAGGAGGACCCCGAATCAGGGCGGATCATGCCCAGCAGCATGCGGATGGTTGTTGTTTTGCCGGCACCGTTCAGTCCCAGGAAGCCGTAGATTTCGCCCTGGTTCACCTCCAGCGACAGTCCATTCACAGCATGATTGCTGCCAAAATGCTTCGTTAACCGTTCCGTCTGAATCATTGCGGTCATAACATCACTCCTGCCTTTCTTTAAAACTAACTAGTTGTTTATATTTTGTCCAAAAGAACAGCCGCCTCTTACAGCAAAGACGGCTCCATAACGCCATGGATAATAAATTGCACGATCTGCCGGGTGGTCTCTTCTCTCATCTTTGGGGAATCGAGTGTCCCTAGCAAATGTTCAAACCGTGAAGACGACTGCAGGGTAGCTGTAGTCACATTCATAATCATAATCGGAAACAATGCCGGGTCCAGATCCTGGCGGAGGATTCCGTTCTTCTGTGCAGCTAAGGCCAATTCATGCATTTGTGTAGCATCGTCCGGACGATAGGTGATCTGATTCCAGGTCTTCCAGTCTTCAGCGGCCTCCCAGAATAGAATTCTCAGGTAACTCCGGTGCTCCAGGAGGAAGGACACCGTCTCCCGGGTCATAGATTCCAGGAAGCTCCTGAACGCCTCAGGGTCCGATGCAAGCTTCTCATTCTTCAATAATCCGCTAACGAACGTGCCTGTAATCTGTTCGCCAATCTGGTCCGCGCGTTTGACCACTTCTGTATATAGACCCAGTTTGTCGCCAAAATACTGATAAATCAGACTTTTATTGTACCCGGACGCCTTCGCAATGACATCAATCCTTGCCGCTGAATAGCCAAGTTCGGCAAAGATATTCTCGGCAGCATCAAGAATAATCCCTCTGGTTCGGGCAGCATCGTAAATTTTGGGGCTTCGTTTACTTTCTGCTGATGCTATACTTGCCACCTCCATTTATAACTAACTGGTTAGATTTTATGATGAATTCCTGCAGAAGTCAAGTGCAGCTCAATTAGGCCTGGCCCATTCCTCTTGGGTCGGCCTCCCCTTCCAACAATTGGCACAGAACCATTTCTTCCCGGCAACGTCCAATGTATAGAGTTAAATCTATCCATAAGGTGATGAATCCATGACAACAAGAAGAACTGCGCTGCTCTCCCTGCTCGGGCTGACCCTGTTAGCTCCAGCCTCTGTCCATGCAGAAGCAGCCACTACGATTAAGCCTATCTCCATCTATCTGGACGGGCAGCAGCTTCAGCCCGAAGCCCGGCCGCTGAATATCAGCGGTACTGTGCTCGTACCCATGCGTAACCTGTTTGAAGCCCAGGGCGCCGGGCTCTCCTGGAATAATACCAGCAAGACCGTGACGGCCACCAAAGGCGGCACTACCCTGACCTACACCCTTGGTTCAGCCACTGCCCGGCTGAACGGGCAACCGTTCACCCTGAGCGTACCGGGGCAGCTGTCGCAGGGCTACAGCATGATTCCTCTGCGCTTCGTCAGTGAGGCCCTGGGCAGCACCGTCACCTGGGAAGCATCCACAGGTTCCGTTTCCATCTCTTCGGCTGCCAACTATCATACCTCGGTCACTTGGGGCGTGAATCTGCGCAGCTCCCCGGACTCGGACAGTGAAGCCAACACGCTTGCCCTGCTACCCGCAGGCAGCAAAATCAAGGTCATCCGCGAAGTGAATGCCCTTTGGCTGGAGGTGCAGACGGAAGATCATGTGACCGGATATCTGTCCTCCAAGCCGAAATATACAGATTACAGAAGTACCTCTCTGCTGCAGAAGCAAGGGGACGCACTGATTGCCTACGGGAAGAAATATTTGAATGCGCCTTATGTATTCGGGGCTTCGCCCGATCAGACCGATACGTTCGACTGCTCGTCTTTTGTGAAACGGGTATTTGCGGACACGCTGTCGGTCGAGCTTCCCCGTGTGTCTTATGATCAGGCGCTGGAAGGCACTGAGGTTGGAGTGGACGAGCTGCGCACGGGAGATCTGCTGTTCTTCAGCGCCCGCGGGCTTGATATTGGACATGTGGCTATCTATGCCGGAAATAATCAGATGCTGCATACCTATTCCAAAGACCTCGGTGTACATATCGAGGCGTTCGGCAGCCAGTGGAAGAAACGTTTCGTTACCGCACGCAGAATTTTATAACATCAAGTACATTCTTACTCCTCTACCAAGGCAGGGCGCTGGAATCCATGCAATGCGTGACACGGTTCCGGCCCTGCTCTTTGGAGGTGTAGAGCGCCTGATCCGCTTGCCGCAGCAGGGTTGTCTCATTACCCGTGCCTGCGAATGTAGCAATACCCACGCTCGCTGTAATGCCGCCTGGGATATTTGATCCCCATGCCGCCCGGGCAATTTCATGACGCAGGTTATCGGCAATTAGTATCGACTCCTGGGCATTGATGTCCGGAAGAATAAGCACGAACTCTTCGCCGCCATATCTGGCAGCCATATCCTGCTCCCGGCAATGATAGCGGAGGATGCTCCCCACCTGCTTCAGCACATAGTCACCTGCCTGATGCCCCAGCGTATCATTTACTTGTTTGAAGTGGTCTATATCAAGGATCAGCAGCGAGAATAAACGTCCCTGCTCCCTATACCGTGCGATATGCTCCTCCAGTGCTTCCTGAAAATACCGTCTATTCTTCAGTCCTGTAAGCTTGTCCGTAGTGGAGCGTTCCACCAGAATGGCATTCAGCTCCAGCAGCTCCGCCTGCTTCTGCTCAATCTCGGCATGGAGCTGCTTCAGCTCGGCGAGCGTCTGCTCCTTCTCCCAGTAAGCTTCCTCTATCTGCTTCTTGGCAGACCGCAGCTCCCGCTCATAATCCATGCGCTTGCTCATCTGAACCAAGGCACAATCAATAACCTCTACGCCCTCATGCTCATACCGCCTGCCGTTCAGGATGTACGGAATGGACTGGCCGCCGCTGTGCTTCAAGCTGATGAACAGCTCATCCACCTGCCCGTGCAAATTGATATTAGGATAAAAGTACGAATGGAAAACAAGCCGGTTCGCTTTTGACATAATCGATTCCAAATGCTTGTGCTCCAGCCCTTCCCGCTTATAGCCCGTCATATCGAGGAAGGTCTGGTTCATCTCCGTGATTATACCCTCGTGTGTAATGGAAATATACCCGCAAGGGGCATATTCCAGCCGTTTATCCATGTTCCTATACCCTCTCCATACCTCTTAATGGCTTCAATCGCATTGCAGATATTCGTTAATCAGCATAATCGTCTCTTCCGGGTGGCTAATATGCGGATAATGCCCTTTGGCTTCCAGCAGCCGGAAGGTACTGTTACGTAAGTGTCTATGAAGGTATTCCCCGGCCTCTATAGGCACGATACTGTCATCCGAGCACTGCAGAATCAGTGCGGGAACGGTTGACTTGGCCAGCTCCGCCCGGTGATCAGACAGGAAGGTAACCTCGGCGAATTCCCGGGCAATGACCGGGTCCCCGGAAATGAAGGTCCGCTCCAGCTCCTTCGTGAGCTCAGGCAGCTCGGGATTCTTCATCGCCAGCGGCGCCATAAATCCGGCCCAGCCGGAGAAATTCATCTCCATCATTTCCAGCAGCTCGGCGATATCACTCCGCTCAAACCCGCCGATATAGTCTGCTCCCCTTCTCCAATAACCCTTACCTTGTTGCGTGCCATAACACTACTCATGCTCACTTGCTCCCTTTATTCATCACATTCCCTCCATTCTGGGGCGCACCTATGCAAAGTTCAAGCAATCATTATGTGTCTGCATGTATCTGCGCGTCTCATGGTGTCCATTGATCGTGAATAATACCAACCAGCGCATGATCATCACCGTTTGTCTCAAAAACAAGATAGAGGCTGCGCCAGTCCATCCCTTCCTCAGCCAAATCCAGCCCGCCGATGTAATATTCGACGAAATCATGGTTCGCTTCCGGATAGACTTCATTGAGATTTCCGGAGGTCTGCTCCTTACGCAGTTCCTTATTCACTGCAATCCCGGCATCCTGCTCAAAGTCAGCATCATAGATATACCACTTATAATAATCCGCAAAATTCAGCTCAATTACCTCACCCGTACCTTCGAACAACCGCCACACGCGTTTTGCAGGATCCTCCAACAAGGTGTCCACCTCATCTTTGGTGAATACAAGATCATTAGCTGTATCGACATAGGCGAAGGGTGAAAAACGGATTCCCCGCTCAGGATGTACCCAGTCGGCAAGCTGATCCATATCCTTCTCTTTAAGTGCGGTGATCACGGTTGCTGCTGCCTCCAGAATATCGGGCGGCTGTCCTTCTTCGGTTGATGGGGCTGATGGGGTTGATGATGCTGGCGATTGGACCGTTGTTGGATTGGGTGTCTGTAGCGGTGTCTGCTGCGGTGGGTCTACGGGGGCTGTCCCGGGAGTTGACTGCGGTGCTTCCTGTGTGTGCTGCGGCTCCTGCGAAGGCGCTGGTGCTCCCTCCGGTGTCCCGCTGCAGGCGGTAAGCCATAACATAGCTGCCATAAAGGCAGCGCATCCGATGTACCTTTTCATTGGGCAAGTTCCCTCCTACAAAGTTTGTGCGCATCAGCTTTTGGACAATGGGGGCCCGCCTGCTCCGGACGTCTGTACTACATCCTTCCCCTTTCAATAGAGGAATGAATCCCGAACTGCTGGTTATATGCTGAACGTGGGTAAATAACCATTATTATTAATAATTCGGGAGGGATTAGGATGCCAAGTTATGCAAAAAAGCCTGTGATTGTTCCCGTTGACCTGGACCAGCAGCCGTACCCGCTCATGTTCCGGCTGCCCGGATGGCATTATGTACTGGCAGGTGCCGGGGCAGTTATATCCAGCCTGTTTATTGCTGCCGGTTTTTATTTCACTTGGGAGGCCCGGGCTGCCGTGTGGATCTTTGCAGGCTTCGGCCTTTTGATGCTGGCAGGCAGTCTATGGTACTTATTCACAATCAAAGGCACCTTTATTGAACTGACCAAGGACCATATGCGCTACCGGGATTACCGCAAGGTGAAGGAAATCGACCTTAGCCGGATTTATGTGGAAATTATGAATAACACCTTTGTGCTCTATACCCCTGAACAGTCCCAGAAGGTTATCCCTTCAATCTATGATAATAACTCGCTGCTGCATTCCCTTCTCTTCAAACACAGTGAAAAAAATACCGCCCGCTCCGACTGGGAGAGGACCGGGGAAGACGGCGAATACCGCTCCTTTACCGATAAGATCTCCCGGCGCAACAGCAAGAGCTACAAGCTTAATACTGTATTTCTTATCCTCTGCTTCATCGCCGCCAATGTGCTGAATTATATCGGTAAGCCGGAGAAAAGCCTGAATTATCACCTGCTGTTCTTCCTGCTCATGACTGTTTTATTCGGATATGCCCTCTATTCCAGCCGCCGCAGGGCTGCCCGGAGCGGAAACAGCAATGGAAACGGAAGAAATACGGGGCGATGATTCTTTAGCAGCAAGAAATAGAAGGACCGGAATCTGCTGCCCGCTGGGGTTCAGATACCGGTCCTTCTGTTTTATGCTTTGCGGACAAACTCCGACTTCAGCTTCATCGCACCAAATCCGTCGATTTTACAGTCGATATCATGGTCGCCTTCCACCAGCCGGATGTTCTTCACCTTAGTGCCTATCTTCAGAACGGATGAGCTGCCTTTTACCTTGAGGTCCTTAATCACCGTTACGGTGTCCCCGTCAGCCAGAACATTGCCGTTCGAATCCTTAACCACCTTCTGGTCCACGTTGCTTGCATTCTCTGTGTTCAAAGACCACTCATGTCCGCATTCCGGGCATACCAGAAGCGCTCCGTCCTCATAGGTGTACACGGAACTGCACTGCGGGCAGTTTGGTAATTCATTCATTATTTCTTTTCTCCATTTCTGCTTAAGCACTTTTTTTGGGATAATCCTGCTTAATTTTAGCATATAGCTTGCTAGCCAGCGACAATTATATTATCATCTAATTAGATATTCGTCTAATAGAAAGCTGGTGGTTATCATCATCCAATTAGAAGAAGTTTCCGACCCCTTGTCTCCGGAAAGCCTTCAGATTCAAGCCTCAATCCTTAATTCCCAGCCTGCATTCAACCTTATGGTGGAGCATAAAGCGTACCTCGATCCGCTGGAGATCCGCGAAGACAACAGGAAGAACCTCGAAATGGGAGAAAAGATGCTGTACATCAAGGCCCATAGCGGTTACGCCGGGCTAATTACCTACCTTCCCGATTACGGACAGGATCATCATCCATGGATCGGGCTTCTGGTAATTCACCAGCAGTATAGCCGGCAGGGTATCGGGAAGACTGCGGTTCATAAGCTGGAGCAGATATTTAAGCAGCAGGGCTTACCTGCGGCCAGGCTGGCGGTTCAGCTCGAGAATAAGGCCGGTGAAGCATTCTGGACTGCGAACGGTTTTGTCCGGATCAGAAGTGCCATGGATAACCACAATAATGAAGTGGATGTCTACGAGAAGCAGTTTAAGTAAAATGCCGGTGTGGTAATAACTATGATCCAGCTGATGCAGCTTGTCCGGGTACAAATAATCTTACGAGGAGTGAGTATGGCATGAATACATCTGATCGGATCAGCCATCTTCCCGCAAGCGGGGAGGAATATTCCAGCCTGGCCGCTGAGGCCGTAGACGCGATCGAGGAGCTGTCCGGGGTGCATCCCGGATACCGCCGCGCGCATGCCAAGGGAATCTGCTGCCGCGCTTTCTTCCGGCCAAGCGGCCTGGGCATGGAATTCACTACCGCAGCACATCTTCAGGAGCAGCAGGTGGACGCAGTGGTACGTTTCTCGGGCAGCTCCACCGATCCGGCGCTGGCGGACCTTCTCTCGCCCGCCAAGGGTATGGCAGTCCAGTTCAGCCTGCCGGATGGAGGGATTACCAATCTGGTCGGAGTGACGATACCTGTCTTTTTTGCCCGCACCCCTGAGTCATTCATAGATATTGTCCGTACGGCCCACCGCGCACAGGCCGGCACACTCGGGACCCTGGAGCTGATCAAGGAGATCACGGTCCACTTCAGTGAGAGCAAGACGAGTCTGCTGGCCGTGAAACGGCTGAAGCCGCCTGCCAGCTATGCGGAGAGTCATTATCACTGCATTCATGCTTATTATATGGTGAATTCAGAGGGAAAGCAGCAGCCCGTGCGGTTCGAGTGGATTCCCGAGACGGGAGTGCGTACCTTATCGGCTGAGGATGCGGCTCAGCAGCCGGAGCATTACCTGGAGGATGAACTTGAGCTTCGCTTCAAAGATGAGTCGGCCATCTTCCAGCTTGTGGCTGTTCTCGGTGAAGAAGGGGACCCGACGGATAACCCTACCTGTGCCTGGCCTGAGGACCGCCGGAGAATCGATCTCGGCCGGCTGCATATCTCGGAGATCATTCCGGAACCGGAGGGGCTGGTAATGGACCCCACCGCAATCACGTCCGGGATACAGCTGTCGGACGATCCGATTCTTAACTTCCGCAGTGCAGCCTATGCCGATTCTCATCATAGACGGAGTGAAGGAAGATAATCCCGGCCGGAGCTGCGGTGAAGGCTGTCCGGATACAAATTAAGCGCCAAAGGGACTTTTTGCTGCCCTTTGGCGCTTTTGATTCAATCGCTAGGCCTGGTTGGGTAATGGATAATAATCCAGACACACAGAGAGGAGTGCAGTATGCAGCAGGCTATGATTATCATTAACCCTGCGTCCGGCAAAGCAGACGCGCGGGACTATATCCGCAGTGCGGAAGAGATTCTGCAAAGCGCAGGATATCAGGTTACCATCCATGAAACCGCCGGGGAGGGGGATGCAACTGCGTTCTGCGTGCAGGCATGCAGCGGGGGCTATGATCTGGTGGTGGCCATCGGCGGAGACGGCACCCTTCACGAGACCATGAACGGGCTTGCCGATCAGGAGCACCGCCCTACGCTGGGGATCGTGCCCATGGGAACGGTGAATGACTTCGCCCGTGCCCTGCAGATTCCGCTAAGTCCTGCGGATGCCATCCGGACGCTCTCTTCCTCCCGTACGCAAAGAGTCGACATGGGCCGGCTGAACGACCGGCTGTTCGTAAATGTGGTTGCTGCGGGCTCACTGGCCGGCTCACTCTCTTCTGTTACCACCGAAGACAAGACCCGGCTGGGTTTCCTGGCTTATCTGAAAGAAGGCATTAAGGAGCTGGCCAGCAACAGCGCACACACTCTGACCATTACGCATGACGGGGAGGTCTGGGAAGGCTCTTCGCCGCTGTTTATCGCGGCGCTTACGAATTCAGTAGGCGGCTTCGAGAAGCTTGCGCCCGGTGCTGCTGTAGATGACGGGCTGCTTCACTGCTTCATCGTCAAGGATCTTAATCTGCTGAACACCGTTACAGTCAGCATCTCTTTGCTGCTCGGCAACCTGAGAAATCATAAAGATGTTATCTACTTCACGGCCAGAGAAGTCGCGGTGCACTCTCCCGAGCCGGTGAAGACCAATGTCGATGGTGAAGAAGGCCCGCCGCTCCCAATCCGGCTAAGCACGATTCCGCGTCACATCCGGGTTATTGTTCCGGAGCAGTGACTGTCCAGCCGGTTATGAATGGCTACTCCCGTGCAGATCGCTGAAATCCTCATTCAGCGTCCACTCCAGACGCCGAACCCACTCACGCTGCACCTCTTTGGGAGCAATCCGCAGCCGGTGCAGCACATTCCATACTTTATATAGGCTGGATGCCTTCAACTGCTGCGGTGTGAACGACAGCGGATTCCCGGACAGGTAGCCCCGGATGAAGGCTGCATTCAGCTTCTGGGCTTGCCCGGGGTAATGCAGCTTCGTGAACCAGCAGACCCAGGCCACGTCATTAAGCGGACCGCCCCATTCTGCCCATTCCCAGTCCAGCACATGAAGTGTACCTTCCGGTTCACAAAGTATATTATGTACCCCGTAATCCCCATGCGTCAGAACCCAAGGCTGGTCCTGGGCATCGGCAGCCGACAGGAGCTGGAGCGAATCCCTGCTCAGGGGACTCGGTACGAATTCTAACCTCTTAATCATCTGACTAAGTGCGGACCTGTTGCTGAGGCGCAGACCTTGCTCCAGCAGTTGATACGGCTGCGAATGAATCTGGGAAGCCAGCAGCTGGCCCATTCTGCTGTATATTTGTTCCGCTCTTGCCCAGTCTCCTGCATCGAGGACGGATTGTGCACTTACGCCCGGCATGCAGTCCATCACGAGTATCCGCATCCCGTCCATCTCTGACACCTCATGTATGGCGGGTGTATCACAGCTTCCCTGCACCAGCTTCATTGCCTGGATCTCATTGAGCGTGTCTTCGTTGGACAGATTCGTTACTTTGGCTACAAGCGGAGGCTCCGCCCCCGCCATCAGATAGGCGAAATTTGTATACCCTCCTGTAAGCCGCTCCAACCGGCAGGCATATCTTATTTCCAGCGCTCTGATGATATTAGCATTCATGATATGAAATCCCTCTCTTTTTCCTTCAGTAGACAATAATCCAAGAATATCACATGCTCCAGTTTATTACAGATTAAGGCTTTCTGCACAAGCAGCCCGGCGGTCAACTTCAGGTATCAAGCTTCAGGGGAAATTGTGTGCAACATATACATTCTTATATTTGCAGCATAAACAGACCCGCAAGTAACTTTACGGGTCTGTTCGGGATGCTTCTTATCGTTCCGGCAGTATTTACGCAGATAGGTTACTGCCGAAGCGTGATGTATAGCTTGTGTAACACAACCATTTGGCCGATATGGTAGGCATTATGCGTAGCCGCATTGCTGATGATTTCCCACCAGGCAGCCGGTTCAGGGAATCCTTCCACCTGCTCCTCCAGTCCCTCTTCGGACAACAGGGTCTGCCATTGCAGCAAGACCTGCAGCAGGCTTCCCCGCAGCTCGCTGAATGCAGTACCCTCCGGAACCACAAAGCTGCGGTTGTTATCACCAACCGGAGGGACAGCATCCACCCGCCCCGCCCCGTACCTGCTCTGCCAGGTCTCATTCCAGTACAGCAAATGCCGGGTAAGCTCAGCAATACTGTTCAAGCCCGCTCCGGGCTTCCAGAAAGCTTCTTCCTCTGTAACCGCCTCTACCGCCTGAATGAACGGAAGATGCCAGCTGGGGTCATTGGCATTCGCCAATAATTGATTGGCAAGCACATCCTTGGCATGAACCATACTTCCACTCTCCTTTTCTTACTGAAAATACCACAATCCGGACATCCTAAGCCAGGCAGGGTTCAACTATAATTAAAGTCCTCTTCCCTTAACGGGAACGAGGACTTTCTCTACATCCCTAAAGGATGATAATCGCTTAACTTACCGTAATAAACCAGCTCCAGCCGGTCGCTCTGCCGGAAATCATCCGGGGTCACGAGTGCAGGCAGCTTATTCCACAGCTTAATCCCTGAGCGCTCCAGAATCTCGGCAACAAACTGCGAGCAGAAGTAGGAGTTGCTGAATTCAACCGGCTCCTTCAGCGCTATGCCGATGACGCCGAGAATATTATAGAGATACTTCTGGCGGCTGCGGATGAAGACATGCAGAACCCGCTTCATTTTCTCCACCTCACGGTCTGTAACCTGAAGCCTGTAGATGACGCATGTTGTACCCGGATACTTGCTGTATGTACCTGTACGGATATCCTCCTTCACGAACCCGCCGTTCAGCGGATTGGCCGGATGCTTCCGCCCGAAGCTGTACAGCTCTGACAGCTCCCGGTTAAACGAGATGGAGGCATGATTATACGGAGCCTTGGTGTAGCCCTGGATCAGCTTCGTAAAAAGCGTACCTGTATTGGTGAGCAGAATATAGACCGAAGAATCAGCTGACATTACAATTTTCCCCTTATAGTCTGGTATATAGGCCTTATGTGGCAGTGATCCGGTAACTCGCTAGAATCCTGCACATAATACAACATTTCCCTCATTAAATCGGCTCAAACTCAAAATTGTTGTACAAAAGGCAGCATTTCGCCTCTTCCAAGCGGCTTAGCGGGACTTATTCTTGTATTTCATACAACAATTCTCCCGTACACCCGGCTATTAATGATTCTGAGTTGTAGAACGTACAACATTCATGCCTGCAGTGCCTACTAAGAAGGCTACAGACTGCCGGAAACGAATCAGATCAAGTGTAAGCTTCAAAATAAGCTGGACACTCTGTTTATTCTAACATAAAATTCCTTTATTGAAATTCCACCCATAGATAAGTTGGTGATTGCTGATGAACCGCTCGTTATTTACGCTCGTACTTATTTTCGCAGCTTTATCGGTTATACACTTATTGTATCTTGCTGTCAGCAGACTGCAGAAGGACAAGGACTATACCGGAATCGGCTTCCGGATCAAAACCTGGTGGGGCATGCTGTTCATCTTCTGCCTGGCTACCCTGTCCAATTCCGTCGTTTCCCTGCTGTCCCTGATGGTACTGGCCTTCTTCGCGCTCAAAGAGTATTTCTCCATGATCCGGACAAGAAAGGCGGACCGCAGGCTGTTCCTCTGGGCGTACCTGTCTATTCCGCTGCAATTCTACTGGGTCTATATCGAGTGGTACGGGATGTTCATTGTCTTCATTCCGGTCTATGTGTTCCTGCTGCTGCCGCTGCCCAGGCTGATTAACAAAGGAACGCTGGGCTTCCTGCGCAGTGTCAGCGCCACCCAGTGGGGGCTGATGCTGATGGTCTTCGGGCTAAGCCACCTGGCCTACTTCCAGTTTGCGTCGCCGGAATATGGGGCTGGTCTTGTCCTGTTTCTGGTCGTGCTGACCCAGCTTAATGATGCCGTTCACTATCTGGCCTCGATCTATTTCGGCAAACACAAAATCGTCCCTACCTCCAACCCCTACCTGACCTGGGAAGGATTCGCCTGCGCGTTCGTTGTGACTACAGCGGTGTCCTATCTGATCTATCCGCACCTCACACCGCTGAACCCGGCCTTCGGGTATCTCTCCGGCATGCTGATCAGCCTCAGCGGCTTCTTCGGCAGCCTGACCGTATCTGTGCTCAAGCGCGATCTGCTGATCGGCGATGATGATAAATTCGCTGCGCTGAAGAAAAGCTACCTCAGCCGCATCGACAGTCTTACCTATACCGCTCCGGTATTCTTCCATGTGATCCGTTACTTCTTCGACTTCATGTAGCCGCCCTGAAACACAGAAACAGAGACTATCCGCTAATGGATAGTCTCTGTTGTGCTGTCAGGCTACAAATGCTCAGCCTGCTTATTTAGTGCTGGCCGCTGCATCCGCTGGCTTGGTGGTGCCCGCATCGGCAGGCTTGGTAGTTCCTGCGTCTACTGGCTTCGTGGTGCCTGCATCCGCTGGCTTGGTAGTCCCTGCGTCTGCTGGCTTCGTGGTGCCCGCATCGGCTGGCTTGGTGGTGCCGGCGTCAGCTGGCGGTGTGCCGCCTTGGCCGCCTTGACCGTTGCCTCTGCCGCCTCCACCACCGAATCCGCCTCCGCCGCCAGGGCCGCCCATGCCGCTTGGGGCAGTGGTTATACCGGATTCATTGACCCAGGTTACACTGCCGGTGGTATCAAAGGTCACGAATTCGTTGCCTCCGCTGTACTCGCCATCCGTATACAATCCGTCTACGGCTGTTCCGGTAGAGCTGCCTCCGGTATAGACAGTGTATGAGCCTTCTTTCAGCTCAGGGGAGCTCACAACTACCGTCTGGAAGCTCTTCGATGGAGTAAAGGTCAGGATGGTAGTTCCGTCAGCGTCTTCCAGGTGAACCATTGTACCCGCTTGCTGGGTTTCCGAAAAGGTCATGCCTACCGAATACTGGCTGGATTCTTCACCAGGAGCCTGTGCCATACCGGAAGCGCCTGCTGCCACCAGATATCCGCCCGTCATGTTGAAGGTTCCGTCATAATCCAGTGCGCCGTTGCCCGAGTTCTCAGGTCCATTCACAATTGCGGTTCCGCCGGTCATCGTGATTGAGCCGTTCGAATCCAGACCGTCGCCTGCTGCATCCACGGTCAGGGTTCCGCCGCTGATGGTCAGCAGGTTGCTTCCGGTGCCGGCAGTGAATTGATCTTGTGCCTGCGTTCCCCCAGCAGCCGCATTATCATCGTTGCCGCCGGCCACATTCACGCCGTCATCCGTCGCGACTACATGAATCTCACCGCCGGATACGGTAATATTTCCTCCTTCAATCCCTTCATAGCTCTTCGTAATGTTGATCGTTCCGCCGGACAGGGAGGTCAGGGAATCCGCATGGATTCCGTCATCGCCTGCGGCAATTTCGAATTGTCCGTCCGTGATGGAGACATTGCTGTTGCTGTGCACCGCATCATCTGCGGAATCAATCTTGAAGCTTCCTCCGTTCACGGTGAGGTCCCCGCCTGCTTTCAGCCCCTTGGCGCTGGTCGATTCAGTCTCCGTGGTGGTAGCGGCATCGGTGCTGGCAGCTGCAGCCTGGTCTGTTGTTGCCGCTGCATCCATCGCAGGCGGAGTTCCTCCTGCTGCTGCCTGATCCCCGGAAGTCTCTGCTCCCGGACGTTGGCCGCCGAAGCCACCGCCGCCCATGCCCATTCCGCCTTCACCAGCCTTCACTTCCGCATTTACACTGCCGCCGCCGGTTACCAGGGTGTAGGTTCCGCCGTCAATTACAGCCGCCGTCTCGGCCTGAATGCCGTCATTGCCTGCGGTAATATCAAAGGTTCCTGCTGCAATCGCGATGAAGCCTTTGTCCGCTTCTTCGTCGTTGGTCGATTTAATGCCATCGCCCTCTGCGTTGATCGTAATCGTACCGTCTTGTACGGCGATCAGGTCTTTGCCGACGATGCCATCATCTGCTGCCTTCACTTCAATCGTGCCGGACATGATCTTCAGATCGTCTTTGCTTGAAATACCATCGTTGTAATTACCGGTTACCGTCAGCTTGCCGGTACCGTTAATGGTCAGATCAGCTTTACTGAAGATGGCCGCGCCTGGTTCATCGGTAGCCGCATCTGCGAACACATAAGCCGCTCCGTCAGTCACGCTATTCTCTGTGCCTTCCTGCAGGGTAATCACTACTTTACCCGCTTCCTTAATATAGATGGGTGCACTGTCGCTCTCCGTCAGCTGTGCACCGTTCATTATCAGCCGTACGGTTCCCTTCGCCTGCTCGTCTACAATAATCTGTCCGTCACTGAGCGTGCCGCTGAGTACATAAGTCCCTGCTTCCGTAATCGTTACTGTTCCGCCTGCAGCTGTGGCACCGGCGCCGTCGACAGCAGCGCTCGTTCCGGCCAGTGTAACCGCGGTCGAATCCGCCTCCGTCCAGGCCGTCTCAGCATCGTCTTCATCAAAAGCTACCAGATCCGTCAGCTTCACACTTGCCAGCTGCACTGCGGCAGACGTACTGCTCTGCTCAGCCGTTACTGCAGTACCTGCGTTGTTACTTGCAGTATTTTGCGTAGCGGCGTTTGTGCTGCAAGCCGACATGACTGCGGCGCATAACAGTACCAGTCCTATTTTACTGCCTAAGATTAAGTTCTTCATCTGTCATCGTTCCCTTCTAGTCCAGCATTAATAGTCATTCATGACAGGAGCCATGGTCAGTGAGAGGTCAAGGTTACCGTTGCGTGTGCGGATAGCATCTAGCAGTTCCTTCTGGCTGGTGTGCTCATCAATCGTTACGGCATAGACCAGTTCATACAGGCTGCCTAGTTCGGTGGTTCTGATTTTCTTAAGCTCGTAAGCCACACCAAACTTGTTGAAGACTTCCGCGAAAGCTTCCTCATACCCCAGATTCTCGGGAATGGTCACTTTCAGTGTCTTTTGCATCGACTTTCTGAGGCCAAAGCCTGTGCGGTTCAGCACGACCATCAGGATACAGAGAATAATGGTGAAGAGTACCGCATATCCGAATGATCCAACCCCGCAGGCCAGGCCGGAGGCCATAGTGAACAGGACGAAGGTGATATCCTTCGGATCGCCGGGTGCGCTTCTGAACCGGATGATAGAGAAGGCGCCGGCAAGGCTGAAGGCCCGGGCCACGTTGCTGCCGATGAGCAGAATGATGATGGCCACAATGACCGGCAGCAGGACCATCGTAAGCGTGAAGCTCTGCGAATATCCGGCAGGGTTCGTCTTCATGTAGGTGAAGCTGATAAGTCCGCCAAGTACAATCGAGATCAATATGGTTAGAATTGCATTAGTGAAGGTTAGCTCCGTAGTGGTCAGAGCTGCGGAAAAAATCGAATCAAGCATATAGGGCACTCTCTCTTTCTGCTTTGCTGTTCTTCAGCATTTTTTTATATTCGTTGCCGTATTTGGAGAAGCTGGTGCGGTACATCTGGTGCTCCGAGAGCATTTTGGCCAGCCAGACCGGAATCGTCTTCTCGGCCTTCACTTCCATCAGCCATTGGCCCGGCTCCAGCAGCTCTTCGCCGTATACGCCGTGCTCCATCTTCAGATCGTACCGCCGGCAGCGGATGTTCGTATCGAAGGTGATGCGCAGGTCGCGGTTGTTTTTGCAGAACATCGCCTTGCGGTCATAGGACAGGTACAGCTTCGGCTGCAGGTCATAGCGGGTCAGCATGTACTTGATTTCTTCAATCACCTGCTTGTTCATGTAGCTCTTGAATTCAGGCTCGATCCCGCTGGCGACAAACTCATAGGCTTCATTCAGCTTGAGCGGGGTTCTTCTCTTGTTCACCAGGCCGAACACCTTTTTCTTAATTTCCAGATAGACCTTGGTCTCGCCGTTAGGAATGCCATATGCTCTGATGCGAAGCTTCTCCTTATATTTCGGCTTGGCCAGGCTGCTGCGGATCAGGGAATCATGGGGTGTGTCATAATATAGATTGGTGATGGAGTAGTACTCATGCTGTTTGTTGTACTCATCGGGTTCCATGTATTCGAGCAGTTCGTTATAGAGCTTCATGTAGGATTCAGTGCCAAGCAGATATTTGTTCTCGTAACGGTTGAACACTTCGATCGCCATATGGGTTCAGATCCTTTCGGGTTGTGTAATGGAGACTGCCTTTATCTGCACTTTCGTGTGTGCCTCGCTTGCTTATGAATGTATCTTAGCCCCCGAACCTTTAATGAATCTTAAATGGTTTTACACTGCGCTGACTTTTTAACACAGGGATAACACTTCCGGATGTATCTTCTATATAAGTGCCCTGGAACGATTGGAATTTCATCCGATGATTTCGCCCTGAATACCTCCGGAAGCACCTGAACAGCAGTACAGTTAAGGTTGATTAAAGGTAATCTTGCTATAATGGCTTCAGCAGCAAGTACATTACTTATGAAGAGGATGATTCATCCCATGAGAATATTAATTGTAGAAGACGAGATTCATCTGGCGGAAGCCTTGACCCAAATATTGAAGAAGCACAATTACTCGGTGGACGCCGTCCATGACGGCAGATCAGGTCTCGATTATGCGCAGAGCGGGATCTATGACCTGCTGCTGCTCGATATTATGATGCCGGAGATGGATGGAATCAGCGTGCTGAAGGCCCTGCGGAAGGACGGCATCTCCACGCCGGTGATCATGCTGACAGCCAAAGGGGAGATCACCGATATGGTCACCGGACTCGATCACGGAGCAGACGACTATATCGCCAAGCCGTTCTCTTCGGAGGAGCTGCTGGCCAGAATCCGGGCCGCCCTGCGGCGCAAAGGGGAAGTGATTCCTGAGGATGGCCTGAAGTTCGGAGATATTGAGCTGAATACGGCGAATCCGAAGCTGACCGTGAAGGGCAAGGAAATCAAGCTGAACCTTAAGGAAACCGAGCTGCTGGAGCTGCTGATCTTAAGGAAGCAGGCCGTAACCTCGAAGGAGCAGATCATTGAGAAGCTGTGGGGCTTCGATTCCGAAGCGGAGCATAATAACGTGGAGGTCTACATCTCTTTTTTGCGCAAAAAGCTTACCTTCCTGAATTCAGAGGTACGCATCAGCACGATTAGAGGCGTGGGTTATGTATTAGAGGTGAATACTTAATGTTCAATAAACTCAGAAACCGGTTCCTGATTGTCAATCTCGCTACCATCTCCATCATGATGCTGCTCGCCTTTGCCACGATCTATATCATCATGTACGTCAATGTGCAGAGCGATATTAATATGGCGCTGCACCGGATTGCGGACAATGAGCAGAAGGGACCCGGCGGCGCACAAGGAGGGCCCCGCGGTGCAGCAGACGGCGGCATGCCCATGGATAAAGGGCCAATTGATGCTTACCAGCCTGACCGTTCCGTCTCGTTCACCATACAGACCGATGCAAGCGGCACGCTGATCAGCAAGGACTCCAAATTCACGATGGATGATGACTTCTATACCGCTGCACTTAAGGAAGCCCTAAGCTCAGGCAAGGACATCGGCCGCTTCACGCTGGACGGCAGCCGCTGGATCTTCATGGTTAAGCATACGGGGGATAAGGAGCAGATCGTCTTCATGGACATCTCTTCCCAGCAGAAGATCCTGACCAACCTGATTTACACCTTCACAGCTGTCGGCCTGCTGATGCTGATCATTCTCTATTTCACCAGCCGGTTCTTCGCGAACCGCTCGATCGCGCCGGTCCGGGAGGCCTTCGACAAGCAAAAGCAGTTCATCGCCGATGCCTCGCATGAGCTGAAGACGCCGCTGACGATCATCAACACCAACGCGGATGTGCTGCTCTCCAACAGTGACGATACGATCCGCAATCAGGCGAAGTGGCTGCAGTATATTAAGTCAGAGACGGAGCGCATGACCCGGCTGACCAACGACCTGCTGTACCTGACAGAGATGGATGATTCCCGGACAGGCATGATCCACAGCAAGTTCAATATGAGCGATGCGGTAGAGAATATTATTCTGACCATGGAGGCTGTTATCTTCGAGAAGAATATCTCCTTCGACTACAACATCGAACCGGAGCTTACCGTACTGGGGAACAGCGAACAGATTAAGCAAGTGGTGATGATTCTGCTGGACAACGCAGTGAAATATACGAATCCTAAGGGCGCTGTAACCATCTTACTCAAAAAGCAAAATAACGATGTCCTCCTCTCCGTCTCGAATACCGGGGAAGGCATCGCTGCCGAGCATCTGACGCGGATCTTTGACCGCTTTTACCGGACGGACACTTCCAGAGCCCGCAAGCAGGGCGGCTACGGCCTGGGTCTGGCTATCGCGAGGTCGATCGTCGATCAGCACAAAGGGAAGATTTACGCGAAGAGTGTGATAGGAGAGTCAACGACGTTCTATGTGCAGCTGCCTTGAGGGTTGCGACAAGCATACCCATCTTATATTCCCAGTAAATGAGCCTCTCCCTTACCGGAAGAGGCTCATTTACTGATTATCTCTAAAGATAAGGGTTCCTTGTTAATCCCGCTGCCGGCATTATACGTTCATCTGCTTCAGCCCCGCTGCTGCGGCCCGGATCTTCAGCCATGCGTTCCTCTTTCTTCTGCAATACAATCGTGAATTCACCTAATCCGGGAACGTAGATCCGGGCTTCAGAATTCACTTGGTCCATGCCAGACAGCTGGATCATAATGTCTTCTGCCGAGTTTATTTCTATCATATCCTTCACCCCCTGCGGTAAGATGATGAACGCCTACGGATTGACACCGACGGAGAACGGACGCGCACCAACCGGAATAACGCTTATTACAGCCTGGGTGACCCCATCAATAACCGATACCGTGTTATCATCCTGATTAGTAATATAGATACGGTTCGTCAATGGATTAGCGCCTGCACCATTAGGGTTATTCCCCACCGGAATGGTAGTAATCACCGTATTGGTTAATCCGCCAATCACCGATACATTGTCGTCATCCCGGTTCGGTACATAGATGGCATTGGTAGAGATGTTCACTCCCAATTCACCCGGAGTCGTACCGACGGGTACGTTAGTTATCACCGTATTGGTTGCTCCATCAATCACGGAAACGGTGTTGCTGGTTAGGTTCGAGACATAAATCCGGTTCGTCAAGGGATCAACACCCACCCGGAACGGGTTCACCTGCACGGGAATCTGTGTAATAACCGTATTCGTAGCCCCGTCAATGACGGTAACAATATCCGAGTTGAATTCAGCTACATAAATAGTATTGGTTAATGAATTCACGCCGATTCCCGTTGGAAAAGGAGAACCGCCAGCGGGAATAATGGTAGTCACCACAGTGTTGGTTAATCCGTCAATGACAGTGACCGTATTATCATTAAAATTCGCAACATAGATGGCATTGGTAGCCGTATTGACCGCAACTCCGCCTGCTCCGTCCCCCGCAGGAACGGTGGCCAGCACCATATTGGTTACTCCGTCGATAACGGATACGTTATCGCTGTTCAAATTAGCAACATAGATGCGGTTGGTTAACGGGTTCACCGCGACTCCTGCAGGACTCACACCTACAGGGATGACTGCGATCACCGCATTTGTTGCGCCGTTGATCACAGAAACATCATTGCTGTTGAAATTGGCAACATAGATACGGTTGACGGAGCCTGTGACTCCCCCCTCTTCAGCACCTAGCAGCTCGGCTGAGACAAGACGGTGGGCGGTAACCAGCTGCCCGGCTGAATTTTTACCCCACACTGAGGTTTCCGTCTGCAATTCGGCAAGACCTTCCGTTGTAAAGACAAATTCATAGGCATCCAGATCGGCAAAATAATTTCTTGTAATCACCTCGTCCGGGGAAACCGTAATAAGCTCGCTCACATATAGCGTCCTTGTGAGGATTAGATTGTACCCTTGGATCAGAATAGCGGACGGATTCACCGCGTTCCGGTTATCGATCTTAACCGTCACCTGCACAGTAGGCCTGACACCGCTCACTTCATTATTTTCAATAGGTCCTGTTGACAGAATAGCCATTCTAGCGAATCCTCCCTTGTAATCAGAGATTAAAAACTACCAGTCTCTCATAAGGTATGTAAGAACTGGAGTCCGGATTGGACTATACTATAGCTAGAATTAAATTATGGCTCGACTGCCCATTTATCCAAGAAAGGTGTGACTCTATGCATTCTATTGGCCCTAACCCGAACGAGGTCCATCCCAATCCCCATATCAGGCAAGTCCGTTTCATCAAAAATACAATCACACGTCCCAACATTATTGCGGGAGATTTCTCCTACTATGATGACCCTGACGAATCGGTATCCTTCGAGAGCCGGGTTACCCATCATTATGAGTTCATCGGGGACAAGCTGATCATCGGCAAATTCTGCGCCATCGCCCGCGGTACCGAATTCATTATGAATGGGGCCAACCACCGGATGGGCTCGGTGACCACCTACCCGTTCAATATTATGGGCGGCGGCTGGGAGCAGGCGACGCCTGAGCTGGCGGATCTGCCCTACAAAGGCGATACCGTTATCGGAAGCGATGTCTGGATCGGCCAGAATGCTACAATCATGCCGGGCGTGACGATTGGCGACGGGGCGATCATCGCCGCTAATGCTACTGTCACCAAGGACGTTCCCGCGTACCATATCGCCGGGGGCAATCCGGCCCGGATTCTGCGGCAGCGCTTCAGCGATGAACTGATCCGGCTGCTGCTGGAGCTGAAATGGTGGGACTGGAGCCCGGAGAAGATTACGGCGAATCTTGAGGTGCTGTGCAGCAGTGATCCGGAGCGGATCAGAAGTCTTGCGGCTGGCAGCTAAACTCGCAGCACCGGACTACAGTTAAATACAAAAACGGCTGTCCAAGGGTATTACTACCTTCCCGGACAGCCTTTTTTCTGCTATTAAGTTCAGTAAGATGCCTTATCCCCGCCCGCGCCCAGTCTGGCCCGCATCTCCGCATACGCCTCCGGGGTGCCGACATCATCGATCGTCCCCTCCGTATAATAGGCCCGCATCTCCTGGCGGGAATGCAGCCACTCCGGGAAATAACTCGGCGCATCCGGGTTGCCTCCCTCGGCAAGATAGCGGGAGATCAGCGGCAGGGTAGTCCGCTTGTAGATATAGAGGGCAAACACGCCGATGTTGGAACGCGGCTCCTGCGGCTTCTCCTCCAGCGACAGGACCCGCATCTGCGCATCCAGCTCCGCCACGCCGATACTGCGAAGCTCTGCCAGATCATCTACCTTACGGACAAGAATACAGTCGGTACCCACCTTGTGAAAATACTCCAAGTACCCCTCAAGGCCGAATCCCAGCACATTGTCTCCTGCCAGTACCAGCAGATCCTCCTGCAGCTGCTCCCGCTCCAGCACATATTGGATATCGCCAATTGCACCTAAACGTCCTTCCGGGGAGGAAGTACCGTCATTCAGAATACGGATCGGCTTCGATCCCCGATACTGCTGATGCCACTGCCCAAAAGCATGAACGAAACGGTCATTCGTCACAATGAGAATCTCCGTGATGTCCTCCAGCACCTCCAGGCGACCTATCAGCAGATCCAGAATCGTCCGGTTCCCTTGAACAGGGAGCAGCGGCTTGGGTGTGTCCCGGGTTAACGGATAGAGGCGGGTCGCGTACCCCGCAGCCAAGATTAGTGCAATCATCCCTTGTTCGCTCCTCTACCCCGGCTTGATGACGCAAACAAGGACTCAGACAGCAAACCCATTGTTTGTCTGTATATGGTATGGGCTGCCTCTACATCACCAAGGAACCCGCCCATATACAGGTGGATTACACCATGCAGCGATGCCCATATCGTGCTGACCAGGGTCCCCGTCTCTTCCTGATCCGAAATCTGTCCTTGTTCCTGGGCAGTGCTGATTAGAACCAGCAGACGGTGTATGGCTGTCATCGTGCCCTGCATACTCTCCGCATCCGGCTTGAACTCGGCAAAAGCCCCCCCAAACATCAGCTTATAGTAGCTGGCGTAGTCCTGTCCAAACTGCCAGAAGGCTTCGCCCAGATCCAGCAAATGCTGCAGCAAATCCGATGATGGCGGCACTTCTTCAAAACGCTGGGCCAGCAGTTTGCAGCCCTCCAGATACAATTGCTGGGCCAGTCCCTCTTTATTGACAAACAAACTGTAAATGATCTTGGTGGAGCAGCCCATCTTCTGCGATACTCTGCGCACAGTGACGGCCTCCGGCCCCTCTTCCTGCAGAATGGCAGCGGCGGCATCCACCACAAGCTTACGGAGATTCTCCGTATTTTGCAGACGGGCTTCCTGATATGTTTTTAATACCCGCCCCGTGGAGGGTGTGGGTTTGTCTTCGGTACTGATAAGAATCACCTTCATCCGGTTATCATGTTATTGACCAGCAACAGAGTTGCCGGGTTCTAACAGGAATTCTAAACATTTGAACATAGGTTGTCAATTGAACCTTCACGCTGAAAAAAATGAGTTGACACAGTTGTGTCATTTTGGTTACTATGATTCACATAGGAAACACCGTTACCAATTGTATTCATACCGCTGAGAACGGACTTATGCCATTGAGAACGGACATTACGGCCGCTAAGATCGGTCATATTTTTTTCGAATCCGGTAACGTTGTTTCCATAACAAAACATTGTAACAGAGGAGTAGAAACTATGAATACTAAAGGGAAATGGTCACTGATCACTGGAGCTTCTTCGGGAATCGGTGAACAGTTCGCAAGACAATTAGCCAAGGAAGGCAGTCATCTGGTGCTTGTAGCCAGAACCAAAAGCAAACTCGATGCGCTCGCAGCGGAATTGACGCGCAGCCATGGAGTCCAGTGCCGGGTCATTCCCCTGGATCTATCGCTCGAAGGCGCTGCCGGAGATCTGTACCAGCAATGCCAACAGCTTGGCCTGAGTATCGATCTGCTGGTTAACAATGCGGGGTTTGCTACCCATGGCCTGTTTGAGGAGGTCTCCGGCGAACGCCAGCATGAAGAAGTGATGCTCAACGTCACCGCTGTAGTCGATATGACTCATTTATTCCTTCCCGGAATGCTCCACAGAGGGGCAGGCGCTGTGATCAATGTATCGTCTACCGCAGGCTTTCAGCCGCTGCCTTATATGGCCGTCTACGGGGCGACCAAAGCTTTTGTCTTGTCCTTTACCGACGCCCTGTGGTGGGAGAATCGTAATCGCGGCGTACAATTCTTCGCCCTGTGTCCAGGCTCGACGGAGACCAATTTCTTCAACGTGGTGGGTACGGAGGATGCTTCTGTCGGCGGCGCGAAGGACTCACCGGAGCGGGTAGTGGCCCTTACACTGCGCGCTATGGCCAGAGGGAAACAGTACATTGTTCCGGGACTCCGCAATTACCTGAGTGCCCAGATTACCCGGTTCATGACCCGCAGACAAAGTCTGCGGCTGGTCGGTGGTATGCTTCGCCCCACACACCCTAAGGAGGATCTATAATGTCTACAGAAACCAATCCACGTAAACGTTCCACCGGTCAACACATTCGCAGATGGGGCTTGATCCTGCTCGGGGTAATTGTGCTGGGAATAGCCGGATTCCTGCTGATGCCTGCCCCGGTAGAGCCTGCTGAATGGTCTGCACCTGCCGCCCCTTCTTTTGAGAAGGAGGGTCCCTGGAAAGAGAACAGCAAGCTTAGCTCCGCAGAGCTTGTGACAGACCGCGCGAAGTTCCCGGAATTTATCACTTTTGATTCTACGGGGCGGCTGTATACAGGCGACTCTGACGGCACAATCTACAGAGTGGCCTTCGATGCGGAAGGCAAGGCGCAGCCAGCCGAAGTGTTCGCCGATACCCAGGGAACACCTAACGGGCTGAAATTCGATGCTGACGGAAATTTGATTGTGGCGGATATTCAGAAGGGGCTGCTGTCGATCGACCCGAATGGAAAGATTGAAGTATTGGCCACTGAAGTAGATGGAGGACCGATCTATCTGGCGAACGAGCTGGACATCGCGCAAGACGGATCGGTCTATTTCTCCGATACCTCTAACTATGGTAAGGTCATGTTCAAAGAAATTGCCGAGAACAAACCGCATGGACGGTTGTTGAAATATGATCCGCAGACCAAACAGACAACCGTTCTGCTGAAGGATTTATATTTCGCCAACGGAGTCGTATTGTCTGCTGAAGAAGATTTCGTGCTTGTTGCTGAATCGTACCATTACCAGCTGACAAGGTATTGGCTGAAGGGGCCCAAACAAGGCACCTCTGATATTTTTGCGGAGAACCTGGCGGGGTTTCCAGACAATATCACCCGCGATGCTCAGGGACATTTCTGGGTGGGGGTATTCACAACCCGTCTGGCTTTTGCCGATTACATGCATAGTCATCCCTGGGTAGCAGCGACGATGTCCAAAGTTCCGCAGGCCTTGTTAAATGGAGCAAGTGCGCCGGTGAAGCACGGACTTGTCGCAGAATATGGACCCGAAGGAGAGCTTGTGAACAGCTGGCATGATCCTGAAGGAACCTTGTATGGCATCACCACTGCCGTAAGCCAGGGAGGATATTTATATCTCGGAACCGCACCGGGAGGAAGCCAGGGTGTTCATCGGGTGCTTTTGAAGCCGTAAGGATTGGGTATCCCAAACAGCAGCTCACTCTGACAGGAGGGGCTGCTATTTGGCTTGAGGCATCTTCTTCTTAACCTCCAAGCACTACGCGCGTGAACGATACGCCACACCGTCGATCTGAACCTTAAGTCCATCCGGGCCGCCAATATGCGCGAACTCGGTGGATATGGTTTTGCGTGCCGGATAATTGCCTTGGAATCTGCGCTTGAACACCTCTTCCATGACCGGAATATCCCATACATCCCGCAGCAGAATATCCATCTTCACCACATCTGTTAGCGTAAGACCCACCTGCCCCAGACGGTCCCTCATATCATTCAGCGCACCTTCTACCTGCTCTTCCACCGTTCCGCCTACATTGCCCACACAAAAGCTGAGGAAGATGAAATCCCCCGCTTCAACAAAACCTGAATACGCATAGTCCTTGTTCACATCATGTCTGATGATTTCGCTCATATTCGCTTGTTCGCCCCTTGTCATCTGAGATAAGCCCAGTATAACGTTGGAAACCGGACAGCTGTGTGTCGTGGTTTTGTAGGATAATTATGGTAATATTAAACTGATTGAAAAGGATTGCACCTGAAACGGAGGAGAACCATGAAACGATTTCTTACCTCAAAATCTTTCCTGATTACATCTGTTCTGTTTAGCCTGCTGTTTATTGTGAATCTGACGGCAACTCCTGACAGCACGGCTACAGATATTGTAATCAGTATCCTTAAATCCATATTAGCCGGGGTAATCAGCGGGTTTTTGGTTGGCGGGCTGATCTTTCTTGTGCAGAAGAAGAAGACGGTCTGATTCTAGACTCCCGCATGCGGAAGTTCTGGAAGCTCCATAACAACCTGTCCCAGACACGCTGCCAGTACCTCATGATACCGCCGCTCCTCTTCTATCGTCACTTCCTCACGCAGTGATTCGAACAACGCCAGACAGCGTTTGAAGTTGCCGTCATGCCTGGACTGGTGGGCCAGCCTTAAAGAATGCATCGTCCAGTCCAGCGCCTCCGGCGCTCTATTCCGCGAATCTATACAGCAGATCATCGACATCAAGCCCATACTGAACCGCAGCCTGTAAAATTACACCGAGACCTGGCAGCAGCTCCTCTGGATTATCCTGCAAGAACCGGGTATACTCCTCCAGAAATTCTGTTTTTCCGGACAGAATCTCCACCATATCAGGTTGGCACGCGCCAGACCTCTGAACTCCTCGGCAATCGCCAGCCCCTCCAGCCCCAAGTCTTCCATCCAGCCAAGCTCGGCATAGCGGTATATAGTCTCCCTGGCCTCACCATATTTCTCCTGCTTCTGAAAGGCAATGCCCTGCATTAGATGACTGAACCCGAAGTAGTAGACCAGCGGACGCGCTGTACCCAGAAGGGGTACGGGAAGCTTTTTGGCCTTATGATACTGACGCTCCTCATAGACGCACTGCGCATAGCTATACAGAATCCCGGCAGCATCCAGCATCTTGTCCCATTCCTCGAAGCGGTAAGCCATTTCTATCATTTCAATGATAATCTCCGGATTCAGTGATTTCAGAATGGAAGGGCGCACGGGTGGGGCCTCCTTCGTTCGGTGGAATAAAGTCCTAATATTTCTTTTAAGCGTGTATTTTATTCAACTAAAAGGAAATAATGGAAGACACATTAATTATCTATAAATAACATTTTAAAGTCAAATACAATTTATAGAGTGTTAATAAGGCATGTTTACTCAGTTAAGCTTGTCATGAGGTGAGCCAAAATGCCAGATGAATCCAAGTCCGAGCTTGTACAAAGAATTGGAGAACGTATTCGAAGAGTACGCAAAGAAATAAACCTTTCGCAAGAGCAGCTTGCAGAACGGTCAGGTTTACATACGAATTATGTGGGACAAGTAGAACGTGGAGAGAAGAACCTTACGCTTGAGACTTTGGAAAAAGTAGTTGGAGGTCTGGGTATATCATTAGAGGAATTGTTCCGTTACATTGGACCCATGAAGCAGAAGGATGCAATTAGTCAAATTGTAGAGTTACTTATTGAACGTCCATCAGCAGACCAGGAGATGGCGCTTAGTGTACTAAAGTCGGTTTTGGATTGGGAAGAGAAGAAGCACGACCTTTAAAAATGCTACAAAGATTATAACTCCCCGCTTAATATCGATAATGGGTTTCTTCTCACCGCTAGTAGTATTTTGCCCTCTTAACCTTTGGAAAAGGTGATTACTATGACAGACTTACGGAATACTGTCGGAGATCGAATTCGAGCTATAAGAAAAGCAAAAGGACTAACACAACAACAGTTAGCAGAACTCTCCAACTTGGATGATGCATACATAGGGGCCGTAGAACGTGGGGAACGGAATTTTTCTATAGATACACTGGAGAAGATAGTAGTCGCTTTGAAAATTCAACCGTTGGAACTTTTTCATAATATTGATGATCTTAATGAGGTCGAAGCCGCGCAGCGGGGAGCCATTGATGAGTATGCGGTTACTGTTAGTGAGTTGAGTGTTAAGCAAATAAACACTTTGAATAAGATTGTTAGAGAGGTACGGCGAGCTTTTGAGGATTGAGCATATCTGAGGTGATCCCGTGAATTTACCAGAAAGTGTAGGAAGTCGGATACGTGAGCTTCGAAAAGCCAAAGGATGGACCCAGGAACAACTGGCGGAAGTAGCATCACTTCATTACAGTTATATCGGCGGGGTTGAACGAGGGGACCGCAACATTTCTTTGGAGACACTGGAGAAAATAATAGCTGCCTTTCAAATTCCAGCTGAAGAAATTTTCCGTTTCGAGGATGATACCGACCGCCGTAAGGCCTTAGATGAACATATGACTCTGATTAGTTGTAGGAGCACAGAAGAAATAGCAGCACTGACAAAGATTAATCTGGAAGTGATTGCTGCACTGGATATCTCTGGAGAAAAAAATACTAAATAAGAAATATCTACTCCATGGGGTGAGCCAAGATGCCAGATGAATCCAAGTCAGAGCTTGTACAAAGAATTGGAGAACGTATTCGAAGAGTACTTACGCTGATCAAGTTGCGTTATATAATACGATATTGATTAATTCCTCTAAATTGTTAATAACAGCATCAGCATCAACAACAGTTTCAAATTGTTTATTTCGTTTCCAGACTGCCTTCATTCCAACATCACGGCTTGCCCGTATATCGTTATCAGGATGATCTCCAACAAAAAGGGCATTCTCGGCGGCTATATCAAGTTTTGCCAATGCACGGTTGAAGATTGCTTTATCGGGTTTTCGTAGCCCTTCCCATTCTGGTATTAATACCTCATCAAATAAATGTTCGATGTGTAGCGCTTTGAAGTTATCATATTGGAATTGTCCAAAACCGTTTGATACCAGTGCTAACTTTATGTTATTGTTCTTCAACTCAGTAAGCATGCTTAACAAGTTCGGAAAACCTATACAATACATTTGGAAATTTCTTATGTAATCCTCTAAAAGTAACGTCCATTCCATGTTTTGAATAGAGAATTCATTTATAATCTGCTGATAAACTTTGTCCTTCCACATGTAACCATGATTATCAAGTTCGATGAACCGCTTAACAAAACTTTCTTTATTAACGATCTGAAACTCCGGGTAACGGTCGTATTGATCTCTGACAAACTCTAATAGTGATAAGTCACGGTCCAGCAGTGTTCCATCCAGATCAAAAAGAACCGCTTTGATTGTCATTCACTCACTCCTTTTTACCTAAAATTCGTTATAAATGATCATTATCCCTCCTAGTATAGCGCCAGATTTAAACTAGTGAAAACCATTTTGGTAAATCGTGTGCTGAAATTTGTGCCGCAGCAGATGTAACATTACCCAGCGGAACCGGAACCGCCAGTAAAGCCAGAATCAGTAAGTACACCGCGAGCTTGTGAAGCTTGAACCTTGTTAGCATGTAATTACCTCCATTGTAGAGTGAACTTGCAACTCAGACAGAAGAGAAGGGGTTGCCTCACCCTCCATCGATTCACTCTCTGATGTGTGCACTCCATTAAGACTAATGGAGAAGTTGCGGTTGCAGGCTGGAGGAATTCAAAGCGATTGTACCATTGTAAAAAGAAACCGGAATCCACGAGGCATACGTCTACTCCATTCCACATTAGCCCTCATACGTTATACAGAAGCCCGAGTGGTTATGTATAAACCTGACCGGCAGAAGGTGGGATAACGTGAATAAGTCGGATGCAAATAAGCACAGAAAGCTGAAGATGCAGCAATTCAAACGAAAACGGATAAAGCTTCCGCTCTACAGCACTACAACCTACAAATACAAAAGATATCTGAAAAAAAGCAGGATGTTAAAAGGGAAACGAAGTGCTAAAGGAGATTCTGCCTCCCAAAACGCTAAGTACCCGCCAAGCGTGACAGCCGCTTCACCGGGCGCAATGAGTATGATGGAACTCATGCAAAACATGGCTGCAATGGGGATGCAGGGAGCCACTGGCGCTGTAGGACTCATGGGCAGTATAGGAGTTATGGGCGCGACAGGCGCGACGGGTGCGATGGGCAGCATCGGGCTTATGGGCAACATTGGAGCCATGGGCGCGACAGGCGCCACGGGCGCGGTGGGCAGCATCGGGCTTATGGGCAACATTGGAGCAATGGGCGTGACCGGGGCCACGGGCGCGATGGGCAGCATCGGGCTCATGGGCAGTATTGGCGCTATGGGTGCGACCGGGGCGACCGGAGCGATGGGCAGCATCGGGCTCATGGGCAGTATTGGACTCATGGGGGCGACCGGAGCGACCGGTCCGATGGGCAGCATCGGGCTTATGGGCTCGATTGGACTCATGGGGGCGACCGGAGCGACCGGCCCGATGGGCAGCATCGGGCTTATGGGCTCGATTGGACTCATGGGGGCGACCGGGGCGACCGGCCCGATGGGCAGCATCGGGCTTATGGGCTCGATTGGACTCATGGGCGTAACCGGAGCGACCGGGGCGATGGGACTCATGGGGGCGACTGGAGCGACCGGGGCGATGGGCAGCATCGGGCTTATGGGCGCGATGGGACTCATGGGCGTAACCGGAGCGACCGGGGCGACCGGAGCTACAGGGACGATGGGATTGATGGGCTCGATGGGACTCATGGGTTCGATGGGGGCTATGGGTGAGATGGGACTCATGGGGGCTATGGGCTTAATGGGCTTGATGGGTGTAACCGGAGCTACTGGCGCTACTGGGGCGATGGGTCTTATGGGTTTACCGGGAGCTGCCGGGCCTCCCGGGGCTACCGGTGCGACCGGGGCGATGGGCCTTATGGGCTTGCCGGGAAATGCCGGACCGCCCGGAGCTACTGGCGCTACCGGGGCTACCGGGGCTACCGGGGCTACTGGTGCGACCGGGGCCACTGGTGCGACCGGACCGGCAGGCGCAACGGGTTCAACGGGTATAACGGGTGCAGGCTCAGGATTCATCGAGACGCTGAAAATCGGGGATCTCAACACCCAGATCCCATTTAATGCCGGGGGCGGAAATAATGAGGCTATCGGGGCGCTCGCATTCAGCGGATCGCAAATAACGATCAACAGGCTTGCTGCTTACGTTACTCAACTAGGCTCTACGGGTATTTTTCAGATGGCTGTACTGCAGCCGACCAGTACTAACCAGTCTACAGTTATTGGAGTAACCACTGTACACTGTAGCAACCACTTTACAAGCTGGAATATTCATTCTGCCGCTGACGGCACCTCTGACGTTATCGGGGAATATTACGTATCATCTTGCTGTCTACAACCAGGTTAACGGCTCCAACCTCGGAGGCCGGAGCACAGGCACCTCCGGGCTGGCAGCACCGCCGATTAATTTCAGATCACAGAACCTCACGGGATTTACAACAGGCCAATCTATCAATACGAGCGATTCTATCCTACTGTCGCCTTGGCTGGCGGGACTCGCTTAACCCTTCCTTGGCGCATGGTACAAATAAAACGGGAACTGTCCTATAAAACGGCAGTCCCCGTTTCTATATGCCGGTCAAGCGCCCCGCTTAATCCAGCTCCGCACGCGAGAATAGATCCCGGATCAATACGTCGTCCTCACAAGCCCGCTTGAATGCGGAGGCGAAGGCTACGACCGCAGCTCCATCGGAGGCATACGCGCAGAACATACCGGCCTCCGGGTCAAACCGGATGATTCCGGCCAGTTCAGGCATCTGTTCTTCCAGGAATACCGCAGCCAGAGAGCCCCAGTCATATCCATTGCCTTCGAATCCCTCTTCTTCCCGCGCAGCAAACACTTCGGCCTTGTAGCTGCCCACGTTCAGAATCACAGATTTCCCGCCATTCTCCTGCTCTACTATAATAAAAGGCTTAACATCCACAGCTTCCGTGGCTTCCGCCTCCTTCAGCTTTTCAAGCAATTGTTCCTCTGCTATATCCGTGAACCGCAGTGCTCCCTCACTCTCCACGATCATTCCCTGCCGCACCCGTTCATCCAGCCAGTCGGAGATGAAGCCCGGGGCGTATCCGCCTGTGCTGAATTCTCCGCCGAACGCGATTATTTTCGAATAGTCCTCAAGATATTGGTCACGGTTCGTCTGCGGATAGGCGCTGGTGTACAGCCAGAACTGCAGATCATACATCAAGGTCGAGCGTTCGTCTGCATGAAGAGAGAAATGACCCTTCTCTTCAACGATGGCGGTGCAGATGCTGCGGATGATCCCCTCTATGTTGTCCACTCCGGTGACTTTATCGCATAGCTCCTGAAGCAGAGGAGAGAATTGCCCGGCGGCTACCTTCCGCAGATCGTCCTGCTTATCTTCCTCCGATGTATCATAGACCTCCTCGCTCACCAGCCCGCGGATGAAGGTCTCATAATCCTTGGCCAGGAACGTAATTTCATAGTTGTTCTCCTGGTCCACATGAATGACCTCGGGTTCTCCCTCCGGCCCGCAGTAGCGGTAATCCAGCATCACCACATCGTGGCCTGCAGACGGACAGTCCCCAATAACCACTCCAATATCGGGGTATCCCCACTCCTCGATCATGAACTGGCTGCCGAGATCGCCGCAGAGGGCATAGCTTTGGTCCCGGCCGATACCGGCAATTCCCGATATTGCGATATGATCTTCAGCCCAGGAGGTGGATTCCTCCACCGGGAAGCAGGTGTTGCGGGGAATCCCGCCGTTCTGCTGCTTCATCATCGCGATGTAAGAAGACGGCAGCTTATAGCCCAGCTCCTGCTCCACAGAAGCAATCAGTTCGTCACTAGGCGGCGCCGACACATACTCCTTCCGGGCATAGTCGCTGTCCTCCCAGAAATCCGCGCAGTATTCGATGAAAGAGTTCAGCTCTCTTCCGTCCGCATCCCCCTGTGCATTAGAGGCACGCAGCGCTGCGGCACGCCTTGCCTGCTCCCGCTTCTCCCGCTGCGCGCCGCTGCGGCTCCACTTCAGCAGCATGTGGGTATCCCCATCCCCGGGAGCCAGTTGGTCCGCCTGTTCAAATGCGCTTATAGCCTGTTCATACTGTTTCAGACAATAATAGGAATACCCTATGCGAAAATGCCACAGCGGATCATTCCCGCCCTCCCCCGCAATACTGAGCAGCTGCTCCAATGCCTCCCCGTAATATTCCAGGTTGTTGTAGGCTCTGGCTAACTGGCTGATAGTCTCATAATCTCTTGCATCCGGCGGAATCTCCTGAATGCGGTCCACAATCTGCTGATACTCATTATCTTCATGCCAGCGTTTCAGCTGTGCCAGCAACTCCTCATCCATGCCTTCGGCCTCCCCATTGTGACACTGCAAATAAGCCCGTACCCGATCGCTGCCGGACTGCTTGCAGTCAGTTAAATCGCTATTACCCATTCACCCTGAATGGACAGGTCTAAACATAGGCTTGGGATATACCCCCAATATATAAATCTGTATTTTCAAAAAAGAGACCATCCCCCGCCGACATCCGGCAAGGAAACAGCCTCTTCGTATTATCGCTCTTACTACACTTATCTGCTCCGCTGCCCGTCCGGTTACTGAATCGCTTGCAGATGCTCCTCGAGGCGGTCCCAGGTTTCGGTAATCCCCTGCTCCATCCCCATATCCATCACCGTCTTGAGCGCTTCCGCGGAATCGTATTTCGACCGGCTCACCAGCTTCGTCTTCCCATCGTATTCTTCAAAGAACATGCTGACCAGCGTGGACGGCATGCCTTCGGTTTCGTTGCCTTCGGCATCCGAGAAGTAATCGGTATAGACAAAACTCTCGCCGTCGGTGATCTCATGGTAGACCCCTTTGCCCCAGGATTCCATGCCGAAGAAGTCACCCTGCTTCTCATCCACACATTTCATACAGTAGTGCCAGACGCCGCCCGGACGAAAATCAACGCTGCAGAAGGGAACGATCCAGCCGCGCGGGCCCCACCACTGCTTCAGATGCTCAGCCTCGGAGAATACTTTGAATACAAGCTCACGCGGTGCATCGAATACACGTTCAAGAACCAGTTCAAGACCTTCTACTCTCGAAATCATTTTGCTGGACATTGCTAATCCCTCCTGATAATCATGAATTGTCTTTGGATTGCAGCTTCCGGAGATACTCATCCAGATTGTCGAAGCGTTCACTCCACAGCTTACGATAGGCCTCCAGCCAAGCATCCATAGCCTCCAGCGGCTCTGTACGCAGCCTGTAATTCCGGCGGTTCGCCGCCGCCTCTACCTCAACCAGTCCGGCTTCCAGCAGTACGCGCAAATGCTTCGAAGCCTGAGGCTGCCGCAGCTCCAGACGCTCAGCAATATCGCCTACGCTCAGCGGCCCGTCCTTCAGAATCTCTACCATCCGCAGGCGGGTCGGTTCGGCAAGTGCGCTAAATGTCGTTGTGTCCATTTCAGATGTTCCTTTAGTAAAGCTTGTATTATTTATTGGTGGTGTACAATTACAATATACCCCAATCGGAATATTCCAGTCAAGGAATATTAATATTTTAATTCACTCTGCTACATCAGGTTATTGATTCGTTGAATAGACCTTACTCATCCCACCGCCCGCTTATGCTCCTGCAAACATCAGCGTTACGGTTGTACCTTGTCCCGGCGTGCTGTCGATGGCGATGGAGCCGCCATACCGCTCCATGATTGCCTTGGCAATGGCCAGTCCCAGGCCTGAGCCGCCCTGCGAGCGGTTGCGTGAAGCTTCCGTACGGTAGAAGCGCTCGAAGATATGCGGCAGCTGCTCAGCGGATATTCCGATTCCAGTATCGGCTACGGCCAGGATCACCCTCCCGTCGTCTGAACGGGAATGCCCGATTCTTACTGCTCCGCCTTCAGGCGTATATTTCAGTGCATTCTCCACGATGTTGCGGAGCACCTGATAGCAGGCGCTGCCAGGCATCCGGATGGGCAGCGCCTGTTCACCAGAGCCGCCGTCATAATCAAGCCGCACCCCCGGATTAACATGAACAGTCTGAGGCAGCAGTTCGTTCAGCACGGACTTCAGATTGCAGGCTTCTTCTCCGCCCTCCGGGGCCAGCGCCTCCGCCTCTGCTTCCGCAAGCAGAAGTAGCTGGGAGATCAGCTGCTTCATCCTCCGCGTCTCATCCATCATGAACGCCAGCGACTCATCCAGCACCTCCGGCGATTGCTTGCCCCAGCGCTGGATCATATGCGTATGGCCTTCAATAATGGCCAGCGGTGTCTTAAGCTCATGGGAAGCATCGGCAATGAAGCGGCGCTGCTGGTCGAAGGAAACCTCCAGCTTATGCAGGAACCCGTTGAAGGTCTCGCCCAACTGCTGGAGCTCATCCTGGGCAGCAGGGACATGCAGCCGCCGGGACAGACTGTTCGTCCCGATGCTGCGCACTTCACCAATCATGCTGCGAATCGGCTTCAGCGCTGAACGGGAGACGATTCCCCCTGCAAGCACAGCCATTCCGGCAGCCAGCAGCAGACCCAGCAGCAGCAGTCTGCCCACCTCCTTCTCGGCGGTGGCGCTGCGTGATTGCCCGCTGTCCGTAAGCTGCAGCCGGACAAGGCCATACACGGGCAAGGACAGCTCCTTCTCTGCGCTGTAAACATCTGAACCGGGCGCCGGTTCACCTTCGCCCGCTTCTGCGAGCACACGCCCGCGTGCATCCAGCATTTGCAGAACCTGCCCTTTATCCAGCTCAGGGGCAAAGACAGAGAAATCCGGCTTCAAAAAAGCCGCTGCACCGCTACCCTTGCCCAATCCGGGCTGAAGCAGGGACGGCAAGAACTCCACCTCTCCGACCCGCAGCTCAAACTGTCTAAGCTTGGCATCCAGCAGCCGGGTCTCCTGGCTGTCTGTCCAATGTTTGAAGGTAATATAGACAAATCCGCTGACCACCGCCGCAACGGCCAGTGCAGTGAGCGCAATCGAAGCGCTGACTTTACGGGAGAACGTCCATGGCTTCATTCGCTCACCTCAGTCTCTCAGAATATAGCCGCTGCCCCGGACCGTATGAATCAGCTTCTCGCTGAAGCCTTCATCCACCTTCATACGCACATACCGGATATAGACATCCACCACATTCGTCTCGCCTTCATACGAGTAGCCCCAGACCAGGTTCAGCAGTGCCTCACGGTTCATCAGCCGGTTCTTATGGACCAGCAGGCAGTGCAGCAGCTCGAATTCGCGCTGTGAGCATTCAATCTCGCGCCCGGCGCGGCTGACCCGGTGCGCAGCCCTGTCCAGTATCAGATCCTTGGCATGCAGGACCTCATCTCCGGCTTCTGCGGCGTGCAGCCTGCGCTGCAGGGAACGCATGCGGGCCAGCAGCTCTTCGATGGCGAAGGGCTTCGGCACATAATCATCCGCCCCGGTGTCCAGTCCCCGGACACGGTCACTGACCGTGTCCCTGGCAGTCAGCATAATAATTGGAGTCTGCTTCACCGCGCGTACCCGCTTGCATACTTCTATTCCGCTGATGCCCGGCAGATTCAAATCGAGCAGAATGATGTCAAAATGCTCCCCCAGCGCTTGCCCGGCACCCGTAAGACCATCGCACGCAACCGTAATGTCATAACCTTCATAGGACAGCTCCAGCTCCAGCAGGCGGATCATGGCAGGCTCATCCTCAATAACCAATACGCGTTCCTTCAACCTCTCGTCCACCTCTTCACAAGATCAGTTCTGCATTAGCGACAACCCGGCCATAGATTTGGCACGGATCTGATACGTACCTGCGCCCAGCTTCCCGCTGGCCCGGTGATTCTTCACTGTCAGCGGGAAGTCCGTTTCAATCTCTTCAAAAGCGGATTCGGCATCGACCACGACTCCGGCATTCCCCGGCCAGGCCAGCTCTACGTCCCCTACCGCTGTAGTTACCTTCCAGTCTCCGCCGACCTTCCGGCTCTTCACATGAATGTTCCCGGCTACAGTGACCGCTTCTACAGCAGCCAATGCGTCCTTCACCGACAAATTCCCGTTTGTGGCCTTCAGGGTCAAGGCTCCGGCAATTTGCTCCGCCTTCACATTGCCGTTGGTAAGTGTGACTTCTACGCGGTCCTTCGCTTCTGAAACCTGCACATTGCCATTCACCGTATGTAATTTGAGCGCATTGCCTATGCCGGAAGCAGATATATTTCCGTTCACAGCCGCTAACTCAATTCTACCTGTACTAGAAACTTTTGACAAAGAAAGATTGCCGTTCTCCGTCTCTGCCTGAAGCTCGGCCTTCATGCCCTGCGGCAGTGTAACCGTCAGATCAAGGCTTGGATATCGCCAATTGCCATAAGATTCGCTGTAGGTTCTAATCTCCAGATCAGCCCCTTTGCTTACCTTCATCCCCGCCTTGTCCGCTACGGCCTTCGCCTCTTCCGCGGTTGCCTGATGGACGGTCACTGTCATATGGACCTCCATCTCCTTGACATTGCCCTGCTTAATTTCGATGGTTCCGTTCGTGTTGGCAATAGAGACACTTTGAGTGCCGGCCGGCAGGCTGACGCGGGTAATGCCTTTGTCAAAAGAGTATCCCGTCCCCGTCTTCTTCCCCGCTGTCTGCAGAGAGACTGCAGCCGCCGGAGCTGACACCGAAGCCTGTGCTGGCGCGGATTCAAAGTCCGCCTCAGTCAGCGGCCGCGCACCGGCGCTCCCTCCATCCGCTATGCCCATGTACATTAATACCGCCGCCAGCGAGGCGCTTGTGATTAGCCGTTTCCACATCATTCTCATATTCTCTCTCCTCCAGTTCATGTGATTACCCTTAGGGTAAACCATCCTTGATGAGAAAGACTTTGCAGGGAGATTAGAGTTTGATGAGAATATCTGGGGACTCTGCCCCAAGATCTAAAGAGCCCTATTGTTTATTTTCTATTTAAGCAGGTTTACGCTTGCTTCTTCCAGCGAAGGAATGAGATTTTTAGGATCAATAGGGGATGACATGACGATTAGAATCGTATAATTCCCGTATTTATCACACTGATTTCCAAACTCCTCAAGACCCTGAGTGGAGTCTGACATGACTTTTAACAGATAATTGTGTTCTCCGCTGATGCGATAGCATTCAACGACATCGGGATGGATACGGCAGAAGTCCAGAAAGGCATGACACTCTCTGGAGTGGAAAAGGATATAGGCAGCTGCCTGTTTCCCGATTTTCTCCGGAGAAATGATCGTCCGGTACTCCTTGATCACCCCACTTTCCTCCATCCGCTTCACTCTTTCCGTTACTGCGGGCTGAGACAAGCCCACGCTTTTCCCCAGCTCTGTCATGGAAATTCTCGCCTGACTTTGAAGATGAAACAGAATTTGCTTATCAATAGAGTCCATTTTTGACCACTCCTTTAATTTTAAGATTATCGGTATAAAATGCCTTTATTTTAAATGTTATATGTGGGTTTTACCTTTATCGGCTCATGTATTCAAGTTAATTTATTTTATATACTTTACTTACAATAGTAAAGCGAAGACAGTTGCTGCTTTAACTATGCGAAAGGATGTTGAGTATGCCCTATTCGAACACAATCAACCCTAACCGTATTCCGGAGCGGATCGACAAGGTCATTGATGAGACACTAACCGACAAACGCCTGGCAGGTGTTGTCATAAAGGTAGCGTTAGATGGACAACTCATCTATAGCCGTGCTGCTGGCTATGCTAGCCGTGAGCTAAACCACCCTATGCGGGAGGACGCGTTGTTCCGGCTTGCCTCGGTTTCCAAACCGATTACCTCTACGGCAGCCCTGATTCTGGTGGCGCAAGATCGCCTGAAGCTGGATGACCGTGTAGACCGGTGGCTGCCGGACTTTAAGCCACGGCTGGAGAATGGAGAGACTGCAGCAATGACTGTCCGTCACTTAATGACGCACACTGCTGGTCTGACCTACCGCTTCTTTCAGGAAGAGGGCGGTTCCTATGAGCAGGCTGGTGTATCTGATGGCATGGATCAGTCTGGTATCACGCTTGAAGAGAACCTGAAGCGCCTCGCGTCTGTCCCACTTCTCTATAAACCAGGCACCCAGTGGAGGTATTCTATTGCCACAGATGTGCTGGGGGCAGTAATTGCTAACGTTAGCGGGAACACACTCAGTGAAACGATCCGCTCACTTATTACTCAACCCCTCGATATGACGGATACCAGTTTCATAGCCGTGGACCCGAAGCGCCTGACCACAGCTTATGCCGATGACATTCCGGGACTGCGGCCTATGAAGAATCCCGATAGGCTGGCCTTTGTAGAAGGAACTGCGGGCTTCCGGCTCGCCCCGGGCAGGGCGTTAGACAGTACTGCCTACGCTTCCGGGGGAGCCGGTATGGTAGGCAGCGCCGGAGATTTTCTGCAGCTGCTGGAAACGTTGCGGAAAGGAGGAGCGCCCCTGCTGCCGGAATCCCTGGTCCGCGAAATGACCACCAACCAGATTGGTGACCTGCCCATGCCCTTCTGGCCGGGACGGGGTTTCGGCCTGGGGATCACAGTCCTTAAAGATCCTGCTGCCGCAGACACAGCGGAGTCCCTTGGTACATGGCGCATGGGCGGCACCTATGGCCATTCGTGGTTCGTCGATACCAGGCAGCGTCTAAGCGTGGTAGCCTTCACCAATACCGCACTGGAGGGCATGTCGGGTCCGTTCACGGTTGATCTTTGCAATGCTATCTATGGCAGATTGGACCCGTCATGAACAACATAAAAGAGAACGCCGGGAGGAGCAGCACAATTGCTTCCCCGCAGCAAAGCTCCAGTGCCCCTGCTTCCGTACGCCTTCCCTGGACCGGATTACTTGCTCTGGCAATGACCGGGTTTATCTGTATTCTGACTGAAACGATTCCCGCCGGACTCCTGCTTCAGATCAGTAAGGGGCTTGGAGTAACAGAGGCCATGGAGGGTCAGCTTGTTACCCTCTATGCCCTGGGTTCTTTACTCGCCGCCATTCCATTGACCACGGTAACACGCGGCTGGAGGCGGAGACCCTTGCTACTCATTTGCATCCTTGGTTTTCTCATATTCAATACCGTTACTGCCTTATCTTCGAGCTATCCCCTGACGCTTGCGGCCCGTTTCTTCGCGGGTGTGTCCGCTGGTGTCCTGTGGGGAATGATCGCAGGCTATGCACGGCGCATGGTACCGGAGCAGCTTAAGGGACGGGCTATGGCTATTGCAATGGCGGGAACGCCGCTTGCTCTGGCTCTCGGTGTCCCTGCCGGAACGTTTTTGGGTGATCTTGCAGGCTGGCGTAATATCTTTGGAGTCTTGTCGCTGTTCGCTCTGCTGCTGACCAGTTGGATACTCTGGAAGCTGCCGGACTATCCGGGAGAAGCTGCAGATAAGCGGCTCCCTCTAAATAAGGTCTTCACAAGCCCCGGAGTGCGGCCGATCCTGTTTGTCGTGCTGGCCTGGGTACTGGCCCACAATATCCTGTATACCTATATAGCACCGTACCTTACTCAGGCCGGGCTAACCGGACGCGTGGACCTGGTGCTTCTTATTTTCGGTATTACAGCACTTCTTGGCATCTGGTTAACAGGTATCTGGATAGATCGTCACCTGAGGCTGCTGGTTCTGATTAGCCTCACTGCATTTGCATTGGCATCTGTTCTGCTCAGCATAGGCAGCGGCAAGCCTGTTGTAATCTATCTAGTAGCTGCTGTATGGGGCTTAACGTTCGGGGGAGCAGCCACGCTGCTGCAAACAGCAATGGCTGCAGCAGGTGGAGAGAGTGCAGATGTAGCGCAATCCATGCTTGTAACCGCATGGAATCTGGCCATTGGCGGAGGCGGTATAATCGGTGGAATTCTTCTTGAAACAACGGGTGTCATGTCATTCCCATGGGTGTTGTTTGTCTTGCTGGCCCTCTCTGTATGGATAGTCCGGCGCAGCAGAACGCATGGATTCCCTCCAGGAACCATGGACATCCATCGCGATAAATAACTTCACGACCTCGTTATTCCTCATTTGCAGGTGCTGTATAATCTTTCTGTCCACAAGTGGAAACGAGAAAATAGAAGGATAAGTTATCATGTGAAACCTATAAATTCTTATATTTGTGCAAAAACAGCCGGGAACCCTCCCGGCTGTTCTTCAATATACATTAGGTTCCCGCCAATATCGGCATTGCGGAATTCAGCTGCTACCCCTGCTTAATCGACGCTGCCAGAATGATCTGTCCCCGCGGGGCGTCTCCCCCGTCATCCGGCTCCAGCGTAATTGCCACGGTATCGTAGGCCTTCGGATCAAACGAATAATAGAGTGCCCCGTTTCCGTCCTGTGAGATGAAGGTGCCCGCATTCTGCGGCGTATCCCCTTTGATCAGCCATACCTGATAGACCTCTGTGCCTGTAAGCTCCGGCAGATCCTCCGCCTGGATTACGAGGTGGGTCCCGGATGTATCAGTGACAATGGTCGCTACACCCTTGGCCGAAACAGCCTCTCCCGACGGGCTAAGCGCCACCGTCTCATTCACCTTAAGCCCCTGCAAGGGCCCGGTGCCGGAGGCAATCTGCCGCTGCAGCTGGTCTACATCGCCGCGCAGCTGGCCGGTATAGACAATCAGCAGCAGCACGGCCACAGCCAGTCCGAGGCTTAAGTACCCCCAGAAGCGGGTCTTTCTAGGCTCCGGGATTCTCGCCTTGGGCAGGCCCTGTTCTATAGGTGCCACCTTAACGGACTCACGATAAATGGTGCGTTCTGCCGCAGGCTGAATATTAGGGCTGGCTTTTGGCGGAGCAGCCGGTGTACTCAACTTTTCCGACTCTAATACCCGTGATAATATCCGATCCTTCATTCCGGAAGGCGGCTCTGCGGGCTCGGAAGCAAGGGGAAGATGGTCCAGTACCTGCCGGTATTCACTTACCAGCTCCTTGCATTCACTGCAGGCTTCTGCATGGGCAGCGAACTGCGCTGTCTCTTCTGGCGTCAGTGCGCCCAGAACATATAATTCGGCCAGTTCACAGAGATCATCCTTATGTTCACTCATGCGCATGATCCCTCCTTCCCCAGTGCCGTAATGATTTGTGCAGCTGCTTCATTGCCAATCGGACCCTTCCTTTGACCGTCCCCAGCGGAATTGCCGCAAGGTTCGCTACTTCCTGCTGGGTATAGCCCTGATAATAAATCATATCCATCACCTGCTGCTGATCCCGGCTGAGCCCCAGCAGCGCGTCCCTGATCTGTTCCCCGGCCATCTGCAGCTCAACGAGATCCTCGGTCAGCTTTGTATGGTCCTGAATCATATCCAGATTCCCGGAGTCTGCAGATTGCTGCGGCAGCCGGGAGCTGCGTTTGCGGAGATCATCAATCGCCAGATTGCGGGTAACTGCGAACATCCAGGTAAGCAGCTTGCCCCTGCCGAAATCAATCTGCTCCGCATTCTTCCATACCCGCAGGAACAGTTCCTGCATTACTTCTTCAGCGGCCATCGAATCCTTCACGATCTGGTAAGCGAAACTATAGATTACCCGTTCATATCGGTCATAGAGCAGTTCGAGGGCATTCGAGTCTTTCTGTGCAATAAGCAGAATTAACTGCTTATCGTCAGCTGTGTCATTCAATTGCCATCCCCCATTCAACAAAAATTTAGTACCCCGGCACTCCAGCGCTGAACTTCCTGCGTTTCACTGAGTATAACCGCTTTGCACAAGCGGCTCAACTTTGAATCAAAGATCATGCCCTCCGGAATTGAAGCCAGGCCGGCTTCCATATATGATAGCTATATCATATCCGCAAAGGGAGGATTCATTTCCGTGGCCGTACTTATTAATGAACAGATTAGAGCAGCTGAGGTCGAGCTTACCGGGCTGAAGGGCCAGAAGCTCGGCACCGTATCCAGAGACGAGGCGCTGGCTATGGCCAGATCCGCAGGAGCCGATCTGGTCTGCACCTCGCTGATGAGCAGTCCGCCGCCCTGCAGCCTGGTCGCCAAGGGCAAAGGCAAAGCCGCTGCGCAAGCGGCCCGCAAGGGCGATACCAGCCGTCCGCAAGGCGGCGGAGGCAGCCATGAGAAGGTGAAGGAGCTGCGCTTCACCGCCCATATTGAAGAGCATGACTACGACACGAAGCTGCGTCAGGCGGACAAGCATCTGCGCTCCGGCAAGCCGGTGCAGCTGGTTGTGAAGTCTTCCGGTGCGAAGGAAGCGGCTGCCGCGAAGGCAGTCCTGGAGCGTCTGCTTGCAGATCTGAAAGAGGCCGGAAGCAAAACCACAGGAATTCAGACCAGCGGCAAAGGTGCACAGGTACGGGTAAATCCGCGTACGTAATATTGTTGTGAGAGCAACAGGTGGAAAAAAGTATCTTAATTTACCTGTTTCTGAGGGATGGACCGAAGCAAGTGGAAAAACAACATCTAATATTGTTAGGTTTAGCTACTGTGAGTGAAAAGGGAGGATTTAAGTGCTGTTTGTCCAACTATTATTGGAGCAGGGTTCTATCTTTCAACAGCAAGTGGACAATATCCAACTATTTCCGGTCCTCATAGCATCCGAGCTTGTCCGTTCGTTCTCTCTAGTTCGAAGCATATACATTCTTATCTATGAAGTGGAAACGGCTTTGCTGTCCTGTAAAAGGACGGCAAAGCCGTTATTCTTGAACCCCATCTTCTTCCACTCATCTTGCCCCGCCGGGCCGCTCATCTTCTACTCGTCTCCCATACATCTCCCGCTCATCCTAGGGTTATCTTCAACTGCCAAGCCGCCCAGCAAACCGCAACCTTTCCAGCACATGCAGCAGCTCACCGTTGCAGTCCTCATAATCGCCGGTTAGTCCGGCCAGCTCCCGTTCAAACCGGAAGCCCAGCTTCTGGAATACTCCGAGCGACGCTGTGTTCCGCGGATCTGCCTTGGCATATAACCGGTCCAGCCCGATTACATTGAAGGCATAAGCCGTAAGCGCCCGGGCGGCCTCGGTGGCATACCCCCGGCCCCAATGCTCACGCCCGATCAGATAATACAGCTCGGTATCCGGTGCGCTGAAATCCAGTACGCCGAGGCCGCACCAGCCGATCAGCTGTCCGGTTGCCTTGCTGCAAACCGCGAACGAATATTTGAACGGCAGCTCAAACGGCGTATGATAGCTGAACATCAGCCAGCGGAACAATCCTTCATATTCATGCCGCTGCATGACCTCCATATGCATGAAGGCCAGCACCTCCGGATTCTGCATCAGCGCGAAGGAGGCGCCAAGATCACTTTCAATATAAGGACGGATGATCAGACGCTCTGTTTCGAGCCTCATCGCAGCTAACGTTATATTCATTTAGGTGGCCCCGCTTTCAAGTCCTGTCTGTAACCCAGCATAGTACAAGCGAAAGAAGGTCCACAAGGTAAAAGATGATTTAATCCGTTTGCCCCCTGCCGTTATTCCACAGCGTTCTGAAGGAATCACAGCTGCGGATCAGGGAATCGAAATTCCCCTCCCCTACCAGCCTTCCCTGCTCCATCACCAGAATCTGGTCTACTCCGCTGATGAAATTCAGCCGGTGCGCAATAATAATAACCGTCTTGTTCCTGAACTCTGCAAACACCGTTTCCATCAGGCTTTTCTCCGTAATATTATCCAGCGCCGAGACCGGTTCATCGAGGATGATCAGATTCCGCTTCTGCAGGAGCGCCCGGGCAAAAGCCAGCCGCTGCCGCTCACCCCCCGACAACTTCAGGCCCCGCTCACCCACCATCGTCTCCAGCTTCTCCGGCAGCTCCAGCACCTTCTCCTTCAGATGGACCTTATCCAGAACCGCATACAGCTCCTCATCCGGCACATCCTGGTCAAACACCATATTGCCCCTGATCGTAGTATCGAATACCGGACTGTCCTGCGACAGATAAGAGATATGATCATAGTAGCTGTTCAGGCTCAGCTCATCGATATCCGTGCCGTCCACCAGCAGCTTGCCGCCGCTTTTCTTCAGCAGGCCCGTAATCAGCTTAATGACCGTCGACTTTCCGCTTCCGCTTAAGCCAACCAGTGCAACCGAGGTTCCGTGCGTGATGGAGAAGGACAACCGGTCCAGCACCTGAACCTCCCCGTAGCCGAAGGACACGTCCCTGAATTCAAGATCGCCCTGCAGCCCGGCCACCGCCTTCCCCTTCTCCAGGTTGGCGTCCTCCGGAGCGTTCAGAAATTCACCGAACCGCTGATAGGTCACCCTGTTCAGCTTGTAGCCGACGAATAACACGTTGAAGATGGCAATCGGTGTATATATTTTCTCAATGAACATGAACAAGGCCACCATCACCCCGACCGAGGCCTGCCCGGACACCACATTCTTCACTCCATAGAGCAGGACAATCACTTTAATGACCGTAATGAACAACTCGAATAAGGCAAAAAAAGACTCATGGATCATCTGCAGCTGAGCGCTTTTGCTGATAATCTGCCGTGCGGTCTCGTTCAATCTGCCGATCTCCTGCGCATACTTCTTATTGGTCCGGAACACAACCAGCTCCATGAATCCGCGGATTGAATAGCGGGACATGGACTCCTGCTCCTTAAGCACAGCCGCTTTAATCCGGTAGAGGTATTTCAGCAGCACATTCGTGATCACGAAGATCACCACATACCCGCCCGCAATCACCAGCATGATTCTGAGGTCATAATAGCTGATGAAGAACAAGCTGAAGAGGATGGTAGGCAGCAGCTCATGCAGTGTCCCCAGAATAAAAGTAAACAGAATGCTGTTCCCGGCCGCCGCGCCGTTCTCAATTACCTTGATCATCTGGCCTGTGCCCATATTCTGATAGGCGGTATAATCCATTCTGGAGATTTTGGACAAGGCCAGGATCTTCAGCCTTTCCGTGATGCTGTTTGACAGATGGGCGCCCGGATATTCATCCGCATAATTCAGAAGTACATTCGCGCCCAGCAGCACCCCGTAGACGACAATCCAATGTGTGATTTCACTGAAGCCCGTTCCATCCACCGCCTGATCGAGAATCTTCTGAAAGACCACTATGCCCAGACTGCTTATGAACTGAATGATGAAACCAAGAAGGATATACAGAGCAATCCACCCTTTGAGGTGGACAAGACATTTCCGCAGCATAATTACAATCTCCAATCTTGAAATGAGTATAAAAAAGCCGGGACCACGCTTCGCCACCCAACGCTAATGAACCCCCTGCATATGCAGTATGGTCCTTACGTTGGATAACTCAGTGTCCCGGCTCTAAAAATGAATGCCTGGCACCGTCCAAGGTTATAGTTATCATGTGATCAAAAAGGCAGACTGCCCCCTTGATGGCTGGTACGCGTTCAACCCAGCCCGATAACTAGTTCCTTACGACGGTACGGTATGGCATCCATTTCACCCCGATTGTAAGATTGTCTTGTTCCTAATCCAGCATGGAGCGCAGCCAAGCCGCCGATTGCTCCATATAACCCAGCTGGTCTACAGCATCGAAATGCTCGATGGCCAGCGTATCTGCGTATCCCTCTGCCTTCAGCAGCCGGAGCACCTCGGCGATCCGGATGCAGCCTGAACCTACAGGGGACGGATACAGCGGAATCCCGCTTGCGCTGATTCTGGGCTGCCCGCCGCTGTCTTCCAGCGACCGGTCCTTGCAGTGGACATGGATTATCCGGTCCTTCAGCTTCGTGAACGCTTCCAGTTCATCCTCGCCGCGGTAGATGAAGTTCCCGGTATCGAACGTGATCGCCAGCTTAGGCACCTGCTCCAGGAACCAGAGCAGCTCGTCCGCCGACGAGAACGGCGCCCGGATATCGTCGAAGTCCTCCATCGTTACACGGATGCCCTTACGCTCCGCGTAATCACAAATGGCATTCAGCGCAGCAGCCATGCTCTGAAGAGCCTGACTCCGCTGCTCCGGGCTGGCCGTCTTTTCCATGAAACCCGGAATGACCAGCACCTTGCCGGCTCCCAAATAGGCTGCTGTATCAATGAATGCATACCCCGGCTCCGGTGCAGGCTGATTGCCGAAGTCAAAAAAAGCATACATCGACGCCACGGAGATCGACGCTGCATCCAGCCTTTTTTTCATCGCCTCTGTACCGGTCAGCGCCTCTTCCAGATCAAGCTCTACCGCTTCAATGCCATAGGCATACACTTTGTCCAGTACATCCGTAAGCGGCAGGCCGCTCTGCTCGCTTGCCTTCACAATATGATTGTAAAATACCGATAGCTTCAAGCTCTCCAGCCCCTCTCAGCCTAACGCTTAGTATCCTCTGTATCCTTAGAATCCGAGTTACCTTCCGCTTCTTCGGCCGAATCCTCAGCATCCCCAGAATCCTCAGAATCCTCAGAATCGTCAGGACTCTCCTGCACGCCCGCTTCATTCCGGCTCCATTCCAGGAACTCAATAATGTCCTGATCCTCAGGGTCCAGCTTATGAGCCTTTTCAAAAGCCTTGATCGCCTCATCATACTGGTCCAGATAATAATGCGCGTAACCGACGCGGAAATGCCACAGCGGATCTTTTTTGCCTTTGTCGGCAGTCTTGTTGAACCATTTAAGCGCTTCCTTATAACGTCCCAGATTATTGAGCGCCCGGCCCAGATGAACCGCCAGCTCATCATCGATCAGCGGGGTAGGAACCTCTTTGATGCGGGATACGATTTGTTCGAATTCATCTTCCTCATGCCAAGCATTCAATTGTGCAATTAACTCTTGTCTCATTACAAACAGCCTCCCGGTTAATATATCCATTCCTCTAAGAGTTACTTTATCATTTTCACGGAGAGTTTCCCACTGTTGCCCTGTCCGTCCTAAGCCGGGATGGCGATCTCGAAGGTGGTTCCCTTTCCTTTTTCGCTTCTAACCTCGATAACTCCCTTAACTTTGTTGATCGCACTGTAAGCCATGAGCATTCCCAGACCCGTACCTTCTTCTTTGGTGGAATAGTAGGGTTTGCCCAGACGTGAGATTTCATCCTTCGTCATCCCGATGCCGGTGTCGCGGATGCTAATAATAATATTCTGTTTTCTTTCGGAGATATCAATGGTCAGAACGCCGTCTTCCATTCCCTTCATCGCTTCGATTCCGTTTTTGTACAGATTAATCAGACATTGCTGCATCAGATTCCGGTCATAATGGGCGCAGAGTGAGTTGTTGAAGCTGAACTCGACCGCTACCTTGTGGATTGTGGCATACGGCATGATGACATTCTTGGTGTACTCACACTCAGCCTGGAGGTTGGAGTAGACCATATTCTCCGACTGCGGCTTGGCAAAAGAGAGATAATCGCTGATGATCTTCTCCGCCCGGTTCAGCTCCAGCAGCGACAGTTCAATATATCCCTTCTCTTCGGGCGTAAGCGTCTTCGATTTGTTCAGCAGCTGAAGGAACCCGCTCGTCACGGTTAACGGATTCCGCATCTCATGGGAGACGCTGGCCGCCAGCTCGCTAACCACATTAAGCCGCTCCGACTGCATAATCCGGTCACGATTCTTAAGATTGGTAATGATCTGCTCCAGCAGAATCATTAAGACCGCCATCACCGCTGCATGAGTGGTCAAAGCATAGAAGGTGAGCATCCAGAACTGCATATCCAGCGACTCCATAACCATGCTCAGCACAATCAGATAACAGCCCATCGTAAGCACGGCAATGACGGTTGCCCAGCTGATCCGTGTCCTTGGCTTCGAACGGATAAATCTTGAACTTAATAACGGCACAACGATCAGAACTGCTGTTGAAAAAAGAAACGAGTGAATCGTTCCCTCTCCGCCTATATAGAAACGGTATACGTTTAGTATCAGATAGAGCGGAAGAACATTTTTGTACCCTCCATACAAAGCTGCGATAAGAAACGGAACATACCGCAGGTCAAAGATAAACCCCGTCTCCAGCCGGATCGGCTTGGCGATACACAGGATCATGGTTATAGCTGTGAGCAGCACAAGAATCTTCCGGTTATAGGCGTGCGGCCTATTCTCAAAGAAGATCAGAAAGATAAGTACCGGAAACAGCATAAACAAGAAATTAAGAAGCAACGTCTCAAACAAGGTTAACTTCCTTTCGGCTCCAATACTGGTATGGTATCTGCATTTGTGTTCTGTGCACTATACTTAGAACATTACGCTAATCTATTATTATAAGTAAAGCTAAACCAGATTACTATTATAATCTTCTATGATTTTCCATTATTTTACCACATGTTATGGACTCTGCTATAATCAATGGACATGCCTAAATAACTGCATCTCAGGGGAGGAAGCATTATGGCTTTTACCATTAATAATCTGAAGGATAACCCTAATGTTGTGATTAAAGAACAGCTTGGCGGATTCTCGGTCATTGAATACAAGGAGGATCTTAGCAGCACCTCCATGCTGGAAGCCCAGGCCAACTTCTTCATGAGCAAGAGCAATATGCGCAACAAGCAGCTGATGATTGAGCTTACGAATAGCGAGGTTATGCTGAGCGCAGGCGCTATGCAGTATATGATCGGCAATATCGAAATGACGTCGGGTGTCAAAGGTGTCGGCGGTCTGATGCGCAATATAATATCCAGTGCAGCAACCGGCACGAGTGCCATCAAACCGCTCTATAAAGGGACGGGGACGATTATGCTCGAAACCACCTACAAATATCTCTGGCTGATTGATGTCGACAACGACCATATCGTGATTGATGACGGCATGTTCCTGGCCTGCGAGACTACGCTGGATATTGCTGTCGCTGCACGCAAGAATGTATCCTCAGCCGTCCTCGGCGGAGAAGGGCTGTTCAACCTGAGCGCACGGGGTAAAGGGATTATCGCTCTTGAGGCTCCTATTCCATCCGAGGAAGCCGTGGTGGTCGAGCTGCAGAATGACGTGCTGAAGGTAGATGGCAATTTCGCGTTGATGTGGTCGAACTCGCTTGACTTTACCGTAGAGAAATCAGGGAAGACCCGCATGGGCTCTGCCGTATCCGGCGAAGGCCTGGTCAATGTCTACCGGGGAACCGGTATGGTCTGGCTGGCACCGCTCATGAATTACAAGAACAGCCTGTTTCAGGCTGCACCTACCTCCTGATTCTGACGCCACTTGAGGCAATGCTCCATCCAACCTAAATTCATCTAAAGGACGGGCCATCCGTATGTCTATTCAAGCTGTACTATTTGATTTCGACGGAACACTCGCAGATACGCTGCCGTTGTCCTTCCATGCGTTCCAGGCCGTATTTCAGCAATATGATCATAGAGAAGTCACCCGCGATGAACTTGTCGCCATGTTTGGCCCCACCGAGGAGGACATCATTGGCGGCAATTTCGCTGACCCGTCTTCCGTTCCGCAAGCTATAGAGGATTATTATTCGTTATATGAGCAGGGGCATTTCGGAGAATTTCAGAACGACGGGCATATTGTAGAATTACTTCAGGCCCTGAAGGCGCAAGGGATGAAGCTTGGCGTCATTACCGGTAAAAGCAGACGGGCCTATCAGATATCGGCCGGGGCGCTGGATCTGGATCGCTTCTTCGATATCTCCATCACCGGAGATGATGTCGTTAAGCCTAAGCCTGATCCCGAAGGCATTCTCTCCGCGCTGCGTACACTTGGCATTGATTCATCCAATGCTGTATTCGTAGGGGACAGTAATGCGGATATTCTCGCGGGCAAGGCTGCCGGACTGCCGACCTACGGTGTCCGCTGGCTGTCCACCTTCCAGAGCCAGGCTTACGATGTCCCGCCGGATGGTGTGTTTGACAGTGTTGATGAGTTCCGGAAGCTTCTCAAGTTAAATAACATCATTGCAATGACGTACCATTCCAAGCAGCAAGCGGCGGACATTACTGTACTGGAGCAGCAGTGCAGCCACGCGGACTCGCTCCAATTAAGCTCAGATCTTGAGCATCTCGTCAAAGAGGATGGCGACCATGCCCTGCTCTGCTATCGCGGAAACCAGCTCATAGGTTTGCTGAGCTGGTTTGCTACCGAAGGCGATTATGCGCAGATTAATGCCATGGTCCATCCGGAATACCGCCGTGAGGGCGTATTCCGCAGTCTTGTGCAGCGGGCCAAGGAAGATATTGCGCCTCTCGCCGTACACAGGCTCAGCTACAGGGTTCCGAGCCGCTCACAGGCAGGACTCCGCGCGGCCCAGGCTATCGGTGCTGATTATGACCGCTCTGAATACTCGATGTCATATGCCCATACAGAGTCCGGCAGAGAACAGGCTCCGGCAGATTTGCGTCTGCTGCCTTCCTTGCCGGAGGACCTCGAATTCATGGTCTCCTGCTCGTCCCGGGCCTTCGGAGACTCCGAAGACGCCACCCGGGAGTATTTCCTGCAGACGAATGAACCGGAGCGTATCACCTATATTGCCTGGGCGGGCAACCAGCGGATCGGCCTGATCCGGGTGAATTACGTGAATGAGGCAACAGCGTTTATCCATAATTTCTGCATATTGCCCGCTTGCCAGGGCCAAGGGTATGGCGGGAAGGTGCTCCGGCAGACTGTTGATCTCCTGCTGCAGAAGAACTATTCTTCGATCCGTCTAGGTGTTGTGACCGAGAATGAGCGGGCTTTGACCCTCTACCTCAATGCCGGCTTCAAGATCAATTTCGAGTATAAATATTACAGCGGCAGCCTGGAGTAAGCACAGATTAAGAAGGAGCGATATATGCCCGTTACCGAGAGTATTCCCTGGATTGCCGCATTTCTCATTCTGCTATCCGTAGTCTGGATTGTGCTCGTAAGCTGGAAGAACGGAATATCGCCGATGCCCGCGTCCAGGGCTGCAAGAGCGGCAGTAGCCGGGGAGGTGAACCGTATCCCGGGATATGCCAATGTTCTGGAGGCAGGGTCGGGCTGGGGAACGCTGGGCCTGGAAGTGATCCGCCGCTGCCCCGGCAAACGGCTGACCGGCATAGAGAACTCAAGGCTTCCCCTATGGTTCTCACAGCTGTTTGCGGTAGTATGCACACGATTCCTGCCAGTGAAGGGCGAACGGGAGCGGCTGCGGGGCAAGGTCATTTTTAGGCGGGGCGATATATATAGAAGCTCTTATAGCGATGCCGATATTGTGCTCTGTTATCTGTTCCCCGGTGCCATGGAACGGCTTGCTCCCAAGTTCAGGCAGGAGCTGCCGCCGGGCGCAGCCGTGATCAGTGTCTGTTTCGCTCTGCCGGACAAGCAGCCGGTCCGCATCATCACCTGCCCGGACCGGCTCCGGACGAAGGTGTATGTCTACATTTTCTGAATATCAGCTGCGTAGAAACTGCAAATAGCCCAAAAGCATGCCGCTGCCTTGGGCCAATGGAGGGACCGCGTATTTCTAGGATTTGCCCTTATCCGCTAACTGCTCCTGTGCCAGGCGGACCATCTCCCGGACCATGGAGCCTCCGATTCTGCCGCCAATCTGCCCCGCAGATTCCGTGGTCAAATTGCCGTTATTGCCCGCCTGCAGCGGGATACCGAGCTCCTTAGCCACCTCGTATTTCACATCGTCCGGATGATTCGGATCCACATGGTATCCTTCCTGCTTCATGACCTCTGCTTTGAAGGTCTGCATGCCCTGGGCTGACCCGGGCACCGCATATTTCCTGTTTCTTCTCGCCATTTCGGATACACTCCTCTGCTGTCTTTTATCTAAGTTGCCCTGGAGTGTATGGGATTATCCCGCCTTAAGACTGCATCCCGTCTTCAATCCGCTTCATGAAGTCTTCTACCGCGCTGTATCCAAGCTGCTTGAGATACCAATTATTCGCAGCAGCTTCGATCAGGCCGGCCACATCGCGCCCCGGCTGAAGCTGAACCTCGATATGCGGGATTTGAACGCCGAGATATTCCGTGAACTGGGGAACCAGCTCCAGGTCATTGTTGAGTGAATTCTCCTGCCACGGTGCCAGCTCGATATCTAATACAATCCGCGTCTCATCCTGGAAGGCCCTGCGCCCGTACTGGCGTACGACATTGATCAGGCCGATGCTGCGCAGCGCCAGGAATTCGCGGGTCGTCTCATTATGCGTCCCGAGCAGCGTTGCCGGCCCCAGCTTCTTGAGCACTACAATATCATCGGCCACGAACCGGTGGCCCCGCCGGATGAGCGTATGCGCCGTTTCGCTTTTACCGATCCCGGACTTGCCCCGAAGCAGAATCCCGATGCCCGACACATTGACACATACCCCGTGAATCGACAGCTCCGGCGCCAGCGTTTTTACCAGATAGCTGTCCAGCTTGGCAATAAACTCCGTGGTCACCTCTGGTGTCCGCAGCAGCGGAATGCCCTCCTGATTACAGTATAAGGTGAGGTAAGGGATCTCTTGCTGGCCGCTCGTTACAATGAAACAAGGCGGATGATATTTGACGATATTGCCGATGTGCAGCATGCGTTCCTCTACACTCAGCGTCAATAAATAGTTGATCTCCTTGCGGCCGAGTACCTGCACCCGCGCCATCGGAAAGAAATCGAAATAACCGACGAACTCAAGCCCGGGTCTGTGCGTCCGTGGACGGGTAATGACGCGGTCCATGCGTTCTGCCCCTGCCAGCACTTCCAAATGAAACTTGTCCGTAAGATTCTGAACGGTGATAGATTTCATATTGTTCTCCTCCCAACCATATTCTTCCGATAGAATCACTTAAAAATCTTGTAATCTGCACACGCTAATTATATATTAAAATCAATATATAAGACCTTTGACCCAGAAAAATCAATAAAACACTAAATATATCAAGAAGGTGTAGTATATTGGCCTTGGAGTCTTGGATTGATCTGATGATGTGCTTTGTCTTGTTCCTTTTGTTTATATACATATTTGCTTCTGTAGGTACGATAACCAATTTGCACAAAGTCTACCTTGGTTTTCATTTCTCCATGATGATCTGGCCTTACTGCCAGTTTGCCATCCGGACCGTTGATGATCCAATCTATCAGCTATTCTATGTGAAGCTTGCCTTTATCGATGCCTCCCTGCTGACTACGGGGTGGATCTTCTTCACCATTCTGCTCTCTGGCCAATCGCAATTTCTTAACCGCAAAATATTAATCGCCCTGCTCGTTCCGGCATTCCTGTCGTCGCTGGGTGTGGTGCTGAATCCGAACGGCTGGTTTGTTCTTCCGGTAAACGGCGGATATGTTGAGCGGATCTACGGACCTATTTTCTGGATCAACATGTCTATTGTTATTCTACACGCCATCGTATCGCTGTATATCATTTATGTAGCTCTGGTCTCCGATCAGGCGCCGCGAATCAAGAATCAGATCATGTATATGCTAAAAGGGATTCTTGCCGTCTGTGTCTTCCTGATGATCGATGTGTTCCTGAACGTAGTGCTGGACGATTACCTTCCGGTCATTCCGGGCTTTACTTCGCTAGGCATTGTCGTGTCAGCTACCTTCTTCGTGATTACCATTCACCAGGACAAAGTGTTTGATATTGTAACTATCGCCCACCAGGATATTATCAATACGATGGAATACGGAATTCTTGTCCTCGACGATCAAGAACAGGTGGTCGAGATCAACCAGGCTCTGCTTCCCCAGATCCGGCTGAATCCCGGGCAGAGGTTCGATATGGCCCGCCACCTGCCCGGCGCCAATATCGTGAAGACTGAACAGTTCCTGCAAACCTACCGTGACCATCCGCTTGAGGTAGCCGAGACAGAACTAATGTATCCCGCACTCCAAATGTACATCAGCATTCATGCCGCACCGATTATGGTGAGCGGTGTGAGGGTGGGCCGGATTGTCACCTTCCAGAATATAACCGAGCTTCGGCGCCTCATTGATGAGACGAACCAGCAGAACACCATTCTGCAGGAGCGCAATTCCGCCTTAATCAAAGTCCAGGAAGAGCTATTCCAGACGAACGCCAAGCTCCGGAAGATGGCCATCACCGACAGCCTGACCGGCTGCTACAACCGCCATTATCTCATGCAGCAGCTGGAGAATGAATTAATGAAGGACCGGGATCCCAGGGTCCCTTCGACCATTATACTGATCGACATCGATTATTTCAAAATGGTCAATGACCGCTACGGCCACCTGGCCGGAGATGAGGTCATTTGCAGTACGGTAGAGGTCCTGCAGCGTAATCTGCGCCACTCTGATATTCTGTCCCGTTATGGCGGCGAGGAGTTCCTTATCTACCTGCCCGATACGGAAGAGGATGAGGCGTATGTGCTGGCAGAGCAGCTTAAATCAAGCATTGAGTCCAACCAGATCAGAATTGATCATATAGACGAGCCTATATCCATCACCATCAGCATAGGAATGCTCAGCATCGGGGAATTCAAGGTCACACCGCCCATGAGCACAACAACTTACTTGAACGATTTGTTCAGATCGGCAGACAAAGCCTTGTACGCAGCCAAGCATCAGGGCCGCAATCAGATTGTTTCCGTGAAAAGATAGCGAATGCACATAAGCCACCCGGCTCAGGAAACGGGTGGCTTAACTTTTGTCCGCGGGGCTGTTCCCTACTGTAACTTTAATTATAGCTAAGCTTTCTCTATACATCCGGTTTCGCCAAGCAGGATAATGAATAACAGTTAGAACAATTCGTTAAAAGGGGATACAGCCGATGGATTATGATCATCTTATCCGCGAGATTAACCGCTCCTACCCGCTCCATATTGAGCAGATCCGGCTTCACCGGGAGATGATCGGCGGGGTGTATTTCGCAGAGGGCGAAGGTAAGCGTTATGTACTCAAAATATACCGCAGCTTCAAGACAGCCGATGCCCTGCAGTCCGTTCGTATTCTTGATTATTTAGAGGCTCATTCTTATCCTGCCGTTACTGTTCTGCGGACGGCGGGGCAGGAGAGTCATATCCTTCTTGAAGCTCAGGATGGCTTGCAGGCAGCGGTGCTCTTCCGCTATGCCGAGGGGGCTACGCCCGATGGGATAGCCGAAGCAGAGGTTATCGGTCAACAAACCGGAGAATTGCATCAGCTCATGCAGGGCTACCCGGATGAACTGATCCACCGGACAAAAACCGACTACATCGGTGACTATCTCTCCATTATGCGCGAACTGGACTGTGCTTCCGAGTCCGTTGCTGCGCTCGAACACTATGGCAATGAACTATGGAGCCGTATGTCAGATTTGCCTAGACACTTTTGTCATGGCGATCTGCATACAGGCAACATGCTCAGGGACAGCCGCGGGCAATACGTGCTTATGGACTTCGATGACGCTTCAGGTGATTATCCGGCCATGGATGTTGCCTATATGTCTGATAACACTCACTTTAATCTATTTCACGAGTCCATGTATGATGATACCCGGCGTCTGTTTGAGCAGTTCTATTCCGGATATAGTAAGGTACGGACCTTGAGTGACAAGGAGTACTCAGCCGTATTCGATTTCATTGCGGTCAGGCATTATCAGATCATCTCCAGAATTGTCCGCTGCCAGGGTTTGCAGTCGGTATCCAAGGCGTTCTGCGATGAGCAGTATGGCTGGCTTATGAAATGGCGGGAGCTTTGTCTGAGCAAACCCTAATAAACCGGAATTCCGGATAATTCAAACCTGCTGTAACCTTTTTGCAGGACGGCACGTCTAAGATCACAAATAAACCACAAACTACTCTATGAGGTGACTGACAATGAAGAATACATTCAAGATCATTACTATATCTGCTGCTGCTGCTCTGGCGCTCAGCTTCGCGGGACAACAGTTCGCTTCCGCGGCAGCCTTCAAGGATATTAACAATGTGCAGGACAAAGACAAGATCATCGCTCTGCAGAATAGCGGCCTGATCAAAGGGATCAGCCAAGACCTGTTCGGTCCGAATATCAGTATCTCGGAGGCTGAAGGAGTGCAGATGATCGTAAATGCACTAGACCTGAACCTTGATCTGATCCGGTTTGTGAAGGAGCCGCATGCTACCGACTATTTCAAGAATGCCAATGATTCCGCTTGGTACGCTGAAGCGCTCATTATTGCCGGTGTCCACGGGCTGGATCTGCCCGCCGACCTGAAGCCCAACCAGAAGCTGACGCGTGAAGAATTCACGCACCAGCTCATTGATGCGATTGAAGCCAGCGGCCAGCTGCCGATGATCAAGCCGGTTGTTATTGATTATAAGGACCAGGATCAAGTTAAGGCAGAGTATTCCGGTTCGATCCAGCGCGCCCTGAACTACGGTGTCCTGAAGCTGGATGAAAGTAGCAAGCTTAAGCCTAAGCAGGAAATCACCCGGGCTGAAGCAGCTGTAGCGATCAGCAATGCGCTGGCGTATCTGAAGGCACATCCGGCACCGGCTGCGCTGAGTGAGACGCTTACTGCCGAAGAGGCCGTTCAATTGATTAAGGAGGCTGTAGGTCCGGAAGCAGACCTGCAGATCAAGATCGACCCGGCTGCCAGCATGTCCCGCGAATCATTCACCTACCTGCTGGTGCATACCCTCCAGACCAGCGGCCAGCTGCCGATGTTCAAGCTTATTCCAGTTGAAGTTGCAGATGAGAGTCAGATGGATATCTCCAATTCAGGCGCTATTCAAACCGCACTGGCGCTTGGCTTCGTTACACTGGATGAGTCCGGCAATTTCAATCCGAAGGGTGATATTACACGTACCGCCGGTACGGATATCGTGAATAAAGCGCTGGAATACTTGAAGGCTCATCAAGCACCCGCAGCAGAGAGCGAAGTTCTTACGGCTGAGCAAGCTGTTCAGTTGATCAAGGAAGCCGCAGGACCGAAGGCTGATCTGCAGATCAAGATTGATCCGGCAGCCAGCATGACCCGCGAATCGTTCACCTACCTGCTGGTGCATACCCTCCAGACCAGCGGCCAGCTGCCGCTGCTTAATCTGATTCCGGTAGAGATCAAGGATAATGACAAGATCAATATCCTGAACTCGGGAGCCATTCAGACGGCCATCGCCTTGAAGATCGTGAAGCTGGATGCTGACGGCAAGTTCAATCCGCAGGCTGGAATCACCCGTACAGACGCGGCCGCTATGGTTAGCCAGGTTCAGGAGATCCTGAAGCGGGCTGCTGCGAATCAATAATACCCGGAACAATTCCGGCAACTACAATCAGCTCAAAAAGCACAAGTCAGAGGCTTGTGCTTTTTTGCATATTCTATGATCGCCGCCAGGAAGCTTGTCAACACGATAGAGCTACAGCATCAGAATCATCAGAGCCTCATCCAGATATTCATCCCCAAGCTTCATCGCCTTCGGCTCTGTGCCATAGCAGATGAATCCAAGAGATTCGTATAGTCTTTTGGCAGCTACATTATTCGAGGTTACCGTTAAATTTAGAATTTCGAGCCCCGGCAACAGCCTCGCCCGGGCAATCAGCTCCACCATCAAGCGGCGGCCCACTCCTTGTTTACGGACATCTGAATCCACATATACTGAATATATATTAGCTTTATGATCAATTTTGGGCCGGCTCTCCCGGAAAAAAGTGACGATGCCCACCAGCCTCTCCTCACCATCAAAAGCTCCCAGCGTGAAATTATTCTCCGAGGGCTCCAGCCTGATGCGTGTGGTGACTATAGACAGCTTCTTTTCCGATTCATAGGAGCTGAGATAGGCTTCCGGATGCAGCCGCAGCGACTGTAGCCGAAGCTCGCGGTAAACCTCCGCATCCACGGATGTCAGCATTCTTAGGTACAACAGGTTTGCCTCCTCAAGGAATTTAGGGATTCCAAATTGACAAAATTGCAGAATTTGGCTATATTATACAGTGTAAAATTATATTTTGAACAATTTAATTTCTCCGTTAATCAATCTTACATAATTATGAAAAGAGGGATTTACTATGATGATCGTGAGTTTAATACTCGTGGCCTTGGTTGCAATGGAGCATGTGTATATTCTAGTGCTGGAAATGTTCCTGTGGACTACCCCGCGGGCGCAAAAATCGTTCGGCACCACTCCGCAGTTCGCCCGGGAAACGAAATCGCTGGCGGCCAACCAGGGATTATATAACGGCTTTCTGGCGGCCGGTCTAGTCTGGAGCCTGCTGCATCCGAATGATACCTTCAGTGTTCAGCTTCAATTGTTCTTCCTGATCTGCGTTGCGGTTGCAGCCATCTATGGCGGCATCACGGCCAAGAAATCCATTCTATTGGTTCAGGGCCTCCCGGCCTTCATTGCTCTGCTTGCCGTTATTCTGGCGAATCTGTAATTATGTGAATGGCCGCTCTTCCCTCACAGCTTCTGCGCGAACTGGTTCAGCTGCTCGGACATCGTCCGGATCTCCTCAATGAAGCTGGAGATTTCATTCGTTGAAGCAGCCTGCTCCTGCCCGACTGACGCAATCTGATGGATGGATTGGCTGATCTGCTTCATCGCGGCTTGGATCTCCCCCAGGGTATCCCGGATCCGCTGCGCAGACTGCTCGGTTTCCTTCGAGAATTTGCGGATTTCTTTCGCTACAACATCGAATCCCCGCCCCTTCTCTCCTGCGTGGGCAGCCTCAATGGCTGCATTAATCCCGAGCAGATTCGTCTGGTCGGCGACCTTTCTGAGGACAGCCAGCACTTCATCGCTTTTTTTGACACTTTCGGCGGTCGTTTCTGACTGGAGCAGCAGCTTCTGCGAGAAATCGGCAAGCAGCCCCGAGCCCTCTGCCACATGCCCAATCCGGGCGTTAGCCTGATTTAGGGAGACCGAGATCTGATCAGCGATTTCGCGCAGCTCGGTCTGTCTGCGGACCTGGATGCAGACCGCCCCGCAGACGCTTCCATCCTCTCCGTGTACCGGAAGAACCGTACCGACGAATTCATACCCATAGTAGTCCTTAGGGACATTAGCTTTCGAGAATTCATCATTTCTCAGCGCATGATACAGAGGTTCGTCCGCAAGAATTATCTGTCCTGCCCGAATTCCCAGATCAATGGACGTTCCAGGGAAATAAGCGATGAACTTCTCCACATCACAGACAGCAATAGATACATCATAGGGAAAAGCAGCTTTCAGGACCGGTGCCAGGTTCACTATATCTTCAAGGGAGCGGATAATGTTCTTCATGGATGTGGGTTCTCCTTCATTAAATCACTTCATTAAATCGCTTCATTGCACAGTACAGAAATATCTAGATTAAGGTTCGACATTTTTCAATGACTATCCTTTATTCAAAAACTTAATATTTAAAATTTAATCATGTCCTCTTAACTTAAGTCAATGAAGCCCTGCAGGCGCCTTAGTACAATATAACCACAATCAATAATCAATCAGGGGGTTATGCTAATGTCTGCTGCAGTGGCTCGAACCGGGGGAATATCGCTCATTGTAATGGCGGTTGCCGCCGCGCTCTCGTACGGATATGTCCAAGGGAGTCTGGTAGTGGATGGAGATGCCGCTGGTACCTTCGCCAATCTTCAGGCCTCTCCGTCGCTGTTCAGGGCCGGGATTCTGGGCTGGGTACTGATTATGGCCTGTGATGTGGCAGCTGCCTGGGCCTTATATCTGGTGCTGAAGCCTGTGCATCCGGGCCTGTCCCTGCTGGGAGCATGGCTGCGCCTGGCTTATACGGCAGTGTTGGGGGGTGCTGTCTCCAGTCTGATCGTGGTATCACTTCTTACCGGTAACAGGGAGGTTACGCTTTCCGGCTTCACACGAGGGGAGCTGCAGGCGGAGGTCATGCTTAATCTTCATGCTTTTGAAGCGGTATGGTCGGCTGGTTTGATTCTGTTCGGGGGGCATCTGCTGATTATAGGTGTGCTGGCGGTATTTTCGGAGAATATTCCGAAGCCCGTCAGTGTGCTGCTGCTGCTGGCAGGCTTCGGCTATATTATGGTTCATCTGTGCGGCACACTTGTGCCCGGGTATGGAGAATTCCTCCAAATCATCAAATGGGTGTTCATGCTGCCGATGACCGCAGGGGAGCTGGGGCTTGGCATCTGGCTGCTGTTCAAAGTCCCGGCTGCGCGTGTTCGCGCTCAAGCCGCTTCTTAATCCGGCTGAGCGACTCCGGTGTCATCCCGAGATAGCTGGCCAGCTGATGCTGGGGGACGCGGCTGATCAGGCCGGGCCTCCGATGCAGCAGTGCCTTGAGGCGGTCTTCGGGGGATGCCGCAATGAAGGCGGCGAATTCCGCCTGCACCTGTCCGAAATTCTCCTCGATCATCCGGCGTGTCATCAGCTCCAGCTGCGTGTGTCTGGCGTACATTTCCCTCTCGGTATTCAGCGAACCGACAACCAGTACGCAGTCCTCCAGACAAGTCAGGCTGTATTCCGACGAGGCATCCTCTTTATGCGCATTGAAGATAGCGATCGCCTGCTCCTCTGTGTAGAAATTCGAGGTGATGTCGCGGCCTGTGACGTCAACACTATGCTGCCGTACGCATCCTTTTAACACGAAATAGCAATGACCGGGAACCTCCCCCTGCCTAAGCAGCGTGGCTCCCTTGCTGTATTCCTCAACAAGAATCTCCTCCAGAATGGCCTGCTGCTGCTCTTCACTGAGGGAGGTCAGCCGGGTCATATATTGGAGTAATCTATGCTTCATGTTTCGGATTCCTCCTTATAACGCTACTGACAACATGTCAGTAGCGTTTGAACATTCTTGCACTCATGTATTGATTATACTGACATCGGCATCACTTTTCTCCTTCTTGCTCCGCATGGAGTACAGGACGAACAACAGAATGAACCATAGGGGCGTAAACAGCAGCGCCGGACGGGTATCATCTGCGAATAGCATAATGATCAGAATAGCAGCAAACAACGTTAATACCGCATAATTGATAACCGGTGTGAACGGTGCTTTGAATTTGGACGAGGCATGTAAGTCCGGGCGGTTCCTCTTATATTTGATATGACATACGAGCACAACCCCCCACACCCAGATGAAGCAAATGGCACTGATCGTTGTAACGATGCCGAAGGCCTGGCCCGGAATAAGCTTGCTAAGCAGCGCCCCGGCCGATATAACTATTGTAGAAATAAATAAAGAGTTAGCAGGCACATGATTTCGGTTCAGCTTGCCGAGCTGCGGGGAGGCCTGATTCCTTCTGCTCAGATTATACAGAATCCGGCTGGTCGAGAACATCCCGCTGTTGCAGGCGGAAGCCGCTGAGGTTAAGACGACGAAATTGATAATACCCGCTGCAACCGGAATCCCGACCAGGCTGAAGGTCCGCACAAAAGGACTTTCAGCCGCACTGAGCTGGGTCCACGGGTTAATGCACAGCAGGACGAAGAGCGCGCCCACATAGAAGAAGAGAATCCGCAGAGGAATCTTGTTAATCGCCGAGGGGATATTTTTCTCCGGATCTGCTGTTTCTGCGGCTGATACACCCACAAGCTCCACACCGACATAAGCGAACACAACCATCTGGAAGGAAAATAAGAAGCCCTTGACACCGTTCGGGAACACGCCCCCGTGCTCCCAGAGATTGCGGACCGTCACCGATCCCGCATCCGTCTTGAACCCGATGACCAGCAGAATGATTCCCAGGCCAATTAAGGCAAGAATCGTGACGACTTTGATTAGGGCAAACCAGAATTCGAGTTCGCCGAAGCTTTTGACCGTCAGCAGATTGAGTCCTAACAGAATAATCAGGCAGATGACGGCCGGTACCCACTGCGGGATATCGAACCAGTACTGCACATAAACGCCCACTGCAATCACATCCGCCATCGCCGTCATAATCCAGCAGAACCAGTAGGTCCAGCCTGTAATGAACGCAGCCCGCGGCCCCAGATAGTCTTCAGCAATGTCCGTAAAAGATTGATATCCCGCTTTGGAGAGCAGCAGCTCACCCAGCGCCCTCATCACAAAAAACACGGCAATTCCCACGAGTAAATACGTGATCATAATGGACGGCCCGGCCTGCTGAATCGCTCTGCCTGATCCCAGGAATAACCCTGTACCAATCGTGCCGCCGATAGCGATCAGCTGTACATGACGGTTCGCCAAATCTCTCTTTAATTCTGTCTGTGCCATTGCCATTTTCCCCCTTAATGTGTACAACGCTATGCTGCCAAATAACATAAAAAAGAGATTGGATATCATCCAATCTCCCGGTTCATAAGAATATCAAAATAAGCTACCTGCGCCGCTGACCGTAATTAATCAGCATAACAAATACAAATTCCGTACTCTTCTGTCCTTTTGCCTGAGATTGTGAACCCTTCGGCGCTGCGGTCTCCCGCAGTCTCTCCAGAAGCTGCTCCTGCTATAGTGTGATCCATAGCAATCATAGCCCGTGTGATGTATTAAATTGGTGAAGCGTTAATGCATTCTGATATTCTAACATATTACTCGGCATGTGAGTATTGAACAGTGATAAAAGTCTCCCGTGTTTTATATGTCTATATGCGCTCCTATTTGTAGCGGCATAAATGTTGTACGTTTTGCAACTTGGATGCGCAGATACCCGGTTGTTTAGATAGATTGTTGTATGAAATACAAGAATTTCCACGCTAAACCGTATGAAGGAGGAGAAATGCTGCCTTTTGTACAACAATTTTCGATTTAGTCCAATTTAATGAAGCGAATGTTGTATTTTGTACAGGATTTTAGAAAATCACGGGCACGGAGGATGAGTTTGCCGGTAATACCTTGGCTCTGCATTAAAAAAAAGCAGACAGGCAACAGCCCATCCGCTCATTTGATCCAACATTATTACGCTATTTATTTAATGATTACATAATCCAGGCCAACCAGCTTGGCATAGGTTACGATCTGATCTGTAGTCAAGTTGAGCGACACCACGGTATGGTGGCCGCCGCCATTCTCGATCCATGCCTTAATTCCATCCTGGAAGTTAGGCTTCACCTGCCAGAGCACACGGGCCACTGGAAGATTCGGAGCCGGAACCGTCGGCTCGAAGGCAGTAACTTCATTGATCAGCAGCTTGTAATGAGTGCCGAAGTCAGCCATCGATACCACGACGCCTTCGCCAGCCTTGCCGTCGAATACGAGACGGGCCGGATCTTCGCGGTCGCCGATTCCCAGCGGAGACACAAGCACCTTCGGCTTGTTGCTGGCCAGGCTCGGGTCAACCTCAAGCATGTGGGACTGCAGAATCGCTTCCTGTCCGGCAGCCATTTCGTAGGTGTAATCTTCCATGAATCCGGTGTTCAGGTTGTGGCTCATCACCTTCATCAGGCGGTCCAGGGCCGCTGTCTTCCAGTCCCCTTCGCCGGCGAAGCCGTAGCCTTGTGCCATCAGACGCTGAACGGCAAGACCCGGAAGCTGCTTCATGCCGTGCAGGTCTTCGAAGTTCGAAGTGAACGCATTGTAGTTGCCGGCATCCAGGAAGCGTTTGAGGGCAATTTCATAGCTGGCCTGTACCTTCACGCTGGCTTCCCATGCTTCTTTGCTGTATGAACCGTAATCGAAATCATACTGCTCTGCATATTCAGCGAACAGCGCATCAATTTCTTCTTCCTTCACTTCGTTTACATACGCAACCAGGTCGCCGATCCCGAAGTAATCCACGGTCCAGCCGAACTGAATCTGGGCTTCTACCTTGTCGCCTTCGGTAACGCCCACGTTACGCATGTTGTCGCCGAAGCGGGCCACTTTGATGTTGAAGCTTTCGTTATACGCAACGGCAACGTCCATCCATTCGGCAATTTGCTTCTGGACTTCGGCGCGTTCCCAGTACCCTACCACCACTTTGTTCTGTTTCTTCAGGCGGGCATTGATGAACCCGTATTCACGGTCGCCATGGGCAGCCTGGTTCAGGTTCATGAAGTCCATATCCAGTGTAGCCCAAGGAATGCTCTCATTGTACTGTGTAGCCAGGTGCAGAAGCGGCTTCTGCAGCAGCTTCGTGCCGCGGATCCACATTTTGGCCGGGGAGAAGGTATGCATCCAGGTAATCACACCGGCAACCTCGTCACGGTAGTTGACTTCTTTCATGATCGAAGTGATTTTGTCTGCACTGACCGCCAGATCCTGCAGCACCAGCGGATAAGGCAGCACACCGCTGTTATTGAGGGCATCCGTCATCTCCTGTGCATGAGCTTTAACTTCACCGAGGGCTTCTTCTCCGTACAGATGCTGTGATCCTACAACAAACCAGAATTGCTTAGCGCTTACTGTTGACATATTATTTCATCCTCTTCTCTTGGATAATATATAAATCAGATTATTTCTGACCGTAATAAGCGCCTTTACCATGCTTGCGCAGATAGTGTTTATCCAGAATCCGCTGCGGCAATTCTTCAGCGAAATGGTTCAGCTCGCGGGCAAAATGGTTCATCTTGGACACTTCCTCCAGCACCACGCTGTTCATCACTGCATCATGGGCATTCTTCCCCCAGGTGAACGGGCCATGGCCTTTCAGCAAGACGCCGGGAACTGCCATAATATCAAGGCCCCGCTGTTCAAAAGTCTCAATGATCACGCGTCCGGTCTCCGCTTCATACCCGCGGTCAACCTCCTCCTGCGTCAGGAAGCGTGCGCAGGGTACCGCGCCATAGAAGGTGTCGGCATGTGTCGTGCCCATTACAGCAACATCCAGCCCGGCCTGCGCCCAGATGGTCGCCCAGGTCGAATGCGTGTGCACGATGCCGCCGATTTCTGCATAATGCTTGTAGAGTACGGCATGGGTCGGTGTATCCGAGGATGGTCTCATCTCCCCTTCAACCACGTTACCGTCGAAATCCACTACGACCATATCGCTAGGCTTCATTTTGTCATAGCTGACGCCGCTTGGTTTGATGACGAATACGCCTTTCTCACGGTCAACTGCGCTCACATTGCCCCAGGTGTATTTGACGAGTCCATGCTTAGGCAGGTCCAGATTGGCCTCGAATACCTCTTCTTTCAGTTGCTCCAACATAGGTTAACCCCTCCCGTTTTCTACCAGATGATCTACAGCAGCCTGCTCGATCGCGATCCCTGCAGTATAACGTTCCATGAACAGCTCGAAGCCCTTCACATCAGCCGCATCCGGATGGATGATTTGTCCTTCCACATCCTTAAATACCTTGTGGTCAAGGAAGTCATCAAGACGCTCCTGCTGTGCTTTGTTCTGCATGTAAGAGGCCAGAATCGCCATCCCCCATGCGCCGCCTTCTCCGGCTGTTGCCATGACCGAGACAGGGACGTTCATTGCAGCGGCCACGATTTTTTGCCCGACAACAGGAGTTTTGAATAATCCGCCGTGAGCCAGAATGCTGTCGATCGACACTTGCTCCTGCTTGGTCAGAATATCCATTCCGATCTTCAGCGCGCCAAAAGCGGAGAATAAATGCGTCCGCATGAAGTTGGCCAGATTGAAGCGGCTCTCCGGTGAGCGTACAAACAACGGCCGGCCTTTCTCAATCCCGGTAATATTCTCCCCGGAGAAATACCCGTAGCTCAGCAGACCGCCGCCATCGGCATCCGCCTCCAGTGCCTTATTGAACAGGACACTGAACAGCTGGCCGGGGTCAGACTTAAAGCCCATCGCCTCCGAGAATTCACGGAACAGGCCGATCCAGGCGTTGAGATCACTGGAACAGTTGTTGGCATGAACCATGCCGACCGGACTGCCGTCTGGAGTAGTAACCATATCAATCTCCGGATATACGGCTGTAAGATCCTTCTCCAGCACGATCATTGCAAACACGGAAGTGCCTACGGAGATGTTACCGGTCCGTTTGCGGACACTGTTCGTAGCAACCATACCTGTTCCGGCGTCACCTTCCGGAGGACACAGCGGAATACCCGGCTGCAGATCCCCGGACGCATCCAGAATTAACGCACCCGCTTCAGTTAATAGCCCTGCCTGCTCGCCCGCAGTATACACTTTAGGAAGAATATCTTTCAGCTTCCAAGGATAGCGCTTGTCTGCAATGAGTTCATCGAACTGTGCAACCATCGCTGCATTGTAATCCTGCGTAGCCTCATCTATCGGGAAAACCCCCGAAGCATCGCCGACCCCGATTGCCTTGCTGCCGGTCAGCAGCCAGTGAATATACCCGCCCAGCGTCGTTACGAACTCCGCCTGAGGCACATGCTCTTCCCCGTTCAGTATCGCCTGATACAGGTGCGCTATGGTCCAGCGTTCAGGGATGTTGAACTGGAAGACCTCCGTCAATTCTTTGGCCGCAGCACCGGTTGTTGCATTACGCCAGGTCCGGAACGGAACCAGCAGCCCGCCTGCGCTGTCAAAAGCCATATATCCGTGCATCATTGCCGAGAACCCGATAGAACCAACGGTCGTAAGCGTAATACCGTATTTCTGCTGGACTTCCTGCTTCAGTTCACGGTAAGCCTCCTGCAGGCCCTTGATAATGTCTGTCAAATGATACGTCCAGTACCCGCCCTCAAGCAGATTTTCCCACTCGAAGCTTCCGGATGCGATGGTCTCGAAACGCTGATCAATCAGTACTGCCTTGATACGTGTGGATCCAAATTCGATACCCAGTGAAGTTTCTCCCTTAAGTATCGCTTGCCCGATGTTCTGATCCATGCCCACGTTACTCCTCTCTGAACCAAACTGTTATAATAGAAATGGAAAGAAGGCGCTTCCTTTATTAACAGACTTAGTATATTTTTTGTTCGTACATTTGTCAACATAACACACAAGATATACATACAAATTTTACAGTGAGAAATCCGTATTTCCCTTGAAACGCTTATACATAGTAGACATTGGATTATAATAACGATATATTCATACTATAATGTGTACGTACAACTATTGCAGATATACCGATTCGTATATGAACAACCATGAAAGAAGTGAGCCGGGTGAAAACCAAATACCAGATTATTTTTGATGATATAAAAAGCAATATACTGTCAGGAACCTATAGTGTGGGCGAGCAGATTCCTACAGAATTAGCCTTGCAGGACACCTATGGTGTGAGCCGGCAAACCGTCCGGAAGGCTATCCTGGAGCTATCCAATGAGGGCTTTCTAAGAAGCGAGAAGGGATCAGGCACCTATGTAAGCAACCAGTTCCGGTCCAAATCGGGGGGCAATCAGAGCACTAAAACCATAGGTGTCATCACGACCTACCTCTCAGATTACATCTTCCCTTCCATCATCCGCGGGATCGAGAGCAGACTGAATGAGGATAATTATTCGCTGCTGCTCGCCAGTACCAATAATGATGTCGCCCAGGAGAAGAAGGCGCTGGAGATGATGCTGTCCTTTGGCGTCGAAGGTCTCATTATTGAGCCTACGAAGAGCAATCTGTACAACCCCAATATCGCCTACTATCTGTCGTTCAAAGAACAGGATGTCCCGTTTATCATGATTAATGCTTATTATGAAGAACTGGAGGTGCCTTTCTTCTGCCTTGATGATGTGCAGTCCAGTTACCTGGCGACCAGAGAGCTGATCTCCAAGGGCCATACCCAGATCGGCATTATTGCCAAAATGGATGACCTGCAAGGCAAATACCGCATGAAGGGTTATATCAAAGCGCTTGGAGAAGCCAAATTACGCTTTCACCCCGAGCAGGTGCTGTCCTTCGATACCGAGTCCAAGCAAGCCCTGTCCGAGAACCTGAAGCAGTTCCTGACCGATAACAAAGAGGTATTAACAGCTATTGTCTGCTATAACGATGAGGTTGGCCTGGAAGTCGTAAATGTGTGCAGACAGCTGGAGATTTCGATTCCGGGGGATTTATCAATTATTGGCCAGGATAATTCTTATATCGCCAAGAATGCGGGTATCAAGCTCACGACCTTAACCCATCCGCAGGAGCAGATGGGCCGTGATGCCGCTGAGTGGGTTATTAAAAAGCTGCAGGGGAAGAAGGATTTGCGGAACAGCACCTATTATCAGCCTGTGCTGATTGAGGGGGAGACGGTAAGGGCGCTGGAGTGAGTTCAGTCCAGAAGTGTGGAGATGAGGATACTCTCAATCTTTGCGTCCTTGATGTGAAATGACATGAAATCCACATAGTTAGCCGGTGCAAACCGGTAGTCATCCTCTTCATTGGGTGCTCCATCTCCGACCAGCTTGCCTTCGGGATAAGCTTTTTTAAGAGTCTCTACACTGTCGCCAACCTTGATATTGCGGACCGTGGCATATTTGGGATCGGTAATTTTAATACTGAAGATATAGAACCGTTTGCCTTCAGCCGCTTCATCAATCGTTTTGATCTCAAGCCCCGGGAATTTGTACTGCTTCTCCGTGAAGCCGAGCAGTGTATCCATATTCAACCCGTCATCTGCGGAATAGGTATGGGATGTCTTCTCCGCCGCCTTCCCCAGCATGCTTTCCAGCTTGGTATCGTCCACGAAGTCGGAAATGGCAATGGTATGGTCTTTATAGACAAAAGCCAGCTCTTTTAATATCACATTCCCGTCCTTTTGAATGGTGCCCTCCTTGATTACCCCGGAACCGGAGTTGTTACCGTCTGAAGCAGCGGGTGAAGGTTCAACCGGAGCCGGAGTTGCAGCTTCTTCAGTAGCCTTGCTACTGGCAGCAGGCGCCGTTGCAGGTGCTGCCGATGGTGAATCCGCCTCATTTGCCTGGCATCCCGCCAGAAGTGTCATAAGCAATATTGCGGACAGCATTAGGGCTGCCGGTTTTTTTAATGCGTTCATTATTAACCCTCCATAATTAAGTTATTTATCTTATGAGGTTAGTATAGGGAAACAATTTATTAGTGTAATAACAGACTTGTATCATTCATGTAACATCACATCAGCGGCAAAACGATGGACACTTGGGTTCCCGCGTCAATTTCGCTCTCAATGCTCAAATACCCGCCAAATTTCTCGGCGATTTCTTTACATATGGATAACCCCAGTCCGGATCCTTTGGCAGCATTTGAATTACTGGCCCGGTAGAATCTTTCCTGAACCCGTACAATCTCATCCTCACCGATCCCGATCCCCTGATCCCTTATTTGCACGACTGCTTCGTTCTGTCTGATATAGGCTTCAATGCTTATCTTCGTACGGGGATTGGAATACTTGATGGCGTTGTCCAGAATATTGGCGATGGCGTGTGACATCAGGATTTGATTTACATATACGAAGGCCGGTTTCCCCTGCCTGATGTCCAGCTCTATTTCTTTATTATCGGCTTTGGCTCTCATCCCTGCTGCCACTTGACCGGCTAATTGCGTTAAATCGGTCTTCTCAGTACCCATCTCCTCCGGACCCGCCTTGTCAAACCGGGATAACATCAATAACTCATTGATCAGCAGGGTCAGGCGGTCTGATTCATTTACAAGATGAAAGTATATCTTTTGCAAATCCTCATCCTCATTCTCACCCTCATATAAATATTGGGAGAATCCCCGGATAGCAGCGAGCGGTGTTTTCAGTTCATGGGATACGTTGGAGACAAACTGCTTCTGATACTGTATATAGTCGCTGAGCTGGATACCCATCCGGTTCAATCCTTCAGCCAGCATCCCCAGCTCATCCTTCCTGTTCAAGTGCACCTGCTGGAACTGCTGTTTGGAGAAGCTCTCCGTGGCACCAAGCAGATATTTGATCGGCTTGGTTGTATTACGGGCAATGAATAGACTGGAGAGCGTGATCAGTACAATAAATCCTCCTGCACCGGCAAACAGAATATACCTAATTTTTTCCATAATATCATAGAAATATGAAATATCCTCCACGAACTCGAACACATAACTATTCTGATAATACTTATCCTGAATGGGTATGGCGAAATACAGCAGATGATTATCAGTAATCGTGTAAGAATAATTCCCCTTTAGCGCGTTCTGGATATTCCCCGCGAAGATCAGGGGCGTCTTGTTATTTATTATGATCCCATCCACAGCTAGTCCCAGCAGCTTCTGATTGCTGTCATAGATCCGCACTTCCTTGCCTGAAGTCTTTAACGTTTCCAGAGCACTTCTCGGCACATCCGTGGGCTGGCCTTCCTCCGCTGCTTTATCATGCTTCGTGAGAATTTCCCTGAAGGACAGCTCACATAAATCTGCCTTTTCCATCATTTTCTTCTCTATGGTTACGAAGCTGAAGTATTCGATCGCTTTGTTGACTGAAATAATAATAACGGCAAAGGACAACACCGAGAACAATAAATAATTCAACAAAAGCCGGGTTGCATATTTCAGGCGGAGCCACCTCCAAGCTGATAACCAAATCCGTAAATCGTTCTAACGTATTTCGGATTCTCGGCATCATCCTCCAGCTTCTTCCTTAACCGCATAATGGTCATATCTACGCTGCGGCTGTCCCCCAAGAAATCATATCCCCACACGAGCTCCAGCAGTTCATCCCTTGTATAAATTTTCTCCGGCCTTTTCAGCAGCATTTCGAGAATTTTAAATTCTTTTGCCGTCAGCGAAATTGGCACACCGTTTTTCTGCACCACTCGGGTCTCCAGATCAAACGCCAGTTCTTCATGCTTCATCCGGGTATTCTCATCACTTTGCTTCGGGTCACTATTGTCATATCTTCTAAGCACAACTTTGATCCGGGCAAGGAGTTCCCGGTTATCAAAAGGCTTGGTGATGTAGTCCTCTGCCCCCAGCTCAAGTCCTAATACCTTATCTATAATCTCATTCTTGGCCGATAACATAATCACAGGCATCGCCTGCTTCTTAGTGATTTCTTTGCATAGGTCATAGCCCGAGCAATCCGGCAGCATCAAATCCAGCAACACCAGGTCCGGCTGAAAAGAATCCAGGATCTGTAGTCCCGTGCTTCCGTTCTCTGCCGTCTGCACCTGGTAGTTTTCTCTCCTGAGTACAAGCTCAATCAAGTCTCTAAGGGCCGCCTCATCATCAATCACGAGAATTTTTTTCAATCGATCCTTCCTCCTTCAGTAGAAGCATTCACAGGTAGCTTCCCGCCAATAGTCAGGTTGGTGGCTTTCCCTTCTAATAATAACACTACATTATAGGGTTAACCGCACAAGCTATGAAGTTCATAGTCAGGGCGAAAACCAAAAAAATTATTCAATAAGCAGTTCACCTATTCCCTTTCCTAACATACCTTGAATAAACCACTGGAAAGGGGACAAATCAATGTATCTGCTCTGGGTGTTGATTATCGGCGGAATTATCGGCTGGCTAAGCGGCAATCTGATTGGACGCGATGTTCCAGGAGGCGTGCTGGGAAATATCATTGCCGGCTTTGTCGGCTCCTGGCTGGGTACCGAGCTGCTGGGGCCGAGGGGGCCCGTTGTTGGTGGATTCCATATCATTCCAGCCATTGTTGGTTCAATTATCGCCTTACTGATATTCTTTGCACTGGCCCGCGGGGGCGCATTCCGGAAACGTTAGAATCCCGCCGGCTCTAGCTTCAGCTTCATAACAGAGACCCTCCTGCAGTACCGGGGAGGGTCTCTGTCATGCATAACCCTTCATTCTTGCTGGGGAACCCTCCGTTATCCTTATAGAATCCTTAGAATCTCCTCTTAGACTGTGGAGATAGAAAGGATGATATACTATGCAGGACATTATTCTGGAAACCGAGAATCTGTGCAAAAGCTTCAAGCATCAAACCGTTGTGAGCAATGTATCACTTGCGGTACCGCGCAACTCGATCTATGGACTGCTTGGTCCGAATGGCGCCGGCAAATCAACAACACTCAAAATGTTCGCAGGCATGCTGCGCCCCGATTCCGGCAGCATCCGCATTCAAGGGCATGATTGGACCCGGAAGGACTTACGCAGAATTGGTGTACTGATTGAGGCGCCGCCGTTATATGAGAACCTGACCGCCCGTGAGAATCTCAAGGTACGTACACTTGCCCTCGGATTGCCGCAGTCCCGGATCGAAGAGGTGCTCACCACCGTGGATTTGGCCCGGACGGGGAAGAAGCGTGCCGGACAGTTCTCCATGGGGATGAAGCAGCGGCTCGGCATCGCGATTGCACTCCTGAACCAGCCGGAGCTGCTCATTCTGGACGAACCGACCAACGGGCTTGACCCTATCGGGATTCAGGAGCTGCGGGAGCTGATCCGTTCCTTCCCCGGGCAGGGAATCACTGTCATTCTCTCAAGTCATATGCTCTCCGAGGTCGAACAGGTAGCGGATCAGATCGGGATTATCGCCGGCGGAGTGCTGGGATATCAGGGTGCCATTCCCCACGGCCAAGAGCTGGAAGCCTTGTTCATGCAGGTGGCAGCAGCAGGCCGGAGGGAGGTTGCGCCTCATGCTTAATCATATTAGGGCTGAACGTTTAAAATGGCGGCGCACCTTCATCCCCAGTCTGGTCTGGATCGCCCCTGTATTCACGATGCTGCTGTGTGCCATTCTAATGGGAGGAAGCTATTTTCAGACCGGGGCTTATAACTGGTGGTACACCATGCTCTTGCCGGGGGCGTTGACACTCACTTGTTCACTGGCTCTGCATAAGGATGCCAAGATGAAATACCGCGGACTGCTGGCACTTCCCGTCGATCCGAAGATCCTCTGGGCCGGGAAAATCATCGCCTGTGCGCAGTGGCTGTCCGCTGCTCTCCTCCTGTTCCTGATTGGCATTACAGCAGGGGGAATGCTGTTTGGCCAGACCATTCCATTGCTGAACAGCCTGGCCGGCAGCGCGCTGATCTTCATTACGTTTCTGTGGCAGATTCCACTGTGTCTGTTCCTGGCCGCACGGCTCGGATTATTCGCCGCTGTTCTGCTTAATATGTTCGGTACTGTCGTGGGCGTGGTTACCTTCGATGCCGGAGGACTGTGGGATTACATCCCCTATACGATTACTTTCAGACTCATGTGCCCGGTGCTGTCCATTCTGCCGAATGGCCTCCCGGTACCGGCGGACAGTCCGCTGAGAAGCACAGACATGATTCTGGCTGATGTGCTGGTCTCCCTGGTCTGGTTCGGATTACTGTTCCTGCTTACTGCACTATGGTTCCATAAGCAGGAGGCGAAGTAACATGGCCACACTACTGGGATTGCTGCGGGCGGATCTGCTCAAAACCCGGCACACACCGTTTCTGCTGATTCATCTGCTGGCCCCCTTAACCGGAGCTGCCGTGTTCCTGGCCTACTATTCTTACTCCCCATGGAGCGCCTCAGACAAGGCATTGGCATTCATGCAGTCTCTGGGCTGTGCCCTTCCTGCCCTGATCGGGCTCGTCTGCTCCATGGCGGCGGAACAGGAAGCGAATGCAGGACAGTATCAAGGAATGCTTGCTATGCCTGCGGCCAGAATCACAACCTATATAAGTAAGCTGCTGCTCCTGTTGTGTTTTGGCTTCGGAGCCGTCCTGTTCGCTTACAGCCTCTTTGGCCTGGGCTTTAGCAAGATTCTGCAGCAGGACAGACTGGGATTACCCTTTTACCTCACCGGGGCAGTTATTCTGTTCGGGAGCAATATATTTCTATACCTGCTTCATCTGACAGCCAGCCTGCAATTTGGCCGGGGGGCTTCTATTGGAACGGGGCTGGCGGGAAGTCTGGTGTCCGCCTTAATGCTCACAGGACTGGGCGATTCGATCTGGCCCTATATCCCCTTCGCCTGGGGTGTCCGCTTCATCTCTTTATGGACAATCCACGCTTCCGGTATCACGTTATCCCCTGCCGTATCCGGCCTGAATACCGGAATTGCGGTCTGCATACCGGGAACAATCACCGCTTCCCTGCTATGCCTCTTATGGTTCAGGCGCTGGGAAGGACGATCAACGGAGAATTAGACCTACAACTTATAATTGAGGGAATGAATATGGCCAAAATACTCGTAGTAGACGATGAGCCCGCCATCCTGTCGCTGATTCGCAATGCACTCCGTACGGATCAGCATCTGGTGACGGTGATCTCTGATTCCACCCAGGTACGCCAGTCCGACCTTGGCGCGTATGATCTTATTATGCTGGATGTCATGATGCCGGGGGTGGACGGCTTTACCCTTTGCCGGGAGATCCGCGCGGCAGTGGACTGCCCCATTCTTTTTTTAACGGCCAAAACACAGGAAAGCGATCTGATGTACGGCCTGGGCCTCGGGGCAGATGACTATATTGTGAAGCCCTTTGGTATAGGGGCGCTGCGGGCACGGATTGATGCCCACCTCAGGCGGGAGGGCAGGGAGAAGCGGAAGGTGCTGTATCTGGAGAACATACATTTCAATCTCTCCGGCAAAGAGCTGTTTGTCCAGGCGGACAAGGTGCCTCTGACCAAAAGCGAATATGAAATCTGCGAATTCCTGGCCCGCAGCCGCGGACAGGTCTTCTCCAAGGAAAATATCTATGAAGCGGTCTTCGGGTATGACGGGGAAAGCGACAGCAGCGCTATTACGGAGCATATTAAGAATATCCGGGCCAAGCTGAGCAAATATGGAATGGATGTCATTGAGACCATCTGGGGGATCGGATATAAGTGGAAGCTGTAAAATTAACCAAAACTGTACGCCTTCGCACCTTTTTCCTGCAATACCTTCTGTTCTTAAGCCTGGGAACGATCTTGCTGCTGGGCGTGCTGCTCGGCCTGTTCACACTGGCTTTTGCCTGGGATGCCGTGCTGCCTGCAAACTATGCCGAGAAGGAGATTGCAGCGTTCAAGGAACGGCTGGCCTCAAGCGAAGCAGTAACGCCGCAGATGGTTCCGGACCGGGTGGATTATACCGTATTCACCGGAGATGGAGAGCTGCTCGCCGGTAACCTGAAACGCCAGGAAGCAATACATGCCTGGGAGATCGTGCAGCATGGGGATAGCCAGCGCTCTCATTTCTATACAACCGCCCGGCACGGGCAGGAAATCTGGATATTCCGGTATAGCTTAACGCCGCAGTACGCCTCTTCCCTGCTGCGCAGCTATCTGCCGAATCCCCAGCTGCTGGCCATCCTCCTCTTCATCTCCGGTGTTTTGCTCCAGGCCGCCCTGCTCGCCGCTCTGTTCGGCAGCAGACTGTCGAAGAAAATGGCCGGGCTGCAGGAAGCGACCGGGCACATCCAGCGTGAGAATCTGGAGTTCACCATTAAGCCCTCCGGAATCCGCGAGATCGATGAGGTGCTGGCCTCCCTGGACCGGATGAAGGAAGCCCTGAATACCTCGCTTATGCGGCAGTGGGAGCTGGAACGTTCCCGCAGAGAACAGATTTCCGCGCTGGCCCACGACATTAAGACACCGCTCACCATCATCCGGGGAAACGCAGAGCTGCTGCAGGAGACCTCACAGGATGATGCCCAGCAGGAGTATAACAGCTATATTCTCCGCAGCGCCGGGGACATCGAAGCCTTCGTACAGGAGGTTATTGATCTGTCCAGCCTGCAGGCTGGGGCGGAGCGCCGGGAATCTCTTGTGCCAACAGGGGAATTTATTGAAGAATTGGAGCTGCAGCTGAAGGCCCTCTCCTCCGGGAAGAACCTGCATACCTCTGTCCAGAAGAAGAACCTGCCCGAGTTCCTCTTCATTAATAAAGAGCTGCTGCTGCGGGGGATTGTTAACGTGCTCGCGAATGCGGCAGAGCATACACCTCCGCAGGGAAGCATCGGTCTGCTCGTAGAGGGCGGTGCTGATACTGTTCATTTCATGATTACTGATACCGGCCGCGGCTTCTCGCAGGCCGATCTGAAAGAAGCAACCCATCAGTTCTACAGGGGCGACCGGAGCCGAAGCTCCGGCAACCATCACGGGATGGGGCTCTACATCGCCCGGTCTGTGGCCGAGCAGCACGGGGGCAGCCTTAGTCTGGATAATGTATCCCCCTCCGGCGGAGGGAAGGTGACCCTGAGCATTTCACAAATCAAGCGACCCTGATTCTCCTTGAGAGAATTAGGGTTGCTTGGTTTAATCCCCTTTTTAGCCGCCAGCCGCCCGTCAAATGTACCTTCTCTTATACACCAGAGTAATCTGACCCGCTATGTACTCCGCGCTATACTCTGTACCCTCCTTAATCCACCACATGATAATCCCCAGCAAAGAAGCTGTAATAATATCAACCGAAGCCACTTCCCTGGCGGCGCTTATATTTCTGGCGTTCCGCCGTTTCTCGATCGTATTCTTGAGCAGGCTGCTCAAGTGGTTGGCGAAGCCCTTATGCTCCACCAATACAGCAAGAACCTTCCGGTACTCATAGAAATAATTCAAAAAGATAATCAGCTGCTGCTGTTCGTTGCTGCCTTTCACCTGTAATAACGGCTCCACCTTCTTGGACAGCTCATCAAAGATCTCATGAACCAGCTGGCGCAGCAGATCATTAATATCCTCATAATGCAAATAAAACGTTGCCCGGTTCAATTCGGCGCGGCTGGCGATTCTTTTGACAGTCAATTGAGATATCTCCACATTATCGGCCAACAATGAAAAAACAGCATCCTTCAGCATCTTTTTCGAACGGATGGTTCTTGGATCAACCCTTTTGTGTTCTGGCATTTCATCCCTCTAACTCGTTTATTTGGCACTTCGTCAACGCATTCGCCCAGACTATCGATTAGTCGACACTTCTATGGAAACTGCAAATAGGATTAACGCCTAAATCCTGATATGATTCATTTTATTGACACTGTGTTGAAAAAGCAATGAAGAGAGGCCTACGCTATGCAAGAAGAATCCAAGACCATAAATAAAGGGATTTTACTGACCATCTTAATCTTTGGCTGTTTCTTATCTACCCTTAATCAGACGTTATTGAATGTCGCTTTAAGCAGTCTGATGGATGTATTCGATGTCACGGCAACCACCGTACAATGGATTTCAACAGGCTTCATGCTGGTCAACGGGATATTGATTCCGGCCACAGCCTATTTAATGAAACGTTTCACAACACGGCAATTATTTCTGAGTGCCATGTTGTTTCTGCTGATGGGCTCTATAACTTGTGCAGCAGCACCAAGCTTCAGTGTGCTCTTGATCGGCCGGATGATTCAGGCAGCCGGTGCTGGGATTATCATGCCGCTCCTGATGAGTGTTGTGCTCGCCATCTTCCCGGTTGAGAAGCGCGGCAGTGCGATGGGACTGCTCGGGCTGGCGATGATCTTCGCTCCTGCGATTGGTCCGACGCTCTCGGGATTTGTTGTAGAATATCACTCCTGGCGCTGGTTATTTATCGGTCTCATCCCGCTTGTCCTCATTGTTATCGTGCTGGCCTTCAAGTATCTGGTGAATGTATCCGATACGGCCAAGTCGAAGCTTGACGTAGTAAGTGTTCTTTTATCGACGATCGGGTTCGGTCTTATTCTATACGGCTTCAGCAGTGCAGGCAGTAAAGGCTGGGGCGATGCGGTGGTGATCCTGACTTTGGCGGTTGGAGTCGCTGTAACGGCCCTATTCTGTGTCCGGCAAATCAAGTCGGATGATCCGCTGCTGAACCTGTCGGTCTTCAAGAATAAAGTCTTTACCTTAACTTCCCTCATTAACGTATTAATTACCATGATGATGTACGCGGATATGATCCTGCTGCCTATTTATCTGCAGAAGGGACGCGGCTTCACCCCCTTTGATGCAGGACTGTTATTATTGCCGGGCGCGCTTGTCAATGCGTTCATGTCCCCCGTTACCGGCAAATTATATGACCGGTTCGGCGCGAAGCCGCTGTTCATCATTGGTTTACTGTTTATTATTCCGGCAATGTGGGCGGTAACCGATTTATCGGAATCTACAACATATACGTATCTGATGATTCGTACCATTGGCCTGCGGATTGGCCTAAGCTTCATTACCATGCCGCTCAATACAGCCGGACTCAACGCACTGCCGAGGCAGCTGGGTACGCATGGCACCGCCGTGAATAATACCGTGCGCCAGATCGCCGGGGCCATTGGTACGGCTGTCGTCATTACGATCTATACCGTGCAGACTACAAGTCATGCAGCAACAGTCCTGCGCAGCAACCCTTCTACTACAGCTGAGCACCTTAAATCCCTGGCCTCGATGCTGGGGGCAAGTGACGCCTATTACTTCATGATGATTCTAGCTGCCGCCGCGTTTGTAATCACCTTATTCATGCCGGTGAAGAGTAAGATGCTGCCCGATAAAAAAGCGAATGCAGTCAGCAAGGAAGATCCTCTGCTGTAACCGGGCTTGTGATCACAACGAATAGAGAAGCACCTCTTCAGTACGTTGAAGAAGTGCTTCTCTATCAGTCCTCTTCCCAATTCCTGCAGTACAAGCGGGAAGCATGCTGCAGCGTATTGTCCGTATAGTGGTCAGTCTCAGCCACCAGACCCGCCAGCTTGTCCCGGAGGACAGCCTCCGGCAGTTCTTTGTCCAGAATCACCTCATAAACCTGCTGCAGCTCCGTTAAGGTAAACAGCTTAGGCATTAAGTGCAGCGCGATGCCGGTCTGCTCCGTTTCTTGGCGCAGCCGTTCGATGGCGCGGGCAATGATTTTCCCGTGATCAAAAGCGAGCCCCTCATTGGACTGGATAGAGTAAGTGACTGATCTGGAGGCCGGCTTGGCTGTCACCCTCCGGTCTATAACCGCTGTCAGCTCTCCTTCTCCGGCACCCAGCTTAAGCTCGTAAGTAAAGGTTCTGACGTATCCTTCTTCCAGCAGCTCTTTGTGTTCTCCTAGAAGCCGGTAGCTTACCGTGAACCAGGCCGCGTCTTCGGCATCATCTCCCGCCTGCAGCTGGAACCGGCTGCTGTCAATCAAGGCCATATAGCTGCTGCTCATCACCCAGGTACGGGGGTCGCGGCCGGGATCGGTAACGGTATAGAGCTGCTCCAGGTATACATCAGCAACGCCGGTCTCCTCATACAGTTCACGCGCAGCCGCCTGCTCCCCGGTCTCATCCGGCTGGATGAAGCCGCCCGGCAGCGCCCAACATCCCAGGCAGGGATGCCCTCCCCGGCGGATGAGCAGAATGCGCAGCTCTTTGTCCGGGAGCTTGAGAGAGTCGTCTGCCTCCTTGTCCGTGACCGTAAAAACCACCATATCCGCCGCCACCGAAGGCCGCTCATAATCCCCCGCCCGGTATTGCTCCAGAAATTCACGTTCTGTAAGTCCATTACGATCTAACAATTCCAAGCGTCTCCGCCTCCCCGATTCTTTGTTCTAGTGCTGCAGCTCTCCGAAGTAGTTCCCATAAGGCTTGAACTTCGCAAGTACATCGTCTACCTTACGCATGCGTTCTTCCAGCGTCCCCCTAAGCGTAATGTAGGGAATCCGCCGCTCCTTCAAATCTGCTATGATCTGCTTGTGAAAAACATGCCGTTTCTGGTCCCCGCTGCGGTCCCAAGTATCGTCATAAGGAATATCGTCGTCACACAGGAAAAACAGATCGTACCGCTGTGCATTCTCCAGCGCCAGCCGGGTTAGCAGCTCCGGAGCCCGGCCGTGGTAATCCAGGGCGTACATGTAAGTGGTAATCGCATTCGTATCAACAAACAGATACCGGTCTGCTGTAAGCAGCGCCTGTTCCTCCCGCTTGATATGGCCCACGGCAATGTCGTCAAAAGCCTCTATGCCGATCCGGCGGTCCACCTGATGCTCCGTCCAATAATCCCGCCCGTACTCGCTGGCAAAAGCCGTCCTATACTGTTCCGCCAGCGCTTCAGTAATCGTCGATTTGCCGGTAGACATCGCTCCTACAAACACAACCTTCGTAATTAGATCCCGGTATACAATGCCGCTTACATATTGCCGGTATTTAAAAGGATCAGAGCGGATCATGGTGGCCGATACCGGCACCTGCTGACGTGCTTCATCCACCCGCCGGTCTATGGCGCCCAGGGCAATGCTCATATGCCTGCCATAGAACTCGCTGGAGTAAAAGTGAGTCACCTGCTCGCCCTTCAGCAGCCCGAGAATATACTGTTCTTCCCGGATCTCATGCTCACGGTCATCGGAGTACCCGTCCGGACCATCCCACGCTTCAATTACCCGCACCGATGAGGGATACAGCCTGCGTATCCAGTTCGCCCGGATATGCAGCGGGACCGGAGAGACGGACGTTTCATAGATCACCACGATCAATTCATCGACCTCCTGCAGCGCCGTTTCGATCATGAGCTGGTGCCCTTTATGCAGCGGAGCGAACTTCCCCAGGGTTAATCCAAGTGTCTTCATGCCAGCGCCTCCTTAACCCCTTTGTTCCAGTTATAGTAGCCGTATACCGCGTTAACCAGATAGGCACTCCACATGACGATCATCAGCAGACCTTCACCACTGCCCTCCACCGTCCGGATCACCCAGAGCAGCACCGTGAACAGATTCAGCACAATATAGACCAGCCACTGCTCCTTGAATCTCCGCACCATCAGAATCGTGGCCACTACGGATAACACGGTCGTGATGGCATCAATATAAGGCGAGTTCTGCGCCGGGATCAACGACAGGCTATACCCCAGCAGCAGCGCCCCGGAAATACAGACTGCCATCGTGAGGAGCATGCCTTTGGCCTCCATCTGACGCATGGACAGCTTGCCGCTCTGCATATTCTTCTTCCACATATAGAAGCCTACGACATTCATCGGCACGAAGAATAGCAGATTCAGCATAACCTCTCCGAATAATCCGTTAATATAAGCCAGGTAGGCGTAGCCGAAGGTGTTATACATCCCAAAGGCATAGCTCATCAGCTTTCCCTTCGCCGTAAGCACCACGCACAGCACCCCGGTAATAAAGACCGTGAACCCAAGAAACGAATCCTTGGAAACAATTGTAAAACCGATTGCAATCAAAGTAAATATAACCAGCCAGACGATTTCGAACCCATTCCAGTTCCCTGCAATCCTCTTCACGCTGCATCCCTCCGCTTTCTGCACCTATTCTTGATGGGATTAACTTATTAACATTTTGATAATTACATTTTGTTAATATCAAGATAACAGAAACTGCGGCAGGATGCAAGCCCGATTCTCCTCTCGCCAAAAAATAGAAATAGACCGCCCTCCTGTTTGGATAGCGGTCTGCTGTGCTATGGTTCTCCAAGCCGGGTCTCTCATGTATTCTCTGCTCTAACGGGGTTAACCGCAAAGAGGGAATGAATATTGCCTTCCGGATCTGCAAAGAATCCCGTAGTGTGCCCCCAGGACATCACCTTCGGTGCAGTTATCCCTGTAGCCCCTTTTGCAACAAATTCATCATACTTTACGCGGACCGTCTCGGGAGAATCACATTCGAAATTGAGCTCGAAGGCTTGTCCCTTTCGCTCTTCCAAGAAAGAATGATGGCCATTCGTGTTGTCTGCCATTAGGGGTGCCGAGAAGACCGCCAGACGAACTCCCTCATTCTCAAATTCAGCATAATGCTCCTCTTCCACAACAATCTTAAACCCCAGCACATCCCGATAAAAGCCGGTTAATACGGCAACATCCAGCGCCAATACAGTAATCCCCTCTAATTTCATCCTCATGCCATAATCCCACCTTTTCGTTTTATCCGGGAATATTAATAACTCTTACAGCAAAACCCTGTTCTCCAGTATATTCTTCAGACTGATATGCGACTTGGAAGGGCCGAACTTAATCAGCGAATCCTGAAATTCAGCAAGCTCTTCAATCGATGCAGTCTGCACCTTCATGAGATAATTATATTCTCCGCTGATACGGAATAAGTCCGTTACTTCAATAGCCTCCCGGCAAAAGTCAGTGAGCTCGTTGCAATGCTCTGTCTTTAATAGGATAAAAGTTGTCGTCCCCCGGTTCAGCTCCCGCAGACTAAACGTAGTGACATAGCCGGAAATGATATTCTTTTCCTCCAGCTTCATCATTCTTTCTTTCACCGAAGGTTGCGACATGGACACCTCTTTACTGATTTGAGCTACTGACATTCGTGCGTTGTACTGCAGTAAGGTCATGATTTTTGTATCAATGTCATCCATAAGATTATCTATCCAGAGCACCCCCTTAGTTAATAAACTAAATTATCTAAATCACCTCATAATATAAGCCTATACTACTATAAATCCCTTGTTATTCACATATATCTCAAGCTCTATTATATCTATAATTAATCTATATCAGATAAGGGGGCGGTAATGAGATGGGCGTAAAAGGTCTGGCACATGTAGCGATCCAAGCTAGAGATTATACAGCGACTATTGCATTTTATACCGGAGTTCTGGGGTTTAAGCGGGGCCATCACTGGAGTCTGCCCTCATTTCACATCCAGGAAGCTTCGATGCTGATTTCACCGGACGGCAGAACCTGCCTTGAAATTTTTGATAACGATGCCGTGATTCCTGCTCAGGGAAAGAAAGCTTCATCTGAAGAAGAAATAGCCCACGGAGCGTTATTGCATTTTGCCTTTTATGTAGATAATGTGGAGGAAATATATCAAAAAGCCCTTGCTCACGGAGCAAGGACTTTCGTAGAACCGGATACCCTGTCACTTGGCGAACCGCCGTTGCTGGTGAAGAACGCACTCATTCACAGCCCTAACGGGGAAATTATCGAATTTATTGAAGAGGTTGATTTTGACAGGTCCGGATTTAACCCTACCCAGAGCAAGATCACTTGATCTCTATCCCGTACCAGCCATCCGCCAGTTGATCCAGCTTGTAGTTAGCAGGCTCCTCATTGTAAGCCTTCTCGACCAGATCCTGACTGTCACAATACACGATATGATAGGTGTTGCCGTTCTCGCCTTCCCAGTCAAACACGAACCTTAGGAGGCTCTTCCCATCCTGTCTGCTGTACCTAAGAAAGTTCAGCTTGTCCTCTGATACCGCAATAATCTGTCCTACCTTGTCCTGCAGATCCGCATTCGCACCATCCAGGAACTGATGGCCCACAGCATTTCCGTTATTGGAGTAGATAAAGGTATTTCCTATATCACTCCGGTTATCGCGGCTGGTCATAAGAAGCCCGGTCTCATCCTTCACAGCCTCAAACAGCTCACGATGATCCCTGTAAACATTATATTTCGTGCTGGAATGGTTATAGTTAATGATCACCCCTAACGCCACAATTATCACTGCAGCTGCAATACCTATAAAGACGATTCTAGTGCGGCCCATAGCTCCACCTGCCTGACCCTTTCAGAATGAGACGCTTATGAATCTATACTATTTGCAAAAAGAGGAGTGGACAAGTCTTCTCTGCATATAACCCCACGCTTCAGCCATAATAATACAAGCCATTTCATTCGCACACATAAAGGAGCAGATGAATTTGAAAAACAAATGGCTGCTGGCGTTAACATTGGTGCTCATGCTCACCTTGACGCAAGCAGCAGGACCCCTACAGGCACAGGCTGGCGACAAGAAAGAAGCGGTTTGCTTCAGCCCCAAGATGGTTCAGCTGAAAAGCGATATGCAGAAGGTATGGATTGACCATACCATATGGACGCGAAGCTATATTGTCAGTGCCATCTCCAATAACCCGGACCAGAAGGACGTACTGAACCGGCTGCTGAGAAACCAGCAGGACATTGGCGATGTATTCAAACCGTATTACGGGGAGGCTGCAGGCAATAAGCTGGCGGAGCTGTTGAAAGAGCATATTGGGATTGCAGGCAAGATTGTAGCAGCCGCCAAAGCGGGCAATCAGGCTGATGTGAAGAAGCTGCAGGACGATTGGCATAAGAATGCCGATGAGATTGCAACTTTTTTGAGCGCATTGAATCCAAACTGGCCGTTTAAAGTGGTACAAGAGATGCTGTATACACACCTTCAGTTAGTTACAGACATTGTGCTGAGCTGCCTTAAGGGAGACTGGCAAGCAGATATTGCCGCGACCGACAAGAATGAGGTCCATATGATTCATTTAGCGGATGTTCTGTCATCAGGCATTATCAAGCAGTTCCCGGAGAAATTCTAGGGGAGTGTAATAAACACCGTATGTAAGACAGCTTTTCATAATCGCCCGGGAGGGGGTTGTGGAAAGCTTTTTTAATGGGGATGAAGGTCTGGCGTCAAATATGTCCTCCCCATATCAGACGAATGCACCCAGCTAAATATCCCCAAGAAGTGTATCAAGCTGATCCCAATGCTCCGCAGTATGAATCATTTCTTCGGCAAAGCGGGCAGGGACCCTGCTCGACGAATCGAGCGGCGGCTTGATCCACCAGAGCGACTCGATGCACCAGACATACTTGACTGCCCGCAAAAGAGCGCCCGGCGGCAGCGGGTGTACACTACGGTAGCCTTCAGCGAAAGCAGCAACCGCATCCCTGCGGAATCCGCTCCCGCCGAGTGTGCCGGAGAGGACCGCCCGCCCGAGGTCCAGCGCCGGAAACGAGTAGCGTGCCCGGTCGAAGTCAACGATGGCTGTCAGCGCATCCCCTTCGAACAGCAGGTTGTCCGCCCACAGATCAAGGTGGGCCCAGCCCGCTGTCAGAGGCATAAAGTCATGATCTCCAAGTGAATCAGTAACCGCCTTCTGTAATTGCAGCGCGTCCCGGACACGCCCGGACGAGCCGCGGGCTGCCTCCCAGCTTACCTCCCAGGCGAGCTCCATCTCCTCGCGCGACAACTGCCAGGCCGGTTTACCCGCCGGCACTGCTGCCCCGACCCCCGATGCCGCCGCGGCACCCCAGACGGTATGCATATCCGCAGCAGCCCGTCCGAGTGAATGCATTCCCTGCTCACCGATTCTGCCGGCGGGTACCATAGCACCCGGACAGCATGTCATGACGGTCATGTATCTTCCGCAGGGCAGGATGTGCATGCAGCGCCCTTCCAGCGTTAACGGCTCGGGACACGGTCCTCCCGACTGATACCACAGGAGCTGCAGCTGCAGCGCATTCTCAATCTTGCCGCGAAACTCCGGATCCTCCATCTTGAACCGCCCGGGGTGATAGCTTTTGGCGAATAGCCGTCCCTTATTCGTCCCGATGATCCACTTCTCGTTCAATAGTCCGCGATTCACACGCCCGGCAGACAGCAGCTCAGCCTCAAAATGCTTCTTCAGCCAGCCTGCGATCTCGCCAATTAATTGGTCCTCAGTCGTCAGCAGCATTCTAAGCCAACCCCTCTAATCAGATTCCCCTATTCATGATTCTATCTCAACAATGTCAATATTTCTCTGACAGAATTATCAACAAAGGCCCGCTCAGGCCGGGATTTCATGAACACAGTCAGTCCGATTAATGATATGACCAGTGTCTGCGCCAGACTCTTTGCGTTAATGCCGGGATCAAGCTCACCTGAACGCAACCCCCGTTCAACCGTTTCCTGGAAGATTACCGAGAGATACATCTGATGTTCTCTGGTCAGGATCGCAAATTTCTCATCATGAGGCGCAAGCTCCACCATCGAGTTGAGGCAAAAGCATCCCCAGTTCGGATCTTTCCCATATTCCTTTGCCACCAGATTCTCAAAAAAACTGCGGAATGCCTCTTTAACAGAAGAATTAGTCTGGAGTTTACCCCGGATAGAGGCAGCGTGAGCACTCGTATATTTGCGCAGCGCAGCTTCGAATAGTCCTTTTTTATCTCCAAAGGCGGAGTATAGGCTGGGGCGCTGAATGCCCATTCTTGAAGTCAAATCGCTCAAAGAGGTAGCTTCGAATCCTTTCTCCCAGAATAGCTGCATCGCTGCATCCAACACCTTGTCTTCATCAAATTCACGTTGCCGGGCCAATATAACCCCTCTTTTCATATCGTTCAGTATATTATAATTCTATTGTTCACAGATTGCATTGTCAATCTAATTGAGATTATGCAATAGATCTTGACAGTTATCATTTATCAGAGTTACATTTATCAGGGATTATTTTATACCGTTCAGTATGAAATCTCTTGCCCACATAGAATTTAAGGAGGTGTCTCTTTGGAAAAGGTAGTCGAACAACCGCATGCAGCATCCGAATCTGCTCCAGTATCTCCAATGTCCCGGAGTGTTGCGCTCTTATTTGCCATCGCCTGCGGACTGGCAGTCGCCAATATTTATTATGCGCAGCCCCTGCTGGACGCTATCTCACAAGAATTCGGGATTACTCCTTCCTCCGTTGGCCTTGTTATTACCATTACTCAAGTCTGTTACGCGCTTGGACTGCTATTGCTGGTGCCCCTCGGTGATTTGTTGAACCGGCGCTGGCTGATCGCCGGACAGATGCTAATATCCGTCCTGGCTCTGATTGTGGTTGGCACCGCCCCTACCAGCAGGGTGTTATTCATAAGCATAGCTGCGGTTGGATTGCTTGCCGTAGTCACACAGACACTGGTTGCCTTCGCGGCAACTTTGGCAGACCCGGCTGAGCGCGGACGTACCGTGGGCGTGGTAACCAGCGGAATCGTTATTGGAATTCTGCTTGCACGGACGTTCGCCGGTGTATTGACGGATGTAGCCGGTTGGCGCTCTGTCTACCTGGTCTCTGCGGGATTAACACTAATCATGGCTGGCGTATTGTTTCGGGTGCTGCCCAAGGATGAGCCCTCAAGAGAAGCCTTGTCCTATCTGCAGCTGCTGCGTTCGCTGTTCACGTTATTCGCACAGGAGCGAATTCTGCGCATCCGCGCTGTACTGGCTCTGCTGATTTTTACCGCGTTCAGCATATTATGGACTTCCCTGGTGCTGCCGCTCAGCGCTCCGCCGCTGTCTCTATCCCACACTGCAATTGGCGCGTTTGGACTCGCCGGAGTGGCTGGAGCATTGGCAGCAGCGCGGGCAGGCCGTCTTGCCGACCGGGGTTTAGGGCAGAGGACTACTGGCGCTGCATTGATTCTGCTGCTTCTGTCATGGCTGCCCATAAGTTATACGGAGCATTCGCTTCCCTCATTAGTCGCAGGTATTATCCTTCTTGATCTGGCAGTACAAGCTGTGCATGTCACCAACCAGAGCATGATTCTTAATTTGCACCCGGAGGCACGCAGCAGGCTTACTGCCGGTTACATGATTTTCTATTCCATTGGCAGCGCCACCGGGTCCATCGCATCTACCAGCATCTATGCTTACTCAGGCTGGAACGGAGTATGCTTGTTAGGTGCAATGGTCAGTGCCCTGGCTTTGCTGTTCTGGGCATTAACCCGCCGCCTTAAATAGATAAATATAAAGCCGCCCTTACAGGCGGCTCACGGCTCTCTTATATTCAGTGCATTGCGCAGACTAGTTAAGTTTGGTCACTTCCATTACCTTGCTGCTAAACTGGTACGTTACACTGACATTCTCTATAATCTCCGTATCCTGATAGGCCAGGGAACCCTTGAACTCCAAGGTATCATTGTCCTTCCAGACGATGTTACTGGCATCACTATAATTTTCATAATCCGGGCGGATCCATGTGTCTATTTCTTGCTCCGCCCCATATTTGACTCTTGCGGATTCTATTAATTCCGGACTGGTTCTTCCTGCTTCCACATTAATAATCTGCACAAATTCACTTTTATTAGAGCAGGTGACGACCGCAACTAACCTCTTATCGGGGGAAGGAATCATCTCTGTGATATACATAGAGGGTGCAGAGAAGCTTGAATATTCCTCCAGCTTATTGTCTTTGATCCTCCATAGGACATTCTGGCTTCCATAATCCGAATAATGATTAAATAACGTAAATAACATACTGCCGTCTGCCAGTTTAACAATATACGGACTCCGGTAACTTTGTGAGAGAATATCTATGGCAAAAGCAGCCGCACCGGCGATTTTGGGATTCTCATTTCGTGCAAACGGCTGAAGTTTATTCAACGCCTTTGCTCTTAAGCTTGGATCATTGAAGCCTTCCACCAGCCGGTTGATAGCAATATATACATGTTCTTCATTATCACTTTTGAGGGCCTGCAGAAATTTCATCCCATCATACTTGGGAGCGGGCAGTAACTCCATGTCTTCAGCTCTCAGATAACGGATATACGGCTCTTCGTTCTGCTTCTTATAATATTCGGTTGCTAATAACGCAGAAGCGGTTGAACTATAGAGTACAAGACAGGCAACCAGAGCCACCCATTTTTTAGAAAAGCCCTTCTTCCTTTTCTCCGCTCCGCCCGATCCGGCTGCTTCGATTAAATCTTCATCAATGAGTCCGATTTCGCGGTATAACTCTTCTCTTTTCACAGGTGAACTCCCCCCTTGGCTAAATGAACTCTAAGCCTATTTCTTGTTCTGAAAAGAATGGACTTCACCTTACTGCTGCTCATCTGAAATCTCATAGCAAGTTCCTCTATGGAATCTGAATACCAGTACCGCCTAATAAATATATTTCTGGCTTGCTCCTCTATGCCATATAGAAATTCATTGATCAGGCTTGCGGTTTCACCCGCTTCATATTCACCTTCAACCGTATCCGGGGAAGCTATGCATCCTTCCAGTTCGGTTAGAATGGCATCAAACTGACGGTTGCGTTTCTTGGCTGTATTATAACTATATCTATCAAGCGCTATATTACGGGTGATTCTTCCTAGAAATACAGATAGCTTCCCGGGCATCGTTGGCGGAATTGCATTCCACGCAGCCAAATATGTATCATTCTCACATTCATCAATATCTGAGAGATTCGAAAGGATGTTTCGGGCAATTACTCTGCAGTAAGCCCCGTATTTATTCTTGGTCTCTACAATGGCCTGCTGTGAACGCTGTAAGTATAGGTGGACTATTGCCTGATCTTCCATCTGCTATTCTCCTTATAAAAGCTCTTATCTATATAGTAGACAGTTCGTAAAATGGGTTGCACGAATACTATAATTCTCTCATAAAAAACCCTGGCATATAAGAAGTGATAAGCTTCTTACTGTCCAGGATTGTGAAGTTATCTATAGGTTGCAGCCTCTTTAGAGCAATTTAAAAGGTGATCATTCGGCGTCCAGCGCCTGCCACAGAGGGAAGGTACTCGGCCTCATATCCCACATCAGTAATGGTAAACGTTCCCGGCTTGCCCGCCTCCGTGGAGCTCCACGCTAACGGTTGATACCGCTCGTCGCTGATGATTGGCGGGATGTTGCTCTCTGGAGAGCAGGAAAAGTCGTAATAACACTTTGCTTAGCGAATCAGCACTTCCTTTGTCACCTGTGCAGGGGGCCGCCAAAGAACAACGAATTACTCATAGAAGGACTACTAAACTGGAGGGATTGAAATGGAAATTCTGAAAACAAAGGAAGCTGCGGAGCTGCTGTCCGTTAGCCAGACTACGATCAAACGCTGGGCGGCCATGTTCCCCGATTTCTTTCCAAAGGACCGTCTTGGACACTATACCTTCTCGAAGCGGGAGATCAGCCAGCTCAATCATATTAAAGACCGTATTAATCAGGGGGAAGCGCTGGAAGGCATCCATCTGGATCTCACGAAGGACAACCTGCCAAGGGGTCCGCTGCAAGAGAAGCTAAGCCCGGATACAGACGATGACCCTATGAATAAAATATGGTCCCGGATCGGGTATATTGAACACGCACTGGATCAGAAAGCAAACGAGGTGGTTTCGATTCAGTTGCTCCAGCAGCGTGCTGAACTTGAAGATATGCGTGTAATGATTAAGCAATTATCCGCAACGCTGGAAACGATGCAGAAGCCCGGCAGTAAATCCCTCTCCACGTATGAAGAGCTTCATCCGGTTGCCGCCGGCAGGCTGACGTCTCCGCCAAGGAAGCGCGGTCTATTGCGCTCTTTTTTCCCATTCCTATAGGCCCGCCTATTCACACAAAAAAGGTGCGACAAGCCCGGTTCATCACCAGACGCTCGCCGCACCTTCACTCTCTAGCTTAAATTAATGCGTTGAAATGGCCCTCCGCGTCCACCGTGGCCGTCCGGGGATCGGTGAGACCGATACCCTTGAAGCCTCCCGTTCCTTCATTGCGCCAGAGGGGGAGGTGATCCTGAAGCGGAGATGCCGGTACGAAATTGGCAGGGGTGCTGCTTCCGCTCTTCAATACGAGCTGGGACTCCAGCAGCCGGATTTGCCGCTGCAGCTGCTCCCGCCGGTACGGAGTCTGCATCTGACTTCCCTGCGCCGCATTCACTTTATCCAGTTCCATCATCAGCTGGTTGCGCTGTTTCTCCAGGGAACTGACATCACTCTGTGTACCGCCATAGGCCGCTATGGGCTGTACGGAGCTAATGCCTGATACTGTCTGTGCCGCCATGATCTTTCCCTCCGTTTCCTTGGCTCTTGCTCCAAATTCAGCCAAATTCGTAAGTTCTAATCATCTTTATTACCCAGCGTGCCCCGTTATGACAACATCAGAACTGCAACTGGACAATAATCGTCGTATAGTCTCAGTCGGCCGCTTGTTTCGGCCCTACCAAAGACCCACCGGAGGCTGGCTAAAGTCCCTTCAGAGCTCCCTTACTCGTCCTTCAACCGCCGCACATACAGAACAACCGACACAACCGTTAATACAACCGTCCATGCCAAAATAATGAGAAGGGGTTTCAAGACATCTCCCGTTGTATATCCTGTATCGCTTAGACCCAGCAAATGCACAAGCTGGCTGCTTGGCATGTAATCCAGCACCTTGAAGACCGGGTAATCCTTGGCCAGTACTGCTCCCCAGGGTGCACCGGTAAATATGAACGCCACCGGGAGTATAGATAATGAGGCTTCAAGCACCGTCTTGGAGAATAAACCGCAGATTGTACCGGCTGCTGTGTATAGAATAATCGAAAGAATGATTGCTGCCGTAAACGTTCCTATATTAGCTGGCTCATAGCCCAATATATACGTTGAAATAGCCAGAACAACAGCGGACATGACAAAAACCAGGCTGCTTTTTCCGATCAGAACATCCATGGTCGTGGCCGGAGTCAGCATTAATGACCTTAAAGTGTTACGCTCCTTCTCCTCTGCGATCAGGCAGGCTTGTGCCAGACTCGTCAGGATCACTAACGATGTATTCAGAAGAAAACCGATCGCTCCAGGTAAGGCTGAGCCTGCACTTCGAAAAAGAAATGCGAAGAGTATGGGAAATACCAGAATAATCGAGATCGCATAATTGCGCGAGAACTCTTTGTAATCCTTCACAAATATCGCCCGGGCCCGTTTCAATGAGATACTCATAGCAGCTCACTTCCTGTCATTTTAATGAAAATATCACCCAGACTGGGCTCTTTCGTCTCGATCCGGTCAATGAGCCCCCGCTTCATCCAATCCGCGATTCGATCAGCTGTTTCCCCACCGATTGGAAGCTCATAAGCTTCCCCGTTGGTCAAGTCAACACTAACTGCATTCTTCCGGTGCTGCCGTTTAAGCTCCTTCGGTGAGCCGATGACCTGAATTTGTCCCTGATACAGAATGGCTACACGGTTGCACATCAATTCTGCCTCCGCCATATCATGCGTAGTCAGAAAAATCGTTGTCCCTTTCTCATTCAGGTAGCGCAAGCCTTTATAAATATGTGCAGAGTTCACCGGGTCCAACGCCGAGGTAGGTTCATCTAAGAATAATAATTCCGGCTCATGGATAATCGCGCAGGCCAGCATAACACGCTGACGCATCCCCTTCGATAGGAGATTAACTTTCTTTTTGCGCTCCCCGCTTAAGTTCACAAACTGCAGTACCTTATCGACCGCAGCTTTGGGAAGATCGTATAACTTACGGTACAGCTCCAGATTCTCCTCAACCGATAACCGCTCATAGAGGCCGCTGTTATCCGTCAGAATGCCGAAGCGCATCTTCTGGGCAGACTGCCGCATCTTCTCCGCCGGCTGGTTAAATACACTTGCCTGTCCGCTTGTCGGATTTAGCTGTGCCGTGAGAATCTTGATTAATGTTGTTTTGCCTGCGCCACTCGGACCGAGAAACCCAAAAATTTCTCCCTTAGGAATAGAAAAGGATACATCTGCTAACGCATCCTTTGGTCCAAAGCTCTTGCGGACACGTTCTACCTGGATAACCTCCATGAACTCCACATCCTTAGCGTTGATGGCATAAATATATAAAGAATGCACGCTTCCTGCCATCAAAACCCGCCGAAATGTAGCTGTAACCGGCTGAATGGTACCATTTAAATGTTCAGCAGTGCCTTTAATTCCTGCAATTTCGAGCGGGATAACGGAACTACGGCATCCTGGCTTGTGTTTAACCGCAGGCTGTAGCTATTCTTCGTCCAGGTAATAATCTCTCTTACCTTTTGCAGATTAACGATGTAGGAGCGGTGACACCTGAAGAACCCGAAATTCAATAACCTCTGCTCCAGCTCGGTCAGCGTCAGCGCACAATCGTAATTCTCCCCGCCCACATGAACAAGAATCGAACCCTCTACACTTTCTATAAAATCAATTTCAGGCGGATTAAATAAAATCACCTTGTCATTGCGTTTGGTAGAGATCTTCTGCAAGGTGATATTAGGCTCGTCCTGTTTATGTACATCCTGCTTGTCCTCTTCGGAGTCCCGGATATCGAGCGGATGGAATCCGGACTCATTCAACCGGTAAATGACATCACAGGAAATCAGAGCATCCTCTAAATTCGAAGTTAGGATTATAATCTGCTTGTCTGCCGATAGGTCATCCAGAACCCGTTTGAATTGACGGCGGTCCTGCTCTTCCAGATAAAAGTACGGTTCCTCCAGGACAAGTGCAGGCTGATGTGCAAAAAAGACGCGCAGCAAGGTCACATACATCCTTTTGGATGAGCTTAGATCCTTGATCTTTACCTTCCGTTCTTCTTTTAATGCAAAATACTCCATGAGCAAAGCGGCATGCTCCTGCCTCTCCGACACATGAATTAAAAATGTGATTAGCTCCTCTACCGTTAAACGCATGTACTCGCCTTGCTGCACCCGAAATAAATAAAACCCGGCATGCTCCGCTAATTGATTCATTACAAGCTGCTTCCGCTTCAAGTCCGTTATAATGCCAACCGGCTGGCCCGGTGTCATATTGAATTCGATCTCCGGCAGGAATAATTCCCCGCCTTCATACATGGGTTGAAATTGCATACCGTCCTCCTGGTCAGTGCTGCTATAGATATATATGCCAATTATATAAGTACCGCAACAAAGAGAACAGCCCTTATGCTGTTCTCTTCCGCTGTCTGCCTTATTAGAAGCAGGTGAACGAGCTGACCCGGTTCAGATCAATGCCGAAGTACGTCCAGAAGAAACCGGTCCATCGGAACCCTGCAATTGAACTGCGCCCGACGAATATCGGGAAGAACCAGAATTGCTCGCCATTGTTCAGCCAAATGTATGTGTTGCGGAACAGGCATCGTCTGATTCCTCCGGGGTCGATGGCGAATGTGGTAACCGGCATTTGCGGCACGAATTGCGGCGGAGGGGACGTCGGCGCCTGAACGCCTCCCGGTCCGCCTCCCGGAGGTCCCGGAGTGCCCGGAAATCCGCCGGGACCTCCACCTGGAAACCCAGGTCCTCCTGGTCCTCCCGGAATCCCCGGAAATCCGCCGCCGGTTCCCGGTGTTGGAAAAAATCCCATATGTGATCGCTCCTTTCAAGTGAGTAGGCATAATCATCATATGCATTCGCGGAGAAGGCGCTTGGGCGGATGCCCAGTGTACATGCGCCTGACGTAAATTCAGACTTCATAAAGAATAACCCCACAACTATCAAAAAAGAGCCGCACCCTCATCGGGTGCAGCTCATTATCCGTAATTTAATCTTCAAGCTCCGTATATATTTGAAAGGTCACGCCGAATTTATCCGTTACATCACCAAACCCCGGGCTGAAGGGTTCTTCTTTAAACGGCATATTGACCTCGCCCTCCTGCCGTAAGGCTTCATAGATCCGCTTGGATTCTTCTACATCATTCGTTGTAATGCAGATGGTAACCCGTTTTCCGTTTCCAGCAGGCGAACCGCCTGGAGCATCGGATAACATAAGCTCCGTACCTCCAACCTTGAGCTTGGCGTGTGCTACAAGACTCCTCAGATCGTCTGTGAACGTGCCGGGTATGTCCGGCATGTCACCGTAAGTCATCATAGAGAGGACTTGTGCGCCGATCGCTTGTTCATAGAACTGAATGGCTTCCTTTACCCGGCCCTCCAAAGTAATGTAAGGGGTAAGTTTTACCGTCATAAGATTATTCCTCCTTGAGTTTGGATTGAACCCGCATTTGTGATTCATTAGTATAGACGATCCGGCCGCCGCAAACTCATCGGCCGATTGAAAAATTCTGCCTCGCGTCCAAATCTGCCGGTAATCCAAATCGCACAAATAACTCAGGATCAATGAAATGATGGATATGAGCGATCTTCCCCTGTTTCAGCTCCGGAATATGAATGCTCCACGGAACCAGCCGTCCATCCGGACCGGCGGGTACATACTGGGCAAAAGCAGGGCAATCCCCGTTAGCCCGGACCGGCAGCAATCTGGAGCCCAAACAATGGCTGCGTGTAATAGTGTAGAATGACGACAAATTAGAGGTGCCGCGAACCCACATCGTAAATGGCGGCATCGACAAGCTGCCGTTCTCGTGGAATAAAACCAACAATGCATCAATATCATACTGTTCGAAGGCTTCCATATAACTTGCAAGCACTTGTTGATCTGCCTGGGCATCTCCCCCTTGTAACTCCTCGGACCGGAGATTGGACCGGGCGATACCCGACCGGGCCCGTTGCACAGCACTGTTGACGGCTGCCGTGGTCATTCCCATCGCATGTGCTGCCTCGTTAGCCGACCACCGGAAGACATCAAGCAGGATCAGTACAGCGCGTTGCCGGGGCGGAAGTATTTGCAGGATCGCAATAAAAGATAACCGGACGGTTTCCCTGCTGACCACGATGTTGGCGGGGTCGGTAGCGTTATCGGGGGCCGGCCATATCCAGGAATTCCGGGGCAAGCTGTCACTGGGCTCCCTAATAATAGCCGCGGGTTCAGAGAGATCCATCGGAAGTGCCCGCCGCTTGGCATTCCTCAGCCTGTCCAAACAAACATTAGTGGCAATCCGGTACACCCAGGACTTACGCGAAGAATCCTGCCGGATCTGGTCCCAGCTCTGCCAGGCGCGGAGCAAGGTATCCTGCACTGCATCCTCCGCTTCAAAGATGGACCCCATCATCCGGTAACAATATCCGGTTAGTTCGGAGCGCAGCTCCTCAAGCATGTCTATTCCATGCTTTTGGCTCATATTACGTTTCCTCCTTTGGGATCGGCTAGAGTTGCCGGAAGCAGATGCTGCTACTCGGCGGCTTCCGCCAGCCAGGCTTGCATAGCCGGAGAATCTGCATGGTTCAAGCGCAGGGCGATTTCAGTATTGATCTTATCCGGCGGCATGACCTCGACAAGGATGCATATGGACTCCCGCGGTTGATTCAAGATAAACACACCTTGATCATCGAGCATTTTCATAGCCAGCTCCATCGCCTTCAGCCTCATATCAAACTCGCGGTTACCTTCGTCCTCTTCAAGCTCCCAGATGGAAGGGCGCTCCATAAACAATTGTTTGACGCCGACAAAGTTCTCATCCCCGTAGCTGCAATAGGGTGAATCGGCGTAGGACCATTTGATGAGCTCCGCAATCGTTGCTTCCGGCGCGCCGCTTTCTTCTCCTTGTCTGGCTGCTTCCCGCTCCAAAGCCTCCCATGACCAGGCGGAGAGGCTTGGCGCATGTCCCTCGCCGGTAGTATATAGCGTACAGTAATAGTAACGTTCACCATTTTCAAAAAGAGTCCGAAAAGACGTTCTGGCAGCATCGGCAATCGCTAACGCCAGCGACTCCATTTCTTGCATCGGCTTCATGACATGACTCTCCTTTCCGTTAGCCGGGCAGCACCCGGATGATCAGTTATTGTCTGAAACCGCTTCGCATCCATTCGACAAGAGCCACTGCTCCATAACGGCAAACGCCTGCTCTGCATCCTGTTCATAGAAGACGGCCACCTCTTGCTGGTAGGCATAATTTAATCGTACATAGCCGCCCAGCTGCCGGTAGAACAGGAAGCAGGCATAGGCATTCTCAATGGACAGATCCGGCGGAAATTCCTTTTGGCATAATCCGGCCAGTCCGGGCAGCGTAAGCAGTCCCTGCCCTTGCGGTAAACGCAGAAAGTGATGGCTCCGGGTACCCGTCCACGGTTCATAATAGACGGGCTCCTCCTGGCTTCTCCCATACACCTGACGATATATTTCGTCCAGCACCAAGACGTACATCGCTTCATCTTCCGGCCCCCGTGCCTGCAGGGAAATCGCCTCTACGCGCTCCGCATGCCGGGGCAGCCAGAGCAGACCATCCATCCGGGGATGCACGGCCAGAAAATCACCATCCACCGTTGTGCCTATAACAATACACTCGCCAATCTGCTCTTCAGTAATAGGACTGTCATCGTCATGCTCCCATAACCCGTACTCCGCAAAAGGCTTAAGCACCTCCGCATCCGGAAACTGGACATTCATCCACCCTCTATAAGTCCCTTCACCGAATCGCTGCAAGAACCGAAGGTAGGCTGGTGGATACACATTAGCAGCTTCCTTTGCAAGCACCTGGTTCTGGCCCTCAGACAGCGGTTTAGGCCGGGATACGATGTACATAAATACTTCCCCCTTTATTGATAACCCAGTGCCGCTAGGGATTGCTGTATTTCCCGGTCTGCTTTACTTTTGAACGTTGCAAACTCCACTGAAGATAAAGAATTCGGAAGTTTCTGTTGGATAAAGGAATCATAATTGATCGCTGTTCCGAGAATGCGAAGGGTGTGCAGCGAAGGTAGCTGGTCCATTCCCGTCAGACGGGTTAAGCCTTTACAATTCCTGATCGACAGCTCCTCCAGTTCATTCATTTGCCGGTCAAAGCTGATTGTCTGCAGCTGAATTTGATCCTCAATCACAAGTCTCTCCAGCCCCTGAAAGGCTGCAATATTAGTCAGATCATGAAATCCCCGGACCCGGGTGATCTCCAGGTTCCCGATGGTATTCTCTTCGATTTCCTGAATATTCTCCCGGCCTCCAAGCAGAATGCGCAGATGCTCCAGCTTCCTCAGCCGGTTAACGAAATGCAAGGGCTGCTTGCTGACTGAATGCAGCGCGAGATAATTCAAGTCCTCCAGATCACCTATAGCCTCAAGGTTTTTAACCTTGCCCCCTACATGAAGCTCCTCCAGATCGGAGTACTCTTTGAAATGCTGGAGGTTGAGCGTTTTTTTATCTGACATAATGGTTAATTTATTCAGAGTGCGCAACGTATCAAGCCCCAGAATTTCCGGGTTCTCCAGCTCGTATATGCCTATACTTAGACTGCGCAGGTGCTCCAAGTGGTCCAAGGCATCGGTGTGATGGGCCTGAGTGAGGCTATCGAGGTGCAGCATTTTGACATTAGGGACCCGCAAGAGCGTATGACAATCAAAAGACAGCGAATAGTGGGCATAGAAGCGAACTCCGAAATTCTCATCCCAGCGCGCACAAAGCTCATCCACTTCTTCCAATATAGTGCCATAGAACTCGGGGTGTGAGAACTGTACAATGACCTGATTGCCACTGCGCAAATCCTGCTCCATCTGTATCCGGTCCAGCGTAGCCGGATTATTGATCAGAATCCGTTTTTTCCATATTTTCCGCACACGTGATCCTCCTATTTATATAATCCGCTATGCTTTCATTTGTCCATTTCTGATTCACCGGCACTCCTTCAAAATTCATATTTCTTGAAGCGTTCTCCGAGCGTTTCTTCGTACGGGACCCACTCCCAATCGCACCACAAAGACATGCCTACAAGCTCTGACAGCTTATCTACGGCTTGTTCCGGGCTGGTAATCCCAATAAAGCCGTCAAAATCCTCATGGCGGATATCCAGCGCCCGCTGCAAGTAGTCATCATCGATGCGCTCTTCCTGAAGTTGTTCATATTCATCCCTCGTCCACTGCTCACAAAAGATTCTTTCAGCCTGAATGTCTCCATTCTCGAACAACGACAACTCGAATATCTCCTCATTTATATATCCGGCAGTCATTACTGGCTCTCGGGTAAGCCGGGACAGCGTTCTGCCGATCTCCTTGACCGTACCCCATACAAAATAGTCATGGAGCACGCTGATCCAGTTCTCATTACTTTTGCTTACATATATGACAACTTTGCTCTCTGGAGCCTCGTCCTTTGACTTGCCTAACACTGAAGCATGCCCTTCGCTTAGCTCCCTTAAAGCCTCGACAGTCTTCTCAAGATTGTTCGACTTGATATGCAAATTTGCAAATGATCTCCCCACGGGGTGAACCCCTCCTTCATTTCCTCATTCTTCAGTAATCGCGCGCTGCATCGAACCAGCGCTGGGCCATCTCCTCTGTTACAGGCTGGCCAATTAGATGTTCAGACTGGCTGAGTTGCCATACCGCTTCGCTAAGGTCTTCGCGTTCTGTAGTTTCGATGCCCTTGAGGGTATTGAAGCGTACGGTAAAAGCAGTAATGGCAGCCTCTGCATCGTGGAAGCTGCGGGCCTTCGCCAACGCTGCCTGGGCAGTGCTGTAAGCTTCGTTAGCCAGCTTGGCCAGACGTTTAGGCCAGGACGAGAACGGGCGGCCATACTCGGCCGTCCACCACTCCGGCTTTCGCAATTGGCTCACCGAAGCATGCTCGGTCCACGGGCGGGTGTTAGCGCGTGCTTTCATTTGCTGCTTGAGGCGCTTGCCCGTAATCTCTTCCACATTGTAGGCGATAAACCTGCTAAGCTGCGGCCAGGCACTCAAGGGCGGCAAATCCCCCAAATCCGGCATGAAACGCAGCTCCAGATTTCTTAACCGGACATGACGGGCCAACAGGTCCAAGCCGCAGAAGTTCCCCCACAAACTCAGTGAGTCAAGGCCCGGGAACCGGTCTAGACACTCCAGCGAGATGGGCTGTCCCAGCGGCGCATTCTGTAGCGTCAGGCTTGTCACTTGGTGCAATTCACCCAGGCCGGGCAGCAAGAATGGAGCATCATTCTTGCGCCTGCTAGTGCGTGGCGCCAGTGTCAGAGAAGATGGCACACCGCCCGTAGCCGACAAGTGTGATAGATTACCGGACACACTCAGGCGGAAATCACGCTCCGGAAGCCGCAGGGTCAGGTGCCCCCCGGACGGTTTCAGCACGATATGCAAGCCGTGAATAGAGGATTTGCTGGCGTCTGCTGCCATGTCTGCAGACAGGATGGGTGTCCATGTCAGCTCTTCAACGGGACGTTCCTGCGCCCAGTCAAAGAAGCCCGTATTATCTCCTGTATAGTGTAGAAATCGCGGCCAGGGCGAGCCGGCCGGTGTGGCGAAGGCATCGAATACGGTCCAATCGATCTGCGCGTCAGGCTCAACATGAAGCTCGGCCTTCTTCCCCAATTCCGCAGGTCCGATGGAAAGACTGCCCACCCCAGGCTGAATGGCGAGAGTGTGACTGCGGGGGCCTGTCAGGTCGATGGGATAACTGCCAGCTTCTCTAACCGAACCAGCAGGAGGACGAGCTTGGTTATCACCATTCATAGAAATTATCCTCGATCAATTCCTCGAAAGAGTCTGCTAATAGCTTGCTCTCCCCGCTATCGTGATAACAGATAGTAACCTGTCCTGCCGGGTCAATGAGTATCGGATCGCCGGAGCCATCCATGGAAATAACATAACAGGTTGCTAGAAGCTCTGCAAAAGGATGGTTCTTAAATTGCTCCCGGAACCCCAGCGTCAAATCAACAACTGTTTCGTTCCCGAGGCTAGAGCCATTCGAAAATGCATGTATTGCAAGACCTGCATATGCTCCCCCAAACATTTTGATAAAGTCTATGTAGTCCTCATGAAAGCTTACATTCAGCTGCTGCTGTGCTTTAACGATTTCCTCTGGGCTCGCCGGAATACCTAGTAATGATCTGTTATCCTCCCGGTGGAGAAAAACTTCCAATCGCTTCATTAACGCATCCTTCATAGATAATCTCCTTCCAGCCACAGGTAATCCTGCGCCTCTGGCTACAGTCATACTAATTATATAAACTATATGGAGCTCTTTTTACCTTTTTTGGCAAAGTCAGCATTATTACGTATAATCGCCATAAGAGCTATGCATCAGAGGAGGATCTATGTTGAACAAGAAGTCACTCATTGCAAGATGGAACGATGACCAGCTTAATGAAGTGAACCGGTTGCTCTCCGCTGTTACAGGCAAACCTAATCTGCATCAAAAAGACCGCTCTTTTCCATCCTCCCCCTATGGACAAAATGAGGCTGGGCTTGATGATTACCGGGGAGTTACCCTGACTGAGACCATACAATACCTTACAGTACAGGATGCCGATCTGTCTTATGCACGTTTCGATGATTCTGCAAGCTTGAACACCTCAACCTTTACAAATTGTTGCTTTGACGGGGTTAAACTGGATAGCAGATATGTGACTCATACCTTCAGCCACTGTTCTTTCCGGGGAGCCAAGCTGAATAATGCCAGGATCAGCAAGGAGTTTAACAATTGCGATTTTACAGGCTGCAACTTAAGTAAAGTGATAGCGAACGATGTATCCTTTACACGCTGCCGTTTTGCCAACGCTAATTTTCGCGGTGCCTTATTGTTGTATTGCCGGTTCGAGGAATGCAGCTTTGATGGAGCTTTCTTTCAGGACGGCTCGGTAGCCGGAAGCCGCTTTACGGGAGAGGCAGGCCTGCTCCCTGTTTGGGGAAATACGATACTGGACAATGTCAAAATCCATGAATGATGTCTGCTTGAAGCAATGAGCAGCCTGCTATTTCAGCGTCATCCCATACCAGTTACCCTTCATAATGATTTACGAGTATATCGCGGCTCTCGCAATACACAATATCTCAAACAACTGTGAATGCTCCTTGAAAATATCATATTTCGCCCTGTAGTACATATCAGTAAAGAGGTACCCTGTCGCCACAACCCATACTGCAACGGCAATGCCTATGAGAAAAAGTTTTTTGAAGCTCATGAATTCACCTCCGTTACAATAGCTCCAGCCTACAGCAAAACGCACAAGCGAATGGCTTGTGCGTTTGCTTATACCGGCTTTAGCTGTCAATAAATCTTCTTCAGCAGCCCCATCACTTCATCCAGGGTGAGGCCGAAGGACTTGTAGTAGGAGGTGTCGTTCTCCATTTGCTTCAGGACCATCTCGTTGCGTATCCGCAGCATCTCCTCCTGCGAGAATTCGGCTACAAAACATCCTTTACCTGTTACCGTATTGATCAGACTGCTTCGCTCAAGCTCTTCCCAGGCTTTCTTAACGGTGATCACACTAACATGCAGCTCCAGGGCTGCCTGCCGGATGGGCGGCAGACAATATCCGCTTTCCAGCTCTCCCTTCAGAATTTGTGCACTGATCTGTTCGTACAGCTGTTGATAAATCGGTTTCTCCGATGTATTCGAAATTGTTACATTCATAATATCTCCACTTTCAGAAATCTCTTTACCGCTATCTTATAGGCAATCAGCGTGAATGCAATGAAAATGATAATACCTGCGATCAGAATGGAAAGCTGCAGCGCCGTGTTATCCGTCCCTGAGCCATAGAAAATGTCATTTACCCAGGGACTTTGGATTCCGGCCCATTGGGCCAATCCGGCAAATAGTATGGCAGCCGTGGTGGATGCGGTCGTTGCCGCGCCATACTTATACGCCGTCTTGTAATACATGGATATAAATAGGATGTTGAAGATGGCCAGCATGATGAAACATAAGCCCCAAAAACCCATATGCGGCGGATAGAAAATATAAGTCAGATGAGGGTACAAGCGAAACGTAAATATACTGAAGACCATGGCAGCGAGAAGATGCATGAGTTCAAGAATGACGACAACGATTATCCGGGAACTCACGATGTCTGTTTTGGTCACGGGCATCATCGTGCTGAACATCAGATCATTCTGGCTTTTGAATCCGCCAAACATGTTCGGTATCGTTATGAAGCAGAAATACAACGGGACGATAAAGTAGACCCAACCCGGAATAAGCATCAATCCCCCCATAATTAAGGGTAATACGAAGAACCACGGGTTTACGCCTAATTTCAAATCCTTCATCACCAAATTATACATATACATTCTCCTTTTTCGCAAAGTAGATCATGATTTCATCAAGACTCGGCGTGGTTGCCCTCAGGCTGGAGGATGGATCAATGTCTTTGGTATGAATCAATCCGGTAAAGCCGAACGAGTTGATTTTGTAGGAAATCAACTGCTCCTTCACTTCGCTTAATTGGGCTTCGCTGCCGCTAAGCAAACGGTAAGACTCCTTTAATTCATTTTTCTCGGAGCTGGCAATAATTTGTCCTTGTTCAATGAAGGTTATATAATCCGCACATCGTTCTAAGTCAGAGGTTATATGAGTAGAGAAAAGAATGCTGATCTCGCCGCCGATGATGAGCTCCTGAAAGATATCGAGCAGATCGTCTCTGGAGACCGGATCGAGTCCGCTGGTCGGTTCATCCAGGATGAGCAGCTTTGCGCCATGCGATAAAGCAAGGGCCAAGCTGTACTTTACCTTCATTCCCCGGGACAGCTCCGCTATTTTTTTGTTCTCATCCAGCTTGAACCGTTTGAGATAATTGTAGTAAGTTTCATCATTCCAATTCTTATAGAACTTCCTGGTAATATCGGTCAGCGTCTTGATCTTGCTGCGTGTATAGAAATCGATATCACCGAATGCGCATCCGATTTCCTGCTTCAATTCAATCTCGTGATCAGCGATGTTCTTGCCAAGAATGTATATCTCGCCGCTATCCACATGAACCATGTTCAAGATCGATTTGATCGTGGTCGTTTTACCGGCGCCATTGGCCCCGATGAACCCCATAATGTAGCCCTTCTCCAATTGAAAAGATACATCCTTGATTTGAAATTGCGGATATTTTTTATTTAAATTTCGAACATCTAATGCCAGCATACCCTACCTCCTTAATAAATTGTGTATTCCGTATATGCACAATGTATCACGAGGCTTTGGCAAAAGTCAACGGGTACAACAAGCAGTACAGCATATGAGCTGACTTATGCGGCACTAACCGATGATGCATCCTTGCGCTTGCGCCGGAAGAAAGGCTTGCCTTTCGACCATTGGATGAACGGCTGCTCTATGACATAATAAGAGACTGCCGCCGCCGCATACGAGATGACGAGGACAGTTACACTGATACCGAGCCAGCGCCACACATCCCTGATCCCGGAATAGTGATAATCGGCTATGCCGTACTTCTCGATTAGTGTGATGAACAAGTAATGCCAAATATACAGGCCGAACGAAATCTTCGCGGTAAACCGGAAAAAGCGGTTATCCAGCAAACGCCCTACGATCACGCTGAACGGTGCTGACAGCAGTACGATTCCGAACAAAATGGCATAAGCCGGGAAGTAATAGGGCTGGTGCTGGAGGCTGAAGTCAAATTCGCCCTGGTGGCGCATACGCCAGATCAACAGACCGGCAAGACCCAAAGCGGCGGCTCCGGCTGCGTCGAATACTCCAAGCTTGCGTAGCCGCTCCACCTTAGCACCAAGCTGCATGAACGCGGTCGTTATACCAGCAGCCAGGATGCCGATAGCGAAGTGGCCGAAGAATCCGACCGGATTGTAATTCGGCATCCAGTATTTTGCACCGCCAATCTGGCCATAATCCCAGCCCCGGCCCTGCCCGCTTGGCGTAAACCACTGATGGACGAGGGAGTTTATGGCAAGCACCAACCCAAACGCGGCTACCCAGAACAAGATCGCTTTTCCGAACGAACGCCGCTTGCCGAGCACAAACAATACAGCCATAAACACAGGCATAAGCAAGTAGCTAAACACCTCGAAGCTGATCGACCAGAACGGCCCATTCAAGTCAGACGGGAAAAAGGTTGTATAGTGGAAGCCTGACGTAAATGTGAACCCCGTTATGATTCTCCGCCACAGGTACTCCGTAGGAATGTCCAGCCTCCATACGAGCAACAGACAAACCAGGAATGATACATAGAAGCCGGGCATAATTCTTGCAGCGCGGCGTACGGCATACGTCCGGATAGACGGATACGGCTTATTTTCCAGGTAAGCGCTCCAAAAGGGGAACGACAGCAAAAATCCGCTTAACAGGAAAAACAAGCTGACCCCGCTGTTCCCAAGCAAGAGAACCGACTGCACTTCTTGAAGCCAGGGCTTTTGTGCGGGCATCACCAGCTTTTGTGACAGATGATGCAGGATGACGGACAGGCAGGCGATCGCACGAATGCCATCCGCTCCTGCTAACCGGGTACGGCCTAACTGAATCTTGGACATCAGCTACATTCCCTCTTTCCCTCAATAACTTGATTCCAGGCACTCACATATTTCCATAAATAATAGAAAAACCCTGCAACGCTTCGAGGGAATAATTCCGCGCACAAAAAAAGAACCTTCCGCACCGGGAAAGTTCTCACCTGCTCCTATGAATGCTTTACCTTAATCTGCTGCACAGGCTCCCCTGGTCCATTCGTCAGCCCTAGCGACTCTGCTGCTAAAGTATTGATTTTGTTCAAGAGCTCTGTGTTGCCCTGCAGAGACAGGCCGTAGGAAGGGATCATTCGTTTGATCTTCGGCTCCCAGGCTTCAATATGCTGCGGGAAGCATTTGCTGATGACCTCCAGCATGACAGAAACGGCGGTAGAGGCCCCAGGAGAAGCACCAAGCAATGCGGCTATCGAGCCATCGGCGCTGCTGATCACCTCTGTACCGAATTGAAGTGTACCTTTGCCGGCAGCTGTATCTTTAATAATCTGCACACGCTGGCCCGCCACCACCAGATCCCAATCCCCGCTTTTGGCGTTCGGGACAAATTCCCGCAAGGCTTCCATCCGCTGCTCTTTCGACAGCATGACTTGCCCGATTAAATATTTGGTCAATTGCATATTCTTGGCGCCTGCCGCCAGCATCGTGACGAGATTACCCGGCTTAACGGAGGTGACCAGATCAAACATTGAACCGTACTTCAGAAACTTGGGCGAGAAGCCGGCAAACGGTCCGAAAAACAACGATTCTTGCTTGTCGATCACCCTTGTATCCAGATGCGGAACAGACATTGGGGGCGCACCAACCGCTGCTTTACCATATACCTTGGCATGATGCTGCGCCACAACTTCCGGCTTCCGGCACACCATAAACAGTCCGCTTACCGGGAATCCGCCAATCCCTCTGCCTTCCGGGATACCGGATTTCTGCAGCAGATGCAGGCTTCCTCCCCCGCCCCCGATGAAGACGAATTTCGCCGTATGCCGCTCAGCAGCGCCGTTGCCGGCATTCCGCACCTTAAGCTCCCAAGAGCCGTCCTTCGTGCGCTTAAGGTCCTCAACCTGATGGTTGAACCGGATATCGACGTTGTTGCTCTGCAAGTGGCCGAACAGGATGCGTGTCAGCGCCCCGAAGTTAACATCCGTTCCCGACTCCATCCGGGTTGCCGCCACCGGCTGGCCGAGTGTCCGGTTCTTCATCATCAGCGGAATCCATTTCATCAGCTGCACCGGATCAGCGGAGAATTCCATGCCTTGAAACAGCGGATGTCCTGAAAGCGCTTCAAATCTTTTTTGTAAAAAGGTTACGTCTGTCTGTCCTTCGACAAAGCTCATATGTGGTACGGGTACGATAAATTCCTGCGGATCTTGTATGCGTCTGCTGTTCACCAGATAAGACCAAAATTGCTTCGAGAACTGAAACTCCTCATTCACCTTGATAGCCTTGCTAATGTCGATAGATCCATCCGGCTGCTCCGTGGTGTAGTTAAGCTCGCACAATGAAGAATGCCCTGTTCCCGCATTGTTCCATTCATTGGAGCTTTCCTCCCCGGCACCCGCACGCCGCTCAAACACAGTGATTCTCCAATCAGGCACTAATTCCTTAAGCAGTGAACCCAGTGTTGCACTCATGATTCCGGCACCAATTAAAATCACGTCTGTTTTGGTCTGTTGGTTGCTCATATTCTACCGTCCTTCTACCCTACGATTTGCAGGAAGGATGCAGGCACTCCTGCTCTGGCACGCATAACTTGGCCACACACCTGCTTGGGATCAATCCTGATCTTAGTGTATCACTATTGAATATAAATTTTAAGATTTATCTAATATTTTATGAAAACAATGTTTATGGAAAAGCTATGAAAACCGCTCAGTCTGCAATGAATTGTTGTGTTGAACGCATGCCTTCCCAAATCTTTCCGTTAGACAGATGGTATTCAGTCTCCACTGAACCGTCTGTTCTGGTGTAGCTGATCACAAAGACCTGGCCTGTCTCAATCAGCATTGGGTATTGATCGTAAGGAAGGACATTTTCCTCCAGTGGCAGGTCTTTGACATCTCCATACGCATCCTCCAACCGCCAAAACTCCCGATAGGCGTAATCCTTGAACCCGCTCAAGTCCTCCTTTCCAAAATACGATGCCGTATACTTCTTGCCCTGTAAGGTGATGGATTCTACTCTGGTAGGTTCAATATCTTTAGCAATCCAGCTGAGGTCCTCGGAATGAAGGTTGCCGCCATAGTGCTTCTGTAACTGATTGGCCATACAAGGGATGGATTGGGTACTATAGTCCACTCCATCAAGATTGGTATGTGCTGATCCGTAAATGCCCATGACGCTCTCACTGCCCAGCTTTTCAAATTCACGGATAAAGTTTGCCGTCATCATGTTTTCCCGGTATATGCCGTCCTCCTTGCTGTAGAATAACTGCCCTTGCTGGATCGCTTCTTTTGTTAAAGTATAGCTCTCCGATCCTGTCAGATCGTTTGCCTCAAGATAAGATAAGAACCGACTGCCGGTCGAATCATACTGATGCCCGATATCTGTGCCGTGGAAAATCGTCTCAGGACACTCGCTTTTTATTTTCTGAAAGAACGTCTTAGTATATGGAGTGTGACCCGCTGTCCCCTCCCAATCGTCATAGATTTCCTCCAGAAGTTCGTCATTATCAGATTGCATCCATAGGTTCAAGTATTCAGCGGTGAAATAGGACTGCTCGACAAACAAGTGTCTCATGCCCTCGTTATGATAATGTTCAGACCACAATTCATACTCCTTGTCCATAATCTTGGCATTGCCATGTGCTTCACCGTACAGATAGATGCTGCCGGAGGCTTGCGTCACCACAGGCGTTTTCTGAGTCGGCTGCGCAGACACGCTCGCTGTCTCACCTACGGTGGAATTGTTACAGGCTGCAAGGCTGCTGGCCACCATTGCAACGATCAAGGCAACCAGCAAAGAGCGTACAAGCCTTATTGTCGTTTGGGCTAAGCGGGTGATGTTGTTGTCATTCATAAGTAGGATCAACCTTTCATGTTTAAGAATTTCATAAATATCAATTTCAAATCATTACCATTAATCATAAAATAAGAGAGACATTAATGCTGCAGCAAAACGCACAAAGCCAGTGTCCCCATTCGAATACAAAATAAGTGCCTGATTTTCGGCTACGGCTATCGTTAGCAAGGGGTATACTAATCTCATCCTTAAATATGTAGGTGTGATCATGATCCATAATGAGGAACGTAAAGCCGAATATTATCAAGCTCTGCTCGAGAAAAAATCTGACTACGAAGGTGTCTTCTATGTGGGCGTCACTTCCACCGGGGTATTTTGCCGTCCGACTTGTCCAGCCAGGAAACCAAAGTATGATAACTGTGAGTTCTACGAGACCGCGCAGCAGGCACTACTGGCCTCCTTCCGCCCCTGTCAGCGCTGCCGTCCCTTGTCGCATCCGAATCATGTCTCTGATATCGTCCGGCTGCTTGTCGAGGCCGTTGAGCAGAACCCGGAGAAGCGCTGGAAGGGACAAGACTTCAAAGAGCTATCCATTGATGAATCCACTGCCCGCCGTCAATTTAAAAAGCGCTTTGGTATGACCTTCGTTGAGTACGCCAGGTCCCGTCGAATGGGACTCGCTTTGAAGAGCATCCGGTCGGGAGGGAAGATTATCGATACACAATTAGCCTCCGGCTATGATTCCAGCAGCGGATTCCGGGATGCCTTCTCCCGCATTATGGGCGCAGCGCCTACTCGGTTAGAGGATAGCCTTATTCTTAGAGCATCGTGGCTGGACACGCCGCTCGGCCCCATGATGGCAGTAGCGGACGACAGTGGGCTGTATCTCCTGGAGTTCGTAGACCGCCGGGGTCTGGAACGCGAGGTTGAACGGTTAAGGACAAGATTGAAGGCGGCGATTATACCCGGACAGACACCCCATATTCAGTCGATGGAGAGAGAACTGAGTCAATTTTTTGAGGGAACGTTAACCGAATTTAAGACGCCTCTCCATCTGGTGGGATCGCCTTTTCAGAAGAGCGTGTGGGAACAGCTAAAGAAAATCCCACCGGGCGATACCCGTTCTTACGCAGATATCGCACTGGCGCTTGGCAAGCCCGCCGCCTATCGTGCGGTAGCACAAGCGAATGGAGCCAATCAAATAGCCATCGTCATTCCCTGTCATCGCGTAATTAACACCAGCGGCGAACTCGGCGGGTATGGCGGCGGAGTCGCACGCAAAGAATGGCTGCTAAATCATGAGAAAATCGGAGGTCAATACAATGAAAAGTCAACTTGAACAGGCACGGAAGCTTCACGAATTGCACAGAAGCGGCAGCCCGCTAGTCCTCGTCAATGCCTGGGATGCCGGAAGCGCACAAATTATTCAAGGAGCGGGGGGCCAGGTTATTGCTACCGGCAGTTGGTCTGTAGCTGCAGCGCATGGATACGATGATGGGGAGAAGCTTCCTTTCGAGCTCGTTCTATCCAATCTTCAGCGGATTAGCAATAGTGTAGATCTGCCCATTACCATTGATATAGAAGGCGGTTATGGACCTTCTCCGGAGATTATCAAGAACAATGTGTTGAAAATCATCGGGTGCGGAGCCGTAGGCGTCAATCTTGAAGATCGGAAGATCCATGAACCGGGACTACACTCCATAGAGGAGCAAGTCTTGCGTATCGCAGCTGTGCGGGAAGCCGCTGAGGAGGCATCGATTCCTCTTTTTATTAATGCTCGTACCGATATCTTCTTACAGACCGCCGCCCACGAGCATGATGAGACTCACCTGGAAGCTACCCTTCAAAGGGCACACGCCTATGCCGAAGCCGGCGCTCACGGATTCTTCATGCCGGGCTTGTGTAATGAAATGCTGATCGAGAAATTATGCCAGGAGTCTTCACTACCTGTTAACGTTATGATCTCCCCGGATTCACCCCCTCTCCAGAAACTGGCATCGTTAGGCGTTGCCCGCATCAGCTACGGTCCGCGTCCCTATTTGATTTTGATGGATGCCTTAAAACAAGCTACTGTGAGAGCCCTGGATTTACAGGAATAGTCATCATCCTAACCTAGGAGATTCCAAAAAAAACGGCTGGTCAGGTTTCCCTGAGCCAGCCGTTTTTTGATTATTTTAATAAATATTCTACAGATCAACAAGCGAACTATATTACTATCCTTCGCACGACTTCTCGAAAAAATCCCTTACGGTGAAATAGAACCTGGTCCGTATACCTCAAACTCAAAGATTCTGGCCGCAGGGTTCGTGGTTTGTGTAGGCGCCGTTACGTTCAGCTTAATATACCGGGCCGATACTACTGTTATATTGTCTACCGTAATACCAAGCGTATTATTGGTTACGTTGACCACCGTGCTCCAGTTCGTACCATCGGTGCTGACCTGAATATTGTAGGCCTTCGTATTATAGGAGGCGGTCTCTCCGCCTTCCGATGCATGCTTGATGACAAATTGATTGACTTGCTTCACGGAGCCGAGATCGATCTGCAGCCAGCGGTTGCCGGACTTGGAGCACCATTTGCTGTCATTGATGACGCTGCCTTCCACAGCTTTGTCCGCAGTTTGCGAGGCATTGCACGTACTGTCAACCGTCGCGGGTTTATTTAATGCCATATTTGGAGGCCCGTATACCTCAAACTCATAGATTCTTGCCGCAGGGTTCGTGGTTTGCGTAGGCGTTGTAACATTTAACTTGATATATCTTGCTGATACTGAAGCGATATTATCTACTGTCACGCTTTTCATATTATTGGTCACTTTGACTACTGTACTCCAGTTCGTACCATCGGTGCTGACCTGAATATTGTAAGCTTTTGTGTTATAGGAAGGGGTCTCCCCGCCTTCTGCTGCATGCTTGATGACGAATTGGTTCACTTGCTTCACGGAGCCAAGATCGATCTGCAGCCAGCGGTTGCCGGACTTGGAGCACCATTTGCTATCATTGATGACGCTGCCTTCCACGGCTTTGGCCGCAGTCTGCGAGGCGTTGCACGTACTGTCAACCGTCGCGGGTCTGTTCAATGCCAAATTCGGAGTCAATGTAGCCGCACTGCACAGCATATTTTCTCCCGTAGCCGCCCATTTTGCATACAGCGTTAGATTTCTGGTGATTAGATCTGATCCACTATAGGCTTGCGTCAGCGCACTGTCGTAGTACCAGCCTGCGAAGCTGTAGCACTCCTTCACCGGAGTATACTGAAACACCAATTTACCTCCGGACGCCGATACAAGTTGCGGGGCAATCGTGGAGCCTCCGTTCGTCTCATAAGTTACGACTAGTTGCGTGGGAGTCCCCCCTTGATCGCCTCCGGCAATTACAGGAGTCCCTAACGTCATTAACGAAACGATGATAGCTACCACCATCAAGTAACCTCTTATTTTCGCCCTAATCCTTTTCTTTCCCTCACTAATTCCTGAGCCTTCCATCATTCGAGCCCCTTTCTCCTACCTTAATGATTACGGATTTTTGCACCATTCATAAGGGTATTCACAGTAACGCGGAAGAATGCTTGTTTATCGCCGAGCTAGAACAGTATTTTTAGACAAATTTCAGACAAATAACGGATTGCAGACTTTAGCAAACAACATTCATTGATGATATGATTAGTATGAAACATCATACTGGTGCAGATTCATCATCTAAGGAGAGATTAGAATGCAGCAAAAAAAAGAAAATAGTCACGGATTCGGGCATGGCAAAGTGCTGGGAACAACCTCAATGGGCGAGCGGGGACAAGTAGTTATTCCTAGAGAAGCAAGGGAAGAGCTTGATATCAAGCCAGGTGAGAAATTCATCGTTTTCGGAAATAAGCGCAAGGGGGCTGTCATTCTGGTCAAAGCCGAAATGTTCAATAAATTTGCGGATTTCTTCATGAGCGCTTCGAAAAAGTTTGAAAGCATGGCCCAAGCGATTTTTGATAAAAGCACTACGATTCCAGAAGATGAAGATGATGATCAGGAGCCGGCAGCCGCTGAAAAAAAACCTGAGGTAGATGAAAAAGAATGAGCGAATTCTTTAAATTGATGAAGGATGTCCGGTTCAGAAGAACCATGCGGATGATTTTTAAGTTCGCCTGGGATTTCTGGTGGCTGGGCAAGCAAAAGTATTTTATTCCGGGACGGCGCTTAGAGGCGAAAACAAAAGCCTTATATCGAAAACAGGCAGCGTATTTTACGAAGACCGCGATGGATATGGGTGGCTTAATTATCAAGCTTGGGCAGCATGTTAGTGCACAGGTGGATATTTTGCCGAAGGAAGTTATTGATGAACTGTCCAAGCTGCAGGATTCCGTAGAATTCGTAGATTATTCCGAGATTAAGCACAAGGTAGAGACCGAACTCGGAGTATCTATTAGTGAGATTTTTGCTGAGTTTAATACAATTCCTATCGCAGCGGCTTCCTTAGGACAGGTACATCGGGCGACCTTACGAACAGGTGAAGAAGTCGCAGTGAAAGTGATGCGTCCCGGGGTCGAGGACATTATCGCCATTGATTGGAGATCCATACAGGTTGCTATTTCGTTATTGAAACGCCAGACGAAGATTGCAGACTTCATGGACCTGGATGCGGTGTATGATGAGTTTCACGACACCGTTATGGACGAGCTCGATTATGAGCAAGAGGGGCGAAATGCAGAAGAATTCCAGATGCAGTTTATCCATCGGGATGATATCGTGGTTCCAGGCATTCATTGGTCCTATACCACTTCGAAAGTTCTAACCATGGAGTTTTTGGAGGGTGTAAAAATCAATGATTTTGCCCAGCTGGATGCCTGGGGTGTGGACCGGACCCAATTAGCGACATCGCTGATAGAAATTTTCGTAGAGCAGATTCTATTAGAAGGCTTCTTTCACGCAGACCCGCACCCTGGCAATGTTCTCGTCCAGCCTGACGGCACCATAGCCTTAATTGATTATGGAATGGTCGGACGAATTGCCGATGATATGAAGACGCAAATGGTAGCACTTCTGATGGCGGTGTATTTAAAAGATGCTCACGGCGCAATCGACGCCCTTACCCGTTTGAGATTTTTAAGACGGAATGTAGATTTAGAGGTATTCGCAAGGAACCTTACGTTACTATTTGAACAAATCAACGGGGATACGTTTGACCTTAGCTTCGTGACATCAGGCGATAATGCTGAAGAGTTACGTGATTTCCTCTATTCTCAGCCTTTTCAGTTACCGGCAAACACAACATTTTTGGGAAAAGCCATAGGCACGGTGTATGGACTTTGTACCGGACTGGACCCCGGACTTGATTTGATTGGGACCGTTAAGCCTTATGTCGAAGAGGTTGTGCGCAGTGATCTGCGGGGAAATGTCTTCTCTAACGTTGTAGATGAAGGCAAGAGCATTCTCAAAGGAATCCTTCCTACGACCAAGAAGTTCATATCTGCGGTAGATAAAATGGATAGCGGAAATTTACGGGTAAAGCTATCGAGCTCCTTCGAGCAAAAATTGATCGATACGCAAAATAAAAATACACAGCGGATTATTGCAACAATCATCGGGGCGGTATCCCTTCTGACTGCGGCAAACCTGTGGAATGAAGTGAGTCATCTTGTTTCTTATGGGTTGGGGGTTTTGGGGCTACTCATTATGCTTAGCCAACTCAAAACAAGAGGACGCCGCCGTGCCGAAAGACACGCCAGGCAGATGAACGCCATGCGTGAGCGTAGCAGATTGGAAACGCCGAAGTCTAAGCACTAGCAAAACGGGGGTTATTTTTCTTGAGCGAAGAGGATCTGGCGCATGAAAACGAGTGAACGTAAATAAGAGCGGGGCATAAAGCTGTTAGCTTATGCTCCGCTCTTATCTTTATTTATTACTTAGTTGTTCCGCCAAACCGACCAGAATTCCTTCGGTTCCACGAATGTAGCAGAGCTTATACGAGTCCTCGTACTGAACCACCTCGCCAACGAGCTGAGCACCATACTTAGTGAGTCTGGATACCATTTCGTCAATGTCTTCAACGGTGAACATGACACGTAGATAACCGAGAGCATTTACAGGAGCAGTCCGGTGATCTGATATAGCAGGCGGGTTGATAAATCGCGAAAGTTCAATTCGGCTGTGGCCATCCGGGGTAACCATCATAGCAATCTCTACGTATTGAGAACCCAGTCCGGTTACGCGGCCTGCCCATTCACCTTCGACGGTGGCTCGCCCCTCGAGCTTCAGGCCAATCTCCTCGAAAAAAGAAATTGCGTCGTCCAAAGACTCGACAACGATACCGACGTTGTCCATTCTTAGTAATTTATTTTCTGCCATAGTTTCATCTCCTTATGTGTACAAATTTATTAGCCGATCCTCTTAATAATTTATTCTATTTAATAATTACTGATTTCTCAACAAATAGTAGTAGCAGGATTGCCGGATATGCATTACTGCAAAGACAATTTTCCATCCTCCATCCGGTAGACCTTGTCGCAATATTCAAGCATACGCTCATCATGAGTAACCATAATCGCCGCTTTCTGTCCCGAATTCACTTCTTGCGCGATTAGACTGACCACTTCATGTGCACGTTTGGTATCCAGACTTGCTGTCGGCTCATCCGCCAAGATGATGCTGGGATTATTAATTAGGGCACGGGCAATCGCTGTCCGCTGCTTCTCCCCGCCTGAGAGCTCTTCCGGAAAGCTATTTAATTTCGAGCCCAGACCCAGCTCTGCCAGCAGTTTAGTGGCGAACTCCTTGTCCTCTCTTTTAACCTTTCCCGACATCTTTTTTATGATCAGCAATTGATCAAGAACATTTAGATAAGGAACCAAATTCGATGATTGCATAATGAATCCGATTTCTTGTAGTCTTATATTCGCCAGTTCTTGTGCAGTAAGCCTAGAAATAGGATGTCCATTCAGCTTTGCTTCTCCTTCTGAAGCTTTGAGCAGTGCTCCAGCAATAGACAAAAAGGTACTTTTACCTGAACCCGACGGTCCAACTACAGCAACAAACTCCCCCGGGTCCACTGAAATGGAAACATGGTCGAGTGCCGCGATCCGATTGCTTCCTTCGGCATAATACTTGGTAACTTCACTCATTTGTAATCCCTTATTCATTATTCAACCCTCCCGAGCGCCTTGAGCGGATCAATCTTTGTAATCTTTCGTACTGATACCAGCGAACTTAACATAGCGATAATAAGCAAGATAACAGAATACGAGACGACAAGACCAGGCTCCAGCTTAAATGGCATACCCTTCGGCATTATGGCAGCTGTTCCATAAGTCAGTAAGACTCCGACTACAATACTAGTCATCGAAAGCACAAACACTTGCGATACAATGGCTTTGCTCAAGAACCTGTTACTGGCACCTATAGCCTTCATAATGCCGAACTGGTTAGTTTTCTGCATCGTCATTACATAAAAGAATACCCCAAGCACGAATGCGGCGATTGCGAGCAGAAATGCCAGCATCATTAAGATAGTACCGTTCTCTTCCTTGTACCCTGGCATTCCTTGAACTGCGGCCGCCCGGGTAACCGTGTCCGTATTGGTCAGCTTGCTATTCATTACATCAGGATCGATATCTTTGCCTTGTAACATAATCGCATTAACGGGCCCTGCAACTCCTTTATCCGAACCCGGAGCCGCGAAGGTAATCTTCCGCCATTCCGCCATCGGAGTGAATACGGATGCAACGTGGTTATAGGTCTGGTTCTCGGCAAAGCCTATAATCGTCAGTGATTCCATCGTGCCATCTAATTGAAAAGTGTCACCAATGTTATAGCCCTCATCCTTCATGGTCGAATTCACTACAACACCGGTAGGGTTATCAGAAGATAGGCCTTCCCCTTCCACGACAGCCGGTTCCAAGAAGCTTCCCGGGTTGATTCCTATAATTGCGATATCCAGCTTATCTTCACTCTTGGTGCTTGGTTCCTTCAACGCCGTTGCCATCGTACTTCCCATAGGTGCGGCAGCACTAACATTGGGTAGTAGCTCCACCTCCGCCAGTAATTGATCAGACAGTAGTGACTTGCTCATGGAGGACTGCGATCCTTCTTCAAAAATGACATAATCCGCCTTCATCGTCTTAAAGGTTGACGCAGCTAACGTAGACAGGCCATTCCCTAACCCGGATAAGATAAATACCAGCCAGGCTAGCAGTACAAAAATAATGATGATCATCAAAAATCTCATTTTGCTGTGCATCAATTCTTTCATAGCTAAAAACATTCCTTTTCCAACTCCTCGACCTTTTTTCGACACAAGTGTCAATTTAGACTCGCCATCACGCCACAACATTAATTAAACAGTATAAATGACACCTGTGTCAAATTAAATCCAAGACTGAGGTTAGCTCTTGGCTCCTCCGGTCCACATCTGAAACAACAGCTTTCCCCAAGCGGGTACTGGGATTTCCAGCATATTAGGTGTATCAATTAAGTTAAAGAATACACCAATAAGTACAGGAAGTGGGATATCCTGCCGCAGGTCATTATTCTGTTGTGCGCGTTCAAATAAGCGTGATAATTGAACTTTCAGGGTCATATGTGCTTCCTCAATAAATTCAAGATCTCTGGCGGCTGCAGATGAATTAGCAGTATTAATTTTACTGGCATTTCCTAAAAGCTGATGTAGTGCAGACTCTTCTACATAAACGAGAAGCAGCTGTTCGAGGGCGTCCATAGGATCAGCCTCATCAATGGCTAATGCATTTTCTAATACCGTTGCCATTACGCGCTTCATACAAGCAGCCACAATCTCTTCCTTATTGGAGTAATATTGATAAATCGTGCTTCGGGCTCCTGACAGATGCTGGGAGAGCAGCTTGAGGTGAAAACCGTCATACCCATGCTCAAGCACTAATTTTTTTGTCATATCCAGCAGCTCTGTCTCCGTGAAAGACTGTTTTCTTCCCATTGAATCTCTTCCTGTCCTATCTCTGATTTTATTTATTATCAGTTTAGCATATGTTTATAAGCATTTCCCAAAAATAAGACCACTGCTCTCCACAAGGTGGAGATGATCCGAGTGAACTACATACCACCTATGAGGCGGGTGCTTCTTGTCCAATAGAGTTAACACTCCAAGTTTACCAAAGCTTACTGGCTATTCCTTTATCCAAAAGACAAAACCAAGGCGACTAGCGCGAAGGAGAACGTAATCCAGAAGGAATGACCAAATGCCCGCTCCACATCCTCTATGGTGTGCTGTACAGGTAAATTCCGGATCTGCCTAGTGAGGTAAGCAGTCGTTATCGTGATTCCGAATGATGACATAATTTGCTGCGCGGAGGCTGTAATCGGCGTTACACGACTGACAAGCTCCTTGGGCGACGACTTGAGAACATGGGTGTTAATCTGCATCATTGTCGTTCATCACCGTACTATCCAGGATAACCAGGAACATGCCTGCGGCGACAGTCAATAATATGGTAATATCTTTCGCAATGAACAATCTGCCTGTGCATTCTCAGATTGCGCCTTCATGATTTTAGGCCTTCGCCAATTTTTGAATACCGCGCTGCCATACTTCGCGGATCGATAACGTATCCGAAATATGGGTCGTCGGATCGCCGTCAACCCACACCAGGTCAGCTCTTGCCCCTTCCACAATACGACCGCGGTCATCCAAGCCGAAGCGGCGGGCCGTCTTCGAAGTTGCTGACTGAAGGGCTTCTACAGGTGTGAATCCCGCTTCCACCAATAGCTGCATTTCATGGTGTACGCTTACTCCATGGGCAAGTCCGCCAAGCGTTGGTACCGGTACAGAGACATCCGTACCCACCAGAATGTCAACACCTGCATGGTGAAGGTCCATTACGTTCCGATAGTTGTCTTCCATACTGCCTTGCGGGTAGGTATTGAAGCTGGCATTCAGAGTATCGATCCATTCCGGACTAAGCTTGGAACTCACACGCGGATCTTCCGCCATTTCCGAAGCGGGTTTACCGATGATTGAGGAGTTCAAGACGAGACATGGCGTAACAAAAGCACCTGCCTCCGCAATCATTCTCACCAGTTCCGGAGTCGTTTCAGGGCGGTCGATGAATAAGTGAGCGAGTCCCTCGACACCAACCTCTATCGCTTGCCGGGAGGATTCCGCAGTCAATACATGGGCAATCGCAATCTTGTGTTGCCGATGCGCTTCCTCTACAGCCGCTCTCAGAATATCCTGGCTTAAGACCGGCAGTCCAGGCGCTGCTAATACGGTTCCTTCTTCGATCATAATCTTGATATAGTCAGCTCCATCTCTAACTTGATCACCCACGAATGTTATAGCCTCGTCCGGGGTTGATAACGAAGGAGCCTCTCCATGATCATGTGCATGAGCAGCCAGCAGGGCATTCCGATCTTCTTCGCTCATCTTCTCCAATTCCTTCAGTACAAAATCTGGAATTTCTCCGTCTCCAGGCATGAGTTCATCCGGATGACCACCGGGAGGTGTGACCCCCATCCCTGCAGATCGTACATCGGCAATATCCTCGATCCCTTTCAATTGTGTTTCACGGCCATTTTTCGTGAATCCGCCCATCATTTCCAGTTCTGTCGTTACTCCGAATTGCAGAGCGTCCCTCAGACCTTCCACGGAAGTATGAACATGCGCATCGATCAGACCGGGAAGCAAAGTCCCTCCTTCAGCATCGATAATGGTCGCATCTTCGGGAATTTCACCGCCCACCGATATAATCTTCTCGCCTTCGATCAGGACCGTTTCAGCTCCAATCACTTTCTCGCCGTCAAAAATCCTTGCATTGGTAATTGCAGTAATCATTGCGTTTCCCTCCAGTAATGATATGAATGTACTGTTTATAGATAGAACTATAATAGTTAGAGTTCTAATTGTCAACGTGTTATCTGTTAGAGTGGAAACATTGTGTAATTGACAGTTAGATGAAAGGACATTATGATTTTCTTAAAGTTAGAATTCTAAGTATAGAAGGGGAACTGTGTGTATTATGACAGAACATGTTTCACTTACCCCGTATTCGGATTTAATCCGATCCATTGGAATGAAGATTAGAAGCATGGCGAACGCCCGATTGTCGGAGCTGGGCCTGAACGCCCAGCAGGGGCAAATGATGGGCTATATTTTTGAACATCAAGACAAAGGGGTAATCCAGAAGGATTTGGCTGAACATTTCAACCGGAAGGGTGCCACCATCACTAGTATGCTTCAAGGGCTGGAGAAAAAGGGATACATCAAGCGGGTGATTCCGGAAGATAATGAGCGCCAGAAAAAAATATATTTATTGAAAAAAGGGAGCGACCTCGTTGAAGAATTCAATACAATATTCATGGAAGTCGAGAAGAGCATTATCCAAGGCCTTACCGAAGCAGAAAGTGAGTCCCTCAGGAAATTACTAATTAAAGTAAAGGTCACCATGTAGTAGCGGTCATGGATGGTAACGTTTGCCTCCATTCGCAACCTACCCTTTTGTAAGATGGCTCTACCGCGATATTAACTCTGTAGTACAATTAAACTCACAAACGCCCGTATACACAGCATTCCAATCGGAGCGTAACATACCCTGCTCCTATCGTTGGAATGCTGCAAATACAGGCTCCTCTCCGTGCTGTCTGTAATGGCAAGTTTTTATATTATGAAATTGGTTGGGACAACTTAGGAATCAATCAGCGTTAAGCATTGTTCAATTGCCTTACGCTTGCGGGGCTTAGGTGTCCGGTCAAAATAGCCGAGATGTAGAATACCAGCAATCCGTTCGTCCGGCTTAACTCCGACAGCACGGTGAAAGGCCGGGTTCCAATTGCATTCGTTGGTTTTCCACACAACCCCTATTTCCCGTTCCCAAGCGAGCAGCTGAATATTCTGAATGAGAGCAGCCGCAGCAGACAGCGCGTCCTCCCAATATTTCTGGCGGGGATCTGCATCGTAGGTAACGATAAGGTGGGCTGGTATGAGATTGCAATACTGGTTGCGCGCCCATTCTCCCCAGCGGTCCCTTACTTCATCTGAATAGGTAAGGCCCACCGCTTCAGCGAATTTCAGCCTGCCTTCTCCCATAAAGAGAATAAATCGCCACGGTTCTTTACGGGAATGATAGGGAGCCCATTGTGCATCGCGCAGAATGTCCATGAGGACATCTTTATCCAGCGGTTGACCGTTAAAATCACGTATCGTCCTTCGTTCCCTTATAACTCTAACCAATTCGCTAGATTTAGGGGTATTCCCATCTGTCATCATTTTGCATTCCCGCTAACGAGCATCGTTACTGCTTCCTTCATTGTCTCGCGAATAGTAACGATATCGGATCCGTAATACTTTTCCGTCTCTAGCTTGTGAACGCGTCCATGTTTGACTGCGGGGAGACCCTTCCATAGGCCCAGCTTTTCAATTTCCTCCATTGCCTGTTTGTCGTCTTCCTCATTACGAACGATAAGCAGCATATGATCCGCGGCATATTCATGAAGCTGCTCAAGCGATATTTCGATTGCTGAGCTAAACGGGTTTTTCGCTATTTCCGCCGTCACCGCCTCAGGGGCGTTCGCCTGCAATCCGCTGTGAAGCATATAGCCGCCGAAGTTTCGGTTCAGATATATGCGCAATCTTCCCTTTTCCACACGAACAATCGAGACAGTCTCCTTCCCCAGCGATTGTTTTAATTGCGTTCTTGCTGCATCGGCTTCCTCTTCATAGCCCTTAATCCATGCATCGGCTTCCGGCTCCTTGTTTACGAGGCTGGCTATTTTGGTGAAAATGTCGTAAATCGGGTCCTGATCAAAAGAAAGATAATAGACCGGCGCAATTTTACTGATTTGTTCCATTTGCTCTTTATAGATCTCATTAAAAACGGTTGGCGCCAAGATGAGGTCAGGCTCAAGCTCCAATATCTTTTCTACGTTCGGCGGGTCTCCAATCCGCTCTACACCCTTCATCTGATCGAGCGTATATACAATTTTATAACTATTGTCACCTGCACCAACGGGTATTACGCCAAGCTCCAGCAGTTCACTTGCAAATTCACCCGCAATGATTCGCTGCGGAGCAACAGGTATTTCTACTTCCCGTCCCAAATCATCCGTTACAACCTTTGTCGCTACTGAGCCTGTCTGTTGCGGCGTATCCGGCGCTGCATGGTTACTCATGTTTTCTTTCCCGGCATTGCCGCATGCCGAAATCATCAATAGCATGAACAATGCAACACCCGCAACTAGTATTGTCTTAGAGCCTCTAACTAACTGGACCATGGTTATCCTCCTGCTAAGTCTTTGATAGTGATAATGATTATCACTACAGATTTTACCCTAGTCCTTTTGCCGCCTCCATAGACCCTTATTGCATCCGGGATGGATAATTATGATGCCGGTGCCTCCTCATTAACTTCTCTGCAGCTTCATGCATTTGCATCGTGATCGAGACCGGATCATTGCTGAGCCATTTGCCCACATCCAGATGATGTATGTTCCCCCTGCGAACTGCGGGAAAATTACGCCAAGCTTCTGTCTGAGTAATCCCCTGCCACTGTTTATTCGCTCCGTCATCTGGCTGAACAACAACAAAGAGATGCTCCGCCTCAAAGAACGGCAATTCCTCGATCGTGATGACACTAGAATGAAAATGAACGTTGCATATGCATTGCATTGATATTTTTTCCGGTGGTGTTAATTGCAAAGAATGATATAGAGGATAACCCATATTAAGCATACCGTATACTTGCAGAAGCTGCTCTCTCACACGCAAAATCGCAACCCGCTCACCGCCCATGAATCCAAATAAGCGTGATCGCAGCACTGTACATTGCGTTTCATAACTCTCTACCCAAGCGAGAGCCTCCAGCTCCCGGTCAAGACCTTCAGCTACTGCAAACAATTGCTTATAAATGGGGTCTTCGAGAACATCAATCTTAATCACAGGAGCTACCTTAACCAACTGCTGCTCCAATAGGGGATTCGAGGTCACGATTGCATAAGGGGATAAGGCTAGAAGCTGGTTGATATCCAATTTCGGGGTTATATCAGGGCTAATGTTCAGGATCTGACTGGATTCAGGCACACGCAGATACCCATTTGTATGTTCCAGATTAACAGCAACCGGATCAACACCGAGTGCTTGGCAATGACCTAACCCTTCCAGTGCGATTACTCTGGGCCAAGCCTGCTTCTTAAAATGAGTGGGTGCGGCACCATACAATTGTTTGAAGCGGCGGCTAAAGTGATACGGATCCGAGTAACCCACCCTTCGGGCAATCTCGGCAATTGAATACTGCGAATGCTTTATAAGCTCCATGGCTTTCTCCATTCGTAATCCTGTTAAATAGCTAATGGGGCTTACTCCTTTGTATTTGCTAAACATTCTGGAATAGTGCTCTGGATTAAGCCCGGCAATGACCGCAAGCTGTTCACGTGAAATGGCCTCTTCAAAATGTTCTTCCATATGAACCACTGTTCTATTTATTTTATTCCTGGAATCCTGCACATGATGCGGATGAATACGTGGTTGCCCATGGGGCTTATCTGTAGATTCTTGTCCCGGCATGTTGGACCCCTCTCATATTAACTGAGAATTATTATCACCAATAAATTATAGCATATTTGCTTGCAAGCATTATTACGGCCGATGGTATCGGTGAAAACCTGGGCTGGGTATGTGACGAGAAAAACGCCGAGATGATGACAAAGAGCCTGTGGAATGACGCTCATAAAGGGATCAGAAATGAGATTGACTTCATCAATAAGACGGCAAATTAAGTGATCTATGTGATAGAACAGTCAGCAAAAAAGGTTCATCGCAGCAGTCAGCCGCGATGAACCTTTTCATAAGAACCAACTAAATGATAACAACTACATTAGAACTTTATAAAACCCGTAAGGCCTGGGAATTGACTTCCCGGAAATCCCGGAAAACCTGGAAATCCCGGATTTTCACCCTCTCCACCTTCTCCGCTTCCTTCGTCAGGCAAGATAAGCTCATAAGTCACATTTTGTGCCGGTACTAAGTTCATAGCATACTCATCAATTTCCGGTGCCCCGTCTAACGCCTTCCAGCCAATTCCAGTCACTCCTAATCCCCAGACAGATTTACTTGGAATCGTGAATTGTACGCCGAAACGATAGGTTTCCTCATTGATTAGCTTTTCTTCTTGTGTAAATGGATCAATGTAGATAAATTTCACCTTATACACATTTCTATCATAATATAGCTGGAGCGTCGTACTGCCATCTTCGTCAACCACTCCACTGCTTATGGTTGCATAATCGGTACCCGTTCCTTCTAGAGCATAGAATCCAGAGTAGGTTTTATGGGTTGCAGTTACCGTGTCCCCTACTATTCCTTCTAGCTCTTCTGTATCCACTAATTCAAATGGAGCATCAATACCCGTACCTCTTTGATAATGCTCCACCGTATACTTTTGCCGTTGTGCAGCCTCCGTCCACTGTGCAGTGTAGGTCAGATTTTCCGCTGGCATTTCACGATTCTCTGACGGAATTGCTGGTGACCAGCCTGTAAATGTATAACCTTCACGCGTTGGGTCAGATGGTATTTGATAAGGCATTCCTGCACTTAAATAGCTTTTTCCAGAAACACCATCAGCAAAAGTTCCTTCATTCGAATCAAACGTTAGCTCATATTTACGCTGTAGATATTGCCTCACTACAAGCTCATTTTTAGGACGTTCCGGATCTACTACAAATGTATAATCTGTTGGAAGACCCCAATCATCTGCTAACTCGTACTCATTGGGACTGTTATAATAGCCTGCCGCTTGGGTACGTGCATTGAACACTTTGTATGCAGTTGCCAGATAAATTTCACTGCCCACTTTCGAGAATTCTCCTTCGTAGCTGTCTCTTGAATAATATTCTACAAGTACCCTCATATCCTTCTTCAAATCGAAATAGGCCGTGTAGGTTTTCGGTGTAGCCGGAACAATATTATCCATTGATTCCCATCCAAGGAAAGTAAGACCTTTAATATTCGTCACATAGCTCGGAACATCCAAACTGGCCCCATACTTCATATATTCAATATATTGCGTTGCGGCAATTGGTACATCATCTGTTGCCTTCGAATAGTCAAGCTGGAAGGTTAGCTCGATCATTTCGCGTTTATATGAGTACTTGATTACAGTTGATCCGTCTGCCTTAATAACCACTTGAGTCTTTTGAGGCGTAATGAATCCTGGGATGTCTTTCGGACCTACTGAAGGTACAGCATTCGTTTTTCCTCTTAATTTTTCTGTATCAACTAATGTGTAGCCATCATCATATGAATTTTCAGTATAGGTTTCTACCAGATACGGCGTATCCGTAGCAGGTTGAAATGCAGCATAGAAATTAAGATCTTTGGCATCCATTACAGTTGGAAGCGGAACCTTCCAGCCTATCGTTCCCAGGCTCTCATTATACCAGCCTATGAATGTATACCCTAGCTTGGTAGGATCCGGGATCTGAGGAATTGCCGACAAATATTTACCACTAATTTGCCGCATAATTCTCATATCAGAAATTGGTAATTTTTCATCAAGTTCCTTTAATGTCATCGTATAGCTGTCTTTAAGATTATCATATGAGACTGTATAGGTACGAGTCAGAGGATCAGAACCTAATGATGCGCTTGGCCCGTCATAAGTGATATATAATTCTGTATCATATCCGGTTTCATCATCACGATCAGGTGTGATAGTACGGTTGCGGGGATCATACCTGAAGTTGTCCCTATTCGAGAAACTGATTCTAAAGTAAGAAACATCTTGTGGAGAAGAAGTCAGTTCACCATCGTGTAAATCCATCTTATCCATCATAAAGTATTCAAGTGGTAATTGATAAGACGTCTTTCCAAACTCACCATGCATCTCTATCGGCTCAACATCATCCTGTTCGTAAGAGAAATCCAGGATCGCGCTACGTGTACCCATTTCAAATAGAGGCTTCTCATAGGTCGTCGAGTAAGGTACGACCGAGAAGGTTCCCTTAAACGCCTGCGCAATAATTTTTATTTCTAAATACAGCCCGATCTCTGCATGATAAGCCCCTTTCATACTAGAAATCGCAGGTTTCCCTTCAGTCCTCTCATAATGATAATAGAAGAAGCCCCATAATTTTATATACCCTCCTAGCTCTGCTTGCACCCCTATACTATTAAGCTCCGTGGATAAGGCACCAACCTCTACCGTAAGACGAATCCCGGCTCTTAACCCTAATTCACCCATCGCATAGAAGGTAAAGTTATACTTTTCAGGTACAAGCGTAGTTTGAGAGTTACTAACCTCAGCTGCAATGATGCGCATATTGAAGCCATAGCGTTGACCATTTTCATACGTATATATAATTCCAACCGAGATATTAACCTTTGCACTAACTACGAACTCTGCCTTAAATACAATCTCAAAAATACCATTAACGACTCGCACTTGGGTCCTAAATATTTCTTGTGTAACGATATCAACCCAATCAATATCTTCATTGTCCAGGAAATCTGCATATAGATCCGGCAAGCTGTCTGAGATCTCATCAATTTCATTATCTGTGTGCTTTTCAGACTCTTCCATAACCTTCTTAATTTGTCTGGCGACGTTAATAACATCATCACTATTCCAATCAATATCTTCCTCTTTCTCGAATAGACCGAGATTGGCATCGAATCTTACGGCCGTATACGTATATACATCAAGATTGGCATATACTGAATAATCGACGGGTATTGAGAAAAACCAGAATTCTTCCCAGTAAATATTCCCACCAGCACTAAGGTTAACTGAAAATTCTTGCTCAAATGTCCCTGTTAATTTAATTTTAATTTCGTGATTTGCACTAACCTCGATGGTTACCTCTGCTTCAATTTGTAAAGCGGCGCGGATACCTGTTTTTCCTTCGAAGTGGTTTAGGTTCGGTGAAATATCTACCTTTACTTGTTCAACAGATACTTCCACCTTTGAGCCGGCTATCTTCATCAAGCTAGTACCTGCAGCTGCATTTTCACTGAGATACTGAATATCGCTGTCGCTGAACTGGTTATCTACATTAAGCTCCTTAAAGCTGTCTGTTTGCAGTGCCATCGACGCAAGATAGCCTGAAGCGCGCTTTGCAAATCCGCTATCCATTGCTTCACTAGTCATCTCTGCTTCAAGATGGGCAATGCTATCATCACTAAGCAGCTTTTCATTCTCTACTTTTTGATCTTTTTTATAATAATCGAATGAGCTGCGCATTGCTTCTTCGCTAATAGCCTCATAAGTAATCGTATACGTATTATTAGCAAGATTAACTGCTCTGATCTGTGCATAGTTGAGAAGCTGAGAGGCCTCACTCAATTCCCCTGTATAGAATGCGATGAAATCTCCTGGCTCGACGGTAAGATCTTCTTTGAAATTAAAGCCCGCATACTTTGCATCCGAGAAATCCATCGTTGATTCAGATACCGTGATTGAATTATTGTTCGGATCACCATCCGTATCCTCAGCAGCATTTACGGGTAAAACATCTGGTACAAAAATAATATCCGCTACATCTGGCGCGCCGTAATGATACTCATTGCCATTTTTGATTGAAAAAATTTGGACGTAAGAAATGTTTCCTTCATCCTCTAACGGCGCGCTTCCATTATGCTCACTTGGATTAGCACCGTCATAAATGGCAACGGTATCTCCTACTTCGATCCCGCCACCCTCATGAATGAAGTAGCCATCCTGAAAGTCGTTTACGGTTGTTTCCGTAGTTCCCTTATTGATCTCATACGTATATAACGGGTTCGCAATGAACTTAGCCTGCTGACCATCTTGACTCATCAAAGACACTTCAGCTGCACTTATAAATTTCAGGTCCGGATTGAATTTAAGATTGTTGACTTCAGCCTTAGCTGTCGTAAAATCAACTTCCCTTGTGGATGAATCATATTCCGTATCGCCTTCTTTGAATACTAAAGCATCTTCAGTCAATACGAGCTTGAATGTACCTCCCTCAGGAAATTGCTTACTCTTGTTATTGGCAGTAATAATGTATTCATTATCCACCTTAGTTATGGAAATACCTGAATACTTCACAAAATCAAGATGCGTAGATGCACTAAACCTAATCGCATTCTTAATCATAGATTCTGTTAATTCTCCAGAGCTATCAACGACTTTAATTGAAAATGTGCTTGGTTGATCCAGCTTACTAATCACAGGTATACTTTGAACTTCGAGTGCTTGATCCGATAATCTTTCGAATTTGGCATATAGTGTCATGTCGCTGGTTACAATTGCATCTGAAGAAACCTCCGTAGTAAACTCACTATCCGTATACCAGCCTAGGAACGTGTAATTTTCTTTTTGCGTAGTTGGTAATTCGCCTAGTGAATGACCTGCAACAACGTACCTATTCGCTATAGCGGTTCCGCCATTTGTATTAAATGTAATGGTGAAGGTTCCGCTAGTTGATGTTGGAGATGGAGTTGGAGTTGGCGTAGATACCGGTGTGGATGTTGATGTAGATGCAGATGTTGATGTTAATGTCGGTGTTGGTGTCGATGTGGATGTTGGGATCGCTGTGGATGCCGGTGAAGTGTTTTTCTTAATCACCTCATTACTGCGCATGACAAACGAAGCCGCTTCAGCACGAGTTGCATTGGAGGCTGGATTGAAATTACCGCTCCGGTCTCCATTGATTAGACCAGCTCTCCATAATGCTAATACAGCATCCTTTGCCCAGCTTGAAACATTACCAATATCGCTTGGCTCTGTATTAATAGGATTTCCTGTTTGATAGTCGATGTTAAATTCCTCGAAATATCTAACCATAATAGTAGCCATTTGCTCTTTAGTCACCGTATTGTTTGGTGCAAACTTACGATTGCCTACCCCTGTTACAATACCGTTCTTATTTGCCCATTCTACGTACGGTGCATAATAAGAACCCGCGGACACATCCGTGAATGAGGAGGCTGAGGTGTATTGGGAAGAATCAATTCCTGCTACACGTCCAAGAACAGTAACGAACATTGCACGTGTCATTGTGCCTTGTGGTGAGAAAGTGTGCTCCCCTGTACCTTGGAACAGGCCATTCTGATACACATAATTTGCTGCTTCGAAGAACCAATTGCCTTGCTTCACATCATTGAAAGAACTTGCTGTATTCCCATTCGTCAAATTCGGTGCGTCGGCAACCGGATTGATATTTTGCGCGATATTACTCCAGCCACTTGATAGCTCATTGGATGGAGGTAATTCCAACGATTCTGTTCTAGTCTCACTAGGATTGCTGGAATCACTAAAACTACTTGACCCGCTGAAACCATTCAGATCACTAGAGCTGCTCGTTTGCGCCGATGTCAAGCCTGGCGATACTAGGGAGACCAACAATAACACTGCAAACATTAAACTAATAATCCGTTTGTACAAAGACTATTCCCCCTAATAAATGAATTACATGAAAAAAAACGACTGACACCCTATGCAATGTCCAGCCTCTTGTGCATCCAATTGTTATATTCATTTATGTTAGCATAGCAATTTAACCCTCATCTGAAACTTAAAGAAAACTTTAACTTTAGCTTAAATAATGGAAGTAGAAATAGAGCGGAAATGATGTTCATCTAAAAAAAATAGCGGCAGAAGAGAGTTTATCTCTTCGCCGCTTACCGGGATACTCTGGATACAGGTCCATATTGAGAGGTGACTAATTATTATTTGAGCATTTCATTTCGGTAGCCCCTCTCCCTAATTAGAGCGTCTCAACCAATTTCTGAATCTTTGAGCGGGAAATTAAATATAAAGGACCCATTGTTTCTATTTTGCCGTCCTTTACACGTATAGCGCTCTCCTGTTCTGCCGCATAAACATCAATCTCTTCAGACAAGGGGAACAGGTAGCCTTGAACAAACGTGGCGTAGCCACGCTTAGAATGGGATTCATAGGCAAAATGATCAAAGCCAATCCCCTCATAAATAGTACTCGTTTCAACTTCATGACCAGTGTCATTCAAGCTTAACCATTGAGCAGACATGTTTAGCGCACCAGCGCTGGCACCCAGTATAACGGCATTGCTGTTCTTAATAACATCCGATAATTCATAATCTGCCAAGAAATCCTTCTGCAAAACAGGATACCCGCCGCATAATAAAATGACAGAAGCGTTGTGAATGAACCTCTGGGCATCCTCCTTCTGCATACGGTAATCAATGAAATGATATTCATCAAAAATAATGTTAGCCTGATTCAGCCATGTCCATTCAGAAAGTTCATCAAAGTTAATTGGCTCATCTGTGTAACCAGACGGGTCAGCGCTAATCATAACAAGCGATTGTCTGTCTTGTATATCCTCCTGCAAACAATGGACCAGCTTCTCTGGAAAAAAATGATTAAACCAACTGAAATAGTAGTGAGTACTCAAACTTAATTACCTCCATATGTATCATTTCTAGCGCACTTCTTAATTAGCCTCTTTAAAGCAGTTTAATTTAGCTTCAGCCGTCAGCATGGCACCGGTAAGAATAAGATTATTTCCGTCACTCCGGACCCTTGATCTGAAATACAGGCTGCGCACAAAATTTTTCCCGTTTACTCTGGCGACTCTCTGTGCGCGCGTATCCGGCCATTCCGTACACAGCGACAAGCTATGAATCCAGTCGGCAATCTCCTGCTGCGGAAGCAGCGCTTCGCTAATCATCGTGTCCACAATGCTGGCCATGCGCTCGTCTTCCTCCTCGTCAAAAATCCGGACACCGTTATGCAGCATCCCTGTAATCGCCCCCAGCACCTCGCGCTGCACCCTACTATCGCTTTCCGGACAGCGGATCAGCTCCTCCAGGGCATCCGCCCCGTGGGCCGCGGCATGAGCCCAGCCTTCAACTGCCAGATAACCGCGCAGGTCCTTCTCCTCCTGGTAGTAGCGAAGCAGCGAATACTTTAGATGCCGGAACTCATTTGGAGTCAAGAATGAATTATTCCTGTGCCGCTGTACAATAAGAACGACAGGCAGAACCGCAAACGCCCTGGTGAGTACGCTATTGTCATCTTCGGTTCCAATCCGATAGAACAAATGCCGGTCATCCATCAGGACAGCCAAAAGTTGCCGCATTTCCGCACAGGAGAACTTATTATCGCGCTTCAGCCATATGTGAAAAGTGGAATAGATATGCTCACGCAGCTCAGACTCCGGATCGCCAATATGGCGCAGCATCAGATTGGTAAAGTCTTGTAACCTTTCTCCCTCACGCAGGATATAGCGTTCCTCCTCCAATCTTTGCAGCTTCAGTATCAGTTCTATTCGTGTGTTCTCCGTATCCCATTCATTGCAATCATTGTACACAATGCCGGCTTTCATTTAATCGTTTCACTCCTAGCCTAGTTATAGCGGACGTTATGTATTTCTCCCGCCGATATCCCTACTATAGAACACAATGACTGACACCAGGGCGTCAGTCATTGTAGGATAGAAGCATATTCTGCATATATTGCTGCAGCTCCGCCCGTAATTCACGAGGCTCCAGCAGCTCGCACTCCTTGCCGAAGCTTAGAATGAATTTCAGCAGACCCTCCTCATAAGGATAAGTATCCCTCACGAGATAGAAGCCGTCTTCACGCCGGCTAATCTTCTCTTTCTCAAAATACTCGGGAAGCTGCGCGCCAATTCGCGGAGTGAATCTGAGCACAACCTGTATGTCCCGCTGCGAATAGCTTTGCTTAATAACCTCGGCGACCTGGTCTTCCGGCAGCTCTCTTTTTGCAAAAGGCGGCCCCTGTCTCAGTTGCTTAATCCGCACGAGCTTGAATCTGCGGTAGTCCTCTCTGACCCGGCAAAAACCTATCACATACCAATGGCCATGGCGAAAGTCAATCCAGCTTGGCTCTACCGTTCGCTCCAGATATTCCATATCCCTGTTGATATAGTCGAACACCAGCAGTCTGTTATCCGTGATGGCTTTGCTTATGATCCCCATGTATTCTTTAATTTCCTGCTCCATGCTGAAATGGGACATATCCAGAGTCAGCTTGTGCTTCTCGGGCTCCCGCTTATAGGTATGCTCAACCTTTAGCATGATGTCATTAAAAGCTTCGTTCCTGCCAAACAAGCCGTGTAAATTCTTCATTACAGCTACAAACGTATGAGCTTCATCCCGGTTTAAAAAGAGGCCGCTTATATTATAGCTGTCCATAATATAGTATCCTCCGCCCTTGCCGCTGGAGGAGGCAATTGGTATGCCGGCTTCGCTTATTTTTTCGATATCCCGGTAGATCGTCCGCAAGGATACCTCGAAATGCTCGGCAAGCTCCTTGCCCGTTGCCGTACCTTTACCGGAGATAATCAGCAGCATGGAGAGCAATCGGTCGACTCGCATGATTGTGTGTGACGTCGGGTGACGTCTCCTCCTCTGGGTGAAGTAAGTGAATCATATATTCTCTTGCTTTAATGCATCAATAATATTCTCCTTTTTTACTTTAGCTCCGGAATAAACAACCGCAGAGCTGACAATGACAAATACACACACAATGACAGACAGAATGCTCATCCAGGGCAGGGTGAACCCATAGCTGAATTTGTTCGCAAATGCTTTATAGATCAGAACCATCACGGCGAAACTGACAGGAAGCCCATACAAGAGCGACTTGACCCCATAAAAAACACTCTCATAGTTCAGCATTTTTGCAAACCCCTTTGGCGTCGCACCTACGGATTTCAGCATCGCAAATTCCCGTTTGCGAAGAGCCAGCCCTGTTGAGATCGTATTAAAGATGTTCGCAACGGAAATCGCAGAGATTAATACGATAAAACCGTAAGAAAAGACGTTCATCAGCAGAATCTGTTGTTCTTCTCTTATTCTGGATTGATATACATTGTAGACATTCAGATTGGTCTCATTCATCGCTTCAATTTCCTGCTGCGTTTTCACCGGTTCCGTGCTTTTCAAATGGAGGTACATCGAAGCGTTAGCCAGCTCCTCGCCGTCTGCCAGCCGATTCATGACGCGTTCCGACACGATCATATTTAACCCGCCTACGCCTACCGGGCTCATCCCCATCGGTGCCTTATCCGTCAATGCGGCAAATATCACTTTATTTGCCTTCGTTTCTTCCCCGCTCTCATTAAAAAAACTCGTTAGCTCGATATGTTGACCGATATTCGCATATATGGACTTCGTCTGAATATATTTACCCGTATCTATATCTTTGTAATGAATCGTATCCATCACGATTGCGGCGGGATGATCCAGATCCGTAAGCTGTTCGTAATCTGCGCCGACCGCTCTGGCATAGGCTTGCAGGCTCGAATCATTCAGTGCATAGAGCTTAATTTCGTAAGGGTATTTCCCGTCTTGCAGCATACTCTTATCCTGCTTAACCTTCTCTTGCAACTCGTCGGCGATGCTTGCTGCATCGACCCAAGCGTTCCTGACTAACTCATGACTGACGCTGTATTCCGTGACACCATCCAGAGATACAAGCGATTGCATCAACCGGTCATCTAGTCTTTCGCCATTACTGGACGACACTTCAATATCGTAATTGATGCCTTCCAGCGACAATGCCAGAGATTGTGTCAGGCCAGTCGTGAAAAACGATATCGTCAAAAACAAAACGATGCTGATGACCAGAGAAAAAAGAATAACATGATATCTTCGTTTGTTCCTTTTTAAGTTTTTCAGCCCGATTTCTGCTTCGATTCCAAAGAGCTTACGAATGATCTTCGACGTCTTCACTGCTTTGGCCGTAAGCTTTACGTCGGTGGTTTGGCGAATCGCGTCCATGGGAGATACCCTGGATGCTTTAATCGCCGGGAGATACGCCGAAACGAAAATCGTCAGCATCGAAACAAGACAAGTAATCAAGAGCAATAACGGCGTGACGATAAGCCTCAGCTTTTCACTAGTCCATAATGCTCCTTCAATCATTGTGTTCATGAACGAAAAGGTGATTCCGATTCCGGCAAGACCGCATAAGATGCCAATGGGAATGCTGATCAAACCAATGACGATACCTTCAAAAAATACGGAATTTCGCTTCTGCCTTTTCGTCGCCCCCACGCTCGCGAGCATCCCTAAATGGCGGGAACGTTCCGAGACGGATATCGCAAAAGCGTTATAGATGAGCCCAACCGAGCCAATTATAATGGCCCCCATAATGATTGCCGATAATGAGAACATCATGCTGGATGAGGCTCCGCTGCTGGACAAGCCATAATAACGAAGCAAATCGTTATTATATTGGACAGTGTCAATTTGGTTTTTCTCAGCCAGCTTCTCTGCATGTGCGAACAAGAACGGATTGACCTGCTGCAAGACCACCGACGCATCGACCCGATCGTCCCCCCCGATGATATGATCATCGACATAGCTAATGATCGTATAACCCGGGGCCCGAGCCGGTTCCGACACCGGAGGTTTAATGAAGCCTACCACCGTATAATCCTTAATTATGCTATGCTGTAATGTCTCGGTCAATGTGCCGTCTTCCCTGCGCAGCGGTTCCGTCTGATCCAGGGGATGATCGCCCCCTTGTTCGAATCGGTCGCCGACGCGAAGCGTTAGACGGTCGCCGATTTCGTACTTCACTTTGCCATTTGTTGCAACAGACTCGGAGATCACAACCTCCTTGTCCGTGTGCGGAAGACGCCCCTTGCTTATTTCAATCTGAAATTGTGTGAACCCTTGCACATCATATTCCTTAATGAACAAGTACGGCTTATTGGAATTTTGTCCCCCTTCTAATGGGGCATATCCAAGGTCTCTTGTGATTGCAACCGTTTTGGTTGCATCATCGCCCTGTATCGCCGCAAGCTGTTCCTTGGTTATATCTTGATACTGAATATGCCACTCCCCTGTATCTGTGATCGTTTGTCTGATCATTAAATCCGCAAAGGAAAAAATTAGCGTAATGACAGCGGTCATCATGGATACCGAAATAATTACGCCAAGAATAGTCACAAGTGTTCGTCTCTTGTTCTGCTTCAGATGCCGGATGGTTAATGTATTGACAATATTCATCGCCTTATCACCTCGTCTTTGGCAATCCTCCCATCTTCAATTGAAATGATTCTGTCGGCTTGCAGGGCGATCCGTTCGTCATGAGTGATTACGAGCAGGGTCTGATGATAGGTCTTATTCAGCATTTTCAATAAATCGACGATCTCGCTGCTATTCCTGCTGTCCAGATTCCCGGTGGGTTCGTCGGCCAGCATGATCGCAGGATTGCCGATGATCGCCCTGCCAATCGAGACACGCTGCTGCTGTCCGCCGGATAGCTGATTCGGCAGATGGTTTAATCGATGCTGCAAATTCAACGTATTCACAAGATCAGCCAATTGCTTTTGATCTACCTTTTGTTGATCCAGCAAGAGCGGCAGCGTAATATTCTCTTCCACCGTCAGGACGGGAAGCAGATTGAAAAACTGGTAGATCAGCCCGATTTGCCTGCGTCTGAAGATGGCCAGCTGCGTTTCGTCCAAGGTATACATATCCGTATCCTGAACATACACTTTCCCGCCAGTCGGTCGATCCACACCGCCCAGCATATGAAGGAGTGTCGATTTCCCCGATCCGGAAGGTCCGATAATTACGACGAATTCACCTTTTTGGACCGAAAAGGAAACATCATCAAGCGCCTTCACCGCCGATTCGCCTGTGCCGTATATTTTGGACAAATTTTCAATGGTTAGAATCTCCATTGCCATCCCTCCTTCCCTAGATGCTCAATTCCAGTTATATACCATCTCTCTATATCCAACATCCCAAAGGATTTCATTCCCCTCAATGGTTATCTTAAGCTCATTAGCCCCGGTGAGATGAAGGATCCTATTGTCCGGCTCATGGAGCTGATCTTCTGCAGATACAGACAGGAGCTCATGCCCGTCAACGGTAACCTTAAGGCTGCCCTGAAAATCCTTATGATCAGGAATTCCATAATTCAAGCTAAGATACAGATCTCCCTTATTGCCTAGCGAATACGTATATGTTTCCTTCTTTTTACCTTCGATGCCATACACATTATATTGGGGTGTCACGTCTTGACCGCCAATCTTAAGACTGTCCTGTTTGGTTCCCGTTACTCGATTTCCGGTACTATCTTCCCATTCGTTTATCGCTACAAAAGGGGCCAACTCTTTGGTGAACACTTGATCAACTACTCCGAAGACCCCCCACACGCCGATCATTAAGACAGCACTGGCAATTCCCGTAGCAGCGATATTTCTCCAGTAGTTTTTTGTACGGAAGCCAATCTTGTACGCCCCGAATCCAATAGCAGCGCCCAATGAGTTCTGTATGACGTCGTTCATGTCAAAGCTGCCGAGGAATGTTAGTGCCTGGATGGTCTCCACCACAAGAATGGACAGGATAAACCCTGTCATGAAGCGAACAAAGCTGGTGCGGTATAACAACGGAAACAGTATGCCCAAAGGTATGAAGGCTGCAAAGTTTCCAATACCCACCAAGTCCATCAGTGTCGGATGTAGAAGATCGGAAAGACCCGGCACCCTAAAAAAACCGTCCGGCAAAAAAATAAAGGTGTACTGACTGATTTGATCTACCTTATCCGCTCTGCCGAAAGCAAAAAGCATAAAATAAAGAATAATCAGGGCGTAGCCTATCGTGATAATAAAAGTAATCTTGCGCTGCTGCTTCATTTGCATGGTTGTACCTCCATTGTTCATCTGATGAATATCATTTTATCTGTCCAAAATGACTTTACAGTGACGTTGGAGGTGACAGTTCAGTCACTTACGGAGTGCTGTTAAATCACATGCTTATAAAATTTGATCCGAAACTCTGTACCAGTCCCGCTGTCGCTCGTTACATCAATCACGCCGTTCTGGCTTGCAATGATGCTGTGAGCCATCGCAAGCCCTATACCGATGCTTCCTTCATTAGCATTTTTTCCTTTATAAAAACGTTTGAAAATATAAGGCAAATCCTCTTTCGGAATGCCCTCTCCGTTGTCAGCAATAACGATTTCCGTAAATAGCACGTTGTCGGAAAATGTGATGGTAATCGCACCGCCCTCAGGTGTATGCTCCACTCCATTTTTCAAAATATTGATAACCGCTTCAGCAGTCCAACGGAAATCGCCGGCAAAAGAGACGTTGTCATCCCCTGTGATGGAAACGGTCTGTCCCTTAATATCCATCGGAATCATAACCGGCTCCAGTGCCTTTTCGATTAGGGTTCCCATGTGTATTCGATCTTTTTTGAACGGGATAGTTCCCGCTTCCATTTTCGCTAGCTTTAATAAGGATGAAACAAGCCAATCGATCCGTTCAAGCTGAATGCGAATATGATGGGTGAACTCCGTTCTTTTGAGTGAAGGCAGATCAGGGGCACTTAACAGATCTGCCATGACTGTCATAGAGGTGATCGGTGTTTTGAGCTGATGTGAAATATCGGAGATGGCATCGGTCAGTTGAAGCTTATCCCGCTGCAATAGCGAACGATGCTCGGAGAGCATGCGTGTCACCTTGTAAATATCATTCTTTAAGATGCTAAGCTCACCTTCTTGATTATCGCGAGGGTCAAGGGAGGCCTGGCCGCTGCTAATTTCCCGCAAATAGACGGACAGCTTCTCTAGCTCGTAATATCTCCGTTTTGTGAATAATAAAGCTGTGCCGGTAAGCAGCACGGATACAATAATAACCAGGGCTGCGGTGACAGACGAAATGAAAGCAGCAATGACGATCGCCGATAAGCTGATCGAACCCATGACGAGTAATAATATTTGATTTTCCCGATTGCGCAGCATCTAATCACCAACCTTATAGCCTAAACCGCGTACCGTTTTGATCAGAGCCGGCTGCTCTGGATTATCCTCCAGCTTTTCCCTTAGCCTTTTGATATAGACCGTTAACGTGTTGTCATTCACGAAGTCCCCGGCCACGTCCCAGATTTGCTCCAAGAGCTGATTCCTGGTGAGGACCTGTCCAACGTGGTTGCCAAAGATCAGCAATAAGCGGTATTCCAAGGCGGTTAGCGAAATTTCGGCACCGTTTTTATATACTTTGCCTTCCAGCGTATGGATGCGCACATTGTCAATGTCAATGACCGCTCCGGCATGGGACAGCTTCTGGTATCTCCGCAAGACGGACTTGATCCGGGAGAGAAGCTCGCGAACCCGAAAAGGTTTGGTAATGTAATCATCGGCTCCCATATCGAGTCCCATCACGACATTGACCTCATCATCAATCACTGTTAAGAAAATGACCGGGATATCGCGTCGTTCCTTCACCATCTTGCATAATTCATAGCCAGTTCCGTCTGGAAGCTGTAAATCGAACAGGCACAAAGTGAACTGATCGATGTCTTCGGCGAGCACCTTTCGGGCTGAAGCGGCATCATGGCAGAGAACGGTCCAATAACCCTCTTGCTGCAGCGAATATTCCAGTCCCGACGCGATCGTCTTATCATCTTCAACTAATAATATTTTCATCTGAAGGTCATCCTTATGATTGATTTTAGAACATTTAATGAATTCCACGACTACACAATCTCTTTGAGTCATTTAATTTACCTGATGCCATATTAATGACTTTCACAACTCTGAAGGGGCAAGATAGGGACAAAAAACACCCCACAACGCTAAAGATATTCTTTGCTCAGATTTATATCGCTTTTGTCGCGGACGGTCATAACCTGAACTTTATTATGGTCAGCATAACATTTAGCCTGAACCGCTTCTTACGACCTCATTTGCCCTGTTGTCTGTTCAATCTATTCTTATTCCAATATTACCGAACTGCTCCCCCTTCTGCATTCTGTGAAATGCCTGAACTGTATCTTGTAAAGGATATACTCGATCAATGATAGGACGAAGCAAGTGGCGTTCCATAAATTGAAGCATAGCAGCAAATTCTTCACTACTTCCCATGGAGGTACCAATGATACTAATTTGGGGAAAAAATATGGACCGCATCGGGATCTCCATTCGATCTCCCGAGCTTGCCCCAAACGTGACAATACGGCCACCCGGTTTAATAATGTCAAAGTAATGTGGGAACGTCGCAGGTCCGATGCTGTCGAGGATGAGATCGACGGTGTCTCCATCCATACTTTCCCTCCAATCGCTATGACTGTCAAATGCATGGTCAGCCCCATTAATGAGTGCAGCTTGTCTTTTCGTTTCACTACGTGATGTCACACTAACACGCGCACCCACCGCTGAAGCCATCTTCATGGCATAAGTCGCAACACCACCACCAATGCCAGGAATAAGGACGTGTTCACCTTGCTGTAAGCGGCCTCTCGTGAACAGAGCTCGATAGGCCGTCAAGGCGGACAGGGGTAGCACACCCGCTTCTTCCCAGGACAGGTAAGCTGGCTTGCTGATGACATTTTGCGCAGGAATGATGATAGACTCGGCGAATGTACCATCTGAAGGACCTCCTACAATGGCTGGAACATACGGAACATTATCGGCGGATTCCCATCCGATACATGGATTAATGATGACATCGGCACCTAATGGATGGCTGAATACGCCTTCACCTACTGCTTCTATCCTGCCCGCGCCATCAGAACCAATAACCAGAGGGACATCCTGTTCTGTTCGATCTGCCATGATGAACAAGTCCCTATGGTTCAGCCCTGCAGCCTCTATCCTTACTTTTACTTCGCCAACCCCCGGCTTTTGGTCCCTAATATCTTTATATTTCAAGCCCTTCAGGCCACTTTGTCCAGCATGTACAATTGCTTTCATCTTGATTACTCCCTTAAGTCGTTATTAATGAATCTATATTAAATTGTACATAAAGGATATAATCCAGTAAAATGATCAAAACTGAAGGCGACTATCATAAAGAATTATACCAGGCAGGTGACATGGAAATGGAAAGTGGAGATTTGAAAATATTTCAAGCTGTTGCTCGCGAGGGCACCATAACGAAGGCCGCGCAAGTCTTGAACTATGTGCAGTCCAATGTGACGAACCGGATTCAGTACCTTGAGGCTGAGTTGAAGCTCCCTCTTTTTCGTCGATCCAATCGGGGGATGACGTTAACGCCGGCAGGTGAGAACTTGCTGGAGTATACGGATAAAATACTGACTCTGATGGACGAGGCTGTGAAATCCACACAATACTCGGAGCATCCTGCGGGCCTTCTCCGCTTAGGTTCCATTGAAACGACAGCAGCTATTCATCTGACTCCTCTTCTGACCAAGTATCACTTACGATATCCCGATGTCAAACTATCGCTCATCACTGGCGAAACGCATGGTCTCTTACAAAAGGTGCTTGATTACGAACTAGATGGAGCCTTTGTCTATGGACCCATTGACCAGCTTGATATAGAACATGTTGTGGCTTTCAACGAGGAGTTGGTGCTGATCTCGGAACCGGGTAAGAGTGACATGCGCGAATTGCTTACGAAGCCGATGTTGTTCTTCGACGTTGGATGTACACATCGTGCAAAAGCTGAGAAATTCCTAGGAGAAAGCGGGATGAGCTCTTATCAGATTATGGAGTTTGGAACGTTAGAAGTAATTCTAAGTGGTGTAGCCGCTGGATTCGGCGTGTCTATGCTGCCACAATCGTCAATTACCAAGGCGGAAGAGGCGGGTCAAATATCTTCCCATCGTCTTCCTGAAGGGTACCGGGACTTGCATGTATGGTTTGTACATCGCCGGAATTCCATTTTCTCCAGTGCGTTGTCAAGATTATTCCAAATGATTCAACAGCCATAGACATGCCTAACCTACTGAATAAGAAGTGGTGGTAGACCAACATCAGCAACTTCCATTACTTCGTTTTTTTCAAGATCTCTATTTCATGTTGTCTCATCTGTTGTTTTGAACAAGCATACTGTTAAAGAGCCAGCGAAAGTTCCAGCTGAAATACTGGGGCAGATGCCAATCCTCATAGCCTTTTAAAACCCCTTGTTCCAGCCAGTAAGACTCTGATTTCCCGCTTTTTACAGCTCCAGAAACATAAGTGATCGTTTTCTCCAAAAATTGTATGACATCCGTGATTCGATCTGAATTAGATACATCTCCATGTCCCGGAACGACAGTATTGACCTTGAGGTCTTTTTGAATGCGTTTAAGGATGCGTATCCAAGCGTATGGATTACCGTAGGGTATGACCGGAATGGTCTTAGTCGATATTAAATCACCAGCGATCAAGGTTTGCTCTTCTGGAACGTACACAACAGCATCACTTAAAGAATGACCGCCTCCGTAAGATAAAACTTCGATTGATCGCTTTGTTCCTTGAATAACGAGTTTATCGTCAAAAGTTATCGTGGGGATCACCCTGCATAGGGAAGGGATGGCATCATAAAGGGCCCGCTGTACCGAAAGATCATAGTCGATTTCAGTTAGCATGTGGGGATCTCTTTGCTTTGAACGTACATGATTTAGGCTAGTCATTAACTTTTGAATGTTTTGCTGCATGAAATCAACATTCACTTCACCCATATCTGATAGCAAATCTCTTGTCCATACAGTAGATATAAATTCGCTTTTCATAAATTCCTGATTGCCGTTGACATGATCTCCATGAAAATGTGTATTCACTACATATTTAACCGGTTTGTTTGTTAGTTGTTCAGCAGTATGACGTAACAAAGCACCAGAATGCGGCAGGTTGGTTGTATCCACTACAACGGTTAAATCCCCAAGATCAATAATTGCTGCATTCCCCAGAGAACCGCTGCCTGGAACCGAAATAGCACCCCAGATCCCTTCCGCTGCTTGTTGAATCGTGAAATATTCGTTGTTCATTGTTACACCCCTTAGTGTTTGTTCCTGTATTTCAATTCGTAAAGTTAACTTACAAGTTAGAGTCAACTAGAAGTCAAGAGAGTTTTCAGGGTATAATATTTTTCAATACCAGCATTAAAAAGGAGGGACAGAAATCGGATGCTTACGATAAGTCAGGTGTCAGTACAAACGGGATTAACTCCTTATACGATTCGTTATTATGAAAAAATCGGGGTACTACATGAACCCAAGCGTAGTAGTGGAGGGGCACGTGTCTACAAAGAAAGCGAGGTATCCTACATTCAATGTCTAAATAAACTAAAAAAATTGGGCTTATCGCTTGAGGAGATTACGGAGTTTACTCGTGAGGGCTGTGTAATGGATAAAATTCAACAAGGGGAGAATCCCTCTAATTATAATCCTACCTTAAAAAAGCGGATTGAAATCCTTGAGAAACATCTGATGGGACTGGAATCCAGGCGGCAAGAAATTGATTACATGATTTCTCTCGCCGAAGAGAAACTTACCCTATACCAGGAACTTACGAAAGAAGACATAGTAAATACTAGATAATAGCGGCGTAATCCTGCGTGAACACTGCAGGGTGTCTGATGTAGAAAATCAGACACCCTGTGCCAGTTACTCGACATAACCCTCATGAGGATCAGTTAATCAATGCCTGCCACTAAACCGTTTAATCGCTTCCTCGGTCACCGGCTCGAAGAGGTTTACCAGGTTGCCGTCGGGATCACGGAACAGCATAGAACGGTTTCCCCACGGCATCGTGGTCGGTTCTTTTACCCAATCATGGACAATTGGCTTCAAGCGTGCGTATTCGGCTTCGACATCGTCGACGCGGAACTCGATGATGACAGTGTGATTGCTCGCTGCCACTACGGAACCAGTGCCGAATAGCTGCGCCGTTTGGGAGTGGCCGATTGCCAGGGTACATGCCGGCATAACGAGTTCGGCAAAAACAGGCGCGGGGTGCACCGCCGAAACACCCAGGACTTTTTCATAGAACTCGGCGAGACGATTAACATCGTCGGTAATGATGCGTACAGAAGCAAAATTCACAAAACACCCTCCTTCCTATACTCCTTTATGTTTACATACCTGATAATAAAACAACGCTACTGACAGCGTTATGTCAGTAGCGTTCTGAAATTTTCAGGGCTTCCTCACGAATCTTATTCCGGAATAATTCAGGCTCCAATACGATTACACCCGCTCCCCAGCTGAGCACCCATTGCAGCGAAGCTCGATAAAATCCGTCCCTATGTGTAAGGTCACGGCTTCCTCTATAGTGAAGCTGATCGGCGGCAGAAAATATCCCTCCATTAATGAATACCCTGTACCTGTAGTGCCTATAATCGGTACACCTGCTTCGCTGATCGCCTGAATATCCCGATAAACGGTCTGTTTTATTCATTGCTGCCCCCTCGAAACAGTATGCTGTGCAACAGAATCTTGCCCCTACTTATGATAAGCGTAACCGCACTTTCACTAACGGCAAGTTTCACTTACAGTAATAACGACATTCCCCTTCTTATGTTTTTGTTCGACATAACGATGGGCATCCGGAATTTGTTCCAGCGAATAGCATCTATCGATAACTGGCTTAAGGGTACCGGCCTCAAGCTGCTCTTGGAGGAAGATAAGATCTTCAACGCGAGGCTTGTGTGACATATCCACACTCACATATTTCCCGTTCGTTCGCAGTGCTTTTTTGAATGTCGATTTTTTGATTTTCGATATCGTTTTCCCAACGGCATCAAAGATTAAATCATAGCTTTCTTCAAGCGCCATGAAATCCTGTTTCGTATAATCTATGACCCGGTCGGCTCCTATAGATCTTACCATCTCAAGATTAGCAGTACTGCATACCCCTGTTACATCTGCCCCGTAATATTTGGCAAGCTGCACCGCATAAGTCCCCACACTTCCAGAGGCTCCATAAATAAGAACCTTCATTCCGCTCGCGATATTCCCCTTCCTTAGAAAGTTCAACGCGGTTATCCCCCCGATGGGAACAGCGGCAGCCTCCTCATAGCTCACATTGACCGGTTTCATGACCACCAATCCATCTTCAGGCAGACATTTGTACTCGGCATATGCACCGAAGCCAAAACCACAAGACGCAAATATTTGATCACCGTTCTTAAATCGTGTTACATCTTTGCCTGCGGCTTCAACTTCCCCAGCTAACTCAAACCCCAATATCGTTATTTTTTTAGGCCTTAAGAGACCATTGTACAATCTTGCAAGGAATGGGTCGGCCTTTCGCATACGCCAGTCCCCCGCTGTTACCGTTGCCGCATATATTCTGACAAGGACTTCATTATCCTTCGGTGTAGGTTTCTCTAGCTCCTTCAGATGAAGCACATCAGGCGTTCCGTATTTGGCATATACCATTGCTCTCATCCTTTACCCCCTATCTATTTCCCTCATGGCTCCTGTGAGTTTTCCCCGTAAAAGAATACCTCTTCAAGCGGCAGGTTAAAGGCGTGAGCAATACGAAAGGCCAACTCCAGTGAAGGAGAGTAATTTCCTTTTTCAAGAGCTACGATCGTTTGTCTGGTTACACCTACCTTGTCGGCCAGCTGCTGCTGGGTCATTTCATTAAGATTGAATCGTAATTTTCTGATGTAATTGCCAACAGGAACTTTACCCATCTTAGACTCCTCTCCTGTAGTAATACAGTCTCGATATTGAACCGGTTACGTCTGAAAGAAATCCAGCGACGATTAGGACGATGAACATCACCCTCAAAGGCTGGTCTGTAACCAATGAGCCCATAGCCAGAAGGAAGCCACTGACAAACATAGCAAATGAATTTCGAAAGGCCAACAAGTCGATGCGCTTATCCAGTTCGTCCGCGAATGTAGGTTCCTTTTCACCCGTAGTCATACGGAAGATGATGTTAAAAACAATGCTGATCACGATATGTGCCGCGATGGAAACCAAGGTCAATACAAGAATGAAGGATCCCCAGTAATGGAAGGTTACTTTTGAATCCAACACCTCATTGGGATACTGTGGGTATCTGTACAGCAAATACACTGTAAAAATGAGTATGGTGCTGATTAGCGATACGATGCTCTTCTTTTCTTGATAAGTCATGTATGACACCGCCTTTAGTAAAGTGTACTAAACACAATGTATACCAAACTATACATCAAGTCAACTCTGTTATACAAAATTAAATGAAAAAAGATTAAACCAACCTTCTCCACACCTATATAGAACGAAATTGAAGGCCTCACTATTCCTTCATACCTTAACCCATTCGCTATTCACTCTGCACTCGTCCCGCCATCATATAGCCAGAACCATCCCTTGGCTACCTACACAATCTCTTTATTAAAATGTCCTCTTGTGTCTGTTTCCTGATTAAAGACAGCATTATTCATTGAGCCATTTAATTTGCCTGAGGCCATATTAATGACTTTCACAACCTGCTCTTTGGATTCAACTGTGAAGTTTAATCTGAGCGCCTCGATTCCTTTGATGTTTGGTAGCTCATCCAACAGATTAAGCGTCTTCCCATTAAGGAGAGTCGTTGTACAATCATTATGGGAAATGATAGGGAATGTTCCGTGCTCATCTTTTAACTCATAGCTCTTCGTTTTGCAAATTCTGCATTGATTCATTTTTTTCATCGGACAATATTTCGTAAACATCAAAGGAGCCCTGCCATATACAATCATTTCCAGTGCAGGATAGCCGTCATTTTCTTTATAATAGGCATTCATTAAATCTTCAATTTGGCTCTTATTCAATTCATAAGATAAAGTGACTCGTTTAGCACCTAATTTATATAATTCATAGCAACTAGTGGCATTAATAACATTTAGAGAATAGTCCGTAACAAACGGGTTTGTTTCTCTATAGTGATTAATCCCCCCATATCCTCCAATTAGTAGCTGTCCTTCTTGTTCCTTATAATCATTCTGATTTCTTCTAACCACATTTTCGTAATAGATTTCCTTAATTCCACAGCTCACGCAAGCATCGTACTGTTCCTTAGTCGTTACAGAGGCCGTAAGGTATGGTTTTCCAGGGGTAAAGCTTATTTTTTCTTTTGCTTCCAAAGCCTTGGTTCTTTTCTGCTGGCTGTTAAGCTTTAAGTCATACAAGCCCAGTACAATATCTCTTCTTGCTGCATTTAACAGTTTAGCTGGAATAAATGCATTGCATTCCTCATAATCGACATGATGAAGTTCGAATATAGTATCATTCAATCTTGAGAATTGCTTGATTACCTGGTCTTTCGTTGTTGGATTATTAATGGCTTCGCCCAGTATTTCCTCGCTTTCATAGGAATAATTAAAGCCTAAGCCCTCCGCATCTATGACAAGCTTTGAATCTGGACATGCATATACTCTAATATCGAGGTTAAACCGCTTAAATTCTTTTTCCAGTGATGCTTCTAATTCTTTGTTATAGAAATAATCCTTCGTTTTATAGACTAAATCTCCCTTAGACATCTTTTCTTTGATTTTGATATAGCAGACATCCTCTGCTTTATTGATTAATTCGCCATCTTTATCGTACAGTTTGGCAACCGTTAGATTAACATCTTCATTGTTGTGACTGATTCGGATGGTATCGTTCTGATTTAAAGGACGTGTAAGTGTTATTTCATACATGTCTTTAACAATCCCGCTGATTGTTCCAATTTCATAACCAAAGTTATTAGGTCTTAAGATGTTTGTAATATTTCTCCTGTCTTCGTGAAACAAATACCCTTTAGTAAATGTTCTATTGAATGTTTTTTTCAGATTTTCTTTGTCTTCTTCGGTTATTTTATGATCTAAGGCCTTGCGATATTTGGATACAACATTAGCAACATACGTAGGCGCCTTCATTCGGCCTTCTATTTTTAAAGAATCGATTTCTTTTAAATCATGGATATAATCGATGGTGTTTAAGTCCTTAGTAGATAGAATATAGCTTTTCCCTAAAGATGTATCTGTTGTCTTATCGATTAGTTCATACTCCTTACGGCATGAACCCACACATCTTCCGCGATTTGCGCATCGATTGCCGAGTAATCCTGACATTAGACAGTTTCCCGAATAAGATACACATAAAGCACCGTGAACGAAAATTTCTAAAGGTATTTCAGCTATTCTTTTGATCTCTTTTACTTTTTCAACCTTGACCTCACGGGACAGAACAACTCTTTTCGCACCAAGTTCTTTAAATAATAAAGTTCCGTCTAGATCGTCGATTCCCATTTGAGTTGAACAATGTGCTTCCATATCAACAAAGTTTTTAACGATATAATCGAAAGCAGTCAGGTCCTGGACGATAATGCCATCAACACCGATTTTATTTAATTCGTGTATCTGCTCTTTCATCTCTTCAACTTCGTTTTCAAAAACGATGGTATTCATGGCAACATAGATTTTAACGTTCCTCAGGTGCGCATACGTAACAGCCTCTTTTAACGATTCTAGATCAAAATTAGATGAGTATGCGCGTGCACCAAATTTTTGCATTCCTAAGTATATGGCATCACAACCATTAGATATTGCAGCTTTTAAAGCCTCCATATTGCCTGCTGGAGCTAGTAATTCAGTCATTTCTTCCTCCTTGTGACCCATAAATTGTACGCTAGTTAAAGCGACATTTCTTTATTAAAGATTTTTTTGTTACGCCTCAAACTTCAGACTATTGCCATTAATCATAAAATAAGAACTATACTTAAGCTACCGCAAAACGCACAAGCCAATGGCTTGTGCGCTTGTTTTAAATGACCTCATTTGCTCTGAGGGACGTATCTCATAATAATTCTTTAAGTACATTTTTCGCCACGCGTATCTTCTCATCATTAGCGTCACGAAGCATACCTACAATATCCTGAATATCGCTCTCAGCTGAGGTAACCATAAACTCTTCATTCTGATACGCAAACAGCTGAACTAAATTAACTTCAAGCGATTCCGCTATCTTATGTAAATTCAATAAAGAAACGTTCTTCTCACCACGCTCAATCTGCCCTATGTATGAAAAATGAAATCCGCCTTTCTCCCCAAGCGCCTCCTGCGACAAGCCCTGCTCTTTCCGAAGAGCACGAATCCGGGCTCCGACGAGCTTCAGTATTTCCTTATCCATCACGGTATTCACCCCTTAATTAACGCCTGAACCTCGTTCACCTGCTCCACCGTTGCCCAATCGCGTAACGATTCAAAGAGCGCCAGACTTCTAGTAGAATGACTGTCGTTCCCCGACCGATAGGCCAGCCTCACTGCTTGCAGTATCTGCTCCAGTGCTTCCACCATTCTTCCCGCCCGCTTATAGTACAGCGCCAAATGATGACTGAAGCGATAAAAGTGTTCTAGATTTCCCTCATCCTCATATGTGCTGAATTCTGCTGTATGCTCCGCGAACATCATCAGCAACTCGTCCAAATCCAGCCCATACCGCAGCGCAGCCTGCAGAATCACATCCAATCCGGGCAGTACTTCTTCTGGATTCTCTCGCAGAAAGGCAGTATAAGAAGTCAGAACGCCCCCCCGCCCAGACATAAGTTCAAGTGCATATCCGTTTGCTTGTGCTAGAAATCGGAATTCCTCTACAACTTCCAGCCCGTCCTCACCTAGATCCTCCAACCATCCCAACTCGGCATACTTATCTATGTATGCCCGTGCTTCCTCATAGTTCTCTTTCGTTTGATAAGCCATCCCCCGAGTCAGATAACTGAATCCGTAATAATAGACCAGTGGATGCTCTAGCCCGATTGTCAAAAGTGGTGAAGCTTTAGCCTTCCGATACTGCTGTTCCTGATACAAGTACTGCACACATTCATACAAAATCTCCGATGTCTCAATGACTTTGTCCCACTTCTCCAAGCGGCAAGCCATCTCTATCATCTCCACAATAACATCAAGGTTGAGTGATTTTAGAAAGGAAGGGCGCACGGGTAGGGCCTCCTTTAGACTGTAAGAATATTTTTAATTAGATGAAGGTACGTTATCTGTAAGGCATGTTTTGGGCTGAGCAACTTTGAATCATAGAGAAACTACAGGGAAGTGCAGAAGAGGCTCGAAATATGTATATTTTTTACTTTTTGTTGAATACTTTATCTGTCACGACCATTATATCAGATTGATAATGGACTTAAAAGGGGTTATTTTCCTTGAGCGATCCGTCCAACATCATTAAGCAGATAATCGGAAAAACCGTTAAAGCTATACGTATCAAACAAGGTTTAAGCCAAGAAGATCTGGCCCATGAATGCAATGTCGACCGATCCTACATTTCCATGATTGAGGTTGGCAGAAATGAGCCTTCCGTCACGAAAATATTTGATCTCTGCAAGGGACTGAAAATCAAACCATCTGATTTTTTCAAGCTGATTGAGATAGAGTATGAGAAAGTGCAAGAGAACGAGTGAACAAAAATAAGAGCGGTGCATGAAGCTGTTTAGCTTATGTTCCGCTCTTACTGTTATTAAGGGAATTAAAGAGGCTTCATAGATATTGGCGTCCTACTTGTTTTAACGGTAAATACACATCGTTCCTGCCAGAGTGTGACATACCCTGCCCCTTGTAGTGATGATGTAGATAGAGGCTCCTGCAGGTTTTTCTTCAAAAACTTCCCCCTACTTATGATACGGTTCCCCCCGATTGATCTTCACCGCCCGGTAAACCTGCTCCACCAGCACCAGCCGCATGAGCTGATGGGGCAGCGTCATTCGGCCGAAGCTCATGCGCTGCTGGGCGCGGCGCATTACCTCATCGGAGAGCCCGTGGCTGCCTCCGATGACGAAGACGACATGGCTCGTCCCGTAGGTGCCGAGCCGGTCGATCTCGGCGGCAAGCTCTTCCGAGCTCCAGAGCTTGCCGTCGATCGCGAGCGCAATGACATGCGCCTCGCTCTTGATATGCGCGAGGATACGCTCGCCCTCGCGCACCTTCACCTGAACAACCTCCGCATCGCTGAGGTTGTCAGGTGCTTTCTCATCCGCCACCTCAATCATCTGGAACTTGAGGTATGGCGTCAGCCGCTTGGCATATTCTGCGATGCCGCTGACCAAATACTTTTCCTTCAATTTGCCTACGCCGATAATCTGAATGAACATGTCTTCCTCCTGTGGGTTATGCTTCTATATACACCTGACCATTCGCTGAGGTTCCAGAAGCCCCCTGAGTTTGCCTTCGCCGATCAAGAGGGCTCCATAATAGTGTCCCACGGCTCAATCACCGTTATCTCATTATATAAACAGCAAAAGGACGTATCCGCTACGTCCTTTCTGCTTAAGGTTATCCTCTATGTTCTACCACATTTCCGGGTAAAAATAAACCGGAATCCGCCTTTACTATTCCTGTCTCCTAGCTCTTTCAGCTATCTTACTGCTCGCGCTACCCCTGCTCTTCCGTCACTTGCTCCTGCTCCCCGAATCCCTCACCGGGCTCCGTCTTTTCATACGCCAGCAATATTGAATCCAGAAGCCCAGGGAACCGCTCCTCCAGATCCTCTGTCCGCAGTGACAGAATACGCTGCGTGCCCTGCACCCGCGTATTCACTATGCCGGCTTCGCGCAGTGTCCGGGAATGATGGGTCAGGGTGGACTTGGCAATCGGCACCTTGAAGCTGTTGCAGGCCTGTGCGCCATGTTTGCGGATTTCCGACACGACATATAAACGGACCGGATCGCTAAGCGCATACAGCACAGAGGCGAGCTGAATATCCTTGCGTTCCGGATGATGAAGCTGCTTCATAAGAAAGACTCCTTTGAAATACAAATAGTTGTCATTCATTTATATATTTTAAATTCCAGATGATTTGTTTATTTCCTAATTGCATTTTACATCAGCCCATGCTATATTTCAATTGTTCGTAAGTAATCGAACTATAAAATAAAAATGTCTAGTTTTTTTATTTTAAATAAGTCCAATAACAAAGGAGTGGCCCTTAAATGACCTCATTACATACATCTGAGGACAGTACAAACGATTCAACCGCTGCTCCGCAGGCAACTCTTCCACGCGAAGGACTGCTGACTCTGCTATTCAGCGTTGCTGTTGTTCTCGTCATTATGAATACAGCGATGTTCAATCTGGCGCTGCCTGACGTGACCGAGACTTTCGGCATCACAGCAGCATCCGCCTCCTGGATTGTTACCGGGTATTCCATCATGTTCTCTATTGCCTCTATCACATACAGCCGGCTCTCTGACTTCCTGCCGATCCGCCGGCTGCTGGTTATCGGGCTGCTTACGCTAGGGCTTGCTGCCGTGGCCGGTTTCTTCAGCACTAACTTTATTTTTCTGCTTATAGTGCGCATTCTGCAAGCTTCGGGAGCAGGCGCAGTCATGTCCTTATCGCTCGTCCTGTTCACCCGTTATGTCCCGCAGGCCCGCCGCGGCAAAGCAATGGCGACGATCATGTCCGCTGTTTCGCTGGGTCTGGGACTCGGGCCGGTAGCCGGAGGTTCCATTGTCGAGTATCTCGGCTGGACCTGGCTGTTCGCGGTCACCGCAGCTATTCTGCTCCTGGTACCGCTATTCCTGATCCTGCTGCCTAAGGAAGTTCCCACCCGGGGCTCCTTCGACATCCTGGGCGGTGTGTTCCTCGGTGTCGGCACCACCGGTCTGCTGCTGTTCCTGACCAGCGGACTGTGGGTTGCCCTGATCGCCGGAATAGTAGCAATTATCTTGTTTGTCGGCCGCATCCGTACCACTCCTGATCCATTCGTGATGCCGGCGCTGTTCCGTAACCGGTCCTATCTCGTGCTGGCCCTGGTGGGTGTCGCCTCCTACCTGTGCAGCTTCGCCACCTTGTTCCTGCTGCCGCAGATTCTGGTTCACCGCTTCGGCTTCAGCGCCAGCCATGCCGGACTTGTAATCTTCCCCGGCTCGCTGCTGGCGATCTTCGTCTCCCGCACCGTGGGGCGGATCATTGACCGCTACGGCAATGCCGGAATTCTGCGCCTGGCACCGTTCCTGGTACTGGCCGCGACCGTACTGTTCGCCTTGTTCGCCGGGCGGTCGTGGGTTGCTGTCATGCTCGTCTATATGATTATGAGTCTCTCGTTCACCGTACTGTCCAGCAGCGTATCGAACGAAATCTCGCGCATCCTGCCTTCTTCGCAGATTGGCTCCGGAATGGGGCTGTTCCAACTGCTGCAGTTCTTCAGCGGAGCCTTCAGCGTGGCGATGGCCGCAAGCGCCCTGGAATGGCAACGTGGTCTACCGCTCCAGACAGCTTACTCCAACATCTACTGGGGATTATCCATTGCGGCAATCGTGGCGATTGTATCAGCCTTTATATATGGGCGCAGCAGCCAGAGCAGCACGCTGGCCGAAATGGCGGAAGCAGCAGACGCCTAACATTAAGTAATGTTTATGCCGGAAAGCCCAAACACCCCGCAGCCTTCACGGCTACAGGGTGTTTTTAATTACAGCAGTCCTCAGACCACCAGATATTCCGCATTCTGCTCGCATTCCGCACATTTCGCCGGCGGGTCCCAGTCCGAGAACTCCGTCTCCTTCAGATCCACTACATCGGGTGCATCCTCGTATTCGTCCACAAATTTGTCGATGGCCAGCTCTACGTGTTCCTTACACACTACATACATTCAATCAAGCATCCCTTTCTGTGCCGCTTCGGTGTATACTTCTACTACTGTTCTACCACATTTCCCGGCAAAAAGGAACCTTCCGCAGCGCAAAATCCCCGCCTTATTCCCGCCCTGTAAACTTATCAATATCTCCGGCAATCAGCCCGAGCGCATCCTGCCAGAATGCCAGTGAATGTACATCGATATCCATCAGCTTTGCGGCATCCGCAATACTCCGGGTACTGCTGGCTGAGAGGAACTGCTCATAGCGCTCTACGAAGGCTCCGCCCCGCTTCTTGTACTGCGCATACAGGCCTTTGGAAAATAATAATCCGAAGGAATACGGGAAGTTCAAGAACTCATTACCCGCCATATAATACCCGGCTTTGCTGATCCACTGGTAAGGATGAATTGAGTCCGGCAGCACACTTTCACCGTAAGCCGCATGCATGGATTCCAGCATCAGCGCATTCAGCTCCTCCACAGACAGAGCACCGGATTTCCTGCGGGCATATAACCCGCTCTCGAAGCAATACCGGGCATAGAAATCAACGATATAATACCCTGCATCCGAGAGACTCCGCTCCAGTATGGCAGCCGCTTCACCCGCAGGCAGAGACTGAAGCAGCTCCACATGAATCAGACTCTCACAAAAAATCGACGCCGTCTCGGCAATCGGAACCGGATATTCCGTGTTAACCATCGTTTCTCCAGCTAAGCGGCTGCTGTGGTACGCATGACCGATCTCGTGGGCCAGCACACTCACATCTATATAATTGCCATTGAAGCTGGTAATGATCCGGCTCTCCCCAACCGGGAAAATATCAACGCACATCCCGAAGTTGCCTTTGCCGCTCCGCGGCTCGGCATCGATCCAGCGCTGCTCAAACACCTTACGGGCGAATGCGCCAAGCTCCGGGCTGAACCTGCTGAAGCCGGCAATAATCATCCCCTGGGCCTCAGCATAAGTGATGCGCTCCGCAGCAGCTTCCGCCGCCCCGACAGGCGCAAAAACATCACAAAACGGCAGCCCTCCCGCGTGCCCCAGCAATTCCGCCTTTTTGGCATAATAGCGCTGAAAGTCCGGCAGGCTCTCTTCGATGGCCTGAAGCATCACCTGAAGTGTCTCCTGATCCATCCGCGATGCTTCCAGCACTTTATGCAGAGGTGAAGCATATCCTCTCAGCTCATAGACGGCTGCAGCCTCCCCGGTTACGGCATTAATGCAGGCTGCACTCTGCTCCGCTACACTGCGGCAGGCCTCATGCTCCGCTTCTGCCGCCGCCCGGCGTACCGCAGGATCGGGATCATAGGCGAGATTGCGCAGCTCGGCAAGCGACACACTCCGGCTCAGCCCGTCCAGCTCCGCCTCGACCCGCAAGGTAGACAGCGTCTGCATGTACAGCCGCTCCCAAGCCTTGGACCCCGTCGCCTGCATCCGGGCAATCACTGCTTCGCCTTCCTCGCTGAGTAAATGCTCTGATTTACTCTTAAGCTCGCGCAAGTAGAAGCCGTGCTGCTCCAGATAAGCGCTCGACCCGATACTCCGCTCCAGTTCCTCTGCGCTTACCTTCGCCAGCCATTTACTGAAGCTGACTAAAGCTTCACCCGCACCGTAAGTAACCTCCTCCAGCTCATCCATCAGATTAACGGCTTCCGTATTACTGCTGTCTGCGCTGAATCTTAATTCCGCGTAGCTGAACAAGCGAAGATATATATGTTGATAAGCATTATATTGTCTAAGGAACTCTCCCATCACACTAGCAGCATCCTGAGCGCTATTCATCTGCGAGGCTGACCATGTATTTAGCTCCCCGGCAAGTGTCTCCACCAGCCTGCGGTCCTGCTGAAATTGCTCCGACTGGAAGGAGGGATAGATTCGGTCCAGATCCCATGTTAATTGCATCTTCTAACATCCCCTTATCTATAGTCGCAGGAACAATTCATCCTCACATGCTTCCACCCCGTCCCGCCATAATCCTTGCTGCAAAATCCATTTCAGTATATCACGCCTGCCAAATTAGAAGTCCATGGAAATATTAGATATAATCAACTATACCAATATACCAAGCCATAACCGATTTCCGGAAAGGAGCACCGCATGGTTAACCAGTCTATTACCGAAGGAGTCATACGTACACGTTCAAAGCTGCGCAAGGATTTGCTGGTTTCTATTTTTGACGAGTTCGACGGCAGCATCATGGCCCTATCTCCTGACCGGAGAACGGAGAAATACAGCAAAATGGCGCAAAATGCCTTTTCCTTCTACCGGGGCAGCGCCTATCTGTTTTATTTTGACACGACAAGGCAGTACTTCCCTTACCACAGCTCACCCGGGCGCCCTACATGGATTCAAGGGGACCTGCATTTCGAGAACTTCGGCGCTTTCCGCAGTGAAGACGGGGAGATTGTGTATGATGTGAATGATTTTGACGAGGGGTATGTCGGCTCTTATCTGTACGATCTGCTGCGGATGGCGGTCAGTATTGCGCTTGCCGGCAGGCAGCTCGGGCTGGGTCAGACAGAACAGCTTAAGCTGAGCCGGAGTTATGCGGAGGCGTATTACCGGCAAATTCACCGCTTTTGTGATGGTAAAGACAATCCCGGAAATTTCGTCCTGGATGAGGATACGGCCAAAGGCCCCGTCAAGAAGCTGCTCCGCAAGCTGGAGAAACGCCGGCAGAGTCATTTCCTGGAGAAGGTCACTGCCCAGATGCAGACCAGCCGGGTATTCCTCGAGACCTCGGAGCTGCTGATTCCCGGAGCTGCCGAGCAGGCACAGCTGGAGCTGGCCTGGAGCTTCTATACACAGACAGTGGTTACGCGCAGCCTGAACGAGGAGCATTTCCGGATCAAGGACATCGCGGTCAAACGCGGCTCGGGAACGGCTTCCATCGGACTGGACCGCTATTATATTCTCATTGAAGGCGGCATGGAGCAGGCCGGGACCGACGATACGGTACTTGAGGTCAAAGAAGTCCGTGTTCCCGTTCCCGCCTATTTTCTGCCCTACTCGGATTCGTTCTGGCAATCCTTTGCCCATCAGGGCAAACGTGTATCCGCGACCCAGCAGGCGATGCACCACAAGGCTGATCCCTACCTCGGCTTCTTAACGATGGACGGCCGGGAGTTCTATGTCAGAGAGCGTTCCCCGTACAAAAAAAGTCTGAAGCTGGAGAATATCGCTGACATGGACGAGCTGACCGCAGTTATCCAGCAGATGGGCAGCCTGACCGCCAAAATGCATGCCCGCGCCGACGCCGATGTCGACAAGGGTATTCTCGACTATCACAGTGAGCAGGAGATCGCCAAGGCCATGGGTCCCGATTCTGATGCCTTTGCCCGTTATATCGCAGAATGGGCTTACGGCTATGCCGGGCAGGTAGAGAAAGACTATGCCATGTTCGCGGATTGGGTGTCGGAGCGGTACGGTATATAACGGGCAGGTACTACCTCAGATTAATCGCAGTGAATTCTACTTTTGACAATCGCTTGTTGAAGCACAGCAGATATACAGCTATCCCGCTTTCTTTACATCTGTTGCGCTTTAACTGCACTTCGTACAACTAAAAAGTCTGTTTTCCGCCCCGGCATCCGTTTAATTGTATTCTGTACACTTAAGCGGCCTTATAATGACCGCATTAACGAATTCGGGCTAATTTAGTTGTATGAACTACAGTTATAGTCTGCAAGTAGACCTTATCGCTGTTTTTAATTGCATATTGTACAGCTATCCCGGAGATTCCGTTTGAATACCCTTCCTCCCAATGGAGGATTTACTTTAAAAAGATCAAAAAAGCTCTCTCTACCCGGCAACCGGGCGGAAAGAGCTTCTTGATCTATCCATATTTATTTGCCGTCCGCAACATTTATGAATTGAGTTGACTCGGCCGGTCCAGCTCATACAGCTTGCGGTAACGCGGTTCCCGCTCCATCAGCTCCGCATGGGTGCCGCGCATCTCCACCAGGCCATTCTCCATGAAAATAACCTCATCCATCTGCTCCGCACCCACCAGATGATGGGTAACCCAGATCAGCGTCTTGCCCGCCATCGCCTCGAACATGGTGGCCAGCAGCTCGCGCTCTGTGCGCGGGTCAAGGCCTACCGTTGGCTCATCGAGCACAACAACCGGCGTATTCTGCAGCAGAATACGGGCCAGTGCGATCCGCTGGCGCTCTCCGCCGGAGAAGCGCTGCCCTGCTTCGCGTACCGGAGTGTTATAGCCCTCCGGCAGCGAAGAGATCAATGGATCCAGCTTCGCCAGGGCTGCCGCCTGCTTAACCGCTGCCTCCGAAGCCCCCGGGTCCCCGAGCCGGATATTGTTCGCCACCGTAGTGTCGAACAGATGCGGGCTCTGGTTCAGCACGGCGATGAGCTGCGGAATCTGCTCACCGTAAGCCGCAGCGTCAATCCCGTTAATCGTGGCTGATCCGATATTTGGCGTGATCACGCCTTGTACCATCTTAAGCAGCGTCGATTTACCGGCTCCGCTGCGGCCAATCACGGCAACCTTCCGGCCCTGCGGCAGGTTCAGCACCATATTCTGCACTGACCAGTCGTCTCCCGCCGCATAGCGGTAGCCCGCCGACTTCAGTTCAATATGGGCCTGACCGCTGGCCTGAATCGCCTGCACAGCGGCAGCCGCCTTCGCTTTGGCTTCTGCACTCTTGGCTACTTCGGCCGCGGGCGGCACAGCTCCCTCCGCTGCTTCCACCCCATTCAAGCGCTCCAGTGAATTCCGGTATTGCGGAATTTTCTCCACGGCCTCCGATACGGGCAGGAAGGCATCCGCTACCGGAAAGACGACGAGCACGAACGCGGCAATCAGCGTTCCGGCAATCGCTCCATCGGCATACTGTCCGCCTGCCCAGTAGAGCAGGGACAGCACGCCAAGCCCGACAACGGCTTGGCCGATGAACATGCGCAGCCGCGCCCAGCGCCGCAGCGCACCGTCCGTCCGGGCGACGGTCTGTTCGTCGGCCTCATAGGTGTCGACGAACTGGCTCTGCCGTCCGCTGATGACCCAGTCGCCCAGACCCAGCACGGCATCGGTCAGCTTCTGATACAGCCGGTTGCGCTCCTGCTTCACCTGACGCTGGCGCTTCTGGGTGAACAGCAGGGAGATCAGCGGCAATACGGCCACCAGGATCAGCATGTACAGGCCCATAAGCAGGGCGAACGCCAGATCAAACGTGCCGAGCGAAATAACGGCTACCGCATAGATCAGGAGTGCGATGATGCTCGGGAAGACCGTACGGAGATACACATTCTGCAGATATTCGATATCGTCGGCCAGCATGCCGAGAATATCCCCGGTCCGGAAGCGCGAGGACAGGAACAACGCCTGAGGCTCCAGAATGTTGTAGAGCCGGATGCGCATCTTCGAGAGAATGCGCAGAATGGTATCATGCCCTACGAGCCGCTCCACATAGTGGATGACGGCCCGGCTGGTTCCGAACGTGCGCACGCCGACAATTGGTACATAGATCATCAGTATATTTTCCGGCGGAATCGATGCCTTCGAGATCAGGAAGCCTGAGGTATACATCAGGGAAGACGCCGAGAAGATCGTCAGTGCGCCTAATGCAATGATCAGCACGAACCGCCAGAAGTAGGCAGAGTAATAGGGAGCAAACCATCCTTCACGTTTCAATGGATTCCCTCCAATTGACTTTGAATAAGCTCATAGTAAGCACCCTTACGGGCTGTCAGCTCGCTGTGTGTGCCTACTTCAGCTACCCGTCCCTGCTGCATGACGACAATCAGATCCATGTCGGTCATCCAGTGCAGGCGGTGCGTAGCCAGGAATACCAGCTTGCCTTCGAACAGCGGCAGCATCGTTTCCTTCAGCTCATATTCTGTCTCAATGTCTAAGTGAGCCGTCGGCTCATCCAGCAGCATAACCGGGCGGCTGCTCAAGAGAGCGCGGGCCAGTGCCACACGCTGCTCTTGTCCGCCGCTTAGCGAACGTCCGCCGCCCCCGATCATTTCATCCAAGCCGCCCGGCAGCGAAGATACCAGCTTTGATAATCCGGCAGACTCCAGTGCTGCCGCAACAGCTTCCTGCGTAGCCTCCGGATAATAGAACCGCACATTGTCAGCCAGTGTGCCGCTGAAGATGTAAGGACGCTGCGGGATATAAGCGGTCTGCTTGCGCCATTCCTCATCCGTAAGCGCACTGACCCCATTTCCGTTAATCGTGATATTGCCGGAGGTCGGATGAAGGAAGCCGCCCAGGATATCCACGAGTGTAGACTTGCCTGCCCCGCTCTCCCCGATAATGCCGATCTTCGCATATCTGTTGAATTCAAGCTTCACCTCTTCGAGCGAGGATGCGCCTTCTTCTTCATATTTGACGCTAACTTCGTTAAGCCGTAAAGTGCTGTTATTGTTCCACGTGAAAAACGCTCCCGGAGCCTTCCCATCTTGTATAGCTTCCTCTTCCCCTGGCTCCAGCAGCTTCGCCTGCACGGTCTCGCGGTCAATAATGCTCTTCATCGCTTCTCCGGCTTCCTTGCCGTCGAGTGTGGCATGGAAGTCCGCGCCCACCAGCCGTACCGGCAGGAAATATTCCGGGGCCAGAATCAGGATTGTTAACCCCGTAACCAGTGTCATCTGCTCATTGACCAGCCGCAGCCCAAGGCTTACCGCTACCGATGCCACCGACAGCATGGTGAAGAAGTCCATTGCGAATGAAGACAGGAACGCCACGCGCAGCGTACGCATCGTGGCCGAGCGGTAGCGGTCGCTGACCGCTGCAATACTCTCGCTATGGCTGCGGCTGCGTCCAAGGAATTTCAGGGTTTCCAGCCCGCGCAGCGAATCCACGAAATGATTGGAAAGTGTACGATAGGACTTCAGCTGACGGTCCATCTGCTTGCGGGCCGTCATACCGATCAGAATCATGAAGACAATGATGATCGGCATCGTTAAGGTAAGAATGACACCGCTGGACGTATCCTGGGTATATACATAGACAAGCAGCAGAGCCGGTGTTACTGCCATACCGACCATCCGCGGAATAATCAGTTCCAGGTAAGTGCGGAACTTGGTTACTCCTTCAAGCACAAGTGTGACCACGTTCCCGGTTCCCCGGTCACCTGCCAGCCTCGGTCCCAGCTGGAACAGCTTGTCCATCATTTGTCTCCGCATGCTGCTTCCGGTAGCTTCCGCGAAGCGGTAAGATGTGCGGCTCATCAGCATGGCACAGGCATGGCGCACGAGAAACGCAAGAAGGAACAAGAGCGATTTAGCCCCTTGTTCCTTCAGCGGTTCTCCCGCAAACAGCGCAGAGACAACTTCGGCCAGCGATTTCGCCAGCAGAAGAATGGACAGGCTTTGCACCAGGGTAAGGAAGCCGACAATCAGAAAGACAGGCTTTACTCCTTTGTACCCAAGCAAATTTTTATCCATTAGTATTCAAGATGCTCCTTCTCGTGAACCCGTTTGTGGAAGATGAAATAACTCCAGATCTGATAACCAAGCACGAATGGCAGCAAGGTCAGCGCCACGATCGTCATTACCTTCAATGAATAGTGGCCGGAAGCCGCATTCGTAATCGTCAGGTTGAACGCCTGATCCAGCGAGCTGATCATCACCCGCGGGAACAGTCCGATGAAGATCGAAGCTACCGACAGCGCCATTACTGCCCCGGTCATTCCGAAGGCATAACCATCCTTCTTCTTGGTCATAAAGTATCCGGAGAGCAGATACGCAACTACGCCTAGAGCAACTACAATCCATAGCAGGGTTCCGCGTTTATCGAAGATATCTGTCATGTTGTACGTCATTATAACGAAGGCCACCAGTAGCACTGCCAGAGGAATCAGCAGTTTCTGGGCCAGCTTACGGGCCCGCTCCTGCAAGTCTCCCAGGGTGCGGAGCGTAGTGAACATCAGTCCATGTACCAGACACAGCAGGACTACTGTAATTCCCGCTACAACTGTATAGGCATTTACGATATCGAAGAAACCGGCATACATCTGCATATCCCCGTCAATCGGCAAGCCTTTGATGAAGCTGGCAAACACCACAGCCAGCAGGAACGGCGGCAGGAAGCTGCCGAAGAAGATGCAGACATCCCAGGTTTTCTGCCACGTCTTCGAATCGCGTTTACCTCTGAATTCAAAGGCAACACCGCGGGCAATCAGGGCCAGCAGAGCGAACACGAACGGGATATAGAATCCGCTGAACAGCGTCGCATACCAATGCGGGAAGGCGGCAAACATCGCGCCCGCTCCCGTAATCAGCCATACCTCATTCGCATCCCAGAACGGCCCGATGGAATTAATCAGTACCCGGCGCTCTGTATCATTCTTGGCCAGAATCTGCGTCTCCATCCCTACACCGAAGTCAAAGCCTTCAAGGAAGAAGAACCCGACAAACAGCACTGCAATCAGCAGAAACCATAATTCATTAAGTGACATGGGTTAGCCCTCCTTGTTATACGGATCGTGGGATTCACCGTGTTCGTTATCCATAGCATAAGGACCTTTTTTGATAACCTTGATGAACAGGCCGATCATTACCGCACCCAGTATGGCATAGATTGCGGTAAACGAAATCACCGAGAACAGCACCTGTCCGCTTGTAATATTAGGTGATACACTGTCTTCCGTAGTCATAAGTCCGAATACTGTCCATGGCTGACGCCCGATCTCCGTCATAATCCAGCCTGACGTGTTGGCAATCGGCGGAAGCAGCAGCCCCCAGAACATGAACCGCATGAACCAGGTATTCGGTTTGTCCATCTTCTTGCGCCACATGAGGTAGATGGCATACACGCCAAGTGCAATCATTAGCGAGCCTGCCGCAACCATGATCCGGAAGCTCCAGAAGGTTGTTTTGACAGGAGGGATATAATCTCCAGGTCCATACGCTAATTCGTACTCCTTCTGGAGCTCAAGCATACCCTTAACCTCACCGGAGAATTTACTGTAAGACAGGAAGCTGAGCAGATACGGAATCTGCACCTCTCCGCTGCTGGTCTGATTCTCTGTATCGATATTAGCAAAGACTGTCCAAGGTGCCGGGTCGCCGCTCTCACCCCATAGCCCTTCAGAAGCAGCCATCTTCATGGGCTGTGTTTCAACCAGATACTGCGCTTGGGCATGTCCGGCAACAGCTACGCCAAATGAAGAGATAATACCGACAATGGCCGCGATCTCGAACGATTTACGGAAAAAGGCCACGTCCTGCTTCTTAAGCAATTTATAAGCACTGATCCCCGTTACCAGGAATGCGCCTGTAGCGTATGCGGCAAGCACTGTATGCGGGAACTCCACCAGCAGCTGACCGTTTGTAATCAGTGCGAAGATATCATTCATTTCAGCCCGTCCGTTGTTGATCTGGAAACCTACCGGATGCTGCATGAACGAGTTGGCGGCCAGAATCCAGAATGCCGAGAGCATCGTTCCGAAGGCTACCAGCCAGATCGATAATAGATGAATACGCTTGGATACTTTATCCCAGCCGAAGATCCAGATTCCGATGAACGTGGACTCCAGGAAGAATGCCAACAAGGCTTCAATAGCTAGCGGGGCTCCAAAAACATCACCGACGAAGCGCGAATAGTCAGACCAGTTCATTCCGAACTGGAACTCCTGCAATATCCCTGTCACTACGCCTACTGCGAAGTTAATGAGGAACAGCTTTCCCCAGAATTGCGCCATTCTTTTGTACTCTTCATTGCCTTTTCTAACGTACATGGTCTCCATAATAGCAATTAAGAGCGCTAGTCCGATTGATACCGGCACAAAGAAATAATGAAAAATCGTCGTCGACGCAAATTGTATACGCGACAGCATTACTGTATCCATATTTCTCCCCTTCCTTCTCCCCATTCGATATGTCTATTCTGTCAAATTTTTAGGGCCTAAAGTGTGATAATTATCACATTATACACCCTGTTTGAGCATGAAATTCAATAAATTTGTGACAAATATCACAATATTACATAAAGAAAGCAAAAAAAATAAGACGGTTTCACCGTCTTGGATTTGTCCATCATTTATAGTTGTCTTGGTTCATAAAGGCATTGGTTTAGGTAATGGAAATACCTTTCTTAAGCGATTTGAGATCGCCATTCGAATTAAGCAATTGCGGCAGCATCTTCATGCTACGAACCATCGGGGAATGACAGAGACGGCAAGAAGGCGCATGCTCAAATGCGAAATTATCCCTCATCCATCCGTTACATCCATCGTTGGTACAGGCCCATATTGCGGTATTTTCTTCCGGTACTTCCTCCAAAGGCTTCTTCCGGTAGTTCATTGCCGTTCCTCCCTTCCTTTATGTTACAAGCTGAGTAACGATAAAAAAAGACCGTCCCAACTTTCACAAGCGGGGACGGCACCTTCTATTAATTACAGTTTTACAACGTTTTCGGCTTGTGGTCCGCGGTTGCCTTGAACAACGTTGAATTCAACGCGTTGGCCTTCGTCCAAAGTTTTGAAGCCGTCGCCAGTGATTGCGCTGAAGTGAACGAATACGTCGCTTCCGCCTTCAACTTCGATGAAACCGAATCCTTTTTCTGCGTTGAACCATTTAACTGTACCTGTTTGCATGTGTGTTACCTCCACAAATTTAAATTAATATGTTCTTTTTATCTTCAGACAAAGAAAAAATTCACACATTGAGAAAGGTTGTGATTCATTTGACAGCCCTTTTCAATGCGAGAATTAGGTATCAATTGTATGAATAATTTCATGTTACCACACCTTATTAACAAAGGCAAGCTGTCCTATCCGAATTTCTCCGTTTTTTCCCTTATAAGGTCTTCTTCCCAATGTAAGGGTTACCAGTTGGTCTAAATAGTAATATTTATAGCTGATATCATTGTTTACCCCATTATTTTGGACTTGAAACGGGCTCCGTCCTCTTAAATTTTGCATAAAAGGACGGCTTGAACCGTTTCCGTTATCCTGACTGCCTTATTATTATATACGGCGGCTTCCGGTTTTATTCCTCGGGTTTCTCAAGAAGTTGTACCGTCACCTGCTTCACTTCACCATTGCGGTAAAATGTAATTTGCAGATCATCGCCGATCTTGGTATGGTCGTACAGATATTTGCGCAGGGACAAGGTGGATGTAATCGATTTATCATCAAACTTGGTAATTACATCATTGAATTGCAGGCCTGCATCCTTAGCCGGACCCACTGCATCCAATACTACAACCCCGTCGGTTACCGTTGTTGGAAGGTTAAGCTCTTTGCGCTGGTCTTCAGCAAGCGGTACATACGGATTATTCAAATCTACAGAGTACACGCCCAGGTAGGAACGGGCAATTTTCCCGTTAGCCGCAAGCTCATCCGCTGTCTCCATTACATGGTTGGCAGGAATCGCGAATCCCAGCCCCTCCACACCTGTATCCGAGATCTTCATCGTGTTGATGCCGATCACTTTGCCGTCCAGGTCAACCAGTGCGCCCCCGCTGTTGCCTTCATTAATGGCAGCATCGGTCTGGATAACCTCCTGCTCCCAGTCGTATACCCCATCCTGGTTCAGAGATACCGGGATCGTCCGCTCTGTATTGCTCACAATGCCAGAGGTCAGCGTATCGCCGAGGCCCAGCGGGTTGCCGATCGCAATGACCGTCTCACCCAGACGCAGTTTGGAGGAATCCCCGATCTGCGCAACCGTGTGGATACCTTTGGAATCAATGGAGAGCACTGCGATATCACTCACCTTGTCGGCGCCGACCAGCTCTGCCTTGCGGGTCACACCATCCACGGTAACAACCTCCAGCTTGCTGGAGCCTTCAATCACATGATTATTGGTAATGATATATGCCTTATCTTCATCTTTTTTATAGATAACTCCCGATCCTAATGCAGACTCATCGAGAATATTAAGTTCCTTGTTGTCTTCCTTATGATTAATGATGCTTACTGCCGCCGGGCGGACAAGCGCAGCAGCCTGAATAATCCGGTCAAACGGATCCGCACTGCTCACAGCCACCTTGTCAATGACTGCCGGGGCCTGTGCTTTCTCCTCGGTGAACTGTCCCGTCACCAGACTGAACAGCAATACAGCCACAACCGCACTGCATACGGAGCTGATCAGCGATACCTGCCATGTTGCCAGCGAACGCCGTGATCTGCGGACAGACCATTTCCCTTCGGCGTATCCTTTGGAGGTACCCTGTTTGCCGGCTCTGCGCCGCGACACCTTGGTTGAATAGAAATCATCATCAAACAATCCCACGTTAAATCCTCTCCCCTCTATTGCCACCGCATTCAAGACCTGAACGCCAAGCAACCACGCCCGAGCTTAACCGCTATATCTCTTAGACTTCACAAAGTGCTAAAAGGTTTCACTTGATTCATTCACCACATTCCTGTGGGTTCTAAGCGTAAGGGGGCTCTCCTATTCTTGCAACCTACTAAAAAGTTTATAAGCTTGTATCCGGAATATTTTGCAACCTAAAAGACTACACTAGAATTAGAAGCGGCAACAGCTCATAACTTTAAAGGAACGGTCTATATGATTGTATCACAGGCAGCACCGCCGCCCACATTTTTTCTGTGTTAAAAAAGATGCGAATTTTTTACATTCCCGCTACAATCCATTTCAAAAGGAGGGCCGGACTATGGAGTCATTCTCAACAAGTATGGATCTGGTACAGTTTATCGGCAAGCTGGGTGATCTTAAGGATGAACACTACCACCTGATTCTTGTCCAAAGTGCGATGATCGAGCTGCTGATTGACAAAGGGCTGTTCTCCCGCCAGGAGCTGGAGCACAAAATCACTGAAGTGGACCGCCTTATGACTGGCTCACCTTATCCCATGGCGTAGGCCGGTCATAGTAGGTGTCACAGAGCCTGAACTCGCTGTCTTTGAAGAAGCAGCCCCGGTCCTCCATTGCCCCGCGTACAGACATTTTTGCCAGATCCATCATGTTGTGGTCTCTGCTCAAATGAGCCAGATAGGTGCGTTTGGTCCGCCCCGTCAGAATCTCGCTGAGCGCTGCTCCCGCCGCCTCATTCGACAGATGCCCCAGATCGCCAAGAATCCGCCGCTTCGTATTCCACGGGTAACGTCCCATCCGCAGCATCTCAATATCATGATTCGATTCCAGCACGAGCACATCGGCATCCGATATTGCCGTCCTTACCTTGTCGCTGACATACCCGAGGTCTGTGGCTACGCACAGCTTCTCTTTGCCGTCATAGAAATTGTAGGCTACCGGTTCCGCTGCATCATGGGAAATCGCGAACGACTCTACCCGCATACTGCCGAAATCCCGGTGCTGGCCGGTTTCCATAATGACCCGGTTATGCTCGGCAATCTTCCCAATCCCCTTCTCTATCGCTCCCCAGGTATTGGTATTCGCATAGATCGGAAGATCATATTTGCGCGCCATCGCCCCCAGCCCTTTAATATGATCAGAATGCTCATGGGTCACAAGAATCCCGTCTAACTCTGCTCCTGTCAGCTCACGCATCGCCAGCAGCTCATCTATCCGTTTGGCGCTAAGGCCCGCATCGATCATAAGCGTGGTCTCACCGTTCCGCACCACCGTCACATTCCCGGTAGAACCGCTGGACAGTACTGTAAATGAAATCCCCATATCTCTCCTGCTCCTTCTACTCTGTTGTCTTGGGACTGATAATGTCCGCACTTATCGCATCCACGTAATAGGCACTGCCGTTCTCCAGCATAAACCGCCACATCGGCGAAGCCACCTGACTCTCGGAATTGAACAATTCGCCGTAATAGCCAAGCTCAATCTCCTTCACCGCAGAATCGGCCGGAAAATACTTCTCGATCAGGCTGCTTAGCGCCTGTGAGGCCGGAAGTACCTTTTGCAGATTATCACTCCGGCTTGCACCGATCTCAATCTGCGGCCAGCGGTACGCCACAATCTTCTGATCGCTGTTGATCAGCTCCAGCCTTACCCTGAACAGCGACCACTTATTGTCCACCAGCGGATGAAGCACGAACTTGCCCACCTCGCTCTCCTGTGAATCAAAGCGGTAATTCGCGATATCTGTTATCTGGCTCTCCAGCAGACCGCTCAGCTCGGAGAACGAGGAATACATCAACTTGCTGTCGATCGGCTCATTAAGCTTCACCGGCACTTCATTCTGCTCTTCTCCGGAGTAGCGGTACGTGATATCCGGCAGCTGCGGAGTGGCAGCCGGAATCGGACACAGCAGCCGGATGCCCTTCTCCTCCATCACCGCCTGCGTTTCTGCGGACAGGGAAGTGAAATCAAGCCCCGCGCTAACCTGATCGCGCACGTCTATCCATAGCTGATAGCATAGCAGCAGATTCAGCACCAGAAAGGCGTAGATTAATACACTTTTGGCTCTTCCCCAGTCCATACCGTTTCCTCCTCAGATAACAACGTAAGGCTAAGACATCACTACGGTGAATATTTGGACTTCCGGCCGCTGCCCGTCTACAGATTTCTTTAATTCAACCGCTTTTCGCGGTGGAAATCCGCAGACGAAGGCGGTCGCTACCGCTCCTGCAGTTCCAAAATCCCCCTTCGATCCTCAACGCCTTTTGTTAAATCAGCTTTGCTTTCCTCTAATCTAATTCAGCGTCAGCATACTGCCGTCACTGAGCGTCACCCGCCAGACCGGACGAAGCTGTAGCTTCTCCTCAGTCAGCGTAGGCATATAGGCGGGCGTCAGATCGGTAACCCGCAAGGAGCTGCCGATCCGGGCCAGCCGCTGCTTCAGCGCTTCACCCCCGGACAGCTCAACGATTGTTTTCTCGGACTTCTCTTCATCCATATACATCAGGGAGCGCTCATAAGAGGATACGGTCCCCTGCTGCAGCTCCAGATGGATCACACCGTACTGGAGCTGAGGATTACTCATAATCGGATAGGAGCCAGATGGATAGGCACCGTAATATTGCTGAAAGGACACCTTGCGGTCCTGCCGGCCTTCTTCTGTCGCAGCCAGCCTGTAGGTTCCGTTCCAGCCGCCATGGTTATTGACGAATTCCACCGCCTCCAGCGCATCCTTCGCCGGTGTGCTGTCCCCGTCCGGAGGTGCTGCAGGATCACTATAGCTCATCCAGTTCTGCTCCTGGTCCACCTGCAGGCTGCGTTTGCTGTCGGTGTAGATTTTGGAGCCGTCCTTCTCAGGAATATATCTTGTGCTGCCTGCATCGAAGAACAGATTGCTCTGCATTTGCTCAATGGTATACATACCCGAAGGCATCACTACCTCAACCAGCGGAATTGCTGCTTCCGGAACATAATACTCGCCGTTCACAGCGGTATAAGGCGTCAGATTCTTGCCGAAATCCACATGCTGCTGCACATCCTGAACCGTCAGGTCTGCTTTGGCCGCCTCATATACAATATCACCGCGTGTGCTGAAGAAGATGGCATGCGCTTTGGAATCATTTTTGATATTGTAAATCCAGATCCGGTCGATGCTCTCTCCTTCAAACAGCGAATCCGGCGAGATCTGCATCACCCGCTGCAGCAGCGTTACCGGAATGCCTGCCCCGAAGGACAGCTCAATGCCAGAATTCTCACTGCGGATCTTATTCCAGTCGAAATCCTGCACGGAGCGGCGCTGGAAGCTCTCGAAGCTGCGCCCCTTCAGCCGGTTCAGAATCAGATTATAGAAGGTTGAGCTGGGATAGAAAAGCGTGTGCTTGTCCTCTCCCATATGAATGATCATTTTATCCGGGTAGAGCAGGTTCTCTACCTTCTCTTTAGGTCCCATAATATCGGTCTTCACATATTGGCTCTCCGACAATACCGCCGAATCACTACCCGGCAGCCTGTAAATTAAGTAATAGCTCTCCACAAGGCTTCCGAGTATAAGCAGGAACAGCATCCATGACTTGATTTTCTCCTTCACGCCTCACTCCCCCTATGCTTCATCAAAGGCAGCGTGAACGTTACCAGAGAGCCTTCATTCAACTCAGACTGCAGGGAAATGGAGCCGCCGTGCGCTTTGACAATTTCCCGGGCAATGGACAGCCCGAGACCCGTTCCGCCCATGTTCCGGGAGCGGGCTTTATCGACCCGGTAAAAGCGTTCGAAGATGCGTTCAATATCTTTCTTCGGAATTCCGATCCCGGAATCGCGTACAGAAACGGCCAGCATGCCGTCCTCAGTCTTATGGGCTTCAAGCCGGATCGTCCCGCCTTCAGGCGTATATTTCAAGGCATTGGAGACCAGGTTGCCCAGCACCTGATCAATCTGATCGCGGTCCAGCCAGGCAGCGGCTACCTCCTTATGCACTCTCGTGCTGATATGAATCCGCTTCTGGCGGATCTGGAAGGAGAAGCGGTCCGCCACATCCTCCAGCATCTCGGAGATATCTGTCTGCTGAATACGCAGACTGGACTCCTTCGAATCCAAGCGTGACAGATGCAGCAGATCGGTGACCAGGCGGATCATCCGCTCCGTTTCGTTGCGGATAACCCCGACGAACCGCACGGCAAGCTGCGGATCATCCAGCGCACCGTCATCCAGCGCCTCCGCATAGCTCTTAATGGTGGTGAGCGGCGTCCGCAGCTCATGCGATACATTCGCTACGAACTCACGGCGCGACTCCTCGAGATTCTCTTGCTCGGTGACATCCTGCAGCACCGCAATCGTCCCGGCGATCCGGCCGCCATCGCGCCGGTGGATCGGGGTGAAGGTGACCCGCACGATATTCGGGTCCTCTCCGCCCATCGGAGACAGATGCAGCATTGCCGACTGCGCATTGCCCTGGGCCAGCGATCCGGACTGCTCATGGTCAAGGCCGAGCAGCTCATCGAGCGGCGCTCCCTCCGGAAGCGGCCCTTCCGCTCCAAGCATCAGGGCGGCGCGGGTGTTCATCAGAATGACTGCGCCGCTCTCATCTGTCGCTACCACACCATCACTCATATTCGCGAGGATGGAGGACAGCTTCTCCTTCTCCTCTTCATTCTGCGACAGCGCTTCGCGCAGTCTGTCCGTCATATAGTTGAATGCCTGGCTCAGCTGGCCAATCTCATCGTTGCCGAATACGGGGACCTTCCGGTTGAAGCGGCCTTCTGCCACCGCAGTGGCATGCTTGGTCATTTCTTTTATCGGATGGGTAATCGTATGCGCGAGTATAACCCCCAGCACCGCTGTCAGCGCGAGCGCCAGCAGCAGACCCGAGAGGAATACGCTGTTAATCCGGCTCATGGTGGCATATAGATCCTTCATATCTGCGGCGATATAGATTGCCCCTACGACCTTATCACCGGAAATCACCGGCTTGGCTACAACCTTCTTGCGCACGTTGTCATCCGCAATGATATATTCCTCGTTGTCACTGATACCCTGCAAGGCACGGCTGACAACCGTCTGCGTATTGCGCCGGCCCACATAATCATTCTGTGAAGGAACAGAGGTGGTAATAATCTTGCCGCTCGCATCCAGCACCTGGATTTCTGCGCCGTTAATATACAGATTGTTCACCATGCCCCGCAGGCTTTCCACAGCAGATTCTTCATCTGCCGTGCCCGTCTCACTCCCGAACTTGTCGGCGGTAAGGATCGAGAGCATCTCTGCACGCGCCTTCAGGTCCTTGGTGAAATTATCGGTCAGGGAATTCTTCATGGAGCTGACAAAGTATACGCCGATCAGCTGCATCGCAATCAGAATCAGCAGCACATAAATTACGATAAGCCTGGCCTGAATCGTCCGGAAAAAGGACAGTGCTTTCATCACAGCCCTCCGCTTTTGGGGCTATGCATCAAATAACCGAGTCCGCGCCGTGTGAATATATATTCCGGCTTGCTGGGATTCTCCTCAATTTTTTCTCTGAGCCGGCGGATCGTTACATCCACAGTCCGCACATCACCGAAATATTCGAAGCCCCAAACGGCCTGCAGCAGATGCTCCCGGGTCATTACTTTACCGGCATGGCGAATCATATAATACAGCAGTTCGTATTCACGGTGCGTCAGATCCAGCGGCTCGCCGTCTTTGTAGACCAAATACATATCCGTATCGATGAATAAGCCGAAATGATATACACCCTGCTTGCTCTCCACGCTTTCGTTCGGCGTTTCGGATAAGGCCGGCTTATGCTGGCGGCGCATCTGGGCTTTGACTCTGGCCAGCAGCTCACGCGTACTGAACGGCTTAGTTACATAGTCATCGGCGCCCAGCTCCAGGCCCAGCACTTTATCAATTTCTCCGTCCTTGGCGGTCAGCATGATGATCGGAATATCCAGATGTGCAGAGCGCACCTCACGGCACACGTCCATCCCGTCCTTGCCGGGCAGCATCAGGTCTAGCAGCATCAGGTCGGGGCGTCTGGACAGGGCCAGCTCAACCGCACTGTTGCCGTCAAACGCACAGATAACCTCATAGCCCTCTTTTTCCAGATTGAATTTCAATATATCAGCAATAGGTTGTTCATCATCCACTACCAGAATCGTGCCCATTTGCATATGCTCAGCTTCACCTTTCTAACGATACTCAGGTCCTTGATTCCTTTATTTTAACATACCTGTACGGGCGTCACATCTAACTAAATAAAAACCGCCCGAAATTATCCGGACGGCTGGTCATTCTATAAGCGGAGCTTAAAATATATATATTATTTCAGATATTTCATAGGGTTGACCGCTGTTCCATTCTTGCGGATTTCGAAGTGCAGATGTGTTCCGGTTGAGCGGCCGGTGTTGCCCATAATGCCTATTTGGCTGCCCTGTCCAAGCTTCTGGCCGACGGAGACGGAGATTCTGCTTAAATGTCCGTAGTAAGTAACGTATCCATTGTTGTGATTGACGATAACCACATTACCGTATCCGCTCTGCACACCGGCAAAGCTTACCGTACCGGCATCAGCGGCTTTGATTGTACGGTTGCCGGATACAATATCCAGTCCCTTATGTGCACGTCCCCAACGCTCGCCGTAACTGCTGGATATCGTAGCTCCGGTAACCGGCCAGGCGAACATTCCCGTTCCTTCACCTACAACCTTTGTACCAGAATAGACCACTTCAGGCAGCGAAGCCTTCACAACCGTCTGTCCGAGCCATTCTTCTTTGACAACCAGTCCATTTTCTTTGGTCAGCCTGTATTGCATCGTCTTGAGTCCCGTCTGACCGGCACGGACCACCTTTCTCTTGCCTGCCGCCAGCTGATCGCTTTTGCGTACAATGACTTCAGGCTCTGTAACTACTTGTTCAGTTACCTGCTCCACAGTCACGACCGTAAGATCAGGCTGGGGAACCGTCAGTTGCAACTGATCCCCGATCTGCAGGCTAAGTTCCTTGACGGCAGGATTGTTGCGGAAGATATCGGCCTGGGTAATCTGGAATCTGGAAGCGATGGCAGAGACCGTGTCTCCTTCCTGAACCGAGTAGACCAGCGGCTCTTCCTTGCCTTCGGTCAGCACCTTCACGGCTTCCTCTACACTAAGCACCTTGTTGGGGTCTGCCTTGACCGGAACAATGCTGACTTCCTCGCGGATGGCCGCCGATTCCACTTGGTCTGCCTTAGCTGATGCTGCTGCTGTCGTCTTGGCCGCCGTCTTCATCAGCTTCGCGCCAGTGGCTGCAGCCTGCGGAATATAATGCGCCTTCACGGCCTCGAGTACCGCGGCTGCCGTCTCCTGATCCTTCACGATCCCGAGCGGTTTGCCATCAACCGTCAATTCCACGCCTACCGCATAGGCTTTGAGCATGCCATCCAGCTTGTCCAGTGTAGCTTCGCTGTCGATCTCCGGTTTGTACGCCTCGGCTGCCTCTGTCGTGATACCGCTGGTTTGCAGCACCATGACGGAATCCGGATACTTAAGCTGATATTCCCGTCTCTTCGCTTCAAACAGCTTGTTAAGATCCGAATCCTGACTTAAAGTTCCGATCTCTTCGCCTTTCACCAGCACCTTGTAGTAGGTTACTGTATTCGCCGCAACATGTTTCTTCTCCGCTCCGATTAAGAAGGTAGTCAGAAGAACCAGACCGGCAGTAGCCACTATCCATGAACGCCGGAGTCTGCGTGGTTTGGTTTCCGGCTGAAAGACCCGGAGTTCGCTGGCAGTGCTATTGCCCTGTTGACCTGCTGCACCGGACCCTGCGGATGTTTCTTCGCTGTTCCGCAGTTTCCCCATCCGGCGCATAAACTTAAAACCTTTCATGAAACTCTCCCTTTCAGTCCGCCCATACGGTCCGCCTTAGCGGATAAACTTATTTTTAGAGCCCCTTTTATATGTTGTACGTCATCTATTTATCTGTTTGCATGAGTATGAATATTGCTGCTTTTTTGGGCCCGGAAAAGGTTACAAAATATTAACCCCTCATAGTCCTTTTTTACTGTACCATAGCCTGAAGAAAAATTTCAACTTTCTTCACACAACAAAACCCGCGAAAATCGCGGGTTTAATCCCAAAATATGCGTTTTAAACAGATATACCGTGTCCAAAAAGTGACATTTATTAATTTTGCGTGGAGGGTACAGAATCAGGTGTAAGCATTTTCATTAAGGACTCATATTCCTCCTCATCCACATACCTCGCAATGATCTCCTGCAGTTCCTTTACCTCACTCTCTGTCAACCCGTCTTCCATAGCCGAGGAAATCTTTAGCATTTCCTCCTGCGGGAGCTTATTCATCAGAATATTGAAAATATTGGATTTCTCATCGGCGGGAATATTCTCCTTCAAGTCGTTTAGTGCACCCGGCGTCATCACCAGCTCCTGATCCAGTGCACGGTCACTCTGTTCTTCTCCGGCCGCCGCTTGTCCCATTACAGGCAGCGCATCCTCAGGCACCGTTTCGTCCACCGTATCCCCGGTTTCACTCGCGGGAGAATCTCCGCCAGTTCCTTTTTCTCCGTCCACCTTGCTTGAGTCTGCCTCTTTAATTGTATCCTTAGTATCCTTAGTATCCGTAGACGAGGAACTGCTGCTTCCCATCCCCGTCAGACTCTTCACGAAGCCAAGCATACCCGGCTCAGGCCCGTCTACCTTAATATCAAAGCCTGCCAGCACTGACTGGATATACGTATTGACCACATACGCAGTCGTCAGCATGGACAACCCGCTGGCCAGTACAACAATCATACATATGCCAAGCGTCCGTTTCATTAGTTTCATCATCATCGCTCCCTTATGCCCTGCTCTATTCAACTCCGGAGAATCAGTCCTTGGTGATCCTATTCTCCCAGTATTGACTAGAACCCGGCCCGGGAAACCTCTGTTATCCCTAGAAAAGCCGCTTAGCAGCTGCCAAAATACAAAAACAGGAGCCTCCTCCGAGGCCCCTGCTCCTGTAATTCATATTCATTCTGCTTCAATCTAGATATAGATTGGCAGTACCTGATTTGTCTGTTCCCGGTTACGGCCTACGGAGAAGATAGAGATTGGAATACCTGTCAGCTCTGATACACGTTCCACATATTTGCGAGTGTTAGCAGGCAGATCGTCTAGAGTCTTCGCACTTGTAATATCCTCGCTCCAGCCTGGAAGCTCTTCATAGACAGCTTCGCATTCCGCGAGCATCTTGAGGCTGGCCGGGTAATGCGTAATGATCTCTCCGCGGAACTTGTAGCCTGTGCAGATCTTGACGGTTTCGAGGCCGCTCAGCACGTCCAGCGAGTTCAGGGACAGACCCGTGATTCCGCTTACGCGGCGGGCATGACGTACAACTACACTGTCGAACCAGCCCACACGGCGTGCGCGGCCGGTTACAGTACCGTACTCGTGGCCTGTTTCACGGATATAATCACCAGTGGCATCGTTCAGTTCTGTAGGGAACGGACCGTCGCCAACGCGGGTAGTGTAGGCTTTAGCCACACCAATAACCTGTTTGATCTTGGACGGGCCAACGCCCGAACCGATGCAGACACCGCCTGCGGAAGGATTGGATGAAGTAACGAACGGATAGGTACCCTGGTCAATATCAAGCATTACACCCTGTGCACCCTCGAACAATACTCTGGAATCTGCATCAATAGCATCATTCAGCACAACCGAAGTATCCGTCACGTAACCGCGCAGCACTTCTGCATACTCCAGATATTTGGTCAGAATTTCTTCTACATCCAGCGGCTGGGCACCGTATACCTGAGTGATAACCTGATTCTTCTCTTCCATCAACGGACGAAGTCTCAATTCGAATTCCTCGGCGTCCATCAGATCGGCAATCCGGATACCGTTGCGGGCTGCTTTATCCATGTAGCACGGTCCAATCCCCTTGCGTGTTGTTCCGATTTTGTTCGGACCTTTGCGGTCTTCTTCAAGCGCATCCAGCAGCATATGATAAGGCATAATGACATGGGCGCGGTCGCTGATCACCAGGTTCTTCGTATCAAAGCCATTCTCATGAATATAATTAATTTCTTGAATCAGGGCCTCTGGATTGATAACCATTCCGTTGCCGATAACACAAGTTTTTTCTTTATAAAATACACCTGATGGAATCAAGCTGAGCTTGAACTTCTTCCCGTCAATCAGAATCGTGTGACCGGCATTGTTACCCCCTTGATACCGAGCGACCACATCTGCACTCTCTGCCAGAAAATCCGTGATCTTTCCTTTGCCTTCGTCTCCCCATTGTGTTCCCACGACGACTACCGTTGACATGTTCATTCCTCCGTAGGTGCTAGCAAGCACCATTATTTTTCACAATAGAAGAATTTATATGCTTACGCTATAAATTATCATGATTAAGCTATAAATTATCCTTCTATTTCCACGCTGAAACCCGCCGTCCCTTTATACGGACAGCGAAGCTGTTTCCACTTGTAATATGGGCTCTGTACGGATTTCTTATGTACGCAGCCCTCCGGACACTAGAGCGGGCTAGCCCGCCAAAGCACAATAACCAGTGTAACAGCGGCACTTTTTAAAGTCAAATAAAAACGAACGATCACAGTTGAAGATGTGCGATCGTTCGTGTATTGTGCGAAATTCGCCTAACCTGCGAACGGTTCCGCATGTGCCCGCTCGTAGTTGACGAACTTGTTAAAGTTCTTGAGGAACACCAGCTCTACCGTGCCTACCGGACCGTTACGCTGTTTGGCAATGATGATTTCAATAATATTCTTCTTCTCGGTATCCTGATTGTAGTAATCGTCACGGTACAGGAACGCTACGATATCGGCATCCTGCTCGATCGAACCCGATTCACGAAGGTCACTCATCATCGGCCGTTTGTCCTGACGCTGCTCCACACCACGGCTGAGCTGGGACAGGGCAATAACCGGAACATCCAGCTCACGGGCAATCTGCTTCAGGGTACGGGAGATTTCGGATACTTCCTGCTGGCGGTTCTCTCCGGCCTTGCCGCGGCCCTGGATCAGCTGCAGGTAGTCGATGACGATCATGCCGAGACCTTTTTCCTTCTTCAGCCGGCGGCATTTCGCGCGGATATCTGTAACGGTAACCCCGGGTGTATCATCGATATAAATTTCAGCCTCGGACAACGACTGGATACCCATGGTCAGCTTGGACCAGTCATCATCGCTTTTGAAATCACCGGTACGCATAATATTGGCGTCCAGATTGGCTTCTGCGCAGATCATACGCTGTACCAGCTGGGGCGCCGACATTTCCAGACTGAAGATCGCTACGGTCTCTTTGGCACGGACCGCAACATTCTGGGCGATATTGAGGGCGAATGCCGTCTTCCCTACGGATGGACGGGCAGCCACAATGATTAAGTCGTTACGCTGGAAACCGTTCGTCATATGGTCAAGATCGGCAAACCCGGAGGGAATCCCCGAAGTGCCGCCCTTGTTCTGATGGAGCAGCTCCACCCGGTCGAATACCTGCATCAGCACATCACGGATGGCAATGAACCCGCTGCCGCTGCGGCGGTTAGAGATCTCCAGGATCCGCCGCTCGGCATCACTCAGCATGATGCCTACATCTTCGCCGCCCGTATAACCTTCGCTGACAATCTGCGTTGCTGTACGGATCAGCCGCCGCAGCATCGCCTTCTCTTCTATAATCTGTGCATAATAGTCGACGTTGGCCGCAGTCGGTACTGCATGCGCCAGCTTAGCCAAATAGCTGACACCGCCGACATCCTCAAGCTCCCCCTTGTCCTGGAGCCGGGATGTCAATGTAATCAGGTCAATCGGCTGGCTCTCTTCTCCGAGCTGCACCATCGCCTCAAATATCATCTGATGCGGTTTGTCGTAGAAGTCTTCGGTATTCACCCGCTCCATCGCGGTAATAAGCGCTTCATCCGACAGCAGAACCGCACCTAGTACGGCCTGTTCTGCCTCTAGATTCTGCGGGGGAACCCGATCGAAAAAGAGATCTCCACCCATTCTACTCCTCCGTTACCTGCACCGTGAGGTTAGCCTTTACTTCAGTGTGCAGCTTCACTGTTACCTGGAACGTGCCTACATGGCGGATCGGATCGCTCAGTTCAATTTTGCGCTTGTCGATCACGATTCCCTGCGTAGCCGCCAGCGTTTCGCCGATCTGTTTGCTGGTGATTGCTCCGAACAGACGCCCGCCTTCGCCCGCTTTGGCCTTCAGCGTCAAGGTCAGCTCATCAATCTTCTTGCCGAGCTGAACAGCTTCCTCTTTCTCCTGGTCCTTACGGCGCTGTTCCGCTGCCGCCTGGTTCTCCAGCGTCTTCACATTGCCGTCGGTAGCCGGACGAACCAGTCCCCGCGGCAGCAGGAAGTTTGCTGCATAACCTTCCGACACCTCTTTAACCTGCCCCTTCTTGCCTTGACCCTTAACATCCTTGATGAAAATGACCTTCATTCGAATAGCCCCTCTTTCGATTCAATTTCGGCCAGTACTGCAAGCAGTCTGGCTTCTGCTTCCTTAGTGGTTCCTTCAAGCTGTACAGCCGCATTGGACAGATGTCCGCCGCCCCCCAGCTTCTCCATAACCACTTGTACGTTCATCCGCCCCAGTGACCGGGCACTGATGCCGATCAGGCCGTCAGGCCGCTCACTGATCACGAATGAGGCAACCACATTCGTCATCCCCAGCAGCGTATCCGCCGTCTGGGCAATCAGCAGCTGTGGGATTTTCATTCCCGGCGCAGTAACCACCAGCGCGATATGATCATATACCATCCGCGCATGCTTGATAATCTCCGCCTTGGAGATGTACTCCTGCAGATCCTCCTTCAGCATGCGCTGAATCAGAATCGTATCTGCCCCGACACGCCTCAGGAATCCGGCTGCCTCGAAGGTCCGCGACCCGGTATGCAGCGCGAAATGCTTCGTATCCACCGTGATGCCCGCCAGCAGCATGGTAGCCTCCAGCGGACTGAGCTTGATCTTGTCGTGAATATACTGCAGCAGCTCGGTCACCAGCTCACAGGTTGAAGATGCGTAAGGCTCCAGATACACGAGCACTGCATCATTGATGAACTCTTCTCCCCGGCGGTGATGGTCTACTACTACGATCCGGCTGGCGTATTGCACCAGCCGCGGCTCCATTGTCATGGAAGCCTTATGTGTATCTACAACAATCAGCAGCGTATGCTCCGTCATGACCTGCAGCGCCTGCTCTGTCGTGATGAAGGTCTTGTATAGCGCCTCATCCTTACGGATCTGCTCCATCATGCGGGTAATGGACGGATTCGGCGTCTCCATTACAATACTGGCTTCCACATTGTACATCTGCGCGGCCTTGAGCAGGCCGATTGCCGCACCTACAGCATCGATATCAGGCACCCTGTGCCCCATAATCAGCACCCGGTCGCTCTCCTGCATCAAATCGCGCAGGGCGTGGGCGATCACCCGCGCCCGTACCCTCGTCCGTTTCTCTGCAGCATTGCTCTTGCCGCCGTAGAAGGAGAGCCGCTGGCCCGCCTTCACAGCCGCCTGGTCTCCACCCCGGCCCAGTGCCATATCCAGACTCGACTGGGCAAGAGCTCCGAGCTCGCTGGCCGATTCCGAGCCATAGGCAAGGCCTATGCTGAGCGTCATCGGCACCTTGAGATCAGCCGTCATCTCGCGGACCTCATCGAGTACAACGAACCGGCTCTCCTCCAGCGCCTGGAGACTGCGGTGGTTCAGCAGCATCAGATACCGCTCTGAAGACAGGCGGCGCAGATAGACTTCAAACTGCTTGCTCCACTCCGTAATCTCGCTGGCTACCTTGGCGATCAGCGACGTGCGCTGCTGATCGTCCATTCCCTGGGCTGCTTCATCCAGATTGTCCATCATTACAATACCGATCGCCAGCTTTTCTTCCTCATACCGCTCACGCAGGACCACCAGCTCAGTGATATCGTAGAGATAGAGCAGACGTTCACTTGGAATCACCACCACCTGATAATAACGGTCATCGACCGTGATCTCCTGGCGGTGATCCTTCATTGCACCGTCTTTGGCGGGTTCGCGCTTCTGCGGTATATTCTTCAGAGAAGCAATGACATCGGGCATCAGCTCCTGCAAATCTTCACCCACAAGAGTCTTGCGGGAGAAGATCTGGCTGGCATTGCGGTTATTCCACTCCACTGTACGGTCTTCACTGTACAGGATAATCCCTAAGGGAAGCATACTTACAGCCTCTCCTTCCACCCGTTTAATGCGGAAGGAGAGGCCGTTAATATAATCTACAAGGTTGCGGCGGAACGACAGCTCGGCCTGCAGCATGGTGAAACACAATGTGCCGGCCAGGAAGAGGCTGGAAACACCGAGGACCCAGTTATAGATACTGACCACTATAATCAGGACCAGCAGCAGCAAGAACGCCCACACGGTATGATACCCGTGCCAGCGTCTTTGCAGAAATTTTGGCATGAGCTCTCACCCTATCGTTTCGATTTCTTCACAAGCTCCCGCAGCGGAAACGCCAGATCGACAACACCGATAATCCAGAATCCCGGCAGGACGATAACAGGTATCGCCAGCAGCAGCGCTACTATCTTGCTCCACTTCCGTTCATGTATGAGGAAGAAGAGGAAACCGATGGTTTGAATCTTGAATGCGATTTGCAGCAGCGGCAGCAGATTGGCCGAGACCATCAGCATGAAGCCGCTGTCCGAACCGCCGAAGAGCAGGCTGAGCACTACGCCAAGCAGATAATACCAGATGAAGGCTCTGGACAGTCTCCACTCCCGTGCAGGCTTCAGTCTTGGCACCGCGTATTCCATGCTGTTCAGAATCGGACGGACAATGGAATGCGTAATGACAGCTATGATGAATGCGCTAAGGATGAGCGTCATCGGAATAGCCTGGATGGTCAACCAGCTCATCATGCCAATCTGATCCGATGAAATGGTGATCTCGGAGAGCAGAGGATTGCTTGCCCCCATAGTGGCCAGCCAGTCCGTATAAGTCTGCAGAACATCGTATACATAATCGTACAAGTTAAACTGCAGGAATGTAGTACTGATTAACAGAATCAGCAGGAATTCACCTAATACTGCGACCATACCGGCAATTAGCGTAGACATCGCTGATGCGCGTTTCTTATACCGGCGTCCCATTACAAGGGCCGGTATCAGGAAATAAATAGCTATCAATACGTAAAACGGTGTAATCAGGCCCACAATCAGCAGGACCGGCACTATATGCAGAATAAACTGCTTCGTGCTAAGAGTCGTAAAGAGCACAATGGCCGGGATAATCATAAACAGCGTCGTGATAAGCAGTAATGGGGTGGACAGGGATAACAGCAGCAGCAGATAAGCTATGCTCCAAGCCACAGATGTCCAGCGAAATTTCAACAGTATTCACCTCTTACGCATATGTTCTTCTAGTGCAGATATATCCTGGTACCATTCTTCCAGCTGATGGCCTTCCTGCCTGTGCTTTCTCAGCTTCTCCATCAGCAAGTCATCCAGTTCACGATAAGGGATACCAAGTCTGCGCCCCAATATATATGAGCTCATAATCAGGCTGGCCAGGCTGTCGCCTACACGGGCGGTACTGCCTTCCCACAACGCTTTGAATAACCGTGAGACTTGATCGATTACTTCGGTCTTTAACCACTCAATTACCTTGGCGCGTTTGGCCACGTCCAGGTCCTTCGGCACATTGGGCACGTCTCTCTACCTCCGGCAAAAAGCATTATTCTCCATTATAGCATAAATATTTCCGAGCCACACGGACGCCAGCCTCCCGGATCATCCGCATAGCGGAGCCTTAGATCCGGGTGTGATTCATGGACTTTACAGGCACACCGGAAGGGGTCCACAGTGCCTGCCTTTGCCTTTCAAAAAAGGCCCGCATTCCGTTACGCCGGAAATACAGGCCTTGGTTCCTTAAGCATTTGTCGCCATATGGATGAGGTTATAACGATTCCTGGGATTGCCGCGAGACAACCTTTTCGCAATATTCGATGATCTGACTCCGGCGTACAATACCAATGAACCGTTTCATGTCGTCAACTACAGGTACAAAGTTCTGTACTTTGGCCAGGTTAATCAAGTCCTCCATATCCGCATCAATGGATACTGGCAGATTATTCATCCGCAGCGGTACATCCTTAAGCAGATATTTGGAAGCATTCTCAAAAGTAACGGCGCCGCCCGACTCCTTCATGTACCAGAGCAAATCACCTTCTGTAACTGTTCCGGCATATTCCCCGTTCCGGTTCAGAATCGGCACTGCGGTATAGCGGTGAAACTCCATCCGTTCCAAGGTCTGGCGCAGCGTCGAATCCAGTGTAACGCAAGCTACCTCCTGTTTCGGAAGTAAAAAAAACGCAATATTCATCTCTTGATCCTCCTCAAAGAGTTCCGAAGGAATGATGCTCTACCTTCCGTGCTGCAAGGCCCACCGTAGTTATACGCCTGAGACAGCAATTCGTTCCACTTCATTATACCATGAAGACAATAAACAGCAGCCATTAACCTTGCGAATGGCTGCTGTTTTTATGGGGGACAGAAGGTACACGTCCGCCCTTACTGGGCTGTAGCTGTAGCCGCAGGCTCCAGGGCATTCTCTGCTTTGCCTGGTTCAATTAGCTGGTCCACTGGTGTGCTGGCATTCATCCAGTTATCGATCATGGCCTTAGCTTCACTCAGATCCTCTTCATCAACAATATCGTAATACACGCCATTGATACGTTCGCCTTCGCCCATCACCGTGAAGCTGGAGATATCCATATCCTTGCCGCCCATGAATTTCTTAGCCAGACTGATAATCGTGGAAGGCTGTATGTCTGTTTTGAAATTATCGCCCATAATATCCAGCAGCTCCGGGATGTTGCCGATTTGGCTGATTGATAACATTTTATTCGCTACTACATCGATAAATACCTGCTGGCGTTTAGTCCGGTTGAAATCGCTATCCTCGCGGTAACGGGTGTAGTTAAGCGCCTCTTCACCACTATAATTCGACTTATTGGCCTTAATGGTGAATTTCTCATGATCCGCACCTTTGTTGACAATATCCTTCTTGATCGGCAGCGGAACACCGCCAATAGCGTCAACCGCATCCTTCAGGCCCTGAAAATTAATTGTGGCATAATATTGAATATCATGGCCCAGCAGTGCTTCCAGGGTATCTTTAGCCATTTGCTGGCCGCCAAAAGCATAAGCATGCGTGATTTTGTCCTTCTTATTGTCACCATGCCCGATAATTTCCGTGTACGTGTCACGGGGGATTGAGATCAGCAGAATCTTATAATCCTCCGGACGGATGACGGCATAGATCATCGTATCGGACCGGGCCACTTCATTGCCCCGCTGGTCTGTACCCAGGAGCATTAAAGAGAACGGGTCGCTTTTGTATACTACCGGGGCAGGTTTAACCGTTGTGGTAGTTGTACCGTTATTGTCCAAAGGCTGGTAGGATTCTTCCGCCAGCTTGGTTTCCACCTGATCCGACAAAAAGAGGTCAAAGGCCAGCACCGCGAGCGGCTTCTGGAACAAAAATCCTCCGGCTACAATGACCAGGGCTACAATGAGTGCAATGTATCTTTTCTTCAGTTTTTTTATTTTTTTCATAATTATAATTCCTTCTTTATGGTGGATTGTACATATGATTGCCGTGATTGCCGTGCTCTATTTATAATGCCTGCCTGGACTTTCAGACAGTCATGACTGGGCTCTTCTTGCTGCTATGCGCTGCCCTGCTTAAGGATATGGTTCCCCCTTTCCGGGATTTCGGGTCGTTCTAATTGTAGAATAAACCTGGAAAACTGCTTTGACACATAAACAATATTTCTATTGTAATCACTTCACACCTAAAAAGAAACAACAAATAACGACAGCATCGGCGCGATAGCCGCCTGTATTCCTTAAAGTATATGACGCAGGAAAGTCCGTTTTGATGCCCATTTCCAAAAAATAATTAAAAATGACGGCCCGCACTGCCTGCATAGGCAACAGATCGGACCGTCATTATTTATCTATTCGATTTCCTTTATCCACCAGTTCTGCGGATCACGTATGTTGCTGAGCGCGTTCGTAGATACACCCTGGAGGCGTTTATTAACCGCGGTAATATTAGAGCGTTCGGAGAAAAAGATCATCGGAACCTCGTCATTAATCAGCTTCTGCCATTCATAATAAACCTCTTTGCGGAAATCCTGGTCGTAAGCTTTCAGGCTTACCCCGTCACGGATGAGTTCCTCGCTGCGCTTGGACGTCCACCGCGGATAATTCCACGAATCGGTTGCCCGCCATAAGCCCGAAGGATCGGGGTCGCTGGCCAGCCCCCATACACCGTTAAACAGCTCTACGGACGGATCATCGGACTCTACCGCTTCATAAAAGCTGTTCAGCTCCTTCAGGCTGCCGCCGTTTAACTGAACATTCAGGCCGACATCATGCCAGTTCTGCAGAATCGCTGCAGTACGCGCCTCTGCTGTTTTGCTCCCGGACATCGCGTCGTAATGAATCGTGAATTTCTTACCGCTTGGATCCTCGCGGAGCCCGTCTCCGTCCGTATCGAGATATCCTGCCTCATCCAGCAGGGTCTCTGCCTTCTCCGGAAGATAGGCATAGGTATCTATTTCCTGGTCATCGATCTTAGCCCAGCTTGAGCTGGGAATAGGAGTCTCGATCAGTGTTCCCAGGCCATAGGAATATTTATCAATAATACCTTGCCGGTCAAGCGCATAATACATCGCTTTGCGGAGCCGCTTATCCTGGAATTTGGGATTATCCATCACCACCTGGCCGCTCTCATCATCCCAGTGTCCAAACTTGAACCCTATATATTCATAAGACAGCCCCGGTGTCACTTTGATCTCCACATTGTTCAGCTGCCCTGCAGCCTGGTAAGCATCCCGCGGAAGGGTACCGATATCGATGTCTCCGGCTTCAAGCAGGGCCGTCATGTCCTTGCTGTCAATGACCTTGTAGGTTACTCCGTCCAGCAGAGCTTCCCCTTTATAATAGTCATCGAACCGTATCATCTCGACACTCTCACCCGGCACAATAGCCTTAATCATGAAAGGACCGGTGCCAATAGGCTGCTTACGGACCTGATCACTGTCCAACATATCCTTCACTGCGACGCCCTCGAAATACCTCTTGTTCATCGGATAGGCCCACAGATTATCGATCATGTTCGCCCGCGCTGAATTCATCGTAATGCGCAGCGTATACGGGTCCATCACCTTGAGTCCGGTGATTTCCTTGGCCTCCCCCAGGTGGTAAGCTTCGGCTCCCTTAATCATTTCCACGCTATAATACCTGGAGCCCGGATAATCCGGGCTGGCGATGGTCTCCAGGGCAAACTTCCAGTCCTCCACGGTCAGCTCATCGCCGTTATGCCAGCGGACACCGGGTTTAATGGTGAACGTAAATACCGTATGATCCTCAGATTCCTGCCAAGTGGCAATGTTAGGAGCGGTAGACAGGTCATCGTTGACTTTGAACATGGCTTCCGTAGTGAATTCAAGCACATTTGCATCGTCTTCCCCTTCAATAAAGGCCGGTTCGAAATTGCCCTGAAACGCAGATGAATATCCATATGTTACTGTCCCGCCTGCTATAGGTTCATCGGCTGTTTTGCTTAAGCGCGTCATATAAGACTCGGCGCCCGGGCTTGGCCCGCTGCATGCAGACAACGCCACCGCAAGCATAAGCAGGAGCATTAGCCGGCCGATGATATGTTTTGACATATATTTCTTCCCTCCCGGGTTCCATCGCGCTTTAATGTAAGCGGTTTCTACACTGAATTTTACTATAACTCTCATTGTTCAGCTCATGGACATTTGACTACGCCACATAATAGAGGATAACCAATATTGGCTCTAAAGTGAAGCCTTTAATTTCTATTCGGTCTGCAGAGGCCCCCGTGAAATGTGAAAAAAGCCTGCCCTGACGGGCAGACTTCTGGAGTAATCACACTTATTTTTCCTCCTCGGGATGTATGATGCTAAGGCCCTCAACATGCTTCTTCTGCATCAGTTTGCGCTTCTTGCGGGTATCCTTGCTCTCGAAAATAATATCAAAATCATAATCCTCCGGATATAGCTCCTCTTTGGACAGATATGGCTTCAAGCGCTTATGGTTTACGGTTATTTTCTGTTTCTGGATCATCACTCCGACCATCCCCCGGCTGTCCTTCTTCATATATACAATTCCCGTGCGCCCCAGGGTAGTGACGTAAACAGCATCTCCCACTTCAAAATCGGGCTTCGCCGCCGGCACGCTGTGCCCCGCATCAGCTGCATCATCCCGGTTTTGATCCGGATTGCCGCTCTGAGACGCAGCGTTCCTCTTCTCTGCATCAGCAGCTCTTGAACTCTGTTCCTGTCTGTAAGGGCTATTCCACGGCCTCTGGCTGCCTCTATGCTCCTGCTGCTCGGCTACAAGCTGTTTGGCACGCTCAATAACCGGTTTGTTTATGCCGAGCTGCTCGGCAATCTGTAAGGCATAGCTATCGCCCGCTTCGCCAATCGTCAGCCGGTACAGCGGCTGCAGAGTCTCTTTATCGAACTCCATCCGTGCATTCTGAAATCCCGGTGTAGCTGCAGCAAATACCTTAAGTTCGTTGAAGTGGGTGGTTACCACAATATTAGCACCCTTACGGTTCAGCTCCTCCAGAATAGCAATCGAAAGTGCGAACCCTTCCCCGGGGTCGGTACCTGCCGCCAGCTCATCAATCAGCAGAAGTACGCCTCTGCCGGCATCACTAAGCATTCCTTCTATACTCTTCATTTGTGCAGAGAAGGTACTGAGCGACTGCGTCAGACTCTGACCATCGCCAATTACGCTAATTACATTGCTGAACACAGTAAAATCACTGTCCGGCGCAACCGGCACCAGCAGACCGGATTGCGCCATCAACGACAGCAGGCCCAGCGTTTTGAGTACTACTGTTTTGCCGCCTGTATTGGGGCCGGTTACGATCAGAGATTTGTAGCCCTGACCAAACTCCAGACTGACCGGCACCATATCCTTGAGCAGAGGATGCCTGCCTCCATTCATCCGCAGGAAGCCGCGTTCATTCAGTGAGACCGTCCGGGCATTAAGAACCCTGGCATACTTTCCCTTGGCGAAGATGAAATCATAGGTGCCGGTTACTTCAATATTCAGCCGCAGAGCCGCCTGTTCCTGCTCTAGCAGCCCTGTCAGCATACTTAGGATGATTCCTTCCTCCCGGGCTTCATCAGCTGACAATAGCTCAATCTCCCCCTGAAGGGAGGCCACCTCGTCTGGCTCTACGAAGACGGTCTGCCCGCTGGTTGACTGATCCAGCACGGAACCCTTGATTTGCTTGTGATACTCCCGTTTCACCGGAATCACATACCGGCCGCCTCGCATGCTGATCAGACTCTCCTGAAGGATGGACTTATGGCGCGCCATAATACTCTCCAGCTTTCGGTGCAGTCGATCCTTGGCCACAGCCAGCCGTTTGCGTACCCGCTCCAGTCCTTTACTGGCCTGATCGTCAATAACACCCAGCCGGATACAACGTTCGATCTCATCCCTGACAGAACTCAGCTCCTGCAGAGAAGCTCCGTAAGCAGCAATACGCGGCGCACTCTGCTCCTTGGATGCCATATACTTGCGCAGCTGTCCGCAGCTGTGCAGGAACACGGATACTGCGGTAAAATCCTGCTCATTGTACAGATAACCCGTTCCAAGCAGTGACAGAACCCACTCAATGCCTTCCAGTGACGGAATGGGCACACTCGCCCCCCGCTCCAGCAGTTCTTTGGCTTCGTCCGCTTCATCCAGTGCGCGGTGTATAGCCGGCAGATAGGTCATCGGCGCAAGCTCGCTCACATATCTTCTCCCTTCATAGGATACGGCATGGCGCATTAATTCCTGTTTGATTGTCTCGTATTCCAAGGTGTTCATACTCTGTAGATTCACTCTGATTCCTCCTTGTATAGATGCCTGTATTTCAGGCCTGCTCCCTAACGCAAAAAGGGCGAAGACCCGCCACTGCGGCAGTCTTCGCCCTCTTTTGATTGCTATTCTCCTCTTCGGCTTCAGGTACTGGCCCCACCCGCTGGATGAAAAGCTCCTGAAAACAGAAAAAACCGTGCTGCAAAGAGCACGGTTAATCACAAAGAGAATAATAGCCGTAAAGAGGCCATCATGACGCTTCGCATGTGTTCTTAACTAAATCATTCATTCTTACAGCCCGCGGCTAATCAGACATGTCACCTGGACATAGTCTAACAAGACATGCTCCTGGCAATGATTGGAGCACGCTGCGGCTTACTGCCGGAATGATATGAAGTTGCTTAGTTAAGAACGCTCACCAACATCAAAATTTCCCCTTTAGTTATAGGATACCTGTAATTTACTACATCTGGAATCCGGTTGTCAATTGCCGGCAAAGCAATTCATTACCCATGTAATTCCGTTTTTACCGTCGGTAACCTGTCCATGAAGTGCGCCGAAGAAGGTTTTTTGCAGCTCCACCTTGACCTGCCCGCCCTCTGAGCTCAGTTTCTCATAAATCGCCCGCATCTCATCTTCGTTGTCCAGCCCCAGAATAACACTTACATTCTCTGTCTTGGCACCTTTGCCGTAATCATCGGAGAAATGAATCAGTGTCTGCCCCAAATGCAGCTCAGCATGCAGCAGCTTGCCATTATGTTCATTCAGAACCTTGATCTCTCCGCCAAAAACGCTCTTGTAGTACTCCACAGACTCCTGCACGTGCTCAATAATGATGTAAGGACTTGCGCTGATCATTGTTCATTCCTCCAAGTTTTATTTAAATGGCCTATATAGATTGAACTTGTATTTTTTCTATTATGGGATTGCCGTGACTCCAGAGAATATTTTCAAGTTCAATCTATATAGCTAGTATTCTGCCCCTATTATACAGTTTTTGCCCGCGTATTTCTTTTGTATGCATGCAAAAAAGCAGCCGGCTTAGCCGGCTGCTTCATAAAACGTCCTATTCCGTTGTGTAAGGCAGCAGCGCGATTTGACGCGAGCGTTTTACAGCAATGGTCAGAGCGCGTTGGTATTTTGCACTTGTACCAGTTACACGACGCGGCAAAATCTTTCCGCGTTCGCTGATGAACTTCTTAAGAAGCTCAGTGTCTTTATAGTCAATGTGAGTAATCTTGTTCACAGTGAAGTAGCACACTTTTTTACGCTTGTTGCGTCCACCACGACGTGCCGGTCTTTTGTCGTTGTCCGCGCCTTCTCTTGGTTTAAAAGCCATGTTCAGTTCAGTCCTTCCTTATTAAAATGGCAAATCATCGTCCGATATATCGATCGGTTTTCCATCGCCTGAAAAAGGATCTTGAGTATTGTTGTTACGCGAGAAATTATTGTTATTTCCGCGTGCACTGTTACCGCCGTTACCGCCGCCACCAAAGGCAGGCTCTTCGGGAGTACTTCCACCACTTGGTGCATTTCCGCCTTCACGGTTCTGCGAGGATTCCAGGAATCGGACATTATCAGCAATAACTTCAGTGACGTATACACGTTTACCTTCATTATTCTCGTAATTCCGTACTTGGATGCGTCCTTCTACGGCTGCCAGTCGTCCTTTGCGCAAGTAATTGGCACAGGTCTCAGCCAGCTGTCTCCAGGTTACTACCGGGATAAAGTCCGCTTCGCGTTCACCGTTCTGGCCCGTAAAATTGCGGTCTACGGCAAGCGTAAACTGCGTTACGGCAACACCAGCGGGAGTATAACGAAGTTCCGGGTCACGGGTCAACCGACCGATCAGAATGATACGGTTCAACAATTCAATCCCCTCCTTATAGCGCGATTCGTTACAAAGCTTGTCAATATCTTAGGCAACGTCGTTCGTAATGAGATAACGAATTACTTCGTCGGAAATCTTCATGAGACGTTCCAATTCGGTAACTACTGCAGGTTCTGCATTGAAGTTAACCAAAACATAAACGCCATCACGGAATTTCTTGATCTCATACGCAAGACGGCGTTTACCTTGCACATCGTGCTTTGTAATTTCTCCGCCGTTGGAGATGATGCCTTGGAATTTTTCGACTGCTGCTTGAACGGCTTCTTGTTCAATGTCAGGACGAATAATGTACATGACTTCATATTTGCGCATAATTTTCACCTCCTTATGGTCTGAGGCCCCTGATCACGTCAGGAGCAAGGAACGAGCACAAACATAGACTCGCACCAAATCAATATACCAAATCCCACTGATGAATGCAAGCTTTATTCATACGCACCAGATCATGGACCGATATTAATTACATGAAGATGTCTCTGCAAGGCCACAATATAACCGCTCCACCACTTTACAGAAGGAGGCTTATCATACTATGGGCGAGAAAACAGAGTACGAAAAGGGCGATAAAGCCCCCAATCCGGGGGTTTATACAGAAGTAGGCGAAGCGCGCAGCTTCCATACCGAGATCCAGAATCCCAAGCGGATTGAAATGGAGAAGGGCGACACGTTTCCTGAGACCTCCAACCAGAACCGCAAGTGGAAAAAAGTCGAGAAAGCACGCGTGCATTAATTAATCAATCGCATGTATAAAACCTGTCCGGCTGCACATACTATACTCAGGCAGTACAAAAGAGAGGTGTGGTTCCGTTGAACGTCGTAGACGAACACAATCACAGGGATTCTGAATCAGCAACTATTGTAACCCGGGGAGAGTAAAGGCCGCTCCTAAAAAAAGCAGCCTGGCACAACCTGTTTCACTTTAGCGGCTACAAACAGAGATTTCCAAACATCATTGATGTACTGCCTCTGGAGAGAGACCTGCAAAGGTCTCTCTTTTTGTATGTCTTCATGCAGAAATAAAAAAACCTTCGTCACCTGAACGAAGGGATAGTAGTTATTGTATATAATGCTGAAGTGGCGGAGAGGGTGGGATTCGAACCCACGCACGCTGTGACACGCCTAACTGATTTCGAGTCAGCCCCCTTGGGCCTCTTGGGTACCTCTCCGCAGCAAGAGTTATTGTATCATGCCAAAGTTACAATTGCAAGCTTTTTGCACTAGCGCTTTACCTCTGCTGCAAGCTTAATTGTTTTCGGCTCCGCTCTCAGCAGAATGAAGAACCTTCTTCATATTTTTTTCGAATTTAGCACGGGGGATTAGGACGCTATGCTGACAGCCGGTACATTTAATCCGGATATCCATTCCCATACGGATAATCTCCATCTCGTTCGTTCCGCAGGGATGCGGCTTCTTCATCTGTACAATATCACCCAGCCCGAATACTTTGCGTTCCATTATTCTTCTTCCCCTTCCTCTCCCTCTTGCGCAGCAGCTATCTGTCTTCTCGGACTTGCCTGCTGCTCCTCACGGGCTCTACGGGCGCTCTCAGAGAGTTCCTCCTCTTGAGCCGCTTCAGCCTCCCTTGCCTCCCTGTCTGCCTGCACACGAGCCTCCTGCTCTGCCTTGGCTGCTTCCAAAGCGCTCTGCTGCTCCAGGGCCTGCTTAATATCACTCTGAATCTGCCGCTCTGCGGAATCTCTGGCGTTAGGCATGCAAGTAGCCGCCACCCGGATTACATACTCCGAAGTACTCATCGACTGAATACCCAGTACATTGGGATAGTCAATTACACTGGGGTTCCGTTCCTCTATCCCCTTAAGCGCTTCTCCAATCAGTGCAAGTGTTGCTTCTAAACCCCGCTCTATTTTGACAGGCACATCCACTACCGCCAGGGCATTAGCCAGCGAATAATTCGTAACGTTTACAATCGTGCCATTCGGTATTATATGCACTTCCCCTGTCGCACTCAGCAGCCGGGTCGTTCTCAGGCCAATCATTTCTACCGTACCTTTATAGGTTCCACTCTGGATGACATCGCCTACTGCAAATTGATCCTCGAAGATGATGAAGAAACCGGTAATTACATCTTTGACCAAACTTTGTGCGCCGAACCCTATCGCCAGCCCCACAACTCCGGCCCCGGCCAGCAGCGGTTTCAGATCGAATTGGAATACAGACAGAATCATCATAATCATGACAAAATTACAGATGAAGGCAACCACATTTTTCATAAGTCCGCCTACTGTTGAGAATCGGCGGTTATTCGCTAAGCGCCTTCCCCGCGTCTCCCTCTCCAGGGAACGGTCGATAACACCCGAGACTACTTTAATAATCACCCGGGTCACAAGAAAAAGCAGCAGAATCTGTACCCCGGAAAACAGCACGGTTGCCCACATATCTGCATTGGTTATCCATTCCCATATTCTATCCTTAAAGCGGACCGCTTCTTCGACTGCCTCGCTCGGTGTTGTCACTTCCAGCATCCAGTTATTCATCCTGCCCCTCCTTCTCCACAACCTCCACATATCCAATACCATCACTTGATTTGGCAAAGATCCCGCGTATCTCTACATTCTGCTCCGCCACAATGACCCGCACCTCTTCCAATGCATTCCGGTAGAATTGGATCGACATGGCGCAACCGGCTGTAATCTCCTTGGGTGTAGGAAATATATCAATTTCAATCTCCGCATATTCCAGCAGCATCTCAGCGCGCAGCGCCTGCTGGGTCGAATCAAAGGCTATTAGCAGTTCATCCTCCACACTCCGCGCCTCCTCTGGGCTATTCGTCCTATCTACTGCCGCCATAGTATAAAAAGCCACTTTCATCCATATACTAGGATCATCAGAACAGAAAGGAAGATCATATGAATTTCTCTTCTAAAGCTTCATCCCTGCAAGAACCATCCTGTTTAAAAATATCACATGCTGATCCCGATATCTATTCTGCGATTACCCACCGGCTTCTTTTCCACTTTTCACGCACACGTACAGATACACCAATTGTCATTGTCTGTGTAGGCACAGACCGCTCTACCGGTGATTCACTTGGACCGCTGGTCGGCACTGCGCTTGCCCGCTTCCATAGCCCCTTATTCCATCTCTACGGAACGCTGGACGAGCCAGTTCATGCTGTTAACCTGGAGGAGACTCTCTCCCTCATTTATCAGAAGCACCCTAACCCGTTCATCATCGGAATTGATGCCTGTCTGGGCCAGTCAACAAGCGTTGGCTGTATCCAGGTCGTAGACGGCCCCCTCCGGCCGGGAGCAGGGGTCAACAAGCAACTCCCGCCAGTAGGCGATATCCATTTGACAGGCATTGTGAATGTCGGCGGCTTCATGGAATATTTTGTACTGCAGAATACGAGATTAAGCCTTGTAATGAGATTATCCGATATCATTGCTTCCAGCCTATACTCCGCACTTAAGCAATGGAACCTTCATGCTAGATCTGCTGCAGCGCGAGAGCAATAACTTCCTTCTCCTCTGGAGACAGAGGATACTGCGACTCTCCCTTTTCAAGCGGCTTGGAGTATATATATGAGTTCTCGCGGTTGTGCAGGCTGCTCAGCACAATTCCGCTATGGTTGTCATCCAGAATGGCAAGCGAGAAGCTCAGATCATTGCCGCGCTCTCCAAAGGCATTATAGCGTTTCATGGCTACCTTGGACTTCATCCCCCGCATTTTGGCTTGTGCGGCTTCAATCATTGCCTTATGCTCACGCTGACCATCCTCCAGCATATCTCCCTGGTTCTTCAGGTTTACCAGCAGGCTCTCCAGATCCTCAATGCCGTTCCCGGTCATCATCGCTTCATATCTGCGCCGCATCTTGCGGATCTTGGCACCTTGAATAATTAGAACAATTGCCAGCAGAATAATTATCACTGCAAAACCCATAATGAACACCGACAGCTGTTCACTTATTACTTCATTTAATTCCGACATATATGGACCATCCTTTGTCTAAATATAAAAATTCATCAGGTTTCACATGATAGCTATCCTTCTATTTCCCGCCGAACGGTACCGTCCTTTAAAAAGGACGCCAACGCCATGTCCACTTGTTATCTTGTTCGTGAAGCACCATACATTTCGGCCATGGCATCCAGCAATCTGTTAACATCCTCTTCTGTCGAGCTTACACCAACACTCGCCCTCACCGCACCACTCTCCAAAGTGTCTGCGGCTTTATGGGCCAGCGGCGTACAATGCATGCCTGCACGCACTGCAATGTTATATTCACGGTCCAGGCGATGGGCAATATCCGCTGACTCTTGTCCCTCCACTACAAACGCGACAATTCCGCTGCGCTGAATGCCCAGGCCAGGGCCGAGAATCCTAATCCCCGGGATGAAGGCCAAGCCTTCCATCAGCCTCTGCGTCAGCTCCCACTCCTGCATATGAATCCGTTCCGTTCCCATGGCCAGTATCTCCTTCACACCCGCCAGCAGCCCGGCTACACCAACAGCGTTCTGAGTGCCAGCTTCATAGCGGTCAGGCCGCACCATGGGCTGATCACTATTTTCCGACTGGCTGCCTGTTCCGCCGTGCATCAGAGGTTCCAGATCTAAGTGTGGCGATATATACAGCCCCCCGGTGCCTTGAGGTCCCAACAACCCTTTGTGCCCCGGAAAAGCCAGCAGATCGATATTCATTTCCGGCACATTTATATCCAGCGAGCCCGCACTCTGAGCAGCATCCACCAGAAACACAGCTCCGTGTGATTTGGCCATATCGCCGATAATTCCAAGAGGAAGTATGCTCCCGAGCAGATTGGAACTGTGATTACAAACCACCATTCTGGTATTGTGGCGGAATGATTTTTGAAGTTCTAGCAGATCAACCTGCCCCTCACCATCCACCTGTAAATAATCCACTTCAATACCTATTGTCCGGCGCAAATACTCTAAGGGTCTGCGTACAGAGTTATGTTCTGTCATCGTTGAAATCACATGATCCCCTGGTTGAAGTGTACCCTTAATAGCCATATTTAGCCCCATGGTTGTGTTATGGGTAAAGGCAATATTCTGAGCATTGGAGACAGCGAACAGTTGAGCCAGCAAAGCCCGTGCCCGCACCAGCACGCGCCCTGTACCTATCGCCAGCGAGTGGTTACCGCGTCCGGCATTTGCCCCTGAATGCTCCAGAGCATCCACCATTGCAGCAGCCACTGCAGGCGGCTTAGGCCACGAGGTTGCTGCATGATCCAGATAAACCAGTCTCTCCATCTCTTCACCTCACTATTTTCCGTTTAAAAAACATATCCCTCCATATCCGTTTTAGGGATATCTCAGGATATGTTTTCGGCACAAATATCCAAATCAGTTCCCGAGCAACTCCAGCAGTCTTTCCAGGTCTTGGGCACTGTAATAATTTAATTCTATTTTTCCTTTTTCCTTACCTTGCTTAATCTTAACGGTTGTTTTGAAGCGTTCCCGCAATACTTCCTCAACGTTATCAATATAAGGATCGCGTTTGACCACCTTAGCTTTGATCCCATTCGCAGGTTTGCGGTCGAGGTTTTTCACTACCTCTTCCAACTCTCTCACACTCCACTGCTGTTCCACACACTGTTCAGCTAATTGCTTTATCGTCTCCGGATCTTTCAGCGCTACAATTGCCCGGGCATGGCCCATAGAAATTGTTCCACGTGAAACATAATCCTTCACTTCCTCTGGCAGACTAAGCAGCCGCAGGAAGTTGGCAATATGGGATCTGGACTTCCCCACCTTCAGTGATAGCTCTTCTTGGGTAAGAGCAAATTGATCCATTAGCCCTTGATATGCAACCGCAATTTCCATTGCGTTTAGATTCTCACGCTGCAGGTTTTCGATCAGGGCAATCTCCATAACCTGCTGGTCGCTCAGGCTGCGGACCACCGCAGGGATCGTTGCTTTGCCGCAATATTGGGATGCACGGAACCGGCGTTCACCAGCAATAATCTCATACCCCTTCAATACACTGCGGACAATGATTGGCTGAATAACCCCATGCTGTCTGATAGATTCAGCCAGCTCCTGAATAGCTTCTTCGTTGAAATCTTTACGCGGCTGATACGGATTGGCTCTTAACTGCGACAAGGGTATTTCTACAACCTTGTCATCCTCGTTAATGGATAAAGAAGGTATTAAAGCATCCAAGCCTTTGCCTAGGCGCTTACTCATAAGAAATCACTTCCTTTGCCAACTCTAAATACACTTCCGCTCCTTTGGAACGGGAATCATAAGTAATAATGGATTGTCCGTGTGAAGGCGCTTCACTTAGGCGGACATTACGCGGAATAATGGTTCTATATACCTTCTCCTGGAAGTACTTTTTCACTTCTTCAATCACCTGAATCCCCAGATTGGTCCGGGCATCAAGCATAGTGAGCAGTACCCCCTCTATCTTAAGGTGAGGGTTAAGATTCTTCTGCACTAGTCTTACTGTGTTAAGCAGTTGGCTTAGCCCTTCAAGCGCGTAGTATTCACATTGAATCGGTATAATGACTGAATCCGCTGCTGTCAGAGAATTAATGGTAAGAATGCCCAATGATGGAGGGCAATCGATGATGATGTAATCATAATTCGCCTTGACCGCATTTAGAGCCTTCTTCAGCTTTAGTTCTCTGGATATGGTAGAGACTAATTCAATTTCCGCACCCGCCAATTGAATAGTAGCCGGTATGATATGAAGGCCTTCGATTTGAGTCTCCAATATCGTTTCCTGCGGGTTTGCTTCATTAATAAGAATATCATAAATGCAATTTGCTACATCCGCTTTGTTGACGCCAACGCCGCTCGTAGTGTTGCCTTGCGGATCAATATCAACAAGCAGCACTCTTTTCCCTAAAGTAGCCATGCCGGCACCCAGGTTTACAGAGGTTGTTGTTTTACCGACCCCGCCTTTTTGATTTGCTATGGCAATAATCTTGGACACTTATTTCACCTCGAATTGTTAGAAAGAATCATCTTGTAAGGTCATGAGTTGTATTGGCATAATGATTTGTATACTACGGCATCACATGTGCGGGAAGTGTAGACAAATATACATTAACTTATCCATAAAGTGTATGTGTGATAACGTCTGGAGCTAGTCATAGAAAAGGCGGCCAATCACCTCAGGGCCGCCTTCAGCTTTTGAAACCATTTATCTTTTTGGGATTTGAATAACAATCTCATAATGATCGCCACGGTCATTCTCGGAGGTCTTGATTTCCATCCCCGAACCGGACACCATGTCTATGGATTGGCGAATGGTATTAAGAGCGAGACGAACATCTTTTGTATAGGATACCCGTTTTGATTTCTTAGTCTGTGTAACGGCTTTATAGAATGCAATACGTGCTTCTGTTTGCTTCACATTGAGCTCTTTGGAGATAATCTCAGCCAGCACCTTCATCTGCATCTCTTCACTGTCCAGAGACAAAAGCGAACGCGCATGACGCTCAGTGATCTTTCTTTCCATTAGTGCAACTTTGACTGCCTCCGGTAAATTCAGCAAGCGAATTTTGTTGGCAATCGTTGACTGACTTTTGCCAAGCCGTTGGGCCAGACTCTCTTGCGTCAATTGATGCAGATCAATCAGCTTCTGATAGGCGATTGCCTCTTCAATAGAAGTCAGACCCTCACGTTGCAAATTCTCTATCAGTGCAATTGAAGCTGCTTGTGAATCATTGAATTCGCGTACAAGAGCTGGAATAGTCTCCATGCCCAGCTTTTTGACCGCCCGCCAACGTCTTTCACCGGCAATGATTTCATACTGGGAATCACGCATACGCACAACGATCGGCTGGATAACTCCATGAGTTTTGATAGTCTGGCATAGCTCATCTATCTTGTCATCATCAAATATCGTCCGTGGTTGATATGGACTGCTGATAACCTCATGAACCGGGATTTGTTTGATCTCTTCTCCGCTGCTCCGCTCGGTAAATCCAAAAAGCTTGGTGAATTGTTCTTTCATTCCGTTCATAACCACCTAATTTCGTTATAGTACGATCCTTCTAACCTTTCTTGCGAAAAGCCTATCGTACAGCGTGAGAAAAGCATCTATCCTATTCATAGTCACTTTCCCTACAATTAAAGAATGAATCAGATCGCTGATCAGCTCTTTAATTCAAGAACAGCCTAGCCATATTTCTGACCTTCATTTCTCTGTAACCAGGGTAGTAACAGAGTAGCAGAAGAGTCTTCTCTATAAAAAGTCTTACTATAGTATTCTATCACTTTTCTGCTCATAATCCTATTCTCCATATAGACCTATTTTTCCTGCCTAAAGGTCCCCCTGGGTCCCCTTATTCACAAATAAACTCTATATGGTCCAGTCTTGAGGTTATATGTTATGGCACAGGTGAAAATGCCGTTGATGGGGGCATATACCACAAATCTCATAAAAAAAGATCAAGCCCATTCTGCATGAGCTTGATCTGGTTTCGTAAATATGATTTTGATTGTTTCACGTGAAACAATTATACAAGGGGCGACTTCGCAGGCACGCCTGGCTTACGCGGATACTTCGCTGGTGTTGCCCCGGTCTTACGTACGAGAATAATATGCCGGGCGGATTCTTCAATAGGCAAGCTGAAGGATTCCACCTTCTGCAGTTCAGCGCGAAGTTCCTTGAAGCTGCGTGTGGCTTCTGCCAATTCCTCAGCCGGGTCGCTCCCCTTCATTGCGGCGAAGATTCCATCCTTGCGTGTGAACGGAAGACAAAGTTCATTCAAAAGAGATAGGCGGGCAACTGCACGTGCAGTCACCACATCATAAGCATCACGGTGTACAAACTGTCTGGCGACATCCTCGGCACGTCCGTGGATCAGTTGTACGCCAGTCAGGCCCAGGGTGTTACATACATGCTGTAGAAAAGAGATCCGTTTGCTGAGTGAGTCTACAATCGTCAGCTTCAGATGCGGGAAACAAATCTTCAGCGGAATTCCAGGAAACCCTGCACCCGATCCGATATCAGCAAGACTCTTGGTTTCATCCATATTCAGATAGAAAGCCAGAGATAGAGAGTCGTAGAAATGCTTCGTATACACCTGACTTCTTTCCGTAATACCTGTAAGGTTCATCTTCTCATTCCAGGAAATCAATTCCTGGAAGTATAGTTCGAATTGTTCTAACTGCTTCGTTGAGAGCTGTAGTCCGCGCTCCTTGAGCAGAGCGGTGAACTGGGCTGCCGTAGTATCCATAGATTATCCTTTCGCCGCTGTCACACGGTTATAATGCTCCAGATGTACAAGCAGAATCGAGATATCCGCCGGTGTTACTCCTCCGATGCGCGAAGCCTGGCCGATGGAGATTGGAGCGATCTTGGTCAGCTTTTGCCGGGCTTCCATCGCAAGTCCATGAATCTCATTGTAGTTGATATCTTCAGGGATCTTCTTCTTCTCCATCTTCTGCAGCTTCTCAACATGCTGGAGCTGTTTCTCAATATATCCGGCATACTTTATCTGAATCTCAACCTGCTCCTTCATATCTTCGTCCAGTTCTTCTGGGGCAGGCGATATCATATCTACGAAGCTGTAGGCAAGCTCCGGACGGCGCATTAAGGTTAGCAGATTGCTTCCGTCAACAATCGGTGCAGAGTCATATCCGGCAAGAGCTTCATTTACTTGAACAGGTTTAACCTTCGTTTCCTGCAGGCGGATGATTTCACGGTCCACTCGTCCTTTTTTATCAAGGAATGCCTCATACCGTTGCTCTGGAATAAGTCCAATTTCATAACCGATTGGAGTCAGGCGCAGGTCCGCATTATCATGACGGAGCAGCAGGCGGTATTCCGCACGCGAAGTCAGCAGACGATAAGGTTCATTGGTTCCCTTGGTGACGAGATCATCAATCAGCACACCGATATAACCTTGGGACCGGTCAAGCACCACCGGCTCCTTCTCCTGTACTTTACGCGCTGCGTTAATGCCTGCAATTACACCCTGCCCTGCAGCTTCCTCATAACCGGAGGTACCGTTGATTTGCCCTGCTGTGAACAGTCCCGGCAACCGTTTGGTTTCAAGGGAAGGCCAGAGCTGTGTTGGAACCATCGCATCATATTCAATGGCATAGCCGTTACGCATCATTTCAACCTTTTCCATACCGGGAATGGAACGCAGCACTGCCAGTTGTACATCCTCAGGGAGGCTTGTAGACAGACCTTGTACATAGTATTCCGATGTGTTTTTACCTTCAGGCTCAAGGAAGATTTGATGCTGTGATTTATCGCTGAACCGCACGACCTTATCTTCGATCGATGGACAATAGCGAGGACCTGTTCCTTCAATAATTCCGGTAAACATCGGTGCCCGGTGCAGGTTGTCATTAATAATCTGATGTGTGACCGGTGATGTGTAAGTCAGCCAGCAAGGCAGCTGTTCATTATCTGATGACTTGGTTTCAAAAGAGAAGAATTTCGGTTTATCATCGCCCGGCTGGATTTCTGTCTTGGAGAAATCAATCGTGTCCTTATGCACACGCGGTGGTGTTCCTGTCTTAAAGCGGACAAGATCGAATCCAAGCTCACGCAAATTCTCCGACAACCGTACGGACGGCTGCTGATTGTTCGGTCCGCTCTCATAAGTCAGTTCACCCATAATCACTTTGCCGCGCAGATAGGTTCCGGTCGTCAGGATAACAGTTTTGCTGTGATATATGGTTCCGGTCTTCGTAACAACCCCGGCACAGCGGCCGTCCTCAACAATCAGTTCTTCCACCATGCCCTGGCGCAGTGTCAGGTTTGGCGTCTTTTCCATCGTTTCCTTCATCGCATGCTGATAGAGGAACTTGTCTGCCTGTGCACGAAGTGCATGGACAGCAGGTCCTTTCCCGGTATTAAGCATCCGCAGCTGAATGAAAGTCTTATCTATATTGCGGCCCATTTCCCCGCCCAGCGCATCAATTTCACGCACTACATGGCCCTTGGCGGGTCCGCCAATGGATGGATTACATGGCATGAAGGCCACCATATCCAGGTTAATCGTGATCATCAGTGTGCGGCAGCCCATCCGTGCAGCAGCCAGAGCCGCTTCACAGCCGGCATGTCCGGCGCCAATGACGACAACATCATAGCTGCCTCCATCATAATTCATAACTGTTCCCTCCTTTTATTTGCCTAAGCAGAACTGCGAGAAAATCTGATCCAGCAGAGAATCCGCAGCCGTATCTCCAACGATCTCACCGAGCTGCTCCCAGGCCAGACGCACATCAATCTGTATCATATCTATAGGAATAAGCATCTCCGCAGCTTCGTAGGCATCCTGAAGTGATTTATGCGCCTTCTTCAGCAGGGCAATATGTCTTACATTACTTACGTAAGTCAAGTCACCCGACTCCAGCTTGCCTCCGAAAAAGAGTGCCGAGATCGCCTCTTCCAGTTTATCCAGTCCTTCCTCTTCCAGCACAGACATCGGTACAATGCTCGATTCGTCAAAAAAAGAGCGCAGCTTATCCGTATCCAGACGGGACGGTAAGTCCATTTTATTCATGATGACCAAGGCTTGTCTACCGTGGATTTGTTCCATAAGTGCCAGTTCATCCTCATGCAGCTCATCATTGGCATTCAGCACCAGCAGAATCAGATCCGCATCGCTAAAAGCCGCCTTCGAACGTTCCACACCGATTCTTTCTACCACATCCATCGTTTCACGGATACCGGCAGTGTCCAGCAGCTTCAGGGGAATATTATTAATCGTAACATACTCTTCTATTACATCACGCGTTGTTCCCGGAATATCGGTTACAATCGCCTTGTTGTCGCGGGCAAGCGCGTTAAGCAGGGAGGATTTGCCGACATTAGGCCGGCCTACAATTGCTGTTGTAATCCCTTCGCGCAGAATCTTTCCTTCATTAGCTGTACGAAGCAGCTTGTTAATGCCTTCCATAACCTCTTGGCTCTTGTCCTTGATGAAATCGGCAGTTAAGGATTCCACATCATGTTCCGGATAATCAATGTTCACTTCAATATGAGCCAGCATCTCAATAAGAGTGTGCCGAAGCTCATGAATCCGTGCGGATAGAGAACCGCTAACCTGCTTAAGCGCAACCGAGAAGGCACGGTCTGATTTGGAACGAATCAGGTCGATAACAGCCTCCGCCTGCGAAAGATCAATCCGTCCGCCCAGAAAAGCACGTTTGGTGAATTCCCCCGGCTCAGCCAGCCGGATATCCTGCTGCAGCAGCAGGTCCATCACTCTTCTTACAGAGATTACGCCGCCATGGGCACTGATCTCCACTACATCTTCCGTTGTAAAAGAACGCGGTCCCTTCATAACCGTAACCAGCACTTCTTCCATCCGCTCCCCATCCAGCGGACTTACAATATGTCCATAATGCACAGTATGGGATTCAGCTTCCGTAAGGGGGATACGGCTTTGGAACAATGGAGCAACCTGGCTGATAGCCTGCGGTCCGCTAACCCGGATGATGGCAATTCCGCCCTCGCCCAGAGCCGTCGATACAGCAGCAATAGTGTCACTAAGCATGTTGTTATTCACCTCTGACTTGATCTTTTCTTATTTGTATCTTCAAGTGGAAACGGTTAAGCCGTCCTCCAAAGGACGGCATACGTTTCAGCGGGAAATATAAGGGTAATATATTTCGCGAACCATATAAATTGTTATATTTCAAAAAAACAATGACTCCTCGCATAGGTCAAGGAGTCATTGCGGCATATAGATCTACTTCAATGTTATAACGACGCGGCGGTTCGGTTCTTCACCCTTGCTAAGCGTGTTAACCTGCCGGTGATCTTGTAATCTGGAATGAATAATCTTGCGTTCCTGCGGGGACATGGGTTCCAGGACGACCTCTTTACGGGTCCGGACTACACGTCCCGCGAGCCGGTCCGCCAATTCCTCAAGCGTCTTCTTGCGGCGTTCACGGAAGTTCTCCGCATCCAGCACAAGGCGGATGAAGCTGTCGGAATAGCGGTTGGCAACAATATTAGCCAAATACTGCAGAGCATCGAGAGTTTGTCCTCTTCTGCCGATCAGCAGCCCGAGATCCGGACCGGATATTTGCAGAACAGTTGATTCCTTGGTATGAACGATTTCAACTTCCACCTCGAGCCCCATGCTCTTGGCGACATCCACAATGAAATGAACGGCCTGTTGGTAAGCTTCCTCCACCGGTTGTCCGGAATCCTGGCGCGGTACGCCGCTGATCGCCTCTGGTTTGCTCTCTCTTGTTGACTGCTGAGACAGTAGCGGAGCACTCGCCGCTGATGCCGGTGCGGCTTCAGAGATCAAGGTCAATTCTACCTTGGCTCCCTTCGCACCGATCAATCCAAGGAATCCTTTTGACGGCTGTTCAAGTACGTTGACCGTTACCCGGTCCTTCTGAACTCCAAGCTGGTTAAGTCCCCGTTCTACAGCTTCTTCAATGGTTTTCCCTGTCGCGACGACTTTGCTCATTTTGACTTTTTGACCCCCTTCTTCCCTTTGCTGCTATTACCTTTTGCAGCAGGAGTAACATCTTTGCGGGCGTTATTGTTGCTGTTCTTGCTCTTCGTCAAATTCACTTCTTTGGCTTTGCCGTTACCCGCAGTAGCGTTAGCGGTGGCACTTGCAGCGGCAATAGCCGCTTTATGTTTATCGTTGTTGCGGTACAAGAAGTAGTTCTGAATAATGGTGTACAGATTGCTATAGAACCAGTACAGCGGAAGCGCAGACGGGAAGTTGTAGGACATGATGAAAATCAGAACCGGGTATACCATCATCATGAACTGCATTGGACCCTGCTGTTGTACCGGGTTCATTTTGGTCATCATACGGGTCTGAATGAATGTCGTAGCAGCGGCAAGAAGCGGCAGAATGAACAGGTGATCGGGCTTGCCGAGCTGCAGCCACAGGAAGTCATGCAATCTAAGATCCGGGTTGTAATAGATCGAGTTGTACAGGGCGATGAAGATCGGCATCTGCACGATCAGCGGCAGACAGCCTGCCATCGGATTTACCTTGTTCTCCTGGAACAGGCGCATCGTTTCCTGCTGTACCTTTTCGGGCTCATCTTTATATTTTTTCTTAATCTTCTCAAGTTCCGGTTGGATGGCCTGCATCGCACGTGAACTCTTAACCTGTTTCATGGTAAGCGGCAAAATTAACGTACGCACAATGATAACCATTACAAGTACGGCTAATCCGTACTGGCCATTAAACCACTTCGCGAAAGTATCCAGTGCAATGGCGAAATAATAGACGACATTACTCTGCCAGAAGCCTCCATTTTTCAAATCTTCCGTAGTGTGCGTCACTGATGCCGCCCCAGACGGAGAACACCCCGACAGAACAGCAATCATTAGAACCATTAACCCGAGGAGAAGAAACATTTTTCCTCGCTTAGTCTTCATTAGAGACACTTCAAAACCCCTCTCATAAACATTCCATTGCACCGTAAATCATAACATAATTATGGATACAAATAAACAAGCCCCCTGTGCCCCTCTTACTTGTGCAAAGCCTTGAGCAGCTTGGCTTTGCGAAGCACATGCAGCACGCTTTTCTCGAGCTCGCCGTAATCCTTGGAGAGAGCTCCTTTTCTTACGATGAACACGATGTCCAGACCCCCGATAATTTCCGGCTCATGGTGACGGACAATTTCCTTTACCAGCCGCCTCATACGGTTGCGTACCACGGCGTTTCCAACCTTCTTGCTGACAGATATACCTACGCGGAAACGCTCCACCTCTTTTCTGGGAAACCAGTACACCACATATTGATGATTCGCAAATGACTTCCCATGGCGGTATACGCGGCTGAAGTCGGCACGGTTTCGTAATCGTAGACTTTTGTGCACGGGACTCTCCTATTCAAATACCGGATTTCGCGTAAGCTCCGGAATTTCATCTTCTAATTAGTATAGTCATTCAGGTGATGCCATAAACGGCATCTGTTTCAGCGGAAAGATAAGGCTCCTTCATAATGCAAAGCGTATACATTTTCATCTTTCAAAAAAACCCCGCAGTAGCGCTATCATCCTCTGCAGAGCCAAACTTTTATTGTTGCAGCTGCAGAATAACAGTGGTCCTCCCGCTCTGAGGAGATGCATCCAATTCTGCGCTATATATAGAAGGGAAAAATGCCGGGCATCCTCTTCCTTCCTTATATAACAATCAAAAAAAGCCCCGCAAAGTGCGGCTCTGTAGTGAAGCGTGATCCGTAACTTTTGCGGGGATCCCATGTAAAATAACCCCACAAAGTGGGGCTTTGCTTCGATGATTACTCAGGTACTTTATGGGGACCCCATTGAATTCTCATCTTGTAAAAAAGGACCACCGCAGTGGTCCCTAAGTGGCCTAACTTACGCACTCAAAACTTTTCTGCCTTTCAAGCGGCGGGCTGCCAGCACTTTGCGGCCGTTTTTCGTGCTCATTCTTTTGCGGAAACCATGCACCTTTTTGCGTTTGCTCACATTCGGTCTGAACGTCGGTCTCATGTATTGCACCTCCCTTACAGGAACTTAATTACTGTCATATAAGCAGAAACGGACTAAGCCGTCCTTAGAGTAGGGACAGTATCTACAAGTATTATCAATTAAATTTGGAGACATATCCTCACAGAAAACACCTTTATATATTTAAACACATAATCAAGGCAAAAGTCAACCTTGTCCCCTTCCTCCCTCTTTTTTATTTCTCCACAGGTCTCTTCAGCTGCTGCTGTCTATCTATCCCCAGATTGCTTCCGTCCCTCCAAAATTCGGCCTCCGCGTCTTATCCACAGCCCTTTTGTCTCAAAAAGTAATCCACAGGACATTATAGTTATCCACCTGTGATCAAAAAAAATAGTCGACTGCTCACAACTGAGCACAACCTGTGTATAAAAATATCGAAGCCATGACGGAAACTGTCGAACGGTAAACAATTTATCAACAATATGTAGTGGTGTTCCTAAAAATTATACACAAGTGATTGAATTTGTGGATAAAATAGCGTGGCTCATTGAAAAACAAGGGGGGTTTTGCTATGATGGTATTACTTTTGAATGTGAATAGATTTGTTTGTTCTCTATATTATCAACAAGCTGTGGATAAAGTTGTGAACAATTCAAATTTATCCATATTTTTTTGTCTCTTGATATTGCATATTGGGGATAAGATTCAGCAACAACCCATTTTCTTCGACATTTCCACTTCATGGCTGATGCCACATTTGGAAGATTTAAAGGAGTGACAGTCT